>NZ_CP050453.1 GCF_014171575.1 Microbacterium sp. Se63.02b | reverse complement strand
GACGCTCCGGACGAGGAATCGAGGTGGGGCGACGTGCTGCTCCCCTGTGGATAACTTAGGATGCCACGGTAGTCACCCCGGCTGCGAACGGCAACCTGCCCTTGAAAACACGCGCGCGTGTTGTGCGGGTCGGGCGTGCCTCGGTTGTGGATAATGGCTGTGCGGTTCGTGCGTGCTTCCGGTCGGGGAAGCTCGCAGATTTGCTCTGCGCGCCGGGAGGACGTACCCTAAGTCGGTTGACTTATGCCTTTTTCGGCAGTTCCCCATGTCTCCGGTCGAAGTGAATCCGGTGACAGTATTCCCGGAGTGATTCCATGAGCAAGCGCACCTTCCAGCCCAACAACCGTCGTCGCGCCAAGAAGCACGGCTTCCGTGCCCGCATGCGCACGCGTGCCGGCCGCGGCATCCTCGCTGCCCGTCGCGCGAAGGGCCGCACCGAGCTCTCTGCGTAGTCCGCTGTGCTCGCCCGCCCGTATCGACTGACCCGCGGGAGCGACTATCGTCTGGTCGTTCGACGCGGTTCCCGTTGTGGCGGAGCGCGCGTCATCACCTCGATGTTGGTGACGGGCGAGAGCAGAGCCGTGAGGTTCGGATTCATCATCAGCAAGCAGGTAGGCACCGCAGTGGTGCGCAACACCGTGCGTCGGCGCCTCAAAGCCGTGTGCGCGGAGGCGCTCCCGCGCGTTCCCGAGGGCACGGATGTCGTCATCCGTGCCCTTCCTGCATCCGCGACCGCGACATTCGCGGAACTCCGTGCCGACGTGGATCGCTGTCTTCACAGGCTCACCTCGGCGTCCGCCGTGGTGTCGGCATGACTGCGCTCCCCGCGTCCTCGGTGGGGACCGCGCATCTGCACGCTCAGGACCTGCTTCGCAGCATCCCTGTGATCCCACGCAATCTCGTTCTCGGCTTCCTCGCTGCTTATCGCAAGGTCATCTCGCCGCTGTACGGAGATGTCTGTGCGTATTACCCCAGCTGTTCCGCCTACGCTGTAGGTGCGGTGCAGCAGCACGGCGCGGTGAAGGGGGCGGCGCTCTCGGCATGGCGCATCCTCCGTTGCAACCCCTGGACCAGCGGCGGCGTCGATGACGTCCGGCCGCATGATCACTTCCGCTACGACCTGACCGCACACGGTTTCGTCGTCCCGTCCCGAAAGGACTGACCGGTGGGTCTTGACCTTCTGCTAGCCAGCTCCACTCCCAGCGATGCTCCTGCTGCGGGTGGATTCGATCTGATCGGCACGATCCTCTGGCCCCTGAAGTGGGTCGTCGAGCTGATCCTGGTCGCCTGGCATTGGCTCCTCACGACCGTCGGGCTCCCCGCCGCATCGGGCCTCACCTGGGTGCTCTCGATCGTCGGCCTCGTGATCGTGGTCCGTGCTGCTCTGATCCCGCTTTTCGTGAAGCAGATCAAGAGCCAGCGCAAGATGATGGAAATCGCTCCTGAACTGCGAAAAGTCCAGGAAAAGTACCGGGGTAAGAAGGATCAGCTCTCTCGCGAGGCGATGAGCCGCGAGACCATGGCGCTGTACAAGAAGCACGGTACGACGCCGATGTCGAGCTGTCTGCCGCTCCTCGTGCAGATGCCCATCTTCTTCTCGCTCTACAGCGTGCTCAGCGACGTGAGCAAGCACGCGCGGGACAACGTCGGCGGCGTGGGACTGCTGAGTCCGGAGCTCACCAAAGAGTTCTACGACGCGAAGCTGTTCGGTGTCGCATCGCTGCACGAGACACTCGGCAATGCAGTCGACGCCAAGAACACCACGGCGATCATCATCCTCGTCACGCTCGTGGTTCTCATGATTGCGTCGCAGTTCTTCACCCAGCTGCAGATCATCTCGAAGAACCTGTCGCCCGAAGCCAAGACCGGCCAGGCGTACCAGATGCAGAAGATCATGCTGTACGTGCTGCCCCTGGGATTCATCTTCTCCGGTGTGTTCTTCCCCCTCGGTGTCGTCGTGTACTGGTTCATCTCGAACCTCTGGACCATGGGGCAGCAGTTCCTCGTCATCCGTGAGATGCCCACCCCCGGTTCTGAGGCGGCCAAGGCCCGTGAGGAGCGCCTCGCTCGCAAGGGCAAGGCAATCGATTCCTCGGGCAAGGTCGTGCCCATGGCCGCGTATGAGGCAGAGCAGCAGCGTCTGCTGGAGGAAGCCGAGAAGGCCAAGGCCGAGGCACCGAAGCGTCAGCAGCCTGTGGGCAAGAAGCGTGCGAAGAAGAAGGGGAGCGGTTCATGAGCGAGACCATGACCGAGAACACCGAGCCCACCGTGGCTCAGCTCGAGATTGAGGGCGACGTCGCGGCGGACTACCTCGAAGAGCTTCTCGATATCGCCGACATCGACGGCGACCTGAATCTCGACGTACGTCAGGGCCGTGCCTATGTATCGGTCGAGGCCGAAGGGGAGGGCCTCGCGTTGCTCTCCGCCCCTGACACGGTGCAGGCCCTTCAAGAGCTGACCCGCCTCGCGGTGCAGAGCAAGACCGGCTCGTTCTCGCGGTTGATCCTCGACATCGGCGGCTCTCGAGACACTCGTCGCCGCCAGCTCGAGACGTTGGTCGACGCTGCTGCCGCCAAGCTCGATGAGGGTTCCTCTCAGGCTTCACTGCCGTCCATGTCGAGCTATGAGCGCAAGCTTGTGCATGACATCGCGGCGGACCGTGGTCTGGTTTCCGAATCGTATGGCGAAGGCGCTGACCGCCACACGGTCCTTCGTCGTCGTTGATGTTTCACGTGAAACATCGTTCAGACACGAATTATCATGAGTGATGTAGAAGTCGAGCCTTCTGTCGCCGTCGAGCTCTTCGAGGGACAGATCGAGCAGGCTCGGGCATTCACCGCCGCGCTCGCTCGCGAGGGGGAGGAGCGCGGGCTGATAGGTCCGCTGGAGCTCCCCCGTCTCTGGACGCGGCACATTCTCAACAGTGTGATCGCGGCACCGCTCTTTGATGGTTCTGTGGCGGACATCGGATCCGGAGCCGGCTTGCCGGGTCTCGTTCTTGCGATCGCGCGACCGGACGTGACGTGGACATTGATCGAGCCGATGGAACGTCGTATCACCTGGCTCAATGAGCAGGTCGAGGCGCTAGGACTGAAGAACGTGACGGTGCTTCGTGCCCGCGCGGAGGAGGTCCGTCCGGTAGACGGATTCGATGTCGTGACGGCTCGCGCCGTGAGCGCGTTGCGCACCCTGATTCCTCTGACCGCACCGTTGGTTAGAGATGGAGGGGAGTTGACTCTCCTCAAGGGAATGAACGCGGGCAACGAGATCGAAGCGGCGCAGAAGCAGATTAGGAAGTTCCGTGTCTCGGACGTGCGCGTCGAAGTGCTGGGCGAGGGCGTTCTTCCGGAGATCACGAGAGTGGTTCGCGCACGCGTTCGGTAGCGTCGTCAGCGTGACCAGCGGGGTGTTTCACGTGAAACACCCCGCCTTTTCGTTGGAGTGCGGTGGGGGGGCTCATGTAGTGAGTGCCGTGCCATGTGATGGTGTCGTGGGACAGGGGCCTCGACACGTGCGTGTGGTGAGAATCCGTTTCGGGTGCACGTCGTTGACGCGCGATACGCAGGATGCACACGGTCATGCTCTCGATGTTTCACGTGAAACAACGGAGCCGGTCGACCAATATACGGCTCCGGTCGTGGTGCCGGGCGGATGACATGCGTTGTCGTCGTGAGTGCAAGAGGAGGCGACGACACCTGTCGCGAGCGCAGTGTCTCCACTGGTCGTACCGGCCCTTCTTGAGTTCGTCGGTTTCTACGCGTCTTGAGTCAGCGTCGGGCTGATCTGGCGTCGTGTAGGCCGCAGTCCGTGGGTGGGCGGCTGGCGCACGGATATCGCAGGGAGGATCTGTGTCTGTGTTTCACGTGAAACGGGGGACTGGTGTGTGCCGACTTCTCGCATCACGGTGGATCAGGTGCTCGAGGGGAACCTCCTCGGACTGATACGCGAATCTCGCACCCGTAGGGGCGGCGCCGTGATTGACGTAGCGGTGGGTGCGCTCCGGGGCGCGGCGTCCAGAAGTCGCAATATCGAGCATCGGGATGAGATCGGTGTTTCCGGCGGCGAGTGTGAAGGTGCGCGGGATAGGGCTGACGGATACCTACAGGGCGTGATGGTCGCGTGCGAGGGGGCGATCGGTGTTCCTGGCGTGGAGCGAAGGTGTGTGCAGGGAGGAGCTCGCGGGTACACACAAGGGGTGGCGCTCGTGCGTGAGGATGCGCTCGGGTAGAGCTCGTCGATACCCACAAGGCGGGATGCTCGCCCGTGAGGTGCGCGCGGGTAGAGCACTTCGGTACCCACAGCCCGGGATGCTCGCGTGGGTGGTGGCGAGATGGAGCGTGGGTGTCGGTATGGTGCAGGTGCAGGTGCAGGTGCAGGTGCAGGTGCAGGTGCAGGTGCAGGTGCAGTTGCAGGTGCAGGCGCAGGCGCAGGCGCGATGTGCGGTGCGCGATGTGCGGTGTGCGGTGTGCGCTAATGCGGTGTGCAATGGCGCGGTAGCGCGACGGGACGGAACCCGGTGGCAGCGGGGCGGGGGCGTGGCTGGTGTCGCCCGTCGGTGTCGCAGGTCGGTTGGTGCCGCTTGTGGTGAGTGGTGCCGTGTCACGGCCGACGTCGGGTGTTTCCCCGGTAGTGGGGATCGGGCCTCGAGAGGGAGGAATCGAGACCTTTGTCGTCGACAGGCTGAGGAGATGGAGGGTGTCGTCGTGGGTCGACGTGATCTCGTCGCATCGCGGCGTCGTCGACACGTGGCTGGCTGTACTCTCGCGAGGGGTTGGGCGCTGCCGGTGGTCTCAGTGAGGAAGGGTGACGGGGGAGTCCGCTGGGCTGTGTTCGTCGGACGAGCGAATGTTTCACGTGAAACAGCGGATGTCCCCCGGGTGGAGTGGACATGGAGCGCTGAGGGAGCCATACACATCATCCTTCGCGTGCCGGCCGCTCGCGGTGCTCCGGGAAGCGTTGTCCCGTAAGGCAACGTCGCTGCCAGCGATTAGAGTGGAACGCGGCCCCGAAAGGAGTGGATGTTTCACGTGAAACAGCCCGAGAAGACATCGACGAACGAATCGTTCGGGATGGATACGCCGCTTGCGCGGGAGCTTGCCGATCTTTCCGCGCGACGACGCGTGCTCGAAACCGCGAAAGTGGAGTTCTCCGGAGAGACCCGAGTTTTGACGGTCTCCAACCAGAAGGGCGGCGTCGGGAAGACCACGACGGCCGTGAACATCGCCTCAGCCCTCGCCGGTCTGGGCGCGAAGGTGCTGGTCATCGACCTCGACCCGCAAGGCAATGCCTCCACGGCACTGGGTGTTCCCCATAGTGCGGACGTCCCCAGCGTGTACGACGTTCTGATTGAGGAGTTCCCCCTCGCTGACATCGTGCAGCCGAGTCCGGAAGATCCTAATCTCTTCTGCGCACCGAGCACGATCCACCTTGCGGGAGCAGAGATCGAACTGGTCGCCCAGGTCGCTCGGGAGCACCGTCTCCGTCGCGCACTCGAGGACTACCTCGCCCAGACGCCGATGGATTTCGTGATCATCGATTGCCCACCTTCGCTCGGCCTTCTGACGATCAACGCCTTCACCGCGGCGTCCGAGGTCTTCATCCCGATCCAGTGCGAGTACTACGCGCTCGAGGGACTGAGCCAGCTCCTCGGAAGCATCCAGATGATCCAGAAGCACCTGAATCCCGCGTTGCATCTCTCGACCATCCTGCTGACCATGTTCGACGGCCGAACGCGACTCGCTCAGCAGGTGGCCGAAGAGGTACGAACGCACTTCCCGACCCAGGTGCTGGACACGGTGATCCCGCGCTCCGTCCGCGTGTCGGAGGCCCCGAGTTTCGGACAGACCGTGATCGCCTACGATGGGCAATCCGCCGGCGCGATCGCCTATCGCGAGGCTGCCGTCGAGATCGCGTCGCGGACAGCGACGCAGAGCAAGGAGAAATGATGGCAAAGCGCACTGGACTGGGTCGCGGCATCGGGGCCCTGATCCCCACCGCCGATCAGACGGAGCGTCCCGTCGATGTCTTCTTCCCGGGGGCGAGTCTGAGTAAAGCGGCTGCCGAGGCGGCGGCCGAAGCGCCGGTCGAGGAACCCGACCTGGAGCAAGTCCCGGGAATCCACCTGATTCAAGTGGACCCGAACGCGATCGTGGCGAACCCTCGGCAGCCACGTACGCATTTCGACCCCGATGACCTCGCCGAGTTGGTGCACAGCGTGCGGGAGTTCGGAGTCCTGCAGCCCGTCGTCGTGCGCAAGAACGCCGACGACGAGTACGAACTCATCATGGGGGAGCGGCGCACACGCGCCGCACGCGAAGCGGGCCTCGACGTCATCCCCGCGATCGTCCGCGATACCGCCGACGAGGATCTGCTGCGCGACGCCCTCCTCGAAAACCTCCATCGCTCCGAGCTCAACCCGCTGGAGGAGGCCTCGGCCTATCAGCAGCTCCTCGAGGATTTCGGGATCACGCAGGAGGAACTCGCCACCCGCATCGGACGCTCGCGTCCGCAGATCAGCAACACCATCCGGTTGCTCAAACTCCCGGTGCCGGTGCAGCAGCGCGTCGCGGCCGGCGTGCTCACGGCCGGCCATGCTCGCGCGATCCTCAGCCTCGAGAACCCCGAATCGATGCAGCGCCTCGCCGACAAGGTCGTCAACGAAGACCTCTCGGTGCGCGCCACGGAGCAGGCGGCGAAGTCGCAGCCCTCGGCCTCCACGTCTGCCAAAGCGACGCCCGGTGCACGTCGCGCCTATCTGGATGAAGTCGCGGGGAAGCTCGGCGACCGGTTGAACACGCGCGTGAAGATCAGTCTCGGCGCGCGCAAAGGCCAGGTCACAATCGATTTCGCATCCATTCAGGACCTCAACCGCATCCTGGAAGAGCTCGGCGAAGGCGGCTACGGTTCGACAAGATGAACCGCCGCGGGAAGAACCGGTCGCCTAGACTCGCGACATCTCGACGTTGAGGGGGAATCATGTCACGAGCAGCGGGTCCAGCTGCCATCAAGCGCCGCGTGATCGCAGTGAGCATCGCCGCGGCACTGGGTGGCTTCCTCTTCGGGTTCGACACCGCGGTGATCAACGGGGCCGTCGATGCACTCGCCGGTGACGTCTCGGGGTTCGACCTCGGGACGGCGCTGAAGGGCTTCGCCGTCTCGTCGGCTCTGATCGGATGCGCGGTGGGCGCGTGGTTCGCAGGCCCGGTGTCGAACAAATACGGTCGTATCCCCGTCATGGTCGTCGCGGCGGCGATGTTCTTCGTCTCGGCCATCGGGTCAGGGCTGGCCTTCAGCGTGGTCGACCTGATCATCTGGCGAGTGATCGGCGGACTCGGAGTCGGCGCCGCATCCGTCATCGCTCCCGCATACATCGCCGAGGTATCTCCCGCGGCTATCCGAGGACGTCTCGGTTCTCTGCAGCAACTCGCGATCGTCACCGGTATCTTCGCCGCACTGCTCTCGGACGCGCTCCTGGCCAACATCGCCGGCGCCGCGGATCAGCCGCTGTGGGGTCTCACGGCGTGGCGGTGGATGTTCATGGTCGCGGCGATCCCCGCCCTGGTGTACGGGCTCATGTCGCTGCGGCTCCCGGAGTCGCCGCGATACCTGGTGCGCAAGGGCGAGCTGAAACGGGCTGCCGATGTGCTCGAGACCGTGACCGGGACGATCGACGTCGAAGGGAAGATCAAGGAGATCACGGGGACGATCAACACGGAGCGCTCGGAGTCGTTGCGCGATCTGCGCGGCAACCGTCTCGGGCTCAAGCCGATCGTGTGGATCGGCATCCTGCTGTCGGTCTTCCAGCAGTTCGTCGGCATCAACGTGATCTTCTACTACTCCACGACGCTGTGGCAGTCGGTCGGCTTCGATGAATCCAGTGCGCTCCTGACCTCGGTGATCACCTCGGTGACGAACATCGTCGTGACCATCGTCGCGATCCTGCTGGTCGACAAGATCGGGCGGCGGATCATGCTGCTGGTGGGCTCGGTGGGCATGACCGTGACGCTCGGACTCATGGCTGTCGCGTTCTCGTTCGGAACCCTCGACGCGGAGGGTACCGCGACGCTCCCCGACCCGTGGGCGACCATCGCCTTGATCTGCGCGAACGGGTTCGTGGTGTTCTTCGGCGCGAGCTGGGGGCCGCTCGTCTGGGTGCTTCTCGGCGAGATCTTCCCGAACTCGATCCGCGCGGGTGCACTCGCCGTGGCGGCGGCAGCGCAGTGGGTCGCGAACTTCTTCATCTCGACGACGTTCCCGGCGTTCGCCGAGATCGGCCTCACGTTCGCCTACGGTTTCTACGCTTTCTTCGCCCTCCTGTCGTTCTTCTTCGTCTTCTTCAAAGTCCCGGAGACGAAGGGGAAAGAGCTCGAGGAGATGAGCGAGAACATGACCGTGGAGCGACGGAGAGGCCCCCAGCCGACGTAGGCTTGAAGCATGAGCGAGTCCGTGCAGCGCCGAGCCAGCCTGGAAGTGCTGCGCGCCGAGGCCGCAGACGAACTCGCCGTCCTCATTCAGGAGCGCCTGCTCGGGGGCGAGGACCCGTGGGAGTTCATGGAGGAGCTTCCGAGCGTCGATGAGTTGGTCGTCTACCTCCTGCGCGCGGACAACATCACCGCAAACGACGGCGTGCGCCCCAACGCGGCACGGCACTACCGCGTGCTGCGGCAGATCGCCCTGGAGTACCCCGAGCTGACCCCTGCGGTCTGGGGCCTGCTGGACGAGAAGCAGCGTCACCGCCGCTGGGATCCCACGGTCGCAGACGCCTCCTGATCGGACGACCGCAGAGTCGTGGCCGTCTCGTGCGCCCCTCGGTGAACATGATTTTCATAAATCATGGAACACTGGTAAAAAGGTGACAGCAACGCGGCTGGTGGACTCGAGGTAGAGACCCTCCCGCGTTCACGACACAAGGGAGTTCGTCATGGCACCACGTACCCGCACCGGAGTGGAATGCGCAGCCGCGCGTCCGGACCTCCTGGTGGGTGAGCGCATCGGCCTGCTGACCAACTTCACCGGCACGATGCCCGATCTGTCGAGGAACATCGATGCCCTGGTGTCGGCGGGCGTTCCGCTGCACCATCTCTTCGGACCCGAGCACGGGCTGGATGGTGCGGTCCAGGCGGGCGAGAGCACCTCGATGGACCGCGACGAGCGCTCCGGCCTGCCCTTCAGCGACACCTATCTGACCGAAGGTGCGCTCCTCGACGAGATGATCGAAGCATCCGGGGTCGATGCGCTCGCCTTCGACATGCAGGACATCGGAGTCCGCTTCTACACATATATCTGGACGATGTACGACGCCATGCGCAGCGCGGCACGGCTGGGTCTGCCCTTCACCGTCTTCGACCGCCCGAACCCGCTCGGCGGCGCCGTGCTCAGTGGACCGGGCGTCAGCGAGAGCCGATTCACGAGCTTCGTGGGGCGCAGCGACATCTCGCAGCGTCACGGGCTGACCGCGGGAGAGCTGGCACGGCTGTTCGCCGCACGCGACCTGACGAACGAGGGGCTGAGCCTCGACCTGCACGTCGTCACGATGGAGGGCTGGGATGCCGCGAACGACTGGTCGTCGACCGGTCTCGCCTGGGTGCCGCCGTCTCCGAACATCCCGACCCTCGACTCCGTGTATGCCTTCGCCGGCACCGGGTTGGTCGAAGGAACGACCCTCAGTGAAGGGCGCGGCACCACACGGCCCTTCGAGATGATCGGCGCCCCGTTCCTCCCTGTGGAGTTCGCGGAGACTCTTCGCGGACGCGACCTTCCGGGGGTGCTCGTGAGAGAGATCGCGTTCCAACCGACGTTCCACAAGCATGCGGGGGAGACCGCCAGAGGCGTGCAGCTGCACATCGTCGACCACCGGGCGTTCGACCCCGTCGGCACGGCGCTGGCGATCCTCGAGACCGCGCGGGATCAGGCTCCGGATGACGTTCGCAGCCTGAACGCGGGCGAGCGACTGGATCCGGGGGACACCGGATACGCCCTGGATCGTCTGTGGGGATCCACATCGCTCCGCGAGGCCATCAACGGCACCGGAGAGTTCGCACCGCTGTACCGCGCACCACAGCGTGTCGGCGACGTGTACGACGACACAGTCCTGCTGTACCCGCGCTGAAAAATATTTCCAGAGTGTTAAAGATATTCAAAACTTATTGACATCCCGGCGCCGGTGAATGTAATTTCAATCCATCGTGCCGACGCCGACACCCACCCCCAGGAGCACCCAATGAAGAGCAACATCAGGACCTTCCGTGCCGGCGACGGCCCGGAGATCGCGCAGGCCTGGACCGAGGCGGCGCCCGGAGACGGAATCAGCTACGACCGCTTCCGCGACCTGATCCTGCTCGACCGCAACTTCGACGCGAACGGACTGTTCCTGGCGGAGGAGGACGGATCGATCCTCGGAGCGGTGTACGCCGTCCGCCGCAGGATCGCGGTCGACGCCGACGACCTCGAACCCGAGTCCGGCTGGATCCCCTTCTTCTTCGTCGTCCCGTCCGCCCGCCGCGCCGGGATTGCGACGGCGCTCATGACCGCCGCCAAGAAGTGGCTGCGCAGCCACGGCGTCGAGAAGGTCTACTTCTCGTCGTACACCCCGAACTACTTCCTGCCGGGCCTGGATGCGGAGCGCTACCCCGAAGCCGACGCCTTCCTGCGGTCCATGGGCTTCGAGACGCAGTACACCTCGGTCGCGATGGACCGCACGCTCAACGACTACTCGATGCCGGACGACATCCGTGCGCGTATCGCCGAGCTGCGCGCCCAGGGCTGGACCTTCTTCTCGCCGACCGGCGATGACCTGGTCGATCTCATCGAGGTCGCCGGGACGTTCAACGCCGACTGGTCACGCGGGATCCGCGAGGGGGTGCTCGGGGGACAGTCGCTCGAGCGGATCATGGCGTGCCGCAACCCCGACGGCGTCATGCTCGGCTGGGCCATGCACGGAACCTACGAGAACGTGCTCGAGCGCTTCGGCCCGTTCGGTGTGCTGCCGGAGAGCCGGGGCACGGGCCTCGGAAAGATCCTGCTCCATCTCACGCTCGAACGCATGCGGGCACTCGGCGCCCACAGCGCATGGTTCCTCTGGACCGAGGAGACCTCCGCCGCCGGGCACCTCTACCTCAACACCGGGTTCGAGATCACACGGACCTTCACGATCATGCACGCCCCCACCGCCGCCTAGCGCGGACACACCCGAGAGGAATCACATGAAGTCTGCAGCACAGCGTCGTAGCCGACGCATGGTGACCGCGATCGCGCTCAGCAGCGTGGCCGCGCTCGCACTGGCCGGATGCACGACCGGCGAAGGCGGAGGGGAGGACGGCGTCGTCGAACTCACCTTCCTCAGCCACTACGGCAGCGACCCCTTCAAGACCGGCGTCGGTGCACTGATCGACCAGTGGAACGAGGAGAACCCGGACATCCAGGTCACCTCTCAGGCCGTCAACTTCGACGAGCTGCTCACCACACTCAACGTTCGACAGACCGGTGGGCGCGGCGCGGACATCGTCAGCTCCTACTCGCTGTGGGGCGGACAGCTGCAGGCCAACGGCGTGCTCTCCGCACCGCCGGAGGACGTCGCGAAGGACATCACCGAGAACTACAGCCAGGCCGCGTTGGACTCGGTGACCACCGGTGAGGGAGATCTGCTCGGATACCCGACGGAGTTCAACACGTACGCGCTCTTCTACAACAAGCAGATCCTCGCCGACGCCGGCTACGACGGTCCGCCGAAGACCTGGGATGAGCTGACGGAGATCGCCAACGCGACGACGAAGAAGGACGGCTCGGGCAACACCATCGTCCAGGGCATCTCACTGATCCAGGATGGCGACAACCACACGGTGCACCCGTTCCTGTCGCTGCTGGACTCGGCAGGCGGAGAGTTCCTCGCGCCGGACGGGAAGTCGGCGATGGACGACACCGCCGAAGACGTCATGCAGCTCGAGGCCGATCTCGCCGAGACCGGTGCGACGTCGACGTCGATCATGCCCACCAAGGCGTTCCCGACCGGCGGGGTGGCCATGGCCGTCCAGGCCGGATGGTGGATCGGCAGCCTCAAGGCCTCGATGGGCGACGACTACGCGAACGTCGGTGTCGCGCCCGTGCCGGGGCCGAAGGACGGCGACGTGGGCTCGCTCGCCTACACGTTCTTCACGGGTGTGAACTCCGGCAGCCAGCACCAGGAGGAGGCGTGGAAGTTCCTCAGCTGGTTGAACTCCCACGAGAACGAGGACGGCGTGACCGCGCTCGGTGACTTCCTCGCGACGCAGGGCCTGATCCCGCCGCGCACCACCGACGCGGAGATCCTCGGTCCGAAGTACCTCGCCGAAGAGCCGAACCTCGAGCCGATCTACGCCGCGGCGGAGTACGCCATGGCGGAGTCGAACGCCTCCAACGCCTACGAGGCGAAGACGTCGACGAACACGGCGCTGAACGACATCATCGTCAACGGCGCCGACGTGAAGACCACCTTCTCGAAGCTGGTCAAGGAGATCGACGCCCAGTAGCACCACCGGAGGGCGGGGACACCCGAGTCCCCGCCCTCCGCCAAGACCACTCACTCTCGGAGGGCCGATGGCCAATCCCACACTCATGACGGCGGCGCAAGAAGCCGCCGAGGACACGATGGCGGTCACCGTCGGCACGACGAAGACCAAGCCGAGGGCCCGCAGATTCCGCCGCGAGGCGCGCGCCGGGTACCTGTTCCTGGCGCCCTCCCTGCTGTTCTTCACCGTGTTCCTCATCCTCCCCACGTTCTTCGCGATCTTCCTGTCGCTGTCGACCTGGGGCGGATTCGATCTCACGAAGATCGAGTTCACCGGCTTCCAGAACTACGCCGAGATCCTGCAGCTGGACAGCACGTTCGTCTCGCCGATCCTGGTGAACACGTTCCTGTTCGCGATCATCGCCGTGATCCTGGCGGTGGGCGGATCGGTCGTGGTCGCCCAGCTGATCGAACGGCTGAAGTTCCAGGGGTTCTGGCGATTCCTGTACTTCCTTCCCGTGGTCGCGACCGTGGTCGCCATCGGCAACGTCTGGAAGATGCTCTACCAGCCCGCTGGGCTCATCAACGCTGTGCTGAACGCGGTCGGTGTGAACTCGATCGGATTCCTCTCCGACCCGAATCTCGCACTGCCCTCTGTTGCCGTGGTGCAGGCGTGGGCTTCCATCGGCGCCGCCGTGCTCATCCTCACCGCCGGCATCAAGGGCATCGACAAGACCATGTACGAGGCAGCGGAGATCGACGGCGCGGGGCCGTGGCGCACGTTCTGGAGCATCACGCTGCCGCTGCTGCGCCCGTCGCTCGTGTTCGTCTTCATCACCCAGTGCATCGCGGGGCTCCAGTCCTTCGCGCTGATCATCGTGATGACGAAGGACGGCGGGCCTGCGAACGCCACGAACGTCGCGGCGTTCGAGATGTACCAGCAGGCGTTCAAGTTCGGCGCCTGGGGCACGGCGAGCGCCATGGCGATGGTGCTGTTCCTCATCATCTTCATCATCACGCTGCTCCAGCTGTGGATCAGCCGTCGCACCGGAGGAGACGACTGATGGGCGTCCGCAAGAGCAAGCGTCACCCGTTCCCCTGGATCTCCTACCTCGTGGTCGCGATCGGCGGGGTCATGATGATCGTGCCGTTCTTCGACACGGTATTCAGCTCCCTCAAGGGACCCGGCGAGTACGGCATCTTCCCCTACCGCTTCTTCCCCGAGACGTGGACGTGGGATAACTACACCGCCGCGTTCGAGCAGCTGCAGCTCGACAAGCTGTTCTTCAACAGCGTCGTGGTGACCCTGGTCGTGACGGCATCCGTGCTGATCACCTCGGCCATGGCCGGCTATGCGCTGGCGAAGCTGCGATTCCGAGGGCGGGACGTCATCTTCCGCTTCGTTCTCGCGACCATGATGCTGCCGCCGTTCCTGCTGCTGATCCCCGACTTCCTGATCATGCTGAACTGGCCGCTGGTCGGCGGGAACAACATCCTCGGTCAGGGCGGCTTCGGCGGCATGACGAACAACATCGTCTCGTTGATGCTCCCGTTCCTCGTGAGCGGCTTCGGCATCTTCCTGATGCGGCAGTTCATGGTCGGCGTTCCCGACGAGATGCTCGAGGCCGCCCGCATCGACGGTGCGGGCGAATGGCGACTGTTCTTCAACATCGTGCTCCCGCAGGCGACGCCCGTCGCGATCACGCTGGGTGTCATCACCTTCGTCGGTCAGTGGAACGAGTACATCTGGTCGTCGCTG
The DNA here is from genome assembly GCF_014171575.1 of Microbacterium sp. Se63.02b. GTDB lineage: Bacteria > Actinomycetota > Actinomycetes > Actinomycetales > Microbacteriaceae > Microbacterium. The sequence continues at coordinate 4,068,118 of NZ_CP050453.1, read as the reverse complement.
ATCGCCTCGGCCAACCCCGATCTGATGACCCTGCCGGTCGGCATCCAGATGCTGCAGAGCTTCATCGACCCGAACCGCACGATGCCGATCGTGATGGCCGGCATCGTGATCAGCACGCTCCCCGTCCTGATCATCTTCCTCTTCCTGCAGAAGTACTACGTCCGCGGCGTGATGCTCAGCGGGATGAAGTGACCTCGCAGTCCGACGCACCACGAATGGAGCAACACAATGGGTAGGACAGTCCTCGCCATCGGCGGGCACATCGGCGACATGGACCTGACCGCGGGTCCCACTCTCGCCAAGATGGTGCAGGAGGGCGATCGCGCGATCATCCTCGCCTGCACGTACGGGGAGCGCGGACACCCCACGATCAGCCCGGAGGAGTACCGCGTGCAGAAGGTCGCCGAGGGCGAGGCTTTCGCGGCTGCCATCGGCGCGGAGTTCCGTGTGCTCGACTACTCCGACGGCTTCCTGCCCGACGATGATTCGGCGGCGGAGCAGATCGCCGACATCATCCGTCAGGAGAAGCCCGAGATCCTCATCACGCACTGGACCAAGAGCATCCATCGCGACCACGAACGTGCGGCGATCCTCGCCGAGCGCGGCCGCTTCCTCGCGTCGCTCCCGGTGGGCAGCCCGTACGGTCGCCACGGGATCACGCAGTTCCTGCACGCGGACAACTGGGAGGACGCCGAGGGCTTCGCACCCGACATGTACGTCGAGATCCCGGATGCCGCGTATGAGACGTGGCGTGCGGCGATCCAGGGTCAGGCGTTCGCGCGGGGCGAGACCTACGGCTTCCGCTACATCGACTACTACAGCGCCAACATGCTGGCGAAGGGCTGCCTGGCAGGGACCACCCGTGCCTGCGGTTTCGTGGTCGCGGACAAGGGCGCCAAGCTCGCAGGACCGTGAGCTCGATCGCGTCTGCGGAAGGGCCGGAGGGGCGAGCGCTCCTCCGGCCCTTCCGGCGCGGAGACGAGGCGGACCTCGCCGACATCTGCCTGCGCACGGGTGACGGCGGTGCCGACGCCACCGGGCTCTATCGATCCTCGGGGCTTCTCGCCGACATCTTCGTGCTGCCCTACGTCGCGAAGCACCCGGACGCCGCCTTCGTGATCGACGACGGACAGCGCGTCGTCGGCTACGTCGTGTGCGCGCCCGACACGGCAGCGTTCGAACGCTGGTTCCGCTACGAGTGGTGGCCGCCGCGCGAGGAGGGGCACCGCCGCGCGGCGGAGACTCCGCGAAGGACGCCGCGATGCTCCGATACGCCGCGGCGATCGGGGGCGGCCGGTGCCGTTCGTCGACGAGCATCCCGCGCATCTGCACATCGACCTGCTGCCCGAAGCGCAGGGGAGCGGGTGGGGGCGCGCTCTGATCGACGCCCTCGTCCAGGATCTCGGCCGGCGCGGCATTCCGGGGCTGCAACTGACGGCCGGCGGGACGAACACCGGGGCGATCGCCTTCTACCGCCGTATCGGATTCACAGAACTGCGCAGGACACCGGGGGGCGTGACGTTCGGGAGGCCGATCGCCGCTGTGCGCTGAGACCGGGGACGGCAGCAACGTATAATGTTACACCCATGCTATCTCCAGTGGGTACCCAAGGATGACACCGGGGGAGGCGTCTACGCCGTCGAAGCTGGACAGAGGGCGCGATATCGGCGTCGCCGCGCTGATCCTGGTCGGAATGCTGACCATCTTCCTGGCTCCGCCGATCGGATGGACACTCGTCCTGATCGCCGCCGTCTTCGCGGTCGTCGGTCCGTTCGGGCTGAGTCGCACGAATCGTGCCGCCCTGGTGGTGTTCTCCGGTACCGGCATCCTCGAGATCGCGCTCCTGGCGCTGTTCCTTCTGCCCGCAGGCGTCAGGCCGTAGCGGCATGAAGCGATCTCTCGTCGAGCGGACGAAGAGGGCGACATCGTCGACCTCTTAGAGAAGATCACTCTGGAGCGGTCAGCGCTTCTCTGACCCCAACCCCTTATCCCTTCTCCGATTCACGCCCCCACGAAGCGCACGAAGGTCTGCGTAGACGTTGTCTCGAAATCGCACCACGATGACGAGGAGCAGTACAAGGAGGATCGCTGGGCAAGCGACGAGGAGAACCCCCATGAGGACGAGAAGTGTATTCATCGCATTTTCCTGCCTGTTACCGATTGAACCCGGGCAAATTCAACAACGCTCCAGAGGTGATAGAAGGTAACACTATACAACAGGAGGAAGGTCGCGCTCAGTGCTAGTCTCCCCTGCACCGGGACGCAGAAGGGCCGCACCTCCCCGGGAGGTGCGGCCCTTGCGAGTCGGAGGATCAGCCGATGAAGGCGGCGAGGTCCTTCTCGAGCGCGAACTTGGGCTTGGCGCCGATGATGGTCGTCTTGACCTCACCGCCGTCGAAGACCTTCATCGCCGGGATCGACGTGATCTGGTACTTCATCGCGAGTTCAGGGTTCTCGTCGACGTTCAGCTTGAGGATCGTGATCTTGTCGGGGTTGTCGGCCTGGATCTCGTCCAGAACCGGCGCGACCATACGACACGGACCACACCACTCGGCCCAGAAGTCCACCAGCACGGGACCGTCGGCCTGCAGAACGTCCTGCTCCCAGGTCGCCTGGCTCGTAGCCTTTGCACTCATCAGAGTTCTCCTTGATTCGAGGTTCGTCTGCTACAACAGCCGACGAGGGAAAAGTGTTCCCGCCGTGTTCAGGCGGTGAGGATCTCCGCCGCCTCCGCAGCCGGGACCTCCACGGAGGCGTCCTCAAAATCCGCGAGGAAGTGCTCCGCGTCGAGAGCGGCGACGGTGCCTGTGCCGGCAGCCGTGATGGCCTGACGGTACGTCGGGTCGATGACGTCGCCCGCGGCGAACACGCCAGGCACCGAGGTCTTCGACGAGCGGCCGTCGACCCAGATGGTGCCCTCCGGCGTCAGCTCGAGCTTGTCGTGCACGAGGTGCGTGCGGGGGTCGTTGCCGATCGCGATGAACAGACCGTCGAGCGGAAGATCGCTCAGCGTGCCGTCGACCGTGGAGCGCAGCTGCACGCCCGTCACCGAGTCGCCACCGAGGACCTCGGCGACCTCGCTGTTCCACACGAACTCGATCTTCTCGTTCGCGAACGCGCGCTCCTGCATGATCTTCGACGCCCGCAGGGAGTCCTTGCGGTGGATGACGTAGACCTTGTCGGCGAAGCGCGTGAGGAAGGTGGCCTCTTCCATCGCCGAGTCGCCGCCGCCGACGACCGCGATCGTCTTCTGACGGAAGAAGAACCCGTCGCACGTCGCGCACCACGAGACGCCGTAGCCGGACAGACGCTCTTCGCCCTCGATGCCGAGCTTGCGATATGCGGATCCGGTCGCATAGATGAGCGACTGGGTCTCGTGCTCGGCACCGCTGCCGAGGACGACCTTCTTGACCGGGCCGTCGAGCTGCAGCTCGGTGACGTCGTCGTAGACGACCTCGGTGCCGAACTTCTCAGCCTGCTCCTGGAACTTCGCCATCAGCTCAGGACCCTGGATGCCCTCGGGGAAGCCGGGGTAGTTCTCGACCTCGGTGGTGTTCATCAGCTCGCCGCCGACCTCCACCGAGCTCGCGATGAGCAGCGGCTTGAGGTTCGCCCTGGCCGCATAGATGGCAGCCGTGAATCCGGCAGGGCCGGAGCCGATGATGATGACCTGACGCATGTGCTCTCCGTCGTAGAAACTGCGGTCGAATGACCTTCGACTGCTTCAACCCATGGTAACCGCGGGGCATTCCCTCGACAGTGTGCGCCACCGGCCTGGGAGACGGCTCCGTGCGCGGATCAGCGACCGGGGAGGAACCGGCGGACCAGGGCCCCGCCGGCCTTGAGCTCGGGAGCCCGCATCAGGGCGAGGATGGCGACGTACACCACGACCACGACGAAGCCGATGACCGCGGTGGCGAGGGCTCCGAACACCGGGCTTGCCACCATCCATCCCTCGGCACCCCTGCGAGCACGAAGACCCCCACCCGGCGAGACCCGCGGGCACGGCCGCCACGGCGAAGCGACCCACGGCGGCCATCCAGGAGCCGATCTGCAACCCGCCGATCTTGCGATGCAGCAGCCACGTGGCCAGCAGGGTCTGCAGGACGCTCGCGATCGACTGCCCGAGTGCCACGGCGGCCGCCAGCGAGGTGAGCGGGATCACATCGGCCTCGTACAGGGCCCACGCCGCGAGCGTGGTGACGACGATGAGCACGCACTGGACGATCGTGAACCAGAACGGGGTGCGGGTGTCGTCATACGCGTAGAAGGTGCGCTGGACGATGAAGAGGATCGTGAGCGGGATGAGGCTGACGAGATAGCAGAGCAGCACGACCGCTGCCGACTGCGCCGCGCTCGCGGCCGTGACGCCCTCCGCGTCCTTCGTGAAGACGCGGGAGGCGGGCACCGCTGCGGCGGCGACGGCGGCCACGGCGGCCAGGATGAAGAAGAGGAGGGTGCGGATGCTGCGCGAGATGTCGGCACGGACCTCGTCGTGGCGCCCCGCAGCGGCATGCTCGCTGATCTGCGTGAAATAGGGAGTGCCGATCGAGAGCACGATCACCGAGTAGGGCAGCATGAAGATCAGCCAGGCGTTGGCCGTGACCGTCACCGACGCACCGGCGCCGGCAGCCTCGCTGATGATGAATCCCTGCAGCATTCCTGCGGCGAGGCTCGCGAACGCCATGAGGAAGGTCCACCCCGCCAGGCGTCCCACCGCCCCGAGGCCCACGCCGCGCCACCGGAAGTCGGGTTTCAGCGCCAGACCGGTGCGCCGCCAGAACACCAGCAGCACCACGGCCTGCAGAGCGATGCCCAGCGTGGCGGTGCCGCCGAGCGTGTTGATCATGGCCGGGGTCCAGTCGGCGGCATCGGTCGAGACCGGAGCGAACACCGCGCCGAGGATCAGGAACCCGATGATCGAGATGACGTTGTTGACCACCGGGGCCCAGGTGAACGGGCCGAAGATGCGGCGGGCGTTGAGGGCCTCGCCGAGCAGCGCATACAGGCCGTAGAGCAGGATCTGGGGCAGACACCAGTAGGCGAGAGCGGTGGCCAGAGCCAGGATGTCGGGGGTCGCCCGGCCGGCCACCAGATGAACGAGCCAGGGGGCGGCTGCCGTCGCGATGCCGGTGATCACGACCAGGACGACGGTTCCGAGCGTGAACAGCTTGGAGATGAAGGCGTTGCCGCCGTCGACATCTGCGGTCGCCTTCACGATCTGCGGCACGATGACCGCCGTGAGGATGCCCACCGAGATCAGGGAGAAGACGCTGTTCGGAAGCTGGTTCGCGAACGTGAAGGCGTCTGCCGGTCCGGACTTGTACGACCCGATGACCCCGACGAGCACGATGCTCCGCAGCAGTCCCGTCAGACGGGAGACCATGGTGCCCGCTCCGATGATGGCGCTCGCGCGTCCGAGACTATTCACGCCGCTCCTCGGGCTCGGTCGGCTGGGCGGCCGTCTCATCCAGTGCGTCGATCTGCGCCTCGACGGCCGACTCCTCGGCCGCCTCCCGGCGCTTGCGGCGGATGGTGCGGATCACGCCGAGCGCGATCAGCAGCACGGCCAGACCCCCGAAGATGACCAGCCCGATGGTCTCCCACTCCGCACGGACAGCGACCCGGATGGACTGGTCCCCCTGGATCTGCACGCCGGTGGGACTGTACAGGCTCAGGCGGAGGTCGACCTCGCCGCTGCCCACCCGCGCGGACACGGGAACCTTGACCCGTGTCGTGGAGTTCGCCTGCACGACCGTCTCGGTCATGGGCTTGACGTCGAGTCGCGGATCGGTGGGCGACACGAACAGCTGCACCGTCACGGGCCACGGCAGGTCGTTGCGCACCGCGATCGGCAGATCGGCGTTCGCGGTGAGGAGCTGGATCGTGCTGGACGGCGGAATGTTCACGGCGGCGAGAGTCGCCCTGGTGCGTTCCTGATGGGCCGCGACCTTCTCTGTGAACACCGCGGCCGACGTCCCGACCGCCAGCGTGCGAAGGATGCGGATCCGCTCCGGGCTCAACAGCACCTGCGGGTCGGCGAGGATCGACGAGAAAGCCGTGAGAGTGGTCTCGTCGGCCAGGAGGGCACCCACGGCACCCGCTCTCGCAGCATCAGGCGCGTCGGTCACCGTCGCGGCCACCGGAGCGACCGCGCGGAGGGCGGACAGCTCGAACCCGATCGAGTCGGCCGAGGAGATCGCATCGCGCAGCGCATCGGACGTGCGGTCCTCGTCGCGCTCCAACCCGATGAGGAGCGGGGCGCCCGGCGTCGCTCCCTTCGTCAGCTGGAGTCGGGCCGCCGCTTCGGCGAGCAGACGCTGGCGGTCCACCGGGTCCGGCTCGGCCGCGACCTTCGACAGGACGGCGGACGCGGCGGCATCCGTGACGAGGAGGTCCTGGCCGCCCGCCGTGGCGTGAGCGGCGCTGCCCCCGCCGACCGCCGTCGATGACACGATCGTCGTGGTGTCCCCCTCGAGGTATCCCGCGAATGCGGTGAGGTCCTTCTGCGTGAGCGCATCCTGCGGCCACAGGATTCGCGGCAGAGCCCCCTCGATCGCCATGAGCTCTTCGTCGGTGGGGAGAGCGGGGGACTCGGTGGCGCCAGGTGTCGGATCCGCTGTCGCACCCGGATCGGCCGTCGGCGCGACCGTCGCGGGAGTCTGCGGAAGTTCGCCACATCGAGGAACGGGGCCAGTGTCGTCGGCTGCAACAGCGACGGCAGGCCGGCTTGCGCCTGAGCCGCCGCGTCCGCATCGCCGAACTGCAACGCGAATCGGGCGTTCGGCAGTCCATCGAGCCGCACGAGCCACTCCCGCGCGCTCTCCGGGGCCGCGGAGCCGAGCACGCGGATCGCCGCGGGGATCGAGGGGTCGATCGCGAGCACAGCCGTGGTCCCCGCGACGCCGTCGAGCTGCGCGGTCAGGGTGCCCTCAGGGCCTGTCAGGGTGGTGAGTTCCTCGGCCGTGAGCAGAGCACCAGCCTCGGGCGTCGCCGTGATCGGCACGATGACGCCGACCTGGCTGGTCTGTGCCGCGGCCACGACCAGAACGCTCGTCGCACTCGCCTCGATCGGGACCGCGTCGTCGCCGGTCCCTCCGGTCGTCGCGTCGGTGAGTTCGGCACGCAGCGGATACACGCCGGGGCCGAGGCCTTCGAGGGTCGCCTCGGAGAGGAAGACCGTGGCCGTGGCCGACGCGCCGGCATCCACCGCCTCGGTCGCCTCGGTTCCGACGGACGCGAAATCACCCGGGGCCTCGCCGTCGTCGAGCCAGCTCGACACCGCCTCCCCATCGGTCAACGGAGTGCGACTGAGCTCGACCTCGACCTGCCCGGCGGACAGTGTCGCGTCTTCGCCGTTGTCGACCGTGAGGATCGCCGATGTCGACGAACCGGGGGCGATGACCCCGCGAAGGCCGGCGGAGACGTGCAGCTCGACGCTCGGCTCGTCGTCCGACTGCTCGGCGGCGGTGGCCGCGCTCGGCACGACGAGAGCACAACCGCCCAATGCGATCGCCAGAACAGCGGTCCTGCCTGCGAGCCGTCGTAGGCGCGCACGGAGGCCGGTGTCGGGGGTGATCGCGGTCATGAAGGTCTTCCTCGAACGCCCGGTGAGGGGCTGCTCGTGAGTACTGACCTAGTGATTCTAGGAGGCCGCACGAAGGAGAACCCTGAAGACGCGTAGAGTGACGGCCGTGTCCGACACCCCCGAACCGGTCCCCGACCCGCTCCGCACCGCCGCGCTCGCCGCCGACCTCGACGCCGCCGACCTCCGCTCCGAGCCCCTGCGGCGCCTGTGGGGCGAAGAGGCCGACGACGCCCTCGGACGGGGGATGCGCGAGCCGATCCTCCGCGCGATCGAGGGCGACAGCGGCCTCTCGCCACTCTCGGCCGCCTGCTGGTGCTGGGGATGCCGCAACCGAAGGCCTCGGTGGCCGCGGCGTTGCCACAGCTCGGAGTGGAGGGGCTCGTGGCTCTCGGACTCGCCAGGGCCGAGAGCGAGACGGTGACGCCGACCGCCCTGCTGCGGCCGCAGTCGTTCGTCGATGCGGACGGCGTGGGGGAGTGGTGGATCGCCAGCGACCTCGACGAAGTGGCCCTCGACGGCGCCCTCCCCGCCGATCACGTGCTCGGAGTCGGCGGCGCCTCGCGCACCCTGGCAGAGACCATCGTCCCTATCGAGGTGGATCGTGCGCTCGACCTCGGCACGGGGTGCGGCATCCAGGCGCTCCTGGTCGCGCGTCGCGCACGCACGGTCGTGGCGACGGACATCTCCTCCCGCGCGCTCGCGTTCGCCGAACTCAACGCCCGCCTGAACGGCGTCTCGAACATCGAGTTCCGCCACGGCAGCATGTTCGAACCCGTGGCAGGAGAGGCGTTCGATCTGATCGTCTCCAATCCGCCGTTCGTGATCACGCCGCGGGTCGAGGGCGTCCCCGCATACGAGTACCGCGACGGCGGGCTGGTGGGCGATGCCCTTGTCGAGCAGTTCGTACGCAGCGCCCCGAGGTTCCTGACGCAGAACGGCATCGCGCAGCTGCTCGGCAACTGGGAGTCCGACGCCGCCGTCGCCGGCCTCGCCCGGCTGGAGGCCTGGGTTCCGGCCGACCTCGACCTCTGGGTGATCCAGCGCGAAGAGCTCTCCCCCTCGCGTATGCCGAGCTGTGGATCCGCGACGGCGGCACCACACCGCGCGATCCCTCCTTCACCCCGCTGCTCACCGCCTGGCTCGACGACTTCGCGGCGCGCGGAGTGACCTCGATCGGGTTCGGATACGTCCTGATGCGTCGGGGCACCGCGGGGGAGCCGCTCCGACGGACGGAGCGCCTCGCCCAGCACGTGTCGAACGTCGGCGCCGCCCTGGCCGCGGGCCTCGCCGCCCACGATGTGCTCGTGGAGGGAGTGCCGCCGACGCTCGTGGTCGCCGCGGATGTCACCGAGGCACGCCATCTGATGCCGGGCAACGACGATCCGAGTGTGATCGAGCTGCGTCAGGGCGGCGGGTTCGGCCGGACGATCGCCGTCGATCCCGCGCTCGCCGGATTCGTCGGTGCGTGCGACGGCGACCTCACGGTGGCGCAGATAGCGGCTGCGCTCGCCGACCTCTTCGAGGTGCCGCTCGCCGACCTGTGGGCGGAGCTCGAGCCGCGCCTGCGTTCGCTCATGCTCGACGGCATCCTGCTGCCGGGGGAATAGAGGACCGATCCATGCGTTGGAATAGATCATGAAGGCTTTCGGATTCCTCTCCTTCGGGCACTATGCAGATGTGCCCGGCTCGGCGACCCGCACCGCGGGTGACATGCTGAAGCAGACGATCGAGATCGCGGAGGGGGCGGACGAGATCGGCGTCAACGGCGCCTCGGTCCGCGTGCACCACTGGGCTCGCCAGGCCGCATCGCCCATGCCGCTGCTGTCGGCGATGGCGGCGCGCACGAAGCGCATCGAAGTCGGCACCGGCGTGATCGACATGCGCTACGAGAACCCTTTCCAGTTCGCCGAAGAGGCGGCCGCGCTCGACCTGATCGCCGACGGGCGGATCGCGCTCGGTGTGAGCCGTGGCTCACCCGAGACCGCCTTGCGCGGCTACGAGACGTTCGGTTACGTCGACGAGGAGGATCCGGAGCGCGGCAGCGTGCTGGCGCGGGAGAAGTTCGACCTCTTCCTGCGTGCGATCGACGGCGAAGGCATCGCCCCCGGTGACCCGCGGATGGTGGGTGCCGGTCGCTACCTCGCGATCGAGCCGCAGTCGCCGACCCTCCGCGACCACATCTGGTGGGGCTCGGGTTCGCGGGCGACCGCAGAGGAGACCGGGCGCAAGGGACTCAACATGATGAGCTCGACGCTCGTGACCGAGGCGACCGGCCAGCCGTTCCACGAGCTGCAGCGCGAGCAGATCGAACTGTTCCGCTCCGCGTACAAGGAGGCAGGACACACGGGCCGCCCTCGCGTCTCCGTGAGCCGCAGCGTCTTCCCCCTGGTCTCCGACATGGACAGGGCGTACTTCGGACTGCGCAGCGAGGAGAACGCCGACCAGATCGGCGTCATCGACGGATTCCGCTCCACCTTCGGCAAGACGTACGCCGCAGAGCCGGACGTGCTGATCGCGCAGCTGAAGCAGGACGAGGCCGTGATGGCCGCCGACACGCTGCTGCTCACGATCCCGAACCAGCTCGGACCGGAGTACAACCTGCATGTGCTCGAGGCGTTCGCGACCCATGTCGCCCCGGCGCTCGGGTGGAAGCCCAACACCGAGGGGCCCGTGCAGGGCGACGCCATCTGAGTGTCTTGACAACGGACGGCTGAACCTCGACGCTGAGGCTGGCGCATCGAACGGTGCGTCAGCCCGACAGTGCCGGAGGCCTCGATGACCCGTGTCCGCGTCGATCTCAACATCTCGCTCGACGGCTTCGCCACGACGACGGATCAGACCCCCGAGAACCCGTTCGGCGAGGACTGGGGTCGGCTCACCGCCGCCTACACGGCGACGCGGACGTTCCACGAGCGGGTGTTCCTCGACACCAGCGGAGCGGGGACCACCGGGGTCGACGAGAAGTACGCGGCGCACTACTTCGAGAACATCGGCGCCGAGATCATGGGCGCGGGCATGTTCGGACTCCACGACAACGCGGCTGACCCGGACTGGCGCGGCTGGTGGGGCGAGGAGCCGCCGTTCCGGGTGCCCGTCTTCGTGCTCACGCGCTCTCCGCGTCCGACGATCGAGTTCGCGAACGGCACGAGCTTCCACTTCCTCTCGGTCTCTCCGGACGAGGCCCTGCGTCTCGCCGTCGACGCCGCAGCCGGAGGTGATGTGCGCGCGGGCGGAGGAGCGACCACCGTGCGGGACTTCCTGAAGGCGGGACTCGTCGACGATCTGCACGTCGGCATCACGCCGATCCTGCTCGGCAGCGGGATCCGGCTGTGGGATGACCTCCGTGGGTTCGAGAACGGATATCGTGCGACCTCCGAGGTGGCCGAGTCGGGTGTCATCCACGTGACCTACTCCCGCGAGGGGTGAATCGCGCGCCGCGGTCGTCGCCCGTCCGCCCTTCCCGCGGAGCCGGCATATCAGTACGCTGACCTCATGCGTCTGCGCCGCACGGGGATCATCGCCGGAAGTCTCGCTCTCGTGGCCGTGCTGGTGGGGACGATCCCCGCGGCAGCGGCGACGACCACGGCGTGGGCGACGTGGCAGCCTGTGACCGGTACCGGCGGCGCCTACACGACGACGGTCCAGATCGCGGCTCAGCCGGCGCTCACGGCGACGATGGCGAGCGACTCCCGCGCCGGACAGATCGGCGTGATCTCGGGTGCGTCGACGTGGTTGTCGGAGGGCACGCCCATCGGCGCCAAGTACGGCTCCAGCCGCGACCAGGCCTACCTGAACCTGCGGCCCAAGGCCGACAACGCGACGAGCCCGTCCACGACGACATACTCTTTCGCGACGCCGACCCCGACCTCGGGGTGGGCCTTCGCGGTGGGCGACATCGACGCGGACGCGGTGCGCATCCGTGCCACGGCCCCCGACGGACACGTGCTCACCGCGGCGGAACTCGGACTGCAAGACCTCTTCAACTACTGCGCCCCCGGTGTGGTCGGCAAGCCCCCTGCACGGGGGCGGCCGATGACGTCCCGACCTGGGACGAGACGACCCTCACGCTCACCGGCAACGCGGCCGCGGCCGACACCAGCGGCTCCGCGGCGTGGTTCGAGCCGAACGCTGCGATCAGTTCCCTGAGTCTCATCTTCACCCGCCGTTCGGGGCTGCCGGTCTACCAGACGTGGTTCGCATCGATCGCCCAGGACATCACGGGAACCGTGACCGACACCGGTGCTCCGGCGTCGGGCGTCGCTCTCACGCTGACCGACGCGAACGGCACCGTCGTGGGCACCACGACCACCGCCGCGGATGGCACATACTCGTTCCCCGGATTCATCGCCGCCGACGGCTACACCGTGCGCGTGACACCCCGGCCGGGAAGATCCCGACCGGACCCACCACCATCGCGGCGAATCTGAGCGCCGGCGATGCGGTGGCCGATTTCGGACTCCGTGACATCGTTCCCGTCGCCGTGTCCGGACGCGTCACCGACACCGCGGGGACGCCGGTCGCCGGGGTGGCTGTGACGATCGACGGTCAGACCACCACCACCGACGCAGACGGGAGCTACCTGTTCGACCAGGTGTCGGTCGGCACGCACCCCGCCACGATCACTGCTCCCTCCGGCTACACGGTCGACCTCGCACCAGCACCCGTCGTCGTGCCACGGGGCAGCGAAGTGCCGATCGAGAACGTCGACTTCCGGATCGCCGAGAACCCCGACCTGCGCGGAACCGTCCGCTCGAACGGCGCCGGCGTCGCCGGCGTGACCGTGACCGCGGTCGGCCCCGGGGTGCGACCCTCACGCGCGTCACCGACGCGTCAGGGGCGTACACCTTCCCCGCCTCGCCGCGGGCGACTACGCGATCACCATGACGACGCCCGCCGGCTTCGTCGCGACGTCGCCGGTCACGCGCGACCAGCAGGTGGCCGCCGCAGATGTCGAGGATGTCGACTTCGAACTCGCGCGACTCGGCGCTGTCGACGGCACGGTGCGCGACGACGACGGCAATCCCCTTGCCGACGTGGTCGTGACCGTGACCGGACCCGGTACCCCGCAACAGGTCACCTCGGGCGCCGACGGCACGTTCGGCCTCGGCGAGCTCCCGCCCGGCACCTACATCCTCACGGTGGTGCCGCCGACAGGGACGAGCGTCGTCGGCTCCGCCACCCGCACGGTCGTGATCACCGCCGCCGGTGAAGCCGTCGAGGAGCAGGACTTCACGCTCGCGGCCGACGCCGTGGTCGTCCCGCCGGACCCGACCGACCCCCGAGCACCGGAGGAGGCAACGGCGCGCCCCCGCGACCGGACTCGGCCCGGAGACACTGGCCTGGGCGGTCGGGGGCGGGGCCGTGCTGATCCTCGGCGTCGTGCTGCTGGTCGTCGCGCGCCGTCGCTCGCGCGGCTGACCCTCCCCACCTCGAGCGCGTCGAGCCCGGCGACGCGGAGTGATCCGGACGGCTGAGGTCGCGCCGGAGACGGCATCGGCCGACCCCCGCGGTCAGCTCCCGTTCGGCGGGCCGAACAGCTCCTCGCCGTGCTCGTGCAGGACCTTGTACGCGTCGGCGAAGGTCTCCGGCTCCTTCTCGCCCGGTCTGCCGTAGCGGGCGAGGAGGAGGCCGAGCAGACCGCGGGCAGGCGGAGTCAGCGGCTTGAGGTGCTTCTCGAGGTCGGGCTGAGGGATGGCCTCTTCCGGGTTCGGCGGAGTGTACGAGGGCTTCGTGACGGGCCAGTCGGCCGGGTGCCGCGGCTGCTCCAGGTTCACGACGTTGAACAGCGTGTTCGCCGAGGCATCGCGGTCGTTGAGGGGCTTCAGACCGTGCAGCCGGGAGAGCGTCGCGGTGACCGAGCCGTGGTGCATCTCGTCATGGATGATGGTGTTCCGCTTCGTGTACGCCGAGACGGCGATCGCCGGGACACGGCATCCGAGCCGATCGAACGTGAAGCCCATCTCGCCGGCCGTCGTGTCCTTCGTCGGTTTCGTGGCCGCGGGCGGCGGCACGTGGTCGTAGCATCCGCCGTGCTCGTCGAACGTGATGAGTAGCAGGGTGTTGACCGCGTTCGATCCCTTCGGCGATGCACTCGTGCGCACAGCCTCGTAGATGTCGTGGATGAGCAGGTCTCCCGCGCGCACGTCGGAGATCGCACTGTCGAACACCTCCTCGCCCGCCACGGTGCTCTCGCGGGGCGAGCCGAACGGCGGGTGGAAGTCGTTGTGGTCGTAGACCATCCGCGGCTCGATGAACGCGTAGGCGGGGAGCGTGCCGTCCTTCGCATCGGTGTAGAAGTCGTCCATCGTGCCGAAGTGCTCCGTGCGCCAGTACTTCTCGAGCACGGGCGCGTGCAGCATGCCGGTGAAGGAGACGAGCTGCAGCTTGTCGATGTAGATCTTCCAGTCGAGCTTCTTCTCCTCGAGCCGGTTGAACACGGTCGGGGCCGCCGGGGCGTCGATCCACTTGTCGTAGCCGCCGCCCGCCTGATTGGTGACGAATCCGTGCGAGGTGGACGCGTGGAAGAACGATCGGTTGCAGAAGGTCTGCGACGGAACCGCGGCGTACCAGTTGTCGAACACGGCGAACTCGGCCGCGAGCGTCGACAGCACGGGGAGCATCGCGGGAGAGAACGAGCCCATGATGTGCCTGGCTTCGTCGACGCTCGGCTCCGTGCCCTTGCGCAGCCGACGGAAGTTGATGATGTAGTCCTGGAGGAAGCCCGACATCGTCGCCCTCTCCCCGTGCGTCGGGGCGTTGAAGGGCGACTCCATCTGGTCGACGAAGAGGTCGGCGTTGGTCTTCGGATCGACCGTCCCGAAGATCTGCGTGTTGACGTGCGGGTACTCCTCGCCGGGGTCCGGGTCGGGATGGCTCATGATGCGGTCGGTCTCGCCCTGGTAGATGTGGGCATCGACCACGGTGCCGTCGGACGCCGTGTTGCTGTGCGTCCCGAAACCCAGGCCCTCGAACGTCTCGCCCTGGGGAAGGTTCTCCTTCGAGTACAGGTAGCCGAGGAGGTTGTCGAACGACCGGTTCTCGCCCATCACCACGACGACATGATCGAAGCCCGGTTCGCTGCGGGGCGTCAGTGCGGCGAAGGGGACGGGGTCGTCTGCGAAGCCGTCTCTCGCGTTGCCGGCGACGGAGGCGCCGATGGCCGCTCCGCCTGCTCCGCCCACGACCGCACCCGCGAGCGCCGCGCCGCCGATCTTGAAGAAGCCTCGGCGGGAGGTATCGGGAACGGAAGGGGAGTCGTCGTCGGCCACGAGGCGATCCTATGGCCGCTGCGTCTCAGGGTTCGCGGGATGCCGCGGAAGTACCCCTGGTGAGGATGGCCCGGGGTTCGCGATCGAGCGCCCGGGTCTTCAGGCCGCGGCGATCCAGAGCACGGCACCCTCGCGCCAGCCGAGGCCGGCGGTGCCTTCGGAGATCGGCTCCTCGTGTCGCGGGCGGACCACGCGCATCCGGGTGCCCGCCAGCTCGACGATGTAGACGATGTCGGCGCCCCGGTAGACATGCGCGACGACCTCGACGGTCACCGGAGCGTCCGGGCCGACCACGGGCGAGAGGCGCAGGTCCTCCTGACGCAGCACGACCTCTCCACTGCCATCCGGGCCGGCTCCCGTCAGCGGCACCTGGACGGTTGTGCCGTCGAGCGTCGCGACCGCCCCGGAGCGGGTCGCCGGGAGCAGGTTCGCCGCGCCGATGAAGTCCGCAGCGAACGGGGTGCGCGGTGCGCCGTACAGTTCTGCGGGCGCACCCTCCTGCTCGATCACCCCCGCGTTCATGAGGACGATGCGGTCGGAGAGGCTCATCGCCTCCTCCTGGTCATGCGTGACGAACACGGTGGTGAGGCCGAGGGTGCGGTGCAGCTCCTTCAGTTCGACCTGCATGTCTTCTCGCAGACGAGCGTCGAGGTTCGACAGCGGCTCGTCGAGCAGCAGCACCCGGGGCTCGAAGGCGATGGCCCTGGCGAGGGCGACGCGCTGCTGCTGGCCGCCCGACAGCTGCGCCGGCATCCGATCGGCGAGGTGGCCCATCTGCACGCGTTCGAGGGCACGCACGGCCAGCTCCTTCTGCTCGGCCTTGGACTTCTCGCCCGACATCCGCAGACCGAAGCGCACGTTCTCGACCACGCTCATGTGGGGGAACAGCGCGTAGCTCTGGAACATCATCCCGAGGTGGCGCTTCTCGGGCGGGAGCTTGGTCACATCCTGACCTGCGATCTCGATCGTGCCGGCACTCGGCGACTCCAACCCCGCGATGCAGCGCAGCAGCGTGGTCTTGCCGCAGCCGGAGGGGCCGAGGAGGGAGACGAACTCCCCGGACTGCATCGAGAGATCGATGCCCTTGAGCACTGGGGTGCCCTTGAAGTCCTTGGTGAGCGAGTTGATGGTGAGCGTTGTCATCAGACGAACAACCTTCCCAGACCGATGATGCGTTCGAGGACGATCATGAGGACGACGGTGAGCAGGACCATGAGAGTCGAGACGGCCGCCACGGTGGGCGACGTGCTGAACTCCAGCTGGCCGTAGATGGCGATGGGGAGCGTCTCCAGCTGCGGCGTGCGCAGGAAGAGAGCGATGACCGCATCGTCGAACGAGATGTTGAAGGCGAAGAACGCCCCGGCGGCGATACCCGGCCGGGCGATCGGCAGCACGACGAGCCGGTAGCGGTTCCAGGTGCTGGCGCCCAGGGTGCGTGCCGCTTCCTCGGTGAAGTGGTCGGCTCTGGTCATCACGCCCGTGACGGTGCGCATGACGTAGGGGATGGCGATCACGACGTGGATCGCGATGAGCACGCCCACGTTGGGGGAGCCGATCGTGAGCGAGGCGATGGAGAGCGCGCCGATCGCGAGGATGATCGTCGGGATGGTCAGCGGCGACATCAGCAGCGCCTGGATGGCGGCGCCCCGGGCACCTGGAAGCGCGTGAGTGCCAAGGCGGCGGCGGTGCCGATCGCTGCGGCGAGGATCGCGACCGTGATGCCGACCAGCAGGCTGAGGCGGAACGGCTCGAGGTAGGTGTCGGAGGTGAGCGCCTCGACGTACCAGTCGAGCGTGAAGCCCTGGCCGGGGAAGGTCAGGAAGCGGTTCTCGCCGACGGAGGCGCCGGCGACCACCATGAGCGGCACGAGCATGTACAGCGTCACGATGACACCGAGGACGATGGCGAGGATCCTGCCGAGGAGGGGAACGGAACGGACCATGGTCACACCTTCTGCTTCCCGAGCCGCGACGTCGCCGCGAGCACGAGCATGACGCCCGCGAACAGCAGCACGGCCTGTGCGGCCGCGAACGACCAGTCGAGGTTGGTGGTCGCGTCGACGTAGATGGTCTGCGCGAACACGGGGATCTGCGCGCCGCCGATGAACCGCGGGGTGATGAACGAGCTCACCGACAGCACGAAGACGAGCGAGGCGCCCGCGACGATGCCGGGGACCGCGAGGGGGAGCACCACGTGACGCAGCGTGCGCCAGAATCCGGCGCCGAGCGTGCGGGACGCCTCCTCGAGCTGCGGCGTGATCCCCGAGATCACACCGAGGATGCTGAGCACGGCGAACGGCAGGAGCACCTGGACCATGGCGATCACGACACCGGTCTCGGTGCCGAGGAAGCCTTGCGTGCCGCCGACGAGGAACTCCGCGCCGGGGATCTGCATCATCAGGCCGGACGGCCCCATCAGGACCACCCAGCCGAAGGTGCGGACCACGACGCTGGTCATGAGCGGGAGGATCACGACGATGAGGAGGAACGAGCGCACCTTCGAGCCGGCGCGGGCCATCACGTAGGAGAGGGGGATGGCCAGGACGAGAGTGATGACGGTCTGGATCACCCCCAGGCGGAGCGAGCGCAGCGCCGCCTGGAGGTGATACTCACTCGTGAACAACCGGGTGAAGTTGTCGAGGGTGAACCCGCCTGCCGACGACTGCACGCTCATGAGGAGCATGCCGGCCACCGGGGTGATGAAGGCGAGCGCGAGCAGCACGATCGCCGGCAGGAGCAGGAGCCAGGGCTCCCTACGGGTTCGGACGCTCATTTGGTGATCAGCGCATTCCACTCATCGGTCCAGGACTGACGCGAAGCCGCGATGTCACCCGGAGCGTAGACGACGACCGTCTCCAGCTCGTCGCCGGTGAGCACGGCGTCCGCGGCATCGCCGGAGAGCTCGGCCTTGGTGTTGACCGGCGAGTACCGCATGTTCTCCGCGAAGACGGTCTGCGCTTCGGGGCGCAGTTCGAAATCGATGAAGAGCTTCGCCAGGTCGGGGTTGTCCCGGCCCTCGACCACGTTCGCCGTGATGAGGGAGGCGGTGGCGCCCTCCTCCGGGACGATGAACTCTACCGGAAGACCCGCGTCCTGCAGCGTGCCCGCGTAGTCCATCGCGTACGGTGCCAGCCAGGTGTCGCGCTGGGCGAATGCCGTCTGCAGGTCGGGCGAGGTCGGGACCACGATCGCGTCGCCAGACGAGGCCAGCTCGCCGAGGTCTGTGATCGCCTGCGACGGGTCGTCGATGCCGCCGCCGAGCGCGTCGGCCACGCGGAGCATCGAGAGCACGCCGTACGTGTTCGAGAAGTCCGTGAGCGCGACGTGACCCGCGTAGGCCTCGTCGAACAAGTCGAGCCACGAGGTGGGTGCCGGAGCGTCCGCCTCGGTGTTGTAGACGAGCCCGATCGGCGCGAGCTGGATGACCGGGCCTTCGCCGCGCTCGAGACCGGCGGTGGCGAGTTCGACCAGGTCACCGGACTCGGAGAGCTCGTCCGCCGCGATCGGCGCGATGAGCCCCTGCTCCGCAGCGGTGAACTCCTGCCCGCCGGAGAAGTGCACGACGTCGATCTGCGGGCTCGCCTTCTGGGCGGTGACCTGCGCGAGGGCGTCGGCGCTGTACAGCGTGATCAGCTCGACCTTCGCCCCGGTCTCCTCTTCGAACGGGTCGACGACGGCCTCGATGAAGGCCTTCTCCCAGTCGCCGCCGAACGAGGTGACGACGATGGTCTCGCCGGCGAACTCCTTGTCGTCGGAGGAAGCCGTGTCGTCACCGGTCGAGCAACCGGCGAGGACGAGGGCGCCGGTGGCGACGAGCGCCCCGGTGGTGAGGATTCTTCGGGTATTCATGCACTGCTCCTTCGGGATGGGTCCAGCACTGAGTGAACGCCTTAGACCAGGCGTCCGATGGTGAGCTGCTTCGCTCCGTCGATGCGGATCGCCGCGCTCTCCTTGGCGAACTCCGCGAGTCCTTCGGTGATGCCGCCCCAGATGTTGACGGGTGTCCATCCGAGCGGGCCGAGAGTACGGGCACCACGATCGTAGAAGACGCCGATCTCGTACCACTCGAACGGCAACCCGCCCATCTGCATCGGACGCTGCCAGTACCACTGCAGGTCACCCGGCGCAGGGACGACCTGCTGGTTCTCGAACGGAACCGTCTCCGGGTCGAAGTTCTGCGCCTCTTCCGGGAGGCCGACCATGACCTCGGGTCCGGCGTACATCGCATGCATCGCCTGCATGGTGACCCGCTTCTCGAGCGCACCCCACATGGCCTCGCAGGTGCGAGGGGCGAGGTCCTCGAACAGGGTGGCGACGGCGCGGACGCCGTTCTCGTATTCGAGGAAGACCTTCTTGGTCATCGTGTTCCTTTCTCTGCAGCGGGGTGTTCCGCTGCGCGTTCACGGGCGGCCGAGACGAACGCCGCGAACAGCGGCATCTCCTCTGTGGCCTCATCGGGGGCGATCATCTTCTCGGGGTGCCACTGCACCGCCCAGAAGGGCCAGTCGCCGTCGGCCTCGACGGCTTCGACGATTCCGTCCGGCGCCCAGGCGACGGCGTGGAGGCCGGGGGCCGGGGTGTCGATCGACTGGTGGTGGATGGTGTTCACGATTCGCCGTGTGGTGCCGTACAGGGCGGCGAGGCGGCTGCCGTCTGCGAGGGTGATCGGATGCCGCGCCGCGAGTTGCTGGTCGGCTCCGCGCACCGGCTCGTGGTGCGCGGTGGCGGGGATGTCGACGATCAGGGATCCGCCGAACGCGACGTTGCTCACCTGGAGACCGCGGCAGATCGCGAGGACCGGGATGCCGCGTCGGCGCGCGCCGAGGGCGAGCGCGATCTCGAACCCGTCACGCGAGGGGTCGTAGGTCTTGGCCTCCTGAGGCTCCGCGCCGTAGCGCGAGGGGTGCACGTCTTCTCCGCCGGACAGGACGAGTCCGTCGAGGCGGTCGAGCACCTCGTCGACGCCCGCGGTCGGCGGCAGCAGCACGACGGCTCCACCGGCGGCCTCGACGGGCGCGGCGTACTCCGTGCCCAGGCTGTGGGCCGGGCGACCGGTGCCGAGGTCGGTGTCGATGAAGCGGCGCCAGGTGGTGATGCCGATGAACGGGCGGGTCACGACAGCTCGATCCAGGTGGTCTTGAGGTCGGTGAACTTCTCCATCGCGTGCAGGCTCTTGTCGCGACCGAAGCCCGAGCCCTTGACGCCGCCGAACGGGATGGTCATGTCGCCCTCCTCGAAGCAGTTGACCCACACGACCCCGGCGCGGAGTCGGCGCGACAGGGTGTGCACCGCGTTGAGGTCGGTGCTCCACAGGGCGGCGGCGAGACCGAACTCGGTGCCGTTCGCGATCGCGAGGGCGTCCTCCACGTCGTCGTAGGCGATGACCGAGAGCACGGGGCCGAAGACCTCGCGCTGCGCGACCTCGTGCGCAGGGGTGACGCCGAGCACGACCGGGGCGAAGTAGCTGCCTCCGTCGACGGCGCGGAAGCGCTCGGCGCTCCCCGCTGCGAGCTCGGCGCCCTCGGCCTGCGCGCGCTCGACGAAACCGGCGATGCCCGCGAGCTGCTTCTCGCTGACGATCGCGCCCATAGAGGTGCCGACGTCGAAGGGGTCGGCGGGCAGGCTCGTGCGTGCGACCTCGGCGGCGATCTCCAGGGCCCGGTCGCGCTGCGCACGGGGCACGAGAAGGCGGGAGGACGCGGTGCACATCTGCCCCTGGTTGTAGAAGCAGCCGTCTGCGGTGGCGCGGACTGCGCGTTCGAGGTCGGCATCCGGCAGCACCAGGCTCGCGGTCTTGCCGCCGAGTTCGGGCCAGACGCGCTTGCCGTTGGAGGCGGCCGCGTAGCCGAGGAACTTCCGGCCCACCTCGGGCGAGCCGGTGAAGGTGACGACGTCGACGTCGGAGTGCTCGCCGAGCGCGCGGCCGGCGATGTGTCCTGCACCCGGCGTGACGTTGAGGACGCCGGCCGGGATGCCCGCTTCGAACGCGAGCTCGGCGAGGCGCAGAGCCGAGAAGGTGGTGTGCTCGGCCGGCTTGAGCACGACGCTGTTGCCGACCGCGAGGGCGGGGGCGAGCTTCCATGCCGTCATGGTCAGCGGGAAGTTCCACGGAACGACGGCGGCGACTACTCCGGCCGGCTCTCGGGTCACGAGGGCGAGGCTGTTCGGAGCGGTGACCGGCATCTCGTCGAGGACCTTGTCGGCGGCCTCGCCGTACCAGCGGAAGCAGTTCACGACGGCGCGCAGCTCGGTCTGCAGCGCCTCGCGGATCGGCTTGCCCATCTCGAGGGAGATGATGAGGGCGAGCTCTTCGGCGTTGTCGTGGATCCGCTGGGCGAAGGCGATCAGAAGCTGCCCGCGTTCCCGAGGCGCGATCCGCGACCACACGCCGGCGTCGAACGCGGCGCGGGCGGAGCGGACGGCGCGGTCCACGTCGGCGGCCGAGGCGGCGGTGATCTGCGGCAGTGCACGGCCGTCGCGCGGACTCACGGGAGCCAGCGGTTCGGCCGACCCCTCCACCCACGCGCCCTCGATGAACATGCGCGCGTGCAGAGACAGCGACGCTGCGCGATCCGCCCAGTCGTCTCCCGTTGCCGTGAACATGGTCGTCCTCTCCAGGGGTGATGGCCCTGGAGAGGATACTCGCTCTATTTCGCCACTAGGTCAAGCTGTAGCGAACGATCTCGCCAATTCTTTACATTCCTGTAACAGGATCGGCCTACAGGCGGATGGCTCCCGTCGGTATGTCATTCGCCAGCGCCGCCGGGGCCTCGTCGACGATCAGGGAACCGCGCAACACCGGTGTGATCACCACGAGCGACTCCACGACCTCCAGCCCGTCATGCCCCGCGACGGCGGGTCCGGTGAGGAACTCGTAGAACGCGTCCGCGTCGGGGACCAGCACGTTCGCGAGGAGTTGCGAGGTGCCGGTCGTCGCGACGATGAACTTCACCTCGGGGGCCGCCGCGAGCGCGGTACCGACCTTCTCGAGCCGCGCCATCGGCACCCGCAGCCACACCAGCGCCTCGAGTCCGAGTCCGAAAAGGCTCGGCACGACCTCGGTGCGCGGATGCATCAGGCCGCGACGGCTCAGCGACTCCATCCGTCGACGGGTGGTCGTCACGTTCAGCCCCAGTGCCCGTGCGAGCTGGGCGACCGGCATCCGGCCGTCCTTCAGCAGAAGCCGGATCAGCGCCTCCTCGTCGTCGCTCAGCGAATCGGCCGGGTCGACTTCGGAGCCGGAGGACTCATCGAGCATCCGGGCCTGCTCGTCGGTGAGCACGCCCGCGCGCCAGTCGTGGCCCGACCGGAAGAACTTCAGCACCGTCGTGACGTTGATCGAGTCGATGCCCTCGAGCTCGGGGAAGTCGGTGAAGAGCAGTTCGCGGATCGAGGCGTCGTCATGGGGGAGCAGCATCCCGGCGATGTCGCTGCTGCCCTCGAGCACCGAGACCGACGAGGCGTCAGCGCGCCGTGCGAGTGTGCGAGCGACGTGCCACAGCGCATGCGGCTCTGTCGTGATGCGGAAGAGCACCGCACGGGCATGCAGCACCCGCGCGGGGTCGACGTACGTGGACACCCGCACCAGTCCGCGATCGAGCAGCCGCTGGCCGCGGCGGGCGACCGTGCGCTCTGGGAGGTCGACCACACGGGCGATCTCTCCCCACGACGCGCGGCCGTTCACCTGCAGGGCCGCGGCGACGATCCGATCGGTCTCGTCGGCCATCACATCGTTCGCGGGCACGGGCTCTCCTTCAGCGGGACGGACTCGGTGGAAGGTTATCCCAGTCCGGCGTACCGCCCGTCCCCGATCACTCGCGAGACGGAGAGCGAAGAAGGGCGCCGCCCGGGCTGAACCCCGGGTGACGCCCTCCAGCGGTTGCGATGGACTACTCCGCCTCGGCCGCCTCCACGGTCGCGAGCTGCCGGCGGCGACGCAGCGCGAACAGGCCGAGACCTGCCGTGAGGAGCACGACGGCCGCGACGATGTACGGCACGCTGTCGGCACCCGTGGTGGCGAGGTCGCCGTCCGCGCCACCGGAACCGCCCGAGCCGTCGCCCGGAGTGACCGCTCCGCCGCCCGACACCGCCGTGACCGTGACGGAAGCCGTGACCTCGGTGCCGTCCGGCAGGATCGCGGCGAGGGTGTGCGCGCCGGCAGGGGTGTTCGCCGGGATCGTCACCGTGCGCTGGAAAGTGCCGTCGGCGCCGGCCGTGACCGTGCCCAGCTGCACCGGGTCGGAGCGCAGCTCGAGTCGCAGCTCGGCACCCTCCGCGAAGCCGCTGCCCGACACCGTGAGTGCGCCGCCGGCCTCGACGGTTGCCGCGCCCAGCTCGATCTCGGCCGGAACCTCGGGCTCGGGGGTGACCGGAGGCGTGATGCCCTCTTCGGTGACCCACTTCTCGCCGGCATCCGACTTCGTCACGGTGAAGGTGTCGTACACGGCGCCGACGGGAAGATCGGTCGTCGCGCCCGGCTGCTTCTCGGCGAGGTAGGAGCGGTAGACGAGCTGGTTCTTCGACACGTCGATCACCTGGTAGGTGGTGACGCCCTGGCCGCGCAGCACCTGGGTGGCGCCGTTGTTGGTCCAGACGTTCTTCTCCGGCGTCTCGAGCTCGTAGTGCTTGGCGCCCGAGTTCGACACCACGTAGACCGGCCCGGTCGTGATGCCGGGGGTCTCGGTCGCGTCCGTGTTCACGTAGCCGCGGGCGTACGTGTGGTCGTGGCCCATGAGCACCAGGTCGATGTCGTTGCGTTGGAACACAGGCACCCAGTCGGCGCGGAGCTTCGGCTCGTCGCGACCCTCGGACGCCGAGAACACCGGCTGGTGGAAGGTGACGACGTTCCACTTCGAGGGGCTGTTCTGCAGGAGCAGGTCGAGCCAGGCGCCCTGGAAGCGGATCCACAGCTCCTCACCCTGAGCGAGAGGGCAGTCCGCACCCGTGCATGAGGGCAGCGCCGGCGGAGTGAGGAAGGTCGCGTCACGGGTCGCGTTCAGCGTGATGAACCGCACGCCCTGGTAGTCGGTGTAATACGCCGTCTCGGCGGCGAACGCACTCCAGTGCTCGAACAGCGACCGGTACTGCTGCGCGGCTTCGGAGTCGCCCTTGGCGAGGTCGGCCAGCTCGCCGATCGAACTCAGCGACGGGTTGTTACGCGGATACTCGAAGGCGGCCTTCCATGCGGTGAGCAGCTTGTCGCCCGAGTACTCGTGGTTGCCGGGTGCGGCCATCACGTTCGTACGGACGGCGGAGTCCTCCATGCCCTTGAACCAGTTCAGCCACTCGTTCTCGTTGCTGGACGTGTTGATCAGGTCGCCCGCATGCACGGAGCCGATCGAGCGCGGAGCGCTGGCCTCGGCCTGCTTCACGACGCTCGGCCACGTGGTGTCGAGGCCGATCTGCGCGTCGCCGTAGTAGATGAACTGGAAGTCCGTGGCGCTGGGGTCGGCCGTGCGGAACTCGTACCAGTCGCTCCAGCTGCCGGGGAGGCCGACCCGATAGCGGTACTCGGTGGCCGCGGTGAGGCCGGTGACCGTCGCGGAGAAGTGCTTGTTCGGGTTGCCGTTCACGACGCCGGCGTCGTAGGCGTCGACGGTGCGGACCTCGCCGCCGGCTGCGGGCGCGATCTCGACCTGACCGACCGTGTGCGACGCATCGCCTGCGAGCCACGAGAACGACTGGGAGATCGCCGGCTGCTCGGTCGGGGTGAGGATGACGCGCGTCGGCGGGGCGATCACGGGGGTGCCGGGATCGGACGCCTCGACGAGGGTCAGCGACGACATGTCGAAGTAGATGTCGGAGCTGGTCTCGCGGTCCTGGAACAGCGAGACGGCGATCGTGTTCGTGCCGTCGTGCAGCAGCGTGCCCTCGGCGCTGAACGTGCTGGTGAGCGGGTCGCCGTTCGAGTCGCCGGCGTACTCGACGTTCGTCGTGTCGGTGATGCGGCCGTCGACGTAGCGGGCGACTTCCTCGCCGTTGATCCAGACGATGATCGCGTCGTCGTAGGTGATGGTGCTCTGCAGTGCGGCGACCTGCTCAGCGACACCCGACTCGAGTTCGAACGTCGTGCGGAAGAAGTAGGTGGGCACGGTCGGGGCCTTGGTGCCGTCGAGGTAGTGGTTCAGGAGCGTCTTCGGCGTCTGGGGCCCGACGGCTCCGAGCTTGCCGTTCTTCGCGCCGAACGAGCCGGGTGCGGTCTTCCACGTGCTGTCGTCGTACGCGGGCAGTGTCCAGTCGCGCAGCGCTGCCGGAGCCGGGGACGGGTCGGACCCGTCGTCGAGGTAGTTCCACGCGGTGGCGTCGGTGATCAGCGACCCGATGGGAACCTCGGGGTCGGGTGCGGCGAGGGCCGCTGGGGCGACGACGGCGCCGCCGAGCAGGGCGAGGAGCGCGACGGATGTCAGTCCGTGACGCCGCCACCGCACCGCAGGGGTGAGGGAGGTCATGTCAGTCCTTCGTGGGGGTGGGGTTCCGTGCTCAGTCGCACGGGGCACCTCCACCCCATCGAAGACGGGTGACCTGGGGTTGACATCGAAGAGGCGGGGAGGTGAACGGCATCGTGGTTCGAATCCGATATCTTGCCGTGCGAGCGCCGTGAGCCGGGGGACCCGTGTCCGCTCGCCCGTGTACCGTCCGTCGCAGAACCGCGCACCAGGAAGGTACGTCGACATGAACCGTCAGTCTCCCAGGAGCATCGTCCGTCGGATCGGCGATCTGTTCGCAGGACACGGAGCCCCGCCCACGCCGTCCATACCCCCGGAGGTGACGGATCCGGGACACGGGGATGCCGTCGTCGCCGCGGAGACGCGCTACGCCGGGTCCCTTCGGCGGGCCGTCGGTGTGGCGGCTTTGGTCGCCGTGCTGCTGGTGGGCATCCAGATCCTGCTCGCGTGGTTGACGGCCACGGGCGGGGCAGCCGCAGGGCAGCGGAGTCCGATGATCTCTCCGGCCACCCTCACCGTGGAACAGGGCGGGACGGCGCTCGTGCTGCTCCTGCCGGCATCGATCGCACTGCAGGTGCTGCTGCGGATGCCCCGTGACCCCGAGAGCACGGGTTTCGAGGACTCCGTCGCCCACCGACAGTTCTGGGGCAGGGTGGCCGTCGTGGTCGCGATGGCGTCGGCGTTCGTGGCGCTGTCGTCGTTCCTCGGGGCGATGGCCGTCAACTTCGGGGCCGGAACGCTCGACGTCGTGCAGATCTTCG
This sequence comes from Microbacterium sp. Se63.02b, assembly GCF_014171575.1. Classification (GTDB taxonomy): domain Bacteria; phylum Actinomycetota; class Actinomycetes; order Actinomycetales; family Microbacteriaceae; genus Microbacterium. Next base: position 4,042,057 of record NZ_CP050453.1, on the reverse strand, counting down.
GCATCCCGGTCGGCGCGGCGTTGACACTGCTGATCGCCGCGGATGCCGCGGTCCTGGCCGATCTCGAGGCGGAGCGGCTCAGTCTGGCGTCGAGCCGGGCGAACGACGCGGTGGTCAAGATCGAGGACGCGATCACCCGCATCCCCGGGACGGCCGACCCTCATCCCAAACGCTCCCTCGTCGTGCAGGGACTCGTCGTCGGGATCCTGGTGATCGGTGCAGCGACGGCCGGGGTGTTCCTCCTCGTCCGGAACCCGGGGCTGACGGCGGCATTCGCGTTCTTCGCCACGGCGCTGTCGCTGTTCGCTCTGGGAACTGCGACCCAGATCGTCCCCTCACTGCTCCAGGCGAAGATCCTCGATGCGCTGCTGGTCCTCGTGCCTCCGGCTCTCGTCACGCTGGTGGTCGTGCTCGAGGGCTCCACCTCGGCGATGCCGCTCATCGCGGGGACGGACGAGCAGCGCTATCTGCAGGGGCTGGCGTACGGGTTGCTGATCACGGTTCCGCCGGCGCTGATCGTCACCTTCCTGCTCGTCCCTCGAGGCCGCGAGCGGGTGTCGTCTCCCTTGTTCGCGGTGGCCCGAGCCGCGTTGGAGGCTCAGATCGGCCGGCTGCGGAACCAGCAGGGCGCGCAGCGGCCGCCCCCTGGCGTGTCCTGAGCACGCTGTCGATCATCACGAGCCTCCTGCCTCCGGTGTCCCTGGTGCTCGTGGTCGCTGCGACCTGGCTTCGGAAGCAGAGCGACGATCGACGTGTGGCGCTGCTTGTCGTCGCCTGGGTGTTCACGGTGGTCGTGGCGGTGATGGAGATCGCCGCGCTCGTGATGCTTCCCCTGTGGTGGTCTGCGCTCTAGGAACGGAAGACGCGGATCCGTCACACTCGCCCCGGTACGCTGGAACCCATGCTCAACATGGCCGACGGCCTCGTCCGCCTCGGTGCGCTCGCCGAGAATCCGGTCGTCCGCACCCTCGCGACGGCGTTCGAGAAGGTCGGCTTCGATCTCGCGGTCGTCGGCGGGCCGGTGCGTGACGCGCTGCTGGGCCGAATGACGCACGACCTCGACTTCACGACGAACGCGTCGCCCGACGACATCCTGGCGATCGTCACACCGATCTCGACGGCCCAATGGGACATCGGCCGTGCGTTCGGCACCATCGGCGCGCGTGTGCAGGGCGAGCAGGTCGAGATCACGACGTATCGCGCCGACAGCTACGACGGTGTGACCCGCAAGCCCACGGTCGAGTTCGGCGACACGATCGACGGCGACCTCGTGCGCCGTGACTTCACCGTCAACTCCATGGCCCTGCAGGTGCCCGGCGTGAAGCTGATCGATCCGACCGGCGGCGTGGAAGACCTCGTCTCGGGCGTTCTGCGCACACCGGCCGATCCCCGCGTGTCCTTCGGCGACGATCCGCTACGGATGCTGCGCGCGGCACGATTCAGCGCTCAACTCGGGTTCCGCGTCGATGACGCCACAGCGGAGGCGATCGCGGAGCTCCGCGAGACCCTGAGGATCGTGAGCCCGGAGCGCATCCAGTCCGAGCTCGTGCGCCTCATGCAGACCGACGACCCGGTGCGGGGCATCCGCGTGCTGGTCGACACGGGCCTGATCGACGAGTTCCTGCCCGAGGTCACCGAACTGCGCCTCGAGGTCGACGAACATCACCACCACAAGGACGTCTACGAGCATTCGCTGACCGTGCTCAGTCAGGCGATCGAGCTCGAACACGTGCGTCATCCCGGCGCGGCGCCCGATGTGCCGCTGCGCATCGCCGCACTGCTGCACGACATCGGCAAGCCGCGCACCCGCAAGCTCGAGCCGGGGAGTGGTCACGTTCCACCACCACGACGTGGTGGGCTCGCGGATGGCGCGCAAGCGGCTGCAGGCACTGCGCTTCGACACCGACACCACGAATGCCGTCGCCACGCTCATCGAACTGCATCTGCGCTTCTTCGGGTATGCGGAGGAGCGTGGACCGATGCCGCGGTTCGCCGCTATGTCCGCGACGCCGGCGATCTGCTGGAGCGCCTCCACATCCTCACCCGTGCCGACGTGACCACGCGGAACAGGCGCAAGGCCGGTCGTCTGTCGAGCGCCTACGACGACATCGAGTCGCGCATCGCCGCGCTGCGCGAACAGGAGGAGCTCGACTCGATCCGTCCCGAGCTCGACGGCAACCGCATCCAGCAGGTCCTCGGCATCGCGCCGGGGCGGGAGGTCGGAGAGGCGTACAAGTTCCTGCTCGATCTGCGTCTGGACGAGGGAGTCCTCGGCGACGAGGTCGCGGAGCAGCGCCTGCGCGAGTGGTGGGCCGCCCGCGGCTGACGCCCCGTCCCGGTGCACCTGTCGGGAGGATGTGCACCTGTCGGGAGGTCTTGCGGCGATTCGTCCGGCAGGGGTCCGCGCTCCCGACAGATGGGACGCGGCGGACCGGGGTGCCGCCAGAGCGGGCTATTCCGCCCGTGGCCTCGCGCTCGTACACTGAAGCAACGCACGTGCTCGAGATCGGAGACCGCTGTGTCTGCGCCGTGGCAGGTATCCCGCGAGTCGCTCCCCGCGACGTCACGACTGCTCGTCGAGCGTGCGCATGAGGAACTGGTCGCCGGCAACCTCCACGACCGGCGGCTGCAGGAGGTGCGTCCACTCGTCCGCGAATCGTGGGAGCGATCCTGGCGACGTCGCGTCGGCCCGGAGGGTGCTCCGCCGATCGACCTGGTGAGCGAGGAGCTCGAGGCGTATCGTCTCGCGCACCCGCTGGCATCGGCGATGGACATGATCCGTGCGCTGCTGCTGCCGGGAGAAGCGGCGGACACCGGTGTGATCATCGCCGTGGGTGACCAGGCGGGGCGACTGCTGTGGATCGAGGGGGACCGTCAGCTGCGTTCGCTCACCGACGACATGGGTTTCGTCGCCGGAGCGAACTGGTCGGAGGATGCCGTCGGCACGAGTGCACCAGGGACCGCTCTCGCCCTCGGCCGCTCGGTGCAGATCAGGGGAGCGGAGCACTACAACCGGCTGGTGCATCCGTGGTCGTGCACGGCCGCACCGGTGCGCGACCCCGAGACGAAGCGCGTGCTCGGGTGATCGACATCACCGGCGGCCCCGACGTGGTCTCGCCCCAGGCGCGGCTGCTGGTCGATGCGACCGCGCGTGCCGTGGAGTCCGAGCTGATGGTCGCGCGGCTGCAGGCGCGGAGCGAGACGCCTCGCACGAAGTCCCCGTCGAAGGCGCGCACCCCGGTGACGTCCCGTGCGACTCTGCACGTGCTCGGGCGTGACAGGGCACGGTTGGAGACCGAGTCGGCGCACGGCGAGTCGATGGTCGAACTCAGTGCACGGCACGCCGCGATCCTGTTGATGCTCGCCGTGCACCGCCAAGGCCTCTCGGCAGAGCGCCTGTGCGAACTCGTGTACGGGCCGGAGGTATCGCCGGACACTCTGCGGCCGGAGATGGTGCGGCTGCGCAAGGTGCTCGAGCGCACAGCGCCGGACCTCGTGCCCGAGTCGCGCCCGTATCGCCTGCCCGTCGCCCTCGACACCGATGCGCAAGACGTGCTGTCGCTCCTCGACCGCGGGGCGCACCGCGTGGCACTGACCGCCTATCGAGGACCGGTGCTTCCCGAGTCGACGTCGCCGGGGGTGGAGGAGTTCCGCGAGAGCGTGCGTGCGGCGCTGCGAGAGGCGATGCTGTCGGAGGCGAGCCTCGACGTGCTGCTCTCGTACGCCGAGATCCCCGAGGGCCAGGCCGACGCCGAAGCGCTCCGGCTCGCCCTGGAGATGCTCCCCGCGCGCTCGCCGAAACGCGCCGGACTCGTCGCGCGGATCGAACGCCTCACGGCCGACTGACCTCGAGACCGCAACCAGGTGCAACGTTGCGCATCGGGGTGCAACGTCGCGCGACCTACCTTCGGAGAAAGCCGCACACCGAAGCGCGGCCCCGTCGAAGGAGACCCCCATGAGCATCGTCGAAGAAGACGTGTCCCTCGCCTATGCGGCCCCCGGCCAGCCGGGCGCCCTCGCGAACTATCGCCCCCGGTACGGTCACTACATCGGCGGCGAGTTCGTCGATCCCGTCAAGGGCCAGTACTTCGAGAACGTCAGCCCCGTCAACGGCAAGCCCTTCACCGAGGTCGGGCGCGGCACGAGCGAAGACATCGATCGTGCGGTCGACGTGGCCTGGAGCGCGTTCGCGACCTGGGGCAAGACCAGCCCCGCCGAGCGTTCGGTGATCCTCAACCGCATCGCCGACCGCATCGAACAGCACCTCGAGGAGATCGCGGTCGCCGAGACCTGGGAGAACGGCAAGCCCGTGCGCGAGACCCTCGCCGCCGACATCCCGCTCGCCGTCGATCACTTCCGCTACTTCGCCGGTGTGCTGCGTGCTCAAGAGGGCGGCATCAGCCAGCTCGACGAGAACACCGTCGCGTACCACTTCCACGAGCCGCTGGGTGTGGTCGGGCAGATCATCCCCTGGAACTTCCCGATCCTGATGGCCGTGTGGAAACTCGCGCCGGCGCTCGCCGCGGGCAACTGCGTCGTCATCAAGCCGGCCGAGCAGACTCCGGCCTCCCTGCTGTTCCTGTTCGACATCATCGGCGACCTGCTGCCAGCCGGTGTCGTGAACATCGTCAACGGATTCGGCATCGAGGCGGGGGCTCCGCTCGCGCAGCACAAGCGGATCCGCAAGGTCGCCTTCACCGGAGAGACCACGACCGGGCGGCTGATCATGCAGTACGCGTCGCAGAATCTGATCCCCGTGACGCTGGAACTCGGGGGCAAGAGCCCGAACGTGTTCTTCGAAGACGTCGCGCGCTCGACCAGCGATCCCTTCTACGACAAGGCGCTCGAGGGCTTCACGATGTTCGCGCTGAATCAGGGCGAGGTGTGCACGTGCCCGTCGCGCGCTCTCATCCAGCGTTCGATCTACGACGGATTCCTCGCCGACGGTCTGGAGCGGGTCGGGAAGGTCGTGCAGGGTAACCCGCTGGATCCGGCGACCATGATCGGCGCCCAGGCGTCGAACGATCAGCTCGAGAAGATCCTCAGCTACATCGACATCGGAAAGCAGGGCGGCGCGCGGCTGCTCACCGGCGGAGAGCGCGTCGACCTCGGTGGCGATCTGAGCGAGGGCTTCTACGTCGCTCCGACCGTGTTCGAGGGCACGAACGACATGCGCATCTTCCAGGAGGAGATCTTCGGTCCCGTGTTGTCGGTCACGTCGTTCGACGGCTTCGACGACGCGATCTCGATCGCCAACGACACGCTCTACGGACTCGGCGCCGGGGTGTGGAGCCGCAGCGGCGACACCGCGTATCGGGCGGGCCGTGCGATCGAGGCCGGTCGGGTGTGGACGAATACGTATCACCAGTACCCGGCGCACGCGGCCTTCGGCGGGTACAAGCAGTCGGGCGTGGGCCGCGAGAACCACAAGATGATGCTCGACCACTACCAGCAGACGAAGAACCTCCTCGTCTCGTACGCGGAAGGGCCGATGGGCTTCTTCTGAGCTCGCTTCCGGGCGGGCGTTGCGGCGTCCGCCCGGATCCATCCTCGAAGGGCGGAACCATGGTCAGCATCGGCACCTACCAGCGGGTCGACGTGACGGATGCTGCGGCGTCACTCGTCCGCGACCTGACCGCGCAGCACGGTCCCCTCATGTTCCATCAGTCGGGCGGGTGCTGCGACGGCTCTGCGCCCATGTGCTACCCCGTCGGCATGTTCCTGACCGGAGCGTCGGACGTGCTCCTCGGGCGTCTCGACGTCGGACTCCCGGATCCGGTCGAGGTGTTCATGTCGGAGTCGCAGTTCGGGTACTGGAAGTACACGCACCTCACGATCGACATCGTGCCGGGGCGCGGTGCCGGCTTCAGCGTCGAGGGGCCGACCGGGATGCGCTTCCTGATCCGGTCCCGGATGCTGAACGACGCGGAACTGGAGTACTTCGGGCTGACCGCCTAGTCCGCTTTGCGCGGGCGACGCTCACCCGGTGACGCCGTCGAGCAGCGCCTTCGATGCGCGGGTGCGCGCATGCAGAGCCTCGGCGAGGGCCGCGACGGCGGGGAGGCGCAGCGACTCGGGGCGCGCGACCAGATAGTACGGGAGCTTCTCGGCGAAGACCGACGGCAGCAGCCGCACGAGGTCGTCGTGCCGGTCGGCTGCGAAACAGGGGAGGAGTCCGATCCCCGCACCCGCCCTCGTGGCCTCGACGTGCACGAACACGTTCGTCGAGGTGAGGCCGTCCTGCATGTGCGGAACGAGACGGCGAGGCAGATCGAGGGCGTCGACCTGCAGCATCGAGTCGACGAAGTACACCAGTCGGTGCTGCTCCAACTCTTCCCGGGTCGCAGGCGTTCCGGTGCGCTCCAGATAGTCTCGCGCCGCGTACATGCCGAGCGTGTAGGTGCCGAGCTTCACGGCCTGCGCCCGACTGGTCTGCGGAGCGCCGACCACCACCTCGAGGTCGAGGCCGGCGCGGTGCTCGGCTGCGCGTCGTGTCGCAGCGACGATCTCGACCGTGAGTCGCGGATGCGTGAGACGCAGCTCGGCGACGGCCGGCGCGGCGATGTAGGCGCTGAAGCCGTCGGTGGCCGACATGCGGATCACACCGGAGATCGGGTCGGGGGCGTCGGCATCGCTTCCGTCGAGCTGCGAGAGCGCGGCCTCGATGCGTCCGGCACTCTCCGCGGCCGACCGGCCGAGATCGGTGAGCTCCCAGCCCGCAGGGGATTGCGCGAGCACGCGCCCGCCCAGCGCTCCTTCGAGTGCGGCGATGCGGCGGGCCACCGTCGTGTGGTCGAGCCCCAGGTGCACGGCGGCGCTGGTGTAGCGTCCGGTGCGCGCCACGGCGAGGAGCACGAGCAGATCGTCGGCGCGAGGGCGCAGGGCGGGATTCATTCTGCAATTATGCACATGGGATGTGCAGCACTGGGCGTTGATGCAGATGGCCGGATCGCGAACACTTGACCGTGGTGTCACCGTCGACACCCGAAGGAGAGACATGACATCTTCCGTGAGTGCGGCGTCGACCACGCCGCCCGTATCCACCTCCAAGCTCAAGCGCGTCGTCGCCGCCTCCATGGCCGGAACGGTCGTCGAGTGGTACGAGTTCTTCCTCTACGCCACGGCCGCGAGCCTCGTGTTCGGCACCTACTTCTTCCCCGCCACGGGGTCTCCGCTCGACGGCATCATCGCGGCGTTCGTCACCTACGCGGTCGGTTTCATCGCGAGACCGCTGGGCGGCATCGTCTTCGGTCAGATCGGTGACCGGTTCGGCCGCAAGCCCACGCTGCAGGCGACGATCGTCATCGTCGGGGCGGCGACCTTCCTGATGGGATGCCTGCCCGGGTTCCAGAGCATCGGCTACTGGGCGCCTGCCCTGCTCGTCGCCCTGCGGTTCCTGCAGGGCTTCGCCGTCGGCGGCGAATGGGGTGGCGCGGTGCTGCTGGTCGCGGAGCAGAGTCCCGATCGCTCCCGCTCGTTCTGGTCGAGCTGGCCTCAAGCGGCGGTGCCGGTCGGGAACCTGCTGGCCACGCTCGTGCTCCTCGTGAGCTCCTGGGTCATGAGCCCGGCCGCCTTCCTCGAGTGGGGGTGGCGCATCGCGTTCTGGCTCTCGGCCGTGATCGTCCTGGTCGGCTTCTACATCCGTCGGCACGTCGAGGAGGCGCCGATCTTCCTGGAGGCCAAGGCGCAGGTCGAGGCCGAGAAGGCGACTTCGTACGGGGTGGTCGAGGTGCTCCGCCGTTACCCGAAGGGCATCCTGCAGGCGATGGGGCTCCGCTTCGCCGAGAACATCGTGTACTACATCGTCGTCAGCTTCACGATCGTGTATCTGAAGACGGTGCACGAGTACGACACGAGCCAGCTGCTGCTCGCCCTCCTCATCGCCCACGTCGTGCACTTCGCGATCATCCCGCAGCTCGGCCGTCTCGCCGACCGTTGGGGACGCACGCCCGTCTACCTGACCGGGGCGATCCTCAGCGCCACATGGGCCTTCTTCGCGTTTCCGATGTTCGACACGCTCAACCCCGTGCTGATCGTGCTCGCCGTGACCATCGGACTCTGCTTCCACGCGTTCATGTACGCGCCGCAGCCGGCCGTGATGTCGGAGCTCTTCCCGACCAGAATGCGGTACTCCGGGGTCTCGCTCGGATCCCAGGTCACCGCGATCCTCGCCGGGTCGCTCGCTCCGATCCTCGCGATCCAGTGGCTGCGCGACTTCGGATCCTGGTTGCCGATCGCGATCTACATCGTCGCCGCCTGCGTGGTGACCGCGATCGCCGTGTTGTCGCTGCGAGAGACCAGGGGCATCTCGCTGCAGTCGATCGACGACGCCGACGCGGCCCGCGCCGCTGCGGTCTGACGTCACGAGGGGACTGACCCATGACCGATCTTCGAGGACGCACGGCTCTCATCACGGGGGGAGCGAGCGGCATCGGCGCGGCATGCGTCCGCGCGTTCGCGGGGGCAGGTGCCCGTGTGATCGTGGCCGACATCGACGGCGATGCGGCGCATGCGCTCGCGGCGGAGGTCGGCGGCGAGGCCTGGCAGGTCGACCTGTCCGACTCCGCCGCGCTCGCCACCCTGCACCTCGAGGTCGACATCCTCGTGAACAACGCGGGAGTCCAGCACGTGAGTCCGATCGAGGAGTTCGAACCTGAGCGCTTCTCGTTCATCCTGCGCCTCATGCTCGAAGCGCCGTTCCTCCTCATCCGCGCCGCGCTGCCGGGGATGTACGAGCGGGGCTTCGGCAGGGTCATCAACGTCTCGAGCGTGCACGGCCTCCGCGCTTCGGCCTACAAGTCGGCCTATGTCTCCGCGAAGCACGGGCTGGAAGGGTTGTCGAAGGTGACCGCGCTGGAGGGGGGACCGCGCGGCGTGACGAGCAACTGCATCGATCCCGGGTACGTCCGCACGCCGCTCGTCGAGAAGCAGATCGCCGATCAGGCCCGGCTCCACGGAATCCCCGAGAGCGAGGTCCTCGAGAACGTGATGCTGACCGAGTCGGCGATCAAACGGCTCGTCGAACCCGCCGAGGTCGCCTCGCTCGCGCTCTGGCTCGCGGGCGACACCGCGGGCATGGTGACCGGCGCCGGCTACACCATGGACGGCGGCTGGTCCGCGCGTTGATGCCGACGGCGGCGCACCGGGTTTCTGCATCGGCGCGGGTCGCTCGACACCGTCAGGGGTGCGCTCGATCTCGGCGATCACCGCGGCGCGCAGCCATGCCGCGTACCGCTCGGCGCCCCAGCCCGACTGCACGACGAGCTGCTGGTAGCTCTCGGGCGAGAGCAGGAACGACAGCGCATCGGCGGTCGAGGCCTCGTCGGCGCGAGGAGAAGCGATGTGGCGACGCACGAGCTCGGACACGAGCAGGCGGTAGTCGGCGCGGCGATGCTCGAGGATGCGGTTCAGGGCGTCGTCGACGACCGGGTCGGACAGCGCGGCGCCGAGCAGCACCGTCCACAGGCCGTGACCGCGTGCATTCGCCGTCGTGATCGTGGTCAGCACCGCATCGAGGAAGATGTCGTCCGGGAGATCGGTGACGCCGGCGGCGACCTCCGTGTCGGCGAGCGTCTCAGCGGCTTCGGAGCCGGAGAATGTCACCTCGAAGGCGGCGATCAGCAATTCCGCCTTGACTGCCGTGGTCTTCACGGTCTCCGCCGAGACACCGGCCTCGCGCGCGATCGCGGCGATCGTGGTGGCCTGATAGCCCTGGGTGGCGAACAAGCGTGCGGCTGCGATGACGATACGCGTGCGGGTCTCCTGCGCCTGACGGGCGCGCAGGGCGGACTTGTAGGCGCGGGGAGCAGCCTCGACCATTGACTTTCCTTACGGGGTGATGAATACTTCGACGGTACATTCAATCTTAGGGAAAGAACCCGCCATGTCCAGTTACCTCATCACGTGCACGCCCGCGCACGGCCACGTCGTGCCGCTGCTGCAGATCGCCGCCACCTCCTGGCCCAGGGCCACGACGTCGGCTTCCTCACGAGCAGTCGCTATGCCGAGCGGGTCGAAGCCGCGGGCGCGCGCTTCCTTCCGCTCCCCGCCGAAGCCGATGTCGACCTCGACGACGCCGACGGCGCCTTCCCGGAGCGCGTCGGTCTCACAGGCCCCGCGGCGCTGCGCTTCGACATGAGCACGCTCTTCGTGCGCCCCGGAGCCGCGCAGCTCGCCGCCGTCCGTGCCGAACTCGATGCGCGACCGGTCGACGCCGTCCTCACCGAACCACTCTTCGTCGGGGTGCGCTCCTGCAACTGCTCCCGGCCTCCGAGAGGCCCCCGGTCGTCGTGCTCGGCATCTTCCCGCTCGGGGCGCGCAGCAAGGACACGGCGCCGTTCGGTCTCGGCGTCACTCCGATGCCGGGGCCGTTCGGCCGACTCCGCAATGCCGCCCTGCGCACGGTCGCCGAGCGGGCGATCTTCGGGGGCGTCCAGAAGGAGGCCGACGAGATGGCGCGGCGAGAGGTGGGGCGCGACCTCGGGGGTTTCGTGCTCGACTGGGCCGGGCGCGCCGACGCCTACGTGCAGTTCACGGTGCCGGAGTTCGAGTACCCGCGTCCCGATCTCCCGGCGGGCGTGACCTTCGCGGGGCCGTTGCCGTCGCTGGCTTCCGACAGCACGGCGCCGGACTGGTGGGCCGACCTCGACGGTTCGCGTCCGATCGTCCATGTCACGCAGGGCACCATCGCGAACTCCGACTTCGGGCAGCTCGTCCTGCCGACGATCGCGGCGCTCGCGGCCTCCGACGCCCTCGTGGTGGTGTCGACGGGCGGACGTCCGGTCGACGCGCTGACCGGACGGCTGCCCGACAACGTTCGGGTGGCGGAGTACCTCCCCTACGACAGGCTTCTGCCGCTCGTCGATGTGCTGGTCACGAACGGCGGATACGGCGGGGTGCAGCAGGCTCTCGCGCACGGGATCCCGCTCGTGGTCGCCGGTCAGACCGAAGACAAGGTCGAGGTGTGCGCGCGCGTGGGGTGGTCGGGGGCCGGCGTGAATCTGCGCACGAGCACCGCGACTCCGGCGAAGGTCGCGAGCGCCGTCGAGCGGGTGCTGACCGATCCCTCGTTCCGCGCGAACGCCGAGCGGATCGGCGCGTCCATGGCGTCCGCGGACGCCTGGCGGTCACTGGACGGCGCACTGGACGACATCGTCGGACGGTGGCTCATCTTCCGCGGCGGCGCCCGTCGCTGACCCGCGGATGAAAGCGCATTCCCGCGCATGGATGCAACGCGTTGCAACCCCGTCCGGTATACCATTCTCCTATACGCCCAGCAGTGTCAGTCCCCAGCTGACGATGGGCGGGGCGGCTCAGCCGCCATGCGGAGGGAGAGTCGATCTTCTTTCGATCCCGAGGGGGGATGGGGTGGGAGTTCGGTCCCCAGCCGGCACCCACCCCCACACTCGGACTCCGCCTCAGTTCATGCGGCTCAGGAGCCAGAACGCGGCGAACGCGATCACCACGACGATGGGCACCCACGTCCCGGTGCGCTTCAGTCGGCGGCCCTGTGACGCCACGCCGGGGGGCGGCGTCAGCAGCCCTGCAGGTGCCGCGAAGGGGAGGGCATCCGCCGAGGCCGCAGCGCTCGCCGCGGACGGAGGGTTCTCGGCGATGAGACGTTCGTCACGCCACCGCGCCCACTGGTCAAGCTTCGTCAGGAGTGCTCCGACCGCACCGAACAGCCACGCCCAGGTCGCCGGGTCCAGGGTCGACACCTTGCGCTGCGTGTACAGGAACAGCCAGTCGTCGACGATCTCCACGTCGAGCTGAGCCGCGTTGTCGATGAACCGCGCCATGATGTCGGGTGTGAACAGGTAGAGCGCGTCGCGTTCGTACCCGGCAGGACAGTACAGCGTGAAGTGCTGATCGAAGTCGCCCTCGAGCGAGAGACGCTGCGCACGCTGGAACGACGCCGGGAGGTTCGAGCCGAAGCCGTTGTTGCCTTTCGCATCGAGCACGATGTTGGGCAGGGGCACGTCGAGCTTCACCGCCACGTAGCCCCAGCGGTAGGTCGTGGAGTTCTTCCCCGACTGCACCGTGTACTGGTAGTTGCCGAACTCCACGAAGCGCGGCCTCGTGCCGCGGATCAGGTCGGTCGACTGCCGCGAGCGGCCGAGGCTGAAGACCATCCCGGGGAGCGGAGGATCGACGACCTTCGGCTCGTACGACATGCCGTTCGCCTGGGCGAAGCGATGCAGCCGATACCGCGTGGTCTGCGCGTTGCGCACGCCCATCCAGATCAGGACGCCGACCGCGGCGAGCAGGAGGACGATCAGCAGCAGCGGGATCGCCAGGGCCGACGGGCTTCCGCCGAGCGAAGCGATGCTCACGATCACCCCGACCATGACCGGGATCATCACGACGGCCGCGACAGACACGGCGACGATCCCGACGACGGTCGACGCCGACATCCGCGACGACGGGCGTGATCGCAGTTCCGCGGCGAAGGCGCGCACGGCGGCAGCGTCGACCGGCTCGGTGAGCGGCCGCGCGTCGAAGGACGCCTGTGCAGATGTCACCGGTTCACCGTGTCGGCATCCCAGGTGAGGTCGGCGCCCTCCGGAATCGCGAAGGCCTCGAGTCGCTGATCTGCGCAGATCGCGTCGATCAGGGCGGCAGAGCCCGCCACGATCGTCGAGTCGAAGTCGACCTCGCTCACCATCACCCAGGTGTGGTCCTCGGGCCACAGCAGGCTCGGGCTCTGGGGTGGCCGGGGAACCCGCGTTCCTCGGCGATCCGGTCGCGCCACGGAACCTGCCGAGCCCACTCCGGGTCGGCGAAGGCGCGGGGTGGTGCCGAGAACAGCACGTGGTCGCGCATCGGGAGCCGGAGGCGCGGACCCTCGGAGATCTCGCGCGAGAGGATGCCCTCCTGCCAGGTGGCTTTGCGGAAGACGTTGTTGAACGGATCGTGCGTGCTGCGAGCGAGCATCGCCTGATGGTGTGGGTCGTCGGTGAAGGTCGGGGAACCGCCGGATGGAGTGATGCCGTAGTAGCCGAACAGATCGCCGCGGCCCTCCCAGAGCGCGACGAAGCCGGCATCCGGGGTGTGCGTGTTCTCCACGAGGTGCGTCGCGATGGCTGCCATGTGCGCGGGGGCGAGTTCGCCCTCCAGGGGGCGGAGAATTCGCGACCGTCCGGAGCGATCCGCGTGCGCCAGTCGCCGTCCGGCGGGGTCCGCACGATCCGGTGCCACTGCGCCAGCGGGTGCAGGACCGTGCCGAAGGCGGCGGCTGTCTGCGCCCAGGTCGCGGGCTCATCGACGAACTGCTCGAGGAGCACATGCTGCTCCCCTTCGGGCAGTCGATCCCACTCTCCGGAAGACGGCACCGGGCGGTCCGGCAGCGACCGGACGATCGCCGGATGGAGGATCCGTGCATAGGAGGGGAAGCCGCGCGGAACCACCCCGTGCATGGTCTCGTAACCCGCATCGAGCCGCTCGCGCAGCCATGCCCCCGCCGAGGGATCAGACATCCACTCCATGCGACAAAGCTACCGGGGATCACTGTCGCCGATACGACCGCCGCCACTACGGTGGGAGTCGGCCACGCAGGCCGACCGTCTGGGGGAGATCAATGCTGAATCAGGCCGAAGCCGTGCCCCGAGAGCGGATCTTCCGCCGCCATCCCGTCCGCTCCGCCGTCGGGGCGATCGTGCTCTCCGCCGTCCTCTCTGCGGCGACGCTGTTCCTGCTCCCGACGTTCCTCCCCGGGGATGAACATCGCCACGCGCGGTCTGGTCGTGCTGATCGTCGCGGTCGCGCTGACGGTCGCCGTGTTCGCCGGGTTCTTCTGGTTCCGCAACATCCGCATCGTCGTGCGGCCCGACGCGGTCGAGATCGGGAAGGCGGGCGGTCGCGAGACGTTCTCGCGAGCGACCACCGTCTTCCGCTCGAAGATCACCGAACACCGCACCAACGGGCTGCCCAGCGGCACCACCCGCGCCCTGATCGTGCACAGCGGCGGACGGGAGATCACGTTCGAGCTCCCCGGCTACACGAGGTCCCTGTTCAACGAGCTGATGGCGACGCTGAACCCGATCGCGCAGCCGCTGTTCGACGACCCGGTCGAGGCAGCCCGCGCCGCTGCGCACCTGCCGACGCAGTTCACGATCGACGCGGCGGGAGAGCGGCGGGTCGCCGCGCGGATCACGATCGCCGCTGTCGTGTTCCTGGTGATCGCCGTCGCCGTCGGGCTCCTCGCACTGATCCCGGGCTTCCTCGAGGGGAGCTCTCGGCCCTCATCCTGCTCGCGCCGTTCGCCGTGCTCGCCGCCGTCGGATTCGGGATCGGCGCCCTGCAACGCCGTCGCCTCGTCCGCTCGATCCCGGCGCAGCTGTCGGTCGACTCGCAGGGCATCCGCGTCGACGGCGTCGACATCCCCTATGCGCAGGTCGACCGCCTCTGGCTCACGCCGCCCGCGTATCCCGTCAAGCGCATCCGGTTCGAGCGCGCGGCGGCGAGGGCCACCACGTATCTCGTGTCTTCGCCTCGTGTGCAGATCACGCCGGACTATGACGATCTGCTCGCCGCGGTCCGCGCCAGAACCGCGCATCGGCCCGGCATCGTCTCGCTGGACCTCGAATGACGGAGGAGTCCGGGTCTCCGCGGTCGGCCTACGCGCCGGAGTACCCGATCCGCACCGAGCGACTGCTCCTGCGACCCATCGCCCCCACGGATGCCGCCGCGATGCACGCGTACAAGTCGGATCCGGACTCCGTGCGCTACGTGCCGTATGCGCCGCTCGACCTCGCCGCGGTCGAGCAGCGGATCGCCACGACCTGGGCGAACACCCGCTTCACCCAGGAGGGCGATGCCGTCTGCCTCGCGGTCGAACACCGTGCGAGCGGCGAGCTGGTGGGCGACGTGGTGCTGTTCTGGCGCAGCGAGTCGGATCGTACTGGTGAGGTCGGCTACATCTTCGACCCGCGCTTCGCCGGGCAGGGATTCGCGGGCGAGGCCGTCGCCGCACTGCTCGCGCTCGGCTTCGACGGACTCGGCCTGCATCGCATCGTCGCGCGGATCGACGAACGGAACATCGGGTCTGCGCGGGTCGTCGAACGGCTCGGGTTCCGGCGCGAAGCCCGGCTCGTGGAGAGCGAGTGGTTCAAGGGCGAGTGGGCGACGCTCCTCGTGTACGCCCTCCTCGAGAGGGAATGGCGAGAGCGCCCCGCGGGGCCTGGCCCGTGACGGCATCCCCCATAATCGAGGAGTGACTGCGACAGCAACCCTTCCTTCCCTCGACGGCCGCCGCTTCCGGATGGTCTCCTCCACGACCTCCGCGGTCGACCCCGAATCGCCGAGCATCTTCGAGTACTTCGAGCGCGACGGCGCGATCTGGGGCGGTTACGAGGGCGACACCGTCACGTTCGGGAAGTTCGTCGGCACGCGCACCGGGGACACGATCTGGGTGTCGTTCGTGCACGTGCTCAAGGCGGACGGCTCGGTGGTCACCGGCGACGGCGAGAGCGAGCTGGAACTCATCGACGGTGGCGGTATCCGCCTCGTGGAGCACTACGAGATGCACGGCCTCCCGCAGTTGAGCGTGTGCGAGGAGATCCCGGTGCGCTGAGGGGTCCTCAGCGCGGCGGCAGGGCGTCCCGACCTGGTGACGCGGGCGTCCAGCGCGTCATGCCGAGCGGGATCTCGGTGTCGCGCTCCGGCAGGTCGGCCGGCAGCAGGTAGGGGCGGCGGATCACCTCGTCGAGCACGACCACGCTGACGACCGTGCGGACCTCGGGCAGCTGGGCGATCACGCCGGTCGAGAACTCGTGCACGCCGCTGACGTCCACGGCGCGGATCAACAGCATCGCGTCGTGCTCGCCCGTCGTGATCGCGCACCACTCCACGTCGGGCATCTCGAGCACGCGTTCCCGGAACGACGCCCACGCCTGGGGCATCACGGTGACGAAGACGAGCGCGCCGATCGAGAGTCCTGCCTTCGCCTGGTCGACCCTGGCGCTGAAACCCGTGATGACCCCGTCGTGCACCAGAGACTCGACGCGCGTGTACGCATTCGCGCGGGAGATCCCGACCGTGTCGGCGAGGGCCGCGATCGAGACGCGACCGTTATCACGCAGCACATCGAGGATTCTGTACGCGGTCGCGTCCAAAGGGGCGGCACTTCGTCCAGAATGCTTCGACTGATCCGCATCCTTGCTGGACATATTGCTCCTGACATCCGAGGTTCTGGACAGAGCGTGTCGGTGGGGACCGCACTCGCTGGACACATCGTCGCATATGATGCGAATCTGATCCCCGGTCGTCCACATCGGTGGCGACTCACCCGAATGTACTCCTCGCCCTTGGAGGCCCTCATGTCGTCACGCCGCATCACGCCGGTCCTCGCGTTCGGAGCCGTCGCGCTCTTCGCGCTCGCAGGTTGCTCGGGAGGGAACTCCGCGAACACGAGCGAGTCGTCCCAGGGCTCCGACTCCCTCGTCATCGACACCGCGTTCTCGATCGAGACCACCGACCCGGGTCACACCTACGACCCGACCGGCAACATGATCGCGAAGGCGCTGTACGAGACCCTTGTCGACTTCGAGGGCTCCGATGTCTCCACGCCGGTCCCGGGTCTCGCCTCGTGGGAGCAGAACGACGAGGCGACCGAGTTCACGTTCACGCTCGAAGGCGACCGGGTCTTCTCCGACGGCTCGCCGATCGAGGCCAAGGACGTCGTGTTCTCGCTGCAGCGCATCCAGGGCATGACCGACGCCAAGCCGAACTTCCTCCTCGGCGGCCTCACCATCACCGAGGTCGACGAGAAGACGATCCAGATCACGTCCGAGACTCCGCTGCTGCAGCTTCCCGCGATCCTGGCGAACCCGGCGCTCGGCATCGTCAACTCCGACGTGGTGATCGAGAACGGCGGCACGATCGACGGCACCGACGTCGCCCAGAAGTTCCTCGACGGGGAGTCCGCCGGCTCCGGGCCGTTCGTGCTCGACACGCTCGACCTCAGCTCGCAGGTCGTGCTGACGCCCAACGAGGCATACAACGGCGACGAGGAGACGGCCTACTCGCGCGTCGTCGTGCGCAACGTCTCGGAGAGCGCCACCCAGCTCGCCAACCTCAAGGGCGGCGACTCGATGGTCGCGATGGACCTCAACGGCGACCAGGTCGCGGGTCTCGGCGACGACATCTCGGTCGACTCCGTCCCGTCAGGCCAGACCATCTTCCTGCTGCTCAACCAGTCCGAGGCCGTCGCGGGCGACCTGGCGAACGTCAAGCTGGCCGAGGCGATCCGGTACGCGCTCGACTACGACGCACTTCTCGAGCTCGCGGGCGCCGGATCCGTGCAGGCGACCGGAGTGATCCCGCCCGGCTTCGAAGGCGCACTCGAAGACGGCGTCGACCAGGACCTCGACAAGGCAGCGGCCGCGCTCGAGGAGGCCGGCTACGACGGTCAGACGCTGAAGCTGCAGTTCCCCAACGACTACCCGGTGGGCGGCGTGGAGTTCATCCCGCTCGCCGAGCGCGTGCAGGCGCAGCTCGAAGACGCGGGCATCACGGTGGAGCTGGCGCCCGCGCCGTTCGCGACCGAACTCGACGCCTACGTCAACGGCACCGAGGGCTTCGGCCTCTGGTTCTGGGGTCCGGACTACGCCGACTCCGCGAACTTCCTGCCCTTCGCCCCTGGTCTGAAGGTCGGCCTCCGCGCCGGCTGGGCCGCTGAGGCGAACCCGGAGATCGCCGGCATCGCGGCGGGTGCTGCCGCCGCGACCGACCCCGAGCAGCGCACGGCCGCCTTCACTGACTTCGCCGAAGCGATGCAGGCGGAGGGGCCGTTCGTGCCGCTGATCGTCCCCGGGCGCAACATCTCCTCCGCCGACAGCGTGCAGGGCGCCGTGTACAACTCCGTCTGGGAGATGGACATCGCCGAGATCACGCCCGCCGGCTGAACGGACATCCCATGACGACAGTGGCGGTGCAGAGGCAGGCGCAGCGGCGCCGCTCGCCTCTCGTCGGATACCTGCTGCGGCGGGCCGGGACCTCCCTGCTCCTGTTGGTGGGCGTGACGATCGTCACGTTCGCGCTCACCAACCTGGTGCCGGGAGACCCGGTCTCGGCCGCCCTCGGTGAGGGCGCGTCGCAGAACCCGGCGACCCGAGAAGCCTTCATCAAGGCGAACGGACTCGATCAGCCACTGTTCGTGCAGTACTTCATCTACATGGGGAACCTGCTCCGCGGGGACCTCGGCACGTCGCTGGTGACCGGACGCCCGGTCACCAGCGACCTCGCCACCGCGGTTCCGCGACCATCGAGATCGCGATCGGCGCGATCATCGTCAGCCTCGCGGTCAGCATCGTGCTCGGCACGCTCGCCGCCTACCGCCGAGGGCTCGTCACAGACCAGGTGATCCGCGTCGTCACGCTGATCGGCCTGAGCGTGCCGACCTTCTGGCTCGCGCTGGTCAGCTTCTACGTGTTCTTCCTCGAGCTCCGCATCGCGCCGGGGTCCGGACGCATCTCGCCGTCGATCACGCCACCCCCGCGTGTGACGGGCCTCTACACGGTCGACTACCTCCTGAACGGCGACGCGGTCGGCTTCTTCGACGCCCTCGCCCACCTCGCGCTTCCGGTCATGGTGCTCTCGCTCGTGACCATCGGCCTGCTGACCCGGTTCATCCGCACCTCGGTGCTCGAGGTCCTCGGCAGCGACTACGTGCGCGCGGCCAGGGCCAGGGGCTCCCTGCCCTGCGCGTGATCCTCGACTACGTGCTCCGCGGCGCCTCGCTGCCGATCCTCACCGTGGTGGGTGTCGCGTTCGGGGCCCTGCTGTCGGGCACGGTGCTCGTCGAGTCGGTGTTCGCCTGGCCCGGACTCGGCACCTACGCCTACAACTCCGCCGCGAACCTCGACCTGCCGGGCATCATGGGCGTCGGACTCGTGGTCGGGGTCATCTACCTCCTCATCAACTTCGTCGTCGACCTGCTCTACGGCGTGCTGGACCCGAGAGTGAGGATCGCATGAGCCGCATCGCCGCAGCCCACCGGCCGGGCGCTTCCGCTTCCGCTGGCCCCGCGCCTGGCGCACCCCGCTCGGCATCATCGGCACCGTCGTCGCCGGGGCGTGGGTGATCGTGGCCTTCACCGCGCAGTGGTGGGTTCCCTACCCGCCGAATGCGCAGGTGCTCCCTCGTCTGCAGGCACCGGGCATCGACACGTTCCTCGGCACCGACGGCAACGGCCGCGACATCTTCTCGCGCCTGATGACGGGTGCGACGGTGAGCCTCCCGCTCGCGCTCATGCTCGTCATCGCCGCGATGATCATCGGAACGCTGATCGGGGCGCTCGCCGGATACTTCGGCGGCTGGGTCGACGAGACGCTGATGCGCATCACCGACCTGTTCATGGCGTTCCCCACCGTGATCCTGGCGATGGTGGTCGCCGCCTCGCTCGGCCCCTCGCTGTTCAACGCCGTGATCGCGGCGATCGTGGTCTCCTGGCCGCAGTACTCCCGCGTGACGCGCAGCATCGTGTTGAGCCTGCGGGGGCAGAACTACGTCATCGCCGGTCGGCTGCTCGGGCACTCGCCCGCCCGCACGCTGTTCGTCGACATCCTCCCGAACATCGCCGGCCCCGTGCTGGTGCTCGCGACTCTCGACATCGGCGCGGCGATCCTGCTCCTCTCCGGACTCTCCTTCCTCGGCCTGGGCGCGCAGCCGCCGACGGCCGAGTGGGGATCGATGATCTCCGGCGCGATGCAGAACTTCGACGCCTGGTGGCTCGGCGTCTTCCCCGGTCTCGCGATCCTGACCGTCGTGCTGGCGTTCAACTTCCTGGGCGACGCCATGCGCGATGTGCTCGACCCCACGGCCGAGATCACGCACGAGAAGGCGGCCGAGCACAAGGCGTCCGCGACGGGGGTGGCCGCATGAGCGTTCAGGGAACCTCCGTCCTCAGCATCCGGGATCTGACGATCGACATCGGGCGGCCCCTCGTGAAGGGTGTGTCGCTCGAGCTCGAGGCCGGTCGCATCCACGGCCTCGCCGGCGAATCCGGTTCGGGCAAGACGCTCACCTCGCTCGCGGTGCTCGGTCTGCTGCCGCGCCAGGCGCGCACGGGCGGCTCGATCTCCCTGGCGGGCGAAGAGCTGGTCGGGTTGAAGCGCCGCTCCCTCAACCGGGTGCGCGGCATGCGCATCGCGATGGTGTTCCAGGACCCGTCGGCCTCGTTGCACCCGCAGCTTCCCGTCGGACGTCAGCTCACCGATCACATGCGCGTGCACCTGGGGCTCAAGGGGCTGCGGCGCGGCAGCGCGCCGTCGAACTGCTTGAGACCGTTCAGGTGCCGAACCCCGAAGAGGCGCTGAAGCGGTATCCGCACCAGTTCTCGGGCGGCCAGCGTCAGCGCATCGCGATCGCCTGCGCCCTCGCGTGCGACCCCGAGGTGCTGTTGGCCGACGAGCCCACCACCGCGCTCGACGTCACGGTGCAGGCCGGCATCCTGAAGCTGCTGCGCGACCTCGCGACCGAACGGAACCTTGCCGTCCTGCTCGTGACGCACGACCTCGGCGTGATGAGCGCGATCGCCGACAGGGTCGCCGTCATGAAGGACGGCCGGATCGTGGAGCTCGCCGACCGCGAGACGCTGTTCCGCGATCCGCAGCACGACTACACGCGCATGCTGCTCGCGGCCCTGCCGGGTTCGCGGATCGACGAGGCGCCGGAAGGGCAGGCTGCAGATGAGTGAGGTCGCCGTCCTCGACGCGCAGGATGTCGTCGTGCGCTACCCGGGAAGCCCGCCGGTCGTCGCCGTGAACGGTGTGTCGATCAGCGTCTCCGCCGGCGAGACCGTGGCCCTCGTCGGAGAGTCGGGAAGCGGGAAGTCCAGCCTCGCGCGCGCCGTCGTCGGCATCGAGAAGATCGCGGGGGGACGGTGCGTTTCCGTGACGCCCCAGTGACCCCGCTCGGGATCCGACGCCGATCGACGGCGCTGACGGGCATCCAGATGGTGTTCCAGGACCCGGCGACGTCGTTGAATCCGCGACGCCGGGTCGGTGACCAGGTCGCGGACGGCATCGCGACGGCGCGGGCTCGCGGCGCGGCAGGTTCGACCGTCGAGGAGTGGCTCGAGCGGGTCGGCCTGCCCGCGGAGGTGCGCACACGCTTCCCGCACCAGTTCTCCGGCGGGCAGAAGCAGCGCATCGCGATCGCCAGGGCTCTGGCCGCCAGGCCGTCGCTCCTCGTCGCCGACGAGCCGATCTCGGCGCTCGACGCGTCGACGCAGACGAGTGTCGCCGGTCTCATGCGCGACCTGGTGGCGGAGTCCGGTGCGGGAATGCTGTTCATCTCGCACGACCTCGCGGTCGTCCGCCGCATCGCGGACCGGACCTTCGTGATGTTCGGCGGGCGCGTGCTCGAGTCGGGACCGACCGACCGGCTCTGGGCCGCGCCGCAGCATCCGTACACGCAGGCGCTGCTCGCCGCGATCCCCGAGCCCGACGGCGCCGGCCGCATCCCCGCTGCTCCCTCGGTCGATGACCGCGCTGTCTGGGCCGAGATCCCGCCCGTCGCATACTGACGGTGCGACGGGCGGCGGCCCGTCAGCGTGGGGGCAGTCGTCGGCCGGTCTGACGCCAGATGAAGAAGCAGATGGTCCAACTCACGGCGTCGATGAGGCCGACGCCGATCAGGGATGACGAGGGCGACCACGCTCGGGTGATGAAGAGCACGAGATGGAGGCCGACGATCGGAGCGATCACGATGGTCGCGAACGTCGCGGGTTTCAGTCGGGATTTCATCGGCGTTCCCGGCGTTCCCGGCGAAGGAGCGATGAAGCGACCAACCCGACGGTCGTCGCGAGGGCGATGAGGACGCACATAACCACCGAGGTGACGAAGTCGGTGATCGCGCCCTGCTGGCGGGCGATCAGGAATGCGAGCGCCGTCAGGATGATCGCGCAGAGAATGATCCAGCGAATACGGTTGATCATTTCGAACCCGTCTCTATCTGTCACTGCGAAGAGCGTCCGATGTCAGCGGGTGACCGCGCATCGATCTCAGTAACATTTTACCTCTTGGTTCGCGGCCGAGCTCGCGATCTGGGCGGGTGGCTGCGTCGCGGCTGCGCGGGATGGATAAGCTTAGGCAACCCTTACCCAACGGAACGGTGCCTCATGCCTCTCATCCGCTCGAAGGCGCTCACCGCGCTGCTCGCCGTCGTCGTCTCGGCGGCCGTTCTCACCTCCTGTGCCCCCGCCGCCGATGACGCGGGCGGTGACGCGCCCGCCGGCGACGCCGACGCGTTCCCCGTCACGGTCGAGCACGCCTACGGCGACACCACGATCTCGGAGCAGCCCACGCGCATCGTCTCGGTGGGCTACACCGAGCAGGACACGCTCTGGGCGCTGGGTCTCGAGCCCGTCGGCGTGACCGATTGGTACGGCGACTACGACTTCGCCTCCTGGCCGTGGGCCGACGAGGCGCGCGACGGCTCCGAGCCCGAGGTGCTCGGCACGAGCGACGGCCTGGACTTCGAGGCGATCGCCCTGCTCGACCCCGACCTCATCATCGGAACCAACGCCGGCATGACGGAGGAGGACTTCGACCGTCTGTCGGACATCGCCCCGACCGTGGCGCACTCCGGCGACTACTCGATGTACTTCGAGCCGTGGGACGTGCAGACCCTGCAGATCGGCGAGGCGGTCGGCATGAAGGACGAGGCGCAGAAGCTCGTCGACGACATCGACGCGAAGTTCGCCGAGGCCGCCGCCGCGCATCCCGAGTTCGCGGACACGTCTGTCGTGTTCCTGCAGAACGCGATCTACGACGGCTCGGCGATCGCCTACCAGGACGGCCTGAGCACCGACTTCCTCACCGATCTCGGATTCACGATCCCGTCGGAGATCGACGCCTACGCTCCGGACGACTCGTCGGGCGGCCAGGCGTATATCCCGGTCGAGAACCTCGACGTGCTCAACGCCGCCGACGTGCTGATCTGGGGAACCGAGTCTGACGACGACATCACGGCGCTCGAGGGCGAGGCGTTCGTGACCGCGATCGACGCCATGAAGAACACGTCGGTCGTCTACACCGACGGGGTCACGGCCGGTGCGATCTACTTCACTTCGCCGCTCAGCCTGCCGTACGTCCTCGATGCGCTGGTGCCCGCCCTCGCGGAGGCCGTCGCGGGGAACGGCCCCGCCCGCACGGCGGGTGACCGCGAGCACGCGCTCGGGTCGCGGTCCGCGCCGGTCATCCACCGGACGGACCGCGCTCGTCGTCGTGCTCGCGCTGCTCGCGCTCGCCATCGCCGCGGGCGTCGGACTGACCGTCGGCACGAAGATCGTCGGCCTCGACACCGTGCTCCGGGCGATCACCGACTTCGACGGGAGCGACGCGCAGCTCGTCGTCCGCGAATCGCGCATCCCGCGCACCGTGCTCGGCATCGTCGTCGGCCTCGCGCTCGGAGCCGCGGGGGCGATCATGCAGGGACTGACCCGCAACGCGCTGGCCGATCCCGGCCTCCTCGGCGTCAACGCCGGCGCATCGGTCGCCGTGGCGATCGCCGTGGCGGCGCTCGGCATCAACGCCTTCCCGCAGCTCATGGCCTTCGCCCTCTTCGGCGCGCTGGTCGCGACCATCGTCGTCGTGCTGCTCGGAGCCGTAGGCGGCGGAAGCCCCGTGACGCTCGTGCTCTCGGGGTCGCGCTCACCGCGGTGCTCGCGGGCATCACGACGGCCCTCGTCCTCCTCAACCCCACTGCCTTCCTGCACATGCGCAGCTGGGAGTCCGGCGCGCTCGCGGGGCGCGACCTCTCGATCCTCCTCGTCGCCGGACCCGCGATCGCGATCGGCCTCGTGCTCGCGCAGCTCATGACCGGGGCCTCGACCTGCTCGCGCTCGGCGACGACACCGCGGCTGCCCTGGGGGTGAAGATCGGCATGCTGCGCACGGGCTCGGTCGCCGCCGTGACGCTCCTCGCCGGCACCGCGACCGCGGTGGCGGGACCGGTGGCCTTTCTCGGACTCGCCGCCCCGCACATCGCGCGTGGTGTCGTCGGGCCATCGCAGAAGGCCGTCGTACCGCTGTCCGCTGTGATCGGTGCGATCGTCGTGGTGCTCGGCGACGTGGTCGGGCGGGTGATCATCGCGCCGCAGGAGGTGCCGGTCGGCATCGTGATGGCGTTCGTCGCCGCGCCGTTCCTGATCTGGATCGGTCGGCGCAGGAACCCGGTGCAGATGTGAACGCCCCGACTCGCGCCGACATCCGCCGTGCACGCCGCACCCTCGACCGGCGCGGACGCTGGGCGATGGGCATCCTGGCGACGACCCTGCTCCTCACCTTCCTCGCGAGCCTGTCGATCGGCGACACCGTGCTCTCGCCGATCCGTGTGATCCAGGCACTGTTCGAGACGCAGGGCGGCATCCGCATGGTGGTCGTCGACTGGCGTGTGCCCCGGGCGCTCGCCGCGGTGTTCTTCGGGGCAGCACTCGCGCTCTCAGGCACGGTGTTCCAGACCATCACGCGCAACCCGCTCGGCAGCCCCGACGTGATCGGGCTCACGACCGGCGCCTATACCGGCGCCCTGATCGTCATGACCAGCGGCAGCGGGTCGGGCATCGCCGTCGCGATCGGCGCCATCCTCGGCGGCTTCGCCACGGCCGCACTGGTCGCACTGCTGATCGCCGGGCGCGGCGCCCTGGGGTACCGCATCGTGATCGTCGGCATCGGGGTGAGTGCGGTGCTCGCCGCCCTGAACTCCTGGATGCTGTTGCGGGCACGGCTCGAGGTCGCCGTCTCCGCCGCGATCTGGGACGCCGGTTCGTTGAACGGCGTCGGCTGGCAGCAGGCCACCGTGCCGATCGTTGTCGTGACGGTGCTGATGGTGCTGCTGGTCCTCGCTCGACGAGGCCTGTGGCTCATCGAGCTCGGCGACGATCTCGGCACCAGTCTGGGCGGACGAGTGGGCCTCACCAAGGGGGGACTGGTGACGATCGCGGTCGGACTGACCGGCGTCGTCACCGCGGTGATCGGTCCGATCGCCTTCGTATCGCTCGCGGCTCCGCACCTCGCGAAGCTCATCGTCAAGAACGGCCCGGCTCATCTGCTGGCGACAGCGCTGATGGGAGCCGTGCTGCTCGCGCTCGCCGACATCATCGGCCAGAACCTGGTGCCGAAGCATGCGCTCCCCGCCGGCGTCGTGACGCTGGTGCTCGGCGGCGTGTACCTGATCTACCTGGTGGTGCGGTCGGCGCGGCGGCGCTTCTGAGGTGCACGCGGAGGGTCGAGCCCGGCGGGTGCTGTGGCTATCATGTCTCGGTGTCGGACCGGGAAGATCTGAGAACTGTTCCAACAGCGCCTCTGCAGGGGGTGCGCGTGCTCGATGTGTCCACGCTGTTCGCGGGGCCGCTGGCCGCGACTTTCCTGGGGGACTTCGGCGCCGACGTCATCAAGGTGGAGCATCCGACCCGCCCTGACGCGTCGCGGGGTCACGGGCCGCAGAAGGACGGCGTCAATCTCTGGTGGAAGACGCTCGGCCGCAACAAGCGCACCGTGACGATCGACCTCGGTGACGCCGCGGGGGCCGACGTGCTGCTGCGCCTGGTGGCGGACGCCGATGTCATGATCGAGAACTTCCGCCCCGGCACCCTCGAGCGCTGGGGCTCTCTCCCGAGCGGTTGCTCGAGGCGAATCCCCGCCTCGTGCTGGCGAGGGTGACGGCGTTCGGGCAGTTCGGGCCCTATGCCGCGCGCCCAGGATTCGGCAGTCTCGCCGAGGCCATGAGCGGGTTCGCGGCGCTCACCGGGGCGCCGGACGGGCCGCCCACGCTGCCCCCGTTCGGTCTCGCCGACGGGATCGCCGCACTCGCCACCGCCTATGCCGTGATGGCCGCCCTGCGTGGGGCCGAGCGCGATGGACGGGGGCAGGTCGTCGACATGGCGATCATCGAACCCATCCTGATGCTCCTTGGCGGGCAGATCACGGCGTGGGATCAACTCGGCATCGTGCAACCCCGCACGGGGAACCGCTCGGTCAACAACGCCCCGCGCAACGTCTACCGCTCGCGCGACGGGATCTGGTTGGCGGTGTCGACGAGTTCCCAATCGATCGCCGAGCGCGTCATGACGGTCGTCGGCCGCGCCGAGCTGATCGATGAGCCGTGGTTCCGTTCCGGACACGATCGGGCGCAGCACGCGGATGAGCTCGACGCTGCCGTGCAGTCGTGGATCGGTGCGCACGACGCCGAAGAGGTGGTCGCCGCGTTCGAGGCCGCGTCCGCAGCGATCGCCCCTGTCTACGATGTGCGCGGCGTCGTGGGGGACCCGCAGTACCGGGCGCTGGGGACGGTCGTGCGCGTCGACGACGAAGACCTCGGCGACATCGCGATGCAGAACGTGCTGTTCCGGCTGTCGCGCACGCCGGGCTCCATCCGGTGGACGGGGGGCGCGCACGGCGCCGACACCGCCGAGGTGCTGCGCGACGCCGGGTTCTCGGAGGGGGGAGATCGCCGACCTCCGCGGGAAGGGTGTGGTGTGATGATCGGCCAGTACCGCACCGGACTCTATGTGCCGGGCGACCGCCCCGATCGCTTCCTCTCGGCCGAGGAGAGCGGCGCCGACCTGGTGGTGTTCGACCTCGAGGACGCGGTGTCTCCCGAGCGCAAGTCGGCCGCGCGGGAAGCGGTCGTCGAGTGGCTGCGGGATGGACGGAGGGCAGCGGCCGCTGCGCAGGTGCGCGTGAACGCCGGCTCCGACGCGGATCTGCGTGCCGTGGCCGACCTCGCTCCGGACATCGGTGTGCGTCTGCCGAAGGTCGAGACCGTCGCCGACCTCGACCGCGCCGCAGCGCGGGTTCCCGGTCGGCCTGTCGTGGCGCTCCTCGAATCGGCTCGGGGAGTGGTGAACGCTGCCGCGATCGCCGCGCATCCGGCCGTCGTGGCGCTCGCGCTCGGCGAGAGTGACCTGCGCAGCGAGCTCGGCGGGGGCGAACCCGTGATCGCCCATGCTCGACTGTCGATGCTGTTCGCCGCACGCGCCGCGGGACTGCCTGCCCCGATGGCGGCGGTGTACCCCGCGATCCGCGATCTCGAGGGCCTCGCCGAAGACACCCGTCGCGCGTCAGAACTCGGGCTCATCGGACGGATGGCTGTGCATCCGCTCCAGCTCGCCGTGATCGCGGCGGCCTTCGCGCCGAGCGACGACGACATCGCCTGGGCGCGGGGGAGGTCGTCGCAGCGCTGCGCGGGGGAGGAGTGGCGACGCTTGCTTCCGGCGAGATGGTGGACCCCGCGATGCGCGGGCGCGCGGAACGGATCCTCGGTGCCCGCGCACCGGGGTCTTGACACCCTGGGTGAGTCCGCCTAGATTCCCTGCAGCCCGAATATCGCCATTTTGGAAACGTTTCCACAATGGCGGGATGGAAACGTTTCCGCTCGATGAGGAGAACCATGGGGACGAAGCCGACTCTGCACGAGGTCGCCGCTGCGGCCGGCGTCTCGCTGGCGTCCGCATCGCGTGCCCTCACCGGTCGATCCGCGAGCCCGGAGATGGTGCGCAAGGTCCGCACGGCGGCCAAGCGCATCGGCTACCTCCCGGATGCCACCGCGCGCTCGCTGCGGCTGGGAGGACGCCCGCAGGTCGTGTTCGCCGTCGATGACATCGGCAACCCGAACTACGTGCAGATGCTCCGCGCGATCGAGGAGGAGCTGGGGAGACGACCCGCATCAGCGTCTCGGCGACCGGCCGCCGCCCCGACCAGACGGTCGAGCTCGTGCGCATGCTGAGCATGGGAGCGGGCGACGGCCTGATCATCTCGCCCCTGCGGGTCACGCCGGCGCTTCGGCAGGCGCTGGCCGACACCGTCGTGCCCGTCGTCGTCATCGGCACCCTGCACTCGGAGCTCAGCATCGACAGCGTCTTCGTCGACTCCGCCGTCGCGGTCGGCATGGTGGTCGACCACCTCGTCGAGATCGGGCGCACGCGCATCGGCGTGATCAACGGTCCAGGCAACACGAACCCCGGAGCGGCCAGACGAGCCGGCTTCGCCGCCGCCGTCGAACGGCACGGCCTCGTGCGCACGGACGCGCTGCAGATCACCGCGACCGACTTCACCGTCGGCGCGGGTGTGGATGCCGCTGAGCGCATGCTCGCAGCGGCGTCGGACGGAGGAGAGTCGATCGACGCGATCGTGTGCGCCAACGACCTGATCGCGATCGGCGCGATCAACGCCATCCGCCGTCGCGGCATGCGGGTGCCGGAGGACATCGCCGTGACCGGCATCGATGACACCGACCTGGCCGCGCTGTACAGCCCCCGCTCACCTCCGTCTCGCTGCAGTCCGAGCGGCGAGGGCGGATCGCCGCGCGGATGCTCACCGAGCGCTTCGCCGACCCCTCCCGTCCGACCAGGCGCGAGACGGTGGAGGCCACGCTCGTAGTGCGGGCCTCGACGATCGGAGAGTCCTCGTGAGCGGCACCGCAGTCCGGACCGACCGTGCGAAGAGCGCGGCGCCCAAGCCCGGCGGACTCGCCAGGTCGCGGCGCAACGAGGCGATCGGCCTCGTCATCCCCACCCTGATCCCGATCCTCCTGCTCAGCGTGGTCCCGCTCTTCATCGGCGTCGCCACCGCGTTCACCGACTCGCGGCTCGCGCGCCACCACGACACGCAGTTCATCGGCTTCGAGAACTTCATCAAGCTCGGCTCCGACACCCAGTTCTGGCAGTCGTTCGGGATCGGCATGATCTGGGCGGTCACGGTGACCGCGCTCCAGCTGATCGGCGGACTCAGCCTCGCTCTTCTGCTCAACACCGACCTGCGCTTCCGCGGCATCACCCGCGTGCTCGCGCTCATCCCGTGGGCGATGCCGCCCGTGGTCGTCGCCGTGATGTGGCAGATGATCTACTCGCCCACCAACGGTCCGTTGAACTGGCTGATCGAATCGCTCGGCGGCCCCGAGAACATCAACTGGCTCGGCGACTTCGGACTCGCCCTGCCCGCCGTCATCCTCGTCGGTGTCTGGGTGGGCATGCCGCAGAACACCGTGGTGCTGCTGGCGGGTCTGCAGCAGGTTCCAGGCGAGCTGCTCGAAGCCGCGGCGGTCGACGGTGCAGGCACCTGGCGTCGATTCGTCAGCGTCACCCTGCCGGCGCTGCGCCCGGTGATCTTCTCGATCGCGAGCTTGAGCTTCATCTGGAACTTCAACTCGTTCGGCATCGTCTACGTCATGACCGAGGGCGGTCCTGGCGGACGGACGATGCTGCCCATGCTGTTCACGTACCTCGAGGCCTTCAAGTCGCGCAACACCGGCGGTGCCGCGGCGATGGGCGACGTGATCGTCGTGTTCCTCGTCGCGATCCTGGTGATCGCCCTCTGGCGCCAGCTGCGTCCGGAAAGGAGCGCACGATGACCCAGAGCACCCAGACCCGCACCCTGGTCACGCAGAACACCACGAAGAGGCAGCGCGCGAAGATGAACCGCCGCACCAGGAAGCTGCTCGTGCGTGTGCTGCAGTACGTGGCGCTCGCAGGGTTCCTGATCTTCCTCGGGTTCCCGCTGCTGTGGTTGATCTCGACCGCGTTCAAGTCGTCCGCCGAGATCAACTCGCTCGCGGTGAACCTGCTGCCCCTGCAGCCCACGATCGACAACTTCGTGGTCGCGCTCGAGAGGCAGGGTCTCGTGCGTGCGGCGGGGAACAGCCTTCTCGTGGCGGTGGCGACCACGATCATCGTCACGCTCCTGTCGATCCCCGGCGCGTACGTGATGGCCAGGTTCCAGGGCAAGCTCCGGTCGATCGGCGTCGGCTACATCCTGGTGAGTCAGATCTTCCCGGTGATCCTGATCGTCATCCCGCTGTTCTTCATCCTCCGGTCGGTCGGGCTGGTCGACTCGCTCCTCGGACTCGTCGCGGTCTACTCGGTGTACACGCTGCCGTTCTCGCTGTGGATGCTGCAGGGCTATGTCGCCGCGATCCCGTACGACATCGAGGAGGCGGCGTCCATCGACGGGGCGAACAAGGCCCGCACGCTGCAGCGGGTCGTGTTCCCGCTGCTCATGCCCGGACTCGTCGCGACGGCGATGTTCAGCTTCGTATCGGCGTACAACGAGTTCTTCTTCGCGCTCGTGCTGCTGCAGTCGCCCGAGAACTACACCCTCCCCATCGCCCTCAGCACGTTCGTCGGCGGCGAGGGGAAGGTCGCGGTCGGACCGCTGGCTGCCGGTGCGCTCCTGTCGAGCATCCCCAGCATCGTCTTCTTCACCCTGCTGCAGAAGCGCCTCGCCACGGGTCTGCTCTCGGGCGCCGTCAAGGGCTGAACGCACACGACTTTCCGCAAGTCCCATCACACAAAGAAAGAGGTATGAAGTGAAGAAGCTTCATCGCGCGTCCATCGCGCTCGCCGCGGGTGCGGCGACGGCGCTGATCCTCGCGTCCTGTTCCGCAGGCGGCGACACGACCGACGACGCCGGCGACGGCGAACCGGTATCGATCACCTTCCAGTCCTTCTCCGACCAGCCGGCCGCGATCCAGGCGACCAAGGAGATCGTCGACGCCTGGAACGAGGACAACCCCGACATCGAGGTCGACATCGTGCAGGCGCCGACCGACAGCCTGGACGACAAGCTGACGACGCAGTTCGCCGGCGAGGTCGCCCCCGACATCATCCACTACGAGGTGCTGGGCATCGTGCCCTTCGCCCGTGACGGCTACGTCGCCGACCTGGGCGAGCTGCTCAGCCAGAAGACGATCGACGACATCGACCCCGGCGTGCTCTCCTCGGTGACGGTCGACGACCAGATCATCGGCGCCCCGACCGAGCTGCAGACGTACGTCGAGTTCGCGAACAAGACGCTGCTCGAGGCGGCGGGCGTCGAGATCCCGACCGGCGACTCCATGACGTGGGACGAACTCGACGAGATCGCGAAGGCCACCACATCGGGCGACGTGCACGGCATCACGTGGGGTCTCAAGAGCCCGACGGCCGCCTTCATGAGCCTGGGCATGGGCTTCGGGTCTGAGTACTTCACCGGCGAGGGCGAAGACATGAAGGTCGACGTGAAGGACGCCGACCTCGAGGTGCCGAACCGGGTGCGGTCGATGATCGAAGACGGATCGGTCGACCCGATCGGCGTCACGCAGTCGGGCTCCGACGTGCTGGCCACCTTCTATGCGGGCAAGGCCGCCATGACCGTGCAGGGCTCGTACCAGGTGGCGAACATCGCCACCGACGCGCCGGCCGACCTCGACTGGGTCGTGCTCCCGCCGCTCGCGGGCTCTGAGGGCGCGGTGCAGGCCGCGAACCCGCAGACGCTGTCGATCAACATCGACTCGCCGCACCAGGAGCAGGCCGCGAAGTTCATCGACTACTTCATGCAGACCGACAACCTCGTGAAGATGAACATCGCCGACGGCCTCATCCCGACGACGGTCTCGGCACGCGAGGCGCTCGCCGAGCAGACGGCCGACCAGAACGGCTGGCCCGAGATCGTGAAGTCGGCCGAGGGCCTCGACGGCCCCGCCTTCCTGCAGGCGAACGGGTTCGTCCGATGGAAGGACACCGTCGCGACTCCCGCGTTCCAGAAGTTCCTGGGCGGCGAGATCGACGACAAGTCCCTGACATCGGAGCTCGACGACGGCTGGGCACAGGTCAACGGTTGACGACGGTGGGGCGGATGCACGCATCCGCCCCACCTCTAAGAGAGGAATGGCATGAGCTGGATTCGGGAACGCACGGCGGCCGTACTCGCGGGGTCGGCCATCGGCGACGCCCTGGGCGGGGCGGCCGAGGGGTTCAGTCCGGAGAAGATCAAGGAACGATACGGCGGACGCATCACCGGGATCGTGCCGCCGTACCACCTGGACTGGCAGACCGCCCGCCCGGTGAGCCCGTACCACAAGGGCGACGGCCACATCACGGACGACACCCTGATGACGCAGGCCCTGATCCGGGTGTACGCCCAACGACGCGACCACATCGACGCGTTCGCGGTGGCCGAGTTGCTGGTGCCGCTGCTGCAGACCGAGGTCCGCTGGATCCCGGAGCTGGAGCGGGAGTCGATCCTGCTGCAGCGCATCTTCCTCGCGGAGAAGTGGCTGGTGACGCGGTTGCAGTACGGCCACGTCGACCCGCGGGAAGCCGGCGTGGGCAACGTGGTCAACTGCGGCGCCGCGATGTACATGGCGCCGGTCGGCATCGTCAACGCGGGCAACCCCGAGGCCGCGTACGCCGAGGCGATCGACGTCGCCGGCGCCCATCAGTCGAGCTACGGCCGCGAAGCCGCGGGCGTCTTCGCGGCCGCCGTCGCGGCATCCGTCGCCCTCGACGCGACCGTCGACTCGGTGATCGATGCCGCATTGCGCGTCGCGCACGACGGCACGGCAGCGGCGATCCGGGCCGTCGTCGACGCCGCCCGCGGGTTGCCGTCCGGCGCCGACGTCGATGCGATCGGCGTCGCGCTCCGTGACGCCATCCGCCCGTTCGACACGGTGGGGGATGCGTACCGCGAACCGCTCATGGACGCCAGGGTGCCGTCGCGGACCAAGGCGATCGAGGAGCTCCCCGTGGC
This sequence comes from Microbacterium sp. Se63.02b, assembly GCF_014171575.1. Classification (GTDB taxonomy): domain Bacteria; phylum Actinomycetota; class Actinomycetes; order Actinomycetales; family Microbacteriaceae; genus Microbacterium. The sequence goes on along the minus strand of NZ_CP050453.1, from coordinate 4,009,551 downwards.
GCTCGGGTTCCTCGTCGCCCATGACGGCGCCTTCCTGCCGACCGTGCTCGGCGCCGTGAACTACGGCCGCGATTCAGACTCGATCGCCTCGATGGCGGGAAGCCTGGCAGCGGGCATCGGTGGCGGCGCCGTGATCCCCGCGGACATGCTCGACACCATCGCCACGGCGAGCCGCGTCGACTTCGAGGAGTACGCGACCCTGCTGACGGACGTCGCGACCGAGATCATGCAGAAGGATGCCGCCAGAGCCGAAGCCGACATCCGCCGCGTCTCGGCCCTCCAGGGGGCGTGATGCGCCTGACCTGGGCACAGCCGGAAGACCTGCTCCCGCACGAGCTGGTGCAGTCCCGCGTCGAAGGCAAGGACGTGGAGGGGATCGCCGAACGCTGGCGCACCGCGGGCGGGGGACTCGACCCGGTGCGCGGAGGCGCGACGGCACAGGCGGCCTCAGACGAACTGCGAGCGCTCGCGCGGAAGTTGCTGGTCGAACTCGACGCGGTTCCGGTGCCCGAGGCGGAGGCGACCTCGTGGGCGGAGCTGCGGACGGAGCTCGAGGGCATCCCCGCACCGATCCCCGCCCCCGCCGAAGAGGTCCTGCTCGGCCGGGTGCACGGGGGCGTGGGCCGGCCGAGCGGCCGGGTGCCTCTGGGGCAAGCCGGTCGAGAAGATCCCGCGCGAAGGGATCGAGGAGATCCTCCGGGCGACCGGTCGCTGGCCCCTCGACGACTACTTCACCGCCCGGGGCTGCCCGACGACGTCGCGCGGCGCTGGCCGTGGAACCGACGCTCCGCGGTCAACTCCCTGCAGGAGAACATCGACGGGATGCCCGAGGACGACGACCTCAACTATCCCCTGCTGAACCTGCGGGTGCTCGAGACCAGCGGGCGCGGGTTCTCGACCGGTGACACCGCTCAGGCGTGGCTCGGCGACCTTCCGGCCGGGCGCACCTTCACGGCCGAGCGCATCGCGTACCGCAACCTCCTCGACGGGTATCGGCCGGACGAGGCCGGCCGTGTGCGCAATCCCTTCCGGGAATGGATCGGCGCCCTGATCCGCACCGACGTGTACGGGTGGGTCAACCCCGGCGATCTCTCCGAAGCGGCCAGGATGGCGTGGACCGATGCGCGCCTCAGCCATACCCGCAACGGCCTGTGGGGCGCGATGTGGGCCGCGGCACTGACCTCCGCATCGCTGGTCGCCCGATCCGTCGACGAGGTGCTCGACCTCGCAACCACCGTCGTCCCCGACGGCAGCGACCTCGCCGCGGCGATCGCGCACGGTGCCGAGCTCGGCCGCGGAGGCCTCGACGACTCCGCGGCGCTCGACGCACTGCACGCCGCCTACGGACACCTGCACTGGGTGCACACCGTCAACAACGCGGCCCTCATCGCCTTCGCGCTCGCCCGCAGCGGCGGGGACTTCGCGCGGGGAGTGCCGCTCGCGGTGATCGCGGGGTGGGACACCGACTCCGCCGGGGCGACGGTCGGCTCGGTCCTCGGCGGACTCGCCGGCATCGACGCCCTGCCCGCGCGTTTCATCGAGCCGCTCCAGAACCGCATCGCGACCAGCCTTCCCGGGCTCGACGGCGTCGAGATCGATGCTCTTGCCCGCCGCACCGTCGCCCTGTTCCCGACCCGCTGACCCCTCAGAGAAAAGGATCTCCATGACCTCTCCCACGCCGACCCTGCAGGAGCGCGCCCGCGGCTCGCTCGCCGGACTCGCGATCGGCGACGCGATCGGCCGGCCCGTCGAAGGCTTCTCCGCCGCAGAGATCCAAGCGGCGCACGGGCGTGTGACCGGGTACCTCGACCCCGAGCCCGCCGGCAGCGACGACACCGAGTACGCGCTCCTGACCGCCAAGACCGTGCTCCGCGTCGGCGTCGGGGCGACGGCAGACGACTTCGCCCAGACCTGGATCGAAGACGTGCTCCCGCAGGCGGACGATTTCAAGGGGGCGGCTTCAGCGAGATGGCCGCGATCGACAACCTGCGCCACGGCATCCGCCCGCCGCTGAGCGGCGACACGATGCACGGGTGGAGCGACGGCCTGGCGATGCGGGTGAGCCCGCTCGGGATCGTGGCCGACGGCGACGTGGAACTCGCGCGTCGACTGGCCGAGGCCGACGGCGCGGTGAGCCACACGACCGAGGGCATCTGGGCAGGAGTGGTCGTCGCGGTCGCCGTGACCTGCGCCCTGACGGGAGCTGACGCCGCGGCCTGTTACGACGCGGGTCTCGCGGCCATCCCCGCCGACAGCTGGACCGCACGGAACCTCCGCGACGCCCGCGACCTGGTGCACTCCGGCCTCGACGACGACGCGCTCGCCCGCGCTCTCCACGACCGTCTGGCCGTGGCCGACTACTTCTGGGCGGACCTCGCGCCCGAGGCGGTCGGACTCGCGATGGCCTCGGTGCTGCACGCCGAGGGACGAGCGGCCGACAGCATCCTGTTCGCCGTCAACATGGGCCGCGATGCCGACACGACCGCCGCGATCGCCGGATGCATCGGGGGTGCGATCTCGGGTATCGGCGACCTGCCGGAGGAGTGGGTGGCGGGGCTGCGGCCCGTCGCCGGCTCGTGCATCCGATCCATGGCCGGGATCCATCCGCTGGACGCCGCCGACACCCTGACCCGCATCGTCGAGGAGGCGCGCGCATGACCACCCCTCTGATCGATCTGTTCACCCGCGGGATCGTCGCCGGAGAGTCGGCCTCGTCGACGAACGCCGACTTCCGCGTGTACGCCCTTCCTCCCAAGCGGGTGAACCGGGTGCGCATCCTCGCGAAGCTCGGCGACGACGACCGCACCACGACGATCCCGCGGCCCTTCACGCACGCCGCACCGCCGAGCGTCCTGCACCCGGGAGCGGGCGAGAACATCGAATGGTTCGCGTTCTCGGCACGGCAGCATGTGCGAGGGTTCGGGGTGACCGAGTGGCTCGAGCTGGCCGAGCTCGAGGCCGACCCCGACGGGGACTGCGCGCCCGCATCGGCACCAAGCTCGCCCTGCAGAACCTGCGCCGTGGGCTCAGGCCTCCCCAGTCCGGACACGACAACGCGCACTACTTCGACGACATCGCGACGGTGCGGGCGCTCGCCGCGGTCGCCACGGGTGCGACCGACGAGGCAGGGGCGGATGCCGAGGTGACGCACTCCCTCGACGGGGTGTGGTGCGCACGGGCCAGCGCCGTCCTCTTCGGCGCGCTGATCGAGGGCGCCGGCGCCGCCGATGCGGTCCGTCTCGCCGTGGAGGAGCTGCCGCAGAGCACGTGGAGCCGCCGGATGGCGGAGACTTCGCTGCAGGTCGCCGCCGGAGCGAAAGGGCCCATGGATCGTGCTCGACGTCTGAGCACGCAGGTCGGCGACTGGGTGTACAGCTACCCGGTCGCGGCGCCGGAGACGTTCGGGTTCCTGCTCGCGCACATCGCCATGGCCCAGGACGCGGACGACCTGCTGCTGGGCGTCCTCGCACAGCCGCGCAACGCCGCGACGCTGCCGGCTCTCGCGGGGGCGGCGGCGGCGGTGCTGTTCGGGGAGGACTGGATCCCGGAGGGCCTCGAGCCGAGCGGGATCCGTCTCACCGGTCTCGCGATCCCACGGTTCGCCGGTCTCACCGTCGATGAGGCGATCGATCGGTGACGCGCGTATCGTTCCCCGCGGAGGAGCAGACATGGGCGTGATCGTGATCGGCAGTGCGAACGAAGACACCGCGGTGTCTGTTCACCGGCATCCCGGCGGCGGTGAGACGGTGCTCGGCGCGATGGAGGGCGTCGGTGCGGGTGGCAAGGGGTTGAATCAGGCCGTCGCCGCAGCCCGCGCGGGAGCCGGGACGACGTTCATCGGCGCCGTCGGCGATGACGAGGCAGGGGCGCGCCTGCGGTCGACGTTCGCGGCGGAAGGGGTGCGCACGCACCTGGCGATGTCGGACAGCGTGACCGGAACCGCGTTCGTCATGGTGTCCGACGGCGGCGAGAACGCGATCGTCGTCGTGCCCGGGGCGAATCAGGACGCCGAGGCGCTCACGCGCGAGGCCGATGCCGCGCTGGGTGAGATCGGGGCGGGCGACATCGTCCTGGCGCAGCTCGAGATCCCGGTCGACGTGGTGTTCTCGGCTTTCCGCCGGGCGAGGACCCGCGACGCCGTGACGGTGCTCAACGCGGCCCCGAGCATGTCGCTCCCCGGCGAGGTGCTCGATGCCGTCGACATCCTCGTGGTGAACGAGCACGAGTGCCTCGAGGTGGCGGGCGGCGATCGACACGACGTGCGCGAGGCGGCGCTGGCCCTCGCCGGGCGGGTGCCTACCGTGATCGTCACGCTCGGCGCGAAGGGAGCACTCCTCGTGTCCGGCGGTGATTCCACGATGGTCCCGGCCCATCCGGTCGAAGCCGTCGACACGACCGCTGCGGGAGACACGTTCTGCGGTGCGCTCGTGGCGCGGCTCTCCGATGGCGAGGACTTGGCCGCCGCCCTGGGGTTCGCCCGCCGCCGCCGCGCTGTGCGTGCAACACCATGGTGCGTCGGCCTCCGCTCCGTCCGCGCGCGAGACCCTCGATTTCCTCGACGCGCACTCGGCGTAGGAAGACGAGCGGAGCACGCACAGCGGGCCGAGGCATCAGACCCGACCCGCCGCGTCAGCTCCGCATCAGAGCGGTGCGACGATGTCCTGCTTCACGTCCCACTCGGTGATCTCCATCGCGACCTCGACCGACTGCCCCTCGACCGAGGCGCTGCTGGTCGACGCGAGGCTCACGTAGTCCTCCGTGACCTCGAAGACGACGTCGACAGGGGTGCCCTGCTGCTCGACCGTTCCGGAGAGGAGGTACACCTTCTCGCCCAGGCGCTCGCCCGTGCCCGTCACGGTGAAGTCGCCCGAGATGCCCGCGGCCGCAGCGGCGGGGTCGAGCGACGTGACGTCGGCCGCCGTCGCGCTGAGAGCAGCGACGACCGGATCGCTCGACGACGGGTCGGCCACCTGCCACTCGCTCGTGGCGGACTTGACCCAGACGTCGTCGCCGAGGGCGATCAGCGATCCGACGGGTGAGATCGATTCGATGGCCTTCTCCGCCGGGTTGAACTTCGCCGTCGACTCGATGCCCATGACGGTGGTCTTAGCGGCGTACCCCGCCGTGTCCGACATGGCCTCAGCGATGCAGGTGCTCAGCGCGGAGCCGTCGACCGTGTCGCCCTCTTTCAGCTCGGGGCAGTCCGACGTCGGCGCCTCCGCCTCCTGCGACGCACCGCCGCTGGGCTTCGATTCCGCCGGCTTCTCGGACGTTCCCGCCGAGCACCCGGTGAGCAGTACGGCGGCGGCGATCATGACGCCGACCCCCCATTTCTTGACGCGCATGGCGTCCCCCCTCTGGTCGTGTGCCCGATGACGGTCATCGGGCACGCTCTCCAGCATGCCAAAACTCTGCGGCGGAAGCGGGTGTCAGGTGCGCCGGGACCGACCGCGCCTCATCATCAAGAACGGGCCGACACATCGGCTGGCGACCGTGCTGACCAGCGCCGTGCTGCGCTCGGCTGCCGACCTCATCGGGCAGAACCTCGTGCCGAAGCATGCTCTTCCCGTCGGCGTCGCGACCCTAGTGCTCGGTGGCGTGTATCTGAGCTACCTGGCGGCGCGGACGGCACGATCGTGCTTCTGAATCGCTGCCGACCGGGACGACGGCAGGAGGTGCTGACGGTCGAACCGGTGGCAATCTATAAGTGAGATGTTACGTATGCGCTACTCAAAGGTGAGATTTGGCAAGATCGAACAACGTCCTTTGCACAGGAAGAGAAGGCGACCGAGGCGGGGCGTCGGGAAGTCGCAGGGATGGCTCGCTGTGCTGGCAGTCGTAGCCACCTTGGGCTCCGCCACCTCTGCGGCTTCTCCCGCGAGTGCTTCGGTCGCCTCTGGCATCTGTGACTTCGCCGTCGTGATCTTCGTCCGAGGAACCGATTCGCCGACCGGTAGTGGTCTTGCGCATGGGGACCGCGTATGGACCAGCGGGGGGATGGGCAACGTCGCTGGGGTGCGAACGAGCTTAGGAGTGTCGGGCATGCCCTTCTACTTCGAATCGCTCAACTACCCCGCAGCACCACCTCCACATCTCGAGGACAGCGTCAACCTCGGGGTCAGCCGTCTCTCCGCCGAGGTCAATTACGTCAACCAGACGTGCCCGTATGCCCCGATCGTTCTGATCGGTCACTCACAGGGTGCGATGGTAGTCAGTCACCTGCTGACCGGGGCCACCGTTCCTGCGCTGACGACGTCAGCAAAGAACAACATCCGAGCGGTCGCCCTATTCGGTGATCCGCAGTATCGGACGGGGATGCTGACGAACTTCGTCAATCAACCGAACAACGGGTTGTTGAGTCAAAGCCTCACATTTCCGAAAAGCAGCCTCGCGAGCTACAGGTACTGGGGTTGGCCCTATGGAGCCACAACCGCAGAGGGGTGGGTCTATAAGGTGCGCGAGTATTGCCTTGCGGGAGACTTCTTCTGTCAGAGCAATCCGAATGACTCTAGCTACGCCATTCACAACAGCTACGGACAGTTCGCAGGCGGAGTGGCGGGCTGGATACAGTTCCTGCTCACGGATTCGAACTAGGGAGGCTAGCGTGAAGAGACCCCCCGACGATGCCAAGGCGAGGATCTCGATTGGTGACGGGCTCATGGCCGCGCAGGTCCTCCTTGCTGTGGTGGGAGCGCTGTTTGTCTACAGCATGACCTTCACCGTCGCCGGTTGCGTGAATCGCTGCAATTATCCTGCTGTGGATCGTGCGACCCGAGGGTTCTGGGCCGTCGATCTCGCCGTCCTTCTGATCTGTGCTGCCGCCTACCTGCTGCTGAGGTCGCGCATCCGTGCTTCGGGATGGATCCCTCTCGCGGGGGTCGTCATCACGCTGGGAGCATTGGCGGTCACGATCGTGATTCTCAACGGAGCGCTCGTCCTGGGATAGCGGATGAGGGGAGACCCGAGTCGGCATGGAGCGCAGGCAGGCGGTGCGGGCGAATCTCCGCTAGACTGTCGAGGTTGTCTGCCTTCCGGCGTCCATTCGGGATTCCTGGGGTGGGCACGTGCACACACCCTCCTGCTCCCGGGAAAGCCCCGAGAGCCGTTCTAGTCCGAAGGAGGTGGGTAAGTGACGCACCAGTACGAACTCATGGTCATTCTGACCCCCGAGATCGACGAGCGCCAGGTCGCACCTACGCTCGACAAGTTCCTCAAGGTCATCACCAACGATGGTGGCTCTATCGAGAACGTCGACATCTGGGGCAAGCGCCGTCTGGCTTACGAGATCCAGAAGAAGAACGAGGGCATCTACGCCGTCGTCAACTTCACGGCGACCAGCGAGGCCACGCAGGAGCTCGACCGTCAGCTGAAGCTGAACGAGCAGATCATGCGCACCAAGGTCCTCCGCGCCGAAGAGGCACAGGCGATGATCGCCTCCGAGGCCAAGCGCTCCGAAGAGAAGGCTGCCCGCAAGGCGGCCAAGGCTGCGAAGGCCTAAGTCCCATGGCAGGCGAAACCGTCATCACCGTGGTGGGAAACCTCACGGCCGACCCCGAACTGCGGTACACGCAGAACGGGCTGCCGGTGGCGAACTTCACCATCGCATCGACGCCTCGGAACTTCGACCGCGCCGCGAATGAGTGGAAGGACGGCGAAGCGCTGTTCCTCCGTGCATCCGTGTGGCGCGAGTTCGCCGAGCACGTGGCGGGTTCGCTGACGAAGGGCATGCGCGTCATCGCGCAGGGCCGTCTGCGTCAGCGCTCCTACCAGGACCGCGAGGGCAACCAGCGCACCGCGATCGAGCTGGAGGTCGACGAGATCGGCCCCTCGCTGCGCTACGCGACCGCGCAGGTCACCCGCGCTGCCTCGAACGGCGGTGGCGGCGGAGGACAGTCTCGTCCCGCGCAGCAGCAGGTGTCGGAAGAGCCGTGGTCCACGCCCGGTTCTTCGACCAGCGCCGATGCCTGGAGCACTCCGGGCAGCTTCGGCGACGACACCCCGTTCTGAACAACTTCTGGATCCGACCCTCACGGTCGGCATCCGCTCATCACTAAGGAAAAACAATGGCTGGAAAGTCGAGCGGCGACCGCCGCAAGCCGCGGAAGGGCGCGAAGAACGCCGCTCCCGCGAAGTCCATCCGGGTCGGTGTCATCGATTACAAGGATGTCGCCACCCTTCGCAAGTTCGTCTCGGAGCGCGGCAAGATCCGCGCCCGTCGTATCACCGGTGTCTCGGTGCAGGAGCAGCGTCTGATCGCCACGGCGATCAAGAACGCACGCGAGATGGCGCTCCTGCCCTACGCTGGCGCCGGCCGGTAAGGGGTATCGAGATGGCAAAGCTGATTCTTACGAACGAGGTCGCCGGGCTCGGTAGCGCCGGTGACGTGGTCGAGGTCAAGAACGGGTACGCCCGCAACTACCTCATCCCCCAGGGCTTCGCTACGGCGTGGACCCGCGGTGGCGAAAAGCAGGTCGCATCGATCCAGGCCGCGCGTCAGGCACGCGCGATCCACGATCGTGACGACGCTGTCGCACTGAAGGACGCTCTCGAGGGCACGAAGGTGCGCCTCACGGTCAAGGCCGGCAAGGAGGGTCGTCTCTTCGGCTCCGTCAAGACCGACCACGTCGCGGATGCTGTCGCAGCCGCCGGCCTGGGTTCGATCGACAAGCGCAAGGTGCACATCCCGTCGCCCATCAAGGTGACCGGTGACCACGAGGCGACCGTGCGTCTGCACGACGACGTCACCGCAGTCATCACGCTGCAGGTCGTCGCCGCCAAGTAAGGCACGTCCGAACGCCCCCTGTCCTTCGGGACAGGGGGCGTTCTCGCATTCCGGGCCCCACGTGACCCGGTGTCTCACCGCTGCGGCTCCTCGAACCGCACCACATGGACCGCGCGATTCCGGAACGCTCTGCTCGCCGGCCATCGTCCGCCGACCTTCTTCACGCCGCGTCCGTCGAGTGAGCATTCCTCGCCCGGAAGCGCGCCGCATCCCGTGCACGCGTGCGTGGCAACGGTCATCGCGTACAGGTCGAGAAGCTCTCGCTGCTCGGCCTCGGTGAGGTGGTGCGGACACGCCGGTGAGAGATGGGGTGCTCGACCGGGCCAGTACACGCGGCGATCCCCGCAGCCGTGACCGCGACTGCACGGAGCTTCCGCAGCCTGCGGTCGTGTGAGCCGGTGCTGCCGATCCCTGCTCCGCTCCAGCCGCTGGAGGTAGTCGACGTCGCCGAGCCTGGACTGCTCCGCGCACCAGAGGATCGAGCGGGGGCGAGGGCGCTCGTCCACTGACGGCCGCGCTCGTCGACGGCGGCGACCGGCGCCTGACGCTCGAGCACCGAGATCGCGGAGTCGAGGTCGCTCACCTCGTCGAGCAGCTCGGCAGGTTCGCTCAGCATCGCGAGCAGGGGCGGCAGGGCTATCGGGACGCTGCCCGAGGCGTAGGCGCTCGCGGCTCCGGCGAACCGTTCGGCCGCGGCTCCGAGGGCGCGCGCATGGGTCGCGAGTTCATGCAGTTCGGGTATCGGTCCGCGCAAGGCGCCGCTCGCTTCGAGGGGATGACGCCGGTGGGCCTTCCCCCGCTTTCCCCAGACCACGGTGGACCCCCTTCTCCAGACTGCAGCCGCAGTCGCACATAACATGTTACGTGCGGATCGATGGTGCGAACGCCTCACCCGGCGGCTCTCGGTCTGAACGAAGGGATAGCGACGTTCGGCGCGAAGTCTGGCCGAAAGTCATGGGCAGATCGACGTAATGACGGGGCATGTCCTCTCGTCTCTTCAGTGGGAGCAGCGCTCGGCCGATCACGGCGCGGGCGCGCGGGCGGAGGGAATCATGAACGGTCGATACGGAGTGACCCAGCTCTTCGAAGAGCTGGAGGTCGAACGCGGCGCGAGTGTGCAGAGCATCACGGCGCGGGTGTCCGTGCTGCTCGGTGTCGACATCGAGGTCGACGTGCTGGACGACGACGAGTGGAAGACCGTCCCCCGGTTCGTGCTCGTCGACGGCGACCGGGCGAGGATCGCGCTTCGGGGGTCCGATCCACGGTGGTATCGGCTGCACGTCGTCGCCCATGAGCTCGCACACCTGCTGTGCGGACACTCGCAGTGCGCCGCGCTTCCCATGTCCTTCGACGACCCGGGGAGTCCGTCGCGTCGGGCACGGTCGCCCTCGAGGTCCTGCGTCAGCAGAGGACGAGGCCGACGCGGTCTCGCGTCGGTTGTGCGCGTTCGTCCGCACACCGAGCCTCGCTGCCGCGCACTCCGTCCCCTGTTGAGCCGTCGTCCATCGAGCCTCGGCGACTGATCGCTCCGCCGCGCTCCGGGGCGCGACGGATGCCCCGTGGTGGGGCCACGGGGCATCCGTGCTTCAGCGCCGGCGTCGTGTGACGGGGTGAGCTGGGGCTCCGCCTCCGTCGACGTGGGGTTGGACGCAGCGGCGCACCGGCGGTACGAGGTCTCCTCCCCGAGGACGACCGCACCGCCGGGGTCGGCGCTACGCCGTCAATCGACGACGCAGCAGCGTTGCACCCCGAGGAGGAGCAGCAGAGCGGCGAAGGCCACGAGGCCTCCCGACGACGCACCGCCGGTCATCGCGAGCCCCGTCGCCGGCCCGGCGGCGGCTGCGCCCGAAGCGCTGACCGACCCGGTCGAGGTGGCGGGAGTCGTTCCTGGGTCGGTACCGGGGCCGGATCCAGGGTCCGTTCCGGGGTCGGTGCCCGGGTCGGTTCCAGGGTCCGTCCCCGGGTCGGTTCCGGGATCCGTTCCCGGGTCGGTTCCGGGGTCCGTTCCCGGGTCGGTCACGGTCGCCTCGCCGACCACGGAGATGGCGTTACCGCCGACCGTGATCGGAAGGGAGATCGGAAGGCCCACCTGGGTGCCGCCGAGGGTGCTGTCGTCACCGCTCGTGGTGTTCCCTCCGGTGGTGGGGCCGGCGGGGGTGGTGGTGCCGCTTCCGGGGTGCGGGTGACGGTGGCGTCGTCGAGCACGGAGATCGCGTTGCCTGTCACGCCGATGGGGGCGGTGACGGGTGCGGTGACCTGGGTGCCGCCGAGGGTGCTGTCGTCACCGCTCGTGGTGTTCCCTCCGGTGGTGGGGCCGGCGGGGGCGGTGGTGCCGCTTCCGGGGGTGTGGGTGACGGTGGCGTCGTCGAGCACGGAGATCGCGTTGCCTGTCACGCCGATGGGGGCGGTGACGGGTGCGGTGACCTGGGTGCCGCCGAGGGTGCTGTCGTCACCGCTCGTGCTCGGCCCTGACGGGGAGCGGACGGTCCGGACGCAGCAGAGCCGCCGGACGTGGCAGAGCTCGCGTCGCCGAGCAGCGAGATCGCGTTGCCCGACACCGTCACCGGTGCCGTGATGGGCGCGACCGCCTGGGTGCCGCTGGCGATGCCGTCGTCTCCCGACGTCGTGGCACCGCCGGAACCAGAGGATGCCGGTGCTGCGGCGCCCTGAGCGGTGGGTGCGGTGCTGTCGGTGTCGCCGAGCAGCGACACGGCGTTGCCCGTGACGGTGATCGGGGCGTTGACCGCGAGGAGCGCCTGCGTTCCCGAGAGCACCCGTCGGCACCGTTCGTGGTCACGAGAGGCGCCCCGGCCGGTGCCGCAGTCTGGGGAGCCGGGCTCTGGGGAGTCGCGGCCGGGGCGCTGGTCGAGGACGTGTCGGTGACGCTCACGGCGTTGTTCGTCACAGTGACGGGAGGTTCACGGTGACCACGGCCTGGGTGCCGGATCCCGTGCCCGACTCCCCGCTGGTCGCGGGAGCCGGGGCGGGAGCCGGTGCAGGTGCAGGTGCAGGTGCAGGCGCGGGGGGGCGGGAGCCGGGGCCGGTGCGGGGGTCACCGCGTCGCCGAGCACCGAGATCGCGTTGCCCACGACCGAGATCGGTGCAGTGATCGCTGTCTCCGCTTGCGTGCCGGAGAGCAGTCCGTCGTCTCCGGTGGTCTCGGCCGCGTTCGCGGCCGTCGCGCCGAGGAGCGTGATGCCCCGGCGATGAGCGTGCCCCACAGGGCTCGCTTGAGGTACGTGCGCATGATCTTTCTCCTGACTTGATGAGCGTCTGATGGGTGCGCGCGATGAGAGTGCGCGCGCAGCACAGCATCTGTCGTTCCCACGGGGAACGACGTGACGATCCGTCAGTCGGGAGAGACGTCGGTGTCGGCGACCGGCGACGAAGGAAGCACGTCGTCGGCCGCGCCGGTGGTCCGCTCACCAGCACGGAGCGGAGAAGCGTCCACGTCGCTGAGGCGCGCGTGGGCAGCACCGGTTCCTCCGCCGGAACCGGCGGAGGAAGATGCGGGAGCAGGGACTCCTGGCGGGTTTCCGCTCGAGGGTCCGGAAGGCACACGGATGGTGTCGTCGGCGGCTCGAGCCGCGGCATCGTCGCCGAGGATCGCGGTGGCGGGCGGCGGTGCGGCTTCTCGTGGGCCCGGTGCGCCGGGAGAGGCATCGATCGCCCCTGTCGCTCCGGCGCTCGTGGTCGTCGCGGGTGCGATGGTCGCGGCATCCGGCAGAGGTGCGGCGGGCACCGTCGCTCCGCCGTGATCGCCGTCGCCGGGAGCCGTCGGAACCAGTGCTTCGAGCACCGGCGGGACCGTCTCGGTCGTCACGTCACCGAGGAGCGCGGTCGTGTCGTCGATCACGCCGACGAGGTCGCCGACGGCAGAGGTGATCCCGAGGTCGGAGACCAGGTCGCCCACCAGGGGGACCCCGGCGACGGTGTCGAGGATCGGGTCGGCGATCTGTGCGACCGGGGCCTTCGTGATGGCTTCGGTCACGGGGGCGACGACCGCTGCCGTCGTCTCCGAGACGGTGTGTACGACGGGGGCCACGACGGGCCCGACCACCGGTGCCGCGGCGACGGGCTGCGTCACCGCGGCGACCACCGGGGAACGGTGCGCTGCACGGGGGCGACGACTTGCGTGACGACGGGTGCGACCACCTGAGTGACGACCGGGGTGACGGGGGCCGTAACGGCCGACACCGTCTCGCTCACGAGCGAGGTGAGTCCGTCGAGCGGACCGTCGTCCTGGTCGTCCGCGTGCGCGGATCCGCCGCCGAGAAGGACGGTCAAGGTCGCCCAGGCGAGCACGCCGATCCCACCCCAGAGGACGGCGGCAGGAACGCCGCGTCGGGTGGCCCGAACGTCCACGTCGACCTCCCCCTCCGAAGGCAACGTACGTCGACACAGGTGCGTCGATTGCGGGTGACGATACTCGCGAGAAGCCGTCCTGTCTAGGGGGTGGGAGGCGAGTTTCCGGGGATGTCGGGATGTGACGCGCCCGGAGAAATCTCGGCTTGACTTTCCCCAGGTTCTACACATCCCCGTTCGAGACGGGCAACCTTCAACGCGCGATTTAAACTGATTCTCATCCACAGGTTGGGGAAAGAGGAAAAACCTGGTCGCGGGGCATAAAAAATCTTGAAGTCGGTGCCCTCCACGGGGTTATCCACACCCGTTGTGCACAGACACTCCGACTTTGTCCGCACGCTTTCCACATGGTTATCCACAGGCCGTGTTGCATGGGGAAAGACTCGCTCGTAGCGTGGGCGAGCGACCGAATGTCGGAGGCACCTGTTTCGCTGTTCAGGGTGGCGCGACGGCCGAGCACCATGCGGCCCCGCCGCCGACGCGTCTCATCAGGACAACGCATCGGAAACGTCGCATCGAAGGGAAGATTGTGTCGATCGCCGACATCTCACAGGAGCGCCTGGGAGGGCAGCGTCCGCCCGAGCGCACGCCTCCGCACGACCTTCTCGCGGAGCAGAGCGCGCTCGGCGGAATGCTCCTGTCGAAGGATGCGGTCGCCGATGTGATCGAGACGCTCAAGGGCGCCGACTTCTACGTCCCGAAGCACGAGCTCATCTTCGAGGCGATCCTCTCCCTGTACTCGCACGGTGAGCCGACCGACGTCGTCGCCGTCACCGACGAGCTCATCAAGACCGGCGAACTCGGGCGGGCGGGCGGCGCCGACTACCTGCACACACTCACCTCGATCGTCCCGACGGCGGCCAACGCCGGCTACTACGCGGGCATCGTGTCGGAGCGGGCGATCCTGCGACGCCTCGTCGACGCCGGCACGCGTATCGTCCAGCTCGGCTACGCGGGTGAGGGAGACGCGACCGACATCGTCAACAACGCCCAGGCCGAGATCTACTCGGTCACGGGCTCGGAGACGGCGGAAGACTACGTGCCGCTGCAGGTCGCGGTCGACGCGGCGCTCGAAGAGATCGAGGCGGCCAGCGGCCGTGACGGATCGATGACCGGTGTGCCAACGGGCTTCCGCGAGCTCGACGAACTCACCAACGGGTTGCACGGCGGCCAGATGATCGTCGTCGCCGCCCGCCCGGCAATGGGAAAGTCGACCCTCGCTCTCGACTTCGCGCGCGCGGCATCCATCGGGCACGACCTCCCCTCCGTGTTCTTCTCGCTCGAGATGGGCAAGAGCGAGATCGCGATGCGACTGCTCAGCGCCGAGGGCCAGATCCCGCTGCAGAACATGCGAAAGGGCAACCTCGACCCTCGCGACTGGACGACCGTCGCCGCGACCCGGGGCCGCATCAACGATGCCCCGCTCTACATCGACGACAGCCCGAACATGACGCTCGTCGAGATCCGCGCGAAGTGCCGTCGCCTCAAGCAGCGTGAAGGCCTGCGCATGGTCATCATCGACTACCTGCAGCTGATGACCTCGGGCAAGCGCGTCGAGTCGCGACAGCAGGAGGTCTCGGAGTTCTCGCGAAGCCTCAAGCTCATCGCCAAAGAACTCCAGGTGCCGGTCATCGCCCTGTCGCAACTGAACCGTGGTCCCGAGCAGCGCCAGGACAAGAAGCCCGCGATCAGCGACCTGCGAGAGTCCGGCTCGATCGAGCAGGACGCCGACATGGTCATCCTCCTGCACCGTGACTCGGTCTACGACAAGGACGTGCGTCCCGGCGAGGCCGACCTGATCGTCGCCAAGCACCGCAACGGCCCCACCGCCACGATCACCGTCGCATTCCAGGGCCACTACTCCCGCTTCGCCGACATGGCCCCGGGTGGCGATTTCAACTGAGTGTAGGTTCCGTGTGAACGACGGTCTCCCCGCAAACGGACCGGGAGGAGACTTGTCGAGATCAGGGCGAGATCTGCCACCGGTGATCTCCGGATCCGACCTCGAATCCCTCGGCCCCGGGGAGCGTGATGATCGCGGTCGTATTGGGCGGCACGGTCGCCCAATAATCGAGGGAGAGACCATCTCGCTCCCACCCGGTGGCGACTGTGCCGTAAGGAGTCTCGACGGAGGCCCGGCACCAGCTGAGGCTCTCGATGGGCAACGGGGTGACGCCGATCTTCTTGTACCCGGGCGTTAGAGGTCGAATGCCTGCCAGGTCACCGTGCATCCAGTCGGCGACGGCTCCCAAGGCATAGTGATTGAACGAGGTCATCTCTCCGGGATTGACCGACCCATCGGGGAGGAGGCTGTCCCACCTTTCCCAGATGGTGGTCGCGCCCATCCTGACCGCGTAGAGCCACGATGGCGGTTCGGTTTGAAAGAGCAGCTGCTCTGCGGTCTCGAGGTGTCCCGTCGCGCTGAGCGCTCGGAGAACGACGGGAGTGCCCAAGAATCCGGTTCCGATCCGGTGGTCGTCCTTCTCGACGAGGCGCCGCAGGTGGTCGCCGAGCACCGATCGCTCCTCGTGGGATTCGAGGAGACGGAACTCGATCGCCAGGGCGTACGCGGTTTGAGACTCTGAGGTCAGGCTCCCATCGGCTCGGACGAACCGTTCGGCCCATGCGCCGCGCACGGTGGTCGCGAGTTCGGACGCGCGCGCAGAAGCCTCGCGCATTCCTAAGGCCGTGGCGGCGTCGGCGAGAAGCCGAGCCGATCGGAAGGCGTAGGCGGTCGCGACCAACGCGTGCTCGGTCGTGGAGAGCTCCGGCCGATCCGGAGGGGCGTGCGGGTCGAGCCAATCCCCGAGCTGCTCCTTGTCTTCCCAGATGCTCGACGGCGTGAGCCGTGATCGCACGACGTCGACCCAGTCGGTCATGCTGTCGAACTGGCTCTGAAGAACTCCCACATCCCCGAAGCGCGCATAGAGCTCCGCAGGAACCACCGTGGCCGCATCCCCCCATCCCGCCGTCGGATGCAGCCATCTCGCGTCGAGGAGCACGTTCGGCACGACGAGCGGAACGCTTCCTGATTGCTGACGCTGCTCGGTCGCCAGGTCGGTGAGCCAGGATCTCAGGAACTGTTCGCAGTCGAAGAGGAAGGTGGCGACGGGACTGAACACCTGGATGTCGCCGGTCCACCCGAGTCGCTCGTCCCGCTGGGGGCAGTCCGAAGGGACGCCGAGGAAGTTGCCCCGCATCGACCACACGATGTTCTCGTGAAGGCGGTTGAGTTCAGGGCTTGACGATTCGAAATGCCCCGTGCGTTCCATAGCGGTATGGACGACCTGCGCGGCGATGTCGGCGGGATCGAGTTCTCCTGGCCAACCCTCGACCTCCACATAGCGGAAGCCGTGAAAGGTGAACTTCGGTTCCCATGTCCCTCCGCGACCGTCGAGAACGATTTCGTCGGTCGCCTGTGCTTTTCGCAAGGGGCGAGTGCTCAGCTCGCCCTGCTCGAGCACCTCGGCGTGCCGGAGCGACACGCGCGCGCCGCGCACCGCCGGCTTCTGGACGACTACCCAGCCAACGAGGTTCTGCCCGAAGTCGAGGATGGTCTTCCCGGAGACAGATCGGAGTACACGAGAGACGGGCATCGTCTCGTACCTGCGGATGCGGGGTGATTGGGCCGGACCCGGTTCGGGCTTCCATTCCACGCTTCGTGCCCGCGGCCATGCGGCGTCGTCGAAGTCCGCCTCGTTCCACTCGCGGCGATGCAGGCGGTCGTCCCACCGCTCACCGTTGTAGATGCTCGAGGACACGATCGGAGTCTGCGGCGCGACGCGCCACGTCTCGTCGGCGACGATCACCTCGATGCGGTCGGCGTATTGCAAGTGGATTTGAAGAGAAACTGCGGGCTGCTCGCCGTACGGTCGCGGTGCTTGAGGGTCGCCGAGGTTCTCCGTGAACCATCCTCCCGCAACCGTTGCGAGGAGGACGTTGGTCCCGATCGAAATCATCGGCCCGATGTCGGCGGTGTGATAGTCGACCCGTTCACGGAACGGCGTCCAGCCGGGCTTCAGCACGGCGTCGTCGATTTCGCGACCGTTGAGCTCGATGGAGTAGGCGCCGAGGGCCGTGGCGAAGGCGGTCGCACTGCGGAGTCCCGGTTCGATCCGCACGAGACCTCGAAGGGTGAACGGCATCGCCCGCGCCGTCGGCTTCGGGTGCCCGAGGAAGGGCGCGCGCCACTCGCACCGGCTCATGACGCCACACCGCTGGGAGACCGGAGCGCTCCAGGATGACCACTGTCCGTCAGGTCCGGAGACCCTGACGCGAACGGAGAACTCGGCCATCTCGGGGAGAGGATCGAAGGGCCAGTGGACCGCGACGGACGTCGGACCGTCGATCTCATACCGCCGGACGAGACCCGCCAGTGAGAGTTCGATCTCGGCCCCGGTCTGGTGCCAGTTCGGTGTATCGCTGGTGATCTTCCAGCCGAGGGAAGGCGTCCGAGTCATCAGCGGACCACCGTCGATCACCCGCCCGACCTGCAGTTGAGACACGGTGGTAGAGACGAGCGCGCGGATCGGGGCGCGGTCGAGTCCGTTTCGCATCACAACGGCGCGGGGCCGAGATTTCGGAACAGCCAGAGGCCGTCCTTGCCTGGTGCGACCAGGTCGAGGTAGCCGTTGCCGTCGAGGTCGGCAAGATCGAAGTCGATCCCCACACCCGACCCGAATCCTGGGGGACCGGCGTCGACGGTGTGCTTGACGAAGGCGCCGTCCGCCCACTTGTAGTACCAGATTCCGAGATCGTCCTCGTTGCCCGGATCTCCGGTCGGGTGCGCCCTCCAGCGCTTTCCCGTCACGAGTTCGTCGACACCGTCGCCGTCGATGTCGGCCCACCGGAGGGTGTGACACTGCGAGACTGCGGGATCGATGACGTGGCGGATCCACTCTCGTCGCCCATCGGGATGCAGTCGTTGCTGCCACCAGTCCAGCCCATACCCGTGCCCGTGCCCGACGATCAGGTCGTTGAGGCCGTCGCCGTCGACGTCGGTGACGAGGATGGGGACACTCGCGTCCTTGCCCAGATCGAAGTCGCGGTGGAGAAGCCACTCCGCGTCGGGACCGGCGTTCTCGAACCACCCGTAGTTGACGACGAGATCTCCGCGTCCGTTCCCGCTGATGTCCCCAAATCCCAGACCGTGGCCCTGCGCCAACCCAGAGACGACTCCTGCGCTCCAGCGCTGACCGTCGCGCTTATAGACGACAAGGGGATCACCAGGGGTGTTCGGCACAAGCTCCGGCACGCCATCCCCGTCGACATCCCACGCACTCGGCTGCTCGATGGCACCGGGGCGGGCGATCAGATGCTCCGGCCACAGTCGATCCTCGCCCGCCGCGGCGGTGTTCTCGCGCCACCGCAGCTCGTTGCCCCACCAGCCGCCTGTCACGATATCGGGACGGCCGTCACCGGTCAGGTCGATCGCGACGGAGCCGAAGTCATCGTGATACTCGCCGTGGCGCGCGTCCGGGGCGAACAGGGTGCGCTCGATGAAATCGGGACCGCGGTACCAGAACGAGCCCGACACGATGTCGAGGACGCCATCCCCGTCGACGTCGACGAAGGCCGCGGACTCGAAGGATTCGGCTGCGATGAACTCCTTGCGCCACCGAAGAGTCACGATCGGGCTCCGCGGACCGCGGCGAGGTACTCGTCAGCGATCCTGAGGTCTTCCAGGGCGTCGTGTGCTTCTGACACCGGCTCCGTGCGCGTCCGTACCGCCTCCACGAATCCGCGGGCCTGCGAAAGCATGGCGTGGACAGGCGGTAGCTCCAGTTCACGGAGTTCGCCCTCGTCGCCCTGCTCGCTGTAGAGGGTCAGCTTTCCGGCCTTGCGGGCTGCGAGAGGTGCGGGGTAGTCCACCCTGATGTAGCCCCGGTCGAATCCGATGATGACGTATTCCTCCCAGCCCTGCTCACGTCGCCACGGTTCCATTTCGAGGGCGACGGGCACACCCGATGCGGTTTCCGCGACCATAAGGCGCCCGGACGGATCGGCGTACTTGACCGCGTAGGACTCGCCCAGAAGGTGTCGAAGGAGGTTCGTCTGGTGGGAGTAAAAGTTGACGAATGTCTCGAAGGCCGAGTCGACCTCCCCGTCCGGGCCGAGGAGGGGCACCTCTTCATCCGAGAAGATCACGTCGTCCACTGCGTCGACCGCCCAGTTTCCGCCGGGGATCGTCAGCCGTGCGTAACGGAGGGCACCCCATTCTCCGCTCGAGAGGAGCCCGGCGATGAGCGCTCTGGCGCGCTGGGTCGCTGGGTCGCTGCGCTTGTGATATCCGACCATGTGGAAGGGGGTCGGGGAGGCGTCCAGCAGCCTCAGCAGTTCCACGCCGAGGGCGGTCGATGAAGCGAGGGGCTTCTCTGAGAAGATCGGCAGGCCGGCAGCGTAGAGCGGGCCGAGGATCTGCAGGTGACGGGTGAATGGCTGAGGCGCTACCAGAGCGTCGAGATCTTCGTGCTCGAGCATCTCGTCTGCGGAGGTGTACGCACGGGCGAATCCGTATCTGCGCGCCACGGCCGCGCCCAGCTCGCGGCGCGGTTCGGCGACGGCGACTAGCTCGACGGCTGTCCCGAGGCGGGCGTAGTTGGCCAAATGCGCCATCTGGCCCATTACGCCGGTGCCGACGAAGCCGACGCGGACGGGTGAACCTTCAGAGCGAGCGGTCATCCGATGTAGTCCCGGTTCTGTTAAACGTTTATATCAACTGGCATGATCGTAGTTATGTGTTTAGGTAGCCGTCAAGTACGCGATCCCCGTCGCGTGGCTGAAGGGGGTATTTCGTGATCAAGCGGGTCTCGATGAAAGACGTGGCCGATCGGGCGGGTGTCTCGATCGCAACGGTGTCGCATGTGCTCAACCAGCCGGGGCGCGTGACACCGCAGACGACGGCCAGCGTCGTGCGCGCGATGAATGATCTGGGCTTCGTGCGAAACCAGCTCGCCCGACAGCTTCGCACCGGCACCGGCACCACAATTGGCATGATCGTGCTGAACGTCGCGAATCCGTTCTTCGCGAATCTCGCCCATGCGTGCGAAAAGAGCGCCGAGGAGACGGGGCAGAGCATCCTGCTGGCGAGCAGCGACCAACTGCCGCATCGTGAAGACCGCTACTTGGCGCTTCTCGAAGAGCATCGGGTGAACGGCTTGCTCGTGGCGCCCGTGGGTGGCCCGAGCGTCAGTATGGCCCGGCTTCGCGACCGCGGCATGCCCATCGTGCTGTTCGGCAACTGGACGCCGGCATTCTGCTCGGTGGTGCTGGACGATGAGGAGGGTGGGTACTTGGTCGCCAAGCACCTGATCGAGTCTGGTCGGCGGCGCCTGGCATTCATCGGCGGCCCGATCGGCCAGGTGAATGCGAAGTGGCGGGGCGTTCAGAGGGCCGTCCTGGAGGGTGGGGGCACGCTGGTTCGACGCGTCGACACGCGCGATCAGACGTCGCACGATGGACGGGCTGCAGTTGAAGAACTCCTGGCTGACGGCCCGGACGTCGAGGGCATCATCGCCGTCAACGACCTCACTGCTCTCGGTGTCTTGGCGGGGCTGTCGAGCGCAGGCTTGCGTGTTCCGGACGACGTGGCGCTGACGGGGTACGACGACATCGAGTTCGCGGCTTCAGCATCTGTGCCGCTGACGACGGTGCGGCAGCCGATCGATGAGATCGCCCGCGAGGCCCTCTCTCTCTTGAGGGACGAGGCCGAGCGCCCACACGAGCACCGAAACGTCGTGCTCACCCCCGAACTCATCGTCCGCGACAGTACGGCTTGATCCCGACGTCACTGCGACAGCGCGTCGAGATCGAGGGCCGAAATGGCAGGTTGACAGCGGTGCGTGACTTGAGTACTACTTGTGTTAAACGTTTCACACAGTGAAGGAGACGACAACGTGGTCGGTTCGAAAAACTATTGGATGCGGTCGATCGGGATCAGCGCCATCGTCGGTCTCGCTCTCTCCGCGACCGCCTGCGCGGGAGCGAACGGCGGCGGCGCCGCCGGCGACGAAATCGAGATCGGTGCTCATCCGGCACTGCTGACGGCGTTCAACGCATACGCGGAGGCATACAACGCCACCGATCCGGAGGTGCCCGTCTCGATCGTCGAGTTGGGCGGCGACGACTACACACAGCAGCTGCTGACGATGCAGTTGAGCGGCGACGCCCCCGACATCATCATCAACTTCGCGAACGCTCAACTCCAGAGCGACGGATTGATCAAAGACCTGCAGCCTTGGCTGGCCGAGGGCAAGGGCGGGCTCTCCGAAGACCAGTTCATCCCCGCCTGGCTGAGTCCCTACGTGTCGGACCCGTCTTCGGGCGCCGTGGGCGGTCTGCCAGTGAGCGCCGACACCATGCTCCTCTACTACAACAAGACGCTGTTCGAACGAGCCGGCGTGACCGAGCTGCCCTCGGACACCTGGACCTGGGACGACATGTACCGCGTCGGCGAGCAGATCAGCGCTGCGGGAGCCGGGCAGTACTGGGGCTATCAGCCGCAGAACTGGCATGCCGTTTACAACCCGGTGCTCCACGCGTCGGGAACCGAGGTCTTCGATGACGAGGCGGGTGAGTTCGTCTTCGCGGATGCGGCCGGAATCGAAGGGTGGAAGACCATCTTGCAGCCATGGCAGGAGGGCTGGGGCACGCCGTACCAGGCTGAAGGCGCCCAGACCGACTACTTCGGAGCCGGCCAGGCCGCGATGATGCTCAACACCCGCCCGGCGATCGTCGGGTACCGAGACTCGCTCGCCGAGTACGACTGGGACGTCGCGCTGGTCCCGAAACTGAACGGCGAGAACGCGATCGGCGGGGGCTCGTACGGTCTGTCGATCATGGCCGACTCGCCCAACGCGGAAGCGGCATGGGACTATCTGTCGTGGTTCTTCAGCACGGACGGGGGAATGCAGGTCGCCTCCGAGTTCGGCGTGATTCCAGTAACCGAAAACGGTGTCACCGACGGCGCCTGGCGCGACGACCCCAACCCGGTGCCGGCCAGCCTCACCCCGGTGACCGAAGTCGCGGTCTCTGACGCCTATCTGGGAGGGCCTCCGGTGCCGGTCGATGTCTCGGCAGATCTGGACCCCGCCCTCGTCGCGGCTCAGCAGCGCGTCCTCATCGAGCACGCAACCGTGGCGGATTCCTACCGCCAGGCCCAGGAAGAACTCAACGCTGCGGTGAAGTAGATCCGCCTCAACCGGGCTGGCGCGAGCGTGCTTCGCGCCAGCCCCCAATATGGAAGCGCCCGAATGAGACGTCGCTATCAGAAATCCGATGTGCGCAGCGCCAGCGTGATGCTGGCCCCCGCGCTTGTGCTCTTCATCGTCTTCGTCATCGTGCCCGTAGGAATCGTGATCGGATTGGGGTTCTTCGATTGGAGCTTCTTCAACACCCCGGCGTGGGTCGGTCTGGAGAACTTCAAGAGACTCTTCTCCGACGGCCAGGTCTATCGTTCCCTCGGGATCACCGCGCTCTTCGCGCTGATGGGTGTGGCGCCCACGGTCGCCCTCGGGTTCATGCTGGCGGTGCTCGTGAACGTCCGGCTTCCGGGCATCGGGTTGCTGCGATTGATGTACTTCGCCCCGATAGTTGTGTCGGTGTCGGTGTCGGCAGTCTTGTGGCGCTTCATCTATGACGGCGACCGGGGGCCCCTGGCGGCGCTCGGAACACTGCTCGGCGTCGAGATCCCGAGCCTGTTGAACACGACCTCGTTCGCGCTTCCGGCAATCGTCGTGATGATGATCTGGACGTCGCTCCCCCTCGCGATCATCTTCTACCTCGCCGCCCTGCAGCGCGTCCCCGAGGACATCTATGCTGCGGCCGCGCTCGACGGCGCCGGGCGCTGGCGGACCATGTGGCAGATCACCTGGCCGAACGTGGCGTCAACGACGGTCGTCGTGGCCATGCTCCAGGTCGTCGGTTTCACCGCCGGATCGCTCGACTTCGCACTCGTGACGACCAACGGCGGTCCGCTGGACTCGACGACCTCACTCGGTCTGTTCGCGTACAAAGCGGCCTTCGTCCAGCGCGAGGTCGGCTATTCCAGCGCCGCTTCGCTCCTCCAGATCGCGGTCATCGCGTTCTTGGCACTCGTTGCCTGGCGGGCCGGCGCGGGAAGGACGGCACGATGAAGACTCGAATTCTCCTCCGCTACATCGCCATTTTCGTCGTCGGGCTCGTCATGGTCCTGCCCCTGGTGTACCTCTTCGGCGGATCCCTCATGACGGCCTCAGAGATCACCCAATTTCCTCCCGCGCTCTTCCCTGCCGAGCCGCAGTGGCAGAACCTCCTGAGCGCCCTGCAGGTGGTCGAACCTCGGTCGATCCTCAACAGTCTCATCTTCGTCGCGGGGGTGATCGTGGTACAGCTCGCGGTATCGCTGCCGGCGGGCTTCGCGCTGGCGGTCATCCCGTTCCCAGGAGCGACACGTCTGCTCGCCCTCTTCGTCATCCCGATCTTCGTCCCGACGAACCTCATGATCATCCCGATGTACGTCGTCACCTTCCAGGTGGGACTGGTCGGCTCGTTCGCCGGCCTCATCATCCCGATCGCGGCGGCCAGCTCGGTGGCGATTCTGCTGTTCCGTCAGTTCTTCGCGGGATTGCCGACAGGTCTGTTCGAAGCCGCGCGATTGGATGGAGCGTCTTGGATCACGACCTTCCGACTCATCGCGTTGCCACTGACGAGGCCGATAGTGGCCGCCTACTCTGTGGTGACCTTCCTCACCGCGTGGAACCTGTACATCTGGCCCCTCATCGCGGCGCCCGCTGCGGAGACCCGGGTGCTCAGCGTCGCGCTCGCCCGGCTCGCCCAGAACGACTTCGCCTACATCCCCCCACCCATCACTTTCGCAGGCGCCGTCATCAGCGTCGTCCCGGTGCTGATCGTCTTCCTCGTGTTCCAGAAGTGGTTCACCAAGGGAGTGGTCGGAACGGGACTGGAGTGACATCACCGACGGAACCTCAACCTCATTCCCCCGCCCACCAGCTGTTCGACGCAGCGTTAGCTCGAGGTGACATGTACTCTCCCGATTCTCCACGCCCCCTCATCGATACCGTCGCGATCCTCAACCACCCGACATTCCCGCACGGCACCGCGTGGTCGGAGGAGGCGTTGGAGCGTCTGAAGCGCCTGGGGTTCACGACCCTTCAGCTCAACATCGCGTGGGGATCGCGACCCGGCGACGAAGCACTCAACCTCGAGGATGTCGTGGAGCCCGCCACCGAATGGGACGGGATGAGACAGAGACTCGAGCTCAACAGCAGGCCTGACCGCCGGGCGGAGCGCCGGGCCGAACTGGCCGAGCGCCTCGCGCTGGCGAGGCGGGTCGGGCTGCGCACGGTCTTCCATTTCGGGGCGCCGTTCAACAGGCACAATGAGTTCGGGGATGCGCCTCCGAACTGCGTCTCCGACCCCGAGGTGCATCGGTACTACCGTCATCTCCTGCGGCGGTTGCATGACGAATATCCCGTCGACGACCTCTGGCTCTACACGTACGACCAGGACGCGTGGCTCTGCTCGGAGTTCGGCGAGTGTCCGCGGTGCGGTGGAGTGCCCCTCCACCGCCGGCTGCCGGCGTTCGTCGAATCGCTCGCCGGGGAGTGGGCGAGCATGACGGGCGGGCGGGTGTGGTGGTCGCCCTGGGAGCTCTCGGCGGGACAGATCCTCGGGTGTATCGGCGAGTTCGAACGCCCGGAGATTCTCGGCCTCGCCCTGCACAACAACATCGCGGAGTGCATGGTCGCTCACGCCGGAGATCGCAACACGAGCAATCTCGCTCGGGCTGCGTCCGAGCGGGGAATGCGGGTGGCCATCGAGGGGTACTTCGGCGCGGCCACGGAGGAGACCGAGACCCTCACCCGTCTGCAGTCCCCACTCGCGACGTACCACCAGGTGCGAACCATGATGGCCGTGCCAGGGGTCTCTTCGGTCAAGGAATACTACGGGCTGGATCTTGCGCCTTACGACCCGAATCTCGAAGCCGCCGCGCTCGCACTCGCGGGCGAGGACCTCACCGATGATGAGGTTCTCGCTGCACTCTCAGCGCGCTATGCCGATCCATCGACCCGGACGACAGTCGAAGACATCTGGCGGAATGTCAGCGCCGCGATGGAGATGTATCCGTGGGACGTGTCGTGGTTCGCGCGGGAGACCGGCCGCCGTGGTGCCAGACACTCGTTGGATAAGGCCATCCTGCGCGGCTCCGTCGCAGAGACCCCAGCCTGGCTCTCGACCCGGGCAAGCACGTTCATGGTCACGGCCGATGTGGATCCGCACCCGTGGCTTCTGGAAGACCTGGGACTGAGATGGTCGGCGACCGCATCCTTCCTGCAGAAGGCTCTGGATATCGCGCAGACCCTGCCACCCGATCTGCGGATCGGTGAGGATTTCGCGCCTTTCCTTCGCGAACTGGACGCCTTCCATCGGTCGACGCGGGCACTCGGCCTGCATTGTCGGGAGAGCAATCTGGCAGCACTCATACGTGACTCGGTCGCTCGCCGGACGGCGCCCGCCGAGGGCGTTGTCCGGGAGTTGCTGGAGTTGCTCGCACTCGATCAGGTGAACGCTCGTGAGGACTATCTCACCGATGTGATCGAGACGCTCCGGGAGGACCCGGCTGTCTTCGCGTCAGTCTGGTTCCGAGCCCCGACGCTGAACCCGCCGGGGCACCCCGACACAGTCGCCGGCAGGCCCGGGGCGGTCTTCACGTACCGCGAAGGGCTGTTCGCGATGACGTCGTCCTGACGCCGACCGCGGTGGAGCGCGCTCGTCACTGATATGTGACTGTTGACGACACGGGCGACGCCTTCTATGATCGAACACATATCGCTGTTAAACGTTTAACACCCATCGCCACCGACAAGGAAGTCCATGGTCAAATCACGCACGACCAGATTTGCGGTCGCCAAACTCCTCGTTGTAGGGCTCGTTCTGACCTTGGTGTCAGTGCTCAGTCCCACAGCCGAAACCAGCACGGCGAGTGCCGCTCCCACGTGGGATGTGAAGAGCGACACGTGGGTCGCCACCGATGCGCTGGACCGAAAGGTCGCGACGTACGAAGACGTGAGCGATGCCCGGCCGGACAAGTTCGTCGGCATGTTCTACTTCCTCTACTACGCCTCTTCTCTCGTCCCTGGCACCTCGACGGTCGCCGACGTGAACAAGATCCTCACGTCGAATCTCAACAACCTGAACACCTCGAGCCAGCCGCCGTGGGGACCCGGGTCGCACAACTTCGCAGAACCGATGTGGGGCTACTACCACAACGAAGACGAGTACGTGCTCAAGAAGCATGCGCAGATGCTCTCTGACGCCGGCGTCGACACGCTCATCTTCGATCTGTCGAACTTCAACGTCGGCTCGCCGGAGAACACCGGCTACTACAAGAGCACGTTCCTCAAGCTGATGCAGGTGTTCACCGATGTCCGGGCGACCGGAGGGGACACCCCCGAAGTGATGTTCCTCGTGCCATGGGAAGGGCAGCGGAGCAAGGATGCCGTGTCGGCCCTCTATGCCGACCTGTACTCACAGAACCTCTACAGCGATCTCTGGTTCACGTGGCAGGGCAAGCCGCTCATCATGGCGGACCCCACGTCGATCACCGACCCGGCCATCCAGAGCTTCTTCACCTACCGCAAGGGCAACGCAGGCTACGGCGGGGCGTGGAACGCGAACGAGTGGGGTTGGATGTCGAACTACCCCCAGCCCACGTACTACACCGACACCAACGCGAACGAGATGATGGCGGTGAGCGTCGCTCAGAACTCCAGCTCGGTCTCCTCCGACCCTAACTACATCGAGATGAGCAGGATCGACGCCTCGGGGAATTTCATCGCGCGAGGGCGGAGCTTCCGCAACGGGCAGCAGCCGTTGAGCACGAATCCGATCGACCCGTCGTATCCGACGAATGAAGGGCGGAACTTCAAAGAACAGGCGGACCGCGCTCTGCAGCTGGATCCGGACTTCGTGTTCATCACGGGGTGGAACGAATGGACCGCCGGCCGTCTGGTCGGTCTACCCCAGAGCCCTACCGCGGGAGGATTCACCGACGTCTTCACGCCCGAGTTCAGCCGAGACATCGAGCCGATGAAGGGCGGCTACGCCGACAACTACTACTACCAACTCGTCGACTTCATCCGCGAATTCAAGGGCGTCCGAAAGCCCGAGACGATCAGCGCGCCGCAGACCATCGCCATCGATGGGGACTTCACGTCGTGGTCGACGGTGTCGCCCGAGTTCCGTGACGATACCGCCGACAAGGCGCAGCGGAGCATGCCGGCCGGGGGAAACCGACCCGCCTACTCCAACGCGACCGGACGCAACGAGATCAAGATGTCGAAGGTCGCGAAAGATAGCACCAACGTCTACTTCTACGTCGAGACCGTAGGGAACATCAGCAGCGCGACCGACCCCAACTGGATGCGCCTGTTCCTGAGAACCAACAGCACAGATCCGAACTGGGCCGGGTACAACTACGTGCTCAACCGCACCGGCGTGACCGCCACGACCACGACGTTGCAAAAGTCAACGGGCGGATGGAACTGGAACACCGTTGCGAGCAACATCCAGTACAAGATCTCGGGCAACAAGATGGAGATTGCCATCCCGCGAGCAGCGCTGGGCCTGACGAACACCAGCACGCCCGTGGACATCCAGTTCAAGTGGCACGACAACATGCAGACCCAGGGCGACGTATCGGAGTTCTACACGAACGGCGATGCGGCACCGAACTCACGGTTCAACTACCGCTACACCGACACGGTCCCGACCGCTGCACCCCGACCCCTGGCGCCGCCGGTGGCGCATGCTCCCTCCTGGTCCAAGGTGGATGACGGTGCCCCGGGCATCACCTATTCGTCCGGGTGGTCCGCGTCGACGAACTCGAGCGGGTCGTACAACAACACGGTGCACTACTCGAACACGGTCGGGAGCTATGTCGAGTACGCGTTCAAGGGCACGGGCATCAAATGGCTTGGTACGAAGAACCCCGACCACGGAAAGGTCGACGTCTACATCGACGGCGTTCTGGACACCCCCGCCGTCGACACTTTCGGTCACGGAGTGCAGCAGCAAGTTCTCTATGGAAAGACAGGGCTGACCAACGCGCAGCACACCATCAAGATCGTCGTCACCGGCGCGAAGCACAACTCGTCCATCGGGCTCTACCAAGACGTGGACAGTTTCGAGATCGGCAATCCCCCGCTGGTCTGGACGTCGGTTGACGACAACAGCCCCGCGATCACGTACAACCCGGCCTGGACCGCATCCACGAACGCCTCGGGGTACCTCAACAGCACCGTGCACTACACCTACAACCACAACGACTCGGCGGAGTTCACCTTCACGGGAAGCGGCATCCGGTGGAAGGGAGCCAAGAACCCCGACCACGGCAAGGCGGACGTGTACATCGATGGGGTCCTCGTGGCGCCGGGAGTGGACACCTACGGCGGAGGGGCCAATCAGCAGGTGCTCTATGAGAACACTGCGCTGTCGAATGCTCAGCACACGATCAAGATCGTGGTGACGAATACGAAGAACCCGGCCGCGATCGGGTTCGGGCAGGACGTCGATTCGTTCGAGTACGGGGTGCCGAAGGTCTCGTGGAAGAAGGTGGATGACGCATACTCCGGTCTGACATACGGCGGAGCCTGGATATCCAACCCCGTCGCATCCGGACACCTGAACGGCACGCTTCACTACACCTCGAATGCCAACGCGTATGCGGAGCTCGCCTTCACGGGCACGGCGGTCCGGTGGACGGGTAGCAAGAACGTCAACCACGGCAAGGCCGATGTCTACATCGACGGCGTTCTCGCTCAGGCCGGCATCGATACGTACGCGGCAACCGATACGAAGCAGCGGGTGCTCTTCGAGAAGACAGGTCTCAGCAACGGTCCCCACACTCTCAAGGTGATCGTCACGGCGGCAAAGAACGCGGCCTCGACGGGGTACATCCAAGACGTCGATTCGTTCGAGTACGGCCTCACCCAGTAGAGCCGGCGCTGCCACGGGTGGAACAGCGTAGGTGAGGGCGGAGTCGGAGACTCTGACCTTCCCTACGCTGTTGCCCTCCCTCGCGTCGGGCTTCGGGAACGCAGACCGCCCCCGCCCGAAGGTCCGATGGTGCTTCTGTTCTGAACAATGCCAGACGGACGCGGTCTGCCACCGTGCAGAAGGGCGCTTGTGACCAAGGGCGGCGAAATCCACGAGTCCGCGCTCTGTCGGTGTTCCACGGGTCGCTGGCGCCGCACCTCCCGGGCGTTCGTCAGTCCCGGCGCGCGTCAGGAGGCTCTCGTACGGCAACGACGCCGGGCAGCGCCCTGGTCGCCGCTCCCGTGACGGCGACGACGACCGCAAGTGCGCCGAGGCCGATCGGAAGTGTCGCCGCGACGGCGACGCCGCCCACGAGCAGCGGTCCCCCGGCGTCGCCGAGCTCCCGTCCGAGTTCGGCGGTGCCCATGGTGCGGCCCATGCGCTCCGGCGGCGTCGTGTCGGCCAGGTGCGCGAACGCGAAGGGCGTCGCGAGACCGATTCCGACCCCGAGCAGAGCCGCCGCCCCGTAGAGCATGGGCAGCGACGGCCAGAACGCCGCGAGGAGGATGCCGGCCGCGATGATCTCCACGCCGAGCGTCATCCCCGCCCTGTCGCTCAGGCGGCCGCTGTCGCGGAGTCTTCCGGCGAACGGTTGGGTGAGCGCCGAGGTGAGCGCCAGCGCGGAGGCGATCGCGATGCTCGCGAACAGCGGAGCGTCCTGGCTGCTCGCGAGTGCGGGGAGGAAGCCGATGGCAGCGCCCAGCGCGCCGGTGGATGCCGCAAGGACGAGCGTGGGAACGAGGAATCCCCGTTCGGTCGTCTGCCGTGCGAGGTCGGCGATCGTGTAGCGGGGGCGGGGCAGCGGCTCGACCCGGGGAGGGCGATGGCCACCCAGACGGCGGTGGCGATGGCGACCGCGCTCAGGCAGGCGAAGAGGAGCGCGAAGCCGCCGAGGAAGATCAGCCCGGCGCCGATGAGCGGGCCCAGGGTGTAGCCGAGACCCTTCCAGGAACCGTACCGGCCGAAGTACCTGCCCTTCGAGCCGGCGCCGGCCAGACGTGCGACCGTCGCCGAGGACGCGGGGAGAAGGCGGATGCCGCCGCACCCTGGCCGAGTCGAGCGATCGCCAGGGCGACCGTGCTCGACGACCACAGCCCGACGAGCGACACGAGTCCGAACGCGAGGAGCCCGACGACGATCACGGGCTTGGCGCCGATCCTGTCGGCGATGGAGCCGAACACGGGCTTGAGGAACACTTCGGCGAGGTCGTAGATCGCCAGCAGGGCGCCGAGCCGGAGCAGGTCGAGGCCGATGTCGTCGCTGCTCGCGCCGATGCCCGCCGCGATGCTGTGGGCGCCGAAAGCGGTGACGAACCCCGCGGCGTAGAGCGGGGCGATCGCGCCCGTTCGCGGCTCGGACGCCGGCCTGCTCATGCGTGCACGGCCTGATACACGAGTTCGGCGAACCGGCCGAGGTCCGCTCCGCACGCGGCCAGCTCGCGGTCGGCCTCCTTCGACGCCGGGGACTCGAACACGTCTCGGCTGCGCAGGGTGCGATGCCAGCGCTGCAGACGGTCGAGACTCTGCTCCTCCTCCTCGAGCTCCGCGAGCGTGAACTTCTTCTTCTCGATCTCGCGGGCGATCTCCGCGCGGTACTTCGCGCAGTCGGCGACGAACTCCGACCAGTCGTCGGCGCGCGCGGCGTCGAACAGCTCGCGAAGCGCCGCGGTGTCACCCCCGTCGGTCTGGGTGCGCAGCACCAGGATGTCGCCGTCTCCACGCTGCGCGAGCGCCCTGGCACGTTCCACCCCGGCGGCGCACGCGGGGACATCCGGTGCGACCCAGGTGCCCTGACCTGCGGGGACGGCGCCGAACTGGCGCAGCTCCCGCCAGACGGCCACGCGATGCCGCGACGGCGTCGCAGGCACCTGGACCAGGAGGACGAGCCACCCCTCAGAATCTGTCACACCAAGAACTGTAACAGGTGTTACAGCGGCGTCGGGGAGCGCACGAGCGGCCGATGTCCGCGAGGGTCGGTACGGTCGACGAGAGATGCTCGGACGACACCGGGAGGGGTGAGCCATGTCGGCAGGCACGCGAACAGACCGCCGCGTGCGCGATGGATACACCGCTCGCGCGGACGAGTACACCGCGCTCTTCGGCGACGTCGGTCAGCTCGACGCGAGAGACCGGGAGCGCATCGCGGGATGGGCGGACGGGATCGACGGACCCATCCTCGATGCGGGATGCGGTCCCGGACAGTGGACCGCATACCTCGCCGATCGCGGGCGGGAGGCGGAGGGCATCGACCTGGTGCCCGCGTTCGTCGCGACCGCGTCGGCACGATTCCCGCATGTCTCCTACCGCGTGGCGTCGCTGCTCGACCCCGGTGTCCGACCCGGCTCCGTCGGGGTGTCCTCGCCTGGTACTCGCTGATCCACGCGAGTCCGGACGAGTTGCCGAGCCTCCTCACCGCCGCGCGGTGCGCGATCCGTGAGGGCGGAGGGCTGCTGGTCGGCTTCTTCGACGGAGCGGACGGCGAGGCGTTTCCCCACGCAGTGACGACGGCGCACCACTGGTCGCGGGCGGGAATGTCGGCACTGCTCGAACGGGCAGGATTCGCCGTCGTCGACAGTGACGCCAGGGTGGACGAGGGCCTTCGACCGCACGCGTCGATCAGTGCGGTCGCGGTCTGAGCAGCCGCGATCGTCGGCGCTTCCGAGGAATTCGAACCCGCACGGACAACGGTTCTGCGGCTATGCTCGTGTTTGCTATAGCAAATCACCTTCAAGGGGACACATGACCACGGTCGCTCGCATCGACACCGCCACGGCACAGCTCCCACTGCCGGCGCCCCTCCAGCTCGGCGCCATGACCGTCACGCGACGGGAGTACAGCGCGGTCCAGGTGACAGACGACGATGGCGTCACGGGTGTCTCGTACTGCCTCTCGCGCGAGGCGCCGATGGCCGAGATCGTCGAGCGTCTCGTCGCGGCGCACGCACGGGGAGCCGACGCCGACGACCCCACGTCGACCTGGAACCGGATGCTGCGGGGCAGTGCGATCGTCGGCCGCGTCGGGCTGGTCCGCCGAGCGATCGGACTCGTCGACATCGCGCTGTGGGACGTCGCTGCTCGTCGTGCCGGCATGCCGCTGTGGCGGCTCCTCGGCACCGGAGACGCCCCCGCGACTCGATCCTCGTCGCGGCGTACCCCTCTCCCGACCGCACTCCCCGCCAGGTCGCCGACGAGGTGCTCGCCCAGGCGGACGGATGGGCGAACGTGAAGATCTCGCGCGTCGCCGACCCCGGATACATGCGCGACCTGCTCGCGCTCCTGAACAGCGAGCTGCCCGCGCAGACGGGACTCATCGTCGATGTCGGCTTCGGCTGGCCCGACGCCGACACCGCGCTCGCGGAGATCGCGCAGTGGGGCGACCCGCGTCTCACCTGGCTCGAGGATCCGCTGCTCCCCGAGGACGCCGCCGGCTGCGCCCGCATCCGCCGCGAGTCCGGTCTCGCCGTCTCGGTCGGAGACGAGGTGACCGATCCCGCCGTGCTCCACGCCCTCGTCGAGGAAGGCGGTGTCGATGCCCTCCGCCTCGACGTCGTGGCCATCGGCGGCATCACCCCCGCGCTCGAGATGATCGCCTGGGCGTCGGCACGCCAGGTGCCCGTCTCGGGCCACGTATCCCGAGGTCACGCGCGCACCTGGGCATCGGCGTCGAGACGTTCGCACGCGGACGCAACCCCTACGACCCCGCGCCGTCCTTCATCGTCGGCGGCCCCTCGTTCGAGGGTCAGGTGCGCCCGACCGATGCCCCGGGACTCGGCTTCACGCTCGACCCGTCCGTCTTCGCCTTCGAAAGGGGCCTCTCATGATCGAATCCGCACGCAGCGTCGTGGTGACGGGCAGCGGCAAGGGCATCGGTCGGGCGATCGCCGAGCGCCTGACGGCCGACGGATGGATCGTCGTTGGGCTCGAACGTTCGCCAGGGTCCGGGACGCTCGAGGAGGGCATCGTCGCCGAAGTCGTGCTCGGTGACGCGTCGGAGCGCAGCGCCCACCAGAGGGCGGCGGAGGCGGCCCTCGCCAGGGCACCGCTGGCAGGGTGGGTCAACAACGCCGGCATCACGAAGCACACGCCGCTGCATGAACTGGATGAAGACGTCGTACGCGAGATCATCGGCATCAACGGCTTCGGCTACATCTGGGGGTGCTCGACGGCCGTCTCGGCGTTCATCGACCAGGGTCTCCCCGGGGCGATCGTCAACGTCGGCTCGATCCACGGCCGCGCCAGCCACCCGCACCACGGCGCGTACGAGTTCACCAAGGGCGGCATCGACGCCCTGACCCGCAGCGTGGCGGTGAGCTACGGCCGGCTCGGCATCCGCGCCAACACAGTGGCACCGGGAGGGGTGCGCACCCCGCACCTCGAGGCGAAGATCGCCGCATCGCCCGATCCCGAAGCCGAGGAACGCGGCCTCGCCGAGGGCCCGCCCATGGGGCGCATCGCCCGTGCCGAAGAGGTGGCCGCGGTGACCGCCTTCCTGCTCTCGGACCAGGCCCCGTACCTCAGCGGCGAGTCCATCGCCGTGGACGGTGCCTGGACAGCCTCCTTCGGCGACGTGGAGGTCGACCCGGCCTTGGCGGCGCGGTTCCGCGGCGAGTGACACGGCGGACCGACCGAGGAGCGGGCTGCACAGCCGCCACGCCCCTCGCTCGGCACCCGTCACGCGCGGCGGGTTCAGCGGCAGCCACTCCTCGAGGGTCGTCTCGAAGATGCGCGCGCCCTCGATCGGGATGAGGGTGCGCTCCGCGATCTGCGCGCCGTAGTACGGTGCACTGTCGTCGCGGACGACCGTGCGGGGGTCGTGGCGGAACGAGAGAGCGCGGCGGGCGAACTCATCCATGCCGAACGCCTCGGGTCCCGCGATCTCGAAGTCCCCTGAGGGGGTGCCGGCGGCCGTGCGCGCCACGGCCGTCGCCACATCCTCTGCGGCGATCGGCTGGATGAGGGCGCCGGGCAGGCTGACGGTGTCACCCTCGGTCGAGATGTCGGCGATGCTCCCCACGAACTCGAAGAACTGCGTCGCGTGCACGAGGGAGTACGGGATGCCGGAGTCGCGGATGAGCTGTTCCTGGGCGACTTTCGCCGCGAAGTAGGGGATGCTCTGCGGCCGGTTCGTGCCGACGATCGTGAGGGCGACATGGTGGGTCACCCCGGCCACGGCTTCGGCCGCCAGCAGGTTGCGGGTCGACGTGGTGAAGAACTCGAGCACGTCGTCCGCCGCGAACGAGGGGGAGTTGGAGACGTCCACGACGGTGTCCGCGCCGACCAGGGCATCGGCGAGCCCTTCGCCGGTCAGAGAGTTCACTCCCGTGTTGGGCGACGCGGCGACGGCGTCGTGGCCGTGCTCCCTGAGCTTCGCGACGACCTTCGAGCCGATGAGGCCGGTACCTCCGATGACGACGATCTTTGCCATGTCCACGCCTTTCGTTTGAGCGGCACCCTGTGGTGCCTGCAGGTATGACCGGGGTCGAGCCCCGGGTGTGACAGGTCAGGCGTTCACCGTGACTCGCACGCGCCAGTCGTGATAGCGCGTCGGGGCGATCGTGGCGGTCGCCTCCGGCAGCAGATCGCGGCGGCCGAGCCTGGCGCCGAAGTATGTCCCCAGGGGTCGGGCACCACTTCTCGTTCGTCCTGGCGTGAGCGGAGGTCCATCGCGGCCACCGCGGCGAGGCTGAACACCTCCGGGCCGCCGAATTCGATCATCCCGTGGAGCGGGTCGGCGAGGGCTGTGCGCACGACGGCGTCCGCCACGTCGTCGGCCGCCATCGGCTGCACGAGCACGTCCGCGATGTGGGCGACCCGACCTCGCATCGCGTGATCGGTGATGCTGCGGACGAACTCGAAGAACTGGGTCGCGTGCACGAGGGAGTACGGGCGGCCGGACGCCGAGATCAGCCGCTCCTGCTCGTGCTTGGCGATGAAGTATCCGCCCTCCGCACGGGCGAGCCGGTCGGTGCCGACCACGGAGAGGGCGACGTGATGCCCGACTCCGGCGGCTTCGCCGTAGCTGAGCAGGTTCAGCGTCGAGGTGGTGAAGAAGTCGCGCGCGCCCTCCTCGTCGGTGTACGAGGAGTTGGAGACGTCGACGAGGACGTCTGTTCCGGTCAGAGCCTGCTCGAGGCCTTCGCCGGTGTATACGAGTTGACGCCCGTCGCACGCGCCGCGGCGACGACCTCATGTCCCGCGTCGCCCAGCCGCCGCACCACGCGTGCCCCGATGAGGCCCGTGCCTCCGATGACCGTGATTCTCATGTCTTCCTCCGATGTCCGATTCCCCGCGGAATCCCACGGATACCCAAGAGACCGGGTGGGCGACCCGCTTGTGACGGGAGCGCGTGTCACAGAACCGGCGGCTGGGCGGTCAGTGCTGTCGACGGCGCTCTGCACGCAGGCAGGGGCCAGAATGGGCGGACGGGATGCGACGAATCCGAAGGGGATACCCGGTGGTGAGCGCCGGCTCCGCGCCGATGCCCGCGGAGGAGAGGGAGGTCCGGCCCGTGGACTCGACGGAAGACCACCGCAGCCCGCAGCGCGGCGACCTCGACGACGCGGTGGAGGTGTTCGCGCAGCAGCGACGACGCCTGTTCGGCATCGCCTACCGCATGCTCGGCACGGTCGCCGATGCGGAAGACATCGTGCAGGACACCTGGATCCGGTGGCAGAACACCGACCGTGGGCGGGTGGCCGAGCCGGCGGCGTTCCTGGCGACGATCGCGACGCGACTCTCGATCAACGTGCTGCAGTCCGCGCACTCGCGCCGCGAGACCTACATCGGACCGTGGCTTCCCGAGCCGGTGAACACGGATGACGACCCTGCGCTCGGCGCCGAGCGCGCGGAGGCCCTGCAGTTCGCGATCCTGCTGACCCTCGAGAAGCTGACGCCCACCGAGCGTGCCGCCTACATCCTGCGCGAGGCCTTCGACTATCCCTATCCCCGGATCGCGGAGGTCATCTCGACGAGTGTGGTGAGCGCCAGACAGCTCGTGAGCCGCGCGCGCGGACACCTGGCGTCCGCGCGGCAGTCGACGGTCGCCGCATCGGACCAGCGGCGCCTGTTGGAGGCTTTCCTCACCGCGGCGCAGAAGGGAGACGCGCAGGCGCTGGAGAAGCTCTTCGCCGAAGACGTCGTCAGCTACACGGACGGCAACGGCGTGAAGCTCGCGGCACGCATCCCGGTGATCGGGCGGGGAAGGGTGGCGAAGTTCGTCGCAGCGTTCGCGCACCACTTCTGGATCGGCAAGTCGATCGGTTGGGTGCACGTCAACGGGCAGCCGGCGGCGACACTCATCGAGAACGGCGTCGTCACCACGATCGTCACCGTGACGACGTCGGCCGACGGCATCCTGCAGCTCCTCTGGGTGATGAGCCCTCAGAAGCTCGGCCACGTCACCGCGGTCGACGTATGACCGCGGAGCGCCGTCGGGGGCGGACGCCGGATCGTCGTGACGTCGCAGACCCGGTCACGATGGAACAGCTCGCCCAGCGGATGGCGGCGGCGGACACGGAAGGGATCCGTGCGCTGCTCCGTCCTGACGCGGTCGTCATCGTCGACAGCGGTCGGGTCGTCGATGCGGTGACGCGTCCCGTCGAAGGGGATCGCGCCGCGGCGTCCGCTCTGGCGGAGGTGGCCTCGGCGGAGGTGGCGTCGGCAGACTGCTCGGCCAGGGCGGTGTCGATCAACGGCGCTCCGGGATTCGTCCTCTCCCGCAGTGGCGTGGTGTTCGCCGCAGTGACCGCCGAGACGCGCGGCGCACGGCTGACGCGGGCGTGGGTGGTCAGCAATCCCGAGAAACTCCGGCACTGGAACCGCGGCTGACCGTCACCGTCGTCGGCGACCGGCCGGGCCTCCCGCCGCGGCCAGCGCGGTCAGGGCCGGACGCGGACGGTGCGGCCTTCGAAAGAGACGAGGTCGCCGTCGCGGAGCTGGCGTCCGCGACGGCGATCGACCTCGCCGTTGACCGTCACATAGCCGTCGATGATGACCTCTTTGGCGTCTCCGCCCGAGTCGAGGAGACCGGCGAACTTGAGGAACTGCCCGAGCCGGATCACCTCCCCGCCGATGGAGATGTCGTCGATCCGATCGGGGGAGGTCATCTCTGAATGCTAACGCGACTCAGTCGTCGATGTCGGTTCCGACGACCGCGAACTCGGCGTCGAAATCGATGTCGATGGAGCGGTTGTCCGAGGTGAGGACCGAGGCGTCGTAGGGGCTCACGTCATCGGCGTCGACATCGAGGTCGGTGATCATCCCGTCCGCTTCGGCGAGAGCAGCCGCGACGAGAGCACGGATCGTCTCGTCGTCGAGGGTGAGCACGGGCCCGGTGTCGTCGCCGTCGCCCTTGTCGGTGGAGATGACGGATGCGGAGAGGTCCTCCTCGACCCTGACCTCGGCCTCGTCGCCCGAGGCGTTCGTGAGCTCCACCTCCCACGTGCCGTCGCGCTTCGCATCGATCGAGGTCACCTCCCCGTCGGCGGCGCCACGTGCGGCATCGGCAATCTCGATCAGGTCGTCGGCGGACGCGGTGCCGATCCCGGTGACGGGTCCGCGGCCGTCCGAGGAGCCGGGGTCGCCGGGGCGGTCGTCATCCCGACGGTCGCCGCCGGGGCGGTCGTCGTGTCGGTCGTCATCGTGGCGGGGTCCGTCGGACATCGACGGACGGTCGTCGTCGCCGCCGAACTCGTCTCCGATCGCCGCGCCGACGGCGACGCCGCCCCCGCGAGGATCACGGCTGCGGCGATGCCACCGCCGATGAGCAGGGCACGCGTGCGCCCGGGCTTCGCTGTGGCCGGGCCGTCTGCGGGGGCCGCGGCGTCCGTGGCGTCGGGCGCGGCCGTGGGGATGCCGGGTGCTGCCCTGACCCTGTCGCGGGCGACGCGGCCTCCGGAGCCGAGGTCACGGGGACGGTCTGCGCATCCGGGGTGCTCTCGGGAGCGGGCTCGGGCGTCTGGTCGGGAGTGGGTGTCTTGTCGTCCATGTCACGATGGTCTCCCGCGGGCGCTGAAGCCTCCCTGAAACGTCCTGAAGACCTCTTCAGGATCCGAGGATCCGCCCCTTCAGGCGGTGAGGGGCAGGGTGAGGACGAACCGGGCGCCGCCCCATCGGGAGTCGTCGACAGTGAGGTGCCCGCCGGCGGAGGTCGCGATGCCCTGTGCGATCGCGAGGCCGAGACCGCTGCCTCCGGCGTCGCGGCTGCGTGCCTCGTCGAGGCGCACGAAGCGTTCGAAGATGCGGTCGCGCTCCGCGGAGGGGACACCGGCGCCGTCGTCCTCGACCGTGAGGAACACGTGGTCACCCGCGGGGGTCACGCCGATCGCGACGCGACCCCGGCTGTGCCGCACGGCGTTGTCGGCCAGGTTGCGCACCAGCTGGCCGAGCAGGCGCGGGTCGCCGTGCACCCTCGCGGCATGGATCCCCGAGCCGTCCACGTCGAGTCCGGCAGCCCGCATCCGGCGCACCTCGCCCAGCGCGATGTCGTCGAGGTCCACCGCCTCGGCGTTCGTGCCGGCGCCCTCGTCGAGGCGGGCGAGCAGCAGCAGCGACTCGACGATCCCCTGCAGGCGGAGGCCTTCTTCCGAGACGACCTCCGCGAGCTCGGCGATGCTCGTGACCTCGGGGTGCGCGTGGGCGAGCTCTGCATGCTGACGGATGGTCGCGAGCGGAGACCGCAGCTCGTGCGAGGCATCCGACACGAAACGGCGCTGCGCGGTGGCCGCCGCATCGAGTCGGTCGAGCATGCCGTTCATGGTGGTGGCGAGCGCGGCGATCTCGTCCGCCGTGTCGGGCACCGGGACGCGCTGATGCAGGCGGTCCGCCGTGATGCCGTCGACCTCCTCGCGGATGCGCTCGACCGGGCGGAGGGCACGGCCGACCACCAGCCAGGTGGTCACGGCCACGAGCAGCAGCAGGACGGGCACGGCGACGGCCAGCAGGGTGGCGACCGTGGCGAGGGTCTCCGCATCGTCGTCCATCGACACGGCGAGCACGAGGGTCCGGTCTCCCTCGATGTCTTCCGAGACGACGAGCACGCGGTCGCCGTCGACGGTCATCGTCTGCGGATCGTCGTCGAGGGGAGGGGCGTCGAGCCGAGGGCGTCCCGCGCGTCCTCGCTCGCCGCGCGCACGGCGCCGTCGGGCCCGATGATCTGGATGATCTCGTCGTCGAGCGCGTCGATGCCCTTTCCGCCGGGGCCTCCCGCACGCTCCGCGAGCTCTTCGAGCCGCTGTTCGGCGGCGCGTTCGGTGCTGCTGTGCATGCTCGCGCTGAGCACGCCGTAGAACGAGAGGGCGCCGACGAGCAGTGCCACCGCGACGACGGCCGTCGCCCCGAGGGTGGTCCGGGCACGTACCGAGCGCCAGCCCCGGCTAGCCACCGTCGGCCGCCAGTCGGTAGCCCGCCCCGCGGATGGTCTCGATCGCCTCGCGCCCGAACGGCTTGTCGAGCTTGCGGCGGAGATGGCCGACGTAGACCTCGACGATGTTCGGGTCGCCGTCGAAGTCGTCGTCCCAGACGCCCTCGATCAGGGCCCGCTTCGACAGCACCTGACCGCGGTGGCGCATGAGGTGCTCGAGCACCGAGAACTCCCGCGCCGTCAACGACACCGGAGTGTCGCCGCGCCACACGCGGTGCGCGGCCGGATCGAGTCGCAGATCGCCGGCCTCGAGGATCGCCGGGCGTGCGACCGCCCCGCGTCGGACGAGTGCTCGCAGCCGTGCGACGAGGATGGCGAACGAGAACGGCTTGGTGACGTAGTCGTCTGCCCCGGTCTCGAGCGCCTCGACCTGGTCCCACTCGCCGTCCTTCGCGGTGAGCATCAGCACGGGCGTCCAGTTCTCCTCCGCGCGCAGCGCCTCGCACACCTTCCACCCGCTCATGCCCGGCATCATCAGGTCGAGCACGATGGCGTCGTACCGTGTCTCCCGCGCTCGCCACAGCCCGTCGACGCCGTTGTGGGCGACATCGACGGCGAAGCCCTCGGCCTCGAGCCCACGGCGCACCCCTCGGCGAGGCGCACCTCGTCGTCCACCACCAGGATCCGCATACCTCCAGTGTGGCCGGTGAACGCTGAACCGAGGCTGAAGCGCTGGTCACGGGTCAGGTGCCGAGATGCGCCTGGATCTCGCGGATCACCGCCCCGAGCGTGCCCGACGCCAGAAGCCCGGGACCGAGGGGGCCCGCGGCATCCTCCCCCACGAGCGGCAGGCGCCTCAGCGCGGCTGCGGCGTCCGGCGGGAGCGCTTCGAGCTGCCACGCCCCCTCGTTCCTGCGGGCGCTCGCGTCCTGGGGGGGTGCGCGAGTTCGACCGCCACAGCGGCGTAGGCGGCCGCACCGAGGGCGTGAGCTCCCATGTGCGCGACGCCGGCGGCCTGGGCTGCGGAGCGCGCGGCGGCGGCACCTGCGCGGGAGGTCGCGCTGCGCGCCGCGCGGCCAGCGACGAAACGTCGGCGGATCTCGCCGGCGGCGGAGAGCTCACCTCGTGCGAACGCCCGAGCCCTGGCGATGGCGTCGCGGGCACGACCGTCGTCCGGCGCCTCGCTCTCGAACAGGGGCAGGACCCGTTCGGCGCAGTCGGCGGCCCACGCGGCGACGGTCCGCCGGTCGATCTCGCTCATGCCCTGCGCCGTGGTCATGCGCGGTCCTCGCGGCGCTGGGTGCGCGCCCGTGCGGCAGCGTGGGCGTCACGGAGCAGGAGAGCACGACAGCGCCCGTCCGTTCCGCCGGGTCGATCACGCACACCCATCCCGACGTGCCGTACAGCGGATGCCGGCGGAACGCGTCGACCGCGGTCGGCTCCGGTTCGGTCGGGCAGAGGGCGTCGGCCTGCGCGCGTCCGACGTGGATGTTGACCCGGAACCGTCCGGGGGTGTCGAGCGCGGACGACGTGTCGTCGGGGTAGTCCTTCGTGATGATGGTCCCGTACGGCTGGGTGCGCTCGGGCATCTGTCCGTCGGGGGCGTGGTAGAAGTAGGCGTCGCCCCAGGACAGCGCGGGGAACGCGTCGCCTTCCTGTGGGCTGACGACGAGGGCGCCGTCGAAGCCACGGACCGTTTCGATGATCTCCTGCATTTCCATGCCTCAAGAGTGAGGGTGAAGTGCTTATGTGGACTTGCACGCGGCGAGAGTGGGGATGACGATGCGAAACCCTCAAGTGGAGTTCACCACGGCGACTCTCGGTGCCGTCGCGGGCTACTCGACGCAGCAGGTGCGTGACCTGGAACGGCTCGGCGTCCTCCCGCCCGCCGAGCGTGCTTCGAACGGCTATCGCCGCTATGAGCATCGACACGAGTCGGCGTTGCGGGCGTACCGCGCGATGGCGACGGCGATCGGCCCCGTGCCGGCGCGGCGCCTGAT
Organism: Microbacterium sp. Se63.02b; assembly: GCF_014171575.1. Taxonomy (GTDB): domain Bacteria; phylum Actinomycetota; class Actinomycetes; order Actinomycetales; family Microbacteriaceae; genus Microbacterium. Next base: position 3,967,951 of record NZ_CP050453.1, on the reverse strand, counting down.
GCCGGAGCTGGTCGTGGCGCCGGTCGACAGGGCGGCGGAGCGGATCGACGTGCTGCACGCCGAGATCGCGGCCGAGCGCTCTCGCGTCACGGAGGCTCTGCGCGGACTCGATGTCGCCGTGGACGAAGCCGACGACGCGTTCGATGAGGGCGATGCGATGACGATCGGCGAGCTCGCTCAGGCGCTCGGCGTGCGGCCGTCGGCCCTGCGGCATTGGGAGCGTGAGGGGTGGTGCATCCGCTTCGCAGCGCGTCGTCCGTGCGGTCGTATGGCTCTGCGGCGATCACCGAGGCGCGGATCGTCGCGGCGCTTCGGGCCGGGGGCTACACGATCCCTGCGATCTCCCGCATCCTCGTCGAGGTGCGCGCGCACGCCCAGACCGGCGAGGTGCAACGCATCCTCGCGGAGCGGCTCGCGGCCCTGACTCGGCGCAGCGTCGCACTCCTCGCGGCGGCCGGACACCTGCACGCACTGCTCGTCACCGCCGACCCCGACGGTCAGCTCCTGCGTGCGAGGTGACGGTCGCGGTGCTCTCGCTGCGTTCACCTCGGCATATCGATATGCGCACTCTCCCCGCCCTTGTCCCCACGCTTCGGCCGCTGCTACATATGTAACGGATCGATAACGAGCCCGTGGCGGATCGCGACGCGAATGATGAGGCAAGCCGGAGGATGATGTGAATTCCGTCGCAGGAGTCGCGGGTTCCGCGACCGTGTTCGAGATCTCCAGCGAGGTGCTCTTCGTCATCCTGCTCGGCGTCGTCGCGTTCGTCCTCTGGCGGATCGACAGGACCGACCCTCCCCGGAAAGATGGGGAGAAGGTCGGCTCGGGTCACGGCCGAGGGAAGTCGTAGCGCGCCTCGAGTTCGGCGGCGAGAGGATTCGCGTCGAGCGGATCGGTGACGATCGCGGATACCGCGTCGAGCGGCAGGACCGGGTACCGCGGGGCGACACCGATCTTCTCCTCGCTGGCGAGCACCACCGTCTCGGTGCAGCGCGACGCGATCGCCCGCTTCGCCACGGCGTCGTCGATCTCGCCGGTGGTCAGGCCGTGCTCCGGGTCGACGCCGGTCACGCCGAGGAAGAACACATCCGCCGCGAGGTGCTGGAGCGCCTCCATGGCGAGCGCACCCCCGCGACCATCGAATGGCGGGAGAGCTCTCCACCGATCATGATCACCCTGGCGTCGGAGTGCTCCGCGACCGCGAGCGCCACGGCAGGACTGGCCGTGATGACGGTGAGGCCCTGGCCGGACGGCAGGGATCGCGCCATCGCGAGAGTCGTCGTCCCGGCGTCGAGCACGATGGTGGCACCGGGGCGGATGTGCTCGACCGCTCGGCGGGCGACGCGCTCCTTGCTCTCGGTGGCGACATCCCGACGTTCGCTCACGGGTCGTTCGACGGCGGGGGCCGGCAGAGCGCCTCCGTAGACCCGCAGGAGCTTCCCCTCCTCCGCGAGGTCGCGGAGGTCGCGGCGGATCGCATCCTCCGAGACGCCCAGCTCGTCGGCGACGGTCTTCGCCACCACGCGGCCGTCTCGGGCGAGCAGGGCGAGCAGGTGATCTTTGCGCTGAGCGGCAAGCATATGTTTCCTCACGAAGTTGCACGTTTATGCATGATTCAGATTACAGTGTCCCTCATGACAAAACCACTCCTGATCCTGATCGCCGGCCCCTACCGCTCCGGAACCGACGGCGATCCCGACCTCATCGCGCAGAACCTGGCCCGCCTCGAAGAGGCATCCGGTCCGATCTTCCGCCGGGGCCACGTGCCGATGATCGGCGAATGGGTCGCGCTGCCGGTGCTGCGGACCCTCGATGCCACCGAAGCCGGAGACGGCGACGTGATGTACGAGACGGCGCGCCGACTGCTGCAGCACTGCGACGCCGTCCTGCGCCTCCCCGGAGAATCCTCGGGTGCGGACAAGGACGTCGAGATCGCGCAGGAACTCGGGCTGCCGGTCTACTGGTCCCCGGAGGAGATCCCCACCGCTGCGACTCCGTAGGCTGGAGGCATGACCAAGAACATCTGGACCATCCTCGGCGTCATCCTCGCCGTCGTGATCGCGTGGTGGATCGTGAGCGCGCTGTTCTCGGTGCTCGCCTTCATCTTCAAGCTCGCGATCGTCGCGGTGGTGGCCGTGGTGGTCTTCCTCATCCTCCGCGGGATCTTCAGCCGCAGCGACGACTGAAAGCGGCCGCTCACCGCGGGTACGTGACGCCGCTCATCTGCTCCGAGAGATCCCAGCTGCGCGCGGCATCGACCGCACTTCGGAGCGGGCGGTACAGACTCTGCTCGGCCGGAGCCCCGCCCATGCGGCCCGGACCGCGCGGTCCGTACATGCGGCCGGGAAGCGCCGAGGGAGAGGCCGCCGCATAGGGCGGGCAGCGCGGCGCTCGGCCGTGCCGACGATCAGCCCGCGCTGCGAGGCCCACCGGATCACCCTCACCTCGACCGTGTCGTCCGCGCGTCCGAGCTCCGGGCGGGCGGCGAGCAGGCTCGTGGGGGCGACCCCGGGGTGGGACAGGTTCGACGTGAGGCCCCACTCGAGCTCCCGGCTGCGTCGATCGAGTTCGAGCCCGAACAGGCCGAACGCGATCTTCGACTGCCGGTAGGCCCGCATCCCGTCATAGGACTGCTCCCGTTCGGGTCCTGCCAGTCGATCGATCCGCGGGCGGCGGCCACGCTCACCTGGGACGTCACGCGCGCCTGCCCTGCGCGGAGCAGGGGCAGGAGGTGTGCGACCAGGGCGAAGTGCCCGAGATGGTTCGTGCCGTACTGCACCTCGAAACCGTCGACCGTCGTCTGCCGGGCCGGAGGGTTCATCACACCCGCGTTGTTGATGAGCAGATGCACCGGGCTGCCGTCCCGCCGCATCGCCTCGCCGAACGCCGCCACGGAGTCGAGTGACGAGAGGTCGAGTGACGACGTCTGCACCTGCGCATCCGGCGCGGCCGCCCTGATGGTCGCGGCGGCGGCATCCCCTTTCGCGGATTGCGCACCGGCAGCACGATCTCGGCACCGGCGCGGGCGAGACGGGTGGCGATGTGCAGGCCGATGCCGTCGCTCCCGCCCGTCACCACCGCCCGGCGGCCGGCGAGTGAGGGGATGCGGATGTCGGGGATGCGCGGATTCATGAGGTGCTCCTTCGGGTCTCTCCCAGCGTGCGTGCTGTGCGTCGCCGCAACCAGGACTCCTCATGCAGTGGATACACGCAGCGGCCGGATGCGAGGATCGGGACGTCGGGAGGAGGGCCGGACGTGGCCATCGACAGGACGGCGCTCGCAGGGTTCCTGCGGTTGCGACGAGACGATCTGCAACCGGAGGACGTGGGGTTGGCGCGGGCACGCGACGCCGCACGGAAGGACTCCGTCGCGAAGAGGTGGCCGCGCTCAGCCACATGTCGGCCGACTACTACGCGCGACTCGAACGAGCAGACGGGCCGCTGCCCTCGGAGCAGATGCTCGCCGCGATCGCCCAGGGACTGCATCTCACGATCGACGAGCGCGACCATCTGTTCCGCCTCGCCGGACACCAGCCGCCCGCACGGGGAGGGGGCAGCGACCACATCGGACCGGGAATGCTGCGGATCCTCGACCGGCTGCAGGACACTCCGGCCGAGATCGTGAGCGAGCTCGGAGAGACCCTGCGCCAGACGCCCCTGGGTGTGGCGCTCACGGGTGACACGGCCCACCTCACCGGCATGGAGCGGAGCCTCGGCTATCGCTGGTTCCGCGACCCGTCGACCAGGGACCTGTACGACCCGGGCGAGCACGAGTTCCTGTCACGGCTGTGGGTGTCGGGTCTGCGCGAGGTCATCGCGCGGCGGGGTCCGTCGTCGCGGGCTGCCCGGATGGCCGATTCGCTGCAGGAGCACAGCGCCGAGTTCCGCGAGATCTGGGACCGTCACGAGGTCGGGTTGCGCCCCGTGACGCGAAGCGCTTCGTGCATCCGAGCGTCGGGCCGCTCGAGCTGGCGTGTCAGAGTCTCATCGACCCCGAGCAGTCGCACTTCTTGCTCGTGTACACCGCGGCGCCGGGGTCACCCAGTCACGAGAAGCTCGCGCTGCTCTCCGCACTGGCCCCTCGCGCCCTCGTGTGACCTCGCGGGGCCTTCCGATCGCGCAGACTGCGGGGAACGACGCCCGAGGCGACCGGGTGCGCGATCGAGAGCGGCCGCTCACGCCCGAGCGAAGGCCCCGACGCGGTACTTCGCGGCGCGGTGCGAGTCCTGCACGCGGTCGCCGCGACCGTGGAGCTTGTTGCGGAGCGTGCCCGGTGCATACTCCTCCGGGTACGCTCCCCGTTCCCGCAGCACCGGGATCACGTGCTCGATGATGTCCTGCCACGTGCCGGGCGTGACCGCGTAGGCGAGGTTGAAACCGTCGATGTCGGTCTCGTCGACCCACGACTGCAGCTCGTCGGCGATCTCGACACCGGACCCGACGATGGTGGGGCCGAGGCCGCCGATCGCGTTGTGGCGGCCGAAGTCGCCGACGGTCCACTCGCGACCGAGATCGGCCTCCTCCTTCAGGTGCTGCAGCACCGACTGGATCGCGTTCGACTCGACGTTCCCCACCGGCTCGTCCTCGGCGTACTGCGACAGGTCCACGCCCATCCACCCCGACATGAAGGTGAGCGCCCCCTCCGGGCTCGCGTACGAGAGGTACTCGGCGTGCTTGGCGGTCGCCTCTTCGCTGGTGGCGGCGGTGATCACGGTGAGCAGGGTGTAGATGCGCGCGTCGTATCGGTCACGGCCCGCAGCCTCGAGGGCATCGCGGATGCGCTTCACGGTGCCGGCGAGCACCTCCTTCGACGGGGCCGCGACGAAGATGGCCTCGGCGTTCTCGGCCGCGAACTTCACGCCGCGCGGGCTCGCCCCGGCCTGGTAGATGACGGGGGTGCGCTGCGGTGAGGGCTCGGAGATGTGGATGCCGGGAACGCTGAAGTGCTTGCCCTCATGCCCGATGGGGTGCACCTTGGCGGGGTCGGTGAAGATGCCGCGTTCGCGGTCCTCGACCACGGCGTCGTCCTCCCACGAGCCCTCCCAGAGCTTGTAGAGCACCTCGACGTACTCGTCCGCGTGGTCGTAGCGGTCGTCGTGCGCGAGCTGGTCCTCCTGACCCATGTTTCGCGCGGCGCTGGGCAGGTATCCGGTCACGACGTTCCAGCCGATCCGGCCCTGTGTCAGGTGGTCGAGCGTGCTCAACCGGCGCGCGAACGGGTAGGGGTGCTCGAACGCGGTGCCCGCGGTGATGCCGAAGCCGAGGTTCTCGGTCACGGCGGCCATCGCGCTCACCAGCAGGATCGGGTCGTTCACGGGCACCTGGGCGCCGTTGCGGATCGCGGCCTCGTTCGTGCCGCCGTACACGTCGTAGGTGCCGAGCACGTCGGCGATGAAGATGCCGTCGAAGGTCGCGCTCTCCAGCAGCTTCGCCAGGTCGGTCCAGTACGAGATCGTGTTGTACTGACGGGAACGGTCGTCGGGGTGACGCCACAGGCCGGACGACTGGTGGGCGACGCAGTTCATGTCGAAGGCGTTGAAACGGATCTGACGGGTCATGGGGTCCATGAAACGACAGGTCGCATCGCGGGGTCGAGCCTCCCCGACACGCACGGACACATTCCGGGCCCCACATCCTGCGCGGGCGCCGTCAGCTCGTGGTTCCCTCGTCGGGTCGGCGGGGACTCGGATCGGGCGGCAGGATCTCGATCGGCTGCGCGGCCCTCCGCTGCGCGCGCCACCAGATGAAGAACCCGGTCGCGGTGAAGCCGCCGTAGAAGACGTACATGAGGCCCGTGGCGTAGTAGCCCGAGCTGAACAGGAGGGGCACCCCGACCACGTCGACGGCGATCCAGATGAGCCAGAACTCGGTCCACCCCTTGGCCATGCCGTACGTGGCGAGCAACGACCCGACGAAGGTCCAGGCGTCGGCCCACACCGGCTCCCATGATCCGAGCGCCCGGAAGAGCGGTGTCAGAGCGATCGTGCCGGCGATCATCACCACCACGAGGCCGATGCGGGCCCGGGTCGGCGCCCACCTCGGTACGACCCGTCCGCCCTCCGCGTTGCGCCAGCGCACCCATCCGTAGATCGCGACGGCGATGAACATGACCTGCCGGCCGGCTTGCCCGAGCAGATGCGGCAGGGAGGATCGGGACTCAGCGCGGAGCCCAGGAAGACGGTGAGCAGCAGGACGTTGCCGACGATGCCGACCGGCCAGGCCCAGACCTTGCGCCGCATGCCCCCGAGAGCGCTCGCGAGACCGAAGGCGTTGCCGACGACCTCACGGACGAGGAGGGTCTGTCCGCCGGGAAGCACCCACTGCGAGGTGAAGGCCTCGACGAACCACTGCACCAGGTCCATCGGGTCAGGCTGCGGGGTCGGGCGAAGGGCGGTCGTCGAGCACGAGCTGCAGCATGCTCAGGTCGAGCCAGCGCCCGAACTTGGCACCGACCTGCGGCATCCGCCCGACCTCGACGAAGCCCAGGCGTTCGTGGAGGGCGATCGAGGCGGCGTTCCCGCTCTCGATGCCGGCGATCATGACGTGCATCCCGGCGGCGCGGGCGCGCTCGACGAGTGCGGCCATCAGCGCGGTGCCGATGCCGCGGCCCTGCTGGCCGTCGAGGACGTACACGGAGTGCTCGACCGTGCCGGTAGCCGCTGTGCGGACGCCACTGCGCGTATGACGCGTAGCCCAGCACGCCCGAATCGTCGGTCGCGACGATCACCGGGTAGCCGCGGGAGGTGCGGTCGGCGAGCCAGGCGATGCGGTCGGCGAGGTCGACCGCATCCTCGTTCCAGATCGCGGTGGTGTGCAGCACGGCGTGGTTGTGGATCGCGGTGATCGTGTCGAGGTCGGCGGTCTCGGCATCCCTGATTCGGACGTCTGTCATCGGCGGGTGGTCTCTCTTCTGCTGCACGGGGTGCGCATCGTGCTGCCGCGCTTCGGGTGCGCATCGCCGACGCTAGCAGGATGCCGGAACCTCGGGTTCCGCACCCTCCAGAATATCGAAGATATGTTCTAAACTGGGAGCATGGCGAACCCGCATCTGACCCCGCTTCTCGAGGCTGTGGAGCGCCTCGAGAGCGCATGGGCCGATGCCGGGAACGCGGCCGAGTTCTCCCGGGCGCAACTGCTCGAGGCCCACAGCGCGATGGGACTGGTGCAGCGTCGGCTCGACGGCATCCACGCCGAGCTGGCAGCGAGCATCGCGCGGGAATCCCGGCCCGAGCTGGGGGCGGCGAGCCTGGCGAAGGAACAGGGCTTCCGCAGCCCGGCCACCATGATCGCCGCGACGACGGGCGGATCCACGGGTGATGCGGCCCGACTGGTGAAGGTGGGTGAGGCGACGGCGCCGCGGGCGAACCTCATCGGCGAGGCGCTGCCGCCACGGTATCCCGAGGTGCAGCGCGCGATCGGCGAGGGGGGCGCTCAGCGCGGCAGCGGCGGCATTGATCGTCACCCTGCTCGACCGTGCGCGGCTGAAGGTCGACATCGAGCGGATCGGGAGGCCGAGCGCCTCCTGGTCGACAGGGCGGCGGGCCTGTCGCTCGACGACGTGCGCAAGCTTGTCGTGCACGCAGAGGCCTGGCTCGACCCCGACGGTGTGGCCCCGCGTGAAGACGAGGCGCGGTCCCGGCGGTCTCTGACGATGTTCGAGCGCGACGGATCGCTGCATCTGACGTTGCAGACCGATGTCGCCTCCGGCGCACCCGTGAAGGCCGCGATCCAGGCGTACGTCAGTGCGACGTTCCAGGCGCGATCGCACGTGCTCGATCCCGAGGCGCCGGATGCCGACCGGCGCACGGTCGCGATGCTGCAGGCCGATGCGCTCGCCGAGATCTGCGCGCACGTGAGCGGATGCGACAACGGCGGGCTTCCGGTGTCCGGCGCGACCGTCGTGGTGCGCGTCGGGCTCGACGACCTGACCGCCGGCACCGGCTTCGCGACGGTCGACGGTGTCGATGAGCCGGTCAGCATCTCCGCGTGTCGTCGGATGGCGGCCGGCGGGGGCATCATCCCGGCTGTCCTCGGCGGTGGCGGCGAGATCCTCGAGTGGGGCCGCGAGAAGCGCCTGTTCACCCGAGCCCAGCGGCTGGCGCTCGTGGAGCGCGACGGCGGGTGCGTGATGTGCGGACTGCCTCCGCAGATGACCAGGGCACATCATCTGCGTTGGTGGCAGCGCGACGCCGGACCGACCGACCTCGGCAACGGTGTGCTGCTCTGCGAGAGCTGTCACCACCGCATCCACGACAACGACTGGGAGATCAGGATCGAGGGATGCGGGTTCGCCGCGCGGGTGTGGCTGATCCCGCCGCCGAACGTCGACCCCGACCGCAGACCGAGGCTCGGGGCAGGGCGCGCTACGACATCGCGGCGTGAGCGTGAGCTTGCGCGTGAGCGTCAGCGCGTGCGTGTGCGTGTGCGTGTGCGCGTGGGCTTGGGCGTGAGCGCGCGCCCGGTTCAGACGTGTACGTCGGTGGGCGATTCCTCGCCCTCGTGGAAGTTCGGCTCCTTGCCGAACAGCTTCGCGATACCCAGCACGATCCCGACGATGAGCAGCCCCAGGATGAGACCGGCGATCGCGGAGATGATCGTGTCGACGACCCAGACGACGACGGGGCCGAGGCCGTGGAGCGCGTGCTCCACCGCGTGCAGCACATCGACCGGGAAGTGCCAGCCGACCTCGCCCAGGTTCACGAGCACGAGGTGGCCGCCGACCCAGAGCATCGCGACCGTGCCGAGCACACTGATGAAGCGGAACACCGCGGGCATGGAGCGCACGATCCTGGTGCCGGTATGGCGCACCCGTCGCACCGGGTTCTTCGCCATCTTCAGCCCGATGTCGTCGATCTTCACCAGCAGCGCCACGGCGCCGTAGACCACGCCCGTCATCAGGAGCGCGATCACGGCGAGGATGGCGAGGGTCGCCCACACATCGAGCCCCTTCTCGAGGCTCGCCAGCGAGATGAGCATGATCTCGGTCGACAGGATCAGGTCGGTCCGCACCGCGCCCAGGACCAGCTTCTTCTCGTCGCGGGCGCCCTCATCGGCATGGCCGTGCTGCACACCGAACCACTCCAGCACCTTCTCGGCGCCCTCGAAGCACAGGTACGCTCCGCCGAGGATCAGCAGATAAGGGAGCACCCACGGCGCGAACGCGGTCAGCAGCAGCGCCGCCGGGATGATGATGAGGAACTTGTTCGCGAGCGAGCCGAGCGCGATCTTGCCGACCACCGGCAGCTCGCGCGCCGGGGTGATGCCCTGCACGTACTGCGGAGTGACCGCGGCGTCGTCGATCACGACGCCCGCCGCCTTGGCCGAGGCCTTCATCGCGGCGCTCAGGATGTCGTCGACGACGGCGAGCAGTCCTACGGACATGAGCGGTTCCCCCCGGGCGGTGTGCGGTGCGGAGGCAACTCTATCGACTCGGCAGAAACTCACAGCGCGCTCCCAGCCCTGAGGGACCAAAACAGCGCCGTCCGCGGTTCTCCTTCTGTGACGCCGCAGCCAGCGACGTCGGATAAGGAGTCAGATCATGTCGAACGACTACGGCAAGACCCCCGAGGCCGTCAGCGGCCTCACCGCGCTGCAGTACGAGGTGACGCAGCAGGACGCGACCGAACCGCCGTTCCGCAACGCCTACTGGAACAACCATGACGACGGCATCTACGTCGACGTCGTCTCCGGCGAGCCGCTGTTCTCGTCGACCGACAAGTTCGACAGCGGCACCGGGTGGCCGAGCTTCACCAAGCCGATCGACGCGGATGCCGTGACCACGCGGACCGACCGCTCGCTGTGGATGAAGCGCACCGAGGCGCGCTCCGCGGTCGCCGACAGCCACCTCGGGCACGTCTTCGACGACGGCCCCCGCGCCGAGGGAGGACTGCGCTACTGCATGAACTCCGCCGCGCTCCGCTTCGTCCCGGCGGAGAACCTCGAGCAGGAGGGGTACGGTCGCTACAGCCCCCTCTTCGCACAGACACCAGACGCCGCGACCACCGACACCTCCGAGGAGCAGTCATGACCGACACCGGAACCATCACCCGCACACCAGGGACCGAGACCGCCGTTCTCGCCGGCGGCTGTTTCTGGGGCATGGAAGACCTGATCCGCCGCCAGCCCGGCGTGCTCGACACCCGCGTCGGCTACACCGGCGGCTCGAACGACCACGCGACCTACCGCAACCACCCCGGTCACGCCGAGGCCGTGGAGATCGTGTTCGACCCGACCAAGACGACGTACCGCGACATCCTCGCGTTCTTCTTCCAGATCCACGACCCGTCGACGAAGGACCGTCAGGGCAACGACATCGGCTCGAGCTACCGCTCGGCGATCTTCCCGCTCAGCCCCGAGCAGGAGACGGTCGCCCGCGACACGATCGCCGACGTCGACGCTTCGGGTCTGTGGCCGGGCAAGGCCGTCACCACGATCGAGCCGGCCGGCCCGTTCTGGCGGGCCGAGGAAGAGCACCAGGACTACCTGATCAAGTACCCCAACGGCTACACCTGCCACTTCCCGCGTGCGGGATGGGTGCTGCCGAAGCGCGACGAAGCCGTCGTCTGACGCCAGGCGACCGCTACCCCTCGGACAGGAAGGCCACCGCGGCCTCCTTGAAGTCCCGCGAGCCCGGAGCGTTGAAGTGATTCCGGTTCGGGATCTCGAAGAAGCGACCGTCGGGGGCCGCGTCCGCCAACGCGCGCGAGCCCTCGATGATCGCATCCTTCGAACCGGTGGCGAAGAGGATCGGTCGGACCGGCGCATCCGCGGGATCGGGGTCGATCATCCCCGACGATCGCATGCCCTCCGCGAGGGCGACCAACGCCTGCAGGTCGTTCCCCGGCACCCGCTCCGTCAGGGCGATGTAGTTCTGCGTCGTCGGGTCGGCGACCGGGGTGCCGTCGGCGATGTAGGCGCGCACCTGGTCGAGATCGAGCCGGGCGAGCGGGATGCCGTCGGGCACGCCGCCGAGCACCGCGCGTCCGATACGGTGCGGGAGTTCACGCACGACCTCCCAGCCCACACGCGCACCGAGTGAGTACCCGACGTAGACCGCGTCATCCACGAGGTACGTGTCCATGACGGTCTCGACATCGGTCACGAGCGTCCGGATGCGGTAGCCGGCCGGGTCGTGCGGCTTCTCGCTCATCCCGTGCCCGCGCTGGTCGAGCGCCAGCACGCGGTACCCGGCGCGAAGCAGCTCGCGCACCCAGCCGGTCAGGACCCAGTTGTCACGCGCGTTGGATGCGAAGCCGTGCACGATCACCACGACGGGCGCGTCGAGTTCGCCCCAGGTGTATGTCGCGAGGCGGGTGCCGTCGGCCGCGTACACGTGCTGCGGGTCGGGCATGCGGTTCAGGTCGGAGAGGGGACGGCCACCTCTCCATCTTGGCCCTCTCGCCCGCCGCGGGGTCCGCGCAGCACGCCGAAGCCGATGACCCGGGTGCCGGGATCGCTCGCCTCGAACGCCGAGACCCCCTCCTGCGGGGTGCGGGAGGGGGTCTCGGCGAGAACGCGGCGTCTCGATGTGCCGCCGTCGGTCAGACGCGGTCGCGCAGCGCGGCGCCGAGCTCGGCGTCGACGTTCGTCCAGTACTGGAAGAACCGCTCACGGATCTCGTCGATCGTGATCGAACGGCCCTGACCGGTCAGCGTCTCGAGGAACCGGACGCGCTGCTCGCCGTCGAAGACCTCGCGATACAGGGTCCCGGCCTGGCCGAAGTCGTCGTCCTCGGCGTGCAGGGTCGCCGCCGAGCGCATGAGCTCGCCGTCGGCCTCCCAGCTCGCCTCGACGCCTGCCACGGGATCCGCTGCCGGACCGCCGGCCGCACCGTAGGAGTTCGGCGTGTACGTGCGGTGCTCCGCGGGATTGAAGCGGTACTGCATCTGACCCTCGTGCATGTAGTTGCGGGTCTCGGCGGCGTGGGGCTGGTTCACCGGAAGCTGGTTGTAGTTCGCACCGATGCGGTAGCGCTGCGCATCGGAGTACGCGAACACCCGCGCCATCAGCATCTTGTCGGGGGAGATCCCGGTGCCGGGCACCTGGTTCCCCGGCGAGAACGCGGCCTGCTCGATCTCGGCGAAGAAGTTCTGCGGATTGCGGTTCAGGGTGAACGTGCCCACCTTGATGCGCGGGTAGTCCTTCTTCGACCAGGTCTTCGTGAGGTCGAACGGGTTGAACCGGTAGGCCTTGGCCTCGTCGTAGGGCATGATCTGCACGTACATGTCCCACGACGGGTGCTCGCCGCGGCCGATCGCGTCGAACAGGTCGCGACGGTAGTGATCGGCATCCGATCCGGCGAGCTGCTCGGCCTCGTCGGCGCCCATGGCCTCGACGCCCTGCGCGGAGAGGAAGTGGTACTGCACCCAGAAGCGCTCGCCTGCGGCGTTCACCCACTGGTACGTGTGCGAGCCGTAGCCGTTCATGTGCCGCCAGCTGCGGGGGAGTCCGCGGTCACCCATGAGGTAGGTGACCTGGTGGGCGGTCTCGGGCGAGAGGGTCCAGAAGTCCCACTGCATGTCGGCGTCGCGGAGACCGGAGTCGCCGAGGCGCTTCTGCGAGTGGATGAAGTCCGGGAACTTCATGGCATCGCGGAGGAAGAACGTCGGGGTGTTGTTGCCGACGATGTCGAGGTTGCCCTCTGTCGAGTAGAAGCGCAGCGAGAAGCCGCGCACATCGCGCCAGGTGTCGGGGGATCCCTGCTCGCCGGCGACGGACGAGAAGCGGATGAGCGTCTCGCTCTCGGCTCCGGGCTGGAACACGGCAGCCCGCGTGTAGGCAGACACATCTTCGGTGACGACGAACGTGCCGAAGGCGCCGCCGCCCTTGGCGTGCGGGTTGCGCTCCGGCACCCGCTCGCGGTTGAACGAGGCGAGCTTCTCGACCAGGTAACGGTCGTGGAGCACGGTGGGGCCGTCGGCGCCGACCGTCAGGGAGTGCGCGTCGCTGGCGACCGGGGTGCCGGTCTGCGTCGTGGTGGCGGGTGTCGGAGCGGCAGGGTTCGGGGTGGCAGGGTTCGTCATGGTGTTCTCCTTCTCCGCGCAGGCGCGACGAACACCCCCTCTCGTGGAGGAGTGATCGGCCGGACTACTGCGCGGCGTTCTGGCAGCTGGGGCACAGGCCCCAGAAGGTGACTTCGGCTGTCTGGACGGTGAATCCCCCCGCTGATGACGGGGTGAGGCACGGCGCCTCGCCGACGACGCAGTCCACATCGCCGACGGCACCGCAGGAGGTGCAGACGACGTGGTGGTGGTTGTCGCCGATGCGCCGCTCATAGAGCGCTGCGGAGCCTGCCGGTTCGATCCGGCGGATGAGTCCCGCCGTCGTCAGGTCCGCGAGGATGTTGTGCACCGACTGGATCGACGTGGTCGGCAGCACTTCGGACACGCTGCGGTAGACCCGCTCCGCATCCGTATGGGCCATGGAGTCCAGAGCCTCGAGCACGGCGACGCGGCCCGCGGTCGCCCGAAGCCCGGCGTCGCGAAGCGCCGAGTCGAGTTCTGTCTCCATATCTCGAGCATACCCGTCTTTTGAATAGTTCAAAAGAACAGCATGCCGGGATGTCGTCGCGCCGGCGATGCGCACCGCGACGATTCGCCGAGGACACGACGATATGCCGAGGATTCGCCTCAAATCCGTCGGGAAGTGTCGGCGGGTCCGGGACTCGTCGGCAGGTCCGGGAATCGTCGGGGAGAGCCGGGGACGCGTCAGACGAAGCGCACGGTCTGCTGCAGCCGGGTGCGCACGTCGAACAGCTCGTTGCCGCCGATGGCCCTGGCCTGCGGGACGCCTTGGCGCAGCACCATCGCGAGGGCGCTCCGGCGCACGACGACGACCGGGACGCCACGGCTCGTTCCCAGGGGGTCACGGCCTGGGCGAGGTCGTCGTCGGGGAGCACGATGATCGCGCCGCTGAATCTGATCCGCGCCGCCTTCGCGATCGTGCGCATGCGGCCGAGCGCCGCCGTGACGGGTGCGCAGGTGCCGAGGCTCGGGCCGGTGATCTCGCCGCGGCGGAAGCCGACGACGCCGCCGAAGTCCTCCGACATCACGCCGTACAGACCGGAGGGGCCGAGCACCACATGGTCGAGCTTGTCGTCGGCCGTGGCCCCGGCCACCACGTCGTGCCACACCGTGAAGCCCATGCCCAGGTCGGAGACCGTCCGTGCGGTGGCCTCTTCCGCGAGGGCGTCGGCGAGGAGGCGGCGCAGATCCCGCGGGGCCGAACGCACCATCGCGGGGTCGTAGGGATCGGGCACGTCGACGCCGCGGCCCGCCCACTCGCGGATGAGAGCCAGGTAGCGCTCGCGGCGCCAGCCGCCTGGGTGGCCGTACGACCGGGCGCGTGGACGCGTGTCGGTGCGCGCGGCCTGCGGTCGCCACCCGCTCCATCCGGCCCCGGTCTCGTGGGTCACGCCGGTGCGCCGGTCGTAGGCGGCGCGACCCTCCACGGTGCCGATCAGCTCCCACGCACGCTGCACCTGGATGAAGATCGCCGCATCGCCGCCGGTGTCGGGGTGCGTCTGGCGCAACCGCAGACGGTAGGCGCGGCGCAGCTCGACGTCATCGACCGTGCGGTCGACGCCGAGGATCTCGTAGGCCGAGGCCGAGAGCGGACTGTCGAACATCGCTCTCCCTCCGCGACCGCGGCATCCAGGATATCCGCCGCTCTGTATGGGTGGGCTCGGAGCGCTCGCGGAAGGGGTCAGTCGGGCACGTCGACGATGCGTTCGACGCCGATGACGGGGACGACCGAACCGGCGGATGCCGCGGCCAGGTCGGCGGCGAGGCGAGCGAGTTCGGCCTCGGGCGCCCACAGCTCGAGCGTGGCGGTCGCCGCGTACGTCGGCTCGCCCAGCGTCGCGCCGTGATGCGACGCCCAGTCGCGCAGCAGGTTGTCGTAGCGCCCGGCGTCGGCATGCGGAACCTCGAGCGTCACCTGCCGGAGCGCCGCGCGACGTACGAGCGCGGCGAGGTCGAGAGCCTCCGACACCGCCGAGGAGTACGCGCGGACGAGACCGCCCGCCCCGAGCTTCACACCGCCGAAGTAGCGCGTCACCACCGCGACGACGTCGGTCAGCTCGCGCCGGCGCAGCACCTCGAGCATGGGGACACCAGCGGTCCCCGACGGCTCCCCGTCATCCGACGACCTCGCCTGGTCGCCGAGCAGCCCGGTGACCATCGCGGTGCAGTTGTGGTTGGCATCCCACGCGCGCCTGCGGATGCCGGCGATCACGACCTCGGCCTGTGCGACCGACGAGACGGGTTCGATGCGGGTGAGGAAGCGCGACTTGCGGATGACGCTCTCGTGCTCGACCGCGGCCGCGATGGTCGCGGGGTAGCTGCGAGCGGAGGTCACCCGCCTCACGATACCGACGCGTCGCGCGACTCACCGATCGAGGTAGGCCATGTGCTGTGGGGTGTAGCGCTCGCCGCGCACGCCGATGCGCGTGGCCAGGTCGGTGAGGTCGGCGACCTCATCGGCGGAGAGGGCGACCTTCGTGCTTTCGGCGTTCTCGGCGATGCGCGCCGTGCGCCGTGTCCCGGGGATGGGCACGATCCACGGCTGCCGGGCGAGCAGCCAGGCGAGCGCGATCTGCCCCGGAGCGACCTCTTTCGCCGCGGCGAGTCGGGCGACGTGGGCGACCAGCGCCTGGTTCGCGGCGCGGTTGTCCGCCGCGAAGCGCGGGAGCGTGGCGCGGATGTCGCCGGCGGTGAAGTCCGTGTCCTGGCCGACGGTGCCGGTGAGGAATCCCTTGCCGAGTGGACTGAACGGAACGAACCCGATGCCCAGCTCCGCCAGCACGGGCAGCACTTCGGCTTCGGGATCGCGGGTCCACAACGAGTACTCGCTCTGGAGCGCGGTGACCGGATGCACGGCGTGGGCGCGGCGGATGGTGTCTGCCGAGGCCTCGGAGAGTCCGAAGTGGCGGACCTTGCCCTCGCGGATCAGGTCGCCGACGGTTCCGGCGACGTCCTCGATCGGCACGTCCGGGTCGACGCGGTGCTGGTAGAAGAGGTCGATCACGTCGGTGCGCAGCCGGCGCAGCGATGCCTCGGCCACCCGCCTGATCTGATCCGGTCGACTGTTCAGACCGACGCTCTTCCCGTCCTGGATATCCCATCCGAACTTGGTCGCGAGCACGACACGGTCGCGGATCGGCTCCAGCGCCTCGCCGACGAGTTCCTCGTTCACGTAGGGTCCGTACACCTCGGCGGTGTCGAAGAAGTCCACACCGTGGTCGAGCGCCGACCGCAGCACCGCGATCATGTCGTCACGGCTTCCGGGGTTGGGGCCGTAACTCTGCGACATGCCCATGCAGCCGAGTCCGATGGCCGAGACTCGAAGGCCCTGTCCGAGTGTGCGTGCATGCATGTGCGGTCCTTTCGTCGTGGCCTCCGACGGGTCGGTGGCCGTGGGGTCGACGTTACGCGCGAGCGGGGCCGCGAGGGAGGGGTCTGTGAGTACCCCCTTTCCTCGGAGCCCCTCCGGCGGATCGGATCGACCGAACGATGGAGGTGCGGTCGGCGCGTTCGGGGGAAGAATGTGAGCATGCCGTCCATCGACCCCCACCCCTGCGGCCCGCGCGCACCTGGGCGAGCCTGGTCGGGTCGATCCGGATCGGTCAGGCCCTCATCACCGTGGTGCTGGTGGTGATCGGCGCCTGGCGTGCGGTGGGCGACGGGGTGCCGTTGCCGTGGGTGCTCTCGCTCTCTCTCGTGTTCCTCGGCTGGTACGGCGGCGGTCTCCTGGTGAGCGATCGCACAGGCGATCGCACAGGCGATCGCACATCGGATCGCCGTCTGGCGACCTGGTGGCTGCTCGGACTGACCCTCATCTGGCTCGGAGCCGTCGTCGTGTCGCCGGAGTTCGTCTGGCTCGCGTTCCCGCTGTGGCTGCTCGCGGGATTCGTGATGCCGTTGCGGTGGGCCGTGGCGCTGAGCGTGTTGATCTTCGCCATCGTGGTCGCAGCACCCGTGGTGCACACGGGCGCGACGAGCTATGCGAACGTGATCGGTCCTCTCGTCGGCGGGGTCTTCGCGCTGGGCATCTCGCGCGGATATCTGGAGCTCGTACGCGACGGACGCGAACGACGTCAGCTGATCGCCTCGCTCGTGGCGACGCAGGAGGAGATGTCGGCGCTGCAGGACGAGCTCGCCCGCACGCAGCGCGAGTCCGGCGCCAGCGCGGAACGCACGCGGGTGTCGCGTGACATCCACGACACCGTCGCGCAGGGCCTGTCATCGATCGGCATGCTGGCGCGCTCGGCCCTCGCCTCCGACGACCCTTCGCAGCGCGCGCGTGCCCTGGGACAGATCGATGCGCTCGCCGCCGAGGGTCTCGCCGATGCACGGCGCATCGTGAACGCGCTGATGCCCGCGGAGCTCGAGTCCACCGCTCTGGGGGATGCCCTCGCCCGGATGCTCGAACGCCTCGCCGACGAGACCGGGATCGCGGTGACGCTCCACGCCGACGACGCCCTGCCGTCGCTCGGCATCGACGCGGAGATCGCCCTGCTGCGGACCGCGCAGTCCGCCCTCGCGAACGTCCGTACCCACGCCGACGCGTCGCGCGTCGTGGTCACCTTGGCCGACGCGGGCGACGCGGTGCGGCTCGACATCGTCGACGACGGGGTGGGCTTCGACGCCGCCCGCTGGGATGCCCGGGGCGGGGTGGGCGCCCGTGGGGGCGGCTACGGTCTGCGTTCGATGCGCGCGCGGCTCCGCGAGCTCGGCGGGGGCCTCGACGTCGAGAGCGCACCCGGTGACGGCACCGCGCTCTCAGCCCACCTTCCCTATCGGGGTGTCATGACCGCCGTGCGGGTGCTGCTCGTCGACGATCATCCGATCGTGCGCGCGGGTGTGCGCTCGCTGTTCGACCGTCGTGACGACATCGACGTGGTCGGCGAGGCGTCCTCCGGCGAGGAGGCCGTGGTGCTCGCACGGCATCTGCACCCGGATGTCGTGCTCTGCGACCTGCGGCTGGGAGAGGGGATGGACGGCGTGCAGACGACCGCTGCGCTGCGAGCGGACAGCCCGGCACCGGCCGTCATCATCCTGACGACGTTCGACCGCGACGCCGAGATCCTCGGGGCGATCGAGGCGGGTGCTGCCGGCTACCTCGTGAAAGACGTCGCTCCCGATGACATCGTGCGCGCGATCCGACAGGCGGCCTCGGGTGGGCTCGTGCTCACGCCGGAACTCAGTGAACGCGTCGTGCAGGTCCTGCGCGCGCCACGGGTGCGCCTGACCGATCGGGAGCTCGATGTGCTGCGGCTGCTCGACACCGGAGCCTCGAACCGCGAGATCGCGAAGACCCTGTTCGTCACAGAGGCGACTGTGAAGACCCACCTCGTGCACGTGTTCGAGAAGCTCGGCGCCGACAGTCGCGCCCGCGCTATCGCCATCGCCCGCGACACCGGACTGCTCTGACGCGGTCCGAGGATCCCGCTCAGTCCCAGAACCGCTGCACACGCGTGGCGAGTTCGCGCATCGCGGAGCCGTCGAGCACGATGCGCCGCTCATCGACGTCGAGCGCGGGCCACTGCATCACGAACTCGATCGGGCCCTCCGGCGGCAGGGGCCACAGCCACAGACGATCGGTCGACGAGTAGCTGTGGCTTCCGCCGCTCGCGCCCGCGCTGTTGCGCGAGAGGGAGTGCGCGGTCGTGTCCGACGCAGGCGCATCTCCGCCGAAGTACGGGAAGCCCTCCACGAGGACCTTCTCGCCGTCGCCGAGCACCAGGCCGAAGCGCAGGCGGCCGTCCGGGTTCGTCGGTCCGCCCATCGGGCCGTGTCCCACGAAATCGGCGCACAGCTCGTTCCATTCGGCCGCCGGAAGCCCGTCGCGTCGAAGCCGTCCCTCCAGCCGGAACTCCACCCCGTCGCTGTACACCGCGACGCCGATGAGCCCCAACGCCAGGTGGTCGTTGACCGCCAAGGTCTCCGAGACGGGAAGCAGCACCGGCAACTCGTCCTCGGGGGCCTGCCACCATGGCTGCCGCTCCGACTCGTTCTCCTCGGGCTCCGGGATCTCGGGGTCGGGAGGGAAGAAGGTCATGCCCACAGGTCACCACATCTCCTGTCGGGCGCGCAAGGGGCGGGCGCCGCGTCTCAACCGTTCGATGGATCCGTGACGCGCGCACGGCGCGGAGGCTGGAAGAGACTCGAAAGGACCACCATGCGCAGACTCTTCTACGCCGCGTTCGCCTCCATGCTCGTGGGCGTCGCCTCCGGACTCTTCTACCGGGAGTTCACCAAGATCAACGGCTTCCCGGAGGGGGAGTCCACGCAGTTGGGGCTCGTGCACACGCACCTGCTCGTGCTGGGCTTCGTCGTGCTGTTGATCGTGCTGCTGCTCGAGAAGGTTTTCGCGCTCTCCGAGAGCCGTCTGTTCGGCTGGTTCTTCTGGACCTATATCGCCGGACTCGTGCTGACCTCCGCGACGCTGTTCTGGCACGGCTGCCTCACGGTGCTCGGGCAGGAGTCGTCGAAGATGATCGCCGGCATCGCGGGCATGGGGCACATCCTGCTCAGCGCCGGGATGGTGCTGCTGTTCCTCGCTCTGCGCACGCGTCTGTCCGCCGCGAAGCCTGCCGTTCCGGCTGACTCTGTCCTTGCCTGATCGGACTACTCCTCGACGGACTCGTCGCGGAGGTGGGCGATGTGCGCCTCGTGGCGTGCGAGATGGTCCGGCGACCGGCGGACGAACAGCCACGCCACGATGAGCAGCACGAACCAGATCGGCGTCACGAGCAGCGCGGTCAGCGTGTCGGGCTGCGTCGTGAGAGCCCACAGGATGAACACGAAGAACGCGAACACGACGAAGACCATGAACACGCCGCCCGGCATCCGGAACGTCGATGCCGCGACCTTGTCCTTGCGGGTGCGCCGGTACACGAGGTAGCTGCACAGGAAGATCGTCCAGACGAACATGAAGCACAGCGCCGAGACCGTGGTGACCATGTCGAAGGCGGTGCCGATGTCTTTGCCCGCATAGAGCAGCACCACGCCGGACAGCAGCAGGATGCACGAGAGGAACAGGGCGTTCTGCGGCACGCGGCGGCGGGAGAGGCGGGCGAACACGCGCGGGGCGTCGCCGTCCCGAGCCAGGCCGAAGACCATGCGAGAGGTCGAGTAAATCCCGGAGTTCGCGCTCGACATCGCCGAGGTCAGCACCACGAGGTTCACGACGGTGGCGGCGATGCCGAGTCCGGCGAGGGCGAACATCGCGATGAACGGACTCTCGCCGGCCACGTACTCGGTCCATGGGGTGACGGACATCAGCACGATGAGCGCTCCCACGTAGAACAGCAGCACCCGGATCGGGATCGCGTTGATGGCCTTGGGGAGGTTGCGCTTCGGATCCTTCGTCTCGGCCGCGGCCGTGCCGACGAGCTCGATCCCGACGAACGCGAACACCGCGATTTGGAATCCGGCGACGAAACCCAGGAAGCCGTGCGGGAACATGCCTCCGTGATCCCACAGGTTCGAGAAGCTCGCGGTCCCGGCGCCATGCTGGAATCCGGTGAAGATCATCACGAGCCCCGTGAGGATGAGCGCCACGATCGCGACGATCTTGATCAGCGCGAACCAGAACTCCATCTCGCCGAACGCGGCGACCGTCGGCAGGTTGAGGGCCAGCAGGATCACGACCACCAGCACGCCGGGGATCCACAGCGGGATGCCGGGGATCAGCGCATCCGTATACCCGGCGATCGCGATCACGTCGGCCACGCCGGTCACGACCCAGCAGAACCAGTAGGTCCATCCCGTGAAGAATCCTGCCCACGGTCCGAGCAGGTCGCTCGCGAAGTCGCTGAACGACGTGTACTTCAGGTTCGACAGCAGCAGCTCGCCCATCGCCCGCATGACGAAGAACAGCATGAACCCGATGATCATGTAGACGAAGATCACCGACGGGCCCGCGACAGAGATCGTCTTCCCGCTGCCCATGAACAGGCCGGTGCCGATGGCTCCGCCGATCGCGAGCAGCTGGATGTGGCGGTTGCTCAGCGCTCGCCGCAGCTGCCGTCCCTCGCCGTCGTCCGTGGCGTCGCGGTCGCGTCCGGTCCCGCCGGTATGGTGCTTCGTCACGTGCTTCCTCCGGTCGTCGTCGACGGTGTCGCTCCGACGGTACCTGCGTCCGTCCGCGACCTTTCGAACCGCGATCCGGCATACTGCGCCGAAACGATTCGATAAGCTGGGACGGCCCCGATCCACCCCTCAGTTCTGCGAGCCTCCCTCCATGGCCACCTCCCTCACCACGGGCCGCCCGTGGCGCGTCATCCTTGCCTTCTCCATCCCGCTCCTCCTCGGCAACGTGGTGCAGCAGCTCTACCAGTTCGCCGACGCGATCGTCGTCGGCAGACACCTCGGCGTCACGTCGCTCGCCGCGGTCGGTGCGACCGGTAGCCTGCTGTTCCTGCTGCTGGGATTCGCCTGGGGTCTGACCAGCGGTTTCGCGATCCCGATCGCTCAGGCGTTCGGTGCCCGCGACGATGCCGCCGTGCGGCGATCCGTCGCGACGGGTGTGATCCTCAGCGCGATCACGAGCGTGATCCTGACGGTCGCCGCTCCGCTCCTCGCCGGGCCGATCCTGGCTCTTCTGCAGACGCCGGCCGAGCTCATGCCGGAGGCGACGGTCTTCACGCAGATCAGCTTCCTCGGCGCGAGCGCGACGATGTTCTTCAACTACCTCTCGGCGATCATCCGCGCGATCGGCGACTCCCGGACGCCGCTCGTCTTCCTCACCGTGTCCTGTGCACTCAACGTCGGCCTCGTGGTGCTGATGGTCGGTCCCCTCGAATGGGGCGTCGCCGGTGCAGCGCTGGCGACGGTGATCGCGCAGGCCGTCTCGGTCGCGCTCTGCCTGGAGTTCGTCCGCCGCCGCCTGCCGATGCTGCACCTGCGTCGCGCGGACTGGCGCGTCAGCCGCGCCGACATCGCCGAGCACCTGCGTCTCGGGCTGCCCATGGGGTTCCAGGCGTCGATCATCGCGATCGGAACGCTCACGGTGCAGGTGGCTCTGAACACCCTCGGCGCCGACGCCGTCGCCGCCTACACGACCGGATCCCGCGTCGACAGCCTCGCCGTGGCGCTGCTGTCTTCGCTCGGCCTCGCGGTCTCGATGTACGCGGCGCAGAACCACGGGGGCCGACGCCCCGATCGCATCCGTCGCGGTGTGGTCGAGGCGACCTGGATGTCGGTCGGCGCCGGCGTGGTGCTCGGCGGTCTGCTGATCGCTTTCGGCGCCCCCATGGTCCGCCTGTTCATCGGCGACGGCTCGGACGACGTGGTCGACATGGCGCACCGGATGCTCATCATCAACGGATGCGGCTACTGGGCGCTCGGCATGCTCTTCGTGCTGCGCGGCGCGCCCAGGGCCTTGGCCACACGCTCGTGCCGACCGTGACGGGTGTGATCGAACTGGTCATGCGCGTCGGGGCGGCCATCGTGCTGGGCGCCTGGATCGGGTTCGACGGGGTGGCCCTCAGCAACCCGCTCGCGTGGGTCGGGGCGATCGTGCTGCTGGTGCCGGCGTACGTCCGCGCGCACCGGGCACTCGGCAGGCTGCCCATCGCCCCGGCGGAGGCGACCGAGACCTCGGCGATCGCGATCCTCGGGCCGACAGACGGCTCCATGGTCGTCGACGCCGTGGTCACCCAGCCGGTGCGGGTCGTGCGGCCGCGTCGTCTGCGCTGGCCGAGCCGCGGCTGAGCCCCGCCCGCGGCTCGCCGTCGCGCGGATATCCGTCTCGAGGATGATGCGGATGGGACTTGAGACGGATGGCCTTTCCGCGACACACTTCTACTGTCGAGGTAGCGGGGTTTCCGCTGACGGGGGTCGTCATGACGACAATGAGAGTGGCCAGCGATCTGGCTGCGGTGATGGTGCCGATCGGATACGTGGGAGCGGCAGTCGCCGGCGTCTGCGCGATCGTCGCGGCGGTCGCGATCATCCGCGGGTCCGGAGCGGTCACGGGCGGTGCTGTCGGGCTCTGGATCGTGGGTGCGCTGATGAGCGTCACGGCATCGTTCGCTCAGCAGTGGCTGCCGTTGATCCTGGCGTGCGCGGCGCTCGTCGCCATGCTGACGATCGGCGGCGTCGTGCGGGCCCTCGTGAACGCGTCGGGTGTCGAGCGCCCGCAGCGCACGCCCGACGAACCGCTCCCGGCCCCGGTGAAGCCGACCGTCGCCGTGTCCAAGCCCGCGCGAGCGACCACGGCGACCGCCTCGATCGCGATCGTGCCCTGAGCGCTCAGCGGTAGTCGCGGTCGCGGTGCTGTCCCGACTCGTCACCGGAGTCCACTCGCGCGGCTTCTCGTGCGCGCAGTTCGACACGACGGATCTTGCCGGAGATCGTCTTCGGCAGCTCGGGCACGAACTCGATGATCCGCACCCACAGGTGCGACGACAGTCGCTCGTGCGCGTAGGCGAAGATGGCGCGTGCCGCGTCCGACTCCGCAGCGCCGGCAGCGGGGGCCAGGCAGACGTAGGCCTTCGGCACGGCCAGCCGCGTGCGGTCCGGACTCGGGATCACAGCCGCCTCGACCACGAGGTCGTGCTCCAGCAGCACCGACTCGAGCTCGAACGGCGAGATCTTGTAGTCGGAGGCCTTGAACACGTCATCGGAGCGTCCGACATAGGTCAGGTATCCGTCGTCGTCGCGCACCGCGATATCACCCGTGTGGTGGAAGCCGCCGATACGTGACTCGGCGGTCTTCTCGGGGTCGTCGTAGTACCCGGCCATCAGCCCGAGCGGCGGGTGCGAGAGGTCGAGGGCGATCTCGCCCTCACCGTCGACCACTTCTCCGGTGACGGGATCGAGCAGGACGACCGGGTAGCCGGGCAGCGGTCGTCCCATGGATCCGACCTTGACGGTCTGGCCGGGGGAGTTCCCGATGCAGGCGGTCATCTCGGTCTGCCCGAACCCGTCGCGGATCGTGCCGCCCCAGGCGTCGCGCACGCGGTCGATGACCTCGGGGTTCAGGGGCTCGCCCGCGCCGACGAGTTCGCGCGGGGGATGACCGAGCCTGGTGAGGTCGGCCTGGATGAGCATCCGCCACACGGTCGGCGGCGCGCAGAACGTCGACACGTGGTGGGTGTCCATGACCTGCATGAGCGCGTTCGCGTCGAAGCGGTCGTAGTTGTAGACGAAGACCGTGGCCCCGGCGAGGAACGGCGAGTAGAAGCTCGACCATGCGTGCTTGGCCCAGCCGGGGGACGAGATGTTGAGGTGCACGTCGTCCGGCCGCACGCCGAGCCACCACATGGTGGACAGATGACCGATCGGATACGAGACGTGCGTGTGCTGCACGAGCTTGGGACGGTTGGTCGTTCCCGAGGTGAAGTACAGCAGTGCGGTGTCCGATGCCGGCGTCGGGCCGTCGGGCTCGAAGTCCGTCGGCGCGGAGGACGAGTCGTGGAAGCGCGCCCATCCGGCAGGGATGTCCGCGCCGACGCCGATGCGCAGGACGCGGCTGTCGATGCCGTCGAGGCGGTCGGCGAGTGTTCCGAGCGTCACGACCGCGCCGGCACGTCCGTGTTGCACGCGGTACTCGAGGTCGGAGGAGGAGAGCAGGGTGGAGGTCGGGATCGACACGGCGCCGACTTTCGTGATCGCCAGCATCACCTCCCACAGCTCGATGGTGTTGTTCAGCATCACGATCACGTGGTCGCCACGGCGGATGCCGAGTCCCGTGAGCCAGGCGGCGACCTGATCGGACCGGGTGGAGAGCTCCCCGTACGTCCAGGCGTGCAGGCTGAGGTCGGCCTCGACGATCTGCACCGCAGGGCGATCCGGCGCCTCGGCGGCCACCACGTCGAACCACTCCAGCGCGAAGTTGAACTCGTCGACGTCGGGCCAGGAGAAACCGGCGCGGGCTGCCGCGTAGTCGGTCGCATTCGCGAAGAGGAAGTCCCGCATCTCGCGGATCTTCGCGGTGGCTGCGGTGGCGCTGCGGCTCATGGTGCTCCTCTGCTCCTGTGCGGACGTGCATTCCATCTTCGCGCACGACGAGGACGCCGTGACATCCGGGCGTCAGGCGGGAAGGAGACCGGTGCCGTCGCGAAGCTCGAACACCAGCTGGGTCTCGGTGCCGCGCACCACAGGGTGGATCGTGATGTGCTCGAGCACGATGTCGCGGAGCGCCGTCGCGTCCTCCACCGCCACGTGCACGAGGAAGTCGTCGACACCGGCGACGTGGAACACCTGCAGCACCCGTGGGATGCCCGCGAGTGCGTCGAACAGTGCCGTGACCTTCGCGCCGGTGTGATTCGCCAGGCGCACCTTGATGATCGCCTGCAACGGGTAGCCGAGGGCGGCACCGTCCACCCGGATGCGGGTGTCGCGGATGACGCCTCGCTCGCGGAGCGCCCGCACGCGGTGGGCGCAGGTCGAGTCGGCGAGACCCAGCCGATGCGCGAGCGCCTTGTTCGTGATCTCGGCGTCGCGGGTGAGGACCGCGAGCAGCTCGAGGTCGATCTCGTCGAGTTGTGCTTTCGCCAACACGGTCCCCTTTCATCGGCCAGATCTCGCTCAGAATAGCGTCAGCGGGCAGATCTCCGGCGGCTTCTGTCGACTTCGTGCGGATTCATCGTGATTCCGGCAACGTGGAGGCATGACTGCACCGCTGCATCCTGACACCGTCGCCGTCCACAGCGGCCGCTCCGACCTCGAGGGTCTCGGAGTGCACGCGCTGCCGATCGACCTGTCGACGACGAACCCGCTGCCCGACATCGAACGCGGCGGCGACTCCTACGAGGCCATGGCAACGGGGGCCGACCGCCCGCCGACGGCAGCATGGTCTACGCGCGACTGTGGAACCCCACGGTCGCCCGCTTCGAGGCGGCTCTCGCCGAGCTCGAGCACGCCGAGGCCGCCGTGGCCTTCGCGTCGGGCATGGCCGCGATGACGGCGGTGATCCTCGCCCACACCGGCGCGTCCGGGGTGCGGCACGTGGTGGCCGTCCGCCCGCTCTACGGCGGCACCGACCACCTCCTCGGTTCCGGGCTGCTCGGCGTCGAGACCACCTACTGCCACCCCGATGAGGTGGCGGCGAGCATGCGCCCGGACACCGGGCTGGTCGTGGTGGAGACCCCGGCGAACCCCACGCTCGACATCGCCGACATCGCCGACGTCGTGCGCCAGGCCGGCGCCGTGCCTGTCGTGGTGGACAACACCTTCGCCACTCCGGTGCTGCAGAACCCGATCGACCTGGGCGCCGCGATGTCGCTGCACAGCGCCACGAAGTACCTCGGCGGGCACGGGGATGTGATCGCCGGCGTCGTCGCCTGCAGCGAAGAGACCGCCGAGGCGCTGCGCCGCGTGCGTGCGGTCACCGGGGGCTGCTGCATCCGCTCGGGGCGTACCTGCTGCACCGCGGACTCACGACCCTGCCGGTGCGGGTGCGCCACCAGCAGGAGAGCGCGCGGCGGGTGGTGCAGTGGCTGATCGACCGTCCGGAGGTCGCCGAGGTCTTCTATCCGGGGCTCGACGGTGACCCGCGCGGCATCCTCGACCGGCAGATGCGCGGGACGGGCGCGATGATCGCGATGCGGATGCGGGGCGGGTTCGCTGCGGCGTCAGCGGTGACGACGGCGACGTCGCTCTTCACGCACGCGGTGTCCCTCGGTGGGGTGGACTCGCTGATCCAGCATCCGGCCGCGCTCACGCACCGTCCGGTTCCGCCCGAGGCTCGCCCCGGCGCCGATGTGCTCCGCCTCTCGATCGGGCTGGAGGATGTGGACGACCTGATCGCCGACCTCGCCCGGGCCTTCCGGGCGCTCGACGCTCAGAGCGCCGGGAGCCGGATGGTGCCCGTCGCGACCCGTTCGGTCGGCATGCGGTCACGGTCGTAGGTGATCTCCCGATAGCCGTGCGGGGTCGGCGTCCCGTCGTCGTCGAGGCTCACGAACACGATCTTGTCGATCGTCAGGATGCGCCTGCGCGTGATCATGTTGCGCGCCACGGCGCGCATCGTGAGTGAGGTCGTGCCGAAGCGCGTGGCCTGCAGGCCGATCTCGATGAGGTCGCCCTGCACGGCCGACGCCTCGAAGTTGATCTCCGAGATGTGCTTCGTGACGGCGCGGTAGTTGCCGAGCTGCACGATCGCGTAGATCGCGGCCTCCTCGTCGATCCACTTGAGCAGGCTCCCGCCGAACAGCGAGCCGTTCGCATTGAGGTCCTCTGGGCGCACCCACTTGCGGGTGCGGAAGGTGAGTCCGTCTTCCGACCAGGCCGGTGTCTTCTGCTTCGCCATGGACACGAGGGTACGAGCCCCGTGAGTCGACGATGTTACGGGCCGTTTTCCTGGAGCGCACAGCCGTTTCGGACAGGAATTGTGCACTCACCACAAGAAACTGAGTATCGACTGTGGTGAGACTTGGTTTCGACCGGCAAATCCTGAAGGGGAGTGTCGGCGCGCCCATACAGTCGCCCGTGGCAACGACGCCACTGACCCTGGGAGTCCTCGATGACGAGTGCAAAACCCCACGCGCACGGAACCGGCATGCGCATCGCCGTGATCGTGCTCAGCCTGCTGCTGGCCGCGATGGTGATCCTGTTCCTCGTGACGACGAGCAAGATCGCCGCCGGAGCATCCGAGCTCGCCGACGGCACCGTGGCCGCGAAGGACGGCTCTGCCGACCTCGCCGCCGGAGCCGACGACCTCGCCGTCGGAGCCGACCGGCTCGCCGACGGCAGCGACGACCTCGCGGCGGGTGCCGCAGCCGCGCACTCCGGTTCGCAGAAGCTGAGCGATGGCGCCACGAAGGCGGCAGTCGGAGCGACCACCCTGGCCGAGGGTGCAGGAAACCTCGCGGCCGGTGCATCGACCGCCGTCGACGGCGCCGGCCGGGTCAGCGGGGGAGCGCAGACGGCGCTCGCCGGGGCGCAGGAACTCTCGACCACGCTGGTGCAGGCCGACGCCGGTGCGGCGACGGTCGCGGCTGGGGCGGCGAAGCTCTCCGCAGGAGTCGACGGCGCACACCGCTACGCGAACGGTGTCCTCGCCGGTGCGAGCACGCTCAGCGACACTCTGCGCGCCGGTGTGACGCCGTCGGTGCTGACGCTCGCCCACCCCGACACGAAGGCCGCGCTCCAGGGCGTCGCCGCGACGGCGCCCGGTCACTCCCAGCAGCTCGCCGACGGCCTCGCCGGCCTTCTCTCAGCCGACCCCACGAACCCGCAGCTGCAGGCGCTCGCCCGGCTCGCGGCCGGCGTCGATCAGGAGGTCGACGCACTGGCGGTACCCGCAGCCGCAGCTCCCGCTCTCGCCCAGGGACTCGTCGGCGCGGCCGACGGTGCGGCGAAGGTCACCGCCGGTGTCGGGGCGATCGTGCATGGCGACCCCTCGAAGGGCTGGCCGGGAACCGTCGCACTCGTCGCTCCCGAGGGTGCTCCCGCACTCGCGGCCGGGGCGCAGAAACTCCACTCCGGAACCTCGCAGCTCTCCGCGGGCGCCGAGCGGTTGGCATCCGGGCTGCAGACGCTCTCCACCGGCGCGTCGGCCCTCTCCTCGGGAACCGTGAACCTCAGCGCGGGTGCGGCGCGCCTGAACGAGGGTGCGAGTGCGCTCGCCGTCGGGGTCGGAGAGCTGCAATCAGGCTCCGGCGCCCTCGACACGGGCATCGGGAAGCTCTCCGACGGCGCGACGACGCTCGCGGACGGCTCCGACGACCTCGCGGCAGGCGGGGACGCGCTGCAGGCCGGGGCGGCCGACCTCGCCGTCGGCACCGGCCTGATCGCGGACGGCTCCGGCGCCCTCGCCACCGCCACGGCCGGAGCGGCCCCGTCGACGCTGCCCTGGATCCTCGGCATCGCCCTGGCCGGACTGATCGCGATCGGCTTCTGGGTCGGCCACCGCATCTCCCATCGCCGCGCCCTGGCCCTGGCCGCCTGACCCCATCCCCTGACCCCTCCCCCACCCCACCCCCGCCTGAGCGGATGCCGCCCCACCGGCATCCGCTCAGGGCAGAGCCGCCGAGGGCGGAAACGGCCGCAGGTGACCCGGCGCAGACGGATGCTGGGGGCATGAGCGAAGACAACTCCCTCCCGCAGTTCGGCCCCGAAGCCCGGGCGCGCTGTTCCACGAGCGGGTGCTCGTGCTGGACGGCGCCCTCGACGACGACAACGGCACGCTGCTGATGACGCAGCTGCTCGCGCTGTCGGCCGAGGACCCGACGGCCGACATCGCCCTCTGGATCCACTCGCCGGGCGGCTCGGTGCCGTCGATGCTCGGAATCCGCGACATCATGCGACTCGTCCCCAACGACGTCGCGACACTCGCGCTCGGACTCGCGTGCAGCGCAGGGCAGTTCCTGCTCTCGGCCGGCACTCCGGGAAAACGCAGGGCACTCCCGCACGCACGCATCCTCATGCATCAGGGATCGGCGGGCATCGGCGGTTCGGCGGTCGAGATCGAGACGCAGGCCGACGACCTGCGACACATGCGCGACACGGTGCTCGGACTCATCGCCGACGACACCGGCCAGCCGATCGAGCGCATCTTCGAAGACTCCCTGCACGACCGCTGGTACACCGCAACGCAGGCGCGGGAGTACGGGTTCATCGACGAGATCGTCGCCTCGATCGGCGACGTGATGCCGCGTCGACGCGCGCACGTCGGGCTGGGGGCGGGCGCATGAGCGGCTACACGATCCCCAACGTCATCGCGCAGCACCCGCGGGGTGAGCGCATCATGGACGTCTACTCGCACCTGCTCGCCGAGCGCGTCATCTACCTCGGCACCGGGATCGACGCGGGGGTCGCGAACGCCCTGATCGCCCAGCTGCTGCACCTCGACGCGGACAGTCCCGAATCGGGCATCCAGTTCTACATCAACAGCGAGGGCGGTGATCCCGGCGCCGCGCTCGCGATCTACGACACCATGCAGCACATCCGTCCGGCCATCGCGACCACGTGCGTCGGACAGGCGATCGGCCCGGCTGCGCTGCTCGTCGCGGCGGGTGCTCCAGGGGAGCGTGCGGCCCTCTCGCACGCGCGCATCGTGCTGCACCAGCCGGCCGGGCAGTCGCGCGGTGCGATCCCCGACCTGATCCTCGCAGCGGACGAGGTGGTGCGGGTGCGCTCGGACATGGAGGAGATCCTCGCCAGGCACAGCGGCCGGACGGTCGAGGAGCTGCGTGCGGACACCGACCGTGACCGCGTGTTCACGGCATCCGCCGCGCAGGACTACGGCCTCATCGACAGGGTGCTCGGCGCGCGCACCGTGTGACCCCGGGAGCCAGGCGGACGGACGGAACGAACGGGTCAGGCGGCGAGGGCGAAGGAAGTGCGCGATGCCGACACGGCCGCGGATGCCGGAACCGTGGCGGAGCGGAGTTCGTCGGCCACGGCGCTCGTCAGCTCGATCAGGCTGGTGTCGAGTGCTCCGGCGATCGCGGCGATCATCTCGCTCGACGGCTCCTTCAGCCCGCGTTCGACCTCGGAGAGGTACTGGGAGAGACGCCGGCCTTCTCCGCGGTCGCGGTGAGGGTCTCCTCACGATCGTGTCGACGTCGACGCAGCTGGTCGCCCAGGAGGTGGCGCCACAACGGCTCGGGGTCGTGGCGCTTCGGGCGGTCGGAGCGGGGAGCGGGCGGGAACGAGAGGAGGTCGGCCATGCCTCACGATATGCCGCCCGTTCCGGAGGCTTCGAGCGGTTCTGCTCAGAGCAGAACGCCGAAGCTCGGCCGATGCCGTCACAGGGCCGCGGTCACTCCTGGCAGCAGTTTGCCGAGGATCGACGCGAGCTGCTCCCGCTCCTCCGGGCTGAGCGGATCGAGCACCAGTTCCCGCACCTGTTCGACGTGCACGGGTGCGGCGGTGCGCAGCATCTCCCGGCCTTCCGGGTGAGCGCGGCCGAGAGCGTGCGCTTGTCGGTGCCGCACGAGGTGCGCTCCACCCAGCCGCGCTCCTCCAGGGAGTCCAGGGCGTGGCTGAGACGCGAGCGGCTGAGGCCGGCGATGCGGGCGAGTTCCGTCATCGTGACGGCTCCCTCGCCTTGACCTGCGAGCGTGACGAGGATCGCGTACCTGGCGTGGTTGAGGCCGACCTCGTCCTTCAGGGTGCGGTCGAGCACCTGGGGCAGCAACTGTACGAACCGGATGACGGGGAGCCAGGTCGCCATCTCGGTGTCGTCGAGTCGCCGTCGATGCTGCTCCGCTGTCATGGTGCCCTCCTGGGGTGTCACGCCGCCGACAGGTCGAGGGTGTGCGCCGTGTGGTCGCGCTTGGCCTGGAGGTAGCGCGAGTTGGACTCCGACAGGTGCACCTCGGTGCGGACCCGCTCGGTCACGCGGATGCCGAGGGCCTCGAGCTGCACGGCCTTGTCGGGGTTGTTGCTGAGCAGACGGATGCCGTCGACGCCGACCGCGTTCAGCATCTGCGCTGCGACGGTGTAGTCGCGCTCGTCTTCGCCGTGGCCGAGGGCGACGTTCGCCTCGTACGTGTCGAGGCCCGCGTCCTGCAGGGCGTACGCGTCGAGCTTCGCGTACAGGCCGATACCGCGTCCCTCCTGCCGCAGGTAGAGCAGGAAGCCGCCCTCCGCCGCGATCCGCTCGGCGGCCTCGCGCAGCTGGGGACCGCAGTCGCAGCGCTCGGATCCGAACACGTCACCGGTCAGGCACTCGCTGTGAGGGCGCACGAGCGGCGCGTCTCCGCCGTCGCTCGCGCGTTCGAGTGCCGCGTGCCAGTCGCCGAGCCCGAGCAGCAGGTGCTCCCGTCCGTCGACGAGGCCGTCGAACGTGACCACGTCGGCCGTGGTGGAGAAGCCGTCGCCGAAGCGCAGCGGCACGCGGACGCGGGTGCGTTCCGTGGCGACCGGAGCGACGGTTGAAGTTTCAATCATGCCGGGTGCAACGCAGGAGGCGGGGGAGTATTCCCGAGGGCTAGGCCGAGGACTCTTCCTTCCGCCGCCGCACGAACCTCAGTTCGCTCGCCAGGATGCCGAGCACGACCAGAGCTCCGCCGACGAGCGCGGTCGCGGGCAGTCGCTCGCCGGCGATGCGTCCGATGACGCCGGCCCACACGGGTTCCCCGGCGTAGATGATGGTCGCGCGCGTCGGTGACACCGACTTCTGCGCCCAGTTCATGGTCAGTTGGATCAGACAGCTCGCCGCGCCGAGTCCGACGGCACAGCCGACCCAGATCCAGGAGAACTCGGGGACGGCCTCGCCGACCACCGGCATCGTCAGCAATCCCAGCACGCCGGCGGTCAGCAGCTGGACGACGGTGATGCGCCCGAGGTCGATCCTGCCCGCGAAGAGGCTGATCAGGATGATCTCTGCGGCGATGGGCAGGGTGCTGATCATGGTGACGATCTCGCCCGTGCCCAGCGTGAACGCGAATGCGTCGGGGCCCGCGATGAACAGCAGTCCCACGAACGCGAGGCCTGCTCCGACGAAGGCCATGGCGGGCGGACGTGTGCGGAAGACCGCCCACTGCGCGAAGGGGACGAGCGGCACGTACATGGCGGTGATGAACGCCGACGTGCTGCTGTCGATCGTCTGCAGCCCCAGCGTCTGCAGACCGTAGCCGAGGTAGATCATCACCCCGATCGCGACACCCGCCCCGATGTCGCGCCACCGCATGCCGCGCAGCGCACGACGGAAGATCAGCACGCTGAGGAGACCTGCGACGAGGAATCGGATGCCGACGAAGAACCACGGCCCGGAGTGCTCCATCGCCCAGTGCACCAGCAGGAACGTGCCGCCCCACACCGCGGTGATCGCGATGAGCGCGGCCTCCTGCGGGCGGAAGCGCATCCAGCGGAGACGAGAGGGCATCGTTGGCCTTTCTCGACGTTGCCGGATCGAGCATAGTCGTGGCGCATGACGGGAGAAGACGCCCGCGAGCCGGATGCCGCCGCCGACTCGGTAGCCTCGCAGGATGAGCGACTTCGTGAGTGCCGCAGAGCTGAACGACCTCCGGGAGCAGGGCGCGCCCGTGCGCGTGATCGACGTGCGGTGGCGGCTGGATCGCCCGGAGGCCGGGCACGGCGACTACCTCTCTGGCCACATCCCCGGCGCGGTGTTCGCCTCGCTCGACGCGGAGCTCTCCACCCACGGTGCGCCCGCCGAGGGGCGGCACCCGCTGCCCTCGACCGCGACGCTCCAGGCTGCGGCCCGCCGGTGGGGTGTCCGTGCGGGCGACACCGTCGTGGCGTACGACGACTCAAGGGCATCTCGGCTGCGCGGGCGTGGTGGCTGCTGCGGCAGGGCGGGGTCGATGTCCGCGTGCTCACCGGCGGCATCCGGGCTTGGCGCGCCGCGGGGTTCGCGGTCGCGACGGATGATGTGATCCCCGAGCCCGGCGATGTCGTGCTCGACGAGATCGGCCGCGACGCCCTGTCGATCGATGAGGCGGCGGCGTTCCCCGCGTCGGGAGTGCTCCTCGACGTGCGCGCGCCGGAGCGCTACCGCGGCGACACCGAGCCGCTCGATCCGATCGCCGGTCACATCCCCGGTGCGCGCAATCTGCCGACGCTGCGGCACCTCGACGCTGAGGGCGGCATCCTCGATCGCGACACCGTGCTCGCGACCTTCGCCGAGGTCGGCGTGAACCCCGGAACCCCGGTCGCCGCGTACTGCGGATCGGGTGTCACGGCCGCGCATACGGCCCTGATCCTGCACGAGGTCGGCATCGACGCCAAAGTGTTCCCCGGATCGTGGAGTCAGTGGTCGAACACGCCGGGTCGTCCGGTCGCGACGGGAGATCAGCCGGGCTGATCCTCACGCGGTCCGTAGCCCCAGTGCAGACCGAGTGCCCCAGGACCGAAGGCTCTGCGCACCAGATGCACGGAGGTGCCCCTGGTCAGGGCGACGGGGGTGACCGTCACGCCATCAGGCGTCTCGACGTGCTCCTCGCACCAATCGGGGACGGCATCAGGATGGAACCGCGTCCACACCAGCAGCTCGCGGCACTTCTGTGCCAGGGCATGGCCCGTGTCACGCATCGGCGGGTAGTCGGACGGGTACTCGACCGACCATTCGACCATCGCCGTGTCGGGGGCGGTGAGCGGGAGATCGAGTTCGAACAGGATGCCGTGCACCTCGCCGTCCGGGTGCGAGTAGCGCGCGGCGATGCGCCCGCCGGACACGGCGTCGAGCAGGGGCGGCGGAGTGCTGACCCCCGGGGTGATCTCGAGGAAGGGTATCGCCGTTATCGTGCCGATGGTCGACTGCACGATGCTGCGCGTGATGCTGTAGGCGACGTTGCCCTGCGCGTTCACATCGGTCACAGAGTGTGTGGTGAGCTCCCGCGAGGTGTCGGGGTACGACGCACCCATCGCGTCGAACGCCAGCATGACCGCGCGTTCCAGCTCCTCCTCGTCCATGGGGAAGCGGTTCGGGCCCAGCGGCCCCGTGCGGTTGGTGGGTCCGAGGTGCCGTCGCAGTGCGCCGGCGTCGAGGCCGAGCAGCTCCTCGAGGTCGGCGAGTGCGGCCAGGGACTGCGCGCCCTCGGGGCGTCGCGCCCCCGAACGCCAATAGCTCAGCGTGGCCATCGAGACCCGGTTGCCTCGCGCGTTGAGCTGCTGCTGCAACCACGACAGCGTCACGTCCCTGGCGTTGACCGCATCGCGCAGCGCCGTCGCGAAACCGTCGGATCCGGACCTGCGTTCGTCATATTCGTAACTCATCACAGCCCCCGTCCGGTATGTGAAGACCACCGCCCTAAAGTGAGCATACGACCGCACGCGCGTACCTCAGGGGACCGGGTGGGCATGTGGGGTCACTTGGCCGTCTTCGTGGGCGGGTGCCCGACCCTGCGAGCTGCGGCCTGACGCAGTGATGCCCCCCTTGCTGCGTATGTCGTGAAGCCCGGCAATCGATCTGGGGAGATCCGCCGGGCTTCACGAATCCTCGGCCGCCGTGCTCGCGGCATCGCGGCTCCGTGGCCCCGCGTAGACTGGGGGAACACCCCGGAGGACTCTGGACCGTCATGCCTGCCCCTGCTCGCGCATTCACCCTGCGCCACGTGCAATTGCTGCGCGCACTGTTCGCCGCCGTCGCTGCGCTGATGATCACGTTCTCGTCGGACCACTCGGCGCCCATCGGCCTCGCGGTCTTCAGCGGCTTCGCGTTCGTGACCGCGCTGGTGCACCTGCTCGCCGCGTGGCTGGTGCTCCCCGCCGGGTCACGCTGGTCGGCCATCCTGCTCGCGGTGCTCGGCATCTTTGCGGGAGGGCTGAGCGGCATCCCCGCGCTGCGCTCGGACGACATGTTCTTCATCGTCGTCTCGAGCTGGGCCATCCTCAGCGGTGCGATCGAGCTGCTCGCAGGAATCCGTGCACGACGCACCCGTGACCCGCTGGCGCGCGACGCGATCACCGTCGGGGCGCTGGGCATCCTGCTCGGCGTCGTCCTGCTCTTGATCCCGTCCGGGTTCGTGCAGGAGTACACGATCGACGAGGCCGGGACCTTCGTGCTCTCCGGCATCATCCTGGGTGTCGGCATGTTCGGCGGCTATGCGGCGATCGTCGCGGTCTTCCTCGGCATCGCCGGGCTCACCCCGAAGAAGGTGGACGCTGCCGCCGCGGCCGACGAGTCAACGGGAAGCGCCGCCCCCTCGGTGCACGGAGGAGAACGATGAGCGACGAGAAGCCCACCCGTCGGGACATCCTGCGCCCCCTGCACCTCCTGCTCATCGCCCTGGGCTGCGGTGTCTTCGCCGCGGTGGTCACACTGGTCTCGACCGGCGCCTTCACCTCGCGCGTGAACACCGCGATCGCGAACGGCACCTACGACGGACTCACCCCTGTCGCGCTCGGCCTCGTGGTCGGTGGCGGGGCCTTCATCGTCACACTGCTGATCCTGGCGATGCTCATCCTCGCCGTCGACCCGGCCGACGTCACCAAGACCGTCGACCGTCCGGTGCTGTACGACCCGGAGCCCGAGGGCGACGCGGACGGCGAGGAGCCGGGCCGCACCGCGTCATCGTGACCGGAATACCCGTGCGCCGCGCACGCTTGTCCCTGAGGTGACTGCCTCCGTCGACCGCGCCTCCATCGGATTCCGGTCGGCGCGAGGGCCGATCCTCGGGGCGCTGATGCTCGCCACCGGGCTCATCGCCATCGATGCCACCATCCTCGCGACAGCCGTGCCGAGCATCGTCCGCGATCTCGGCAGCTATCAGCAGTTCCCCTGGCTGTTCTCGGTGTACCTGCTCGCGCAGGCGGTGAGTGTTCCGATCTACTCCCGGTTCGCCGACACGGTCGGGCGCAAACCGATCATCCTCCTGGGCATCGCCCTGTTCCTCCTGGGCTCCGTGCTCTGCGGCTTCGCGTGGAGCATGCCGGCGCTGATCGTGTTCCGCATCATCCAAGG
This sequence comes from Microbacterium sp. Se63.02b, assembly GCF_014171575.1. GTDB lineage: Bacteria > Actinomycetota > Actinomycetes > Actinomycetales > Microbacteriaceae > Microbacterium. The sequence goes on along the minus strand of NZ_CP050453.1, from coordinate 3,931,622 downwards.
GCTCGGTGCCGGGGCCGTCGCGCCGATGGCGATGACGATCGTCGGCGACATCTACACGGTCGCCGAGCGTGCCAAGGTGCAGGGATACATCGCGAGCGTGTGGGCGATCTCGTCGGTCGTCGGTCCGGCCCTCGGCGGGGTGTTCGCACAGCTCGACGCCTGGCGGTGGATCTTCTGGGTGAACATCCCCCTGTGTCTCATCGCCGCGTGGATGCTGCAACTCAAGTACAAGGAGCAGAAGCAGACGAGTCGGCATCGGATCGACTATGCGGGCGCCGTGCTGCTGACGATCGGGCTGACCGGACTCATCCTCGGCATGCTGGAGGGCGGCAACGCCTGGGCATGGATCTCCGTCCAGAGCGCGCTCTGCTTCGGGATCGGGATCGTCGCCCTTGCGCTGTTCGCCGTCGTCGAGCGCCGCGTCGAGGAGCCCATCGTCGACCTCCGCCTCGTCGCCAGGCCGCTGATCCTGACGACCACGGTCGTGTCGCTCGGTGTCGGCGCACTCATGATCGGTGTCACGAGCTTCGCGCCTGCCTACCTCGAAGGCTCGCTCGGCATCGCGCCGTTGCTCTCAGGGCTCGCGGTCGCGGCACTGACCCTGGGGTGGCCGATCGCGGCCGCCAACGTCGGCCGCCTGTATCTGAGGATCGGCTTCCGTCGCACCACCATGATCGGGATGAGCATCACCACCCTCGCCGCGATCACCCTGGCAGCGGTGGCGTCATGGCCGCACCCGCTCATGGTCGCGGGCATCGCCTTCGTCCTCGGGTTCGGGCTCGGGTGGACTGCTGCTCCAACGCTCATCGCCGCCCAGTCCTCGGTCGAATGGGGTGAGCGAGGGGCCGTGACCGGGATGAACGCGTTCGCGCGCTCCGCCGGGAGTGCCGTCGGCGTCGCCGTGTTCGGGGCGATCTCGAACGCGGTCATCGCGCAGGGCGCAGGGACCGACGACCCGGACACGATCATCCACGCGTCGGTGTGGGTGTTCGTCGCCGTCGCCGCGACCGCCGTGCTCACCCTGGTCGCGGCCGCCTTCATGCCGCGCGACCGTCCGGAGTCGCACTCCGGGGAGATGCGCGCGTAGCGAGGATCCGCGCGGCGACGTCGAGGGGATCCTCGGACGAGACGTCGTCCGAGCCGGTGCCCGCGCGCCAGCGCTCCTCGATCTCGATGATGCGGCGATGCAGCACCGACTCGTCCGGGATTGCGTCTCGCTCCACCGATTCCGCCAGCCACCGGATCCATGCGTCCCAACGCGGAGCGTAGAGATCTCGGATCAGACCAGACCAATGCCGACCGGAGTAGTCGTGCAGCCCGCTGCTCTGATGACCCCAGACCGAGATCAGGCTGCGCGCGTCTCGCTCCATCGCATCGCGCTCCGCCGGGGTGTCACCCCACGCGCGCGCGTGATCGATCCAGGAGGATGCCGGGAGTCCTCGCGCGTCGCCGCCAGCCGATCGAGGGCCAGCAGATCATCCTCCAAAGCGGCACCCTGGCGGCGCACCTCGGGCGCGTCTCCCGCAGCGAACGCCTCGAGCGCGCCGCGGATGCGGTAGCGGGTGCCCTGGGCGAGCACGTGCCCGGTCAACTCGACCACGTCCTTCTCCAGCGACTCTCGGGAGAGCGCGCGATCGGCGAGGGAGAGCAGCAAGCTGCGCGGCGCGCGTGATCGCGGGGGAGGTCGCCCAGTACCGCGGGATCGTTCTCGGCGTCGATGTTGGCCGACATGCGAGGCGGTCCCGCAGGGAGGGCCTCTCCGGCGAGACGCTGCGTCGCGAACGGGGCGCGCGCGCTCCACGGTCGCGCGATCACCGGTGAGGGGATCGATCGGGTGCGGCCGGGGCCGTAGAGAGTGGCGCCGAGCAGTCGCCATGCTTCGACCGCCGAGTCGTCGGCGACACCGTACCGCTGGACGGCGAAGTCTGCGAGCCAGGTGTCGATGTCCAGCGGTCCCCAGACCAGATCGGAGGCGGCCTCGTAGAACACGGTGTTGTTCTCGATCGCCTCGGGTGCGAGCCCGATGCCCTCCAGGCGGTCGGGGGCCGTCTCGATCAGCTCCGCCACGTCGCGTGCGAGACCGCGAAGGTCCCCGAAGAGCGCGAAACGGCCGCCGAAGTTGTGTACGGCCGTCCAGATCCATCGGCGCCCGTGCATGCCCTTGCGCCACATCGGCGCGTGCTCGCCCCAGAGATCGATCAGGAGGAGCCGGTCGTGGGGCACGCGAGACAGGTACGCGGCCACGCGCTCGTCCGTCCAGAATCCGCGGTGATAGTGGAACGGCCACCCCTGCAGAAGCCAGGTCGCCCGCGGATGCACGGCCGTGATGGCGTCGTGCACCCCCGCGCCGGCAGCGGCGAGGTCGGCGAGGTCACCGGACGGAGGCAGCGATTCGATGAAGGGATCGACGGCGAAGACGGGCGCGAAGCCCGGGTCTCCGAGGAGCTCCTCCTGCGTGTCGAGGAAGAGCTTCATGAAGCGGGCGAAGTCGGCGGAGGCGGGATCCATCAGGGGTGTGCGCCAGCCCTGCCACTCGATCTCGAGCGCGTCGGGACCGGCGACCGAGCGCGGGACGTGGCCTCCGGGAAGGGGCAGCACAGGCGTCATGCCCAGCTCGCGGGCGTGCGTCAGGATGCGACGTGCGAGCGCGATCCTCCGGTCGTCCCAGCGCTCAGGCAACGGGCCGCCGAAGTCGTGCATCCCGCCCATCGACATCCACGGCAGGTGTGCGGCGCTGCCGATCCACGCGCGCAGCGGTCGCATCCACGCCGGCTCGACGCAGCGTCTCCGCCAGGACCGACTCGTAGCCCGTGAGCAGCAGAGGATGCGTGACCCCGTGCAGCGCCATCCAGTCGAGCTCCCGCTCCCATCGGTCCTCATCCCAATAGGCCGTGGAGTATCCGTGCGTGACGACGTTCAGGTGGTATCTGACGGCGAAGGGCGTGCGCAGCTCGGTTCGCGGCGCATCGGGCCACCGCTCCCCAAGGCGGGTCCAGTCGCGGCGCCTCCCATGTGATGCGACGCCCCTGACCGTGCAGGTACCGGGCGAACGCGCGTGCCGTCGACAGCACGTCCGTGCCGCGCAGTGTGAGCACGCCGTTCCCGGCCTCGAACCCTGCGACCGCGGCGTGGGTCTCCTCCGGCGGCAGCTCCTCCACGCGCACGTGCGACGTGTCGGCGCCCACCCGCTCCAGCAGGGCGAGCACCACCGACTCCGGGTGCTCCGTCACCGGCGGATCCCCTCATCGAGCGGCAGTGCCATCCGCTGCGCCCAGGAGGCGAAGTCGATGGGCTCACCCGTTCGTCGCGATTCCTCCGCGCCGAACGCCATGAGATGGCTGTCGAGTGCCGTCTCGAAGGAGAGCTCGCCCGTGCCGACCATGCCGAGCCGCACCGCTTCGACGAACTCGGCCATCAGCCCTGCGTCCCCTCCGCCATGACCGGCGTGATCGCCGAGGTCGGGGTTGGGCAAGGCCACCCGCAGAGTGTGGCGCTCGTGCGCCAGGACGGATTTGGGACTGATGTCGTGCGCGTCGAGGGGCAAGCCCTCCGGGATCCGGCCATCGGGTGAGAACAGATCCACCACGATCTCTCCACTCTCCATGTGTCCTGACAACTGGCCGGCCGAACCCGTGATCGTGACGTTGCGGGTGTTCTCGGCGGTGAAGGCCGAGGCCGTGAGCGTTGCGGTCACCCCTCGGGGGAACCGCATCGTGGTCTGCTGATGGTCTGCCACGTCGTTGTCGCTGCGGAAGACGCAGCGGCCGTAGTCGCCCTCGCGCAACGCGCGCATGCGGCCGGCGGGGAGATGTCGTCGCCCAGCAGATGCACGGGGTGGCCCGTGACCCCCGCGAGTGCGTCGACGTAGTACCGAGGGGCGAAGAAGGGGCAGCTGTCGGCGACGGGACAGCCCTGCACGCAGAACTCCGGCGCGCCGGCGGGAGCGTTCTCGGCGCGGAACCAGCTCAACTCCCCGATGCTGTAGACCGTCTCCGGCGCTGCGCCGACGAGCCAGCGGATGATGTCGAGGTCGTGCGACGTCTTCGTCAGAGCCATCGGGCCCGAGGTCGTGCTGTTCCGCCAATTGCCCCGCACGTAGGAGTGCGCGAAGTGCCAGTAGCCGACGTTCTCGCGAACCTCGAGGGTGATCATGCGTCCGATGGCGCCGGAGTCGAGGATGCGCTTCACCGAACGCCAGAACGGCGTGAAGCGCAGCACGTGGCCGATGGCGAGGGCCGACGATGTGCGACGGGCGTGCTGTGCGAGTCGGCGGAGTTCCTCGACGCTCGGCGCGGCGGGCTTCTCGAGCAGGAAGGGCAGCCCTGCGTCGGCGACGGCGATCGCGACATCGACATGAAGGGCATCAGGCACGGCGATCACGACGGCGTCGGCCTGAAGCAGCCCGAGGTCGGCGATCGCGCCCCGCCAGTCCTCGTAGGTGCGCGCGCCTCCGGCCGCGGCGGCCAACGCCTCACGCCGATCTGGGGCCGGGTCGGCCACCGCCACGATCCGTGCGCGGTCGGGGTGCTCGATCGCCCATCGCCCGTAGGCGTCGCGACCTCGGCCGCCCGCGCCGATGATGACGATGCGCTGGGGTCCCGCTGACGTGCTCATTTCTCGGCTCCTGCCGTCAGTCCCTCGACGAGGTAGCGCTGCGCGAGGAAGAAGAGGATGACGATGGGGACGGTCACCGCGATGGATCCGGACAGCAGCACGGTCACCGGGACGTTGAAGTCGGCCAGCTGCGAGATGCCGAGCGGCGCCGTCCACTGCGCGCGGTCGCGCACGAGGAAGAGCAGGGCGTAGAAGTACTCGTTCCAGGCGATCATGAACACGTAGATCGAGGTCGCGACGACCCCCGGGAGCGCGATCGGCAGCACGACGCTGCGCAGCATCTGCGGGAGCGAGGCCCCATCGACGATCGCTGCCTCCTCGACGCTCTCCGGCAGCGCCTGGAAGTAGTTGCGCAGCATGTAGATCGACACCGGAACCGTGGTCGCGACGTAGACGAGGAACAACCCGATGAGCGAACCAGTGAGGCCCGCCCTGGCGAGGAGCACGAAGAGCGGCACCGAGAGCACGATCCCGGGGAACAGGTAGACCGCGAGGATGATCGCGTTCATCCCGCGCCGACCGCGGTAGCGCAGACGTGCGGCGGCGTACGCACCCAGGATCGAGACGAGGATCGACAGGACCACGGTGCCGAGTCCCACGAGGAGGGAGTTGAGCACGAAGCGTCCCAGGCCGAAGCCGCCCTGCTCCGGGTCGAGCATCGCCGTGGTGTACCCCGAGAAGTCGAGCTCGCCGAGGGCGGGGAACAGATCGAGCGGCGCCTGGACGATCGAGGAGTACGGACGCACCGACAGGAGGAATCCGTACAGCACAGGACCGATCGCGAACAGGAGGGCGACGGCGATGAGGATCGTCCGACCCACGATCGCGGCGGGGCGCGGACGCAACGGCGAGCGACGGCGGGTCATTCGGTGTCCACCTTTCTGCGGGTGGCGAGGACGTAGACGGTGAGCAGCACGATCAGCACCACCGACATGAGCAGTCCGTAGGCGGAGGCGCTGCCGATGTCGGCGCGGGTGACCAGCTCGGTGTAGACCTTGAGCGCCATGAGCTGAGTCCCTCCGGCGCCCTCGGTGAGCAGATAGACCTCGCTGAAGCTCTGGAACGTCCAGATGAACCGCAGCAGGCACAGCAGCAGGATGACGCCCTTGAGCTGAGGCATGACGATGCGCCAGAGGATCTGCATGCGGTTCGCGCCGTCGAGCGCGGCTGCTTCCTCGATGCTGGGAGAGACGCCCTGCAGCCGCGCGGTGATGAACAGGAATGCGAGCGGGGCGGAGGTCCAGATCTCGAACGCCACGACCACCAGCAACGACAGCGGCACCGGAACCCCGAAGACCTCGGTCGAGGAGGTGTTGAGGAAGCCGATCGCCTGATCCCATCCCAGGACCTGACGGCCGAAGGCGTTCACGATGCCGTACTGCGGGTTGAGCATGGTCTGCCAGATGGTGACGGCGGCGATCAGCGGGAGCACGTACGGGACGAGCAGGAGTGCACGCACGATCCCTCGACCTCGGAACGGACTCCGCAGCGCGAGGGCCAGCACCAGGCCGACGCCGACCGAGCCGATCATCGTCAGCGTGGAGTACAGGAGCGTGGTGCCCAGAGCGCGCCAGAAGGCGGGGTTCTCTATCGCGCGCCGGAAGTTGTCGAGCGTCCAGTCGATCGGCTCTGTGCCCAGGCGCGGGATGTCGACGAGCCTGACCTCGCTGAACGCGAAGACGATCACGAGCAGGAGCGGGATGACCGACGCGAGCAGGATGACGAGGAACGTCGGGGCGGTGAGCAGGAGTCCGTTGCGGTCGTCCCGGCGGGAGCGGCGGGTGTGCCGCTCCCGACGGTGACGGAGAGGTGCCGTGCTCACAGGCCCGCCTGGACCTCCTCGACGGCCGCCTTCATGGCGGCGGTCACGTCGGCGGGGGACGAGCCGTTGTAGAGCTGCTCGATCTGGTTGGCGAGCACGCCCTGGCTGAACACCAGCCCGGCGAGCGTGGCGTCGTCCGTGCCCATGCCCCACAGGTAGATCGAGTTGATGCCCTCGCTCATGCCGTCCACGAACTCGTCGCCGTAGATCTCGGCCGAGGTGCGGTCGTGGGCCGGTCCGATGCCCAGCTCACCCCACGCGGCGGCGAATGCCTCGGGGTCGTCGGCCGTCCCGTTGCGCAGCGGCACCCGCCCCTCGGTGGCGACGCCCAGAGTGTCGGCATAACCCTCGTCCAGCACGTACTCGATGTACTGCTGGGCGGCCTCCGTGTTCGCACCCGTCGGGATGCCGTAGCCGAGCACGGCGCCATACTGTCGCGGCTCCTCGCCGAGCACGGTGATGAAGCCGGTGTTGTCGGCGAGGAAGGTCGGCGTCGCCGCGCAGTCGGGGCAGGTGGCGGGGGTGGCGGGGTCGAGTCCGGCCAGCTCGTCGAGGATGTGGGTGGAGAAGAGGAGCATCGCCGCGTCGCCGTTCATGTAGGCGGCGCGTGCGCTGGTCACGTCGAAGTCTCCCGCGGTCGACGAGTTGCGCAGGGCCAGGAACTGCTCCGCGGCCTCGGTGCACGCGTCGGAGTCGATGGTGACCTCGCCGTCGGTCACGAGTTCGCATCCGGCGCTCTGGAACAGGGACTGGATGCCCTCGGTGGCCGATGCGGTGCCTGCTTGCGTGCCGAAGGCCAGCCCGGTGATGCCGAGTTCCTCCTTGACCGTGGTCGCTGCGTCGGCGAGCTCTTCGACCGAGGTGGGCACATCGACCCCTGCCTGCTCGAGGAGGTCGGTGCGGTAGGCGATCACGTGCGACCAGCCGTCGCTGGGAACCGCGGAGATCTGCCCGTCGATCGTGACGGCTTCGAGCGCGTTCGCGTTGAACGTGTCGGGGCCGAGCGCGTCGACTGCGGCGGTCGCGGCCTGAGTGTCGAGGAGGCCCTGCGAACTCCACGCCCCGGTCTGCGTCGAGGCGTGCAGGATCACGTCGGGCACATCCCCGCTGGCGGCACCTGTCACGAGCGCCTGATCCTGATCCGCGCCGGCCATCGGCACGACCTCGACCTCGATGCCCGTCTTCTCGGTGAAGGCGGTGGCGACCTCCTCCTGAGCGGCGAGTCGCTCGGGAGTCGTCTGCGGGGTCCAGAACACGATGCTCTGGTCCTCGGCCTCCGGCGAGTCTTCGGCAGCGGAACAGCCGGCGAGCAGGGACAGTGCGGCGAGGGCCGCAAGGGGGGCCGCGATGCGCGGCGCTGACATACGGGTCACGTCAACACTCCTCGGGTCATGGCGCAGCGCGCCGGGGGGAGAAACGCCGAGGCGGCGGTGCCGCGGCAGTGGTGCGATCCTCCCGTGAAGCGAGCGATTCTAGTGAGATTGTTCAGATCGATGCAAAGAATCGTCTTCTGGAACGGTCATAGTGAAGGTATCGTACGATCCGTGGATGATCTCGACCGCCGCATCGTCGGGGCGCTGCTGGCCAACCCGCGCGCCACCAACGCCCAGATCAGCGATGCGGTGTTCACCTCCGAGGCAACGGCGTCACGCCGGGTGGCCCGGCTGATCCGCGAGGGCGCCGTCCGCGTGATCGGCGTGCTCGACGGCGAGGCCACCGCGCGCTCGCGCTCTCTGTTCGTGCGGCTGCGATGCCGCCCCGGCGACGGCAACCGGTCGGCGCAGCGGCTGGCCGCCTGGCCGGAGTGCGGCTCGGTCAAGCTCGTCACGGGAAGCGTCGACTGCATCGCCGAGATCAACTACACATCCAACGATCACCTGCTCGCCATCACGCTCGAGCAGCTGCCCTCGCTCGATGGCGTGCTGGCGGTCTGGAGCAACCAGGTCGTGCGCCGCTTCGCCACGCCGCACAGCTGGCTGCCTGCGCTGCTGTCCGAGGAGATCGCGTCGCAGCTGCGGTCGCAGCGGCTCGATCCGTGGCGGGACCCCCTGCCCGGCGAGCCGGTTCGTCTGGACGCCCTCGACGAGCGGATCGCCGATGCGCTCGCGGGCGACGGACGCCTCGGCTGGCAGCAGTTGGCCGACCGCTGCGACGCGAGTGCCGTCACCGTGCGGCGTCGCGCAGAGGCGATGCTCGGATCGGGAGCTCTGCGCATGCGAGCCGTCGTCGACCCCGAGACAGTCGGCTTGGCCGTGAACGCCTTCATCTCGTTGAGCGTGAATCCGACGCAGCTCGGTCGGGCGGGCGAGATGCTGGCGCAGCACCCGTCCATGCTGATGATCTCGGCCACCACGGGCGACCGGAATCTGTGCGGTGAGGTGGCGCTCGCGTCGGATGCCGCGCTGTACGAGTTCATCTCCGCGACGATCGGCGGTCTCCCCGGACTCCAGCACGCCGATGTGGCGGTCGCATTGCGGTCGGTCAAGCGTGCGGGTCTCCTCCGCGAAGTCGCCGCGGTGGAGCCGCACAGCATGGCCGCGCCGCTTATACGGTGAAGGCGCGCAGGACACCGTCCTGCGCTGCGACGACGAGCTTGTCGGCTGCCATCACCGGCGTCGAGAACGTGTTCGCGGTGAACAGCTGCCGATCGATCGTCACGACCCCATCGGTGGGACGCACCTCGGCGAGCAGCCCTCCGACCGACACCAACCACGCCGCACCCGTGCGCGGATCGATGACCGGCCCGGCGTTGACGACACGCGGGACCGCCTGGGCACTCCACCGTGTGGCCCCCGTGGCTTGGTCCACGACGGTGACCACGCCCCATTCGGAGGTGAGCAGCAGCCCGCCGTCGGCAAGCGGCAGGCTCGGGGCGAAGATGTAGCTTCCGGGTGAGCGCCAGATCTCCTCCCCGGTGCGCGGGTCGACGGCGATGGCGTCGACGACGGTGCTGAAGACCACGGCGCCCGTCGGGAGCACCTCGACCCAGTCGTCCCACGGGCCGTAGATGAGCTGTCGGTACCGGTCGGGACGGTCGGTCGTGAGGACCGACCAGAGCACGGCGCCGGTGCGCAGGTCGTAGGCGTACCCGCGTCCGTCGCCGGCTCCGACGTACACGCGATCGCCGTCGCAGGCCGCGCGGCCCGCGGTGCGCACGGGCACCGGAGCCTCCCACAGGGTCGCACCGTCCAGGTCGAGGCACCGCAGCGTGTCCTCGGCCGAAATGAGGATGCGGCCGTCGTCGCCATCGGTCCCGGCCACGAGCGGCGTGGTGAGGACGGGCTTGTCGAAGTGGCTGGTCCACACCGCATGACCGGAGCGCGCGTCGAGCGCCAGCAGACGGCCGTCCGCGCCGGGCACGACGACTCGGTTGCCGTCGGGCGTGAACGCGGCGCCCCGATGCACGGCTCCGGCGTCGGCGGTCCAGAGGGGTCTGACTCTGCCCCGTCTCGACGCATCCACCGCTGTGACACGACCCGACGTGGAGCATGCGACCACTGTCGTGCCGTTGACCGCCAGCGCTCCCTGGAGTTGTCCGCCGATGTCGAGCTCCCACGCGAGGCGAGCGCGCGTGGAACCGGGGAGCTCGACCTCCGCCCACTCTTCTCGGCGCATGCCGGAGGCGTCGACGGCCCGCACCTGCACCCGCTGTGCGCCGGCGGCGACCCCGGTGCGGTCGACCGCACCGTGCCAGGAACGGCCGCGGGCCACGAGGGGGATCCACGCGGTCTCGTCCCGCGCGCCGAACACGGCTTGCGGGTGCAGGCGCGCCTCGACCGAGACGGCGGTACGGTCCGGCACCGCGGTGAGGGCGATCTCGGTGTCGCCGGGGCGCGGGGCGATGCGGATCGCCTCGGTGCGCCTCGACGGCGCCTCCAGCGGGATCTCGGCGAGCGACTCGACGGTCGGAACGTCGGCGTCGGTCGTGCCGAGGGTCACGTGCTCGACGTGCAGTGCACGCCCCTGCTGGCCCCGCCGCTCGGTGACGCGGAGGTAGAAGGGGCCCTGCCTGGCGGCGTTGGTGGTCACCTGGGTGAGGCCGTTGAAGCGATCCACCTCGTTGAGGTGGCGGTGCCCGGCGAAGATGCCGCGCACCGGGAACGGTGCGATCGTGCGCAGCAGCGCATCCGTGTCATTCACGTAGTAGTTGGCGCCGCCGAGCGGATAGTGCAGGAACAGAATCGACGGCCGGTCCTTCACCTCGCTCAGCTCCTCCTTCAGGGCTGCGAGGTCGTCGGCGAAGAGACCGGGCTCCTGCAGCAGCTGCGTCGGATCGAGCGCCATGAAATGCACGCCACCGGCGTCGAAGCCGTAGCTCGTGGGGCCCAACCAGTGCTGGAACCGCCGGCGGGCACTCGTGTCCCAGCGGATCTCGTGGTTGCCCGGCACGTGCCGGAGACGGCTCCAGAGCGCCGCGGGTATGAGGTCGCGGTAGGCCTCGAACGCGTCGTCGCTGCCGTAGTCCGTGATGTCGCCGCAGTGCAGCACGAATTGCGGATCTTCCGCCTCGATCGCGGCGAAGACCCGGCGCAGGTTGGTCATCCGAGCCGACTCGTCCTCGTTGGCGTGGGTGTCGGTGAGGACGGCGAAGCGCAGAGCGCCCTCCGAGGTCTCTTCCGTCGATGCGGACGCCATCTCGCCACCCGGCCAGGGGCCCCAGCCCGCGGCCGCTCCGAGGGCGATGCCCGCGGTCGTCACACCGAGGAATCCTCGCCTGGTCAGCGGCGTCTCTGTCACGGGTCTGTTCGGTGTTGTGTGCTCCACTGTCCGCTCCTCCTCGTCGTGGGCGTTCCTGCAGCACCCAATCGAGACGGCGACCGCCATGTCCCGTGAGCACGGCGGAATGCGAGGGATCGACACCCCGGCGGCTCGGCTCGCAAGAAACCGATCATCTGACGGGTCGCCCATCCTGCCGGAATCACTCAGCAGGCGTGAGCGGATGGGCGATCTCTTGCACCCGGCCGCCCGTGCCTTGATCCTTCCCGCCGGATGTCGACACCGTCGTACGCAGTCGGTCGACGAGAGGCGTCGGGCGTGCGACGTGAGGAGAGGCAGCATGAGCGGGTTCACGACGAGGAGCAGGACGCGTGCGGCAGGGGGTCTCGGCCTGCTCGCCACGGTGGCCCTGGCTGCGGGCGCCACGGTCGGCGCGGCTCCGGCGGCCGCGATGGCGGGCGGTGACCGGGGCGAGCGGCCTCCGTTGGCCGATCACGTGGTGCTCATCGCCCTGGACGGCTTCGACCCCGACTATCTCGCCGGCGACGCGATGCCGAACCTCCGCGCGCTCGCGACGCGCGGTGCGATCAGCGAGTCGACCGGAGTGATGACCTCCATCACGAACCCATCCTGGTCATCGATCGCGACGGGCGCCTGGCCGGAGACCCACGACAACGCGGCCTACTTCTACGACCCGGCAACGGGCGTGGCGGTGGCCCAGCAGCGTGACCTGGCGGTGCCGACCATCGCGGAGTCGATCAGGGAGCAGGGTGGGACGGTGCTGTCCTCGCAGTGGTTCATCGTGCAGAACCACGGAACCGCGTTCGGCGATCCCCAGGGGCTGTACACGCAGCCGGGCGGGGACTGCGCACGGCGCACCGATGACGCGGTCGCCGTGATCGAGGGCCGCCCCGTGATGAGCGCGGGGGCGGCCGTGCAGATGTCCGGCGTCCCGGACCTCATCGCGGTGTACTGCGATCGGCTCGATGCCCTCGGTCATGCCGACGGAAAGGACGCTCCGGGTATGCCGGCGGCCGTAGCCGAGGTCGATGCGCAGATCGGCCGTCTCGTGCAGGCGACCAAGGACGCCGGGATCTTCGGCCGAACGGCGTTCGTGGTGACCGGTGACCACGGCATGGAGACGTTCACGCAGGGTATGCGCGACGAACTGCTCTCGACGATCTCCGGCGCCGGCTATCAGGCCGAGCTGCTCACCGCGGGGCAGTCGCCACGCCCCGAGACCGACGCGGTGATCGTCGTGGGCGGCGTCGGGTCGCTGCATCTCGTCGGCGAAGCGGCGGGTGATCCGACGGCCGCGGCGGCCATCGATGCGGCGGTCTCCGCGATGCCGCACATCTCCGCCGTGTACGACGAGGTCGAACAGCAGGCGATGCACATGTCGGCGAAGTACGGCGAGCTGGTGATCGAGCCCGACGAGGGCTGGAGTCTCGGCGCCGCCCCGTCGGACGGCGTGTCCGGCGTGCACGGGGTCTCGCGCACCAGGCAGACCGTGCTCGTGCTCGCCGGCTCCGGGGTGCGTCCGAACCACGTCGCTCATGCCCCGCGGCATGTCGACATCGCACCGACGATCGCCGCTCTGCTGGGCATGGACGCGCCGGCCGCCGCCGAGGGCCGCGTGCTCACGGAGGCGATCCGTCGGGGCTGACGGGCCGGAACGGGGCGTCTCGCTAGTGGGCGAGGCGCTCCGCGATGCCGGTGTACGTCGCAGGGGTCAACGCCAGCAGGCGCTGCTTGGCGGCGTCCCCGATCTCGAGCTGCTCGACGAAGGTGGCGAGGTCGGTGGCGCCCACCCGGTGTCCGCGTGTCAGCTCCTTGAGGAGCGCGTACGGGTCGGTGATCGTCGAACGGCCGGCGACGACCTCGGCGCGGATGACGGTCTGGATGGCCTCGGCAAGCACCTCCCAGTTCACGTCGAGGTCGGCGAGCAGCACATCGCGGGAGAGGGAGATCGCATTCAACCCGCGGCGCAGGTTGTCGAGGGCGAGCAGCGAGTGGCCGAACGCCACGCCGATGTTGCGCTGCGTCGTGGAGTCGGTGAGGTCGCGCTGCATCCGGCTGGTGACGAGCGTCTGGCCGAGCGAGGCGAGCAGCGCGCCCGAGATCTCGAGGTTGGCCTCGGCGTTCTCGAACCGGATGGGGTTGATCTTGTGCGGCATCGTCGACGAACCGGTGGCACCGGCGACAGGGATCTGCGCGAAGTAGCCGAGCGAGATGTAGGTCCAGATGTCGGTGGCGAGGTTGTGCAGGATGCCGCCGGCGTGACGCACGCGGTCGTACAGCTCGACCTGCCAGTCGTGCGACTCGATCTGCGTGGTGAGGATGTTGAACCCGAGGCCGAGGCCCTCGATGTACTCGCGGGCGATGGTCGGCCAGTCGGCGTCGGGGTCGGCTGCGAGATGCGCCGACCACGTGCCGGTCGCGCCGGAGAACTTGGCGAGGTACTCGGATGCCGCGATCTGGGAGCGCACGCGCTCGAGGCGCCACGCGAAGACCGCGAGCTCCTTGCCCATCGTCGAGGGCGTCGCGGGCTGGCCGTGCGTGCGGGAGAGCATGGCGGCGTCGGCGTGCTCGACCGCGAGTTCGCGGAGCTTCGAGATCACGGTGTCGAGGGCCGGGAGCCAGACCTCCTCGACGGCGCGCTTGACGGTCAGGGCGTAGGCCGCGGAGTTGATGTCCTCGCTCGTGCACGCGAAGTGCGTGAGCTCGGCGATGGCGTCGAGGTCGAGCGTGGAGAGCCGGTCGCGCACGAGGTACTCGATGGCCTTCACATCGTGCTGGGTGACGGCCTCCTTCTCGGCGAGCCAGTCGATCTCGGCCTGTCCGAAGTCGCGGTACAGCGCGCGCAGACGCTCCTTGTTGGCGTCGGACAGCGGAGTCGTCTCGAACAGCGAGCGGTCGGTGAGGGCGATGAGCCACTCCACCTCGACCTCGACGCGTGCGCGGTTCAGGCCCGCCTCGGAGAGGAAGTCGGCGAGACCTGCGACGGCGCCGCGATAGCGACCGTCGAGAGGGCTGAGCGGCTGCGGCGGGAGCGAGGGCTGGAAAGTCAGGGGAGTCCTCCTGATGGGGCCCCGAAGGTCCGGGGCGTGCGGGGGAGACGAAGAGCGGGTTCGAGCTGGCGGAACAGGCCCCGAGTCGCCGTCTCAATCATACCGAGCACCGAATCGAACATCTCCGCGCCCGCGTAGTACGGATCGGGGACATCGTGTGTCGACGCGTTCGGGTCGAAAGCGAGCAGGAGGGTGACCTTGCCCTCTTCGTCCTCGTCGTGGGCCCACTCGCGGAGGATGCGCTCGTGGGTGCGGTCGAGGGCGACCACGAGGTCGTTCTCGGCGAAGGTCGCCGCCGTGAACTGCCGCGCGCGGTGCTGCGAGCCGTCGTACCCACGGCGCGCGAGCGAGTCGATCGTGCGGTGGTCGGCGCGCTCACCGAGGTGCCAGTCTCCCGTTCCTGCGCTGCGCGAGACGATGCGCTGGCCGAGGCCCTGCTTCTCCGCCAGGTCGCGGAAGACGACCTCGGCCATGGGGGACCGGCAGATGTTCCCCGTGCACACGAAGATCACGCGGAAGGGAACCGGGGACGTCACAGGTACATTCTGCCCGCCTCGGGCGTTCCTGCACAGCGCGCGCGGGAGCGCGGGCCTTTTCTGCACACGCAGATCCGCACGTCGGCTCTGCACTGCTCGTGTGTTTCCGAGGGGAGCATCGCGCCCGCGAACGTCACGATCCGGGAACCTGAAGCCATGCACCCCGTCGCACGAGATCACATCGTCGCCTCCGACGACCTCTGGGCCCGCCTCGTCATCCATCGCGAGATCATGGCGGCGCTGTCGACCGTCGAGGAGGCAGGCGCTGCTGGTGCGGCTCGTCGACGAGGCCGACTGGCGATCCGAGGGGTTCCGCGCACTGCATGCGCTGCTCGTCCGGATGCGCGACGACACCGGCGCCGAGTTCGGGAGGCTGAACGTGCGTGCGTGGGAATCGAGTGCGGGAGGCAGGGGATGAGCGCACTGGAGATCGATCACGGAGGGGCCATCGCTGTCGACACCGGGCAGTTGCGCGACGTCGGAGCACGGATGCGGGCGGTGACGGCGCAGTACGAGGAGGCTCGTGATGCGGTGGGTCGCGCGCTCCGTGCCGCCGCAGCGCAACAGACCGCCTGCCCGCACCTCGATGCCTCGGCGTTGCAGCGGAGCGACGAGCACCTCGAGGCGCTGCGCACCGAACTCGACAGCGCCTGCACCGGGGTGATGCTGATGGCCGACGCGTTCGAGGTGGTCGAGCTGCGCGCCAGAGCGGAAGCGCTCGCCCTGACCGACGCGGCCGCAGCAGATGCCGCCAGCGCCCGTGCCGACCGACTCGTGGCGGCCGACGGAAGGGTCGCCGACATGGCGGACTATCTGGTGGCGGGATGGGAGGAACGGCGTTTCGATGGGCTGGGCGAGCAGTTCGACGCCGGGGGTTGCTGCCGCCGCTGTTCCTGGCCGGGGCGCTCGTGGGGGTGACCTCCGGGGCTGGAAAGCTGGTTCCCGGCATGACGCTGCACGGATCGGCCGACCCGGTGCGGGTGACGGCGGTGAAGACATCGACCCCGAAGCGCCGCAGAGCCTTGCCGGAGCACTGCGGCGGATCCCGTCATCCGACGCGCAGGTGGCCGTCGAGAAGTACACGATGCGCGACGGTGCGCCTCGTTATGTGGCCTACGTCACGGGGACCCGAGACTCCGCGCCGTGGCGGGCGGAGAGGAGGAGCCGTGGGACATGAAGTCCAACGTCGAGCTGTATCAGGGGCGGGAGTCGGCGTCCTACGAGGCGACGCTGGATGCGCTCGAGGCCGCGGGGGCGGAGGGCGGCGCGCGGGTCGACGTCGTCGCGTACTCGCAGGGCGGGATGATCGCCGCGCATCTGGCGATGGAGAGCCCGTACGAGGTGACGATGCAGCTGACCGCGGAAGCCCGCAGGAGCCGACGATCGGCGACGACCAGACGCTCGTTCAGCTCCGGCACACCGACGATGTCGTCTCCGCGCTCGCGGGAGGTGGGTCGGCGGCGGGCACGGGGTCAGGTGACAGCTTCACCGCGTCGCGGGTCGGCGATCCGCGAGCGGGCGTCGAAGACCTGAAGCTCCAGGCGCACGCGCTCGAGACGTACATCGAGACCGCGGAGATGGTGGATGCGTCGCCGGATCCGCGCGCCGAGGCGCTCGACGCGTACTGGGCAGAACTCGGCGAAGCGGTCGACGTCGAGCGCACCGAGTTCCACGCGGAGCGGACGGGATGACCACAATGGTCGGGTCAGTCGCGGCGGGACTTCTTGCTCTGCGGACGCAGGATGAACCCGAAGATGCCGTTGATGACCGAGATGATGAGCGCGGCGAGAACTCCCCACCAGAAGTCGCCGACCGCGAGTCCCCATCCGAAACCGCTCGTGATCCACGCGGTCAGCCACAGCAGGAAGCCGTTGATCAGGAAGCCGATGAGCCCGAACGTGATGATGTAGAGCGGGAACGCCACGATCTTGACGACGGTGCCGATGATCGTGTTCACGAGCGCGAAGATCGCGGCCACGGCGAGCAGCGTCAGCACGAGCTGCAGGGTCTCGCCGGGAGGGAAGGCCGTGATCGTGACCTGCAGGGCGGGGATCAGCGTGACGACCCACAGAGCGAAGGCGTTGACGACGACGCGGATGATGAAGCGCATAGTCCGACCAGTGTCGCACGGACGCCCGCGAGAGTCAGCCTTCGGCGGCTTCCCGGATATGCGAGGCGAGGACCTGCGCGATCTCCTTCAGGTCCAGCCGGCTCTGAGCGACGTCGAGGACGAAGTCGAACGCCTCGTCGTTCGTGAAGGTGACGTCGTACTCGTTGAGCCGGATGAAGATGAACGTCAGGTACAGGGAGATGCGCTTGTTGCCGTCGAACAACGCATGATTCTGTGCCACCGAACTGATCAGTGCCGCGGCCTTCTCTTCGAAGGTCGGATAGGCGTCGACGCCGAACATCCCGGCTGCAGGGCGAGCCAGTGCAGAGAAGAGCAGCCCCTCATCGCGGACGTGCAGCCCGAGCTTCGCGATCAGAGCGAGTGCCTGCTCGGGCTCGATGTACTCGGTCGCCATCTGTCAGGCGTCTTCGAGCCGCCGGAGAGTGTCGGCGTAGCGCTCGGTGACTTCGGCGGCGAGGGAGAGCACTCGATCCGTCTTGGACTCGCTGTTCGCGAACCGCGCGGCGGCCTCGATGATCACCGCGTGCTTGGAGGTGTGCCGCGCACGCGCGATCGCCTCGAGCTGGGCATCGAGTTCTTCCGGGAGTCGCACCGTCATCGCCATACCAAAATGGTACCACCGCAGTTCGCGTGTCGACAGAGGAGACCCGGACTCGCGCTGCGAACTCCCCTCGTAGACTCGGTCTCGTGACCGAGCCGATCCTGCCCCGCATCCGCCCCGCCATCGCCGCCCTCGCGCCGTACCGGCAGGGCAAGCAGGCAGGGCCCGACGCTTTCAAGCTCTCGAGCAATGAGAATCCGTTCGATCCGCTGCCCGCGGTGCTCGACGCGCTGCAGCGCACCACCCCCATCAACCGCTACCCGGACGCCACCGCCGCTCGGCTGCGCGAACGACTCGGCGCGCGCTACGGCGTCGACCCCGACCAGGTGCACGTCGCCTCGGGCAGTGTCTCGATCCTGCACCAGCTGATCCTCGCGACGGCGTCCGTGGGCGACGAGGTCGTGTACGCCTGGCGTTCCTTCGAGGCGTACCCCAGCCTGCCGCTCGTCGCCGGGGCGACCGGTGTGCAGGTCCCCCTCACCGCCGAGTCCCGTCACGACCTCGACGCGATGCTGGAGGCCGTGACGGAACGCACCCGCGCGATCATTCTGTGCACCCCGAACAATCCGACCGGCCCGATCATCACGAGCGCCGAGTTCGCCGCCTTCGTCGAGCGCGTGCCGAACGACATCCTGATCATCCTCGACGAGGCGTACGCCGAGTTCGTCACGGCCCCCGATGCGGTCGACGGTCTCGCCGAGCGGGTGTTCGAGGAGCACCCGAACGTCGTGGTGCTCCGTACGTTCTCGAAGGCCTACGGTCTCGCCGGCCTGCGGGTCGGCTACGCGATCGGTCACGAGAAGGTGCTGGATGCGGCGCGGACGACCGGCATCCCGCTCTCGGTGACCTCGGCCGCCGAGAACGCCGCGATCGCGAGCCTCGACGCCGAAGCGGAGCTCCTCGAGCGCGTCGCCGTGATCGTCGAGCGGCGCACCCGTCTCGTCGCCGGCCTCCGCGCGCAGGGCTGGGATGTCCCTGACTCCCAGGCGAACTTCGTCTGGCTGCCGGCGGGGGAGCGCACCGACGACGTCGCGGCCGCCTTCGTGGAGAACGACCTCGTCGTCAGACCCTTCTCGGGCGACGGCATCCGCATCTCGGTCGGCGAAGAGGACTCCATCGACCGCGTGCTCGAGGTCGCTGCGGCCGCCCGCTGACCTGCCGCCACCGTCGCGCCGCGCCCCGTTTCGCCCGGAATTCTCCGGTTTCCGGGCAGTTATGTGGGCGTCCTAGGTATGCGTGACCTGGCATGCGGGCGCGGGTAGCGTGAGACCGTGACCACCTCCGAGACACCCCTTGTGAGCGTTCTGGACGAGACCGGGACCTTCGCGCCCAGCCCCGCCGCCGAGCCGTATCTCCCGCTGATCGAGGCGATCGGCGATGCAGAGCTCGAGCAGTTCTACCGAGACATGGTCGTCATCCGCGCGATCGACACCCAGGCGACGAACCTGCAGCGGCAGGGGCAGCTGGCCCTGTGGCCGCCGAGCCGCGGACAGGAGGCGGCGCAGGTCGGCTCGGGTCGTGCCGCCCGCGCGCAGGACACGATCTTCCCGTCCTACCGGGAACACGCCGTCACGCGCATCCGTGGCGTCGATCCGGTAGACATCATCAAGCTGATGCGTGGCGTCTCGCACGGTGGGTGGGACCCGACCGACCCCAAGAACGGCAACACCCGGTTGTACACCCTCGTGCTCGGGTCGCAGGTGCTGCACGCCGCCGGATACGGGATGGGGCTCGCCTTCGACGGCCGCACCGCCACCGGCGACAAGGACCGTGACGAGGCCGTCATCGTCTACTACGGCGACGGGGCGTCGAGCCAGGGCGACGTGCACGAGGCGATGGTCTTCGCCGCGAGCTACCAGGCACCGACCGTGTTCTTCCTCCAGAACAACCACTGGGCCATCTCGGTGCCCGTCTCGACGCAGTCGCGGGTGCCGCTCGTCCAGCGCAGCGCCGGCTACGGAATCCCGAGTGTCCGTGTCGACGGCAACGACGTGCTCGCCAGCTACGCGGTCTCCCGGGTGGCCCTCGACGACGCCCGCAGCGGCAAGGGCCCGCAGGCGATCGAGGCGGTCACCTACCGGCTCGGCGCGCACACCACCAGCGACGACCCGACCAAGTACCGCGGCAACGACGAGGAGCTGATGTGGGCCGGTCGTGACCCGATCGTCCGGATGCGCGCCTTCCTCGAAGGGCGCGGTGCCTCGGCGCAGCTGTTCGCCGACGTGGAGGCCGAGGCGGCGGATGCCGCGGAAGACCTCCGAGCGCGCACCGTCGAGCTCGGACCGCCCAGCGCCGACAAGATGTTCGACCACGTGTACAGCGAGCCGCATCCGCTGATCGACGAGCAGAAGGCCTGGCGCGCCCGCTATGAGGCGTCGTTCGAAGGAGGAGCACAGTGACCCTCGAGACGATGCCGCTCAGCAAGGCCCTGAACGCCGGCATGCGCAAGGCGATGGAGGACGACCCGAAGGTCCTGCTCATGGGCGAGGACATCGGCAAGCTCGGCGGTGTCTTCCGTGTGACCGAGCACCTGCAGCGCGACTTCGGCGACCGCCGGGTGCTCGACACCCCGCTCGCGGAGTCCGGGATCGTGGGGACCGCGATCGGCATGGCCATGGTCGGCTACCGTCCGGTCATCGAGATCCAGTTCGACGGCTTCGTGTTCCCGGCGTTCGACCAGATCACGACGCAGCTCGCGAAGCTGACGAACCGGCACGAAGGCGCGCTGAGCATGCCGATCGTGATCCGCATCCCCTACGGCGGGCACATCGGCGCGGTCGAGCACCATCAGGAGAGCCCCGAGGCGTACTTCGCGCACACTCCGGGTCTTCGCGTCGTCTCGCCGTCGACTCCCAACGACGCGTACTGGATGATCCAGGAGGCGATCGCCTCGAACGACCCGGTGATCTTCATGGAGCCGAAGAGCCGCTACTGGCAGAAGGGCGAGGTCGAGCTCGATGCGCCGGCCGTCCCGCTGCACTCTTCTCGTGTGGTGCGCACCGGGACGGATGTGACCCTCGTCGGTCACGGCGCCATGGTCACCACGCTCCTGCAGGCGGCGGCGCTCGCCGAGGCGGAGGGCACGAGTTGCGAGGTCGTCGACGTGCGCTCGCTGTCGCCGGTCGACTACGAACCCATCCTCGGCTCGATCCGCAAGACCGGACGCATGGTCTACGCGCAGGAGGCGCAGGGCTTCGGCAGCATCGGCGGCGAGATCGCGGCGACCGTCATGGAGCGCGCGTTCTATGCCCTCGAGGCTCCGGTGCTGCGCGTCTCCGGCTACGACACCCCGTTCCCCCCTGCCAAGCTCGAAGGCGCGTACCTTCCGGATGCCGACCGCATCCTCGAGGCCGTCGACCGCTCGCTGGCCTACTGACACCGTCGCTCGGCCGAAAGGACTCGTCATGAGCACCCAGAACTTCAACCTCCCCGACGTCGGCGAAGGTCTGACCGAGGCCGAGATCGTGGCATGGAAGGTCGCCCCCGGTGACACCGTCGCGATCAACGACGTGGTGTGCGAGATCGAGACGGCGAAGTCGCTCGTCGAGCTGCCGTCACCGCACGCCGGGGTGGTGGGCGAACTCCTCGTCGAGGAGGGGGCGACGGTCGAGGTGGGCACGCCCATCATCACGTTCGTGACCGACGCGTGACGATGCAGGCCCGGGTGTCGTCGTCACCGCGGAGGCTCCGGCGCCGGAAGAGGGCGGTGGCTCGGTGCTGGTCGGCTACGGCACGGGCGGCGGAGCGACCTCTCGTCGCAAGCGCCCGGCCGAGCGTCCTGTGCGCTCTTCCGTCGGCGTGATCGCCAAGCCGCCGATCCGCAAGCTCGCCCGCGACCTCGGCGTCGACCTCACCACGGTCGCGCCCACCGGCGCCGATGGGAGGTCACCCGCGACGACGTGGTCAAGCACGCCTCGCAGGCCAGCGTCTTCCGCAACATCGAGACGCCGGAGTGGGGGCCGTGCGCGAGGAGACCGTTCCCGCGCCGCAGAGCGCACCTGCGGGGCTCGCGCGCGGCCTCGCGCCGACCCGTCCGTCGGCGGCCGGCGACGACCGCACGGAGTCGATCCCGGTGAAGGGCGTGCGCAAGGCCACCTCCTCCGCGATGGTGCAGAGCGCGTACTCGGCCCCGCACGTGACCGTGTGGAAGGAGATCGATGCGAGCCGCACGATGGAGCTCGTGAAGCGGCTCAAGGCCTCGCCCGACTACGCCGACATCCGGGTGTCGCCGCTGCTGATCATGGCGCGCGCCGTGATCTGGGCCGCACGTCGCACCCCGATGGTCAATGCCGCCTGGATCGAGACGGATGCCGGAGCCGAGATCGCCGTGCGCCACTACGTGAACCTCGGCATCGCGGCGGCGACCCCGCGCGGCCTGCTGGTGCCCAACATCAAGGACGCGCAGGACCTGAGCATGAAGGACCTGGCTCGTGCGCTGAACCGCTTGACCCTCACGGCGCGCGAGGGCAAGACCTCACCCGCGGACCAGCAGGGCGGCACCATCACGATCACGAACATCGGCGTCTTCGGGATGGATGCCGGAACCCCGATCATCAACCCCGGCGAGGCCGGCATCGTGGCGATGGGCACGATCAGCCAGAAGCCGTGGGTGGTCGACGGCGAGGTGCGTCCTCGGTGGGTGACCACGGTCGCCGGTTCCTTCGACCACCGGGTGATCGACGGCGACGGCATGAGCCGCTTCATCGCCGATGTGGCGTCGATCCTCGAGGAGCCCGCTCTGCTCGTCGACTGAGGAGACGCGCGGAACAGCTGATTTGATAATGGTTCTCATTAGCGTTTAGAGTGAGAGCATGAAGAAGCCCGTCCTCGCTCTCGCCCTCGCATCCGTCGCCGCCCTCACGCTGGCCGGATGCTCCACCCCGGCAGCGGGAGAGGGCGACGACGGCACCATCACCGTCGTCGCGAGCACCAACGTGTACGGCGACATCGCCGCGCAGATCGGCGGCGACCGGGTCGATGTCGAAGCGATCATCACGTCCGCCACCCAGGACCCGCACTCCTACGAGGCGAGCGCGCGCGACCGGCTCACCGTGCAGAAGGCCGACCTCGTGATCGAGAACGGCGGCGGCTACGACGCATTCGTCGACACCCTGTTGCAGGATGCGCAGGACCCGCACGTCGTCACGGCCGTCGAGTACTCGCACGACTTCCCCGGCAACGAGGGGCACGAGGAGGACGCCGACCACGATCACGCGGACGAGTCGGCCACCGACGCCCCCGAAGAGGACGCACACGACCACGACCACGCCGAGGGCGAAGAAGGTCACGAAGGACACGACCACATCGAGGGCTTCAACGAGCACGTGTGGTTCGACCCGCACACGATGATCCACGTCGTCGAGGCGATCGCCGACGAACTGTCCGAGCTCGACCCGGACGGCGCGAAGGAGTTCACCGCGAACGCCGACGCGATCGTCGCCGACCTGGAGGGCTTCGAGGCCGACCTCGAGACCATCAAGACGGATGCCGCGGGCGCCACGGTCTTCATGACAGAACCGCTGCCGGGCTACCTCGCCGCCGCGGCCGGCCTGACCGACGTCACTCCCGAGGGGTTCGCCGAGTCGGTCGAGGAGGGCACGGACGTCGCGCCCGCCGTGCTGCTCGAGGCGCTGAAGGTGATCGAAGACGGACAGGCCACCGCTGCTGACCAACGCCCAGACCGGCGGGGCCGAGACCGAACGCGTCGAGGTCGCGGCGAAGGACGCCGGCATCCCCGTCGTCGCCTTCACGGAGCTGCTCGAGGACGGATCGTCGTACTCTGAGTGGATGAGTGACGCGATCCAGAGCCTCGCCGCCGCCGTCCAGTCGTGAGCGGCGCTGCACAGCGCGAGAGTCCGGTCCTCGAGATCACCGACGCGGCCCTGCACCGCGGAGACCGCGAACTCTGGTCGGGACTCGACCTCACGGTGCAGCCGGGGAGTTCATCGCGGTGCTCGGTCCGTCGGGGTCGGGCAAGACCACTCTGCTGCGGGAGCATCCTGGGCCTGCAGCCGCTCTCGTCGGGGGCGATCCGGGTGGCCGGGGAGCCCGTGCATCGCGGAAACCCCCGCATCGGCTACATCCCGCAGCAGCGCACGCTCGCCCCCGACACGAGCATGCGTGCGCGCGACCTCGTCGCTCTGGGGGTGCAGGGCAGCCGGTTCGGATTTCCCATCCCGCATCGCGGCGACCGGGCGAAGGTCGACCGTCTCCTCGAGGCGGTCGGGGCCTCGCACTTCGCCGACCGCCGCGTCGGTCTCTGTCGGGTGGTGAGCAGCAGCGACTGCGCGTGGGTCAGGCGCTCGCCGACGAACCCACCCTGCTGCTGTGCGACGAACCGCTGTCGAACCTCGACCTCGCGAACCAGCTCGCCGTGACCGACATCATCGACCGTCAGCGTCGTGAGCGCGAGGCGGCGGTGCTCTTCGTGACGCACGACATCAACCCGATCCTCGGCCGCGTGGACCGCATCCTCTACATCGCCGGCGGACGCTTCCTGCTCGGAACGCCGGACGAGGTGCTGCAGACCCGGGTGCTCACCGACCTCTACGGCACTCCGGTGTTCGTGCTGCGCGCCGGAGACCGTCTGGTCGTCGTCGGCGTCCCGGATGCCGAGCCCCACCACGACCACGGCGGCCACGAGCACGGAGGCGCGGCATGAGGCCTCTCCTCGACTGGAGCGACATCTTCTCGTTCCAGGACTACGGCGAGCTCGTCGCCCTGCTCTCGAACTCGATCATCGCGGGCGCCGTGCTCGGCATCGTCGGCGGTCTGATCGGCGTCTTCGTGATGCAGCGCGATCTCGCGTTCGCGGTGCACGGCGTGAGCGAACTGTCGTTCGCCGGAGCCGCTGCCGCGCTCCTCTTCGGCGGCAGCGTCGTCGCCGGGTCCCTCGGCGGGGCGCTCGTGGCCGCGATCCTCATCGGCATCCTCGGCGCCAAGGCGCGCGACCGCAACTCGGTGGTCGGCGTGCTGATGCCGTTCGGCCTCGGCCTCGGCATCCTGTTCCTCTCGCTCTACGACGGGCGCAGCGCCAACCGGTTCAGCCTGCTCACCGGCCAGATCGTGTCGGTGTCGAGCCCCGACCTCGGCTGGCTCATCGGCATCAGCATCGTCGTGCTGCTCGGGCTGCTGATCATGTGGAACCCGCTGCGGTTCGACTCGCTCGACCCCGAGTCGGCTGCCGCCCGCGGGGTCCCGACCCGCGCCGTGAGCCTGCTGTTCATGGTGCTGCTCGGACTCATCGTCGCCGTCAGCGTGCACATCATCGGGGCACTGCTCGTGATGGCGCTCCTGGTGACACCGGCCGCCGCCGCGATGCGCGTGACCGCCGGTCCCATCGCGGTGCCGCTGCTGGCCGCGCTGTTCGGGTTCGTCTCGGCGGTCGGCGGCATCCTGCTCGCCCTCGCGGGGACGCTGCCGGTGAGCCCGTACATCACCACGCTGTCGTTCACGATCTACGTCGTGTGCTGGATCGTGCAGAAGACGCGGGCGCGTGTGCGGCGTGTCCCTGCCTGACGATTCACCGACGGCATGACGATCCGCCGAGGCATTCGGCCGGATCGTCGGTGGATCGTCGCAACCTCGGCGGATGGTCGGTCCGGTGCCGTCGAATCGGGCTCCCAGCCCTCGCCAACCCCCGCGGCCTAGACTCGACGTATGGCTCAGCGGAACACCTGGCAGCGCGAACGTGTACGCGAAGCGCTCGCCGACGCGCGCGGCTTCGTGAGCGCCCAATCGCTGCATGCCTCGCTGCGCGACGACAACACGGGCATCGGCCTCGCCACGGTCTACCGCGCACTGGCAGGTCTCGCGGCGTCGGGAGATGCCGACTCGCTGCAGAGCCCCGAGGGTGAAGCGCTGTACCGTGCGTGCACCACTCAGGGACACCACCACCACCTCATCTGCCGCAACTGCGGTCTCACGGTCGAGATCGAGGCCAAGGACGTCGAGCAGTGGGCGCACCGCACCGCGGCCCTGCACGGATTCACGGAAGCCGCGCACGTCGTCGACATCTTCGGACTGTGCACTCCGTGCGCGAACAAGCGCGATGCCGAAAGGGCTGCGAACGCGTGAGCCCCTCGGCAGGCACGGCGACCCGACACGGTCACACGCACCGCCCGAGCGCCTCGCCGCGCTCGGCATGGATCGGTCTCGGCCTCGGTGCCGTCATCATCGCTGCGCTGTTCCTGATCGACGCCTTCCTGCCGACCCTCTTCCCCGCCTCCTTGCCTACTCGCGCGCAGGACGGCCTGACCCTCGCTCTCAGCGTCCTGATCGAGGCCCTGCCCTTCGTGGTCCTCGGCGTGCTGCTGTCGATCGTGGTGCAGGTGTGGCTGCCGGCCGACGTGATCCACCGCTGGCTGCCGAAACGCGCCTGGGCCCGACGCGCTGTGCTGTCGCTGCTGGGCATGCTGATCCCGGTGTGCGAGTGCGGCAACGTGCCCTTCGCCCGCGGACTCATGATGCGCGGGCTCGCACCGGCCGAGGCCATGACGTTCCTGATCGCGGCGCCCATCGTCAACCCGATCGTGATCCTCACCACGCACGCGGCGTTCGGGTGGGACGGCGGCATCCTGGTGGCGCGCCTGGTGGGCGGATACCTCATCGCGAACCTGATCGGCTGGATCTACAGTCGGCACCCCGACCCCGACGGCATGCTCACGCAGCGGTTCGTCGACACGTGCGACCGTGTGACGCACGAACCGGGCACGCCGGTGCGCCGCAGCCTCACGCAGTTCCTCGTCGAGCTGCGCGCCGTGATGCCCGCCCTCGTGATCGGATCCGCGCTCGCCGGGGCCGTCCAGGTGCTGATCCCGCGAGAGATGCTGCTCGCGATCGGGTCGAACCCGGTGCTGTCGATCGTCGCGATGATGGTCCTCGCGATGACCGTCGCCATCTGCTCGAACGTCGATGCCTTCTTCGCGCTGTCGTTCGCATCGACGTTCTCCTCCGGGGCGATCGTCGCGTTCCTTCTGGTCGGACCCCTGGTCGACATCAAGATGCTCGCGCTCATGCGCACGACCTTCACCGGCCGCACGCTCGTCGGGATCGTCGGCATCGTCCTCGCCTCGGCCTTCGCGATCGGGATCGGGGTGAACGTCTTTGTCTGAGCAGACCAGGACGCGTGCCCGCGCACTCGGCACCCGCTGGCTGGGTGTGGGGCTCGCCGCCGTCATCTCGGTCGTCACGCTCGGGCTCGGACTCACCGGACGGCTGACCCTCTACATCAGCCCCGAGTCGGTGTGGTTCGCCTGTGCCGCAGCCGTCGTCACCCTCGCCGGCGCGATCTGGTCCTGCACGCTCCCCCTCGGTGAAGAGGGTGACCACGGGCACGATCACGGACCGGTCGCCGAGGCCGCGGAGCACCCCGACCACGGCGATCATCGCCCCACGTCTTCGGCCCGGCGGTCTCTGTCCGGTGTCACGGCGATCGCCGGTGGTGTGATCGCCACGGGAGTCGTCGCGGCAGCGCTCGTGCTTCCTCCGGCATCGCTGTCGGTCCAACTCGCCATGTCTCGCGCGGGGGAGCAGACCGCGCTGTTCGCGGGCGCCGACACGGTCGCGCTCGGTGCGGCCGACACCTCCACGTTCGGGGTCGGCGACTGGGCCGCCGTCTTCGCGGCGTCCACGAACACGGCGGCGTACGACGGCACCGCGGTGACGCTCACGGGCTTCGTGACGCCGGGGTCCTCCGGCGACGACGTGAACCTCACGCGCCTGGTCATCACGCACTGCGTGATCGATGCGCAGACCGCCGCCCTGCCGGTCGACGTCGACAAGGGCGACTATGCGACGGGCCAGTGGGTCGAGGTCACGGGGACAGTGCGGGCCGATGCCGATGGCAAGCTCCGCATCGAACCGACCGACGTCGTCGCGATCGACGAGCCCGGGGACCCCTATGAGTATTGACGACGAGCGCCCCGAGGTGCCCGCCGTGCCGCGCACGCGTGCGGAGCTGCGTGCCGCGCGCGAGGCCGCCGAGCGCGAGGAGGCCGAGCGGATCGAGCGCGCGGCCGCGACGTCGGGTCTCGCCGCCCACGGCGACGAGCAGTCGGATGCCCGCGCCGCGTCGGATGCCGACGCCGACGAGGCGGCGGATGACGAATCCGCTGCGCGTGAGGCGGCAGCGCGCGAGGCCGCCGTCCGTGAGGCCGGCGACCGTGAGGTCGCGGAGCAGGAGGCCGCCGCGCGCAAGATGGCGGCGTTCGAGGCCGCGGCCCGAGAGGATGCCGAGGCGACGGCGCTTCCGGCTGTCCCGCTCGCCACCGACCCCGTCTTCGTGGGCGCGACCCCGGTCGACCCCGCCGAAGAGGAGCGGCCAGACGTCGACTCGGAACAGCCGGCGCCCCGCATCCCCTCCGCCGAATCGGTCACGCGCACCTCCGTGCCGCCCCGACGCTTCGTCCTCACGCTCGCGGCGGTGCTCGGGGTCCTGGTGCTCGTCGGCACCGGGCTCGGCATCGCGAGCCTGCTGCAGGGTCCGCGGATCAGCGACGTGCAGGTCGATGCGGCTCAGGCGATCGAGTCGTCGGGGAGCCGTGTCATCCTGACCGCGAATCAGGCGCTCGCCGACATCGATCCGAAGCAGGTGACGGTCGATCCCGCCGTGCCGTTCACGGTCGATGCCTCCGGTCGCGGTGTCGGCGTGCGGTTCACGGTGCCGCTCGACGACGCGACCGAATACACGATCCGGGTCGCAGGCGTGAGCGGTGCCGGCGGCGGGCCGACGACCACGTTGACGACGACCTTCAGCACTCCGGCATCCTCCATCTTCCTGCTGCGCCGCGATGTCGAGGGCAAGGACAAGATCTTCCTCACCGATCTCAGCGGCGAGAAGGCGGTGCCGGTCTACGAGAACGACAAGATCAACGACTTCCGTGCCACGTCGACGCAGCTGGTGGTCTCGGTCGGCGACGAAGACGGCTCTCAGCTGCTCGTGATGGACCGCGACGGGAAGAACCAGCGCGAACTGACGCTCCCGGGCGACGGCCACGTCGGTGCGATCCAGGTGTCGGAGCGCGGTGGGCTCGTCGGCTACAGCTACTCCGACCGTGAGCTGAGCGACGACGAGGGCCGGGCGAGCGTGCTGGTCACGCAGTCGTTGAGCGGCAAGGACGCACCGCAGATCATCGAGGTCGCCGGCGCGGAGGCCAGCGTCTTCGTGTGGCAGTTCGTTCCCGACAGTGCTGCCGTGCTGTTCATCGACTTCGACGGGGCGCTGTCGCTCGTCGACCGCTCGAGCGACGCGGGCGTGCAGTCGCTGGGCCTCGCGGCGACGATCCAGGGCATCTCCCGAGGAACCTATACGGCGATCGTGGAACGGCTCGACGGGTCGGTGGTCGAGCTCGACCTCGCCGACGGGTCGGAGCAGCCGCTCGCGGCATCCGACCCCGACTACGGCACGGCCACCTCGATCACGCCGTACCCCGGGGGACACTCCGCCACGTCGTCGCGCGCGACGATGCGGGACTCCCGGTCGGACAGGCCGTCATCCGGGTCGACGACGACGGCACGGCCACGCCCCTGGTCGAGGTCGGCTCGACGGACTCGATCCTGCAGGCATGCGCGTCGCCGAGCGGCCAGTACGCCGCGGTCGTCGTCGCCCCTGACCTGGCCAACAACGCCTACGACGGGATGCTGCTGCCGCTCCCCGAGAACGTCGAGACGCACCTGATCGACATGGAGTCGGGCAAGGAGATCGTGGCCCTGACCGGCTTCGACGCGTCCTGGTGCCAGACGGCTCCGCGGTTCTGAGATGCCCGCGCCGGAAGCACTGCGTCGAGCGACCAGAGACGACGTCGGGGGCTCGGCCGTCGAGGTCGCTCCGTCGCTCCTCGGTGGAGAGCTGCGGACCGTCGTGGTCGAGCACGGACGGGCGGTCGAGGTGCGGGTGCGCATCACCGAGGTCGAGGCCTACCACGGACAGGGCACGGGGGACCGTGCCGATCCGGGGTCGCATGCGCGGATGGGGCGGACGGCGCGCAACGCCACGATGTGGGGGAGCCGGGGCATCTGTACGTGTACCTGAGCCACGGCATCCACTCCTGCATCAACGTCGCCTGCGGACCGGAGGGGCAGGGCGACGGTGTGCTGCTGCGGGCGGGCGAGATCGTGTCCGGTGTGGATGCGGCAGCGCGGCGCCGGAACGCGACCGCGCCGCTGAGCCGCGCGACGCTCCGAGACCTGGCCCGCGGTCCCGGTCGGCTCGGACAGGCGGTCGGACTCCGGCATCCGATCCACGACGGTATCGATGCGATCACGGCTCTCGAACGGCACGGAGCCACGGCCGAGCTGTGGCTGGGGTCCCGGCGCAGCGACGTGGCCACGGGCCCGCGGGTCGGTGTGGCCGGCATCGCAGGAACCGCGGCGTTCCCCTGGCGCTTCTGGATCGACGGCGACCCCACGGTCTCGTCGTTCCGATGGGGTCGCGGTGCCAAGGAGGCGGCGGCTCTCGGGGTGTCCGGCGCCGTGCTAGACTGACTCTTCGTCTGCGCACACTCCTGTGCGCAGTTCGCGTGCTTCCCCCTCAGTGACCGAGAGATCGGGCGTGGTGGGGTTGCGTGCAGACAAGGGATCTTGGGTGAGGCCGTCCGGTCTCACGGTATAGAAGGAGTCACATCATGGCAGCAGTGTGCCAGGTGACCGGAGCTGTTCCCGGCTTCGGACACAACGTCTCGCACTCGCACCGCCGGACGAAGCGTCGCTTCGACCCGAACGTGCAGAAGAAGACGTATTTCGTCCCGTCGCTCGGTCGTAAGATCACGCTCAACGTGTCCGCCAAGGGCATCAAGGTGATCGACGTCCGCGGCATCGAGAACGTCGTCAAGGACCTCCAGGCGAAGGGTGTGAAGCTCTAATGGCCAAGAAGGCTCAGGACGTCCGTCCGATCATCAAGCTGCGTTCGACGGCGGGTACGGGTTACACGTACGTGACCAAGAAGAACCGCCGCAACACCCCCGACCGCCTCGTGCTCAAGAAGTACGACCCGGTCATCCGTCAGCACGTCGAATTCCGAGAGGAGCGTTGATCCATGGCTAAGAAGAGCAAGATCGCGCGCAACGAGCAGCGCAAGGTCATCGTCGAGCGCTACGCCGAGCGTCGTGCCGAGCTGAAGAAGACCCTGATCGACCCGAACGCCACCGACGAGGCCCGCGAGGCCGCCCGCGTCGGCCTGCAGAAGCTGCCGCGCAACGCGTCGCCGGCTCGCGTGCGTTCGCGCGACGTCATCGACGGCCGCCCCGCGGTGTCCTCACGAAGTTCGGCATCTCGCGTGTCCGCTTCCGTGACATGGCGCACCGTGGCGAGCTGCCCGGCGTGACCAAGTCGAGCTGGTAAGTCGCAACTGAAAGGGCGAGGATCTTCGGATCCTCGCCCTTTCGCGTCTCCCGGCCCGGCGCGCCCTCTCCGGTTCCCGACGTCACGCGACGGATGTCGTGGTGTGTGCGACCGCCCAGGCGAGGGCGTCATCGGCGATCTCCTCCCACCCTTCCTGGCTGACCAGCCGGTGCGTGCGGCCGGGGTACTCCTTGTGGTCGACGGTCGCGGGACTCCCCGTCGAGCGGTACTTGCGCACGATCGCGCGGCCGATGGCCGGCGGCACGACATGGTCGATCTCGCCCGTGATGATGTAGAGCGGGGCGCGGTCGGCGCGGGCGTAGTCGACGTGCGTCACGCCGCCCTTCTCGTCGAACGCCGATGTCACGCCCTCGAAGAAGACCCGGTTGTAGGAGTTCACCGCGAACTCCTCCCAGAGGCGGTCGGACGCGGCGCGGCTGAGGTCGTTGCCGAACGTGAAGTGGAAGTGGCGCTTCGACAGCGGCTTGGCGCCGTTGCGGCCGAAGGGGTTCGAGAGGATCGGGGTGCCCGTCCACAGCGTCGACAGGGGAGGGTCGTGATTCCTGCCGTCTGGCCAGGGGCGACGCCCACGTAGGCGGCCCCGACGCCGCGGTCGGCGAGCATCTGGGTGATCACCCCGCCGAACGAGTGGCCCATGATGATCGGCTTCACCGGGAGGGCGCGGATGATGTGCTCGTAGTGGTCGACGATCTGCGTCAGGCCGATGCCCTTCAGGGCGGACGGGTCGCGGCGGATGTCCTCCACTGAGCGGTCGTCGATGCCGGGCCACCCGGGGACGATGACCTCGTGCCCCTCGGCGCGGTACCGCTCGGCCCAGGTGTTCCAGCTCGCGGGGGTCATCCAGAGCCCGTGGATGAGGACGATGGGGGTCTTGGTTGCCGTGTTCATGATCTTCTTCTCTCTGTTCGGCCTCCCGCTCCGGGAGTGCGTTACGCTGATAGTAGACCGAACGTTCTATCTACTGCAAGGTATTCCCCGAATCCCTGAAGTCGTCGATCGGATGTCGCGGTTCGGATGCCACGATGAGGGAGGACCATCATGAACACCACGACGAAGCACGCCTCGACGAAGCGCCCCAGCCCCGCCCGCGCCCGGCTGGTCGACGCCGCCACCCGCCTCTTCTACGAGGAGGGCATCCATACGGTCGGGGTCGACCGCGTGATCGAGGAGGCGGGCGTCACCAGGGCCACCCTGTACAAGCAGTTCGGCGGCAAGGAGAACCTCGTGCTCGCGTACCTCGGCGGCGAGGACGAGATGCTGCGCGCGATGTTCACCGCGGCGGGCGAGAGCGTCACCGACCCCGACGCCCTGCTCGACGCCGTGGTCCAGGGCATCGCCACCGACATCCATGAACGACACACGCGCGGGTGTCCCTTCATCAACGCGGCCGCCGAGTACCCCGACGCGGACGGCCCTGTGCGCCGACTCATCGACGAGCACCGGGAGTGGTTCCGCGGCACGCTGCAGTCCGTGGCCGAGGGCGCCGGGCTGACGGACCCCGTGGATGTCGCGGCCTCCCTGGTCCTTCTCAGAGACGCCGCACTGGTCGGCGGATATCTGGACGGCGACGACCGGGTGCGTCCGGCCTTCGCACGCACGGCGCAGTCGGTGATCGAGGCGCACCGGCCGCGTTGACCGCACCGGGGAGGAGATCCGCGTATCGGAGGAGGGATTCCGGGACAGGTCCCTCCGTTGTGCAGATACCCTCCGGAAGGCGGCTCCGGGTCAGGAAACCCCCTCGAAAACTGTGACTGGAGTGACGAAAGTGACGCGACACGCCAGGTAATTGCCCAAAACCCGCGAAATGACGCGGAAAACAGGGTGGTCGTTGATACATTCAAGGCGGTCGACAGACCAGGAGCATCCGCTCCGATACCCACAACGATGCGACGGTCCTTCGTCGCTGGAGGATGACATGGCTGACAAGTCCATCACCAAGACCGAGCTCGTCGCGAGCATCGCTTCCGCCACCGGCCAGAGCCAGGCCACCGTCTCCGGTGTCCTCGACTCGCTGTTCGCCACGGTCTCCGACGCTGTTGCCAAGGGCAGCAAGGTCTCCATCCCGGGCTGGATCTCCTTCGAGCAGGTCGACACGGCAGCTCGCACTGGTCGCAACCCGCAGACCGGCGCCGAGATCAAGATCCCGGCCGGCAAGCGCGTCAAGGTGACCGCTGGCTCCAAGCTCAAGGCTGCCGTCAAGTAATCAGGCCGCA
Organism: Microbacterium sp. Se63.02b; assembly: GCF_014171575.1. Classification (GTDB taxonomy): domain Bacteria; phylum Actinomycetota; class Actinomycetes; order Actinomycetales; family Microbacteriaceae; genus Microbacterium. The sequence continues at coordinate 3,898,559 of NZ_CP050453.1, read as the reverse complement.
CCTTCCGAAGGCCGCCCCCGTTCTGCGGGGGCGGCCTTCGTGCGTTCTCACTCCGGGGCGCGCCTAGGCTGGAGGGGTGAGTTCCCGCAGCGAGTCGACGAGTCGGAGTTCGGCGTATCGAATCGCCGGGATCGTCATCCTCCTCGCCGCGGCCCTGGTGGCCCTCGTGCTGGCCCTCCTCGTCGGCGGTGGTGCCGAGCCGCCGCTCCTGCAGGACCCCGGAGCCTTCGTGCTCTGGGGCACGCCGGTGGCCAAGCTCGTGATGAACATCTCGGGTGCCGTGATGCTCGGCTCGCTCGTCCTCGCCCTGTTCGGCTTGCGCGCGGGCGACCGGTCGTTCGACGCGGCGCTGAACATCGCCTCGGTCGGCGCCGCGGTCTTCACGGTCTCCGCCGGCCTCGCCGGGTTCCTCGCCTTCATGGCGGCCTTCAACCCGAAGCTCAGCATCGAGCGCGAGTTCGGCACGCAGCTCGGCCGGTTCCTGCTCGAGCTGCCACTGGGTCAGTCCTGGCTCATCACCACCATCTTCGGCGCGATCATCACCGTGCTCGCGTTCGCGTGGCGCTCGTGGACCCCCACGCTCATCACGGCGCTGCTCGCGGCGGTCTCGTTCCTCCCGCTCGCCACACAGGGGCACGCCGGCGACCTCGACGGCCACAACATGGCGGTCAACTCGATCCTGCTGCACACGGTCGGAGCCGCGGTCTGGCTCGGCGGTCTGCTGCTCCTCGTGCTGCTGCGCGGGCGTGGCGACGTCGACGTCCCCGCCTCGTCGCGCGCTACTCGTCGCTCGCGATCGCGGCGTTCGCCGTGGTCGCCGTCTCGGGCGTCACTCGTTCGATCGTGGCCGTGGGCAGCTGGGATGCGCTGTGGACCACCCCGTACGGCTGGATCGTGCTCGCGAAGGTCGCACTGCTGAGCGGGATGGGGCTGCTCGGCGCGTGGTACCGTGCCCGCCTCATCCCGAAGCTCCACGGTGCGCGGGCCGCCGGGTGGTTCTGGCTCCTCGTGTTGTGCGAGGTCGCGCTGATGGGACTCGCCTCGGGTGCCGCCGCCGCGCTCGCCCGCACCCCTCCGCCCACCGGGGAGACCGCGGCGTTCTCGCAGACCCCCGCGCAGATCCTCACCGGCTCGGTGCTGCCGCCGGAGCTCACGCTCGAGCGCTGGTTCACCGCATGGGACATCGACGTGCTCTGGCTCGTGGCTGCCGGCTTCGGACTGTTCTTCTACCTCGCGGGTGTCCGGCGTCTCCGCCTGCGCGGCGACCGCTGGCCGATCCATCGCACGGTGTTCTGGGTGCTCGGGATGCTGATGCTCGTCTGGGTCACGGGCGGCCCGATCAACGCGTACCAGGAGTACCTGTTCAGCATCCACATGCTCGGGCACATGATGCTGTCGATGGCCATCCCGCTGCTGCTGGTCTCCGGAGCCCCGATCACTCTGGCCCTTCGTGCCATCCACAAGCGCGACGACGGCACCAGGGGCGGGCGCGAATGGATCATGTGGGCCGTGCACTCGCCGTTCGCGCGCGTCGTGACGCATCCGTTCGTCGCGGCGGCGATCTTCATCCTGTCGCTGTGGGCCTTCTACTTCACCGATCTCGTGCGGTGGTCGATGTTCGAGCACCTCGGGCACGAGTGGATGGTCATCCACTTCCTGCTCTCGGGATACCTGTTCGTGATGAGCCTGATCGGCGTCGACCCCGTCCCGTACCGGCTGCCCTACCCCGGGCGTCTGATCACCCTGATCGCCGTGATGGCCATGCATGCGTTCTTCGGCATCGCCATCATGATGCAAGAGGGTCTCATGGTCGCCGACTGGTTCGGAGCCATGGGCCGCGACTGGGGTGCGAGCCCCCTCGAAGACCAGTACGTGGGGGGTGGCATCGCCTGGTCGATCGGCGAGATCCCGACCCTCATCCTCGCGATCACGGTGGCGATCCAGTGGAGCCGCAGCGACACCAAGCTGCAGAAGCGCCGCGACCGGCACGCGGATCGCACCGGGGATGCCGAGCTCGAGGAGTACAACGCCGAGCTCGCCAGGCTCGCGGCGGACGATCAGCGTCGCGAGGAGCGCGGAGGCCGCTGAGGCGCCGACCTCGACCGGTCAGTCGACCGGGGGTTCGCTCGGCGAGCCGACCCTGATGGATGCCGAGCCGTCGGGGAGGATCACGATGCTGCCGTTGAGCTGGAACGGGACATCCTCCGACAGCGGTGAGATGGACCCGTCGAACAGCGACTTGATCTCCACGTCGACATGCGCCACGGCATCCGTCGTCGGGATCTGCCAGTGACCGCCGTCGGGGACGACCGTGACCTGCGGCTGACTCGCGATGGACCACTTCGGGGGTGCAGTGATGCGGTTCGTCACCCGCAGCCCGAACGGACACGCGGTCGGCTGGAGCACCTCCTGCGTGGTGCACTTCATGAGGAACTCCTGGACGCGCTGCTGCACGACCTCGACGAACTCCTCGGTCGGCGTCGTCTGCACGTCGAGCGGAGTGACGGCGAGGGGCGTATCGGCGAGCACGCCGTGGCCGGATGCGGTCGCGATCGGCGTCTCCACCGTCACGGAGTACAGCCCGGGCGTGAACACGAGCAGGGGCAGCGGGTCGAGGGGCTCGGCGTCGGCTCCGGCGGCGGACACCTGTCGGCGATCGACCTCGAACCCATTGACGGCGAACTGATCCGCACCGCGCACCGTCAGCTCCACGACGGCGAGCGGACTGGTGGTGAAGCGCCAGTTCGGTGTGACACCCGCCCATCCGTCCTGCTCGATCAGGAAGGTGCTGGTCCCGGCGTGGCCGCTGGCCTCATAGCTGACGGTCACGGCGGTACCGCCCTCGGCGGGCTTCTCGGATTCCACCTTCACGTCGGTGAGCGGCGCGAGCGCGGAACGGCGCAGCAGCGCCTCGGAGGCCGAAGGGGCGATGCCGGCCTTCTCGAGCGTCTCGCGGTCGATCGCCACGCCGGGCACGCGCAGGGCGTCGGCAGCCATCCCCGACGAGAGCAGGTCGAGGTACCGGACCACGAACGCGGACGGGCCGTAGAACTGCTGGTACAGCGTCGCGCCGCCCGCGCCGAGTGCCGCGACGAGCATCAGGCCGACGACGACGAGCAACGCCAGATCGACCCCCAGGCGTGCACGCCGAGGCGTGCGGGGGGCGCGCTCGTCCTGGCCCGCTCCATGGCGTCAGTCTAGAAGGCGGGTCCTGAGGGGACGCCGAGCGTCGGCGGTCCGCACCGGAGCCCTGGACGTAGCATGGGGGGCGCCCCGTTTCCGCCTGCTTCCCCTGTGAGTGCCGTGTCCCTTCCCGCCCTGTCCGAGGAGCAGCAAGAGCTGTTCCGGCTCATCGAGGACACCGGCGAGCACGTCTTCATCACCGGGCGCGCCGGGACGGGCAAGTCGACGCTGCTGCAGTACTTCGCCTGGAACACGAAGAAGCAGATCGCGATCTGCGCGCCGACCGGTGTCGCCGCCCTGAACGTCGAAGGTCAGACGATCCACTCGCTGTTCCGCCTGCCGATCGGCCTGATCGGCGACGCCGACATCGACCAGAACGATGCGACCCGCCGGATCCTGAACGCCATCGAGACGCTCGTGATCGACGAGATCTCGATGGTCAACGCCGACCTGATGGACGCGATCGACCGCTCGCTGCGACAGGCCAGGGGCGCCGCGGCGAGCCGTTCGGCGGCGTGCAGGTCGTCATGTTCGGCGACCCCTACCAGCTCGCACCGGTGCCGCCGCGGGGCGACGAGGCGCGGTACGTGCAGGACCACTACCGGTCGTTCTGGTTCTTCGATGCGAAGGTGTGGGCCGGCGGCTCCGGGCTCTCCGATCAGGAGGGCCTGTTCCAGGTCGACACCCGCGCAGAGCTGCACGTCAGGGAGCTGGTGCAGATCCACCGTCAGTCCGACGACGGGTTCAAGTCGATGCTCAACGCCGTCCGCTACGGGCGGGTGACCGCCGAGATCGCCGGGGTCCTGAACACCCAGGGCGCGCGAACGCCGCCGGAGCCGGAGCCGGGCGAGGTGCCGATGATCACCCTCGCCACGCGCAACGACATCGTGAACAGCATCAACAGCCGCCACCTCGCGGCCCTCCCGGGCAAGGAGCAGACGGCGCGGGCCGAGGTCAGCGGAGACTTCGGGCGCGGGGAGGCCGCGTTGCCCGCCGAGTCGGAGCTGAAGCTCAAGGTCGGCGCGCAGGTGATGTTCCTCCGCAACGACACGGCCATGTCCGGCGAGCCGCCCCGCTGGGTGAACGGCACCATCGGCACGGTGACGCGCATCCTCGGGGGAGCGGTGCGCGTGGACATCGACGGCGAGGAGGTCGACGTCGAGCCGGCCGTCTGGGAACGGTTCCGGTATGCCTACGACCAGAACACCAAGAAGCTCACCCGCGACGTCGTCGCCGAGTTCACCCAGTTCCCGCTGCGACTCGCGTGGGCGGTCACGATCCACAAGTCGCAGGGCAAGACGTACGAGCGGGCGATCATCGACCTCGGCTCCGGCGCGTTCGCGCCTGGGCAGACGTACGTGGCGCTGAGCAGGCTGACCTCGTTGGAGGGGCTCTATCTCTCGCGGGCGTTGCGGCCCCGCGACATCCGCGTGGATGAGGACGTGCGCCGGTTCATGCGCGATGCCTGGCTGGCGGCGTCGACTCCGGAACTCCCAGGGGCCTGAGCCTGCTCAGGCGGCCACACGTGCGCGGTCGAGGTCTTCGAAGAGCTCGGTGTTGAAGCGGTAGGCGAGGAGCACCTCGTCGATCACCCGCTCGCGTTCGGCGTCGTCCCACGGTGCGGCGTCGAGCTGCTCGCGGTAGACGTCTTTGAAAGCGGCGGGGTCGGCGATGTCGTCGAACAGGTAGAAGCCGATGCCGTTGGTCTCGAACCCGAAGCGCCGGGCCATGACCCGGCCGATGAAGATGCCTCCGGAGAGGTCGCCGAGGTAGCGGGTGTAGTGGTGGGCGACGAAGCCGCCGACCCAGGTGGCGCCGACCTGCTGGATGCGCTCGACGTACCGCTGCGTGCTCGGCAGGGGCACGATCTGCGCCCGCCAGTCCTGCCCGAGGAGGAACTCCAGGTCGGCCTCGAGGGCCGGCAGGCGGGTGAGCTTGTCGCTGATGAACACCGCGGCGACCGGGTCGTGGCGCATACGGTCGCCGGCGCTCTCGAGCGCTTCGTAGATGAAGTAGTGCTGGGCCACGAGCGAGATGTAGTCCTCGCGTGAGCCCTCGCCCTTCAGGAGGTCGGACATGAAGCCGGCGGTCTCGCTGCGGGAGTGCGATCCGGACGAGCGCTCGCGCAGGGCGGCGGAGAAGGAGAGGATCTCGGACATGCACTCAGTGTAAGGCTTGCCTTACCTCAGGTGGAAGCCCGGATGTCGTCAGGCGTGCGGTCGAGGTTCCACACCGAGGCGTGCGCAGGCCTCGTCGTAGAGCGCGACGACCTCGCGGCGGACGGCGGGGCGGTCGGCGATCGGGCCTCCAGGCCACGGGACGCGCAGCTCGGAGACCGCGCCATCGGCCGTGATCTCCCACACCCCGCCCTCGCCGTCGAAGCCGGTCATCGTGGAGTCCGTGATCTCGGCGGCGGACGGGCCGAAGGCCCGCGCGATGAGGAGATTGTCGTCGGTGTGGTCGCCGTTCATGTGGCGGAGGACAGCGGTGATCACGTCGGCGTCGAAGAGGTGGGGCACGTTTCACACCCTACGCGGACACGAGAGCCGGCCGACACGATGCCGTCTTTCAGGATCGGCGTTCTAGACTCGGGAGACACATCCTCGGGGGTTCCTTCATGCAGCTTCTCTCGTCGCGCCGTCGGCGCGCCGTAGCGGCCAGTGCGGCCGGTGCGGCGCTGTTCGCTCTCATCCTCACCGGATGCACCCCGACGACTCCTTCAGCTACACGCCACCCGCGCAGGTCGACGGTGCCCTGCCCGACGACACGGTCGCCGCGATGCAGGGGCCGTCGACAATGCGCTCGTCGCGTCCGGGGCCTCCGGTGCGATCGTCGGCGTCTGGGTGCCATGGAGCGGCAGCTGGGTCACGGCCTTCGGCACGCAGGGCCGCGACGGCGGCGAGGTGACCACCGACATGTCGTTCCGGATCGCGGATGTGACCCGTCTGATGACGTGCGACGTCCTCTACGCCCTCGCCGACGAGGGGACCGTCGAGCTCGACGCGAACGTCGCGGACTACGTCTCGGGCGTCGGCGGCATGCGAGAAGAGGGCATCACCCTCCTCGACCTGTGCAACGGGACCAGTGGCGCCGGCTCCTCCGAGTCGAGCGTGCGTCCCGCGTGGCTCAACACCCCTGACCGGGTGTGGGCGCCGCTGGAACTGGCGGGCTTCGGTCTCGCCCGCGAGCGTGTGGCTCCGCACACCACCTTCCGCGACTCGGATTCCGGATACCTCCTGCTCGGGCTCGCTCTCGAGCGCGCATCGGGTCTGAGCGCATCGGAGCTCATCGCGGAGTACGTCACGGATCCCCTCGAGCTCACCGGCACCTCGCTGCCCGGCCCTGCCGCTGCCGCGCCCGGCGACGACCCGATGAACGGGTACTACATGCCGGGCGTCGACGGCGGGTACGCCTGCGCGACGCCGACCGACATCACCACCCTGTCCTCCAGCACCGGATTCACGGATTCCGGTGTCGTCTCGACCATCGCCGACCTGGGCCGCTACGCCCAGGCGGAGGCGAAGCAGGCGCTGCGTACGGAGGACAAGCCGGACCGCTTCGGCGCACCCCTGCCGGCCGCCGACGGCGCGCCGTCGTGGTACCAGGCCACCGGGGGCGCCTACCTCGTGGGGTCGATGATCGGCCAGCACGGGTGGGTTCCCGGGTACGCGACCGCCGCGTACTCCGACCCTGCGACCGGATTCACGGTGGCCGTGGTGTTGAACGACTCGACCCTGGGCGCACAGTTCGCGCAGCAGCTCTCCTGGGAGCTCGCGGCGATCGCGTCCAAGGCCCCGGCTGCTTCCGGGCAGACGGTGCCGGAGTTCGGGCTGCCGTTCACGGCTGAGCAGTACCACAAGGCGATCACGGATGCCGCGGTCGTCTGCGTCGAGCCGGCCGCGGGATGACGACGCCCTGATCGGCGGTCGAAGCGGGAGGGCGACGATGGCCATCATCGACAACGCGATCTACGTCGACGGCGTGCGCACGGAGAATCCGCAGAGCCTCAGTGAGACGTTCGAGCGCATGCGGGAACGTGGCGGGATGAGCTGGATCGGCCTCTACCGGCCGAGCGAAGACGAGATCCGCGAGGTCGCGGACGAGTTCGGGATCCACGCCCTGGTCGTCGAGGATGCGCTGGCCGGACATCAGCGCGCCAAACTCGAGCGCTACGGCGATGTGCTGTTCATGGTGCTGCGTCCGGCCCGCTACCTCGACGACCTCGAGGAGGTGGAGTTCGGTGAGGTGCATGTGCTCGTCGGACCCGATTTCGTGGTGACCATCCGCCATGCGGAGTCTCCCGACCTCGCACGGGTGCGCCGACGCCTCGAGAACGATCCGGCGCTGCTCTCGCACGGACCCGAAGCCGTGCTCTACGCCATCCTCGACGAGGTCGTCGACGAGTACGCCCCCGTGCTCGCCGGTCTCGAGAACGACATCGACGAGATCGAGAGCCAGCTGTTCGAAGAGGACACCGATGCGACGCAGCGCATCTACGACCTGGGCAGGGAGGTCATCGACTTCCAACGGGCCACCCAACCGCTGGCGGCGATGCTGGAGGCACTGCTGCGCGGCTCGGACAAGTACCGCGTCGGCGAGGAACTGCAGCGGTACCTGCGTGATGTGCTGGACCACACCCTGCGCGTGAGCGACCGCGCCACCACGTTCCGCACCGTGCTCGACAACGCCCTCACGGTCGAGTCGACGATCGTCGCGCGGCGGCAGAACGAGGAGATGCGGCGGATGACGGAGCTCAGCATCCGCCAGAACGACGAGGTCAAGAAGATCTCGGGATGGGCGGCGATCCTGTTCGCCCCGACGCTGGTCGGCACGATCTACGGGATGAACTTCGATCACATGCCCGAGCTGCACTGGGTGCTCGGCTACCCCATGGCGATCGGCCTGATGGTCGCGCTGGGTTTCGGCCTGTACGCCGCCTTCAAGGGCAAGGGGTGGCTCTAGCGCGTACGACGGCGGGAAGCCGCTGCTTCCTGGCAGAGGAGCGTCTTGCCCGCGCGGGCACACAGACGCGACGATGAGCGTATGACCTCATCGACCGACACCGCTCTGCTCGTGATCGATGCACAGGAGTCCTTCCGCCGACGAGCCGACGACTGGGCGGAGACGGCGAACCCCGCGGTGCTCGACAACATCGCACTCCTCGTGGCGCACGCCCGTGGGGTGGGCGACCCGGTCGTGTGGATCACGCACTCCGAGCCGGGCAGCGGTGGAGTCTTCGACCCCGCGCAGGGGTTCGTGCGGGTGATCTCCGAGCTCGGTCCCCATGAGTCCGAAGCGGCGATCACCAAGACCACGATCAACGCCTTCGCCTCGACCGATCTGCACGAGCGGCTTCAGCGCGCGGGTGTCCGCCGCGTCGTGATCTGCGGCATCCGCACGGAGCAGTGCTGTGAGACGACCGCACGCGTCGCGGCCGATCTCGGCTACGAGGTGGAGTTCGTCACGGATGCCACCACGACCTCGGCCATCCCGGCGGACGGCGCTCTCGAGGCCGTCTCGGGCGGCGACATCATGCGTCGCACCGAGAGCATCCTCTCCGCCCGCGGATTCGCCACGATCGTCCGCACGCGCACACGGGTCGGCGCCGCAGCCGTGTGAGGGCTGCGGCGCGACGCGGGTGGCTCAGTCCTCGGAATCGGCGTCCTCGGGGTCGGCCTCGGGCATTCCCGGCCCGGGACCCGGCCGCACCGCCGCCTCCGGGGCGATGTCGATGCGCGTGTTGCCGTCGTGCTCGCTGACCTCGATGCGGGGGCCGCGTCGGCTTCGGTGGCGTCCGGGGCCGTGGTCAGCTGGTCGTGGCGGTTCTCCGCACTCGTGACCTCGTCGTCGGGTGTGTGTGCAGGCGTGGTGTTCATGAGGTTCCCTCCTGGTTGTCGACGGCGACGCCGCCGGGCCGGTTGTTGCGCTTCTCGGCGTGCTTCCTGCTCCAGCGGGCGACCACGTAGAGCACACCACCCACTGCGAGCAGGATCGCGCCGAAGAGCCAGACGATCGGACGCTGCTGCGTGAGCAGCAGGATGCAGGATGCGACGCCGAGCACGGGGACGAACGTCCACACCCGGAAGTGATCCTGTTCGACACGGTCGCGTCGCAGGACCAGGACCGATACGTTCACGCTGAGGAAGACGACCAAGAGCAGCAGCACGACCGTCTCGGCGAGTGTCGCCAGATCACCGACGAGGGTGAGTCCCATCGCGACGAGGGTCGTGGTGAGGATCGCCACCCACGGCGTCTTGCGCTTCGGCAGCACCCGCCCGAGCGCGGACGGCAGCAGGCCCTGCTCGGCCATGCCGTAGGTGAGCCTGCTGACCATGATCATCGTGAGCAGGGCGCCGTTCGCGACGGCGATGAGGGCGATCAGGCTGAAGAGCCAGGACGGGATGCTGACGCCCGTGGCCTCGACCACGGCGAGCAGGGGTCCGCTCGACTCCTGGAGCTCTGCGGGTGGCAGGGCGATCGAACTCGCCAGGCCGACCAGCACGTAGACGGCTCCCCGCCGTGAAGAGGGCTCCGAAGAGGGCGCGGGGATAGGTGCGCCGCGGGTCCTTGACCTCTTCGATCATGTTCGCCGACGTCTCGAAGCCGACGAAGGAGTAGTACGCGATGACCGCGCCAGAGAGGACCGCGACGGCGACGCTCGTCCCTTCCGGCGCCTGCGTCACACGCGACACGTCGCCACCGCCCCCGCCGACGAAGATCGCGACCACGGCGACGACGATCACGAGCCCGCTGAGCTCGATCGCCGTCATCACCAGGTTCGCGCCCATCGATTCGCGGATGCCGCGGGCGTTCAGAAGCGCGACGACCGCGAGGAACACGATCGCGACCGGGATGGTGGGCAGATCGACGAAGGTGCTCAGGTAGTCGCCCGAGAACGCGATCGCGAGACCCGCGGCGCTCGTGACGCCGGCGGCGAGCATGCTGAATCCCACCAGGAACGACACGAGAGGGCTGCGGAAGGCCCGCTCCGCGAAGACGGCGGCACCCCGGCGCGCGGATACTTCGTCACGAGCTCTGCGTAGGAACCCGCCGTGAGCAGTGCGAGCAGCAGCGCCAGCAGCAGCGGGGCCCACAGCATCCCGCCGACCTTCGCCGAGAGCACGCCCATGAGCGCGTAGATCCCGGCGCCGAGCACGTCGCCGAGGATGAAGGCGAAGAGGAGGGGGCCGGTGATGGCCCTGCGCAACCGGGTCGGTGTCTCGGCTCTGGGCGCGATCTCGGTCGTCATCCTTGCACGCTACGAGTGCGCCAGACGCCCCGCCACGGGGTTGACATCCACCGGCGCGGCCCTGCTCCTGCCGGCGATCGCCCGGGTTCAGCGGATTCACAGCGTTCCCGCGCGGCATCCTCTCGCGGATGCGAGCCCAGCGATATCCTCAGTGCCGCAACGGGGGGTGTGTCGACCGGGGTTCGCGGGGCGAACGGGTGACCTCCTCACTACGGAATCCCAGAGAAAAGGGCTCTCATGACTGGTACGGCACGCAAAGCGCTCGCAGAGGCGATCGCCACCTTCCTCTTCGTCCTCGCCATCATCGCGGCGGTGAACAGCGACAGCCCGCTGACGCCGCTCGCGATCGGCTTCACCCTGATGGTGCTCGTGTTCTCCACGGGGCACATCTCGGGTGCTCACCTCAACCCGGCCGTATCGGTCGGCGTGTTCCTGCGCGGCGGTCTCAGCGTCGCCGACTTCATCGCGTACCTCATCGCACAGTTCGTCGGTGGCGCGGTGGCTGCACTCGTCAGCATGACGGTCTGGCCGGTCGGCGAGGAGGCCATGGTCATCGAGGTCGGTCCGGCCTTCCTCGTCGAGGCGCTGTTCACGCTGATCCTCGTGTGGGTCGTGCTCAACACCGCGACGTCGAAGGACACCGCCGGCAACTCCTTCTACGGTCTCGCGATCGGTGCGACCGTGTTCGTCGGCGCGGCGACGGTCGGCTCGATCTCGGGCGGCGGGTTCAACCCGGCCGTGGCGCTGGGCCTCTCGGTCAGCGGCCACTTCGCCTGGAGCTCGCTGTGGCTCTACATCGTCGCTCCCGTCGTGGGTGCGGTGATCGCCGCGATCCTGTTCCGCGTGCTGAACACCGACGACGCCAAGAAGATCGCTGCGGCGGAGTAACTCCCGCTGCACGCACGAAGCGCCGCATCCTCCCCGGAGGGTGCGGCGCTTCTATGTTCCCCGGTGGTCATCGCTCAGTCGACCTGTGAGCTCTCGCGCTCCTCGATCGTGAAAGCGACGGCGTCCACCCGCGGCACCTCACCGCGCACCGACGCGACGGCTCGTCGGGCGATCTCATGCTTGTCGGGCGACACGGTCGTCAGCCGGGGCGTGGAGTAGCGTCCTTCTGTGATGTCGTCGAACCCGGCGACGGCGATGTCGGCGGGAACTCTGAGGCCGCCGTCGTGCAGCGCCCTGAGCACACCGATGGCGACTTCGTCGGTGACGCAGAACACGGCGTCGATGTCTTCCCTGCCGCGATCCGACGGACGAGCCCCATGCCGGCGTCGTAGCCGTCTCGGGTCGTGAAATCCTCTGCGTCGGCCTCGGCCACAGCGGGCAGCTCGGCCGCGCTCAAGGCGGAGAGGTAGCCCGTCCGGCGCAGCTCGTTGAACCGAGGCGCGGGGCCCGCGACCCCGACGTACGCGATCCTCTCGCGTCCTGAACGGATCAGGTGCTCCACCACCGCGGTGGTCGCGGCGACGTTGTCGATCGCGATCGAGGCGGTCTCGGTGCCGGCGAAGTGCTCTCCGATCAATGCCAGGCTGATACGTGCGCTGATGGTCTCGATGTCGGCGGGCGTGAGCTCGAGGGGGCTGGCGATCATCCCGTCCGGCTGGAGGGCGATGACGCGCTCGATCTCGGCCAACTCGCGCGATCGCGAGCCGTGGGTCTGGGCGACGACGGTACCCATCCCGTGGGCCGCGGCTTCTTCGACGATCAGGTTGCACAGCTCGCCGAAGTACCCGACGCCCACTTCCGGGATGATGAGCGCGACCACGTCGCTGCGGCCAGTGCGCAACTGACGGGCCGCGTGGTTGGGGACGTAGCCGAGTTCCTCGATCGCTCGCTGGACCCGTGCGCGCACGTCGTCGCTCACGTACGGGAATCCGGTGACGACGTTCGACACGGTTCGTCTCGCCACGCCCGCACGGCGGGCGACGTCCATCTGGGTGACCACGGCATCTCCTCTGACGCCGACAGTAGCAACTCGCGTGGCTCATGCCGAACCGGCTATCGTTGGCGGGTATTGCCACGTGGCAATACCCGCTGATCCTGCGAAGAGGAACGACGATGAAGTCATCTCCGGCCCCCTCGGGCCCCCCGCCGACGGGTGGTGTGGATCGACGCCTCGGAGGGCGTGTGTGGGCTGCCCTCCTGGTCATCGGGCTGGTAGGTCAGATCGCGTGGACCGTCGAGAACATGTACCTCAACGTGTTCGTGTACGAGCGGATCACTCAGGATCCGACGATCATCGCCCTCATGGTCTCTCTGAGTGCGATCGCCGCCACCGTCGCCACCCTCATCGTCGGTGCGTGGTCGGACAGGATGGGCAAGCGGCGGGCCTTCGTCGCCGTCGGATACGTGGTGTGGGGCGCCTGCACGGCGGCTTTCGGGTTGCTCTCCCCGGAGGAGGGCGTCGTCGCGGCTCCGTACGTGTTCGCCGCCGTCATCGGGATCGTGGCGCTCGACTGCCTCATGAGCATGATCGGATCCGGGGCGAACAACGCCGCTTTCGGCGCGTGGGTGACCGACGTGACCACTCCCCGCAGACGCGTGGCCGTGCCGACGCGGTGCTCGCGGCACTTCCCCTGATCGCGATGCTCCTCGTCTTCGGCGCGCTCGACGGGTTCAGCCGTGCGGGGAGTGGCGGGCGTTCTTCGGGATCGTGGGCGTCGTGACGGCGATCTCCGGGATGATCGCCTGGGCGCTGATGCGCGATGCGGGGCAGCTGGGCGGCGCAGCAGGCACTGCCTCGCTGAGCACCCGGCTCCTCCTCGGATTCCGTCCTTCGACCGTCCGGGCGAACGCCCCGCTGTACCTGTCGCTCGGGATGCTGGCGGTCATCGGAACAGCGGCCCAGGTGTTCCTGCCCTACGTGATCATCTACCTCCAGTACGGGCTGCAGGTCGAGTCGTACGCACTCATCCTCGGTGTCTCGCTCGTCGCGGCAGCGGCGATCAGCGTGCTCGGCGGCATCCTGATGGACCGGATCGGGAAGAGCCGGCTGCTGCTGCCGGCGACGATGCTCTTCGCGGGCGGGCTCGTCCTGATGTTCTTCGCGAAGGACACGGTGTCCGTGATCATCGCTGCTGCTCTGGCACTGGGTGGCATGATGCTGGCGACCGCGTCCGTCTCGGCGACGGCGCGTGACGAGACCCCGGACGGACAGGCGGGAATGGTCCAGGGGCTCCGGATGGTGATGGGCACCATGATCCCGATGGTCGTCGGGCCGTTCATCGGAGCCTGGGCGATCGTCAGCGCGGGGAGCACCTACGTCGACCTCGGCGTCGCGCGCCCGGTACCCGGTCCCACGATGTTCGTCGCGGCCGCCGCCGTGCTCCTCGTGCTCCCGCTGCTGGCGACCTGGCGCGCCCGACTCGAGAGGCGATCCCGATGACGGAAGCCGTTCCGTTGAGCGAGTATCCGCGTCCCCAGCTGCGGCGCGACGGTCATACCGTGCTCAACGGATGGTGGGACTGCGCCTTCACCCCGGCCGGGGTGGCACCCGACGAGTGGGATCAGCGCATCCTCGTGCCGTTCTCCCCGGAGACCGTCCGGTCCGGGGTCGGACGCCAGCTGCAACCCCACGAGGCCCTCTGGTACCGTCGCCGCTTCACGCACACGGCACACGACGGGCATCGTACGATACTCCATTTCGGTGCTGTCGACCAGTCGTGCCGCGTGCTCGTCGACGGTGTCGAGGTCGCCGCTCATGTCGGGGGCTACCTGCCGTTCGCGATCGATGTCACCCAAGTGTTGCGTGAGGGAACCGCGCACGAGATCGTCGTCGAGGTGCGCGACCTGAGCGAGACCTCGCATCACGCGACCGGGAAGCAGCGGCTGCGTCGTGGCGGCATCTGGTACACCGCCCAGTCGGGCATCTGGCAGACGGTCTGGATGGAGCAGGTGCCGCAGGTGCACGTGGTCGGCCTCCGGTTGCGGACGCCCGATGTGCGGACCGGGATGTCGACGGCCATCGTCGAGGTCTCCGTCGAATCCTCCGACGGCTCAGCCGCACCGTCGTCGGTCACCGTGCGCGCGGGGAGTCGGATCATCGCCGCTGTCGACGCGACATCGGGTTCGACGGTGAGAATCCCGATCGATCAGCCGCGGCTGTGGACGCCCGAGGACCCCTTCCTCTACGACATCGATGTGGTCCTGGGCTCCGACCGGGTCGCGAGCTATGTCGGAGTGCGCAGCGTCGATGTCGCTCCCGACCCGAAGGGCATGCCGAGACTCCGGCTGAACGGCGACCCCTACCCCCACATCGGGGTGCTCGATCAGGGGTACTGGGAGGATTCGCTGTACACGGCACCGGACGACGACGCCCTCGTGCGTGACATCGTGTCGATGAAGGAGCTGGGCTTCACGATGCTCCGCAAGCACATCAAGGTCGAGTCCTTGCGCTGGTACCACCACTGCGATCGGCTCGGGATGCTGGTGTGGCAGGACGCGGTGAACGGAGGGGCGGCCTATCGGCCCTGGGTCATCACGACCCCGGTCGTCTCGCCCCGCATCCGCCTCACGGACCGGTGGCATCGGATCTTCGGCCGCGCCGATGGTGCAGGTCGTCGGCAGTTCCTGCACGAGCTCGACGAGATGGTTGCCCTGCTCCGCAACTCTCCCTCGGTCGTGACGTGGGTGCCGTTCAACGAGGGCTGGGGGCAGTTCGATGCGGCGCGCGTGGTGGAGCGTCTGCGTCGCGGCGACCCTGACCGCGTGATCGATCATGCCAGCGGATGGCATGACCAGCGCGCGGGAGATCTGCGGAGCCTGCATGTGTACTTCCAGCCGATCCGTCCCGCCCGGTGGTGGGGACGTGACGGCCGCGCACTCGTCGTGTCGGAGTTCGGCGGATACAGTCTGAGGCTCCCGGGGCATCGCTACCCGCAGCGGGAATTCGGTTACCGGCGCACCCGCTCCCGCGAGGAGTTCACGCGCGCGTACGAGGAACTGCACAGACGCGAGGTGCTCCCGGCGATCGAGCAAGGCCTCTCGGCGACCGTCTACACGCAGCTCGCGGACGTCGAGGACGAGTCGAACGGGCTGCTGACGGCTGATCGCACCGCGCTGAAGCCGGACGGCGACACGGTGCGCGCTCTCAACGCGGAGTTCCGTGCGACTTTCGCCGCGGCGACTCGAGAACCGGTCCGCCGATCATGACCGGAGGCGGTAGGTCATCGTTCGATCAGCAGCGCCGTGCCCTGGCCCACGCCGACACACAGGGTCGCTGCGCCGCGGAAGTGATCCGCCTCCATCATGCGCGAGAGCAGCGTGACCACGATCCGGGCACCCGACGAACCGAGCGGATGCCCGAGGGCGATCGCACCGCCCCACTCGTTCACGAGAGACGGATCGAGCCCGAGCTGATCGATGCAGGCGAGAGCCTGAGATGCGAACGCCTCGTTCACCTCCACGGCTGCGAGGGAGTCGGTGCTCCATCCGGCTCTGTCGAGCGCCTTCCTCGTCGCCTCGACCGGACCCATGCCCATGATCTCGGGGTGGACCCCGGATGCGGCATGCGTGACGATCCGAGCCAGCGGCGTCAGTCCGTGGGCGCGGACGGCGGCCTCGCTCGCGAGCAGGAGGGCGGACGCGCCGTCGTTGAGGAGCTGGCGTTGCCGGCGGTGACGACGTGGCCGCCGGTGACCACGGGACGCAGCCGGGCGAGCGCCGCCGCACTCGTGTCGGCGCGGGGGCCCTCATCGCTCTTGACGAGTCCGTCGGGGTCGGGACCGGGACGATCTCGCCCGAGAAGAGGCCGCTCGCCGTCGCGGAGAGCGCGCGGCGATGGCTCTCGAGCGCGAAGGCATCGGCACGTTCCTGTCGATGCCGAATCGTTCGGCGACGAGTTCGGCGGTCTCCGGCATGCTGAGCGTGACCCCGTCCTGCGAGGCGAAGCGAGGGTTCACGAATCGCCAGCCGATGGACGTGTCGAATTGGGTTCCCGGCCCGGCGAACGCGCGCTGCGGTCTCGCCTGCACCCACGGGGCGCGCGACATCGACTCGACGCCTCCCGCGATCATCACCTCCGCTGCGCCCGACGAGATCAGAGCGTGCGCCGTGGTGATCGCCGTCATTCCCGAGGCGCAGAGTCGATTGACCGTGAAAGCGGGAAGCGACACCGGCAGCGCGGCGAGCAGCACCGCCATCCGCGCCACGTTGCGGTTGTCCTCTCCGGCCTGGTTCGCTGCGCCGAGGACGACCTCGTCGATGGCGTCAGGGTCGATACCGGAACGCTCGACCACGGCCCGGACCGCGAGGGCCGCGAGATCGTCCGGTCGCACGGCCGAGAGGCTGCCTCCGAAGCGGCCGACGGGTGTTCGTACGCCCGCGACGATATAGACAGCGGTCATCGTGCGCCTCCGTTCACGTACAGGGTCTGGCCGGAGACGTACGCGGCGTCGTCGCTCGCGAGGAAAGCGATCACGGCCGCGACATCCTCCGGACTCCCGACGCGCCTCAGGGGCGTCTGCGCGGCGGCGCGCTCCTGATGTGCGGCGGCATCCGGTCCCGACCCGCTCTGCGGTCTGCGCGGTCATCGACGTGGCGATGTATCCGGGCGCCACCGCGTTCACCCTGATGCCGAACGGACCGAGTTCGATCGCGGCGGTCGCGGTCAAGCCCTGGATCCCCGCCTTCGCCGCGGCGTAGTTCGCCTGGCCGCGGTTGCCCAGAGCGGAGCGGCTGGAGAGGTTCACGATGGCTCCCGTCTTGCCGGGTGTCATCCTGCGCTGGGCCGCCTGGATGCCGTGGAAGGCGGAGGTGAGGTTCGTGCTCAGCACGAAGTCCCAGTCGGCCGGATCCATGCGGAACAGCAGATCGTCGCGTGTCGCTCCGGCGTTGTTGACGAACACGTCAAGGCGGCCTTCCTGGTCGACGAAGGCATCGACGGCTCGTTCGACCTGCGCGGGGTCGGTCATGTCCGCACCGAGCCCGATCGCGAATCCCCCGGCCGCCCTGACCGGTGCCGTGCGGGTGATCGCGGCTGCCGCATCGACGGCCGCGTGACGGTCGAGGTCGACGATCGCCACGCGAGCCCCCTCCGAGGCGAGACGGAGGGCGCTCGCGCGACCGATCCCTCGGGCGGCGCCCGTGATCATCGCGGTTCTTCCGATGAAGCGCATCGAGATTCTGCTTTCTGTGCGGGTCGTGCTCTGGCAGGGAGGGGGCTGACTTCAGCGGAACGCCGACATCCCGGTGATCTCGCGACCGATGATCAGGGATTGCACGGTATCGGTGCCCTCGTACGTGTAGACGACCTCCATGTCCGTGAGGTGGCGCGCGACGTGGTTCTCGAGCAGGAGGCCGTTACCGCCCAGGATGTCGCGCGCCTCCGAGCAGACCCAGCGACCGCGCTCGGCCGTGAACATCTTGGCGATCGAGGCCATCGGACCGGTGAGGGAACCCTGCTCCTGGAGCTCGGCGAGGCGGAAGCACATGAGCTGCATCGCCGTGATCTCGGCGAGCATCTTCGCGAGTCGTTGCTGCACGATCTGGTGCGCTCCGAGCGGCTTTCCGAACTGGACCCGAGTGCGGGCGTATTCCACCGCGATCTCGTACGACGCCATCGCGTGCCCTGTGGCCTCCCACGAGGCGCCCGACCTGGTGCGCGCCAGCACGGCACTGGCGTCGCGGAACGAGGTCGAACGGGCGAGCAGGTTCGCCGCGGGGACACGCACGTCGTCCAACACGATGTCGGGCTGCAGGATGGCGCGCTTGCCGATCTTGCCGGTGATCACCTCGGTTCGATAGCCCGCGGGATGGCGTCCGTCGGCCCCCTTCTCGATGATGAACGCCTTGACCTTGTCGTCGGCGGTGTCCCGCGCCCAGAGCACCACGACGTCGGCGATGTGACCGTTTCCGATCCATCGCTTGGCTCCGGCGAGAACGTACTCGTCGCCGACCCTGGTCGCGCTGGTCTCCAGAGCGACGGAGTCCGAGCCGTGGTCGGGTTCGGTCAGGGCGAACGCGCCGATCTTCTCGAGGCGGGCCATAGGAGGAAGCCAGCGCTCCTTCTGCTCCGTCGACCCGAGCAGGTCGATCGTGCCCATCGCGAGTCCGGACTGCACGCCGAGGAACGTGTTGATGCTGCCGTCTCCGCGGGACATCTCCAAAGCGACGAGACCGGCGGCGAGCGGGCTGAGGCCTGGGCAGCCGTGACCGCGGATGGCCGTGCCGATGACCCCGAGTCCCGCGAGATCTGGAACGAGCTCGAAGGGGAACTCCGCACGTTCCCAGTACTGGTTGATCAGGGGGAGGACCCGGTCGTCCACGAAGCGCCGGACACGCTCGACGACCTCGCGCTCACGATCGTCGAGGCGGTCGTACAGGCGTAGGGGGTCGGTCGTCGACCGGGCTGCGGTGAGTAGAGACATGTCGTCGTCCTTCAGAGCTTGCATTCCGATGCTTTCGGTGTAATCCTTACACTAAATACCCGTAACCCCCGCATTCGGCACAAACGTGCACGGACCTGCAGATTTCGATGAGGATTCGCATGCCCACGACCTTCGCTGTCGACGACCTGGACCATGCGGTGGGCTCCCCGCTCGGCGTGAGTCCCTGGCGCACGGTCGATCAGGAGCGCATCGCCCGTTTCGCGCTCGCCACCGACGACGACCAGTGGATACACACCGACCCGGTGCGCGCCGCGCAGGGTCCGTTCGGCTCGGCGGTCGCCCACGGCCTGCTCACGCTGTCTCTCCTGCCCGCCATGGCCGCCGAGGTGTACACCGTGACCGGAGCAGCCGGTCGCGTCAACTACGGCTACGAGCGCGTCCGTTTCCCCGCCCCCGTCCGCGCGGGGGAGCCGCGTGCGCGACCGCATCGTCCTCGATGCCGTCGACCATCTGCCCGGAGCGGTGCGCCTGCGAGCGACGCACACGGTCGAGATCGACGGGGGCAGCGCCCGGCCTGCGTCGCGCAGTCGATCACCCAGTTCGTCCTCGATGCCGCATGAACGCCAACCCGCTCGCCGATGAGCGACCAGGTCCCCCTCCAGGGCGTCGTCGTCGCCGACCTGTCGCGCATTCTGGCGGGGCCCTACTGCACCATGCTCCTGGCCGACATGGGCGCCACCGTCATCAAGATCGAGAGCCCGGACGGAGACGACACCCGTCGCTTCGCCCCGCCGGTGCACGAGGATGTGGCGACCTACTTCCAGTCGGCCAATCGCAACAAGCGCTCCCTCGTGCTCGACTTCGCCCAGGCCGATGACCTGGCCACCGCCAAGGCCGTCATCGCACGCGCCGATGTGGTCGTGGAGAACTTCAAGGCGGGCGGACTGCGCCGCTTCGGACTCGACTACGAATCGCTCGCCCCCGACCGGCCCGAACTCGTCTACGCCTCGATCACCGGATTCGGCACCGGTGACGGCGCGCACCTCGCCGGATACGACCTGATGGTCCAGGCGCTGAGCGGCTTCATGGACACGACCGGTGCGCAGCACGGTGAGCCCTTCCGCGGCGGATTCGCCCTGTTCGACGTCCTCACCGGACTCCACACCGCCCTGGGGATCCTCGCCGCACTCCGACACCGAGAGCGCAGCGGGACCGGACAGCTCGTCGAGACCAATCTGCTTTCTGCCGCACTGTCGTCGATGGTGAATCAGACACAGGCCTTCGCGGCAGCCGGCGTCGTCCCGCGACGCATGGGCAACCAGCATCCGAGTCTCTATCCCTACGAGCCGTTCCCGACCGCCGACCTGCCTCTCGTGATCGCCGTCGGCAACGACGCGCAGTTCGCGCGGCTGTGCGTCGCTGTGGGCCGGAGCGACCTCGTCCTCGACCCGAGGTTCGCGGCACCCGCTCTGCGCAACGAACACCGCGATGCTCTGCGCCCCGAGATCGTCGCCGCGCTCGCCGACCGGGGCGCCGCCGAGTGGTTCGACCTGCTGACGTCGGTCGGAGTCCCCAGCGCGCCCATCCAGACCATCGAAGACGGCATCCGCTTCGCCGAACGGATCGGGCTCGAGCCGATCGCTCTCGCGGGCAGGACCCTGCCGATCGTGCGCAACCCGCTCACGTTCTCGCAGACTCCCGTCGATTACCCCATCGCCCCGCCCGCGCTAGGAGAGGGCGGGCAGGAACTGCTCGACCGGATGTCCGCACCCGCGAAGAAGAGGAACCCATGAACACGTCCGCATACGACACCGTCGACGCGCTGCTGGATCTCGAGGGGAGGATCAGTTCCGAGGACAGGGCGTGGGGCGAGCGCGCGGCGGCCGTCGCGGCCGAGGTCGTCCGCCCGACGATCGACGCCGACTTCGAGGAGGCGCGATTCCGGTCGGAGATCATCCCGGCCTTCGCGGACGCCGGCCTGCTGGGCATGCACCTCGATGCGCCGGGGTGCGCGGGCGCGAGTCCGACCGCCTATGGTCTCGCCTGCGCCGCGATCGAAGCGGCCGACAGCGGATGGCGCACGCTCGTCTCAGTGCAGGGGTCGCTGGCGATGACGGCGATCGATCGGTTCGGCTCCGAGAGGCAGCGCGAGACCCTGCTGCCGGAGATGGCCGCCGGCCGCCTGCTCGGCTGCTTCGCGCTGACCGAGCCGCAGGGCGGCAGCGATCCCGGCGCCATGACGACCGTGGCCGTGCGTGACGGCGCCGACTGGGTGATCTCCGGCGTGAAGCGCTGGATCGGTCTGGCCTCGGTGGCGGACATCGCGATCGTCTGGGCGAAGACCGCCGAGGGCATCCGCGGCTTCGTCGTCCCGACGGACGCCGTGGGCTTCACGGCCACGCCGATCCTCCTCAAGCACGCGATGCGCGCCTCGATCCAGTGCGATGTCAGTCTCGACGCCGTGCGGGTCCCCTCCGACGCGGTCCTGGAGCGCTCACAGGGGCTCCGGTCTCCGCTCACCTGCTTGAACGAAGCGCGTTTCGGCATCGCCTGGGGAGTCATGGGTGTCGCCAGGGAATGCCTCGCTCTGAGCGTGGAGTACGCCGGTCGCCGACAGTCCTTCGGCACGGAGCTCGCCGGGAAGCAGCTCGTGCAGGCGCGCTTGGCCGAGATGATGCTCGCCTACCAGGGCGGAATGCTCACCGCGATCCACCTCGCCGAGCGGAAGGCGGCCGGACGCATGCAGCCTGCGCAGGTGAGCATCGCGAAGCTCGGCAACGTCCGGGCGGCGATCGCGGTCGCCCGGTCGGCACGCGAACTGCTCGGGGGAGACGGCGTCACGGCCGAGTACCCGGTGATGCGGCACATGGCGAACCTCGAAGCCGTGCGGACCTACGAGGGCACGGACGACATCCATGCTCTTTCGATCGGGCGGGCGCTCACCGGCGTCGCCGCCTTCTAGGAGTCGACATGACAGACATCGCGGATCGAACCAAGCTCGCCCTGCGTGCCGCCCAGCTCTACTACCTGCGTGACCTGAAGATGAAGGCGATCGCCGACTCCCTGAACATGAGCCGGTCGTCGGTCTCGCGTCTACTGTCATACGCCCGCGACACCGGGCTCGTCGACATCCGCATCAAGCAGCCCATCGACGGCATCTCCCGGTTGCAGCACGAGATCCGCATGCGCGACGGGGTGACGGCGTACATCATCCCCGCATCCACGGGGATGAGCGCGCGAGAGCGCGGCACGCAGGTCGCGCGCCATGCGGGGCGCATCCTCTCGGCGATGATCGAGTCCTCGACCGTGATCGGCGTCGCGTGGGGCAACACCATGGCCGGAGTGAGCCGACACCTCGTCGGCCGGCCGCTGACCGACGTCACCGTGGTGCAGCTGAACGGCGCCGCCTACGGCGAGAACTTCGGGCTCGGATACGTGGGCGACATCCTGGAGCGTTTCGCCGAGGCGTACAACGCGCACGTCGAGCCGCTCCCGGTGCCCGCGTTCTTCGACGATCCGCAGACGAAGACGGTGCTCTGGCGCGAGCGCAGCATCGCCCGGATCCTGGCGCTGCAGCAGCGCATCGACGTCGCCGTCTTCGGGGTGGGCGACCCGCATTCGGAGATCCCGGGTCACGTGTACCGCAACGGATACCTCAGCCCCTCCGATCACGAAGAACTCGCGGCCGCCGACGTCGTGGGCGACGTGGCCACCGTCTTCCTGCGCGGCGACGGCACGCACGCGGGCATCCGGCTCAACGAGCGCTCCAGCGGCCCCGACCTCGACACCCTCAGACGCGCGCCGCGTCGTGTCTGCATCGTGAGCGATCCCGGCCGGATCCCTGCCCTGCGGGGAGCTCTCGCCGCCGGACTCGTGACCGACCTCATCATCGACGAACACACCGCCAGAGGGATCGCCAGCACGTATGTGCAGGGCGCTTGACCTTTCGAATCGCTCGCCGCGAGCATGACCAAGCCCTGTGACCACACCCACAGGTACCGCCTCCCGAAGGCGGCACCCGAGAGAAAGAGAATGCAATGATGCAACGACGCAGGATGCGTTCGCGCCGGTCGATCACCCTCGCCGGCGGGGCGATCGCCCTCACCACCGTCCTCCTCGCCGGCTGCGCCGGCGGTGGCGGTGCGGAGACTCCGAGCACGGACGGCGGCGGGCTCGGCACCGCTGACGAGAAGATCGATCTCAAGATCCTCGTCAACGACGCCTACGCCAGCCAATGGCAGGAGCAGCTGATCCCGGAGTTCGCGAAGGACTACCCGAACATCGACATCACGATCGACGGGGTCCCGTACAACGACCAGCTCGCGAAGACGATGCTCGAACTCACGAACACGGACGCGACGTACGACATCGTCATGGCCGACGACAACTGGACTCCGCAGCTCGCCTCGACCGGCGGGCTCATGGACCTGCGGGGCGACGTGCTCGAGCAGTGGACGGCCGATGACTACGACTGGGACGACTTCTACCCGGCCGCCCTCGCCGCCGGAGAGTTCGACGGCACGCAGTACGCCGTGCCCGCCCGGTCGAACATCCTCATGATGCTGGTCAACAAGTCTCTCTACGAGTCGGCCGGTGTGCCCCTTCCGACACCGGACCTGACCTGGGACGAGTACCTGGAGCAGGCGCCCGACCTCGTGCAGGACCTCGACGGCGACGGCAAGGACGACGCCTGGGCGGTCGGCACCTACTTCGTCCGTGACGGGCTGACCCCCACCATCTGGCAGACGATCATGAACTCCGACGGGGGCCAGATCCTCAACGACGACAACACCGCGGGCGACCTCGGAGACGACGCCGTCGAGGCGCTCGAGATCCACCAGAAGCTGCTCGACGTCGCGCCCCCAGGGGCCGTCAGCTGGCAGTTCAACGAACCGCTCGAAGCGTTCCGGCAGGGGCGCCTCGCGACGCTCTTCACCTGGGGTTCGGTCTACCGCGGTTCGGCGGTCGACCCGGCCACGACCACGCTGACTCCCGACCAGGTCGGAATCCAGACTCTGCCGGCAGGGAGCGAGGGCCCCGGTGCGCACCGTGGCGTGTGGTCGATGGGCGTGAATTCGAAGACCGACGTTCCCGAGGCGGCCTGGACGTTCGTGCAGTGGCTGACCTCGAAGAAGGGCGAGCAGTGGCAGACCAACACGCTCGGTGTCTTCCCGGCACGCGCCAGCACGCTCGAGACGACGCCGGAGCAGGAATGGTTGTCGCCGGTGTACGAGGCGCTCGAGGTCGCATGGCCCGCTATCGAGGCCGGGCAGATGTGGCGGCCGCACATCGTCGAGTCCGACGCCGTGCAGCAGGTGCTGGCCACGGAGACAGGTGAGTTCATCCCCGGCAACATCACGGCGGAAGATGCCGTGAAGCGGATGAATGACGGCATCGACGACCTCCTCGAGTAAGACGGAAGACGACTGGTGATGAGAACTCCCCGACGACGCATGACCAAGTACGGTCTCATCGATCTGGCGAACAGGTGGACCTTCATCCTCCCCGCCGTGGTCCTGATGGCGGCTCTGCTCGGTTACCCCATCCTGTACACCTTGCAGATCAGCTTCACGGAGCTGGATCTCGCCACCTTCACTCCGAAGGAGTGGGTGGGGTGGGAGCACTACGTCGAGGCGTTCACCGACGAGAAGTTCCACAACTCACTGGTGGTGACGGGCATCTACCTCGTGTTCGCCCTCCCCATCCAGATGGTGTTGGGATTCGGCATCGCCTTCCTCGTCAACGCCGAGTGGAGAGGGCGCGGCCTCATCCGCGCCCTCTTCCTCGTGCCCCTCGCCGTCGCCCCGGTGGTGGCGGGTGGCGTGTGGAAGATGCTCCTCGATCCGCTCTGGGGTGTCTTCAACTGGGTGGGCGGGCTGTTCGGCCTTCCCGCGGTCGACTGGCTGGGCGACCCGACCATGGCGATGGCGACGGTGATCATCATCGACACGTGGCGCTGGACCCCGTTCATCATCCTGGTGGCGTCGGCCGCGTTGCTCACGCTCCCCGGCGACGTGCTCGAGGCGGCTTCCGTCGACGGTGCGAACTGGTGGCACAAGCTGTGGCACGTCTCGCTGCCGCTGCTGGCGCCGATCATCGCCGCGACATTCGTCGTCCGGTGGCTCGGGGCGATGAAGATGTTCGACATCGCCCTCGTGGCGACCCGCGGCGGACCGGGTCAGGCGACCAACGTGGTGAACCTGTACATCTACGAGCAGGCCTTCCGCTCGCTGCACTTCGGTGAGTCCGCCGCGATGGCCGTGATCGTCCTCGTCATCACCATGATCCTGATGTTCGTGTTCCTGCGTGGAACCCGCAAGCTGGAGGAGAAGTTTTGAACTCGTCGACCATCGCCCCCGCGGACACAGCAGACACCGCGACCGCCATCGGTGCGATCCGACCCGAGCGGGCCCGTCGGTCGCGGCGCCGGCTCGGCCATCGGGTCCGCATCACCGCGGGCATCGTGATCTGCGTGCTGTTCCTGCTGCCGGTGATCTGGATGATCCTGACATCGTTCAAACTCCCGCGCGACATCTTCACCACGCCGCCGACGCTGTTCACAGAACCCACGCTCGACAACTACATAAACCTCTCGAACTACGACATCCCTCGGCGGATGCTGAACACGGTGATCGTGTCGCTCGGCGCTGGCCTGCTCGCCGTCTTCGTCGGATCCATGGCGGGATACGGCATCGCGCGGATGAAGATCGCCGGCGGGGGGATGATCGGCGCACTGATCCTCGCCACCCGAGGCGTGCCGCCGATCGCGCTCGCGGTTCCGCTGTTCCTCGTGGCGCGCAATCTGGGGATGACGGACCAGCACCTCACCCTCATCCTGGCCTACTCGACCTTCCTCATCCCGTACGTCATGTGGCTGATGCGGTCGTTCTTCCTCGCCATCCCGAAGGAGCTCGAGGAGTCGGCCATGATCGACGGCACGTCGCGGCTGGGGGCCTACTTCCGCATCATCCTTCCGATCCTCACCCCTGCCCTGGTGTCCTCGCTGATCTTCAGCGTGATGATGGCCTACGAGGAACTGCTCTTCGCGCTCGTGCTCACCAACCGCAACGCCTCGACGATCCCGGTGGCCATTCAGGGCATGGCCGTCGACACGGAGAGCGGGGGGATGTGGGGGCTGCTCACCGCGGCAGGCACCGTGACCGTGATCCCTGTGGTGATCTTCACCCTGCTGCTGCAGAAGTATCTGATCAAGGGCCTGGCCGACGGCGCGACGAAGGGCTGACATCGTGACGGTGTTCGATCGACATGTTCCGAAGTCCGAGCGCGAGCACACCGGGCCCCGGGTGGATCTGTGCCTGCCGAACGGTCGGCTCGACCCGGCCGCCGTGAGCTGGTCGCGGCTGCCGCATCTGCGTGCCAACCTGCGGTGGTGGGGACGGCGCAAGCGCTTCGAGTACTGGGCGATATCGACCCCTGAACTGGTGTTCGCCTTCAGCTTCTCGCACGCCGACTACCGGGGAGGACTCGCGATCTACGTGCTCGACCTCGTCACGGGGGTCGAGGTGAACGATGGCGAGGCCGTGTGGTTCCCCCGGACGGTGGACCTGCCGGAGACCAGCGGCGATGCGGCGATGAGTCGACGCAGCGCCCGCTCCTCCGTGTCGATCACCCCGAACGCGGAGGGCACGCTCCTCGAGGTGCAGGGTGTGCGGGTCAGCGCTCGCATCCAGGTCATCGAGGAGGACGGTCATGAGTCGATGGGTGTGGTCGTTCCGTGGACCCCGCGCCGATTCCAGTACACCCGCAAGGACAACTGCCTGCACGCCGAAGGCTGGGTGGAGGTCGACGGCGTGCGACGACCGATCGCCGCGACCGAGTCGTGGGCGGCGCTCGACCATGGACGCGGCAAGTGGCCGGCGAAGGTCGTCTGGAACTGGGGGAGCGGTGCCGGCGTCACCGACGGCCACGAGATCGGCATCCAACTCGGGGCGAAGTGGACCGACGGGTCTCCGTCGACCGAGAACGCGCTGCGCGTCGACGGCGTGATCGAGAAGCTCAGCCACGACGTCGAATGGTCGTACGACACCGAGGACTTCATGAAGCCGTGGACGTTCCGCGGACCGCAGGTCGACCTCACCTTCACGCCCGCGCACCATCGCCACTCGCTGACCAGGAAGCTGCTCTTCATGAGCCGGGAGGACCAGAGCTTCGGACGCTGGGACGGCGAGATCCGGTCCTCCTCCGGAAAGGCATACCGAGTCGAGAACGTGTTCGGGTGGGCGGAAGAGGTCCAGCGCCGCTGGTGAGCGCCCTGAGCCCCACGCGTCCGGTGCGTCTCAGCTCCAGGCCGATGCCCTGATCACCGGTCGGCCGAGGTTCCCGCGATCCGCGACGATGCGTTCGAACGCTTCGAGGTGCCGATCCATCGCCCGTGCCGCACCCTCGCCGTCGCGGTCGAGGATCCGCTGGACGATCTTGGCGTGCGCGGCCTTCGCGAAGACGAGATCATGATCGTCGAGACCTTCGTCTGGCGTGTGCCAGCCCGCGATCGACACGACGATCTTCTGCGCGACGCGGAAGAACTCGTTGCCGGTGCATTCGGCGATCAGGTCGTGGAAGTCGATGACCTCCGACAGGGGATGAGGTTCATCGGCGATAGCCTTCCGCAGACGTTCCCGCTGTTCGTCCGTGGCGTTCGCTGCGGCGAGACGTGCGCATTCCCGCTCGATCAGGCGGCGGAAAGCGAAGGTGTCGCCGAGGGTCGCCTCGCTCATGGCGAGGTGCACGGCGATCGTGCGCACGGTCGACTGCAGGTCGAGCTGCCCGACCCGAAGTCCGCCCCCGGGGCCGCGGCGGGAGACGATGAGCCCCTCGGTCTCGAGCAGTCGCAGCGCTTCGCGCACCGTGGCCTTGCTGAGACCCGAGCTCTCGATGATCTCGGCTTCCGAGGGGAAGGGGGTTCCGGCCTCGAGCTTCCCGCGCACGATCGACGTGCGCAGCTCGTTCGCCAGGATGCTGCTCGCCTTCGGCACGGTCGTTCGCGGCGGGGCGTTCTCCATCCCAGCCCCGTTCCGGAGGCCCGTCACGACAGCTCCGCCGGGAACCCGGTGACGACACTCTTGGGATGCAGGTAATGCTCGATGCCCTCGGTGCCGTTCTCGGCGCCGAGCCCGCTCAGGCCGACACCGGAGAACGGCGCCACGGCTGTGCTGACCAGGAAACTGTTGATCCCGAGCATGCCGGCGCGCACCCGATCGCTGAGCAGGCGTGCACGATCGAGGGATGTCGTGAAGATGTATCCCGCGAGGCCGTAGTCGGTGGAGTTCGCGCGGGCGACGGCGTCGTCAAGATCGTCGTACTCGATGACGAGGGCGACCGGACCGAACGGCTCTTCAGTGAGGATCCGTGCGCCCGCAGGGATGTCGTGCAGCACGGTGGGTTCGTAGAAGTGGCCGCCGAGTGCGTGCGCGACAGAGCGTGCGCCGGCAGTGGCGACGGCTCCCTGCGCGACGGCGTCGTCGACGAGTGCAGCGAAATCATCGTGTCGGCGACGGCTGCACAGGGGCCCGACGTCGACGGCGTCCGCGGTGCCATCGCCCAGGGTGAGCTCGCGGGCGACTTCGGTGAACACCGACAGGAACTCGTCGTGGATGCTGCTCGGCACGAGGAACCGCGTCGGGGAGATGCACACCTGACCCGCATTGCGGAACTTCGTCAGGGCGCACAGCCGGGCGACTGCGGCGACGTCGACGTCGTCGCAGATGATGACCGGACCGTGTCCGCCGAGCTCGAGGGAGATGGCGGCCATGTTCCTCGCGGCGAGTCCCATGAGGTGCTGCCCGACACGTACCGAGCCGGTGAGCGACACCTTGCGGATCGTCGGAGAGGAGATGAGGTGCTCGCTGATCGCCGCGGGGTCGCCCGTGACAGCGGCGACGACTCCCGCCGGCACCCCGCGTCCTGGATGGCGCGGACCATCGCCAGGCACGCGGACGGGGCTTCCTCGGCCGGCTTGAGGATGATCGGGCACCCTGCGGCGAGGGCAGGAGCGAGCTTGCGGGCGGCGAGCATGACCGGGAAGTTCCAGGGGGTGAAGGCGGCGACGGGGCCGATCGGCTCCTTGCGCACCTCGATGCGGGTGCCGGCGGTCGTGCCCTCGACGATGCGTCCGTAGATGCGTCGGGCTTCGTCGGCGTACCACTCGAACTGCTCCGCGGCGGAGCGGACCTCGGCGCGCGACTCGCGCAATGGCTTTCCCTGTTCCGCCGTGAGAAGGGCGGCGATGTGCTCGGTCCGCTCGGTGATGAGTGCGGCTGCGGCCCTCAGCAGGTCGGAGCGTTCCCACGCCGGAGTGCGCGCCCACGGCTCGCGCGCCCGCTCGGCCGCTGCGAGCGCATCGTCGAGGTCCTTCGCCGTCGCGACCGGGACAGTCGCCACGATGGAGAGGTCAGCGGGGTTCTCGACGTCGAGCGTCCCGCCGTCGGAGGCTGCGCGCCAGACGCCGTCGATCAGAATCGACTCGGATCGGATGGGGTTCATCGCAACTCTCCTTCGGCGTATCCTCCCATTCAGCCACAGAGACGCCCGAAATCGTTGTACGGCGGCGTGCACGTGTGTGCAAGAAGTGCGCAGGAGCTCGGCTCCGGAGCGACGGATTCCTAGGATTGCAGAGACGCCCGGCCGGGGGTCATCGAGTGCCGTCGCGGCGAATTCATGACGTACCGATGAGCTGTTTACTGACCTTTCCAGCTCATGACCGGCCGGGCGTCTTCTCATCGCGACCCTATCGCGGCGACCCGCGCGAGGACGAGTGCCGCTGCTCGTGTGCGACATTGGGACGGATGAACGCCTCCTCCGCTCCCGTACCGCGCCGTACGCTCCTCGTCGGTTCCGGCAAGCTCGCCGCTCGTCTCGCCCCGCGCCTGATCGACTCGGGCGGCGAGGTGTTCGCGCTGCGTCGGAGCGAGGGACCGCTGCCCGAGGGCGTGTCCGGCATCCGGGCGGATCTGTCGCTCCCGCCGATCCCGCCCCTGCCGACCGTCGACGCGATGGTGATCACCCTGCCGCCGAGCGGTGAGGTCACCGGCTACCGCACGGCTCTGACGCATCTCGCGGCGGCCCTGGCGAGAGTCCCCGCACGCACGGTGTTCGTCTCGTCCACCGGGGTGTTCGACGGAGCGGGGTCGAAGCATCCGCTCACCGAGCGCGACGAGCCTGCGCCGACCACCGATCGCTCCCGCGGCCTCCGTGACGGCGAGCGTGCCGCGATCGAGCTGTTCGACGCGGTCGTGGTGCGACCCGCGGGCATCTACGGCCCTGGCCGCGACTTCCTCGTCCGGCGGGTGCGCGAGGGTGCGGCCGTGGATCATGCGCGACGTACGAACCGGATCCACGAGACCGACCTGGTGCGTGTGCTCGACGTGCTGCTGCGGATGGATGCTCCTCCGCGCCTCGTGCACGCGGTCGACGAGGACCCAGCGCCGCTGGGTGAGGTGGTGCGGTTCATCGCCGCGCGGATGGGGTGGACGTGCCGCCCGCGCTCGACTCCGACGGTCCGACCGGGTTCGTCTACGACGGGGCGCTGCTTCACTCGCTGCTCGGCACGCTCGAGTATCCGACCTATGAGGCGGGATACGCGGAGATGATCGACGTGCGGCCCCGCCCTGACGGCCACGGGTAGCCTGGCGTCATGCCGACCACGAACGCACGCACGGCCGTCGAGGTCGTCGACTGGCGCCGTCGCGTCTTCGCCCTGTACGACGCGGTGCGTCTGGCCGAGTCTCCGGAGGAGGCGCACGAGCTGTGGCGGATCGAGCGCGACGACCTGATGCTGCGGCATCCGGCGACGCCGTTGCTGTCGGCGGATCGGGCGCTGTTCGAGGGGCTGCCGATCGCGCCATACGACCCGGCGTGGCGGTTCGAGCTGCCGATTCTCCCGGCCGAGCCCGGTGGCTTCGAGTTCGCGACCGGCACCGATGGCGTCGTGCCGTTCGAACGGGTCGGCCGCGTCGACGTCCCGGATGCCGGGTCGCTCGACGTGTGGCGCCTGATGTCGTACGGCGGCGGGCTGTTCATCCCGGTGCGCGACGGGCTCGCAGGGCGCCCCGGCGGCACCTACGGCGGCGGCCGCTACCTGGTCGACACGATCAAGGGCGCCGATCTGGGATCGGATGCGGTGCGCGGCACGATCGTGCTCGACTTCAACTTCGCCTATAACCCGTCCTGCGCCTACGATCCCGCGTGGGCCTGTCCGCTCGCGCAGCCCGGCAACGTGCTGGACGTGCCGGTGCCGGTGGGCGAGCTGTACGCGGCTGGTGCGCACGGCTGACGCCGAAACACGGGGCTGCGCCGTCGGGGTGACGATGTGGAGGGGCTGACGGGAATCGAACCCGCGCTGTCTGCTTGGGAAGCAGAAGTTCTACCATTGAACTACAGCCCCGAACCCGCCCGAGAGCAGGTGAAGGCAAGCCTACCTGCCGCACGGGCGTGAGCCAAAGCGCGATCGGCGTCGCGCGTCGATCAGTGCGTGTACGGGCGGTGCTTCTCGATCTCGTCGGAGAGCTCGACGCCGAAGCCCGGCGTCTCCGGGACGGTGAGACGTCCGTTCACGGGCACCGGCTCGCCGACGAGCATCGGCGAGAACATCGGCACGACTTCTTCCGCGGTGGGGTGCATCATCAGGAACTCCGCGAACGGGCTGTTGGTCCGCGTCACCACGAAGTGATACGAGTACACCGACGAGCCGTGGGGGACGACCATGGTGCCGTGCGCATCGGCCAGGGTTGAGATCTTGATCAGCTCCGTGATGCCACCGCACCAGCCCACGTCGGGCTGGATCAGGTCGACCCCGGTCTCGAGCAGCTGGCGGAAGCCCCACCGCGTCGCCTCGTGCTCGCCCGTCGTGATGAGCATCGACGAGGGGGCGCGCTTGCGCAGTTCGGCGTATCCCCAGTAGTCGTCGGGGATGAGCGCCTCTTCGAGCCACTTGAGCCCGTAGTCGGCGGCGGCGTGCGCGAGCCTCGTGGCGTAGTCGACGTCGAGCGACATCCAGC
Organism: Microbacterium sp. Se63.02b; assembly: GCF_014171575.1. Classification (GTDB taxonomy): domain Bacteria; phylum Actinomycetota; class Actinomycetes; order Actinomycetales; family Microbacteriaceae; genus Microbacterium. The sequence continues at coordinate 3,866,784 of NZ_CP050453.1, read as the reverse complement.
AGTCGTACATGAGCCAGAAGTCGTCTCCGACCTTCTCGCGCATGTCGGCGAGCAGCTCGATGTTCTTGCGGAGCCCCTCCTCGCCTTCGGCCGGACCGTGATGCAGCGGCATCTTGCCGCCGATGAAACCCAGTTCCTTCGCGCGGTCGGGGCGTGCGCCGGTCGCGTAGAACTGCAGCTCGTCACGGACGGGGCCGCCCAGCAGCTCGAACACCGGGACCTGACGGATACGGCCGAGAAGGTCGTACAGGGCCAGGTCGACACCGCTGATGGCGTTGAGCACCACGCCGCGCCGACCGTAGTAGAGGGTCGACTTGTACATCTGATCCCAGATGCGCTCGATGTCGGTGACGGCGCGACCCTCGAGGAATCGGGCGAGGTGCCTCTCGACGATGAATGCGCCGATCTCGCCGGCGGTCGTGACCGAGAAGCCGACGGTGCCGTCGCTGGCCTCGATCTCGACCACGAGGGTGCCGAGCACGTTGACGCCGAAGCTCTGCCGCGACTGCCGGTATTCGGGGTAGACGCTCATCGGCGTCGCGATGTGGTCGTCGATCCAGTGCTCCGCGCCCTGGTCGTGGTAGTCGGCGCCGCCACCGCGCACGGTGTAGGCGCGGACTTCGCGGATGGTCGGGGTGCCGGTCATCGGGTCTGTTCCTCTCGGTCGAACCGGACAAGGACCTTGCCCGGTGTGCCGTCGCCCGCCGCGAGGGCGGAGAAGGCGGAGTCTGCATCGATCACATCGATCTCGCGGCTGATCAGCGCGCGGTACACGTCGGGTTCGGCGCCGATGATCTCGGTCGCGTCGGTGAAGTCCTCGGAACCATAGGTGAAGCTGCCGATGAGCGACCGCTCCTCGGTGCTCACCAGGAACGCATCCAGCGCCACCTGCGGCGCCCCCATGCCGACGAGGCAGATCGGTGCGCCGAGCACGGTGCTGGTGAGGGCGTCGCGGAGCGTCGGGGTGATCCCGACCGCGTCGAGCGCCGCGTCGGCGAGGCCGCCGCGTTCACGGAGCTGCTCGGCCACGGGACCTGCTGCGGGATCGATGGTCTCGGCGCCGAGGCGCTGCACGAGCTCGCGCCGCGCGGCATCCATCTCGCTGACGATCACGGTTCCGGCCCCCGCGTCGCGGAGAGCGATCACGATCGACTGGCCGATGGGTCCGCCGCCGATCACCAGCACGCGGCCCAGGCTCTCCTGCGGCAGCCGCCGCACGGCGTGCACGGCCACGGCGAGCGGCTCGATCAGGGCGCCGAGCTCGATCGGCAACCCGTCGGGGAGCGGCACGATGTTGCGTGCCGGCACCACGACGTAGTCGGCGAAGGCGGCGGGGATGTCGGCCGCCACCCCGATCACGTGCTTGCGGGGGTGGTGCTGTTCGCGTCCCGCATAGGCCGCGGCGTCCTCGGCCGGCACGACGACCGGGTTGAACGTCACGGGAGTCCCGACCGCGAGCCCGCCCCCACCCGAGCCGATGGCAGCGATCGTGCCGCTCGACTCGTGCCCCATCACCTGGCCGGGGAAGCGTCGACCGTTCTCTCCCGTGTAGCCGTGCACGTCGGATCCGCAGATCCCGGTGGCGGCCACCCGGATGAGCACCTCGTCGGGCCCGGGGACGGTGTCGGTGCGTCGCGGACGTCAAGGCGTCCGATCTCGGTGAGGACGAGCTCGCGCATGGGCGGTCTCCTTGGTTCTGCTGACCGGGTCAGCGCTGGCGGGCGGGGATGGTCGTGTCGAGTCCGACGCCGTCGGTCTCGCGGACCGCGGGGCTGACGACCCGGCTGAGGGCGATGAGCACGGCGCCGAGCAGGGCGATCGCGGCGAGGACGACGAGACCGGCGCTGTCGCCGAACGTGGTGTCGGCCCAGTTCTTCAGGATCGGCGCGAGGAACCCGCCCAGGCTGCCGAGCGAGTTGATGAGGGCGATGCCGCTCGCTGCCGCCGCTCCGAGCAGGAACGACGTCGGCAGGGTCCAGAACACGGGCTGCACGGAGATGAAGCCGGCGGCGCCGATGCTGAGGGCGGCGAGCGCGATGATCGGATCCTGGATGACGGCCGACAGGACGATGCCCACGCCGGCCGCCGCGAGGGCGCAGGTCGCGATCAGGCGCCGCTGACCGGTGCTGTCGGCGAGGCGGGAGAGCACGAACGTGACGATGAGGGCGAACGTCCACGGCACGGCGGTGAGCAGACCCACCTCGAGTCCGACGGGCTTGCCGACGATCGTGGCGATCTGGGTGGGCAGATAGAAGGTCACGCCGTAGACGCTCATCTGGATCGTGAGGTAGATCGCGGCGAAGTACAGCACGATCGGATTGCCGAGCGCACGCAGGGCTCCGCGCGGCGAGTGGTTCTCCTTGGCGCTGTCCTCGGCCTCCAGTGCGCCGAGCAGCGTCGAGCGCTCACCGTCGCTCAGCCACTTCGCATCCTTCGGCCCGTTGTCGAGGTAGAAGAACGCGACGATGCCGACGAGGACCGTGAGGATGCCGGTCACGAGGAACATGAGCTGCCAGCCGTGGATGCCGACCTTGCCGTCGAGGTCGAGCAGCATGCCGGAGAGCGGGCCGCCGAAGATGAAGGCGAGCGGAGCGCCGAAGTAGAAGAGGCCGTTGACGCGGGCGCGGAACTTCAGGGGGATCCAGTAGGTGAGGAACAGGATCACGCCGGGGAAGAAGCCGGCTTCGGTGATGCCCAGCAGCACGCGCAGGACGTAGAAGATCCACTCGTTGGTCGCGAAGACCATGAGCGCGGAGACGATGCCCCACGAGACCATGATGCGGGCGAGCCAGATCTTCGCACCGACCTTGCGCATGATGAGGTTCGACGGCACCTCGAAGAGCGCGTAGCCGAGGAAGAAGATCCCGGCTCCGAGCGCATAGGCGGCATCCGAGATGCCGGTGTCGGCCTGCCAGGCGACCTTCGCGAAGCCGAGGTTGGCGCGGTCCAGGAACGCGAGGATGTACATGAGGAGCAGGATCGGGATCAGCCGGAGCGTGACCTTGCGGACGATCGCGGCGAGTTCGGGCCGCGTGGAGGACTGAGTGGACATCGGGGCATCTCCATTGACGAGGGGTATCCAATGCGTTCACGTATGTGAATCGACTGTCTCAGACCTGAACGCGCGATAGTGTGACACACGATCGCGTCCGGCACAATTCAGCCAACGGGGGAGACATGACAGACATCGATCAGGCGCCGAGTGCCGTGAAATCCGCCGGTCGGGCGCTCGAGATCATCGAGCACCTCGCCGAAACGGAGGCGCAGACGTTCCCCGAGCTGCTCAGTGCGCTGGGGCTTCCGCGGTCGAGTGCACACGGCCTGCTCCGAACCCTGGTCGCCGCGGGCTGGGTCGAGCTCGATCCGGTGAGCAAGCGTTATTCCCTCGGCCTCAAGGCGTGGCAGATCGGACAGCGCTACGACGGGCACCGCCTTCTGCTCGAGTCCGGCCCCGCCCTCATGCGCGCCCTCACCGACCAGACCGGGGAGACCGTGCAGATGGCGCGGCTCGACGGCGTGGAGAACGTCTACATCGCGATCAGCCCCTCCCCGAACCCGATGCGGTTGGCCTCGAACGTGGGGATGCGGCTGCATGCGCACGCCACGGGGATCGGGAAGGCGCTGCTGAGCACGCTCGACGACGACGACGCCTCTCGTCGGCTCCGTCAGGTCGCGATCCCGCGGCTGACGAGTCGGACGATCACCGATCCCGACGACATCCTCGCCGTGATCGCGAAGGGGCGCGATGTGGGCTTCTTCGTCGACGACGAGGAGTTCATCGACGGATGCCGGTGCGTCGCGATGCCGTTGACATGGCCGGACGAGACCGGGGTCGCTGCCGCGCTGAGCGTGACGATGCCGACCAGCCGCACCGACGATCGCTGGCCGCACTCGATGGTCGAGCCGCTGCGCCGCACGGTGCTGCGCATGCGCGAGGAGATGCACCTTCCGGGCATCGCGCGCGTGCATGGTGACTAGGCTGGTGCCGTGCTTCTCAGCGATCGCGACATCAGGGCAGAACTCGCATCCGGCCGCATCGGCCTCGAACCGCACGAGCAGGAGATGATCCAGCCGTCGAGCATCGATGTGCGCCTCGACCGCTATTTCCGGCTGTTCGACAACCACAAGTACCCGTTCATCGACCCGTCGGTGGATCAGCCGGAGCTCACGCGTCTGATCGAGGTCGACCCCGATGAGCCGTTCATCCTGCATCCGGGCGAGTTCGCCCTGGGGGCGACCTTCGAGCAGGTGACGCTTCCGGACGATGTCGCCGCCCGACTCGAGGGCAAGTCGTCGCTCGGCCGGCTCGGCCTGATCACGCACTCCACGGCGGGTTTCATCGACCCCGGGTTCACCGGGCACGTCACGCTCGAGCTCGCGAACGTCGCGACGCTGCCCATCAAGCTGTGGCCGGGCATGAAGATCGGGCAGCTCTGCTTCTTCCGCCTGACGTCGCCCGCCGAGAACCCCTACGGCTCCGGCCCGTACGGCAACCGCTACCAGGGGCAGCGCGGGCCGACGGCTTCGCGATCTTTCCAGAACTTCCATCGGACGGATGTCGGCGTGACCGATGTCGGAGCAGTCGGAGGCTGACATGAGCGACGGCAGCGGCAGCACCCCGGAACAACCCGCCACTCCCGAGGAGTCGACGGTCCCCGAAGAGGCGCTGATCCCGCCGGACGATGCCGTCATCCCGCCGCCTCCGCCCGAGATCCCGATTCCCGAGGGCCTGCTGACGCCGCCGTCGGCCGACATCCCTGATGCGGATGTCGTGATCCCGCCGCCTCCGGCCGACACGCTCCGCCGCTCCGACCGGGTCCGCCCGACGCCCCGCATCCTCGACGGCGAGGCCCCGGCCGCGGTCGCCGAGGACTGGGCGCAGCCGTCGGTCGCTCCGAGGTCCCGACGTCCGGGGGTTACGGCGGGTTCGTCGCCGTGATCTTCGCGTTCCTGCTGCTGCTCCTGGTCGCGGCGATCGTCCTCATCGTGGTGCTGCTGAACACGGTCGGGCTGCCCTTCGCGGGCGGAGCCGTCGTGCTCCCGTCGACTTTCGCGCTCCTGATCTGACGCCGCTTCAGGCCTGAATCCGCCTCAGCTCTTCGTCTGCCGTCGCCGGAGTGCCGCCGACGCCACGGCGACCGCGGTTCCGACGGCGACGCCGATCACGGTCTCGATCGCGCGGTCCTGCAGGAGCACGTCGACCGGTGCGGGCGCGGCGAGATGCACCATGAGCAGGGCGAGCGGGGTGATGAACACCATCGCGATGCCGTAGTTGCGGCCGACGAACAGCTCGGCCGCGGCCTGCAGCAGGACGACGAGTGCGATGACGGCGAGCGGCGGCAGATCGACCGCGAGCATTCCCGCCGCGACCAGGATGCCGAGCAGGGTGCCGACGAGGCGCTGGATGCCGCGGATCACGCGGGCGTTGAGCTGGGGTCCGCTGACCGCGGCGACCGCGCCGACCGCCGCCCAGTACCAGTGCGAATCCAGGAGCAGGAATCCCGCGAAGCCCGCCCCGACGATCGCGACGGCGACGGTTGCGGCCATCTCCCACGCGATCGGTCCCACTGGCTGCCGCGACCGGGGCGGTGCCTCCCGAGTGCCGCGTGTGAACAGGCCGATGATCGCGGTGACGGCCAGCCCGAAGATCACGCTCGCGCCGCCGACCAGGAGTACGTCGCCGAAGGAGGCTGCGGTAGCGGGGATGGTGGCGCACGCGCCGACCGCGAACACCGGGAACAGCGGCCCGGGCGGGTGCCATCTCATCGTGTACGCGAGCAGGGTGACGGCCGACGCGATGACGGCGAGCACGAGGATGCTGACGGCGGCGGGTGCGGATGCGACCGAGAGCACGGTACCGATGAGCATCGCGGCGAGCAGGACTCCGCCGGCGCTCGCCTGCATCCGGATGCGGTCGCGGAACACGTCGTGGCGCCCGTACAGTGCGGCGAAGGCGCCGAAGCTGGCGTAGATGCTCAGGTCGAGACGCCCCAGCATCCACAGCACGAGGAGAGGGACGGCGACGCTGATCGCGGCTCGGAGCGCCACGCGGTGGTCGCCCCGGTGCGGTCCGACGCGCAGGACACCCGTCCACACTCGTCCCTGGGAATCCGCCACCGATCCAGCCTACGTCCGACCGCGGCCGGGCCGAAGCCGAGGGGTCACCTGCCCGCCGTGCGCAGAAGCGTCAAGCTCCGTTCGAGGACGAGGTTCAGCACCCGGGTCGCGACCTCCGCATCCTCGCCCTCGATCTCGCGCCACAAGGGTGCGGTGAGGGCGGCGATGTCCTGGCCGATCTCGGCGACCAGGGCGCTGCCCTCGGGGTGAGCGCAGCGTCGGTGAGAAACCCGCGGTCGCGGAGTGCGGCGGTCAGGCGGCCGGCATCCGGGGCATGGAGCCGTTCGGCGACGAAGCCGTCGAGGTCGGGGGTGCCGTCGAACTGCGAGGCGAGTCTCAGTGCGACCCACTCACGTTCGGTGAGGTCGCGGCCGGCGAGGACGGTCTGGAGCAGGGCGTTCAACGCCTTCTCCGTCTGGCCGATGAGTTGTGGACCGAACGGGATCATGATTCTCCATTTCGTTGGTGTGGATTTCGTCGGTGTGGACTTCGTCGATGTGGTGTCTTTTCCCTCAGTCGGATGCCGGAGTGGCGGGCCGTGCGTCCTCGCGGGCGAGTCCGATGCCCCAGCTCGCGCCTCGCGCGACGAACGTGCCGAGAACGGTGATGCCCGCGAACACGAGCATCAGCAGGCGGGCGGCATCCACGACGTCGGGCATCGCGAGGTTGACCAGGACCCCGGCCATCGCCGAGCTGAACGCGCTCGCGATGATGAAGACGGTGTTCACAGCCGCAGCCGCCTTGGCGCCTTCCTCTTCGCCGGCTGTGCTGCCGAGTGCGGCGACGGTCAGGTGCGGGAATCCGAGGCCGATGCCGGCGCCGGCGAGGAACAGGGTGGCGAACCACAGCGCGATGACGAGCGTGGAGGGGCCCTCATGCTGGAGCAGCCCGTACGCGGCGAGACCGATGGCGACGACGACGGGACCGAGGGTGATGAGCACGCGGCGCGAGCGGATGCCGGTGGCGTTGGCCGTGAACACCTGGGTGATAGACCAGCCGAGGGACAGGGCGGCGCCGAGCAGCCCGGCGACGAACGGCATCAGTCCACCGATCTCCTGCCCGAAGAGCGGGATGAACGCCTCGGTGCCGATCGCGAACGCCAACACCGCGACCGTGACGTAGACCCAGCCCAGCGAGGAACCGGGGGCGAAAGTGACCCGGGGAAGGATGCCGGTGCGACCGCGGCGCTCGTGACGCAGGAACCAAGCGCCCAGGACCACGCCGACCATGATGGCGACCCCGGTGCCGAGACCGCTGGGGACGACGCTCGCGATGCCCACCGCGGCGACGCCGCCGGAGAGGAGCACGAGAGACCCCCACGGCACGGATTCGCTCGAGCGGGCGCGGGTGGTCCTCGGCAGCGCACGCACCACGACGATGCCGATGAGCGCGGAGACGACGGCGAGGCCGACGAACGTCACCCGCCAGGCGTCCAGCTGCGCGAACACGCCGCCCACGACGGGGCCGACGATGTTGCCCACACCCCACATCGCCGAGACGAGTGCCGCTCCTCGCGCCCACAGCCGCTCGGGGAGGGCGCGCTGGATGAGCGCGTAGCCGAGTCCCGCGAGCAGCCCGCCGCCGAGGCCCTGCACCGCGCGGCCGGAGAGCAGCGCCCACATCCACGGGCTCGCGGCGCACAGCAGCGAGCCGAGGGCGAACAAGCCGAGGGCGAGCAGGTAGGCGCGCACGGCGCCCTGCTGCGTGAGGATCCGGCTCACCATCATCGAACTGACGACCGATGCCAGGAGGAAGGTCATCATCGTCCACGCGTAGAACTCCGCGCCGCCGATGTCGCCGACGATCGTGGGGAGCAGGCTGGTGGTCAGATACACGTTGCTCGCCTCGAGCAGCACGCCGCCCGCGAGGACCGAGGCGATCGGGGCGTAGCGACTGCCGAGGAGTTCGCGCCAGCTCCCCGCGGTGGCGGTGCGCTCGGGGGTGTGCGTCATGGGGTGCCCTTCGTGACATCGGAGCAGGCGGTCCTCCGCCCGGCGGCGCCGTTCCCCGGCGACCGATCGTCACGCTAATACCTCGAGTAAACTCGAGGTCAAGAGGGGGTGCAGATGTCGTTGGAACCCGATGATCTGCTGGCGATCGGCGAAGTCGTCCGCCGCAGCGGCGTGCCGGCGACGGCGTTGCACTTCTATGAGCAGCTCGGACTCATCGTGTCCACTCGCACTGCAGGCAACCAGCGCCGCTATCGGCGGCACATGCTGCGGCGGATCTCACTGATCGTGGTCGCGAAGCGCCTCGGCATCCCTCTCACCGACGTGCACGAGGTGTTCCAGAGCCTGCCCACGGACGAGCCGCCGTCGCAGCACGACTGGCAGCGGGTGGCGAAGCTGTGGCGAGAGCAGCTCGATCTCCGCCGTACGCAGCTCGAGCATCTGCGGCGCGAGCTCACCGGATGCATCGGCTGCGGCTGCCTGTCGATGAAGGCGTGCCGGCTGCTGAACCCCGAGGATGCGCTCGGCACCGATGGTCCCGGCCCGCGCCGGATCTGAGGGCGCGTCCTCAGGTCACGACACAGGTGATCACGCGGTCGCCTGGCTCGGCGGCGCGCTCGCGGGCTCCGCGACGCTCCCCGCTTGCGCGTCGACACGCTGGCGGGCGGCGTAGAGCGTGCCCCAGCGGGTCAGCTCCGTCAGCAGCTGCCCCCGAACTCGCGCCGAGTTCGCTGAGCCGGTACTCGACCTTGGGTGGCACCTCCCGGTAGACGGTGCGGGTGATGAGGCCGTCTTCCTCGAGCTCGCGCAGCTGCCGGGTGAGCACGCGAGCGGTCGGGTTCTCCAGGAGGCGCCCGAGCTCGCCGAAGCGCAGCACCTCGTGCTCACCGAGAAGGGTCAGGATGCTGGGCTTCCAGGCCCCGCCGAGCACCGCGATCGACACCTCGGCGTCGCAGGTCTCGGTCCAGTCGCGGATGATCCGCTCGGTCTTCTCCCGCACGCCACGGCCCCCTTCGGTATCCGAACTGTCAGTACGTATCAGAAATGACCGTACTTGTGGCTTCTGTCTGTACTTTACAGACTGAGATCGTGACGGACACCCCCACTCTCGACGGCACACGCTCCTCCCTTCGCCTCTGGTTCGCGATGGTCCCCCTCCTGCTCGGAGTGCTCATCGGTGCCCTCGCGATCAGCAGCGTCTCGACCGCCCTTCCCGCGATCCGTGGCGAGCTGGGCCTGACCGACACCGAGGGGCTCTGGCTGGTCGATGTGTATGCGCTGTCGCTGGCCGCGACGCTGATCGTCGCCGCGCGGATCGGCGATGCATACGGGCGCAAGACCGTCATCCTCATCGGCCTGGCCGGGTTCGCCGTCCTCAACGCGGTCGGCGGGCTCGCCTCCAGCGGCCTGGTGCTCATCGTCGTGCGTGCGCTGCTCGGTGTCGCCGAAGCCTTCGTCATCGCGGGCGTGGTCGCGACGATCGGCGCCAAGTTCCAGGCGCGCGAACGCGTGCTCGCGTACGGGCTGTGGACAGCGACCTTCGGCACCGGAAGCGCGCTCGGTCCGGTGCTCGGCGGAGTGCTCGCCGAGGGGCCGGGATGGCGCTGGCTGCTCCTGGGGAGTGTTCCGCTCGCGGTGGTCGCCGGCGTGCTGGCCGTGTGGCTCGTGCCCGACTCGCGCAGCTCGCAGTCGCCGTCGTGGGATGTGCTCAGCATCCTCTCGTCGATCGTCGCGCTCGGTGCCCTGGTCTTCGCGCTGCACGAGGCGCTCGCTGCGCCGATGTCGGCGGTGTTCGCTGCCGTGGTCGCCATCCTGAGCCTGGTGTTCTTCGTGCGCAGGCAGCAGCGCCTCCGCGCTCCTCTCATCGACACCGGGCTGTTCGGCATGCCCGGGTTCAGCCCCGCGATCATCCGGATCATCGTGAGCAGCGGGGTTTCATCGGCCTCCGTGCTGCTGGTGAGCCTGCACCTGCAGGACTCGCGCGGGCAGACTGCGGCCGAGGCGGGCATCGCCCTGCTGCCGCAGGCGGTGGCGATCGCCATCGGCGGTGTCGTGGCACCCCTCGCCCTGCGCTGGCTCTCGGCGAACGCCCTCACCGTCCTGGCGCTGATGCTGCAGGCGGTCGGGCTCGTCTGGCTCGCACTCGACCCCGCGATCGTGGCGATCCCGCTCGTGCTCGTCGGGCTCGGTTTCGGTGTCGGCGCCACACTGGCCGCGACGGCACTGTTCGAGGCGACGACCGAGGATCAGGCCGGCCAGGTGGGGGCGATCCAGGAGGTGGGGTTCGCGCTCGGCGGCGGGCTCGGCATCGCCGTGTTCGGCACCATCGCCGCGGTGCTGGTGACGGGTGGGTTCGTCGCGGCGGTGCTCGTCGCGGCCGTGGTCGTGGCAGCTGCCGCCCTGGTCCCGCTGGTGCGGCGCGCTTCGCGGTGACGGCCGGTCGAGGCGGTCGATGCCGTACCGAGAGCGTCGACCGCCACGAGTCCGCCCACCGCGAGTGCGACCACCGCGTCGAGGGTGATGTCTGCCGACAGCGCGCGAGTGTGACCGAGGTCGTCGGTGCGGAGCAGGCGGGAGCGGTCACCGTGAGCCTCGTGCAGACGCAGGGAGTCGGCGTCGGGCATCCGCCGATCGTCGCGGTCGTGCACCACCAGCAGCGACGTCACGTCGGGGAGCGGGTGCCGTGCGGCGTCGTACCGTGCGGTCACGGTCGCCTGATCCGCGCCGAGCCTCTGCCGGAAGCGCTCGGCCAGGCGCGTGCGCGTCGCGGCGTCGAGACGGAGCTCGTGGGCGAACTCCGCGAGGAACGCATCCGGCCCGGCCGCGCCGGCGATCGCGACGACTGCGGGGGTGCCGACGGTCGACCGTGCGACGGTCGTCGCGGCCAGGGCGCCGAACGAGTGGCCGACGATCAGTGCGAACGGCCCGTATGCTGCCTGCAGCTGTTCGGTGGCGTCGACCCAGTCGCGGATGTCGGTATGCCGGCCGCGCGATGATCCGTGCGCCGGCGCATCGAAGGAGACGACGCGGAATCGTTCGGCGACCAGCTCGCGCACGAGCGGGGCGAACTGCGACGCTCGACCGCGCCATCCGTGCAGCAGAAGCGCCGTGCGCGGTCCGGCACCCCACTCGTAGGTGGTGACATCGATGCCCCGCACCGTCAACCGCCCGCGGCGGGCATCGCCGTGGGTCGGGGCGTCGACATCGCGCACCGGCATCCGCGGAGTGGTCGTGAAGAAGAGGCGAGAGGCGAGGTCGCCCGCGAGCCGGGGCGAGACGGCAGCCGCGGTCTGGATGGTGCGGGCGAGCAGTGCGGGAACGGACGGCATGGGGCTCCTTCGCCAGAACAATACGAACGATCATACGTATACTAGGCGAACGATCGTTCGTATACTAGGAGCATGTCCGAAGGTGTGGTTCTGGATGGGCGCAGGGCGCGCGGCGAGGCCTCCCGTCGCATCGTGCTGCAGAGCGCGACCGACCTCGCCTCGGTGGAGGGCCTGGACGGTCTGACCATCGGGCGGCTCGCCGAGGCATCCGGCTCCCGCAAGAGCAGCATCGCCACCCTGTTCCAGAGCAAGGAAGGCCTGCAGCTGGCGACCGTCGCCGCGGCTCGCGAGATCTTCACCGCCCGGATCGTGACGCCGGCCAGGGCGGAACCGCGTGGGGTGCGCCGCCTGGCAGCGTTGCTGCGCAACTCCCTCCTGTACTCGAAGGACAGGGTCTTCACGGGCGGTTGCTTCTTCGCTGCGACCGCGGCCGACGTCGACTCCAAGTCCGGCCCGGTGAGCGATGCCGTGCGCGCGGCGCTCGTCGACTGGTACGGCTACGTCGAAGCGCAGCTGCGGTATGCCGTCGAGGCGCGCGAGATCGAGGGCGATCCCGAGGTGCTGGCGTTCGAGCTGGTCGCGATGAACGAGGAGGCCAACTCGCGCTCGCTGCTGTTGGACGACGAGCGGCCCTATGTGATCGCCGCCGCCGCGATGCGAGGTCGTCTGCGGGCTGCCGGGGCCGATGAACCGGCCCTGTCGCTGCTCGACCTCTGACCGCGTCCCTCGCCCTGCCGCCCTCGCGGGGCCACCCCTGATACGCGAGCCACCCCCGTGAGCTCGCACTCAAGGGGGTGGCTCGCACGGAACAGGGTTGTTCGGCCCTGTGCCGCTCGGGGTGGAGAAGGCGTCAGGCGTCGCGACCGCGGGTGAAGCCTGCGTCGAAACCGCGCTCGAACGCGTGCTGGGCGATGCGCTCGGCACGGTGCGGACCGTGTCCGCCGTGTCCGTGCGCGCCGTGACCGTGGCCTCGGTCGTCGTGACCGGGGTGTCCGTGCGCGCGGCCGTGACCGCGGTGTCCGGCACCCGCGTCGCCGTGGCGGCAGCCGTGTTCGGCATCGGCATCAGGTCCGAAGCCCTGCTCGGGTCCGTGGCCGAAGTCGATGCGCTCGCCGCGACCGAAGCCCTGCGCGGGCCCGTGGCCGAATCCGCGCCCGAAGGGCCGGCCGAATCCGCGCCCGAATCCGCGGCCGTGGCGGGGTCCGCCGAAGCCGTGACGGCGTCCTCGACCGCGGGGAGAGGAGTGCCCTCCTCCCAGCCGAATGCCCGCGCGATCTTCTCGAGCGAGGCGAGCGTGGTGGCCATCTCCTCGTCGGAGACAGCGGCCGATACCTTGGCACGGATGCCGTCGACGATCGCGCCGAGGCGCTCCTTCGCCGCACGGCCCTCGTCGGTGAGCGTCCAGCCGTCGCCTTCGGAGGCGACCCAGCCGCGCTCGACCAGGCTGTGCAGCTTGTGCGCGTTCAGCGGGCGGTCGGACGCGACCGTGCCGTCGACGATGTTGAGGATCCGCCAGTCGCGGCGGCTCGCATGCTCACTGCCGAAGGCGGCGGCGAACTCCGACGCCATGAGGCGGTCGGCGGCTTTGAGCCAGTAACCGAAGGGGCGGGAGGTGTTCTGGGGGTTCTGTGATTCTGAGGTGTTCATGGGAAAGTCCTTTTGTTGTCAATGTGCATGTGAATGTCACAGTGCATGTACATGTAGTGTGACATGGAGTCCGAGTACATGTCAAGTCGCATGTAAAATCGGATCGTGACCACCGACCCGAACGACACCGAACCGCACGACTCTGAATCGCGCGACTCCGCCGAGCAGGACCCCGCCGAAGCCATCGCGCAGGCGCTGGCCCGCCTGCGCGGCCGTCGTCCGGGCGAGCGCGGCCCGGGTGGGCGAGGCTCCGCCGATCGCGGTCGCGGTCACGGAGGTCCGCACGGCTGGCACGGGGGTCCGCATCAAGGGCCGCACGGCGACGATGCCCGCGACCACTTCGATCACCACCGCGGTCACCCCGGCATGCCCCCTGGATGGCCGACCCGTCCGGTCGACTGGGGGACCCGCTCGCATGCGCATGCTCGAAGCGCTGGCCGCGGCGTCCGCTCCGCTCAGCGTCAGTGACCTCGGTATCGCGATCGGCGTCGATCAGCCGCGGGCCTCACGACTTGTGCAGCAAGGTGTCGATCACGGCTTCGTGCGGCGCGAAGCCGACCCCGACGACGCTCGACGCACCCGCATCGCCCTCACAGACGAGGGGCGCAAGCTCGCCCGCGGCATGCGCGGTGAGCGCCGTGAGATGCTCACGACCGCTCTCGCATCCTTCACCGATGACGAGCGCGTCGAGCTTGCCCGGCTGCTGAACAAGCTCGCCGACAACTGGCGGCGCTGAGCCCCTCAGCGCGAGACACCCGGGAACTCGAGCGACGCTTCGTCGTCGACGGAGAGCGACAGCACGACGGTCTCGACGGCTTCATGCGCCTCGATCCGCCGTTCGACATCGCGCAGCCGACGTGCCACATCGTGCTCGCGGGCATCGCCGGCCAGGTCGATCTCGGCCACGATGAACAGCCGGTTCGGGCCGACGTACTCGATGTGCAGATAGGTGACCCGCTCGATGTCGTCCAACCCCAGCAGAGCGGCGCCGACGCGAGCGTGCAGCTTCGGCGCAGCCGTGGCCCCGACCAGGAAGGCGATGTTGCGTCGGATCAGGATGATCGCGACCACGCCCAGCAGTACGCCGACGAGGATCGAGCCGATCGCGTCCCAGGCGGCGATACCGGTGATCTGATGCATCGCGATGGCGCCGGCAGCGATCGCGAGGCCGACGAGCGCGGCGGAGTCCTCGAAGAACACGGCGCGCAGCGTGGTGTCGCTCGTCTCCAGCACGAAGCCCCAGGTCGACGAACCGCGCTCCTTGGCCAGGCGCCGGGACTTCACCATCGCCTGCGTGAACGACGCGCCCTCGAGCACGAACGAGACCCCCAGCACGACGTAGGCCACCATCGGGCTCTCGACGGGGCCGGTGTCCGACAACTCCTGGATGCCGTGCATGATCGACACGATCGATCCGGCTGTGAAGATTCCGAAGGCCGCGATGAGCGACCACACGAAGGCGTTGCGCCCATAGCCGAGCGGATGCCGCGCATCTTTGGTCTTCGCGCCGCGGCGGTCGGCGATCAGGAGGAAGACCTCGTTGCCGGCATCCGCCCACGAGTGCGCCGCCTCGGCCACCATCGACGCCGACGAGGTGATGATCGCGGCGATCGTCTTCGCCACGGCGACGAGGATGTTGGCGAGGAAGGCGAGGATCACGGTCACGCGGTCAGGCTACTCCCGCCGCGGGAGTCGATGACTCAGCGCGGAGCCTTCACCGGGAGCAGCAGCAGGAAGCCGGCGATCAGGACGACCACGATGCCCAGGATGCCGTAGGCGGTCTGGCTGGTCAGCACGATCAGCACCGTCCAGGCGCCCGATGCCATCCAGCTCGCCGCCCGACCCGTCGTGGCGTAGAGCCCGAAGATCTCACCCTCCCGGCCGGCCGGTGTGACCCGGGCGAGGAACGACCGCGCCGCTGCCTGGGCGGGCCCCACGAACGCGCACAGGATGAGGCCGCCGACCCAGAACACCGTCGCCCCGCCATCCCGGAGGAAGAACACCGCGAGACCGGCGACGATCATCGAGCCGATCGAGGTGAGGATGATGCGCTTCGGTCCGAGGCTGTCGTCGAGTCGTCCGGCGGCGATCGTCGAGACCCCTGCGATCAGGTTCGCCGCGATGCCGAAGATGATGATGTCCTGCGTGCCGAACTTGAAAACCGCGGTGCCGATGATCGCTCCGAAGGCGAACACGCCACCGAGGCCGTCGCGGAACACCGCGCTCGCGAGCAGGTACCAGAAGGTGGGCCGGGTCTCCTCGTTGCGGTAGAGGCCGACGACGTCCTTCACCAGCAGCGGGTACGAGGCGAAGAAGCCGACCTTGCGATCCGGCCGCCCGAGCGAGGGCTCCGGCACGTTGAGGAAGATCGGGATGCTGAAGATGATCGCCCACACCGCGCAGCCGACCGCGATCAGCCGGTACGCGAGACCGTTGTCGGTGGACATGCCGAACCAGTCGAACGTGTCGAGCACGACGACGATCACGAGGGCGATGATCCCGCCGAGGTAGCCGAACCCCCAGCCGAGCCCGGAGATCCGGCCCACGTTCTTGGGGTTCGCGATCCCGATGAGCATCGCGTTGGAGTTCACCGCGGCGATCTCCTGGAACACCGTCGCCGCTGAGATCAGCGCGACGCCCAGCCAGAACAGGCTCGGGGTCGGTTCGACGAACCACAGGCCGAGCATGCAGAGCACGAGGGCGCCGGTGCCGATCCCGAGCCAGAGCTTCTGGCGTCCCGCCGCATCCGCCCGCTGTCCGAGCACCGGAGCGAGCAGCAGGATGCCGAAGGCCGCGATGGTCGACCCGAGCCCGAGTCCCGAGGCGAGGTCGGCCTCCGCAGCGAGTCGGACCGGGTCGCTCTCATCGAGCGCCGCGACATCCGCCGGGAGGAAGCCCTCGCCGACGAGGTACAGCGCCGTGAAGACGAACGTGAGGATCACGGTGTTGAAGGGCTGCGTCGCCCAGTCCCACAGCGCCCAGGAGTACACCTGCTTCTTCGGTGCAGGTGTCTCGCCGCGCAGGTCGAGGCCGACGACGGCGACGGCGCCGCTGTTGGCGGTCGCCACGGGCTCGGGGACGCCCTGGCGAGATTCGGGTTCGCTCATGTTCGAAGTCTGGCCGCGCCGGGTGAACGCCCGGTGACGGCGCGCCGTGTCAGAGTGCGGGTCCGCGACGGATGCGTGTGGGAGAGACGCACGCTTCTGCGCTCCGGGCATCGCAGAAGCACCGCGACAGAGATGAGGCTTGATGCTGCAAATCTACTCGTGTAGAGTCCGAAGCATGCAGATGACCCCCGCCCCCTTCACGCTCGACACCGACATCGGGACGGATGTCGACGATCTGCTTGCGATCGCGATGATCCTCGGCAGCCCGGAACTGGAGCTCGAGGCCGTCTGCACCGTCTACGGCGATGTGCACCTCCGTGCCCAGATCGTCGCGGCCGTCTTCGCGACGATAGGCCGCCCCGCCCCGCCCATCGCTCTGGGAGAGCGCGAGACCCGCTCCGGTCGGGAGGTGTGGTGGCCTGGGCACGAGGGCGAGACCATCGACGGTCTCGCCGCCCACACCTACAGCGCCGACCGCGACGGTATCGCCGAACTCGCTCGAGCGGACACCGTGGCCGCGATCGGCCCCCTCACGGATGTCGCAGCCGCGGTCGAGGCGAGCGGGCACCGCATCCGCCGCATCGTCATGATGGGCGGCGAATTCGACGCAGGCATCGTGGAGCACAACATCCGGTGCGACATCGCCGCGGCCGATGCGGTCTTCCGCTCGGGTGTGCCCGTCGCGGCGGTGGGACTCGAGCAGACGGAACGGATCAGACTCGCTCACGCCGAGCTCGACCGCATCGCCGAGGCCGGGCCGCTGGGTGCGATGATCGGCGCCGAGATGCGTCGCTTCTGGTCTTTCGCCGCGCAGGACCACAATGTTCCGCACGACCCCATCGCGGTGCTCATGCTCGCCCGACCGGACCTCTTCGAGCTCGCGCGCGGGGAGATCTCGGTGCAGCTCGATGGCGCCGACGCCGGTCTGACGGGTTTCGTCCGCTCGGAATCCGGACCCCACTCGATCGTCGTCGACATGGACGTGGATGCCGTCGCCACCGAGATCCTCGAACGCATTCTGCGCGGCGCCCGCCTCCGCTCCTGACCTTCGTTTCACCCGCACCCGAACCACCACTCAATGAGGAGAGAACCATGAAGACCACAGCATTGCGTCTCGGTGCCTTCGCCACCGCACTGACCGTCGGCGCTATCGGCCTCGCCGCCTGCGCACCAGCCGATTCCGGATCGGACACCGGATCCGCTTCCGGCGAGAAGGTCACTCTGACCTTCGCGAACGCAGACCCGGCGGAGACCTGGGCGCTGGTGATCGACGCGTTCGAGAAGTCGCACCCCGACATCACCGTCAAGCAGCTCAACATCCCCTACGCCCAGTACACGAGCACGATCAACCAGCGCATGACCGGGGGCGGAGGAGACATCGACCTCATGGTGGTCGATGCCGGCGGGGCCGTGCTCGACTGGGCGAACCGGGGCTTCCTCGCCGACATCTCCGATCTCAAGGACGATGCGGTCGCCGCCGCCGTCAGTGAGGACATGGTCACCGCTCGCGAGGCGGACGGCAAACTCTATGCGCTCGAGACATGGACGACGTCGCAGTTCCTGTACTACAACCCCGACATCCTCGCCGCGGCTGGGGTCGAACCGCCGAGTGACGATCCCGCGGAACCATGGACGTACGAAGAACTCACCGCCGCGGCGCAGAAGATCAAGGATGCGGGCGCCGCCGAGTATCCGTTCCTGTTCGACCAGTGGGACTCGTACTACCAGCTGCAGATGGTCGGAGTCTCTGCCGGTGGAGGTGACGGCATCGATGCCGACGGGGACGTCGACTTCTCGAACGACGGATGGCAGAAGGCCCTGACGTGGTACCACGACCTGTTCGAGGACGGGCTGTCGCCCCGGGGGATCACGAACGACAAGAACGGCGCCCTCTTCCAGACGGGCAAGGCAGGTTTCATCATCTCGGGGCCATGGGGCGTGAACGTCGCCGAGGCCGGCGACATCTCCTACGGTGTCGCGCCGGCACCCTTCTTCGAGGGTGGCGAGCAGGCGACCTCCACCGACTCGTGGTCGGTCGCGATCTCGGCGAAGACCGCGAAGGAGGACGCAGCGCGGGAGTTCCTGGAGTACTTGACGATCGATCCGAAGGGAAATGCGGAGTCGGCCGAGGTTGCCGGCATCGCGCCGACGAACAAAGAGGCGTACGCGACCTATGCCGACGACATGAGTGCGGTCGGAGGCGATGCGACGGCGAACTTCGGCGCCATCATGCAGTACCAGCTCGAGAACAACGCCGTGCATCGCCCCGGCGTCCTCGGCTACAGCGTGTTCGAGCCGGGCGCGAACCAGATGTTCTCCGACATCCGCAACGGTTCGGACCCGGCTGAGCGTGCCGCGCAGGCCGACAAAGACATCGAGGCTCAGATCGCTCGGCTCCAATGACCCGCCGGCGTGGCACGACCCCCGCGACACCACGTGAGATGACATGAGCAGAACCCGCACACACCGGCCCGCAGCGATCGGGGCATCGACCCCGATCGCTGCGGGCGGCGACCTCCGTCCGCTCCGTCGCCGAAAGGCCCGGCGCATCACATACATCGCGATGGCCATGCTGGCGCCTGCGCTCATCACGCTCGTGATGATGCGCGTCGTCCCGCTCGTCAGCGCCGTCGGCCTCAGCTTCCAGCACGTCTCGCTGGCGACGGGAGAGACCACGTTCGACGGCCTCGCGAACTACATCTACCTGTTCGGCGATCCGAACTTCCACTCGGTCCTGGTCGTGACGCTCGTGTTCAACCTGGTGCTCAACCCGGTCGTCGTGATCCTCTCCACGGCGCTGGCGTTGCTGCTCGTGCAGAACATTCCGCTGGTGGGGCTGTGGCGGTCGATGATCTTCGTACCGGCGGCGGTGCCTGGCGCCGTCGTCGCGCTGATCTGGAGCACTGCGCTCCAACCGGACGGTCTGGTCAACGGGATGCTGGAGGCGGTCGGGCTGCCCGCCCAGCCCTTCCTCACCTCGGCCAATCAGGCGGCGTTCTCGATCGGGATCATGGTGACGTGGGGTGCTCTGGGCTACTGGATGATCTTCATCATCGCCGGCCTCAAGGACATTCCGGGGTCTCTGTACGAGGCGGCCGCCCTCGACGGCGCCGGCTGGTGGCGTCGGCTCTTCGCCATCACTCTGCCGTTGCTGAAACGCCCCATGGCCTTCGTCCTGATCGCCTGCACGGTGGGGTCGTTCCTGCTGTTCGCGCCGGTCCAGATCCTCACGAAAGGCGGGCCGAACGGTTCGACGAACCTCATCATGTACGACATCTACAACCGTGCGTATCTCCTCGGTGATATGGGAGTCGGGCAGGCCGAAGTGGTCGTGCTGATGCTCATGCTCTCGGTGATCGTGCTGATCCAGTTCCGGCTCCTGAAGGAGGATCGTTCATGAGGCGAAAGCGCGGAGCGACCATCCTGCTCACCACGGCCGCGGCGCTGGTCGCCGTCTCGGTGTTTCTCCCGCTGTGGTGGGTCTTCGCCTCGTCGATGCGGCCGGGCAACACCTACGTCGAGAACATGACGCCGTTGTCGTGGTTGGCCTTCGTCCCCGTCGGCGGCGACTTCTCGAACTACTCCGCGCTGGGATCCGGGGCGTTTCTCCTCGGCCTGTTCAACAGCTTCCTCGTCGCGGGGCTGACCATCCTCGTCGGACTCGCGATTGCGATCCCGGCTGCCTATGCGCTGGCGACGATGGAGTTCCGTGGACGCGGAATCATCTTCAGCTTCATCATCATGGTCGCCATGATTCCCTTCGATGCGATCGCGATCCCCCTGTCGTCGCTGTTCCAAGGGTGGGGTCTCAGCGATTCCTATGCCGGGCTCGTCCTTCCTGCGCTGGCGAACGGCTTCGCCATCTTCGTCCTCCGCCAGTTCTTCATGGGCGTGCCGGGTGAACTGATCGACGCGGCCGAAGTCGACGGGCTCGGTCGATTCGGGACGCTGTGGCGGATCGTGCTCCCCCTGTCGAAGCCGGCGTTGATCGGCGCGGGCATGATGCTGTTCCTGTCTCAGTGGCAGGCATACCTGTGGCCGCTTCTGATCGGCACATCGCCCGAGCGTCAGCTCGCCCCGATCGTCCTTGCGAATCTCAGCACGGCGTTCACGGTGGATCTGGGGCAGATCCTGGCGGGATCGTTCGTGCTCAGCGTCATCCCGATGATTCTCCTGCTGTTCTTCCAGAAGCAGTACACCGAGTCCCTGTCGACGACGGGGTTGAAAGGATGACCGGACGCATCGTCGTGGTCGGATCGCTGAACCTCGACAGCACGCTGCGAGTGGACCGGCTTCCCGAACCCGGGGAGACCCTGCACTCCGCTCCGGTTCTGCGGGCCCCGGGGGGCAAGGGGGCGAACCAAGCAGTCGCGGCTGCGCTCCTCGGCGGCAGAGTCGCGTTGATCGGAGCCGTGGGTGATGACGATGCGGGGCGCACGCTGGCGACGGCGGTGCGGGAGGCCGGCGTCGACGTCTCCGCCGTGCGTCAGGTCGCCGGGGCGACCGGGGAGGCGACGATCATCGTTGATCGCGGCGGAGAGAACGTGATCGTCGTCGACAGTGGCGTCAACGCACTCGTCGACCCGCGGCAGGTGCGGGAAGACCTCGTCGCGGGCGACGTCGTCGTGACGGGCAACGAGCTGTCCGATCCGGTCGTGGTCGCCGCCGCGGTTCGCGCTTCCGCTCTCGGTGCTGTCGTGGTGCACAACCCTTCGCCCTTCCGAGCGCTGCCGGACGGGATGCCGCATCCGCAGGTGCTGGTCGTGAACGAGCATGAGTTCGCGCGCTTCGGGGAGTGCTGCATGCGCCGGCGCTCGAGATGCCTCCCCGCCCTGCGCGGTGGAGCGGTGGTCGTGACCCGCGGATCACGGGGTGCTCTGGTGCTCGACGAAGGGGCGGTCACGTCAGTGGCTGCCGTCCGCGTCGATGCGGTGGACACGAGTGGGTGCGGCGACGCATTCCTCGGAGCACTGGTCGAGCGGATCGCGGCAGGTGAGCCGCTCGTCGGTGCCGTACGGCGTGCGGTCCTGGTCGGCGCCTATGCCGCTACGCGCCGTGGCGCCCAGTCGTCGTATCCGACCGCGAGCGACCTGGATGCGTGGGATGCCGAGTCTGGGCGGGAGGTCGCGTCCGCGGGCTAGCGGCGCTCGGCTCCGCATCCGCACGAATCCCGCACGACGAGATCGACCGGGATCGTGAGAGGAGAGTGCTCCAGACCTTTCTCGAGCACCGCGGCCAGGGCGGTCTCGGCGATGCGATGGATCGGCTGCTCGATCGCGGTGAGCGGGGGTCGCTGAACACGGCATCCTCGGTGCCGTCGAACGAGACCACCGCGAGATCGCTCGGGACGTCGAGGTGGAGTCGGCGCGCTGCGGCGAGCAGGCCCAGCGCCTGCACATCGGAGGTCACGAACACGGCATCCGGTCGTCCGCCGCGGGAGAGCAGATCCAGCCCCGCCTCGAATCCGCCTGCGCGGGAGAATTCGCTCCGCACGATCAGGTCGTCGCCGGTCGGCAGGCCGGCGGCTTCGAGTTCCTGCCGCCATCCCTGTTCGCGCTCCGAGACCCCGGGGGCGCCGAGCGGGCCGCTCAGCAGAGCGATCCGTGTACGTCCGTGACCGATCAGATGCGAGACGGCCGTGGCGGCGCCGCCGCGGTCGTCCACGATGACCGAGCTGGCCGGGGCGCGACCGCTGATCGAGGAACACGGTCGGAGTCGTGCCCGTCTCGGCCACCGATGCGGGGTCGAGGCTGACGATGACGAGGCCGTCGATCTGGTGGCTCACGAGCGACTCGACCTGGGCCCGCTCGCGGTCGATGTCGTTGTCGGCGTCGCCGAGGAGGAGAGCGTATCCGGCCGTGAAGGCCTGCACGGACAGCTCCCTCGCGAGCGCGCCGAAGTAGGTGTTGCTCACGTCGGGCACGACGAGCCCCACGGCTTGTGCGCTGCGCATCCGGAGCGCGCGCGCCACCGCGTTCGGCCGGTAGTCGAGCTCGTCCATCGCGGCGAGGACCCGCGTCCTGGTCGATGCCGCGACCGGTCGCGGACCGTTGTTGACGACATAGCTCACGACCGCGGTGCTCACGCCGGCGAGGCGGGCGACGTCGGTGCGCGTCGCGGCCCTGGCCGGTTGCTCTTGTGCATCCTGCTTCGGCACGGGTACTTCCTCTCCGGGGGATGGCCCGAGTCAAGTATGTCTTCGTTCTGCGAGTCTATTCGAGTAGATTAACGCCATGTCCACCCCTGTGATCGTCGTGACCGACCTCTACCTGCCCCCGGAAGATCCGGGCGACAACTTCGATCTGGTCTTCCCGTTCGCCTCCGAGCGCATCGATCTGCGTGCGGTCATCCTCGATGTGTCGATCGAGAAGCGCGAGTCCGTCCGGGAGGGAGTGCTCGGGTATCCCGGGCCCCGTGACCCGGGGATCATCCCGGTGGCACAGCTCAACGCACTGTTCGGCACGAGGGTGCCGTCCGCCGTCTCGCCCTTCGCCCGTATGCGCGACCTCGATGACGAGATGCGCGATGTCCCGGTCTTCCAGCAGCAGGGGCCGGAGTTGATCCTGGAGACGCTTCGGACATCGGACGAACCCGTGCACATCATGTCCTTCGGGTCGGCCAGGCCGATCGCCGTCGCTTTCAACCGCGACCCGGAGTTGATGCGCGAGAAAGTAGCGGCCGTGCACCTCTCCGCTGGTTCGACGACCCTCGACTACCTCGAATGGAACATCTACCTCGATCCGATCGCCGCGCGTCGGGTCGTCGACTCCGGGCTCCCGCTCGCACTCTATCCGTGCGCCTCGGCGGTCGACTGCTATACGCCCGACGTGCACAACACGGTCTGGTGGTTGGAGGATCTCGCCTGGATCGAGCGTATGCATCCGGCACTGCGTCGCTATCTCCTGTACGGGCTCGGTGGGGAGACGCGGATCGATTTCCTCCGGGCGCTCGACGAAGACCCCTCCCGTGAGGCGGCAGGGCGGGTCTACGGGCGGCGTCACGCCGTGTGGGAGACGGCGGCCTGGTTGATCGTCTCCGGTTCGGCAGTGGTGCGACGGGTCGACGGTACGCATCGGATCATCGACGAGGCAGAGATCTCGGATGACGATGCCGTGATCGCGAACGAGCTCGTCACCGCTCGGGTGCGCACCCACGAGTCGGGGTTGTACACGTTCGACGTCGACGCGGACTCCGATGACCGCGTGCGGGTCTTCCGGCGCGATGACCCCGCGGAGTATGAGCGCGCCTTGCAGGAGGCGTTGCCTGCGCTCTACTGCGGATTCACACCGCCCATATGGCAGGGGTCCACAACTGGGGACGTGCGCGACCCGCGACCCCGTGCCTATGCGGGACCGCGAAACGACTGATCGGGCACCGTGCCCGGAGGAGAGGAGCGATGATGCTCGGACCGAAGAGAAGAAGGACCGCGAGAGGAACCGCCGTGGCAGCGGCGCTCATGGCGATGGTGCTGGGCGCGCAGACCCCGGCGTCGGCTGACATGCCGGACGGCGTCGAGTGGGATCCCGCCACTGTCGAGTCGGTGTACGCGCCCGCAGAGGGGTACTACGCCTATGCGCCGTCGGTGGTGCGCGACGGCGACACGGAGTGGATCTGGACCTGTCACAACGACGAGTTCCGTGTGATCGAAGACCACATCTACCTGACGAAGCGCGTCGACGGCGTCGTCGTCAGCTCGGAGTCGGTGCTCCAGGCCTCGACCGGGGCGGCGTGGGACAGCTTCCACACGTGCGACCCCAGCGTCGTCAAGGGCCGGTTCGACTGGGATGGCACCCGCTACCGCTACGCCATGTTCTATCTCGGCAACGATGTCGACGCCAGCGCCCACAACCAGATCGGTGTCGCGTTCGCCGAGGACCCGGAGGGCCCGTGGCTCAAGTATCCGGATCCGATCGTCACGACCCCGGACACCACGAGCTGGGGTGCGGGTCAGCCGACGGCGGTCTCTCTGTCCGCCGCGTCGGGCCGCGTGATCCTGGGGTACACGCGCGGCGATTCGTCGACGAGGGCGTACGTGGTGACGGTCGACCTGTCGAGGGTGGACCGGCTGCGTGTCTCCCCCGAGCGTCAGGTGACGAACGCGGGACTCACCGGCGCCGACGGAGCGCCCGACTACCTCAATGGCTTCGACATGGCGATCGACCCGTCACGGCGGGAGGTCATGGTCGTTCGAGAGCAGCATCCCTACCCTGTCGACAATCCCTGGTGGATCGGACCATCGGTGCAGGTCGACCGGATGCCGCTGAAGCACTTCCTGCGGGGTACCGGCACCTGGGCGCCGTCCGGCGACATCGACGAAGAGCTCACCGGTTTCGACCGGGTCCACAACGCGGGACTGGTTCGCACCTGGACCGGCGAACTGCCGGAGCCGGATGCACCGGAGGTGGTGTTCACCAGCTCGTGCTCGAGCCTGCCGACCGTGGACGACCAGGATTGGAGCCAGGCCACGTGCGACTCCCTCTACTCCTACGACCTCTGGTCGATAGCCGGCACCCGCTGAGGGGGCCCCTCTCTCAGTCCGCGCGCAGCGGGCGGAGCGTGCGGGCATAGTCCTCCTTGAGGACCGCGAGGTGCAGCCAGGCCTCGATGCGCGTGACGCCGGGCAGGGCGCGCAGGCGTTCGAGGCTTGCATACAGCGCCCCCGCGGACGGTTCGACGAGCGTGGCGACGGCGTCGAACCGTCCGAGGGTGCGTGCGGCGAAGTCCACCCCGCGGCCGCGGCGCAGCTCCTCGATCACGGCTTCGTCGTCGTCGCCGAGGGTCATGCCGACGCCCATCGAGAGCTGCCGGTGCGCGAGGCCCCGTGCCTCCACCGCGCTGATCTTGATGACTCCGGCGTCGATCAGGCGCTGCACCCTCGTCGCGACGGCGCTGGGCGAGAGGCGCACCTGCTCCCCGAGGGCCCGGAAGCTCATGCGCCCGTCGGCCTGCAGGTGCTCGATCAGGGCTTCGTCGGTGGTGTCGAGCGTCACCCCGCCGTGGTACTCCGACACGAAGAAGCCCTTGACGACGGTCGAGTAGATGATCGTGTTGATGTCGAGCACCCCGGCGCTCGCGCGGATACGGGCGAGCAGGTCGTGCAGTTCCGACATCGACCCGACGCGCACCTCGGTGACGATGTCATGGGCCCCGCCGACCGCCGACACGAGCACGGTCTCGCTCATGTCGCGCAGATGCTCCGCCACGACCTCCACGGCCCCGTCGGTGCGGATCGAGACGTGGGCGAGCACGTGCTGGCCGAGGAACACCGGGTCGACGGCCGCGACCACCCGTACCGTGCGATCGGCGAGCAGGGTGCGCAGCCGCGCGGCCACCACGGCCCTCGACTGCCCGACGCGCGCGGCGAGGGAGCGGATGCTGGCCCGGCCGTCCTCCTGCAGCGCGCGGATGAGTTCGGCGTCGAAGTCCATGGATCCACCCATCTCGTCAGTTTCCCGCGATCGCACGCCTCTCCGTGCATATCCTCAGTGTAAGAAGCTCCTCGACCGAGGGGAAGGCACGACTTGCCGCGAACAACGATCACTTCTCCAGTGAATACTCGCTATCACTGGAGTTCTGATCTTGCCGCCAGGCGCAGACGTCCGTAGCATCCTTCGCTATCCGACATCTTCCGCAAAGGAGCGGGCACCCTCATGACCACCACCCCCACCAGCGGCACCCACAGCCGGGCGCGACGCGCCGGCATCGCCGCCTTCGTCGGCACCACCATCGAGTGGTACGACTTCTACGTCTATGCGACAGCAGCCGCACTCGTCTTCGGTCCGCTGTTCTTCCCGAGCGGCGACCGCCTGGCCGAGACCGCAGCGGCCTTCGCGACCTTCGCCGTCGCCTTCCTCGTCCGCCCCCTCGGCGGCATCATCTTCGGCCACATCGGCGACAAGCTCGGCCGCCGCACCTCGCTCGTGATCACGCTGCTGATGATGGGCGCTGCGACGGTGCTGGTCGGCTGCCTGCCGACGTACGAGAACATCGGCATCCTCGCCCCGATCCTCCTGATCCTGCTCCGCGCCGTGCAGGGTCTCGCGGTCGGCGGCGAGTGGGGCGGTGCGGTGCTCATGAGCGTCGAGCATGCGCCCGAGAAGTCCAAGACCTTCTACGGCGGCTTCACGCAGCTCGGCAACCCGGCCGGTGCGCTGCTGGCTTCGGGCATCTTCGCGATCATGACCCGCATGGGCGACGACTTCATCATCAACGGCGGCTGGCGCATCCCGTTCCTGCTGTCGATCGTGCTGGTCGGGGTCGGCTTCTGGGTGCGCTACCGCGTCGAGGAGACGCCGGTCTTCGAGGCGAAGGTCGAGGGTCGCAAGCAGTCGATGCCGTTGGCCTTCGCTCTGCGCACCAACTGGCGTCCGATCCTGCTCGGCATCGGCATCCTGCCCATCTCGACCGGCGGCTACTACCTGGCCACCACCTTCGTCACCGCGTACGCGACCGGCGAGCCGATCTCCGTGAGCGAGCAGGTCATCCTCGACGCCATGACGATCGCCTCCTTCGTGGAGTTCGTGGTGACCCTCCCCGTCGCCTGGCTGGGCGACAAGTGGGGGCGCAAGAACGTCATGTACATCGGCCTGGTCACCTCGGTGCTCACGTTCGTGCCGTTCCTGTTGATCATGCCGGGCCGCGTCGAACCGCTCATCTTCCTGTTCGCCTCGCTGGTGCGCATCGCGATGAGTGCGACCTACGCGCCGATCGCCGCCCTGCTCTCGCAGATGTTCCGTCCGCAGGCCCGCTACACCTCGATCGCGCTGTCCTACGGTGTCGGCGCCGCGGTGTGGGCCGGGTTCTCGCCCTGGTTCGCGACGCAGCTCATCGCGTGGACGGGCAGCATCTGGTCGGTCATCGCGATGTTCATCGGCATGGCCCTCATCGCCGGCATCTGCACGCGTCTCGCGCCGCAGCATTCGGATGAGGCCCCCGTGACGGCATCCTTCACCGCCCGCACGGACACGACGGCGAACCGGCTGCCCTGACCGGCGCCGCCTCCGCCTCCCGCACGCCACGACCGCGAACAGGTTCCCCATGAGAAAGCTCACCCCCTTCGACCGCTCGGCCCAGACGGCTCCCACCCTCCTGACCGCGCGGGCGATCCATACGGTGGATGCCGCCGCCGCCACCGCGACGGCGGTGCTGACCGATCGCGGGCGGATCCTCGCGATCGGCACCCCCGCCGAGTGCGAGGCGGCGGCGGAGGGGTGGGCCTCTCGCCCGAACGCATCGACCTCGGCGACGGGGTCGTCGTCCCCGGCTTCGTCGACGCCCACGCGCACCCGCTGATGTTCGGGCAGATGATGAGCTGGGTCGACTGCGGGCCGGAGAAGGCGAGCAGCATCCCCGAGATCGTGGCGCTGCTGAAGGCCGCGGCCGCCGACCTCCCCGCCGGGCGCCCGGTGCGCGGCTACGGCTACGAGCAGCGCAACCTGGCCGAGAAGCGTCACCCCACGCGTGTCGAGCTCGACGAGGTGGCGGCCGATCGCGAGGTGTACCTCATGAACGCCTCCGGTCACGGCGGTGTGGTGAACTCGCACACGCTGGAGATCAACGGCGTCGACCGCGACACCCCGAACCCCGACGGCGGAGAGTTCTTCCGCGACGCGGACGGGGAGCTCACGGGGGAGCTGTCGGATGCGGCGTGCAACATCCTCACCGGTGTGCACGGGGTGAAGATCGGCCATCACGGTCCGAACTTCCACCTCGCCGACGAGCCGGAGGAGCATCTGCGCCAGCTGGATGCCGCAACCCAGCGCTTCCTCGCCGGAGGGGTCACCTCGATCGGCGACGCCCAGGTCACGCGTCGCGAGTTCGACATGTATCTGCGTCTCGCCGAGGCAGGGCGCCTCGAGCTGCGCGTGTCGATGTACCTCCTGTCGCACCTGCTCGATGAAGCGCTGGAGATGGGCCTGGTCGGCCAGTTCGGCAACGCGCACCTGAGCTTCGCCGGCATCAAGTTCTACGCCGACGGCACGCTCGGCGGGTGGACGGCGTACTTTCCCGACGGCTATGTCGGCGACCCGTGCCGCACCGGCCAGCTGTACCACGAGCCCGCCGAGTACGCGGGCCTGATCAGCAAGGCGCACGCCGCCGGCTTGCAGACCGCGACGCACGCCCAGTCGCCCACCGCGATCGAGATGGTCGTCTCGGCGATCGAGGCCGCGCTCGCCGAGCACCCCGACCCCGACGCCCGCCACCGCATCGAGCACTGCGGCCTGCCGACACCCGAGCAGATCGAGCGCATGGCCGCCTCCGGCATCCGTCCGGTCAACCAGACCCAGCACTACTTCAACTGGGGCGAGGGCGTCGAGGAGGCCATCGGCACTCCGGGTGAGCGCTTCAACCCGCTGGGCGAGTTCGAGCGCGCGGGTGTGCCGTTCACGATCTCGTCGGATGCTCCGGTCGCCGAGCCCATTCCGCTCGAAGCCATCCAGACCGCGGTGACCCGCGTCACCCGCCGCGGGCACAGACTCGGCCCCGACGACCTGCGGGTCTCGGCGCTCGCAGCTCTCCGTGCCCACACGATCGAGGGCGCCGTGTCGATCGGGCGGGAAGACGACCTGGGTTCGCTCGAAATCGGGAAGTACGCCGACTTCGCGGTGCTCTCCGGTGATCCGCTGGCCGTGCCCGCCGAGGAGATCTCGGCGATCGAGGTGCGCGAGACCTGGGTCGACGGCGTCCGTCGTCACCGCCTGTGAGGATGTCACGATGAGCAACGACACCACGGCGGCAGATCAGTACGCCGACACCGCCGGACGCGCCGTGCTGGAGACGATCCGCGCCTATGGCGTGACCGCGATCTTCGGCATCCCCGGCACCCACAACCTCGAGTTCTACCGGCCGCTCGCCGACCTCGGCATCCGTGCGGTGACGAACCGTCACGAGCAGGGGTCGGGCTACGGCGCCGACGGCTGGGCGCAGCAGACCGGGCTCCCGGGCGTGGTGATCACCACCTCCGGTCCTGGCCTCCAGAACGCGATGAGTGCGATCGGGACGGCGTTCTGCGAGTCGCGTCCGCTCATCGTCCTCTCGCCGGGAGTGCCCCTCGGCGCCGAGTTCGCCGACGTGGGCACACTGCACGAGACGAAGGATGCGTCGGCCATGGTCGCGGCCATCGCCGAGTGGTCACGCCGGGTGACCAGCGCCGCCGAGGCCGTCGAAGCCGTGCATGACGCGTTCGCCCTGTTCCGCACCGGTCGCCCTCGTCCTGTGCACATCGAGATCCCGCTCGACGTGCTCGAGGCTCCGGCCGATGTCCCCGTCGAAGCGCGACAGCCGCGCCCTGTGCCCGTCCGTGTCTCGGGAGAACCCGCCACGCTCGCCGAGGCCGCTCGCCTGCTCGCCGCCGCGACGACCCCGGTGATCCTCGCGGGCGGGGCGCGACGGATGCCTCCCACGAAGTCACCGCGCTCGCCGAGCGCCTCGGCGCCCCGGTGCTGACGACCCTCAACGGCAAGGGTGTGGTCGATGAGCGGCACCCGCTCTCGCTCGGGTCGAACCTGCGTCTCGCCGCGGCCCGCGCGGTCGCGGAAGACGCCGACGTGCTGCTCGTCGTCGGCTCGAAGCTCGGCGAGGCGGAGCTGTGGGCGCCGCGCCTCGACGCGCGCGGAAGCGTGATCCGTGTCGACATCTCGGCGTCGCAGCGCGACAAGAACCTCGCAGCGACCGTCGGGATCACGGGCGATGCGGCTGCGGTCACCGGCGCCCTTCTGGAGCTGCTCGCCGTCGACGCTCGTCCGGCACGCGAGCTGACCATCGAGCGCGCGGCGATCGACGCCGAGATGCGGGATACCTCGCCCGAGACGGTGGCTCTGGCCGAGATCATCGCCGATGCCCTGCCCGACGATGCGATCGTCGCCGGCGACTCCTCGCAGATCGTGTATCTGGCACTCGGGAGCGTGCTGCAGTCGCGGCAGCCGCATTCTCTGCTGTACACGCCCACCTACGCCACCCTCGGCTACGGCCTGCCCGCCGCGATCGGCGCCAGGGTTGCGCAGACCGAACGTCCGGTCGTCACGGTCATCGGCGACGGCGCCCTGATGTTCTGCGTGAACGAGCTCGTGACCGCGGTCGAGCAGGGTCTCGACGTCACGGTCGTGTGCGTCGACAACGGCGGCTATGCCGAGATCCGCCAGAACGAGGTCGACCGCGGCATGACCCCGATCGGCGTCGACCTGGTGCAGCCCGACTGGGCCGCGCTGGCGACCGCGTTCGGCGCGACGGGGCGGCGGGTGGAGCGGCGCGACGGCATCGCATCGAGCATCCGGGCCGCGATCGCCGACGGGGAGTGCAGTTGGTGCACATCCCGCAGCACGCCGTCTGAACCCCGACATCCCGAACCCTCTTGACCCCGACGAACAGGAACGAGCAATGACCGAGAACGTGGGCCCCATCGACGCGTCTGTGAACCCCCGCTACTCCGGCATCGCGACCTTCGCGCGGTTGCCGCGGATCGAAGACGTTCCCCGCGCCGACATCGCGGTCGTCGGCATCCCGTTCGACTCCGGTGTGAGCTACCGCCCCGGCACGCGCTTCGGTCCGTCGCACGTGCGCGAGTCGTCGCGTCTGCTGCGACCGTACAACCCTGCTCAGGACGTGTCGCCGTTCCAGGTCGCCCAGGTGGTGGATGCCGGTGATATCCCGGTCAACCCCTTCGACCTCACCGAGGCCGTGACCGAGGTCGAGCGTGCGGCGCTGGCGCTCGGCGAGCAGGTGCAGCGCATCGTCACGATCGGCGGCGACCACACGATCGCCCTGCCGCTGCTGCGGGCGGTCGCCGCGAAGCACGGTCCGGTGGCGGTGCTGCATTTCGATGCGCACCTCGACACGTGGGACACCTACTTCGGCGCGCCCATCACGCACGGCACGCCCTTCCGCCGCGCGAGCGAGGAGGGGTTGATCGACCTCACCGCGAGCTGTCACGTCGGCACCCGGGGACCTCTGTACTCGAAGCAGGACCTCGAGGACGACGAGCGCCTCGGCTTCTCGATCGTGTCGAGCGAGTACATCGAGGAGCACGGGGTCGAGGCCGGCATCGCCCGCATCCTGCAGCGCATCGGCGACAAGCCGCTGTACGTATCGATCGACATCGACGTGCTCGACCCGGCGCACGCGCCCGGCACAGGCACCCCGGAGGCGGGTGGGCTCACGAGCCGCGAGCTGCTGCGGATCCTGCGCGCGCTGACATCGCAGAACATCGTCGGCGCTGACGTGGTCGAGGTGTCGCCCGCATACGACCACGCCCAGATGACGGGCATCGCCGCGAGCCACGTCGTCTACGAGCTCGTGACGCTGCTGGCCGCCCGCCTCGCCGCCTGATCCCTGTCTTTCCGCCACCCCGCTCCCGTCGCATTCTCTGTCGTTCTGGGGCCGGCTCGCCGACAGAGAGTGCGCCGACAGCCGGCCGGAGGGACTCGGGTCAGTACAGCGCCGCGACGAGCTCGGCGAACAGGTTCTCGGCGTCGCAGTCGACCCGGCGCCGGGCGAACCAGTCGCAGATGTTCACGCAGTCGCGGTGCAGCAGATCGAGCCCCTGCGGGTTGGCGATGATGTCGACGATCTGCGGCAGATCGATCACCCGCACCCTGCCCTCGTGCACGAGGAGGTTGTAGGCCGACAGGTCGCCGTGGCCGAACCCGGACGCGGCGAAGATCCGCATCAGGTCGACGACCTGCGCGTAGTACTCCTGCAGCTCTGTCCGGTCGCTGCGTACCTGGGCGAGCCTCGGCGCTGCCGTGCCGTCGGCGTCGCCCAGGAACTCCATCAGCACCTCGGTGCCGTTCACCTGCACGGGGTAGGGGACGGGTGCACCCCGCTCCCACATCCGGCACAGCGCCGTGAACTCGGCGAACGACCACTGCGCCGCCGCCCACCTCGCGACCGTGGTCCGACTTCTTGGCGAGAGCCCGGGTGTCGCGGGTGTTCCTGGTGCTGCGGCCCTCCGTATAGACGGACGACCGGTGGAAGCTGCGATGCTCCGCGCTGCGATAGCGCTTCGCCGCGAGCAGCGTGCTCTGAGCGGGGTCACCGGGCACGGCGCGTTCGAGCAGGAACACGTCGGCCTCCTTCCCGGTCTTGAGGATGCCGCGTTCGGTGTCGAGGGCGCCGGCCGAGGTCACGACCCACGCCGGCCACGGCTCCGGACCGCGCTCCGACGGGGTGATCGCGGGCCAGGTGGACCACCGCTGCCCCTCGCCGGGGTCGACGTCGGCGAAGGAGAGCTCGGTCTCGAGGGCGTCGAAGCGGGTCGCATCGAACGAGCGAGAGTGGAGAGAGGACGAGGTCGCGTCGAAGGACGCTGCTTCCGAGGAAGCGAAGTGATCAGACAAGGTGTGGCTCCGTGAGCGGGAGGCCACGCCAGGATCAGGAGCGGGTGGCCTCGAAGGGAAGGTGGTCGGCGGTGAGCGCGACAATGACCGTGTTCATGTCATCGGCTCCTTCCGCTCGGGCTTCCCGGGCTCGTCCCGGTGCGTCGTCGAGCCTAGGGGGTCCGTCGCGAGCTTGTCCAGGTCGAGTCAGCTCCGGACGAATGGTCGGATGCGGCAGACGCCTGGTCGGGCGACGGCATCCGGATGCTGCGAGCGTGGAACCATGACCACGACAGCGCCCGTTCCCACAGTGCCGCCCACTGCTGCCGCCCGCATCCGCTACGGCGGACTGATCGTCCTGATGATGATGGGCTTTCTGCTGGTCACGGCCGAGTTCCTCCCGAACGGCGTGCTCACCGAGATGGCCGACGGACTCGGGGTCACTCCCGGTCAGGCCGGGCAGACGGTGACGGTCACGGCACTGGTCGGACTCCTGGTGGCTCCGACGATCGGCCTCATCTTCCCGCGTCTCGACCGTCGGTCGCTGCTCGTGTGGATGGCGCTCGCCGCAGCGGTGTCGAACCTGATCGTCGCGATCGCTCCGAATCTGATCATCGTGCTGCTGGCGCGCTTCCTGCTGGGGGCGGCGATCAGCGCCTTCTGGGCGATGTCGATCACGGTCGCCGCGCGGCTGGCCGGTTCTGAGAACCTCGGGCGCGGCGTGATGTTCACCTCGGCCGGTGTCTCGCTCGCGACCGTGGCCGGCGTGCCGCTGGGCGTCATGCTCGCGGAGCTCGTCGACTGGCGGATGGTGTTCGCGATCGCGGGCGTGCTCATGGTGCTGCTCTCGGTGGTGCTGCGACTGGCGCTGCCGTCGGTGCCGGCGGAGCGCGCGTCGAGTCTGCGCCTGCTCGTCGACACACTGCGTCGACCGGGCATCGGGCTCGGCATGGTCGGGCACGTGCTCGTGGTGCTCGGGCACTTCCTCGCCTACACCTACGTGCGC
Source organism: Microbacterium sp. Se63.02b (assembly GCF_014171575.1). Classification (GTDB taxonomy): domain Bacteria; phylum Actinomycetota; class Actinomycetes; order Actinomycetales; family Microbacteriaceae; genus Microbacterium. The sequence goes on along the minus strand of NZ_CP050453.1, from coordinate 3,833,316 downwards.
CTGGCTCTCGAGCGGATCCCCGAGGTCGACGCCTCGACCATCGTCGTGCTGCTCGCGCTGTTCGGCGTCGGTGGGCTCCTGGGCAACATCGCGATCGGGCTCGTGATCGACCGCACGTTCGTGTTCTTCGCGGTGTTCGCTCCCCTCGTCATCGCCGTGTCGGTCCTGTCGATGATCCTGTTCTCCGGATCGATCGTCGGTGTCGGCATCGTCGTCGTCGTGTGGGGCTTCTTCTTCTCGTCCTGGCTGATCGTCGTGAACACCTGGGTGGGGCACCGCATGCCCGACCGGCTCGAGGCGGGCGGCAGTCTCGTGGTCGTCGGGTTCCAGGGCGCCATCACGCTCGCGGCCGGTATCGGCGGCCTGCTCGTCGACACGCTGAACGTCGAGCTGGTGTACGTGATCGGCGCCGTCGCGCTTCTCGCCGGTGCGGTGCTGTTCGGAGCGTCGAACCGAGTGAGCAGCAGGGGGTGACGGCCGTGCCGGACGGCGGCGTCAGGCGGGGATCGGCGTCCGATTCGCCAGGCGCCACGACGAGGGGTCAGCCCGGTGCGGCGTCGGAACGCGCGGCTGAAACCCTCGTCGGAGGCGTAGCCCAGTTCGCGGGAGACCTCCGACACGGAGCGTCCGGCCTCGAGCATCCGCTTCGCGGCGTCGATGCGCACCTCGGTGACATAGTCGGCGGGGGAGCGGCCGACCGTGCTGCGGAACCGCTCGGCGAAGGTCGACCTCGACATGGCGCTGATCGCGGCGAGACGCTCGACCGTCCAGTCGCGGCCCGGTTCCTCGCGGATGGCATCGACCACACGGTCGAGGAACGGGTCGGTCGACAGTGAGGGCCAGCCCGTCGGCGCGCATCCGTTCGCCGCCCATGCCCGGATGACGGACAGCAGCACGGTCGTCGCCATCATGCGGCAGATGATGGGGTCGCCCTGGCGGGCGGGCTTCTGGGGAGTGATCGATGACGCCCATGTTCAGGGCGAGGGCGGCAGCCGCAGGCTCGATCGCGTCGAAGCCGGTGACGGTGAGGAAAGGCGGCAGCAGGGCGGGCAGCGGCGACGTGGCATCGGCGAGTTGGATGTCGGCGATCATGAGGCTCGTGTCGTCGCGGGCTTCGAGCACGAACGGCGATCCGCCGAGCGTGAGGAAGGCGTCGCCGGCGACGAGCGCGTCGTGCCGGGCCAGGGGGTCGAGCGTGAGACGCCGAGACCCCGGGTCGACGTCGAGATGGCAGCCCTCGCCGAGCGGAGGATGCCCGACCACGCCGCCGTGCACGATGTAGACCAGGGTGATGGTGTCGGTGGGGATCGGCAGCAGCCCTCCCGCCGGCAGTGAGGCGCGCCGGCCGATGCCGACGCGCAGGTCGACGGATCCGAGCACCTGCGAGAGCGCGTCCGCATCCACTGTCACCATGCCTTCGGCAACGCCGTCGCGATGCTTGATATTCCGACAGGTTCAACCATTCGGTTGATTCGAACGGGTAGGGGCCTCCGGATACGGTGGAAGGACCCCACCCGAGGAGTCCCGTGTTCCGTACCCCCGACCGTCTTTTCCGTGTTCTCGCGATCGCCGAGGCGATCACCTGGACGATCCTGATCGGCGCGATCATCGCCCGCGCCGTCGGCGCTCCGGGGGTGGTGGTGACCGTCGGCGGCGGCATCCACGGTTTCGTGTTCCTCGCCTACGCGGCGACCGCGATCCTCGTCGCGCTCAATCAGCGCTGGCACCTCGGTGTCGGCGTCCTCGCCGTCGCGAGCGCCGTGATCCCGTACGCCACCATCCCGACCGAGATCTGGCTGCATCGCTCCGGCCGCCTCGAGGGGGCCTGGCGTCTCGAGCAGACCGATGATCCGCGTGATCGCCGCTGGTACGACCGTGTGATGCGCTGGTTCCTGCAGCGTCCCTGGGTGCTCGCGGTGCTGCTCGCCGTCGGCATCGTCGCGCTCTATGTCATCCTGCTGCTGATCGGACCTCCCGGCGGCAAGTGAGGCCGCCTCCGGTCACGGCGTGACGACGATCGCGTTCGCCTCGTTGACGTCGTCCATGATCTTCTCGGCGTCGTTGGCCGTGCAGTCCACGATCGTGTAGAGGCCGACCCCGGTCTGCGTGAACGCGCGCGGCCATGAGCCAGGAGCGGGAGCCCTCCACCGCGCTGACCTGGCGCATCTCGACCCCGCCGCTGCCGCCGGCCATGTAGCTGAACTCGCCGGTGGTCGCGACGGGAGTGATGTCCGCAGTCGGGGTCTCCAGCAAGACGCCGAGGATCGCGTCCGACGACGCGCTGTCATCGCCGTCGACGACGGGCACATCGGTCAGGTGGCCCTGCCAGAACCGCACGGTGCAGGTGCCGTCGGCCGTCCCGTACGTCCAGCCGCCGTTGCCGTCGTCCGGGGAGACGGTCTCCCATCGCTCGTCGGCCAGGAAGCCGTCGCCCCACTCGATGTAGGTGTCGCTCGCGAGGTCGAGCCCCTCTTCGAAGGTCAACGTCGATCCCTGTGCGCTCTCGGTCGGCGCCTCCGACGGGTCCCCGCTCTCCGAGGAAGGCGCGGAAGAAGGAGCGGTCTCCGGGATCTGCGAGTACAGGCACCCGCTCAAGGACACGAGGGCGACCGCCGCGATCGCTGTCGCGGCCAGGAACCGGGGATGCGGGCGGAGCGCGTCATGCCGGTCAGCCTAACGGGGTCGCGCTCGCGGCGGTGACGATTCCCTGAGGTGACGACGATTCCCTGAGGTGACGACGATTCCCTGAGGTGACGACGATTCCCCGAGGGGACGATTCCCTGAGGTGACGACGATTCCCCGAGGGGACGATTCCCTGAGGTGACGACGATTCCCCGACGGATCCACGGTGATCGGTCGGCGAATCGTCATACCCTCGGCGGATCGTCGTGGCGTCGGCAGGCCGTCCGGCTCAGCCGCGGGTCACGGGCTCAGCCGCGCCGCACCGGCTGCTGCAGTTCGGTCACCCAGTCCGACTGGTCGTCGCCGATCGCACGGACGTACAGTTCCCTGCACGGGCCGTCGTGCACCAGACCGCGGGCGAGTATCTCGGAGTGGATGGCCTGCCAGCTCTCGTCGATGTGGTCCATAGACCCGAGGTGGATGCCGCAGACGGCCTGATCCGCGGCGGGCAGCTCGATGATCTCGAACCCGTCGTGGGCCGGGCCGGAGTAGGTGTAGCCGACGGTCACCTGGAGCCGGTCGTCGAGTGTCTCGTACTGGGCGATCGGGGTGGACAGGGAATGGTCGTCGCCGATGATCTCCGCGACCGTGTCGAACGCGGGGCCGACGACGCCGGCGACCGATGGCTGGTCCGCGACGGTCGTGCGGATCGCCGCCAGACGCACCGCGGGAAGGGGCTTCTCGATGATCTCGATCGGGGACATGTGGTTCTCTCTTTCGATGAGGTGGAGACGCCGTTCCACGTCGACGAGTCTCTCGGCGGCGATCCGGTGCTCCTGCTCGACCTCGGCGCGACGGATGCGCAGCAGGGCGGCGATGCGATCGGCATCGACGCCCCGCTCGAGGATCGACGAGATGTCATCGAGTCCGAAACCCAGCTGGCGCAGGGCGACGATCCGATGCAGTCGTTCCAGTTGAGAGGGGTCGTAGGACCGGTATCCGCTGAACTCGTCCACGTGGGCGGGCACGAGCAGCCCGGCTGTGTCCCAATGCCGGAGCATCCGGTGGGTCACCTGGCCGATCTGTGCGAACGCTCCGATGGACAACATGTCTCTGTTCTCCCGTCTGCCACAGTGTCAGGGTCAAGTATCGCTTTCGGGATGTGCGGATCGATATCGCGGCGAGTTGTGGAACCTCCGCGACCGTATATCGATATTACGTTTTCGACCCCTGATCTGGCACTTTGAATGTCGGTGGTCCCTGATTGACTCGAGGTATGGCAGCACTGGCGGACGCGACGGTCGAGCAGGTGAAGACGCTTGCCGAGCTCGCCGACATGCTCGTCGGGTTGGAGCGCACGATCAGCAGTCTGCAGGCCGCGCGCGACGGCGTTCTCGCAGTCGGTTCCCGGCTCGCGCTGCAGGTGGCCGACGAAGCGGACCATCCCGATTTCGGCGACCTCGCGGCTCGCACGGTCGCGGCCGAGATGGCGGCGGCGCTGCGCGTGAGCGACCGCACACTGCAGGCGCGGATGACGGAGGCGGTGTGGCGGGTCGAGCGCTTTCCGCTGGTATGGGCCGCCCAGGGAGCCGGCCGGATCAGCGCCGCACATGGGCGGGCTATCTGCGATGCGGCAGAGCATCTGGAAGACGCAGCCGATCGCGACGCATACTCCGCCGAGATGGTCCCCTTCGCCGAATCGGAATCCCCGAACCGGGTGTCGCGGCATGGGCGGCGGGTCGCGGAGCGTTTCCAGTCCCGGTCGGTCGACGAGCGGCACAGGGATGCGCGAGAGAAGCGGTCCGTCTGGGTGAAAGAAGTCGGCGATGGCATGTCGCAACTCGGTCTGCTCGGGCCGTCCGCGCTCGTCCACGGTGCGTTCGAGCGATTGACGCAGATGGCGCAGACCGTGCAGAAGCCGGAACCCCTGGAGCAGGCCTCGGACCAGGAGCAGGAGCAGGATCAGGATCAGGATCCAGTGCAGGAACAGGAGGAGGCGGATCAGCGTACCGTCGCGCAGATCCGCGCCGACCTCGCTCTCGACTTGCTGCTCACCGGTGCTCCGGCGGGCCATGACACGAGCGACGGTCTCCTCGCCGCGATCCGCGGTTCGGTGTCGGTCACCGTTCCGGTCACGACGCTGATGGGAGAGGGTGCAATGCCGGCCGAACTCGACGGGCGTACGCCGATCGACGCCGCCTCGGCGAAGGCTCTTGCAGGTGCGGTGTCCGGATGGGATCGGATCCTCACGCACCCGATCACTGGCGCGCTCCTCGCGGTCGATCGCTACCGTCCTGGTTCCGAATTGAAACGGCATCTGCGAGCCCGAGATCAACGTTGCCGGTTCCCCGCCTGCGGGCACGCCGCCCGCGACTGCGACATCGACCACCATCACGATGCCGCCCGCGGCGGGCCGACCGCCGCGCGAAATCTGGGTCACCTCTGCCGCCGCCATCACGTGCTCAAGCACCATTCCCCGTGGGTCGTCGAGGTGCTCGGCGACGGTGCCTATGCCTGGACGAGTCCGACGGGCAGGGTCTATGTCGATCGGGAGCAGCCCCAGAACACGGTCACCTTCGTGGAGGAGCACGCCCCGGCGCCCTTCTGATTCGCAGCCTCAGCGCATTTCCGACCGGGCGCAGAGGGTCTCTGGGTCCGTGTCGGCAAACTTGAGTCGACTCGTATCAAGTCGATTTGACACGTGCGATGGGCGAGCGTACAGTTGAGTCATCGCGACTCAGGTTTCCCTGGTCGCCGCGGAATTCCGTGCAACGCGGACTTCTGCGCCACACGAACTTCTGTAAAAGAACTTCCAACAAAGGAGAGAACACATGGCACGTGCTGTCGGTATCGACCTCGGAACCACCAACTCCGTCGTCAGCGTCCTCGAGGGCGGCGAGCCCAAGGTCATCGCCAACGCCGAGGGCTTCCGCACGACCCCCTCGGTCGTGGCCTTCACCAAAGACGGGGAGGTGCTCGTCGGTGAGACCGCGAAGCGCCAGGCCGTCACCAACGTCGACCGGACGATCGCTTCCGTCAAGCGCCACATGGGCACCGACTGGACCTTCGACGTCGACGGCAAGAAGTGGACGCCGCAGGAGATCTCCGCGCGCATCCTCATGAAGCTCAAGCGCGACGCCGAGGCCTACCTCGGCGACACGGTGACCGACGCTGTCATCACCGTTCCCGCGTACTTCAACGACGCCGAGCGTCAGGCCACCAAGGAAGCCGGCGAGATCGCGGGACTCAACGTCCTGCGCATCATCAACGAGCCGACCGCGGCCGCTCTGGCCTACGGCCTCGACAAGGGCAAGGAAGACGAACTCATCCTGGTCTTCGACCTGGGTGGCGGAACATTCGACGTCTCGCTGCTCGAGGTGGGCAAGGACGACGACTTCTCCACGATCCAGGTGCGCTCGACCGCGGGTGACAACCGCCTCGGTGGAGACGACTGGGACCAGCGTCTCGTCGACTACCTGATCAAGCAGTTCAAGGAGACCACGGGCGTCGACGTCTCGGGTGACAAGATCGCCCTGCAGCGTCTCAAGGAGGCTGCGGAGCAGGCGAAGAAGGAACTCTCCTCCTCGACCTCGACCAGCATCAACCTGCCGTACCTGTCGCTGACGGAGTCCGGCCCGGTGTCGCTGTCCGAGACCATCACCCGTGCGAAGTTCGAGGACCTCACGAAGGACCTCCTCGACCGCACCAAGAAGCCGTTCGAGGATGTCATCCGCGAAGCCGGCATCAAGGTGTCCGAGATCGACCACATCGTGCTCGTCGGTGGATCGACCCGTATGCCCGCGGTCGCCGAGCTCGTCAAGCGCGAGACCGGCAAGGACGCCAACAAGGGTGTCAACCCGGATGAGGTCGTCGCCGTCGGCGCCGCCCTCCAGGCCGGTGTCCTCAAGGGCGAGCGCAAGGATGTCCTCCTCATCGACGTCACCCCGCTGAGCCTCGGCATCGAGACCAAGGGCGGCATGATGACCAAGCTCATCGAGCGCAACACGGCCATCCCGACCAAGCGCAGCGAGACCTTCACCACGGCAGACGACAACCAGCCGTCCGTCGCGATCCAGGTCTTCCAGGGTGAGCGTGACTTCACGCGCGACAACAAGCCGCTCGGCACGTTCGAGCTGACCGGCATCGCCCCGGCTCCCCGTGGCATCCCGCAGATCGAGGTCACCTTCGACATCGACGCCAACGGCATCGTGCACGTGTCCGCCAAGGACAAGGGCACCGGCACCGAGAAGTCGATCGTCATCTCCGGCGGCTCGTCGCTGTCGAAGGAAGACATCGAGCGCATGGTGCGCGAGGCCGAGGAGCACGCCGCTGAAGACAAGGCACGCCGCGAGGCCGCCGAAGTCCGCAACCAGGCCGAGACGCTCGCGTACTCGATCGACAAGCTGATCACCGAGAATGACGACAAGCTGCCCGAAGACGTGAAGACCGAGGTCAAGGCCGACGTCGACGCGCTCAAGACGGCGCTGGCCGGCGACGACGACGAGGCCGTGAAGACCGCGTTCGACAAGCTCAACCAGTCGCAGTCCAAGCTCGGCGAGGCCATCTACGCCTCCTCGCAGGCGGATGCCGCTGCCGGTGCTCCGACTGACGGCGAGGCCCCGACCGGTGACGCCCCCTCCTCCGAGGAAGACGTCATCGACGCCGAGGTCGTCGACGACGAGGACGAGAAGAAGTAACCATGACCGACAAGAACTTCGACGAGAACCAGAATCCTGAGTCCGCCGAAGGTCGCAGCGAGGGGTCGGATGCTCAGGCATCCGGCCCCGTGCCGCACCAGGATTCCCGTGATGCGCAGGCCGCCGAGGGCTCGGACGAGACCCCGGCAGACGGCGCTCCCGACGACCTGACGGTCGACGACATCCTCGGCGCGACCCAGACCGGCGAGGCCGCGGCCGAAGACGCCGTGCTCGCCGACCTCGAGTCCACTCTGCTGAACGACCTCAAGCGACTGCAGGCCGAGTACGCCAACTACCGTCGTCGCACCGAAGAACAGCGGCAGGTCGAGATCGAGCGGGCGAAGGGCGAGGCCGCCAAGGGCCTGGTCCCCGTGCTCGACGACCTCGATCGTGCAGCCCAGCACGGTGATCTGGTGGAGGGCACGCCCTTCGCCGTGATCGCCGACAAGGTGCGTGCGGTGGTCGAGCGTCTCGGAGTGGTGGCCTACGGCGAGAAGGGCGAGGAATTCGACCCCCAGCGCCATGAGGCCATCTTCCAGCAGCCGACCCCCGGCGCCGAGAAGACCACGGTGCTCGAGGTCGTCGAGGTGGGCTACCGCCTCGGTGACGTCGAGCTGCGTCCCGCGAAGGTCGTCGTCGCCGTTCCTGCGGAGTAGGTGATCGATGGCCAGCCAGGATTGGTTCGACAAGGACTTCTACAAGACCCTCGGGGTCTCCAAGGACGTCAGCGATGCGGATCTGAAGAAGACGTATCGCAAGCTCGCACGGAAGTACCACCCGGACTCCAATCAGGGTGATGCCAAGGCGGAAGCGAAGTTCAAGGAGATCAGCGAGGCCTACTCGGTGCTCTCCGACGCGGAACAGCGCAAGGAGTACGACGAGATCCGTGCCATGGGCTCCGGCGCTCGCTTCACGGCGAGTGGCCAGGGCGCGGGCGGGTTCGAAGACGTGTTCAGCCGTTTCGGCCAGCAGGGTCGGGGGCAGACCGCCGACTTCGAAGACATCTTCGCGATGTTCAACCAGGGTCAGGGCGCGAGCTTCGGCGGCGGACGCTTCGGGCAGCCGAGCGGCGGTTATCGCGGCTTCGGCGGTCCACAGCGCGGCGCCGATGTCACGGCTCGCACCACGCTCGACTTCGCGACGGCCGTGCAGGGCGAGACCATCTCCCTGCAGGGCGAAGACGGCAAGCCGTTCAAGGTGAAGATCCCCGCGGGTGTGGCGGATGGGCAGAAGATCCGTCTGCGCGGCCGCGGCCGCCCGTCGCCGGACGGCGGGGAGAACGGCGACATCGTGGTGCAGATCACGGTGCGCCCGCATCCGGTCTTCACGCGCGACGGGCTCAACCTTCGCGTCGTGGTGCCCGTGACGTTCACCGAGGCGACCCTCGGCGCGACGATCGAGGTCCCGACGCTCGGGGGCGACGTGGTCAAGCTCCGCGTGGCACCCGGCACTCCCTCCGGGCGTGTGCTGCGCGTCAAGGGGCGAGGCGTCGCGACGGCGAAGGGCACCGGCGATCTGCTCGCCGAACTCCAGGTCGCGGTGCCGACGCACCTCGACGACGCCGCACGTGAGGCGCTGGAGAGTTCCAGGAGCTCGAACCCACGGAGAACCCGCGGGCCGAGCTCATGGCGAAAGCGCGGCGATGATCGACCTCTGCTGCCCCCGCGTCGACGCAGGCGTTCGCGCCGGATCAGGCCGTTCCGAGAGGAATGTGCCTGATCCGGCGTTTCTGCCTGCGTGCGCGGGCGGCGGAGCAGCGCGTGCGGAAGCAGCACGTGGAGCAGGAAGCAGGAGTGGAGAGAAGAGCCTGTGATGAACGCTGACACGCCCGTGTTCGCGATCGCGGCCGCGGCAGAGCTCTCGGGCCTCCACCCGCAGACCCTCCGGCAGTACGACCGCATCGGACTCGTGGTACCAGGACGCACCACCGGTGGTTCCCGCCGCTACTCACCTCGGAACATCGAGCAGTTGCGCGAGGTGGCCCAGCTCTCCTCCGAAGGCATGAGTCTTCCGGCGATCGCCCGTCTGCTCGACCTCGAAGACGAGAACAGGATGCTGCGGGGGCGCATCGCGGTGCTCGAGAGCGCCCTGCGCACCGAGCGCGAGAATCGTCCGGGCGTGCGCGTGTTCGCCGCGGGATCAGCGGGCGTCGTGCCCGTGCCGAGCGGCCGCCGCATCCGCCGCTCCACCGACGTCGTGCTCTGGGATCCGCGCGGCACCGCGTAGGTCGGGAATCCGCTTCCTCGGGTTGCGGCACTTCCCCGCTCCGCGATGGGGCCCTCCCGTGGGCGACGCGAGGCGAGGCGAGGGGCGCAGGCCCACAGCAGATGGAAAAGTGCGCTTCCTAGCGTGGACGCAGGGAACGACCCTGCTCCGCGCCTGGCGCGCGGGTGTCCTGCCACGAAGGAAGAACTCCTCATGACGAACACCAAAGCCTCCTCGTCCGCACCCTCGCTGGGACTGCTGATCCTGCGCGTCGTGGCGGGCGCGATCTTCGCCGCACACGGTGCGCAGAAGATCTTCGAGTTCACGCTGCCCGGAACGATCGGCAGCTTCGCGGGCATGGGGATCCCGCTGCCCGAGATCGCGGCGCCGATCGTCGCCTTCGTCGAGCTCATCGGCGGCCTCCTGCTCATGCTCGGACTCTTCACCCGTCCGGTGGGCATCCTGCTCGCGATCGACATGATCGTCGCCCTCGTCGCGGTACACCTGCCCGCCGGTCTCTGGGTGGGCGAAGGTGGGTACGAGTTCGTCGCCGTGCTCGGCGCTGCAGCGCTCGCGCTCGCGTTCACCGGCGCAGGGCGGTTCTCGGTCGACGGTGCCTTCCTCCGCGGTCGAGCGCCGGCCTGGCTGAGCTGAAACCCCGCCGGCCCGGCTGAGTTGGACCGCGCCTGTCTGGCTGAGCTGAACCCCCGTCGCCGGACTGGCTGAGCGGAACCCGCGCCTGTCATCGGGCCGCGCCGCCCCGCCTCGCTCTCGTGAGGCGGGGCTTTTCGTGCGCCGAGTTGACTTCTGAAATCGATTCCAGTTAACTGTCGATCGTTAACGGTACACGAAGGGGTGACGCAGTGGTCACGATGAGGCCTACCCGAGCGCCGGCGCTCGGAGACCAGCTGGCAGCGGTGCTGCGCGATCAGATCGTGCGGCGACAACTGCAACCGGGCACGCACCTGGTCGAAGACTCCGTGGCCGCGGAGTACGACGTCAGCCGAGGACCCGTGCGCGATGCGCTGCGTCTGCTCGAGTCACAAGGACTCGTCGAGTCGCGACGGCGGGGCTTCTTCGTGGTCGGACTCAGCGAGAGCGACATCGACGACCTCTACGAGCTGCGCGAGTCCATCGAACTCGTCGCCGTGACCCGTGCGATCGCTCAGGCGACGCCGGATCAGCTCCGGATCGGACGCGAGATCGTCGAGGAGATGGTGGCGTGCGCCGACCGCTCGGCGGCTGCGGACTTCGCCGACGCCGACATGCGCTTCCACGCCCTCCTCTACCGCGTGGGCGGGAACCGTCGCCTGATCGACGTGTGGGAGGCCTACGAACCGGTCTTCGCCAGTCTCATGCAGCTCACGGTCGAGGAAGACGTCGACCTGCACCCGTCGGCCCACGATCACGGACGCCTGCTCGACCTCATCGAGGAGGGCGACGGTGAGAAGGTGCGCGCCGAGCTCCGCGAGCACCTCGACGGCGCGCGGGGACGGATGAGCCACGCCGTCCAGGCCCTCATCGGACCGGACACCGCCTCGGCGAGAGGCCTCGCCTCATGAGCATCCTCGAGGCGAGAGAGGCCGGACCCGTGCACGCGGAGCCCGTCGAAGAAACCCCTCGTCCACGTCGGCGCTTCGTCGGCGTCGCGCAGTCGAAGACCCTGCTCCTCCTCGCGATCCCTGCCCTGCTGTTCTACGGCTTCGCGGTCATCGTGCCGTCGATCCGCGGCGCCGTGCTCGCGTTCACCGACTGGGACGGACTGTCTCAGAACTACGACTTCGTCGGCTTCGCGAACTTCGTGCGCATCTTCACGAGCGACAGCTCGCTCGAGGCGCTCAAGATGACGCTGATCTTCGCTTTCGCGGTGACGGTGCTGCAGAACGGGATCGGCCTGCTGCTCGCGCTCGGCGTCAACTCGGGGCTGAAGTCCCGCAACTTCCTGCGTGTGCTGTTCTTCGCGCCCGTCGTCATCACACCGGTCGTGGTGGCGTACCTGTGGAAGTTCATGTTGACACCGGACGGCGCGGTCAACAGCGTCCTCGACGGCGTCGGTCTCGGCGACCTCGCGCCCAGTTGGCTCGGCGATCCGTTCTGGGCGGCGTTCTCCATCGTGATGATGGTGGTCTGGCAGCACGCCGGCTACTCGATGGTGATCTACCTGGCAGGGCTCCAGTCCATCCCGCAGGAGGTGAACGAGGCCGCGGCCGTCGACGGTGCGGGCGCGTGGCGCCGGTTCTGGTCGGTCACCTGGCCCCTGCTCGCCCCCGCCACGGCGATCAACGTGATGCTCACGATCATCGGCGGCCTGAAGATGTTCACCGAGGTGTTCGTCCTCACCGCCGGCGGGCCTGGCGGCTCGACCGAGACCCTCTCGACGCTGCTCTACAAGTCGGCGTTCCAGTTCAACGAGTTCGGCTACGGCATCGCGCTCGCACTCGTGCTCGCCGTGGTGGTCGCGATCTTCTCCGTCGGCCAGCAGCGTCTGTCCCGGAAGGGGAATGACTGATGTTCCGCTACACGAAGGGCGTCTTCGCCCGCGAGGTCCTGATGATCGGCGTCGCGCTGATCTTCGTCTTCCCGGTGTACATCCTGGTGAACATGTCGCTGCGCTCGGCGAACGACTCCTCGTCGCCGCTCGTCCCCGCCGCACAGCCCACGTTCGACAACTTCGTGCAGGCCTGGAATCAAGCGGGTCTCGGGACCGCGCTCCTCAACAGCGCGATCGTCACCGTGACCAGCGTCGTTCTCATCGTGGCGATCTCGTCGATGGCTGCGTATCCGCTGGCTCGGGTCATGTCCGGTCTGTCGACGACACTGTTCTGGATCGTGCTCGCGGGCATGATGATCCCCTTCCAGGTCGCGCTCATCCCGCTCTACCAGACGATGCGCGACCTCGGCCTGCTGGGCTCGCTCGCCTCGCTGATCCTGTTCTACACGGGCAGCCAGGTGCCGTTCTCGGTCTTCCTGTACACCGGGTTCCTGCGCACACTCGACCGCGACTACGAGGAAGCGGCGGCGATCGACGGCGCCGGCACGTTCCGCACGTTCCTCAGCATCGTCTTCCCCCTCCTGCGCCCCATCACCGGGACCGTGGTGATCCTGAACGCGATCGCGGTGTGGAACGACTTCCTCGTGCCGCTGCTCTACCTGAGCGGCACTCCGCAGCAGACCGTCACCGTCGCGCTGTATGCGTTCGTCGGGCAGTTCGTGTCGAACTGGCCGGTCGTGTTCGCCGGTCTCGTGATCAGCGTGGTCCCCGTACTGCTCGTCTACTTCCTCATGCAGAAGCAGATCATCCAGGGCTTCGCCGGCGGGCTGAAGGGATGAGCGGGTTCGAACCCTATGCGTTGCGCGCCGACGGTCAGGACGCGCCGCAGGGCATCGTCGCGGCACCGGTGTTCTCGTGGCGCCTGCGCTCCGACCGGAGGGGTGCGCGGCAGACCGCGTATCGCGTCGTCGTCGCCGCGCGCCTGCCGGGAGGAGGCAGCGCACGGGCCTGGGACTCCGGCCGTGTCGAGTCGGCGGAGACCATCGGCGTCCGCTACGGAGGAGCCCCGCTCGCGTCGTCCCTGGACTACGACTGGACGCTCACCGTCGAAGACGAGACCGGTGCGGTGGTCGAGCGCGTCGCCGCGTTCGCGACCGGGATCGTCCATCCCGACGAATGGGCTGCGGCATGGATCGGGCGCAACCCGGTGTACCGGCACGTCGCTCTGCCGCCGCAGGACACGGACATCAGCTTCACCGTGAACAAGCTCCAGCCGGTACGACGGTTCGTCCGTCATTTCGACCTCGACGTCGTACCGGCGGTGGCGAAGGTGCACGCCTCGGCACAGGGCATCTACCGCCTGTATGTCAACGGCCACCGCGTGGGCACCGACGAGCTGGCCCCGGGCTGGACCGAGTATCGGGATCGGATCACCTACCAGTCGTGGGATGTGACGGAACACCTGCGTCCTGGCCGCAACAGCATCGCCGCCCTGCTCGGAGACGGCTGGTACGTGGGATTCATCGGCACCGACCGTCGGCACCAGGCCCAGCACTACGGCACGGAACCGGCTCTCCTCGCGCAGCTGACGATGGACGCCCCGGACGGCGGTCGGTCGCTCGTCGCCACGGATGAGTCCTGGCGCGAGACCGCGAGTGAGATCCTCTACGCCGACCTGTTGATGGGACAGTACGAGGACTCCCGTCGCGCCCAGCCCGACTGGCACCTTCCCGACACCGACATCTCCGACTGGTCGTCGGCGGTGGTCGTGGGGACCGATGTCGATCGGCTCACCCCGAGGTGGACCCGGGGGTCAGGGCGACCGTGACGTTGCCGGCGGTCTCGGTCGAGGAGGTCGGGGAGCGGCGCCACATCGTCGACTTCGGGCAGAACCTCGTCGGCCGCGTGCGGCTGACCGTGCGGGGGCAGGCCGCGGGCACGCGGATCCAGCTCGATCACGCCGAAGTGCTCGACCACGGCGAGCTGTACACCGCGAACCTGCGAACCGCCGAGCCCGTCGACGTGTTCTGGACCAACGGGGAGACGGAGCAGGTCTTCGAACCGCGGTTCACCCTGCACGGGTTCCGGTTCGCCGAGATCACCGGGCTGGAAGGGCCGCTGGACGCGGGCGACGTCGAGGCCGTCGTGCTGCACAACGACGTCGAGTTCCTCGGCGACTTCTCGTCGTCGGACGCCCCGCTCGATCGTCTCTTCCAGAACATCTGCTGGGGGCTCCGGGGCAACTTCGTGTCCATACCGACCGACTGCCCCCAGCGGGACGAGCGCCTGGGCTGGCTCGCCGACGCCCAGGTGTTCGCGCCGACGGCCCTCGCCATCGCCGACGTCGGACCGCTCCTGCGGCGATGGATGCGCGACGTGCGCAGCGCGCAGAACGACGACGGGGCGTTCCCCGACATCGCGCCGCACCTCATCCATCTCCGCGAGGGCGCTCCGGCGTGGGGAGACGGCGGCGTCACGATCCCGTGGCACATCCATCGCGCGACAGGCGACCTGACGGTGCTGGAGGAGGCGGCCGACTCCATGATCGCGTGGGTGCGACACGTCGAACGGCACAACCCCTCCCTCATCTGGCGCGCACAGGTCGGCAACGACTACGGCGACTGGCTGCAGATCGGCGAGGAGACGCGCAAGGACGTGCTGTCCACGGCGTACTTCGCGCACAGCGCCGACCTCACCGCACGCACCCTCCGACTCGTCGGCAGGGACGACGAGGCCGACGGCATCGACGAGCTGCGGGAGCGGATCGTCGCCGCGTTCGGGTCGTCCTTCATCGCCGCGGACGGCACGGTCGCCGGCGACACGCAGGGCGGGTATCTGCTCGCACTGTCGTTCGGGCTCCACCGCGACGACGCCGAGCGCGACCGCATCGCGGAGAAGCTGGTGGAATCCGTGCTCCGCCGCGACGTGTCCTTGACGACGGGGTTCGTGACCGTCGGTCTGCTCTGCCCCGTGCTCGCCGAGATCGGGCGGGAGGATCTCGCGTTCCGCCTGCTCCACAACGACCGCTACCCGTCGTGGCTGTTCTCGGTGCGCAACGGCGCCACGACGATCTGGGAGCGCTGGGACGGATGGACGCCCGAGCGCGGGTTCCAGTCGGCTCGCATGAACAGCTTCAACCACTACTCGCTCGGCTCCGTCGGGCAGTGGTTCCTGTCGGGGATCCTCGGCATCACGCAGCAGAGCGATTCCGCAGGCTACCGCGACCTCACGCTCTCGCCGCGGTTCGACCCTTTCCTCACCCACGCGCAGGGGGCGCTCGAGACGCCACGCGGACGGGTCGAGCTCCTGGCGCCGTGACGGCGCGGACATCACCTGGACGGTCACGGTTCCCCCCGGGACGCCTGCCGTCGCCGAGCTTCCCTGCCGCACGGCATCCGAGATCACGGAAGGAGGCGAGAACACGACGCACTCGCAAGGCGTCACCCTGATGGACCACGGCCAGGGGAGCATCCGCTTGCGGCTGGAATCCGGAACCTTCACCTTCCGTTTCCCGGCCGGATGACCCCCGATACCCCGCTCACACCTGTTCCGGGGGCTCCCGCCCCCTTCCTGCATTGGAGTTTATCCACCATGAATCTGCGTAACATCGCCATCGTCGCCGGTGTCGCCGTCGCGGCCGTCGGCCTCGCGGCCTGCTCGTCGTCGGAACCGGCGGCGTCGCCGGACGAGCCCACCGACGCGCTCACCATCGCGACCACCTCGAACAACCAGGCGCCGATGGAGGCCGTCGTCGAGGCGTATGAGGAGAAGACCGGACTCGACGTGAACCTGACCGTCGCCGACACCTCCCAGTTCCAGACCACCGTGCGCACGCAGCTCTCCAGCGGCACCGCGCCCGACGTGTTCACCGTATGGGCCGGCGGCGGCAACCCCGGCGCGATCGACGTCCTGCAGGGCGCCGGATACCTCGCCGACCTGTCGGACCGGCCCTGGGTCGACGCGGTCGACGAAGGTACTGCCGAGACGCTGCAGATCGACGGGAAGACCTACGGGCTGCCGTCGAAGCTCGACGCGGTCGGCACCATCTACAACACCGGCACCCTGGCCGAACTCGGCCTCGAGGTGCCGACGACCTACAGCGAACTGCTCGACTACTGCGCCGATGTGAAGGACGCGGGCAAGGTCGCGTTCGCCCTCGGGATCCAGACCGACTGGGTCACCCAGCTCATCCCGTACGCGCTCGTGGCCTCGACCGTCTACGGCGACGCCCCGGACTTCGATGCCGAGCTCACCGACGGATCCGCGACCTTCGCGGGGTCGGGCTGGGGTGACGCCTTCGACAAGTACCTGGAGATGAGTGACGCCGGGTGCTTCAACGACGACCCGCTCGGGACCGACGTGACGGCGTCGTATGCGCTCGTGAACTCGGGCGCCGCGGTGGGCGTCGTGCAGGTGCTGGCCTCGTACCCGCAGATCGCCTCGACGGCGCCGGAGGGAACCGAGTTCGGCTTCTTCGCGCTGCCGGGAGACGACTCCGGCACGACGTCGATCCCCCGCGGCATCGGCGTGAGCTTCGCCGTGAACGAGTCGGCGAAGAACAAGGTCAACGCGCTGGACTTCGTCGACTGGCTCGCGACCCCCGAGGCGACGGCGATCTGGTTCGCGACCGCCCCCGGCATCCCCGCGCTGAGCGACGCCGAGGTCGAGCTCGACCCCGTCATGCAGTCCGCCGCCGACATCATCGCCGCCGGCGACACGGCGCCGATGCCCGATCAGGGCTGGCCGAACGCCAAGGCCCAGTCGGCGCTGTTCATCGGCACCCAGCAGCTGTTCTCGGACCAGGCGAGCGTCGACGACGTGCTGCGCGCCATGGACGAGGCGTTCGCCGGCTGACCCCTCCGTCGGATGCAGGCGGTGAAACGCCTGCATCCGACGTCCGTCCTCCTCCACGCCTCGCTCGAAAGAAGCTCCAACGCCATGCGCTCGCACGACATCATCACCGCAGTACCCCTCTCGTTCGATCAGAGCGGAGGGCTGGACCTCGACGGTTCACGTCGGATCCTCGAATACGTCGCCGCGTCCGGCGTGCAGGGCGCGCTCGTGCTGGGGACGACGGGTGAGTTCCCGCGCTGTCGATCGAGGAGCGCAACGCCGTCGCGCGCCTGTCGGTGGAGATCCTGGCGGGCGTGCGCGTGATCGTGCACGTGGGAGCGGCGAGCCGGTTCGAGGTGTCGCAGCTCATCCGCGGTGCACGCGACGCCGGCGCGACGGAGATCGCCGTCCTCACCCCCTATTACCTTCCAGCCACACCCGACGAGGTCTACGACTTCTTCCGCGAAGTCGCGTCGGAGGCCGCTGGACTCGATGTCTACGTCTACATGTTCGAGGCCCGCACCGGCATCCCCGTCGATGCCGATCTCCTCGTCCGTCTCGCAGAGCTGCCCGGAGTCGTCGGAGTGAAGGTGAGCGGTGAATCGCTCGACCTGATCTCGTCGTTCCGGGAACGGCTGCCCGAGGGGTTCCGGATCTACACCGGAGCGGACGGCGACTTCGCGCGCGCCGGACGAGCGGGGGCGGACGGGGTGATCTCCGGTGTCGCATCGGCGTTCGCGGTGCCGTTCGTCGCAATGCGGGACGCTCTTCTCGCGGACGACACCGGTCGCATCGCGACACTGCAGACAGACATCGACGAGGTCGTCGAGGCCGTGGACGGATCCCCGCGCGCATGCGCGCCGTCCACCGCCTCGCCGGGCGCCCGGTCGGGGGCAAGCGCATGCCCATCCCCGAGCCGGACGCCGAGGTGCTCGCGCGTCTCGAACGCGCCGTCCCTCGTTTTCACTGAAACCGCGGCGTCCGACGACGGGCGTCGCACGACAAAGGAGTTGCAATGCTGCCCTCACACGTCATACCCCGCAGGCGAACGCTCGCTGCGGGTGCGCTGCTGACCGCCGCGATGCTGGTCGCCGGTCTCGCCGGATCCGCCGTCGCCGACGACGAGTCCGCGCCGATCCGGGTGGTCGACGGCCTCATCGACACCACGGACCTGATCTCGCTCGGGTTGCCCCAGGCCGAGAACGCCGAGACCGTCACGATCTTCGAACCAGGAGATCAGGACGACAAGTTCAACCACGGGACCGTGCTGCTGCCGTTCCGCGGAAAGCTGTACGCCCAGTGGCAGAGCTCGGCGCTGGACGAGGACGCCCCGGAGACCGTCGTGAAGTACAGCGTCAGCGACGACGGCGAGGTCTGGTCCGAGCCTGTTCCGCTCACGGCGCCGCGCACCGACGGCTACACCTCCAACGGAGGATGGTGGACCGACGGGGAGACCCTCGTCGCCTACCTCAACGTGTGGCCGGCCGCTCTCAAGCCCCGCGGCGGATACACCGAGTACGTCACGAGCACCGACGGCGTGAACTGGTCGGCGCCGCAGCGCGTGACAGACCAGAACGGCGTGCCCGTCGACGGCATCATCGAGCAGGACGTCAAGGCGCTGCCCAGCGGCCGGGTGCTCACGGCGTTCCACGTGCAGCCCGGGTTGCAGGTGAAGCCGTACTACACGGACGACCCCCTCGGAGTGACCGGATGGACCCAGGGGGAGTTCGACAATCAGCCGTATCTGCCCGACGAGATGTCGCGCGAGCTCGAGCCGAGCTGGCACGTCAGGGAGGACGGCTCGATCGTCATGACGTTCCGCGATCAGGGTGGCAGCTCGATGCTCAAGCTCGCCTCCGTCAGCGAGGACGACGGTGCGACCTGGTCGGACTCCGTCGTCACGAACGTGCCGGATTCGCGCACGAAGCAGAGTGCGGGAAACCTGCCCGACGGCACCGCCTACCTCGTCGGCAGCCTGACCGGGACGAAGACCCGCTTCCCGCTGGTCATCGTCTTGAGCGCTGATGGAGAGACGTTCGACGACGGATACGTCCTGCGCGACGCGAACGATCTTCAGCCGCGCCGATACGAAGGCAAGTCCAAGAACCTCGGCTACAGCTACCAGAAGAGCGTCCTCTGGGGCGACCACCTCTACGTCTCGTACGGCACGAACAAGGAGGATGTCGAGCTGACGCGCGTTCCGGTCGAGGATCTCGCTCAGCGGGATGTCCCGGGAGCGGTGGCCTCGCCGACGGCGGTGGGCTCCGGCCGATCGCTGCAGGTGACATGGGCCGCGCCGGCCGACGCGGGCGACTCCGCGATCACGGGCTACGTGGTCGAAGCGGTGGCGACGTCTGGGCGCACGATCCGCGTCGAGGTCGCGGCCGAAGAGGCGAGCACGACACTCGCGGACGTGCACCCCGGGCGCTACCGCGTCACGGTCACCGCGGTGAACCGGTTCGGCGAGGGCGAGCGGTCCGCGCCCTCCGGGTGGACCAACGTCACGGGAGGCCGAGGCTGACGCCTGCTCGAGCCGAGTGCGGATGCCGTGGGGAGACCCCACGGCATCCGTCGTTTCTGCAGGGTGGCGGGCGGCGGGCGTCGATGTTCCTCGCGGTCGGAGCCCCTAGCAATCTGAAATCGATTTCGCTAGATTCGGCATCTCATCCGCCGCTCGACGAGGAGCACCATGTCCGACACCCCCGCCCGCCGTCTCCGCCGTCCGCGCCCGATCGCCGTCGCGGCATCCGCTGTCGTCGCACTCGGCCTCACCGCCTGCTCCGGTGGCACCGCGAACAACGACACCGTGGACATCGACACCGATCAGGACAAGCCGTTCGTCCTCGAGGGCGTGTCGGGTCTCACCGAGGTCGCGCAGCTCACCGGTCCCGCGGCCATCAACGACACCGAGTCCGTGGGCGTCGCCGGCACCGACCTGGGGTCGATGGCCACCGTCGGCGACAAGACCTTCTTCTTCTTCGGCGACACCTTCGGCGAGCGTGCACCGGGGGCCACGGGTGGCCAGGGCGGGCAGTGGCGCTCGAACGTCGCCGCATGGAGCACGGACGACGACCCCTCGGACGGCATCTTCTTCGACGGCTGGGTGAGCGACGGCATCGGTCTCGCCGCCCCGATGATCGAGGGCGATCACGATGCGAACGACGGGAGCGGCGAGGTGACGAAGATCCCCACCGCCGGCTTCGCGATCGGCGACACGATCTACGTCTCCTACATGTCGGTGAGCTTCTGGGGCGACCCCGGGGCCTGGGATTCCCGCCGTTCCGCGCTCATCGTCTCGCGAGACGACGGCCAGAGCTGGCAGCCGGTGGAGGGTGTCGAATGGCCGGGAGAGTCGAACTTCGTCCAGTTCGCCGCCGCTCCCGTGACCGAGGCGGGGGAAGACTGGATCTACCTGTGGGCGATCCCGTCCGGTCGGTTCGGTGAGGTGAAGCTGATGCGCGTCCCCGCGACGGAGGAGTCGGTCGAGGAGCAGTCCGCCTACTCCTACTACGCCGGCCTCGACGGTGAGCGGCCGCGCTGGAGTGATGACATGGCCGAGGCGGAGACCATCGTCGAGGGGACCATCGGCGAGCTCTCGGTGATGTGGTCGACGTACCTCGAACGGTGGGTCATGACCTACTCGGATGCCGGGAACGCATACATCCGCGAGGGGATCACGCCATGGGGTCCGTGGGGCGAGCCGATCGAGGTGATCGACGGCGGCGACTATCCGGGGCTGTATGCGCCGTATCTGAATCCCCGCCAGGTGTCGGACGACGGGCGACGGATCTACTTCACCCTCTCGCTCTGGGACCCGTACAACGTGTTCTGGTTCGCGGTGGACCTCGACCGCGCCGCAGACGGCTGAGCCCCCGGCGACTCTTGCGCATGAAATCGATTTCGCCTACTCTGACGCATACCCGATCACCGCGGATCGACGTGCGCTGGTCGGTACCCATCGGCAGGAGCCGAGACACAGCACGACTCGAAGATGAGTGACGTCCTGAGGAGGACCAATGCGGAAGACACGCAGTCGCATGTGGAAGGTCGCAGCGTCCGTCGCCGTGGCCGGCATCGCCCTGAGCGGGTGCTCCGGCGGTGGCGGTGGCGGCGGAGCGGGCGCGGAAGGAGAGCCGGACAGCGGCGAACTGAACTTCGTCTACATGGGCGACGCCGATCAGCAGAAGGCCTTCAACGCGCTGTTCGCCGAGTTCAACAAGGAATACCCCGACATCAAGCTCAAGGCCGTCGGCATCCCGAGCGGCAACTGGGCCACGTTCTCGACCACCGTCGCCACGCGGTTGGCCGGCGGTCAGAAGATCGACATCATCCAGGTCGCCACCGAGGGCCAGCGCCTCTTCGCCTCCAAGGGGATCCTCGCCGACCTCGCCCCCTACATCGAGCAGGACAAGGACGTCGTCGACGACTACTGGGACGACATCAGCCCCAACCTGCAGAAGTTCAACGAGGAGTTCGCGGCCGGGCCCGAGGGGGAGACCGTGTTCATCCCCGGCGGCTTCAACACCATGGCCATGTACCTCAACAAGGACGTCTTCGAGAAGGCCGGTGTCGCGATCCCGGAGGACGGCAACTGGACCTGGGACGAGTTCGTCGCCGCCGGAAAGCAGATCAAGGAGAAGACCGGTGCGTACCTGGTCGGCGCCGGATCGGGCTACTTCGTCGACGTGATGCCCTGGCTCACCACCAACGGCGCCAGCACGTTCAACGAGGACTGGAGCACCCCCACCTACAATTCGCCGGAGGCCGTCGCATCCGCGGAGTTCGCCCGCAGCCTGGTGGAGATGGGCCTCGCCCCGAAGCCCGGCGGTCAGTTCGACGGCAACACCGCGTTCAAGCAGGGCAAGCTCGCCATCCTGAGCGGAGGACGTTGGCCCGTGCTGGGCGTGCGCGAGCTCGACATGGTCGACAAGACCGTGGTCGTGAACTGGCCGACGCAGACCGGCAACGGCTCGCCCGTCGGATGGGACGCCTGGAACATCGCGAAGAACAGCGACAACAAGCAGGCCGCCTGGACGTTCATCAAGTTCCTGATGTCGGAGGAGGCCGGCAGCTACTTCGCCGAGATCGGCGGAACCATCGTCCCGGCACGGGAGTCCGTCGCGAACTCGCCCGCCTTCACGGACAACGCGCCAGAGGGCACCATCCGCTTGAGCGAGGCGATGTCGTTCGCGACGCCGATCCCGTCGATCGACCAGGGCGCCGAGGCGCAGAAGGTGATCGAGGAGGCCTGGGGCACGATCATCGCCGGCCAGGGGGAGGCGCAGAAGACCCTCGACGCGGCGCAGGCCGAGTTGGAGAAGCTGGTCGGTGAGTAGTCTGACCGCTGCCCGTCCGGTGCGGCGCCCTGGAGCCGAGCTCCAGCGGCGTCGCACCGCGATCACGGGCTGGATGTTCGTCAGCCCCGCGCTGCTGCTGTTCCTCGTGTTCGTCGCCGGACCGTTCGTGTTCGCGATCGTGCTCGCGTTCCTGAAGTGGGACATGCTCACGCAGCCCGAGTTCGTCGGCCTCGACAACTTCGCGACGCTGTTCTCAGACCCGATCCTGCCGCAGGTACTGCTGAACACCTTCGTGTTCGCCTTCGCATCGATCGTCACCCACCTGGTGTTCGGGCTTCTGCTCGCACTGGCCGTGAACCGGGTGGCGAGTCGCGTGCTGAGCTACTTCGCGCGCGTGGCGATCTTCTTCCCGTTCCTCATCTCGTGGGCCGCGGTCGCCCTGCTGTGGAAGTACGTGCTCGACCCCACGTTCGGCTACGTGGCGCAGTACGCCGCCGGCTTCGGCATCGAACTGCCCAACTTCTTCGCCGATCCCGCGTGGGCGATGCCGGCGATCATCTTCATCGACCTCTGGCACACCGTCGGGTTCACGTTCATCATCATGCTGGCTGGTCTCCAGACCGTGCCGGGTGAGCTCGTCGAGGCGGCACGCACCGACGGAGCGACCTCGTGGCAGGTGTTCTGGAACGTCACGCTGCCTCTGATGTCGCCGACCCTGTTCTTCGCGACGATCATCACCTTCATCGGCGCGTTCCAGATCTTCGACCCCATCCAGATCATCACCAAGGGCGGGCCGCAGAACTCCACGACCACGATCATCATGTATCTGTACGAGAAGGGCTTCCAAGCCTTCGACATGGGCTACGCCGCCGCCGTCGCCCTGCTCGTTTTCCTCATCATCATGGGAGTCACCGTGCTGCAGTTCCTCGGCCGCCGGAAGTGGGTGCACGAATCATGACGCTGCTGCCTCCCGCCGTCGATCCGGCGCAGACCGACGTCCTCACGCGTGTCGAGCGCGCTCGCCTTCGCCGCCGTCACCGGCCGAGTGTCGGAGGGGTGATCGTCGACATCGTGCTCGTGATCTTCGGCATCCTGATGCTCTCGCCGCTGATCTGGCTCATCGTCCAGAGCCTCACGGAGCCCGAGTTCGCGTTCGCCTCGCCGCCCCGGTGGCTGCCGATCCCGTTCACGGTCGAGAACTTCGCCGACGTGTTCGAGTACATGCCGTTCTTCCAGCAGTTCGGCAACTCGCTCGCGCTCGCACTGATCTCGACCGTCGGAGCCCTGTTCTTCTCCGTGCTCGCCGCGTATGCGTTCGCCAGGATCGACTTCCGCGGCAGCCGGGTGCTGCTGGTCGTGATGCTCTCGGCCCTCATGGTGCCGGGGCAGCTGGTGATCATCCCGATCTTCATCATGATGCGCCAGCTCGGCCTCGTCGACACCCTGGCCTCGCTGTGGCTTCCGGCCCTGATCAACGTGTTCCAGATCTTCTTCCTCTCGCAGTACTTCAAGACGATCCCCCGTGAGCTCGACGAGGCGGCGCGGCTCGACGGCGCAGGACATCTGTGGATCCTGTTCCGCATGCTCATCCCGCTGTCGGCACCAGCGGTCGCCGCCCTCGCGATCCTCGGGTTCGAGGCGTCGTGGAACGGCTACTTCGGGCCGTTGATCTTCCTGTCGAGCCCGGAGAACATGACCCTGCCGCTCGGTCTGGTCACGCTGCAGAACGGGTTCGGCGCCGCGCCGGCGGTGATCGTGTTCGCCGCGATCACGATGGTCGTGGTGCCGCTGCTCGTGGTCTTCCTGGCCTTCCAGCGTCAGATCGTGGAGAGTGTCGCGTCGACGGGACTGAAGGGATGACCGTGCCTGAAGGGATGACCGGGGTGGCCTCGTCAGAGCGCGGTTCCGTCGACCCTGTGCTCCTGCGGCTCCCCGGTGCGGCCTGGCATGCGCTCGCGCCACTCGGCGTCACGGGTGCCGCGGGATTGGCGGCGTGGGCCTTCGCGACGGCGCTGCTCGGCCCCGGGTCACCGCTCGTCCCGCTGCTCGTCGTCGGCGCTTCGGCCTTCCCTGCCGCCTGGGCGCTCGGCTCGATGCACGACCGGCTCTTCGACCGCCCTCCCGTGCGCTACGGGCGGCGGCTGACCCTGATGCTCCTCGGCGCGGGGGCGCCCGCCCTGGCGGTGGCGTGGTCGATGCTCACGGCCGCCGTGGCCGAGGCTGCGGCCGTGCCCCTGTTCCCGGTGCTCGCGGTGGCCGCGACGCTCGTCGCCGTGCTCTGTGCCCTCGTCGCGGTTGTCGCCGTACCGGTGGGGGCGATGCGCGACGACGTGAGTCTGCGCACGCTCGTGACCGTGTCCGCCGTGGCGGCGCTGCGTCGTCCCGCAGCACCCCTCGCCGCGCTGGCCGCCTCGACCGCGCTCGCCTGGCTCGGACTGACATGGTTCGGCGGTCTGCTTCTGCTCGTCGCCCCGGTGCTCATCGTGCTCGCCGTGGCCGCGGCCTGGCCGGCGGCGACGGCATCCGGTGTCGCTCTTCCCCCGCTCCCGCCCGCCCGCCGACCCGCCAGAGGAGAATCATGACGGACATCCTGCCGCAGTCACGCCCCCACACCGAGGCTCCGGCCCTCGCGATGCCGGTCGGGGGATCGGCACCGGCGGATTCGCGGTGAACACCGACGGCTCGCTGCGTCAATGGCAGCTGCAGGGGATGCCGAACCATCTCGGCGCCCTGCCAGGCACCGGGTTCTGGATTCGGGTGACCCAGGTCGAGCCGCCTCTCAACGTGATCTCGATGGTGCAGGGCGCCCCCGTGCCTGACCCCGAGGCGTCGCTCACCACCGACGGGCATGTGCCGGAGTGGATGACGGCAGCGGCCGAGGCCTTCGGCACGTTCGAGTCCGCCTCGTTCCGGGGCACCTATCCGATCGCCGAGGTCGACCTCACCGACACCCGTCATCCCGTGGCGGTGCGGATGCGCGTGCTCAACCCGCTCGCACCGCGCGATGTCGAGTTCAGCTCGATCCCCACCGGGATGTTCGAGTTCACACTCACCAACACCGGACCGATCGCGGTGCACGGCACCCTCGCCGGCTCACTGCTCAACGCGATCGGATGGGATGGCATCACGCCCATCGCCGACAACACTCCGGGGCTCGGCGGCAACGTCAACCGGCTGCGCCGCGGCAAGGGGTGGTCGCGCATCGTCATGGACAACCCGTCCCTGGATGAGAGCGACCAGCTCGCCGGTCAGCTCGTGCTCGCGGCCGACGACGAGAGCGCCGCAGTCCTCACCCGATGCAGCGGGCTCGAACACCTCGACGCCTTCCTGCGGTCGCGTGCGGCCAACGACGGCCGGTCCCGGCTCGCTCTCGCGCCCACGGTGGGCGATCCGCAGCTCAACGCGCCCCGCGGTGGAACCGGAGCCAGTGCGCAGGGACGGTCGTGGCTCGGCGTGGTCGGTGTCCCGTTCGCCCTCGAGCCAGGGGCGTCGCACACCATCCGCTTCTCGATCTCCTGGCATCTGCCGAACCGGTTCGTCGACATCGAGCAGTTCGGGCGACCGCACCCCGAGTGGGGCTCGTCGCGCTTCTACCTCGGCAACGCGTACGGCCTGCGCTTCCTCGACGCGATGGACGTGCAGTCCACGGTGGAGCGGCGGTGGGGTGAGCTCACCGAGCGCACCGCGAAATGGACCTCGACGCTCGTCGACTCCAGCCTCGACCCCCGCGAGGTCGAGCACCTGGCCGCGCAGGCCGCGTACGTCCGCAGCCCGACGTGCTTCATCGGCGCCGACGGGAGGTTCTACGGTTACGAGGGTTCGCTCGGCGACTCGACCTGGATGTGGTCGGGCGTCTTCGGAGGATCCTGCCCGCTCAACTGCACTCACGTCTGGCAGTACGAAGCCGCGCTTGCGGGTCTCTGGCCGAGCCTCGAGCGTGACATGCGCGACACGGAGTTCGACGTGATGCAGGCCGCCGACGGCGCGATCCCGCACCGACTGCGTGTGCCGACCTATCTGCCGCAGATGACCGACGAGTTCATCGGCGGACCGGAGGAGCCCGCGCTCGACGGCATGCTCGCGACCATCCTCAAATCCCTCAGGGACGTGCAGCGCGGTGCGGGGCGCGAGTGGCTGGAGCGGCGGTGGCCGCAGCTCGTCAGGCTCTACACGCACATCGTCAGCCGATGGGACGACGATGGCGACGGCGTGCTCCGCGGCATCCAGCCCAGCACCCACGACATCGACCTCGCGGGGGCGAATCCGTTCATGGGCACGCTGTGGCTCGCGGCGCTGCGGGCCTACGAGGAGCTGGCCCTGCTCGCCGGAGATGCCGACGCGGCGACCGAGGCGCAGGAGCGGTTCCAGTCGGGCTCGCGCCTGTACGACGACGCGCTCTTCGACGGCACCCACTACATCCAGGTGCTCGACGAGGGCGACCCGGAGGACTACCAGTGGCGCACCGGAGTGCTCTCGGATCAGGTCATCGGGCAGTGGTGGGCCCATCAGCTCGGACTCGGCCACATCCTGCCGCCGGAGCACGTGCGCAGCGCCCTGCGTCACGTGGTCGCCTCGAACCTCCGGCACGGATTCGCCGACTTCGAGCATCCCTACCGCGTCTATGCCGACACCGCGGAGGATGTCGGGCTCCTGATGTGCACCTGGCCGGAGGGCGGCCGTCCCGACGTGCCGACCCGCTATGCGGACGAGGTGTGGACCGGCATCGAGTGGCAGGTGGCGGCGCACTGCGTCTTCGAGGGGCTGGAAGACGAGGCACGGCAGGTGCTGGACGGGCTCTGGAACCGTCATGACGGCCGCCGCCGAAACCCGTACAACGAGATCGAGTGCGGCGACCACTACGCCAGGGCCATGGCGGGGTGGACCCTGGTGCAGGCCCGGTCGGGCGTGCGCGTCGATGAGGCGAACGGCGAGCTGTACGTCGGCGCCCCCGGCCGCTGGCCCTGGGTCGGCTCTGCGGGGTACGGCACGGTGACCGTCGGCGAACAGGTGGAGATCGACGTCGTCGAAGGCGACTGCCCCTTCACGGTGGTGCGCGCGAGCTGAGCGGGGGGGAACTGAGCCCTGCAGGAACTCAGCCCTGTGGCGGCTCAGTCCGGCAGGGCTCAGTCCTGTGGCGGTCGCGAGGGAGAGGCTCCGATGTCCGGTACGGGAGCGGATCCCAAGTGCACCTCCAGGTCGTCGGCCGTCGGCGTCTTCGGGCGACGGGCGGTCGGCCGGTCGAGATAGAACATCGCCGTGGACGCGATGTCGTCGCGCAGCGGGAGATAGCGCCAGCCGCTGCGCCAGCCGAGCGCCTGGATGTCGACCTTCGGGATGCCGGTCGCGAAGTGGATGGGGTCGAGCACGTGCCACCGATACATGCCGAACCGCTGCTGCGAGACGTAGAGGCCGTCGGGGCGGATCACCTGGGGCATCCCGAGGTACGGCGTCGAGAACTCGGTGTACCCCCGGCCGGGGATGTCGAAGTTCCAGGCTCCGCCGAAGTAGTCCTCGGTACCGGTGCCGCAGATCGTCGGGTGGTCGGTGTCGTCGTCGAGGTAGAACTTGATCTCGCCCTCTCCCCACCACCCGTTGGAGTTGACGCCCCAGGCGATGTACGTGCCGACGTACTGCCCCTGCCCCTCGATGCCCTCGAGGATCACGTGCGGGGTGAGCTCCTCCAGGGGGTTCGAGCGCCGCCACTGCGCGTGGAAGTAGGCGTCGTCCGCGTGGTCGCGGCCGACCTCGTAGGTCACCTGGTAGTACACGCGCACGTCGACGACCGAGGTGTTCTCGATCGTGAGGCGCGCACCGTCGCGGAACGGCATCGGCCAGTACGAGTTGAAGCCGCCGTGGGGGTTGGCGGCGATGGTCTGCGAGTTCACCTGCGCGAAGACTCCCCATCCGTTGCAGAAGAAGTCGCCGTACGGCACCTCGACCGCCGGCTCCTCCGCCCCGTCCCAATACGCCCGCAGCAGCAGTGTGCGCCAGTTGTCGGTGTGGGTCGTGATCCAGATATGGGTGATCTTGCCCGCGCCGCGGATGCTCGCGAGCTCGAACGTCTCACCGGCCTTGATGTCGACGCTCGGCGAGATCTTCCAGCCGGGACCGAGGTCGCGAGCGTTCGCGGCGCCCGTGCCCTCCGTCGCCCGGCCTCCGCCCCCCGCGGAACCGTCGAAGTTCTCGGGTGAGATGGATCGGGTCTGGATCGGCCGCAGCGCCGCGAGAGATGCCAGATCAGAGGGTGCAGAAGTCATGGCCGCCAATGTAATCGATTTCAGAACGGAACACCAGAGAACGTGAACGTGCGCGATACTGTTGCTTCACGTCCGGCGCGACCGGACAGGCAGTGAGGGTGCATGACCACGATCTACGACGTCGCAGAGCTCGCGGGGGTCTCTCCCGCGACAGTCTCGCGCGTGTTCAACGGGACGAGCGTGTCAGACGAGAAGGTCGCCGCGGTGCGCGACGCCGCGGCCAAGCTCAAGTTCACCCCGAATCGCACCGCCCGCACGCTGCGCCGTCAGAGCTCCGAGGTGATCGCGCTCGTGATCCCCGACATCGAGAACCCCTACTTCACCGAGATGGCCCGCGGGGTGGAGGACGTCGCCTCCGAGGCCGGGTACTCGGTCGTGCTCTGCAACTCCGACGCGCAACTCGAGAAGGAGGCCACGTACCTCCGGATCGCGATCGCCGAGCACATGTCGGGCGTGATCATCGCGACCGCCGACGAGCACTCCGATCTCGAGACGATCCTCGCCACCGGACGCCCGGTGGTCGCCGTCGACCGCAGCACCACGTACGACATCGACGGGGTCGTCATGGCCAACCGCGCCGCCGGCACCTCCGCCACCCAGGACCTGATCAACGCCGGCTACCGACGCATCGCCTACATCGGCGGCCCCGAGCACATCGACACGGCGGCGGAGCGCGCGGCCGGATGGCGTGCCGCGCTCGCCGCGGCGCACCCCGACCTCGATCTGGATGAGCTCGCGCGATTCGCGACGTTCCGCGTCGACGGAGGTCGGGCCGCGATGGAGGAGCTTCTCGCGCTTCCCGAGCCGCCGGATGCCGTGGTGGCCGGCAACAACCTCATCGGCGTCGGAGCCATCCAGGTGCTGACCGAGCACGGGCTCACCCCGCCGGAGGTCGGTGTCGCGGTCATCGGCTCACTGCCGTTCACGACTCTGTCGCCCACGGCCGTCACCGTCGTGCGGCTGCCCGCCCGGCACATGGGTGTGACCGCGGCCCGGATGCTGCTCGAACGTATCAAGGGCGATCAGCAGCCGGCTCGGACGGTCGTGCTGCGTAACGAGGTGCAGCCCGCGAACCCACGGAACTGAGCGGGGTCAGCGAGAACGCCAGAACCGGGTCGCGAGGTTCGCGACCTCTTTGTCGAGTTCTTCGAGTCGGTGATCGATCGAGCCGAAGCGTGCCTCGAACTTCGCGTCCATGCCGTCGAACTTCGCGTCCATCGCATCGAAGCGTGCCTCGAACTTCGCGTCCATGCCGTCGAACTTCGCGGTCAGCTCGCCGCGGAGCGACGTGATCATCCTGTCGTTCTGACGCATGAGCAGCGTGAGCGCACCCAGCATGAAGACGGCGAAGACGCCGATCAGTGTCCAGACCTGAGGCTCGTTCATCTGCATGTCTCCATGGTGTGCGGGAGAGCCCAGGTTGTCACGGTATTCCGGTGGGCCCTGACCTCGGGAACGGCACCTGTGGGGAGGTCGACGGGGCGGAACTCCTGTGCAGGAAGAGTGGCTCCCTTGCGTCATGAAATCGATTTCGCGTACAGTGGCCACCAGATCGGCAGACGTCGACGTCCGGCATCAGGGAGGACACAAATGCGCTGCACCCTCGGGGTGGACATCGGCACATCGAGCAGCAAGGGCGTGCTCGTGGATGCCACCGGTTCCATCGTCGCGACTGCGACGAGGGCGCACGACGTCGACCGCCCGCACACCGGCTGGGTGGAGATGGACGCGCGGATCTGGTGGGACGAGTTCGTGTCGCTCACCCGAGAACTGATCGAAGCGGTCGCGGACGTGGAGATCGCCGGGGTCGGAGTCAGCGGGATGGGGCCGTGCATCCTGCTCGCCGACGAGAGCGACGAGCCCGTGCGCCCCGCCATCCTCTACGGGGTCGACACCCGCTCCACGGCCCAGATCGACAGGATCACCCGGGAACTCGGCGTCGAGGAGATCACCCGGGTCGGCGGCTCGACGCTGACCTCGCAGGCCGGCGGACCGAAGATCGCCTGGGTCGCCGATGAGGAGCCCGACGCCTGGGCGCGGGCCCGACGCCTGTACATGCCGGCGTCCTGGCTCGCCGGCCGACTGACCGGCGCTTACGTGCTCGACCACCAGTCCGCCAGTCAGGTGTCGCCGCTCTACGACATCGACGCGGCGCGCTGGCATGACGCGTGGTGGGCGAGATACGCCGGCCCGATCGCGCAGCCTCGGCTGCTGTGGGCCGGGGACGTCGCCGGCGAGGTGACGACGGAAGCCGCCGCGGCCACGGGCATCCCCGCAGGCACCCCGGTGATCACGGGGACGATCGACGCATGGACCGAGGCGGTGAGCGTCGGCGCGCACGAGGTGGGCGACCTCATGCTCATGTACGGCACGACGATGTTCATGGTGTTCACGAACGGCACCGAGAGTCTGCGCACCCCCTCCATGTGGACGACGTCCGGAGCGTTCGCCGGCACGCGCAACCTCGCAGGCGGGCTCTCGACCTCCGGCGCTCACCGCATGGATGACCGAGCTCACCGGAGCCGACTATCCCGTGCTCCTCGCCGAAGCCGAGGCCTCTGGGCCGGGCGCCCGAGGGGTGCTCATGCTGCCGTACTTCGCGGGGGAGCGCACGCCGATCCAAGACCCTGACGCCCGCGGCGTGATCGCCGGCCTCACCCTCGAGCACACGCGCGGCGACCTGTACCGCGCCGCGCTGGAGGCCACTGCGCTGGGGGTGCGGCACAACGTCGAGACGATGCGCGCAGCGGGCGCCGACATCCGTCGGATCGTGGCCGTCGGCGGCGGGACCCAGGGTCGGCTCTGGCTGCAGATCGTGTCGGACGTCACCGGCCTCGTGCAGGAGTTGCCCGAGACGACGATCGGCGCGAGCTACGGCGCGGCCTTCCTCGCGGCGACCGCGACGGCGGCTCCCGGGGCGGCACCCGCCATCACCGACTGGAATCCGATCGCCGAGCGCATCCGGCCGCAGACACAGCTGCAGCCCCTCTACGACACCCTCTTCGACCGATATCTGCGCTTGTACGAGGGCTCCCGGTCCGTCATCCACGACCTCGCCGCCGCGCAGCGGAGAACCGAACCCACCCCCAACCCGGAGGCATCATGACCACCTACACCCTGCCGGCCCCGGCCGCTCGTCCCGCAGCCGCCCCGCAGACGGCGTACCTCATCACCTCGGGTGACCTGCGCGAATCGGCGAACGTCGCGGGATGGCCGACCCAGGCCGAACTCGAAGCAGGCGTCACCGGGGTGCTGAACGGGCTCGGGTGGGAGGTCGTCCGCCCCTTCGGCGTCGATCCCGTCACCGGTCATGGCTTCATCTCGAGCCAGCGGATGGGCCTCGAGGTGTTCCGGAGCATCCCGGTGGATGCGCCCCTGGTCGTGGCGATTGCGAATTGGCAGTACTCGCATCACGTGCTCGCAGGCCTTCGCACGCATGAGGGTCCGATCCTCACGGTCGCGAACTTCGCCGGGGACTGGCCCGGCCTCGTCGGCCTCCTCGGGCTGAACGCGGGACTCACCAAGATGGGCAAGCCCTACGCCACGACCTGGTCGGTCGACTTCACCGATGAGTGGTTCACGGACGGCATCAGGGAGTGGACCGAGACCGGCTCCATCACGCACGACGCCTCGCACGTGCGCGCCCTGCCCGCCCTCCCGGACAGTCCAGAGAAGCAGCTGGGAGAAGCGCTCGCCGCGGAACTCCTCGCCGACAAGGCCATCATCGGCGTCTTCGACGAGGGGTGCATGGGCATGTACAACGCGATCTTCGACGATGAACTGCTCAACCGCACCGGCATCTACAAGGAGCGGCTGTCGCAGTCGGCGCTCTACGCCGAGATGCTGGAGGTCGCCGATGACGAGGCCGATGCCGCGTACGACTGGCTGATCGACGCCGGCATGACCTTCCGATACGGGACGGATGCCGCTACCGAGCTCACGCGCGAGCAGGTGCAGTGGCAGCTGAAGATGTACATCGCCGCGCTGCGCATCGCCGACGACTTCGGCCTCGATGCGGTCGGCATCCAGTACCAGCAGGGTCTGAAGGACCTGGTGCCGGCCTCGGACCTGGCCGAGGGGATCCTGAACTCCACCGAGCGCCCTCCGGTGCTGTCGCGTGACGGTTCGCGTGTGCTGCATGAGGGGCGCGCGTTCCCGCACTTCAACGAGGCCGACGTGGGGGTCGCGGTCGACGCGCTCGTGACCGACCGCGTCTGGCGCGCGATGGGACTCGTGCCCGACAACACGCTGCACGACGTGCGGTGGGGCGAAGACTTCGACGGGCAGTTCGTGTGGGTGTACGAGATCTCCGGCTCCGTGCCGGGATCGCATCTGGGCGGCTGGCAGAACGCCGAGGGCTGGCGCCAGGGGCATGTGTTCTTCCCGGCGGGGGGCGCGACCGTCAACGGCGTCTCGAAGCCGGGCGAGATCGTGCTGTCGCGGGTGTTCATCGCCGACGGCATCCTGCAGGCCGACATCTTCCGTGCGAGCGTCGTGGAGCTGCCCGAGGAGGAGACGCAGCGGCGCAAAGACGCGACGAACCCGGAGTGGCCGATCGCGCACGTGGTGCTGCACGGCATCTCTCGTGACCAGTTCATGGCTCGCCACAAGGCCAACCATGCCCAGCTGGTCTATGCGCCCGATGCCGAGACGGCCGACCGTGCACTCATCGCGAAGGCGGCGATGTTCGCGGGTATGGGGATCGCCGTCAACCTCGTGGGCGACGTCGCGATCTGAGTCGAGTCCGCGCCGCGGAGACTACTGCGAGCGCCAGAATCGCGTGGCGAGGTTCGTCAGTTCCTTGTCGAGGTCGTCGACCTTGGATTCGATGCGGCCGAGCCGGGCGTCCATGCCGTCGATGCGTGCCGAGAGGGTGCCGTCGATCCGGTCGACCTCGGTGCGGATGATGCGGCTGAGCTGTGTCGTCATGAGCGTCATCCCACCGAGCATCACGGCGGCGAAGAGTCCGATCAGGGTCCATACCTGCGGGTCGTTCAAGGGCATGCCTCCAGTCTGTGTGTGGAGGGCCAGCGTGTCACGGTATTCCGGTGGCGGCAGACGCGGAACCCGGTGGTTGTGCAGAACCCGTCGATGAGGGATTCGGTGCAGTGTGGGAGACCGCATCGGGACGGAGTCCACTCGGCGGACCGCTCAACGCCCGCAGGGCGTACAGGATCGTCGCGAGATCCACGAGCTCCTGCACGAGCGCACCGACGACGGCCGGGATGACGCCGGTCATCGCGACGATCATGAGGCCGACGCTCAGCCCGATGCCGATCCAGATCGCGGTCAGGGCGACGCGAAGGGTGTGGCGCCCGATCGCGATCGCGTCGACGACCTTCGCGAGCGAGTCGACCAGGATCACGACGTCGGCGGCGTCGCCCGCGGCCGTCGCTCCCTTCGCCCCCATGGCGATCCCGATGTCCGCGGCCGCCAGCACCGGGGCGTCGTTCACGCCGTCGCCCACCATCAGCACCGGTCGGGGCTGGAGCTCGGAAGCGAGTCGGACCTTCTCCGGTGGGAGCAGCTCGGCGTGCACCTCGTCGATCCCGATCTGCGTGCCGACGGACTCGGCCGTCGAATGCACGTCACCCGTGAGCATGACGACCCGCTCGACCTCATGCACGCGCAGCCATGACACCACCGCCGCCGCCTCGGGGCGTGCGGCGTCCGCGAGCACGAGGATGCCGGCGAAGCCTCCGTCCACCGCCATGTAGGCGGCGGCCTCACCCACGCCGAGCGTCGCTCTGACGGTGTCCGGTGCGAGCGAGGCGACGTACGCCGGCTTGCCCACCACGACCGTCCGTCCGCCGATCGTGGCCGACACCCCGTTCGTGGCCGTCTCGCTCGCCTCTTCGGCGGCGTGCAGCACGAGGCCCCGTGCGGCGGCGGCACGGCGGATGCCGTCGGCGAGGACGTGCGATGAGTACTGCTCCGCCGAGGCCGCGAGCTGCAGGATCTCTTCTGCGTCGAATCCCGCGGCCGGTCGCACGTCGACGAGTTCCGGGCGGCCCTGCGTGAGCGTGCCCGTCTTGTCGAAGGCGGCCGAGCGCACGCGGGCGATCTGCTCGACGACGGCCCCGCTCTTCATGATCACGCCCGACTTGGCCGCTCTCGACAGACCGCCGAGGAAGGCGACGGGGGCCGCGATCAGCAGCGGGCACGGCGTCGCGAGCACGAGCACCTCGGCGAAACGGGTGGAGTCGCCGGATATCGCCCATGCCGTGCCGGCCAGGACGAGCGCGACGGCGGTGAACGGGATGGCGAAGCGATCGGCCAATCGCACGATCGGCGCGTGCGAGGACTCGGCGGAATGCACGAGCGCGACGATCTGCTGATACTGGCTGTCGGCCCCGGTGCGCAGCGCGCGGATCCGGATCGCGCGGCTGCCGTTGATGGCGCCGGACAGCACCTCCTCGCCCTGGGTGCGGGTGACCGGCATGCTCTCGCCGGTCAGCGAGGATTCGTCGAACGTGCCGTTCTCGGTGAGGAGGATCCCGTCGACCGGAACGATCTCGGCGGGGCGCACGAGCAGGACGTCGCCCACGACGACGTCGTCGACGGGCACGTCGCGTGATTCGTCCGACTCGGCTGCCTCCGGTGTCGAGAGCGTGGGCCGTCCGCGGAGAACGGTCGAGCAGTGCCGACAGATCCCGCTTGGCGCGGCGGCCGGCGAAGTCCTCGAGCGCTTCCCCACCCGACAGCATGAGCACGATGATCAGCGCGGCGATGTACTCCCCGACGGCGAGTGTGGCGACCATCGCGACCACCGCGAGGATGTCGAGTCCGACGTGGCCCCGGAGCACGTCGCGCACCATGCCCACCAGCGTCCAGGCCACGACGGCCGCGACGTAGATCGTGGCGACCCAGCGACCGATGTCCTCCGCGTCGGCGGCGTGCAGGATCCCGACGGCGATGAACACGACGACCGTCAGGGTGATCACCGGATACCGCCAGAGGAGCCGAAGAGCGCGCATGGCTCCAGCATCCCCGGAAAGGACCGCGTTCGCCAGGGCGGGCATGGTGCCCATCGGTCTGGTCGGTGCCCGCCGCCCACGTCGTCGGCAAGATCCTTCCCGTGCGGTCACTCTTCCGACGCGATTACTTAAGCGATATAGTCGGCCCCACGTCGCGCAGCCGCGACGGAAGAGCGACACCGACGCCAAAGGAGACGATCTGTCATGAACCAATCGAACGCCGGGAACCATCGCTTGGGCAGGGGAATCACGGCCCTCGCCGCGCTCGCGGTCGCCGGAGGGGTCGCGTTCGCGGGAGGGGGTGCCGCCACCGCTGACACGGAGGATGCCGATCCGAAGCTCGCGGTCTATGTCGAAGTGAACTCGAACGATTTAGTCAATGTGGCCGACTACACGCTGGCGGACTCGGGGCGCGCGGCCATCGACATGGCGATGATCTTCGCCGCCAACATCAACTACGACGGGGAGAAGGCGTACCTCCACTTCAACGAGCGCGTCACCGAGACGCTGGAAGACGCCGAGGGCCAGATCCGACCGGTTCAGGCGGGAGGCACCAAGGTGCTGCTGTCGGTGCTCGGCAACCACCAGGGCGCCGGTTTCGCGAACTTCACGACCTACGCCGAGGCTGATGCCTTCGCCGCTCAGCTCGCCGACGCGGTGACGACGTACGGCCTCGACGGCATCGACTTCGACGATGAGTGGACCGAATACGGGGCGAACGGCACGCCGCAGCCGAATCCGCAGTCGTTCGGCTGGCTGGCCAGCGCGCTGCGCGATCGGCTCGGGCCGGACAAGATCATCAGCCTGTATGCGATCGGGCCGACGTACACGACCACCGATTTCAGCCTCTTCGACACCGCGAGTGTGCTCGACTACGCGTGGAATCCCTACTACCCGACCTATGACGCGCCCACGGTTCCGGGTCTCGACGAGCGGAGTCGGATCGGCGCCGCGGCGATCGACCTGTCGAACACCTCGGCCGCGACCGCGGCCGACTTCGCCGCGCGGACGGCGGCTGACGGGTACGGCGTCTACGTCGCCTACAACCTCACCGCGACGGACCAGTCGGCTTTCCTGTCGGGGATCACGGAGGAGCTCAAGGGCGAGGCGACCGCGTACCGGGCGGCGCCGCGTGACACGACGCCGCCCACCGTCACCGTCAAGGAAGGCGCGCGGTTCACGAAGAGTAGGGCGGACGGCGTCTATCAGCGCGTGAGCTTCGCGCTCCACGACGAGGGGAAGATCGACCGGCTGTACGTCAACGGAGTCCTGAAAGACCTCACAGACGACAGATGGAGCGATCTGAACTTCGTGAAGCCCGGCGCGTTCGGGGCGGTCCGCGGTTCCAACACCCTGCAGGTCGTCGACGTCGCCGGCAACACCACCGAGGTGTCGTTCATCCTGTCGAAGTGATCACCCGAGGTCGAAGACCTCGACCTGACGGATAGTGACCTCGGCATCCGCCCGCACGCGGATCGCCGGGGTCACGACCCGAGACCTCAGCGTGAACGGGGTGGTGCGGTCGGCGGGGAGGTCGCCGACGTGCGTCGGGGGCGCGGGTATCCAGGTGCCGTCCACCCCGATGACCTCCCACCGGAGCGACGACGACGATGCGGCGTCGACCATCGTGACGGTCACGTCGCTGACGGCCCGGGGTTCCGGGAACCGCCACCCTGCCCCCTCACCCTCGGCCAGGGTCACACCGCCCGAACCCGCAGGATCTCCGTCGTCGAAAAGGAAGGCGGCGCCGACCACCGCGGCCGATGCGATGACCTCGCCGGTGCCGCCCGTGAGGTCCTGGCACCACGCGGTGCCATCCGTGGCGGTGGAGCCGCCCTTCTCGAGCGCCTCCGCCGAATCGGTGCCGAAGTCCAGTTCGAGTTCCACGTCGCCGGCGAGTGCAGCGAGGGGCAGCTCGGCTCCGTCGAGTGCGACCCCGTCGATCCCGGCACGGCGCAGCACCCGGGCACCCGGCTCGCTGCGACGGGAGCGGATGCGCAGGGACGACCCGTCGCCTCGGTCGACGCGGATGTCGTCGAAGAGCGGTGAGCCGATCCGCAGGACGCCGGACGCGAGCTCCAACGGATACAGCCCGAGGGCCGCCCACAGCCACCAGGCGCTCATCTCGCCGTTGTCCTCGTCGCCGGGGAACCCCTGGCCGATGTGCGCCCCGGCGAACAGGCGTCCGGCCAGGTCGTGCACGATCGCCCCGCGCGCCACGGACGGTCGGAGAACGCATACATGAAGGGGATGTGATGGGCGGGCTGGTTGGAGATCGCGCACATGCCGGAGCGCAGCGCTCTGGCCTCCCGCTGCTCATGGATCACGGCCCCGTACGCGCCGCCGAAGCGCTCCTCGGCGGTCTCCGGTTCGGCGAAGAGCGCGTCGAGGTGACGACCGAGCCCACCGGGTCCGCCGTGCAGAGCCGCGAGCCCGTGACCGTCGTGGACGGCGCCGACCGACATGCCCCACGCGTTCGTCTCGACGTTGTCGCCGCCCCACGCCCGCGGATCGAAGCCGGGCGCGAACTCGCCATCCGCATCCCTGCCGCGGAAGAACCCGGTGCCGGCGTCGTACAGGGACCGGTACGAGCGCTCTGTTGGCGAAGTACCGGGCGAAGGCGCGGTGGCGGGCGGCGTCCTCCTCGGATCCGGCGTCCTCGGCGAGCTGCGCGGCGAACCGGCCGAGCGCGGCATCGCTCACCGCGTTCTCGATGCTCCAGCTCATGCCCTCGGGCACGGCGGAGGAGATGTACCCGGTGAAGCGGCCCTGCGCGATGCCCTTGCGCCCCCTCCGGGCGTCGGGTCCGGGCTCGCAGGCGTTCCGCCAGCCGCTCTCGAACGCGGCAGGGCGATCGAACGCCACGCCCCACCTGCTCGCGTCGGCGAAGATCTGATCGCTCGAGGTGCCGACCATGCTGTCGACGTATCCGGGGGCGCTCCACCGGGCCATCCATCCGCCGTGGCGGTACTGGGCGAGCTGGCCGTCGAGCAGTCGTCCCGTGAGGGCGGGGTCGAGAAGGGCGAGTGCGGGCCATTCGGTGCGATAGGTGTCCCAGTAGCCGTTGTTGACGACCAGCTCGCCCTCCGCGACCGGCGCACTCGTCGCGCGCTCACCGTAGGGCTCGCGGGGGACGAAGACGTCGGCGAACCGCCACACGGGTTGCCCCGCCGTGCCGGTGTTCTCGGCGGCGCTGTTCGGATACAGGTGCATGCGATGAAGGGCCGCGGCGATCCGGGCTCGGTGCTCCTCATCGGCCAGCGAGCGGTACCGCGCCGCGTCCGCTGGCATCGGGGGATCGTGACGCGCTCGAGCACCCGGTTCCAGGCTGCGGCGGCATCCTCCCTCAGCTGCTCGTACGGCACGGATGCCGGCGCCTCCAGGGCGAGGTTGCGCCAGGCCTGCTCCACGGAGAGGAACGACACCGCGATGCGGACCTCCAACCGGCGACGCGCGGCGATCCAGCCCGCGACCCGTCCGCGCCCGTCGTCGTCGAGCATCGAGCGCTCGCCCGGACTCCCGGGGTCGTCCGAGATCACGGCTCCCGCGAAATAGCAGCGCGGTGCGTTGCCCCAGTCATCGGGGCCCTCCGGGACCCAGCCCTCGAAGTGGTCGTCGTCCGTCCAGACGAGTCGGCCCTCATCCGTGAGCTGATCGAGGACGAGACCGACACGCGCATCCGCGTCGTCGGCCCGGACCCGGAAGGCGGCCGCGTGCGAGGTCGCCGTCATCTCGGCGTGCAGTCCGTCGCCCAGCTCGACGGCATATTCGTGCGGACGCGCCCGCTCCGAGCCGGGGACGATCCATCGCCTCCGACCGGCACGCTGCGAGGTGGGGCGACCGAGGAACGGCATCACCTGCAGCACGGCGCGATCGCCGATCCACGGACTCGGCTGATGCGAGAACTGGAGAGCCTCCAGTCGACGCCCAGCGGGATCGTCGTGCACGGACGGGCGATAGGGCCAGCGGGAGTCCGACGCATCGGTGGCGGGCGTGACGAAGGTGAAGCCGTGGGGTACGGCGACCGCCGGGATCGTGTTGCCGCGCGAGAAGCGGGGCCCCGAGTGGCTGCCCCGACGCGTGTCCACCCGCTCCACTGGGGGATGTCCCCGGGAGAGGGGCGTTCCTCGACGAGGACCTGCACGAACCCGGTCGCACGCGCGGGAGTCCGGATGCCGCGGCGAGGGACGCGGTGCCGAGCACGAGCTCCACGGCCCCGCGGCGATCGGAGCTCAGCGGCGCGAGCGAGACGGTGTCGGCGTTCCACTGCTCGGGGAACGACCACTTGGCGCCGAACTGCGCTTCGGCATCGAGGGGAAGTCGTAGCGGTCGCGGACGGCGGCGTGATCGCTCAGGCGCCTGCCGTCGGGAAGGCGCACGTCGACGGTCACGGCGAGGGCGGCGTGCGGGGCATGCGTCGCGTCGCGGCCGTCGGCGTAGAAAGCCCAGTGCAGCACGGTCTCGCTCGTGAGGACGATGTCCGTCAGCTCCGGGACGTCCACCCGGTGCTCGCCGACGGCCGGGTCGAACGTGAATGCGAAGACGGGTCCGGGGAGCACGCCGACGCGCGGACGAGACGACGGCGGATCCGCGGGCCCCGCCGCCGGGGCGAGGTGCGCGGTGCTCACCCCTTGATCGCCCCCTCCTGCACGCCCTTGAAGAAGAAGCGCTGCGTGAAGGAGAACATGATGACGATCGGCACCAGCGCGATCATGGTGCCGGCGGCGATCAGGCGCGGGTCGACCGAGAAGCTGCTGTTGAGGTAGGCCATGCCGACCGTGAGCGTGTACTTCGAGGGGTCGGACAGCACGATCAGCGGCCAGAGGTAGTCGTCCCACGCGCCGATGAACGCGAAGATCGCGACGACCGAGACCATCCCGCGGATGTTCGGCCAGACGATGTGGCGGATGCGCTGCCACGTCGTCGCACCGTCGACGGTCGCGGCGTCCAAGACGTCCTTGGGGATCATCCGGCAGGCGGTGGCGATCAGCAGCACGTTCATCGCGCTGATCGCGCCGGGGAGGAACACGCCCCACAGGGTGTCGGCCAGACCCAGCGCGCGGATCGTGAGGAAGTTGCTCGTGACCGTGACCTCACCGGGGAACAGCAGGGTCGACAGCAGGATCCCCATGACGATCCACTTGCCGCGGAAGCGCATGCACCCCAGGGCGTAGCCCGCGAACGTGGCCAGGACCACGTTGCTCACGACCGTGCCGATCGAGACGAGCAGCGAGTGCCACGCGTAGAGGTACACCGGCACGATGTCGGCGACGCGCGAGTAGTTCTGGAGGGTCGGATCGCGCGGGATGAGCTCCGGCGGGAAGGAGTAGATGTTCTCCTGCGGGCCCTTGAACGAGGTCGACAGCTGCCAGATGAACGGCCCGATGACGAGGAACAGGACCAGGACGAGGAGGGCGTAGCGACCGATCAGCCCGCCGAGGGGCGGCTTGCTGAAGTCGCCGGAGCCGCGGCGCCGGAAGATGCGCTCGCGCGCGGGAGACGAGGGGCGATCCTCGACGGCGGGGAGTCGTCGGCGCGGGGCGGGGTGAGGGTG
This sequence comes from Microbacterium sp. Se63.02b, assembly GCF_014171575.1. GTDB lineage: Bacteria > Actinomycetota > Actinomycetes > Actinomycetales > Microbacteriaceae > Microbacterium. The sequence goes on along the minus strand of NZ_CP050453.1, from coordinate 3,792,383 downwards.
CTCATGCGGGAGCCTTCGCCTTCTTCTCGCGATTCATGAAGGCGATCGCGGCGAGCGGGATGAGGGTGAGGAGGAACAGCGCGACGCTGATCGCGGACGCGTAGCCGATGTTGCCGTTGAGGCCGGAGCCGACCTGGCGGATCAGCATCACGAGCGACATGTCGTAGCCGCCGGGGCCGCCCGTGCTCTTGGAGAGCACGTCGAGTTCGGCGAACACCCGCATGGCCGACACGGCGATCAGGACGGAGATGAGGAGCATCGCGCCGCGCACCGAGGGGATCGTGACGGAAAGGAAGCGGCGGAAGGCACCGGCCCCGTCGAGCATCGCCGCCTCATGCAGCTCCTTGCCGACGTTTCCGAGGGCCGCCAGGTACACGACCATGTAGTAGCCGAGGCCCTTCCAGACCGTGAGCAGGATGGCGCAGCCGAGCAGCAGCCAGCGGTCGACGAGGAACGCCATCGGCTGGTCGATCAGGCCGAGGAACTCGAGGGTCTGGTTGATGATGCCGCGGCTGTCGAACAGCCAGGTCCAGATGAGGGCGACCACGACGACCGACGCGATCACGGGGAAGTAGAACGTGGTGCGGAAGAACGAGATGCCCGGCAGCTTCTTCTGCACCAGCAGCGCCAGCAGCAGTGGGAGGACCGTCAGCAGCGGGACGCAGACGACGACGTAGATGAGGCAGGTCGTCAGCGCGTTCCAGAACATCTCGTCGCCGAACATGCGCTCGTAGTTGGCTCCGCCGACGAATCCGGGCGTGCGCAGCGGACGCGCGTCGGTGAAGCTCAGGAAGACCGTGTTGAGGAACGGCCAGAGCGCGAACACCAGCACCCAGATGACGGCGGGGGCGATGAGGAGCCAGGGGGTGAACCACTTGTGCGATCTCATGGTCGTCCCTCTGCCCCGGATGCCGGTGTTCGCGCTCATGGCTTACTGATCCACGCGGTTCGCGTTGGCGTACTCGACGATCTTGTCGAGCTGAGCCTTCGGGTCCGCTTCGCCGTTGATGGCCAGGGCGATCTGCTGGGTCATGTACGTGGCCATGTCGGAGGTCCACTGGAACGGCAGCGCCTTCGCATCCTTCATCGCGCCGAACACGGTGTCGATCGCGGCGAGCTGCTTCTCGTCGGTCACCGTGGAGGCGATGTTGTCGACGACCGCGTCGCCGCCGGCGGCCGTGCCGGGAGCGGTTCCGACGGCGAGGGACGAGAACGCGACCTGGTTCTCCTCGTTCGTGACGAACTCGGCGAAGGCCAGCGCTGCTTCCTTGTTGTCCGAGTCGGCCGACACGTTGAGGCCCTGCACGTACAGCGGCGCGATGCCGAGGCGCGGGGTGGCCACGGTGTTCTCCAGCAGGGCCGGAGCGTCCTTCTGGAGGTCGGTCGTGAAGCCCGTGCCTCCGGTCGTGAAGGCGACCTTCTCCTGGATGTAGGCCTCGGCGTTCCCGCCGTAGTCGCCCGTCAAGGCCTCGGCGGGCATCGCCCCGGCGGCGTAGGCGTCGGCGTACGCCTGGATGATCTCGGCGGCCTCGTCGGTGTTGAAGTCGAACTCGCCCTCGTCGTCGATGACCTCCATGCCCGCAGCCGTGAACGTGTCGAGCGCGGGGATCGACGAGAGCAGCTGCACCTTGCCCCCGGACTCGGTCGCGACGTCCTTCGCGAGGTCGAGGAGTTCGTCAACGGTCGTCGGAAGGTTGTCCTCCGTCACGCCGTAGGGGGCGAGCTGCGCGAGGTTCCACCACGAGGCGTCGCTGGAGAGGTACCAGGGGAGCCCGTACGTGCCGTCGACCCCGGGGTATTGGCTGTACGAGTCCCAGGCGCCGGCGTTGTAGACCGACTTCAGCTCGGGGTCGGCGGTCTCGATGTCGACCAGCTTGCCCGCGGCGACCAGGGGGTAGGCGATGTCCGGCGGCAGGTTCAACACGTCGGGAAGGGTGTCGGCGTTCGCCTGGCTCAGGATCTTGTCCTGGTAGCCGTCGCCCGGCTGGTCGAGCCACTCGACCTTCACGTCGGGGTGCTCCTTCTCGAACGCGTCGATGAGGTCCTCGAAGTAGGGGGTGAACTTCTCGTTCTTGAGCGACCAGGTCTGGAACTGGATCGATCCGCTCAGTTCGCCGGAGGTGTCGATGGGGCCGGAGTCGCTGGTGGCTCCGCCGCCCCCCGTGCAACTCGTCAGCGCCAGAACGCCGATGCTGAATGCTGCCAGAGCGACAATGCGTGTGGGAACTTTCATCGTGCTTCTTCCTCGAGGCGGGCGAATCCGCGTGCCGTCCACGAAGGGACTACAACGCTTTAGCAGATGAAACCATCCGATTCCTCCGCTGTCAAGACGCAGAGCGCTTCGCTCCTGACATCGCTGGTCGGAGCGGTGTGTTGCTCGTTGCTCAAGCGTTATAGTGGTGCGACCATGGCCTCGCCCGAGGTCACCGTCCGAAAGGTCCGAACACATGACGCAGCGCGGCGCTCTCGATGCTCCCCTGAGATTCGGGGCGAACTACACGCCGTCGAAGGACTGGATGCACTCGTGGCTCGACCTCGATCTCGACGATGTGCGCCGTGACTTCGCCGCCCTCGCCGCGCTCGGACTCGACCACGTCCGTGTGTTCCCGCTGTGGACGGTGCTGCAGCCGAACCGGACCCTGATCCGGGCGAAGGCGGTCGACGACGTCCGCGCCGTGGTCGATGTGGCCGCGGAGTTCGGACTCGACGCGAGCATCGACGTGATCCAGGGGCACCTCTCCAGCTTCGACTTCGTGCCGTCATGGCTGTACACCTGGCACGACAAGAACATGTTCACGGATGAGAAGGCGCTGCAGGGGCAGATCGCCCTCGTCGAGCGGCTCGGACAGGCACTGCGCGATGCGCCGAACTTCTTGGGCCTGACGCTCGGCAACGAGACGAACCAGTTCTCCGCGCACACCCACCCCTCGCCGTGGCCGGTCACGCAGGACCAGGCCGGCGCGTGGATCTCGTCGCTGCTCTCGGCGGCGGAGTCCTCAGCTCCGGGACTGCCTCACGTGCACAGCGAATACGACGCGGTCTGGTACATGGACGGGCACGGCTTCACTCCGGCCCATGCCTCCCGGCTCGGCGCGATGACCACGATCCATTCCTGGATCTTCAACGGCACCGCCCAGCGCTACGGCGGTCGCTCGGTCGCCTCCGACCGGCACGCCGAGTATCTGATCGAGCTGTCCAGGGCGTTCGCGACCGATCCGGAGCGGGTGGTGTGGCTGCAGGAGGTGGGTGCGCCGTCGAACTGCCTCGACGAGGGCGAGATGCCCGGCTTCCTGGAGGCGACCGTCCGCTCGGCCGCGCGCACCGAGAACCTGTGGGGCATCACCTGGTGGTGCTCGCACGATGTGAGCCGCGACCTCGGCGACTTCCCCGAGCTCGAGTACTCTCTCGGTCTGATCGGCCAGGACGGCGCGGCCAAGCCCCTCGGTCGGCGTCTCGCCGAGCTCATCCCCGAGCTGCGTCGGCGCACCGCCCCGCCGCTGCGCGACACCGCGATCGTCGTCGACGTCGACGAGCGCGAGGTGCCGCTCAGTCGCGCGGCGCTGAGCCCCGGCGGCGCGGTGTTCCAGGCGTGGGCGGATGCATGCGCCGCAGGACTCGACCCCGCGCTGGTCACCTCCCGCGATGCCCTCGACCCCGCCGCGCTCGATGCCAGGGGCATCCGTCGCCTCATCCGTCCCGACCTGTCGGCGAGTGCCGTCGACCCCTACGGCTCGGTCAACACCGTGGTCCAGGGCTGAGTGTCGCACCGTCGGCGCCCCGCGGGGCGGTGCTCGTCCGGAGGGCTGGGGCTCGTCAGGCGAGGTCGGCGGGGGTGCCGTGCTCTCGCGCGCTGTGAGCACGGGGGTGGGGCCTTCGACGCTGGGCAGCGTCGTGCCCGCCTCGATCTGACGCAGCAGGAGGGTGGCCGCCGTCTCGCCGAGCTCGAAGGTGTCTCTCGTCATCGCGGTGATCGACGGATTGATCAGTCCCGCGATGACCGAGTCGTCGAAGGAGGCGAGTGAGACGTCGCGAGGGACGTGCCGCCCCATCTCCTGCGCGACGCGGAGTCCGGCCACGGCCATCACGTCGTTGTCGTACACGATCGCGGTCGGACGCTGTCGTCCCGACAGCAGGGTGCGGGTCACCGCGGAGGCGCGGGCGGGCGAGAAGTCGGTCGCGATGACCTCGCCGTGGATGCCGTCGGATGCCATGCTCTCCAGCACCTCGGCGCGGAGGCGTGTGTGCTCCAGCTCGGCCGGTCCGGCGACGTAGGCGATGCGGGAGTGGCCCAGTGCCGCGAGGTACGAGAAGAGGGTCTCGGCCACGGCGTCGTCGCCGATCCACACGCTCGGCACCGCACCCTCGGGCGAGGGCTTGGAGCCGATCAGCACGGCGCGCGCATCGAGGGCGGCGATGCGGTCGCTGCGGGGGTCGTCGTCGCGGGGGTCGATCAGGATGATGCCGTCGACCTGGTTGGAGGAGCGCCACTGCCGATGCACCTCCATCTCCTCGGCGATGTCGGTCACGAGGCGCAGCTGCAGGCTGACCTTGCTCTCGGACAGCCGCGACTCGATGCCGGCGATCAGATCGGTGAAGAACGCCTCGGAGCCGAGCGACCGTGCCGGACGGGCGAGCGCGAAGCCCACCGTGTTCGCGCGGGCGCCGACAAGGGCGCGCGCGGCCGAGCTCGGCTGCCAGCCGTTCTCGTCGACGATCGACAGGATGCGCTGCCTGGTCTCATCGCTCACGCCGGGACGACCGTTGAGGGCGAACGAGACGGCGCCGGGGGAGACGCCGGCCATGCGCGCGATATCGGCGATCGTGACACGTTTCGCCGGACTCATAGTCCCTCACCCTACTTGATCGGTTTAGCGCTCTGGAAGACGCGGGACAGGTGATCTAGACTCATCACTAGATCGCTTTAGTAAATCCGATAGCATCAACCGGACGCCCGCACGGCGCGGCGCCGCGAACCAGCACTCACCGTCGAGCCCGGAGAACACACCCATGCATGACGACACCTCCCTCACCGTCGGCCGCGTCAAGCGGGTCCTCGAAGAACGGATCCGCCCCGCGATCCACTCGACCTCCGTGCCGCTGGACGTCGCCCTCCACCTGCTGCCCAGCGAGCCGATCGCACCGGCGGAGGGTCTGGCGCTCGACTTCGAACCCGGAGCCGTCGGCGCGCAATGGGGGCCGGCGTGGGGGACGACGTGGTTCCGACTGACCGGACGCGTGCCGGCGGAATGGGCGGGTCGTCGCGTCGAGGCCCTGATCGACCTCGGCTTCGACGTGAACATGACGGGCTTCCAGTGCGAGGCTCTGGCATACCGCCCGGACGGGACGCCCATCAAGAGCATCAACCCGAGGAACCAGTGGGTGCCGATCACCGAGAGCGCGGTCGGCGACGAGCCCGTCGAGCTCTACCTGGAGGGCGCGTCGAACCCCGTCCTCCTCGACTACCACCCCTTCCTCCCGACGCAGGAGGGCGACATCCTCACCTCCTCGAAGGAGCCTCTGTATCGGCTCCGGCGGCTCGATCTCGCGGTGTTCGAGAAGGAGGTGTTCGACCTCTCCCTCGACCTCGAGGTGCTGTTCGAGCTGCAGGCCGAGCTGCCGTCGACCTCGCCGCGCCGCATGCGCATCCTGCAGGCCCTGGACGACGCGCTCGACGTGCTCGACCTGCAGCGCATCGTCGAGACCGCGTCGGACGCCCGTGCCCGACTGGCCGAGGTGCTGGCCGCCCCCGCCGAAGCCAGTGCGCACCGGATCTCGGCCGTCGGTCACGCGCACATCGACTCGGCGTGGCTGTGGCCCGTGCGCGAGACGATCCGCAAGGTCGCCCGCACGACCTCCTCGATGACGACGCTCATCGAGGAACAGCCCGACTTCCAGTACGGCATGTCGAGCGCGCAGCAGTACGCCTGGATCAAGGAGCATCGTCCCGAGGTGTGGGAGCGGGTCAAGGCCGCTGTCGCCGCAGGGCGCTTCCTGCCTCTGGGCGGCATGTGGGTCGAGTCCGACACCGTGATGCCCACGGGCGAGTCCCTCGTGCGGCAGTTCTCGCACGGGCAGCGGTTCTTCGAGCGGGAGTTCGGCATCCGGTCGAAGGGCGTGTGGCTGCCCGACAGCTTCGGCTACTCGCCGGCCCTGCCGCAGCTGATGCGCCGTGCCGGGTTCGAGTGGTTCTTCACGCAGAAGATCTCGTGGAACCAGCAGAACGTCTTCCCGCACCACTCGTTCCTCTGGGAGGGCATCGACGGTTCGCAGGTGTTCACGCACTTCCCGTCGATGGACACCTACAACTCGCAGCTGAGCGGCATGGAGGTCGCGAAGGCCTCTCGGCAGTTCAAGGAGAACCGGCACAGCTCGCGGTCGATCGCCCCGGTCGGCTGGGGCGACGGCGGCGGCGGCACGACGCGCGAGATGACAGGGAAGGCCGAGCGCCTGCGCGACCTCGAGGGCAGCGCGCAGGTGGTGTGGGAGCATCCGGACGTCTTCTTCGATGCTGCCAAGGCCGAGCTGCCGCATCCGGCCGTCTGGGTCGGCGAGCTGTACCTCGAGCTGCACCGGGGAACGCTCACCAGCCAGCACGCCACCAAGGCGCTGCACCGCTGGGCCGAGCACGCGCTGGTCGAGGCCGAGCTGTGGGCGGCGACCGATGCCGTGCGCACCGGCGCCGCCTATCCTCAGGCCGAGCTCGACCGGCTGTGGCAGGCTGTGCTGCTGCACGAGTTCCACGACATCCTGCCCGGTACATCGATCGCGTGGGTGCACCGCGAGGCCGTCGCGGTGCTGACCGATGTGCTGTCGGATGCGGAGGACATCTCGGTCGCCGCCCGCCGTTCGCTCGCGGGCGAGGGCGACCGGGAGCTGCGGTTCGATCCGACCTCGGTCGGGCGCGGTCGCGCGCTCGGGGCGGCCTTCGTGGCGGAGCCCACGGCGGAGCCGGTCTCGCTCACGGAAGAAGACGGCGGCTGGCGCCTGGAGAACGAGCTCGTCTCCGTGCTCGTCTCGGCCGATGGTCTGATCGTGTCGGCCGTCGACAAGGCCACCGGCCGCGAGGCCGTCGCGCAGGGCAGGGCCGCGAACCTGTTCCAGCTGCACCAGGACTTCCCCAACATGTGGGATGCGTGGGACATCGACCGGTACTACCGCAACAGCGTCGACGACATCACCGCGGTCGCGTCCATCGAGGCGTCCGTCGTGAAGGGCGTCGCGCAGATCGTGGTCGTGCGCCCGTTCTCCGAGTCGACCATCGCGCAGACGATCATCCTCGCGCCCGAGTCGCGCACGGTGCTGCTGCGCAACGAGATCGACTGGCATGAGACCGAGAAGCTGCTCAAGCTCGCGTTCCCGCTCGACATCCAGGCCGCGCACACCGAGGCCGAGACCCAGTTCGGCTACCAGTCGCGGGTCACGCACACGAACACCAGCTGGGAGGCGGCGAAGTTCGAGACCTCCATGCACCGGTTCGTGCTGGTGCGCGAGCACGACTTCGGTGTCGCCCTCGTGAACGACTCGATCTACGGGTACGACACGGCGCGCGAGGTCTCCGACGACGCGGTGACGACGACCGTGCGGCTGTCGCTGCTGCGTGCCCCGCGGTTCCCGATCCCGACACCGACCACGGGCACCACGAGATCGAGGTGGGCTTCGTGATCGGCGCGGATGCCGCGATCGCCACGGCCGAGGGCATCCGCATCAACGCTCTGCCCACGGTCGTGCGTGGTGCGCGGGAGGTCGAGCCCCTGGTGAGTGTGCAGGGTGAAGGCATCGTGGTGTCGTCGGTCAAGCTCGCCGACGACGGCTCCGGTGACGTGATCGTGCGCGTGTACGAGGCGCTCGGTCGGCGTGCGACCGGAGAGCTGACGATCGGCTTCGAGCACCGGGAGGTGCGCGAGGTGACTCTGATCGAAGACGACATCGACGATGCGCGGACCGGGGGCGCCCTGCGTCTGCGGCCGTTCGAGGTGCGCACGCTCCGCATCGTGCGCTGAGCCCGCGCGTCGGGGTGACGGGCGCGGCCGTGTTGTGCCGACGGGCCGCCGGGTGGACGATGACGGCATGGTGAGCATCGAGGAAGTGCGCGCGATCGCCCTGGCTCTGCCCGGGGTCGAAGAGACCGTGAGCGGACACACCGGCGAGGCTGCGTGGCGGGTCAGGAGCGGACAGTTCGCGTGGATGCGAGGCCCGAGCGCGACGGACCTGCGTCAGCTCTCCGAGCTCGGACGGGACTGGCCGTCAGGAAAGGTGCTCGCGGTGCGCGTGGGCGACCTCGGTGAGAAGGAGGCCCTGCTCGCGGCCGAGCCCGAGGACCTGTTCACGATCCCGCACTTCGACGGCTACGCCGGGCTGCTCGTGCGTCTCGATGTCGTCGACCGGGACCGACTCGAGGAGATCATCACGGATGCTTGGCTCGTGCGCGCGCCCGCGCCGGTCGCGAAGGAGTGGCTGGCGGAGCACGGGCTGGAGTGATCGGGTTCCTGGCGGCAGCCCGTCGTCCGCTCAGTCCGCGGCGGTCAGGAACGGTCGCGCGGCGTCGAGGAACGCGCGAGGCTCGTCGGCCCAGAGCCGGATGCTCGTGACCTCGTGCTGTCCGCCGCGCGGTGCGAGTCCCGGAAGATGGACGGCCAGAGGGCGCTCGAGTTCGATCTCGATGTTCGTCTCGTCCTGCATCCGCTCCGCGTACTCGGCGCCTTTGTCGGACACGGTCACGCGCGGCCGCTTCGGCTCGTCGACGCGCTTCGAGATCGCCACGGAGGCCACCGCCTCCCACGGGATGAAGACGTCGACCTCCAGACCGCTCCGCACGTGGATGCCGTCGGGGCCGACGGCATGCGGGCGCAGCAGCATCGCGCACAGCAGCCCCAGCATCCAGGTGAGTCCCCAGATGCCGAGGATCAGGATCGGGATGCGCACGGCGGGCCACGGGTGCACGATCAGGTCGAGGATCGGGATCTCGACGGCGGAGAGCACGATGAAGATGAGGAGGACGGTCAGTACCGGGCGGTGGTAGCCGATCCCCGTACCACCGGCCGGCACCGCCGGCCGTCTCGCGATCGCGCGGCCGATGCTCGAGTACACGCGCAGCTCGGCGATCAGCGCCCGATGGAGCAGGCTCCCGATGCGGGCGGTGCGCGTCGGGGCGGTCGGCGGAGCCGGCTGCTTCGCTCCGCTCACGCTCTGCTCGGCGATCATGGGGCGTCTTTCGTGGGCTCGCCCGCCGCCTGAGCCACGAGCTGCTCGAGGTGTGCGGCGATGGCGGAGACTCCGCGCTCCACGGCGTCGCGGTCCTCCGGGGCGACGGCCGCGAGCAGTGTCGCATTGAGGTCCGTGTGCTCCTTCTGCATCTGTGCCATCGTCTCGGAGGCCGAGGCGGTCAGCTCGACCAGCACCGCTCGCCGGTCGGAGGGATGCGGCGTGCGCCGGACGTGCCCCGTGGCCTCCAGGGCGTCCACGAGCCCTGTGATGTTGCGGGGACTGACCTCGCACAGTCGGGCGAGCGTCTTCTGAGTGGACGGGCCCGCGTGCTGCAGGGTCCACAGCAGGTGGACCCGCGCCGTCGTCAGTCCCGTCCCCTCGAACGCACGTGCCATGTCGCGTTGGAACAGGTCGCCGATCTGGAGCAGGCGGTCGAGCAGCAGCGGATCCATAATGATGATGCTACTACATAGTTACCCGACTTCACTAGTTGTGTAGTCGGAGTGCGAGATCAGGCGGGCGGCAGGCGCAGCACGTCGGGCGACTCGCCGCCCGTGAGATCGTCGGCGATGCGGAGGCTGCGCGCGAGGTCGTCGAGCGCGCCGATCAGGGTGCCGAAGCGCTCCTTGGCGCTGCACACCGCGGTCAGGGTTACCAGGTGCGTGCCCGTGTCCCAGGTGTAGGTCGCGAAGGGGGAGAGGCGGGAGACGGCGGCATCGGCACGAGCAGCTTCTCGCCCACGCCCAGTCGGGTGGGGAACGACTCGGTGTCGTCGTAGTCCATCGGCATCGAGGCCCGTGCGATCCGCACATCCGGCGTCAGGACCTGTGCGGTCGCCATCGCCACGACGAGTTCGGGCTCGGCCTTCCAGGTCCATACGAGCACCCTGCCGTCCGCCCGCTTCATGAGCATCGGCGCCGCCTGGCTCATCGCCCACGCGCCGAACCGCGAGCCGGGCCGTTCCGTCGCGCCGACGGCCGCGTTGACCTGACCGAGCAGCATCCGGATCGCGGCCTTGCGATGCCGGCGGCCCTTCCACCCCAGCGAGTCCGTCACGGGAATCCACAGCTGGGGATCGGCCTCGGCGCTCAGTCGCATGCGCTCCACGCTACTGGCTGAGGCTGAAGGGATGCCGGTATGCCTCGGCGGTCCGATCAGGGCCCTCGGGTAGAGTGGCCAGCGCCCGACCAGGGCTCTCCTTGGCCGCCACATCGTAAGGCAGCATGTCTGTGACCTCCTCCGACGATCCGATCGATCCGTCGAGCGGCCCCGCCGCCGAGCCCGCGCCCCGCCCGCTCAAGATCCTGATCGGCTGCGACACGTTCGCGCCCGACATCAACGGCGCCGCACGGTTCGCCGAGCGCCTCGCCGCCGGCCTCGTCCAGCGCGGGCATGACGTGCACGTCGTCGCCCCCAACCAGGCCTACCGTCGCACGCCGGCCCGCACCGAGGTGATCGAGGGCGAGCCGATGACCCTGCACCGGCTGCCCTCCGTGCGCTGGCCCCCGCACGACTGGCTGCGGTTCGTGTGGCCGTGGCGCTCCAAGCACTACGCGCGCACAGTCCTCGACCAGGTCCAGCCCGACATCGTGCACATCCAGTCGCACATCGTGATCGGCCGCGGTCTGTCGCGCATCGCGCACGAGCGCGGTATCCCCGTGATCGCCACGAACCATGTCATGGCCGAGAACATCCTCGACCACACGACCATGCCGAAGTTCATCGACGACCTCGTCCTGAAGTTCGCCTGGGCGGATGCGAAGCGCACCTTCGATCTCACGCGTGCGATCACGACCCCGACCCGTCGCGCCGCCGACTTCCTCGAGAAGACCGTCGAGGTGCAGGGTGTCATCCCCGTCAGCTGCGGCATCGACCGCACGCAGTACTCCCCCGTCATCGGACCCCGCGACAAGAACCGCATCGTCTTCGTCGGACGCCTCACCGCCGAGAAGCAGGTCGAGGTCATCCTCCAGGCGATGACGAAGCTCGACCCGGCGCTCGACACGACGTTCGACATCGTCGGCGGCGGCGACCAGCGCAAGCAGCTCGAGCACCTGACCGCGCAGCTCGGGCTCGCCGACCGTGTCACCTTCCACGGTCGCACCACCGACGAGGAGCTGCGGGCCCTGCTGTCTCGCGCGAGCCTGTTCGTGATCGCGTCGATCGCCGAGCTGCAGTCGATCGCCACGATGGAGGCCATGGCCTCGGCCCTGCCCATCGTCGCGGCGGATGCCGTCGCGCTCCCGCATCTCGTGCACGACGGCGAGAACGGGTACCTGTTCACGCCGGGAGATGTCGACGAGCTCGCGGCGCGCCTCACCGATGTGCTCACCGCGTCGCCGGACGAGTACGAGCGGATGCAGCGGGCCTCGCTCGACGGTGTCGTGATCCACGACATCAACCGCACCCTCGACACCTTCGAGGCGCTGTACCGCGACGAGCCGTTGCCCGAGTAGCAGAGCGGCCTGACATGCACATCGTCTTCTTCGGCGATCAGCACCTCGACTCCCTCGGCGGCGCGCAGGTGTCGATGCGGCTCCAGCGCGAGTTCCTCGAACGCGCAGGCCACATCGTCACGGTGGTCGCGCCGCGGATGCACGGGTCCCGTCCCTCGTCCGGCTCGCACGGCGGGGCGTCCATCGACCTCCCGTCGATGCCGATCACGGTCGACCGCGAATACTCGATGACCTGGCCGGGCCGCGCGACCGATCGGACTCTCGACTCGGCGATGACCAGGAGGCCGCCGGTCGACCTGGTCCACGTGCAGGCCGACTTCTGGGGCGCGTTCATCGGTCACAGGTATGCCCGCCGCCACGGCATCCCCGTCGTGCACACCATGCACAACCGTGTCGATGTCGGGATCGCTGCGGTCACCCCGCTGCACCGCCCGGTCCTCGCGGTGCTGAACGCATGGCGACGCGTCGCGATGCGCGGCATCGGCGACCCGGTGCGCGGCACCGACGGCTGGGCGTTCCTGCGCGGACTGGCTGCGGGCGCATCCGCCGTGACGGCGCCGTCGACGCACTTCGCCGCGCGCCTCGAGCAGCATGACGTGTTCCCGCGGGTCGATGTGATCTGGAACGGCATCGACGACGACCTGCGAGACGAGATCCTGGCCGCAGCACCTGCGGAGCGCACTCCGGGCCGGCCGCGCTTCGTGTGGTTGGGGCGGATGAGTCCTGAGAAGCGTCTGCTGCCGTTCCTCGAGGCGTTCGTCGCCTCAGGGGTCGATGCCGACCTGGAGGTCATCGGCGGCGGGCGCAGCGCGCAGCTGCGGAGAAGATCGTCGCCGGCCACGCGGGCGTGCACTTCGCCGGCCGCCTCACCTACCCGCAGACTCTGGCGCGGATCGCCGCCGCCGACGCGCTCGTGCAGACGTCGATCGGCTTCGAAACCCAGGGGATGACCCCGTTCGAGGCCGCCACGCTCGGCACGCCCTCCGTGATCTGCGACCCCGACATCGCCGCCGAGCTGGGCGGGGGCTCTGGGCGGTTCCGGATGCCGGCGCCGACGCGTCGGGCCGCGAGCTCGAGAGTCAGCGGGTCGCTGCGCTCGCGGAGACACTGCAGCGCGCCGCATCCGACATCTCCGTCGCGGCTGCGCCCACTCCGGTTGCTGCGGTGTCGGAGGCGTTCCGACAGTCGTCGCGCACCGCCGCGATGATCGAGGTCTACGACCGGGTGCTCGCCGCTGGTTGAGCCGAAGCGGTCTCAGAGGTATCGGAGCGGACTCAGAAGTACTGGTACAGCCCGATCGTGAGTCCCGTGAACACGAGGCCGACGGCACCGGCTCCCGCGACGCCGATGGCGATGCCGGTGAGCAGCCGTGACGGGGAACGGCGCACCGCGATCAGTCCCAGCACGAGGGCGACGACGTAGGCGAAGAAACTGAGGATCCCGATTCCGTTGTCGAGCGCGAGCATGAACTCGAAGGCACCACCGCCCCCGTAGACGAAGGGCCGTGCCAGGGAGCTGAGCAAGTTCACTGCGAGAGTGGCCACGGCGATCACGAACGCCGTGACGCCGAGCGGGTTGGCTGCGCGCCCCTGCCCCTGGGGTGGGACGTGCCCGGGGAATCCGGTCCCCGGCGTCGCGTACGCCGGCGGGATGGCAGAGGTGGATGCCGGAAAGGCGGTCGGATACGCCGTCGGATACGCGTGGGGTGCCGGGGCGGTCGCGGCGGATGGCCTTCCGGGCCGGCGGGGTGGTCCGGGCCGGCGGGGTGGTCCGGGCCGGCGGGGTGGTGCGGGCCGGTGGGGTATTGCGGAGCCGCGGGGAGATGGGTGGCGGGCGGAGGCGAGGCCGGTTGCTGCGGTTCCACGGGACCAGCGGGTTCGACGGGGCCGGTGGGGGAACGGGAGGCTGCTGCGGCTCGCTCATGACGACGAGCGTAGCCCCGTCTGCTCCACGGCGTCGGAGGGAGCGTGCCGGTCAGCGGTAGGTGTGGCCGGACTCGGCCTGCTGGACGATGTCGCGTTCGGCGACGCGGGTCCAGTCGGTCGGAGTGCGGCGATAGCCGTCGCGGCGGAGTTCGACGACGGTGGCGACGATGGCCCACAGGGCGAGGAGGAGGAGAGCGAGGATGAGGAACATGGCAGAAACGCTACGTTCGGTGTTGAAACGCCACGAGTGGCAGAATAGACTCTGAACAAACGAAAACTGCCAATCGGGAGCATCTGCATGAAAACTGTCGCCTGCGTCGTCCAAGACGGTTTCGCGCCCTTCGAGTTCGGCGTCGCCTGCGAGGCGTTCGGTCTCGATCGCGCCGACGACGGAGTGCCGAATTTCGACTTCCGCATCGTCGCTCCCCGCGCGGGCGTCGTGACGTCGAAGATCGGCTTCTCGATCAACGTCGAGCACGATCTGGCCTACGCCTACGAAGCCGACCTCGTGGTGTTCTGCCCGCTGCCGCGGGAGCGCTGGGGCGACATCGACCCGCTTCTGCTCGACGTCGCCCGGCGTGCGGTCGAACGCGGGGCCTGGGTGATGAGCGTGTGCAGCGGGTCGTTCATCCTGGCCGCCGCCGGCGTGCTCGACGGACGCCGTGCGACCACGCACTGGATGTACGCCCACGTCATGGCCGACATGTACCCGCAGATCGACATCGACCCCGACGTGCTGTTCGTGCAGGACGGCAAGATCATCACCAGTGCAGGGACGGCGGCCGGGATCGACGCGTGCCTGCACCTGCTCCGACAGGAGGTGGGGGCCGAGCTCACCAATCGCATCGCCCGCCGCATGGTGGTCCCCCGCAGCGCGACGGAGGGCAGGCGCAGTTCATCGACCGTCCCATCCCCGTCGTGCCCACCGACTCGCTCGCCGCCGTCGCCGACTGGGCGGTCGCTCATCTGCGCGACGACCTGGGCGTCGACCAGCTCGCGGCGAGGGCCCTGATGTCGCCGCGCACGTTCGCGCGACGGTTCAAGGCCGAGTACGGGGCCACCCCGCCGCCTGGCTCGCGCGCCAGCGCATCATCCACGCGCAGCGGATGCTGGAGCGCACCGACCTCCCCTCGACCACATCGCCGACGAATGCGGGTTCGGGTCGGCGGCCGTGCTCCGGCAGAACTTCGCGAGAGTGCTCGGGCTCACCCCGACGGCCTATCGCGCGCGGTTCTCGTGCGCCGAGGAGTCGTCGGTGCCTGCGGCCTGATCGGGGCGGCTACCGCCTCGGCTACCCGCCCCAGTGCGCGGGCGAGGGGAGGGTGACGTCGCGCACCTCGACGCCCTCGGCGGTGACGGAGGCGATGCAGTACAGCAGTGACTGCGTCGGGTAGCCGTGCGGGCGGTTGTCGCGGATGATCGCCCTGTCGTCTTCTGGGGGAGCGCCGCCGAAGAGGCGAGCAGCGCCGTCCATTCCGCCGTCCAGTCCGGGCTATCCGCGGTCGGGCCGAGAGCGCGGAACTCCGGCAGCCAGGCCTCGATCCGCGGGGTCGTCGCGTCGTCGAGATCGTCGTGCGCGATCATGTGCGTCCCGGGGGCGATGCGGGTCTCCCGCAGTTCGACCCCGTCCCACGACAACACGCGTGCGCCGTCGGGGCCGACTTCGAGCAGGTTGAAGCCGTGCATCGACAGCGGTGCGATCGGCGAGCGGCCCTTCACCGATTCGAGGGCGAGGGCGCCACGGGAGACGGCCCGCCCGTCCGGCAGGTCGCGCACATCCGCCCGGTTCAGCAGCACGGCGAGCCGCCGCTCCCCGGGGTTCGCGGCGAGCCACGCACCACCTGCGCGGCGATCGCGGATGCCGATCACGCCGGGATAGTCCTCGGGCCACCAGGCGCCGAGGGAGTCCCAGGCCCGCAGCGGGTCCTCATCGCGGACCGCGAGCAATCGTGCGGATCCGGCATTCTCGACATCGATCACGACCGTGCACACGGGTGCCAGTCTAGGTCGAGGATGCTCCCGTCGGCCCGCGGCGGCGGATGCTGGGGCAGAATCGAGACGTGAACATCGTCGTCGGAGTCACAGGCGGCATCGCCGCGTACAAGACGGTGCACCTGGTGCGCCTGCTCACGAAGGGTGGGCACGACGTGACCGTGGTGCCCACCGAAGATGCGCTGCGCTTCGTCGGGCTGCCCACGTGGGAGGCGATCAGCCGGCACCCGGTCACCACGAGCGTGCACGACGACGTGGCCAAGGTGCGGCACGTGGCTCTCGGGCAGGCCGCGGACCTCGTGATCGTGGCTCCGGCGACCGCGAACTCCATCGCCAAGATCACCGCGGGGCTCGCAGACGACCTCCTGGGCACGACCCTGCTGGCCACAGAGGCTCCGGTGCTGGTCGCCCCCGCCATGCACGCGGAGATGTGGCGGAACAGGGCGACGCAGGCCAATATCGCGACGCTGCGGGAACGCGGTGTGCACATCGTGGGACCCGCCGACGGCGAGCTCGCCGGCGGCGACAGCGGTCCGGGGCGGATGTCGGAACCCGAGGAGATCTTCGCGGCGGCGCAGGCGCTGCTCACCCCGGCGACCTCATGGGTGTGCGCGTCGTGGTGTCGGCCGGTGGCACGCGGGAGCCGATCGATCCCGTGCGCTTCCTCGGCAATCGCTCCAGCGGCAGGCAGGGGGTCGCGCTCGCCGCGGAGGCCGCCGCCCGCGGAGCCGAGGTGACCCTGGTGGCGGCGAACGTCTCCGGCGACGTCCTGCTCGAGGCGCGGCATCCGGCGATCCGTATCGTCACGGTCGGCGCCGCCGCCGAGCTCGCCGACGCGATGAAGCGCGAGGCGCTCGGGGCCGACGTGGTCGTGATGGCCGCCGCAGTCGCCGACTATCGGCCCGTCGAGGTGTCGGAGCGCAAGCTCACCAAGGAGGGCGGAGGAGTGCCCCCGATCGAACTCGCGGAGAACGAGGACATCGTGGCGGCGCTCGCCTCGACGCGACGACCGGGCCAGTTCGTCGTCGGTTTCGCCGCAGAGACCCCGGAAGACGATGCCGAGCTTCTCGCGCGCGCCCGCCGCAAGCAGCAGCGCAAGGGTGTCGATCTGCTGGTCGTGAACGCGGTGGGCTGGGCGCGCGGCTTCGAGAGCGCGGAGAACGCCGTGCACATCCTCGGGCCCGACGGTGTGGATGCCGGCGCCGCGTCAGGGTCCAAGCGTCTCGTCGCAGCCGCGATCTGGGATGCCATCGCGCGGGAGCGCTGAGCAGGGCTGGAGGAGCGATCCGGTGAGTGTTAAACTTGAGTCAATACCACTCAACTTTTGACCTGGCTCCCCGACTTGGCGGGCCAGGGGCG
Organism: Microbacterium sp. Se63.02b; assembly: GCF_014171575.1. Taxonomy (GTDB): domain Bacteria; phylum Actinomycetota; class Actinomycetes; order Actinomycetales; family Microbacteriaceae; genus Microbacterium. Next base: position 3,775,447 of record NZ_CP050453.1, on the reverse strand, counting down.
ACCAGAAGGAGCATCCCCAGGAGGAGCGCATGACCACCCCGCAGACCGGTTCCCAGAATCAAGACCAGCAATCCGCCCTCGAGCAGTTCGGCATCAACCTCACCGACCGTGCCCGCCAAGGCAAGCTCGACCCCGTGATCGGACGCGACAGCGAGATCCGTCGTGTCAGCCAGGTGCTCACCCGCCGCACGAAGAACAACCCCGTGCTCATCGGAGAGCCCGGCGTCGGCAAGACCGCCGTCGTGGAAGGTCTCGCTCAGCGCATCGTCGCGGGTGACGTCGCCGAATCCCTCAAGGACAAGGAGCTGGTCACGCTCGACATCTCCGCCCTCGTGGCCGGCGCGATGTACCGCGGCCAGTTCGAAGAGCGGCTGAAGCAGGTCCTCAAGGAGATCACCGAGTCCGACGGGCAGGTCATCACGTTCATCGACGAGCTCCACGTGCTGATGGGCGCGGGCGGCGGCGAGGGTTCGGTCGCGGCCTCCAACATGCTCAAGCCGATGCTGGCCCGTGGTGAGCTGCGTCTGATCGGTGCGACCACGCTCAACGAGTACCGCGAGTTCATCGAGAAGGACGCCGCACTCGAGCGGCGCTTCCAGCAGGTGTACGTCGGCGAGCCCACGGTCGAGGACACGATCGCGATCCTCCGCGGCCTCAAGGGCCGGTACGAGGCGCACCACGGAGTCACGATCTCCGACAGCGCTCTCGTGGCCGCAGCCGCCCTGTCGAACCGCTATCTCCCCGCACGCCAACTCCCCGACAAGGCCATCGACCTGATCGACGAGTCGATGTCACGGCTCAAGATGGAGATCGACTCCTCGCCCGTCGAGATCGACCAGCTCAAGCGCCAGGTCGACCGCATGAAGCTCGAGGAGCTCGCCCTCAAGCGCGAGAAGGACGCGGCCTCGAAGGAGCGTCTCGGCACCCTGCGCGAGCAGCTCGTGGGCATGGAGAAGCAGCTGGCCGAACTCGAGGCCCGATGGGCGCGCGAGCGTCAGGGTCTCAACCGGGTCGGCGAGTTGAAGAAGCAGCTCGACGACGCGATCACCCAGCGCGACCTCGCGATGCGCAACGCCGACTACACCAAGGCGTCGAAGCTCGAGTACGAGACCATCAAACGGCTCGAGCGCGACATCGCCGAGGCAGAGCAGGCCGAGGCCGCGACGCCGGCGGAACCGCGCATGGTCAACGAGCAGGTCACGGAGGAAGACATCGCCGCCGTGATCGCGGCATGGACCGGCATCCCCGTCGGGCGTCTCCTTCAGGGCGAGGGTGAGAAGCTGCTCCACCTGGAGAACGAGCTCGGCAAGCGTCTGATCGGACAGAAGGATGCCGTGAAGGCGGTGTCCGACGCTGTCCGTCGTTCGCGTGCGGGCATCAGCGACCCCGGCCGACCGACCGGTTCGTTCCTGTTCCTCGGACCGACCGGTGTCGGAAAGACCGAGCTGGCCAAGGCGCTCGCGGAGTTCCTCTTCGACGACGAGCACGCCATGGTGCGCATCGACATGTCGGAGTACGGCGAGAAGCACTCGGTGTCCCGCCTCGTCGGCGCCCCTCCCGGGTACATCGGCTACGAGCAGGGAGGTCAGCTGACCGAGGCCGTGCGGCGCCGTCCGTACAGCGTGATCCTGCTCGACGAGGTCGAGAAGGCGCACCCCGAGGTGTTCGACGTGCTGTTGCAGGTGCTCGACGACGGTCGAATGACCGACGGTCAGGGACGCACGGTCGACTTCTCGAACGTGATCCTGATCCTCACGTCGAACCTGGGGTCCCCGATCCTGATCGACCCCGTGCTGTCGCCCGACGAGAAGCGCGAGCAGGTCATGGCGCTGGTGCGTCAGGCCTTCCGTCCGGAGTTCCTGAACCGGCTCGACGACATCGTGATGTTCTCGGCGCTCAGCGAGGACGACCTCGCGCAGATCGTGGAGCTGTCGGTCGATCAGCTGCACGACCGTCTGCGCGACCGTCGGCTGACGCTCGCGGTCACGCCTGACGCTCGGGCCTGGCTCGCGGAGCGCGGCTACGACCCGATGTTCGGCGCCCGGCCGCTGCGCAGGCTCATCCAGAGCGAGGTGCAGAACAAGCTGGCGACCGCGCTGCTCTCGGGCAACGTGCACGACGGCGACACCGTCCGCGTCGACGTGGCCGCCGACGGATGGGCCTCGTGCTCACCTCGGCGACGCCCGATCCCGAGCCCTCGTCCGAGGATGAGGACGAGGTGATCGAGGCCGAGCTGCTCGACGACTGATCCGGTTCACGAGTGCGGGCTGGATGCGACGGCGAGAGCCTTTCCGGTGAGCGAGTCGTCGTCGCGCAGGATCTCCGCGGGGGTGCCGGCGAAGATCAGCCGACCACCGTCCGACCCGGCGCCGGGACCGATGTCGATCACGTGGTCCGCGCGCGAGACCACCCGGAGGTTGTGCTCCACGACGACCAGGGTCGCGCCCTCGTCGAGCAGATCGTCGAAGAGGATGTTGATCGTGTCGACGTCGGTCGGATGCAGACCCGACGTCGGCTCGTCGAGGATGATCCGGTCGGCGGGGTCGCGCCGCGGGTCGCTGAGATGCCGGGCGAGGAGCAGCCGCTGCTTCTCGCCGCCCGAGAAGGTGTCGAGTGAGCGCCCGACCGGGATGTAGCTCAGGCCGGTGCGCTGCACCCAGTCCAGTGCCGACACGACGTCGGGATGCGCGGAGAACAGCTCGCGGGCCTCGGCAGGTGTCGATGCGAGGACGTCGGCGATCGAGGCGCCGTCGACCCGCACGCCGAGCGCCTTCGGATTGAAGCGCAGGCCGCCGCATGCGTCGCAGGGCAGCGAGACATCGTCGAGGAACGCAAGCTCGGTCGTGATGTGCCCGCGTCCGCGGCAGGTGGGGCACGCACCGCGCGAGTTGAAGCTGAACCACGACGGGTCGAGGCCCGAAGCGGCCGCGAACACCTCGCGCACGGTGTCTGCGATCCGCAGGATGCTCAGGGTCGTCGATCGGGCGCCGCCACGCAGCGGGTCCTGACCCACGACCGTGAACTCGGGATGCTGGCGCGGCAGCTCCACCGTGGCGAAGGAGCTCTTGCCGGAGCCCGCGACCCCGTGATCGCGGTGAGCACGCCCAGCGGGACGTCGACATCGAACCCGCTCAGGTTGTGCGAGCGCGCATCCCGCACGGTGACCTGGCCCGAGGGCGCGCGAGCCGTGTCTCGGACCCGCAGCGGCTCGGCGAGGACCCGTCCCGTCAGCGTCTCGCTGCCACGCAGCGCTGCGGGCGTCCCCTCGAACTGCACGATGCCTCCGGCAGAGCCCGCACCGGGACCGAGGTCGACCACATGGTCGGCGACCGCGATCACCTGCGGATGGTGCTCGACGACGAGGATCGTGTTGCCCGCATCGCGCAGCCGCTGCAGCAGGGCGACGAGGCGTTGGATGTCGGCGGGGTGCAGCCCGGTGCTCGGCTCGTCGAACACGTAGGTCACGTCGGTCAGTGCGCTGCCCAGGTGGCGCACGATCTTGACGCGCTGCGCCTCTCCGCCGGACAGGGTCGCCGATTCGCGGTCGAGCGTGAGATAGCCGAGCCCGACCGAGAGGAGGGCGTCGAGCACGTGACGGATGCCCTCGACAGCCGGTGCCACCCGCGGATCGTCGAAGGCGCCGAGCAGGGAGTGCAGCTCGGCCACCGGCAGCCGCATCCACTCCACGATCGAGCGTCCGTCGATCAGGCTCGTCCGCGCTGCCTCGTTCACCCTCGCGCCGTCGCAATCCGGGCAGGTGTGGCGGGTCACGAGCCGGTCGAGCTCCTCGCGCACCGAGGCCGACATCTTCACCGGCCGCTGCTTCAGGAACACGTCGCGCATCCGGGTGATCACGCCGTCGAACCGGGCGCTCTGCGGGAACCGCGGATCGGGGTCGTCGAGCTTGAGCTTGTCGGCGTAGAGGAACTGATCCATCTCCTCGACCGAGTAGTCCTTCAACGGTTTCTCGCGGTCGAACAGTCCGCAGTAGGCGAAGCGCTTCCAGCGGTACACGCCGGGGCGGAACAGGCTGAACCGCACCGGCCCCTCGTCGATGTTCTTCTCGGGGTCGATGAGCGCATCGATATCGATGTCGTACACGGTGCCGAGGCCCTCGCAGGTCGGGCACATGCCGGACGGGTCGTTGAACGAGTACGCCGGGGAGTAGCCGGCCGACGGCTCGCCGACCCGCGAGAAGACCAGGCGCACGAGAGAGGCCAGGTCGGTCGCGGTCGCCACGGTCGAGCGTGCGTTGCCCGTGAACCGGCGCTGGTCGATCAGGACGGTGAAGGTCAGCCCGTCCATGGCCTGCACGTCGGGTGCGGGCAGCTGCGGGAGTCGGGCGCGGATGAAGGTCGAATACGAGTCGTTGACGAGTCGCTGCGCCTCGGCGGCGACCGTATCGAGCACGAGCGAAGACTTGCCCGATCCGGAGACGCCGGTGAAGACGGTGAGCAGCTTCTTGGGGATGTCGAGGGAGATGTCGCGGAGGTTGTTCGTCCGCGCGCCGGTGATGCGGAGAATATCCATCCGCACACGCTAACGGGGCCCCCGGACACTCCGGAGGCCCCGTCGACAGAAGCGCGCGTCAGGCGCTCAGGACCACCGTCTCGTCGATCGGGCGGCGCACGCGCGGGGCGACCTCACGCTGCTGCAGCACCTCGGGAAGGGCCTCGATGTCGCCGAACTCGCCGACGGCGAAGACCGTGACGGGGACGAACCGGGGCTCGAGGTCGGCGAACTCGCGGACGACCTCCGGGTCGAAGCCGCTCATCTGGTGCACGAGGAGTCCGTCGTGGTGGGCCTGCACAGAGAAGTGCGCGACGGCCTGGCCGAGGTCGTAGAGCGCGTGGGTGATCGGCGTGCCGTCGGCTGCGGCCGTCTCGGCGATCGCGACCACGAGCACCGCGGCGTTGCCGGCCCATGCCTGGTTGAAGCCCATCAGTGCATCGACGACCTGGGCGTGCAGGGCCGTTCCGCGGCGGGCGACGATGAAGCGCCAGGGCTGGGTGTTGTTGGCGGAAGGGCTCCAGCGGGCGGCCTCGAGAGCGGTGGCGAGCTTGGCCTCGTCGATCGAGTTCTGCGCGTCGAAGGCACGAGGGCTCCAGCGGCCGGCGAGGACGTCGAGGACGGGGTGCTCGGTCGGTGCGGTGCGGTCGATGACGGGAGTGCTCACAGAAGTGCCTTTCGGAAGGAGTGGATCGGACTCCTTCGTCCGGGTACACGGGAGCAAACAGATGCATGTGCATGCATATTCCCCGATGTCGCGGGATCTCAGATCGGCAGATCGTGCGACGCCGCGTCGGTCAGTGCGCTGCGCACCGCCCTGATCGAGGGCGCGTCCGCCGACACGCGCCGTGCCGAGGAGAAGATCTCGCGCCGTGGCGCATGGGGAGCGGGGCCAGGTCGACGGTCGGGGTGTCCCCGGCCCAGACGAGCTCGGGCAGGAGACCGACCGCGAGGCCGGCGTGGATCAGCCGCACGTGCGCGGTGAGGTCGGCGATCTCGAAGCGGACGTCGGGCTCGAATCCCGCCGTGCGACAGAGCTGCTCCGCCCAGGCCCGGGAGGCGGTGCCGGCGGGCTCGAGCACCCACGGCTCGTCACGGGTCGACGACAGGGCGGCGGCGGCATCCGCGTGCGCGGGCGAGCCGGGGCGGCGCGCGAGCGCGATCGCATCGTGCGCGAGCACCACGCGGTCGAGGTCGGCATGGATCGGGCGCGTGCGCCCCGGATACTGCTCGGCGAGGATCAGATCGAAGTCGCGGCTGGACACCCCGACCAACCCGGTCTCGGGATCGCACTCGGTGACCTCGACCCGCAGTGCGGGGTGCCGGACCTTGAGCGATGCGAGGGCTCGGGGCAGGAGCGAGTGCGCCGTCGACTGGAACACCGCGATGCGCACGGTTCCCGTGACCTCGGTGAGGGACTCGGCGACGGCGACCTCGGCGTGCTCGAGCTGATCGAGGATGCCGATCGCCTCGGCGACCAGCACGTTCCCCTGCGGCGTGAACTGCACTCCGCGCCCGACGCGGCGCAGCAGGGGCACTCCCACATCGCGCTCCAGCGCGCTCAGCTGCTGCGACACCGAGGCCTTGCTGTAGGAGAGCGCGTCGGCGACGGCCGAGAGGGTTCCACGGCGGGAGAGTTCCACGAGCATGCGCAGGCGGTTGACGTCGAGCATCGCGCTTCCGTTCGTTCAGTTCGAGTGAACAGAATTCACGCAAATCGGTTGATAGACGGAGCCTAGCGACCGGCAGGACAATGATCCAGCCGCACACGAAACCCCGGTGTGCGCCTGCCCGGAAGGTTCCCGTCCATGACCGTCATCGATGACACCACCCCCCGTACCGAAGACGTCGCAGCCCTCGTGCAGCGCTGGCTCGTCGAGAGTGAGACCCACCCCGTCGAGCCGGCCGCCCAGCGCCTGTCCGAAGTGCTCAAGGACCCGAACGGCCTCGCGTTCACGGTCGGCTTCGTCGACGGCGTGATGCGTCCGGAAGATCTGCGCGTCGCGGGCCGCACACTCGCCGAGATCTCGGAGATCACCCCGACTCTGCTGCCGGGGTATCTGCGTGCCGCGATCAAGACCGGCGGGTTCTGGGCGCCCAAGCTCCCCGGAGTCGTGGTGCCGATCTCCCGCCGTGTGCTGCGCGCCATGGTGGGCCACCTCGTGCTCGACGCCACTCCGGCGAAGCTCGGTCCCGCCATCGCCAAGCTGCGCAAGAGCGGCAACCGCCTGAACCTCAATCTGCTCGGCGAGGCGGTGCTCGGCGAGCGTGAGGCCGGGCATCGGTTGCAGGGCACCCGTGACTTCCTGGCCCGAGACGACGTCGACTACGTGTCGATCAAGGTCTCCAGCGTCGTGAGCCAGCTGTCGATGTGGTCGTTCGACGAGGCCGTGGCCGATGTCGTCGAGAAGCTCACCCCGCTCTACGAACTCGCCGCGACGGCCGAGGCAAAGGGCAAGGCCAAGTTCATCAACCTCGACATGGAGGAGTACCGCGACCTCGACCTGACGATCGCGGCCTTCACGAGCATCCTCGACCAGCCGGGGCTCGAGAACCTCGAGGCCGGCATCGTGCTGCAGGCCTATCTGCCCGACGCCCTCGGGGCCATGCAGCACCTGCAGGAGTGGGCAACGGCGCGTCGCGCCAAGGGTGGGGCGCCGATCAAGGTGCGTGTGGTGAAGGGTGCGAACCTGGCCATGGAAGAGGTCGACGCGAAGATCCACGGCTGGCCGCTGGCAACCTACGGCACCAAGCAGGAGTCCGACACCAACTACAAGCGGGTGCTCGACTGGGCGATGACCCCCGAGCGACTGGATGCCGTACGCATCGGCATCGCCGGGCACAATCTGTTCGACATCGCCTACACATGGCTGCTCGCCAAGGCCCGCGGCGTCACGGATGCCGTCGAGTACGAGATGCTCCTGGGCATGGCGACCGGCCAGGCCGAGGCCGTGCGCAAGGACGTCGGGCGGCTCCTGCTCTACACGCCGGTCGTGAACCCGGCCGAGTTCGACGTGGCGATCGCGTACCTCGTGCGCCGCCTCGAAGAGAACGCCAGCTCCGAGAACTTCATGTCGGCGGTGTTCGAGCTGGCCTCGAACCCCACACTGCTGACCCGGGAGCGTGAGCGCTTCGAGCGCTCGCTCGCCGCCCTCGAACTCGACCGCGCCGTGCCGGCACCCCACCGTGTGCAGGACCGCACCGCGGAGACGCCCGCCGGCACGACGACCGGCTTCGCGAACCAGGCCGACACCGACCCGGCGCTCGGCGCGAACCGCACCTGGGGGCGCGAGATCCTGCAGCGCTCCGTCTCGTCGACGCTGGGCATCGACACGATCGCGATCGCCAAGGTCGAGACGGATGCCGAGCTCGACGGCATCTTCGCCGCGGCGACCGCGGCCGCCGAGAAGTGGGCCGCGCTGCCGGCCGCCGACCGCGCCGCCGTGCTGCACCGCGCCGGAGACGAGCTCGCCGCGCGCCGTGGTCAGCTGATCGAGATCATGGCGCACGAGGCGGGCAAGACCATCGCCGAGGCCGACCCCGAGATCAGCGAGGCCATCGACTTCGCGCACTACTACGCCGAGCGGGCGAAAGACCTCGAGGCCGTGTCCGGGGCCGAGTTCGTGCCGTCGAAGGTCACCGTGGTCACCCCTCCCTGGAACTTCCCGGTCGCGATCCCCGCAGGGGGCGTGCTCGCCGGTCTGGCCTCGGGGTCAGCGGTCGTCATCAAGCCCGCCAAGCTCACCCAGCGCTGCGGGGCCGTGATGGTCGAGGCGCTCTGGGCCGCCGGGGTGCCGCGAGACCTGCTCGTGCTCGTCGACCTCGCCTCGCGCGACCTCGGCACCCGTCTGATCGCGAACCCGACCGTCGACCGGGTGATCCTCACGGGAGCGTATGAGACCGCACAGCTGTTCCGCTCGTTCCGCTCCGACCTGCCGCTGCTCGCCGAGACCAGCGGCAAGAACGCCATCATCGTCACCCCCTCCGCCGACCTCGACCTCGCCGCCGCCGATGTGGCGCGCAGCGCATTCGGGCACGCGGGGCAGAAGTGCTCCGCCGCGTCGCTCGCGATCCTCGTCGGCTCCGTCGCCGACTCGAAGCGGTTCGAGCGTCAGCTGGTAGACGCCGTGACCTCGATGCGCGTCGGCCTGCCCGATGACCCTGCCACACAGATGGGTCCGATCATCGAGCCGGCGAACGGCAAGCTCCTGACCGCGTTGACGAAGCTGGAGAAGGGTGAGCGCTGGCTGGTGAAGCCGCGCAAGCTCGACGACGAAGGAAAGCAGTGGACGCCCGGCGTGAAGACCGGTGTGCGCGAGGGCTCGTACTTCCACCTGACCGAGTTCTTCGGCCCGGTGCTCGGCATCATGCACGCCGAAGACCTGGACGAGGCGTTGCGACTCCAGAACGCGGTCGACTACGGCCTCACCGCGGGCATCCACTCGCTCGACTCCGACGAGGTGGCCACCTGGCTCGACCGCGTCGAGGCGGGCAACCTGTACGTGAACCGCGGCATCACCGGCGCGATCGTGCAGCGTCAGCCGTTCGGGGATGGAAGCGCTCGGCTGTCGGTGCCGGCGCCAAGGCCGGTGGACCGAACTACCTCTTCGGGTTGGGGAGTGGCGTCCGGCGGAGCTTCCCGCGGTCGCTCCAGGAGCCGCGGTGGCTCCGGCCGTCGGCGCACTGCTCGACGCGGCCGGTGCCGAGGTCGATGCGGCTGAGGCGGACTGGCTGCAGCGCGCTGCCGCATCGGACGAGCGGGCGTGGATCGACGAGTTCGGCGCCGTCAGCGACAAGTCCGGCCTCGGCGTCGAGCGCAACCTCTTCCGGTACCGGCCCGTCGCGGTCGACGTGCGCATCGCGGAGGACGCAGCCGTGGTCGACGGCATCCGTGTGCTCGCGGCCGCCCTGCGCAGCGGCAGCCCGTTCACGGTCTCGGCTCCCGCACTGCCCTCTCGCGTCGTCGAGGCGCTGCGCGCGCACGGTGTGACCGTCAAGCACGAGTCGGATGCCGTATGGGCTAAGCGCTATGCCAAGGCGGCGAACTCGTGGCAGCGCGTGCGTCTGGTCGGCGGTGACGCGTCGGCACTGTTCGAGGAACTCGGCGGGAGCCCGGACGTCGCGGTCTGGTCGCACGCGGTGACCGGCGCCGGCCGCGTCGAGATGCTGCCGTTCCTGCACGAGCAGGCCGTCTCGATCACGAACCACCGCTTCGGCAACCCCACCACGCTCGCCGACGGTGTGATCTGACCTGACCCGGGTCGGACGACGAAGCCCCCTGGTCCGCGCGACGCGGAGCAGGGGGCTTCTCGGTTCCGGCGTCAGCCGCGCAGCGCGTCCTTGAGCTTGACGCGGGATCCCATGCGCAGCAGAGAGTTCTCGTAGATCTTCGCGCCGATGACGATCGCGGCCACGCAGCTCGCGAGCAGGATCACCAGGCTCAGCAACGGCTCCCACCACTGCGCCTCGCCCACGAAGAGGCGCATCGGCATGCCGACCGGAGCCGAGAACGGCACGTACGACATGATCGTCAGCACGAGCGGGTTGTCGTTGAAGACGATGACGAGGATGTACGGCGCCATGATCAGCATCGTGATCGGCGTGGTCGTGGAGCCGATGTCCTCCTGGCGCGACACCATCGACGCCGCAGCCGCGAACATCGCCGCCAGCAGGATGAAGCCGAACAGGAAGAACACCGCGAACCAGATGATCGGCGCCCCGAGAGTCGTGAGCACCTCGCGTTGACCTGTGACGATCAGCCCGATCGTGGCCACCGCTGCGAGCGCGAGGATCTGCCCCATCGCGAGCACCGTGTTGCCGATCACCTTGCCCGCGAGGAGCGTGCGAGCGGGGATGGCCGACAGCAGCACCTCGACCACACGGGTCTGCTTCTCCTCGACGATGCTCTGCGCGATCGTCCCGCCGAACGTCGCGGCGGCCATCATGAACACGAGTCCGAACGCGATGGCGATGAAGTACCGCAGCAGGGGGTTCGTCGTCGCCGGCTCCAGGATCACGACCTCGGGAGAGATCGACAGGGCGGACACGATCGAGCCGGGAGCATCCTGCAGCGCGATGATCGTGTAGCCCGAAGGCCCGTCGCCCGGAAGCACGGCTGCGTCGACCTTGTCGTCGCGCACGAGCTGCTCGGCTTCGGCCTCGTCGGCCACCGTCGTCACTTCGACGTTCGGGATGGCGGAGACGGCCGACGCGGTCTCCGCGGTCGCGGCGATCGGCGTGGTGTCGGTGTTCTTGCTCGCGAAACCGCCGAGGACGATGCCCGCGAGAGCGAGGATCAGGAGGATTCCGGTCGAGATCAGGAAGGCCTTGCTGCGCAGCTTCGATCCGATCTCGCGCTCGGCGACGAGCCAGATGCCGTTCGAGCTGCGAACGGGGGCGGGGGTGCTCACTGGATGACCTCCTTGAAGATCTGGGCGAGGGACGGATGCTTGGGGGCGAAGCTGGCGACATCACCACGCTGCACGGCGGACTGGAGCACGCGCTGGGCCGTCTCGGCGCCGTCCGCGTCGAAGAGCGCGTATCCGCCCTCGAAGTCGACCACCGTCACACCGGGCTCGGTGCGCAGCCAGCCCGCATCCCCCGCCGACACCAGCTCGTACCGGTCGCGGGCGTGCTCGGCGCGAAGCCCGTCACGCGACCCTGCCGCGCGGATCGTGCCACCGGCGAGGATGACGAGGTCGTCGCACAGACGCTCGACCACATCGAGCTGGTGCGAGGAGAACAGGATCGACGCGCCCTTCGCCGCGCTGGACTGCAGGACGCCAGCGACCACGTCGACCGCGAGCGGGTCGAGGCCGGAGAACGGCTCGTCGAGGATCAGCACCTCGGGGTCGTGCACCAGCGACGCGGCGATCTGCGCCCGCTGCTGGTTTCCGAGCGACAGCGACTCGATCGTGTCGTTCAGCCGCTCGCCCAGGCCGAGTTCCGTGAGCAGGGCGGTCGCCCGGTCCGCGGCGTCCTGCTTGCCGAAACCGTGCAGGCGCGCGAGGTAGACGATCTGCTCGAGCACCTTCATCTTGGGGTACAGGCCGCGCTCCTCGGGCATGTACCCGAAACGACGGCGGTCCTCGGCGGTGATCGGTGCGCCGTCGAGGTCGACCCGGCCGCCGTCGGAGGACAGCAGCCCCAGGACGATCCGCATGGTGGTGGTCTTGCCGGCGCCGTTGCCGCCGACGAAGCCCGTGAGTCGCCCGGGGGCGACCGTGAAGGAGACGTCGTCGAGCACGCGCCGAGAGCCGTAGCTCTTGGTGATGCCGGAGAGTTCGAGCATTCCTGTCGTCATGCCTTTCACGCTACGCAGGGCGTCGACGCGCGGCATCCCCCGCATGGCGGACTCCCCACCCCCGCCCGGTGGACCTCCTGTCAGCGACGGCCGGCGTGCAGCGCGGTGCGCACCAGCAGTCCGGCGACGAGAGCCCAGAACGCGGCGCTGACCCCGAGCACGGAGATTCCGGATGCCGCCACCAGGAAGGTCACGACCGCGGGGATCCGCTCGCCGGGATCGTCGATGGCCTGGTGCACGGACGCACCGAACGCGGCGAACAGGGCGAGCCCCGCGACAGCGGGGATCACGGCGTCCGGCGCGAGCACCACGAGAGCGGCGAACGCGGCCGAGAAGCCGCCCAGCACCAGGTACGACACCCCGGTGGAGACCCCGGCGACCCACCGTCGCTTCGGGTCGGGGTCGGCATCCGGCGATGCGGCGAGCGCGGCACTGATCGCTGCGAGGTTGATGGCGTGCCCGCCGGCTGTGGCCCCGAGCGCGGTGCCCAGTCCGGTGACCAGCATCGCCGGCCGCCAGGGCACCTCGTATCCGAAGCTGCGCATGATGGCGATGCCCGGCACGTTCTGCGAGGCCATGGTCACGATGAACAGCGGTACGGCGAGGCCGACCAGCGCGCCCACCGTGAACGTCGGCGCCGTGAACGAGAAGCCCGGCAGCAGGAGCGCCGGGTCGAACGAGGCGCCGTCGACGATCAGCGAGACCGCGACCACCACCGCCGCGGCGACGAACGCCAGCGGCACCGCCCAGCGCGGCGCGAGTCGTGTGAACACCAGCCAGGTCAGCACGACAGGGACCACGCCCCACGGGTTGGCGACGATGCCCGTGATCGGCGTCAGGCACAGCGGCAGCAGGACACCGGCGAGCATCGCCTGCGCGATCGACGGTGGGATGCGGGCGATCAGAGAGCCCAGCGCGGGCCACAGCGCGGTGAGCAGGATGAGCGCGGCCGTGACGAGAAAGGCCCCGACCGCGGCGGGCCATCCGCCCTCGACGGTCCCGGTCGCCACGAGGAGGGCCGCGCCGGGTGTGGACCACGCGACCGTGATCGGCATCCGGTACCGCCACGCCAGCACCACGCACGCGAGTCCCATCGTGAGGCTCGCCGCGAGGAGACCGCTGGCCGCCTGCGCGGCGTCGGCCCCGACCGCGTCGAGTCCGGTGAGCACGACCGCGAACGAACTCGTGAAGCCGACGAGTGCCGTGACCACCCCCGCCAGGATCGGACGGGACAGCGGGGCGGCGTCTGGCATGGATCCGAGGCTATCGCGGCGGGCGGAGGCGGGTGGTCACGCGAGGCCCATGCGATGCGCGAGCACGACCGCCTGCACCCGATCCCGTGCGCCGAGCTTCTGGAGGATGCGTGACACATGCGTCTTGACCGTGGCCTCGCCGATGAACAGCGCCTTGGCGATCTCGGCGTTGCTGCGGGCATCGGCCAGCAGGGTCAGCACCTCGGTCTCGCGCTCGGTGAGCGGCTCGGCGAGCGCGACCTTCGGCGCGGGGCCGCGGTCGACGGGTGCCCCGGAGGTGGCGCAGCGGGCGTCGCGGCGAACCGAGCCAGCACACGGCGGGTCACCTCGGGGCGAGCATCCCGTCGCCCGCGGCGAGGGCCCGGACGGCGGCGATCAGATCCTCCGCTCCGGCGTTCTTGAGCAGGAACCCACTCGCCCCCGCATCCAGTGCCTGGTACAGGTAGTCGTCGCGATCGAACGTGGTCACGATCGCGATGGCCGCGCCGACCGCGGGGTCGGCGACGAGGAGCCTGGTCGCCTCGATGCCGTCCATATCGGGCATCTGCACGTCCATCGTGATCACGTCGGGGCGGAGCGCCGATGCCTTGGCCACGGCCTCCGCGCCCGACGACGCCTCGCCGATCACCGTGATGTCGGGCTGGGTGTCGAGGATCGTCCGGAAGCCGGCGCGCAGCAGCGCATGGTCGTCGACCAGCAGGACGCGGATCGGGGCGCTCATCGATCCGCCGCCGATCCTGCCGGGGCCGGGAGTGGCACCCGCGCGCGCACGCGCATCCCGCCCAGCGGCCGCGGCGACACCTCGAGCGTGCCTCCGGATGCCGCGGCGCGCGCCCGCATGCCCAACTGCCCGAGCCCCGGGCGGAGTTGGGTGATCGCGCGTCCGGTGTTGACGATCTCGAGTTCGACGCCGTCGTCGTCGTACCGCACGCGCACGTCGGCCGTCGCTCCGCTCCCGGCGTGACGGCGGGCGTTCGTGAGCGACTCCTGGGCGATCCGGTACAGGTTCACCGCGACCAGCGACGGCACGGGCACCGGCTCGCCGATCACCGCGTAGTCCGTGGGCAGCCCCGCCTCGGTGGAGGCATCGGCGAGGTCGGCGATGTCGTCGAGCGCGAGGGTCGACGCCGCGTCCGTCGTCTCGCCGCCCGGCGTGCGCAGGGTCTCCAGCAGTTGGCGGAGCTCGTGGATCGCGTCGCGCGCCGAACCCTCGACGCCGGAGAGGATGCGGGCGGCTTCGGCGGGGTCGCGCTCGAGCACGAGTCGCGCGGCGCCCGCCTGCACGCCCATGACCGACACGTGGTGCGCGACGACGTCGTGCAGTTCGCGCGCGATGCGCACGCGGTCGAGGGCGACGGCCTGAGCCGCGGTGACCTCGCGCTCGCGCTCGAGCTCGACGGTGCGCTGCTCGAGCACCGCCAGCTGCGCAGCCGCGGCCCAGGAGCGCTCACCGAAGTAGTAGGCGCCGCCGAAGTACAGCACATTCAGCAGCAGTTGGATGAGCATGAAGGCGACGTACGGCGACATGGCTCCGGCGGCGACGTCGGCTTTGTCGGCCTCGCTGATCGCGTCGCGGTACATCGTGATGATCAACCACACGAACATGCCCAGGATGATGCCGACCCGAACGAGCATCGCGCGGCGACGGTCGTTCATCCACGCCCCGACCGTGTACAGCGTGAGGAACATCACGATGTTGCCCACATAGATCTCGGGGACGCGGATCGTGACGGCCGTGAAGTACGCCGCGGCCACGATCACGGCGGCGGTCCCCGGCCAGCGCCTGCGGAAAGCCAGGGGGACGGTGGCGACGACAGCGTAGACGAGCGCCCACCACAGCGGTGCCTGCTCTTCCCCGTAGATCTCTGCGATCGAGGACAGCCCCGCGCTCAGCACCGCACCGACGAACATGACGGCGGCGAGGATGACATCCGCCCGGCGCTCGCGCTCGGTCGGCGTGCGGGTGAACGGGACGGCGGGCATCTCTCCACCGTAGGGCGGGTGCGCGGGTCGAGGCATCCCCCTGGCGACGGATCGGTTACTTGCTATTGACAAGCATGGTTGTTATTTGCAAGCATGAGCGCAGAACACCGGACAAAGGAGTCATCATGACCAAGGTCTTCGTCAACCTGCCCACCAGCGACCTCGAGCGCGCCAAGGCGTTCTACACGGCGCTGGGCTGCGACATCAGCCCGCAGTTCACCGACGAGAACGCCGCCTGCATCGTGTGGAGCGAGGACATCTACTTCATGGTCCTCAAGCGCGAGTTCTTCGCGACCTTCACAGACAAGCCCATCGCCGACCCGAACGAGATCGTCCAGGTGTCGGTCGCCTTCAGCCGGGATTCCCGCGAGGAGGTCGATGCGATCCTCGCCAAGGGCCTCGCCGCAGGCGGCACCGAACCCAAGCCCGTGCAGGATTACGGCTTCATGTACTCGCGCGACCTCGATGACCCCGACGGCAACTCCCTCGGCTTCCTCTACATGACCCCCGAGGCCGTCGAGAACGGGCCGGACCACGTGGCGGATCAGGCGACGTCGGCCTGACATGGCGGCGCGCAGCTACGGCCAGTACTGCGGCGTGACGACCGCCGTCGAGCTGATCGGGGAACGGTGGGGGCTGCTCATCGTGCGCGATCTGCTCGTCGGTCCCCGTCGGTACACCGACCTCAAGCAGGGCCTGCCGCGCATCCCCACCAACATCCTCTCCACGCGGCTGAAGGAGCTGCAGGAGGGCGGCGTCGTGCGCCGGGTTCCGCTGCTGAACTGCGGCCTCGTGTACGAGCTCACCCCGTACGGGCGCTCGTTCGAGCCGATCATGCTCGCCCTCGGCCGCTGGGGATTCCAGGCGATGGGCGACCCCGAAGAGGGCGACGTGGTCACCCCGGACTCGCTCACCATGGCACTGCGCACGGCGTTCCAGGCGGATGCGGCGACAGACGGCGAGTACGAACTCCACGTGGGCGACGTGGCGTTGCGCGCGTCCGTGCGCGACGGCGGACTCCGCATCGCCCAGCTCGCCCCTCCCGCGCCGCCCGTCGGCGGACGACTCCCCGAGGGGGACCCGGACGCCGTGATCGTCGCCGGTCCCGGCATCCGTCACCTGATCGGCGGAGACCTCACCGCGGCCGAGGCGCTCGCGCAGGATGTCGTCGCGGTGGTCCGCGGAGAGGACTCCTGGCTCGACGCCTTCTCGACCACGTTCCACATCGCACGGATGACTGTAGGGAGCACGACATGAGCACTGACAGCACGCAGCACGCCACGCGCGGCCGCATCCTGATCGACCTCTTCCTGACGCTCGACGGGGTCGCACAGGGGCCCGGCGGCATCGACGAAGACCCCTCGGGCGGGTTCCGTTTCAGCGGCTGGCAGGCGGGGTATCCCTCCTCCGGCGTCGGCCCCGAGATCGAGAAGGGCATGCGCGGGCTGGATGCGTTGCTCCTCGGTCGTCGGACCTACGACATCTTCGCCTCCTACTGGCCGCACCACACCGAGGGGAGTCCGGCGACATCGGCACGCTCTTCAACCGGGTGCCGAAATACGTGGCGACACGCGACGACGACCTGGCCCTCGACTGGGCGGGAAGCACCCGCGTCGGCGCCGACCTCGCGGCCGAGATCGCCGCGATGCGCGCCGCGCACAGCGAAGTCCACGTGATCGGCAGCATCGACTTCGTGCACACGCTGCTGGCCGAGGGACTCTTCGACCAGCTGAACCTCTGGGTGTATCCGATCCTGCTCGGCGCGGGGAAGAAGGTCTTCGCCGACAGTGCCCTGCCGTCCGTGCTGCGTCTGCTCGAGCTGCCGATCACCGACGACGAAGGCGTGACGCTGCTGCGCTACGGGAGAACGGATCGAGTACCCGAGGTCGGGACGTTCGGCTGAGGTGTCAGGGCGCGGTTCGACCTTCGCGGTCGAGCCGGTGTCAGCCGAGCAGTCGCTCGATCACCCTCGCCACGCCATCCTCGTCGTTCGAGGAGGTGGTCTCGTCGGCAGCATCCTGGACGAGGGTTGCCGCATGCGCCATCGCCACGCCGCGGCCGGCCCACCGGAGCATCTCCACGTCGTTGAGGGCATCGCCGAAAGCGATCACCTCGGCGCGGTCGATGCCGAGGTGATCGCAGAGGCGGGCGAGGCCGGTGGCCTTCGTGACGCCCTCCGCCATCACCTCGACGAACGGCGCCCCCGACAGGGTGGCCTCGAAACCCGTGAGTCCGAGTGAGCGCAGCGCCTCGAACAGAGTCGGGGGTGCGAGTTCGGGATGCCGGATGACGAGCTTCAGGCTCGGCGCGGAGAGCACCTGTCGATCGAGCGGCACGCCGCCCATGGTCTCGGGGTCTCGCTTGTGGTCGGAGACGTCGGCGATCTCGGCGTAGCCGTGCTGGGCGACGAACGTCTCGCCGCCCTCCCGAACGCTCGCGAACAGCAGGCCGGGGATGCTCGCCCGCAACGCGTCGGCGAGCGTGCGGATCGTGTCGGCCGGGAGCTCTTCTGCGAACAGCATCCGTCCGTCGACGAGGTGGACGGCGTAGGCCCCGTTGCTGCAGAGCGCCCAGCCGTCGAAAGCCGCATCAGCCGCGATCGCGCGCAGACCGATGGGTTGCCGAGCGGTCACGGGCACGACATGGATGCCGCGGTCACGGGCGGCGTCGAGCGCCGACCTCGTGCGCACCGAGACCCCGGACGAGGAGTCGAGCAGCGTTCCGTCGAGATCGGTGGCGATCAGCCGCACCGTCATGGGAGCAACGTTCAGGAGAAGATCATCGGGAGGTCGTCGTCTTCCGCGGGGCCGCCCGTTCCCAGACGACGGCCATCCAGGTCGACGACCACGGGGACGTGGTCGCTGGGCTGCTCGCCCTTGCGCTCGTCGCGGTGGATCGAGGCGCCGGTCACAGCCTCGGCCAGGGTGCGCGAGCCCAGGACGAAGTCGATGCGGATGCCCTCGTTGCGGGGGAACTTCAGCCGTTGGTAGTCCCAGTAGGTGTATCCCTCGGGGAGCAGCGGGCGCACGACATCGGTCACACCCGCATCCTGGAACGCGAAGAACGCCTCGCGCTCCGGCGGTGAGACATGGGTCGAACGGCCCACCACGATGTCGGGGTCGCCGTTGTCGTGGTCGAACGGGATGATGTTGAAGTCGCCGACCAGAGCGAGCGGAAGATCGGGGTTCGCCGAGAGCTCGGCAGCCGTGGACTTCTTCAGCTGCTCCAGCCAGTGCAGCTTGTAGAGGTAGTGGGGGTCGTCGAGCGAACGGCCGTTGGGGACGTACAGGCTCCACACGCGTACGCCGTCGACCATCACGCCGAGGGCGCGCGCCTCGAGCGGCGCGTCGGGGCCCTCATGCCCCTTCGCGAACCCCGGCATGCCGTCGAACGCCGTGCGCACGTCGGTGATGGGCAGCCGGCTCGCGATAGCGACGCCGTTCCATTGATTGAGTCCGTGCACCTCGACGTGGTAGCCGGCCTCTTCGAACGGACCGTAGGGGAACTGCTCCGGCTTGCACTTGATCTCCTGCATCGCCAGCACGTCGATATCCTCTCGGACGGCGAACTCGACGGTGCGGGTGACGCGGGTGCGGATGGAGTTGACGTTCCAGGTGGCCAAGCGCATGCGTCAAGCCTAGGGCGTGCCTCCTACACTGGATGCCGTGACCGCACTCGACGCAGACCGCCAGACCCTTCTCGACCTCATCACGGACGAGGCGGTGTTCCACGGCGACTTCACCCTCTCCAGCGGCAAGAAGGCGACGTATTACGTCGACATGCGCAAGCTCACGCTCGATCACCGGGCCGCCCCCGCGATCGGCCGCATCATGCTCGACCTGATCGGCGACCTCGACGTCGTGGCCGTCGGCGGGCTGACCCTCGGCGCCGACCCGATCGCGAACTCCGTGCTGCATGCCTCGGTGGCCGCCGAGCGCCCGCTGGACGCGTTCGTCGTGCGCAAGGAGCCCAAGGACCACGGCCGTGGCCGCCAGATCGAGGGCGCCGACGTCAAGGGCAAGCGTGTCGTCGTGCTCGAAGACACCTCGACCACCGGACAGTCGGCGCTCAAGGCCGTCGAGGCCCTGCGCAAGGAAGGCGCCGAGGTCGTCGCGGTCGCGGTGATCGTCGACCGGAAGACGGGAGCGCAGGCCGCGATCGAAGCCGAGGGACTGGAATGGCGCGCCGCGTTCGATCTCGACGACCTCGGGCTCGACCCGCAGTGACGCGGTACGCCCTCGCCGTCGACATCGGCGGGACCAAGATGGAGGCCGCGCTCGTCGACGAGCACGGGGTGCTCGTCGACCGCAGCCGCAGCCGGCAGGCCACAGGGCGGGCGGCGACCGCCGCGTCGCTCGATGCCGCCGTCGTCGCGATCGTGGAGCACGCGCTCGGCGCGCTGCCTGTCGACGCCGAGCTCGTGGGAGCCGGAGTGGGCAGCGCGGGACCGGTCGACCGGATCGCCGGCTCCATCACCCCCGTCAACATGCCCCTCGCCCGCGGGTACGGCCTCGTCGATGCGGTGCGCGCAGCGGCGTCAGCCATTCTCGGACGTACCCTCCCGACCCGGCTCGGCCACGACGGCGGGGCGCTCGCGCTCGCCGAATCCTGGCTCGGTGCGACGCAGGGCGCCGGCGCCTCGCTCTCGATCGTCGTCTCGACCGGGGTGGGCGGCGGCTTCGTCGTGAACGGCGCCTATATCCCCGGCGCCACGGGCAACGCGGGGCACCTCGGGCAGGTGCGTCGAGAGGGCGGCCTGACCCTCGAGGAGATCGCCTCAGGACCGGCGAGTGCCGCGTGGGCGCAGCAGCAGGGGTGGGGCGGCGCGACGACGGGCGAAGACCTGGCCAGGGATGCAGCGGCCGGCGATCGTCTGGCTCGGGCGGCGATCGAGCGCTCGGCCCGTGCCGTGGGTGAGGCGCTCGCCGATGCTGCGACCCTCGTCGACCTCGACGTCGTGGCGATCGGCGGCGGTTTCTCTCGGGTGTCACCCGACTACATCGACCTCGTGCAGGAAGCGCTCACCGCCAGCGCGGTCCACGAGTACTCGCGTCGCACCCGCGTCGTGCGCTCGGGCTTGGCCGATGAGGGTCCGCTCATCGGCGCCGCCGCTCTCGTCTTGCGGTAGGGGCTCCTTCGCGGAAGCGGGTTCAGCGGCTCGCGGTGAGCAGGTGCCGCGGCGGTCCTTCGAGGCGCGCGACGGAGATCTTGAGGTCGGTGACGTCGGCGGCCACAGCGTCGATTCGAGTGCTGAGCTTCTCGTCGAGCGCATCGATGCGGCTGCTGAGCTTCTCGTCGACGGCGTCGATGCGGTCGTCGATGCGGCGCACCAGCCATGCCCCCGCGGTGAACAGACTGGTGCCGAGGGTGAGCACGACGCCGATGGCGCTGACGACGATCGTGAGGACCTCGGTGGACACGGGCGGCTCCTTGCTGCGGATGGGTGTGTCATCGACGGTACGCCGCCCGCGCCGGTGCGAGCGCCGGTATTCCAGCATCTGTGTGAAGGTCGCGACTGTCGGCAGATGTGCAGGGGATGTCAGCGCGGTACGGCCGCAGGTCGGGGAGGTCGTGCGGCGACCAACACCAGCAGTGGGACGAGCGCGCACAGTGCGGCCGCGACCAGGAAGGTCGTCTCCGACGCCGGATCCCGACCGATCAGGAGGATCAGCGTGGGGATGGCAGTGCCGCCGACCGCGCCGCAGGCGACGAGCGCTCCCGTCACGGCCGCGCTGCGGGCCGGATCGAGGCGGTCCAGCGCGAGGCCGAGGATGAGGCCGTAACTGGGAGCGAGGAGCACGACGACGGCGGCCAGGGAGCCCAGTGCCCAGCCGGGGGCCCGGTCGACGAGGAGTCCAGCCGCCGCCATCAGGACGGCGGCGACGCACGTGGCGGTCGTGAGGATCCGCGTGGGCGGCACGGCGAGGCGGCGCAGCGTCGCCGCGCCGAAGCGGCCGAGTGCCATCAGGGTCCAGAACGCCGAGGTGCCCAGGGCAGCGATGCCAGGATCGACCGCGAGAATCCGGCCGGGGATCACCGCCGACCACCCGGACAGCACGGTCTCGACGCCGACGTAGAGCGGGAGCGCCACCGCGAACGGAAGCAGCACGAGCAGTCCGCGGGCGTCGCGACGAGAGGGGCCTCGGTGCGGGCCGCCGCGGGCGCCGAGGTGGAGAACATCGGGTCGGAGAACACCGCGACCGAGAACATCGCGACCGAGAACACCGCGACGGAGACGAGCGGCACCAGGGCCAGGATGCCGAGCGCCGGGCGGACGCCGGAACCGAGGGCGACGACGAGCGGGGTGACCGCGGCGCACACGGCGACGGTGCCGAGGAGGGCGCTGAGCAGACCGGTCGCGCTGCCGACGGCGACCGACTTGGCCGCCACGGATCCCGACGCCTCGACGAGTCCGAAGCCGAATCCGGCGACGGCCGCGGCCGCGATGAACACCGCAGGGGTCGCGGCGAGTGCCACCCCGACGATGGCCGCCGCCTGGAGCGCGCCGCCGAGGATCAGGGCGACCTGCGGCGGGCGGCGCATCAGGAGGGGCTCGAGGTGAGCACGCCGATCAGGAGTCCGGCGAACAGCACGGGCACGGCCGAGCTGAGATCGGCATCGATCGAGCGCTCCGCCGCGGGGAGCACGGCCGGCACGAGCGCCGCGGTGACGCCGAGGCCCGCGAATGCGCTGAACAGTCCCGCTCGCGCACGCCCGGCGTCCGGGATCACGCCCCCGCCGTCCGCTCCCTGTGCACCGCGGCGAACGTGTCGCGCAGCGCCTCCATCGAGCGGTCGTAGTTCGACTGCGCCACGCCGATGAAGATGCAGTCGACCACCATGAGCTGCGCGATCCGACTGCCGAGCGCACCCGAGCGGAAGCCCGTCTCGCGCGCTGCGGTCGTGAGCACGATGTCGGCCTGGGCGGCCAGCGGCGCTCCCGCATGGTTCGTGATCGCGATCGTCGTCGCCCCGGCGCTGCGTGCGAGCATCAGGAACTCGATCGTGTCGGTGGTCGCCCCGCTGTGGGACACGGCGATCGCGACGTTCCCTGGTCCGAGGGTCGCAGCCGATGTCCACGCGGCGTGCGGGTCGGACCACTCCAGGGCCGTGCGCCCGATCCGGGTGAGCTTGCGCTGCAGGTCGAGTCCCACGATGGAGCTGGCGCCGACGCCGAAGATGTCGACCCTGGTCGAGGAGGTGATCGCGTCGACCGAGGCCCGCAGCGACTCGACGTCGAGCACCTTGGCGGTGTCGGCGAGCGAGAGGGTCTCGGCGAGCGAGACCTTCGCGACGATGTCGGTCAGGGTGTCGTTGCGGTCGATGTCTCCCGAGACGGCGGGGAGCGCCGCGGTGTCGAAGGTCTCCCGCTCGACGTCGCGCAGCACGTGGTTGCGCAATTCCCGCACATGCTCGTAGCCGAGACGCTTGCAGAAGCGCACGACGGAGGTCGTCGAGGTGTCGCAGCGCTGGGCGAGCTCGGCGATCGAGAGCCCGGCGGTTCCTGCCGGGTCCGCGAGGAACAGGTCGGCGATGCGCTGCTCGCTCGGGCGCAGCTCGGGGCGGATGGCACGCATGCGCACGAGCACGGGATGCGCGCCGGCGTCGTCGCGGGCGGCGTCAGGGGACATGTGTTCTCCGTTCGGTGTTCATAACAGTAGAGGAACTTCCGTTACATCAGAAGCGACCTTCGTGTACTTTTGGTACCAACCCAGACCGAGGATGTTCGTGGGACGTTCGGGCAGCATCGCCGGAACCGACCCAGGGCGACGCGGTCCCCAGCCAGGAGGAATCAGCATGAGCACAGCACGGCGGGCGTCATTCGGCGCTCTCACCGCCACGGGCGTCGCATTGGCGCTCGTCATCACCGGTTGTTCCGCACCCGCGTCCGACCCGAAGCCGGCGGAGGGCGCCGCAGGCGGCGACCTCGTCATCGGCGTGACCAGTGACCCCGACACCCTGTTCCCGTGGAAGGCCACGCAGTTCCAGGCCGTCAACGTGCTGCAGAACCTGTACGGCACGCTGACCGAGTTCGACGAGGAGCTCAACGTCGTTCCCGGTCTCGCCGAGTCGTGGGACGTCTCCGACGACGGTCTGACCGTGACCTTCCACCTCCGCGAGGGCGTGACGTTCGCCGACGGCAGCGCGTTCGACTCCGAGGACGTCAAGTACTCGCTCGACGCGATCGCCGCCGAGGCCACCGCCGCCGTCGCGAGCAGCTCGCTCGCCTCGGTCACCGCAGTCGAGGCCACCGACGCGACGACCGTGACCCTCGCGCTGAGCGCCCCCGACGCCGCGCTCCCCGCCAACCTCGCCGTGATCAACATGGCGATGCTGTCTTCCGACGACACCGAAGAGGCGCTGAACACCACGCCGAACGGCACCGGCCCCTTCATCCTCGACGACCGCAAGGCCAGCCAGTCGATCACCCTCGCCAAGAACGAGGACTACTGGGGCGACGCCGCACTGCTCGACACTGTGGAGTTCCGGGTGATCCCCGACGAGTCGTCGATCGTCTCGGCCATGCAGTCGGGCAACGTGCAGCTGGCCGTGTTCGACGACCCGCTGGTCGCGCAGACCGCCGAGGGTGCGAACGTCGAGGTCGCGACCACCCCGCAGCTCAGCTACCACGCGCTGCAGCTGAACGCCACGCGCGGAGACCTGACCGACGTCAACGTCCGCCTCGCGATCCAGTGCGCCATCGACCGCCAGGAGGTGCTCGACACCGCAGCGCTCGGCGAGGGCGAGGTCACCGGACCCATCACCTCCCCGGCCTACAAGTCCGACCCCGACGCGCGCCCCTGCCCCGAGCGCGACCTCGACAAGGCCGCCGACTACCTGAAGAAGGCGGGCAAGGAAGACGGCGTCACGATCAAGACGATCGTGTCGCAGGGCGAGTACGCCACCTCGGTGAACGAGGCCCAGAACCTCAAGGCGCAGCTCGCCGACGCGGGCATCACCCTCGAGCTCGAGGTCCTCGAGTCCGGCGCGTTCGTCGACCGCTGGATCGCCGCCGACTTCGACGCCGCCGTGGCGCTCAACGGCGGTCGGCCCGACCCCGACGGCATGTACGGGCGCTACTTCACCAGCACCGGAAACCTGAACAAGGTCGCCGGCTACTCGTCGCCCGAGCTCGACGCGCTGTTCGCCGAGGGACGCCAGACGGCCGACCCCGACAAGCGCAAGGACATCTACGCGCAGGTCTCCGAGAACCTCGAGGACAACGCGGCGTGGATCTGGCTGTTCACGAGCTACACGTACACCGCGACGGCGTCGAACGTCGACGGCTTCGTCCCGATGGTGAACGGCTCGCTGCAGTACCTGCGGACCACCTCCATCAAGTAGCGGATCGAGGGGGTGCGGGCACCCCGCACCCCCTCGTTCCCCGACGACAGGCACCACACACTCGCATGTTCAGACAGCTCCTCCGCAACAGCGTGCTGCGACGCATCCTCGCAGCACTCGGCACGCTCCTCGGCGTCGCCATCTTCGTCTTCCTGATGCTGCGCGCCATCCCCGGCGACCAGATCAGCTCCGGTCTCGGTACCGAGGCGGCAGCGCTCACCCCCGCCCAGCGTGCGGCCCTCGAGGCGTACTACGGCCTCGACCAGCCCCTCTTCGTGCAGTTCTTCTCCTGGCTGGGCAACATCTTCACGGGAAACCTCGGCTTCTCCTCCCGCGCGCAGACGAGCGTGCTCGACCTGACGCTCGCCGCCCTCCCCGTCACGTTCGAGCTCGCGATCTTCTCGATCGTGATCGCGCTCGCGATCGGCATCCCGCTCGGCATGCTCTCCGCCTCGAAGCCCGACTCGGTCCGCGACGGCGTCGGCCAGGTGGTCGGACTCGCCGGCCTCTCGATCCCCGCGTTCCTCCTCGGCACCGCGCTGCTGGCGGTTCTCGCCTCGTCGTTCGGGTTCAACCCGAACGGTCAGGGGTACGTCACCCTGTTCGAGGACCCGCTGCTGAACCTGCAGCAGATGCTGCTGCCGTCGATCGTGCTCGGCTTCGGCATCGCCGCGCCCATCATGCGCACGACCCGCACCGCGGTGCTGGAGATCCGCGCCAACGACTTCATCCGCACCGCGAAGGCCAAGGGCGTCCCGCCTCGCCGCCTGCAGGTGCGCCATGTGCTGGGCAACGCGCTCGTGCCCATCGTCACGATGACCGGCTTGCAGTTCGGTTACCTGCTCGGCGGCGCCGTCGTGGTGGAGCAGATCTTCTCGCTCCCCGGCATCGGACGACAGGTCCTGCTGGGCATCCAGCAGAAGGAGTACGCGCTCGTGCAGAGCACCGTCCTCGTGATCGCGCTCGCCTTCGTCATCGTCAATCTGCTCACCGACCTGCTGTACCGGGTCATCGATCCTCGGGTGCGTGCCGCATGACCGACATCTCTCAGACCCCGACCATCGCCCCCGGCGGTGGGCGCACCATGGAGCGCGTGCGCCTCCTGCTGCGCAGCCGCAGCGGCCTCGCCGGCCTCATCATCGTGATCCTGCTCGGGGTGCTCAGCCTCATCTCGGCGTTCGGGCTGCTGCCGTTCGATCCGCTCGCCCAGGACCCGCCGTCACGCCTCCAGCCGCCGTCGGGCGTGCACTGGTTCGGCACCGATCAGTTCGGCCGCGACGTCTTCTCGCGCGTGGCCGCCGGTGTCGCGAACTCCGCGCTGATCTCGCTCGTCGCGGTCGCGTTCGCCACCGTCGTCGGCACCGTCTGCGGACTCATCGCCGGCTTCTACCGCGGTATCTCCGACGGTGCGATCACCGCGGTCACGAATGTGCTGTTCGCCTTCCCGCCTCTGCTGCTCGCCCTGTCGCTGGCCTCGGTCTTCGACCGGAACTGGTTCACGATCGCCGTCGCGATCGCGATCGTCTACGTGCCGATCTTCATCCGCGTCACCCGCGGGCCCGTGCTGTCGCTGCGCGAGGTGGAGTACGTCAAGGCCGCCAAGAGCACGGGGCAGAGTCGCATGGCGACCATGTTCCGGCATGTGCTGCCGAACATCACGTCGATCATCATCGTGCAGGTCACGTTGTCGCTGTCGTGGGCCGTGCTCACCGAGGCCTCGCTGAGCTTCCTCGGCCTCGGCACCCCTCCGCCCGCGCCGTCGCTCGGCTCGATGATCTTCGAGGCGCGCACCCTCGTGACGATCGCGCCATGGACCATGATCGCGCCCGGCGTGATCGTGGTGCTCCTCGTGGTCGGCTTGAACCTGCTCGGTGACGGCCTGCGCGACAGTCTCGACCCCCGGAACAGAGGAAAGCGATGACCATGGAGGATCTCGGCGGACTCGCCACGGAGTCCAGCGACCCCCGGTACGCCCGTCTCGACCAGATGAGCGTCGCCGAACTCGCGCAGACCATGAACGAGGCGGATGCCACGGTGCCGGCCGCCGTGCAGCGCGCACTGCCGCAGATCGTCCCGGCGATCGAGGCGACCGCCGCGCGTATGGCGCAGGGCGGGCGCCTGGTCTACGTCGGCGCGGGAACGCCCGGACGTATCGGCGTGCTCGACGCCTCGGAGTGCCCTCCCACGTTCAGCACCCCGCCGGAACTGGTGTTCGCGATCATGGCCGGCGGGCCTGGCGCGATCGTGAACCCGGTCGAGGGTGCGGAAGACGACGCGGACGCGGGGGCCGCAGCCATCGACGACGCGGGGATCGGACCACTCGACACCGTGATCGGGATCGCCTCGAGCGGACGCACGCCGTACGTGATCGCGGCGGTCCGCCGGGCGCGCGAGCTCGGCGCGCTCAGCATCGGGCTCTCCTGCAACGTCGGCACCGCGCTCAGTGCGGCCGCGGAGCACGGGATCGAGGTCGAGGTCGGCCCCGAGGTGCTGTCCGGGTCGACGCGCCTCAAGTCGGGCACGGCGCAGAAGCTCGTGCTCAACATGTTCTCGACCATCTTGATGGTGCGGGGCGGCAAGGCCTACGGCAACCTGATGGTCGACGTGAAGGCGACGAACCACAAGCTCCGTGAGCGCGCCATCCGGATGGTGCAGACCATCGCGGATGCCGACCGCGACGCGGCGGTGGCTGCGCTGGAGACGGCCGCTTACGACGTGAAGCTCGCGTCGATCATGATCCGCCGCGGTGAGGACCTCGCCGCGGCCACCACTCGACTCGACGCGGCCGGTGGTCGGCTGCGCGCCGCTCTGGAGGAGAACTGATGCGCGTCCTCGGACTGATCTCCGGCACCTCGCACGACGGGATCGACGCGGCCGTCGTCGACTTCGCGACCAGCGGGGGCTTCACCGCACACGGTGTCGACCTGCGCGGCACGGTCCTCGCGGCGACGAGCGTGCCGTACGCTCCCGAGCTGCGGGCTCGGCTGGTCGCCGCACTGCCGCCCGCGCAGACGACGCTCGCGGAGGTGGCCGAGCTCGACACCCTCATCGGGCAGGCGTTCGCCGAGGTCGCGGCCGACATCGCGGCAGAGGTCGGCGGTGTCGACGCGGTGTGCTCGCACGGACAGACCGTGTACCACTGGGTCGACGGCGCACATGCGCTCGGCACCCTGCAGATCGGGCAGCCGGCGTGGATCGCCGAGAAGGTCGGCGCGCCCGTGGTGTCCGACATCCGCATCCGCGACATCACCGTGGGTGGGCACGGCGCCCCCTCGTGTCGTTCCTCGACGAGCTGCTTCTCCGCGGGCGTGCCGGAGTCACGGCGGCGTTGAACCTCGGCGGCATCTCGAACATGACCGTCGTGCGCGAGGACGGCCTGGTCGCGTACGACATCGGCCCCGCGAACGCGCTGGTCGATGCGGTCATCGTCGAACACGACCTCAACCCGCTCGGCTACGACGACGATGCCGCGATCGCCCGCACCGGCACGGTCGACGAGGCGCTGCTCGATGCGCTCCTCGACGACCCGTACTACGCCCTCACCCCGCCCAAGAGCACCGGCAAGGAGCACTTCCACCTCGGCTACGTGCACGAGCACCTCGCCGCGCAGGGGCGGGAGATCGCGGTCGCCGATGTCGTGCGCACGCTCACCGAGCTCACGGTGCGCACGGTTGCGCGAGACGTGGACGCCGCGAGCATCGGATTCCTCGCCGTGTCAGGTGGCGGATGCCGCAACCCGCTGATCCTCGACGGGCTCCGTGCCGCGCTCCCCGCGACCGAGGTCGTGCTGGCCGACGAGCTGGGGGCTCCGGCCGACAGCAAGGAAGCCATCCTCCTGGCGCTGATCGGCTGGTCCACGATGCACGGCGTTCCCGCGATCGTCCCCGGCGGCACCGGAGCGCGCGAGCCACGCATCCTCGGAACC
The DNA here is from genome assembly GCF_014171575.1 of Microbacterium sp. Se63.02b. Lineage (GTDB taxonomy): Bacteria > Actinomycetota > Actinomycetes > Actinomycetales > Microbacteriaceae > Microbacterium. The sequence continues at coordinate 3,747,130 of NZ_CP050453.1, read as the reverse complement.
ATCACCCCGGGTGCCGGTCCGCTGCAGATGCCGGAGCCGGTCGCCTCGGTCGACTCACTCGTGCTCACGGAGGCCGCGGCATCGTGAACCTCCAGGTGCGCCGCGCCACCCCGGACGACCTGTCCGGGGTGCTCGAGGTGTTCCTCGCGTGCTGGCGTGAGAGCTACCGAGGTGTGCTGCCGGATGCGGCCGTCGAGGCGATGACGGACGAACGCGCCGAGACGCTGTGGCGTCGGGTGCTGACCTCTTCCGACGGGACGGTGCTCGTCGCGGAACGGGACGGCGTGATCGTCGGGATCACCCGGTATGCGTCGACCGACGGCGCGGAGGGCGGCATCGACGGTGCCGTGCACTCGCTCTACGTCTCGCCACGAGCGCACGGCGGCGGTATCGGCGGCGCGCTGCTGTCGCGTGCGACCGAGGCGCTGCGCGAGGTCGGAGCCGGCGCCGCGACGCTCTGGGTGTTCGCGGCCAACCTGCCATCGATCGGCTTCTACGAGGCCAAGGGCTGGCACCCCGACGGGGCGACCCGCACGCAGCCGGAGTTCGGTGAACCCGAGCAGCGCATGCGCAAGGAGTGGGCATGAGCGCCGGGGAGCGCCGTCGCGGCCGTCGCCGCCGTCCTGGCGAGCACCTCCGCGCCCCGAGGTGCCGTCGCGGGAGTGGTGACCACGGCCGGACGCGACCTCGCAGCCGGCGGCTTCGCCGACCTCGCGGGAACGCCGATGACCACCGCGACCGCGTTCGACATCGCCTCGGTGTCGAAGGTCGCGGCGACCACGACCGTGATCCTGCGGCTGGTCAGCCGTGGGGACCTCGACTTCGACGATCCGGTCGAGCGCTTCCTGCCCGGCACCCCGTGCGCGGCGGGGACGACCGTGCGTCACCTGCTGCAGCATCGTGCGGGGCTCTGGGAGTGGCAGCCGCTGTACCTCGACCGCGAGCACCTCGATCCGGCCGACGCGATCGACGCGGTCCCGCTGCGCTACGGGCTCGATGAGGGGCGCCACTACTCCGACCTCGGCTTCATGCTCCTCGGCCGCATCATCGCGGTCGTCACCGGAACACCCCTGGACGCTGCCGTCCGCGAGCTCGTCACGGCACCCTCGGGCTCGCCCGCACCGGGTACGGTCCGGTCGCCCGGCCTGTGGCGTCCTCCGGCATCGGTGACGCGGCCGAACGTCGGATGGTCGCGACGGGCGAGCCGTACCCGATCCTCACGGCCGACCGCGACTTCGCCTGGCGTGAGGGCGAGGTCACCGGAAGCGTGAACGACGGCAACTGCTTCCACGCGCTCGGCGGCGTCTCCGGTCATGCGGGACTCTTCAGCACCGCCGACGACCTGCTCACCCTCGGCGCCGCGCTCGCCGCCCCCGAAACACACCCCGAGCTGTGGCGCTCGGAGGTCGTGGCGGAGCTTTTCCGCGACGGGCCCGACGCGGGGCAGGCCCTCGGGTGGCGCAGCGACAGCGTCGCCGTCGCCGGTCGGCAGACTCGGCTGCTCTGGCACCCCGGCTACACCGGCTGCGCCCTCGGCATCGTCCAGGGCACCGGTACCGCCGCCGTCCTGCTGACCAACCGCCTCTTCGCGCCCGAACCCGCGCCGACCGAGGCGCTGTGGCGCACGGCGCTGCCCGCACTCCTGGGCGGCGCCCCGACATCCGCCGGTGACCAGGCACTCCGTGACAATGAAGGAACGAGAACATCATGAGCACCACCGAGCCCGTGCTGAGCATCAGCGGCCTCGCCGTCGCCTTCCGGACCGGTTCCGAGCTGGTCACGGCGATCAGTGACATCACCATCGACGTCGCCGCGGGCGAGACCGTCGCGATCGTGGGGGGAGTCGGGGTCGGGCAAGTCGACCACGGCGGCGGCGGTCAACCGACTGCTGCCCGAGAACGGCGTGATCACCGCCGGCAGCATCCGCTTCGACGGGCGCGAGCTGACCGAGCTCCCGGAGAACGCCATGGTCTCGCTGCGCGGGGCGGGGATCGGTCTCGTGCCGCAAGACCCGATGTCGAACCTCAACCCGCTCATGCGCGTGGGTGAGCAAATCGGCGAGGCGCTCGAGGTGCACGGCCACACCCACGGCGACGCCACGAAGGCGCGGGTCGTCGAGCTGTTGGAGATGGTGGGGATCGCGGATGCCGCGCAGCGGGCGCACCAGTACCCGCACGAGTTCTCCGGCGGTATGCGCCAGCGCGTGCTGATCGCGATGGGCCTCGCCTGCAAGCCGCGCCTGCTGATCGCCGACGAGCCCACCTCGGCCCTCGACGTGACCGTGCAGCGGCGCATCCTCGACCAGCTCGACGCGCTCACCGACGAACTCGGCACCGCGGTCTTCCTCATCACCCACGACCTGGCGCTCGCCGCAGAGCGCGCCGACCGCATCGTGGTGATGTTCCGCGGTCACATCGTCGAGGAGGGCACGTCGGCCGAGGTTCTCGGCAATCCGCAGCACGAGTACACGAAGCAGCTGCTCGCCGCCGCGCCGAGCCTCGCCTCGCGCCGGGACGCCCTCCCGCAGCGCGAGGCAGCGACCGGGACGCCGTTCGTGGAGATCCGCGACCTGCGCAAGGAGTTCGCCCTCCGCGCACCCAAGGCGGGGGAGCCCCAGACATTCACGGCCGTCGACGGAGTGAGCTTCGAGATCCGCCGGGGGACCACGGTGTCGATCGTCGGCGAGTCGGGTTCGGGCAAGTCCACGACGGCGAACATGGTGCTCGGTCTCGAAGACGCCACCTCGGGCTCGATCCTCTTCGACGGCGTCGACCTGACCACGCTCCGCCGCAAGGAGCTGTTCGCCCTGCGTCGCCGCGTGCAGCCGGTGTTCCAGAACCCGTACGCATCGCTCGACCCGCGTTACACGGTCGAGCAGTCGATCACCGAACCTCTGCGCGTGCACCGCATCGGCTCCACGGCGACACGACGCTCGCGGGTGCTCGAGCTTCTGGAGCAGGTCGCGCTGCCTGCGGCGATGGCCGAGCGACTTCCTCATGAGCTGTCGGGAGGGCAGCGTCAGCGTGTGGCGATCGCCCGCGCGCTCGCGCTCGAGCCCGAACTCGTGGTGCTCGACGAGGCGGTGTCCGCGCTCGACGTGCTGGTGCAGGCGCAGATCCTCGACCTGCTCGCCGACCTGCAGCGCCGTCTGGGCCTGAGCTACCTGTTCATCAGCCACGACCTCGCCGTCGTGCGCATGATCTCCGACGAGGTGCACGTCATGCAGCGCGGCGTCGTGGTCGAGAGCGGCACCCCCGAGCGCATCTTCGACGACCCGCAGCATCCGTACACGCGGGAGCTGCTCGCCGCGATCCCCGGGGCGTCACTCGCGGGCTAACGCCGTCGGTCGTCGTCGTCCCAGGGGCCTTCCCACCAGCCCGCACGCCCGTCGCCCGCACCCTCGTCCGGTCCGCGGCGACGGCGGGACCGCACGAACTGCACGATGAACACGGTCAGCGAGCTGAGCAGGATCAGGAACATCACCAGGAACAGCAGGTCGCTCTGGCTCATGGGCGCTTCCCTTCCGCGGCATCCGCCACGATCTTCGCGACGCGGGCCGCTCTGGTCTCCGCCCGCTTGGCCATCGCGATCTGGGTGAGTCCGAACTTCTTGACCGACTTCGGAAAAGCGTCCCAGTTCTCACGTGCGGCGGGCACGGCATCGAGGGCGGTCGTCAGCTCCTCCGGTTCGATGCCGGCCTCCGGCCCGTCGAGCACCGTCCAGGAGCCGTTCGCCTTCGCGGCCTCGAGCGCGCGGATGCCGGCCGGAGCCAGCGACCCTTCCGCCGCGAGTTCCGCGATGCGGGCCTTGTTCGTCGCGGCCCAACCGCTGCCCGGTCGGCGCGGGGAGAACCACTGTCCGTTGGCGCGCTCGTCCGTCCCGTCGCCGAACACCCGCACCGGGCCGTCGATCCATCCGAAGCACAGCGCCTGCCGCACGGCATCCTCGTAGCCGACCCCGTCGGAGGCGCCGCGCACGCTGAGCAGCCAGACACCCGCCGCCCGTTCGTGATTCGCCTCGAGCCAGGCGCGCCAGGCCGTGGCATCCGCCGCCCGGAGTCGTTCGCCGTCGTCGAGTGCGCCCACGGCCTACTTCTTCGTCTTCACCGTCGTGATCGTCTCGGTGATCCGCGGCAGCAGGTCGGCCACCGACTGCACGATCTCGTCGGGGCGGAACGGGTACTTCTCGATCTCGGCCTGGTCGCTGATGCCGGTGAGCACGAGCACGGTGTGCAGGCCCGCCTCGATGCCGGCCACGACGTCGGTGTCCATGCGGTCGCCGATCATGCCGGTGCGCTTCGAGTGCGCGCCGATCTTGTTCAGCGCCGAGCGGAACATCATCGGATTCGGCTTGCCCACCACATACGGCTCCTTGCCCGTGGCCTTCGTGATGAGGGCGGCGATGGCGCCGGTCGCCGGCAGTGGTCCGTCGGTGCTCGGGCCCGTGGCGTCCGGGTTCGTGACGATGAAGCGCGCCCCGCCGATGATGAGGCGGATCGCTTTGGTGATCGCCTCGAACGAGTAGTTGCGCGTCTCGCCGACGACCACGAAGTCGGGGTTCGTCTCGGTCATGATGAAGCCCGCGTCGTGCAGAGCCGTGAGGATGCCGGCCTCGCCGATCACGAAGGCCGAACCGCCGGGCAGCTGCTGCTTCAGGAAGTCGGCCGTCGCGAGAGCCGAGGTCCAGATGCGCTCCTCCGGCACGTGCAGTCCGCTGATGCGGAGGCGTGCCGACAGATCGCGCGCCGTGAAGATCGAGTTGTTGGTGAGCACCAGATAGGGGATGCCCGCGCTCTCCCACCCGGCGAGCAGCTCGGACGCTCCGGGGATGGCGTCGTTCTCATGGACGAGCACGCCGTCCATGTCGGTGAGCCAGCATTCGATGTCGTCTCGTTGTGCCATGTGCACAGCCTAGAGGCCGGGGGTGACGCGCGCCTGACCGTGTCGCGCCCGACCGTGATGCGCCCGTCAGGCGCTGAGCCAGACGACCTGAGCTGCGCCATCCGGCAGCGCTGTCGCGACACCGCCGACCTCGACGCCGGATGCCGTCACCGTCACGGTCGACGAGACCGCGAGGCCGAGGGTGTCGAGCGCCCGCAGCAGTTCGGGGTCGCGGTCGTCCACGCGCAGAACGTGGCCGGTGTGCCCGACCGGCGCATCGGCGAGCAGGACGAAGGGTTCGCGCTCGATGCGGCCGTCGGCGTCGGGGATCGCATCGCCGTGCGGGTCGAAGCGGGGGCGTCCGAGCCGGACGTCGATGCCCTCGAGCAGGCGGTCGCTGATTGTGTGCTCGAGTACCTCGGCCTCGTCGTGCACCTCGTCCCACCCGTAGTCGAACTCCTGCACCAGCCACGTCTCGATCAGGCGATGCCGGCGCACCATCGCGAGGGCGCGAGCCGTGCCGGCATCCGTCAACCGCACCGCGCCGTAGGGCACGTGCGAGACGAGGCCTGCGGCGGCGAGCTTCTTCACCATCTCGGTCACCGACGACGGGGCGATCCCGAGCTTGGCGGCGAGCACCGAGGGAGTGATCGGCGCGTCCTGCCACTCGGTGTGCGCGTAGACGGTCTTCAGGTAGTCGTCAGCTGCCGGGGATGCCACCTGACCAGCCTACGTGGTGTGCTCGCGGGCCCACGCGGGGGACCCGAGGGTCGGATCAGTTCGTCGCGGCGGCGAGCATGCCGTACGCAGCCTGACCGGCGAAGAACAGCACGAGGAAGCCGAGGAGAGCTGCGGCCAGCGAGAGCCGGCCGTCGAACCCCTCGATCTCGGCGATCCCGACCTTGCGGGCGCGGAAGGCGAGCACGAGGGTGGCGACGCCCAGCGCGAGCTGCACCCACGGGCTGCCTGCGCCGATGACCTTCGGGAACGCGACGAGAAGGCCGCCGATCACGCCGGTCGCGAGGCCGATCCAGGTGAGGATGCGGACGTTGCGGCGGGCGCTCTCGGCAGACATGTGTCGAGCCTATCCGGGCTCAGGCGCCGGTCAGCACCAGCCAGAGCAGCGCTCCGTTCAGAGCGATCAGGAGCACGGATGCGAGCACCCCGGCTGCGGTGGTCCCGCGGCGGTTGACCCACGGGCCGAGGGTCCGGCGCTGGGCGGTGAGCACGACCAGGGGGATCAGGGCGAAGGGGATGCCGAACGACAGCACCACCTGGCTGAGCACCAGCGCGAGCGTCGGATCGAACCCGATGCCCAGGATGACGAGCGCGGGGATCAGGGTGACCAGTCGTCGGGCGAGCAGCGGTATGCGCACGTGCAGGAGTCCATGCATGATCTCGGCACCGGCGTAGGCGCCGACCGAGGTCGATGCAAGGCCGGAGGCGAGCAGCCCGACGGCGAAGAACGTCGCGACGACGGGCCCGAGCCCGGCAGCGAGGGCGGCGTGCGCGCCCTCGAGCGAGTCGGTGCCCTCGACGCCGGCGAGATTGGCCGCGGCGAGCAGGAGGATGCAGAGGTTGACGCTGCCGGCGATCACCATCGCGATCGACACGTCCCATCGCGTGGCCGTGAGCAGGCGGCGGATGCGCGACGTGTCGGTGCGTGCCGCCTCGTCGCCGAGGTGAGCGGTGGTGGCGCCGAACCGATCGCGGGCGAGTGAGGAGTGTGCGTAGATCGCATGCGGCATGATCGTCGCGCCCAGGATGGAGGCGGCCAGCAGGACCGAACCGGTGTCTTCGAAGCGAGGCACCATCCCGCCGAGCACTCCTGCCGGGTCGGGCGGAGCCACGAACACTCCGGCGACGAAGCCGATCGTGATCACGGCCATCAACCCGATGATCACGAACTCGAACGGACGCGCGCCGCGACGGCTCTGCACGGCGAGCAGGACCATCGAGACCGCGCCGGTGATGAGACCGCCCAGGAGCAGGGGGACGTCGAACAGCAGGTTCAGGGCGACCGCGCCGCCGATGACCTCAGCCAGGTCGGTGGCCATCGCCACGAGCTCGGCCTGCAGCCAGTATGCGCGGCGTGCCCACGGGCGTGTCAGTCGTGCACCCAGGACCTCGGGAAGGCTCTGCCCGGTGACGACGCCGAGCTTCGCGGAAAGGTACTGGATCAGCCATGCCATCACGTTTCCCGCGAGGACCACCCACACCAGCAGGTACCCGTACTGCGCGCCCGCGGTCATGTTGCTGGCGACGTTGCCGGGGTCGAGATAGGCGACGCCGGCCACGAGCGCCGGTCCGAGCAGCCACAGGCTGCGCGGGGCGCCGGCAGGACCGGCGGCCCGGGTCGTCAGCGGAAGCGCGTTATTTTTAGGCACACCGAAACCGTACCGTATTTTTCGGTGTACCTAAATATCCCCAGGCCGCCTCCTTCCGGTGCGGCCTGCGGGAGTCGCGGCGATAGCCTGGCGGGATGGATGACGCCGCACCGGAGAGCCGGAACACCGAGCCGCGGGAAGAGCCGGCCGTCGGATCCACCGCCCAGCCCGGCTACGGCGTGGGGCCATGGCCCGGAGGTGAGGAGGCCTGGCCCGAGGGGGAGCAGTACGACCCTGAGCTCCTCGCGGCCGGTGACACCCGCAACGTGATCGACCGCTACCGCTACTGGCGGATGGAGGCGATCGTCGCCGACCTCGACACGCAGCGGCATCCGTTCCACGTCGCGATCGAGAACTGGCAGCACGACATGAACATCGGGTCGATCGTGCGCAGCGCCAACGCGTTCCTCGCCGACACCGTCCACATCATCGGGCGTCGCCGGTGGAACAAGCGCGGCGCCATGGTCACCGACCGCTACCAGCACGTCGTGCACCACGACGACGTCGAGACGTTCGCCGCGTGGGCCGCCACTGAGGGCCTTCCGATCATCGCGGTCGACAACGTCGAGGGCGCCGTACCGGTCGACAGGGCCGATCTTCCGCAGCGGTGCGTGCTGCTGTTCGGCCAGGAGGGGCCTGGGCTGTCGGCAGAGGCGCTCGCCGCCGCGTCTGCTCACATCGAGATCACCCAGTACGGATCGACGCGCTCGATCAACGCGAGTGCCGCAGCCGCCGTGATCATGTACGAGTGGTGTCGACGGTACGCCGGCTGAGCGACCGGACCCCTCGACAGCCACGGGTCCTCGGCGTAGCGTGAGTGCCGATCGAGGAGGCCGACATGGCAGGCGTCACACCCATCCGTCCCTATCTCTGGTTCGTCGACCGGGCGCAGGAGGCGATGGAGTACTACGTCTCGGTGTTCCCGAACTCGTCGATCGACCAGGTGACCCGCTACCCGGACGAGAACCTCAGCGAGCATTTCGAGGGGATGTCGGGGAAGGTCATCAACGGCGAGTTCACCTTGAACGGCACGCGGTTCGGCTGCATCGACGGCGGCCCGGCATTCACCTTCAACGAGGCGGTGTCGTTCATGATCGAGTGCGCCGACCAGGACGAGATCGACCACTACTGGAATGCGCTGTCGGCGGTTCCGGAAGCCGAGGCGTGCGGTTGGTGCAAGGACCGGTTCGGCGTCAGCTGGCAGGTCGTCCCCGCAGGTCTCGACCTCCTGCAGCAGCGGCCGGAGCAGATCCAGGCGCTCATGCACATGAAGAAGATCGTGATCGCGGAACTCGAGATCGCCTGAGTTCAGCCGCGGTCGATACCGAAGATGTGGCGATAGATCGCACTGACATCGCGATCGAGATGATCGATGCGCTCGTGCATCGCCCGGATCTCGGTGTGCACGCCGGCGAACTCGCTGGCCGACTCCGTCCGCACGCTCGCGAATTCGTTGCGCATCTCGGTGCGCACCCCGTCGAATCCGTTCTGCATCGTGCGCAGGAACATCGTCGACATGAGTGTGAGCGTGCCGAACATCCCCGCGGCGAAGACGCCGATCAGGGTCCAGACCTGTGGTTCCGTCATCCCCAGCATCCCTTCAGTGTCTCTCGATCATCGTCGAGGACGCCAGGGGCGGCGGGGGTAGTATTCCGCGGGAACCGGCGGGTGTGAAGAAGTCGTTCTGATCAGAATCGGTGCAGAGACACTCAGCCCAGACGCGCCGTGATCGTGATGTCGTCGTCGATCGTGACGCGCACGTCGTGCAGGCGCGGAGCCGAGCTCCCGAGGCCGAGGATCTCGTTCAGGTCGTGGGAGCGGCCGATCTCGGCCCGGATGGGCTTGCGTGCCGCGCGAAGTGCGAGCGCGATCACCGGATTGCCGCTGGACACGCGGATGTCCCGCACCGTGATGACACCGTCGGGGCGGAGGCCGACACGGACCGTCGCGCGGGCCGACGCGGGAAGGACCCGCCAGCGCACGCCTGCCGCGACGTCGACGCGGATGCCGTCGGCACCGTCCTGCGCCACGTGCGCCCTGACGCGTCGGAGGCGCATTCCGCCCGCCTGCACCGCCGGACGGAGGACCCTCGTCAGCAACGGAGTCAGATCGGCGGCGCCCAGAGAGGCGAGGAGGGAGCCGCGCATCCCGGCGCCCTCTTCGACGACCTCGATGCCGAAGCGGCTCTCGGGGCGGCCCGCCACAGCAGGTTCGGCGTAGACGAGCCATTCGACGGGGGTGTCGTGCACCTGGGCATCGATCGTGAGAGGGACGCCCTCGATGCGCACGGGCCGTGCGGTCACGCGCAGCGTGCGCGCGGTGCCCCGGCGTCGATGCACGACGGCGGGGGTCTCCGAGGGCGTCGTCGCGGCGGCGGACGACGCCGTCCCGTTCTTCGGGGCACGCACGCGCAGCTCGACATCACTCGCATCGAGCGTCAGGTGCTCGAGGTCGTCGCCGGCCACCTCGCACGAGACCCGCACGTCGGCGAGCCCGCGCACCTCCAACTCCGCTTCCTCGGGACGGAGAGAGGCCCGCACCCATCGCGTGACCGTGGCGGCGTCTCCCGGCCACTCCTGCGCAGGGGTCATGCGGGTGCTCCCAGCCAGCGTCCCGAGCGCACCCGCCAGCCCAGAGTGGCCAGCCGAGCGAGCAGATACACGCCGAAGAATGCGACCGCGAGCCAGACGAGACCGGCACCGCCGTCGACGCCGGTCGCGGCGATGATCCACAGCGCGGGAAGGAACGGCACCAGGTTGAGGCCGCCGGCGATCGCCAGGTATCGAGCGTCGTTCGCGCCCATCAGCACCCCGTCGAGCACGAAGACGACGCCGGCTATCGGCTGGGCGACCGCCAGCACGAGCAGTGCCGGCTGCACGAGCGTCGCGATCTCGGCGTCACCCGTGAAGATGATCCCGAGAAGCCCGGACAGCGCAGCGATGATCGCGCCGACGATAACGCCGAACCAGGCGCCCCACGCGACCGTGCGAGCGAGCACCCGGTGCACCTGCTGCTCGTCGCCGGCACCCAGTTCCTTCCCGATGAGAGCCTGCGCGGCGATCGCGAGAGCGTCGAGCGCGAAGGCCGCGGCCGAGAAGATCGTGAACACGATCTGCCACCCCGCGAGTTCATCGGTGCCGATGCCGGTGGCCACGCCCACGGTCGCGAGCAGAGCGACGCGCAGGCTCACGGTGCGCAGGAACAGCCAGCCACCCGATGTGGCGGTGCTGCGGATCCCGGCGCGCTGCGCACGAAGCGAGGCGCTGTGGCGCGTGGCGAGGCGGCGGATCACCAGCGCGTAGGCCGCGACCATGCCCCACTGCGCCGTCACCGTTCCGGCGGCGGATCCGGCGATGCCCCAGCCGAGTCCGTAGATGAACAGCCAGTTGAGCAGGGCGTTGGCGCCGAAGCCGAGTCCGGCGATCCAGAGCGGCGTCATCGTGTCCTGCATGCCGCGCAGCAGACCGGTCGCCGCGAAGACGATGAGCATGGCAGGCAGGCCCCACATCGAGATGACGAGATACTCGTTGGCCTGGGCGGCCACCGCCTCGCTCGCACCGAAGAGCGAGACGAGCCAGGGGAGGAGACGGCGCCGATCGCGGCGAGCACGGCGCCGAGGCCGAGCGCCAGCCACATCCCGTTGACGCCGACCGACACCGCGGCACCCGGCTCGCCTGCGCCGAACCGTCTGGCGACCGCCGGAGTCGTCGAGTAGGCGAGGAAGACCATCAGTCCGACGATCGTCTGCAGCACCGCCCCCGCGATGCCGAGGCCCGCGAGCGGAGTCGTGCCGAGATGTCCGACGAGCGCGGCATCCACGATGAGGAACGCGGGTTCGGCGATGAGCGCGCCGAGCGCGGGAACCGCCAGACGCAGAATCTCTCGATTGAGGGAGGTGCGCGCGGTCATCCTCCGAGCCTATGACCTGGGGCCGACCTCGTCGGTCCTGCACTGCCGGCGTCGTCGATCCTGCACTGCCGGCGTCGTCGTAGGGTGGAGAAGAGCTCGGATGCCACGGAGGTGCATCATGACGGACCCCAGGGACGCCGCAGCACGGTATCTCGCGAACCGGCGGAGCGGCGACAGCGCGGACGGCGACAGTGCGGTCGGCGACGAGGAGACGGGCGTCGCGCCGGGGATCGCGGCGGCTGTCGATCGCGCCGCCTTCATCGAGACCGCCATCCAGGTGGCGATCCGCCGCGGCGACTTCGACGACCTGCCAGGCGCAGGCAAGCCTCTGGAAGGACTGGGCACCCACCACGACCCGGATTGGTGGATCCGCCGCAAGATCGAGACCGAGAACCTGACCGGTCTCGGACCGCCCGCCATCCTGCTGCGTGCGGAGGATCGGGAGCTGAACGACCAACTCGACCTGCTCGGACGCGAGTCGGACGTGCGAGACGTGCTGGAGGACTTCAATCGGCGGGTGCGCGAGGCGCGCCGCCAGCTCCAGGGCGGCCCGCCCGTCGTGACGGCTCCTCGTGACGTCGACGCCGAAGTGGCGGCCTGGGCGGCGCGCCGCGCAGGACGGTCCGTGTCGGCACCCGAGCCGCGCCCGCCGCGACGTCGTCTGTTCCGCCGCGGGTGACGCGCGGCGTCGCGAACCGCGATCTGTTCGCCTAGAGGTAGGACCTCCAGTCTTTGTAACCACCGTGTTACGAAGTGCATGTGACTCTCGACGGCGCATTTCGGCGTCCCTATAGTCGGAGAGGTAAGAGGTCCGACCACTGGAGACACATGCAAGAGCCAAGCGGCAACTATCGCGGATACACCTCCTTCGACTATCTGGAGCCGCACGTCGACTACCGCGTCTTCGCCCTGGCGCAGGAGTTCGGCCGCGTTCCGGCGTATGAGCTCGGGCTCGACCCCGATCAGGTGCAGCGGGTCGCCCGCCTTCTCTCCGACGAGCATGCGATCTCACTGCATGAGCACCCCAAGATCCTCACGGCCGACCCGCATCAACTGCGTGAGTACAACCACACGGGGCGCAACGCCATGGGGTTCGCCGGACTCGCGCGATCGGGCATGTCCGCCTTCTTCGACAACTTCATGAACGGCACCAATTGCGTCACGAGTGAGAACGGGTGGAAGTGGAACGACGTCGTGTTCGACATCGGCCTGCGCTTCGCCGACGTCGCGCAGCAGGATCACGTCGTCGTCGCCCGGACCGTCGCCGACCTGGAGAACGCGAAGGCCGCAGGTCGGATCGCCCTCGTCGCGGGGCTCGAAGCCGCTACCGCGATCGAGAACGAGCTCGACCGACTCGACATCCTCTACGGTCTCGGGATCCGCCAGATCGGCATCGCCTACTCCATGGCGAACCAGCTCGGCTCCGGACTCGCAGAGCCCCAGGACGGCGGGATCACGAGCTTCGGACGTCGAGCCGTCGAGCGCATGAACCGACTCGGTCTCGCCATCGACATCTCCCATTCCTCCGACCGCACCAGCATGGACGTGATCGACGAGTCGTCCGTGCCGGTGTTCATCACGCACGCCGGTGCGCGCAGCGTCTGGCCGACCAACCGGATGAAGCCCGACGAGGTCATCATCGCGTGTGCCGAACGGGGCGGAGTGATCGGCATCGAAGCCGCCCCGCACACGACGCTCTCCGCCGAGCACCCCGAGCATTCGCTGGAGTCGGTGATGGATCACTTCCGCTACTGCGTCGACCTGGTCGGCATCGACCACGTGGCCTTCGGCCCCGACACGAACTTCGGAGACCACGTCGGGCTCCACGATTCCTTCTCCGGCCACCTGACCATCAGTCAGGCACACGGACACGTGGAGCATCCGCGCGTCTCTCACGTCGCGGGCCTGGAGAACCCCGCGGAGAACTTCACGAACATCGTCGGCTGGCTCGTCAAAAACGGGTACGGCGACGAGGACATCCGCAAAGTCATCGGCACGAACATTCTGCGAGTTCTGAAAGAGGTCTGGTAACACATGAAGAGATACAGAGGCACGGGAATCGTTGCGGGCATCGCCGCGGCCGCGCTCCTCCTCGCGGGCTGCGGCCTCAACGAGGACCAGGGCGAACAGCCCGACACCGAGGCCGGAGCATCGACGCTCCGCATCGGCACCACGACCGACGTCGCGAACTTCAACCCGCTCGGTTCGCTGTCCAAGACCGACAGCTGGATCCTCAACGCGATGTACCCGCAGCTGCTGCGCATCGACGGCAACGCGGAGAAGGTGCCGGAACTCGCCGAGGAGTACACGCTCGAAGACGACGGCGCGACCGTGATCTACACGCTCCGCGACGACTTCGAGTGGAGCGACGGGGAGCCGGTGACCGCCTCCGACGTGAAGTTCACGGCCGAGGCGATCATGGAGAACCAGCTCGGCAACGTCGCCGCGAAGCTCACCTGGGTCGAATCGATCGAGGCCCCCGACGACACGACGGTGATCTTCCACCTCACCCAGCCGTACGCGCCCTTCGCCGAAGGCGTCGGATTCTGGATGCGCGTCGTCCCCGAGCACATCTTCAGCGAAGCCGGCGACCTCAGCACCTTCGCGAACGATCAGGCCGACGGCTGGGTCGGCGCCGGCGCGTACGTCCTCGACTCGATGAAGCGCGGCCAGCGGTACGTGCTCAAGGCGAACGAGAACTACCCCTACGCGCCTGAGGGCGGCGCCGCGGTCGGCACGGTCGAATACGTCGTCTACCCCGACGTGAACACGATGATCCTGGCGCTGCGCAACGGCGACATCGACCTCATGGGCACTCCGGTCCCCGCATCTGCTGCGGCCTCGCTCGAGCCCGAAGCGGACATCACCATGCAGGAGGTCGGATCCCTCGGCTTCGCCCACCTCACCTACAACATGCAGAACGCGACCCTCGCCGAGCAACCGGTGCGCCAGGCGCTGTCGATGGTGGTGGACACCGAGTCGATCATCTCGACGATCCTCCAGGGAGACGGCCAGGAGATGGTCGGTCCGATCTCGCCGATCTTCGGGGAGTTCGACAACCCCGACCTCGAGGCGTATCCGTTCGACCCCGCCGGCGCGAAGGCGCTGCTCGAAGACGCGGGCTACACCGACGCCGACGGCGACGGGATGCTCGACGGGCTGTCGTTCGAGGTGCTCTGCGACCAGTCCAACGCCAACCTCACCCGAGTGGCCGAGGTCGTCCGCGAGGACGCCGTGGATGCCGGTATCGAGCTGACCGTCGCGTGCATCGAACGCAACACCTTCCTCTCGCGCACCAAGGACGGCCAGTACGACATCGACCTCTCGCAGTGGGGCGTCTTCGACAACCCGATGGACCAGCTGCGCAGCACCTATCTCTCGTCGAACCCCGGCGGCATCAACTACAACCTGGTGCAGGACGCCGAGCTCGACGCTCTGATCGACGACGCCGCGGTGACGGTCGACAAGGACGCGTTCGGGGAGAAGATCCGCGCGATCGACGAGTACGTCCACGATCAGGCGCTGCTGACCCCGCTGTACGTCGAGACGTTCCGGTTCGCCTACCGCTCCGACCGCTTCGAGGGCTTCGACCCGTCGCCGAGCGATCTGCTCGGCATGGTGACCGGCTACTCGCTGGCGCAGGTCCGACCGGTCTGACCCGGTCGATCGATCAGAACACGACGAGGAGGAAGGGACGGCATGCTGCACTACGCCTCGAAGAAGGCCCTGCGGGCGGTGCTCACCATCTGGATCGCAGTGACCATCACGTTCTTCCTGCTGCGGCTGCTGCCGGCCGATCCCACCCTCCTCGTCGTGGAGGGGGACATGACCCCGGAGATGCAGCAGGCGCTGCGCGAGCAGTACGGCTTGGACAAGCCGCTGCTCGTGCAGTACCTGCTGTATCTCGGCGAGCTGCTCACCGGGAATCTCGGTGTCTCGTTCCGGCAGCTCGTCCCCGTGACCGACGTGCTCCTGGAGCGGCTGCCGTGGACGCTCCTGCTCGCGGGGTCGGCGTTCGTGCTGACGATCCTGATCGGGATCCCGCTCGGCGTGTACGCAGCCGTGGGGCGCGGAAAGGCGGTCGACAAGCTCGTGCAGTTCCTCGGCATCACCAGCAATGCGCTGTTCGTGCCGAGCGTCGCCATCTTCCTGCTCGTCGTCTTCGCCGCGAACCTGGGCATGTTCCCGATCGGTGGCGCGATCGACCCCGACACCAGAGGGGTCGCCGCCTACCTGAGCCTGTTCCAGCATCTGGCGCTGCCGTTGTTCTCGCTCGTCCTGGTGCAGGTCGGGCCGTACGCGCTCACCCTCCGCACCAACATGCTCGAGGTGCTCGGCGAGGACTACATCAAGAGCGCGCGATCACGCGGATACACGCCACGCCGCACCACCTGGCTGCACGCGCTGCGCAACGCGTTCATCCCCGCGCTGACGCTGATGGGCCTCCAGCTCGGAACGCTCGTCGGCGGCGCCGTGCTCACCGAGACGATCTTCGCCTACCCGGGCGTCGGACGCCTCATCTACGAGTCGGTTCAGCAGCTCGACTACCCGATGCTCCAGGGCGCCTTCGTCATCCTCGCCCTCACCGTCGTCCTGGCGAACCTCGCCACCGACCTCATCGCCATGTTCCTCAACCCCAGGATCCGCACATGAGCACCACACTTCCCGCGCCGACGAACCTCGACGCCCTGACCCGCCGCCGACGTCGCGGCGGAGGCTACTTCTCGTCGCCATCCGGATGGCTCTCGGTCGGCGTGCTCGTCGTGTTCGCGCTGACCGCGATCTTCGGACCGATGATCGTCGACAAGCCGAGCGGGCTCGGCGTCGACATCCTCCAGCCCCCGTCCGCGCAGCACTGGTTCGGTACGGACGACCTCGGGCAGGACGTGTTCGCCCAAGTGGTCTGGGGCACCAGGGTGAGCCTGATCGTCGGGGCCGCGGCATCCGTGATCGCGATCGTCATCGGCACGGCGCTGGGATTGATCGGGGCCTACGTCCGACGACTCGACCCGATCGTGACCACGCTGACCGACGTGATGCTCTCGCTCCCGCTGCTGCCCCTCATGATCCTGGTGACCGCGCTGGCCGGGCCGAGCGTCCTGACCCTCACGGTCGTGATCGGTGTGCTCTCGTGGGCGGAAGTCGCCCGGCTCATCCGCTCCAACGCGCTGGTCGTGTCGTCGATGCCCTACATCGACGGGGCGCGGGTGCTCGGGGCTGGTCCGATCCGCATCCTCTCCACCGAGATCCTCCCGGCAGTCATGCCCCTCGTCGTGGTCAGTGTTCTGCTGCAGGCGGCCAGAGCCGTGATCTCCGAGGCCGGACTGAGCTTCCTCGGCATGGGCGACCCCAGCACCTGGTCGTGGGGGCGCATCCTGCTCAATGCGCAGCGGTCCGGGGTGATCGCGACGGCGTGGTGGCAGACCCTGTTCCCCTCGCTCGCGATCCTCGTCCTGGTGCTCGCCGCGACCATCGCCGGCATCCGCTACAACGACTCGCGCGACCCGCGCCTGAGAGGTGTGTGATGAAGCTCGCAGACGACTTCTACCAGCGCATCCAGGATCGCGTGCGCGCGCGTCTCTCCGAGGATCAGCTCGACGGGTTGATCGTGACCGTGCCCGGCGACGTCGCCTACCTGATCGGCTTCTTCTACGCCGTGACGGAACGCCCGGTCTATCTCTGGTTCGGTCGCGACGGCTCCCGGTTCGCGCTGCTGCCGGAGCTGGACGCGGAGTACGCGGCAGCACAGGGCGTGCATGCCGACATCCGCACCTACTTCGAGTACCCGGGTGTGCGAACGCCGGAGCAGCACCTGGCCGACGAGCTGGCGAAGAGCGGGACTCCGCTGGCACGGATCGGCGTGAGCGGCGCCCTGACGATCGGGGCACGGGCGGCACTGGTGGATGCCCTCCCCGCGAGCAGCTTCATCCGCACCCGCATCCTGAGCGACCTGCGGCTGCGGAAGGAACCCGAGGAGATCGAGCTCCATCGACAGGCGGCCGAGGTGTGCGACGAGATGCTCGGAGCCGGACGGGCGCTCATCGAGGGGGCCCTGCGATCCGGGGGACCGCTGCCCACCGAGGGCGACCTCGCCCGCGAGGTGATCGGGTTCGGCACCGACCGCATGTACGAGCGCTATTCGCACGTGATCTACACCACGAAGCTCGCGGGGGACTCGTGTACGCGGGGCCGAATGCGGCACGTCCGCACGGGCTGCCCAGCCGACGCCGACTCGAGATCGGCGACACGCTGATCCTGTCGCTCGGCGCCGCCGTCGGGAGTCGGTTCGTCGAGAGCGAGCGCACGTTCGTGATCGGGGAGCCCTCGGCCGCGCAGCGGGCATACTTCGACGTCGCGCTGCGGGCACAGGAGATCGGCACGCAGGCGATGACGGTCGGTCGCACCTGCGCGTCCGTCAACACCGAGTGCCTCGACGTCATCCGTGATGCGGGTCTTGGCGGGTACATCCGCCACCGACAGGGCCACGGGATCGGCATCGCCCAGCACGAGGCCCCGTGGGTCGAGGACGGGGACCCGACCGTGCTCGCCCCGGGGATGATCCTCTCCAGCGAGCCGGGGATCTACATCCCCGGCCACGCCGGCTACCGCATCTCCGATTCGGTGCTCGTGACCGCAGACGGTCCGGAGCGCCTCACCAGATATCCGCGCACTCTCGAGGAGAACACGATCGCATGAGCGAGTACTTCGACACCGTCAACGGCGCCAGGATCAAGCTGCAGATCCTCGGGGACGACGATGCCCCGGCGATCATCGTGCATCATGGAGCGCCGGGCCTGGGCTCCCGTGCGGAGCCGGTGCGCTCGTTCGGACCCTTCAGCGACGACTACCGGATCGTCACGTTCGATGCCCGCGGATCGGGCGAATCCGCGGACGAACCGCCGTACACCCACGAACAATGGGTCGCCGACATCGATGCGATCCGCGAAAGCCTCGGTCTCGAGACGATCGTGATGGCCGGGGGCTCCTACGGCGGCTTCCTTGCGATGGAGTACACGCTCGCCCACCCGGAGCGGGTGAGCGCGCTCATCCTGCGCGACACCGCGGCCAACACCGCTTACGACCATCTGGCCGTCGAACGGGCGCGCCAGACCGACAGGGTCGTGATCGACGACTGGACCATCGCGCGGATCGGGACGGGGCACTTCGCCGACGACGCCGAATTCGAGCGGTACTGGCGTGGCATCCTGCCCCTCTACGACCACGCGTACGACCCGGAGGCCACCGAGCGCAAGGCGAGGGCGACGACCTACCACCACGCGACCCACAACGCGGCGTTCGGGGTGAACATGCCGAAGTACGATCTCCTTCCGCGGCTGGGGGAGATCGCGTGTCCGACCCTCGTCGTGGTGGGACGGCACGACTGGCGCACGCCCGTCCCCGCCTCGCAGGAGATCGTCGATCGCATCCCCGGCGCCGAGCTCGTGGTGTTCGAGGAGTCGGGGCACTCGCCGCAGTTGGAGGAGCCCGAGAAGTTCCAGGCGGTCGTGCGCGACTTCCTGCACAGAGCGGGAGTGCGCGGATGAGCGCTCCTGTGCTGAGCGATCCGGTGCTGAGCGTGCGCGGTCTGAGCGTCGAGTTCACGACACGCGATGGTGTCGTGCGGGCAGCGCAGGACGTGACCTTCGAGGTGTCGGCCGGCACCACGCTCGCCATCCTCGGCGAGTCGGGGTCGGGCAAGTCCGTCACGGCGCAGACCGTCATGAACCTGATCGAGACCCCACCGGGGCGGGTGTCGGCGGGCGAGATCCTGTTCGAGGGGCAGGACCTGCTCACGATGGATCCTGCCGCGCGTCGTACCGTGAGCGCCGAGGGCATCGCGATGGTGTTCCAGGACTCGCTGTCGGCCTTGAACCCGGTGTACACCGTCGGCGGCCAGATCGCCGAGCTGCTGCGTGTGCGGAGGGGGATGAGTCGTCGGGCGGCGTGGGAGCGGGCGGTCGAGCTCATGGGCCGTGTGCGCATCCCCTCGCCGGCGGAGCGCGCGAAGGACTATCCCCACCAGTTCTCCGGCGGGATGCGGCAGCGGATCATGATCGCGCTCGCGATCGCCCTCGAACCGAAGGTGCTCATCGCCGATGAGCCGACCACCGCACTGGACGTGACCGTCCAGGCGCAGATCATGGACCTCCTCGTGCAGCTGCAGAGCGAGACGGGCATGGCCCTCATCCTCATCACGCACGATCTCGGCGTCGTCGCCGAGGTGGCCGACCAGGTCGCGGTGATGTACGCCGGCCGCATCGTCGAGCGCGGCACCATCTTCGAGCTGTTCGAGCGGACTGCGCATCCCTATACGCGGGGTCTGCTGCGCTCGATGCCGCGCCCCGACCGCGACGACGACGTGCTGTGGGCGATTCCCGGCGCTCCGCCGAACCTGCTCGACCTCGGTCAGGGGTGCGCGTTCCGCGGCCGCTGCGACGCGGCGATCGACATCTGCGCGACCGAGCGGCCGGAGCCACGGCCCGTCGGCGCCGATACCGGGCGCGTCTCGGCGTGCCATCGACGTGAGGAGGTGCTCAGTGGACGAGCATGACGTGGTGCTGACGGTCGAAGACCTCACCAAGCACTTCCCGGTGCGAGGCGGCCGATTCGGAGGCGGAGGACGCGTGGTGCGCGCGCTCGACGGCGTGAGCTTCGAGCTGCGCAAGGGTGAGACGCTCGGCATCGTCGGCGAGTCCGGATGCGGCAAGTCGACCCTGGCGCGCACGATCGTCGGCCTGGAGACGCCCACCTCCGGTGCGGTGCGCTTCCGCGGGGCCGACCTGCACCGCCTGCGGGGCGCGCAGCGCGACGACATGCGCCGACGCGTGCAGATCGTGCTGCAGGATCCCTACTCCTCGCTCAACCCGCGCCGCACCGTGCGCGAGACGCTGCTCCAGCCATTCCAGATCCATCCCGAGGTGACGCCGCGGGGCGGACGTGAGCCGAGGATCGCGGAGCTGGCGGAGCTGGTGGGTCTCAACCCGGACCACCTCGATCGCTACCCGTTCCAGTTCTCCGGCGGGCAGCGCCAGCGCATCGGGATCGCGCGTGCGCTCGCGCTCTCACCGGAGGTCATCATCTGCGACGAACCGGTCTCGGCACTCGACGTCTCGGTGCAGGCGCAGGTCGTCAACCTCCTCCAGCGGCTGCAACGCGAACTGGGCCTCGCCTACGTCTTCATCGCACACGATCTGTCCGTCGTCCGTCACATCTCGGATCGCATCGGCGTGATGTACCTGGGGCGCGTCGCGGAGATCGGAGACCGAGCCGAGGTCTACGACACCCCCGCCCATCCGTACACCGACGCGCTGCTCGCGGCCGTCCCCGTGCCCGACCCGACGCGACGGGGCGGTCGCCGCTCGCTGCTCGCCGGCGATCCGCCGAGCCCCGTCGATCCCCCGAGCGGATGCCGCTTCCGCACGCGCTGCGTGCGGGCGCAGGACGTCTGCGCGAGCGAGGCGCCGCCGTTGCGGGCCACAGCACCATCCGGCGACCGAGACGTCGCCTGCCACTTCCCCCTCATCCCCGAGAACACCCTCGCACGCTAGGAAGCACCGTCATGTCCTCTTCGTCCTCTTCGCCCGTCCTCCCCGCAGGCAATGCCCCGCAGTACTCCGGATACACGGCGTACGGCTACCTGGAGGCCGGCCGCGACTACCAGCACTTCGACCTCGCAGCGGAGGTCGATCGCGTCCCCGCGCGTGCCTTCGACCTCGATGAGGAGCAGCGGGCCCGCATGCGTCGGCTGATGGACGAGAACATCGTGCTCTCTCTGCACGAGCACGCGATCGTGCTGCCCGAAGACGGCGACCAGGTACGGCGGTACAACCGCACCGGCCGTCAGCGCACGGGCTACGAGGGATTGTCACGTTCGGGGCTGACCGCCGTGATCGACAACTTCATGGCGGGGGCATCCTGCGTGACCAGTCAGAGCGGCTGGAAGTGGGACGACATGATCTATGCGCTCGGGTTCCGCCTCGCAGACCTCGCCAAACAGGACTACGTCCGGCTGGCCACGAGCGTGGACGACATCCACGCCGCCAAGCGCGACGGGCGGGTGGCACTGATCGCGGGCTTCGAGTGCTCCACCATGATCGAGAACGAACTCGACCGCATCGACATGCTGTACGGGTTCGGCGTTCGTCAGCTCGGCATCGCCTATTCGCAGTCGAACATGCTCGGCTCCGGCCTCTCGGAGCCGGCGGACGGCGGCCTCACCACCTTCGGTCGTCGGGCCGTCGATCGCATGAACAAGCTCGGCATGCTGATCGACATCTCGCACTCGGGGGACCGGACCTGCCTGGAGACGATCGACCACTCGGCCGTACCCGTCATGATCACCCATGCCGGTGCGCGCGCCGTCTGGCCGATCGACCGCATGAAGAGCGACGAGACCATCATCGCGTGCGCCGAGCGCGGCGGGCTCATCGGGTTGGAGGCGGCTCCGCACACCACGATCTCGTCCGAGCACCTCACGCACTCGATCGACTCGGTCATGGACCACTTCCGCTACTGCGTCGACCTCGTCGGCATCGATCACGTCTCGTTCGGCCCCGACACGATGTTCGGAGACCACGTCGCCGTGCACAAGGCCTATGCGGGCAACTACGCGCAGAAGTCGCCGGAGCATGAGAAGCACCCGCGCGTCGAGTACGTCGAGGGTCTCGAGAACCCCGGTGAGAACTTCTGGAACATCACGGCCTGGCTCGTCGAACACGGCTACAGCGACGAGGACATTGCGAAGGTCATCGGCGGCAACGCGATGCGTGTTCTCGGCGAGGTCTGGTAGAAATCCGAGAGGACAACTTCTCGACGTACGACAGCAGACTTCTCGATGGGACCCGATGGCCAAGCGTGACAGCGTAGTGAGGAACACCGTCGCGGCGCTGCGACAGCTGATCGATGTCGAGTACGTCGTGGGCGACAGGCTCCCCAACGAGAAACGGATCGCCGAGAGCCTCGACGTGAGCCGCGGTTCCGTGCGTGAGGCGCTGGGGGTGCTCGAGGCCGAGGGCTTCGTGACGCGCAACTGGGGCGTCGGCACGTTCGTCAGCGCGCCTCGACCTTCGTCCTCGCTGAGCATGTCGGCCATCGCCTCCTACCGTGACCGCGTGCACGCCGTCGGACGCACGGTCGCGCTGCGCGAGGCCGGGTACACGCTCGTGCCCGCTCCGCCCGAGATCGCCGAGGTGCTGGGCGTCGAGCCGGAGTCGGGCGTGTGGCGGGTCTACCGACTGTTCGCGGTCGACGACACCCCGTCTGCGCAGATGATCGAGCACATCCCTGCGACGATCCACGGCGTCGCGATCGACCCCGCGCCCATGACGACGGTCGACTCCGGCCTGTTCGACATGCTCAACGGACACATCGACGACGTCGTCTCGCACACGACGACCGACATCGAGGCGGTGCGGCTCGAGGAGCCGGAGGCCACCGCGCTCGATGTCGACGCCGGCACGCCGGTGCTGCGCACAGAGCAGGTGACCACCGACGTCCAGGGCGGGGTTCTCGCCTACGGAGTGACGCTGCAGCGCACGGACGTGCTCCGGATGCGCATCACGCGCTGACCCGCCTCCGCCTTCGCAGCCAGCCGTCCACTCCGAAGCGTCCCGCCGCCGGGAGGAGCAGCACGACAGCGCAGAGCACGACCATCGCCGGGTACGCGGCAATCAGCTGATCCGCGCTCCAATAGAGCATCAACGTCCCGATCGACACGAACGCCGCGATCCTGGTCAGCAGCCCCGCGACCAGCAGGAGCCCCAGGGCGACCTCGAGCGCGGGCATCACCACCCCGAACAGTCCCGGAGCCGTCTGCATGAACGACCCGACGGGCGCGAAGAACCACGGCACCCGAGGGTTCTCCTCCGTGCTCCCGGTCACGAGGGCGATGTCGGCCGCCCCGAAGCCCGCCCGATACTTCACGAAGCCTTCGTTCAGCCACAGGACTCCGACCGCCACTCTGGCCCCGCCCCCGAGCACCGAGCCGATCAGGGGCCCCGCCGGTCGCGATCCGGTCATGACAGCTCGGCTGCTCCGAACACGGCCTTCGCCTTGTCGCAGTGGATCACGACGTAGGTGTACTTCGAGGTGTCGACACCGTCGAGCATGAAGGTCTGCGAGGCGGTGTCGATCGAGACGGCATCGACGAGCATGCCCTCGGACACGGCGGCCTCATCCGTGCCGTTGGTGAGGTAGACGTGCAGGTCGGGGCCTTCGTCCGACGAGAAGTCGGAGAGGGCGATCTCGTCGTCCGACACGGTGACGGTGCCGGAGACCATCTTGTCGTTCAGGCCCATGAACTCACCGGTCATCTCGGTCATGGTCATCGCCGTGCCGTCGTCGGTGCTCTGCGACATCGAGGACTCCGGTGCGGGGTCTTCGGTCGCGGCAGGCGAACTGCACGCCGAGAGGGTGAGGGCGAGGGCGAGAGCCGCGGTGGCGGCGAGAGCTGTCTTGCGCATGAGGATCTCCTGTTCACGGTGTGCGATGTCTGTGCCCTGAGCGACGGATGCCGCGGCGGATCGCACTTCGAAGAACGCTAGGAAGCCGACGCCCCTGGCGGGGAAGACCTTTCGGAACCGTAAGGAACGGGTCGGGGCCGCAGCGGCCGCGACTAGTGTCGACCCCATGCAGGAGGCAGCCGAGGTCGTGGTGGTCGAAGACGACCCCACCGTGCGCGAAGCCGTGGGGGCGTATCTGCGGGCCAACGGCTACGTGGTCTCGACCTTCGGCGACGGGGTCTCCGCGCGGACGGCGCTGCGCGACGGCACCCCGACGTGGTCGTCGTCGATCGGATGCTGCCCGGCATCAGCGGCGACGAGCTGTGCCGCGACCTGCGGTCCTTCTCCGACGTGCCGATCATGATGCTCACGGCGCTCGGGCAGCTGGACGACCGCATCGAGGGGTTCGAGTTCGGTGCCGACGACTACCTCGCGAAGCCGTTCTCGTTGCGGGAACTCCTGGTGCGGGTCGGCGCGCTCGTCCGGCGCTCTCAGAGGGGGCAGGCATCGGCCGGGGAGGTGCGCGCCGGCGTGTTCGCGATAGATCCGCTTCGACGTCGTGTGTGCGTGCGTGGCGAGGAGATCGCGCTCACCGGGCGCGAGTACGACCTGCTCCTCTTCCTCGTGCGCAACGAGGGGCGGCCGCTCGGCCGTGAGGAGATCCTGCGTGAGGCGTGGGGCTGGAGTTTCGGCGAACCGTCGACGGTGACGGTGCACGTGCGCAGGCTGCGGGAGAAGATCGAGAGCGATCCGCGTGATCCGGTGCACCTGCGCACGGAGTGGGGCGTGGGCTACCGCTTCTCGACGCTGGGCGACGGTTCATGATCGAGCTCGCCGCCGCCGACGTCCTGACGATCGTGCTGACCTGCGTGATCGCCGCCGTCTGCGTGGCCGCGATCACCCTGGCGCTGCTGCGTCTGATGCGCCGCCGGTCGGTCCGCGCGCAGCTGATGCTCGTCGCGAGCGCCGGGGTCGTCGCGATGGCGGCGGGGGTCGTCGCGATCTCGGTCGAGATGTACATCTCTCCCGCACGACCTGACCGTCCTCCTCGTCGTGATCGGGGTGTCCCTCATCCTCGGGCTCGCCACCGCGTGGGTCGTCGCGCGGGCGATGCGGTCGTCGTTCGGCCGCCTCTCGGCATCGCTCGACGAGGTGGGGCGCGGGGGCGTCATCACGGCGGCGCAGGGTGGATCGCGTGAGCTCGACGAGCTGTCGGTGCAGCTGGCGGATGCGTCGGCGAGGGTGGATGCCGCGAAGGCGGAGCTGGAACGCCTCGACTCGGCGCGGCGACGGTTCTTCGCCTGGATCTCGCACGATCTGAGGACCCCGCTGACCGCGGTGCGCGCGCTCGCCGAGTCGATCGAGGTGGGGGCGGCGGACGCGCCGGAGCTCTTCGCCGGGCAGGTGCGGGTGCAGGTGGAGACGATGAGCCGCATGGTCGACGACCTCTTCGAGCTCTCCACGCTGACTTCGGGGGCGGTGCAGGTGCAGACGCAGCAGGTCGAGCTGCTCGACGTGGTGTCGGACGCTGTCGCCGATGTGGCCGCTGCAGCCGACCGACACGGTGTGCGCATCGTGGAGAGGGGGTGGGCGGCCACGTGCTCTGGGCGGATCCGCACCACCTCGGCAGGATCATCGTCAACCTGCTGACCAACGCCATCCGGCACGCCCCGCGGGGCACCGAGATCGTGGTCTCGGCCACGGAGATCGAGCGGAACCGGCTCGTGCTCGGCATCCTCGATCACGGGGCCGGCGTCGCCGTGGAGGACCTCGACCGCATGTTCGACGTTGGCTGGCGCGAAGATGCGGCGCGCACATCCCCGGCCGATCACGACGGCGTCGCCTCGGGAGCCGGTCTCGGGCTGTCGATCGCGCGCGGTCTCGCGCGGGCGCATGGCGGCGAGGTGTTCGCCGAGCACACGGACGACGGCTTCCGCATGAACGTGCTCCTTCCGTTCGGCGGCGCACCCGACCACACGTGACCCCGCGGGTCTTAGGCTGGTGCGCATGACTGACGTTCTTCCCGTTGGCCTCGCTCTCGACGAGTTCAGCTCCGACATCCGCCCGCAGGACGACCTGTACCGTCACGTGAACGGCGCGTGGATCGCCCGCACCGAGATCCCCGGCGACAAAGCGCGCTGGGGGTCCTTCCACCTGCTCGCCGAACAGGCCGAGAAGGATGTGCGGACGATCATCGAGGAGTCGCAGGACGCCGCGGAGGGCACGCTCGCCCGCAAGATCGGCGACCTGTTCGCGAGCTTCATGGACACCGAGCGCATCGACGCGGCCGGGGTCGCACCGCTGGCCGAGACCCTCGCCGAGATCGACGCGATCGCCGACATCCCCGCGTTCCTCCGCACGGTCGGCGCCTACGATCGGGATGGTCGTGCGGCGATCATCGGCCTCTACGTCGACGGCGACCCCGGCGACCCCGAGCGCTACCTTCCGGTGCTCGTCCAGGCCGGGCTGTCGCTGCCGGACGAGAGCTACTTCCGCCTCGACACGTTCGCCGACACCAGGGCCGCGTACCGTGCGCACCTCGAGCGGCTGCTCGACCTCGCCGGCGTCCCCGATGCCGCGCAGAACGCCGAACGTGCGATCGCGCTCGAGACCGAGCTCGCAGGACACCACTGGGACAACGTGCGCAGCCGGGACGCCGTGGCGACGTACAACCTGAAGACCTGGGACGAGCTGCAGGAGCTCGCTGGTGTCGACCTCGTCCCGTGGCGTGATGCCGTCTCGCCGTCGAACCCCGCCGCCTTCGACGAGGTGGTCGTGTCGCAGCCGAGCTTCTTCGAGGGCCTCGGGGCGCTGCTGACCGCCGAGCACCTCGATGACTGGAAGGCGTGGCTCCGATCCAAGGCCGTGCATGCGGCGGCCCCGTACCTCACCGACGACCTCGTGCAGGAGAACTTCTCCTTCTACGGCACCGAGCTCACCGGCGTCCCCACCATCCGGGAGCGCTGGAAGCGCGGCGTCTCCCTGACGGAAGGCGCCCTGGGCGAGGCGATCGGCAAGGTCTACGTCGAGCGGCACTACCCGCCGACGGCCAAGGCCGCGATGGACGAGCTGGCCGCGAACCTCGTCGAGGCCTATCGCCGGAGCATCACCGACCTCGAGTGGATGACGCCCGAGACGCGGGAGCGTGCACTCGCGAAGCTCGACGCGTTCACCCCGAAGATCGGTCACCCCGAGGTGTGGCGCGACTACAGCACCCTCGAGATCGACCGGGCCGACCTGTTCGGCAATGTGCGCAGGGCGTCGATCTTCGAGCATGACCGCAACGTCGACAAGGTCGGCAAGCCCATCGACCGCGCGGAGTGGCACATGCCCCCGCAGATGGTCAACGCCTACTACAACCCGTCGATGAACGAGATCGTGTTCCCCGCGGCCATCCTGCAGTACCCGTTCTTCGACGCCGGGCGCGACGCGGCAGCGAACTACGGCGGCATCGGCGCGGTGATCGGCCACGAGATCGGTCACGGCTTCGACGATCAGGGCAGCCGCTACGACGGTGAAGGGCGCTTGCAGGACTGGTGGACCGATGCCGACCGCGCCGCGTTCGAGGAGCGGACCACCGCGCTCATCGCGCAGTACGACGCCCTTGTTCCGGAGGGCCTCGACGCCGAGCATCACGTCAACGGCGCCCTCACGATCGGCGAGAACATCGGCGACCTCGGCGGCCTCGGGATCGCGCTCAAGGCGTACGAGCTCTCGCTGGGCGGCGCGGAGGCTCCCGTCATCGACGGATACACCGGCGTGCAGCGTCTGCTGCTCTCGTGGGCGCAGGTGTGGCAGCAGAAGAGCCGCGACGCCGAGACGCTGCGACTGCTGACGATCGACCCGCACTCGCCGAACGAGTTCCGCTGCAACCAGATCGTGCGCAACATCGATGCGTTCTACGAGGCGTTCGGCGTCACCGAGGCCGATGCGCTGTGGCTCCCTGCCGCGTCGCGAGTGACCATCTGGTGACCGATCGGCGCACTCTGTGAGTCATCCCCCGGCGGTGGGGTTACGATATCCCTGCCGCTGGGGAGCGCATCCCCTCGGCATCCCGCAAATCCCCCCTCCTTAAGGATCACGCGTGGGCGCTTTCGAGCCTGGTGAAGGGTTCCGCAACTCCTCGGGCCCCGAGTCTCTCGGTGCCGCGCAGGAGTCCTCTCCCGCGGGTCGCCGTTCCCAGCGCACGAGTCGTCGCCTGCCGCGTCGAGCAGCGCTCGGTCGCCGGTCGTTCACGTCGACGCTGCGTTCGCTGGAGGAGCTGGTCGAGGCCGGGGCGCAGGTGTCGGTGCACGTCGTCGACCTCGACAGCCACGTGCACGTACTCGCGGGCGACGATCATGTGACCATGCCCGTCGCGGGCCTCGGCGTCGTGCCCCTGCTCATCGAGGTCGCCGCCGGGTTCGAGAACGGGACCCTCGACCCGTTCGAGATCGTGGAGCGCTCCGATGTGGATGCCGTCGAGACCTCCGGCCTGTGGCGTCACCTGCATGCACCGGCGCTTCCTCTCGAGGATCTCGCCGTCCTCGCCGCGACAGCGGGCGACCCGATCGCCGTGAACGCCCTGCTGCAGAAGGTCGGGCACGACCGGGTGCGCGCACGTATCGATGCGTTGGGGCTGCGTCGCACGGCGCTGCTCGACCGCTTCCGCGACCGACGTGGACCGGACGACGCGCCCCAGGTGGCCGTGGGGTCTGCGCGCGAACTCGCCGGACTCTTCTCGGCCCTCGTGAACTCGCAGGTCGTCGACGCCGCGGTCAGCGCGCAGGTGTCGGAGTGGCTGAGTCTCAATCAGGACCTCAGCCTCGTGGCGTCGGCGACCGGACTCGACCCGTTCGCCCACGACCACGACGCCCACGGACTCCTCTTCGTGAACAAGACGGGTCGCGACCGTGGTGTCCGTGCCGAGGCTGGCGTCCTCGCCGGCCCCAGGGCCGGGGTCGCCTACGCGCTGATCGTGTGCTTCGACGACCTGTCCATCACGCACCGGCTCCGGGCGCACGACGTCTTCCGCGTCCTCGGCGTCGAACTCATGGAGTACACGCACTAGCTGTCGGCTCCACCCTCCTGGGTCCACGCACGCACGCCGCATCAGGCAATCACGCCGCATCAGGCAGGATGCGCGCGAATCGGCCTGTTCTCGTGCGTTCGCCTGCTCTCGCTAGCATCGGAGGATGCCGCGACCAGACTGGACCCCGCATCGCCGCGACGACGGAGAACTGCTCGGGTGGATCCACCCGGAGGGCGACGACTGGGTCGCCGTCGATGTGCTCGGCAGATCGGTGTCCGCGCCGTCCGCGTGGCTCGACGCCGAGGCGGCGCTGGAAGACCACGGCATCGCCTGGCTCGCCGACCCGTGGATGCTCGAGGGCGAGGGGCGCGTCCGCTGCGGGTGCGCATCCTCGAAGTCACCCCGATGAGGAGGGTGCGCCCGGACGCATCGTGGTGAAGGTGGACGACTTCGGCGACATGACCCGCCCGGCCACCGCGCAGTTCGTCCTCGCCTGGCCGATCCCCGCCCGGCTGCGTCCGCCCCAGGACGGCGACCCCGACCCGCGCGTGCTCTGACCTCGCGCGCAGTTGACGCCGTCGAGGTCGGCTGTCTAGTGTTTATGAAACACCTAGTTGCACTAGACAAAACGTGAGGGACTGCTCCATATGCCGATCACCGAATGGCCTGCTTCCCGCGCAGCATGGGAGCGAGCCCGGAACTCGCTCAGCGGCGGCGTCGCGACGGCGCTCCGCGCGAGCGCCCGACCGCACCCGATCTACTTCCGTGGCGGTGCCGGGGCGATCCTCACCGACATCGACGGCAACGACTACCACGACTACGTGCTCGGCTGGGGCCCGAACATCCTCGGCCACGGCAATCCTCGCCTGGTCGCCGCCGTGCAGGAGCAGATCGTCCGAGGAGCGACGTACGGGTCCGGCCATCACCTCGAGTACGAAGTCGCCGAGCAGCTGCTCGAAGCATTTCCTGGAATGGAGCGGGTGCTGTGGTCCAACACCGGCACCGAAGCCGACCTGGCGGCGCTGCGGATCGTGCGTGCCGCGACGGGTCGCGATCACTTCGTCAAGTTCGGCGGCCACTACCACGGCTGGTCCGACCCGATGCTCGTGGGCTATCGTCCGGGCGATGCCTCGATGGGCGCCGTGGAGAGCCGAGGGCAGCTCGGCAGCTCGGCGGACTACGCGCACACCCTCCCGTGGGGAGACCTCGCGGCTCTCGAGTCGTTCCTCGCGTCGCGCGATGACATCGCGGCGGTGTTCCTGGAGCCCGTGCTGTGCAACTCCGGGGTGATCGAGCCGCCCGTCGGTTTCCTCGAAGGCGTCAGGAGGGTCTGCGACGAGCGGGGGCTGGTGCTCGTGTTCGACGAGGTCATCACCGGTCTGCGCATCGCGCGCGGCGGTGCGGTCGAACGCTACGGGGTGATCCCCGACATCGTCGTGCTGGCGAAGGCGGTCGCCGGCGGGCTCACTCTGTCGGCGCTCCTCGGGAAGGCGCGCTATCTCGACCTCACGCTCGAGGGGGTCACGCACGCCGGAACCTACAACGGCAACCCGCTCGTGCTCGCAGCGGCCGCCGCCACCCTGGCCGAGCTCTCTGCTCCCGGTGCCTTCGACGAGCTGGAGAGGCTCGGCAGCCGGCTCGCCTCAGGACTGCGGGAGGCTCTGACCCGGCACGGCATCGTCGCCGCAGTCAACCAGGTCGGTCCCGTCGTGCAGGTCGGACTCGGCGTGGCGGCGATCACCGACTTCGACGACTTCCGCAGGACCGACCAGGAGGGGTACGCCGACCTCCTGGTCGAGCTGCTCCGTCGGGGGTCTTCGCGGTTCCTGGTGGGCGATGGTACCTCTCCACCGCGCACGACGAGGCTCTGGTCGACGAGACGCTCGCCAGGGTCGACGAGGCGATCGCGGCGTTCGCGGCCGGTCGACGGTGACATCGCACCCACGGGTGGCGGTCCTCGCCGTCTACCACGAGACCAACACCTTCTCACCCCTGCGCACCGGCCTCGACGCCTTCGCCCGGCGCTGGTACCGCGGGTCGCAGATCGTCACCGCGTTCGAGGGCACCAGGACGATGATCGGCGGGTTCCTCGACGGCGCCACAGCGGCGGGCCTGGAACCTGTGCCCCTGTTCGCGACCTTCGCCACGCCCTCCGGCACGGTCGAGCGAGCGGCATTCGAGGCGATCAGGGCCGAGCTGCGGTCGGCTCTGATCGCGGCGGACGAGATCGACGGCGTGCTGTTCGAGGTGCACGGCGACCTCTTCGTCGACGGGGAGCATGATGCCGAGGAATCCCTTGTCCAGCTCGTGCGGGCGATGCTCCCCGGCCGACCCGTCGCGATCGCACTCGACATGCACGCGAACATGGCGGCGCCTCGACTCCGCGACGTCGAGATCGTGATCGGCTACCGCACCAACCCCCACGTCGACACGTATGAGCGGGGTATCGATGCGGCACGGATGCTCGCGCCGCTGCTGCATGGCGATCCGGTGCCGCACCGGGCGCATCGTGGGCTTCCGCTCGTCGCTGCCCCGGCGGCGCAGCGGACCGAGGACGAGCCGCTGCGCTCGCTCTGGGAGCTGGCAGAACGGATCGAAGCTCGTCCGGGGATCCGCAACGCCACCGTGCACGGGGGCTACGCGTACGCCGACACCGCTTTCACGGGAATGGGATTCCAGGTCACGGCCGATGTGGATCACGCCGAGGACGCCGAGGGCGCTGCCGACGAGCTGCTCGATCTCGCGACCAGGACGCGCCCCTCTTCCGACGGGACCTGCCGGGGCAGCGGAGGCCGTGCGGCTCGCGCTGGGAGCTGCCGGGGTTCAGGTGATCGCCGACACCGGGGACAACATCAACGGCGGGTCACCGGGAGACACCACGTGGCTCGCGCACGAGGCGAGCGCTCATCCGGGACGGCGGTTCCTCGGGACCATCGCGGATCCGCGTGCGCTCGCTCTGCTTCAGGAAGCGGGCGAGGGGGCCACGACAGGGGTCCGTCTCGGGGATGGGCGTCGCCGCGATCCGGGCCGCCGCTCGACCTCGAGGTCGAGGTGCTCAGAGTGACCGACGGCGTGTTCGCCAACACAGGTCCCATGGCCACCGGCGTTCAGGTGAGCATGGGTGGCGCGGCCTGGGTGCGCGCAGGCGGACTGGACCTCGTCGTGCAAGGCGAGGCGCGGCAGCCCAACGACCCCCATCTGTTCGGCAGCATGGGGATCGACGTCGGCGCGTACGACGTCCTCCTGCTCAAAGGTGCCGCGGCGCTGCGTGCCGGATGGGCGCCGCTCGTCTCCGGTTTCGTGGACGCGGGTACACCGGGGAGACCGACTCCGTGCTCGAGCGACTGGACTACCGGAGGTCGCGTCCGCAGCTCCCGTGATCCCTGGCGGCGCGGGGCGCGGGGGTACGATGGAGCACCGCGGTCGGGCTCTCCCGGCCGGACTCGCCCAGGAGAGAAGAGCACACGGTGGCCCCAGAGGCGTCGACCCCGAGCAGGTACTCGATTCGAGCGGTCGACCGGGTGTGCGATGTCCTCGATCTCGTGCGCGCCAGCTCGGAAGGGGTCTCGCTGCTCACGGTCACGACCGAAACGGGCATGCCGAAGAGCACGGCCTTCCGGTACCTGACCGTGCTGGAGGAACGCAGCTTCGTCGAGCGGGATGCCGACACCTCGCTCTACCGGCTGGGCCTCGCGTTCCAGGCCCCCGACTCGGTGGGGTTGGAGCGGCTCAAGCGCCTCGCGGAATCACGCCTCACCCGGCTCCGTGACGACCTCGGTCTCACCGTGAACCTCGGCTACCTCGAAGGCGGTCAGGTCGTGCACGCGCTGGTGTACGAGAGTCCGCGTCAGATGCGACTCGCGGCGCGGGTGGGCGAGCGCAGCCTCATCCACTCGACGGCGCTGGGTAAGGTCATGGTCGCGGTGCGCGGCGAGGAGTCGGTGCGCTCGATCCTCGCGATGCACGGCATGCCGCGATACACCGAGAAGACCATCACCGACCCCGACGCCTACTTGGCAGAACTCGCCGAGGTGCGCGAGCGAGGCTATGCGATGGACGAGTCGGAGAACCAGATCGGCGGTCGCTGCGTCGCCGTCGCTCTGCAGGGCACGGCGATCCCGGCCGGCCTGAGCGTGAGCGCCCCGGACACCCAGCTGCCCCTCGACGAGGTGCCGAACGTGGTCTCGCAGCTCTCCCGTGTCGCCAAAGCGCTCACGAAGGAGCTGGGCAGCCCCGCCTGAGCCCCTGTACGCGTCGCTGCTGCCGGGGTCAGGTCAGCAGTCGTCGAAGTGTCGCGAGCGCGTTCGCATCCGACGTCGAGCCTCCGCCTTCGTGACCGTTGAAGGGCCAGACCTCGATCTCCTTCGGGCCGCGCCATTCGTGGAAAGCACCGAACACGGTCGACGGCGGGCACGTCGCGTCCATGAGTCCCGCGCTGAAGGTCGCCGCCACGGTGCCGCGGCGCGCGAGGTTGACGCCGTCGAAGTAGGCGAGCGTGCGGCGGACGGTGGCGGCCTCCTCGCGGTGCACGGCGAGGAAGCGCGTGATCTCGCTGTACGGCGGCTCGTCGTTGAGGCCGAGCGCCCGCGGGAAGTCGCACAGGAACGGCACCTGGGCGATCACGACCTTGACGTCGGCGGCGAGTGCTCCTGCCGCGAGCGCGAGACCGCCGCCCTGACTGCGGCCCAGTACGCCCACCCGCTGCGGATCGACCTCCGCCATGGTGCGGACGGCGTCGACCGCCAGCACCGCATCGGCATAGAGCCGGCGGTAGTAGTAGGTGCGCGGATCCTGGATGCCCCGGGTCATGACTCCGGGGAACTGCGGCCCCGTGCCGTGGCGGTCGTCGGTCGCACCGACCTTCCACGACGAACCCTGACCGCGGGTGTCCATCGTGAGGTGGGCGAACCCGGCACTCGCCCACAGCAGATCGTCCGTCGCATGTCCGCGACCACCTCCGTAACCGACGTACTGCACCACTGCGGGGAGGGGGCCTCGTGCACCACGGGGGACGCGCAGCCAGGCCCGCACCGGATCGCCGAGGTAGCCGGAGAACGTGACGTCGTACACCGACAGTGTCGCGAGGCCGGTGTCGACGATCTCCCGTCGCGGCGTCCACGCGGCCTGACGGCTCTCCCTGAGGGTTTCCGACCAGAAGGCGTCGAAGTCCTCCGGTTCCTGCTGCGCGCTCCGGTACGCGCGCAGCTCGGGTTCGGCGAGATCCGTGAACATGCTGTCCCTTCGGGTCGCGGTCAGGGGTCGAGGCGTCGACGGCGGTCCAGCGGTCCTCGGCCGCCGAGCGGATGAGGGCCTCCGCCGTGCTGAGGGCCGCGAGCCCGTCGTCCAGACTCACTCGGGGCGTCACGGTGCGGTCGGCCGCGAGGTCGAGCAGATGCGCAGCCTGCCGGGCGAGCGGTTCGGCCGGCGACTCGGCGAGGTCGTGGTGACGTTCCAGGTTCTCGCCCGCACGGCGCACCGAGATCGTGCCGCGGGCGATGTCGGCGAACAGCGTGCCGCCGCTGCCGACCACGTGGAGCGTGCGCGTGCCGCGCTGGTCGACGTAGTCGAGGTGCGCGGCGCCGACGATGCCGCTCTGATGCCGCAGCAGCGCATCGACGAGGTTGGGTGATTCGACATGCGGCACGTGGTCAACGGTGCGGGCGGTTGCCACGACGTCGGCGACGGGTCCGAAGATCCACCGCAGGTAGTCCCACTCGTGCGAGTAGTCACGGTAGAGCCGGTCGGCGGATGCCGTGGCGAAGCGGGAAGCTGCCGCGGGGATCGTCCCATAGGCGCCGAGCATCACCTGGAACGAGACGGGATGGCCGATCTCGCCGTCGAGGATCATCCGTCGGGCGGTCTCGACCACGCGTCGATGCCGCAGCACATAGCCGACGAGCACGGGTGCGGCGGACGCGCGCAGCGACGGGAGGGCGGCGGCCAGTGCGGTCGAGGATTCCGCGACCGGCTTCTCCACCAGCGTCGGGATGCCCCGGAGCGAGGCGGCGGACAGCTGCGAGATGTGCACGTGGTCGGGGCCGGCGATGATGAGGGCGTCGGGGTCGCCGTCGACGAGTGCGTCGAAGCTCGTCGTGACCTCATCCACGAGACCTTGCGAGAGCGCCTCCTCCCGCATCTCCTGGCTGGGGTCGAAGGCGACGATCCGCGTGCCGGCGCTCCGGCGCAGCGCCTGGGCGTGCTGGCGGGCGATCGATCCGAGGCCGCTCAGGGCCACACGACGGGTCTGATGCACGGGGGTCCTTCCGGGGCTTCCGAACTGTTTCATTCTATGGAATGATTTTCACCACTCTATGAGACACATTGATATCGCGTCCCCCGGGGCGCTGTCAATCGGCCCTCCTGAAAGGATCGACCCCTTGTCTGCATCGCCCTCCTCCTTCCTCGATCGGTTCTCGCTGCGCGGGAGATCGGTCGTCGTCACCGGCGCCGGCGGCCTCTACGGGAGCCTCTTCGCCCGTGCCCTCGCCGAGGCGGGCGCCCACGTCGTCGTGACCTCGCGCGAAGAGGAGCGTGCGGAGCATTCGGCCGACGCCCTGCGCGCAGACGGACTGGAGGCGTCGGCGATGTCGCTCGACCTGGCAAGCGCAGAGAGCACCGCACGCTTCGCCTCGACGTTCCTCGAGCGGTTCGGTGCGCCGGACGTGCTGGTCAACAACGCCGTCCATCGCGCGGGGGGAGGTCTGTTCGAGACGAGCATCGACGACTGGGAGTCGACGTCAGCGGTGAACTCCCGTGGACTGTTCCACATCACGCAGTCCCTCGCGAAGGGGATGGCGGATCGGGGGTCGGGATCGATCATCAACATCGGATCGATCTACGGCGTGGTCGCCCCCGACTTCTCGATCTACGAGGGGACCGGCATGACGATGCCGGTCTTCTACTCGTTCGACAAGGCGGGCATGGTCGGCTTCACGCGGTACCTCGCCGCTGCCCTCGGTCCCCTCGGTGTGCGCGCCAACTGCATCTGCCCCGGCGGATTGCGGTCGGAGGGCCAGGATGAGCGGTTCGTCGACGCCTACGAGCGCCGCGTGCCGCTGCGCCGACTCGCCGACGAGGACGACGTGACCGGGACGCTCGTGTACCTGGCCTCGGATGCGGCCTCGTACGTCACCGGCGCGGTCATCCCCGTCGACGGCGGCTGGTCGTCGATGTGATTTCTCTTGACACCGGCGACGTCGGCCGACAGACTGCATGGAAATGAAACGGAGAGTTTCATTTGAAGGGAGCCTCCAGTGCAGCTGACCGCCGACTGCACGCTCGTCGCGAGCGGCTATCTCGGATTCGGGATCAGCGATCCATGGGATGGGCATGCCTACCTGCTCGCCTCGGGCAGTGAGGCGGTGCTCATCGACACCGGTGCCGGACGTGCGCCGGAGCAGCTGCTCGCCCGCGTCCGCACCGCTCTCGAAGGGCGCACGCTGGTAGGCATCCTCGTGACCCACGGGCACGTCGACCACTCGGGCGGTACCGCCGATCTGGCGGGCGGGCTCGGCGCGCCCGTCTTCGCCTCGGCGCTCACGGCGCAGCGGCTCGCCGTCGCCGACGAGGAGGCCATCGGTCTGCCGGAAGCGCGTCGGAAGGGCGTGTATCCCGCGGATCAGGTGCTGCGCGCCGTCGCCGGCGTCGAGGTGGCCGAGAGGATCGCGGTCGGCTCGGTCGTCGTGCATGCGGTGCCGACGCCCGGTCACAGCGCCGACCACACCGCGTACCTCGCCGAGCTTCCGAGCGCGCGTGCACTCTTCAGCGGCGATCTGGTCTTCGCGCAGGGGAGGACCGCCGTGCTCGACACTCCGGACACGGACGAGGTCGCCTACCTCCGCAGCCTCCGCGCCGTCGACGAGCTCGGCGTCGCGCAGCTCTTCCCGGACACGGGGCCGTCGCGCTCAGTGCGGGTGACCAGCACATCCGGGCAGCCGTCGCGGCCTACGCGCAGGGCGGGCGACCGGCGGGACTCGTCGCATGACCGCGCTCGCAGGGCGCCGGGTGCTCGTCACGGGCGGGGCGACCGGCATCGGGGCGGCGATCAGCGCTGCGCTCCTCGAGGCGGGAGCCCGTGTCGTGGTGGCGCAGCGCACCAGGGCCGAGCTCGACGACGCCCTCACCGCTTCCGGTCTCGGCGATCGGGTCGATGGTGTCGTGGCGGACCTCTCGGAGGCGGGGACCGCCGAGCGCGTGGTCGATCACGCGGCCGACATCCTCGGAGGTCTCGACGGCCTCGTCAACAACGCGGCCGTCACCGGGCCGCCCGCCCATCGCGCGCTGCTCGACGTCGACGACGACTACCTCGACGGCATGCTGGCCGTGAATCTCGGCGCCGCGATCCGGTGCAGCGCGCGGCCGCGGCCCGGCACATGATCGCGGCGGGTGGCGGAGTCATCGTCAGCACCGCGTCCGTCCTCGCTCACACCGCCGCGCCGGCCGCCGCGGTGTACTCGGCCACCAAGGCAGGGCTTCTCGGATTCACGCGGAGCGCGGCTCTCGAGCTCGCTCCGCACGGCATCCGCGTGCTCACCGTCTCGCCGGGCGACATCGACACGCCCTCCAGCGTCGCACCGCCGAGTCCGCCCGATCAGCGCGCGGTGCGCACACCCGCGGCCGGACGTCGCGGACACCCCGAGGAGATCGGCGCGGTCGTGCGATTCCTCCTGAGCGCGGACGCTGGATACCTCACCGGAACCGACATCCTCGTCGACGGCGGCTTCCTCCTCTCCTGACCTCCACCACCCAACCCGACCTTGGAGTCTCACATGACAACCCGTGACGCGCTGCCCTCTGGAATCGTCACTCCTCTCGTCACCTTCCTCACCCCCGACGGCGAACCCGACGCCGCGGCGATGAACGTCCTCACCGAGGCGCAGATCTCCGCCGGTATCCACGGTCTCCTGGCCGTTGGCTCGACCGGGGAGCTCGGTTCGCTCACGCCTGCTCGTCGCGCCAGGACCATCGAGGCCGTCGTCGATGCCGCGGCCGGACGCGTCCCGGTCTGGGGCGGTGTCGCAGGACTCGGCACGGACGAAGCCGTCGTCGCCGCGCGCGATGCGGTCGCCGCCGGTGCCGATGCCGTGCTCGTGCTCCCTCCGCTGTTCTTCGACTCCAGCGACAGCGAACTGGAGCGGCACTTCTCGCTCGTCGCCGCAGCGGTCGATGTGCCGGTGGTCGCCTACGACGTACCGCCGCGCACGCCGAGGAAGCTCCCGGCCGGCGTCATCGCCCGGCTCGCAACCGACGGCGCGCTGGCAGGCGTCAAGGACTCATCGGGCGACCTGACCGCGGGGCGGCTCTTGGTGGAGGCGGTCTCGGGCATCGAGGGGTTCCGCACCTACATCGGGTCGGAGATCACGATCGATGCGGCATTCGTCCTCGGCTTCGACGGCATCGTGCCCGGCTTCGCCAACGTGCTCCCCGGGCCCGCGGTCGCGATGTACGACGCGCACCGCGACGGCACGGCCGACGTCGATTCCGTGCGCCGATACCTGGCGCTCTTCGAGGTGCTGCGCGTGAGCCTCGACGGAGCGGGAGGCCCGGCGGCGGCGATCAACGCGCTGAAGGTCGGCGCCGCTCATGCGCTCGGTCTTCCCGTGTCTCCCGTCGCAGAGCCCTTCACGGCGCCCACCGACGGCTTCGCCTCCCGCATCCGAGGCATCGTCGACGCCGCGCGGGAGTCATGATGTCGGGCGCCCTCCGCGTCGACGATGTCGGCGTCGTCGCCGACGCGCCGGCGATGTTCCCCGCAGCGGTGCGCACCCCGAGCGCCCACGTCGTGGCCTACTCGACGGTGCCGGACGGCTGGCCGGGGAGAGGTGCACGTCACCCGTTCGCTCGACGGCGGAGCGACCTGGACCCGCGCGGTGCCTGTCGCGGTGCCGCGGGGCGACGAGGAGGCGGTGCTCGGGGCGATCGGCATGGCGCGCTTGTCCGATGGCACGCTCCTCCTCCCGGTCAACACCGTCCGCTGGACCCCGGGGAGGGCACGGCCGGCCGCCGCATCGCCCTCCGGCTGGTGCGTTCCCGCGACGAGGGTGCGACCTGGGACGCCGGCGACGACGTGCGGATCGACTTCCACTGGCCCGCGGTCTACGGCGAGATCCTGGAGTTCGACGACGGCGAGCTTCTGTGGCCGATCTGGGGGCGGCAGCGAGCGGAGGAGAAGTGGCGCTCGGCCGTGCTGAGTTCGCGGGACGCCGGAGCGTCGTGGCGGATCGCCGGCACGATCGCCTTCGACCCCGACGCTTCTCTCACGGGTGCGTACGTCGACACCGGCAACGGCGACAGGATGGACGGCGACGAGGACACGTCGGACCCGTCATTCCGTCCCCACGACCCCACTGACGGATTCTCGGAGACCAGCGTGTGCCTGCTCGAGGACGGTCGACTCCTCGCGGTCCTGCGGCAGCAGGGCGTCGGCGGCGACGAGACGCTGCGGTTCCATCGCGCGTACTCCGCCGACAGGGGCGCGACCTGGACGCCGTACGAGCAGTTGGCGTTCTCCGGCATGTCCCCGGCTCTGGCGCGGTTCGACGACGGGCGGCTGCTGCTCGTCTCGCGGCGCTGCGCGCCGGAGGGGAGCGGGATCGAGCCGGCCGTCGAGGCCCGGGTCGGCGACCCGCAAGGGGCTACGTGGAGCGAACCCGTGGCCTTGCGGGACCCGCGTGATGGACGGCTGACCGCCGAGTACCAGTGCGGGTATCCCGCCGTCGTGCGCGAGGGCTCCGCCTTCCGGGTCTACTTCTATTCGTACGACGAGCGCAGCGGTCGCTACGTCGGCTGGAACACACTTTCGAGGCCGTGAGGTTTCAGTAAATGAAACGCGAAGTTTACAAGAATGAGACAATCACCTCTTCCCTTTGAGGAGAGGACGCGGGAGTATTGCGAAATGAAACCTGTAGTGCCGACAGATGAGACGCCGGTTCGCGGGATTCACGGAGCCACCTCCCGAAACGCATTCCGAGAAAGGTACCCGCTGTGAAGAAGAGAACACTGCTCGCGGTCGTCGCGGGCGTTGTCGCGCTCTCCTTGGCCGGCTGTTCATCGCCGAGCACGCCGAACGAGACGGGATCCCGCGATGTCAGCATCCAGCTCTACAACGCCCCCAGCACCTTCAGCCCGCTGATCCTTCAGGTCGGCGGAAACCAGCTGATCCAGACCCTGCACTGGGACAGCCTCGTCGGCGTCGACGACCAGGGTCAGTTCGAACCCCGCCTCGCTGAGAGCTGGGAGGTCAGCGACGACGCCACGGTCTGGACCTTCCATCTCCGCGAGGGCGTGAACTGGAGCGACGGCGAACCGTTCACCTCCGACGACGTCGTGTACACGCTCAACCTGATGGCCGACCCCGAGTCGGGATCGCAGATCTCGGGGGTCTTCGCCGACATCGTCGGCGCGGCCGAGGTCACGGCAGGCACGGCCGACTCCGTCAGCGGCATCGAGGCCGTCGACGACACCACGGTCACCCTCACCCTCACCCACCCCAACTCGGCGAAGATCATCGACTTCGCCGAGCCGCAGTACTTCATGCTCCCGGAGCACGTCTACGGCGAGATGCCCGTCGCCGACCTGGCGACGAACCCCGCCTTCCGGGAGCCGGAGGTCGGAATCGGCCCGTACCTGTTCTCGAAGTGGGTCACCGACGAGGAGGTCGAGTTCGTTCCGAACCCCGAGTACCGGGAAGACCTGGGCCTCGACCACGTCTACGCGAAGTTCATGGCCACAGACGCGTCTCAGGCGCAGCTGCAGACCGGTGAGATCGACTTCTCGCAGGTCGCGGCCTCCGACGCCGATCGCATCCGTGAGCTCTCCGGGGTCTCCTTCTACGAGATCGGCGGCCCCGGCATCATGGCGCTGCACAACGCATGGGACGCGGGCAAGCTGTCCGACCCGCGGGTGCGACAGGCGATCATGTATGGCATCGACCGTCAGGCCCTCGTCGACCAGGTGATCGCCGGGTACGGCGAGGTCGTCGACACCGTCCAGCACGGGCCGGACTGGGCTGTGCCCGACGATCTGGTCCACTACACCCGTGACGTCGACAAGGCCAAGGAACTCCTCGCCGAGGCCGGCTGGGACCCGGCGACCGAGGTCCGCCTCGAGATCGTCCCCGGTCCGAAGGACCGCGAGCAGGCGCTGACCATCATCGCCGGTCAACTGCAGGAGATCGGCATGAACGCCAAGGTCACTCAGTACGACAACGCGGCGCTCGGCGAAGCGATCAAGAACCGCGACTTCGACCTGCTGATCTCGGGCTACGGACTGTTCAATGTCGATCCTGCCGCTTTGAACGTGCGGCTCCTGTGCGACAACGGCGCCCTCTCCGGATACTGCAACCCCGACCTCGACGCCGCACTGCTCGCGGGCATCGCCACGACGGACCAGGACGAACGGGCGGCGGCGTATGCCGACGCGCAGCACATCATCAACACCGAGCTGCCGATCTTCCCGCTCTACGTGCCTGACACGCTGGCGGCGACCAGCGAGCGGCTCAAGGGGTTCAAGGTGAACCCGCTCCCGACGAACGCCTTCTGGAACATCGCGGAATGGACCGTCGAGTGAGCTGACACACCCATCGATCGGCGCCTCGGGCTCGATGATCCCGCGGCGCCGATCCCCGCATCCCCTCCCACTCCGAAGAAAGGGCGCACATGGCGGCTTTCCTCGTCCGTCGGCTGCTGATCTCCGTCGCCGTGCTGTTCGGCATCAGCCTCCTCCTCTTCATCCTGGTGCGCACGATGCCGGGCGATCCGGCGGAGATGATGCTCAACCCGATCGGCTTCGTGGGCGACCGTGAAGCCGCTCTCGAACGCCTGCGCGAGCAGCTCGGACTCACCCAGTCGCTCCCCGTGCAGTACGTCCGGTGGATCGGCGAGCTGCTCCAGGGCAACCTGGGCTACTCCTACACCGACGGGCGCCCGGTCGCCGTCGTCCTGTCGGAGCGTCTGGGCGCCACCGTGCGGCTCGTGAGCTTCGCGCTCGTCATCGCCCTGGTGGTCGGCATCTCGCTGGGCATCATCGCCGCCCTCCGCCGCAACACGATCGCCGACTACGGCCTCAGCTTCGTCAGCCTGATCATGATCTCGGTGCCGCCGTTCTTCGTCGCGCT
The DNA here is from genome assembly GCF_014171575.1 of Microbacterium sp. Se63.02b. Taxonomy (GTDB): domain Bacteria; phylum Actinomycetota; class Actinomycetes; order Actinomycetales; family Microbacteriaceae; genus Microbacterium. The sequence continues at coordinate 3,705,329 of NZ_CP050453.1, read as the reverse complement.
GGTCGGGATCTTCGTCTTCGGACTCACCCTGCGCTGGCTGCCCACCGCCGGCATGGGGTCACCAGGAGGCGGCGGAGGATTCCTCGATGCGCTTTACTACCTGCTGCTGCCCGGCAGCATCCTCGGTCTCATGCTCGCCGGGCCGTACCTGCGCTATGCCCGGTCGAGCATGATCGAGGTGCTCGGTCAGGACTACATGACGACGGCGAGGTCGAAGGGGCTCAGCAGCGGTCGGATCGTGCTGCGTCATGGTCTGCACAACGCGCTGATCCCACTCGTCACGGTTGTCGCCCTGCAGATCCCGGTGCTGTTCGCCGGGGCCGTGATCATCGAGCAGCTGTTCTCCTGGCCGGGCGTCGGACGTATGGCGCTGGACGCCATCCTCGCGCGCAACTACCCGATCCTGATGGGTTTCGTGATGATGATCGCGCTGCTGGTGCTGCTGTGCAACCTGGTGGCCGACATCCTCTACGCGATCATCGACCCGCGGATCAGATTGTGAGGCCGTGACATGACCGATACTGTCGCAGCACCCGTCTCCTCGTCCGGCGCACCTCAGGAGCTGAGTCCGCGCAGGCTCGCCCTCCGCCGGTTCCTCCGTCATCGTCTCGCCGTCGTCGGCGCCGTCGTGCTGCTTGTCGTCGTGCTCGCCGCCGTCGTGGGGCCGCTGCTCCTCCCGTTCGATCCGAACGCCGTCGATCCGTCGGCGATCCGGCAGCCCCGAACGCCGAACACCTCCTCGGCACCGACTCCGCCGGTCGCGACGTGCTCGCGCGTCTGCTCGCCGGTGGGCGGGTCTCGCTGCTGGTCGGACTCACGGTCGCCCTGACCGCGACCGTCATCGGACTCGTGCTCGGTGCGATCGCCGGCTTCTTCGGCGGCTGGGTCGATTCGGTGCTCAGTCGCATCACCGACGTGGTGCTGTCGTTCCCGACCCTGATCGTCGTGATCATCATCGTGGCGTTCACCGGACCCAGCATCACCACCATGATCCTCGCCGTCGGGCTCTTCGAGTGGCCGACAGCGTTCCGCATCGTGCGTGGACTCGTGCTCTCGCTCCGCGACCAGGACAGCATCAGGGCGGTGCGCGGACTCGGCGCGAGCACCGCGCACATCCTCGTCCGGCATGTCATCCCCTCGGTGATCGCCCCTCTCACGGTGGTCGCGACGATCCTGGTGGCGCAGGCGATCCTGCTCGAGGCCGGGCTGTCGTTCCTCGGACTCGGCGTTCCGCCGCCCACCGCGAGCTGGGGGAACATGCTCAACGAAGCGCAGTCGTTCACCGTCCTCCAATCGATGCCCTGGTTGTGGATACCCGCGGGATGCGCGATCGCGATCACCGTGCTCGCCGTCAACTTCATCGGCGATGGCCTCCGCGACGCCTCCGACCCGAGGAGCCACCGATGACTGACAACACCTACTTCACATCCGACCCCGTCGGCTCCCTCCTCTCGCTGCAAGACGTCGTGACCGAGTTCCGCACCGAGTCGGGAACGGTCCGTGGGGTGGACGGCGTGTCGTATGACGTGCGCCCAGGGGAGTGCCTCGGCGTGGTCGGGGAGTCGGGCTCGGGCAAGAGCGTGACCATGATGTCGGCGCTGGGTCTTCTCCCGCCATCGGCCGTCGTCCGTGGCGGGCGCGCCTACTTCTCCGGACACGACCTGCTGACGGAGTCGGAGAAGGAGCTCTCCCGTCGGCGCGGTCGCGACATCGGGGTGATCTTCCAAGACCCGATGACGGCCCTGAATCCCGTCATGACCATCGGCGAACAGATCGCCGAGTCGATCCGACGGCACGACAGGCGACTCGGCAGGCCGGCGGTCCGGGCCCGGGTGCACGAGCTGCTGAGCGACGTCGGCATCGCTGACGCCGCACGGCGGGCGAGACAGTATCCGCATCAGTTCTCCGGCGGCATGCGACAGCGCGTGATGATCGCGATCGCGATCGCCAACCGGCCGAAGCTCATCATCGCGGACGAGCCGACGACCGCGCTCGACGTGACCATCCAGGCGCAGATCCTCGACCTGCTGGTGCGCGTGCGCGACGAGGTCGATGCCGCGCTGGTGCTCATCACCCACGACCTCGGCGTGATCGCCGAGATGGCGGATCGCGTGGTGGTCATGTACGGGGGAAGGGTGGTCGAGCAGGCGCCGGTGGACGCTCTTTTCCACGACACCCGGCATCCGTATACGCAGTCGCTGCTCTCGAGCCTTCCACGGATGGATCGCAGCACCACACGTCTGGCGACCGTGGGGGCGCGCCCCGAGCTGCCACCGACCGGTACCGTCGCCCTCCCCGGGAGCGGAGCGCCCTCGGGTGACCATCGGCTTGTCCGGGTGGGCGAGGACCACTACGTCGACCCGGCCTATGCGCAGAGCGAGCGGATCGAGGTGCTGTCATGAGCGCGGACACGACCACGCCGATCCTCCTGGTGGAGGACCTCGTCAAGGAGTACCCGGGGCGTCAGCGACTGATCGGACGCGAGCGCGGAGCCGTCAAGGCGGTCCGGGCGTGTCCTTCCACGTCGCACCCGGTGAGACCCTGGCGATCGTGGGCGAGTCCGGCTCGGGCAAGACCACCGTGGCGAAGACGATCATGGGGTTCGAGGCCCCGACCCAGGGGCGCATCGAGTTCGAGGGACGCGACATCACCCGGCTGCGCCCCGCGGCCTGGCGCCCGCTGCGCCGAGAGCTGCAGTTCGTCTTCCAGGACCCCTACGCCTCGCTCCCGAGTCGGATGCCGATCGGCGACATCATCGCGGAGCCCCTGCGGATCCACGGCGTCGGCGACCGGGACGCACGGCGGGCGCGGGTGCGCGAACTGCTCGGCCTCGTCGGGCTGCGCCCGGAGTTCGCCTCCAGGTACCCGCACGAGTTCTCCGGCGGTCAGCGGCAGCGAGTCGGCATCGCACGTGCGCTCGCCCTGGAACCGCGGATGCTCATCCTCGATGAGCCGGTCTCGGCGCTGGACGTCTCCATCCAGGCGCAGGTGATCAACCTCCTCGCCGACCTGCAGGCGGAACTGGGGCTCAGCTACCTCTTCATCGCGCACGACCTCGCCGTGGTGCGCCACATCGCCCATCGCGTCGCGGTGATGTATCTCGGCGAGGTCGTGGAGCAGGGGCCGACCGAGTCGGTGTTCGACGACCCTCAACACGATTACACGCGTCGCCTCCTGGCGTCCGTGCCGGTGCCCGATCCCCGCCTGCGGCGCCGAGGCGTCCGTCGCGAGACGGAGGTCACGACGTGAGCGCTCCCCTCCCGCGCCGGGGCATGTGGCGATTCCTCGACCGCCTGCCGATCCGCGACCCGCGACACATCGTCTCGCTCGGGGAAGGCGACACGCCCCTCCTCGACCTCAGCGACACTCTGGGAGACGGCTCGGCCTCGGCTCGCTGCGCCTGAAGGCCGAGGACCGCAATCCGACCGGATCCTTCAAAGCCAGGATCGCGTCTGTCGCCGCCTCACTCGTGCGGCAGGACGGCCTCGCGGGCCTCGTCGGAACTTCGTCGGGAAACGGAGGAGCCGCAGCCGCCGCGTACGCCGCCGCGGCCCGGAGTCGAGCCGTCCTCTTCACCCTCTCCGACACGGTGCCGGTCAAGCTGCTCGAGATCACGGCAGCCGGAGGGACGGCGTACCGGGTCGAGGGGGTCGGCCATGATGCCGCCTCGACGGCAGCCGTGGCCGATGCCATCGCCGCAGCCGCGCGCACGAGCGGGCACTATCCGATGCTGACCGGCTTCCACTACGCGCCCGAGGCGATGAGCGGAGTCGAGACCATCGCATACGAACTCGCCGAGGAGGTGCCCGACCTCTCCGTGGTGTACGCCCCGGTCGGCGGCGGTGGTCTGCTCACAGGCCTGGGCAGGGGATTCGCCATGGAGGGCGGCTCCGTGCGCGTCGTCGGAGTGCATCCAGAGGGGCGGCGGCGCTGCCCGCAGCGCTCGGGGGCGACCTGTCCGGCATGCGGGGCCCTGTGCAGACCTCGATCTCCGGTCTGCAGATGGCGATCCTGTACGACGCCGAAGGCGCATCCCGCGCGGTGCTCTCCTCCGGCGGCCACGCGACGGCCGTGAGCGACGACGATGTGCGCAACGTGCAGGAACTGCTCGCCAGGGAGCACGGCATCCTCGTGGAGCCCGCCGGCGCCACGGCGCTCGCCGGAGTCGTCGCCGACGTCCGCTCGGGCAAGGTGGGTCGCGACGATCACGTCGCCGTGGTCCTCACCGGCGCCGGATACAAGGACGTCGAGGCGCTTCGCCGGATCGCCGGCGCGCACGAGGTCCCGGTGATCCCCGCGGATGCCGTCGCCGGCGTGCTCGCACGGCTCGCAGAGAGGCAGACGGATGAGTGACCACGGAACGGATCCGCTGGCGCGGCGGCTCTCGACCGCCGACGGGCGCATCGGCGTGGACGTATTCGAGCAGCGCGGCTGCCAAGACGGCCCGCACGTGGTGGTGCTCGGCGGCGTGCACGGTGATGAAGTCGGGGGATCGTCGCGGCAGGGGCCGTCGCCGACACCATCCGTACCCTGTGCGCCGGTCGGCTGACCGTGATCCCGGTCGCGCACGAGGCCGCACGCCGCGCGGACATGAGAGTCTCTCCTGAGGACGGCGGCAACCTCGCCCGGAGCTTCCCCGGCCGTGTGCACGGCAGTCGGACGGAGCAGCTGGCGCACCTGCTCACGTCCGAAGTGCTCGCACACGCCGACGTGATCGTCGACCTCCACACCTCCAACAGCGCGGCGGACATGCCGCTCTTCGTCGGCTGCCTCGACGACGGCAGCCCCGCTGCGGACGAGTCCGTCCGCCTCGCATTCGGGCTCGGGATGCCGATGCTCTGGACGCATCCGCGCCTCGGTCCCGGCCGCACGCTCACCGTCGCGGCGGAACGGGGGATCCCGGCGCTGTATGTGGAGTCGCCCCTCGGTGGGGTCCTGGAACGCGGATACGTCGACGCCTACACGGACGGCGTGCGCGCCGTGCTCGAAGCCTGCGGGCTGGTCGCCGCCGAGACCCCGCCGCGTACCCGCCCGGCGCCCGCCCTGTGGGTGCATGGCGACGGCGACACCGATGCGTTCTCCGCGGTGACGTCTGACGGCTTCTTCGAACGGATCGTGGCGCTCCTCGACCCCGTCCGTCGTGGCGATCCGGTCGGTCGCGTCATCGACGTCTTCGGGCGGGAGCAGGAGATCGTCATCGCCCCGATCGACGGCATCGTCACCACATTGCAGCGCGCGGCCGCCGTCGTCTCCGGTCAGCCGGTGGTCGGCGTGACGCCCGTCCGACCCGGAGTGCTCGGTCTCGCCTCCGACGACCTCGTCACGACAAGGAACCCACTATGAGCGATGCCAACTACTCCATCCGTTCCGTGCAGCGGGTCTGCGACATCCTGGACCTGGTCCAGGCGACGTCCGACGGACTCAGCCTCATGGACTTCGCCGAGGCCACCGAACTCCCCAAGAGTTCGGTGTTCCGCTACCTCAGCACGCTCGAACAGCGCGGGTACGTCGAGCGCGATGACAGTGGCGACTACCGCATGGGGATCTCCCTCAACGGCGATCGGCTCGAGACCCTCTCGCGGCGCCTGCGACCGCAGCTCGTCGCCATGCGCGACCGGTTCGGCGAGACGATCAACCTCGGACTCCTCGACGGGTCGCGGGTGGCGTACCTGGAGATCGTCGAGAGTCGCGCGTCGATCCGCAACGCTCCCCGTGCCGCGGAACGGGAGTTCATCCACGCCACGGCGCTCGGCAAGGTCCTCGCCACGCGGATGACCACCGCGCAGGTGCGGGCGATCCTGCACCAGGAGGGCATGCCCGCGCTGACGGAGCACACGATCGTCGACCAGGCCGAGTACCTGGCGGAAGTCGAGCGCACCAGGGAGCGGGGGTATGCGCTCGACGACGAGGAGAACGAGGTCGGCGGACGCTGCCTTGCTGTGCTCGTCCCGCGCACCACGCTGCCGGTGGCCGTGAGCCTGTCGGCGCCGACGAGTCGTCTCTCGGTCGCGGAGACCGCCGCCGTCGCCCGCGGGATGAGCGAGATGATCGGCGCTGCAGCGGCCTTCGCCGACAGCGATCTCGGCGCGGCCTCCGAGGTCCCCGCATGAGCACGGCGCGGGCCGAGGCGGAACGACGATCAGGATGATCGACGGACTCACACTCGGCGCCTACGCCGCCGAGCCGCGAAGGCCCGCGCTCGACGAGCGATCCGAGCGGAGGTGGTTCCAGGCGCTCGCCGCCGTCGAGGGCGCGCACGGCCTCGAGGTGTTCTTCCGAGGGACGCTGCACCCGCGCGGACCGGAGCATCTCGCGCAGCTGCTTCCCGAGGGGTGGCATCTCGTCGTCACCGCTCTTCCCCAGGCCATCGCCGGCAGCACGACGGACCCTCGTTACGGGCTCGCCTCGAAGCATGCGGATGGTCGGCATGCGGCCGTGGACGACATCAGGCGGCTTCTCGCTGAGACGCGGCGCCTCGACGCCGTGCTCGGGAGGACGGCCGTGCGCGCGATCGAGCTTCACTCGGCGCCGCGGGCGATCGACGGCGTGAGTTCGGATGCGTCGGCGCTCGCTCTGTCCTTACGCGAGCTCACGGACGCGGCCGAAGGGACTCCGCTGATCGTCGAGCACTGCGACGCCCTCGTCGCCGGACAGGCGCCGATCAAGGGATACCTGTCCTTGGCCGCGGAGCAGGCCGCGGTCGACGAGGCGCAGGACGGGGTGCGGTGTCCGGTCAGTCCGTGAACTGGGGCCGATCCGCGATCGAGGGTCGCTCGGCGCGCACCCCGGTCGAACACGTCCGGCACCTCGTCCGGGCGGGGACCCTGTCCGGGCTGATGTTCTCCGGGGCGCCGTCGACGGCGGGGCCGCTCGGCGCGGCCTGGGACGACCTTCACAACCCGCTCCGGTCCGACGACCCGGCATCTCTGCTGGATGGCGGCGGCGTGGGGATGACGCTCGCCGAGATCGACGCGGCGTCCTGGGATCGGATGCTGTTCCTCGGCGCCAAGGTGCAGGACCCCGAGGATTCCGTGGAGTTCGAGCGCAGACTCGCACCCCTGACAAGGGCGATCGGCGCGATCCGCGCTGGGATGGAGAAGAGATGATCGACCACTTCGGGGCCCACCCCGACCGCGTGCTCAGCCGCTCCGTACGAGCGGGGGACTGGCTCTACGTGTCGGGGCAGGCGTCCACCGACCCGGAGACCGGGGCGTTCGTCCCCGGCACGTTCGACGAGGAGTTCCGACGCTCGGTCGAGAACCTCGACCGAGCGCTCGCCGAGGCGGGTGCCGACCGCGGCGCCCTGGTGCGCCTCGGCGTCTTCGTGCGCGACGAGGACGCGCTCCCGAGATACAACGAGCTGTATCTGCAGACTTTCGCGCATCCGCGTCCCGCGAGGACGACCATCGCGATGGGGTTCGGGTTCCTGCAGTTCGAGATCGAGGCCGTGGCCTACCTCGGCGACTGAACCCCGGCAAGCCCACGGGGGCGGGATCGTGAGGAATTCCCGGCTGAGTGCCTTTCGTCTCCCGCCTCCGTGTCGTTCGCGCCGGACCTGCGACCTCGGTGCGGATCTGCGACGCCGTCGAGGTCGGCTCAGGGCAGGGAGGGGTGCTGCTCGGAGCTGCGTTGCTTCGGGATGAACAGCGACAGCACCACGGCGATGATGCCTGCAGCGATCGCAAGCCAGAAGCACACCTCGAAGGCCGCGCGGGTGGGCACAGCGACACCGCCGACCTCGACGCTCATCGCGGCGAGGATCCCGCCCATGACGGCCGAGGCGCTCGAGGTGCCGACCGAGCGGAACAGCGCGTTGAGCCCGTTCGAGGCGCCCGTCTCGTTCGCGGGGACCGAGCGCATGATGATCATCGGCATGGCGGCGAACGTGAAGCCGATGCCGACCCCGATGAAGATGTTGGCGACGAAGATGTGCCACACCTCGGAAGACCACAGCAGCACGAAGACGTACGCGAGCACGATCGCGGCGGCGCCGACCGTGAACAGCGGGCGCGGGCCCACCGTGCGCTCAAGCCATCCGGAGAGCGGCGAGATGACCATCATCACCAGGCCAGCCGGCATGATCACGAGGGATGCCGCGACCATGTCGAGCCCGAATCCGGCACCGCCGACCGCGGGCATCTCGAGCATCTGCGGGAAGGTCACGTTCGAGGCGAACAGGGCGAAGCCCATTCCGATCGCTGCGATGTTCGTGAAGAGCACCGCGGGTCGAGCCGCCACACGCAGGTCGAGCAGCGGGTCCTTCGTGCGGAGCTGGTACCAACCCCACAGCAGGAGCACCGCGACTCCACCGATGATGCAGACGAGGGTGAGCGGCGCCGTCCATCCCCACTCGGCGCCGCGGGAGACGAAGAGCAGGATGCCGGTGAGGCCGATCGCGAGACCGATGGCGCCGAGCACGTCGAGGCGGCCGGGGAGCGCAGCACATCCTCCGGGATCACGGCGAGCACCAGCAAGGAGCCCGACGACACCGAGCGCGGCGGCGAGCCAGAACAGCATGTGCCAGTCGGCGTTCTGGGCGAGCAGCGCCGCCACCGGCATCCCGATCGCACCGCCGACGCCCATGGTCGCGCTCATCAGGGCGACAGCGGTGCCGAGACGCTCCGGCGGCAGCACGTCGCGCATGATCGCGATGCCGAGCGGGACGACACCCGTCACGGCTCCCTGCAGTGCGCGTCCGATGATCACGCCGACGATGGAGCCGGACACTGCCGCGATCACGGAGCCGAGGATGAGGATGGTCAGCAACGCGATCACGACGCGCCTCTTGCCGTACATGTCGCCGAGGCGTCCCGAGATCGGGGTGGCGACGGCGGCGACCAGCAGGGTGACCGTGACGACCCAGCTGGTGTCTTCGCGCGAGGCGTTCAGCAGCTGCGGCAGTTCGGCCTGCAGCGGCACGACGAGAGTGAACATGAACGAGGAGCACAGTCCGGCGAAGGCCAGGACGGCGACGATCGCCCACTTCGGCGGGGTGCGGGAGAGGCGCTTCCTGGCTCTCTCGTCGTTCGCACCCACCGGCCAAGGCTATCGGCGATCGGGCGGTGCGGGGCCGTTCGCGGCTGGCTAGCATGTCGACATGGTCACGAGCAGCGTCGCTCCGGACGATCCCGCCGCCCACCGCGGCATCTCCCGGCGTACCCAGTCCGACATCTACCGCGCCGGCATCAGCGGCACGAGGCCGGCGGTGCCGATCGATGCCGCGGGACTCGAGACGGCCGCCCGCAAGGCGTTGAGCGCCGAAGCCTTCGCGTACATCGCCGGTGGCGCAGGTGCCGAGCGCACCGTGGCCGCGAACCGTGCGGCGTTCGACCGCTGGCAGGTGTGGCCCCGCCCCTGCGCGACGTCTCGACGCGCGACCTCGGCGTGGAGTTCCTCGGCAGGACGCGTCCGACCCCGTTGCTGCTCGCGCCGTTGGGGGTGATGGAGATGGCGCACCCCGACGCCGACCTCGCGGTCGCGCGTGCCGCAGCCTCCCTCGGCATCCCGTACACGCTGTCGAACCAGGCGTCGCTCCCGATGGAGCGGATCGCTCGGGAGACGCCGCTCGGCTCCCGGTTGTTCCAGCTCTACTGGTCGGCGTCGGACGACCTCAACCGCTCACTCCTCGCCCGTGCGGAGGCGTCGGGGTGCGAGGCGATCGTCGTGACCCTCGACACACACCTGCTCGGCTGGCGCACCCGCGACCTCGATCTCGCGTACCTGCCCTTCACCCGCGGGATGGGCATCGCGCAGTACACGAGCGATCCGGTGTTCCAGGAGCTGGTGCGCGAGCGCGCCGCCGTGCCGAAGGGCGATGCTCCCGGCGTCAAGGTCACACCGAAGGCGGTCGCCGCCGCGCTCACGATCGCACGGAAGGGTGCGCCCCTCACGGGCGGCGGGTCTCTGCGCGACAACCTGCGATCCCCGCTGCCGCGCGCCGCGGTCGAGACCTTCCTCGACGTGTTCTCGACACCGGCGCTCACTTGGGCCGATCTGGCGAAGGCCCGCGAGTGGACGAGCCTGCCGATCATCCTGAAGGGCATCGTGCACCCCGACGATGCACAGGCCGCGCTGGATACGGGGATGGACGGCATCTGGATCTCGAACCACGGCGGCCGCCAGATCGACCGGTCGGTGCCGACGCTCGACGTGCTGCCCGAGATCGCCGAGCGGGTCGCTGGCCGGGTGCCGATCGTGTTCGACTCCGGCGTGCGCGGTGGGGCGGACGCGGTGATCGCGCTGGCGCTGGGGGCGACCGTCGTCGCGCTCGGCCGCCCGTATGCGTACGGCCTGGGTGTCGCAGGCGAGAGGGGCGTGCACGAGGTGATCCGCAACGTGCTCGCCGAACTCGACATCACGCTCGGTCTCGCCGGGCTCACGTCGGTGGCTCAGCTCGATCGCGACGCGCTGCGGAAGGTCTGACCGCTGCGCGCCCCGCGTGGTTGCATGGCCGGATGAGCGACGACGCCGCCTTCGAACAGCACCCCGCCGACTCCGCGTACCACCGCCGACTCCCGATCGGCGAGGTGCTCGACGCCTCGGCCATCGCGGACGGCCTGCCCTGGGCTTTCGAGACGGTGACCATGCGGCCGCTCGAGCCGATGCTCGTGCCGGAGAAGCCGCGCGCCGGTGAGTCGGACCCGGAGGAGTGCGGGCACTGCGGGCCCAGTGAGTACACGCTCTGGCACGACGAGCTCTGGCAGGTCCGTGCGGGATGGGACGTCGGCGGGCTGCCCTTCATCGGCGGGGTCGCCCCGCGTGAGCACTGGCTCCTGGAGAACGCCCCGCACGACGTGCTCGCCGCACTGGGCCCGCTCCTGCAGCGCGTCTCGCAGGCGGTCAAGAGCGTCCCGGGTGTCGCGCGCTGCCACTTCGGCCGCTGGAACGACGGTTCGGCGCATATGCACCTGTGGGCGCTGGGACGCCCAGCGGGCATGATGCAGGGTCGCGGAGCCGTGCTCGCATTCTGGGACGAGATCCTCCCTCCGCTGCCACCGGAGATGGCGGAGGAGCACATCCGCATCGTCGCCGAGGCGCTCGCCGCGGGCGGAGGGGAGGCGTTCCCGTACCGGTGATCCGGCGATCCCGATTCCTCGAACGGGCCGTGGAGGGGCAGACTGGGGGCGTGCGAACCATCCGTGACCTCGACACCGTTGAACTCATCCTCGACGCGCAGGGCCTGCTCGACTCCATCCGGGGCCCGCAGCGCGTGGTGGATGCCGGCACGCTGCGCGCCTTGCAGCAGTCGGGCAACTACGTCGTCGGCTTCTTCGACGGCGAAGGCGACGAGGAGCGCATGGTCGGCGCTTCCATCGCGTTCTTCGGCGAGCCCGCCCGGCGTGCGATGCACTCGCACATCACCGCGCTGCTGCCCGAGTATCGCGGACGCGGGTGGGGGCGCGAGCTCAGGAGCACCAGCGTCAGTGGGCGTTCTCGCGTGATGTCGGCCGCATCACGTGGGTCTTCGATCCGCTGGTCGCACGCAACGCGCACTTCTTCTTCACGGTGCTGGGCGCCCGCGCCACCGGCTACTCGGTCAACCGCTACGGCATCTTCGGCGGCGGCGACGCGGGCGATGAGCGACCGCCTCGACGTCGAGTGGGCGCTCGCCGACATCGCCAAGCCCCCGGCCGACGACGCGGTCGTCGAGACCCTCGAGATCCCGGACGACATCGAGTCGTTGCGCGTCTCCGATCCGGCGGCCGCCCATGAGTGGCGTCTCCGCCTGCGGGCGCAGATGGAGGGCCTGCTCGGCAGCGGCCTCAAGGTCGCCGGGTACGACAACGCGCGCGGCTACCTCTTCACCGTCTGAAGCCCGGTTCCCCTGATCCGCTCACGCGGCAGTGCTCAGCGCACCCCGCGCATGAGCTTGAGCACGGGCTTCACGCTCAGCAGCAGGCCGATGCCGACCAGGATGGCGATGCCGCCGAGGATCGAGAAGTACGGCACCTCGTCGTCGGGGTTGTAGAACTTCACGAGCTCGCCCGAGATGGCGGTGCCGAGGGCGATCGACAGGAAGAACAGCGCGACCATCTGCGTGTGGAACACGCTCGGTGCGAGTTTGGTGGTCACTGAGAGCCCGACGGGCGAGAGCAGCAGCTCGGCGACCGTGAATACGAAGAGGATGCCGACGATCGCCAGCAGCGGCGTGGAGTTCGCGCCCCCACCGGCGAAAGGCAGGAACAGCAGGAACGCCGACCCCATGATGATCGCCGAGAGCCCGAACTTCACCGGCGTCGACGGCTGACGCTTTCCCAGCCGGGTCCAGATCGCGGCGAAGACGCCCGACAGGATGATGATGAAGACCGGGTTGATCGACTGCACCCACGAGACCGGCATCTCCCAGCCGAACAGGTTCCGATCCAGGCGCTTGTCGGAGTACACCGTCAGCACCGTGAACTGCTGCTGGTACAGCGACCAGAACGCGACACTCGTGACGAACAGCGGCAGGAACCCCCAGACCCTCGACCGTTCCGTCGCGTCGATTCGGCGACTCGAGAGGATCACGGCGAAGTAGGCGACGGCAGCGACGACCGTGCCGATGATGACGATGGTCGCCAGGTTGTCGGCGCGGATCACGCCGGTCAGCACGAGCACGGCGAGGACGAGGATCGCGGCGCCCGCGACGATCCCGACCAGCGGATACCGTGACCGGGGCAGCGGGTTCGGGACCTCGCGCACGGAGGCGGGAGCGCGCGCCGGCCGAACGAGTACTGCACGAGACCGAGGGTCATGCCCAGTGCTGCCAGCCCGAAGCCCCAGTGGAAGCCGAGGGTCGACTGCAGGATGCCGGTGAGGATGGGGCCGAGGAACGCACCGAGGTTGATGCCGAGGTAGAACAGCGAGAAGCCGGCATCCCTCCGCGGGTCCTCCGGCGTGTACAGGCTGCCCACGACCGAGGTCGCGTTCGCCTTCAGGCCGCCGGAGCCGAGGGCGACCAGCACGAGGCCGACGCCGACCCCGACGAGTCCCGGCAGGAGCGCGAGCGCGAGGTGGCCGGCGACGATCACCATCGCGCTGACGAACAGCACTCGCTCCGCGCCGAAGAGCCGGTCGGCGAGCCAGGCACCGAGGATGGTCGAGAGATAGACCGAACCTCCGTACGCGCCGACGATGCCGCCGGCCACCGCCTCGGGGATGCCGAGGCCGCCCTGCGAGACCGAGTAGTACAGGTAGATGAGCAGGATGCCCTGCATGCCGTAGAAGCTGAACCGCTCCCACATCTCCACACCGAAGATGTGCACGAGCGACCAGGGCTGCCCGAAGAAGCGGGTGTCGTCGTCGCGGGTAGGCGGTGCGGAAGCTGCGGTGCTCATGCCAGGAAGCTACTCTCCGGCGGCGGCCGCGACCAGGGGACGCGCTGCGACCACCGGTAGAATAACGGTGCCCGTGCTCACGGGCTTCTCCGCATCCGACCATTGGAGCCACCATGGCCGAACAGTCCCGTCTCGACAAGGTCATCGCCCTCGCCCGCCACCGCGGATTCGTGTTCCAAGCGGGTGAGATCTACGGCGGTTCTCGGTCGGCCTGGGACTACGGCCCCCTCGGCACCGAGCTCAAGGAGAACATCCGTCGCCAGTGGTGGCAGACGTTCGTGCGCGGTCGCGGCGACATGGTCGGCCTGGATTCGAGCATCATCCTGCCCAAGCGCGTGTGGGAGGCCTCCGGCCACGTCGCGACGTTCACCGACCCGCTGGTCGAGTGCCTGCAGTGCCACAAGCGCTTCCGCGCAGACAACCTCATCGAGGACTTCGAGGCGCGCAAGGGTCGCAAGGCCGAGAACGGTCTCGCCGACATCCCGTGCCCCAACTGCGGCACCAAGGGGCAGTACACCGAGCCCAAGGCGTTCTCCGGTCTGGTGAAGACCTACCTCGGTGTCGTCGACGACGAGTCGGGCCTGTACTACCTGCGCCCCGAGACGGCCCAGGGCATCTTCGTGAACTTCTCGAACGTGCTCACCGCGAGCCGCAAGAAGCCGCCGTTCGGCATCGGCCAGGTCGGCAAGGCGTTCCGCAACGAGATCACCCCCGGCAACTTCATCTTCCGCACCCGGGAGTTCGAGCAGATGGAGATCGAGTTCTTCACGCCGCCGGCCGAGGCGAAGGAGTGGTTCGACCACTGGGTCGAGGCCTGCTGGAACTGGTTCATCGACCTCGGTATCGACCCCGAGAACATGCGGCAGTTCGACGTACCGGAAGACGACCGTGCGCACTACTCGGCCGGCACGATCGACGTCGAGTACAAGTTCGGCTTCGCGGGCAAGGAGTGGGGCGAGCTGATGGGCGTCGCCAACCGCACCGACTACGACCTCTCCAGCCACAGCGAGGCGTCGGGCCAGAGCCTGACGTACTTCGACCAGGCCACGGGCGAGCGCTACACCCCGTACGTGATCGAGCCGTCGTTCGGCCTCACCCGCGCGATGATGGCCTTCCTCGTCGACGCCTACCGCGAGGAGCAGGTGCCCAACGCCAAGGGCGGCACCGACGTGCGCACCGTGCTCAAGCTTGACCCGCGCCTCGCGCCGGTCAAGGCCGCCGTGCTGCCGCTGTCGCGCAACGAGAAGCTGTCGCCGCTCGCCCGCGAGGTCGCCGACACGCTGCGCAGCTCCTGGGCCGTCGACTTCGACGACGCCGGCGCGATCGGCCGCCGCTACCGCCGCCAGGACGAGATCGGCACCCCGTTCTGCGTCACGGTCGACTTCGACTCGCTCGACGACCGTGCCGTCACGGTGCGCGACCGCGACACCATGGCGCAGGAGCGCGTGTCGATCGACGAGCTGCACGCGTACCTCGCCGAACGCCTGCGTGGCGCCTGAGCACGCAGCGACCCAGACCCCGTCGGCCCGAGTGGCCGGCGGGGTCTTTCAGTTGCTCCCCGCGACCGCTCGCGCGTAGCGCTCGGAGAGCAGTTGCAAGCGCGGGAGCAGTTCGGGTGGGCTCTCGACGCTGAAGTCCATCATCAGCATGCCGATGTACGCGGCGACGGTATCGAGGCTGTCGGCGCCTGTGACGAGGATGCAGTGTTCGTCGTCGACGGGTTCGACCACGCCGACGGCGGCATGGATGCGGTCGAGCACGGCTTCCGCCGGGGCGTCGATCCGGAGTCGGGCGTGCACCTTCCAGCCGCTCACGGCGATGGTACGCATCGCGAACGCCGTGTAGTCGCCGCCGGGAAGGGGCTGTGGGTCGAAGCGCCGATGCGTCGGCATCCGAAGACTCATCCAGTCGACGCGGTAGGTTCCCCACTCGTCGGTTCGCGGGTCGCGCGCCACGAGGTACCAGCGTCGTACCCAGGTGAGCAGTCGGTACGGCTCGACCAGCACCGGTGTGCCTTCGTAGTCGAAGCGCAGCCACTCCGCACTGCGGATCGCACTCGCGACGGCCTGCAGGGATGCGGCGTCGACTTCGGGATCGGGGGCGTCGGTGTCGTTGTTCTCCGGGGCCCGGTCGACGCTCGAGCGGAGGGCGTCGACGGTCGGGCGCAGGTGCGAGGGGAGCACCTGCTCGAGTTTGGCGAGAGCCCTGGCGCCCGACTCGGCGATGCCCGCGATGCCCGCTGCGGCGCGGAGTCCGACCGTGACCGCCACGGCCTCCTCATCGTCGAGGAGGAGGGGAGGAGGCTGCCGCCTGCGCCGAGGCGGTATCCGCCGATAGGTCCTCGCGTGGCGTCGACCGGGTAGCCCAGGTCGCGCAGCCGCTCGATGTCGTGCCGCACGGTGCGGGAGGAGACGCCCAGTCGTGCGGCGAGATCCGCCCCCGAGCGTGCAGGGCCGGTCTGCAGCAGGGCCAGCAGCGCGAGCAGCCGCACGGTCGGATCAGCCATCGGACCCCTTCCGAAAGTCGTTCGCCTATTAGGAACGAATCCAACCTAATGCGCTTCTACCTTCGAGACATGGAAAACACGACGCTCGCCTTCCGCCCTTTCACCGTCTCGGTCTCCGCTGCCGAGGTCGCCGATCTCCAGGATCGTCTCGCCCGCACCCGCCTCCCGCAGCCGTCGCCGACGGACGACTGGGACGCCGGCACCCCGAACTCCTACCTGCGCGAGGCGGTCGCCGCCTGGCGCGCGTTCGACTGGGAGGCCGCCCAGGAACGGATCAACGCCGTCCCGCACTTCACCACCGAGATCGACGGGCAGACGATCCACTTCATCCACGTGCGTTCCGCGCACGAGGGCGCGAAGCCGCTGCTGCTCGCGCACACCTACCCCGGCTCCGCCGTGGACTATCTCGATCTGATCGACCGTCTCGTCGACCCCGAGGCGCACGGCGGTCGTGCCGAAGACGCCTTCGACGTGGTGATCCCGGATGCTCCCGGCTACGGGTTCTCGCAGCCCCTGGCCTCAGCGGGGTGGACGACGGCGCGCGTCGCGGCGGCGTACGACCGTCTGATGCGTGCCCTCGGCTACGACAGCTACGGCATCCACGGCTCGGACAACGGCGCCATGGTGGCACGCGAGCTGGGCCTGATCGAACCCGCAGGATTCCTTGGACTGCACGTGCTGCAGCTGTTCTCGTTCCCCTCGGGCGACCCGGCGGAGTTCGAGAAGCTCGAACCGGCCGACTACGCCGGCCTCGAGCACATGCAGTGGTTCCAGTCGGTCGGCGGGTACAACGCCATGAACGCCTCCCGCCCGCAGACCGTGTCGGTGGGGCTCAGCGACTCCCCGGTCGGACTCCTGGCGTACAGCGAGCTGTTCAACTCCTTCGGCAATGGCACGTCGCTCGTGCCGTTGGAGATGATCCTGCTCGAGGTCAGCGTGAACTGGTTCGCGAACGCGGCCTCGGGCATGAGCCGCAGCTACCTGGAGAACGCCAGGGCGGCTGCCGCGGCGGAGGGCGCCGAACCCCGGATCAACGCCGCACGGACGGGGTCGCCGTCTTCGCGGACGACTTCCAGACGATCCGGGTCTTCGCCGAGCGTGACAACGCGAACATCGTGCACTGGAGCCGCTTCGCCGACGGAGGACATTTCGCCGCCCTGGAGCGTCCGGATGTGCTGGCCGCCGATATCCGCGCGTTCTTCGCCGTCGGGCGCTGACCCTCAGCTGCCCGACGTGCAGCTCGCCGCCCCGGCTCAGCCCGTGACGGTGAGCTGCACGTCGGGCGTGCCGCCGGCTTCGACCCAGGCCAGCGAGCGTTCGAGGATGCTCCGCAGCACGTCGAGGTCGACCTGCTCGAGGTCTTTGATGTACAGGCATCCGACGCCCGTGGTGTGCGGGCCGAGTTCTGCCAGGGCCTCGGAGTGGGCATCGACGCCGTCGAAGAGGTAGATCGTGGTCGCGGCCTTGCGAGGGGCGAAGCCGAGCACCCCGCTGTCACCCTCCGTGCCGGTGGGGTAGCGGTAGTGGCACGAGCCGAATCCGATGATCGTGCCCCACGTCTGCGGTTCGCGACCGGTGATCTCCTGCATGAGCGCGGTCAGCGTCTCGGCGTCCCGACGGCGGGTCGCGGGGAGGAGCGGGCGATGAGTCCTGCGACGTCGTCGCCCGTCGGCTTCACTTCTGCGCCTTCGCCGCAGCCTTCATGGCCTTCTTGTGCTCACGCACCTTCGTGAGCGAGTCGGGCGAGACGATGTCGGCGACGCTGCGGTACGAGCCGTCCTCGCCGTAGGGCGCCGACGCCTCGCGCCAGCCCTCGCCCGTGAAGCCGTACTGCTTTCCGAGGAGCGCGAGGAAGATCTTCGCCTTCTGCTCGCCGAAGCCGGGGAGCGCCTTGAGCCGCTTCAACACCTCGGCTCCGGACGGGTCTCCCTCGGTCCACAGGGCCGCGGCGTCGCCGCCCCAGTCGTCGACCAGGGTCTGGCACAGCGTCTGCACGCGCGTCGCCATCGATCCGGGGAACCGGTGCACGGCGGGGGTCTGCTTGAAGGCCTCGAGGAACTCGTCCGGCGCCATGCCGGCGATCGCCGTGGCATCCGCAGCCCCGGTGCGCTGTTCGATCTTGAGCGGACCGGCGAACGCGGTCTCCATCGGCACCTGCTGGTCCAGGAGCATGCCCACGAGCAGTGCCAGGGGATTCTCGGTCAGCAGCGCGTCGGCGGCGGTGTCTCCGGTGATGTGAAGGGCCATGCCTCCAGTGTCCCACCTGCGGCCGAGCGCGTCAGGCGGTCGCGGCGTCGTCTGCGCCAGGGGCATCGGCTTCGGGCGCGATGCCGTACAGGGCCGACAGCGCGGCGGCGAACTCGTCGGCGCGGCCGGCGGCGGCGAGCTCGTGCGCGCGGACGGTCGGCGTGTGCAGGAGCACCCGGAAAGGTGGCGCAGAGCCTGCTCGACCTTGCCGTCTTCGTCGCCGCGCGCCCGGGCACGATCGATCTCACGCTCGAGCAGCTCGAAGATGTGCGAGCGGAAGGCGACGACCGACGGTGTCACGCTCTGGCGTGCGCCCACCACATGGAAGGTCTCAGCGGCTTCGCGGACGACGCTGCGTGCGGCATCCGTCGCCTGCAGCTCCTCGAGCGGCGCGTGCAGACGGATGGTCTCGAGGTCGAGGAGTGCGACTCCCTCGAGAGCGGCGACCGCGGGGTCGACGTTGCGGGGCATGCCGAGGTCGACCACCAGCTGGCTGTGCGCGCCGACCGGGCAGCCAGCCGGGGCGAGGCCGGCCGGCAGCTGAAGGTGCTCCGGCCCGAGCACCGGCTCCGTGGCGGTGGTGCAGGTGATGAGCAGGCTCGACCGGGCGGCGGTCTGGGCGTACTCCTCGGCGGTGATCGCCCGGATGCCGTGCTTCGCGGCGAACACCTCGGCACGGCCGGAGGGCGAGTACACCGAGATGTTCACGGCGCCGCGCTCGCGCAGGGTGGCGAGGGTGACCGCCGCATAGGCGCCGGTGCCGACCAGCAGCACGCGCTCGGCGGACCAGTCGGCGATGCGGCTGTCGGCGAGCTCGAGCGCGAGACGCACGAGCGAGCGGCCGGCGCGGCCGAGGGCGGTGACGTTCTTGACCTTGCGCTGGGCCTGGCTGGCGCGCTGGAACAGGCGCTCGAGCTCGGGCGATGTCGTGCCGTCCTTGCGCGCGGACTTCAGGGCGCGGCGCACCTGTCCGGCGATCTCGCCCTCGCCGGAGACGACGGACTCGAGTCCTGAGGCGACCGAGAACAGATGCTCGGCGACGCGGCGGCCCGAGTGCACGGTGTAGGCCCCGTCGAGGTCGGCGGCCGGGATGCCGGTCGCGGACTCGACCGCCTCGATCACGGCTTCGACGCCGATGGCACCGGCGGCCGTGACCGGCTCATCCATTTCCACGTACGCCTCGAACCGGTTGCACGTCGCGAGGACCACGGCACCCTGCACGCACGGCGTCATGCCCACGATGGTGGGAGCGACGTCGTCGGGGGTGCGGCTCAGGCGTTCGAGCAGTTCGAAGGAGGCGGTCTTGTGACTCGCCGTCACACACAGCAGCACATACCGATTGTACCGGAGTGTCCGCCGACCGGATTCGCACGGCCCGATTCGGCGGGCGCACAAGGGGGGAATGGGAGGATGGAGCCATGGCCCTCTCCGACGCCCCGCTCCTGCGCGCCCTCGCCGGCGACCGTCCCGACCACGCCCCGGTGTGGTTCATGCGCCAGGCCGGCCGGTCGTTGCCGGAGTACCGCGACCTGCGGGTCGGCACGCGGATGCTCGACGCATGCCTCACCCCCGACCTCGCGGCCGAGATCACGTTGCAGCCGGTCCGGCGTCACGGGGTCGACGCCGCGGTGTTCTTCAGCGACATCGTCATCCCGCTGCGGCTCGCGGGCGTCGACGTCGAGATCGAGCCCGGTCGTGGCCCGGTGTTCGCGGACCCGGTGCGCACGGCAGCCGACGTCGACCGCATCACCGCGATCGATCCGGACGACCTGGACGGCACGGCGATCGCCGAAGCCGTCCGACTCGTCACGGCAGAGCTCGGCGACACCCCGCTGATCGGTTTCGCCGGAGCGCCCTTCACCCTCGCGGCCTATCTCGTCGAGGGCGGGCCCTCGAAGGAGCACCTGCGGGCGCGGGCGATGATGCACGCCGATCCCGCGTCGTGGAACCGTCTCGCGGGCTGGCTCGCGACCGTCTCGCGGCGCTTCCTCGAGACGCAGCGCGATGCCGGAGCCTCCGTCGTGCAGCTCTTCGACAGCTGGGCCGGGTCTCTCAGCACGTCCGACTACCGCACCTTCGTCGCACCGCACTCCCACGCCGCTCTGTCCGGCATCGGCCTCCCCACCATCCACTTCGGCGTGGGTACCGGACGGTTCCTCGACGACATGCGTCTCGACGGCGTGGCCGACGGTGTCGGGGTCGACTGGCGGCAGCCCCTCGATGAGGCCGCCGCGATCCTCGGACCGGACGTCACCGTGCAGGGCAACATCGACCCGGCGCTGCTCGGCGCCCCGTGGCCCGTGCTGGAGGCGCACGTGCGCGATGTCGTCGAACGCGGACGTGCCGCACGCGCACACATCCTCAACCTGGGGCACGGCGTCCCGCCCGAGACCGACCCCGACCAGCTCACCCGCATCGTCGAGTTGGCCCACACGATCTGACACCCACCGGATCACCTCGATCGGAGAATCGACACCGATGACCACGCAGCCTTCCCCGGCCGAGCCGTCCGACCTCGCCGCCCGCGCGGCGGAGAAGCATGTCGTCGTCGTGGGCGGCGGCATCGGGGGCCTCGTCGCGGCGAGGGAGTGCGCGAAGGTCGGAATGCGCGTCACGGTGCTCGAAGCCGCCGATGTGCTCGGCGGGGCGATCCGCCGTGTCGATCTCGACGGCATCACCGTGGATGCGGGGGCAGAGAGCTACGCCACGAGAGGCGGCCTCGTGCGCGCGCTCGTCGAGGAGCTCGACCTCGCAGACCGCATCGTGGTACCGCAGGCCGGGGGCGCATGGCTTGCGGGCATCCCCGGAGTGGGCGCGGCCCCTCTTCCGGCCGGAGGCATCCTGGGCATCCCCGCCAATCCGTTCCAGGACGACGTCCGCCGCATCATCGGATGGTCCGGCGTGTGGCGTGCCTACCTCGATCGCGTGCGCCCGCCGCTCACGATCGGACACCAGCTCAGCCTCGGAAAGCTCGTCGCCTCGCGGATGGGCGCGAAGGTGCGGGACCGTCTCGTCGCACCCGTGACGACCGGTGTCTACTCGGCATCCCCGACGACATCGACATCGACGTCGCAGCGCCGGGACTCAACGCCGCACTGACGCGGGTCGGCTCGCTCTCCGGCGCGGTGCAGGCGCTTCGGGATGCTGCCGCCGCGAAGGCCACCGATGGTCCGGCCGAGGCGAAGACGCCCGGCGCCGCGGTCGAGGGGCTGGCCGGAGGCATGAGCACTCTCATCGACGCGCTCTCGGACGACCTCACGAAACTCGGGGCCGAGGTGCGGACCGGCGTGCGGGTGCGCGGCCTCCGCGCGGTCGGTGACACGTGGTCGATCGAGATGGAGGTCGCACCCGGCGAGACCGTCGCGGTGGACGACGTCGACCCCGTCATCGCAGAGCGGATCGTGGAAGATCTGGCGGCGGAACCGACAGTCGAGGAGATGGCGGCCGACGCCGTCATCGTCGCGACCCCGAGGCTGTCGCACGGGAGATCCTCGCGGTCGCCGTGCCCGCGCTGAGGTGGACCGAGGCCGCCGCCTCGCCCGAGATCGAGATCGTCACCCTGCTCCTCGACGCGCCGGGACTGGCCACCGCCCCGCGAGGGACCGGAGTTCTCACCGTCCCTGGCAGCCACACGGCGAAGGCCCTCACGCATTCGACCGCGAAGTGGGGATGGGTGCGCGACGCCGCGGGTGACCGGCAGATCGTCCGTGTCTCGTTCGGCGCTCAGGGGAGCCTGCGGCGACCGCAGGGATGAGCGACGACGAGGCGGCGGACTTCGCGCGGCGCGAAGCCGCAGCCCTGCTCGGAGTCGCACTCGCCCCGGAGGCCGTTTCCGCATCGCACCGCGGCCGCTTCGTCCAGTCGCAGCCGGCCTCGATCATCGGCGCCGGCGAACGGCGCACCTCGGCGCGTGCGGCGATCCGAGCCGTTCCCGGTGTCGCCGTGGTGGGCGCCTGGCTCGCGGGGACAGGGCTCGCTCAGGTGATCCCCGACGCGCGCGACGAGGCCGACCGAATGCGGCGCGCCCTGTTGTGGGAGTGATCGAGCGCTCCGTGTCAACCCTCTGACCCGTAGATGCCGAAATCGGCATACGGGGTTACGCTGGGTACCTGGCCGAGGGGAGCGGAAGCCTGCGGTCACATCCCAACCGGGCGAATCTGGCCGGACAACCGGAACAAGGTGAGGAGACCCCATGAAGGGGAAGATCGGACTCGTCGTCGGGCTCGGCGTGGGCTACGTCCTCGGCACCCGTGCCGGGCGTGAGCGCTACGAGCAGATCAAGACGCAGTGGTTGAAGGTGTGGCACCTCGACCCGGTGCAGGAGCAGGTCTCCAAGGTGAAGGGCTTCGTCGGCGACAAGGCCGCGGCCGTTCCCGGAGCTCTCTGGACCGGCGTCGTCAAGGTCGCGAAGTCGGTGAGCGGCTCGGGCACGCCGGGGCAGCGCCTCGACTCCGCCATCGCCACGGGTCGCGAGGCAGCCGAGGATCTGGCCGAAGCCACCGAAGAGGCGGTCGAGGCCGCGAAGGCGACCGCGTCGTCGACCTCCACCGCGAAGAAGCCCGCCGTCAAGAAGCCGGCGGCCGCCAAGTCCGCCCCGAAGAAGTCCGGCGCCTGACATGCCCCGCGGATACCGAGATCGTGCCGACGACAGTCTGCTGACCCTCCTCGGGGATCTTCCGGAACTCGTCACGAACCTCGTCAAGGCGGAGATCGACGCCGCCAAGGCCTGGATCTCGCGCACCTCGAAAGACGCCGGCATCGGCTCGGTGTGGTTCCTCGTCGCCCTGTTCTTCCTGTTCTGGGCCGTGCCGGTGATCCTGGTCTTCGCGATCGCCGGGCTGTCGTCCTGGTGGCCGGTGTGGCTCTCCGCGATCGCCGTCTTCGGAATCCTGATCGTCGCCGTGCTGCTGTTCGCGCTTCTCGGCATCCTGAAGTTCCGCAAGGTGCTCCGGCGCCAGAACCCGGCGCAGGCCGTGGCCGAAGACATCCGACTCGTGAAGGAGGCCGGCGATGACGAATTCTGAGTCGCTGCCGCGTACTGCTGTCCCCGGCGGCATCGTCGATCCCGTCGCGTCGGCCCGTGCCGAGCTCAAGGCCGCGCTCGCCGCGATCGAGGTGAAGGGGAACATCCCTCGTCGCATCGAGAAGGCATCGGTGCGCGGTGCCGCGAAGGCCAGGGTCTTCGCCGACCGCAATCCGATCGGCGCGATAGCCGCCGCGGTGGGTGTCGCGGCGGTCGTGGGTGGCGCCGTGTGGGCCATCGCACGCGCGATCGCTCGCTGACGCACCTGCGCACACGAGGATCCGTCATTCCGGAGGTCGTCGTCCGCTCATCCTGGGGTGATTAGCGGCTCCTCCGCAAACGAGGCAGACTGGGGAGCATGATGTCCGAAGAGCGCGATGAGAACCCGTCCGGCTTCACCCTCTGGGCCGTCTGGCGACGGAATCCCGACGTGCCGGTGACCGAGAACGACTCGACCGAGCTCGAGACGATCGTCTCCTACATCGAGGACTCCGGCGTCACGGTCCGCGGCTTCTACGATGTCTCCGGGCTCAAGGCCGATGCCGACCTCATGGTGTGGCTGCACGGCGACACCGCCGAAGAGCTGCAGAAGGCGCTGCGCCGGCTCCGTCGCACCGAACTGCTGCGGTCGCTGCTCCCGGTCTGGAACGTCATGGGCGTGCACCGCGACGCCGAGTTCAACCGCGCGCATGTGCCGGGCTTCCTCCGCGGCGTCGAGCCCAAGGAATGGCTGTGCCTCTACCCGTTCGTGCGCACTCCGGAGTGGTACCTCGCTCCCGAGGAGGATCGTCGCAAGATGCTCGCCGACCACGGCCGCCGTGGTGCCGCGTTCACGGGCGTGCTCGCCAACACGGTCGCATCCTTCGCCCTCGGCGACTACGAGTGGCTGCTTCCGCTCGAAGCCGATGAGCTCACCGACCTCGTGGACCTGATGCGCGACCTCCGCTACACGGACGCGCGCATGTACGTGAAGGAGGAGGTGCCCTTCTACACCGGGCGCAGACTCCGCTTCGACGAGATCGCGGACGTGCTCCAGTAGACGTCATGAGCACCGCCATCCGTCTGGGTACCCGTCGCAGTGCGCTCGCGCAGGCGCAGTCGGGTCATGTCGCCGCGGCACTCGAGAAGGTGTCCGGTCGCCGGGTCGAGCTCGTTCCGATCACGAGCGAGGGCGACACGAACCGTGCCTCGCTCTCCGAGATCGGCGGGCAGGGCATCTTCGCCACCCGGCTCCGCGAAGCACTCCTCGCGGGCGAGTGCGACTTCCTCGTCCACTCCTTGAAAGACCTGCCGACGGCCGTCCCCGATGGACTGCTGATCGCGGCGACACCCCGGCGCGAAGACCCGCGCGATGTCGTTCTCACCCGTCACGGCGTGCCGCTGCACGAACTGCGCTCCGGGAGCACGGTCGGCACGGGTTCGCCGCGTCGGATCGCGCAGGTGCACCGCAGGGCGCCGGGCGCCGAGGTCGTCGACATCCGGGGCAACGTCGACTCCCGCCTCGCACGTGTCGCCTCCGGAGAGCTGGACGCGGTGATCCTCGCGGCGGCTGGTCTGTCGAGGCTCGACACCGACTCGCCGCTGCGCCGGGAGGAGCTCGGTCTCGCGGAATGGCCGACCGCTCCGGGGCAGGGATCGCTCGCGGTCGAGACCCGCACGGACGCCCCCGAAGAACTTCTGTCGGCTCTCGCGGAACTGGACGATGCGCCGACCCGCCTGGCGATCACGGTGGAGCGCGCGATCCTCGAGGGACTCGACGCCGGGTGCCAGGCTCCCATGGCAGCGCACGCCGTCGTCGACGGCTCCTCGATCCGCGTCAGGACGGTCGTCTACGCCCTCGATGGCAGCCGCCGGATCGGCCTCGACGTCACCGAAGCCCTGAACGGGGAGTATATTCGTCGGAACGGCAGTGGCAATGGAGCGGATGCTGCCGATGGTGCAGACCCGATGCACGCAGCGCGCGAGCTCGGGTTCACTGTTGCCCGTCGGCTGCTCGATCAAGGGGCGGCCGGCCTCGTACCCCGAGAGCAATAAATCCTCATGACCACTTCCGAAATCAAGCAGGACCGACCGCTGGACGGCTGGCGAATCCTCGTACCCCGCGGCGGGCCCTGGGGCGAC
The DNA here is from genome assembly GCF_014171575.1 of Microbacterium sp. Se63.02b. Taxonomy (GTDB): domain Bacteria; phylum Actinomycetota; class Actinomycetes; order Actinomycetales; family Microbacteriaceae; genus Microbacterium. Next base: position 3,680,116 of record NZ_CP050453.1, on the reverse strand, counting down.
GGCGTCGCCGCGAGCCTCCGGGCACTGGGTGCCGTCCCCGTCGTGGCGCCCTCATCAACTTCGCGCCGACGACCGACCAGGCCACGCTCGACGTCGCCCTGGCGCAGCTGGCGGCCGGGGAGTTCGACTGGCTGACCGTCACGAGCGCCACCACGGTCGATGTGCTCTTCGCGCACCGGGCACAGGTGCCCCGCTCGACCAAGATCGCCGCGGTCGGCGAGACGACGGCGACGGCGCTGCAGGCGGTCGGCTACGAGGTCACGCTGGTCCCCGAGCAGGACAACTCCGCGGAGGGGATGGCTCAGCAGCTCATCGCCCTCGAGAAGGAGCCGCGCCGCATCCTCGCCCTGCGCAGCGAGATCGCCAAGCCCGTGCTCAGCAGGCTCCTCTCCGAAGCCGGGCACGACGTGCACGGTGTCGTCGCCTACCGCACGGTCGGCGTTCCGGTCACGGAGCGCATCCGCCGCGATGTCGAGAACGGTCGGATCAACGCGATCCTCATCACGAGCGGTTCCGTGGCGGAGCAGGTGCGTGAGCAGTTCCCGGAGATCCCCGACGAGACCCTGCTCGCCGCGATCGGGCCGCGGACCGCGAAGGACGCCGAACGAGCGGGTCTGCCGGTGTCGGTCGTCGCCGATCGTCAGACCGTCGACGCGCTGATCGAGGCGGTCTCGCACTTCACGCTTCCGCACGCGGCCGACGAGTTCGCGCCGTGAGCTACCCGGATGTCCGTCTGAGGAGACTGCGCCAGTCGCGGGCGGTGCGCGATCTCGTGCGCGAGACCTCGGTGCAGCCCCGACAGCTCGTGCTCCCGCTCTTCGTCCGCGAAGGTCTCTCGGAGCCGGTCGAGATCGGCTCGATGCCCGGAGTCGCGCAGCACTCGCTGGACTCCTTGCGTTCCGCGGCTGTGGAAGCCGCCGAAGCCGGCGTGGGCGGCGTGATGCTGTTCGGTGTGCCGGCAGTGCGCGACGCGCGCGGTTCCGGGGCCGACGATCCCCGCGGCATCCTCAACGTCGCGACCGAGGCCCTGGCCGCCGAGGTCGGGGATGCGCTCGTCGTGCAGACCGATCTGTGTCTGGACGAGTTCACCGATCACGGCCACTGCGGCGTGCTCGCGGCAGACGGCTCGGTCGACAACGACGCGACGCTCGAGCGCTACACGTCCATGGCGCTCGCTCAGGCCGGGGCCGGGTCGCAGTTGCTGGGTCTGTCGGGGATGATGGACGGTCAGGTCGCCGTGATCCGCGCCGCGCTGGATGCGGAGGGCTTCACGGACACCCTGCTGCTCGCCTATGCCGCGAAGTATGCGAGCGCGTTCTACGGGCCGTTCCGCGAGGCCGTCGATTCGCAGCTGAAAGGCGACCGGCGCACCTACCAGCTCGATCCGGGGAACCGTCGGGAGGGCGTCCGCGAGGCTGTCGTCGACGAGGCCGAAGGCGCGGACATCGTGATGGTGAAGCCGGCGATGGCCTTCCTCGACGTGCTGCGCGAGGTGCGCGACACCGTGAGCATTCCGGTGTGGGCATACCAGGTCTCGGGCGAGTACGCGATGATCGAGGCCGCCGGCGCGAACGGCTGGATCGACCGCCGTGCCGCCGTGCTGGAGTCCCTGCTCTCGATCCGCCGTGCGGGCGCCGATGCGGTGCTGACGTATTGGGCGACCGAGGCTGCGGGCTGGCTGCGCGATTGACCGAGGAGTTCTCATGACCGACCGCAATGACGACCTGTTCTCCGCTGCCCGCGCGGTGATCCCCGGTGGCGTCAACTCGCCGGTGCGCGCGTACGGCTCCGTCGGCGGGACGCCGCGGTTCCTGGCATCGGCGAAGGGGGCCAGGGTGACGGATGCGGCCGGGCGCGAGTACGTCGACCTGGTCGCGTCGTGGGGTCCGGCTCTGCTCGGACATGCCCACCCCGAGATCGTCGCCGCGGTGCAGGAGGCGGCGTCACGGGGGCTGTCGTTCGGTGCGCCGACCGAGGGCGAGGTCGAGCTCGCAGCGGTGATCGCCGACCGCGTGAGGTTCGGCGAGACCCGTCCGATCGAGCGCGTGCGCCTGGTCTCGACCGGGACCGAGGCGACGATGACGGCGATCCGCCTCGCGCGCGGCGCCACCGGCCGAGACCTGCTGGTGAAGTTCGCCGGGCACTACCACGGCCACTCGGACGGACTCCTCGCCGAGGCGGGATCGGGTGTCGCGACGCTCGCCCTTCCCGGGTCCGCCGGTGTGCCTGCGCCGATCGCCGCGCAGACCCTCGTCATCGGATACAACGACCCCGAGGCGTTGGCTGCGGTGTTCGCCGAGCACGGTCAGCGCATCGCCGCGGTCATCGTCGAGGCGTCGGCCGCGAACATGGGCGTCGTCCCTCCGCTGCCCGGATTCAACCGCCTCATCGCCGAGACCGCGCATGCCCACGGCGCCCTGATGATCATCGACGAGGTGCTGACCGGCTTCCGCGTGCACCCCGCGGGCTTCTGGGGTCTCCAGGCCGCCGGGGGCGAGGAGTACCTCCCCGACATCTTCACGTTCGGCAAGGTCGTCGGCGGCGGCATGCCGCTGGCCGCGCTGGGCGGTCGCGCCGAGGTCATGGACCTGCTCGCGCCGCTCGGACCCGTGTATCAGGCGGGTACGTTGTCGGGGAATCCGCTCTCGGTCGCGGCGGGACTCGCCACGCTGCGGCTCGCGACGCCCGAGGTGTATGCGACCGTGGACGCGGCGTCCGCACGAGTGTCCGCTGCACTCGATGCCGCACTGACGTCGGCGGGGGTGACTCACACGGTCGCCACGGCCGGCAACCTCTTCAGCGCGTCGTTCCGAGCGTCGGTGCCGCGCACCTACGCCGAAGCGCAGGCGCAGGAATCGTTCCGTTACGCCCCGTTCTTCCACTCGCTGCGCGAGCAGGGTGTGGCTCTTCCGCCGAGCGTGTTCGAAGCCTGGTTCCTCACGGCAGCGCACGGGGAAGAGGAGCTGCAGCACATCGAGGCCGCCCTCCCCGCTGCCGCCTCCGCCGCAGCCGCCGCGCGCCCGTAACGTCCGTCGAGGCCCGTCGAGGTCCGTCGAGTGTGGAACCTTCCTTCGAAAGTCGGCAGAGGGACAGTCGAGACTGGTCCTCATCGACAAGGGATCGTTGCGTTCCTGTGAGCAACTTCCAGACAACTGGCAGGGCGGCGCTGGCAGACTGAGTGGCATGGTGACGTTGCTGCTGGACCAGACGCAACTCGAGGTCGTGCTCTCGCCGATCGAGCGTGCCGCCACCTTTCACAGGGAGAACCTCCGTATCGCCCGCGACACCATCACCAAGGTCCAGCTGACCGAAGACGCGTGGACCTGGCTTCGCGGCGTGCCCAACCCCGGCACGCACATCCCGGGTGTCCTCGCGGCCGGCAGCTGGAAGGCGGCGGGGAGCCTCGACTTCGTACTGATCCGACGTCGGCGGCCGAGCGTCGTGATCGACCTCGACGGCGACGAGCAGTACCGCCGGCTGATCCTGACCACGCGGCACGGACTCGCCCTCACTCAGGCTCTGCGACTCGATGTCTCCGCCGAGCCCGCCAACGTCGAAGAGATCGTCGCCACAGCGCCGACGCCGGTGACGAAGGGGAGTCGCCGCCCGGTCATCCGCCCCCGGCCTGCCTGATCCGAGCCAGGGCGCGGGTCGTGAACCCGCCGCCTCGGGAATCGAGAACGCCCTCCGGACCGTCGGGTCGGGAGGGCGTTCTCGGCGATGCGGAAGCCTCAGTCGCGGTGGTGCTCTCCGTCGTGGTGCTCTCCGTCGTGGTGCTGGCCGTCGTGGTGCTCGCCGTCGTGGTGATCGCCATCGTGGTGCTCACCGTCATCATGCTGGCGGTCGACCTCGGCATCTGTGCCTTCCGCCTGCGTGCCGTCACCGGCCGGGGTCCCGTCGGCAACCGGCTGCGCAGACTCCTCGGCGGCCGTGTCGGATGCCGACAGCGGCACGGTGTCGATGACGCCGGTGGAGGCGATGCTCCAGTGCGCGCCCTCGTCGCCGGACTCAGCCGGGGTCGCCTCGGACTCGGCGCCCAGCGGGTAGTCCTTCGGTTCGTCCTCGTAGTAGGCGCGAGCCGCAGCGGCGAGCATCGAGCTGACGGCCGCCGATCGCGGGTCGGCGTCATCGGAAGCCGCAGAATCGACGGTGTCGGCGCCGGACTCGTCGGCGCGTGACTCGTCGGAACCTGACTCGTCGGAATCTGATTCGGCGGCGGCGGCGTCCGTTTCGGCGAGGTCGGCGAAGATCTCCACCCCGGCGTGCTCACCGTCGATGTCGTCGTCGGCGGCGTCGGCGGCGTCGGTCTCGGGCTCGGTTTGCGCCGGGTCGGCGTCCACGTCCGTGGTGGTGTCCGGTTCCGTGTCGGTCTCGGCTGCGTCCGTATCCGAAGTCGCGTCCGTGGCGGTCTCCGCGTCGGAGCCGACCACGTCCGACGCGGTCTCATCCGTATCGGCGTCGGTATCGGTGTCCGCGTCCGTGGCGGTCTCGTTCTCGTCGCCTGCCCGCTCGGTCGAGGTGGCGTCGGTGTCCTGGGGTGTCTGGAAGATCTCGGCGACGCTGTGACTCGCCTCACCTGCGGTCGTGGTCGCGGGAGCGACCGGAGCCGCCGAGCCGAAGAGGATCTCGTCGAACGATCGCCGGGGCGATTCCTCGTCGGCAGTGTCGATCGCCGCGGGCTCCGCTCCCTCGTCATTCTGCACCGCGTCGGCGGAGTCCGCGGGTGTCTCTGCGTCATCCGTCGATGCCGTGGGGTCAGCCGCCGTCGTCTCTTCCGGCGCGGGGGCCTCCTCGGCCGCCGGAGTCTCCTCGGCAGGACTCTCCGTCGCGTCGTCCGCGTCTGCGACGGCGTCCGCAGACCTCTCGGAATCGGCGGGTGTCGCGGTGGCGTGTGCCGCCCAGGCGGCGGCCGCTGCCACGGGGACGGCGACGAGGGTGTCGGCAGGCGCGGAGGGCTCGTCCTCCGTCTCAACGGTGTCGCCGACGGCGGTCTCCGCAACGGCGGTCTCTGCGACGGCGAGGGCGGGCTCGGGCAGGAGAGGTGATCCGGCCGGCGAAGTGAGCCGTCCGCCGCGCATCAGATCGATGAAGACGTCTTCGAGCGTGGGCCCGCGCTGCACGAGCGTGCTCAGGGCGATGCCGGCCTCGGCGGCGACGGCTCCGACGGTGCCGGCGTCACCCCCGCGAACGGTCAGTCCGGATCGCAGCACCTCGATGTCGAAACCGGCCTTGGTCAGCGCCGCCGTGAGCGCCCCCGATCAGCGGCGTCGACGACGACGGAGCCGCCCTTCGGGTCGGCGAGCGTCTCGATGCCGCTGGACAGCACCAGGCGACCCTTCGACAGGACCAGCACGTTGTCGGCGACCTGCTCCACCTCGCTGAGGACGTGCGATGACACGAGCATCGTGCGACCCTCGTCGGCGAGGCGGCGCATCAGCAGCCGCATCCAGCGGATCCCCTCGGGGTCGAGTCCGTTGGCCGGTTCGTCGAACACCAGTGCGCCGGGGTCGCCGAGAAGCGCGTGCGCGACGCTCAGACGCTGACGCATGCCGAGCGAGAATCCGCCGATCCGGGAGTCGCCTTCGCCCTCCAGTCCGACGAGGGAGAGGACCTCGCCGACGCGCGCGAGCGGAATGCCGTTCGCCTTGGCGGCGATCGTCAGCTGCCGCTCTGCGGTGCGCCGCGGGCGGTACACGGTCTCTTCGAGCACGGAGCCGATGGTGCGCAGCGGCTGGCGCAGCTCCGCGTAGGCGGTGCCACCGATCGTGGCGGTCCCGGACGTGGCGCGCACCTGACCGAGCAGGATGCGCAGCGATGTCGTCTTGCCTGCACCGTTCGGGCCGAGGAAGGCGGTCACAGCGCCGGGTTCGACGCGCGCGGAGAAGTCCGAGACGGCGGTAACCTCATTGAAGCGCTTCGTCACGTGCGTGAACTCCAGCACCTGTCCTTCAGGCATCCGTGACCTCTCTTCGGAGTGAACAGTTCCTCCCTATCCTGCCGGAAAAGCCTGTCGGATCCCGCATTTCGCGCGGAATCACCGCCCTCGCCGACGGGGTAGCCTGGCACGCGTGACCGATTCTCTGGCTGCATCGCGAGTCCTCGTCCGCACCGAAGGAGCGCTCGGGCGACTCACTCTTCATCGCCCGGAGGCGATCAATGCGCTCGACGTCGGGATGATCGAGATCCTGACCGACACCCTGAACGTGTGGCGCGACGACTCCGACGTGCAGATCGTGCTGCTCGACGGAGCAGGGAACCGTGGCATGTGCGCGGGCGGGGACGTCCGCGCGCTGCACGCGCAGATCGTGGCGGGAGAAGCCGAGCGGACGGCGGAGTTCTTCCGCGCCGAGTACGCGCTGAACGCCATGATCGCCGAGTACCCGAAGCCGATCGTCGCCTTCGCCGACGGCATCACCATGGGCGGCGGCATCGGGCTCGCCGGCCACGCGGCCATCCGCATCGTCACGGAGCGTTCGAAGCTGGCGATGCCGGAGACGCGGATCGGATTCACGCCCGATGTCGGCGGCACGCGGCTGCTCGCGAAGGCCCCTGGCCGTTTCGGCGAGTACTTCGGCCTCACCGGGGCGACGATGAGCGGGGCGGATGCCGTCTACCTGGGCTTCGCCGACCACTTCGTGCCGTCGGATCGTCTGGAGGCGTTGAGCGAGGCCCTCGCCTTCCGCGCGGATCCGACCGGACCGAGCGAGATCGTGCTGCTGTTCGACGAGACGCCGGAGCCCACCCGGTTGCCGGAGTCGAAGGAGTGGGTCGACGACGCGTTCTCCGCCCCGACGGTGAGCGAGATCATCGAGCGGCTGCACGCCCAGGGGACGACGGAGGCCGCCGCCGTGGCCGACCTCCTCGAAGGACTCGCACCCACCGGACTCACCGTCACGCTCGACGCCGTGCGCGAGGCGCGAGACCTTCCGAGCCTCCGCGCCGCGCTGGAAGGCGAGTATCGACGTGTGATGTGGTTCGTGAACGAGCATCCGGATCTCGTCGAGGGCATCCGCGCACAGCTGGTCGACAAGGATCGGAACCCGCGGTGGGATCCGCCGACGTTGGCCGAGCTCGCCCCGGATGCGGGCGCTCCCGCCCGTGCCTACGTGCCGCAGCCTCCTCTGTTCTGAGTCGCCGCCTTTCGCCCGCACGGCTGTCGGGAGGATGCACACCTGTCGGGCGGATCGACCTGGTTCACGCCGAGCCGCGTCGAGACTCCCGACAGATGGCCCGTCACGGACCCGGAACCGCGGACGCGTCCGCCGTGCGCGTCTGCCAGATCGTCCGGAGCACGTCGACCACATCATCCGGATCGGCACTTGCGGAACCGGCCTCCTCGACCAGCTCGCGGATGCGCCGGATGACGGATGCCGGAAGAACACCCGCCGTCTCGGCGACCCGGGTGCCCGCCGCGGTGCGCGAGACCACGAGCCCCTCGGCCTCGAGCATCTTGTAGGCGCGGGCGGCCGTGCCCGGAGCCACACCGAGGTCGCTCGCGGTCTGGCGGACGGTCGGCAGTCGTTCGCCGGTGCCGAGCTGTCCCGAGACGATCAGGCCGCGCAACTGTCGGTAGATGTCGAGAGCGGGACTCGCCTCGTCGGTCGGCGACAGCTTCGGGCTCAGGCTCACCGTGCGGCCCTCGCGTCGACGGGGCGCCGGACAGCAGCGGCGTGCTCGGAGACGTGCGCGAGCTGCGCGGTCACGAGGAGCAGGAGCACGAACGCCGTGACCTCGAGCGCCGGTGCCAGCCAGCCGCCGACAGCCGCGATCTCTCCGTATCGCCAGACGGCGTCGTAGGTGGCGCTGCGGCCGTCGCCCTCCACCGTGAGCCCGGCCACCGATCCCGCCTCGGCGATGAACCGGAGCGCTCCTGCCAGCGCGAGCAGCGCCGCCGATGCCGTGAGCCGGGTGATCCCGCGCGCGACGTCACGACGCTCGCGCTGCTCGGCGACGACTGTCTCGGGGCGGAGGAACGCGCGGGCCGCGTTGGCGCGCAACGTCGCCACGACGACGGCGACGAGGGCGGCAGTGCAGATCAGGACGGGGACGCCGTACGCCCATCCGTAGAACCAGGGACGGATCGGGTCGATGGTCTCGTTGGGGACGTCGATCTCGAGGTAGACGTACGGACCGTCGTCGAGATTCGATGAGGCGAGTCCGGCGAGCAGCGTGGTCGCCGTGAGGGCGAGAAGGGCGAGGGCGGTGCCCACGCCTGCCGCTAGGGAGCTGAAGGTCAGCCAGGTCCGGCGTGCGGCCACGACGGGTTGCTCGGGAGGGGTGCTGCCTCGCGTCGCGATCAGCGCCAGAAGGACGGCGACGCCGACGGATGCCGTGAACACCGGCGTCGCGTACCGCCACCAGGACACGACCCCGTTGAGGCTCACGCCGAACAGGTCGAGGACGTACCCGGTGATCAGGTTCTCTGCGGCGAAGATCACGATCACGGCGATCGCCGCGATGCCGGGCGACGTGCTCCGGCGCGTAGCGGGCCGACACCGCGGCGGCGGACGTAGGGGTGAGCCGGACGCGGCTCCGCCTCCGCGCCGCCCATCGGGGCGAGAGGGAGATCCCGACCGCGATGATCGCTGCGAGGAGCAGCGAGACCAACGGCAGCGACAAGAGGGCGCCCGCCAGCTGCGCCGGGTCGAGCAGAGATGCGATGGGAGCAGGCATGCGGGTCCGTTCTCGTTTGTACCATATGTCTATCACAAGTTGTGTCAACTGGGGAACACAATAAGAGCGCCCGTCGGATTCCGCACTTGTTCGTCCGCGTGCAGAAACCTCGGCGGATCGGCGCCGCCGGTTCGCTGTCAGCGAAGGTCAGCCCCGAGGGGGATACGAATGTCCGCAGTTCGTGGCACTCTGTCTTGTGGCCGATCGTCGGTCGGCATCCGTCTGCCGGGAGATCCGCCGCTTCATCCTTCCTAGAAAGTCCGCCTGTGCTGGGAAAAATCCTCCTCCGTTATCTCTCCCGATACCGATGGCTGCTGCTCGCCGTACTGGTCTTCCAACTGGCCAGCGTGGCAGCGACCCTCTACCTCCCTCGCCTGAACGCCGACATCATCGACAAGGGCGTCGCCCGTGGCGACACCGGCTACATCTGGAGCACGGGACTGTTCATGCTCGCCGTGTCGCTGGGGCAGATCATCGCCTCGATCACCGCGACCTTCTTCGCCGCTCGCGCCGCGATGGGCGCCGGCCGTGACATCCGCGCCGACGTCTTCGGCAAGGTCAGCGGGTTCTCCGAGCGCGAGGTCTCGCAGTTCGGCGCCGGCTCCCTCATCACCCGCAACACCAACGACGTGCAGCAGGTGCAGATGCTCGCGATGATGGGCGCGACGATGCTCGTCACCGCGCCGCTCCTCGCGATCGGCGGCATCATCTTCGCCGTGCAGACCAACGTCGGCCTCAGCTGGCTCATCGCGGTCTCCGTCCCGCTGCTCCTGATCCTCGCGGCGCTCGTGATCGGGCGCATGGTCCCGCTGTTCCGCAGCTACCAGGGCAAGCTCGACAACGTGAACCGGATCATGCGCGAGCAGCTCACGGGCGTCCGCGTGGTGCGCGCGTTCGTGCGCGAGCGCATCGAGGAAGAGCGCTTCCGGGGCGCCAACACCGACATCATGGTCGTTGGCCGCAAGGTCGGATCCCTGTTCGTGCTCCTGTTCCCGCTGTTCATGCTGATCCTCAACGTCACCGTCGTCTCGGTCATCTGGTTCGGCGGCATCGAGGTCAACAACGGCACGGTCCAGGTGGGCACGCTGTTCGCCTTCATGCAGTACATCGGTCAGATCATGGGCGGCGTCATCATGGCGAGCTTCATGGCGATGATGATCCCGCGCGCCGCGGTGTCGGCCGAGCGCATCGGCGAGGTGCTCGACTCCGAGTCCACGCTCGTGCGTCCGGAGAACGGCGTCACCGAGTTCCCGGTTCCCGGATCCGTCGCGCTCGACGACGTCGAGTTCACCTACCCCGGCGCCGACTCCCCGGTGCTCACCGGCATCAGCTTCGCCGCGCAGCCGGGCGAGACCGTGGCGATCGTCGGATCGACCGGCTCCGGCAAGACGACTCTGATCTCGCTCATCCCTCGGCTCTTCGACGTCTCGGGAGGTTCCGTGCACGTGGGCGGTACCGACGTGCGCGAGGCCGACGTCGAGTCGCTGTGGGACAGCATCGGCCTCGTGCCGCAGCGCCCGTTCCTCTTCACAGGCACGGTCGCGTCGAACCTGCGCTACGGGCGTGAAGAGGCCACCGACGAAGAACTCTGGCACGCGCTCGACATCGCGCAGGGTCGCGACTTCGTCGAGGAGATGCCGGACGGCCTCGACTCCCGCATCGCCCAGGGCGGCACGAACGTCTCGGGTGGTCAGCGTCAGCGTCTCGCCATCGCGCGCGCGATCGTCCATCAGCCGAAGATCCTCGTCTTCGACGACTCGTTCTCGGCTCTCGACCTCACGACGGACGCACGGCTGCGACAAGCACTGTGGCGGGAGCTGCCGCACGTGACGAAGATCGTCGTCGCGCAGCGGATCTCGACCATCACGGATGCCGATCGCATCGTGGTCCTCGACGGGGGCACCATGGTCGGCGTCGGCACGCATGAGGAGCTGCTCGAGACGAGCGACACCTACCGAGAGATCGTCGAGTCGCAGCTGGGGGTCGACGCATGAGCGAGCAGAACAACGAACAGCGCAAGGCCAGGCGCGGTCGCGGCACGCCGGCAGCGGCGGTGGCCGAGGTCGAGCTGAGCGCCGAGGAGAATTACGAGGCCGAGCTCGCCGAGCAGGCGCGGCAGAACTCCGGCGACTGGGACAGCGTCGCGCCGGGCAAGGCCGACAACTTCGGTCCGAGTTTCGCGCGCATGATCGGGCTGCTCAAGCCCTCAGCCATCTGGTTCGTCTTCGTGTCGATCCTCGGTGCGATCGGCGTGGTCCTCACGGTCGCGGCGCCCAAGGTGCTCGCCGAAGCCACCAACCTCGTCTACAAGGGGTTCATCTCGATCCAACTCGGACAGCCGACCGACGACTTCCCCGGGTTCCCGGCGGGAACCCCGCAAGACGTCGTGGTCGATGCGCTGCGGGGTGCGGGTCAAGACGACTTCGCCAACCAGGTCGGAGCGCTGGGCGACTTCACCGTCGGCCAGGGCATCGACTTCGATGCGTTGCGCATGGTCATCGCCGCCGTCCTGGCGATCTATGTGGCCGCAGCCTTCCTCACCTGGATCCAGGGCTACGTCATCAACGTGATCATGGTGCGCACCATGTGGCGTCTGCGGGAGTCGGTCGAGGCGAAGATCAACCGCCTTCCGCTGTCGTACTTCGACAAGGTGCAGCGCGGTGAGCTGATCTCGCGTGTCACCAACGACATCGACAACATCACGCAGACCATGCAGCAGTCGCTCTCGGGCGCGCTCACCTCGGTGCTGACCGTGATCGGCGTGCTCGTGATGATGTTCTCCATCTCGTGGCAGCTCGCCCTCGTCGCCCTCGTCACGCTGCCGTTGATGGGAGTGATCTTCGGCATCATCGGGCCGCGGTCGCAGAAGGCCTTCGGCACCCAGTGGCGCAAGGTCGGCCGGCTGAACGCGCGTGTCGAGGAGGCCTTCTCGGGTCACGCACTGGTGAAGGTCTTCGGACGCGAGAAGGATGCTCTCGACAAGTTCCAGGTCGAGAACGAAGAACTCTTCCAGGCGAGCTTCAAGGCGCAGTTCCTCTCCGGCATCATCATGCCGGCGATGATGTTCGTCGGAAACCTCAGCTACGTGGGCATCGCGGTGCTCGGTGGTCTGATGGTCGCGAACGGGCAGCTGCGACTCGGCGATGTGCAGGCGTTCATCCAGTACTCCCAGCAGTTCACGCAGCCGCTGTCCGAGCTGGGCGGCATGGCCGCGGTGGTGCAGTCCGGCACGGCATCGGCGGAGCGGGTGTTCGAACTGCTCGATGCGGACGAACAGGAGGCGGACGACGCCGATGCCCCCGAGCTGGTCGAGGGCAAGGGCGTCATCGAGTTCGAGAACGTCGCGTTCTCGTACACGCCCGATCGCCCGCTCATCCGCGACCTGTCGTTCCGGGTGGAGCCGGGGCAGACCGTCGCCATCGTCGGTCCGACCGGTGCGGGCAAGACCACGCTGGTCAACCTGATCATGCGTTTCTACGAGCTCAGCGGCGGGCGCATCATGCTCGACGGGCAGGACATCGCCGAGGTCACCCGCGACGAGCTGCGGTCGCGCACCGGCATGGTGCTGCAGGACCCGTGGCTGTTCGCCGGGAGCATCCGCGAGAACATCCGGTACGGTCGCTCCACCGCGACCGACGACGAGGTTCTTGCCGCTGCCAAGGCCACCTACGTCGACCGCTTCGTGCACGCTCTCCCCGAGGGCTATGACACGGTGCTCGATGAGGATGCCGCGAACGTGTCGGCGGGTGAGCGTCAGCTCATCACGATCGCCAGGGCGTTCGTCGCGCAGCCGTCGATCCTGATCCTGGATGAAGCCACCTCCGCGGTCGACACCCGCACCGAGCTGCTGCTGCAGCACGCGATGGCCGCGCTCCGCGAAGGACGCACGTCCTTCGTGATCGCGCACCGCCTGTCGACCATCCGTGACGCCGACCTCATCCTCGTGATGGAGCACGGCGACATCGTGGAGAAGGGCACGCACGACGAGCTCATCGCGGCGCAGGGCGCCTACTGGCGCCTGTACCAGTCGCAGTTCGAGCAGGCCGCCACCGACATCGACGCCGAAGACGCTCTCACCGGATCGACGCCGGTCGTCGTGACCGGCGACGCCGGAGCCGAGGAGCGGGCCGAGTCGGAAGCGGTGGCCGCCGTGGCCGGCGCGTCCGTCGGGGCGAGCCTTCCCGCGGCCGAGACGGCGGCAGCCCAGGCGCTGCTCGACGAGGGAGCGGACGGGACCGCCGACCGGACCTGAGCGAGACACGTCACGACAGCGCCCCCTCCGGTGTACCGGGGTGGGGCGCTGTCGTCTGCACGCCGCGTCTGCACGCCGCGTCTGCACGCCGCGTCTGCACGCCGCGTCTGCGCTCCTGCTCGGCGGAGCGGGTGTCAGGGACGGTCGGCGGTGACGCCCAGCAGCTCCAGCGGATGGGTCAGACGCCACCAGGGGCTCGGCCCCTCGACGTCCTCGGCCAGCACCAAGGGCACTGTCGTGCTGTCGAGCGGACCCGTCGCGGTCATCGTGCCCACCCGGCCGTGCTCGTCGCGCTCGTCGCCGAGATCGAACGTCGCGCTGGTGGTCGCGAGGGCACCGTTCCACAGCACCACATCGGCATCGCTCTCGGTGACGACGTCGACGTCTTCGCCCCAGAGCGTCGTGACGCGGCCGACGACCGTGCCCTCGGCGACAGCCGGGTCCTGGGCCGCGAGCGCCGCCTCGGTCTCGGCGAACAGGGAGCGCGTGACGGCCAGGCGCTCGTCGTCGCCGGGTTGGTTGAGCGCCGCGGCGTACAGATGGACGGTCGTGTCGCCGATCGTGACGTCCTTCGCCGTGAGCAGGTTCCAACCGACGAGGGTGCCGGTCTTGATGCCGACGACGCCCGGGTCCACGAGCATGCCATTGGTGTTGACGACGGTTCCCGCGCCGGGGAGATCGACCGACGTGGTTCCGACGATCTGGGCGAACACGGGGTTCTGCATGGCCAGTTCACCCAGCGCGATCAGGGCCTCAGGGGTCGACACGTTACGCTCGTCGAACCCGGAGGGAGTCACCACCGTGATGCCCGTGAGTCCACGTTCGCGCAGCCAGACCTCGGCGGCGGCTGCGAACTCCCTGTCGGAGCCCCAGATCTCGGACGCCAGGCGGTCGATGTAGTTGTTGGCCGAACCGAGGAGCGTGCCCTGCAGCAGCTGGTACTCGGTCAGCACGCCGCCGACCGGCACATCGAGAGCGGACTGGTCGCTGCGCCGGTAATCCCAGTACTCGACGCTGTCGCGATAGGTGAAGCCGAACTCGGGGCCCTGCTCGCCGAGCGCGAGGGGCATCCGATCGAGCACCATCAGGCTGCTCACGACCTTGGTGATGCTCGCGATGCTCACGGGATCGGCGAGGGAGGCGGCGGTGTCCAACCCCGCGATGCCGACCGCTGCGCTGCCCTCTCCCGGCCAGGTGAGCGCCGCCGGCGGAGCCGGAACCGCGCTGAACTCGACCACAGCGACGGTCGGGGGCACCTCGTGCAACGGCCAGAGCAGCGTCGTACCCGCGTACACCGCGACGAGACCGGCGAGCGTGGCCAACGGCACCAGGATCCCGGGGCGCGCGATCCCCGGACGCAGTCGGGCTCCGCGCAACAGGCCGCCCGTCCGCTCGGGTTCCGCGGCCTGGTCGAGCGTCGCCGTGGGGGAGTGCGCGGCGACCGCCGTGGCGTCGACCCAGGTCAGGGCCGTGGCCGTGGTCTCGTCGTTCGCCCACTGCGGAGCGTTCGCGTCGAGCAGAGCGTCGGCGTCTTCGGGTGCGATCTCCTCTGCACGGGGAGCCGTCGGCGTGAACGGCGGTTTCGTCAGCGGAGGCGTGGGGGCCGTCTCGGCCGCGGGTTCCGGGTCGAGCACGTGCTCCGGTGCGGGCTCGGGATCGATCACGTGCTCGGCCGTGGGCTCGGGATCGATCACATCCTCGGCCGCGTTCACATCCCTCGGGTCCCCGGCGTCCACGGGTTCCGGTGCGCCATCGCGCCCGGCGTCGTCGACCGTGAACAGCGCACCCAGAGCAGCCGAATCGACGGGGATCGCGGGGGCGATCGTGGTGTCGGGCGGAGGGGCATCGCCCGCGAACAGTCGATCGGCGGCGAAGCCCGAACCGCCGCGCGGACCCTCCTCCGCGGCGACCGCCTGCTCATCCGCAGCGTCGGCGGGGGGTGTTCGACGGGGCGTCGTCGTGGACGACGCCCGTCGCCTCGTCGGCGGGATCTGAAGCAGTCACTCGTTTACGGTACCCAATCCCGGGCGTGTTCCGCGGCGCGGGCCCTGTCGCCACGCGGGTGTCGTCAGCGGGTAGGATCTTCACCACAACCACGGGAGTCCGGCGAGCCGGGCTGAGAGGGAGCGAATCGCGCTTCGACCGTCGAACCTGATCTGGGTAATGCCAGCGCAGGGAGGAGTTCAGATGAGTACGTCCACATCCGCGTCCACGACGCAGACCGCCGCCCCCGCCAGGAGCTTCCTGCGCTGGCGCATCGTCGACATCGTCGTCGCCAGCGTGATCGGCGTCGCCGCCGGCCTGATCTTCCTGGCCTGGAACGTCGGCTACCTCGGGCCTAAGGCGCTCCTGGAGCCGCTGCTTCCCGGCATCCAGGGCCTCCTCGACGGACCATGGCTCTTCGCCGGGGTGCTGGGCGGGCTCATCATCCGCAAGGCGGGCGCGGCGATCTACGTCGAGCTCCTCGCGGCGGTCGTGTCGGCCCTCATCGGCAATCAGTGGGGCGGGTTCCTCACGCTCGAGGCCGGTCTCGTGCAGGGCTTGGGCGCCGAGCTGATCTTCCTGCTGTTCTTCTACCGTCGCTGGTCGCTTCCGGTCGCGATCCTCGCGGGCGCCGGTGCTGCGCTGGCCGGCGGCATCAACAATCTCGTGCTCTGGTACGCGGGGTCGGGTCCGGCGTTCACGATCATCTACCTCATCAGCACGGTCATCTCGGGTGCGGTCATCGCCGGCGCCCTGTCATGGTGCTGGCGCGCGGTATCGCCGCGACCGGGGCCCTCGACCGCTTCGGCTCCGGCCGTGAGGCGCGCGTGCGGGTCTGATGTCGGTGGATCGGTCCGTCCCGGCCGCCGTGGAGGCGCGCGGCTGGGGGTGGCGTCATGCGAGCCGGCTCGCGTGGGCGGTGAGCGAGGTCTCCTTCCGCATCGATCCCGGCGAGCGCGTCCTCGTGCTCGGGGCCTCCGGTGCGGGCAAGTCGACGCTGCTGCACGGGCTTGCGGGTGTTCTCGGCGGCGAGGAAGAGGGCGAGAGCGCGGGCGAACTGCTGGTCGACGACGCCCCTGCCGTCGCCACCCGGGGACGCGCGGGACTCGTGCTGCAGGATCCCGACTCGCAGGTCATCCTGGCCCGCACGGGCGACGACGTCGCGTTCGGCTGCGAGAACCTGGGGTTCCCCGCGCGGAGATCTGGCCACGCGTGGAATCCGCCCTGGCCGCCGTCGGCCTGGACGTGCCGCTGGATCATCCGACCAAGGCGTTGTCCGGCGGGCAGAAGCAGCGGCTCGCGCTCGCCGGAATGCTCGCGATGAGACCCGGGCTGGTGCTGCTCGACGAACCGACGGCGAACCTCGACCCCGCGGGGGTCGGCGAGGTGCGCGACGCGGTGGAACGGATGCTGCGTGCACGTCCGGCCACGCTCATCGTGGTCGAGCATCGTCTCGACGTGTGGCTGCCGCTCATCACGCGGGTGATCGTGCTCGGGGCCGGCGGCGTGGTCGCAGACGGGACCCCGGCCGAGGTCCTCGGCGCTCAGGGCGCCCGACTCGCCGCAGACGGCGTCTGGGTGCCAGGGCATCCGCCGGCGGAGCCGCCGCCGCCCCGGGGAGCGCCGGGAGCTCCGCTGCTGTCGGCGCGCGATCTGGCTGTCGCCCGCGTCAAAGGGCGACCGGTCGCCGAGAACATCGACCTCGACGTGCATGCGGGACAGGTGCTCGCGATCACGGGACCCAACGGGGCAGGCAAGTCGACCCTCGGGCTGACCGTGGCCGGACTCCTGCCTCCCGCGGGCGGCGACCTGACCGCGTCGACCGCGCTCGCCGACGGCGCGGGACCCTCGCCGATCCGCTGGGCATCGAAGCAGCTGCTGACCCGCATCGGCATGGTGTTCCAGGAGCCGGAGCATCAGCTCCTCAGCAAGACCGTGCGTGATGAGCTGGCCGTCGGCCCCCGCGCGCTCGGCGTGGGGAGGACGAGATCGCCGCGCGCAGCGATGAGCTGCTCTTCCGCCTGCGGCTCGCGCATCTCGCCGCCGCCAATCCGTACACGCTGTCGGGCGGCGAGAAGCGCCGGCTGACGGTCGTCGCCGCGGCCATCGCGACGCGACCGCGGGTGCTCGTGCTCGACGAGCCGACCTTCGGGCAGGATGCCCGCACCTGGGCGGAGCTCGTCGCGATGCTCGCCGCCCTGCGCGAGGAGGGGTCGGCGATCGTGACGATCACGCACGACCTGGATGTGGCGAGGGCGCTGCACGCCGAGAGGTTCGAACTCGGGGCGCACGATGACCCTGATCGACACGCGCGCACGCACGGGAGCCGTCGCCGCGATCAATCCCGTCGCCAAGCTCGGGGTGAGCGCCCTGATCGCGGTGCCGTTGATCCTGACCCTCGATCCGGTGTCGGCATCCGTCGCCCTCGTGCTCGAGTTCGTGCTGTTCCTGTTCGCCGGAATCGGGTGGCGCGAGTTCTGGGTGCGCACCTGGCCGGTCTGGCTCGCCGCCCCTCTCACCGGTCTGACCATCGCGCTCTACGGCGAGACGAGCGGCGTGGTCTACGTCGACTGGTTCGTGCTGCGCATCAGCGAGGGGTCGCTGGCTCTCGCGCTCGCGACGATGCTGCGCGTGCTCGCGATCGCCCTGCCCTCGGTCGTGCTGTTCATCACCGTCGACCCGACCGATCTCGCCGACGGCCTCGGCCAGATCGTGCGGTTGCCGGCGCGTTTCGTGCTCGGCGCCCTCGCCGGACTGCGCATGGTGGGCCTGTTCCTCGACGACTGGCGTGCGCTCGAGCTCGCGCGCCGAGCCAGGGGCGTCGCCGACCGAGGGCGCATCCGCCGGTTCCTCGGGATGGCCTTCGCACTGCTCGTCCTCTCCATCCGTCGCGGCGCCAAGCTCGCCACCGCCATGGAGGCCAGGGGCTTCGGGGCGCCCGGGCGTCGCACCTGGGCGCGCGAGTCGCGATTCGGCGGGTCCGAGTGGGCGCTGCTCGCCGTCGGGGCGGCGATCTCCGGTGTCGCGATCGCCGCGGCCGTCGCCACCGGCGCCTGGAACTTCATCCTCGGACCCGGCGCCTGAGTCGACCCGGCGCGCGCAGGTGCCCCTCGATACCGCAGCGTGACCCCGCTACGGTGGGCGGCAGGACAGCGTTCGCCCCCGTCGAAAGGTCCCCCGCATGAGCACACCGTCTTCGGACTACGAGCCGATGTTCACGAGGCCGGGGGAGGCGACGGTCGCACCCCGGCACGTCATCCCGCCGCAGGGGTCGCTTCCCGCGACGGCGAAGCAGATCGTCGAGGACGAGACGATCCTCGACGGCAATGCACGATTGAACCTCGCCACATTCGTGAGCACGTGGATGGACGACGAGGCCAGACAGGTCTATGCCGCGTCATTCGACAAGAACATGATCGACAAGGACGAGTACCCGCAGACAGCGGCGATCGAAGACAACTGCTGGCGCATGCTGGCCAACCTCTGGAACGCGCCGGATGCGGCGAACAGCATCGGCACATCGACGATCGGCTCCTCGGAGGCCTGCATGCTGGGCGGCCTCGCGTTCAAGCGGCGGTGGCAGCAGGCCCGGCATGCAGCGGGGAAGGATGCGTCGTCGCCGAACCTGGTGATGTCGTCCGCCGTGCAGGTGTGCTGGGAGAAGTTCTGCAACTACTTCGACGTGGAGCCGCGCTACGTGCCGATCAGCGCCGAGCACAAGACGCTCGACGGACACGACCTCGCGAACTACGTCGACGAGAACACGATCGGCGTCGTCGCCATCATGGGCGTCACCTACACGGGCATGTACGAGCCGGTCGCCGAGATCGCCGCCGCACTGGATGAGATCCAGAAGACGACAGGGCTCGACATCCCCATCCACGTCGACGGCGCCTCCGGGGCGATGATCGCGCCGTTCCTGCAGCCCGACCTGGTGTGGGACTTCCGACTCGAGCGGGTGCATTCGATCAACACCTCCGGTCACAAGTACGGACTCGTCTATCCGGGCCTCGGCTGGGTGGTGTGGCGTGACGCGAAGTGGCTGCCGGATGATCTGGTGTTCAAGGTCAGCTACCTCGGCGGCGAGATGCCCACGTTCGCGCTGAACTTCTCCCGCCCCGGTGCACAGGTGCTGCTCCAGTACTACCTGTTCCTGCGGCTCGGATTCGAGGGGTACCGGGCCGTGCAGCAGACCGCCCAGGACGTCGCGAAGTATCTGTCGGCCGGAATCGCGAAGCTCGACGCCTTCGAACTGTGGAACGACGGAAGCGACATCCCCGTGTTCGCGTGGCGTCTGAAGGACGGGCATACGAAGAACTGGACCCTCTACGACCTGCAGGATCGGCTGCGGATGCGCGGCTGGCTGGTTCCCGCCTACCCGATGCCCGCCGACCTCGAGCACATCACCGTGCAGCGGATCGTGGTGCGCAACGGACTGAGCATGGACCTCGCGGCCGACCTCCTGGACGCGATCGCCGCCGAGGTGGAGCACCTCGACGCGCTCACCGCGCCGATGCCCGCCGACCACTCCGACTCGGCCTTCCACCACTAGTGGCGAAACAGGGCCTGGGCTCAGGTGGCGTTCCAGAGGTCGCGGTAATAGGCGAGACGTTCGCGGTCGGGCTCGAGACCGTAGGCCTCGATCAGTGCGTCCTCCCAGCCGGGGCCGAAGTTCCACTCGGTGCTCATGGACGCGACGGCGAGGTCGGCCCAGCGGTCGGCCACGCCGAGCAACGCCAGGTCGACGTGCGCGAGCCAGCGGCCGTCGTCGCCCACCAGGGTGTTCGGGCAGCACGCGTCGCCGTGGCTCACGACGAGACGGTCGACCTCTGGCGGCGTGCGGAACGACTCCGGGACGACGATGCCGCGGCGTTCCGCATTCGCGATGCGTGAAGGCACGCTCCACTCCCAGGGGCACTCCGCGACGGGCAGGGCGTCGTGCATCGCGCGCAGCCCCTCGCCCACGGCGCGGACGGCCGTCGCCGGTTCCGCGACCCACCGTGGATCCACGGCGCTGAGTCCGTCGAGCGCGGCGGTGACCATCCACTCGTGCGTCTCATCCGACCCGCTGTCGAGCACGGTGGGAACCGCGATCCAGCGTGACGCCCAGCGCATCCGCTCGGCCTCGTCGCTCAGGGTGAATTCCAGGTTCCGCGGACCCCACTTGACGAAGAAGGGCTCGGAGACTCCGGTGGCACGGAACGTCAGGCCGCCGTAGTCGTTGCGCCAGACGCATTCGAGGTCGGCGTCTCCCGCGAGTAGGCGGACGCGGTCGGGCACGGCGATGTCTTCGACGGGGATCGACATGCTCCTATCCTGCCCGAGGCCTGCGACGGGGAGGTCGGAGCGAGTCATCCGCCGAGGCGGTGTCGTAGGCTCGCTTCCGACGCGGTTCCCTGCGCTCGACCCGCACCGACCCGGTTCGTCGTGGAACCAGGAACCACGTAGGCTGAAACCCAGTCGCACGTCGACGTTCGAAGGAGAACATCAGATGCAGATCAGCGGACAGGGCGCACTCGTCACCGGTGGGGCCTCCGGCCTCGGCCTCGCGACCGCGCGCCGACTCGTCGCCGCGGGCGCCCACGTCACGATCATCGATCTCGCCTCGTCGAAGGGCGCCGACATCGCGACCGAGCTCGGCGGGCTCTTCGTCGCCGCCGACGTCACGAGTGCCGAAGAGGTCGAGGCCGCGGTCGCCGCCGCCCAGGCCGCGGCGCCCCTGCGCGTGGTGGTGAACTGCGCCGGGATCGCACCCCCGCCAAGGTGCTCGACCGCGAGGGTCATCCCGCCGTGCTCGCCGACTTCGAGCGCGTGATCCGCATCAACCTGGTCGGCACGTTCAATGTCATCGCGCAGGCCGCCGCCGTGATCGCGAAGAACGAGCTGCACGACGAGGAGCGCGGCGTGATCGTGAACACCGCGAGCGTCGCCGCGTTCGACGGGCAGATCGGGCAGCCCGCGTACTCCGCATCCAAGGGCGGCGTGCACGCGATGACGCTCCCGGTCGCCCGCGAGCTCGCCCGGCACGGCATCCGGGTCTGCACGATCGCGCCCGGCATCATGGAGACCCCGATGCTGATGGGGCTGCCGCAAGAGGCGCAGGACTCGCTCGGCCAGCAGGTGCCGTTCCCCGCGCGACTCGGTCGCCCCGACGAATACGCCGCCCTCGTGCAGCAGATCGTCGAGAACGGCTACCTCAACGGCGAGACCATCCGTCTCGACGGCGCCATCCGCATGGCTCCGCGCTGACCCCACGCCTCGACGGGAACGAACAGCACTCGCGATCAGAACCTAGGAGAACTCATGACACTGGCTGGAAAGACAATCCTGATGTCGGGTGGCAGCCGCGGCATCGGACTCGCGATCGCGCTGCGGGCGGCCGCGGACGGCGCGAACATCGCCATGCTCGCGAAGACCGACACCCCGCACCCCAAGCTCGAGGGCACGATCCACACCGCCGCCGAGCAGATCAGGGCGGCGGGCGGACAGGCGCTGCCGATCGTGGGCGACGTGCGCGACGACGACGACATCACCGAAGCGGTCATGAAGACGCAGGGCGAGTTCGGCGGCATCGACATCGTCATCAACAACGCCAGCGTGATCGACCTGTCGCGCTCGCTCGACCTGAACGCCAAGAAGTACGACCTGATGCAGGACGTCAACGTGCGTGGCACGTTCATGCTGTCGCGCGCCGCAGTGCCGATCCTCAAGGACGCCGAGAACCCGCACATCCTGTCCCTGTCGCCGCCCCTCAACCCCACCCCGAAGTGGCTCGGCGCGCACACCGGGTACACGCTCGCCAAGTTCGGCATGACCATGGCGACGCTCGGGCTCGCGGCGGAGTTCGCGCGCGACGGGATCGCCGCCAACACGCTGTGGCCCCGCACCACGATCGCCACGGCGGCGGTGCAGAACCTCCTCGGCGGAGACAAGGTCATGGCGGCGAGCCGCACCCCCGACATCTACGCCGATGCCGCCTATGCCGTGCTGCTCAAGCCCGCGGCGTCATACACAGGACAGACGCTCATCGTCGAGGACGTGCTCGAGGCCGACGGCGTGACCGACTTCTCACGGTACGCGGCAGTACCCGGCACACCGGACAGCGCGCTCTTCCCCGACATCTTCCTCGACTGAGCGTGTGTCCCTCAGCGAAGGCGGCGCGGCCGGGAGTGCCGGACCAGGTCGCTCAGATCAGCAGGTACAGCGCGCCGAGGATCGTCAGCACGATCACGATGCGGTCGAACACGCGCTGGTTCATGCGCTGCGCGACCCGCAGGCCGAGCAGCGCACCGATCACCACGAGCGGGGCGAGCACGGCATCCATCAGCAGCACCGGCGCGTGGAACAGTCCGAGGCCGGCGAGGAACGGCACCTTGATCACGTTGATGATGGCGAAGAACCACGCCGAGGTGCCGAGGAACACCTGCACCGGCGTGCGGGTGGCGAGGAAGTACATCGACATGACCGGTCCGCCCGCGTTGGCGACCATGGTCGTGAATCCGCCGAGCGTGCCGTAGGCGCCCGCGAGCACGATGCCGCCCGACGGCGGCGTCACCGTATCGGTCCTGCTCTGCCGCCGCCGACGCCAGAGGGTCACGGCGATCATGAGCAGGAGGATCACGCCGATCGCCCGACGGACGATGCCGTCACCCGCGACGGCAAGGAAGGCGAACCCCGCGAGCAGTCCGGCGATCACCGCCGGAGCGAGGCGCAGCAGCGTGGGCCAGTGGGCGTGGCGGCGATACGCGATCAAGGCGAACACGTCACCGACCATGAGCAGCAGCAGGGTCGCGGCGGTGGAGGTGCGGGCGGGCAGCACCGCGGCGAACAGGGCGATCGCGAGGATGCTGCCCCCGGGCAGCGCCGTCTTCGAGATGCCGATCGTCACAGCGGCCACGGCGAGAGCGACCCATGCCCACGGGTCGAGCGCGATCACCGCTCGAGCTCGGCGACGATCGCGTCGTAGCCGCGGGCACGGGCGAGGTCGACCGGCAGCACACCGTCGCCGTCGGGGATGCCGACGTCCGCCCCGCCGTCGATGAGCGCGCGCACGACCTCGACGTAGCGGGAGGAGCCGTCGCCGAGCACGATCGCCTCGTGCAGCGCCGTCCAGTTCAGGTTGTTGATGGTTCGGGTCGACGCCCGCCTGGAGCAGGATCTCGACCGTTGCGAGGAGACCCCGTTCGGAGGCCGGGATGAGGGCGGTGCCCCCGAAGCGGTTCGTGCTCGTCAGGTCGGCGCCGTTCTGCAGCGTCAGGCGCAGGATCTCGTCATGCCCCCGCGCGCCGGCGTACAGGTACGCGGAGTCCTGGATGTCGTCCTTCGCGTTGACGTCGGCGCCGGCCTCGATGAGCGCCCGTGCCGCATCGACCTGATTCGCCTTGGTCGCGGCGACCAGGGCCGTCATCCCCGCGTCTCCTCGTGCCTCGATGTCGGCGCCTTCGTCGAGCGCGACCCGGACGGCAGCGGCGTCCCCGGCGGCAGCGGCGTCGAGCAGATCAGTCGTGGCGTCGGTCACGGGGGCCTCCTGGGTCGGCGGGGTCGGCTGCGGCGCGGCCGTGCAGCCGGCGGTCAGCAGCATCGCGGCGGCGACGCCCGCCGCGCTCAGCATCCGTCGCACGCGCATGCATCCGGTATACCAAATCGAGCGCGACAGCGCTCGTTCAGTTCCGTGCGGCGGAGAGAGCCGCGGTGAACCGGGCCGCGCGCTCCTCGATGTCCGCCCAGTCCGATGCCGCGATGGAGGCGCCGTTCGCGAGGTCGCCGCCCGCGCCGACGGCGACGGCCCCGGCAGCGAACCAGGCGGAGAGGTTGTCGGGGCTCACGCCGCCGGTCGGCATGAGGGGCGCATCGGGGAAGGGGCCGCGCAGGGCGCCGAGGTAGGCGGGGCCGCCGAGCGAGGCGGGGAAGATCTTCACCACATCGACGCCGAGCTCGAGCGCACTCATGACCTCGGTCGGGGTCATCGCGCCGGTCATCACCACCCGGTCGGTGTCGAGCATCGTGCGGGTCAGGTGCGGCAGAGTCCCTGGGCTCACGAGGAACTGCGCGCCCGCCTCGGCCGCCTGCTCCGCATGGGCTGCCGTCGTCACGGTTCCCGCACCGATGTACGCGGCATCGCCGTGCCGGGCGATCAACTCACGGATCACGGCGGGGGCGTCGGGAGTGGAGAAGGTGACCTCGATGCCGGTGACTCCGCCGCGGATGATCGCCTCGGATGCCTCCAGCGCCAGCTCGGGCGACGGGGCTCGGAGCACGGCGAGGATGCCGGTCGTGCGGGCGGGGTCGAGACGGTCGGGCATGAGGCTCCTTGCAGTGGGGGACCGTCCCATTCTCCTCCGCGCTGACGGGGTTCGTCGCCCAGGGTCAGCGCCCGCCGGTTCCCCAGGTGTCGATCAGATCCTTCGACTCCTTCAGCCCGAGGCCGGTGTGCTGCCGCAGGAGCTTGATCGCGGCGATCGCGGCACCGCCCGCGACGAGTGCGTCGATCTCGGAGGCCGTCGACGCGGGCAGGGAAGCGCGGACCGTCGACGGCGTCAGGCCGACCGCGGGCAGGGCGGAGCGGGCGGCGGCGGCGTGCGACACGGGAGCCTGGTGCGGTGCCGTGGTGCTGGCCGACCAGTGCTCGATGCGATCTTTGGCCTCTTTGAGACCGACACCCGTGTGGTCGCGGTAGAGCTTGATCGCGTGGATCTTCTGGTTCGCGGCGACGAGTCGGTCGATCTCGGCCACGACGTCGGGGTCAGGGCCGACGATGCGGGTGCCGCGGTCGAGGCTGCCGTGCGCGGTGTCGTCGGCGCGGGTGCGAAGACCTGCGGTGCGGGGAGCTTCGGGCGCATGCCGCGCAGAGCGAGGGTGAGGACGGCGACCACGATGACCAGTCCGACGACGATCCCGATGACCCACACCACCGCATCCATGGTGCTCAGTCTAGGGAGGTGCGGCCGGCGCTCCGGGTGCTACTTGGCGACCAGCGTCGTCTCGAACCGGTAGAGGTCTGGACGATAGCAATGGTGCCCGAACTCGATCGCCGCGCCGGACTGATCGAACGAGATGCGCTCCATCGTCAGCAGCGGTCCGCCCGCCTCGATCTCCAGCAGCTCGGGCTCGTCCGCCTCCGCGCGGCGGGCGCCGATCTTCTGTTTGGCGACGCGGATGGCGATGCCTCTGGCGCGCAGCACCTGGTAGAGACCTCGGGACTCGAGCTGCTCGACGGAGATGTCGGCGAACTCCTTCGGCAGGTAGTTCTCGAGCACGGCGACCGGGACGCCGTCGGTGCTGCGTCGCCGTCGCAGATGCAGCACCTCGGTGCCGGCGGGGAGGGCCAGCGCGGCCGCGATCTCGTCGGAGGCGGCGATCACTTCGTGGGTGAGCACCTGCGTGCCCGGTTCATGATGGGCGCTCTGCAGATCCTCGAACAGGCTGGTGAGCTCGACCTGCCGCGTCACGGACCCCTGCACGACCTGCGTGCCGATTCCGCGTCGCCGCACGAGCAGACCCTTGTCGACGAGCTCCTGGATCGCGCGCCGGATGGTGGGTCGGGAGAGTCCCAGCTGCTCGGCGATCGACACCTCGTTCTCGAGCCGGGCGCCTGCCGGGATGGCCCCCGATTGGATGGCGCTCTGGAGGCGGGTCGACACCTGGAAGTACAGCGGAACAGGGCCGGTGCGGTCGATGTCCGCGAAGAGGTCGTTCGGCCACGGGGTGACGACATCGGCCATGGGTGCTCCACTCTGTGTCAGGGAGTCACATTGTAGCGACAATCATACGATCCGATCCATCCTCGACTTCCCCCGTCTTTCCGGGCATGAGCGGTCATCCCGCCAGGGAAAAGCCCGCACGGAGAGAGTCGAGATGCTTAAAGTGCTATTGTTCTGACATGATCGAAGGGACAGGAGCGTGATCGGGGATCCGCACCTCCTCGTCGAGCTCGGGCTCCTCGGTCTCGCGTTCGTGCTCTCGCTCGCGGTCGGTGTCGAGCGTTCGCGCAAGCAGAAGAACGCCGGGCTCCGCACGCACGTCCTGGTCGGGCTGGGGTCGGCGATCTTCACGCTCATCTCGGCGTACGGGTTCGAGGGTGTGCTGGGTCCTGACGTCGCGGTCGATCCTTCGCGCATCGCTGCGCAGGTCGTCTCCGGCATCGGCTTCCTCGGCGCGGGCGTGATCTTCGTGCGCAACAACGCCGTCTCGGGGCTCACCTCGGCCGCGACCATCTGGGTGGTCGCCGCGATCGGCATGGCGTGCGGCGCGAACATGCCCCTGCTGGCGATCGCCGGCACCGCCCTGCATCTGCTGACGGTGGGCCCGCTGTCCCGGTTGCGCGACCGGGTGCGCCCTGAGCCGGAGCGCCTGCGCGTCACGCTGCAGTATGCGGCGGATCGCGGCGCGCTCCGCGAGGTCATGGCGGCGGCCGAGCGGCGCGGCCTGCCCGCGACGCTCCTCGGCGCTGCCCGGATCCACGGCGACTCGGACATGCGGGCGACCCTCGAATTCGCCGAGGCGGCACCGGATGCGCGGTCGGATCTGATCGACGACATCGCCCGCCTCGACGGTGTGCGGTCGGTGGTCGTCCAGGGCTTCTCCGAAGACGATTGATGCATATGTCATGACCTGCTAACATTCTCAACGGACCTGGGTCCGACCGTTCAATGAAGAAAGGAACACGCGTGATCCGCATCGCGAACGCTCCGGTCAGCTACGGAGTCTTCGAGCTGGCTCGACCGGACCTCGTCGCTCTGCCGCAGGGGGAGGAACTCGCCCGCTGGGTCAGCGACGCCGGGTACCAGGGCATCGACCTCGGCCCCGTGGGACTGCTCGGGCGCGGAGCGGATCTCACGGATCGCCTGGACCGTCACGGCCTCGAACTCGCCGGCGGCTGGGCCGATCTTCCGTTCGCGGCCGACGAGGAGCAGTTCGCCGCTGCCCTCGCCGCGCTCGACGACATCCTCGATGTGTTCGTCTCCGCAGCCGAGAACGACCAGGCCATGGCGCCTCTGCCCACGCTCGCCGATTCGGGCAGCGCGAAGCGCAAGGCGAAGCCGGGCGGAGCGCCGGAGCTCACGCTGCGCGGCGACGCCTGGGCGCGGTTCGCCGACCGGGTGAATGCCGCGGTCTCCCGGGTACGCGAACGCGGACTCGAACCCACGTTCCACCACCATGCCTGCACCTATGTCGAGACTCCCGAGGAGGTCGATGCGCTCCTCGCCTCGACCGACGTCGGCCTCACCTTCGACTCCGGTCACCTGCTCATCGGCGGGGGCGATCCTCTGGCCGACTTCCGTCGCTGGCGGGACCGCATCAACCACCTCCACCTCAAGGACGCCCGCACCGGGATCCTGCACGAGGCGCTCCAGGACGACGACCCGATGCGCTCCGTGTGGGAGAAGCGGGTCTTCGTGCCGCTGGGCGACGGCGACCTCGCGGTGACCGAACTGCTGGACGAGATCATCGCCAGCGCATACCAGGGCTGGCTCATCGTCGAGCAGGACGTCGTGCCGCGCTCGGCCGCAGACGTCGAGCGTGCCAAGGCCGACCAGGTCGCCAACCGCGAGGCCCTGCGGCGGTGGTTCGCATGAGCGTCACACGCGTCGCCGTCATCGGTCTCGGTGCGATCAGTCAGAGCGTGCATCTTCCCCTCCTGCGCAGGAACGCCGACACGTTCGCCATCGCGGCGCTGGTCGACCTCTCCGCGGAGCGCACCGCCGACATGGGGCGGCGATACGGCGTCGCCGACGCGCACAGGTTCACCTCGGTCGACGACCTCGTCGCCGCGAAGACCGACGGTGCGGTCGAGGTCGACGCCGCGATCCTCGCCACCACCGGCTCGCACGCCGGAGACACGCTGCGCCTCGTCCGCGCCGGCATCCGCGTGCTCGCCGAGAAGCCGCTGGCCTACTCGGTGGCAGAGCTCGATGCGCTCACCGCATACGCCGACGAGGCGGGTGTCGACCTGCGCGACTGGGTGCGTGTCGGCTACATGAAGGAGTACGACACGGCCTCGCTGCGGGCGAAGGAGCTGCTGGCCGATGTGACCCTCCGTGCCGTCAGCGTACAGGTGATGCATCCGCTCGACGGCTCGCAGCTCGCGTACGCGCGACTGGCCGCGCCCACCGGAGACGTCCCGCGCGAGGCGCTGGAGCCGCTCCTCGCCTCGACCTCCTCGGTCGTCGACGGCGCCGTCGGCTCCGACCTGCCCGCCGACCTCCGCACGCTCTACACCAACGTGGTGCTCGGCTCGATCGTGCACGACGTGGGCCTGCTCCGCTCGCTCGTCGGGGGACTCGGTGAGGTGTCGTCCGCACAGCACTGGGGGCCGAAGATGCCGGGCTCCGTGCACCTGAGGGGAGCGCTCGCGCGCGACGAGACGCCGTGGACCGTCGACTGGCACTACATCGACGGCTACCCCGACTACCAGGAGACCGTCACCTTCCACCACGAGACCGGAACGATCGAGCTCGTCTTCGGCGTGCCCTACGTGACCAACCTCCCCACCATCCTCCGCGTGACCGAGAGTCACCCGGAGCTCGGCATCCGCGTGAGCGAATCGCGTTGGATGCAGCAAGAGGCTTTCGAGAACGAGCTGTACGCGCTGGCGGCGCTGGTCCGCGGCGAACGCCCCTCCGGGGCGGGCGTCGAGGAGTCGGTCGCCGACGTGCGCGTCGGGCAGCGGATGATCCGCGCTCTCGCACTCTCGAAGGGCTTCGCACTCGCACCGGGCGCCGAAGCCGCGCAGTAGACACCCCGCAACACCCGAATCCGAGCGGTTCTCGCTCGGCGATCAGCGACACAGAAAGGTCGGAAATGGTCACGTATGGAAAGCGCCGCCTGCTCGCGGCGTTCGCCCTCACCACCGTCGGTGCGGTCGTCCTGGCCGGCTGCTCCGGAAGCTCGGAGCCCGAGACGGAGGAGTCGTCTGGCCCCGTCACCCTCACCCTCACCACCAACTCCATCACCGGCGGGAAGAACGCCGCCGAGGCGGACTGGATCGCGGACTGGGTCATCCCCGAGTTCGAGAAGGCGATGGAGGAGGACGGCAAGGACGTCACCGTCGAGTTCCAGCCGCAGGGCGTGGACGACGAGGACTACAAGACGAAGATCGCGCTCGACCTCCAGTCGGGCAAGGGCGCCGACATCATCGGCATGGACGGCATCTGGGTCGGCGAGTTCGCCGAAGCCGGATACATCAAGCCGCTCGCCGAGGTGGGCGGCAGCGCCGTGGACGACTGGGACGGCTGGGCGCAGATCCCCGACGCCGTGCAGAACGCCCTCTCGTTCGACGGCGAGCGCTACGGGGTGCCGCAGGGCGCCGACGGCCGGGTGCTCTACTACAACAAGGATCTCTTCGTGCAGGCCGGCCTCGACGAGGACTGGGCTCCCGAGAGCTGGGACGACATCCTCGACGCGGCAGGCGACCTCAAGAAGCTCGACGGTGTCACGCCGATCCAGCTCAACGCCGGAACGGCGATGGGTGAGGCGACCACCATGCAGGGGCTGCTGCCGATGCTGGTCGGCACCGGAGAGCAGGTCTTCGAGGACGGCAAGTGGATCGGCGCCACCGACGGCATGGAGGAGGTGCTCGACCTCTACAAGACGATCTACGTCGACGAGGGGCTCGGCGATCCGGTGCTGCAGCAGGAGGCGTCGGGCCGCGACACCTCGTTCCAGCTCTTCGCCGAGGGCAAGATCGGCATCCTCCTGGAGGGTGACTACTTCTGGCGTTCGGTGATCAACCCCGCCGAGGGTGTCGGCACCGCGCCGATGGCAGACCGCGACGACGTCGTCGGCTACGCCAAGATCCCGGCGATCGAACCGGGCGAGGGCATCGACGGCCAGGACTACGTGTCGATGTCGGGAGGCACCGGGCGCGTGCTCAACCCCAACTCGAAGCACGCCGAGCTGGCGTGGGAGCTGCTCGCGTTCATGAACTCGCCCGAGGCCTACGAGGCCCGTGCCGCCGGCACCCTCGCGATCTCGCCGCGCAACGACGTGAACGAGAAGCTGCTCTCGTCCGACCCGATGCTGACGTTCGTGAGCGAGGAGGTGCTGCCGATCACGGCATACCGCCCCGGCCTCGCGGCCTACCCGCAGGTCTCGGTGCTGCTGCAGCAGGCCACGCTCGACGTCGCCACCGGAACCTCGGTCGACGACACCCTGAAGACGTACGTCCGCGGACTCGAAGGCGTCGTGGGTCCGGACTCGATCTCCAGTGACGATGACGAACGCAACGATGCCGGCGGGGAGCGTCACCGCTCCCCGCCGGCGCCGCGCGGAGGATGTCGCCGGTCTCGGGCGGGCACGGGCGACGCTGTTCGCGGCACCCGGCCTGCTCCTGATCGGGCTGTTCCTCCTCTTCCCGGCGATCTGGACCGTCTACCTCGGGATGACGAACTACCGGTTGACCGGCTTCGCGGCCGCCAGCCCGCAGTTCGTCGGACTCGAGAACTTCTCGACCGCTCTGAACGATCCGCGGTTCTGGAACTCGCTGTGGCTCACGCTCGTGTTCGTGCTCGTCTCGGGCATCATCGGGCAGACGGTCCTCGGATTCGCTCTCGCCTGGATGCTGCGCAACGTGCGCGCCGGGGTCAAGACCTTCGTCGAGACGCTCGTGCTCGCCGCGTGGGTCATCCCCGCCTCGGTCGCGTCGTTCCTGTGGCTCGCGCTCCTCGACCGACGCACCGGGACGCTCAACGCCCTGCTCGGCACCGAGGGGGCGGCGTGGCTGATCGAGCACCCGATGGAGTGCATCATCATCTTCAACATCTGGGTCGGGACCGCGTTCTCGATGCAGCTGTTCTCGTCGGCGATCAGCGCCGTGCCGCCGTCGCAGCTGGAGAGCGCCCGCATGGTCGGGGCCAACACCTGGCAGCAGCTGCGCGACGTGATCCTGCCGAACATCAAGGGCCACCTGCTGACCAACACGCTGCTGATCACGCTGTGGACCTTCAACACGTTCACGCCGTACCTGCTCACGGCCGGTGGGCCGAACGGTCAGACCGACATCCTCTCGGTGTACATCTACCAGACCGCCATCCCGGGCGGACAGCTCGGACTCGGCGCCGCGATCTCGCTGATCATGCTCCTCATCAACCTCGTCATCGCGCTGATGTACACGCGCGTCTCGCGGGGCCGGAGCACGAAGAAGAAGAAGGTGCGCTCATGATGACGACCATCAAGACGGTGGCTCGCGACCGGTCGGTGACCCACTTCGTGTCGCGGATCCTGTTCACGCTCGTCCTCGTGCTCGTGTCGCTGTTCTTCGCGCTGCCGATGGTGTGGCTGATCCTCGCGCCGTTCGACGCGACCCCCTCGTTGACCGTGTCGTGGCCGGACTGGACGCTCGACAACTTCGCGCGGCTGGTCGAGAACCCGTATGCGATGAAGTCCATCCTGAACTCGCTCATCCTCGGCATCGGGACGATGGCGCTCGTGATCGTGCTCGGCGCCCTGGCGTCGTACGCGATGAGCCGCATCAACATCCCCGGGCGCGACGGCATCCTCTACGGGCTGCTGCTGCTGTCGTCGATCGTGACCGGCACCGCGGCGATGGTCCCCACGTTCCAGCTCATCAACCAGCTGCAGCTGATCAACACGCACGTCGGAGTCATCCTGGTGCTCGCCGGAGGCATCCTGCCCACGGTGATCTTCATCCTCAAGGACTTCATGGACTCGATCCCGAAGTCGTACGAGGAATCGGCGCGGCTGTATGGCGCCGGACCGTTCCGCATCCTCAAGGACGTCGTCGTGCCGATCGCCCGACCCGGGCTGGCGTTCATCGCGATCTGGACGATCGTGCAGGTGTGGGGCAACTTCCTCGTGCCGTTCCTGCTGCTGCGCACGCCCGACATGCAGCCGGCCGCCGTGCTCATGTACACCTTCTACACCGAGAGCGGCCAGGCCGATCTCCGACTCATCTCGGCGTTCTCGCTGGTGTTCTCGGTGCCCGTCCTCCTCATCTACTTCTTCGTCAACCGCCGCTACGGCTTCCGCTTCCACGGAGGGATCAAGTCCTGATGGCCGCCATCATCGCAACAGAACTCGTCAAGGAGTACCCCGGTGGGGTGCGCGGCGTCGACAGCGTCGACGTCGAGATCGCGGACGGCGAGTTCTTCGCCCTCCTCGGTCCGTCCGGATGCGGGAAGACCACGCTCCTCCGCTCCATCGCGGGCCTCGAGAGCATCACCTCAGGAAAGCTCACGATCGGGACGAAGGACGTCACGAACGCCGAGCCCGGAGAGCGCGGGGTGGCGATGGTCTTCCAGGACTACGCCCTCTTCCCGCACATGGACGTCGGCGACAACATCGCGTACCCGCTGCGGATCCGCCGCGTGGCCAAGGGCGAGCGCCGCACCACGGCCGAGTCCGTCGCCAACGGCCTCTCCCTGAACGGACTCATCGAGCGCCGTCCTGGACAGCTGTCCGGTGGGCAGCAACAGCGGGTGGCTCTCGCCCGCGCCGTGGCGACGCGCCCCGACGTCCTGCTGCTCGACGAGCCGCTCTCGAACCTCGACGCGCGTCTGCGGCTCGAGGCGCGCACCTTCCTCAAGGAGCTGCAGCGCGACCTCGGCGTCACCACGGTGTTCGTGACGCACGACCAGGCCGAGGCGCTCGCGCTCGCCGACCGCATCGCGGTGATGAAGGCCGGCAAGCTGCAGCAGATCGGTTCGCCGCGGGAGATCTTCCATCGCCCGAACAACACCTTCGTCGCCGGGTTCATCGGTTCGGTGCCCATGAACCTGTTGGAGACCACGGTCACCGGCGGTGCCGTGCGCATCGGCGACGCGGACGTGCCGGTTCCCGTCGAGGCGGCGGCATCGGTGCGCGACGGCCAGGCGGTGAGCTGGGGCATCCGTCCGGAGTACCTGCGCTGGTCGACGGAGCCGATCGAAGGCGGCATCGCGGCCGAGGTCGTCGTCACCGAGACGCTCGGGGCGACGAGCCTGGTGCTGGTGAGCGCCGGCGAGCACAAGATGCAGGTCGTCGTCCCCGAAGAGCAGGAGCCGGTCGCCGGCGACCGCGGCTGGATCGTGCCGCAGCTGAACCGCGCGCTGCTCTTCGACACCGGATCCACCGAGCGGATCGGCTGATGGCGAGCATCCGCACCACCCTCCACCTCACCCACGAGATCCAGAACGAAGACCGGTACGTGCGCGTGCCGTTCGACGTGCCCGCGGCACGGACTCGCTCGAGGTGCGCATCTCGTATGACGCGGAGGCGGCGGTGATCGACCTCGGCTGCGAGGGCGCCGCGGGTGGCGCGGATGGTCGGGCGGTGCACGACAGGACTACGTGATCCGCACCGATGACGCCACCCCGGGTACCTGCCCGGTCGCCCGGAAGAGGGCGAGTGGTACGTGATCCTCGGGGTGCACCGGCTCAGCGCCGGTGGGGCCGACGTCGTGGTGGAGATCCTGCTTCCCGCGGAGTCGGAGATCGACCACGGCCCCGTCGCCGTGCCCGTGACCGACGTGCGCCGGGGCAGCGCGAGGAACCTCCCTGCTCCCGCCGGTCTGCGCTGGTACGCGGGCGACTTCCACGCGCACACGCTGCACTCCGACGGCCGCGAGCATCTCCGGTCTCGCGGCGCTCGGCGTGCGCGCCGGGCTCGACTTCCTCGCCGTGACCGACCACAACACGACCAGTCACCACGCGCACCTGCCCGTCGTCGGGGCGGAGCAGGGCATCACCCTGCTCCCCGGACAGGAGGTCACCACGCACCGTGGCCACGCGAACGCGTTCGGCGACATCGGCTGGATCGACTTCCGCCGCCCGGCGCAGGAGTGGGTCGACGAGGTCGAGCGACGCGGCGGCGTGCTGAGCGTGAACCACCCGATCTCCGGCGACTGCTCGTGGCTGCACCCCTCGACCGCACTCCGCGCGCGATCGAGCTGTGGCACTCCACCTGGTACCGCGAGCTCATCGCCACCTCACCGCTCGCCTTCCACGAACGGTGGGACAAGAGCGCCGTGCTCCTCGGTGGCGCCGACTTCCACATGCGGAGCCAGGGTGTCGGCCCCGGCACGCCGACCACCTGGGTGGCGGCCGAGAACGACTCGGTCGAGGCCATCCTGGCCGGAGTCGCCGCCGGTCGCACCGCCATCATGGGCGGGGTCTCGGTGCGGGACGGCCTCAGCATGCCCGAACTGTTCACCGCGCCGGTGCTGCTGCGGGTCGACGGAGAGCTGCTCGCGATCGACGCCGACGGCCTGATCCTCGTCGACGGCGAGGGGAGCGACGCTCGGTGCACGGCGACAGCGCCTCCTTCGACGGCGATCCCGCTGCCGGCCCCTACTACCTGCTGCACGCCGACCGCAGCATCGCCGCCCTCTGCGCCTGACCGCGCCCGAACGTCCCATCCAGAGATTCAGGAGTCCCCGCCCGTGAGCAGTGAGATCGTCGTCGTCCCCCACACCCACTGGGATCGCGAGTGGTACGAGCCGCACGATGTGTTCCGCCTCCGGCTCGTGCACATGCTCGACCGGCTGATCGGCATCCTCGAGGCGGAGCCGTCGTACCGGTTCACGCTCGACGGACAGGCCGCGGCCGTCGATGACTACCTCGAGATGCGCCCCGACATGCGCGACCGCGTGGTCGCCCTGGTCGAGCGCGGGCAGTTGAGTATCGGACCGTTCCTGATCCTGCTCGACGAGTTCGGCTGCGACGGCGAGACCATCATCCGCAACCTCGAACTCGGCCGGGCGGTGAGCGCGCGCCTCGGACGCGCGATGCCCGTCGGCTACCTCCCCGACATGTTCGGGCACGCGGCGCAGATGCCGCAGATCCTCGCCGGGTTCGGCATCCGCCACAGCGCCCTCTGGCGCGGCGTGCCCGCCGGTGTCGCCGAGCACGCCTTCGCCTGGGTGGCTCCGAACGGCGACGCGGTGCGCTGCGAGTACCTCTTCGACGGGTACGGCAACGGACTCGACATGTTCGCGCTGCCCGGTCAGCTCCCCGCGCTCGCCCCCGACTACGCCGAGCGCACCGCCTCCTGGTACGGCGACGACCCGGTGCTCGCGATGCTCGGCACCGACCATTCCGCCCCGCCCGAAGACCTCGCCGAGGTCATCCGCGAGTACGACGCGGCGGGGCAGGAGCCGCACCTGTCGATCGCGACGCTCGACGAGCACCTCGCGCGGTACGCGACCGACGTCGACACGCTCGCCGCCCTCCCGCAAGTGCACGGCGAGATGCGCTCGCACGCGAGGGGCAACCTGCTGCCCGGCGTCTTCTCGATCCGCACGAACCTCAAGCGCGAGATGGCCAGGTCCGAGCAGGCGCTCACCGCGGCGGAGCGCCTCGACCTCCTGTACGGCACGCGCGACCACCGCTCCTTCTTCGACACCGCCTGGTACCGCATCGTGGAGAGCACCGCGCACGACTCGGTCACGGGCTGCGGTGTCGACGCCACGGAACAGGTCGGTACCCGCATCCACACCGCAGGGCACATCGCCCGTGGCGTGATCGACAGCGTGCTGCGTGACGTGTCGGCCGCGGTCTCGCCGACACGCCATCTGGTGTTCAACCCCTCGGGGTTCGCGCGGCGCGCACAGGTCGAGGTCACGCTGCACGGCGTCGACCCCGGCGCGCTCGCTCCCGGTGTGCAGCTGCTCGACCCGCTGCCGACCGTGCTCGGAGACGAGCGCATGCGCACCGCCGACCTGCCGAAGATCCTCCGTCGCATCCACGGTCGTGAGCTGTTCGGACAGCAGATCAACGGCTACGAGTGGGGAGACGGATCGCTGCGCTTCCAGGTCGCCGAGCGCGCAGGGCGTGTGGGACCTGGCGGCCTTCACCGTCGAGCTGGAGGAGCGCGTGGCGGCGGATGCCGGGGGCGAAGGCCTCTGGCACGTCGAGACCATCGCCGACCAGCGGCACCGCGCTCTGCTGGCGGTCGACGTCGACGGACTCGCGCTCGCCGCGGTCGACGAGACGAGCGCTGCGGCATCCGTCGACCCCGTCACCGTGACCGCAGAGGCACTCTCCAACGCGGCGCTGACGGCGACCGTGAACCCCGACGGCACCGTCCGGATCGAGGGGGCGGACGGCTCGTCGATCGACGGCGCGCTCGCCCTCATCGACGAGGGCGATTGCGGCGACTCGTACAACTACGGTCCGGTCGACGCGGCCTCTGCGGTGTCGGAGCCGTCGTCGGTCGAGGTGAGCGTGGTCGAGGAGGGGCCGTTGCGCGGACGCATCCGCATCCGTCGGACCTACGACCTGCCGGTGAGCCTCGACCCGGACCGCCGCCGCTCGACCCGCACGGTGCCGCTGGAGACCGAGACCACGATCGAACTGCGCGAGGGTGAGGGGTTCCTGCGGGTCGGCATCGACTACGTGAACACCGCGTCCGACCACCGGCTCCGGGTGCTGGTCCCCGTCGACGGCACGGGGCTCGACTCCTCCGCAGCGCGGGGCAGTACGGCACGACGGTGCGCGGGCGCGAGGCCGAGGGCGGCTGGGGCGAGTTCCCGCTGCCCACCTATCCGGCCTACCGTTTCGCGGCCGCGGGGTCGACGGCGGTGCTGGTGCAGAAGCTGTCGGAGTACGAGCTGGTCTCGGCGCCCGGTGCCCCGATGCGCTCGCGGTCACACTGTCGCGCTCGGTGGGGATGATGAGCGTGAACGTGCACCCGCTGCGCGATGAGCCGGCCGGCTCCGAGATCCCCGTCCCCGGGGCGCAGTACCTGGGCGTGGCCGTGCACACCGACCTGGCGATCATGGTCGGTGCCGACGACGCGGGCGCCGTGCGCGCCGGTGACCTCTTCCGGCACGACCCGCTCGTGGTCCGGGGCTCCGGTGAGGTCGATGGTCCGCTGCCCGAGGCGGCTTTCCCCGTCGAGGTCGCCGGAGATGTCGTGCTCGAGTCGGCGCGGCGCGTGGGGAGCGAGGCCGAGCTGCGGTTCGTGAACTACCTCGGCGAGGAGCGCGACCTGGCGTTCGCGTCGCCCGGCGATTGGA
Source organism: Microbacterium sp. Se63.02b (assembly GCF_014171575.1). Lineage (GTDB taxonomy): Bacteria > Actinomycetota > Actinomycetes > Actinomycetales > Microbacteriaceae > Microbacterium. Next base: position 3,643,256 of record NZ_CP050453.1, on the reverse strand, counting down.
TGCGGGTCGACCTGGCCGGTGAGGCGCAGGGAGGCGCCTTCGATGCGGCGGCTGCCCGCGTGGTGGGCGGTGGGATGCTCAGCATCCGGCGCGCGATCGACTGAATCCCAAAGAACCCACTAAGTGCTAATGTTAAGACAAATGCGAGACGGAGAGGAGGGGTGATGACGGAGGAACGATCGATCACCGAGATCCTGACCATCGGTCGGCTGGGCGTCGACCTGTATCCGCTCCAGGATGGTGTCGGACTCGGCGAGGTCACCACCTTCGGCAAGTACCTCGGAGGCAGCGCCGCCAACGTCGCGGTGGCCGCCGCGCGGTACGGGCACGACACCGCGCTCCTCTCGCGCGTCGGAGACGACCCGTTCGGGCAGTACCTCCGCGACGAGCTCCAGCGGCTCGGAGTGCGCAACGACTTCGTGGCGACCGACCCGACCTACAAGACGCCGATCACGTTCTGCGAGATCTTCCCGCCCGACGACTTCCCGCTGTACTTCTACCGGGAGCCCACCGCACCCGATCTGCAGATCCGTCCGGACGACGTCGACGACGACACGGTGCGGGAGGCGGCGCTCGTCTGGTTCACCGCGACCGGTCTGAGCGAGGAGCCGAGCAGGCAGACGCACCTCGACCTGCTCGCGAGGCGTGGCCGACGCGCCCACACCGTGTTCGACCTCGACTACCGGCCCATGTTCTGGGAGACACCGGAGCACGCCAGGGCGCAGATCCAGCACGCCCTGCGCTTCGCCACGGTCGCCGTCGGCAATCGTGAAGAGTGCGAGGTCGCCGTCGGCGAGACCGATCCGCAGCGGGCGGCCGACGCGCTCCTCGAACGAGGAGTGGAGCTGGCGATCGTCAAACAGGGCCCCCGAGGGGTCCTCGCGAAGACGCGGTCGCGACAGGTCGAGATCCCCGCGACCGCGGTCGAGGTCGTGAACGGGCTCGGCGCCGGCGACGCGTTCGGCGGAGCGCTGTGCCACGGGCTGCTGGCGGACTGGGAACTCGAGAAGACCCTCACCTACGCGAACGCGGCGGGCGGCATCGTGGCCGGCCGGCGGGAGTGCTCGACGGCGATGCCGACCGAGCGCGAGGTCGCCGAGGTCGTGAACGGAGATGCGTGAGATGACAGCTTTGACCGATGCGGACTTCCAGCGGCTTCGCGCCGTGCGTGCCGAGTCGCCGCACACGATCCGCGAGACCCTCGCCGGGCGCCGTCGCCGTGACATCATCCGCGACGACGGACGGCTCTTCATCATCGCCGCCGACCACCCCGCCCGCGGGGCCCTGGCGGTGGGCGGATCGCCGTACGCCATGGCCGATCGCTATGAGCTGCTCGACCGCCTCGCGATCGCGCTGCGACACCCCGGCGTCGACGGCGTGCTCGGCACCCCCGACATCATCGACGACCTCGCCGTGCTCGGACTGCTCGACGACAAGATCGTGGTCGGCTCGATGAACCGCGGCGGGCTGCGCGGCGCGAGCTTCGAGATGGACGACCGCTACACGGGGTACGACGTGCCAGCCATGGTCGACTCCGGCATCGACTTCGCCAAGGCCCTGCTCCGCGTGAACCTCGACGACGACGGGACGGCGCCCACCCTCGCCTCCACCGCCGACGCGGTGACCGCGGCCGCGCGTGCCGACCTTCCGATCATGCTCGAGCCCTTCCTCAGCCGCCGCCTCGACGGACGAGTCGTCAACGACCTGAGTCCTGACGCCGTGATGCTGTCGATCGCCATCGCGAGCGGCCTCGGAGCGAGCAGCGCCAGCACCTGGCTCAAGCTCCCGGTGGTGGACGACATGGAGCGCGTGCTGGCCGCGACCACGATGCCGGTGCTGCTGCTCGGCGGCGATGCGGGTGCCGACCCCGACGACACGTTCTCCTCGTGGGAGGACGCCCTGTCCCTTCCCGGTGTGCGCGGCCTCACGGTCGGCCGCACGCTGCTGTACTCCTCCGACATCGACGTGGCAGCGGCCATCGACGTCGCCGCCTCCCTCGTCCACCCCGGCCGCACGGCCTGACCCCGCAGAAGGACTCCATGACCTCCGACATCCCCGAGATCGGCCATTGGATCGATGGTGCTCCGCGTCCGTCGACGAGCGCGCGGACGGCGCCGGTGTTCAATCCGGCGACCGGGCGGATCAGCGGCCGTGTCGCCCTCGCCGACGACACCGAGATCGCGGCCGCGATCGCCTCGGCGCGGCGCGGGTTCGACGAGTGGAGCGGGTGGTCCATCGCGAAGCGGCAGAGCGTGCTGTTCGCTTTCCGGGAGCTGTTGAACGCGCGCAAGACGGAGCTCGCGGCGATCATCACCGCCGAGCACGGGAAGGTCCTCTCGGACGCGATGGGCGAGATCCTGCGGGGGCAGGAGGTCGTCGAGCTCGCGACCGGCTTCCCGCACCTGATCAAGGGCGCCTACTCCGAGAACGTGTCGACGGGGATCGACGTGTACTCGCTCAAGCAGCCGCTGGGCGTGGTCGGCATCATCTCTCCCTTCAACTTCCCGGCGATGGTGCCGATGTGGTTCTTCCCGATCGCGATCGCCGCGGGCAACGCCGTGATCCTGAAGCCCAGCGAGAAGGATCCCTCGGCCGCCCTGTGGATGGCGGAGCTCTGGGCGGAGGCCGGTCTCCCGGCCGGCGTGTTCACGGTGCTGCAGGGCGACAAGCAGGCCGTGGACGGACTGCTGCACAGCGACGAGGTGTCGGCCATCTCGTTCGTGGGCTCCACGCCGATCGCGCAGTACATCTACGAGACCGCCGCGCGCAACGGCAAGCGGGTGCAGGCGCTCGGCGGCGCGAAGAACCACATGCTGGTGCTGCCGGATGCCGATCTCGATCTCGTCGCGGATCAGGCGGTGAATGCGGGCTTCGGCGCGGCGGGCGAGCGTTGCATGGCGGTCTCGGTGCTGCTGGCCGTGGAGCCTGTCGCGGATGCGCTGATCGAACGCATCACGGAGCGGATCGGCCGTCTGCGGATCGGCGACGGCGCCGGCGATGGTGCCGGCGAGCCCGACATGGGTCCGCTGATCAGCGCCGAGCACCGCGCCAAGGTCGCGGGCTACGTGGATGTCGCCGAGGCCGACGGCGCCAGGATCGTGGTCGACGGCCGGGGTCTGACGGTCGAGGGTAGAGAGGACGGGTTCTGGTTCGGGCCGACACTGCTCGACGGGGTTCCGACGACCTCGCAGGCGTACCGCGACGAGATCTTCGGCCCGGTGCTCTCGGTGCTGCGCGTCGCGACGTTCCAGGAGGGGCTCGACCTCATCAACTCGGGGCGCTTCGGCAACGGCACGGCGATCTTCACGAACGACGGTGGTGCCGCACGTCGTTTCCAGCACGAGGTGCAGGTCGGGATGATCGGGATCAACGTCCCCATCCCGGTGCCGGTCGCCTATCACTCGTTCGGCGGATGGAAGGCGTCGTTGTTCGGGGACGCCAAGGCGTACGGTGTCCACGGGTTCGAGTTCTTCACGCGCGAGAAGGCCATCACGAGCCGCTGGCTCGACCCGGCCGCCCACGGGGGCATCGACCTCGGCTTCCCGCAGAACAGCTGACGCACGGACAGGAGTGGCATGACCGAGGATCGGGAGTGGTTCCACCGCCGCGGCACGCTCGGCCGTGACGGCTGGGAGAGCGTGGTCGACGAGCGCACACCGGGGTGGCAGCACACCGCCATCCGCATCGGTGTGCTCGCCGAGGGGAGAACCTGGCTCTCGCCGACACCGGCGTGGAGCGGATCATCGTCCCGCTCGCCGGCTCCTTCACGGTGGAGCACACCGAGCGCGGAGCCGTCTCCGAGACCGTCCTGACAGGACGCGCGTCGGCGTTCGAGGGGCCGACCGACGTGCTCTATCTGTCCTGCGCGTCCACCGCCGTCGTCCGCGGCCGGGGGCGGTTCGCCGTCGCCGCCGCGCGCACCGACGTCGTGCATCCGACCCGGTACGTCAGAGCCGAGGAGACTCCCGTGGAGCTGCGCGGCGCCGGCGCATCGAGCCGCCAGGTGCACAACTTCGGCACGCCGGAGGCGCTCGACGCCGAGCGCCTGATCGTGTGCGAGGTCATCACGCCCGCCGAGAACTGGTCGTCGTATCCGCCGCACAAGCACGACGAGCAGCTCCCGGGGCGGGAGTCGCGGCTCGAGGAGATCTACTACTTCGAGGCCGCGCCCACCCGCGCCGAGGGCGAGCCCGCGCGCGCCGATGCGGCGTTCGGGATGTTCGCGACCTACTCCTCGGCCGCCGGCGAGATCGACATCGCCGCGCGCGTCCGCACGGGAGACATCGCGTTGGTGCCCTTCGGCTACCACGGCCCCGCCGTCGCCGCGCCCGGCTACGACCTCTACTACCTCAACGTGATGGCCGGCCCCGACCGCGATCGTGCCTGGCTCATCACAGACGACCCCGCCCACGCCTGGGTGCGGGACAGCTGGAGCGGGCAGGACATCGACCCCCGACTCCCGTATCGCGCACGATCCTCCGGACGCGCAGAAGGAGCGCAGTGATGCCGACGAAGCGGATGACGGTGGGGCAGGCCCTCGTGGAGTTCCTGTCGCACCAGTGGACGGTCGACGGCGACATCCGGGAGCGGACGATCCCCGGGATGTTCGGCATCTTCGGGCACGGCAACGTCGCCGGTCTCGGCCAGGCGCTGCAGGAGTACAACCTCGACCAGCCCGACCTGATGCCGTACCACCAGGCCCGCAACGAGCAGGCGATGGTGCATCAGGCCGTGGGCTTCGCGCGGATGCACCGTCGACGCGCCACCTTCGCCAGCACCGCGTCGGTGGGTCCCGGTGCCACGAACATGCTCACAGGAGCCGCCCTGGCGACGACCAACCGGCTCCCCGCGCTGCTGCTCCCCAGCGACACCTTCGCCACGAGGGTCGCCGACCCCGTGCTGCAGCAGTTGGAGCGGCCGCACGACATCGGGCTGACCGTGAACGACGCGTTCCGTCCGCTCTCGGTGTTCTTCGACCGCGTGCAGCGCCCGGAGCAGCTCTTCTCGATCGCGCTCGCCGCGATGCGTGTGCTGACGGACCCCGCCGAGACGGGCGCCGTGACGATCGCACTCCCGGAGGACGTGCAGGCCGAGGCGCTCGACGTGCCCCTCGAATTCCTGCAGGACCGCGAGTGGCACATCCGTCGCCCGCTGCCCGAGCACGGACCGCTCGCCCGGGCCGTCGCCGCGATCCGGAGTGCCGAACGCCCCCTGGTCGTCGCGGGCGGTGGGGTGATCTACTCGGGCGCCGAGCAGGCGCTGCGGGCGTTTGCGGAGGCCACCGGGATCCCGGTCGGCACGACGCAGGCGGGCGGTGGCGCGCTGCCCTGGGATCATCCTCAGTACGTCGGAGGCATCGGTGCGACGGGGTCGACGGCCGCGAACCGCCTCGCCGCCCGTGCCGATGTCATCATCGGCATCGGTACGCGGTTCAGCGACTTCACGACCGCGTCGCGCACGGCCTTCCAGCACCCCGACGCGGTGTTCGTGAACGTGAACGTCGCGGCGTTCGACGCGTATAAGCACGGCACCTCGCTCCCGCTCGTCGCCGATGCGCGGGAGGCCATCGTGGCATTGACGGCCGGACTCGAAGGCGTGCGGATGAGCGAGGCGCTCGCGGCCGAGGTCGCCGCGCAGAAGCGCGAGTGGGATGGCGTGGTCGATGCGGCCCTCGCCCCGACCGGACGGGCACTGCCGGGCCAGCCCGAGATCATCGGGGCGGTGCGCGCCGAGGTCGCCGACGTCGACGTCGTGGTGCAGGCGGCGGGATCGCTTCCCGGCGACCTCCACAAGCTGTGGCGCGTGAGCGATCCGCTCGGCTATCACGTGGAGTACGCGTTCTCCACGATGGGGTACGAGATCGCGGGCGGCCTCGGGGTCAAGCGGGGACTCCAGGCGGCGGGTGACGAGCGCGACGTGGTGGTCATGGTCGGCGACGGCTCGTACCTCATGCTCAGCTCCGAGCTTGCGACGATCGTCGCCGAGAACCTCAAGGTCATCGTCGTGCTGATCCAGAACCAGGGGTTCGCGTCGATCGGGCACCTGTCCGAGACGGTCGGCTCCGAGCGGTTCGGCACGAAGTACCGCAGCTACGATCCCGAGGCGCGCAGTTTCCAGGACGGCGATCCGCTGCCGGTCGATCTCGCCATGAACGCCCGCAGCTACGGCATCGACGTGATCGAGGTGGCGCCAGGCGCAGCGGCGATCGACGACCTGCGTGCGGCCATGCGCACCGCGAAGGCGTCCGACAGGGCGACGCTCATCCACATCGAGAGCGACCCGCTGGTCTACGGGCCCGACGGGGAGGGCTGGTGGGATGTGCCGGTCGCCGAGGTGGCGGGCACCGCCGCCGCGCAGCGCGCGCGAGCCGAGTACGAGCAGCAGCGCGCGGCGCAGCGACCCCTGCTCGGCTGAGCGGCGCCGTCCGGCCCAGCCGTCTCCCACCCGGGCGCCGGTACCCTGGAGGTATGACCGAGAACCCCCGCACGCGCGAGACGCGGCCACAGGCAGCGCCCGCCTCGTCCCGCTCGGGGGCGATCCGCGAGACCCGTGCGCCCCAGGTGCGCCCTGCGACCGAGGGCTGGACGCAGCAGAAGGATGCCGAGGGGCGTCCGCTCCTGCAGTTCGCGAGCCCCAAGCGCGGCAAGCCGCCCGTGCACCTCGCCGACCTCACTCCGGCCGAGCGTACCGAGAAGGTCAAGGAGCTCGGGCTGCCCGGCTTCCGCGCGAAGCAGCTGTCGACCCACTACTTCCGCCACTACACGTCGGACCCTGCCGAGATGACCGACCTCCCCGCGGGGATCCGCGACGAGCTGGTGGCCGGGCTCCTGCCGCCGCTGCTCACCGAGGTGCGGCGCCTCGAGACCGACCGTGGCGACACGATCAAGTTCCTCTGGCGTCTGCACGACGGGGCCCTGGTCGAGTCGGTGCTCATGCGCTACCCGGGCCGCATCACGCTGTGCGTGTCGAGCCAGGCGGGCTGCGGCATGAACTGCCCGTTCTGCGCGACCGGGCAGGCCGGGCTGACCCGCAACATGTCGACGGCCGAGATCATCGAGCAGATCGTGCGCGCGAACCGCCTGATCGCCGAGGGCGGCCTCGGCGGCAAGAAGGCCGACGACCACAGCATGGAGCGCGTCTCGAACATCGTCTTCATGGGCATGGGCGAGCCGCTGGCCAATTACAAGCGCGTCATGGATGCGGTGCGCTCGATGGTCGCCCCGCAGCCCGACGGCCTCGGCATGAGCGCCCGCGGCATCACCGTGTCAACGGTCGGCCTCGTGCCCGCGATCAAGAAGCTCGCCGACGAGAACATCCCGGTGACCTTCGCGCTGTCGCTGCACGCGCCCGACGACCATCTGCGTGACGAGCTCATCCCGGTGAACTCGCGGTGGAAGGTCGACGAGGCCCTCGACGCCGCCTACGACTACTACGCCAAGACCGGCCGGCGGGTCTCGATCGAGTACGCGCTGATCAAGGACATGAACGACCACGCCTGGCGCGCCGATCTGCTGGCCGAGAAGCTCAACCAGCGCGGTCGCGGCTGGGTGCACGTGAACCCGATCCCGTTGAACCCGACGCCCGGCTCCATCTGGACGTCGTCGGAGATCCCCGTGCAGAACGAGTTCGTGCGCAGGCTCAACGACGCCGGCATCCCGACGACCCTCCGCGACACCCGCGGCAAGGAGATCGACGGCGCCTGCGGTCAGCTGGTCGCGACGACGGAAGACGAGGCGGCGTCGGCCGCGATGGCCTGAGGCGCCCGCGCGCGACTGCCGTCGTTCGCACCGAGTCGCTCGGCCCGGTCGAGCCATCGCGCGATGGTCGCCGTGTCCGCGCCCTTGACCCCGAGCATGCGCGTCGTGCGCACCGAGCTCACACCGCACAGGCGCAGCGTGTTGCGGACCACCTGGGTCTGCGCCGGCAGCCCGGTGAACGGCACCGCGAACCAGGGGTGTCGGCGAGCAGCAGCAGCCGCCCCCGCCGAGCGGGCAGCAGGCCCTCGGGCAGGCCGAGCTTGAGTAGCGGTACTCCTGCTGCGGCAGCAGGGCGCGGTCGAAGAACCCCTTGAGCAGGGCGGGGACCGAACCCCACCAGAGCGGGGTGGCGACGATGATGCTGTCGGCTTCGTGCAGAGCCTGCTTCGCATCGACGAGGTCGGGTTCGAGCGTCATGCGCTCCCGGTAGCCGAAGCGCAGGTGCGGGTCGAAGTCGAGGTCGCGCAGGGCGAGCACCCGCGCATCGCCGTGGCCCGCGGAGTACCGCTGCGCGAGCGAGGCGGTCAGGGAGCGGGCGTCGGGGTGGCCGTCGATCACGAGAGCGGTCATGTCGGATTCCTATCTGGACAGTGTCAAGCTGGTGGACACTGTCAAGATAGGAGAGGATGTTGCTCATGTCAAGTTCGAAGGACGGCTACCACCACGGCGATCTCGCCCGTGCGCTCGAGGATGCCGCGATGCAGCTGCTGGAGCGGATGCCGGCCGCGGAGATCAGTCTGCGCGAGGTCGCGCGGGCCGCGAACGTCAGCCACAATGCGCCGTACCATCACTTCTCCGACCGGCTCGGACTGCTCAAGGCACTCGCGGAGCGCAGCATGGCGGACCTCCTCGCGCAGGTCCGTGCGGCCGCCGCGCAGGCATCGACTCCGCGGGCGGCTCTCTCCGACGGCGGGTCGGCGTACATCCGCTTCGCCGTCGAGCATCCGCATGCGTTCGACGCCGTCTACGACCCCACGGTCTGCATCCCCGGGTTTCCGACCGCCACGATGGCGCCGCTGATCGACGGGCTCGAGGCCGTGCTCGCCGAGGCCGCCGCCGCGGCCGGACTCGACCGCCCCACCGACGTCGTCGCCGTGTGGGGCCAGATCCACGGCCTGGGCACGCTCGCCGCAGCAGGGCACTTCACGCTCGACGACGCCCTCACCGCCTACGCCGCGGCCCTGGATCGGCAGCTCCCGGCAGCCTGACCAGCATCCTGTGAGGCGCTCCAAGGACTTTTCCACGGTATCCACAGGCGATATTTCGTAGATTGTTCGGATGCCCTATTCCGCCCATCGACCGGGTCGCTACGACTCGCAGGGTCGGATCATCCTCGACAGCGAGCCCGAAGCCGCCACGGATGACCTCGACTTCCTGCGCGAGTTCGAGCCCACCGGCACCGACGACGCCACCCGCGAGGTCCCCGTCGCAGATCCTGCCGAGGCGACCCCGATCGCCGATGCGGTCGCGGCCGACGAGCCCGCACCGGTGAAGCCCGCGCGCGAACCGCGTGTCCGCACGCCCCGCCGCACGCGTGCCGCGCGTACCCCGGGCTCGCGCGCCCGCACGCTGGCGATCCTCGGAGGGGCGGAGGGCGAGATCCTCGACCGCGTCCCCGGCGAGACTCCCCGCTTCGTGCAGATGTTCTTCGTCCTCGCCGGCACCGCCCTCGTCTCGGCGATCTCGATGCTGTTCGCCCTCACCACCGGTGTGCAGGCGGCGATCTGGCTGGCCGTCCCGCTGGCGATCGTGTGGGCGCTCATCATCTTCAACCTCGACCGCTTCCTCACCTCGACCATGAGTTCGACGCGCAACGTCTGGCGGCTCATCGGTCTCGCGATCCCGCGGGTGATCATGGCTGCGATCATCGGCTTCGTCGTGGCCGAGCCGCTCGTGCTCCAGATCTTCCACAACGACATTGCCCGCGAGGTCGCGTCGACCAACATCACGCAGTCGCAGTCCGACCAGGAGGCTCTGGAGTCGGGCCCGGAGAAGATCGCGCTCGATGCGGCATCCGCCAAGGTCGCCGAGCTCGAGAACCAGGCCGCGACCGGCATCGTCGCGGGGACGGAGTCCTCATCGGCGACGGAATCGGCAGCGCAGGCCACGGTCGACGATGTGACCGCGAAGATGACGGCGCAGCAGGCCGTGATCGATCAGGCACGGGTGCTGTACCAGTGCGAGCTGACGGGTGAAGGCGCCGGCACCGTTCCGGGCTGCACCGGAGTCAACGGCGAGGGTGCGAGCTCGGATGCCGCCAAGGCCCAGCTCGCCGAGGCCCAGCAGACCTACGACGCGCTCGCCGCGCAGCTGCGCACGGCCAACGAGGAGCTCGCCGCCGCCGGGACCGCCGCCAAGGAGAACACCTCGTCGTCCGAGGCGCAGAACCGCGAGCAGGCGAAGTCGCAGCTCCCGACCGCGCGCGACACCTACGATCAGGCGCTCGCGGCGTACAGCAACGCCCGAGCGGATGCCGTCGCGCAGGGCAACGCGGGTGCTGTCGGCCTGCTCAGCCAGATCAGCGGCCTGAACCGGTTGAGCGAGAAGGAGCCGGCGATCCTGTGGGCGCACATCCTCATCGCGGCGCTGTTCTTCATGATCGAGCTGCTGCCGGTGCTGGTGAAGGTCCTCACGAGCTATGGCGACCCGAGCCTGTACGAGAAGGCGGCCGCGATCCGCAGGCAGGTCGCGCTCGACAAGGTGACGGCCGAAGGGTTCCGTGACCGCGCAGAGATCGTGACGACGCCCCCTTCCACGCCACCCTCCGCGCAGGCCACCTGACGTCGCCGTCCTGCCCTCGCGTCGCAGTGTCTGATCTCATCTATGCGACCCTCGGCAGGATCTGCGATGCGAAGAGGATGTCCGCGATCACGGTCGACCCGTGAGCGGGTGCGAGGAGCGTCAGGGCGCGGATCAGGGCGACCGTCGACGGCGTCCGGGACCAGTTCTCCCCGGTCAGGGCGGCCTCGATGCGGGCGAGCGGATGCTGAAGGCTCACGTCGTGCTGGCGTGCGTCATCTCTGCTGAGCCATTCGAGCAGTTCGATGATGGTCCAATCGAGGTCGATTGGACCGAGTTCGACGTCGTGGGTGGTCAATGGCCTGTTCATTGGTCCAGAATCGGATGTCATGCGCAGCGATGACAGGGCCAATGTCCGGCCAGTGGTCCACGATTCGGCCACGGTTCCGGCGCGGGTGCCCGCGCTCGTGCACGCGGGCGAGGTCTCGTCCGAGGCCCTGTCGGCACGACTCGGTCGCTGGACCCAGGGCGACGGCACCCTGGCCGCCCGCCTCGCCCGGGGCATCGAGGGCCTCATCGCGAGCGGAGAACTGCGACCGGGAGATCGGCTGCCGGCGGAGCGTGCACTCGCGGCGATGAGCTCGGTGTCGCGCGGGACCGTGGTCGCCGCCTACGCCGCGCTCGCCGAGAGCGGGCTCGTGGAGCGGCGTCAGGGCAGCGGTACCCGTATCGCCGGAGCAGCGGTAGCAGTCACCCCGGTGCAGCGTCCCGGCAGGGGAGAGGCGCTGTTCTCCGCACTGCCCAATGCGATCGACCTGCTGCGCACCGTGCCGCAGATCTCCGACCTCGGGGTGCAGCTCATCCGCGAGCACACACCGCGCCTCGACCTCGCGCTGCTGCCGGAGACCGACCCCGCGGGCCTCCCTGCGCTGCGGACCCTGATCGCCGACATGTACGGCGCGGAGGGCACGCCGACCACGCCGGAGCAGATCCTCGTCACGCACGGCGCGCAGCAGGCCATCAGCCTCGTCGTCAACGCGCTCGTCGGTCCTGGCGACATCGTTCTCGCGGAAGAGATCACCTGGCCGGGTGTCACCGACTCGGTGGGTCTGCGTGGGGGCACGGTGCACGGTGTCCCGATGGGTGACGACGGGCTCGACGTCGATGCTCTGGAGCAGGCCATCGCACGGCTGCGGCCCGTGCTCATCGCCCTCAACCCGCACCACCAGAACCCCACGGGAACGCGGCTGCCCGCGGCCGCCCGGCATCGCGTCGCGGAGCTCGCAGCCCGGTACGGGGTTCCCGTGATCGAAGACCGAGTGCTGGCGGGCATCTCGTTCGACGGCGTCGTGCCTCCCTCCCTCGCCGCCGAACGCGCCGATGCGCCGATCATCGTCGTCGAGTCGGTCTCGAAGTGGGTGTGGGCAGGGTTGCGGATCGGGTGGCTGCGCGCCGACCCCGTGCTGGTGCGTCGGCTCCGCGGCGCTCGGCAGCTCGCCGATCAGTCCACGAGTGTGCCCGGTCAGCTGCTCGCACTCGACCTGATCGCCCGTGCCGACGACCTCCGTCGGGCGAACAGCCGCATCCACCAGGAGCGGCTGCGTCTGCTGGAGGCGTTGATGGCGGAGCACCTGCCCGACTGGAACGTCGAGCCTCCCCGCGGTGGACTCTCGCTCTGGGTCCGGCCGCCGGCGGGGTCGGCGGCGTCCCTCGTCAGGGTCGCCGCCACGCATGGGGTCTCGATCGCCGGAAGCGCCGCCTTCGCGGTGTCGGCCTCTCCCGACGATCACATCCGCATCCCCTTCACCGCCCCCGACGACGTGCTCGCGGAAGGCATCCGCCGGCTCGGAGCAGCCTGGCGAGAATATCGGGAGACTCTCGGGATGGCTTCCTAGGATGACCCGCATGACAGTGACGTTGCGCACGACCTTGTGGATATCGATCGTCGGCGTACTCGCCGTCGTCGCCTACGCGACACTCGCCGCGGTGCAGATCCTGGTGCTCAATCCGCTCGCCGCCGCCCCTGGTCTCACGCTCGCGCAGATCCGATTCGAGATGTCGGAAGCGGGGGAGAGCCTGATGCCGATGCCGGCGTTCGCGATCCTCGGCATCGGGGTGGCTCTGGCCGTCGGCCTCGCACTCTTCGCCGTCCTCACGCGGGCGCATCCGCTGGTCGTCGCGACGGGGTTCCTCGTGCTCCTGATGCTCGGTGCGATCGGGTACTTCGTCGCATCGTTCGGTGCGGGCATGGCGCTCGCCGACACGTTCGGCATCGGCGGCGCGGACTATTCGCCGTGGGCGCGGCCGCTGTATGTCGTGAGCGCCCTCGCCGCGATCGCCCTCTTCGTGGGAGCGATCGTGACGGCCGCGCGTCGGCGACCGGCCGAGCCCGGCCCTGCCGTCGCAGGCAGCCAGTAGCGTTGATCCATGGTCAACTATCGCTATCTCGGCAACAGCGGTCTCAAGGTCTCGGAGATCACGTACGGCAATTGGGTCACCCATGCCTCTCAGGTCGAAGACGACGCCGCGGTCAAGACCGTGCACGCCGCCCTGGACGCGGGAATCACCACCTTCGACACGGCGGACACGTACGCGAACACCGCGGCGGAGGTCGTGCTGGGCAAGGCCCTCGAAGGGCAGCGCCGCGAAGGTCTGGAGATCTTCACGAAGGTGTACTTCCCGACCGGACCGAAGGGCCCGAACGACACCGGTCTGAGCCGCAAGCACATCTTCGAGTCGATCAACGGCTCGCTGCAGCGCCTCGGCACCGACTACGTCGACCTGTACCAGGCGCACCGCTTCGACTACGAGACCCCGCTGGAGGAGACGTTCCAGGCTTTCGCCGACGTCGTCCGTCAGGGCAAGGCGCTCTACATCGGCGTCTCGGAGTGGACGGCCGAACAGCTGCGCGAAGGGCACGCTCTCGCCACGCAGCTCGGCATCCAGCTCATCTCGAACCAGCCGCAGTACTCGATGCTGTGGCGTGTGATCGAGGGCAAGGTCGTGCCCGCGTCCGAAGAGCTCGGCATCTCGCAGATCGTGTGGTCGCCGATGGCGCAGGGCGTGCTCAGCGGCAAGTACCTCCCCGGTCAGCCGGTGCCCGACGGCTCGCGCGCGACCGACCCGCACAGCGGCGCCGACTTCATCAAGAGCTTCCTCAGAGACGACATCCTCACGGCGGTCCAGCGCCTCAAGCCGATCGCCGAGCAGGCGGGGCTGTCGATGCCGCAGCTCGCCATCGCATGGGTGCTGCAGAACCCGAACGTGGCGGCTGCCCTGGTCGGCGCCTCCCGTCCGGAGCAGCTCGCCGAGACGGTCAAGGCCTCGGGTGTGAAGCTCGACGCCGACACCCTCGCCGCGATCGACACCGCCCTCGGTGACACCGTGAACCGCGACGCCGAGAGCACGTATTCGGTGTCTCCGAAGTCACGGCTGGTCTGAACGTCGGCCTCGCACCGACCCGGCCCCTGATGCACGATCCGGCCCCCTGCGGATGTTCGCAGGGGGCCGGTTCGTGCGGCGAGGGGCGGGTCGGCGCTACGCGTAACCAGTGCCGACCCGGAGGTATCCGGCTAGCCGAGTCCCGGGACGTCGTAGGTCTCGCCGGAGGCTCCGCGAACCGTCACGCTATCTGCGTGGCCGCGAAGGACGACGAGTTCCCCCGACACTTCGGCCGCAATGGCTGACCCTCGGCTGGTGACATCGGTCGAACTGTCGTTCACGACAGCGCTCGAGACGGATTCGGGGAACAGATACGCATCGGCGACCGGGGTGTCGGAGTCAGAGGAGCCAAGCGCGAGGCCGACGCCGTGCGAAGCGAAGTCAGTATCGCTCGCGCATGCTGCTCCGAATAGGCCACCCTCGTCGACCGCTTGAATCATGCAGGTGTTTCCGGCTTCGTCCGTTGCCGACCAGTAGGCCACTCCGTTCTCGGCCTGAAGAAGGGTCGGGTCGGCGTATGTCTGGGTGAACTCATCGCTCACGTATTGGGGGAAGGGGGAATGCTCCGCCCGAAGTTGAAGCTGTTCATCCTGCAACTGGGGGATGGGCGACGCCGGGTGAGAGTCTGCGCGGGCGATCTGTCCTTGAGGGGTTCCCAAGTACGAGCAACTAAGCGGGACTGACCCCGTGACTGCGTCACGTGTCTTCCATAGGCAGCTGGACCGCGCCGTGTTCGGGCCGAGCTGTGCGAAACCGTAGTTGACGACACCCCACCCAGGTGCCTCCCCCCAGTTGTACAAGTAGGAAGCAGTCGCGGATACCGTCTGGATCCGGAAGGTGACATCCCATCCGCCGCCACCGCTGGCGTGCCCCTTCACCCCAGCAATGTACAGAGCGACGTCGCTTTGAATGACCACGTTCTTTGGTTTCGATGCCGTGGTCGCATACGGCCACCAGTAGTCGGTCGCTTGCGCAGGCATTGCCCCGGCTGCCACGGATACGAGCACCAAGCTCGCTACGAGCAGCTTCTTCGTGTGGCGAAGTCGCCTCATGGATCCATCTCCTTCGATCTCCTTCAACACGAAAAATGTAACGTTATACCATCTATGATTCAATAGGTGTTCCCCACGGAGTGGGTCTGGGTAGCGACAGTAAGCGAGGGGCGACGTGGTGTTCAAAGAGCGCGCTGAACGGATCAGCGGTGTTCTCGGTGTCGTCTTGACGCTGGGGGCGGGTGTGGGTCTCGTTGCGGATCGAGTTCGATGGGCGGGCATTCCGTCGATGGCGTTCGCCGATCCCATCCAGACGACCTACGCGATCACCAACCTCTCTGTGGCATCCGTGATCGTCGGTGGCGTGGGCATGCTGCTGGTTGGTTTCTGGGCAGGCTCTCGGCTAAGCCGTCTGGCCGGCGAGGGGGCGAAGGCTGATCCTTCGCGCCCGGTCTGAATGTCGGCCTCGCACCGACCCGGCCCCTGATGCACGATCCGGCCCCTGCCGACGCCGGCAAGGCGGAGTCGCGGCGCGAAAGCGGGGACTAGGTGAGAGGGGAGGGACGGCCTCAGCCGAGGGTGATGTCGACCTGGATCTCGGTCGCGAGGCGTTCGAGGTCGCTGCGCAGAGCATCCAGATCGACGGAGGCCGGCACCTTGGCCACGACCGACGCCTCGAAGAGTCGGCCACCCGCCATCGCGGCATCCCGTGTCTCGGTCGCGAGCTCCTCGATGCTCAGCGCGTGCGCGTTCAGCACGCCGGACACCTCTCGAACGATGCCCGGCCGGTCGTTGCCGAGCACCTGGATCTCGAGCACCTGATCGTCGTCGGCCCCTCGCTCGGGTGCCCCCGTGAGCACGGCGACCGTGAGGAGTCCCTGGCCTTGGAGCCCACGCAGCGCCGAGGCCAACTCGTCGGACCTGTCGTCGGCGACCGACACCTCGATCACTCCCGCGAACGTGCCGGCCAGTTCCGCCAGCGAGCTGTTCTCCCAGTTGCCCCCGTGGGAATCGACCACATCGGCGACGGCGGCCACGAGGCCAGGACGGTCTGCACCCGCGACGGTGAGGATCAGAGTTGTCATGCGGCCAGCGTAGCCCGCAGTGCTCACTCGACCCAGAGGCCGTCCGTGAGGAAGCGTTCCATCCGCGCACGGTGCGGGTCGAGGTCCCAGCCCTGCGCGGCCACCCACTCGTCGGAGTAGTAGGTGTTCGCATAACGGACGCCGCTGTCGCAGATGAGTGTCACGACGCTGCCGGTCTCGCCCGCGGCACGCATGCGCGCGATGAGCTGGAACGCGCCGTACAGGTTGGTGCCGGTCGAGCCTCCTGCCCAGTGCAGGGTGTGTTCGCGCAGCAGCCGGATCGCAGCGATCGAGCCCGCATCGGGGACGCGGATCATCTCGTCGATCACGGTCGGCACGAACGAGGCCTCGACGCGGGGGCGGCCGATGCCCTCGATGCGGCTGGGGCGTCCGACCGGGGGATCCACGGTGCCGGCCCACCCGTCGTAGAAGGCCGAGCCCTCAGGGTCGACCACGGCGATCCGTGTCTCATGCCTCCGGTACTTCACGTAGCGTCCGAAGGTCGCGCTGGTGCCGCCCGTGCCCGCGCCGGTCACGATCCACCGGGGGATCGGGTGCCGCTCCTGTGCGAGTTGGCTGAACACGCTCTCGGCGATGTTGTTGTTGCCGCGCCAGTCGGTCGCGCGTTCCGCGAACGTGAACTGGTCGAGGTAGTGGCCCGTGCAGTCCGAGGCGAGCCGTTGCGCCTCGGAGGACATGTCTTCGGCGCGGTCGACGAAGTGGCAGGTGCCGCCGTAGAACTCGATGAGGTCGATCTTCTCCTGCACGGTCGACCGGGGGACGACCGTGATGAACGGCAGGCCCAGCATCCGTGCGAAGTACGCCTCGGAGACGGCGGTCGACCCGCTCGACGACTCCACGAGCGTCGAGTTCTCCCTGATGCGTCCGTTGACCAGGCCGTAGAGGAGGAGCGAGCGCGCGAGGCGGTGCTTGAGCGACCCGGTCGGATGCACGGACTCGTCCTTGAGGTACAGGTCGATGCCCCATTCCGGCGGCAGGGGGAACAGGTGCAGGTGCGTGTCGGCGCTGCGGTTCGCATCGGCTTCCAGCAGGGCGATGGCGGTGCTGGTCCAGGAGGTCACCGATCGAGCGTATCCTCTCCGCTCGTGCGGTTCACGACTGCGCTGGCCGATCGGGTCCCAGGTAGGCGGAGGTGGGATCGCCGGCCGCGTCACCCTTGAGCTCGACGAGGATGGTGTGCGTCGGCGTCGTCCCGGTGTTCTCACCCGAGTGACGCTGTGCGGGAATCCACACGGCCTGTCCGGTGGGCAGCGCGGTGTCGAATGTCCGCTCTCCCGCGCTGAGACGTCGCGAGAAATCGCTGAGGGTGATCATGACGCTGTTCGGATGGTCGTGCGGCGTCGTCTTGTCGCCGGGCACGTCGGTGTATTCGAGCACGCGGACGTGTTCGTTCTCCCAGAGCGTGCGGTAATGGTCGGGGTTGGTGAGGGTGGGATCGTCGGTGATCATGCGGCGACCGTACACCCGGGGCGACGCCCTCGACAGCCCCTCTCCTGAGCGCGAACGGCGACGATCAGAGCGAGGTCGCGTGACGCAGCCAGCGTTCGATCCCGGCGATGTGCGCGGTGGTCAGAGAGGTGGCCAGCGCCGGGTCGCGCCTCGCGATGGCGTCGGCGATCGCCCGGTGCTCCGACAGCGTGCGGTCGAGCGCATCGGCCTCGGTGAGACCCCGCCAGGCGCGGGCGCGGACCGTCTGACTGCTCATGTGCTCGATCAGGCTCGCGAGATAGGCGTTGCCGGCCATCTCCACGATGTCGCGGTGGAATCGGATGTCGTGGTCGACGAGCTCGTCGATGTCGACCGAGGCGTCGACCCCGTCGACCTCACGCTGCAATGCCGCGATCTGCTCGTCCGAGCCGAGAGTGGCGGCCAGGCCTGAAGCCTGCGACTCCAGCATCCGGCGAACGGCGAAGATCTCGAGCATCGAGTCGTCGTCGTGCATGTCGACGACGAACGAGACGGCCTCGAGCAGCAGATGCGGCTCGAGACTCGTCACGTAGGTGCCGTCGCCCCGGCGCACATCGAGCACACGGATGACCTCCAGCGCCTTGACCGCCTCGCGCATGGAGCTCCGGGAGAGGCCGAGCCGTTCGGACAGCTCCTTCTCCGGGGGAAGGCGATCGCCCGGGGCCAGCTCGCCCGACACGATCATCGCCTTGATCTTCGCGATCGCGTCGTCTGTCACTGCCATGGCGTCCTCCTGGTGCGGGATCCGAAGTCGGAGTGGTCGAGTGCCGTGCTCACTCCGAGCGGAGTCTCAGCCGTGACATGCCGCCGTCGACCTCGATGGCGACGCCCGTGGTGGAACCCGCCTCCGGGCTCACGAGATAGGCGACGGCAGCGGCGACCTCGTCGGGGTCGACCAGGCGGCCGTGGGGTTGCCGTGCTTCGAGCGCGGAGCGTTCCGCCGCCGGATCCGCGGACGCGTCGAGCAGTCGACTCACCCAGGGGTGTCGGCGGTGCCGGGATCGACGGCGTTGACGCGGATGCCTTCGCGCAGGTGATCGGCGGCCATCGCGCGGGTCAGCGCCGACACGGCGCCCTTCGAGGCGCTGTACAGCGCGCGCTGAGGGAGGCCGATCGTGGACGCGACGGATGCCGTGTTGCATACGGCGGCGGACGGCGACTGCCGCAGCCAGGGGAGGGCCGCCGAGGTCACGCGGGCGATGCCGGTCACATTGACCGAGAGCACGCGCGCCCACTCGTCGTCGTCGTTCGCGGTGACATCGCCCTGTGCGCCGACTCCGGCGTTGTTCACGACGATGTCGATGCGGCCGAACGCCTCGGCGACGCGAGCCACCGCGGCGTCGACACTCGCACGGTCCGAGACGTCAGCCACGAAGGTGGGAAACGCGGGGGAGGCAGCCGAGCGGCCGCGGTCGAGCACCGCGACGGTCGCCCGTCGGCATCCAGACGCCGAGCGATCGCCGCACCGATGCCGGAGGAGCCGCCCGTGACGATAGCGACCAGCCCCTCCAGCGATCCGGTCATCGCCGGGCTTCCCAGGCGACGAACTCCTGGCGCTGACGGCCCAGGCCGTCGATCTCGATCTCGACCACATCGCCCGCGGCGAGGTAGGGGAACCTGCCCGAAAGTGCGACACCCTGCGGAGTGCCGGTGAGGATCAGGTCGCCCGGCTCGAGGGTCACGTACTGCGACAGGTGATGCACGATGTGCTCGACCGTGAAGATCATGTCGCTCGTGTTCGAGTCCTGCCGCGGCTCTCCGTTGACGAAACTGCGCAGGCCGAGCGCCTGGTGGTCGACCTCGTCGGGGGTGACCAGCCACGGGCCGGTGGGGTTGAACCCCGGGGCGATCTTGCCCTTGGACCACTGTCCGCCCGACACCTCGATCTGGAACGCGCGCTCGGAGACGTCGTTCGCGGTGACGAAACCCGCGACGTGCGCGAGCGAGTCCGCAGGGGAGTCCAGGTACGCGGCGCGGGCGCCGATCACGATGCCGAGCTCGACCTCCCAGTCGGTCTTCTCGCTGCCCCGCGGGATCGTCACGGGGTCGTTGGGCCCGACGACGGTGTTCGGGGTCTTCAGGAACAGGATCGGGATGGTCGGCGGCTCCGAGCCCGATTCCGCGGCGTGCGCGGCGTAGTTCATCCCGATGCAGATCACCGCGCTGGGACGGGCGATGGGGGCGCCGATGCGCATCGTGGCGGCATCAGGGAGTTCGGCCAACTGGCCGGCGTCACGCGCCGACGCGACACGAGAGACGAAGTCGCTCTCGAGGAAGTCGCCGTTGACATCGGATGTCACGGGACGAAGGTCGAGGTAACGGTCGTCCTCCACGAGGACGGGGATCTCCGAGCCGAGGGTGCCGAGCCGCGCGAACTTCATGATTCTCCTGATCGATCGGGAGGCCGCGACGCCGCGGCCCATGTCGTTGCCAGTATAGACATCGGATGTTTGGTCGTGTCGACGTCGGCGACGGACGAGGCGACTCAGTGTGCCGGTGTCGCGCGGCGTGCACGATACGCGGCGACGGCGTTGCGGTTCGCGCATGTGGTCGAGCAGTACCTCTTCGAGCGGTTGCGCGAGAGGTCGAGCGCGATGGACAGGCAGGTGTCGTCCTCGCACACGCTGAGGCGCGATCCCTCGTCGGCGCGGATGACATCGATCAGCGCCATCGCGGTCTCGATCAGGATGCGCTCGGCCAACGGCTGCTCATCGGCGACGGCGTGCAGGTGCCAGTCGGCGCCGTCGTGGCGGCGCAGTCGGGGAGTGAGGCGTGATTCGGCCAGCGCGTCGTTGACCCGCTCGGCCATCTCGTCGCGTCGGGCGAGCAGCATCGTGCGCAGGCGCGGGCGCAGGTGTCGGAGAGCGGAGAGCTCCCGATCGTCGCGATCGAGCCGCCCGGTGTAGGGGAACTCCCGGAGGAATGCGGCCTCGTCGTCGAGGTCGGCCAGCGTGTCCGGCTCCTCGGCGGAGTTCACCAGCCAGACGGCGGCCCGCAGAGCCTCTTCCGTGTCATCGGTGAAGATCATGTTGACATCTTACCGGCGGCGCGCGTAGCGTCATCGATCATGAGTGGGTTGGCGAGTGACACGGCGGTGGTTTCCGTGCGAGAGGTGCGACTCGGAATGCCGCTCGCGATCGCCGCCGCGTTCTCGTTCGGCATGTCCGGCGGGTGGGCGCGCGGCCTGATCGACGCCGGATGGACTCCGGGGGCGGCGGTCACCGCGCGTCTCTGGGTCGCCGCCGTCGTACTCCTCGTCCCGACGATCCTGGCGCTCCGAGGCCGCTGGGGCCTCCTGCGGCGCAACCTCGGCATGATCCTCGCTTACGGGTTGCTCGCGGTGGCCGCCACCCAGCTCTTCTACTTCCAGGCCGTCGCGGTGATGGATGTCGGCATCGCGCTGCTCGTCGAATACACCGCTCCGATCGCCGTGCTGCTGTGGTTGTGGTTGCGCCGAGGCGAACGGCCGAGCAGAAAGAGCGTCATCGGGGCGGTGATCGCCTTCGTCGGGTTGGTGCTCATGCTCGACGTCGTCACCGGTGCCGATGTGAACGTGCCAGGCATCCTGTGGGCGCTCGGGGCCATGGTGGGGGCGGCCACCTACTTCGTGCTCTCCGCCAGGGCAGACACGGGGCTGCCGCCCATCGCCCTCGCCGGCAGTGGTCTGCTGCTCGGCGCCGTCGCCCTCGCGCTCGCCGGCGCTGTCGGAGTGCTCCCGATCGCGTGGACGACGGATGACGTCTCCTACCGATTCGGCAGCGTGCCGTGGTTCGCCCCTGTCCTTGCGATGGGTGTCATCGCGACCGCGCTCGCGTACGGGCTCGGGATCGCCTCGACGCGGATGCTCGGATCCCGGCTCGCCTCGTTCGTCGCGCTCGCCGAGGTCGTCGCCGCGCTCGTGTTCGGGTGGCTGCTGCTCGGGCAGCTCCCCGACCTGCTGCAAGCGCTCGGCGGGGTGCTCGTCCTCGTCGGCGTCGTCGTGGTCAAGCTCGGCGAACCCGTCGCACCGCCACCCTGACGTCCCTCTCCCCTGCAGGGCGAGCGGAGAATGTATACGCCGGAACGTGACCGCGAGGAAAAGCAGCACTCGAATCCGCTTTATGTATACACTGAGGGCATGACCCTTCCCGCTGAGCGGACCTCCGCGAGCGATCGCGCGTACACGGCCCTGCTGGACGACATCCAGTCGGGTGTGCTGGCTGCCGGCGCCGTGCTGGGCGAGGTCGAGCAGGCCGAACGGCTCGGCGTGAGCCGCACGCCCATGCGTGAGGCGCTGCGCCGTCTCGCTGCCGACGGCCTCGTGGTCCAGCAGTCGCCGCGGGTCACGGTCGTCGCCGATCTGGACGCCGACGACATCCGCTCGCTCTTCGAGATCCGCCGAGCACTCGAGGAGAGTTCGGCCCGCCTCGCCGCCGCACGCGGGGATTCCGCACTGTTCGCCGCCCTCGCGGACGAGTTCGCGCACGTCGACCTCCACGCCGCCGAAGGCCGCGATGCGTACTACGCGCTCATCGCCCGCTTCGACGCCGCACTCGACGCCGCGGTCGACAACGACTACATCGCCTCCGCCCTGCGGACCGTGCGCACGCACCTGGTGCGCGTGCGCCGCATGGCCCGCGACAAGCCCGCCCGCCTCGCGGCCTCCGCCGCCGAGCACCGCACCATCGCCGAAGCCCTGGCGGCGCGTGACGGCGACCTCGCCGCTCATGCCACGCACGTGCACCTGCACAACGCGCTCGCCGGCATCCTCGACTCCCTCCCCGACGACTCTCCCCACAACAGCGAAGGACGCTCATGACCGTCACCCACCACGTCCGCGTGCACCGCAGCGACGAGAACCTCGCCCGTGAAGACCAGCTGGCCTGGAAGATCGCCGAGGTCGCGGCCGACCCCGTCGAGGTCGAGCAGGATGTCGTCGACATGATCATCAACCGCATCATCGACAACGCGTCGGTCGCAGCGGCCTCGCTCACCCGTGCCCCGATCAACGCGGCCCGCGCACAGGCCTTCCGTCACCCCGTCTCGACCGGCGGCGTCGGCGCGAACCTCTTCGGTGCCGAACTCGACCACCGCACCAGCCCGGAGTGGGCGGCGTGGGCCAACGGCGTCGCCGTGCGCGAGCTCGACTACCACGACACGTTCCTCGCCGCCGAGTACTCGCACCCCGGCGACAACATCCCGCCGATCCTCGCGGTCGCGCAGCACACCGGCAAGGACGGGCGGGCGCTCGTGCGCGGCATCGCGACCGGCTACGAGATCCAGATGGACCTGGTGCGCGCGATCTGCCTGCACAAGCACAAGATCGACCACGTCGCCCACCTCGGCCCGTCGGCCGCCGCCGGCATCGGCACCCTGCTCGGCCTCGATGTCGAGACGATCTACCAGGCCGTCGGACAGGGCCTGCACACCACGACCGCCACGCGTCAGAGCCGCAAGGGCGAGATCTCGACCTGGAAGGCGCACGCCCCGGCCTTCGCGGGCAAGATGGCCGTCGAGGCGGTCGACCGGGCGATGCGCGGACAGACCAGCCCCGCGCCGATCTACGAAGGCGAAGACGGTGTGATCGCCTGGATGCTCGACGGCAAGGACGCCGCCTACGAGGTGCCGCTGCCCGCCGCGGGCGAGCCCAAGCGCGCGATCCTCGACTCGTACACGAAGGAGCACTCGGCCGAGTACCAGGCCCAGGCGCTGATCGACCTCGCCCGCAAGCTCGGGATCGAGAACCCGGCGCTGCGCGACCCCGCGAACATCGAGTCCATCGTCATCCACACCAGCCACCACACGCACAACGTGATCGGCTCCGGCGCGAACGACCCGCAGAAGTACGACCCGACCGCGTCGCGCGAGACGCTCGACCACTCGGTGCCGTACATCTTCGCGGTGGCACTGCAGGACGGCGGCTGGCACCACGTCGACTCCTACGCCCCCGAGCGCGCCGGCCGTGCCGACACGGTCGCGCTGTGGCACAAGATCACCACGGCCGAGGATGCCGAGTGGACGCGCCGCTACCACCCGAGGACCCGGATGAGAAGGCGTTCGGCGGTCGCGTCGAGATCCGGCTGACCGACGGCTCGACCGTGGTCGACGAGATCGCCGTGGCCGACGCGCATCCGCTGGGAGCTCGTCCGTTCGCGCGCGAGAACTACATCGCGAAGTTCCGTCTGCTCGCAGAACCCGTGCTCGAACCCGCCGAGATCGAGCGGTTCCTCGCCCTCGTGCAGCGCCTGCCCGAACTCACGGCGGCCGAGGTCGGAGAGCTCTCGATCGTCGCGAAGCCCGGCGTGCTCGATGCCGCTCCGGCTCCCCAGGGGCTGTTCTGATGCTGTACTCCACCGTCACACCGGCCGACAAGCGGAGGCTGTTCCGTGAGCGTCTGGCCAGCGGGGGAGCTGCTGCGCTTCCCCGGCGCCTTCAACCCGCTGAGCGCCCGCCTGATCGAGCAGAAGGGCTTCGACGGCGTCTACATCTCCGGCGCCGTGCTCTCCGCCGACCTGGGGCTGCCCGACATCGGCCTCACGACGTTGACCGAGGTCGCCGGTCGGGCGAAGCAGATCGCCCGCATGACCGACCTTCCCGCGATCGTCGACGCCGACACCGGCTTCGGCGAGCCGATGAACGTCGCCCGCACGATCCAGGAGCTCGAAGACGCGGGTCTCGCGGGCACGCACATCGAGGACCAGATCAATCCCAAGCGGTGCGGCCACCTCGACGGCAAGGCCGTGGTCGACGAGAACACCGCGATCAAGCGCATCCGGGCCGCCGCTGACGCCCGGCGCGACCCGAACTTCCTCATCATGGCGCGCACCGACATCCGCGCGATCGACGGTCTGGACGCCGCGATCGACCGCGCCAAGGCACTGGTCGATGCGGGGGCGGACGCGATCTTCCCCGAGGCCATGCGCACGCTCGCCGAGTTCGAGGCCATGGCAGAGGCGCTCGAGGTGCCGATCCTGGCGAACATGACCGAGTTCGGCAAGAGCGAGCTGTTCTCCGTCGATCAGCTGCGGGACGCGGGTGTGAACCTCGTCATCTGGCCGGTGTCGCTGCTGCGCATCTCGATGGGGGCGGCAGGCCGTGCGCTCGATACGCTGAACGACGAGGGACATCTGACCTCGAAGCTCGGCGAGATGCAGCATCGCGCCGATCTCTACGACCTGATCGACTACGAGTCGTACAACCACTTCGACTCCGGCGTCTTCAACTTCACCATCACGAAGGAGTGACCATGACCGAGCCGGACATCAAGAAAGGCCTTGCGGGCGTCGTCGTCGACACGACCGCGATCTCGAAGGTCAACCCCGACACCAACAGCCTGCTGTACCGCGGATATCCCGTGCAGGAGCTGGCCGATACGCAGCCGTTCGAGGCCGTCGCCTACCTCCTCTGGAACGGCGAGCTGCCGACGCCCGAAGAGCTCGCGGCGTTCCGTCTCGACGAGCGGAAGCACCGCGCGCTCGCCGACAACGTCAAGGCCGCGATCGACCTCGTGCCGCTGGAGGCGCATCCGATGGACGAGGTCCGCACCGCGGTCAGCCTGATCGGCGCCTCCGACCCCGGTGCGGGCGGTTCGGTGCTCGACGCCGGCGGCAGCCCGGAGCAGAACCTCGAGCGCAGCATCCGCCTGTTCGCGGCACTGCCCGCGATCGTCGCCTACGGTCAGCGTCGCCGTCGCGGGCAGGAGATCATCGCCCCGCGGGACGACCTCGACTACTCCGCGAACTTCCTCTGGATGACGTTCGGCGAGGAGGCGGACGACGTCGTGGTGGACGCGTTCAACCGGTCGATGATCCTGTACGCCGAGCACTCCTTCAACGCCTCGACGTTCACCGCGCGCGTCATCACCTCGACCCTGAGCGACATCTACTCGGCGGTCGTCGGCGCGATCGGTGCGCTCAAGGGGCCGCTGCACGGCGGTGCGAACGAGGCCGTGCTGCACATCTTCGACGACATCGGCTCGGCCGAGAACGTGGGGCCCTGGCTCGACAAGGCGCTCGCCGAGAAGCGCAAGATCATGGGCTTCGGGCACCGCGTCTACAAGAAGGGCGACTCGCGGGTGCCGACCATGAAGGCGGCGCTCGACACCCTCGTGGAGCACTACGACCGCCCGGACGTCGCCGCGCTGTACGACGCGCTCGAGTCGGAGTTCGTGGCGCGCAAGGGCATCTACCCGAACCTGGACTACCCCTCGGGGCCCGCGTACAACCTCATCGGCTTCGACACGCTCACCTTCACTCCGCTGTTCGTGGCGGCGCGCGTGACCGGATGGACGGCGC
Organism: Microbacterium sp. Se63.02b; assembly: GCF_014171575.1. GTDB lineage: Bacteria > Actinomycetota > Actinomycetes > Actinomycetales > Microbacteriaceae > Microbacterium. The sequence continues at coordinate 3,617,481 of NZ_CP050453.1, read as the reverse complement.
ATGTGATCGAGCAGGCCGGAGCCAACGCTCTCATCCGTCCGCTCTCGCACTACGACGGTCCAGAGGAGCGGCACATCGAGGGCTGATCTCGACGGTTCGACGAACGCGCCTCCCGATCGGGGGGGCGTTCGTCGTGTGCGAGGGGTTCCCGGCCGCAGTGCGGCACGACGGCCCCGGAGGTCGACTCGCCATCTCGGAGAGGTGGAAGGTAACATGTCACGATCGCCCCCACGGGCGACGTTTCTTACCGATACCTAGCCCGAGGTCTCTCTTGAGTGTCGACACACCCCATTTCTCACCCGAACTCCGTCGCTCGATCCACGGACTCCGCGTCGAGGTCTCGCGTCTGCATCACGAGCTCGTGCGCTACGGACTCGTGGTCTGGACCGGGGGCAACGTCTCCGCTCGCGTGCCGGGGCACGAGCTGTTCGTGATCAAGCCCTCCGGGGTGTCGTACGACGACCTCGCTCCGGAGAACATGATCCTGTGCGATCTCGATGGCCGCGCGATCGCCGGGACGCCGGGCAGCGACCTCGCGCCGTCCAGCGACACCGCCGCGCACGCCTACGTATACCGGAACATGCCCGAGGTGGGTGGGGTCGTGCACACGCACTCGACCTATGCGGTCGCCTGGGCGGCCAGGGGGAGAGATCCCCTGCGTGCTGACGGCCATGGCCGACGAGTTCGGTGGGCCGGTGCCCGTGGGGCCACTCGCGGTCATCGGAGACGACTCGATCGGACGCGGCATCGTCGAGACTCTCAGCGGACGGCGTTCACGGGCGGTTCTGATGCGCAACCACGGACCGTTCACGATCGGAGCGGATGCGAGGGACGCGGTGAAGGCGGCCGTCATGGTCGAAGACATCGCGCGCACGGTCCATCACGCGCGCGCGGGAGGTGAGCTCCTGACCCTGCCCCCGGACACGATCGACCGCCTCTACACGCGGTATCAGGATGTGTACGGGCAGAGCACGGACGTGCGGCGATGAGGGCGCAGGGAACGGCACGCGCAGACATCCTCGCTGGGCGGACGAGTCTGGGCATCGAGCTCGGCTCCACGCGCATCAAGGCCTGCCTCGTCGGGGAAGACCCCGCAGACGTGCTGGCGACCGGAGGGTTCTCGTGGGAGAGCCGCCTGGTCGACGGCGTCTGGAGCTATGCCATCGACGATGTCTGGGAGGGGCTGCGCGCCGTGTACACGGAGTTGGTGGCCGATGTGCACGACCGGTACGGCGTCCGCCCCACCACGTTCGGCGCCATCGGGATCTCCGCCATGATGCACGGCTACCTGGCCTTCGATGCCGACGGGGCACTCCTGACGCCCTTCCGCACGTGGCGCAACACCGGGACGGCGGCTGCGGCCGCCGAGCTCACCGAACTCTTCGGGGTGCACGTACCGCAGCGCTGGTCGGTGGCGCACCTGCATCATGCCGTGCGTGCGGGAGAGGCGCACACGGAGCGGATCGCCGCACTGAACACGCTGGCCGGATACGTGCACGAGAGCCTCACCGGTCATCGCGTGCTCGGCGTCGGCGACGCATCCGGCATGTTCCCGATCGATCCGGCAACGGGCACATACGACGAACGGATGCTTTCGGCGTACGACGACCTCGTATGCGATCAGCTGCCGCGCCCCTCCGCGACCTCCTCCCCGAGGTGCAGCGCGCCGGGACGCACGCGGGCCGGCTCTCGGTCGACGGTGCTCTGCTGCTCGACCCGTCCGGGCTGTTGCAGTCCGGCATCCCGCTGTGCCCTCCCGAGGGCGACGCCGGGACCGGCATGGTCGCGACCAACGCCGTCGCGCCGCGCACGGGCAACATCTCGGCCGGCACCAGCATCTTCGCCATGGTGGTCCTGGAGCATCCGCTCGGGAAGGCCCACCGTGAGCTCGATGTCGTGATGACCCCGGCGGGCGACGAGGTCGCGATGGTCCATTGCAACAACGGCGCCAGCGACATCGCGGCCTGGGCGCGGCTCTTCGTACGGTTCGCGGCCGCGGCGGACCGCCCGGTCGACGACGACGTCGCCTTCGACGTGCTCTTCCGTGAAGCTCTCGACGGTGAAGCGGATGCCGGCGGCCTCCTCTCCTACCACTACCTGGCCGGCGAACCGATCGCCGGTCTCTCCGCCGGCCATCCGCTCCTGGTCCGTTCGCCCGCGGATTCCTTCACGCTCGCGAATCTCATGCGGTCGCACCTCTACGGCGTGTTCGGGGCGCTCGCCCTCGGCATGCGGGTCTTGTCGGAGGAGGGCGTGCGGCTCGACCGCCTGTTCGCGCACGGGGGCTTGTTCCGCACGCGCGGGTGGCACAGCGGCTGCTCGCCGGGGCACTGGACGTTCCTGTCGCCGTCGGCAGTCTCGCCGGAGAGGGCGGCGCGTGGGGGATCGCGGTCCTGGCGTCGTATCTCGCCCATGCGGAGCGGAGCGAACTGGGCAGGTACCTGGACGAGTGCGTCTTCCCCGAGAACGACGCCGTGGTGATCGCCCCGGACGAGCGGGATGCCGCCGGATTCGCGAGCTATCTCGAGCGGTACCAGGCTGGTCTCGCGATCGAGGCGGCTGCGGTCGCCGCGATGACGCCGCGCCCCTGAGATCGCCGCGGGTCGGAGTCGTCGAGCGCGTCTCCGACCCGCGGTGCACGTCACCGGGCGGTGAGCGCAGGAACCACGATCGTCTTGATCGCGGTGGGGTCCGTCTTGGCTTTCATGAGCGCCTCGCCTGCGTCCTGCAGTCCGTACCGACCGGTGATGAGGGAGTCGACGCTCACGGTCCCGGTGGCGATGAGGTCGAGCGCCGTCGGCCACGTGTTGACATAGCGGAACGTGCCGGTCAGGGTGATCTCCCGGTGCTGGATCATCGCGATGGGCAGTTCGAGACGGTCCGCCCCCATGCCCACCAGGACGGCCGTCCCGCCGGGGCGCAGCATCGGGATCGCCGAGACGATCGCTGCGGCGTTGCCGGAGGCGTCGATGTACGTGTCGAAGTGCTCCTGAAATGCGGCCGGATCGACGTCAGCCGGATCGACGGCCGCTGTCGCTCCGTGCGCGAGGGCATGCTCTCGCCGACCTGCCACGGGATCGCTGATGACGACCTCGGTCGCACCGAAGGCGCGGGCCACCTGGGCGTTCAGCACGCCGATCGGCCCTGCGCCGGTGATGAAGACGCGCGAGGAGGCGGTGATGCCGGATCTCCGGACGGCGTGGACGGCGACGGAGACGGGCTCCGCCAGTGCGCCCTGCTCGAAGCTGACGCCGTCGGGCAGAGTGTGCGCGAAGTCGTCATCGATGACCTCATACTCGGCGAAGGACCCGTCGCAGGGCCAGGCGCCGTAGAACTCCACCGCGCGACACAGGTGATAGTCCCCGCGTTTGCAGTACTCGCAGCGGCGGCAGACGGTCTGCGGTTCGACGGAGACACGCGTCCCGACCCGCTCCGCCGACACGTCGGAGCCGACCGCCACGATCGTGCCCGCCGACTCGTGTCCGAGCACGACGTCGCCGTGCACGACGATGTCGCCGATCCGCCCCGTCTCGTAGAAGTGGGTGTCGGATCCGCAGACGCCGACGGCTTCGACGCGGACGAGTACCTGGCGTGGGCCGACCGGCGGCACCGGGACACGGCGGAGTTCGACGGTGCGTGGCGCGGTGAGCACGCTCGCGAGCATGTCTTCTGGGTGGGTGGCGGTCATGGTGGTTCTCTCCTTCTTCTCGGGGACGGGGTGTGCGATGGTCAGCCCTTGACGGTCCCCGCCGTCAGGCCACCGACGATCCACCGCAGCGAGAACACCGCGAAGAGGATGCCGGGGACGATCGAGACCATGGTGGCGGCGGCCATCGGGCCCCATTCGATCGACTGGTAGCCGATGTACTGCTGCAACCCCGTGGTCACCGTCTGCGTGTGGCGACCGGCCAGCACGAGCGGCAGCGTGTAGTTGTTCCACGCCCAGACGAACGAGAGCATCAGGCTCGCCGCCAGGCCGGGAGCGATCAGGCGGAAGAGCACGTGCCGGAACGCCGTCCAACGGGTGCCGCCGTCGACGGCCACCGCCTCCTCGAGCTCGCCCGGCAGGTCTTCGATGAACGAGCGCAGCATCCACACCAGCATTGGCAGCGTCACCAACTGGTACGCCAGGATCAGGCCGATGTAGCTGTCGGCGAGGTGCGTCTTCTGGAAGATCAGATACAGCGGCAGGATGATCAACAGCTCGGGGGCGAAACGGAGCGAGAGGATGCCGAAGGCGATGTTCTCCTTGCCGCGGAACGAGAAGCGCGCGAGGGCATAGGCGGTGGGGAGCCCGATGGCCAGGGTGACGAGGAGCGAGCCGGCGGTGACGATCAGCGAGTTGGCGAACGGGGTCAGGAACTCGGAGCCGCTGAAGACCTCGATGTAGTTGTCGAGGGTGGGTGCGAAGACGAAGAGCGGCGGGTTGGAGACGATCTGATCCGGTGTCTTGAGCGACATCAGGAAGATCCACGCGATCGGCCCCAGGGTGAACAGTGACCACAGGGCGAGACCGGCGACCACGAGTCCGTGAGCTGTGGTGCGCCGAGAGCGTCTGGTGCTGCGGGAGACGTACGGGATGGTCATCGTGCGGGCGTCCTCCGGGCTGGTCATGCGGAGATCTCCTTCCGGCGGGCTTTGAGGAGCAGGAACGAGAGCGCGTAGCAGATCGCCCAGAGGACGACCAGCGCCGCCATCGAGGCTCCGAAGTTGAGGTTCCGGATGCCGTCCAGATAGGCCAGCACATGGAGGTTCGTCGTGGCGTCGACGGGACCGCCCTTCGTCGTCGTGTAGATGACGTCGAACATCTTGAGGGAGTCGATACCGCGGAAGGCGACCACGACGACGAGCACGGGGGTGATCATCGGCACCGTGATCGCGAAGAAGTGGCGGACGTTGCTGGCGCCGTCGACCGCTGAGGCCTCGCGGAGCTCGGGAGGAACGCTCTTGAGGGCCGCCTGCATCAGCAGGACCACGAACGGCGTGTAGAGCCAGACGTCGACGAGCATCACCGAGAGCAGAGCGGTGTCCGGTCCGTTGAACCACAGCGACCCCGTGCCGCCGAGTGCCTCGATGAGCCAGTTCGTCACGCCGTTCTCGGTGAGCATGACCTTCCACATCAGCGCCGCGATCACGGGCGGCATCAGCAGGGGCAGCACGACGATGATCCGGAAGAAGCTGCCGTATCGACCGTGGTTGAGCGCGAGAGCGATGAGGGTCCCGAGGGTGAGCTCGACGGCCACCACGCCGACGGTGTAGAGCAGGGTGACGAGGATCGCATGCCACCCGTCGCCCGAGCTGAAGAGCACAAGGAAGTTCCTCCCGCCGTTCACCTCTGGCGCTCCGCGGTTCAGCCGGTAGGAGGTGAACGACCAGGCGACACCCGTCAGGAAGGGGTACATGATGGCCACGAGCACGGCGAGGCCGGGGAGGACGAGCAGGTAGGGCAGGGACGGTCTGTGTTTCATCGGCTTCTTTCCGGCAGAGGGGTCGGCCCGGACCGGGCCGACCCCTCGTGGTTTCACTCGGAGATGATCTGATCGATCTCGTCGGCGGCGTCGTCTGCCGCCTGCTTCGCGGTCTTCTGCCCGAGCACCGCGGACTGGAGTTCGATGGTCCAGGCGTCGCCGATCTCCGGCCACGTGGACGACGGCGTGTACGCCCACGTGGCGTAGTCGGAGAGGATCTTCTGCCAGGTCTCGTTGTAGCCGGCCCAGTCGGCGGTGGCGTCTGACATCTCGGGACTCTGCGCGACGGACTGCCGTGTCGGGTTCATGTTCCCGTTCGCGATGGCGCTGGTGAGCGTCTCTTTGGACGAAGCCCACTGCATGAAGAGCCAGGCCGCATCCTTGTGCGTCGAGGCGGCGTTCATGCCGAGCGACCACACCCACATGCTCGAGCCGCGGCCCGCCGGACCCTCGGGAGGCAGCGCGTAGCCGACCTTGCCGCCGATCGCGCTCTTCTCGAAGTCGGGCGCCATGTGGTCGGCGTCGATGTAGAAGGCGGCATTGCCGGCGATGAAGTCCTGCTGAGCCTCGTACCACGTGTAGGTGCTCGCCGCCTTGGGGGCGTACTGCATGAGATCGACCCATTGCTGGGTCGCAGCCACGGCTTCCGGCGAGTTCACCGCGGCCTTCCCGTCGACGATGTCCTTCGCGCCGTGGGCGAGCAGGAAGGTGCTGAACGGGTTGAGCGTCGGGTACGTCTTGTCGCCGCGGCTCACGAATCCGGAGATCTTGTGTCCGTCGTATTCGGTGCCGTTCAACTGCTTCGCGGCCGCGAGCAGCTCGTCGATCGTCTCGGGGACCGCGATGCCCGCGGCGTCGAGGATGTCTTTTCGATAGAAGAGCGCGTACCCCTCCTCGTTCACCGGCAGAGCCCAGAGCCCGCCCTTGCCGGCGCCGGAGTACTCGGTCTTGTCCCATCGGAGGGAGTCGATGAGCGCGGGGTAGAAGTCGTCGAAGTCCCAGTCGGGCGACGTGCGTGTCTTGTCCTTGATCCAGGGACGCAGGTCTTCGACCCATCCCGCCGCCGCGTACTGGTAGTTCATGGGCTGGGAGGTCATGAACGCGTCGTAGTCGCCCGAGCCCGATTGCAGCTCGGTCAGGAGCTTCACCATGTAGTCGGTCTCGGACAGGGTCTCGAGGTTGACGTCGATTCCGGTCAGATCTTCGAACTCGTCGAGGTGCGCCTTGATCGCGTTCGAGTACGGATGCTCGCTCATCAGGAGATTGAGCTCCTGCCCCTTGAAGTTCTTCCAGTCGAACCCGTCGAGCGGGGCCTGCGTCTCCGGTGCGGATCCACCGGCGGCGCAGCCGCTGAGGACGAGCCCCGCGGAGAGCAGCGCGATGCCGGCGGGTGCGAAACGGCGGTGGCGGCGGTGGTGTGCTGAGCCGAGCAAAATGACCTCCTCTGGTCATCGGGATGTGGTCGTGCAGGTGATCGGGCCTTGTGGGGAGGATCACCGGATCATTGTGTCTTGACCGCTCGCTCTGGAAGGTATGGTGCACATATGAGCGCAAAACCGAGAATCGATCAGAGGGTCGCCTACGTGTACGTGGCCATGCAGAACCTCGCCGAAGGGCGACCCCTGAACGAGATCGCCGAGGAGCTCGGCATATCGAGATTCGCGGCGGCGCGGATGGTGCGGCGCGCGCGGGAGCTCGGTCTGATCGAAGTCCGGGCCGTGGTGGATGATCCCGTCGAGGTCGATCTGTCTGCGCGTCTCGCGCGACGTTTCGGCCTGGAGTCCGCCATCGTCGTGGCGACGCCGTCCACCGGCGCGGCCGACGTGCGGGCAGCGCTCGCCGCGGTGGCAGCCCGGTTCTTCGTCGAGCACGCCGCCGAGGACGATGTGGTCGGCATGACCCCGGCCGGACTTCCGTCGCGATGTCCCGGTGTGTGGAACAGCTGCCCTGGCTGGACGTCGTGCAGCTGACCGGGGTCGGGGATCCGAACCTCGCGAACGGCATCGAGGCGATCCTCAACATCGGCCGGGTGAGCGGCGGAGCGACCTTCCCGCTCTATGCGCCGATCTTCGTCCCGGACGGGCAGAAGGAGGGCATTCTCCGCCACCCTGCGAACGCCCGCACGGTGCAGCGCTTCTCCGCGGTCACAGCGGCATATCTGACGATCGGCGGATGGCCGGACGCCTCGCTGCTGGCGACGCAGGTCGCGGAGGTCGGCGAGATGGATCGTTTCGCCGACCGCGACGTGGTCGCGGAGATCGGGACGGTGCTCCTCGACCGCCGAGGAAACTCGATAGGCGGCTTCGAAGACCTGATCGTCGGGATCGACGAGGACGCCACCCGTGCGATCCCGCTTCGCGTCGCCGTCGGCGGCGGCGCCGACAAGGCACGCGCCGTGCGGGCGGTGCTCGACTCCGGCATCGCACAGGTCGTCATCACGGACGCGCATTCGGCGTCGCTCGCGCTGGACGCGGCGGCGGACTGAGCCCTCCCGCGGGTGCCGGTCGACGGTTTCCACGGGTCGGGTCCGCACCGTTGCGCATGTCTTGTAGCGCCCGGACGGCGCCCCGGTCAAGACCATGCGATGAAATCCTCCGGGGAGTAAGACAGATGCGGGGCGAACGGGTCGCCCGCGAAGGAGGATCCATGTCTGCTCCCGACGCCGCCGTCACGGAGGTCAGGTCTCTCGTCCCGGCACGCATGGATCGCCTTCCCTGGTCGCGATTCCACTGGATGATCATCGTCGGCCTCGGGTTCTCGTGGATCCTCGACGGGCTCGAGGTGCAGATCGTCGCGGCGAACGGGTACGCGGCGACCCTGGGGATGGGCCCGGCGGAAGTGGGCCTCGCCGGCACCTGCTATCTCCTGGGGCAGGTCTTCGGCGCCCTGGTGTTCGGACGCCTCGCCGACCGGCTGGGGCGCAAGAACCTGTTCCTCGTGTCGCTCGCGGTCTATCTCGTCGGATCCGCCGTCGCGGGTCTCGCCTTCGCGCCCTGGTTCTTCTACATCTGGCGGTTCGTCGCCGGGGCCGGCATCGGGGGCGAGTACGCGGCGATCAACTCGGCGATCGACGAGATCATCCCCGCCAGGTACCGCGGACGTGTCGACATCGCGATCAACGGCACCTACTGGGGTGGTGCGGCTCTCGGCGCCGTCGCGAACATGTTCTTCCTGAACACCGACCTCCTTCCCGCCGACCTCGGGTGGCGCCTCAGCTTCTTCGTCGGTCCGGTGCTCGGCATCCTCATCATCTGGCTCCGTCGGCACATCCCGGAGAGCCCGCGCTGGCAGATGACGCACGGCCGAGAGGAGGAGGCGGAGCGCAACGTCGATCAGATCGAGGAGCGCATCCGCAGAGAGGGCAAGACCATCGACCCGGTCGACGAGAGCAAGGCCATCACGGTCAAGGAGTACGGCAGCGTGCCGTTCCTCGTCATCGCGAAGGTGCTGTTCAAGAAGTACCCGCGGCGCACGCTCGTCGGCATCACGATGATGGTGACCCAGTCGTTCCTGTACAACGCGATCTTCTTCACCTACGCCCTCGTGCTCGAGAACTTCTACGACACGCCTCCGGCGTCGGCATCGCAGTACTTCATCGTGTTCGCGGTCGGCAACCTCGCCGGTGCGCTCATCCTCGGCCACTTCTTCGACACGTGGGGTCGGCGCCGGATGCTGTTCTCGACGTACGTGCTCGCGGGCGCGATCCTCCTCGTCAGCGCCTTCCTCTTCAACGCGGGGGTGCTGAACGCGGCGACGCACACCGCGTTCTGGTGCGCGTCGTTCTTCTTCGCCTCCGCCGGGGCGTCTGCGGCCTACCTGACGGTCAGCGAGATCTTCCCGCTCGAGCTGCGCAGCCAGGTGATCTCCTACGTCTTCTCGATCGGGCAGCTCGTGGGCGCGGTCGCTCCGGTGCTCTATGGCGCGTTGATAGGTGCGAGTGCCGAGTCGGGCGATCGTGGCCCGCTGTTCTGGGGCTACGTGCTCGGGGCCGCCATCATGATGTTCGGCGGCGTCGTGTGCGGAGTGTTCGGTGTCAGCGCCGCGGGCAAGTCGCTCGAGGACATCGCGGATCCTCTGTCTCTTGTGGAACCTGCGGACAAGCCGGTCGCACCCGGGGGCGCGGACGGCAGCTGACGGTGTCGGCCCTGACGTCGTCGACGTCAGGGCCGACGGGTCGTTGCACCTGTAACCTGGTGTCGTGCACAGGCAGCAGCGATTTCGCCACCCCCGGCCGGGAAATGGCCGCGGGGTCGTCGATGCGCGCCGATAGCGCATAGGTCTCCGCAGGCGCGGCCGGGGGAAGTTCGACTTCTCTACCAGCCCGCAATCGTTTTGGAGACCTTCCCATGTCGCATGCCGACCATCTGACTTCTGACCAGCTCTGCCGCGCGCTGAACATGCGCGACCTCACCGATCCTGCCCAGGGCGAGCACGCCGTCCAGGTGCTTCTGGATTCGGTGGTGAGCGCGCTGCAGACCGAGTGGCGCAGCACCGTGCGCTACGTGCGCACCACGCCGGTCGTGCCCGTGCGAGAGAACTACGACCGCCTCGGCTACGACCCTGGCGACGTGACCCGAGACCGCCGATACACGCGGTACATCAGCTCGACGGTGATGCTGCGCAGCCACACCAGCGCCGAGCTGCCGACCGCCCTCGAGGACTACGCGGGGCAGGCCGACGTCGACGAGCTGATCGTGACGCCGGGCCTCGTCTACCGGCGCGATGCGGTCGATCGCAGCCACGTGGGCGAGCCCCACCAGTCGATCTCTGGCGCATCCGCGATACTCCGGACACCGACGACAGCGACATGATGACCATGATCGGCGTGCTGGTGGCGGCGGTGCTGCCCGGGGCGGAATGGACCATGACCGACGTCACCCACCCCTACACGTCGGGCGGCCGCCAGATCGATGTCCTCCACAACGGCGAATGGCTGGAGTTGGCCGAGTGCGGGCGCATCCATCCCGACGTGCTGCGCGGATCGGGGCTCGACCCCGAGCGATGGTCCGGGCTGGCGCTCGGCATGGGATTGGAACGCGCACTGATGTTGCGCAAGGGCATCCCCGACATCCGCTACCTCCGCGCAGAGGATGCCCGCATCGCCTCCCAGATGTTGAGTCTCGAGCCATGGCAGCACGTCTCGCCTCTGCCCGCGTCGCGGCGCGACATCTCCGTCGTCTTGGCCGCCGACGAAGACGAGGAGACACTGGGCGACCGCATCCGCATCGCCCTCGGAGCGGACGCCGACGTCATCGAATCGGTCGAGGTGCTCAGTCGCACCGCACACCAGGACCTTCCCGATCCCGCACGCGTTCGTCTCGGAACTCAGGACGGGCAGGTCAATCTCCTGCTGCGGATCGTGCTGCGACCGATCGACCGCACCCTCACCGCAGAGCAGGCCAACACGATCCGCAACTCGATCTACCGGGCGCTGCACGAAGGACCGGTGATGGAACTGATCTGAGCTGCTCGGATCCACGCTCAGGGCCTCGCCGCGACACCGGCCCCGGCATCCCGGTGCCGGTGATCAGCGGGCGAGCCAGCTCCGCAGCGAACGCGTCACGAACGGCAGCACCCAGTACGCCATGATCGGCGTGAGCACGAGGGTCGTGACGAGCACCCGCAGCCAGATCGGCAGGGCGTCCCACCCCGGGACGGGGCTCATCGCGTACGTGAAGGCCACGTTGACGGGGAAGAATCCCAGCCAGATCGAGGTCGCCTGCTTCCAGCGCGGGGGAGCAGGGGCGACCGTGACCGTCTCGGTGCTCCCGTCGGCTGCCGGGAGAGTGATGGTCCCGGTCGTCGGCTCATCGAACCAGCCCTCGATCCCGGTCCGACGTTTGGAGCGCTCGCTGCGCACGAATCCCTCGCCCATCGACAGCCACCACGTGCGCTCGGCCGACTGCTCCCACGCGACGAGCGACTCCTCGCTCGCGAACCGGTACAGCATGTGCCACACCTGCGAGTCCTCGCCGGCGCGCACCCAGCCGGAGCCGAGGAAGCCCGGATACTTCGTCGCGAGGTTCACGCCGGTCTGCACCCAGGCGGTCGCCTCCGTGATGCGGCCGGGGTCGACTTCGCGGCGGATGGAGACCGTGACGGGTTCGGACATGGTGCGCTCCTCGGGCGGAACGGGCGCCCTGGGTCGGGGCGTCGAGGCGGATGCGCCAGGGTGGCGGCGCATCGTCGATTCTAGTTCGGCGGCCGCGCGGTGCCGGCCGTCCGGCACCGCATGAGGAAGACCCCCGCCGACCCGATTCGGCGGGGGTCTTGCGGCGTGGGCGCCGCAACGGGAGCAAGAGCGCTCACCTTCGCGCGGATGACGTGACACCCGATCCGGTCTGAGTCTTTGTCCGCGCACTTGCAGTTGTAGTCGGACGAGATGGACGAACGGTGAACGCGTCGCGAACAACCCACGGGCCGCAGTGAACGTCCGGAGAGCTCCGATGCAAGGATGTCCTAGTAAATCTCCGGGCATCCGAGTAAACTCGTCAAAGTGCCAACGACGGCACGGAGGGGTGTCACACAATGACTCGTACCATCGCCCATTTCGTAGGCGGATCGCTTCTGACGCCGGAAGAAGGACGCTTCGCAGACGTGTTCGATCCGAGCACCGGAGCCGTGCAGGCGCGCGTCCCTCTCGCTTCGGCGGAGGACGTACGGCGCGTGATCGCGAACGCCGAGGAGGCACAGGTCGCCTGGGCGGCGACGAACCCCCAGAAGCGTGCCCGCGTGCTGCTGCGCTTCCTCGACCTGGTGCAGCAGGAGATGACGTCGCTGGCCGAGCTCCTCGCGAGCGAACACGGCAAGACGGTCGACGATGCGAAGGGCGACATCCAGCGCGGTCTCGAGGTCATCGAGTTCTCCGCCGGAGCTCCGCACCTGCTCAAGGGCGAGTACTCCACGGGTGCGGGCGCGGGGATCGACGTGTATTCGATGCGGCAGCCCCTCGGCGTCGTGGCGGCGATCACCCCGTTCAACTTCCCCGCCATGATCCCGCTCTGGAAGGCAGGTCCGGCACTCGCGGCAGGCAACGCCGTCGTGCTCAAGCCGAGCGAGCGCGACCCCTCCGTACCGGTGCGCCTGGCGGAGCTGTTCCTCGAGGCCGGGCTTCCTGCCGGCGTGCTCAACGTGGTTCACGGCGACAAGGAGGCCGTCGATGCCCTGCTCACCGATGACCGGATCCGTGCGGTCGGATTCGTCGGCTCCACACCGATCGCCGAATACATCTACGCGACGGCGACGGCGCACGGCAAGCGGGCCCAGTGCTTCGGCGGCGCGAAGAACCACATGATCGTGATGCCCGATGCCGACCTCGATCAGGCCGTCGACGCACTGATCGGCGCGGGCTACGGGTCGGCGGGAGAGCGGTGCATGGCGATCTCGGTCGCCGTCCCCGTCGGCAAGGAGACCGCGGATGCGCTGGCGGCGAAGCTCGTCGAGCGCGTCGCGCAGCTGCGGGTCGGCCCCTCGCTCGCCGCCGACGTCGACTACGGACCGCTGGTCACGCGCGCCGCGGTCGAACGCGTCGAGGGGTACATCCAGCAGGGCATCGACGAAGGCGCGACCTTGCTCGCCGATGGCCGCGGCTTCACGGTCGACGGGCACGAAGAGGGCTTCTACCTCGGACCGACGCTGTTCGACGACGTGACGACCGACATGGCGATCTATCGCGAGGAGATCTTCGGCCCCGTGCTCGTGATCGCCCGCGCCGCCGACTACGAGGAGGCGCTGCGCATGGCCTCGGAGCACGAGTACGGCAACGGTGTCGCGATCTTCACGCGCGACGGCGATGCAGCCCGCGACTTCGCGGCGCGCGTCGAGGTCGGCATGGTCGGGGTGAACGTGCCGATCCCGGTGCCGATCGCGTACTACACCTTCGGCGGCTGGAAGCGCAGCGGGTTCGGCGACCTCAATCAGCACGGCGCCGACGCCTTCCGCTTCTACACGAAGACCAAGACCGTGACGAGCCGGTGGCCCAGCGGCATCCGCGACGGCGCCAGCTTCGTCATCCCCACCATGCACTAGGCCCGGAATCTCCCAAGGAATCGCGATGACCATGACCACCGTCACCACCACCGCCGAGGAGCGCGAGGCGATCCTCGGCGCCGTCCGCGAGTTCGCCGAGACCGAACTCGCCCCTTACGCCGCCGAGCGCGACGAGAAGCACCTGTTCCCCGCGAAGCCCTCAACCGCGCCGGCGAGCTCGGCCTGGGCGGCATCTACGTCGACGAGGAGTTCGGGGGCACGGGCCTGAGCCGCACCGACACCGTGGCGATCTTCGAGGAGCTCGCCAAGGGCGATCCCGCGGTCGCCGCCTACATCTCCATCCACAACATGGTCGTGTGGATGATCGACTCCTACGGCGACGACGCGCAGCGCGCAGTGGTTGCCGCAGCTGACGGCGATGCAGGAGTTCGGCGGCTACTGCCTCTCACCGAGCCCGGCGTCGGCTCGGATGCCGCGAACGTCGCCACCAGCGCCGTCCGCGACGGCGACGACTACGTGCTCACGGGCGTGAAGCAGTTCATCTCCGGTGCGGGCGAGGCCGCCGTGTACGTCGTGATGGCGCGCACCGGGGAACCGGGAGCGCGCGGCATCAGCGCCTTCCTCGTCCCCGGTGATGCGGAGGCGCTGAGCTTCGGGGCTCCCGAGAAGAAGATGGGCTGGCATGCGCAGCCCACCCGCCAGGTGATCTTCGACGGCGTCAGGGTTCCGGCATCCGCCATGCTCGGCGATGAGGGGCGAGGATTCGCGATCGCGATGTCGGCTCTCAACGGCGGACGCCTCAACATCGCCGCCTGCTCGCTCGGCGGCGCGCAGTGGGCGCTCGACAGGGCCGTGCAGTACGTGCACGAGCGGATGGCGTTCGGAGAGCCGCTCGCCGAGAAGCAGTCGATCCTGTTCGCGATCGCCGACATGCGCACCGACCTGCATGCCGCACGTCTGATGGTGCGCGACGGAGCCCAGGCGGTCGACGAGAAGGCGCCGGACGCCACGATGCGCTGTGCGATGGCCAAGCGCTTCGCGACCGACGCCGGCTTCGACGTCGCCAACCGGGCGCTGCAACTGCACGGCGGCTACGGATACCTGCAGGACTATGGGATCGAGAAGGTCGTCCGCGACCTCCGGGTGCACCAGATCCTGGAAGGGACGAACGAGATCATGCGACTCATCGTCGGACGCGAGATGCTGCGCCCGGCGGGGTCGGCGTCGATGAGGAGCGCATCATGACGCGCGTCGCGTTCCTCGGCCTCGGGCACATGGGGCTGCCGATGGCGGAGAACCTCGTCGCGGCCGGCCACGAGGTGCACGGCTTCGACCTCGTGCCCGCGGCCGTCGAGGCGGCGCAGGCGGCCGGCATCCCGGTGGCGGCCAGCGGAGCGGATGCCGTGGCGCACGCGGATGTCGTCATCACGATGTTCCCCGCGGGGAAGCATGTGATCGAGGCCTATCGGACGGAACTGCTCGCGGCCGCGCGGCCGAACACCCTCTTCATCGAGTCGTCCACGATCGCCGTCGACGAGGCTCGGGCGGCGCACGCGCTCGCGCTCGCCGCCGGGCACCGCAACGTCGACGCTCCGGTGTCCGGCGGTGTCGTCGGTGCCGAGAACGGGACGCTCGCGTTCATGGTCGGCGGCTCCGACGAGGACTACGCCGCCGCACTGCCGCTGCTCGAGGTCATGGGAAAGCGCATCGTGCATTGCGGAGGCTCGGGGCTCGGACAGGCGGCCAAGGTGTGCAACAACATGGTGCTCGCGGTGTCGCAGATCGCCGTGGCCGAGGCATTCGTCCTCGGTGAGCGGCTCGGGCTCGAGCACCAGGCGCTGTTCGACGTCGTGTCGCAGGCGTCCGGGCAGTGCTGGTCGATCACGACGAACTGCCCCGTGCCCGGCCCCGTGCCGACGAGCCCTGCCAACCGCGACTACCAGCCCGGCTTCGCGGGGGCGCTGATGGCGAAGGACCTCGGCCTCGCGCTGCAGGCGATCGAGCAGACCTCGACGGATGCGCGTATGGGCCGTCTCGCGCAGGAGCTCTATGCCGCCTTCGCTGCGGGCGACGGTGCGACCAGGGACTTCTCCGGCATCATCACCGACATCCGCGACGGCGTCGTGTGAACCTCGTGTGAGCCCGGCCGTGAGGGGCCACAACACGCCGCGCCCCCGTGCGGTCTGCGGCGTGTCCTGACCCCTCAGCGCGCGGCGGGGGCGGGGGCGCTCGAGAGGCGAAGGACGATACTGGACACGACACGACACGACACGAAGGCAGGCGATATGACCGAGTACGAGACGATCCTGGTCGAGCAGCGCGGACGGGTCGGGTGGATCACCCTGAACCGACCAGAGGCGCTGAACGCGTTGAACAGCCGGCTCGCCGAGGAGGTCACCGCAGCCGCCGTCGCGTTCGATGCGGACGAGGGCGTCGGCGCGATCGTGCTGACCGGATCCGAGAAGGCCTTCGCGGCCGGTGCCGACATCAAGGAGATGGAGGGCATGTCCGCAGCGGAGATGCTCGACAGACCACTTCGGCGTCTGGCACGAGTTCGCGGCCGTGCGCACGCCCGTCATCGCGGCGGTGTCCGGTTTCGCCCTCGGCGGGGGCTGCGAGCTGGCGATGATGTGCGACATCATCCTGGCTGCCGACACGGCCAAGTTCGGTCAGCCGGAGATCAACCTCGGCGTCATCCCCGGCATGGGTGGCACGCAGCGTCTGATCCGCGCTGTCGGCTACTACAAGGCGGCAGAGCTGGTGCTCTCCGGCCGGTTCATGGGCGCCGAAGAGGCGGAGCGCTCCGGCCTGGTGTCACGCGTCGTGCCGGCAGCCGATCTCCTCACCGAGGCGACCACCCTCGCCGACACGATCGCCTCGAAGTCGCTGCCCTCTGTGTACGCGGCC
The DNA here is from genome assembly GCF_014171575.1 of Microbacterium sp. Se63.02b. Classification (GTDB taxonomy): domain Bacteria; phylum Actinomycetota; class Actinomycetes; order Actinomycetales; family Microbacteriaceae; genus Microbacterium. The sequence goes on along the minus strand of NZ_CP050453.1, from coordinate 3,601,117 downwards.
AAGGCGGCACTGGATGCCGCGATGGAGACGACCCTGGCCGACGGCCTCGCGCATGAGAAGCAGGCCTTCGCCGCACTGTTCGACACCGCGGACCAGAAGGAGGGCATGTCGGCCTTCCGTGAGAAGCGGGCGCCCGACTTCCAGAACCGCTGACCGCGTGACGTGCGAGTTCAGCCGGTGAGGCCGTCGACGATCTTCGCGATGCGCCGCTCCCTGGTCGCATCCTGCTTGGCGTCGGAGACCGCGCGCGCGTGCTCTTTGCGGACGCTGTAGCTGAGCGCGTCGAACGCGGCACGCACCTTCGGGTCGGCATCGAGCGCCGTCGCGAGCTCGGCGGGAACGTCGACCGTGCGCTCCGCGCCGTCGACGCGGATCACGGCATCGATCTCCTGGTCGATCTCGACGCCCAGTTCGGCGCGCACCGCCTTGCTGAACCCGATCATGTTCTCGCCGCCCATGCGCGCCAGTCGCAGGCGTGCGGTGCGCCCGCCGATCGTGACCGCGACGGGGAACGCCTTCCTTGCCCCGAGGGATGCGACCTGCTCGTCGTCGAGCAGGATCGCTGCGGCGGGACCGCGGCCGGTGAGGGTGGTGTGCAGGCGCAGTTCGCTCATGCCGAGATCGTACGCCCCGAGGGCACCCGTCGCGGGAGGAACCGAGACCGGTCAGAGAGCGTCGGGCTGCGGACGCGGATCGGCGAAGTCGCCGGCAGCCTTGCGCAGCCGTGCCACGATCGCGACGAGCTCAGCCGCATCGCCGTCGTCCATCCCCGGATCGGCGAACACCTCGGTGTTGAGGGCGCTGGTGGCGCGCTCGACCAGCTCGCGTCCTGCGTCCGTGAGGGCGAGGAGGGCTGCGCGGCCGTCGTGCGGGTGCGGCTCGCGCACCACCAGGCCGTCACGGACGAGGCGCTCCGCCGTGCTGGTCACCGTCGTCGGGTGCACCTGGAGACGTGCGACGACGCTCGACAGGGGCAGGCGCCCGGCGCGGCTGAACGCCAGCAGGCGCAGCACCTCGAACCGGGCGAAGCTGAGCGCGAACGGCTTGAGGGCCGCATCCACCCGGGCGAGCAGCAACTGCTGGGCGCGCATGACCGAGGTGACCACCGCCATGCCGTCGGCGGCATCCGCCCATCCGTGCGCGATCCACTGCCTCTTCGCCTCGGCGAGCGGGTCCACGGGGAGAGGGCGGGGTCGGGTCACGTCTCTACGGTACCGGCGCGGGACGGTGCGGCAGGTCGCCTGGCCAAGCGGCCGTCAGGTTGTCGATTATGTATACATTGTCCCCCGGATTCGGGCTCTCCGGCCGTGAATAAGTTCGCTTTTGGCTACATAGAGGGCGATGCGGATAGACTCGCCGTGTCGTGAGGAGCATTCGATGAAGATCTTCGTCCTGGTCAAAGAGGTGCCGGACACCTATGGCGATCGCAAACTGAATCTCGAGACCGGCCTCGCCGATCGAGCGGCAGGCGATGTCGTGCTCGATGAGATCACCGAACGGGCCCTCGAAGTCGCGCTCAGCTATGCCGACAAGAACGACGGCACCGAGGTCGTCGCCGTGTCGATGGCTCCCGCAGGATCGACGGCCTCCGTCCGCCGGGCACTCGCGATCGGCGCGGCCTCTGCCGTGCACATCGCCGACGAGGACCTCGCCGGCGCGGATCTGGGTCTCACTGCCGAGGTGCTCGCCGCGGCGATCCGTCGCGGTGCGCCCGACCTCGTGATCACGGGCAACCTCTCGACAGACGGCTCCGGCGGTGTCATCCCGGCGATGCTCGCCGAGCACCTCGGATATGCGCAGGCGACGGCGCTGAGCTCTGTCGAGATCACCGCTGACGGCGTCTCCGGAACACGGGCCGCCGACGCGGGAGGGCAGCAGGTCAGTGCTCCGCTGCCCGCCGTGATCTCGATCACCGAGGCGCTCCCCGATGCGCGCTTCCCCAACTTCAAGGGCATCATGGCGGCGAAGAAGAAGCCCCTCGAGGTGCTCACCCTCGCGGACCTCGAGGTGTCGGCTGATCCGTCCCTCGCTCCGCGGACCATCATGACGGCGGTGTCGGAGAAGCCCCCGAGGGCGGCCGGCGTGAAGATCACGGACGAAGGCGACGCCGCAGACAAGCTCGTCGAGTTCCTCGTGCAGAACAGGCTGGTGTGAGATGACCTCGTCCGAGAACCCGATCCTCGTCCTCGTGGACATCGACCCCTCCGGGTCTGCCGCGAGCAGCACAGCGGCCCTGATCGGCGCAGCCGCGACCATCGGCTCGCCCGTCGCGTTGATCGTCGGCGGCAGCCCGGCGGCCGTTGACCAGGTCGGTGCGGCGGGTGCGGCGGTCGTGCTGACAGCCGACGGTGACGCCGCATCGCTCACGGTCCCGATCGTCGATGCCCTCGAGGCCGCCGCCGCGCAGGTGCGCCCCGACGCCGTGCTCATCTCGAATTCGATCTCCGGCCGCGACGTGGCAGGGCGCTTCGCCGTGCGGACGAAGAGCGCGCTGTCGGTCGACGCGGTCGGGGTCTCGCGGGACGAAGAGGGCGTCGTCGCCCACCACTCGGTCTACGGCGGCGCCTACCTCGTCGACTCCGCCCCCACGTTCGGCACCCCGGTGATCACGGTGCGTCAGGGCGCAGTGGAGGCGCGTGCCGAGGCGGTGGCGAACCACTCGGTCGAAGCGCTCGCCGTCACGGCATCGGGCGCGGCCGCCGCGACTGCCGGACCCGTCGAGATCGTCGAGGCCGCCTCCTCGCGTCCTGAGCTGCGCGGTGCGACCCGCGTCGTGTCGGGCGGCCGCGGTCTCGCGTCGAAGGAGAAGTTCGTGCTCGTCGAACAGCTCGCCGACGCGCTCGGCGCCGCGGTCGGTGCGTCACGGGCGGCCGTCGACGCCGGGTACATCCCGCAGTCGCATCAGGTCGGGCAGACCGGCGTCTCGGTCTCGCCCCAGCTGTACGTCGCCCTGGGCATCTCGGGGGCGATCCAGCATCGCGCGGGCATGCAGACCTCGAAGAACATCGTCGCGATCAACAAGGACCCCGAGGCGCCGATCTTCGAGGTCGCGGACTTCGGCATCGTCGGCGACGTGTTCGCCGTGGTGCCGCAGGTGATCGCGGCCCTCGAGGCACGGAAGAAGTAGGCATGGCGACGCGGATGCTGCGACGCGGTCTTCCGCGTGTGCCCGGTGGAGAGCCGTGGCCCCCTGCGGATGCGTCCGTCGAGGTCGCGGATTCTCCGCTCACCGCGGAGTCGGGCAGCGCGAGCGGATTCGTCGCGGCTGAACCGGTCGCGGCTGAACCGGTCGCGGCTGAACCTGTTGCTGCGGAGCCCGTTGCTGCCGCGGCGTCCGTTGCGGCTGCGTCCGTCGCAGTCGGTGCCGAGTCTGTCGCGGCGTCGTCTGCGGGTGGGCGGTCCGCTCGGGCCGACTCGCATGTCCGTCGGGGCCTCCCGCGTGTGCCAGGCGGTGAGCCGTGGCCGCCGGTCGACGCGGTGGCCGGAGCCGACGGCTCGGCTGTCGTCTCCGAAACGGCACCGGCCGCCGCGACCGCGGCTCCGGTGACTGCGGCCGCCGCTGCCGCTCCGACGACCGGCGGGACGACCGAGACGCCGACTCCCTCCGCTGCGGCGCCGACGGCTGCTCCGGGGCGACAGGCGCACCGGCTGCGCACGCCTCGGCCGCCGCGGGCGTCCGTCGCGGCCTGCCGCGCGTCGTCGGGGAGAGCCCTGGCCGCCCGCGGGCACAACTCCGGCCGTGGGCGTCGAGCAGACATCGGCTTCTTCTGAGACGGTGTCTGCGACGGACGCCGCGCTCGCCCCCGCCGCTCCGACCGCGTCGGAGAGCGTCGGGGCCGAGAGTGCCGCCGCTGCGACGTCCGTCGTCGCGGTCCCCGCCGTCGCCGACCTCAGCGCTCCCCTGCCGTGGAGTCGCACGGTGTGGAACGGACGGGCTCCGCGCCACATCGCCACGGCCCCCGCATCCGACCGTCGTCGCCCCACCTGGACGCAGGCCATCGCCGTGCTGTTCGGCGCCGCCGCGCTCGGCGTGCTCGCGGGTGCGGCGATCGCTTTCGTGCGCACGCTCCTGAGCTTCCCGTTCATGCAGGACTTCCTCGGGGCGTTCCCCGGCGAGTACGAGCCGGCGATCGCCGTCGAGCCGGGATTCGCCCCCTGGATCGGGTGGCAGCACTTCTTCAACATGTTCCTGATGGTGCTGATCATCCGCTCGGGGCTCCAGGTGCGCACCGAGAAGCGACCGACCGTCTTCTGGACGCCCCGCGGCAACGCCAAGGGGAAGATCAGTCTGAACCTCTGGTTCCACCAGTCGCTCGACATCCTGTGGCTCGTGAACGGCGTGATCTTCGTGGTGCTGCTGTTCGTCACGGGGCACTGGGTGCGGATCGTGCCCACGAGCTGGGAGGTGTTCCCGAACGCGCTCTCCGCTGCGCTGCAATACGTCTCGTTCGACTGGCCGCACGAGAACGGCTGGAACAACTACAACAGCCTGCAGCAGCTCGCCTACTTCGTGACCGTGTTCATCGCCGCGCCGTTGGCCGCGATCACGGGCTTCCGCATGTCGGGGCTGTGGCCGAAGAAGGCCGAGCGGCTGTCGAAGGCGTACCCGGTCGAGTGGGCGCGTGCCCTGCACTTCCCGATCATGCTGTACTTCGTCGCGTTCATCATCGCTCACGTCGCGCTCGTGATGCTGACCGGTTTCCTGCGGAACCTGAACCACATGTTCGCGTCGCAGGACGCGGTCACCTGGACGGGTTTCTGGGTCTTCATCGTGTCGCTCGTGGTGATCGCGATCGGGTGGGTCGCGGCGCGACCGCTGGTGCTCGCGCCGATCGCGAAGGTGTTCGGCAAGGTCTCGGGTCGCTGATGGCGGGCAGGGCGGGTGTCTCCTGCCCGCGCCCGCCGGATGAAGGCTCTGCCGGGGAAGCACGCCTTTCGCGTTCAGACTGACGTGTTACACAATGAATGCATGGAACTGCGCAGTGTCTCGGGGCTCATCGGTGGTGTCGGATTCACGATGAGCGGTGCCGTCGAGGTCGTCCGGATCTCGATCGCCTCGTCCGCAGCGGCGGCCGCGCTGGCGGTTCTGGGTGCGGTGCTGTGGGGAGTGGCGGTCCTCGCGCTGACGTTCGGTCTCCGTCGTCGGGAGAGCATCGTGGGACGTCGGCGGTCGGCGTTGGTGGCGTCGGCCGTCCTGGCGGTGTGGCCGACGGTCGACACGCTGGTGGGCCTCTTCGGCGGTCCGGACACGCCGGCGGAGGCGCGCGCTGAGGTTGCCTGGGACTATGTGTCACCCCTGGTCGCGCTGGCAGCCGGGCTGGTCGTCTCGGCCCACATCGCTCGCGCTCGTGTCGTCCCGGCCCCGTGGAACCGCGTGCCGCTGTGGGTGCTGGGAATCCAGGTCGCGGTGTGGTTCATCCCTCAGGTCGTCGGAACTGCGGCGCCCACCGCGTTGATCCACACGGCCGATCTCTTCGTGGCATTGGGGGTGCTCGGGGCTCTCGTGGCGACTTTCGGCCTCGGCTTCGTGAGTCTGGTGCTGTCGCTCAGTCTGCCGTCGTCGGTGGATCCCGCTGCTGCATCCCCGTCGGGGGACTCGTAGACGCCGGCCGTCGGTGTTGACACGTGACCAAGCAAGCGCTTGACTGGCGGTGTGTTCGCGCCTCTCGCCTTCTTCTCCTTCGTCCGCCTCGACTACCGCTCCCTGCATGGCGAGTACAACCGCTGGCACCAGCTCGACCATCGGCCGGAGAACCTCGCCCTCCCCGGTGTCGCCTGGGGTGACCGGTGGGACGTGCGACCGGAGTATGCGGACCTCGGCAGCGGCTCCCTCGCGGGAGAGGTCGACTTCGTCGCCATGTACTGGTTCCGTGATCCGGTGGAGGAGTCCGTCGCCGCGTGGGATGCGCTCGGCGAAGCCTCTTTCCAGTGGGGACGTGGTCCGCTGATCCCCGGCATCCACCGTCCGCTGCTGGCGTTCTTCCGGCCCGTGAAGGGGTACGCGGCGCCGCGCGCCCTGGTCGACGCACAGGTGCTGCCGTACCGGCCGAATCGCGGAGTGCACCTCACCGCGACCCGGTTCGCCGACCCGCACAGCTCCGAGACGCATGCCGCTCACCAGCGCGAGGACCGCGAGATCATCCCGGCACTTCTCGAGGTCGATGGCGTGGCGGGGGCGTGGACCTTCTCCTACAGTCATCCGCAGCGCCACTCCTCGCTGCCGTTCGACGAGACGCCGTCCGATGCGCCGGGGAGCATCAGGATCCGCCTCGTCTACCTCGAAGACGATCCCGCGGTGGTCACGCCGGCACTCCGAGCGGTGGAGGACCGGTTCCCGGCGACGGGGAGCGGATGCTGGCGACGCCGGTGAAGACGATCATCCCCTGGCAGGACTGGTGAGCGAGGCCCTGGAGCGGCGGCTGCGCGCACTCGAGGATCGTGCGGAGATCGCGGACCTCATCGCGCGGTACGGCCCGGCTGCCGATGCCGGAGACGCCGATGCGGTGGCGGCGCTCTGGGCGTCGGACGGCACCTACCAGTTCGACGAGACGGTGCTCGATGCCGAGGGTATCCGCTCGCTCGTGACGATCCCCACCCACCGGGAGTACATGCGTCGAGGCTGCGCGCACATCGTGTCGGCGCCGCGCATCGACATCGACGGCGACCGCGCGGTGGCGGTGACGCACTCGGTCGTGATGCTGCGCGAGGGGAGCGGTGGGTCGGCGAGCGGGTCAGCGCGAACAGGTGGGAGCTTCGTCGCACGGGTGAGGGGTGGCGTGTGCACCGTCGTCGGAACCGTCTGCTCGAAGGGGATGCCGCTGCGCGGAGTTGCTCGCTCCCTGACGCGGAGGTGCGGGGGGTCAGGGGGCGAAGCGGGTGAGGGGAGTCTCGCCGGCTGCGGTGAGGCGGGCGAGCGTGCGGGCGCGGGGGCCGAGCGCGCTGCCGTAGCGCACATCCCAGGAGTCGTGGCTGTCGTCACCCAGGGCGATGCGTGCGTGGTGCGGCCAGTTCGGGTCGTCGAGCGCCTGACGCCCGAGCAGCACCATGTCGGCGTCGCCGTGGTTGAGGAGCCGTTCGGCCTGCTCTGCATCGACGACGAGGCCGACGGTCGCGGTCGGGACTCCGGCCTCCTCGCGGATCCGACGGGAGAAGTCGGCATGGAACGCGAAGCCCCGGCGGATGCGGGTGTCGGTGGAACGGTCGGTGGTGATGCCTCCGGATGAGGTGTCGATCAGGTCGACCCCGGCCGCGGCGAGACGGCGGGCGACGTGGACGGTCTCCTCGATGCCGGAGCCGCCCTCGGCGCCGTCGACGGCGGAGACCCGGAACGACAGGGGGATCCCGACGCCGAGAGCATCGCGGACGGCTGTCACGACCTCGAGCGGATACCGCAGGCGGTTCTCGGCGCTGCCGCCGTAACGGTCGGTGCGGTGGTTCGACACCGGGGAGAGGAACGAGTGCAGCAGGTATCCGTGCGCGCCGTGCAGCTCGATGAAGCGGAAGCCCGCAGAGACCGCACGCGCGGCCGCGTCGTGCCAGTCCTGCACCGATCGGGCGATCTGCTGCGCTGTGAGTTCCGCGGGCATCGCGTGACCCGGCCCCGCCGACAGGGCGCTGGGAGCCACGAGGGGCCATGGTGCGAAACCCGCGGCGGCATCCGTCTCGTCGAGCGGGGCTCCTGCGCGCCAGGGCTCCCGCACGGCCGCGCGCCTTCCGGCATGGCCGAGCTGCACGCCCGGAACCGATCCCGACGCGGCGACGAGGGCGGCGACGCGTCGCCATCCCGGTACCTGCTCGTCGCTCCAGAGCCCCGTGTCGAAGGGGGAGATGCGGCCTGGGGGTGCACGGCCGTCGCTTCGGCGATCACCAGTCCCGCCCCGCCCAGGGCGAACCGGCCGAGGTGTGCGACATGGAAGTCGGAGACCTGCCCGTCCTGTGAGGCGTACATGCACATGGGGGAGATCCCGATGCGATTCGGCAGTGTCACGTCGCGCAGGTGCAGCGGCGAGAAGAGGGTCATGCGGGCTCCTGGGGGTGCGGGCGGCGGAGGAATGTCGCGAGCAGCGCGGTGATGACACCGCAGGCCGCCGCGAAACCGAGCGAGATCTGGAGGGCCTGCTCTGAGAGGAACGCGGGATCGGCCTCGGAGGGCAGCGCCGCGATCACGAACCCGAACAGGGCGGCTGCGACGGCTCCGGAGAGGGTGCGGATGACGGAGTTCACGCCGTTCGCGGTGGCGACCTCGTCGGCGGGGACGGCGGCCGTGATGAGAGGGCATCGCGGCGAAGGCGAACGCGACACCGGCGCCGACCAGAGCGGAGCCGATCAACACGGGCACGGCACCGCCGTGGAACAGCACCCGGAACACGAAAGCGAGCGCCATCATCACCGACCCGAGAAGGAGGGCCCGCTGCCCGCCGAATCGGGTGATCACCCGCGCGGAGAGCGGTGCGAGGACGATCATGGTCAGCGCCGAAGGCAGCAGGAACATGCCGGCCGCCGCGGTGGCGACGTCGAGGCCGTACCCGGTGGATCGCGGTGCGAGAGCTTCCTGGGTCGTCAGCAGGTGATTCGCGTACATGCCGAACGTCGCGAAGAACGACGCGACGTTGATCGGCAGGATCGGGGCACGCATGGCCGTCCGCACGTCGATGAGCGGGGCGGGATGTCGTCGCTCCCACAGCGTCCAGAGCGCCAGGGTCGCGACGGCGAGAGCGGCGAATCCGAGGGTGAGCGCAGTGGTCCAGCCCCAGTACTGTCCGCGGGAGATCGCCAGCAGCAGCGAGGTGAGGCCGACGGTGAGGAGCACGGCTCCCACGACGTCGAACCCGCGGGAGTCGCCCGCCGGAGCCTCCGGGATGCGCCAGCGGATCAGGGCGCAGAACACCGCGCCGACGATCGCCGAGCACCAGAACACGGTCGGCAGCCCTCCTCCGTCGAGCAAGGGGCCTGCGAGCACGAGTCCGAGCGCCGACCCCATGCCGAGAGTGCCGCTCATGAGCGCGATGCCGAGGACGGCGCGGCGGCGCGAGACGAGTGCGCTCAGGAGGCCGATGCCGATCGGGACGACCGCGGTGCCGAAACCCTGCAGAGCGCGGCCGACGAGCACTGCGGTGAAACCGGGGATCACGGCGGCGATGACCGAGCCGGCCACGAGCAGCCCCATCGACAGCAGCAGCATGCGGCGTCGACCGTGCATGTCGGCGAGGCGTGTGACGACCGGGGTGCCGACCACCCCGGCGAGGAGCGTGACGGTGATGAGCCATGAGGCGTCGGCGGCGGTGGTGTCGAGCAGGGCGGGGATGAGGGGGAGGAGGGGGACGATCAGGGTGAACTGCAGCGACGTCAGCATGCCGCAGGCGGCGAGGAGTCCCACCACCACGCGCTCCTGGCGTTCTCGTTCCGACTTCACTGTCACCGTTCCCTCGGGGAGCGATGTCCCCGCGTCTAGCTGGCGAGACCTCCGAGGAGGAAGAGGCGATGAGGAGGGGACCGCTCAACCCCGCGTGATCGTGCGACGGTGCAGCCGCCACCCCGCCTCTCCGCGCACGAACGTGTCGGCATAGACGCCCATCGCCGCGAGCGACGGGATGCCGTCTGTGCTGCGGTAGTAGCGGAAGTAGGAGCGGGCGCTCGCGCGGTCGCCGTGCACCTCGACCGTGATGCTGGACACGTCGTGGCGGGTGTGACTGCCCGGCCCCTGGATGCCCGCGGCCCTGCGGTCGTGCACGCCGGCCAGGAGCGCCTCGCGTCCTGTGATGCTCTGCACGTCCATGGGGAGGTCCGTGGCATCGGTGAGGTCCCAGACGGCATCCGCCGTGAAGCAGTCGATGTACTCCTCGGGGTCTCCCGCGTCGGCGAGCTGCGCGATGCGGGCGAGGAGGATCGCGATGTCCTGGCGGTCGCCGATGGTCCGCAGGTCGACCTCGGTCATTGCGTCACCGTCCATCCGCCGTCGACCGGCAGGAAGACGCCGTTGATGTAACCGGCGAGCGGGGAGAGCAGGAAGAGCGTCGCCCAGGCGATGTCGTCGGGTGTGGCCATGCGCTTCAGTGGGATGCGGGTGAGTACCCGCTGCCCTGTCTCGCTGCCGGCGAAGCCCGCAAGGCGCGGGGTGTCGGTCATGCCGGGTGCGACGCCGTTGGAGCGGAACTCCGTGGCGCGATGGGCGGCGAGGTGGCGGATGTACCCCATGATCGCGGCCTTGGATGCCGAGTACCACGCGTTGTCCGTGCCGACGAGGTTGCCCGCGACCGACGTCGTCGCGACCATCGCCGCACCCTCGCCCGGACCGGTGGCCGCCCACGTGTCGGTCATGCGGCGCACGCTCCCGACGCAGATCTCCAGCGCCCGGTCGAAGGGGATGTCGGAGCTCGAGGCGGGCCCGGCGTTGTTGTGCAGGTAGCGGATCGGTCCGAGCGTGCGCACGGCGTCCGTGAAGCCGGCGTCGACCGCGGCGTCATCGGAGACGTCGGCTGCCCAGGTGTGCACGGCGGCGGCTGTCGTTCGCACCTCGTCCGCGGTCTCCGCGAGCCCTGCGGGGTTCAGGTCCCACAGGCTGACCGCGAGACCGAGCTCCGCGGCATGTCGGGCCGTCGCCCGTCCGATGCCGCTGCCCGCGCCGGTGATGAGCACCGTGTCTCCTGCTGCGAATCCGAAGTCGACTGCACCCATCCCGCGCTCCTTTGCCCAAGCATTTGCTTGTTTGACTCTAGTGGTGCTGCGCGGCGAAGACCAGCCCCGCCTCGCCACGCCGCGTCATCGGGACGACAGCACGAACCCCCGGTAGTCCGCCGCCGCGATCTCTTCGCAGTGGTCGATGTAGTTCTTGAAGCCGCCGATGTAGGGCAGGAAACCCCTGGCCTTCCCCGCGATGTTCGCGCCCGTGTACCACGACGGCGCTGCGCCGAACAGGGTGCGGTCGGCGAGCTCGAGCGAATGCGCCGTCCAGGCCGCCGCCGCATCGGCGCGCGCCTCGATCGACGTGTATCCGTTGGCGCGGCAGTGCGCGATGATCCGCAGCGCGTAGTCGCCCTGCTGCTCCGAGGTGAGCGCCATGTTCGACAGCACGCTGGGGCTGCCGGGCCCGTTGAGCACGAGCAGGTTCGGGAAGCCGGGCAGGGCGACGCCGAGATAGGTCGAGGGGAAGCCCGCCCACTCCGCGCGCAGCGAGAGTCCGTCGCGACCGCGGATGTCGATCGCGGTGAGTGCTCCGGTCATGGCGTCGAACCCCGTGGCGTAAACGATCACGTCGTGTTCGCGGTGGCGTTCGGCGGTGCGGATCCCGGAGGGAGTGACCTCTGCGAGGGGTTCTCGTCGCAGGTCGACCAGCTCGACGTGCGGTTCGTTGAACGTCTCGTAGTACCCCGTGTCGGTGCAGATGCGCTTCGTGCCGACGGGATGGTCCTGCGGGGTCAGCGTGGCTCGCGTCTGCGGATCGGGTACCCGCTCCGCGAGCTTCTGCTCGAAGAAGACGCGGGCCGCATCGTTGATCACCGGATCGACGGTCAACCCCTGGAAGGCCTTGGCGAAGAGCACGCCGCCGCGCGTCCAGCTCTCCTCGAACACCTCGGCACGCTCCTGCTCGTCGGCCTCCGCGAAGGGTGTGGGGTGGCTCGTCCAGGGGGAGCCGGCTGCCCCGCTCCAGGACAGTTCGCGTCGCCGCGGGAGCTCCTTCTGCTGGCGCTGCCATTCCTCGTCGTCCAGCATCCGGTTGAACGCCGGGACGCTGTAGTTGGCGCTGCGCTGGTACACCGTGAGCTCCGCGGCCTCGCGGGCGATCAGCGGGATGGTCTGCACGCCGGAGGACCCGGTGCCGATCACGGCGACACGCCTGCCGCTCAGGTCGACGGGGTCCTCGGGCCATGCCGACGTCTGGAGCACGGTGCCCGTGAACGTGTCGCGGCCGGCGAGGTCGGGCAGCTGCGGCTTCGACAGTCCTCCGGTGGCCATGACCAGCCAGCGTGCCGACGCCTCGAACCCGGATTCGGTGCGCACGTCCCATCGTTGCTCCGGCTCGTTCCAGGACGCCGCCGACAGGCGCTCCCCGAACCGGTAGTGCCGGCGGACGTCGAAACGGTCGGCGACGTGGTTCAGATAGCGCAGGATCTCGGGCTGCGTCGCATAGCGCTCGCTCCACCGCCACTCACGCTGCAGGTCGTCGTCGAACGAGAACGAGTAGTCGATGCTCTCGACGTCGCAGCGTGCACCGGGGTAGCGGTTCCAATACCAGGTGCCGCCCACGTCGTCGCCCGCCTCGATGCCGAGGATGTCGAGGCCCGCCGCCGCGGCGTGGATGGTGGAGTACAGGCCGGCGAAGCCGGCGCCGACGATGATGACGTCGTGTTCGGGGATCATGTGCGGTCCTTCGCGTCGAGGGTGGTCAGGGAGCGCAGGTCGCTCCAGAGGATGTCGGCGGCGCTGACGCCCGGTCCGTAGCCGGGGATGGTCAGGAAGCCATGGAACTGATCGGGGTGGTGACGAAGGATGACCGGGACTCCGGCCTCGCGCAGTCGACGGGCGAAGGCGGCGTCCTCGTCGCAGAGGGGATCAAGGCCTGCTGTGACCACGATCGCCGGAGGGAGACCGCCCAGGTCGTCGACGGCGAGCGGGGTGACGTCGGCGTCGAAGCGGTCGGGGCGGTCGCCGAGGAAGGTGCGCCAGTAGTGCGCGAGGAGCTCGGATGTCACGAAGTACCCGCTCGCTCTCGTGCGGTGGCTCGGCGCCGACATCGTCGGGTCGAGGAAGGGATACAGCAGCACCTGTCCCACCACCGGGCTCGCAACGCGGTCGCGGAGGCCGACCGCCGCGCCCGCCGCGACGTTCCCGCCCGAGCTGTCTCCGGCGAGGACGACCCCATGATCGGCGAGGCCTGCGGTGACGGTCCAGTCGACGGCGGCGAGGACGTCGTCGCGGGCGGCGCCGGGCCCCGATTCCGGGGCGAGCCGATAGTCGACCGAGACCACCACGCTCGCCGTGGCGCGCGACCAACGCCGGCAGAAACCGTCGTGTCCGGCGATCGACCCGTGCAGGAAGCCGCCGCCGTGGGCGTACACGGTCGTGGGTGCGTCCGGTCGTGACTCGTGCGGGCGGTACACCCGGATCGGGATGCGGTGGGTGCCGGCATCGACCACGACGTCTTCCGCCGAAGCGACGTCGTCGAGGTTGCTCGCGGGGCGGATCCGCTCGTCGGCGGCTGCGCGTCCGGCGAGCGGGTCCATCGTCGCCAGCGCGGGGAACGTCGCATTCAGCAGGTCCAGCATGCGCGTCGTCTCGTCCACATGATCTCCTTCGATCAGCAGCGGTATGACTGTTAGTCATAGTACGATCAGGAATATCTCACTCATCGACGAGGAGGTCAAGTGAGCGACCGCGAACACACCGACCAACCGCCAGAACTGCCGGCGACGAGCTGGGCCGTGCTCGGCATCCTGTCGTTCGGCACCGAGCTGTCGGGCTACGACGTCAAGCAATGGGCGGATCAGAGCCTCGCGTACTTCTACTGGGCGCCGTCGCAGAGCCAGATCTACACCGAGCTGCGACGGCTCGAGCAGCTGGGGATGGCGGTCTCGCGAGTCGAGCAGACGCACGCGGCGAAGAGCCGTCGGCTGTACGGCATCACCGAGCTCGGGCGTCGGAGCATGCGGCAGTGGTCCGACGAGGTCGCTGCGGAGCCCGTGGTGCTCAAGCACTCGCAGATCCTGCGATTGTGGGCGGCGCACAACGGCGACCTCGACCGGCTGCGGGAGAGTCTGGCCGCGTACCGAGACGAGGCGTTGCGCACCGCGGAGGAGTCCGGTGCGCATGCGGTCGGAGCGCGTCGTGAGGAGGACTGGAGGTTCTCCGGTGTCGCCCTCGAGTGGGCGGAGCGGTTCTACCGCGACGAGGCGGCCCGCATCGACTGGCTCATCGAGCGGCTGAAGGGCATGAGATGAGCGTTCCGGCGCGGGTGTCCACCGGGGGCATCAGAGCCCGAACCCGCCGTCGACGTCGAGCTTCTGCCCGGTGATGAACCCTGCGGCGGGCGAGGCGAGGAACGCGACGGCGGCCGCGATGTCGCCCGCGGTCCCGAACCGGCGGAGCGGGATGTTGGCGGTGGCGACCTCGAGCGCACGCTCGTCCAGATCGCCGGACGCCATCAGCCGCGCCGACATCCCGTCCCACAGCATCCCCGGACCCACGGCGTTCACACGCACGCCGAAGCGGCCCTCTTCGGCGGCGAGGCCGCGGGCGAGGGGCCTCGACACCGCCCTTCGGGGCGACCGAGAGGCCGTCGCGCACTGGGTATCGCCGGGTGCCCGCGCTCGTGACCACGGTGAGGGAGCCTGCCGCGTCACGAAGAGCGGGGAGGAAGGCCCTGGCGATGGCGAAGAAGCCGACGAGGTCGTCGTCGACCTGTCGGGCGAACTGCTCGACGGACACCTTCGACAGGTGCACCATCGGCACGTGCGGACCGGCCGCATGCACGACCGTGTGCACGGCGCCGTGGCGGGTGACGAGGTCGTCGGCGAGGGCGGCGGCACCCGCGTCGTCGCGGACGTCGAGCCGATGCGCCTCACCCTGCTCGCCGAGTGCGGCGAGCAGTTCGGGCGCGGGGTCGGAGCGGTGCGTGATCGCGACCCGGACCCCCTCCGCCGCGAGGGTCCTGGCGATCGCGGAGCCGATCCCGCCGGTCCCTCCGGTCACCACGGCGATGCCGGGCAGGTCGCGGAGGCGGCGGTTCTCGGGAGTCTGTGCACTGTCCATGAGCCGGAATCTAACAGGTGTCCAGATCGTAACCAAGCAATTGACCGGTTGGGCGTTGCCGGTGGCCCGGGTCTGTGATTTACTAAGCAAGCGTTTGGTCGCTCTAACTCAACGATGAGAGAGGTTCGGATATGCGGTTCAACAGACTCGCGGCAGTCGCCGCAGGGATCGTGGTCTCGACGGTGGTGCTCGCCGGTTGCGCCGGCGATGCGGAGGGAACCGGCGACGGGGGCGACGGCGAAGGCGGCGACCCGATCAAGCTCGTGGTCCTCGGTGGCATGGGTGCCGAGGGGATCCTCGCGGACAACGCGACGACCGCCGTCACGGCAGCGCTCGCCTCCGTCGACGCCGTGAACGACATGGGCGGGATCCTCGACCGCGAGGTCGAGATCACCCACCTCGAAGACAACGCCGACCCGACGGTCGCCGTCACCAAGCTCCGCGAATACATCGCCACCGAGGGCAAGCCCGATCTCGTGATGAACTCCGGACCCTCGACGATCACCGAAGCGATGCTGCCGATCCTCACGCAGAACAAGATCGTCTCGTTCAACATCGGCCCCACCACCGGCTCGGGCGACCCGAAGGTCAACCCCTACAGCTTCGACCTCAGCGCCTCCGTCCCCGACTACCTCGGATCGTTCGTCGCCGAGATGGAGGACCGCGGCTACGAGGACGTCGCCATCCTGCACGGATCCAGCGCCTACGGCGAGCTGTTCGGCTCGCTCGGTGAGACCACGTTCGCCGACGCGGGCTTCACCGTGACGGGGAACGAGGGCTTCGACAACGCGGCGCTCGACATGACCGCGCAGCTGTCCGCCCTCCAGCAGGGCGACCCCGACGTGCTCGTGCTCGACGCCTACGGCGCCCCGCTCGGCTACGTCCTGCAGAGCCTCGAGAAGCTCGGCTGGGACGTCCCCGTGATGGGCAACTCCTCGGTCGCCGCGACCGGACTGATCGCCACGCCCGCCCCCGACGGGGTGCTCGGCACCGATCAGGTGAAGAACCTCACGATGCAGGTGTACTCCAGCACCCAGTACGACCCCGACGACACCAAGGTCAACGACGCGGTCGAGCGCATGCTCGCCGCCGGCGACATCAAGTCGTCGCTGATCCTCGCCTACAACTACGACTCGGCCCTGCTGTTCAAGGCTGCGGCGGAGAAGGCCGGCGGAGTCGACGACCCGGACGCCCTGGTGGCAGCACTGATCGACCCCGAGGTGCAGAAAGCGGCCGAGACGGCCATCCTCGCGAACTACGCGTTCGACGACAAGGCGCACAGCCCGCACGTGAGCCCCGACCAGTTCGCGTTCATCCCGCCGGGTGAGCTCGTCAACGGCCAGTTCCAGCCCTGACGCCGGCCGGCGCCGTGAACACCGCCGACGGCTCGGATCTCGATTCGGATCCGAGCCGTCGGCACACCAAGCCAAAGTGATGGAAGGAACCCGACCGCAATGACCATCATCTGGTCCGGCCTGGCTCTCGGTGCGATCTACGCACTGGTGGCGATCGGCTACAACATCGTCTTCCTCTCGCAGAAGACCTTCAACTTCGCCCAGGCGGCGCTCATGATGCTGGGCGCCTTCATCGCGTACGTCGGCATCGTCGTCTGGGGTCTGCCGTGGTGGCTCGTCGCCATCGCCGCCGCCGTCATCGTCGGGGCCATCGCCGCCCTCGAGGAGCGCGTCGCGATCCGCCCCGTCAAGGACCCCCACAACCTGCTGGTCACCACCCTCGGCGCCTCGATCATCATGGAGGGTGTCGCCCAGGTGATCTGGGGCGGCGAGCCCAAGCGGGTGCCCTTCTTCATGGGCGACCAGGTGCTGGAGTTCCTCGGAGGGCGCGTCTACCCCGTCGAGCTCGCGCTGATCGTCCTGGTCATCGTCTTGGTCGTCGTGCTCACGCAGTACGCCAAACGGAGCATGACCGGCATCGCCCTGCTCGGCATGAGCGAGAACCGGGAAGCCGCTCAGCTGCGCGGTGTCAATGTGCGCCGCTTCGCCCTGATGGCCTTCATCTTCACCGGTATCCTCGCCGGGTTCCTCGGGGTGTTCGTCGGTCCCAAGACCTACGCGGTGGCGACCCTGGGTGCGTCCCTGGCGCTCAAGGGCTTCGTGGTCCTCGCGATCGGCGGCTTCGGGTCGCTCGGCGGCGTGCTCGTCGGCGGGTTGATCGTGGGTCTCGCCGAGGCTCTCGCCACGCGCTACATCGGCGCGGACTACGCGGGCCTGACGGTCTTCTTCATCCTCATCGTGATCCTGATGGTCAAACCGACGGGACTCTTCACCCGTCGCGTGGAACGGACGGTGTGACCATGGCTGCTCTCTGGCTGAAACTGCGTGCCGTCCCCGGCTGGATCTGGCCCCTCGCGGTCGGCGTCGTGCTGCTCGCGCTCCCCTTCCTGGGTCTCGGCTACGCCGCGACACGGCAGATCGAGCTCACGCTCATCCTGGCGCTGATCGTGCTGGGCCTGAACCTCTCCCTCGGCTACGCCGGTGAACTCGCGATGGGGCAGGTCGCCATGTACGCGGCAGGCGCATACGCCGCCGGCCTCGCGAACAAGGCGGGTGTCACCGACATCTGGCTGCAGCTGCTCATCGGCGCGGCGGCCGCCCTGGTGATCGGACTCATCTCGGGCATCCCCGGTCTTCGCCTCGGCAGCTGGTCGCTCGCGATGACGTCGTTCTTCCTGATCCTGATCGTCCCCGACGTGCTGTCGATCTTCAAGGAGGAGACCGGCGGGCGCAACGGCCTGGCGGGCATCATGCCCGCCACCTCGTTCGGGCAGATGATCGACGGGCGCACCTACTACGTGATCATCGTCGGCGTCACGATCGTGGCGTTCGCGCTGATCCGCAACCTCGTGCTCTCCGGCCACGGCACCGCACTCCGCGTGCTCAAGCAGAGCCCCGTGCTGGCGTCGTCGATGGGCATCTCGGTGTTCCGGGCCAAGCTCACCGCCTACGCGATCGGTGCGGTCCCCGCGGGCATCGCCGGCGTGCTGTTCGCCAACCTCGATCTGTTCATCTCGCCGGAGGCCTTCGCGTTCTCCTTCGCGATGACGGTGCTCGCGGCCTCGATCTTCGGCGGGTCGGCCAGCATCTACGGAGCTCTGATCGGCGCGGCCGTGCTGCAGTTCGGCATGAACCAGTCGACCAACTTCAGCAAGTTCGGTCTCATCATCTCGGGCGCCTTCCTCCTCATCGGCGGTGTGGCCTTCACCGGCGGACTGGCCGGGCTCCTGCGGAGTCTCCTGCGCAAGGCCGACAATGCGGCGAAGGCCAAGGTCGGGATGAAGCCGATCGAGGCGGCCCCCGCCGAGGTCGAGAAGCTCGACGGAGCGCTGCTGCGCACCGAAGGGGTCTCCAAGGCGTTCGGCGGCAACCAGGCGCTGTCGAAGGTGTCGATCGACGCGGCACCTGGTGCCGTCACGGCCATCATCGGTCCGAACGGCTCGGGCAAGACGACCCTGCTGAACATGATCTCCGGCTTCTACAAGACCGATGCCGGAACCATCGAGCTCGATGGCACGTCCATCCAGGGACTGTCGTCGTACCGGGTCGCCAGGGCGGGAGTGTCGCGCACTTTCCAGACGCCGAACATCCCCGAGAAGCTGACGGTGTTCGAGGCGGTGGAAGCGGGCAGGTACGCGACCGAGCGGCCGACCATCTTCGCCTCGGTGCTGCGTCTTCCGACGTTCTGGCGCACCCGCGCCGAGAACCGCGCCGCGGCGGAGCGGGCGCTGGCCCTCGTCGGTCTCAGCGCGCAGCGCGACGAGCCGGCGGATTCCTTGCCCCTGGGCAACCGGCGTCTGCTCGAAGTGGCCAGGAGCCTCGCCGCCTCGCCCAAGGTCGTGCTCCTCGACGAGGTCGCCTCCGGACTGGACGAGGACGAGCTCGAGGTCCTCGAGGGCCTGGTGATGCGCCTGCGCGACGCCGGGATGACGGTCATCCTGGTGGAGCACAACTTCCAGCTGGTGCTGCGCGTCGCCGATGACATCTACGTGCTCGCACAGGGCGCGGTCATGGCGCACGGCACACCGGAGCAGATCGAGAGCAACCCGCGCGTCATGGAGGAGTACCTCGGTGTCACGGCGGAGACCAACGCGGCAGGAGGCGGCGACCATGAGTGATGTGCTGCTGGAGGTGTCGGGCCTGCAGACCGGCTACGGCGACCTGACGGTGGTGCGCGACGTCTCGCTGACGGTGCGCACCGGCGAGATCACGGTGCTGCTCGGTCGCAACGGTGCCGGGAAGACGACCACGCTGCGGGCGATCACGGGACTGAACAAGGTGTCCGGCGGCACGGTCTCGTACCTCGGGGAACCGTTGGCCGATGCTCCGCACAAGCGCGTCGCGCGCGGCATCTCGTACGTGCAGGAGGGCAAGAAGGTCTTCCGCGAGCTCACGATCGAACAGAACCTCATCCTCGGCGGATTCTCCCGCGGGATGGGCAAGCGCGCACTCGTGTCGGCCGCAGATGAGATCTACCAGCTGTTCCCGATCCTCGGGAGCAAGCGTGCCCTGCCTGCCGCGAGCATGTCGGGCGGGCAGCAGCAGATGCTCGCGATCGGCCAGGCGCTCATGGCGAAGCCGAAGCTGCTCATCCTCGACGAGCCGAGTCAGGGCCTGGCCCCGGTCATCGTGAAGGAGGTCATGGAGCGGGTGCATGAGCTCAGGGCCACCGGCATCGGCATCCTCCTGGTGGAGCAGGCGGTGCAGGAATCCGTCGCCATCGCCGACGAGGTCACGGTGATCGAGATGGGACGCACGACCCTGGCCGGCGCCGCGGCCGATGTCTCGCTGGAAGATCTGCAGAAGGCGTACTTCGGCGCCGTCGCGTAGGCGGAGGACGGATGGTCGGTCGCCTACGCTGGATCGGTGACCGAGAACGCTGCGATCGAGACCTTCTGGGGCCAGGCGCGGGCGGCGCTGCCCGACCTGCCGGAGACCCTGCCGGAGGCATGGGGCTTCGGGGCGATCCCGGCGCACGCGGATGAGCTGCTGGCGCTCGTGCTCGACGGCGTGAAGACGGGCACGGCGTCGTCGCTGTGGGACTACGACGCGACGGGCGATCCGCTTCCGGCCGCGGGCGAGCTGAGCATCGTCCTCGACGGCGCCGGCGTTCCTCGGGCCGTGATCGAGACGACCGCGATCGCGATCGTGCCCTTCGACGAAGTGAGCGCCGAGCACGCGTTCTCCGAGGGGAGGGCGACCGCACGCTCTCGCACTGGCGTGAGGTGCACGAGCGGTACTGGCGGGAGCACTCCGAGAACCCTCGCGGCTTCGAGCCGGACATGCCGGTGGTGTGCGAGCGGTTCCGCCTGCTGCTTCCGCCTCAGCCCGGCAGCGCGGAGGCCGCCGGGTAGCCGAGCACCGTCGACTGCTCCCGGCTGAAGGCCGAGGTCACCCGGTGGGCGATGCGCCAGCGGCCGTCGACGCGACGGTACGACACGTCGTAGAAGCCCCGCATCGCCAGACGCGGGCACCCGCATCCTCGGCGTAGTCACCGTGGAACTCCAGATGGATGCGGGCGGTCGCGGTGTCGCCGTCGAGGACGAGCTGCGGCAGATGGAGGAAGTGGATGCCGGCGAACGCGGCGTCGCTGCAGAAGGCGCGGAGGGCCGGGCGTCCCTGTACGAACGTGACGGGGGCCGCTTCGCCGATCGGTCTCGACTGGTAGATGCCGTCCTCGGTGAAGAGACTGCTCCACGCGTCGCCGTCGCGCTCGTCGAAGGTCCGCGCGTAGGTGGCCTCCAGGTCGATGATCTCGAGGCGGTCCTCGAGGGCCTGCAGGCGCTGCTCGATGCTGCGGGTCATGGTCGCTCCGTCCGGTCGAGGGGGTGGGCGGTCGCCGCTCGACGCACGCGGTCGCGGCATGCGGTCGAGGGATCGTCGGGTCCGCGTCGCCCGCGCGGCCCCGCGCCCTCGGGCTCGCGCAGACGACCGGCATCAGATCGCGTCCATTCGCGCACGGCCGTGCGCTCGACGATGCGCCAGCCCTCGGGGTCTCTGCGCACATGGTCGAGGTAGCGGAAGCCGCTCGTGAAGTTGCGGGTCTCGTCGGTCGATGGTCGACCCCAGTGCACGGCGGTGCCGTAGGTCTCGGCGAAGGCGTGGTCGCCGAACAGCTCGACCCGGTGGTTGCCGACGATGTGCATGGTGCCGTCGAACACGGCCGTGCGTTCGCGGAGCCAGGCCACGTAGTCGTCGGCCGTTCCCGAGAAGCCGGTGTGGTGGTCGACCCCGTCGCGCGCGTAGACGCCGCGGACGTTCAGGTAGTCGGCCCGATCGACGGCCGAGCAGTAGCGCAGCACGAGCTCTTGGATCTCCTGGCGGTCGGAGAGCTCGCCGAGCGGGTTCATGCCTGATCCGGCATGTTCGTCCATCCGCGTCCCGATGCCTTGCCGTACCAGCCCGATGCGGCGAGCGTCCCTCCGTCGACGGGGATCGTGTGACCGGTGATGAACGCGGCGTCCGGCGAGGCGAGGAATGCCACGACTCCCGCGTAGTCCTCTGGCCGACCGAATCGTCCCACCGGGAGCCAGGAGCGCAGCAGGGCGGGGTCGCGACCGCCCAGCATCAGATCCGCCGGCGTCTGCGGAGTGTCGGCGAGGTCGGGGGCGATCGCGTTGACACGGATGCCGGAGGGACCGAGTTCGACGGCGAGGCTCTTCGTGAAGGCCGACACTCCGGCGTTGTATGCCGAATAGACGGCGTTGCCCGGAATGCCGCGGAACGCCTCGACGGTCGAGACGTTGACGATGCTCCCCCCGCCGGCGGCGATCATGCCGGGGAGCAGTGCGTGGGTCACGGTGAACACGTGCCACAGGTTGAGATCGTGCAGGCGGCGCCACTGTTCGGGCGGGCTCTTCGCGAAGAACGACTTCGCCGGACGGAAGTCGCCGACGTTGTTGACGAGCACGTCCGCATGACCCTGTTCACGCTCGACGAGGGTCGCGAGCCGGTCGACCGTCTCGTCCAGGGTGATGTCGCCGACCAGGACCGTGCAGCGTCCGCCGGCTGCCTCGATCTCGCCGGAGGTGGCGGCAGCGGCATCCGCATCGATGTCGACGAGGACGACGTGGTCTCCGTCTGCGGCGAGACGACGGCTGATCCCGCCGCCGATGCCGAGAGCGCCGCCGGTGACGACGACCGTACGCGGATGCGGTGGAGGAACATCATCGTGACTCATGCGACTAACCTAGCATTTGGTTGGTAGCATGGACAGGTCGGTGCATCGGAGCACCGCTCACGGAGGAGGCGGAGTGAGCCTGGTCATGGATTTCGCGGGCAAGGTCGTCGCGGTCACCGGCGGATCCCGCGGCGTCGGTCGCGGCGTGGTCGAGGCGTTCCTCGACGCCGGGGCAGAGGTGGAGTTCTGCGGCAGAGCCGAGCCGGAGACCCTGCCTGCGCGCGATGGCCGCACCGCATCCTTCCGCCCCGTCGATGTGAGAGACGCCGCGCAGAACCAGGCGTGGATCGACGGCATCGCGGAGCGAAGGGGCCGCCTCGACGTCCTCGTCAACAACGTCGGCGGCTCGCCGTTCGGTCGCTTCGAGGCCGGATCTCCCCGCTACTTCCAGGCGATCACCGAGATCAACTTCCTGTCGGCCGCCGTCGCGACCAGAGCCGCATTCGAGCCGCTGCGCGCCCACCGCGGAAGTGTGATCAACATCACCTCGATCAGTGCACGACGGCCCAGCCCCGGCACGGCCGTGTACGGGGCCGCGAAGGCCGCGCTCGAGAGCCTGACCCGCAGTCTCGCCGTCGAGTGGGCGCCGGAGATCCGCGTCAATGCGGTCAGCAGCGGACTCGTGCACACCGAGAGCGCGGTCGACCACTACGGCACTCCGGAGCAGTACGCCGAGATCGCACGAACCATCCCCCGGGGGCGACTGGCTTCGCCGCAGGAGCTCGGCGCCGTGTGCGTCATGCTCGCCTCTCCGTTCTCCGCGCACATCACCGGCGCCATCGTCCCTGTGGACGGCGGTGGCGAATGGCCCGCCTTCCTCACCCACACCCCGAACGCGGACATCGTGCAGCAGGCCGATCGTCTCGACATCACCGAAGGAAACCCCTCATGACCGAAGCCGTCATCGTCTCCGCCGTGCGTTCGCCCATCGGGCGCGCGTTCAAGGGCAGCCTGAAGGACATGCGCGGCGACGACCTCGCGACGCAGATGGTGCGCGCGGCCGTCGACGCGGTGCCCGGCCTCGACCCGAACGAGATCGTCGACCTGATGGTCGGCTGCGCACAGCCCGCGGGTCAGCAGGGGTACAACATCGGGCGGATGCTCGCATTGCAGCTGGGCTGGGACGCCGTGCCGGGGACGACGGTCAACCGCTACTGCGCGTCGTCGCTGCAGACCACACGGATGGCGTTCCACGCGATCAAGGCCGGTGAGGGCGACGTGTTCGTCTCTGCCGGGGTCGAGGCCGTGTCGCAGTTCGCGTCCGGCAAGTCGGACGGCATGCCCGACACGAAGAATCCGCGGTGGGCCGATGCCGCCGCGCGCACGGCGCGGGAGGCGCAGGACCCCGACTTCGTGTGGTCGGATCCGCTCGAGCGCGGCGAGCTGGAGGACATCTACATCGCGATGGGGAGACCGCCGAGAACGTGGCCTCGTTCCGCGGAGTCTCACGCCGAGAGCAGGACGAGTGGGCGGTGCTCAGCCAGAATCGAGCCGAGGCCGCAGCCGCGCGGGGCTTCTGGGAGACCGACATCACGCCGGTGCGACTCGGCGACGGCACGCTCGTGACGAAGGACGACGGGCCGCGAGCGGGTGTGACGCTGGAGGGCATCAGCGGCATGCAGCCGGTGTTCCGTCCGCACGGGACCGTGACCGCCGCGAACTGCTGCCCGCTCAACGATGGCGCCGCCGCGCTCGTGATCATGAGCGACACCCGGGCCGCGGAGCTCGGCCTGACCCCGCTCGCGCGTGTCGTGTCGACGGGGGTGTCGGCACTGTCGGCCGAGATCATGGGTCTCGGCCCCGTGCAGGCCGTCGAACGCGCGCTGGCGCACGCCCGGATGTCGATCGGCGACATCGACATCCTCGAGATCAACGAGGCCTTCGCCGCGCAGGTCATCCCCTCGATCGCCGACATCGGCATCGACCCCGAGCGCGTCAACGTCAACGGAGGAGCGATCGCCCTCGGGCACCCCTACGGCATGACCGGCGCCCGCATCACGACCACCGCGATCAACGCCCTCCGCGAGCGCGACGAGCAGTTCGCCGTCGAGACCATGTGCACCGCGGGCGGCCAGGGCATGGCCATGGTGCTCGAGCGCCTGAGCTGACCCCCCCTCCGCCTCCGCACCTCTCCGTTCCTTCGCCCGTTCGTCTCTTCGTCGAGTGCACGGGTTCGTGCCGAGTGCACGGGATGCCTGCGCCGACAAGCCGTGCGCTCGACACGATGCCGTGCACTCGGTGTCGAGGAAGGGAGGAAGGGGAAGAGGGGGTCAGGCGTGCGCGCGGAGCTCCGACTTCAGGATCTTGCCGGTCGCGTTGCGGGGGAAGTCGTCGACGAAGACGAACTCGCGGGGCACCTTGAAGTTCGCCAGGTGCGTGCGGCAGAAGGCCTCGAGATCGGCGGCGTCCGGACGAGGGTCGGCGTTGTGCAGCAGCAGCACGTAGGCGCGGCCGACCGTGCCGAGGCGTTCGTCGTCGACGCCGATCACGGCGGACTCGTTGACGGCCGGATGCTTGCGCAGAGCGTTCTCGACCTCGGCGGGGTACACGTTGAAGCCGCCGACGATGAACATGTCCTTGAGTCGGTCGGTGATCTTGAGGCAACCGTGCTCGTCGAGGCGTCCGACATCGCCGGTGTGGAACCAGCCGTCCGTGTCGAGCACCGCGTCGGTCGCAGCCTGATCCTCGAAGTAGCCGAGCATGACGTTGGGGCCGCGCAGCAGGATCTCGCCGTCGGTGTCGAGCCCGGCATCGTTCCCGTCCTCGTCGATGACGCGGATCTCGACGCCCTCGACGGCCGGGCCGGTGGTCTGCGCGGTGTGTTCGAGCGATTCGCCGGGCCGGGGGGGTGGCGACGACGCACTCGGTGAGTCCGTAGGCCTGGGCCACGGTCTCGAAACCGAGCACGTTCACCATGTCGTGGAAGAGCGTGGCCGGTGCGGCGGTGGCCCCGGCGATCGCGAACCGCAGCGACGACAGGTCGTACTCGCCGAGGCGGGGGTGGTCGAGCAGCGAGGTGAAGATCGTGGGCACGCCGGGGAGGACGCTGATGCGCGCCGACTGCACGAGCTCGAGCACCCGGTCGACGTCGAACACCGCGAGCGGGTAGATCGTGCACCCGCCCATCAGCGAGGCGATCATTCCCGCCTTGTAGCCGAAGCCGTGGAAGAACGGGTTGACCACGGCGTAGCGGTCTTCGGGTGTCAGGCGCGCTCCGAGACCCCAGGCCCTGGCGACGGAGAGGGTCTGGCGGTGCGCGCTGAGCACCCCTTCGGGACGCCGGTCGTGCCGGAGGTGAACAGCACGTCCATGATGGCGTCCGGCGTCACCGCAGCGGCCGCCGCCGACACCAGGCTCTCGTCGATCCCTCGCCGGCGGCGAGGAAGTCGGTCCAGCAGAGGACTCCGGCGTCTCGTGTCTCGTCGAGCGTCAGGACGGTGCGCAGGTGCGGCAGGCCGGGGATGGCCGACCCGTCGGTGCCGCGTTCGGCCGCAGCCGTGCGGAGCGCCGCGCTGTAGGACTTGCCGAGGAACCCGTCGGCGAGCACCAGTGCGGTGGCGCGGGAGCGGGCGAGGATCTCGGCGGCCTCGTGCCCGGTGTAGCGGGTGTTGAGGGGCACGACCGCGATGCCGACGAGCTGGGCGCCGAGCATCGCGAGGATGAACTCGTGCCGGTTGGGGGCCCAGAGTCCGATGCGGTCTCCCGGTCGTACTCCCTGGGCGAGGTACGCCCTGGCGACCGAGCGCACGCGGTCGTGCAGGTCGGCGTAGCCGATGACCGTCTCGCCGTCGACGATGGCGGGATGATCGCCCAGGGCCGCCATCTCCGCGAGGAGGGCAGGCACTGTCGTCGCTTCCGAGACTGTCATGGTCGTCCTTTCCAATATCATGCGTACACTCCGAGAGGGTGTTTCGGGAAAACAGTGTGGTGCGACACACTGAGCAAGCGCTTGTGATTTTTTTCGGTGAAGGAGCAGTGATGGCAACGACCAGAAGCGGAGGTCGCCAGGAGCAGAGTTCCGAGCGACGCGACCAGATCATCTCGATCGCCGCTCGGCTCATCGCCAGACGCGGATACTCCGCGACGACGGTCCGCGACATCGCCGACGAGGCGGGCATCCTCTCCGGCAGCCTCTACCACCACTTCTCCTCGAAGGAGGCGATCCTCCAGGAGATCCTGCGCAGCTTCATGACGGGACTGCTCGGGCGCTTCGAGGAGATCGTCGCCGAAGGCGGCAGCCCCCGAGACATCCTCGACAAGCTCATCGCGCACGCCTTCGCGACCATCGAGAGCCAGCCCGACGCGGTGGGCCTCTACCAGAACGAACTGTCGTTCCTCGCTCGTCAGCCCGGCTTCGAGTTCCTCGGCGAGAACAGCGAGCGCATCGAGGCGCTCTGGCTCTCGCAGATCACGGAGGGGCAGAAAGTCGGCGTGTTCCGCGACTCGATCGACGCTCCGATCGCCTACCGGTTCATCCGCGACGCGGTGTGGTCGACGGTCGCCTGGTACCGACCCGGCCGCGGTCACACGGCGACGAGCCTGACCGACAACTTCCTGGATCTGCTGCACAACGGCCTCCTCGCCGACTGAGTGCACCGCGGACGGGGCGCATGCTCCGTCAGTCAGCGACCTCTCGGCTGCGGGTGCCGCGCGGGTCGAGCACCTCGCGGATCAACCGCAGCTCTTCGGCATCGGGAGTGCGCGTGAGCGGCGCATCCGTCGCGTCGAGCGCGAATCCGGTGCTGTCGGTCACGGTCTGCGGATCGACTCCGGGGTGGACCGACAGCACGGTGACGATGCCGTCTGCGCCGTAACCGAGCACGGCGAGGTTCGTGACGATCACGCCGAGGTGGTGGTGCTCGAGGCCGGCCTCGCGCGCGCGGTCGTTGCCGACTCCCGAGACCATGTCGACCGCGTCGACGAAGACGCGGGTGCTGTGCCGAGCGACCCAGTAGTCCACGCGGTGGTTGGCGGTGTTGCCCGGTGCCCCGCGGACGCCGATGAGCTGACGGGTGGGGCGTGCCCAGTCGCCGATGAGCGAGATGTTCTGGTTGCCGAACCGGTCGATCTGGCTGGCGCCCATCATGCTCTGGCGGCGGCCGGTGGCGACGATGTCGAAGACGCGACGGAACGGCGCCCATCCTTCGACCGCGGGGGCCGCTGCATCGGGGTCTCCCGGCATCGGAGGGCCGGAGAGGAAGAAGGCCTCGCCGTCGCTGAGGACGATCTCGGGAGCGGTGGTGAGTTTCGCCAGGCGGGCGCCGAGGGCGGGGATGATGCCGACGGCGTGTGCGAGGATCTCGCCCGACTCGCGGTACGTGTCGGCGCAGGCTGCGATGCAGACCTCCGCTGTGGTGGCGCCGAGCGTGGTCTCGGGGGTGGCGACGCTGGTCATGACTCTCCTCGGTCGGCGTGGAACTGGGCGACGGCTGAGCGATAACCGGCCTCGTCGGTCTGCAGGAACGTGCGCTCGAACTCCGCCCAGGCGCTCGGATCCTTCGCGGAGGCGACGTAATGCTTCTGGAAGGCCTCGTCGCGCTCGTAGTCGGGGGCGCAGGTGGTGAAGTGTGCTCCGCCGGGAGCCTCGACGACCGCGGAGGCGTAGATGCGGCTGAACAGCAGTGTGTGGAACGAGCCCTCGTCGAGCAGCGCCGAGGTGGGGATGACCTTCTCCGTCGACACGATGGTGCGCGTCGCGGCCATGGCGAACAGGTCGTCGAAGTAGGGGTCGGGTCCGAGGTACTGGGCGTTGCCCTGCGCATCGGCGCGGTTCACGTGCACGAGCGCGACGTCGAGGGGAAGGGCCGGCATGGCGACGTACTGCGCGTCGGAGTAGGGCGACGCCACCGTGCGCAGTCGCGGGTTCGCCGGCAGCACATCCGACCCGAGACCGGCGAGGATGGGGAGGAAGTCGAGGCGCGAGGCCGCGGCACGGAGGCCGGTGACGAACATGCCCTCGTCGTACTCCTCGATCTCGAGGTCGCCGCGTTCGCGTGCCCGGGTGAAGAGCGGGTCGAGCGGGATGCTGTCGAGCGACACGAACCCGTAGACGAGGCGGCGGATGCGGCCGGCGGCTGCGAGCAGCCCGACGTCGGGACCGCCGAAGGCCACCACGGTGAGGTCGGTGATGTCGCGTCGCAGGATCTCGCGCACGAGGGCCATGGGCTTGCGTCGCGAACCCCAGCCGCCGATGCCGATCGTCATCCTGCTCTCGATGGTGGCGACCGCCTCCTCGATGCTCACCCGCTTGTCCGACATCCCCGCTCCTTCGCGCGACCGGCGCTAAACCTAGCGCTTGTTTGGGAATCACAGTAGCATGCCCGGAAGGACGACCAGCAAGGGGGCCGCGCATGACCGGAGAGTCGATCGCCGACCACGTCGTGGTGACCGGAGGGGCGAGCGGGATCGGCGACGCCGTGGTCGCGCAGCTGCTCGACCGGGGTGTCGCGGTCACCGTGTTCGACCTGCAGCCGAGTGCCAGAGCCGGCGTGACCACCCGCACCGTCGACTTGCGCGACGAGGGCGCGGTGGAGGAGGCGATGGCCGAGACATGGGCCGACGCGCCGGTGGGGGGCCTCGTCGCCTGCCACGGTGTGCGCGGCGCGTATGTGCCGGCGCTCGAGATCGACCTCGACCAGCTGCGGCGGCTGTTCGACGTGCACGTGGTGGGGACGCTCGCCGTCTCCCGGGCGCTGGTGCGTCGCCTCGATGCCGCCCCGGCCTCGATCGTGCTGGTGTCGTCGACCACCGCATACCGCGGGTGGGCCAACCAGGCCGACTACGGGCCCGCCAAGGCCGCCGAACGTCAGCTGATGGAGAACCTCGCGATCGAATGGGCGCCCCGCGGCGTGCGCGTCAACGCGGTCGCCCCCGGACACACGCTGACCCCGATGGTGCAGGACATGGTGGACCACGGCTACGACCTCGCGGCGGTCGAGCAGCGCACCCCGCGCGGACGCCTCGCCGACCCCGACGAGATCGCCGCTGCGATCGTCTGGATGCTGCGCGACGCCACGCACGTGATCGGACAGTGCCTGCCGGTGGACGGCGGCTGGACGGCCGTCGGACGATGATGCCGACCCGCGCGCTCGGCGACCTCGAGGTCTCGGCGCTGGGCATGGGCGCGATGACCCTGACCCAGGTGCCGGGTGCGGACACCGCTCGCGGCATCCGCGCCGTGCACGCCGCGGTGGACGCCGGCATCACCCTGTTCGACACCGCCGACTCGTATGGGCCGTCGGGGAGATGGGCGTGAACGAGCGGGCGCTCGTCGAGGCGCTCCGACGGCATCCGTCTGCGGCCGAGCAGGTGGTCATCGCCACGAAAGGCGGTCACACCCGAGGCCCGGCAGCGACCTGGTGGGTCGACGGCTCTCCGGAGCACCTCGCCGCCGCTGCCAGGGCTTCGGCGCAGCGCCTCGGGCTCGATGCCCTCCCGCTGTATCAGCACCACCGCCCCGACGTGAAGGTGCCGTTCGCGGAGTCGATGGGGGCGATGCGGCAGCTCGTCGACGAGGGCGTCGTGATCCGCGTCGGCGTCTCGAACGTCGATGCCTCCCAGCTCGACACGGCGATCCGGGTGGTCGGCGATGCGCTCGTCAGTGTGCAGAACGAGTACTCGCTGCTCGAGCGCTCGAGCGATCCCGTGCTGCAGCTCTGCGAGGTGCACGGACTGGCGTTCCTGGCCTGGGGTCCGTTCGGGGGCATGCGCGCGGCCAAGGGGCTCGGCGCGTCGTCGTCGTCCGTCGCCCTCGTCGCCGACCGGCACGGGGTGAGCCCGCAGCAGGTCGTGCTGGCCTGGCTGCTCCGACGCTCGCCCGTGCTCATCCCGATCCCTGGTGCGAGTCGGCCGGAGAGCGTGCGGGACTCGGCCGCCGCGGTCGACCTCGTGCTCGACGACGACGACCGACGTCTGCTCGATGCGGTGTCCGCGCCGGCGGAGAGTGCTCAGTGAGGCTCTTGCAGCAGTTCGACCCGCACGTCGTCGGGGCCCTTCACGTAGACGTAGCGGTAGCCGTCGAGCGGCCCGGCCGTGGCCGTCATGGTCTGCGACAGGGGTTCGTAGCCGAGCGCCGCCAGTCGCGCGAGACTCGCCTCGATGTCGGGCACGACCATGGCCGGATGCGCGGCGCCGGTGTGACCGTTGTCGGGGTCGATGCGGGTTGTCGGCGCCGCGGTACTCGGCGAGCTCCAGGAAGACCCCGTCGTCGAGGCGGATGAACGTGAGCAGGATCTCGACTCCGGGATATCCGGTGGCGGCGTCGACCGCGGGACCGCTCTTCGACAGGGGACCGATGACCTCGCCGTCGGTCGCCGCCAGGTAGAACGCGGTCGCCGCGGCCGTGTCGCTCACCGTGATGCCGATGTGGTGGAGCCGTGGCATCCTCACTCCCATCTCAAACTAGCGCTTGTTCGATAACTATCCCGGAGGACACTCATGAATGCAACGCCCCTCATCGACCTCACCGGCCGGGTCGCCGTGATCACCGGAGCAGCCGGCGGTCAGGGCCGCTCACGCCGCCCTTTCCACGCACTCGGCGCGAGCCTCGTGCTCACCGATCTCGACGGGGCCGCGGTCGTCGACGTCGCCGCGGAGTTCGGCGACCGCGCCATCGGACTCGCGCACGACGTGTCGTCTGCCGAGGCCTGGGCGCAGGTGGCTGCGGCGGCGAAGGAGAAGTTCGGCCACGTCGACGTGCTCGTCAACAATGCCGGATTCTGCCCGGAGGGGCCCTTGGCCGAGACGACGGAGCGCGTCATCCGCCTCACGCTCGACGTGAACCTCATCGGACCGATGCTGGGGGTTCAGGCGATGCTGCCCCTCATGGGGGATGGCGCGTCGATCGTGAACATCGCCTCCACCGCCGGTGTCGCCGGGTACGCGAACCGCGTTCCCTACTCCGCGTCGAAATGGGGCCTGCGGGGTGTGTCCCGGGGGCTCGCCCGCGAGTTCGCCGGCACGGGCATCCGCGTGAACACGGTGTGCCCAGGGGCGGTGGACACGCCCATGATCAGCGAAGACGCCAGGGCGGGCGTCGGCTTCATCTCCCGCATCCCCATCCCGCGCGCCGGACGCCCCGAGGAGATCTCGAACCTCGTGGCCTACCTCGCCAGCTCTGCCAGCAGCTACTGCACCGGCCAGGACTTCATCATCGACGGCGGGCAGGTCGCCTGATGCCGAGCTACGCCTTCGACGGCGTCGTGCCCGTGGTCGATCCGACCGCGTTCGTGCATGAGACCGCGAGCCTGATCGGAGACGTCATCATCGGCCCCGGGTGCTACATCGGCCCGTTCGCCAGCCTCCGCGGCGACTTCGGCCGGATCGTCGTGGGGAGGGATCGAACGTGCAGGACTCGTGCGTCGTCCACGCGTTTCCCGGAGCCGACGCGGTGCTCGAGCCGAACAGTCACGTCGGACACGGGGTCGTGCTGCACGGGTGCCGCATCGGGTCGTTCGCCCTGATCGGCATCGGCTCGACGGTGCTCGACGGTGCGGAGATCGGCGCGGACTCCCTGGTCGGCGCCGGCGCGGTCGTGACGGCGGGGACGGTGGTCCCTCCAGGGTCGAAGGTGCTCGGGGCCCCGGCGAGAGTGGTCGGGGCCCTCGATGAGCAGGCGCTGGCGTGGAAGCGCAACGGGGTGCGGATCTATCAGGACCTCGCCCGGCGCAGTCGGGAGACCCTGCGCCGGGTCGAACCGCTCGTCGCGGTGGAGCCGGACCGTCGTCGTACCTCCTGGTCGCCGGATGCCGCGACACCGCTGCACCGGCAGCGCGCCGAGGGCACATCGTGAACGAGGGCTTCGACGACTGGGTCGCGATCACGCGAACGATCTCCCGGTACGGGCGCCATGCCGACCAGCGGCGCTCCGCCGACATGGCCGACCTGTTCACGGTCGACGGGCGGATGCTGATGTTCCGACCGCGCGCCGTCGAGCCCTCCGAGTCGCCCCAGGGGCGTGCGCAGCTGATCGCGGCGTTCGACGCGCTCGCCGCGTTCGTGGCCACCAGCCATGTGCTCTCCCCGAGCGACATCGAGATCGACGGCGACACGGCACGGGCGCACACCTCCTGCATGGCGCATCACATCAGCGAGACCTCGGAGTGTCGGGTGCGGTTCACGCTCGCCGATCGCTACGACGACACGCTCGAACGCGTCGGCACGGACTGGCTCTTCCGGGAACGCCGCAAGTACACCGACTGGACCGAGACCACACCGCTGCGGCGCTGACCGGGTGCCGAACATTATCGCGCAATACGTACGTTACCGGCTATGATGGCGTACATGAGCCAGGTCGCCATCACCCATGCCCGCGGACGCCTCGCGTCGATCATCGACGAGGCGAGGACCGAGCCCGTCTACCTCACACGCCGCAACCTCGCGGTCGCTGCGGTCGTCGATGCCTCGTTCCTCGAGCGGCTGCTGGAGGACGCCGAGGAGCTCGCCGACATCCGGGCGGTCGATGACGCGTGGGAAGAGACCGAACGCCTCGGGGAGACCCCTGTCCCCTGGGACGAGGTCAAGCGCGACCTCGGTCTGATTCCGTGACCTACGCGGTCCGGATCCTCCCCGTCGCCGTCCGCACGATCCGCAAGCTCCCACCCGAGGGGAAGCGGCGGATCGAAGCCGTGATCGAGCTGCTCGCCGACGATCCGCGACCTCCGGCCGCCAAGAAGCTGACGGCGCGACCGGAGTGGCGGGTTCGAACGGGTGACTACCGCGTGCTGTACCGCATCGAGGATCGCGTGCTCACCGTCGTCGTCGTGCATGCCGGGCACCGTCGCGACGTGTACGAGCGCTGAGCCGCGCGAATGCAGAGGTTGACCGCGGATCAGCTCCGCCTTCACGCCCCGCAGCTCCTCGACCTCCAGCACAAGGCATATGCCGTCGAGGCGGCGCGGATCGGTGACGACCGCATTCCGCCGCTCCACGAGACGGAGGGGGATCTGCTGTCATCGGGTCTGAAGTGGATCGCCTCCTGGGACGGGGGCCTGATCTCCGGGGCCGTCGGGTATGCGGTCGAGCACGACATCGTCGACCTCGACCGTCTCATGATCCATCCCGCCTATCATCGACGAGGACTCGGCAGAGCACTGGTGATCGAGGTCATGGCGCTCGCCCCCCGGACGGTCGTGGCGACCGCGCGAGAGAACCTTCCCGCACGCTCGTTGTACGAGTCCCTCGGCTTCCTGCACCAGTCGGATGTCGAAGCGACTCCCGGCCTGTGGATCAGCCGCTACTCTCGCACCCGAGCGTGAGGGAGACGGGCCGAGAGAGACGTGCGCGCGCGAAGTCGACCACCTCGATCGAGAGCCGGACGCGGTGATCTGCCAGGGAGTGGTCCGAAGGGAAGACCGTGTGACGAAGCCGGCTCTGCGCCTCGTCGAACGCCGCGACGAGGGGATCGTGGTGGAGGGAGGACGGTGTGACCTCGTCGCGACTGGTGCCGATGAGGAGCACGTCCCGGTCGGTGAAGCGATCAGCCAACGCGCGCAGTGACCACTCCTGGCCGGCGTCGCGCATCTCGTGAGCGAGTCGGCGGCCGTCGGTGTTCGACAGGACCGGTGTCTCGGAGGCGAAGGCCTCTGTATAGACGTCGAGGAGTGCGGGGTCGGCATCGACGGCCGCCGCGACGGCGCCGAAATCGAAGCCTGAGATCGACACGGTCGCACGCACGTCCGGGCGGGTGGATGCGGTGTAGAGGGCGAGGAACCCGCCGAGGCTGTGCCCGGCGACGCCGACACGGAGCGGATCCAGCTCGGGCATCTGCGGGTGGTCGCCGCGCAGGAGGGCGTCCAGGACCGCCTCCGTGTCGGCGAGCGCGTTCGCCCACGACCAGTCGCCGGGCATGCCCCAGCACCCGCGGTAGTGGAAGACCAACGACGCCACGCCTGCCCGGCGGAGCGCATGGGCGATGTCGAAGTTGCGTTCCCACCCGGGGAAGCCGTGCAGCAGAAGCAAGACCGCGTGCGGTCCGGGCCCCGCGGGAAGGTGCAGCACACCGTGAAGTTCGTGGCCAGAGCTGCGCAACGCGACGTGCCGTGTGGTGGCCGGTGTGCCGTCGCCCGGTTCAGGATCGGTGATCAGATAGTCCATCGCGCAGCTCCTCGGATAAAACCGATCAGTATCATCTAATGATGCGAGCATACAGAACGGTGTCCTTCGCATCTTCAGGGATGTGCGCGTCAGAGCGCCATGCTGAGCAGGATCTCGGCAGCCTTCCGCGCGTCCGAGCCGGCGGACGAGGCTTCGCCGTCCACCACGCTCACGGCCGTCGCTCCCTCGATGAGGAGGAGCAGCTGTCGGGCGAGGCTGTCAGCGCGCGGCAGATCCGTGACTCCGGCATCCAGGATGCGAGTGCGGAGCAGGTCACGGTAGCTGTCGAGGTGGGAGCGCGCAGTCGCGCGCACCTGTGGCTCATCGTCGCCGCGCAGGTCGGTGACCGTGTTGAGCACGGCGCATCCGCGGTAGCGGGGCTGCGAGAACCAGTCGATGAGCAGGTCGAAGATCGCGAGAACCCGACCCGGTCCCGGCTCGGCGTCCGCGGTCTCCCGGCGGAGCCACTCGTGGATGTGGTCGCTGCGTCGGGCGACCACTCGCGCGGCGAGTTCAGCCTTGAGGGGAAGTAGCGGTACAGGCTGAGCTTCGACGCTCCGGCCTCGGCAGCGATCTCGTTGACGCCGACGGAATGCATGGCGCGATCGGCGAAGAGCCGCTCGGCGCTGTCCAGCAACCTCGTTTGCGTCTCCGCGGGGTCGATGCGGGCGCCTTTGGGTACGGGCACGACTGCTCCTCTCCTCGGCGTGTCGCCTGATGACCGATCGGTCTCATCTTAGGAAGGCGCCACCGGTTCGTCGCCTGTGGGCGGCGGTCTTCCTCGCATATCTGGCGTTCGGCGGCACTCTGCAGCTGCTTCCGCTCTCGCTGGCGCTCCGATTCCACTCGGATGCGGCGTTCACCGGTCTCGCCGTGGGCATCGCCTTCGCCGCGACCGCAGTCTGTCGGCCGATCGCGGGGTGGGCCGCCGACGGGGCGCCGGAAAGCACGTCGTCGTCCTCGGCGCGACGTTCACGCTTGTGGGAATCACCGGTCAAGCTCTCGCGGGTGCAGAGTGGCAGGTGCTCGTATCCAGGGTGGTGATGGGGGCCGGCGAAGCTGCCGTCTTCTCCGGCGCACTGCCGTGGGTCTGGCGACAGTTTCCTCCTCACCGGCGGGGCAGCGCCTCGGGCCTGTTCGGCCTCTCGATGTGGTCGGGTCTCGCCCTGGGACCGCTGGTGGCGAGCGTGGCGAACCTCGCCGGTGAGAGGGCCGCCTGGCTCCTTCTCGCGGCCCTCGGCACGGGGAGCCTGGGGTTCGTGCTCGGTTGTCCGTCCTCTGGCCCTGTGCGGCTGCCCCCGCTCCGGCTCCGCACCCTGCGGGTCCGAGGCGCGGCGGCGCCGTCGTTGATGTTCGGGCTCGCCGCCTACGGGTACGGCACTCTCTCCGCCGTGCTGGTGCTCTATCTCGACAGCGGTCCTGGTGGGAGCGTCCTCGGTTTGCCGATCTTCGCGGGCACGTTCCTGCTCATCCGGATAGCAGGGAGTCGAGTGGTCGACCGGGTCGGCGGACGCACCGTCGCCGCCGCGAGTCTGATCGTCGAGGCGCTGGGATTCGTGGTGATCGTCGGGACGGACAGCGCGGCGGGCGCGCTCATCGGTGTCGCGCTGGTCGGCGGCGGGTGCAGCCTGGCGTTCCCCGCTGCCGTGAGTGTCGCGATCTCGCGCTCTCCGCGCCATGCCGCCGGTACGGCGGTCGCCGGTATGACCTCGTTCTGGGACCTCGGGATCCTGACGGCGGGGGTGGGCGGAGGGCTGCTCGCCATGACGTTCGGTCACCGGGCGGCATTCGTCGGTGCCCTGGTGGCCGCGATCGTCGGGCTCGTCGTGGCGCTGTCCCCGTACGCGACGGAACGCCGCAGTCGGATGCGCGAGGATCGAAGGATGCGTGATGAGTGACCGTGTGTGCAGAAGGACTCGACGCGGAGTTCGTCAGAGAGCCCAGTCCGCCGCGCGCTCGCGCTCTTCCCCGGCGGTGCCGAAGAGCTGCCCCAGGGCATGCGCGCGCTTGAAGATCAGGTGCGCGTCGTGCTCCCATGATGGCGATGCCGCCGTGCAGCTGGATCATCTCGGCCGCCACGTGCTCCAGCGCCTCGGAGCAGGTGGCCTTCGCGGTCGCGGCCAGTTCGAGGCGGTCGCGGGCGCCCGAGGCGAGGGCGTCGGACGCGGCGCGCGAGGCGGTCCGGGCCACCTCGACCCGCACGTGCATGTCGGCCAGGCGATGCTTGACGGCCTGGAACGAGCCGATCGTGCGCCCGAACTGCACGCGCTGCTTCGCATATGCCACGGTCTCGTCGAGGGCTCGGGCGGCCGTTCCCGCCTGCACCGCGCTGACCGCGGCGAGGGCGAGCGCACGCACGGTCTCCAGCACGGTCGGATCGGCGGCCCCGAGCGGACGAGCCGGCACCGCGTCGAAGTGCACAGTCGTCAGGCGGAGGGTCTGATCCATGGTCGCGGTGTCCTCGCGGCGCACGGCGGACACGTCCTGCACCTCGAACAGGCGAGGGCCCTCGGGCGAGGGGGCGATCACGAGCAGCACGTCGGCGGAGGCGCCGTCGAGCACGAAGCCGCTCATCCCGGTGAGGGTCCAGCCGTCGTGGTTCTCGGCGCGCACGCCCATCCGCTCAGGGGCGAAGCGCCCGTCGGGGCCGCCCAGGCCAAGGCGGCCGAAGACGATCCCTCCGCGATGCCGGGCAGCAGTCGCGCGGAAGCCTCGGCGTCACCGCTCGCGAGGATCGCCTGCGCGGCGATGGCGACGGAGCCGAGGTATGGGGAGGGGGCGAGGGAGGCGCCGATCTCCTCGAGCACCAGCTGTGCCTCGCGCAGAGTGAATCCGGCGCCGCCGAACTCCTCGGGGATGGCCATGCCGGCGATCCCGATCTCTTCGCACAGCAGGCGCCACAGGTCGACGTCGAAACGCTCGTCGGTGTCGAGTGCGCGACGCGTCGCCGCGCTGTCGGCGCGCTGGTCCAGGACTCCGCGCACGAGCGCGACGAGCTCCCGCTGGTCCTCATCGGGGTCGAATGACATCACCGCTCCTTCGTGAGGATGTCGCGGGCGATCCGCGCCCGGTGGAAGTCGGGCGTGCCCCAGGCCGCAGCCAGCGCGGGCGCGAGGCCGAGCCAGATGCGGAGAGCGTGCTCGGCGGTGTAGCCGATCGCGCCGTGCACCTGGAGCGACACACGGGCGGCCAGCAGGGCGGCGTCGCCTGCAGCGACCTTCGCTGCGGAGATCGCACGGTCCTCGTCGGGCTCATCGACGCGCAGGGCGGCATTCCAGACGAGCGGGCGCGCGAAGCTCAGGGCGATGCGCACATCGGCGAGCTGGTGCTTGAGCGACTGGAACTCCCCGATCGGGCGGCCGAACTGCTCGCGCACCTTCGCGTACGACACTGCTTCCGCCAGCATCCGCTCCCCGGCACCGACGAGCGTGGCCGCCGCAGCGAGCGCGGCCTCGTTCAACGCCGCGTCCAGCGCGCCGGGTTCGAGGGGCGTCGCGTCGCCGCTCGGGATCAGGCGCGCGAGGCGCCGGGTGGGCGCGACCGAGGTCAGCTCATCGGCGAGGTCGCCCCGATGCAGGGCTCCGTCTCGCACGAGGTAGCGTCTGCTCGCGAGAGCCGCATCGAGGGCCGCAGGGGCAACCTCGTCGACCGCAGCGGTGGCGATCAGACCGGCGGCGAGTTCGCCGCGGGTGTCATCGTCGACGAGTCCGGGCAGCAGGGCGACCGTCTCGAGGTAGGGGCCGGGCACGCCGTGGTAGCCGAGGCGCTCGAACACCACGACGAGATCGCTCACCGTGCCCCCGAAGCCGCCTGCCCCCTCGCTCACACGCAGTCCGAGCAGGCCGAGCTCGGCGAACTGCTCCCAGAGGGCGAGCCCCGGCGCGGTGTCGCCGTCGGCCCAGCTGCGCGCGATGTCCGCTCCGCCCGACCCTTCGACGATCTCGTCGATCGCCTCCGCGAAGGCGACCTGTTCTTCCGTGGGCAGGAACCGCATCATGCACGCCTTCCGTCTCCGCCGCGGGGGAGACCGAGTATCCGCTCCGCGATGATGTTGCGCTGGACTCCCTCGTTCGTCCCCGCGTAGATGGGGCCGGCGAGGAGAACTGGTAGTCGTCGACCCAGCGGCCCCCGTCGACGGCGGTGGCCCCGCGCAGTTCGCCCTCGGGGCCGAGGATGCGCAGCGCCGTCTCCTGGATGTGCACGTCGAGCTCCGACCAGAACACCTTGTTGACACTGCCTTCGGCGCCGACCGATCCGCCTTCGAGGAGGGTGCTGACCGTCTGCCAGGTGAAGAGCCGGTAGGCCTCCGCACCGATCCAGGCGTCGACGACCGCGGTGTTCTCGCTGTCTCGGCCAGACCCCGACTGCAGAGCTATCAGCCGATCCGTCGCGGCGAGGAAGCGCCCGGGAGCGCGGAGCGAGAGTCCACGCTCGTTCCCGGCGGTGCTCATGGCCACGCGCCAGCCGTCACCCGGGGCGCCGAGCACGTCGTCATCGGGGACGAACACGTCGTCGAAGAAGATCTCGGCGAACCCCGTGGTGCCGTCGAGCTGGGCGATCGCCCGCACCGTGATGCCGTCGGCATCCATCGGGAACAGGAAGTACGTGAGCCCGTGGTGCCGCTGTGCCTCGGGGTCGGAGCGGAACAGCCCGAAGCCGCGGTCGGCCCAGACGGCTCGGGAGCTCCAGATCTTCTGACCGTTGAGCACCCATCCGCCGCGGGCGTCGTCACGGCGCGCGGTGCTGCGGATCGCGGCCAGATCGCTGCCGGCACCCGGCTCCGACCAGGCCTGCGCCCAGATCAGCGAGCCGTCGGTCATGGGGCCGAGGAACCGTTCGTGCTGCTGCGGGGTGCCGTGCTCGAACAGGATGGGCGCGAGCAGCGAGATGCCGTTCTGTGCGACGCGGGTCGGCGCGCCGGCGCGGTAGTACTCCTCCTCGAACAGCACCCACTCGGTGATGCCGACGTCGCGCCCGCCGTACTGCTCGGGCCAGGAGACGACCGACCACCGGCCGGCCGCGAGCGTCGCCTCCCATTCGCGGTGGGCGGCGAATCCCGCCTCGGTGTCCATCGAGGGCAGCGGTGTGGCCGGGACGTGCTGCGCGAGCCAGGTGCGTGCCTCGGCGGCGAACGCCTCCTGCTCGGGGGTGAGGTCGAGGTTCATCCCTTCGCTCCCTGCTCTGTGGCGGCCTTGATGGACTTCACATCGACTCCGGCGAGCGAGTCGGCGCCCACTTCGGCGTTGTGGGCGTGCGCGGCGTGGTGCAGGCCGAACACCGAGTCCATGCCGGCCCGCATGCCCTGGAGGTCTTCGGCCTGGTTGACGGCCTTCTTGGCGAGGGCGAGTCCGAGGCGCGGCATCCGGCCGATGCGGTCGGCGAGTTCGAGGGTCCGCTGCTCCAGCTCGTCGAGGGGCACCACGTGATTCACCATGCCCAGCTCGTGCGCGCGGGCGGCGGGCATCCGGTCTCCGGTGTAGAGCATCTCCTTGGCCGCGCGGGGGTTGGTCACCCAGGGATGCGCGAAGAACTCGACGCCGGGGATCCCCATCGTCACGACCGGATCCTGGAAGAAGGCGTCGTCGGACGCGACGATGAAGTCGCACGACCAGGCGAGCATGAGTCCGCCGGCGATGCAGGCGCCCTGCACCATCGCGATCACGGGTTTGGGGATCTCGCGCCAGCGGCGGCACATCCCGAGGTACACCTCGGACTCGCGGGCGAACCGGGAGTCGACGCCGTGCGCACCGACATGGTCCCACCAGATCACGGCCTTGCGCTCGAAGCTCTCGTCGATGTCGCGTTCGGGGGTTCCGATGTCGTGGCCGGCGCAGAAGTGCTTCCCGTTGCCGCCGAGCACGATGACCTTGACCGTGTCGTCGTCGACCGCCCTGGTGAAGGCCGCGTCGAGCGCGTAGGTGACCTTCGAGTTCTGGGCGTTGCGATACTGGGGGCGGTTCAACCTCACGATCGCGGTCGACCCGCGCACTTCGTAGGTCACCACGGCATCGGCGGATTCGACGGGCATGACGGGTTCCTCTCTGAACTCCAGCATCAAACCAAACAATCGCTTGGTTTCCTTGATACTATACGTGAACGGCATGCCGAAGACCACGACTCGATGAGGAGCACAGATGGACGCGACGCAGCACGACGCGGATGAACGCTTCCGCGCCGAGATCCGCGGCTGGCTGGAGGAGAACCTCGCCGGACGCTTCGCCGCGCTGCGGGGACGCGGGGGCTCCGGACGCGAGCACGAGGACTTCGAGGCGCGGCTGGAGTGGAACCGTCACATGGCTGCCGCCGGATGGACCTGCGTGGCCTGGCCCGTCGAGCACGGGGGTCGCGGACTCAGCATCGCCCAGCAGGTCATCTTCCATGAGGAATACGCCAGGGCGGATGCTCCGGCCAGGGTGAACCACCTCGGCGAAGAGCTTCTGGGTCCGACCCTCATCGCCCACGGCACCCCCGAGCAGAGAGCCCGCTTCCTCCCCGGCATCGTCGCCGTCGAAGAGCTCTGGTGCCAGGGCTACTCCGAGCCGGGGCGGGCTCCGACCTCGCCGCCGTGTCGACCAAGGCGCACCGCGTCGGCGACGAGTGGTCGATCTCGGGGCAGAAGGTGTGGACCTCTCTCGCCCAGCACGCGGACTGGTGCTTCGTGATCGCCCGCACCGAGCCGGGATCCACCCGTCATCACGGACTGTCGTACCTGCTCGTGCCGATGGCCCAGCCCGGCGTCGAGGTGCGGCCGATCCTGCAGCTCACGGCGACCAGCGAGTTCAACGAGGTGTTCTTCGACGACGCCCGCACCGACGCCGATCTGGTCGTCGGCGGCGAGGGGAACGGCTTCAAGGTCGCCATGGCGACGCTCGGGTTCGAGCGCGGAGTGTCGACCCTCGCCCAGCAGATCGCGTTCCGACGGGAGCTGGATGCCGTGATCGACACGGCCACGCGCACCGGAGCGATCGACGACGCCGTGCTCCGCGACCGGCTGGTGCGGGCGCGTATGGAGCTCGAGGTGATCCGTCAGCACGCGCTGCGCACGCTCGGCGGCGAGCAGGGTGACGGCGCCTCGGTGACGAAGCTGCTGTGGTCGAACTGGCATCGCTCGCTCGGCGAACTCGCGATGGACGTCTCCGGCCCCGCATCGCTCCTCGTCGGGCCGGACTACGCGCTCGACGACCTGCAGACCCTGTTCCTGTTCAGCCGAGCCGACACCATCTACGGCGGCTCGGACGAGATCCAGCGCAACGTCATCGCCGAGCGTGTGCTCGGCCTACCCCGAGAGGCCCGTCCATGAGCTCCACCACCCCCGAGTACGTCCCCGGCCACGGCCTCCTGACCGGAAAGCGCGTCGTCATCACCGCGGCCGCCGGAGCGGGAATCGGGCAGGCCGCCGCTGTCCGCTGTCTGGAGGAGGGTGCCGCACTGGTCGTGCTCGGCGACACGCATGCCGGTCGTCTGGAGCAGACGCAGCAGGAGCTGGGCGCGCGCTTCGGCGCCGACCGGGTGCGCACCGCCGTGTGCGACGTGACGGTCGAGGAGCAGATCACCGCGTTCCTCGATCTGGCCGAAGACGGCGGCCCGATCGATGTGATGATCAACAACGCCGGCCTCGGCGGCTCCGTCTCGATCCTCGACATGACGGACGAGCAGTGGGGATCGTGCTCGACGTGACGCTGACCGGCACCTTCCGCTGCATCCGCGCCGTCGGGCGTCGCATGGTCGCTGCGGGCACCGCGGGCGTGATCGTGAACAACGCCTCGGTCGTCGGCTGGCGCGCCCAGGCCGAACAGGCCCACTACGCCGCGGCCAAAGCGGGCGTGATGGCGCTCACCCGCAGCGCGGCGATGGATCTCGCCCCGCACGGCATCCGCGTCAACGCGGTCTCGCCGAGTCTGGCGATGCATCCGTTCCTCGAGAAGGTCACGACGCCCGAACTGCTCGAGCAGCTCAAGGCCCGAGAGGCCTTCGGTCGTGCGGCGGAACCCTGGGAGGTCGCCAACGTCATGGTGTTCCTCGCCAGCGCATACTCCTCTTATATGACCGGCGAGGTCGTCGCCGTCAGCAGTCAGCACGCGTGAGATCAGGAAGAAGGAAGAACATGGCAGAGGCATACATCGTCGACGCCGTCCGCTCGCCCGTCGGCAAGCGCGGCGGCTCGCTCTCGGGCATCCACCCGGCCGACCTCGGCGCGCACAGCCTGAAGGCGCTGGTCGAACGCACCGGCATCGATCCG
Source organism: Microbacterium sp. Se63.02b (assembly GCF_014171575.1). Classification (GTDB taxonomy): domain Bacteria; phylum Actinomycetota; class Actinomycetes; order Actinomycetales; family Microbacteriaceae; genus Microbacterium. The sequence continues at coordinate 3,558,846 of NZ_CP050453.1, read as the reverse complement.
GCGGCGCTCGACGACGTCATCATCGGTGCGACCGACACGATCGGCGGCCAGGCGGGCAACGTCGGCCGCTCGGCCGTGCTGGTCGCCGGATTCCCCGAGCACGTGCCCGGTGTCACGATCGATCGCCAGTGCGGATCGAGCCAGCAGGCCGTGCACTTCGCGGCGCAGGCCGTGATGAGCGGCACCAACGACCTCGTGATCGCCGGCGGGTTGCAGAACATGTCGCGACTGCCGATCTCGTCGGCCATGGTCGCCGGCGAGGCCTACGGCTTCACCACGCCGTTCGCCGAGTCCCCCGGATGGCAGGAGCGATACCCCGACCAGGAGATCTCGCAGTTCGTCGGCGCCGAGATGATCGCCGAGAAGTGGGACATCACCCGGGAGGAGATGGAGCAGTTCGCGCTGGAGAGCCACCAGCGCGCTGCGACCGCACAGGACGAGGGCCGCTTCACGAGCCAGATCGCGCCGCTGAACGGACTCGACCACGATGAGGGCGTGCGGCGGGACACTTCGTTGGAGCGGATGGCCGGCCTGCAGACCCTCACCCCGGGCGGACGGCTGACCGCGGCGGTCGCCTCGCAGATCAGCGACGCCTCCAGCGCGGTGCTCGTCGCGAGCGCACAGGCCGTCGCAGACCACGGGCTCACCCCGCGCGCCCGCATCCACCACATGTCGGTGCGCGGAGACAGCCCCGTGTTCATGCTGACGGCGCCGATCCCCGCCACGAGGTACGCCCTCGAGCGTGCGGGCATGAACCTCGACGACATCGACCTGTTCGAGGTGAACGAGGCCTTCGCGTCGGTCGTGCTCGCCTGGATGAAGGAGACCGGGGTGCCGCGGGAGAAGGTCAACGTCAACGGCGGCGGCATCGCGCTCGGGCATCCGATCGGCGCGACCGGCACGCGGCTCATGACCACGATGCTCAACGAACTCGAGCGCACCGGCGGTCGTTACGGCCTGCAGACCATGTGCGAGGGCGGCGGACTCGCGAACGTCACGATCATCGAACGCCTCTGACGGCTCGTGGACCCCGTCGCGGACGGCGGGGTCCCGGTGTCTCGACGCCGATACCTCAGTCGATGATGCAGGATGCTGCGGCGCGCACGTGCACGACGGCGTCGCGCACGATGCGGTCGACGAGCTCCTCGCAGCTGGGAAGGTCGTCGATCAGGCCCACCACCTGTCCAGCCGCGAGCATCCCGGCGCGGGTGTCGCCGTCGACGAGGCCCGCTTTCAGCAGCATGGGTGTGTTCGCGGCGAGAGTCATCTGCGACCACGAGCGGCCGGTGGCCTTCTTCATCGAGGCGGCGTCTGCGGCGAGGTCGCGCCAGCTCATCCCCGACATGCGCTTGAACTCGAGCGAGCGGCGCAGCGTCGGAAGCAGCTGCCGGATGCCGGCCCGCCGCTCCAGACCCTCGATGTACTCCGTCCGCAGCAGGCGGTGCGGCATCCCGTCGGCCTTCGTGGTGACGACCGTGCCGTCGAGCCCGAAGCCCAGGTAGCGCTGCTTGATGGCGTCGGGCACGGCGCTGTCGCGCGTGAGCAGGAACCTCGTGCCCATTCCGACGCCCGCGGCACCGAACGCCAGGGCCGCGGCGAGCCCGCGCCCGTCATGGAAGCCGCCGGCGGCGATCACCGGGATGTCGACGGCCGCGATGACGGAGGGGACCAGGATCGACGTGGGGACGGCGCCCGTGTGCCCGCCGCCCTCGCCGCCCTGGACCATGACCGCATCCGCACCCCAGGCGGCGACCTTCTCGGCGTGACGCACTGCTCCGATCGAGGGGATCACGACGACGCCGTGCTCCTTGAGCTTCTCGATCAGCTCGCGTCGAGGGGCGAGGGCGAAGCTGGCCACCTTCACGCCGTGACGGATCATGATGTCGACACGCTGCTCGGCGTCGCCGGCATCCGCGCGGAGGTTCACGCCGAAAGGTCGGTCTGTGCGCTCCTTGACCTCGATGATCTGCCGCTCGAGCTCGGCGGTGTCCATGGTGGCCGAGGCGAGGATGCCGAGGCCGCCGGCCTCTGCCGTCGCCGAGACCAGGCGGGCGCCGGCCACCCAGCCCATGCCCGTCTGCACGACGGGGTGGTCGACGCCGGTCAGACGCGTGAGCGCCGTCGAGAGCATAGGGGGAGTGGTCATGTCGGAACACCTCTCTGTGTCGTGCATCGTGTCGCGCGTCCGTGCCGCTCGTCGACCGTGTGCATGCAGCCTACCGCACTTGCCCTAGCGTTTGCTTGGTTGCTAGGGTGGGGGTGTTCCGTCGGTCGCACACACCGGCGCGGTCTCGAAGGAGAGTCGGACATGGCAGGAATTCTCGATGGACGGGTCGCGATCGTGACCGGTGCCGGACGCGGTCTCGGCCGTGAGCACGCGCTCGAACTCGCCAGGCAGGGCGCCAGGGTCGTCGTGAACGACCTGGGCACGGCGCTCGACGGAGCGGGGAACTCGGTCGGCCCCGCTCAGGACGTCGTCGACACGATCCGCGCCGAGGGCGGCGAAGCCGTCGCCAACGGTGCCGACATCGCCGACTTCCTGGAGGCGGGCGAGCTCATCGCGCAGGCGATCTCCACGTTCGGGCGCCTGGACATCCTCGTCAACAACGCGGGCTTCGTGCGCGACCGGATGCTCGTCAACGCCGACGAAGACGAATGGGACTCGGTGATCCGCGTGCACCTCAAAGGACACTTCGCCCCGCTCCGGCACGCCGGCGCGTACTGGCGCGCCGAAGCCAAGGAGGGCAGGGTCCCCACCGCCCGCGTCATCAACACCTCGTCGGGCGCCGGGCTCCAGGGCAGCGTCGGCCAGGCGGCCTACTCCGCGGCCAAGGGTGGCATCGCCTCGCTCACCCTCGTCGCCGCGCAGGAGCTCGGCCGCTACGGGGTCGCCGTGAACGCGATCGCCCCGTCCGCCCGCACACGCATGACCGAGGGGCCCTTCGCCGACGCGATGGCCGCGCCCGTCGAGGGCTTCGACCGCATGGACCCCGCCAACGTCTCCCCGCTCGTGGCCTGGCTCGCGAGCCCCGACTGCGACATCACCGGCCGTGTGATCGAGATCGAGGGTGGTCGGATCTGCCTCGAAGAGGATGGCGCCATGGGCCGGCGCGCGAACTCGACCGCCGCTGGGCCGCCGCCGAGATCGGCGACGCGGTCCGCGCACTCGTGGATGAGGGCGCCCACCCCGAGGCGGTGTACGGCGCATGAACAGCGGCGAATGGGCGGGACGATCGCTCGGAACGCGCGTCGTCGGGTACGACGAGAGAGACGCGATCCTCTACGCCCTCGCGGTGGGGGCCCGCGCCGATGATCTCGACCTCGTGTTCGAGGATCGCCTGCGCGTGCTGCCGTCGTTCGGCCTCACACTCGCGCAATGGGCACCGGACGTCCTCGCCGAGGCCGGTGCATACGGCGATGCCGCGGTGCACGGATCCCAGACGCTCGAGGTGCATGGCCCCCTGCCCCGGTCGGGGAGGTCACCCTGAACGCTCGCGTCGGCGACGTGTGGGACAAAGGCACTGCCTCGGTCTTCGAGGTGATCGTGGAGTGCGCGCAGTTCACCGCGATGTGGTCGCTGTTCGCCCCCGGAACGGGTGGTTTCGGCGGAGAACGAGGGCCGGCACGCGCAACGGCCGCCGACCGCGGGCCCGGGACGATCGGCGCCGTGCCGACGTTCCCCACGCAGGCCGCGCTCTACCGACTCACCGGAGACCGCCACCACATCCACATCGACCCCGAGGCGTCGGCGCGCATCGGTCAGTCGATCCCCATCCTCCAGGGGCTGTGCACCCTCGCCGCCGCGACGCTCGTGATGGCGCGTGATCGCGGCGCCCACCCCGCCGACCTCACGTCGCTGCACGGACGCTTCACCGGTCCCGTCGTGCCCGGCGATGTGCTCGAGCTGGAGAGCTGGCCCGACGGCGCCTTCGAGCTGCGCCGCGACGGTGCGCCGGTGATCTCGGACGCGAAGGCGGTGTTCGTATGAGTCGTGTGCTCGTGGTCGGTGCGACCGGCATGATCGGGAGCCGCATCGCGGCCGACCTCGCGGCGCGGGGCGACGAGGTCACGGTCATGTCGCGCCGTGGCCCCTCCGACCGCGACCCGAGCGCCGTGGCGGGCATGCCGCGGCTGATCGGCGACTACACCGAGACCGAGTCCGCTCCCGTGGCGCTCGAGGGCTTCGACGCGATCGTGTTCTCGGCGGGCAACGACATCCGTCATGTCCCGGCGGAGCAGGAGGACGCCGACTTCTGGGAGCGGACACAGAGCGGGGGCGTCCCGCGGTTCGCCGCCCTCGCCAAGGCCGCGGGCGTCTCGCGCTTCGTGCAGATCGGCAGCTACTACCACCAGCTGCATCCGGAGTGGGCGGAGCGCATCCCCTATGTGGCGGCGCGCCGGGATGCCGACGACGGGGCGCGCGCGCTCAGCGGAGACGGCTTCTCCGCGATCACGCTGAACCCGCCCTCGATCGTCGGGGCCGACGAGCGCGGCCTCCGACGCTTCGCCCGCATGGTGGCGTGGGTGCGCGGAGAGGTCGAAGACCCTGCGTTGTTCGCTCCTCCTGGCGGCACGAACTACATGTCGGTCCGCTCGCTCTCGCAGGCGGTGCAAGGGGCGCTCGATTCGGGGGCCGCAGGGCACGCCTACCTCGTGGGCGATCGCAACCTCAGCTACCGCGACTACTTCCAGCTCCTGGCCGAGGCCGCCGGCAGTCGGCACGTGATCGAGGAACGCGACGAAGAGCACCCCTTCCAGCCGGACCGCTTCATCGTCCAGGGAGGGGAGCCGTCATCGCGTTCGAGCCGGACCCCGACGAGACCGCGGCGCTCGGATACGACCGCGACGACGTCGAGCGCGCGCTCGCGGAGATCGTGGCCGGCGTCGACGCGCGACCATGACCGACGCCCGCATCCCCGGTCCTGCCGTGTGCGTGAGCGGCATGGCGGCGTTGTCCTGGGACCTCGACGAGGAGATCGCGATGTACGGGCGCACCGGCACGGATCTCGTCGGACTGCCTGCGGTGAAGACGGCAGGGCATGACACCGTGCGCGTGGCGGAGCTGCTCGAGGAGCACGGTGTGCGCCTCGGTTACCTGGTGCATCCGCTCAGCGCCCACCCGGACGATGCCGCGGGGTGGGAGAGGCAGCTCGCCGTGCTCGCCGACGGCGTGCGCCGAGCGCATGACCTCGGCGCCGGCACGGTGTATCTGACCTCGGGTTCCTCCGGCCACCTGGACTGGGAGCGTGCGGCAGACCTCTTCGCCCGACGCCTGGCCCCTCTCGTGCAGCTCGCCGGGTCGCTCGACGTGCGTCTGGCCGTCGAGAACACCATGTCGCTGCGCAGTGACATCAGCTTCACCCATACGGCCGCCGACGCGTTCGCGCTCGCCGAGAGAGCAGGGATGGGCGTGTGCCTCGACCTGTACTGCTGCTGGCAGGAGCGCGGCCTCGACGCGCTCGTCGCCGACCGGACGGCGCAGATCGAGATCGTGCAGGTCTCCGACTTCGTGCTCGGCACATCGTCGTTCCCCAGCCGATGGGTGCCGGGCGATGCGGACCTGCCGATGCGGCAGCTCCTCGAGCAGGTCGTCCGTGCCGGGTACGAGGGCATCGTCGATGCCGAGCTGATCGGCCCGGCGATCGAGGAAGAGGGCGCGGAGTCGGCGCTTCGCCGCTCGGTCTCCTGGATGCGGGCGCACATCGCCGCGACACCGGACCGGCAGGACAACCAGAACAACCGGAAGCAGAGTTAGGCAGGCACTCATGTCGATCGAGATCACCACGCAGGACAAGGGCGTACACGTCGTCACGATGAACTATCCCCCGTGAATGCACTGCCGGTGCAGGGGTGGTTCGATGTGGCCGACGCGATGCGCGAGGCCGGCGCCGACGGGTCGACCCGCGTGGTCGTCCTGCGCGCAGAGGGCAAGGGCTTCAACGCCGGAGTCGACATCAAGGAGGTGCAGCGGATCGAGGGGTTCGGGGGTCTGCTCGGGGCCAACCGCGGCTGTTTCGACGCGTTCAAGGCCATCTACGAGTGCCCGGTTCCGGTGATCTCGGCCGTCAACGGCTTCTGTCTCGGCGGCGGGGTCGGCCTCGTCGGCAACTCCGATGTCATCATCGCCTCGGACGATGCGTACTTCGGCGTTCCGGAGGTCGACAGAGGCGCTCTCGGCGCCGCCACGCATCTCGCGCGGCTCGTGCCGCACCACATGCTGCGTGCGATGTACTACTCCGCGCGCACGGTCACGGCCCAGCGTCTGGCCGAGCTCGGTTCGGTCGATCAGGTGGTGCCGCGCGCCGAACTCGACGACGCGGCGTTCGCGTTCGCCGCCCGGATCGCCGCGAAGGACACGAGGGTGATCCGCGCGGCGAAGGAGGCGCTCAACGGCATCGACCCGATCGACGTCAACCGCAGCTACCGCTTCGAGCAGGGCTTCACGTTCGAACTCAACCTCGCGGGCGTCGCCGACGAGCACCGCGACGAGTTCGTGGCCACCGGCAGCACGCTGGAGACCTGATGGCGGCGCTGCGGTCGATCGAGGAGGTCGCCGGGCTCTTCCGCGACGGCATGACGGTGGGGATCGGCGGGTGGGGGTCGCGTCGCAAACCGATGGCGCTGCTGCGAGAGCTCGTGCGCAGCGGGGCGCGCGACCTCACCGTGGTGACCTTCGGGGGACCGGATGCGGGCATCCTCTGCGCGACCGGGCAGGCCTCCCGCATCGTGCACGGATTCGTGTCGCTCGACTCGATCCCGATCGACCCCACTTCGCCGCCGCACGACGGCGCGGTGCGGTGGCGACCACCGAGCTCGACGAGGCCATGCTGGTCGCGGGTCTGCGCGCGGCGTCGCGGCGCCTCCCTTCGAGGTGCTCCGCAACGGGATCGGCTCGATGCGGTGACCGGGAATCCGGAGATCCTGACCATCGTGTCGCCCTACGACGACGGGGAGACCCTGGTCGCGATGCCCGCGATCCCGCTCGACATCGCGCTCGTGCACGTCGAGCAGTCCGATCGCGTCGGCAACGCGCAGTGCCTTGGGCCCGATCCCTTCTTCGATGAGCTCATGGCGCGGGCGGCGACGCGCACGGTCGTCTCGGCGGAGCGCATCGTCGACACGGAGCAGCTCGCCGCCGCGCACCCGTCGACCCTGATCCTGAACCGCACCGAGACGGATGTCGTGACCTCGGCTCCCGGTGGCGCGGGGTTCACGGCCCTGGTCCCGGAGTATCCGCGTGATGAGGCGGCCCAACGCGAATACGCCGACTCGGCGCGCGATGCGCAGGCCTGGCGGCGGTACCTCGAGCGGTATCTCGACGGTGACGACGCGGTGTCGGCCGCGGAGGGAGGAGAAGCGCGATGATCACGCGTTCCGAGGTCGCCGCGACAGCCTGCGCCGACCTGTTCCGCGGCTCCGGGGCGATCCTCGCGAGTTCCTTCGGTGTGGTGCCGACCATCGGGGTGCGCCTGGCGCGGCTCACGCATGCGCCGGAACTCCTCCTGAGCGACGGCGATGCGACCCTGTTCGCCGACACCCCCGCCGTCGACCGGCCCTTCACGCGTCCGGAGGGTCATCTGCCCTACGCGAAACTGTTCGAGCTGATCGCCACCGGCCGGCGTCACGTGATCATGGGGGCGCCGCAGATCGACCGGCACGGCAACCAGAACCTCTCGGCGATCGGCCCCCGCGATCATCCGACGCATCAGCTCGTGGGTGCGCGAGGTGCGGCGACCAACACGGCGAATCACGCGACCAGCTATTTCATCCCGCGCCACTCGACCCGCGTCTTCGTGCCGGAGGTCGACACCGTGACGGGTGTCGGCGTCGATCGTGCCGCGCGCCTGGGGATGCCCTTCCATGATCTGCGTGGCGTGGTGACGAACCTCGCGGTGCTCGATCTCGCCGGCGCCGACGGCGCCATGAGGCTCGTCAGCGTGCATCCGGGGGTGCGGGTCGACGAGGTCGTCGCCGCGACGGGTTTTCCCCTCGACATCCCGGCCGATGTCCCGCTCACCCGCGTGCCCGATGAGCGGGAACTGCATCTGATCCGTGCGGTGCTCGACCCGCGGGGTCTGCGCGCGCGGGAGATCCCCGACGTCTGACGAGGGCTCGGCAGCGGGTGCGTCCGGTGCGGCGGCCCCTGCCGGATTCGTGTCGATGACGACGTTGACGTCATCCGTCGCGCTGGGTATGGTTGCAGCAACCAAGCATTTGTTTGGCGCACAGCGGCGCCAGGCACCGAGGAAACCAATGGAGGTTTCACGTGAAGTCACAGCGACTGCTCGCCCTGTTGGGAGCTGCCACACTTGCCGTCTCACTCGCCGCCTGCGCGGCCGATGACACCTCCGGCTCGGGTGATGCCGGCGCCGCGGACGGCGAGATCGTGTTCGGTCTCGACGAGGACAGCACCGGCCCCGGCGCCGCCTACGCGGTGATCGCGGGCAAGACGATCCGCTTCGCCATCGACGAGATCAACGCCGCGGGCGGGATCGACGGCCAGAAGATCCGCATCGTCGTCGGCAACGACGAGTCCGACCCCACCAAGACCCCCACGGTCGTGCGGAAGCTCGTCGACGACGGGGCGCAGGTGATCCTGCTCGACACCGGCAGCGGTGCCGTGCTGCAGGGCAAGTCGGTCGTCAAGCAGGCGGGCATCCCGGCCATCGCCCCGACCGCCGTGACCACCTCGGTCGCGGAGGCCCCGGACAACGAGTTCACCTACATGCTCGCCAACGGCGTCGACCAGTTCGCCGAGGCCTACTGCGGCGCGATGGAGACCGAGGGCTACGAGAGCATCGCCGTGCTGTCCGACGCCTCCCCGGCCATCGACAACATCAACAAGCTCATCATCCCGATCCTCGAGGACTGCGTCGAGGTCGTCGCCGAGGAGTCGGCCCCGGTCGACGCCGCCGACCTCACGGCGCAGGCTGCACGCATCAAGCAGGCCGACCCCGACGCGATCCTGGTCTCGAGCCTCGGCGGCAACTTCGAGGTGCTCGCGCACAACACGCTCCACCAGCAGATCCCCGGAGTGCTGCGCTTCTCGCTCGCATCGATCGGCAACCAGCCGGACTCGTGGGCCCGCACCAACAAGGGTGCGCTCGCCGATGTCGTCTACATGGGCGCGCTCGACATGGACAACCCGAAGACGCAGGAGCTGGAGAAGAAGCTGAAGGAGGCCAACGGCGACGACTACCGGCTGACGGCCTACGACGCGCAGGCCTACGACTCGGTCTACCTCCTCAAGGCGGCGATCGAGGCGGCCGGAGGGGCCGACGACCCCGTCGCCGTCCGCGATGCGCTGGACGAGATCACCGGGTTCGAGGCCTCGTTCGGGCAGCCCGGATTCACGCTCTCGTTCAGTCCGGACAAGCACATGGGCGCCGACGGACTGTGCGGTCTCGTGCTCTCGGGATTCGACGAGGACAACGAGCCGAGCGGTGCCTGGGAGGACTACCAGGTCGCCTGCGAGTCGGAGTGACATGACCGACCCTCAGCTGTGGCTCTCGGTCCTGGAGATCGGCAGCTTCTTCGGACTCATCGCCCTCGCGTATCAACTCACCCTCATCGGCGCCGGGTTCTTCAACTTCGCCATCGGGCCGTATGCCATGGCGGCTGCTCTCGGCGCCAGCTGGCTCACGCTCGAGATCGGCCTGCCGATCGCCCTCAGTCTCGTGCTGGGGCTGGTGATCGCCGTGGTGGCCAGCGGGCTGACGGAGCTCCTCGTCGTGCGCCAGGTGCAGAAGCGATCGGGGCGCGGCGAGCTGCCCGCCCTCGTCGCGGTCACGGCTGTGCTGTTCATCGTCCAGCAGGGCGCGGGTGCCATCTTCGGGCGCCCCGCCCTGCCTGGGCAGGTGCTCTTCTCCTTCGGGCCGTGGCAGATCGGATCGGCGTACGTCTCCGGAACCGCCGTCGTCCTCATCGTCGCGACGGCGCTGATCTTCCTCGCCGTGTCGCTCTGGATGCGGCACAGCCGCACCGGGCGGCTGCTGCGCGCGGTGGGCGACAAACCGCGGCGCCGCCGCCCTGCTGGGACTCCCGGTCGGGCGGATCCGGCTCATCGCCTTCCTGCTCGCGGGGTTGATCGCGGGCGCGGCAGGGCTCCTGTACGCACCGAAGACCGGCGTGGCGTTCACCAGTGGACTGTCGTGGACACTCGTCGGCTTCCTCGCGCTCGTGATCGGCGGCACCGGGCGCACCTGGGCTCCGCTGCTCGGCGGGTTTGTGCTCGGAGCGATCCAGGTGTTCGCACCGTTCTATTTCGGCAGCATGGGGCCGACCACGATGGTCCTGCTGATCGCGCTGCTGTTCTTCGCCTTCCGCCCCCAGGGCCTGTTCTCGACGCGGGTGCGGATATGACCACTCAGGAGATGCCCGTGAACTCGATGATCGCGCCTGCTCCCGGCGCCAGACGTCGCGCAGGATCGCGGGCGTTGATCGTCCCTGCCGTGGCGGTCGCCGTCGGCGCCATCGCCCTGGTCTGGGCGGGCAACAGCGGATTCCGGCAGGACCTGCTGGTCATGGTGGCCGTGTACGCACTCATCGCTCTGGGCATGTACATCCCGTTCGTGATGGCGGGCTCGATGTCGATGGCCTACGCCGCCTACGCGGCCATCGGCGCCTACAGCGTCGCGATCGTCACCACCGAGACCGGACTGCCGCCGATCCTGGGGTGGATCATCGGCCCGCTCATCTCCGCGGCGGTCGCGGTCGTGCTCGGCCTTTCACCCGACGCCTCAACGGCTTCTACCTCGCCGCGGTGACGCTGCTGTTCAGCATGGCGTTCGAGCCGTGGGTGATCGCGCTCGAGCCGATCACGGGCGGGTCGGCCGGCATCGGCGGCATCCCGTCGCCGACCTTCTTCGGCTGGGAGCCGCCGCGACTGTTGCTGCTCGCGATCGCCCTGCTGCTGGTGGTCGTGGTCGCGACGCTCATCGAGCGCATCCGCACCGGGGCATGGGGCGTCACCGTGCGCACCATGCGCGACGTGCCGTCGGCCGTCGAGGCGATGGGCACCCGCACCACGACGCTCACCACGGTCACCCTCGCGGTCGGCGCGGCCGTCGCCTCACTGGCGGGTGCGCTGTTCGTGTCGTTCATGCTCAGCATCACGCCGGAGACGTTCACGCTCTCCATCGTGTTCATGGCCCTGTTCGTTCCGCTGATCGGCGGGCAGGCCACGGCGTGGGGCTGCGTGATCGGGGCGATCGTCGTCATCCAGCTCACGTCGAACATGCCGTCGGCGTTCGAGGGCTCCGGCCAGCTGGTGCTCGCGATCGGGGTGCTGCTGATCCTGCTCATCGCACCGGCCGGACTCATCGGCTACGGGAAGGCGCTCGTCGGCTGGGTGCGCGGCCGCATCGGAAAGGCACGCGGATGAACATCGGCGAAACCGGGGACGGCATCGTCCTGCGCGGAGAGGGCTTGAGCAAGGCCTACGGCGGTCTCGTCGCCCTCGACGACGTCTCCTTCCATGTGGGCAGGGGAGAGATCCTCGGGCTCGTCGGCCCCAACGGTGCGGGCAAGACCACCCTCGTGGATCTCATCACCGGCATCCAGCGCTCCGATTCGGGAACGCTCACCCTGAACGGGGAGCGGTTGAGCGGGCCGACGGCCGCCCGTGCGCGCAAGGGGCTCTCACGCACGTTCCAGCATCCGCATCTGGCGCTGGAGCTGACGGTGCGGGAGAACATCCTGGTCGGCGCCTCCGCCGAGCGGTTCCCCTCCTGGTGGCGCATGACCGCCGGCGTGATCACAGACGGCATCCGGCACCGCGACCAGGAGCAGGACCGCGTCACGAGGGTCGCACAGGAACTCGGCGTGCCCGGGCTCGACGAACTGTGCGCCAACCTCTCCCTGGGCGAGCAGCGTCTCGTCGAGGTCGCCAGGGCTCTTGCTCAGGACCCGCAGGTCATGCTGCTCGACGAGCCGTTCGCGGGAGCCGATGCCGACTCGATCGCGGGTATCATCGACGCGATCCGACAGGTCCAGTCCCGCGGGCATGCGGTCATCCTCGTCGACCACAACGTCGATCTGCTCACCTCCCTCGCCGACCGCGTCATGCTGCTCGCGCAGGGCCGACGCGTGTTCGAGGGGGCGCCGGAGGACTGCCTCGCGAGCCCGGAGATGCAGCGCGTGTACTTCGGAACGACGGAGGAGGACGCCGCATGAGCGCTGATCTCACCATCACCGCCCTCACCGTGCGCTACGGCACCGCGACCGCCGTCGAGAAGGCGACGCTGACCGCGCCTGCCGGGCGCATCACGGCGGTCGTCGGTCCCAACGGCGCCGGGAAGTCGAGCCTCGCGCTCGGCGTCTACGGTGCCGTCGCCGCCTCGGGCGGGATCGACCTCGGAGGCACCGACCTGTCGTCGCTCGCATCGATCGATCGTGCGAGGGCCGGGCTGGCGATCGTCCCGCAGGGGCGTCAGCTCTTCCCCAAGCTCACCGTGCGCGACAACCTGCAGGTCATGGCAGAGATGCTCCGTCTGAAGAAGGCGGCCGTCGATGAGGCGCTCGACCGCTTCCCGGTGCTCAGGGAGCGCGAGAGCCGCCTCGCCGGAGTGCTGTCGGGCGGCGAGCAGCAGATGCTCGTCGTGAGCCGAGCGCTGATGGGCGAGCCCCACTGCCTCGTGCTCGACGAGATGATGACCGGCCTCGCGCCCAAGATCGTCAGCGGGCTCGCCGACGCGATCCGCGAGATCGCCGATCGGGGAGCCAGCGTGCTGATCGTCGATCCGGCGATCGGGCCGCTGCAGCGCGTGATCGATCGCGGCTACGTGCTGCTGCGCGCGCAGCTCAGCGGTGCCCATGAAGACGTCGCGGCCCTCGATGAGGGGTATCAGCGCGCCATGGGAATCATCCAACAGGAGATGGGAGCGGAATGAACATCCCGGCACAGGACGCGCAGTTGACGGCCGAGTACGTCGCACAGGGGTGGTGGGGTGACCTGACCGTCGCCGACTACGTGGCGGAGAACGCGCGGGAGATCCCCGACCGCATCGCCTACGTCGCCGACGGCACCCGGTTGACCTGGAAGGAGTACGACGAGCAGATCGATCTGCTCGCGACCGCGCTGGTCGCCCTGATCCCCCGAGGGGCCCGCTTCGGGATGCTGCTGCCCGACTCGGCCGAGTTCCACGTCGCACTGTGCGCGGCCGAACGCAGCGGAACGGTCGCGGTCGGCATGGGGGCGCGGTCCGGCCGCGACGAGGTCAGGCACCTGATGTCGCGGTCGGAGGCCACCGTGCTCGTGATGCGTGAGAGCCACCGTGATCGCGCGGCCCTCGATCACGTCGCCGATCTCGCCGAGGACGGCTGGAACGTCGACACCCTCATCATCGTCGACCCTCCGGCCCTGTCCGTGTCCACCGGTTCGATGGAGGCACGGCGACGGTCGAAGAGGTCCCGCACGCGTCGGTCGAGCAGACCAGGGCGCGCGCGGCGGGGCCGAACGAGTTGGCGATGTTGAACTCGACCTCGGGGACCACCGGACGGCCGAAACTCGTGACCCAGTTCGCGAACCGCATGATCGCGTTCTCCAAGATGGCGTTCGAAGCGGCTGACTTCACCCGAGACGATGTGATGCTCGGTGCGGTGCCGGGGCCGTTCGGATTCGGGCTGTGGACCGCGCACTACGCGACCGCCATGCTCGGGATGAAGACCGTCCTGATGGAGCGGTTCACCGTCGACGAGATGTTCCGTCTGATCGACGCGGAGCAGGTCACGATCCTCGCGTGCGTGAGCACGCAGTTCAAGATGATGCTCGATGCGCCGGCGCTGGGCTCGGCGTCGCTCGGCAGTCTGCGCGCGATGTTCACCGGCGGCGAGGCCGTCCCGTACGAACGGGCGCTGCAGTTCGAGGAACGCGTGGGGGCGAAGGTGCTGCAGTTCTACGGCTCGAACGAGTCGGGCGCCATCAGCAACACGAGCCTGCGCGACACGGCCGACCAGCGTCTGCGCACCGCGGGCCGCGTGATCGATGTGATGGACATGCGCCTCTACGACGCGCAGGGCAGGGACATCACCGAGACCGGCGGCCCCGGTCGCCCCGGAGTGTGCGGGCCGACGATCTGCATGGGCTATTACGGCGACCCCGCCGCCAACGAGGAGCTGTTCCACGACGGGCGCCTCATGATGCCCGATCTCGTCACGGTCGACAGCGACGGCTACCTGCGTGTCGTCGGTCGCACGAGCGACCTGATCATCCGCGGGGGCAAGAACATCTCCGCGATCGAGGTCGAGGAGCTCGTCGAGCAGCACCCCGGCGTGCTGATGGCCTCGGCGGTGCCGGTGCCGGACGACCTGTTCGGAGAGCGCATCGGCGTGGCGGTCACGGTGAACGGCCCGGCGGTCACCGTCGCCGACATCACGCAGTACCTGTCGGACCGCGGCATCTCCAAGCACCTGTATCCCGAGCGGATCGTCGTCCTGGACGAGCTGCCGCGGGCCGCGGGCGGCAAGGTGGCCAAGGGTGCGGTGCGCGAGATCGTCGCGGCGCAGACCGCAGCGGATGCCGATCTGCGGGGCGTGCTGGCCGAGTGAGTCAGCGGAGGCGGGAGAGGTGTCGCCGGAGTGCAGCCCCTCCCGTCTTCGGGACGGCAGGCGAGCCGGCTCGGTGTCAGCGCGCGAGCAGGCTCGGTGTCAGCGCGCGAGCAGGCCGCCGTGCAGCAGCTGCAGAAACTGCTCGGTCAGGCTGGCTGCCGTGTGGCGTCCCCCGGTCGGTACCAGCGGACGGTCGACCAGACGGCGTCGCGGATGAAACGGTACGTGACCGACGGGTCTCCGACGTGGAAGATGCCCTGCTCGGCGCCGGAGCTGAGCTGATCGATCCAGATCTTCTCGATGCGCTCGCTCTCGGCGACCAGGAACTCGAAGCCGGGCTGGGTCGCGAGGAACGCGGCCTCGTTCTGGTAGAGCCCGACGGCGGAGGGTTCGCGATCGATCGTGGCGAAGGCGCACTCGACGAGCGCGTCGATCCCCGCGCGGGGATCGGTCGTCTCTGCGGCGATCTCCTCGTACTTCGTGAGGAGTCTGCTCATGAAGCCGTGCAGGATCTCCTGCAGCATCGCCTCCTTCGAGGAGAAGTGGTGGTACAGGCTGCCCGACAGGATGCCCGCTTCGTCCGCGATGTCGCGGACGGTCGTCGCCGAGTACCCGTGATGGGCGATCAGTCGTGCGGCGATCGCGAGGATCTCGTCCCGTCGTTCGGAGCTCTGCTCCGCCTTGCTCTTCGTGGCTGCAGGCATTCGACGCACCTAGCCCCCCTCTGCGCTCGAGCTGGTGCCGGAGAGCGCGGTATCAACGTGTAGCACATCGTCGGCTCCGCCACCAGCGCGGCGTGCGACTCCGGGCAGGGCTGCGTCGACCTCGTCGCGCAGTGGTCCGGCGATCGCCGCGGCGATCGTGGCGGCATCCCATCGCTCGGCGGTGACCTCCTGCGCGATGTGCGGAGGGCGGAACAGGGCGAGGCGCTCGCCGTCGAAGCGGAGCACGTGCCCGTGCAGGGCGCTCGACGCGTCGCTGAGCAGAAACGTGACGGCGGGAGCCACGCCCTCCGGCGCACCGCCCTTGTCTTCGCCGGCCGTGCCCATCTGCCCGGACATGCCGGTGCGGGCGCGGGGGCGAGACCCGTGATGCGGATGCCGGTCCCCTCGAGTTCGACGGCGAGGCCGTAGACGAGTCCGAGGGCCGCAGCCTTGGTCGTCCCGTAGAGCGCGAGGTCCGCCGAGCCGAGGAGGGAACCCGAGACGATCACGACGATGCTCCCGCCCGCGCGCATCGCCCGTGCGGCGGCGACGACCGTGTCGATCGTGCCGTCGATGTTCACCGCCAGGGTGCGGCGGATGGTGTCTTCGCTCTGATCGAGCAAGGGACCGGGGCTGAGCAGTCCCGCGTTCGCGACGAAGCCGTCGAGCCGTCCGTACGCAGCGAGGGCCGCGCCGACGATGCGGGTACCGGCTCCGGCTGCCGAGATGTCGGCCGCGAGGGCGACGGCGTCGCCGCCGCGCACGACGATCTCCTCGACGACCTTCTCGGCGGCGCGCTCGTCGATGTCGGCGACGAGCACTCGAGCGCCGGCGCGCGAGGCTGCCAGGGCGTAGGCGCGACCGAGGCCGGATCCGGCTCCGGTGATCGCGATGCTGCGACCGCCGAGCTCGTCGTGGGTGCCGACCATTCCCGTCTCCTTCGAGGGGCTGAATGGGGCGACTGTACCAAACAAACGCTAGGTAAGCCGAGACTTGTGACGCCCCGCGCGTCGCGATACGATCGCCTGACAAGCGTTTGCTTGGCAGGGAGGGGTGCAATGCTGCACAGCGACACTCGTCGGCTCACGTACGCCGACACCGACCCCGCCGGCATCCTCTACTACGCGAGCTGGTTCCCCAAGATGGAGGCGCTCTGGAGCGACTTCCTGTTCCGCACCGGCTTTCGACAGGACCACTCGCTCGCGGCCCGCGGATGGACGACGGTGACCCGAGCCACGCAGTGCGAGTATCTCGTCGCCGCGCGACTGTTCGACGAGATCCGCCTCGAGCTGCGGATCGGACCGGCGGGCACGACGTCGTTCCCGCTCGACTACCGCATGGTGCGCCTCGACGATGACGCGCTCGTCTCCCGGGCGACCACCACGATCGTCCTGGTGGACGGTGCGCAGCGGGCGATCCCCATCCCTCCGGATTTCCGCCGTCGGTTGGAGGAGTGGGCGCGATGACCGTGGTCGAACCGCTGAGCGTCCCCAGCTGACGGCCTGGGACGCCGGTGCCACGGCCGTGGCGGAGCAGGTCGCGCCCGATGTGGGCGATCCCGGTGCCCATCCCCGCGGGGACGATCCCGCACACGCTCTGCTATGCCCTGCTCGATGATCGGGGCGTCCACCTCATCGATCCCGGATGGGGGACGACGCCGGAATCGAGGCGCTGAAGGCGGGGCTGCGCATCGCGGGATCGGGGCTCGGCGATGTGCGGACGGCGATCGCCACTCACTTCCACCCCGACCATCTGGGGGCTGCGAGCGTCCTCCGGGAACTCGTCGGCGCACGGGTGGTGTTCTCGGCGGTCGAGCAGCGCGTGCTCCGGAGCGAGACCGCACCGGAGGCGACCGACGCCGACACCTACCGCTCCACGCTGCGCGAGTGGGGTGTTCCCGACAGCGAGTGGGACGAGCTGCTCGCGTCGTTCGATCGACCGAGCCTGGTCTCGTCCGGTGCGCCGGATCTGCCGATCGGACACGACTCCGTGCTGGAGCTCGGCAGGCACAGGCTCAGCGTCATCGCGACGCCGGGGCACACCGACGGCCACGTCTGTCTCGTGGATGAGGAGCGCGGACTCCTCTATTCCGGCGACCACGTGCTCCCGCGCATCTACTCGGGCATCGGGATCGGCACCCTGCCGGGAAGCGACCCCCTCGGCGACTACTTCGACTCGCTCGATCGGCTCGCGCCCTACGACCGGTACACGGTGCTGCCCGGCCACGAGTACCGCTTCCGTGGCCTCGCCGCGCGGCGGGCCCAGCTGATCGCGCACCACCTGCGCCGCACAGCGGAGGTCGCGGCCCTGCAGGACGAATTGGGTGACGCGCCGGTGTGGGAGTACGCGCGGCGGATGACCTGGACGGCGGGCTGGGCGGGGATGCGCGGATTCTGGCTGCACTCGGCCCTGCGTCAGACCGCCCTGCATCGCGAGTACGCGCGCACCGAGAGCGCGCCGGCGCCTGTCGGCCGCGTCCGCGTGAGGGCTCCGGCCGTCAGAGCTCGCGCGTGAGGCGCCATGCCTCCGCCGCGATGCGCTCGGCCTGCGCGGCGAACGAGGCCGGTGGGCGGTCGCTCGCACCCATCGCCCCGCGTGCCATCCGTGTGTACACGTTCTCGACGATGCACGCGACCTTCCACCAGTTGTAGGCGACGTAGAAGTCGAGGCGGGAGATGTCCGCGGAGGGGGCGGCCGCGACGTACATCCCGATCAGCTCTTCGCGCGTCGGGAAGCCGGGTGCGAGGGTCGGGGAGTTCTCCAGGGCCCGCACCTCGTCGTCGGGCTCGGCCCAATACGTCAGGAGTTGACCGAGGTCGGCCAGGGGATCGCCGACGGTGGTGAGCTCCCAGTCCAACACGGCGCGGATCGAGCCGTCCGGCCCGTACACGCAGTTGTCGATCCGATAGTCGCCGTGCACGATCCGTGCCGAGGTCTGGACGGGGACGAGTTCGCGCAGCCGCTCGTGCGCGCGGCCGATGTCGTCGAGCACGCGAACCCGGTCGGCGGCCCAGTTCGCGTGCCATCGGCCCAGCTGGCGCGAGACGTAGTCGTCGCGTTCGGCGAGTGCGCCCCAGCCGACATCCCGGGGGTCGACCGCGTGCAGGTCGGCCAGGCTCGACACGAGCGAGGCGGCGAAGGCGCGGCGTCGCCGGGGGTCACGGCCGCGTCGACGGTGGCGGGGTCGCGCAGGACGACGCCGTCGATGTGCTCCATGACGTAGAAGGGAGCGCCCGTGATCGAGTCATCCGAGGTGCGCCCTGCCACGGCGGGAACCGGCACCGGGGTGGGGGCGAGTCGTGTGAGCACTCCCCGCCTCGCGGAGGACGTCGTGCGAGCGGGAGTCGCCCATTCCGAGGGGCGCGCGGCGCAGCACCCAACGCGCGCCGGAGTCGTTCTGCACGAGATAGGTGAGGTTGGAGCGCCCGCCGGCGATCTGCGCGAACGTGAGGGGGCCGGACGCCCCGTCGATGTGAGCGGCGAACCAGGCCGACACGGCGTCGGGGCGGAGTCCCCGGTCGGTCGGGTGCGCGCTCATCGGCCGGTCCTCTCCTGCGGCTGCGCGGTGGCTCCGTCGAGGAACACCGACAGGATCGACCGCGCGATCCCGTCCTGGTCGAGCGCGGAGGAGGGGAGAAGGAGCGGGAGGTCAGCCACACGGCATCCCGTACCAGCAGGTAGAGCAGCTCCACCGGCACGTCTCGGCGCAGATCTCCCGCGGCGACGCCGCGCTCGATGGCCGTCATCCAGGTCTCCCTGATCGTGCGGGTGGCCTCGCGGATGCGGTCGCGGCTGGGGAGCTGACGCAGGTAGGCGGTCTCGCGCTGGTAGATCTCCGAGGCGTGGGGATTCGTGCGGCTCACCCGTGACGACGCGAGCACCAGCCCGCCGAGCGTGGAGCGGGCGTCGCCCCCGCGGCGAGCACGCTCTCGTAACGCGCGATCAGCTCATCGAGGTAGAGCGTGACGATGCGGTCGGCGATCGCGTCCTTCGACGGGAAGTGGTGGTAGAGGCTGCCGGAGAGGATCCCCGTCCGCCCGGCGATGTCACGCACGGTGGTGCCGGCGATGCCCCTCTCGGCGAACAGCTCGGCGGCGCACTCGAGGATCAGGTCGGTGCGCTCCGACCGCTCCATGCGTGCTTCGTGTGGTGTCTCCATTCCGCCGACTATACAACCAATCAAGCATTTGCTACGGTGATGAAAAGCAAGCACTTGTTAGGTGTCGACGGGTCAGTGAGGATCGCCGTGGTGGACAAGACGATGACGGAAGCGGAGGTGGTCAGCCGGCTGCGGTCGGGCATGACCATCGGAATCGGCGGATGGGGGTCACGGCGCAAGCCGATGTCGCTCGTCAAAGAGATCGTCCGGTCCGATCTCGACGATCTGACGATCGTGTCGTACGGCGGGCCGGACGTCGGGATCCTGTGTGCAGCAGGCAAGGTCAGGAAGGTCGTCTTCGGCTTCGTGTCGCTCGATTCCATCCCCCTCGACCCGCACTTCCGCGCCGCCCGCCAGAACGGCACGATCGAGGTCGAGGAGTACGACGAGGGCATGCTGCAGTGGGGTCTCCAGGCCGCCGGCATACGGCTTCCGTATCTGCCGACCCGGGCGGGACTCGGCTCCGACGTGATGCGCGTCAACCCCCACCTGCAGACGGTCGTCGATCCCTACGAGGGCGAGACCCTCGTGGCGATGCCGGCGATCCCGCTGGACGCCGCCCTCGTGCACATGAACCGGGCGGACATCCACGGCAACGCGCAGTACCTCGGGCCCGACCTGTACTTCGACGACCTCTTCTGCCTCGCGGCCGAGAACGCCTACGTCTCGGCGGAGCGCATCGTCGCCACGGCCGAGCTGACAGCCGACGCGCACCCCGCGACGATCCGCATCCCCGGCTGCTCGTCAGCGGCGTCGTCGAGGCTCCCGGTGGTGCGCACTTCACCTCGTGCGTTCCCGACTACGACCGCGACGAACAGCTCCAGCGCGAATACGTCGCCGCCGCGAAGGACCCCGAGCAGTGGCAGGGATTCCTCGACCGCTATCTCGCCCGGCCCGCCGTCACCGTGGACGGAGCACTCTCATGAGCGACGCCACCCGCGCCGAGGTCTGCGCCGTCGCCTGCGCCGATGCCTATCGCGACGACGGCGAGATCATCGCGAGTGCGTTCGGGACGGTCCCCGCGATCGGCGTGCGCCTCGCCCGCCCACGTTCTCTCCGGACCTCGTGCTCTCCGATGGGAGGCCACCGCGATGCGCGGCACCTGGGCGCTCGGTGGTCCGGCCGACGGCGAGGTCGAGGCCTGGTTGCCGTTCAACCAGATCTTCACCCTCGTGTGGAACGGCAAGCGTCACATCACGATGATCCCCACGCAGCTCGATGCGTACGGCAACGCCAACATCTCGGCCATCGGCGACCACGCGAAGCCCACGGTGCAGCTGCTGGGCGTGCGCGGGGCCCCGGCAACTCCGTGTACCACCCGACCAGCTACTGGGTTCCCGCCCACAGCACCCGCGTGTTCGTCCCGGCGGTCGACATGGTGTCGGGCGTCGGCAACGACAATGCGCGGGCGGCGGGACCGTCGGCGCAGAAGCACCACGATCTGCGATATGTGATCACCGACCTCGCCGTGCTCGACTACGAGGAGGCCTCGGGGCGGCTGCGCCTGAAGTCGGTGCATCCGGGGGTGAGCGTCGACGACGTGGTCGCCGCCACGGGGTTCGACCTCGTGCTTCCCGATGTGGTGCCCGAGACCCGTCTGCCGACGGCGGACGAGCTCGACCTGATCCGCACCGTGATCGACCCGCGGGGTCTGCGCGACCACGAGGTGCGGGTGTGACCGGCCCGGCGGTGGCACCGGTCCTGCGCACCCGCATCACCGACCTCTTCGGCGTGCGGTATCCGCTCGTGCAGACCGGCATGGGATACGTGTCGGATGCCACGCTCACCGCGGCGACTGCGCGCGCGGGCGGACTCGGCATCATCGCCGGCGGCATGCTCTCGCTCGACGAGCTCGCGCAGGCCATCGACCACGTGCAGCAGCACACCTCCGAGCCCTTCGGCGTGAACATCCGCGCCAACCAGGAAGACGTCGACAAGCGGGTCGCTCTCCTCATCCGCAGGGGCGTGAAGGTCGCCTCGTTCGCCCTCGCGCCGAAGCGCGAGCTGATCGACCGGCTCAAGGACGCGGGCATGGTCGTCGTGCCATCGATCGGGGCGCGTCGGCATGCCGAGAAGGTCGCCGAGTGGGGTGTGGACGCGGTCATCGTGCAGGGCGGCGAGGGCGGGGGCCATACCGGCTCCGTGCCCACCAGTCTGCTGCTGCCGCAGGTGGTCGACGCCGTCGATATCCCGGTCGTCGCGGCCGGTGGCTACTTCGACGGACGCGGGCTCGTGTCGGCGCTCGCCTACGGCGCCGACGGCATCGCCATGGGGACGCGCTTCATGATGACCTCCGACTCCCCGGTCGCGCAGGCCGTGAAAGACGTGTACCTGTCGAAGTCGGTCACCGACACCGTCGTCACCCTCGAGATCGACGGCGTGCCGCAGCGCGTGCTCCGTGCGGGGACCATCGATGCCCTCGAATCGACCCGCGGCCCGCAGCGCATGCTGCGCGCCGCGCGCAACGCGCTCGCCTTCCAGCGGCTGTCGGGCACCCCCTGGGCGCACATGATCCGCGAAGGGCTCGCGATGCGCCGCGACGAGGGGCTGACCTGGAGCCAGGTGATCATGGCCGCCAACGCGCCGATGCTCTATCGCGCGGCGCTGCGGGACGGCGATGCGGAGACCGGCGTGATGGCGACGGGGCAGGTCGTCGGACTCATCGACGACGTCCCGAGCGTGGCCGAGCTGATCGACCGGATCATGGCCGAGGCGCAGACGGTTCTCGAACGACTCGGCGCGGGCGGGACGCCCCCACCGCATCCGAATGACGGCGCCGCACCGGCGACGCAGACACCGATGAGGAGAGATCGATGACGAATCAACTGGACGGCCGTGTGATCGTGGTCACGGGGGCGGGCCGCGGCGTGGGCCGCGAGCACGCGCTGCTCGCGGCCCGAGAAGGCGCGCGGGTGGTCGTGAACGACAACGGCACCGGCGCCGACGGGAGCGGCACCGACGAGACGATCGCGGCAGCCGTCGTGGACGAGATCACCGCAGCGGGCGGCTCGGCGGTGGCGAGCACCGCCGACATCACCACGCTGGCCGGCGCGCAGCAGGTGCTCGACACCGCGCTCGAGGTCTACGGCGAGGTGCACGGGCTGGTCAACAACGCCGGGATCCTGCGCGACCGCATGTTCGTCAACATGAGCGAGGAGGAGTGGGACGACGTGATCACCGGGCAGCTGCGCGGGACCTTCGCGCCGTGCCGCATCTTCGGCGCCCACTGGCGCGACCGTTCCAAGGCGGGCGACGCGGTCTCGGCATCGATCGTCAACGTCTCGAGCACGTCGGGGCTCATCGGCGCGGTGGGTCAGAGCAACTACGGTGCGGCGAAGGCCGGCATCGCCTCGCTCACGCAGATCATCGCGCAGGAGCTCGGTCGCTACGGCGTGCGGGCCAACGCGATCACTCCCGTGGCCCGCACCCGGATGACGCAGGACGTGCCGGGCATCAAGGAGCTCGTCGCGGCACCGGAGGATCCCGACGCCTTCGACGTGTTCCACCCCGGCAACGTCTCGCCCCTCGTGGCCTATCTGCTCACCGCGGACTGCCCCGCGAGCGGCGCGGTGTTCTACGCCAAGGGCGGGGAGATCCGCCGATTCCTGCCGTGGAGCTACGGCAAGGTCATCGACAAGGGTGATCGGTGGACCGTCGAAGAGCTGAAGACGGAGATGGTCGACCTTGTCTGAGCAGATCGTTCCCGTGTCGATCCGCAGCCGGCACGCCTGAGAGAGGAGCGGACATGGCCAACCTCGATGCGGTGGGAACCGTGGGCGAGACGTATGTGCTCGATGTCGAGCGGGGCAAGATCCGGGAGTTCGCGCGAGCGACCCGCTCGGACAACCCGGCCTATCTCGAGCGCGAGACCCCGGTGAGCCCTCCCACCTTCCTCACGGTGACCAACCTGTGGCAGCCGCCGGCCGGCAACCCGTGGGAGGCGGCGGAGCTCGACGGCAGACGGGTGCTGCACGCCGAGCAGCAGTACGAGTTCTTCGGTCCTCCGCCGGCCGCCGGCACCCGCCTCCAGTGCACCTCGCGGATCGCCGACATGTACGTCAAGAAGGGGCGGCGAGGCGGCGCGCTGACCTTCGTCGTCATGGTGACCGATTTCGTCGACGAGGAGGGCGTGCTCGTCGCGCGCTCCACCATGACCGGCGTCGAGACCGCCCATGCCACGAAGGAGGAGTCATGATCGCTCGGCCGAGTCCTGCGCCATGGGTCATCGACCCGCAGACGCGCACCGACTTCGTCCGCTATCAGGGCGCGTCGGGGGACATGAACCCGATCCACCACGATCAGACCTATGCCGAGGCCGCCGGCTACCCCTCGCCCTTCTCGGTGGGGATGCTGCAGGCGGGGCTCCTCGGCACGTACGCCACCGACTGGCTGGGTGCCGACCGCGTCCGCTCGTTCCGGACGCGGTTCAGGGAGCAGGTGTGGCCGGGAGACGTGCTCACCTGCACCGGTCGCGTCGTCCGCGAGTACGAGCAGGACGGCGTCGCGATGATCGACGTCGAGCTCGACTGCACCCGCCAGACCGGCGGCATCGCGGCGACGGCATGGGCCACGTTCGTGGCGCCGGAGGGCGACTCCTGATGCGTGCCCAGGTCGCCCACCGGTTGGGGAGTCCGCACGTGCTGCGCTTCGAGGAGGTCGATGCGCCGACGCTTGGGCCGGGTCAGGTCGTCATCGACGTCCGTGCGGCGGGGGTGAACTTCCCCGACGGACTCATCGTCGCCGGCACCTACCAGACCAGGACCGAGCCGCCGCTGACACCCGGATCCGAGGTGGCCGGAGTCGTCGTCGCGGTGGGGGCCGATGTCGCGGGCGTCGGCCCCGGCGCGAGGGTTCTCGCCTTCACGGGCATGGGCGGGTATGCGGAGCGGGTGCTCGTCGCGGCCGACATGGTCTTCCCGATCCCGGACGAGATGTCGTTCGTCGACGCGGCCGGCTTCCCGGTGGCGTACGGCACCTCGTTCCACGCCCTCGTCGACAGGGCCGACCTGAGGAAGGACGAGACCGTGCTGGTGCTCGGAGCTTCGGGCGGAGTGGGCCTGGCCGCGGTCGAGATCGCCGCGGCGCTCGGAGCCCGGGTGATCGCCGCCGCGTCGAGCGAGGAGAAGCGCCGCCTGTGCCTCGAGCACGGCGCCGACGCGGTCATCGACTATTCCGGGGCCGAACTGCAGGAGCAGCTGCGACGACTCGCGCCGGGGGTGTGGACGTGGTCTACGACCCGGTCGGCGGTGAGCACGCACAGACCGCGGTGCGTGCCCTCGCCTGGGGCGGTCGCTACCTGACGGTCGGTTACGCCTCCGGCGAGATCCCCAAGGTCGGCATGAACCGGCTCCTGGTGTGCGCGGGCTCGCTGCTCGGGGTGCTGTGGGGAGCATGGGCTCGCCGCCACCCCGCGTCCAACGCGCAGAACATGGCGCGCATGTTCGAGTGGTACGCCCGCGCAGAGCTGCGACCCCACGTCCATGCCGTGCATCCCCTCGCGGATGCCGCGGCAGCGCTGGAGATCGTGATGGAGCGCGGAGCGCTCGGCAAGGTGATCCTGGTGACCACGACCGACGCCGTCGAGCACGACGAGAGAGAAGAGAGCTGATGCACCTGTCACCGAGTCCCGCGGCACACGAGGTCATCGACCGTCTGAACACCTTCATGACCGAGTCCGTGTACCCGGCCGAGCCCGTGTATCAGGCGCAGCTCGAGGCGCAGGGACCCCGCAGCCACGAGGTGCCCCCGATCATCGAGGAGCTCAAGGTCGAGGCCCGCGCCCGAGGACTGTGGAACCTGTTCCTGCCTGCGCTCTCCGGCCTGACCCACCTCGACTACGCGCACGTCGCAGAGATCACCGGCCGCTCGCCGTACATCGCCCCTGAGGCGTTGAACTGCTCGGCGCCGTCCACGGGCAACATGGAGATCCTGCACATGTTCGGCACCCCGGAGCAGCAGGAGCGGTGGCTCGCCCCCCTCATGGACGGCCGTATCCGCTCGGGCTTCTCGATGACCGAGCCGGATGTCGCGTCTTCGGATGCGCGCAACATCTCGACCTCGATCGTGCGCGACGGCGACGAGTACGTCATCAACGGGCGCAAGTGGTGGACGACGGGGGCGGCCGACCCGCGCTGCGAGATCCTCATCCTGATGGGAAAGACCGACCAGGAGGCGGAGGCGCATCGGCAGCAGTCGATGATCCTCGTGCCGCTCGACACCCCGGGTGTCGAGGTCGTCCGCTCGCTGCCGATCTTCGGCTATCACGACCAGCAGGGCCATGCCGAGATCGTGTTCACCGACGTGCGGGTGCCCGTGGGCAACCTGCTCGCCGGCGAGGGCGACGGTTTCGCGATCGCTCAGGCGCGGCTCGGACCCGGACGCATCCATCACGCCATGCGCTGCATCGGCATGGCCGAGCGCGGGCTGGAGATGATGGCACGGCGGGTCATGCAGCGCGAGGCGTTCGGCGGTCCGCTGTCGGATCAGGGCGTCGTCCAGACCTGGATCGCCGAGTCCCGGCTCGAGATCGAGCAGGCGCGCCTGCTGGTGCTCAAGGCCGCGTGGATGATCGACGAGGTCGGAGCGAAGGGTGCGGCGATCGAGATCGCGGCCGTGAAGATCGTCGGACCGCGGGCGGCCCGCTCGGTGCTCGACCGGGCGATCCAGGCGTTCGGCGGCAAGGGCGTGACGGATGACACCCCGATCGCGCGCATGTGGGCCAGCGCCCGCATCCTGGGCATCGCCGATGGGCCCGACGAGGTGCACCTGCGTTCGGTCGCCCGTCAGGAGCTGCGCAAGTACCGGTGAGCCGCGCGGTCGCCGGCAGGTGACGGATCAGGTGCTCAAGCGTCGCCACAGCTCGTCGGCGCGGTGCTCGGTGTCGGCTGGCGAGCCGTCGGTGCGGATCACGACGTCGGCGATCGCGAGGCGCCGTTCCTCGCCGCCCTGAGCCCGCACCCGGGCTTCCGCGTGCTCGCGCGTGTACCCGCGACCGTCCTGCAGCCGGCGCACGCGCGCCTCTGCGTCGGCCTCGACCGTGACGATCAGGTCGTACGTCCATGGCAGGGCCGCGGTGTCGGCGGTGAGCAGCGGGATCTCGTGCACGACGACGGCCTCCGTGTCGCGGTGGGCGTCGATCTCCTCGGCCGTGGCCCGCATGATCGCCGGGTGGACGATCGCGTTGTAACGGTGCCGCAGTTCTTCATCGTGGAAGACCACGGCCGCGACGCGCTCACGATCGAGTGAACCGTGGTCGGCGAGCACCTCGGCGCCGAGCAGGGCGGCGATCTGCTCCAGTACCCGCGGTCCTCGGGGGTCGTTCGGGTCCACCACTCTGCGAGCCGTCGCATCCGCGTCGATCACCTGCGCTCCTCGCGCGGCCAGCGCACGCGAGACCGTGCTCTTGCCGGCTCCGATGCCGCCGGTGACCGCGACCAGTCTCACCTCACGGGCGGACGAAGCGGACTTCGGTCAGGGTCTCCCCGAGGAAGGGCTCGGTGTGGGTCGCGCCGTCGAGGCGGAATCCGTTGCGCGTGTAGAAGCGGTGTGCGCGGGGGTTGTCCTCGGCGACCCACAGGTACAGCGGCTCGTCCTTCTCGACGGCGGCGTCGAACAGCTTCTGGCCGATGCCCGTGGAGTGGTACGCGTCGAGCAGGTAGATGAAGTAGAGCTCGCGGAACGCCGGGGCGTCCTTGTCGCGGGCCGGGCCGGAGCCGACGAACCCGACGATCTCGCCGTCGACGAGCGCGGCGTTCATCTTGAACTCGGGCCCCTGGGCGGCCCAGTGCGTCCACAGCTCGGCCATGCGACGAGGGGAGACCTTCTCGAGCGCAGCCTTGCTGATCAGGTGGTCGTAGGTCTCGTGCCAGCACTGGGCGTGCACGCGACCGAGGGCTTCCGCATCCACATCACGGACCGGACGGACGATGACTTCAGGCTGGGCTTCGGCGCTCATGGTCGTGACTCTACGCGCGGCGTCCGAGAAGGGGAAATCGAGGGGAGACGTGACGAGACGTGACACCGCTGCATGGAGGATCTGCACAACGATGTTCGCGATTCGTACACGTCTGGCTACGATCGATCCTCGTGAATGTGATCTGGCGCACCCTCTTGGTGATCCTCGGCGCTCGCCGTCGCGTACGGCAGGGCAAGACTCTCGATCCGACCGCGGTGGGCAGTGTGCGCGTCACCACCCTCCCCACGGACCTCGACATCCTCCGGCACATGAACAACGGCCGCTACCTGTCGCTGTTCGACCTCGGGCGCTGGGACCAGCTCATCCGCACCGGTCTCTTCGACGCGATGAAGGAGCGCGGCTGGTACGCGGTGGTGTCGAGCGAGACCATCACGTTCCGCAAGTCGCTTCAGCTGTGGCAGCGGTTCGAGGTGCAGTCGCGGTTCATCGGCCACGACGACAAGGCGCTGTTCATGGAGCACAGGGCCGTGGTCGACGGCGAGGTCTATGCCAGGGCGATCGTGCGGGCGCGGATGCTGCGCCGCACCGGCGGCACCGTCAGCAACGAAGAGCTGTTCGCCGCGGTGGGCAAGCCCGAGGGCGTGCCGGAGATCGACGCGTGGGTGCACGACTGGGCTGCGGCGTCCGCGCTCCCGCCCGTGCGGACGAAGGCGCCGAGCATCTGGAACTGAGCCCTGCGCCGTCGTGGTGCGTCCGGCGCGGTAGCTTAGGCGTGTGCTGGCGATCCTGACGACCACCGGGCGTGTGCTCTGGCGGCACTGGCCCGCGCTGATGGCGTGGTACCTGGCCGGCGTCCTGGTGCACTACGTGGTCACCGAGATCGCCGGGTTCATCGGCGCCTCGTCGGCGACGCTCGGATTCCTGGTGCTGCCGATCGCGATCCTCGCCCGGCTGATCAGCCTGGTCGCGATGTTCCTCGTGCTGCGCGACGGGCTGCGCAACCTGCAGGAGGTCGCTCCGCTGCCGGAGGCCGCGGCCGATCGGCGTCGCACGTTCCTGTCGGCTCTGCTCGCCGGCATCCTCCCCTTCTTCGCCGTGTACTGGGCGCAGGGCCTGTTGGGCGAGGACGTGCGGGCCTACTCGATGCGCGCTCTCGAGGTGCGCAACGGCATCATCTGGACGGCGAGCGCGAACGGCGAACCGCCCGTGAGTTCGGATGACACCGTGCTGAACCTGCCGATCAACGTGTGGACCATCTCGATCATCGTGCTCGCGTTCGCCGGACGCTGGGCCTGGTCGAAGTGGTCGCCGAAGCTCGCGAAGTGGCTGTCGCCGGTAGCGGTCTACTTCGAGGTCGTCTGGGTCTTCTTCTCGGTGATGGTGCTCGGCGACATCTTCGACGCGATCAAGGGGTGGGTCGACAGCCGCGCGGCCATGGCCTTCCTCGAGACGGTCAGGGAGCAGGTCCTGGATGCCGTCGCCCCGCTGCGCTGGTTGTGGGAGGGGGTCGGCTGGCTGCTCTCCGAGGCGGGCCCGGTGCTCCTGGCCCCGCTCGCCTGGCTCACGATCGCCGGCGTGGTCTTCGGGCAGGCGATCGTCGCTGAGAAGCTGCGGGTCGAGAGCGAGCTCATCGCCCGCGTGCGTGCCCACGCCGCCGTCATCCCGAATCCGCTCGTGCGCCGGCTCAAGGACCTCGGGGAGGAACTCGGTGCCCGCTTCCGGCCGATCGGGCGGGCGCTGCTGCTGATGTGGCGCGCCGGCCCGCTGCTCGTCGGGTCGTATGCGCTGCTCTACGTGATCGTGAAGGCACTCGAGTCGTACCTCGGTTTCGGCATCACCCGGCTGGTGGGGCCGCAGGAATTCGTGTTCTGGGCGATCGCCGCGCCCCTCGTGTCGCTCGTGCCGCTCCTGCTGATGGAGCCGGTGCGCATCGCGGTGATCAGCGGGGCGTACGACGCCACCCTCGCGCGGCTCCGCAAGCGGCAGCAGGACCGCACCGACACGGTGGGCGTCTCCGAGGCGGAAGGGGAGATGCGCGCCGTCGCCGATGCCGCCGGCCTCCTGCCCTCGTCGGTGGACGCCGTCGCCGCCGCGATGGTCACCGCACCGGCCAGGGACAGCGTCGAGGGTCAGGGCTCGAACTCGAACCTCACGAAGGAGCCGCCGGCGTCGTAGGGGCGCACGTCGACCCAGAAGGGGCCCTCGACTTCGTCGGGCACCACGAACGGCACGATCAGCTCGTAGGCGCCGTCCTGCTCGCTGAGGCAGGTCTCCGGTTCGTCCGCGCTCCAGTCCAACCCGATCTCGGCGCGGACGGGACTCCACTCGCGCCCCGTCGACTGCTCCACGAGAGTCGGCGTATCGCAGCCGATCCCCTCGGCGTCAGGATCCACCGGCACCCCGACCGCGATCAGGCGCGTGTCCGGAGGGACGTCGAGACCCGAGAGCTCTTCGATCTCTCCGCCGCGCACCGGACCCCAGCCTGCGCCGGCGAGATCGGTCGTCTCGCCTTCGGCGACCACCACGGGCGTGACCGCGCGGGCCGCGAATCCGAAGTACTGGTACCACTCCTGCCACCCGACCGCGACGGCGGTCGCCGGCAGAGCACGACGAGTGCGACCAGCGCCAGAGTGTTCCGCCGCCACCAGGAGCGCGACTTCGCCGGGGCATCCGCGGGCACCGGGTCTTCCTGGGGCGCGGGCGGCACGAGTGGCGGCGGGATGGTCATCGGGCCCAGCCGTTCTCGTCCAGGAGCACCTCGGCCTCGTCGGGGAGCGTGGCGAGGTCGATCGGCAGGTCGATCACGGTGTCGCGCTGCACGTCGCCGAGGCCGGAGCCGGGCATGCCCAGTCGGAGCGTCGCGCGGTCGCCGGTCACGTCGTCGGGGAGCTCGAACGCGAGGCTCCCGGAGCGGGGGACCCCGGTGACCAGGCGCTGATCGACGAAGGTGGTTCCGCGATCCGTCGCGCTGAACGTACGGTCGCCGATCGTGAGCTCCGCAAGCCGGGACGAGCTCTGATCCTGCGTCACGCCGGTGGCGGCCTCGAGATCGACGACGAGCCAGGTGCCGTCGGCCGACCAGCCCTCCGCATCCGCGACCCGGTCGGCGAGGTGCACGTCGGTCACGGTCACGACCAGATTGCGCGTGGAGGCCGGCTCGCCGATCTGCGCGACCGTGGGGAACGGGGCGTTCGGGGCATCGTCGGGAAGCGTGGCCTTCGAGACGCCCCACGCGCAGACGAGGAGCGCGGCCGTGGCGACCCAGATCAGGATGTGCTTCTTCACGGTGCGCTCACCTCGTCGATGGTCGCCGGCAGGGTCGCTCCGACGCGGACGTCCACCCAGTAGTCGCCGCGCATCACGCTCTGCCCGACGTAGTGGTCCGACTCGGGGAGGGTGACAGTGATCTCATCGCCGTCGTGGAAGTCGTCCGGCCCGACGGTCCAGGTGAGCAGCATGCGGGCGGGGACGTCAGGCTGCATCCGGGGCGCGCGCTCGCCGTCGTCGGCGCGGAAGACGTCGCCCTTTTCGTCGAGACCCTCGATGCGGATGCCGTCGAGGACCGGGGATTGCGGGGGTTCGCCGTCGACGGTCGTGGCTTGTCGAACGTGTTGGTGACGTCGACCGTGACGACCAGGATCCGCTCGCCCTTCTCTTCGTCCGGGAAGACCAGGGTCTGGCCGCTCTCCGCGCTCAGCTCGTCGCGCAGCTCGACCCCGAGCACGGTCATCTCCAGATCCGAGCCGGCGAAGGTCTCGCCGATCTCGACGACCGGGGTGGGATCGACGGCCGCGGCCTCGAGTCCGCCGAAGACGGCGGTGGTCGCGAGCAGCACGGCTCCGGCGCCGGTGATGAGCCATGACGTCGGGATCAGGTCGATGCTGCGCCGCGCCCAGCCGAGGACCTTCGCCCGCGCGCTCGCGTTCGACGCGGCGACGGCCGGATCCTGCCCGGGGGTCGGGGTCTCCGGTGGCGGGGTGGTCACGGCAACAGCATAGGACCGACAGCACCTCGACCGACTCCTCCTGCGCTTTCCGCAAGAACTCCGCTTCTTTCCCCGTCACAGACCCGAACAGGGGGCGTTTCCCGCACGCCGCTCAGTACTCTGAGCGAAAAGTCAGGGGCGCAGAAGGCCCGGTATCCCGTCGACGCAGACGGGCGGAGGAGGAAGCAGTGGCAGTCATCGGCATCGTGCGGGAGCCTGCGGGCGAAGCACGGGTCTCGGCCACCCCGGCGACGATCGCGTCGCTCGGGAAGCTGGGCCACACGGTCAGGGTCGAACGGGGAGCGGGCACGGCAGCCTCCTACCCCGATGCGGAGTACGAGGCGGCGGGTGCGGCGCTCGTCGACCGTACCGAGGCCTGGGGGAGCGAAGTGGTCCTCGCGATCACGGCCCCGGGAGATGAGGAGATCGGACTCCTCTGCGACGGTGCGACCCTGATCGCGCTGCTCTCGCCGGCGCTGCGTCCGGACCTCGTCGAGTCGCTCGCGCAGCGGGCATCACGGCGCTCGCGCTCGATGCCGTGCCGCGCATCTCGCGCGCACAGTCGATGGACGTGCTCAGCTCGATGGCGAACATCGCCGGATACCGCGCCGTCGTCGAGGCCGCCCACGAGTTCGGCCGCTTCTTCACGGGTCAGGTGACCGCGGCGGGCAAGGTGCCGCCGGCCAAGGTGCTCGTCGCCGGGGCCGGGGTCGCGGGACTCGCGGCCATCGGCGCGGCGTCGAGCCTCGGCGCGATCGTCCGCGCGACCGACCCGCGCCCCGAGGTCGCCGACCAGGTGACCTCGATCGGCGGCAGCTATCTTCCGGTCGACGTCGAGGTCGCCGCCTCCACCGACGGCTACGCCAAGGCGACGAGTGCCGACTACGACCGTCGAGCCGCCGAGATCTACACCGAGCAGGCCGCCGACGTCGACATCATCATCACCACGGCGCTCATCCCCGGACGAGCGGCACCTCGCCTCATCACGGCATCCGACGTCGCGCGGATGAAGCCGGGCAGCGTCATCGTCGACATGGCAGCGGGTCAGGGCGGCAACGTCGAGGGCTCTGTCGCGGGCGAACGCGTCGTCACCGACGGCGGCGTCATCATCCTCGGCTACACCGACCTGGCATCGCGCCTGGCCGCGCAGGCCTCGCAGCTCTACGGCACGAACCTGGCGAACCTCGTCGCCCTGTTGACCCCGGCGAAGGACGGGCGTCTGGTGATCGACTTCGACGACGTCGTGCAGCGTTCGGTCACGGTCGTGCGCGACGGCGAGGTCACCTGGCCGCCGCCCGCCGTGCAGGTCGCCGCGGCGCCCTCGGCGAAGGCGCCCGCGACCCCGGTCGAGGTCGCTCCGGCGAAGAAGATGTCCGCGGCGCGCAAGGTCACGCTCATCGTCGTCGGCGTCGCCGCCCTGTTCGCCGTGAACGCGTTCGCGCCGGCTCCGCTGCCCCAGCACTTCACCGTGCTCGTGCTGTCGGTCGTGATCGGCTTCTACGTGATCGGCAAGGTGCACCACGCCCTGCACCCCGCTGATGTCGGTGACCAACGCCATCTCGGGCGTCATCGTGGTCGGCGCGATGCTCCAGATCACCTCGCCCCTGCCGATCGTGCAGGTGCTCGCCGCCGTCGCGGTGCTGCTGGCATCGATCAACATCTTCGGCGGGTTCGCGGTCACCCGCCGGATGCTCGCCATGTTCACGCTCGGGACATCGGCGAAGGGCGGCCGGAAATGACGGTCGACGCCCTCGCGGGGGCGGCCTACATCGTCGCCGCCCTGCTGTTCATCCTGAGCCTCGCGGGTCTCAGCCGCCACGAGTCCGCCCGCGCCGGGGTGGTCTACGGCATCTCCGGCATGACGATCGCGCTTCTCGCGACCGTGGCTCTCACGGTCGCCGACGCCTGGAGCACCGGCGCCTTCCTCGGTCTGGGGTTGCTCGTCGCCGCGGTCCTGATCGGCGCGGCCATCGGGCTGTGGCGTGCGCGCGTGGTCGAGATGACCGGGATGCCCGAGCTCATCGCACTCCTGCACAGCTTCGTCGGCCTGGCGGCGGTGCTCGTGGGCTGGAACGGCTACCTCGCCCACCCGGAGATCGCGCCGCAGCTGGTCGGCATCCACAACGCCGAGGTCTTCATCGGCATCTTCATCGGCGGTGTCACCTTCACCGGATCGATCGTCGCGTATCTGAAGCTCTCGGCGCGGATGTCGTCGAAGCCGCTCATGCTCCCCGGTAAGAACGGGTTGAACATCGGGGCGCTCATCGCGTTCGTCGTGCTCACCGTCTGGTTCGTGAACGACCAGCAGCTCTGGCTCCTGATCGCGGTCACCGTGCTCGCGTTCGCCCTGGGCTGGCATCTGGTCGCCTCGATCGGCGGCGGCGACATGCCGGTCGTCGTCTCGATGCTCAACAGCTACTCGGGATGGGCGGCCGCCGCGGCGGGCTTCCTCCTGAACAACGACCTGTTGATCGTCACGGGTGCGCTGGTCGGCTCGTCCGGTGCATACCTCTCCTATGTCATGTGCAAGGCCATGAACCGCTCGTTCCTCTCGGTGATCGCCGGCGGCTTCGGCATCGCGGCCTCGACCGCAGACGACACCGAGTACGGCGAGCACCGCGAGATCACGGCTGAGAGTGCGGCGGAGATGCTGGTCGCCGCGGGCAGCGTCGTGATCACCCCGGGTACGGCATGGCCGTCGCGCAGGCCCAGTACCCCGTGGCCGATCTCGTCCGTCGGCTCCGTGAGCGGGGCGTGGAGGTGCGTTTCGGCATCCATCCGGTCGCTGGCCGCCTTCCGGGTCACATGAACGTGCTGCTGGCCGAGGCCAAGGTGCCGTACGACATCGTCCTGAGCATGGACGAGATCAACGACGACCTCGCCTCGACCTCGGTCGTGTTGGTGATCGGCGCGAACGACACCGTCAACCCTGCCGCCGCCGAGGACCCGGGCAGCCCGATCGCCGGGATGCCCGTGCTCAGGGTGTGGGAGGCCGAGAACGTGATCGTGTTCAAGCGTTCGATGGCCGCCGGGTACGCGGGCGTGCAGAACCCGCTGTTCTTCCGCGACAACGCGCAGATGCTGTTCGGCGATGCCAAGCAGCGCGTGGAGGACATCATCGCGGCGTTGTGAGCCGCGGCGAGGGGTGCGGGCTCCCGCTCTGCGGGGGTATCCAGACCTAGGGTGGGACCATGGCAGAGTCGTCGTCATCCCCGGCGGATGCCGTGGCATCCGCACCCCTCGCAGACCGTGCCGTCGACCTCGCGCGGCGCTGGGTCATCGAGGCCGCAGCCGTCGAGCCCGACCCCGCCGCCGCGCGTCTCGCCGGCGTGCTGCAGGACGCCAACGGACTGCCCTTCACGCTGGGCTTCGTCGACGGGGTGATGCGGCCGGAGAGTCTGAGCGCCGCGGCCTCACGGCTGCATCGGATCGCCCCCATCGTGCCCGAGTTCCTGCCCTGGTACCTGCGCTCGGTCGTCCGTCTCGGCGGGGAGTCGCCCCGATCCTCCCCTCGCCCGTCGTGCCGATCGCGCGCCGCGTGCTCCGCGACATGGTCGGGCACCTCGTGGTCGACGCGCGCCCCGCGAAGCTCGGTGCGGCCATCGAGCGGATCCGCGCCTCGGGGTCGCGTCTGAACCTCAACCTCCTGGGCGAGGCCGTGCTCGGAGAGGCGGAGGCGCGGCGCCGGCTCGACGGCATCCACGAGCTGATCAAGAGGCCCGACGTCGACTACGTGTCGGTCAAGGTGTCGGCGATCATGAGTCACCTGTCGATGTGGGCCTTCGACGAGGTGGTCGACGAGGTCGTCGATCGGCTCCTCCCGCTGTATGCCACTGCGGCCGCCGACGGCACGTTCATCAACCTCGACATGGAGGAGTATCGCGACCTCGACCTCACGATCGCGGTCTTCACGCGCATCCTGGAGGATCCGCGGCTCGCCGGACTCGAAGCGGGCATCGTGCTGCAGGCCTACCTCCCCGATGCGCTCCCCGCGTTGCAGGAGCTCACGGCCTGGGCGCAGGACCGCGTCGCGACGGGGGCGCCCGCATCAAGGTGCGCCTCGTCAAGGGCGCGAACCTCGCGATGGAGCGTGTCGAGGCGACGATGCACGGCTGGACGCCCGCGACCTTCGACGCCAAGGTCGACACCGATGCGAACTATCTGCGCTGCCTCGACTGGGCGCTGCAGCCTGAGCATGCCGCCGCCGTGAAGCTCGGCGTCGCCGGTCACAACCTCTTCGGCATCGCCTATGCGTGGCTGCTCGCCGGGGAGCGCGGCGTGCGGGATGCCGTGGAGTTCGAGATGCTCCTCGGCATGGCCCAGGGCCAGGTGCAGGCCGTGTCGCGCGAGGTCGGCCCCGTGCTGCTCTACGTGCCCGTGGTGGCGCCCGCCGAGTTCGACGTCGCGATCAGCTATCTGGTGCGGCGCCTGGAGGAGAACGCCTCGTCCGACAACTTCCTCTCCGCCGCGTTCCGGCTCGGAGACGACGAGGGTCTCTTCGTGCGCGAGCAGGACCGCTTCCTCGACGCGCTCGACCGCTCGACCGACCCCACGTTCCGCAGCGGCCCGCGCCGCACCCAGAATCGGCTCGCTCCGGTGCACGAGTCCGTGCGACCCGCCCCGGTCGCGCCGATGCCGGAGACCGACCTCACCAAGGCTGTGCTCGGGATCTCTCGCGGGTCGGACGACGCCGGTCGGGAAGCGTTCCTGGAGACAGCCGTGTACTCCGCCCGAGAGCTCGAGCAGGACGCGGGCGGTGCGCCCGGGTTCTGGAACACCGCCGACAGCGACCCGGCGCTCCCGGCGAACCGCGACTGGGCCCGCGGCGTGCGCGAGCGCATCCCCGTCTCGGACCTCGGAGTCGCGACGATCGGCGCCGCACGGATCGACGACGCGGAGACCCTCGAGAAGACCGTGCGGCGAGTTCAGCACGCGGCCCCCACGTGGGGAGGCCGACCCGCTGCCGAGCGTGCCGACGTGCTGCTGCGTGCGGCCGCCGCGTTGGAGTCCCGGCGGGCGGAGCTGATCGAGGTCGCCGCGTCCGAGACGGGCAAGGTCTTCGCCGAAGCCGACGTCGAGGTGAGCGAGGCGGTCGACTTCGCCCGCTACTACGCCGCCAAGGCACGGGAGCTGGACGCGATCGCGGGCGCCGTCTTCGTCCCCGCCGCCGTCACGCTCGTCACGCCCCCGTGGAACTTCCCCTCGCGATCCCTGCCGGGGAGTGCTCGCCGCGCTCGCCGCGGGCTCCGGCGTGGTGTTCAAACCGGCCCCGCAGGCGCGCCGTTGCGCCGCTGTGATCGCCGAGACGCTGTGGCAGGCCGGCATCCCGCGCGACGTGCTCGCACTCGTCGACATCGAAGAGGGTGATCTCGGACGCGCGCTCGTGACGCATGAGGCGGTCGACCGCGTGATCCTCACCGGCGCCTGGGACACGGCGGCGCTGTTCCGCTCGTGGCGACCCGACCTGCCGCTGCTCGCCGAGACGAGCGGCAAGAACGCGATGATCATCGCGCCGTCGGCCGACCTCGATCTCGCAGTCGCCGACCTCGTCAAGAGCGCGTTCGGCCACGCCGGGCAGAAGTGCTCCGCGGCGTCGCTCGCGATCCTCGTCGGTCCGGTCGGACGTTCCGCGCGGTTCGCCCGGCAGCTCGCGGATGCCGTGCGCTCGCTGCACGTCGGCCCCCGACCGATCCGCTGTCCGAGGTGGGTCCGGTGATCGAGCAGCCGCACGGCAAGCTCGCCTGGGCGCTGAGCGAGCGCGAGGGCGACGAGCAGTGGCTGATCGAACCCGCCCTGTCTCGGGAGGACGACGGCAGCGGGCGGCTGTGGACCCCGGGTGTGCGCGTGGGTGTGCAGCCGGGCTCGCGCTTCCACACCGAGGAGTTCTTCGGCCCCGTGCTCGGTGTGATGCACGCACCGACGCTCGCCCGCGCGGTCGAGATGCAGAACGCCGTCGCGTACGGCCTCACCGCCGGGCTGCACACGCAGGACCCGGACGATCTGGCGTACTGGCTCGACCGGGTGCAGGCGGGCAACCTCTACGTGAACCGCGGCATCACCGGGGCCATCGTGCAGCGGCAGCCGTTCGGCGGATGGAAGCGCTCCGCCGTCGGCCCCGGCGCCAAAGCCGGTGGCCCGAACTACCTGATCGGGCTGGGATCCTGGCGCTCGCAGCCGGGTGGTCCGGCCTCCAGCACCTTGCATCTGCGCGGCCTCGACTCCCGGATCACCGCGCTGATCGAGTCGGCCCAGTCGTCGCTCGAGTACGAGTCGTTCGAGTGGCTGCGCCGTTCCGCCCTGTCGGATGCGCTGGCCTGGGACCGCGAGTTCGGTCAGGTGCGCGATGTCTCTCACCTCGGCGTGGAGCGCAACCTGTTCCGCTACCGCCCGGTGCCCGTCGAGATCCGTGCGACGGCGGACGCCGCCCTGCAGGACCTCCTCCGCGTCGTCATCGCCGGAGTGCGGTCAGGGGCCGACTTCGTGCTGTCGACACCCGTCGGACTGCCCGGCGATGTGCGTCGCGCACTGGGCGACCTCGATGCACCGGTGTTCCTCGAGAGCGATGAGGAGTGGATGCAGCGGATGCTCCGCGAAGACGCCGTCGTCGAGGAGTCCCGGCGCTGCCGGCGAGCGACAGGGTGCGCCTGATCGGCGGTCGTACGGCCGTCGCGGCTCTGCACACCGCCCTGGCCGAGGCTTCGGGCGGGGATCCGGACCTCGCGGTGTACGACGGCGAGGTCACGGCCGCCGCCCGCATCGAACTGCTGCCGTTCGTGCACGAGCAGTCGATCTCGATCACCGCGCACCGCTACGGCAACCTCGATCCCTGGAGCAGCGACGTGATCTGAGGGGTGTCGCCGTCACCCGGTGGCAAGAACCAGCAAGACGGCGGTGAAAACCCGACCAGCAAGACCGACGCGTCCGGCCCCGGAACCTTGCGTCGTCGTCCGTCGGCCCGCGGGAACCTGTCGCTGTCTCAACAAGCTGTAGAAAATCATGTCAGGGGTCATTGCACAGTCGTCAGCGAACAGATGCTCGACTTATTGACGCAGCCGCTTGGCGTAAAGGTATTGTTTACTCGTGCCTCGTGAGGAACTATTGCGGCTCGCGCTCGATGCGGTGTCAGTCTCCGCTCGCGGGAGCGTGGATCGCGTTGTGGCTCTCGAAGCGTTGCGGTCACTGTCCGAGTCGGGCCTCCATGCGGAAGTGTCGCGGGCCAGGTCGGCTGGCGTGACATGGGCTGCGATCGGGCAGGGGCTGGGTGTGACCCGGCAAGCCGCGTTCCAACGGTTCGGGCCGAAGGTCAAGGAAGCAGAAGCGAGAGGTGGAGCGATGATGAGAGCGCTTTTGGGTGAGGCCCCGGAACTTGCGAAAGAGGTAGTCCGCGCGATCGTGGAGTCGCGGATTGATGACGCCGTCACGAACTACTTCGGTGCGGAGATCTCCGTCGTGCTGACTCCGGACAAGCTGGCGAGAGCTTGGGGTGATCTGGTTGCGTCGTTCGGCGAGTGGGAGGACTTCACGGGCTCCGCGGCCGTGATTTCTGGGGACTATGTGGTGGCAGAGACGCGGCTTGAGTTCGAGGCTGGGACTGTGACATGCCGGAGCACGTGGAGCGCCGAGGGAAGGTTGGCCGGCTTGTACTTCGTCCCGGTCGCGGAGTGAACACGGCACGCCGGATCAGCACCGAGGTTGCGATCGCGATCGGGACTGGATTGTTGTGCGCGCTTGTCGCGCCAAGCGCAGGAGTGGTACTGCACTGGGCCCCTGATCAACACGCCCCGTGGCGGGCGCCCGGCCTAATGTTCGCCGGCACCGCCACCCTGATCGTGATAGTCCTCGGCCGACTCCTCACTATTCTCACCAGGGCGGGCGAATCTCCCACAACGCGCAACCTGTGGAGCATTGAGTCCGGCCTTGGTGTAGCGCTGACCGCATTCGCGGGACTCCAACGCATCCAGGCCATCCCCTTTCTGCTTATCGTCTGCGCAGCGCTAGTAGTTGGCTTGGCGACCTACTCTGCTCTGAGAAGGATCTCCTGATTCCTGCGCGATGCCCACGGCACTCGGAGGGATGAGGCGGGCAATGAGGCCGCCACCAGTACCGCACCGCACATCACTATTCCGAAGCTCCAGCGAGCATGTAAAGAATTCTTGACACCCGCGAGTGTGTGGATGTACGCTGTGCGTGTCAAGAATCTTTTACATCGGAGGCATCATGGTCTACGAAGAGCGCAACGCCTGGGCGGGACTCATCGTGAGCCCGATCACGATGGTCGTCTACGTCGTGCTGGTGCTCCAGCAGGCGGCCGGCGGGCCCCTCACCGCGGTCGACTGGTTCCCGCTGATGCTCTGGGTGATCGGCGGCGGCATCGTCGCGACGATCGTCATCGGCATCGTCTGGGGGATGATCGCCGGAGCGAAGGACCCCGACGGGGTCGGGCGCTCCGACATCCGCGACCGCGACATCAACCGCATGGGCTCGCGCGTCGAGCAGGCCTTCGTCGTGATCGCCGGTCTCGGCGTCATCCTGCTCTGCGCAGTCGGAGCCGACGTGTTCTGGATCGCCAACACGATGTTCGCCGGGTTCGCGGTCTCGGCGCTCGTCGGCGGCGTCGCCAGGGTGATCGCCTACCGGCGGGGGCTCGTCTGATGGTCAAACCCACCCTCGTCTCGAACAGCATCCGACTGCACCGCGAGCAGGCGGGGCTCACCCAGGCCGAACTCGCGCGCACGATCGGCGTGACGCGGCAGACGCTCATCGCGATCGAGCAGCAGAAGTACTCGCCGACGCTCGAGCTGGCCTTCCAGATCGCCCGTGCCTTCGGCGTCGGCCTCGACGAGATCTTCCAGTACCCCGCCCCGCCGTCACCAGAAGGAGCATCATGACCGAGACGATGTCGGCCTGGCGCCGTGAGACCTACGGGCCCGCCGAAGGAGTGGCACTCGAGCGGATCCCGGTGCCGGTGCCGCACCACGGCGAGG
Organism: Microbacterium sp. Se63.02b; assembly: GCF_014171575.1. Lineage (GTDB taxonomy): Bacteria > Actinomycetota > Actinomycetes > Actinomycetales > Microbacteriaceae > Microbacterium. The sequence continues at coordinate 3,518,552 of NZ_CP050453.1, read as the reverse complement.
TGCTGCTGCGGGTGCGGGCCACGGGCCTGAACGCCGGCGATGTGCGGCTCCTGCTCGGCGACCCGCTTCTCGTGCGGCCGGTCTTCGGGCTCACCCGTCCGAAGCATCCGGTGCGGGGCATGGAGGTGGCCGGCACCGTTGTCGCCGTGGCGCCCGACGTGGTCAGCGCCGAGGTGGGAGAGGAGGTCGTCGGCGAACTGGTCGGCGGCGGCGGCCTGGGGAGTACGTGCGCGTGCCCGCCTCGCGCCTCGTGCCGATCCCGCCCGACGTCGCGCCGGCGACCGCCGCGAGCCTGCCGATCGCCGCGGGAACCGCGTGGCAGGCGCTCGACCTTGCTCGTGTCGGCCTCAGGGCGGCGACCCCGCGCGTCCTGATCATCGGGGCGTCCGGCGGTGTCGGCACGTTCGCGGTGCAGCTGGCCGCGCTCCGCGGAGCGGAAGTCTGGGCATCCTGCAGCAGACGCAACGCCCCGCTCGTCGAGCGCCTCGGCGCGGTCCGCACGTTCGATCACCGGGAGTCGCCGCTGAGCGAGCTTCCGTCCGGCCGCTTCGACGCGATCATCGACATCGCGGGAGGGATACCGCTGCGCGAGCTGCAGCGGCTGGTCGTCCACGGCGGCTCGATCGTGCTGGTCACCGGCGACGGCGGGCACGTGCTCGGTCCTGTGCCGCGGATGCTGCGGGCGGCGGCTCTCTCCTGGGCGCGCGCCGCATCCGTCCCCTCGCCGCGACGCCCCGGCCCGAGGTGCTGGCCAAGCTCCTCGAACTCGTGGCCGAGGGGCGCGTGGTGCCGGTGGTCGAGCGGGAGTACCCCTTCGCCGAGGCATCCGCCGCGCTCGCCCACCTCGAGGCCGGCCACACCGTGGGCAAGGTCGTCGTCCACGGGTCCTGAGGCTCAGGCTCGGGCCTCTGGCGGCGCACAGGGCGCGGATGGCACAATGGACTCCGGCGTGCTCGAGTCGCATCTTCCCCGCCGCCGGCTCTGAACGAGCGGCGGGTCGAAGGACCGCCGGGCCCCTGGACAGCGTCCGCCGCGCCCGTCCATTCGAGGAGCATCCATGTCGACGCCGGAAACCGCCGTCTCCACCGCCCCCGTGCGCACCGCGCACCGCCGCCATTACCTGATGTGCAAGCCGGAGCACTTCACCGTCAACTACTCCATCAACCCGTGGATGGAGCCCTCACGGCCCACCGACACCGCGAACGCGGTCGCGCAGTGGCAGAAGCTGTACGACCTGTACGTCGAGCTGGGCCACGAGGTCGAGCTCATCGAGCCGCTCGCCGGATACCCCGACATGGTCTACACGGCCAACGGCGGGTTCCTGATCGACGGCCGCGCGTACGTGCCCGAGTTCCGCTTCGTCGAGCGTCAGGGCGAGGCCCCGCTTTCGCGGAGTGGTTCCGCGCCGCCGGCTACGACACCGTGATGCCCCAGGAGGTCAACGAGGGCGAGGGCGACTTCCTGCTCGTCGGCGACGTGATCCTGGCCGGCACCGGATTCCGGTCGACGGGTGACAGCCACCGCGAGGTCGGAGAGGTCTTCGGCCGCGAGGTCGTGTCGCTGAACCTCGTCGACCCGCGGTTCTACCACCTCGACACCGCGATCGCCGTGCTCGACCCGGTGCAGGGTGTCGAGAACGGCGGGCCCGAGCGGGCGAACATCGCCTACCTTCCCGGCGCCTTCGACGACGCCAGCCGTGCCGAGCTGGAGCGCCGCTTCCCCGACGCGATCCTGGTGTCGGACGAGGACGGCTCGGTGTTCGGGCTGAACTCCTCGAGCGACGGCTACAACGTGATCATCTCGCCGCGTGCGACCGGCTTCGAGAAGCAGCTCCGCGAGCGCGGCTACAACCCGATCACGGTCGACCTGTCCGAGCTGCTGCTCGGCGGCGGCGGCATCAAGTGCTGCACGCTCGAACTGCGAGGCGCGAAGTGACCGCCGTCGACGAGACGACCGCGGCGGGAACCGAGCCGCACGTCGCACACAACTACCACCCGCTGCCGGTGACCATCGCCGAGGCGGAGGGCGCCTGGGTGACCGATGTCGAGGGCAAGCGCGCTACCTCGACCTGCTCGCGGCATACTCCGCGGTGAACTTCGGGCACCGGCATCCGGCTCTCGTGGCCGCGGTCACCGAGCAGCTGGGCCGCGTCACGCTCGTGAGCCGTGCGTTCCAGAGCGATCGGCTCGAACCGTTCGCCGCCGCCCTCGCCGAGCTCGCGGGCAAGGAGCTCGTGCTGCCGATGAACACCGGCGCTGAAGCGGTCGAGACCGGGATCAAGGTCGCCCGCGCCTGGGGATATCGGGTCAAGGGCATCGCCGAGGGTCGGGCCCGCATCATCGTCGCGGCCGGAAACTTCCACGGCCGCACGACCACGATCGTCAGCTTCAGCGACGACGAGTCCGCGCGCGACGACTTCGGCCCGTACACCCCCGGTTTCGATGTGGTGCCCTACGGTGACGCGGAGGCCATCGCCGCGGCGATCACCGCCGACACGGCCGCCGTGCTCGTCGAGCCGATCCAGGGCGAGGCGGGCGTCGTCATCCCGCCGGAGGGCTACCTGCGTCGCATCCGCGAGATCTGCGACGAGAAGAACGTGCTCTTCATCGCGGACGAGATCCAGGCGGGACTCGGACGCGTGGGAGAGACCTTCGCGTGCGACCGCGAGGGCGTCGTGCCCGACCTGTACCTCCTGGGCAAGGCGCTCGGCGGCGGCATCCTCCCTGTGTCGGCCGTGGTGGGGAACACCGACGTGCTGGGTGTGATCCGTCCCGGCGAGCACGGGTCGACCTTCGGGGGCAATCCGCTGGCCGCGGCCGTCGGGCTGCGCGTGGTGGAACTGCTGCAGACCGGCGAGTTCCAGGAGCGGGCGCGTGCGCTCGGCGCCCACCTTGAACAGGCGCTGGCGCCGTTGATCGGCACCGGGGTCACGGCCGTGCGCATCGCGGGGGCTCTGGGCCGGTGTCGACATCGACCCGGCAAAGGGCACGGGGCGCGAGGTCGCCGAGAAGCTCTTCGAACGGGGTGTGCTGGTGAAGGACACCCACGGCCAGACGATCCGCATCGCGCCACCCTCGTGATCCGCGCGACCGAGCTCGACTGGGCGGTCGAACAGCTCAAGCTCGTCCTCGGGGTGTAGCCGCGGGTCGCTAGGCTCATCGCGGGGGAGCATGATCACGAGCGAAGCAGCGCGCCGCGGTACGGCGGCGCGCGGAATCCACCGAGCCGCGTGGTCGTGGTGGTCGGGGCTGAACGTGATCCTGCCGGTGGTGCTGGCCGCGCTGGCCGGACTGCTCATGCCTCGGTCGCCCGGCCTGCTCGCGCTGATCCCCGTGACGGTGCTCGCGATGGTCCTCGGGTCGCTTCCGCGCGCCGTGCTCCGCTGGCGCAAGGCCACGGCGCTGCCGCCGCCCGTCACCTGGCTGGTGTTCCTGAACGCGTGGGGGTGGACGATCGCCGCCTCCGCCCCGCTGCTGCTCAGCCGATGGTCGGAGACGTTCGACGGCGTCGAGCGCGGCTACACCGCCGTCGTGGTGGTGGCGGGCCTCGCGTGGTCGGCCCTGCTCGTGTGCGCGATCTTCGTGCCGCTCGACGTGGCCCCCACGCCGCGCTGGACCCGACTGGCGTGGACGGCCGCGACCGTCACACCTTTCGTGCTCGTGGGGGTGCTCGCGGCCGGGCTGCTCCCGGTGGGTCAGGCCGGGGAGAGTCGGGGTCGAGCGTCTTCAGGGTGTCTTCCTCGGCGGCGTTGTCGGCGTCGAGCTGATCCTCGGTGCCTTCGTCGCCGCCCAGCGCCGAGCGGTGGCCCTGACCGGCATCGCCCTGGATCGCCCCGCCGGTCGACTCGCCGCGGGAGCTGTCGCCCTGGATCGCGCCGCCTGTGCCGTCGCCCTGGCCGGAGTCCTCATCCGGCACACCGGCACCGGGGGCGCCTTCGGCCGGGTCCTGCGGGTGGGGTGTGCGTTCTGTGTTCTCGTCCATGCTGCGACCGTATGTACGCGACCCCTGTGTCGTGGAGGGCGTTGACAAACCGCGCGCCGGGAGTCAGCCCTCGAGATCGCCTTCGCGCGGACGGCGGATCGGCGTGGTCACCGCTGCCTCGTCGCTGAACTCGATCGGATCGACCTGCTCGACGATGCTCAGCGGTCGGGTCTCGTCGAGCGTGAGCAGGAAGCGGCGGTTCTCCGCGCGCCGGAGGCGTCCGGACGTCGCGACCCAGATCACCCCGATCGCGCACGCCACGAATCCGGCCGTGCCGCCGAGCATGATCGCGGCCCGCGGTCCGAACGTGTCGGCGACCCACCCTGCGATGGGGGCGCCGACCGGGGTCGAGCCCATGATCACCGCCATGTAGAGGGCGAGGACGCGCCCGCGCAGCGCCGGGTCGGTCGTGATCTGCACGTAGCCGTTGGCGGTGGTGAGCAGTGTCACGATCATGAATCCGGTGAACGTGAGCGTGACGGCGTACGAGGCGTAGGTGGGCATCGCCGACGACACGAAGGCCGCGATGCCGAAACCGCCGGCGGCGAGGATCACGACGCGCACGCGTGCCCTTTCCCGTCGAGCCGCGAGCAGGGCCCCGATCAGCGAGCCGATCGCGAGCACCGAGCTGAGCACCCCGTAGCCGTCGGCGCCGGCCCCGAACTCCAGCGCCATGGTCGAGGCGAAGATCGGGAAGTTCATGCCGAACGCCCCGATCAGGAACACCGTGACGAACACGACCCGCAGGTCGCTGCGTCCCCATACGTAGCGGAATCCGGCGGCCAGTCCGCCACGACTGCGGCTCTTCAGACGCGGGGCAAGCAGGCCGGTGCGCAGCATCGACACCGCGAGGATCATCGCGAGGAAGGTCGCGGCGTTCACGATGAACACCCATCCGGAGCCGATCGCGACGATCAGCAGCCCTCCGACCGCCGGCCCGATCATGCGCGCCAGGTTGAACGACGCCGAGTTGAGGGCGACCGCGTTCGAGGTGTCGCCCTTCGACACCATGTCGGAGACGAATGCCTGCCTCGCCGGAGCGTCGAACGCGTTCACGATGCCGAACCCGAGGGCGAAGCCGAACATCATCGGCAGGGTCATGACGCCGCCGAGCAGCAGCACGCCGACGGTGATCGCGAGCGCCAGCAGCGCCGTCTGGGTCGCGAGCAGGATGTGCCGCCGGTCGAAACGGTCGGCCACCCACCCCGTCAGGCTCACGAGCACGAGGGGAGGCCCGAACTGCAGCGCCATGGTGATGCCCATCGCGGTGGCGTCGTTGTCGGTCAGCTCCGTGAGCACGACCCAGTCCTGGGCGGTCGCCTGCATCCACCCGCCGACGTTGGAGACCAGCGCGCCGGCGAACCAGATGCGGTAGTTGACGTTCGCGAACGAACGGAACATCGCGCTCATCGCTCCACCACCCGCCGCATCAGTGCGCTGGCCTCGCGGAGCGTGGCGAGCTCGTCCTCGGTGTAGTCGACCTCGCGCAGCATCTCGGCGAGCAGCTCGTCGCGTCGGCGGATGGTCTCGACGACGAGCTCGGCACCGGCCGCGGTGATGTCGACCTGCACGCGGCGGCGGTCGTCTTCGTCGGGGTGCGGACCACGAACCCCTGCTCTTCGAGTCCGTTGATCGTGCTGGTCATCGACGGGGCGGTGACGCGCTCGCGCTGTGCGAGCGTGGAGATCGTCCGGCGTCCGTTCATGCGCAGATCGGCGAGGACGGCCAGCTGCGCGTCGCTCATGGAGTCCGCGGCGCGCACGCACCGGAGGCGCCTGGCCAGACGGAACGTCGCCATACGCAGATCGGTGGCGGTGCTGTGGAGGGATTCATCGGACGCAGACATTACTTAGATAGCCTATCTAATTTTCGCGACCGCCGGTGGGGCGGGCACGGGCACAATGGAGGAGTGACCCGAACGCTCGCTCTTGAAATCGCCGTGCAGGACCCCGCCGGAGTACGCATCGCCGCGGAGGTCGGCGCCGACCGGGTGGAACTCGGGACGGCACTCGCGCTCGGTGGCCTGACCCCGTCGCCCGCGACGCTCGAACTCGCGGTCGAGGCGGCCGGAGCCGACGGGCCGGAGGTGCACGTGCTGGTGCGTCCGCGCGCGGGCGGCTTCCACTACGAGGAGGACGAGCTGGCGGTCGCCGAGCGCGATGTGCGTCACGCGATCGCGCTCGGCGCCTCCGGCGTCGTCATCGGGGCGCTCGATGCGGACGGGCGGCTCGACCTGTTCGCCATGGCCCGCCTGCGCGATGCGGCCGGAGGGGCCCCGGTCACGCTGCACCGGGCGATCGACGTCACGGCCGATCCGGTCGCGACGCTGCGCAGTGCGCGCGAGCTCGGTCTCCAGCGGGTGCTCACCTCGGGAGGCGCGTCCGCCGCGATCGACGGTGTCGACACCCTGCGTGCGCTCGTCGCCGCGGCCGAGGGCGAGATCGAGATCATGGCTGGCAGCGGTGTCGACGCGACGAGCGCCCCCGTGCTCGCCGCGGCCGGCGTCGATGCGATCCACTTCTCCGCCAAGCGCACCGTGGTCGAGGAGGGCGGCGTGCGCATGGGCTCCGCCTCGGACGGAGTCGGCGGCTACGAGGTGACCGATCGCGCCATCGCCTTCGCGATCAAGGATGCCCTCGGCCGGTAGGCAGCCGCGACGCGTGGTGGGTAGGCTCGCACCGTGATGGATACCCGTGAGTTCACCGATGCCTACGGCGTCGACATCGTCTACGACGTCCATCCCGCCGAAGGGACGCCGCGCGGCGTGGTGCAGCTGCTGCACGGCGTCGGCGAGCACGCCGGCAGGTACGGTGCGCTGATCGGGGCCCTCACCGGCGCCGGGTTCCACGTGTACGCCGACGATCACCGAGGACACGGGCGCACGGGGATCCGCCAGCACGGCGGCCCCGAGCGGCTCGGTCGACTGGGCGTCGGCGGACTCCGGGCGGCGAAGGAGGCCGTCTGGCAGCTCACCGGCCTCATCCGCGAGGAGCATCCCGACCTTCCGCTCGTGCTGCTCGGGCACTCGTGGGGCTCGTTCCTCGCGCAGATGCTCGTCAACGATCACCCCGAGGCCTGGGATGCCGTGATCCTCTCCGGCTCCGCGCTGCGGATGCCCGGCTCCCTCAACGCCGCGCCCCTGAACGCACGGTGGTCCGGGGAGGGAGCCACGGGTCTCGAGTGGCTCAGCCGCGACCCCGCGGTGTGGGCCGCTTTCGCCGACGACCCGCTGACCACCGACGTCCCCCTCCTCAAACTCTTCGGTCCGATCGAGGCAGCCCGGCTCTACGGGCGCCCGGCGAAGGACCTCGGACACGACATCCCGATGCTGCTGCTGGTCGGACGCGACGACCCCGTCGGCGGGCCGCGCAGCGTGCACAAGCTCGCCGACGAGTACCGCAGCCGCTCCGGACTCACCGACGTCACGACGCTCGTGTATCCCGACGCGCGGCATGAGATCTTCGCGGAACTGCAGCAGGCCGAGGTGCGCGCCGACGTGCTGGCGTGGCTCGACGCGCACATCCCCGCGCGCTGACCACCTCTCCCGGTCGGCCTCTCCGGATCGGCCGCTCCCGATCGGCGCGGATGTTCCCCGACGGTGCGGGTGTGACGCGGCGTTACGCGCGGTGAAGGCGTGTGACGAGACGGCATCGATGCGAGGAGTGCCGCAATAGATTCGGGGCAGTAATCCGCGTATGAGCGAGGAGGCGCCTGCGGGCGCCGCCCTCGCAGGGGAGGATCCGCTCCGATGAGCTTCGTCAAGGACTGGCAGGACTGGCACGCATCCCGCGAGCGCTACGCGGGATCCGAATACGGTCCTTCCGCGCTGGAGTCGACGAACTGGCTCATCACGGAGGCCGCAGCGGTCGACGGCATCCCGGGGTTGTGGGCCCTCACGGGCGATGGGGGCATCCGCGGCAGCGAGCTCGGGCAGGCGGGGTCGACCGTGACGCTGCGGGGGCCGAGACGCTGCGCATCGGGCGTCGTGAGCTCCGTGTGTTCGACCGTCACGGCGCCGTGGCCCTCCGGGTGCTGAACCCTGCACGACCGCAGCGGGAGTGGTTCACCGCGATCGACGCCTATGCACCGGACGAGCGGTGGCGGTTGCCCGCGGTCTTCGAGCACACGCCGGACGAGCGGATCGTGATCACGTCGGTCGACGGCGCCGCACGGGAGACGCCGGTGGCCGGTCGGCTGCGCTTCGAGCTGGCGGGCGCCGCACAGACGTTGACCGTGACGCGCAACGGGCAGGGAGCCCTGAACGCGGTCTTCGCCGACGGCACCAACGGGCTCGAGACGTACCGCTTCCGGTTCCTCCCCGTCGATGAGCCCGGCGACGACGGCACGGCCGTGATCGACTTCAACCGCGCCTATCTGCCGCCGTGCGCGTTCTCCGACCAGTTCGTGTGCCCCCTGCCCCCGCCGGGCAACCGCTATTCGACGCCCATCCGTGCCGGGGAGAGAGTCGTCGTCCTCGGCGGCTGACCCGCCGGATGACGGGCCGTGCGGCTTAAGCTGGAGGCGTGCACGGTGAATACAAGGTCCCAGGGGGAAAGCTCGTCGTCGTCGACCTCGACATCGAAGACGACAGGATCGTCCGCTTCCGCCTCGCAGGAGACTTCTTCCTCGAGCCCGACTCGGCGTTGGGCGACATCGACGAGGCTGTGAACGGGCTGCCCGTCGAGTCGGATGCGACCGCGATCGCCGCCGCCGTGCGCGGTGCCCTCCCCGACGGTGCGCAGCTGCTCGGCTTCACGCCGGAGGCGGTGGGGACGGCCGTGCGCCGTGCGCTCGTGACTGCTCCGGGCTGGCGTGACTTCGACTGGGAGATCGTGCACGACAAGGCCGTCTCACCGCGCATGAACCTCGCCCTCGACGAGGTGCTCACCGCCCGTGTCGGCGAGGGGCGACGGCGTCCGACCCTGCGCATCTGGGAGTGGGACGAGTCGGCCGTGGTGATCGGGTCGTTCCAGTCGTACCGCAACGAGGTCGATCCCGAAGGCGCGGCGAAGCACGGATTCGACGTCGTCCGGCGGATCTCGGGCGGCGGGGCGATGCTCATGGCCGCGGGGCAGATCATCACGTACTCGCTGTACGTGCCGGCATCCCTGGTGGCGGGCATGACGTTCGCCGACTCGTATGCCTTCCTCGACGATTGGGTGCTGCAGGCGCTGCGGTCCCTCGGCATCGATGCCGTCTATCAGCCGCTGAACGACATCGCGAGCCCCACCGGCAAGATCGGCGGCGCCGCGCAGAAGCGTCTCGCCAACGGGGGTGTGCTCCACCACGCGACCCTCTCCTACGACATCGACGGTCAGGTGATGACCGAGGTGCTGCGCATCGGACGCGAGAAGCTGAGCGACAAGGGCACCGCGTCTGCGGCGAAGCGCGTCGACCCTCTGCGGAGCCAGACCGGACTCGAGCGCGCCGAGATCATCGAGCGGTTCAAGGACACGTTCCGTTCGTTGACCGACGCCGAGTCGGGGTCGATCAGCGCCGACGAGTACGCCGACGCCGAGGCGCTCGTCGCGTCGAAGTTCGCCACCGACGCGTGGCTGCATCGGGTGCCGTGACACCGCATCCGGCTCTCGGGGCGGTCACGATCATCGAGGGGGACAACCTCGCCGTCGCGGCGACGCTGCCGTCCGGATCGTTCACGCTCGTGTACCTCGACCCGCCGTTCAACACCGGACGCACGCAGGAGCGCCAGGTCGTGACCGCGCGTCGGGCGTCGGCACCCCACGACGAACCTGCCGGGTCGGGGACGACTCCTGCCGAATCGGACGCTCCGACCCCGGTCGCCGCCGACTCCGCACCCCCGTCCGGAGAGACCGAGGTGCGCCACGGGTTCCACGGCCACGCGTACGAGCGGGTGCGCGGGATGCTGCGGGCGTACGACGACCGCTTCGACGACTACGGAGCGTTCCTGATGCCGCGGCTCGAGGAGGCGTGGCGGCTGCTCGCCGACGACGGCACGCTGTACCTGCACCTCGACTACCGGGAGGCGCACTACGCCAAGGTCATGCTCGACGCGGTCTTCGGGCGGGACTGCTTTCTCAACGAACTGATCTGGGCGTACGACTACGGCGCCAAGTCGCGCAGCCGCTGGCCGACCAAGCACGACACGATCCTGGTGTACGTGAAGAATCCGCGGGAGTACGTCTTCAACTCCGACGAGGTCGACCGCGAGCCGTACATGGCGCCCGGACTCGTCACGGCTGAGAAGGCCGCACGCGGCAAGCTGCCCACCGACGTCTGGTGGCACACGATCGTGCCGACGACCGGGCGCGAGAAGACGGGCTATCCCACGCAGAAACCCGAGGGGATCCTCCGGCGCATCGTGACGGCGTCGAGTCGTCCGGGTGACCGGGTGCTCGACCTCTTCGCGGGGAGCGGGACGGCGGGGGCGGTGGCCTCGGCGCTCGGACGCGACGCCGTGCTCGTGGATGACAACCCCGAGGCCGTCCGGATCATGACGGCCCGGATGCCGCACGCCGAGGCGACGACGCTCGCCTGACCCGGAGCCGTCAGGCCGGGCGCAGCAGCGCGAGGAACTGCTCGATCTCGGCGGCCATGTCGAGTGAGGGGTCGAGCATCCACGCGCCTTGGAGTCCATCGGCCAAGGCGTGCAGCGTGCGCACCACCCATGCGGGGTCGAGGTCGTCGCGCAGGCGGCCCGCTCTCTGATCTGCGGCGACCTGGGCGCGCGTGAAGGCCTCGACCCGTTCGGTACGCTCACGGAAGTACGTGTGTGCGGGATGCGACGGGTCTCCCGCCTCGGCAGCCAGCTGCGCGTAGAGCTGCACGAGTCCGGGGACGGAGGCGTTGTGGCGCATCACCGCGAGGAAGGCGGTGGAGGCGTCTTCGCCCGCATGCTCCTGCTCGTCGCGGTCGTCTCTGGCGCGGAGAATCGCGACGAACAGCTCCTCTTTGCTGCCGAAGTAGTGCAGGAGGCCCGCGGGGCTGAGCCCGGCGGCGTCGGCGATCTCGGACCGACGCCTTGCGGTAGCCGTGCTCGGCGACGACGGCGAGGGCGGCCTCGAGGATCTCCTCGCGCTTGGCGACGCCCTTCGCATATGCCCCTCGTGTCGCCATGGCTCCAGGGTAACCGTCACGGTCGGATCACAAAAACCGAACAACGTTCGTGAATGACTTGCGGCGGTGAACCGCGATCTGCGAGCATGTGAGTCGAATCCCGAACGATGTTTGGTATTAGCCCGCGACCGCTCAACGAGGAACGGCCATGTCCCTTCCCCCTCTCGATCCCGCCGCCGAACTCGCGCCGACCGGCACCATCCGTTCTCTCCCGCCCGCAGCGGGGGAGCCGGCGGCGAGCCCGCCCGCGAATCGACGTCTGCTGCCCAGCCTGCTGATCGCCTCGCTGACCCTGTTCGCCACCTATGGCGGGCTCATCGCGATCCTCCTCCCCAGCCAGGTGCTGATGATCGACGAGGCGAACAAGGTCGGCAACCTCGCCGTCGTCACCACGATCTCCTTCGTCTTCACCCTGTTCGCGCAGCCGATCGTCGGAGCGTTGAGCGATCGCACGCGCTCGCGGTTCGGACGCCGGGTGCCGTGGATGGTGCTCGGCGCCATCATCGGCGGCATCTTCCTGTTCGGCATGGGCTCGCTGAGCGATATCCTCTGGATCACCGTGTTCTGGGTGATCATCCAGGTGGCGCTGAACTTCTTCCAGGCCCCGCTGACGGCCATCACCGCCGACCGTTTCCCGCGGTCGAAGCGCGGCGGGGCGAGCGCGATGATCGGGCTCGGCACGCAGGTCGGCATGACGGTCGGCATCATGCTCGCCGGTGCTTTCGCCGCGCAGATCGGCATCGGCTACGCGGTGTTCGGCGGTGCCGTGATCGTGGCGGCGTTGCTGTTCGCGCTCGTGAACCGGGACTGGTCATCGAAGCACGCGGCGGTCGACGCGTTCCGCTGGGGTGCGTTCTTCCGTGGATTCTGGATCGACCCGCGCCGTCACCCCGACTTCGCGTGGGCGTTCGCCGCGCGGTTCCTGCTGATCCTCGGCTACTTCGTCGTCAGCGCCTACCAGCTGTACATGCTCACCGACTACATCGGCCTGCCGTTCGCGGACGCCCAGGGCGCCGTCGTCACGCTCACCCTCGTGGCCTTCGTCCCGACGCTGATCGCGATCGCGCTGTCCGGGTGGTGGAGCGACAGGGTCGGTCGCCGCAAGGTGTTCATCTACGCCGCATCCGTGGTGATGGTGGCGGCGCTGGCGATGCCGCTGCTGCAGCCGAACATGACCGGCATGGTCCTGATGAGCATCATCAACGGTGTCGGCTTCGGGCTCTACATGTCGGTGGATGCGGCGCTCATGACCGAGGTGCTGCCGAACGAGGGCGTCTCGGCCGGCAAAGACCTCGGCATCCTCAACGTCGCGACCAACGTGCCGCAGGCGCTGAGCCCCGCGATCGGCGGTGTCATCATCACGGCCCTGGGCGGTTACGCGATGCTGTTCGTCTTCGCGATCGTGTTCGTGATCCTCGCCGCCGTCGCGACCGCGCCGATCAAGGGAGTGCGCTGATGACCAGGAACGAGCAGGAGAATGCTGTGATGACGGATACCGACTTCGAGACGACCGCCGACTTCGTCGAGGTGGCTACCGCCGCCGGCCGGGTGCGCGGACGCTGGCGCCCGACCACGGGTGGGCGGGGCAATCCACGATCGTCCGCGTTCCTCGGCATCCCGTTCGCCGAGGCGCCGGTCGGTGCGCTGCGGTTCCAGGCCCCCGTGCCGAAGAGACCGTGGGAGGGTGTGCGCGACGCTCTCGAGTTCGCAGCCACGGCGCAGCGCGGCGATCCGGGCGTGACGCTCATCCCCGAGCCGAGCATCGAGGGCGACAGCACGCTGAACGTCAACGTCTTCACCCCGGACCCGACCCGCGCCGAGCAGGGCTCCGGACTTCCGGTCCTCGTCTGGATCCATGGCGGCGGGTACTTCGCCGGGTCACCGGCCAGCCCCTGGTACGACGGCCGCAACTTCAACCGCGACGGCGTCGTGACGGTGTCTCTGTCGTATCGGTTGGGCTTCGACGGGTTCGGCTGGATCGAGGATGCCCCGTCCAACCGCGGTGTGCGCGACTGGCTGCTCGCCCTCGAGTGGGTGCAGCAGAACATCGCGATGTTCGGCGGAGACCCGGCGCGCGTCACGATCGCCGGGCAGTCGGCCGGCGGCGGTGCGGTGCTGACCCTCCTCGGCATGGAGAAGGCGCAGCACCTGTTCCACGGGGTCTACGCGATCTCGGGCGCACTCGCCGATGTGGGCGGTGAGCGGTCAGAGGCTTTCGGGCGCGGGCTCGCCGCCGCGGCCGGGGTCGCGCCGACCGTCGCCGGTTTCTCCTCGCTGTCGGAGGAACGCATCCTCGAGCTCCAGAAGAAGGCGACCGAGCTCGGCCCCGCGTCTCTGGGGAGCGTGATCGACGAGGGGCTCCCCTCGGGCCGACCGTCGACGGCGATCTGGTGCCGCGCTCCACGCGCGAGGCTCTCCGCGCCGGTATCGGCGCCGACAAGCCGCTCGTGCTCGGCGCGACCGATGACGAGTTCACGATGGTCTTCGCGGGCTCCGAGAAGAAGCTGCGCTGGGTGCCGAGGTCGTTGTTGCTGAACAAGCTCGGGCTGCCCAAGAGCGTGCGGCGGGCGTATCTCGCCGCCAACGCCGACATCACCGGGCTCGGCAACGCCCGGGTCGGTGGCCGGCTGCTCACCGACCGGATGTTCCGCACGGCGCTGCTGAAGGTCGTCGCCGACCGCGGCTCTGCGCCCACCTGGCTCTACCGCTTCTCGTGGCCGTCCGGGCACTTCGGCTTCGCCGAGCACTGCCTCGACGTGCCGTTCTTCTTCGACTGCCTCGACGGTCCCGCGATGGAGCCGCTCGCCGGACCGAACCCGCCGCAGGAGCTGGCCGACGAGGTGCACGGGGCTGCCGTCGCCTTCATCGCGGATGGCGACCCCGGCTGGCCGCGGCACCTCGGCCCCGCAGGCATCGCCCGGGTCTACGACGTGCCGACGCGCGACGTCTCCGACGCCTATGCGTCGGTGCGACCGTTGCTGCGCGCGACGTGACGCGAGTTCGAATCGCGTGGATGGCTCCATTCCCGAGGGAGATGGGACCACTCACGCGATTCCAAAGCGCCCGCGGGATCAGCTGACGCGATAGGCGCGGTAGTGCACGGCGTCGGTGCGGCGCTGGGCGGCCGCGACGTAGAGCTGTCGCTGGAGGTCGACGAGGGAGGGCGCTGCCGTCTCGATCGCGACCGTCGTGCGGAAGTAGTACGCGGTGGGATCCACGTCCTCTCCTCGTCCGAGTCGCTCCAGCACCTCCGGTGATCCGGTGCGCACCCCTCTCGCATGCAGCAGCAGGAGGTCGCCGGATGCGGTGCGCGCCGAGTAGCGTCCGTCGATCTCGATCGTGCCGTTCGAACGCACGAGCTGCCAATCCGCACCGCCCGGAAGGATCTCGGCCTCGACGATGCCGGTGATCCGCCCGCCGAGGATCGGGACGACCCGGCGATGGCCGGCACTGGTCGCACCGTGGTCCTCCAGCGGGCCGAGACGAACCGTGACATCGAAGGCGGCCTCGAGCGTCGGAAGGGGGAGCTGATCGTGCGGAGTGTTCACGGGACGTCCTCGTGTGTCGTGGAGGGGGCAGCATCCGGGTCGGTGAGCACGGCGCAGAGGCGCTCGAGCGCGGGCAATGCGGCGTCGAGTGCTGCGCGGTCCGCGTCGTCGAGCTCGCGACTCACACGCGTCACCAGGGCCGTGTTCACCGCATCGAAGCGGTCGAAGAGTTCCCGTGCGCGTGCGGAGGCGCGCACCGCCACGCGACGTCCGTCCGAGGGATCGGGGCCGCGCTCGACCAGTCCGTCGGTCTCCATCGCGCCGAGGAGGTTGCTCACGGTCGGGCGACTCAGCCGCAACTGCGCGGCGATCTCCGCCGGACCCCTGCTCGTGCCGTGCGGCAGGGCGCGCAGCACGTCGATCTGCGCATCCGACAGTTCGGGCAGGTCGGCTTCCGCGCGGGTCGCGGCGAGCAGCGCTCGCCGCAGCGGGGAGATCACCGCGGCGAGCCGGGCGGCGTCGAGCGCGGTCACGCGCGCACCCCGGTCTCCGGCGCCGCAGCGTCGTCGCGTGCCGGGGTGAGCGAGGGCCGCTCGTTGAGCAACTCGGGCAGGAAGCCGGCCGCGACCTTGTAATCGGTCGCGATCCGTCGGCGTTCGGCGAGGGGGATCACCTCGTCGATGTCGCCGAAGCCCTCGGGTGCGCGTTCGTGCGCGAGCTGCATCACCCGCTCGGGTCCTGTGGCCCGCGTGCCGGCGAGGAGCGCGGTCATCGCGGGGCGACGGGCCTCTTCGTAGCGGGCGAGTGCGTCGTCGATCCCCGCGGGGAGTGGTCGGCGCCCGCGAGGTGGAAGGCGAGCGTGCGGGCGTCGAGGATCGCCTGCGACCCGCCGTTCGATCCGTTCGGGTACATCGCGTGCGCCGCGTCGCCCACCAGGGTGGTGCGCCCGAACGTCCAGCGCGGCAGCGGATCGCGGTCGACCATCGGATACTCGAGGATCTCGTCGGCCGCGGCGATGGCCGCCGGCACGTCGAGCCAGTCGAAGTTCCAGCCGCGGAACAGTTCGGCGATCGGTGCCGGGTCGACCGCGCGGTTCCAGTCGGCGTCGCCGCTGCCGCCGACTCGACGTTCGGCGATGAAGTTCACGAGCATGCGGCCGTCGGCATCCGTCTCCGACAGGGGTAGGCGACGAACTTCTGCTCGCCGTCGCCCGCCATGATCATGGTGCGTCCGTCGAGGAACGCGGGGATGCGGGCAGTGCCGCGCCACAGTGTGAGTCCGCTCCACGGCGGAGCACCCTCGTCGGGGAAGCGCTGGGCGCGCAGGGCGGAGTGGATGCCGTCGGCGCCGATGATCACGTCGGCGGTCTCCTCGACCTCGCCGTCGTCGGTGGCGAACCTCGCCGTCTCGGTGCCGTCGGGGTTCGACGTGGTGGCGATCAGGCGGTGCCCGAGGCGGATCGGCTCGGCGAGGCGGGCCTCCGCGAGATCGCGCAGCGCGAGCTGCAGGCGACCGCGGTGCACCGAGAGCTGGGGCCAGTGGTACCCGGCGTCGAGGCCGCGCGGCTCGCTCCAGATCGCCTGTCCACGGCGGGTGAAGTAGCTGAGGGTGGTGGGGGTGACGCCGGCAGCGGCGATCGTGTCGGCGACGCCGAGCTCGGTGAGCTCGCGCATCGCGTGCGGCAGCAGGTTGATGCCGACGCCGAGTCCGCGGATGGCGCTGCTGCGCTCGAACACGGTGACGTCGCGCAGGCCGGCCTCGTGCAGGCTGATCGCCGTGGCGAGTCCGCCGATGCCGGCGCCGATGACGATGATCTTCATCGATCTCTTCCTCCCGCCGCTCACCGTGAGCGGCGGAAGTAGTTTTGCAACAAAACCAGCTTCGGCGCAAGGTCCGCGTGTCAGGACCCCTGCGCCGTGCGGGCGGCCGACTCGACGATCACGTCGACGCCGAGGAGGAACAGCTCGCGATCCTGCAGCTCGGACAGCAGGATGCCGTTCTCGGCGATCAGCGGGAACTGCCGGGGGTCGGCGAGCAGGGGAGAGTCGATCCAGGGACTGTCGACCTCGTCGGTGTCACGCCCGGCGTGTGCCCGTGCGATCCCCGCCGCGCCGGCCAGCACGTGCGAGGCGAGCAGGGCGTAGTGGCGCACCAGATCCTGCCCGCGCAGGCCCGCGCGGTGGAACGCATCGAGCATGAGTTCGATCGCTGCGAGCTCGCCGGGGCCGTGCGTGGTGAGCGTGGTGGCCTCGGAGCCGATGGCCGGGTAGCGCGTGAACAGGGTCAGCGTCGCCTCGCTGAGCATGCGCAGCCGCCCGCGCCAGTCCTCGACCGGAAGGTCGACCGAGGCGGCGGCCTCGCCGTTGAGCTCGTCGAGGAGCGCGCTCATCAGGGCGTCCTTGCTGGCGAAGTGGCGATAGATCGCCGTGGGGTCGGCGCCCAGCCGACTTCCGAGGTCGCGCACCGAGATCGATGCCGTCCCGGTCGCGGCGAGTTCCTTCCCCGCGTCGATGATCATCGCGCTGTCGAGCCGCACGCGGGTGGGGGCCTTGCTGTTCGCCATCGTGTCTCCGGTCTTCCTCGCTCCATCGTGCCACGAGAAGGCACGCTCGCTCTCTGCAGGATAGAAGTTTCGCCACGATGCTGACAACAGTGTTGACAGGAGTGATGGCGATGGATAGCTTTATCGCGTTCCGGCAACTTCGACGACGAAGAAAGGCGCAGGATGTCGCGCGAACTCATCTTCCACGGGGGTCCCGTGTTCACCGGAAGCGGTGCACCGCTCCCGCACCACGCAGTGGTCGTCCGCGACGGACGCATCGCCGCCGTCCTCCCCGAGAGCGAGGTGGATGCCGTGGTGGCCCCTGGCGCGGCACGGATCGACCTCGACGGCGCACTGCTCAGCCCCGGATTCCAGGACGCGCACATCCACCCGGTCGGCGGCGGCATCGAACTCCTGCAGTGCAACCTGTCGGACGCCGAGGACGCGGCCGATACCGCGGCCCGCATCCGCGCCTACGCCGAGGCCCACCCCGCCGAGAAGTGGATCCTCGGCGGAGGCTGGAGCATGGACCACTTCCCCGGGGGAACCCGCCCCGCGCCCTTCTCGACGAGGCGACCGGCGGCCGGCCGGTGCTTCTGCAGAGCCGCGACCACCACAGCACCTGGGCGAGCACCGAGGCGATCCGACGCGCGGGCGTCACGGCCGAGACGCCCGACCCCGAAGACGGCCGCATCGTGCGCGAGGCCGACGGTCACCCGGCAGGCACTTTCCACGAGGGCGCCGGCGACCTGTTCGCGCACGTGCGCCCGGCGACGTCGACCGAACTCGCCTACCAGGGACTCCTCCGCGCGCAGGAGGAGCTCATCGCCCTCGGGATCACCGGCTGGCAGGACGCGATGGTCGGCGCCGACGTCGCCGGCATCGCCGACCCGATCTCGGCCTACGAGCGCGCGCTGCACGAGGGCACCCTCGCGGTCCACGTCGTCGGCGCGCAGTGGTGGGTGCGCGACGGGGGGCGTCGACCAGGTCGCGCGCATGGTCGCCCGACGCGAGGCTGCGGCGGCGGCGCACCCGGATCGCCGACTCGACCTCGGCACCACGAAGATCATGGTCGACGGCGTCGCCGAGAACCAGACGGCGGCGATGCTCACGCCCTATCGCGACGAGACCGGTCACGACACGTGCAACCACGGCCTCAGCTTCATCGACCCCGAGCGGCTGCGCGAGTACGTCATCGCCCTGGATGCCGCAGGACAGCAGGTGCACATGCACGCGCTCGGCGACCGTGCGGTGCGCGAGGCGCTCGACGCCCTGCAGTCCGCGCGCGAAGTGAACGGCGACCCGGTCGGACGCCATCACCTCGCTCACCTCCAGATCGTCGCGGAGGCCGACGTCGCCCGCTTCGCCGACCTCGACGCCGTCGCCAACCTGCAGGCGCTGTGGGCGACGCACGAAGACCAGTTGGACGAGCTGACGCTGCCGTTCCTGCAGGACGGCCAGGAGGCACGGCAGTATCCGTTCGGCGACTTCGCCAGGGCCGGCGTGCGCCTGGCCGCCGGCAGCGACTGGCCGGTCTCGAGCGCCGACCCCATCGCCGCGATCCACATCGCCGTCAACCGGGCCTACCCGGAGTCGACCCAGCCGCCCCTCGGCGGCGCGCATCAGCGCCTCGACCTCGAGACGGCGCTCGCCGCCTACACCTCGGGCAGTGCCTACGTGAACCGGCGCGACCACGACACCGGCAGCATCCGCGAAGGCTACCTCGCGAACCTCGTCGTGCTCGACCCGAACCCGTTCGCCGTCGCCCCGGAAGACCTGTACCGCACCAGGGTCACCTCGACCTGGATCGAGGGGGAACCCGTGCACACCGCATCCCTCGAACCCCGCACCGCTCACCACACCTCTCACCCCAAGGAGTCCTGATGCACCGCTCGCTCCGCACCCGCCGTCTCATCCGCACCGGCGCCGCGCTCACCGGCATCCTCACCGTCGTCGCGCTCGCCGCGTGCAGCCCCGCCGCATCGAACGGCGGCGACGACGACAAGGGAACCATCGACGCGAAGATCACCGACACGACCGCCGCGCCCAGCGGCGACATCGACTCGTTCACGTTCGCCAGCTACGCCGAGCCCTATTCGCTCGACTACGCCTACGCGTTCGATTACGCCGACAACCAGGTGCTCGCCAACGTGTGCGAGTCGCTGCTGCGCCTCAACCCCGACTTCTCGCTCACGCCCTCGCTGGCGGAGTCGTTCGAGCATCCGACGCCCGAGACCTGGGTGTACGACATCCGCCAGGGCGTCACCTTCCACGACGGCACACCCCTCACGGCGGCGGATGTCGTCGCCTCGATGTCGCGCCACCTCGACCCCGCGGTCGGGTCGTCGTGGTTCTCCGTCTACCAGAACGTCGTCGACATCTCGCAGACCGGCGACCACCAGGTGACCGTGACGATGTCCGGTCCGGACTCGCAGTTCAACCTGTCCATGGGAGGGTCGGCCGGAGTCATCGAGTCGGCGGCGACCCTCGCCGAGAAGGGCGCCGACTACGGCAACTCGACCGGCGGGGTCAACTGCACAGGGCCGTTCTCGTTCACCGGCTGGGAGTCGGGGGAGTCGATCACCCTCACCCGTTACGACGACTACTGGGACGACGCCCTGAAGGCGCGCTCCGGCGAAGTGCGGTTCGTGTTCATGGGCGACTCCACCGCGCGGGTGAACGCACTGAAATCCGGCAGCGTCGACGGGAGCTGGATGATCCCGATCGAGGCGGTGCCGCAGCTCGAGGCATCGGGCAAGGGCGATCCGCTCTTCGGGGCCTCCACGGCGGTCGGCAATCTCGTCATCAGCGACCTCGACGGTCCGCTCGGGGATCTGCGGGTGCGCAAGGCGCTGCTCCTCGCGATGGACCGGGACGGCATCGTGCAGGCCGCGGCGCGCGGGGTCGGCGAGGTGACCGACGTGTTCACCACGGAGGCGGTGTGGCGGGCTGCCTCAGACGCCGCGCGGACGGCGGCGTTCGACGACGTGACGCACTACGAGCAGAACCTCGAAGAGGCCAAGAAGCTCATCGCGGAAGCCGGCGCCGAGGGCGCGGAGCTCACCTACGTCACGGCGCCGATCGGCAACGACTTCGCCGTGATCTCGCAGGCCACGGCGGCGGCAGCGCAGTCCATCGGGCTGAAGGTGAACATCGAGTCGGTGAGCCCTGCCGCGTACACGGCGCTGTTCTCCGACCCGAGTGCCCGTGAGGGAGTCGACCTCTTCTACACGAGCTGGTACCTCTCCAGCCCGGACGCCCTCGAGATGTACTCGGTGCTGCGCACGGGGGAGTTCAGCAACTACGGCGGCTGGAGCGACCCCGAGTTCGACGAGGTCGTGAGTCAGGCCATCGCGACGGACGACCCGGCGGCGCGCAGCGAGCTCACGGCGAAGGCCCAGCAGATCGCGAACGCCGAGCTCCCGTGGCTGCCGATCTCCACCGGCCCGCTGCCCCTGTTCCAGGGCGAGCGCATCACCGGTGTGTCCCCGTCGATGGCGTTCCTCTACTATCCGTGGGCCGCAGAGATCGGCGCCCGCTGACGATGGGTGCTGCACGACGCGTCGCGGGGAAGCTCGGCGGCCTGCTGCTGACGCTCTTCCTCGCGTCGCTGCTCGTCTTCTTCTCGCGCTTCCTGGTGCCGGGGATCCGGTGAGCTTCCTCCTCCGAGGGCGGAAGCCGAGTCCGGAGGCGATCGCCGAGGTGACGGCGCAGTACGGGCTGGACAGGTCGCCGGTCGAGCAGTACCTGCGCTGGATCGGCGGGGTGGTGCGCGGCGACTTCGGCCGCTCGCTCCAGTTCCGGCAGGACGTGAGCGTGGTCATCGGCGAGCGCCTGCCTGTGACGCTCACGCTCGTCGTGATGGCGGGGACCATCATCGCGGTCGTCGGGCTGGTGCTCGGTGCGGTGGCCGCCCTCAACCGCGGCAGGGTCGTGGACCGCGTGGTCCTGATCGGCCTCACGGTGCTCGGGGCCATCCCGTCGTTCGTGGGCTCCATCGTGCTGATCGCAGTGTTCTCCGTGCAGCTCGGCTGGTTTCCGTCGTTCGGATCGGGTGAGGGGTTCCCCGACATGGTCTCCCACCTCGTGCTGCCGTCGATCGCGTTGGCGATCGTGTTCATCGTGCTGGTCGGCAAGGTCACGCGGTCCGCGATGGTCGAGCAGCTCGGGCGCGAGCACGTCGAGGTCTCGGTGAGCCGTGGCGTGACGCAGACGGTGGTCGTCCGCCGGCACGTGCTGCGCAACGCGCTCGGTCCGATCCTCACGGTCAGCGGCGTGCTGGTGGCCGGCCTCATCGTGGCGAGCTCGATCGTCGAAGCCGCCTTCGGTCTCGCCGGGATCGGCTCGCTCCTCGTCCAGTCCGTCGACCGGTTGGACTTTCCCGTCGTCCAGGCGATCGTGCTGCTCGTGGTGACGGCGTTCGTCGTCATCAACGCGATCGTCGACATCCTCGAACCCTGGATCGATCCGCGATCCGCCGCTGGAGCTGGTGCCCGATGACGACCCCGACCCCCACCCTCGCCGTGCGCGTGCTCCGCTCGCCGCGGATCCCTCGTCCGCCGTTCCTGTTCACGCTCAGTGCGATCGTGCTGGCCGTCGTGACGCTGTCGGCGATCTTCGCGCCCTGGATCGCCCCCTACGACCCGGATGCCGTCGACTTCACGGCCTTCTACGCACCGCCGTCGGCCGCGCACTGGCTGGGCACCGACGCGCTCGGGCGCGACACCCTCAGCCGCATCATCTGGGGCGGCCGCACCGCGCTGATCGGTCCGCTCGCGGTCGTGGTGTTCTCCACGGTCCTCGGCATCCTCCTCGGACTCCTGGCCGGATGGCGCGGAGGGTGGATCGACGCCGTGCTCGGCCGCGTGTTCGATGTGCTGTTCGCGTTCCCGTCGCTGCTGATCGCGATCATGGCCGTCGCCCTGTTCGGCAAGGGGCTCGTCGCACCGGTGATCGCCATGAGCATCGCGTATGCGCCGTTCGTGGCGCGGCTGACCCGGTCGCTCGTGGCGGCGGAGCGCAGCAGGCCCTATGTCGCCGCGTACCGGGTGCAGGGCTTCGGGGGCGCATGGATCGCGCTGCGTCGCGTGCTGCCCAACGTCACGCCCATCATCGGCGCGCAGTCGACCCTGAACTTCGGATACGTGCTCGCCGAGCTCGCCGGCCTCTCGTTCCTCGGCCTCGGCGTGCAACCGCCCACGGCGGACTGGGGCGGCATGATCAACGAGGCGCAGTCCGGCATCGCCTCCGGCCAGTTCCTCCCGGCGATCGCGCCGGCCGTCATCGTCGTGATCGTCGTCGTCGCCGTGAACATCATCGGCGAGGAGCTGTCCGACCGCATCGGAGGGGAGATCCCCGCATGAACACTCCAGACACCGATCTCGTCGGCGCCCCGCTGCTCGACATCCGGAACCTGACCCTGGATCTGCCGAACGGCACCCGGCTGCTGCACGGCATCACCCTGCAGGTCGCACCGGGGAGACCGTCGGGCTCGTCGGGGAGTCGGGCTCAGGGAAGTCGCTCACCGCGCGGGCCGTCCTCGGCCTGCTGCCCGACCGTGCAGCAGTCGGAGGCGCCGTCGAGGTGGAGGGGCGGTCGCCGCTCACCGCCGGCGTCGATCGGCAGGAGATCCGCCGGCACAGGGCCGCGATGGTGTTCCAGGATCCACGCGCGGGCATCAACCCGATGCGCACGGTGGGCGATCACGTCACCGAGGCGCTGCGGCTGTGCGAGGGGTGGCCGAAGGACGATGCTCGTGCGCGGGCCGTCGAGCTCCTCGCCGCGGTACGGCTCCCGGCGCCGGACGACCACCTCGGGCAGCATCCGCATGAGCTGTCGGGCGGGATGCTGCAGCGGGTCATGATCGCCGGCGCGCTCAGCACCGCTCCGCAGCTGCTGGTCTGCGACGAGCCGACCACCGCCCTCGACGTGACGACTCAGGCCGAGATCGTGCAGGTGCTGAGGGACCTGTGTGCCCAGAACGGCATGGGGATGCTCTTCATCACCCACGACCTCAACCTCGCGGGGTCGCTGTGCGACCGACTCGTGGTCATGAAGGACGGCGTCGTCGTCGAGGAAGGGCCCGCCCGCGATGTTCTCGTGGACCCGCGGGCGGAGTACACGCGGCGTCTGGTCGCCGCGACCCCGCGCATCTCCGGCGGCGTCACCGCGGCCTCCGTGCCGCCTGCGACGTCGGGACCGTCGGAGGAGTCGCGGGGCGAGGGTGCGCAACTGTTCGTGTCGGGCGTCGGGAAGACGTACCGGCGGCGGGGCAGGGCTCCCGTCGCCGCCGTGGTGCACGCCGACCTCGTGATCCCGCGTGGGGGCTCTCTCGCCGTGGTGGGCGAGTCGGGGTCGGGCAAGTCGACGCTCGCGCGCATGATCGTCGGACTCGAAGAGCCGGATGCGGGCGAGATCCGCATCGGAGGCCGCGCGATGGCCGGCATCCCCGTGTCGACGCGATCGACTGGAGCGGGCGAAGAGCGTGCAGATGGTGTTCCAGGATCCGTACCTCTCGCTCGACCCGCGGATCCCGGCCGGACGCGCGATCGAAGACGTCCTGACGCTGCACACCGGGCGCACCGGAGCCGCTGCCACCGACCGCGCCCTCGAACTCCTCACCGCGGTGGGTCTGGGGGAGGAGCACCTGACCGCTCGTCCGCGCACGCTCTCCGGAGGTCAGCGGCAGCGGGTCGCGATCGCCAGGGCGCTCGCCGTGGAGCCCGAGCTGCTCGTGATGGACGAGGCGACGAGTGCCCTCGACGTCTCGGTGCAGGCCCAGGTGCTCGACCTCGTCGCCGGGATCAGGCGGGACCAGGGCCTCACTCTGCTCTTCATCAGCCATGACCTCGCCGTGGTGCGGAAGGTGTGCGCCGAGACCATCGTGATGCGCCGAGGGGAGATCGTCGAGGCGGGCCCGACCGAACGGCTGCTCGAGCACCCGCAGCACGACTACACGCGCCTGCTGATCGACTCGGTTCCCGTCCCTGTCTCGTGACGCGCGTCTGGCTGGTCCGGCACGGCGAGAGCCTCCTCAACGCGGCGAGACGGATGCAGGGATGGGCGGATGCTCCGCTCACCCCCGACGGTCGCGCGCAGGGCGCAGCGCGCCGGCAGGGCTTCGCCGCGGAGGGCGTGGTTTTCGACGCTGCGGTGTCGGCGGACGGCCTCCGGCACCGCGAGACGGCCCGCGCGCTGTGCCCCGCGAGCGCGCTGCGGGGAGGACGCCGGGTGGCGCGAGGCCTGTTTCGGGACGTTGGAGGGTGCGCGCAGCGCAACGCTGGCGCGGCGCCTCGCGCATCATCGAGACGCCGCCGATCCGCTGCGCGCCGTGCTGACCGAGCTGTCGGCGAGCGCGGGCGGCGAGCATCCGGATGCGGTCGTCGCCCGGGCGCTCGCCGCGCTGGACCGCGCGGCCGACGACGGAGACGAGGTGCTCGTCGTCACCAGCGGTGTGACGATCCTGCTGCTGCTCGACGCGCTCGGCGCCGACCTCGACCACGTCGTGGCGGGACCTGCGAACCTCTCGGTGTCGACGGTGGAGGGCGGGCCCGGTCGCTGGTGTGTGACGCGTGCGGTCGATCAGGCGATGTAGACCTTGCGGAGCGTCTCGGTGACGGTCCACGTGGTCCTCATACCTTCGGCGAGGCGCACGACCGACCCGGGACCGACCTCGAGATCAGGCAGCCCGGACGAGGTGAACGCGATCGTGGCGCGGCCCGACAGGACGACGAACACCTCGTCGGCCTCGGTGTCGGTCGCGGTGCCGGGCGTCATCTCCCAGATGCCCACCTCGACCCCGCCGAGCGTCGAGAGCGTGTGGGCGGCGGTCATCGGCGCGCCGTCGACGACCTCGTCGGCCGGCAGCGGTTCATGCGAGAGCACCAGGGTCGTGGCATCCACCCCGGCTCCGGCGGCGAGGCCGGTCACGAGTCGAAACCCATGCCGAGCGCGTCGAGGGTCTTGAGGAACAGGTTGCGCCTGCCCTCGTTGTGGTCGGCCTGGTTCATGGCCGCGCGCACCAGGTTCACGCCGATCGACGCGGCGGGCTCGGGCGGGAACGGGATCGGCTTCTCGCGCACCATCCGCAGCTCGGTCCGCTCGGTCTCCTCGCCCGACAGCTTGTCGAGCATGACGTCGGCGGCGAAGCGCGCAGCCCCCACTCCGAGTCCTGTGAAGCCGGTCGCGTACGCCACGCGTCCCTTGCGAGCGGTGCCGAAGAATGCGCAGAACCTGCTGGACGAGTCGATCGCCCCTGCCCAGCGGTGCGTGAATCGCAGCCCTTCCAGTTGCGGGAACGTGGTGAAGAAGTGCGAGGCGAGCCTGCGGTGGCTCTCGATACGGTCCTCGTACTCCGTGCGCACCTTGCCGCCGAAGTGGTAGATCGCGTCGTAGCCGCCGAACAGGATGCGGTCGTCGGCGGTGAGCCGGTAGTAGTGGAACTGGTTCGCGCTGTCGGCGAGTCCCTGGCGGTTCGACCATCCGATCGAGGCGAGCTGCTCGGTCGAGAGCGGCTCGGTCATCAGCACGTAGTCGTAGACCGGCACGGTCATCAGGCGGTTGCGCCTGAGGAGCGAGGGGAAGACGTTGGTGCCGAGCGCGACGGCATCGGCCACCACGCGGCCGTTCGGGGTGACCAGCGTGATCTGGCCCGATCCATCGCCCTCGATGGCGCGCACGATGCTGTGCTCGTGGATCTCGACACCGAGGTCGGCCGCCACTCGAGCGAGCTCCAGGCCGAGCTTGGCGGGGTGCACCATGGCACAGCCGTCGCGGTCCCAGTCTCCGGCGAGGAAGGTCTCGGAGTGCACCTCGGCCTGCACGGCCTCGCGGTCGAGGAAGCCCGGCTCGTCCCGGTACCACTCGACCTGGTGCGGCTCGACGGCGACGGCCAGCTGCCCCGTGCGCTCGAACTCGGCATCCATGCCGTAGCGGGCGATCGTCTCCTCGATGCCGTCGAGGTTGGCGTGTCCGAGCTCCTCGAGCCGGTCGATCTCCTCCGGCCAGCGCGTGACGCCGTTCTCGTGGCCGTGCGTCAGGCTCGACTCGCAGAAGCCGCCGTTTCGTCCGGATGCCGCCCAGGCGATGCGCGACGCCTCCAGCAGGACGACCCGCCGTCCGGGGTCGCGCTCCTTGGCGCGCACAGCGGTCCACAGCCCCGCGTAGCCGCCGCCGACCACGGCGAGATCGGTGCGGACGGTTCCCTGCAACGGCGGGTGCGTCGGACGCTCGACGTCGTCGAGCCAGAAGACGCCGAGGCTCGTGTCACGCAGCGAGAGGTCGACGACCCCCTGCGGTGGCGGCTGACGTTCGAAGACGGTGGTGCCCATGTTCACTCCGATGTGAAAGGGGGCGCCTCAGCGCGTTCCCCAGTTGTAGAGGTCTTTGTAGAGCCCCGCGTAGAGCAGGCTCTCGGTGTGCGCGACGCCGGGGATGGTGCGGATGCGGGTCGCGATGAGGTCGATCAGGTGCTCGTCGTTCTCGCACACCGCTTCGACCAGGATGTCGAAGGTGCCGAGCGTGACGACCACGTAGGCCAGTTCGGGGATCGTGGTGAGTTCCTCCGCGATCGCGCGAGGGTCGCCCGAGACACGGATGCCGATCATCGACATGCGGTGGAAGCCGAGCTGCATCGGATCCGTGACGGCGACGATCTGGATGATGCCCGCCTCGGTCATCCGCTGCACGCGCTGCCGCGCCGCGGCCTCGCTGAGTCCGACCTCGCGCGCGATCTCCGCATAGGGTCGACGGCCGTCCTCCTGGAGCAGCTCGACGATGCGCTTCGAGATGTCATCCAGGGCAGGCTGGGCGGGTTTCGTGCTCATGTGACGATATTGTCAGTCTGAATCGACTTATGCAACTGATTCAGTCGTCAACTTCGGATTCGTCTTCAGATTCCGCATTGGACGCGCTAGCATGTCGACATGTCTCGCACTCTTCTGAAGACCTCCGCGCCGTTGCAGAACTTCATCGGCGGACGATTCGTTCCCGTCACCGGTACGCAGCGGATGCCGCTGCTCGATCCGGCCACGGAAGAGGCCTACGGCGAGCTTCCGATCTCGGACCGCGGCGACGTGGATGCCGCCTACGCCGCGGCATCCGCCGCGTTCCCGCTCTGGCGCGACACCACCCCGGCCGATCGACAGCTGGCGCTGTTCCGCATCGCCGAGGAGATGGCGGCCAGGGCCGAGGAGTTCGCCGACCTGGAGTCGCAGGACACGGGGAAGCCGCGCGCGACCCTGGTCGCCGACGAGATCATGCAGTCGATCGACCAGCTGCGGTTCTTCGCCGGTGCCGCCCGCAGCCTCGAGGGGCGCGCCGCCGCGGAGTATCTCGCCGGGCACACCTCGTTCGTGCGCCGAGAGCCCATCGGCGTGATCGGCCAGGTGACGCCGTGGAACTACCCGCTGAACATGGCGGTGTGGAAGATCGCACCCGCGCTCGCCGCCGGGAACACCGTCGTGCTGAAGCCGGCGGAGTCCACGCCGCTGACGACGCTCCTGCTGGCCGAGATCGTCGCACGGCACACGCCGGCGGGCACCCTGAACGTGGTGCTGGGCGACCGCGACACCGGCGTCGCGCTGGTGGAGCATCCCACCCCGCAGATGGTCGCGATCACCGGGTCGGTGCGGGCGGGGATGGCTGTCGCGCGGTCGGCGGCGGACGACGTCAAGCGTGTGCACCTCGAGGTCGGCGGCAAGGCTCCGGCCATCGTGTTCTCGGATGCCGCCATGGACAAGGCGGTGGAGGGCATCGTGGCCGGGGCGTTCTTCAACGGAGGACAGGACTGCACGGCGGCGACACGGGTGCTCGTGCACGCTTCCCGACACGATGAACTCGTTGCAGCACTCGTGGCGCGTGCGCGCAGTCATGCGCGCACGGGTGGTCCGCGCGAGGAAGGCGTGCTCTACGGTCCGCTCAGCAGCGCGGCGCAGCTCGCCCAGGTGCAGGGATTCATCGACCGTCTCCCCGCGCACGCGAAGATCGAGACCGGAGGTCGGCGGCAGGGCGATCGCGGCTACTTCTGGGAGGCCACGATCGTCACGGGCGTGCACCAGGACGACGAGGTGGTACAGGGCGAGATCTTCGGCCCCGTGCTGACGGTGCAGTCGTTCACCGATGACGACGAGGCGCTGGAGCTCGCGAACGACGTGCCGTACGCGCTCGCCGCCTCGGTCTGGACCACCGATCACGGGCGGGCGATGCGGTTCTCACGCGATCTCGACTTCGGATGCGTGTGGATCAACACGCACATCCCGTTCGTATCGGACATGCCCCACGGCGGGTTCAAGCACTCGGGATACGGCAAAGACCTGTCGCAGTACGGGTTCGACGATTACACGCGCATCAAGCACGTGATGAGCGCGCTCGACTGAGGGGGTTCGTCGGTCAGGGAGACAGAGTCTTCACCCGGCGGTGCTCACGCAGGGTGAGCTGCGGGCGCTCCTCGATCTTGATCGCCCCGTCCTCCTCCCACCCGTGGCGGGCGTAGAACGCATCGGCACGATCGTTGCCGTCGAGCACCCACAGGTAGGCGCGAGTGTGGCCCGCTGCGGCGATCCGATGTTCGGCCGCCTCGAGCAGC
Source organism: Microbacterium sp. Se63.02b (assembly GCF_014171575.1). Lineage (GTDB taxonomy): Bacteria > Actinomycetota > Actinomycetes > Actinomycetales > Microbacteriaceae > Microbacterium. Next base: position 3,489,862 of record NZ_CP050453.1, on the reverse strand, counting down.
GCATGCCCTGCCCCGGTCGACCAGGCCGAGGGGTCGGCGTAGATGCCGTAGACCTCTCCGTCGGCGAGACCGTCGGGGTCGCGGCCTGACCCGATCGACGCCCAGCCCACGACGTGTCCGTCGCGCTCGGCGATCAGGAGTCCGAGTCCGGTCGGCAGCGGTTGCGCGATGATGCGTCGCCACCCCGCGGCCCGCTCGTCGATCGAGAGGCCGTCGAGCACGGCCTGCTCGATGAGGCCGCGGTAGGCGGCCTGCCAGGAGCGGACGTGCACGTCGGCGACCTCTTCGGCGTCTTCGATACGGGCGTCGCGGATCACCAGCGGGCTCATCCCTCCACCCTAGGGCGGCCGGGACGGAGCCGGCGCGACCCGGCGGGTCGCGCGTCCGTTCAGCTCACGTGATCCCGCATCCACGGCAGGGGGTCGATGGCGACCGTGTTGATGTGGACCTCGAAGTGCAGGCAGGAGCCGAACACATAGCCGGTCGATCCGACGTCGCCGATGTACTGGCCCTCTTCCACGCAGTCGCCGACCTCGACCGCTCGGCTGCCGTACGTCATGTGCGAGTAGACCGTGCTCACGGCCTGCCCGTCGACGATGCTCTCGATCTGGATCGTCACGCCATAGCCCTGATAGCTCTCGGTCGAGCGGGAGACGCAGCCCTTCATGGCGGCGTTGATCGGCGTGCCGACCGGTGCGGCGAAGTCCTGGCCGAGGTGCGATCGGCCCGGCCGCGAGGCGCCGAAGCCGTCGGTGAACGAGTAGGTGCCGTCGGCCATCGGCATGACGATGCGATCGGCGGTGGGGATGTCGACCGCGCTCCCGAGCGGCATGCCGGCAGCGAGTGCGGCGGCGACGGCACGGGACCGGGTCTCCTTGATCTCCTCCGGCGTCGTCGCGGAGAAGTTCCCCGTGGAGCGATCTCGGCGCGGATGTCGTCGGCCGACGTGTAGGACTGCGCGACATCGACGGCGGAGACGGCGGACTTGGTCGCAGCGGCGGACGCATCGCCGGTGGGGGTGAGTGCGGGCAGAGCGGCTCCGGTGACCATCACGCCGATCGCGAAGGTGGCTCCGAGTGCCTTGGCTTTGGCCCACGGTCGCCGCGCGCGCGGTGTGCGGGCGCGGGGTGCCTTCCGTGGGGGCGCTTCCCAGGGTTCGAGGACTCGGGCCTTTCCGTCGCGGCGGGCTGCGGCGACGGGGCGACCTCTTCGTCGGGAGTGTGCACCGCGCGGCGAGGCTGCGGGTCGGCGGTCTCGCGCTGAGGCTGCGGGTCGGCGGTCGCGCTGGTGCGCAGGTCTCGCCGCAACAGCGGTCGGGGTGCGGCAGGGCGTTCTGCGGGAGCGTCCGAGGCGTCGTGAGCGTGCTCGGGTGGCAGGGCGTTCGTGACGGGGTCCTTCCGGGAAAAGCAGGTGTGCGCGGCGGGTCGATCCCCCCTCGAGCGCGACCGTTACCGTTCTGTAATGTAAACGCCGAGACCGGGAAGGTCAAATCGAGCACGCCATGTCGCCGCCTTCCCGCCCGGAAGAGGGGACCGACCATCGACCGGCTCCCGGCGATGAGTGCGACGCGAAGTGTCGACGGGTGCGACCCGATGTGGCATGCTTGGCGGGCATCGGCGCACGGACCAGACCCCAGGGAACACATGTCCAGACCACTCGCGGGACCGCAGGGCCTGCTCCGCACTCTGAACGGCCGCGCCATCCTGGAAGCGCTCGCCCGCAGCGGCCCCCAGACCCGCGCAGAGCTGATGTCGACGACGGGGCTCTCGCGGACGGCCGTCACCCAGGTGCTGCGGATGCTGGAGGCAGCGGGCGCCGTCGCGGCCGCCGGTGTCGACCGTGACACGCGCGGACCCGCGGCCGGACGCGTCGGGCTGCATCCTCGGCTCGGGTTCGCCGCCGCCGTCCATGTCGACCACCACGCGGCCCATGTGGCCCTCGTCGATGCCGGGGGAGCGGTGCGAGCCGAGCATCATGCGGCGTTCCCCGCGAACGAAGACCGCGTCGCGCACATCATCGGGCTCGTCGAGCACTGTCGCCACACTCTCAGGGCGGCGAAGGGCGCCGTGCATCTCGCCGTGATCGGCGTGCCGGGCATCGTCACGGCGGACGGCGGCATCCGCGACGACCTCGGCCCCGACGGCGGCGCGTTCCGTGCGGCCCTGGCCGCCGACCTCGAGTGCCCCGTCCGGATCGAGAACGACGTGAACCTCGCAGCACTCGCCGAACTCACGGTCGGAGCGGGCGCCGACCTGGCGAGCTTCGCCCTGCTGCTCCTCGACGACGGTCTCGGCGCCGGCATCGTGATCGACGGCGCATTGCACCGTGGATTCTCCGGCGTCGCCGGCGAGGTCATGTACCTGCCGCAGACACCGATCCCGATCGGGGCGCCGGTCGTGAGCGACGCCGTCGTCGGGGATCTCGCTCTGGCTGCGGGTGGAGACGCCGACATGTCGCTCGCCGAGCACCTCGAAGCAGCCGCCGGGGCGACGAGGCCTCGCTGCGTATCGTCGCCGAGGTGGGCAGACGCATCGTCCTCGTGGCCGGCAGCGTGAGCCTGGTGCTCGACCCCGAGGCGTTCATCCTCAGCGGCACGGCGGCCCACCCCGAGATGGTGGCCGCGATCCGGCGCGTCGCGGGCGAGTACTCCGCACAGCTGCCCCTGCGGTTCCTCGTCTCCTCCTTCGGCCCCGAGGCCCCGCTCGTCGGCGCGGTCGGTGAGGCCGCGGCCGCACTCCGCGGCGCCCTGTTCACCCGCATCCTCACTCCCGCGGCGAAACCCGGCCGCTGAGCGCGATCCCCCACCCCCGAAACCCCCGCCGTTCTGACCCGACAGGACCCCCGATGACCGCTCCCTCCGATCTCGCAGACCGCCTCGGACTCACCCCGGGCGCCAGGGCGGTCATCATCAACGCCGATGATTTCGGGATGTGCCATGCGGCCAACACCGCGATCGTCGACCTGCTCGCCTCCGGCCGGATCGACTCGACAACGGTCATGGTCCCGTGCGCATGGTCTCCCGAAGCCCTCGCGTTCGCGGCATCCCGCACCGACCTCGACGTCGGCGTGCATCTCGTGCTCACAAGCGAGTGGAGCCGGTACCGCTGGCGCCCGTTGACCGGCACGGAGACGACCCTGGTCGATCGAGCAGGTTTCTTCCCCGTCGACGTCGCGTCGGTCGAGCGCACGGCATCCGACGACGACGTCGCGGCCGAGATCGCCGCGCAGCTGCAGGCGGCGCTCGATGCCGGGGTCGACGTGACGCACCTCGACAACCACATGGGATCGGTCTACGGCCTCGTCACCGGCCGGGACTTCCTCCCCACGGTGTTCGACCTCGCCGCCCGCAACGGTCTCCCGTTCCGCCTTCCCCGCAGCGCCGACGGTGTGGGCGACGTCGCCGCACTGCAGGCCAACCTCGACGAAGCAGCCGCGGCCGCCGACGCGGCCGGTGTCGAGATCATCGACCGGCTGTGGTCGCATCCCTTCGAGCTGTGCGGGGAGGGAACATCAGACGAGGAGACATACGAGCAGGTGCGAGACGGGTTCATCGGGCTGCTCAGGGCCGTGCCCGCCGGGGTGACCGAGATCTACCTGCACCCGATGGTCGACGACGACGAGCTGCGGGCGGCGGTCGACTTCGCCGCGGCGAAGCGCGGCTACGAGCTGCGGTTGCTCGGTGATCCCGCGGTGCTCCAGGCCATCGAAGACGAAGGGCTCGTGCGCATCGGCTGGCGAGATCTGCGCGAACTGCAGCGGAGAGCCGACCGATGACGACGCTGTCCGAGCGCCTGCGCGACCGCCGTCTCGACGCGGCCCCGACCAGGGCGCAGACCATCGCCTTCGGAGCCTCCGGGTTCCCCACGCAGCTCATGGCCCAAACCTTCTCGGCCTTCGTCGTCTACTTCTATGTGTCGCACCTCGCCGTGCCGGCCGGGTGGGTGGCAGTCGCGATGATCGCCCACGGCATCCTGAACGCGGTGCTGAACCCCGTGGTCGGCGCGATCTCCGACCGGCTCCGCACGCCGTGGGGGCGTCGCATCCCATGGATCGGCCTGGGCATCGTGCCGCTGGTCGTCGCGTTCGCGCTCGTGTGGATGCCGCCGGAGCTCCCCGTCGCCGGCCTCATCGCGTGGTTCCTCGTCGTCGTCGCGGTCTACGACATCGCGTTCGTCGTCGTGGTGCTCAACATCTCGGCGCTGTTCCCCGAGATCTTCCGCACGACCGAGGAGCGCGCCCGCGGCAATGTGCCACGGCAGATCTTCGCGATCCTCGGCATGGTGCTCGGCACGGCCGGCGCTCCCGCCCTCTACAGCGCGATCGGCTGGCCCGGCATGGCGCTCGTGCTCGGAGCGGTGTGCCTGGTGCTGCTCGTGTGGTCGTTCCTCGGCGGGATGATCGAGCGCCGGGTGCCCGAGGCGGCGAGCGAGGCGATGCGGTGGCGCAACCAGCTGAGGTACACGTTCCGCAACCGCGCCTTCGTGCCCTACGTGCTCGGATCGCTCTTCGTGCAGACCTCCATCGCCGTGATCCTCGCCGCGATCCCCTTCTATGTGCGCTACTCGCTGCACGCGGCGGAGGGCGAGGGGAGTCTGCTGCTCGGCGCGATCTTCGTCACCGCGATCCCCTCGATCGTGCTCTGGAGTGCGGTGGTGCGCCGCACGTCGCCGCGCACCGCGCTGCTGTGGAGCGTCGCGGTGTTCGGCGCGGCCGTGCTCGGCTACCTCGCGCCGTCGAACGTGCTCGGGGCGGCGTTGGTCGGCGTCGCGGTCGGCGTGGGCGTCGGTGGACTGCTGCAGCTGCTCGAGGTGGTGCTCGCGCAGATCATCGACGAGGATGCCGTCCGCACAGGTCACCGCCGCGAAGGCGCCTACTTCGGAGTGAACGGCTTCGTGGTGCGCGGCTCGGTCGTGCTGCAGGCGATCGTCGCCGCGACGGTGCTGACCGCATCGGGCTTCGACGCGACCCTCGGCGATGCGCAGCCGGGGGGTCGACGGCGGCATCCGACTGATGCTCGCGGTCATCCCCCTGTGCTTCACGGCCCTCGCGTGGCTGTGCTTCTGGCTCTACCCGATCCGCACCCGCGACCTGTGAGGCCTCAGGGGCGGGCCGCCTGCCGTGCCTCCCACCCCGTGCGCACCATCTCGTCGACCGTGTAGCGCATGGTCCAGTCGAGGTCGCGGGCGGCGAGCTCGCCGGTGGCCACGATCCGGTCGGGGTCGCCGGGACGACGGGGGCCGACCTCCGGCGTGAAGTCGATGCCGGTCACGCGGGCGACCGCATCCATGATCTGCTTCACGCTGAGGCCGTCGCCGGAGCCGAGGTTGTAGGCGGCCTCGATCGGACGGCCATCGGCAAGGCGCTGCGCGGCCGCCACGTGCGCTGCCGCGATGTCGCCGACGTGCACATAGTCGCGCACGTTCGTGCCGTCGGCGGTGTCGTAGTCGTCCCCGTTGATCTTCGGCGTCCTGCCCGCGAGCAGCGCTTCGAACACGATCGGGAAGAGGTTGTGCGGGCTGACGTCGTACACGGCCGGATCGGCGGAGCCCACCACGTTGAAGTACCGCAGTGAGGTGTGCCGCAGCGGTACTTCGGAGTCGGCGGTGGCGATCGCCTGGTCGCGCAGCAGCCATTCGCCGATGAGCTTGGACTCGCCGTACGGGCTGGCGGGCTTCTTCGCGGTGTCCTCTTCGACGAGCGCGACCTCCGGCGTGCCGAAGACGGCTGCCGACGAGGAGAACACGATGTTCGCGACGCCGCCGGCCTGCATGGCCTCGAGGAGGATCCTGGTGCCCTCGACGTTCTGGGCGTAGGTGTGCAGAGGGCGCTGCACCGAGACGCCGGCGTATTTGTAGCCGGCGACGTGGATGACGCCATCGGCCTCATGCTCTCGCAGCGTCTGCTCCACGAGGTCGCGGTCGAGGATGCTGCCCCGCACGAACGGCACACCGTGCGGCACGAACGACGGCACGCCGCTGGAGAGGTCGTCGAGCACGACCGGGGTGAGTCCGGCCTCCGCGAGGGCCCGTACGACGTGCGCACCGATGTAGCCGGCGCCGCCGGTGACGATCCAAGACATTGCGTTCCTCTCCTGCCGCGGAGACGTCGCGGCCCGAAGGATCATTCTCTCAGGCGTCGCGCTGCGGTCCTGCCGCCGGGGTGACCGGGAACAGGTGCGGAGCGACGAATCCGGATGCCGCGAAGGCCGCGGTCACGGCGTCGGAGACCGCGTCGACGGCATCCGCGTCGATCAGGGCGATCGCGGCGCCGCCGAAACCGCCTCCGGTCATGCGTGCACCCAGGGCGCCGGCGGCGAGCGCGGCGTCGACCGCGGTGTCGAGCTCGGGGGTCGAGATCTCGAAGTCGTCACGCAGGGAGGCGTGCGAGGCGATGAGCAGTCCGCCGATCGCCCGAGCGCCCCGTTCGCGGAGCGTCCGCACGGTGTCGAGCACGCGCTGGTTCTCGGTGACGACGTGCCGCACGCGCCGGAACGTCACATCGTCCATCAGCTCCCGCGCTCGGTGCAGGTCGGCCACCGATACGTCGCGCAGGGCGGGCACGCCCAGGAGGGAGGCGCCGAGCTCGCACGAGGCTCGGCGTTCGCGGTACCCGCCCGTCGAGTGCGCGTGCTTCACACGCGTGTCGATCACGAGGATCGTGAGGCCGGCATCGGCGACGCCCAGCGGCACGCGCTCCGCGCGCAGCGTGCGGCAGTCGAGGAAGATCGCCGTGTCGGGCGCCCCCGCATCGAGGCCATCTGGTCCATGATCCCGGTCGGGGCGCCGACGGCCTCGTTCTCGGCACGCCGTCCGATGCGGGCCAGCGTCGTGCCGTCGAGGTCGGTGTGCCACAGCTCGTTCAGCGCGGAGGCGGTCGCACCCTCGATCGCCGCCGAGGACGAGAGTCCAGCGCCCACGGGCACGTCCGACGTGATCGCGATGTCGACGCCGCGCCCCGGCACCCCCGTCGCCGCGCGCAGGGCCCAGGCGACCCCGAGCGGATACGCCGCCCATTCGGGGATGGCCGGGGGCAGGCCCGACGGTGTGGGGAACACCCGGTCGAGCTCGTCGAGGCCGACCGACACCGGCTCGTCGGCGAACGCCGAGGCGACACGGATCCGGTCGTCGTCGCGCAGGCCGACCGCGGCGACGGTGCGCTGGGGGATGGCGAACGGCAGCACGAAGCCGTCGTTGTAGTCGGTGTGCTCGCCGATGAGGTTCACGCGCCCTGGCGCTGACCAGAGGCCGTCGGGCTCGCGCCGGGTGAGCTCGCGGAAGAGCGCTGACGCGGCGTCCAGGGCGCCGGTCATGCCGAGTCCGCTTCGATGCGCGGGTCCTGCGACGCGCGTTCGACGGCTTCGCGGAGACGTGCCGCACCCTGCTCCGGTGCGACCTCCGCTGCCCACGCCCACATCGCGGCCTCCGACCCCGCCAGGTACTTCAGCTTGTCGGCGGCCCTCCGCGGACTCGTGAGCTGCAGATGCAGGCGCACGGTGTCGCGGCCGACGTGCACGGGGGCCTGATGCCAGGCGGCGATGTAGGGGGTCGGCGTCTCGTACAGGGCGTCGACGCCGCGGAGCAGACGCAGGTACAGCGGGGCGAGTTCGTCGCGCTCGGCATCCGTCGTCTCGGAGAAGTCGGGCACGTGCCGGTGCGGCATGAGGTGCACCTCGAGAGGCCAGCGGGCCGCGAAGGGCACGAACGCCGTCCAGTGCTCGCCGCGGAACACGACCCGCTCCGAGGCCTGCTCGGATTCGAGGATCCGGTGGAACAGGTCGGGTGCGGTCCGATCGATCGACTCGAGCACGCGCGCGGTGCGCGGCGTCACGTACGGGTAGGCGTAGATCTGCCCGTGCGGGTGGGGCAGGGTCACACCGATCTCCTCGCCTCGGTTCTCGAAGGGGAACACCTGTTCGACCCCTGGCAGCTGCGACAGCGCGGCGGTGCGATCGGCCCAGGCCTCGATCACGGTGCGGGCGCGCGTCACCGACTGGGTGCCGAACGAGCCGGAATGCTCGGGGCTGAAGCACACGACCTCGCAGCGTCCGACGGCCGCGCGGGTGCGGGCGAGGCCGAGGGCGGCGAGGTCGTCCAGGCCGCGCGGCGCGTTCGCGGCGGACGGCGCCGCGTCGACGGCCTCGGCGAGGGCCGGGCCGAAGGTGGGGGAGCGGTTCTCGAACACGGCGACGTCGTAGCGCGCGGGGACCTCCGAGGGGTTGCCCGGTGTCTGCGGTGCCAGCGGGTCGGCATCCGCGCTCGGCATCATGACGCGGTTCTGACGGTTCGCGGCGACCGTGATCCAGTCGCCGGTGAGCACGTCGAGGCGCATCGTGGCCGTGTCGGGGCGTGCGTCGAGGGTGCGCAGGTCGATGGCGCGATCGGCTCCGAGTGCGGTGTCGGGGTCGTCGTAATAGAAGAGGTCGCGGCCGTCGGCGAGGGTCGTGGCGCGTCTGACGACGCCGGCGCCGAGGGCCTCCGTGCGCACCTCGGGAAGATCGTGCGTGCTCACGTGAACATGCTATGGGCGCGACCATCGGCATCGGGGAGCGCGCCGTGCTTGCGATCGGTCGGAGTCTCATGGCATGATCTGGGAAAGCGCTTTCCAATCTCGTCTCCGGGAAGCACGGACAGCGTCCCGCGACAGGAACGGAACACCATGACACAGGCGAACACCCGCGAGATCGGGATCATCATGAACGGCGTCTCCGGCCGTATGGGCTACCGGCAGCATCTGGTGCGCTCGATCCTGGCGATCCGTGAGCAGGGCGGCATCGAGCTCCCCGACGGTTCCCGCATCACCGTCAAGCCGATCCTCGTCGGCCGCAACGAGGCCACGCTCGCCGAACTCGCCGCGAAGCACGGCATCGACGACTGGACGACCGATCTCGATGCCGCACTCGCCGACCCGCAGTGGGAGATCTACGCCGACTTCCTGGTGACCAAGGCCAGGGCGTCCGCGATCCGCAGGGCCATCGCCGCCGGCAAGGCGATCTACACAGAGAAGCCCACCGCCGAATCGCTCGACGAGGCCCTCGAACTCGCGCGCCTCGCGCAGCAGGCCGGTGTGAAGACCGGCGTCGTGCACGACAAGCTCTACCTGCCGGGGCTGCAGAAGCTCAAGCGCCTCATCGACTCCGGCTTCTTCGGCCGCATCCTCTCGGTGCGCGGCGAATTCGGCTACTGGGTGTTCGAGGGCGACTGGCAGCCGGCGCAGCGCCCGAGCTGGAACTACCGCACCGAAGACGGCGGCGGCATCATCACCGACATGTTCCCGCACTGGAACTACGTGCTCGAGAACCTCTTCGGCGAGGTGACGAGCGTGTACGCGCAGGCGGCGGTGCACATCGCCGACCGCTGGGACGAGAAGGGCGAGCACTACACCGCCACGGCCGAGGATGCGGCCTACGGCATCTTCGAGATCGAGGGCGGCATCGTCGCCGAGATCAACTCCTCGTGGACCGTGCGGGTCAACCGTGACGAGCTCGTCGAGTTCCAGGTCGACGGCACGCACGGCTCGGCCGTCGTCGGGCTCTTCGGCGCCAAGATCCAGCCGCGCAACGCCACCCCGAAGCCGGTCTGGAACCCCGATCTGGAAGACACCCGCGACTACGACGCCGACTGGCAGCAGGTGCCCACCAACGACGTGTTCCTCAACGGCTTCCGCCAGCAGTGGGAGGAGTACCTGGTCTCCTACGTCGAGGGCACCGACTACCCGTTCGACCTGCTCGCCGGCGCGCGGCGTGCAGTTCGCCGAGGCGGGGCTCACCTCCAGCGCCGAGGGTCGCAAGATCGCGCTCGAGCCCCTCACCCTGGATTGAGGCGCGCATGAGCACCCTCCGGCTCCTCCGAGCGACCGGTGAGACCGCCGATGTCGCTGCTGAACGACTCGGGCGTCTACGCACGCCCCTCTGCTCCTCTGCGCAGCCGCGTCGCCTACGCTGCCGCCCACGTCGTGCCGAAGGTGCACGCCGACAACACCCCGGGGCAGCCCGCCGACATCGACTGGGATGCCACGCTCGCGTTCCGCCGCAACGTGTACTCGTGGGGTCTCGGCGTCGCCGACGCGATGGACACCGCCCAGCGCAACATGGGTCTGGACGCTGCCGCCACCCGCGAGCTGATCGCGCGCAGCGCCGAGGTCGCCCGCGAGGAGGGCGGCTCGGTCGTGGTCGGCGTCAACACCGACCACATCGCAGAGCCGCACATCTCGCTCGACCAGGTGATCGCGGCCTACCTCGAGCAGCTGCACTTCACGGAGGAGCAGGGCGCCGGCCCGGTGCTCATGGCCTCGCGCCATCTCGCCCGCGTCGCGACCGGTGCCGAGGACTACCGTCGCGTCTACCGCGAGGTGCTGTCGAGGGCCACGGTGCCCGTGGTGCTGCACTGGCTCGGCACGGCCTTCGACCCTGAACTGGCGGGATACTTCGGGGCAGATGACTGGCAGACGGCGTCGGGGGTGCTGCTCGACGTGATCGCCGAGAACCCCGACAAGGTCGCTGGTGTCAAGATGAGCCTCCTGAACGCCGAGTCCGAGATCTCGGTGCGCGAACGGCTTCCCGACTCCGTGCGCATGTTCACGGGCGACGACTTCAACTACGTCCGCCTGATCGCCGGCGTGCCTTCTCCTTTGCCCTCTCGTGCGCCGAGTGCACGGGATGCTGCCGAGCGCACGGGGACTTCCCCCGAACACGCCGTGCACTCGGCAACAAGCCGTGCGCCCGGCGAACGCACCGGCGGCGGGGCGGGGGTGCGAGGGCACTCGGATGCGCTGCTGGGCGCGTTCGCGGCGATCACACCCGTGGCCTCGGCGGCCATCCAGGCCCTGGACGCCGGTGACACCGAGGCGTACCTGCGCATCCTCGGCCCCACCGAGGAGCTGAGTCGGCAGGTCTTCGCAGCCCCCACGTTCTACTACAAGACCGGTGTCGCCTTCCTCTCCTGGCTCAACGGCCATCAGCCGGCGTTCCAGATGGTCGGAGGGCTGCACTCCGCGCGGAGCCTGCCGCACCTGAGCCGCATCGTGGAACTCGCGAACTCCTCGCTGGCCCTCGAGCAGCCCGACCTCGCCCGTGAGCGGTGGCATGCCATGCTCCGACTGAACGGCGTCGACGCATGACCGCCGTGCCGGGCTCGACGCCCCCGCACGCGCACCTGCAGGGAGAAAGCACGTCTGTCGGAGGAAACGCCGCGGAAGCCACCGACATCCGCGCAGCCGCCCGACCGACGGGCATGACCGAGCCGGACCCGCGCCTGTCGATCAACCAGGCCACCATCAAGCATGCCGACCTCGAGACGGCCTTGCGGGTCACGGCCGATGCCGGGGTCCAGGCGATCGGACTCTGGCGCGAGCCCGTGAACGAGGTCGGGCTCGACACCGCCGCACGGATGCTCACCGACTCGGGGCTGCGGTTCACGACGCACTGTCGTGGCGGGTTCTTCACGCTCCCGGTCGGCCCGGATCGTGACGCCGCCCTCGACGACAACCGCCGTGCGATCGAGGAGACCGCGACCCTCGCTGCCGCCGGTGCCGAGGGCTCGACGGCGGTGCTGGTGCTCGTCGCGGGCGGTCTCCCTTCGGGGTCGCGCGACCTGATCGGCGCACGGGAACGTGTGCGCGATGCGATCGGGGTGCTGGCACCTGAGGCGAAGGCGGCGGGGGTGACGCTCGCGATCGAGCCGCTGCACCCCATGTACGCCTCCGATCGGGCGGTCGTCTCGACGCTCGGTCAGGCGCTCGACATCGCCGCCGACTTCGACGCCGATGTGGTCGGCGCCGCGGTCGACACGTTCCACATCTGGTGGGATCCGCAGGTGCTCGCGCAGATCGCCCGCGCCGGTCGTGAGGGCCGCATCGCCACGTACCAGGTATGCGACTGGAAGACGCCTCTCGCCGCGGACGTGCTGCTCTCGCGCCACTACACGGGCGACGGCGTGATCGACTTCGGTTCGCTCACCCGTGCGGTCATGGCGACCGGGTACGACCGTGACATCGAGGTCGAGATCTTCAATGCCGAGGTCTGGGCGGATGCGCCGGAGACCGTCGTGCGCCGGACGGCCGAGACCTTCGCCGCCGCCGTCTCGCCGCATCTGCGCTGAGCCGAGGCGCGGAGTTGAGAGGATGACATCGTGACAGGTATCCGTGCGGGGGTGTGCTCGGTGACGTTCCGAGAGCTCTCGCCGCAACGGATCATCGATCTCGCCGCTGATGCCGGGCTCGCGGCGATCGAGTGGGGCGGCGACGTGCACGTGCCGCCCGGCGATGTCGTCAGGGCGGCGGAGGTGGCGCGCGCCACGGTCGACGCGGGGCTCGCGGTGGCCTCGTACGGGTCGTACTTCCGCGCGGGTACGCATGACTCCCTGACGCCCGTCCTCGACACTGCGCAGGCGCTGGGCACCGACCGCGTCCGGATCTGGGCCGGCCACGTCGGATCGGATGCCGCGACCGAGGCCGACTGGCATGCCGTGGTCGCACGCCTGCACGCGGCTGCGGCCGAGGCGGAGGAGTACGGGATCGGTCTCGCGCTCGAGTTCCACTCCGGCACCCTCGCCGACACGGCCCCGACCACGATGCGTCTGCTCGATCAGGTCGGCAGCCCCGTGCTCTCGACCTACTGGCAGCCGACGGTCGGCGCCACGGTCGACACGGTGCTGGCCGAATACCGCGCGGTGGCGGCCCGCACCAGCGCCGCTCACGTCTTCTCGTGGTGGCCGGCGCGCGAGCGGCTGCCTTTGCGGGCCCGCGACGCGCTGTGGACGAGGTTCTTCGCCGAGGCGAGGGCCGCGGCGTCGCCGCCCCGCGATGCCTTGCTCGAGTTCGTGCCGGGTGACGATCCGGCGCTCCTCGCGACCGAGGCGGCAGCGCTGCGCGACTACATCTCAGGATCGGCATGATGACGACCCGCGAAGTAGGCTCGGGGTCATGACCAAGCCCGCAGCGTCCGCGGACGGAGCGGCGCCAGGACGCACGCCGCGTCATGCCAGGGGCCCCGCCCCGACACTGCACGACGTCGCCCGCGAGGCCGGCGTCTCGCTGGCGACGGCTTCTCGCGTGCTCAACGGCTCCGAGCGCAAGGTCGCCGAGCAGTACCGCGAACGAGTGGAGACCGCGGCCGCCGCACTCGGCTACACGGCGAACGTGTCGGCGCAGGCGACGGCTCGCGGCATGTCGCCGGTGATCGCCCTCCTCGTGGCCGACATCGCCGACCCGTACTTCGGCCTGATCGCCTCCGGCGTGGCCCGCGGCGCCGACGAGCACGGGCTCGTCGTGACGATCGCCATCACGGAGCGCGACCCGGCGCGGGAGGCGCGGATCGTGCGCGCGCTCCGGGGGCAGCGGCCGCGGGGCCTGATCCTCGCCGCCTCCCGCACCCAGGAGCCGATGGAGGTCGAGACGGCGCATGAGCTCGCCGAGTTCGCCCGTCTGGGCGGCAGGGTCGTGTCGTTCGGCCCGGATGGCGGCGGAGACCATCGCATCGAGATCGACAACCGCTCCGGCGCGGAAGCGCTCGGTCGGCGGATGGCGGGACTCGGATACCGCTCGGCGATCGCGCTCGGCGCGGCAGAGGGCGTCCGCACCTCGGATGATCGTCTGACCGGATTCCGTGCCGGCTTCGAGGGTGCCGGCGGTGTGGTCGAGGATGTGCGGCGAGGGGGCTTCCGCCGGGAGTCGGGTGCCGCGGAGATGGCAGCCGCGCTCGCCGACGGTGTCGCGAAGAGCACACTCGTCTTCGGGATCAGCGATGTGGTCGCGATCGGTGCCATGTCGGCGATCCGCGATGCCGGGCGCGAGGTCGGTGCCGACATCGCGGTGTGCGGCTTCGACGACGTCCCGGTGAGCGGCGATGTCTCTCCCGCCCTGACGACCGTGCGGGTGCCGTTGAGCGAGGTCGGCTATCAGGCGTTCCGGGCCACGGTCGACGCCGACTGGGAACAGGGGCCTCTGCCGCTCGAGATCGTCGTGCGTGCGAGCACCCCGGTGTCGCCGCGTGACCAGGGTGGTGCTGGCGCCCGACAGCTTCAAGGGGACGATCACGGCGGCCGATGCGGCTGCGGCGTTGGCCGAAGGGTGGGCGTCGGTCGAACCGTCCGCCGCATTCGTGCACCGACCCATGGCCGACGGCGGCGAGGGCACCGTGGCCGCGTTCGAGGCTGCCGTGCCCGGTGCCGTGCGCGTGCCGGTCGCGGTCGACGGCCCCGCCGGCGTGCGGATCGACACCACCTGGCTCCTGCTGCCGCCGACAGACGAGGCGCCGGGCGGCACCGCCGTCGTCGATCTCGGCTCGACGTCCGGCATCGAGCTGCTCGACGAACTGCGCCCGTGGGACGCCGACACGACGGGTCTGGGACAGGCCATGGCCGATGCCCTCGACCGCGGTGTCTCACGACTCGTGGTCGGCATCGGCTCGAGCGCCTCGACAGACGGCGGCACCGGGATGCTGACGGCGCTGGGGCACGGTTCCTCGACGCGTCCGGCGTCCCCATCGCGCGGGGCGCGCGTGGCCTCGCCGACATCGCCTCGGTCGATCTGACGGGGATGCGGGCGGCGCCGGAGGTGCGGGTGCTGACGGACGTCACGAACCCCCTCACCGGCCCCCGGGGTGCGGCCGCCGTGTTCGGCCCGCAGAAGGGGCTGCGCGCGAAGGAGGACATCGCGCGAGCCGACGACGGTCTGCGCCGCCTCGCCGACCTTCTGGGTGTCGACCCGGCGGGGAGGGCAACGGCGCAGCCGGAGGCACCGGCGCCGCGCTCGTCGCGTGGGGCGGCGTGCTCGCTCCCGGCGCTGCCGAGGTGGCCGAGCTCATCGGCCTCGCCGCCGCGATCGCCGATGCCGACGTCGTCATCACCGGCGAAGGCTCCTACGACGGACAGTCCGGTGACGGCAAGGTGCCCTCGTTCCTCGCCGGCCTCGCCGCTGCGGCGGGGCGCGCGCGATGCTCGCCGCCGGGCGCATCACCGCGGATGCCGACACCGCGCTGTTCGCCGCATCCGCATCTCTCACCGACATCGCCGGGTCGTCCGACGAGGCCCTCGCGAATCCCTCGCGCTGGCTCCGCGAGGCCGGCGCCCTGCTCGCACGCGCTGGAGCGTGACGGCGGGGCGCGAGACGGCTCCGAGGTCGCAGGATCGGGATGGTCGGCCCTCCGTCCGATGTGGCGCGGACACGGCGTTGTGTCCTTCGGAATATGTTCATCCGACGTATGGTTCGCCCTCTGCTACGATCAGCGCAGAATACCGGTTGTTCGATCGAATGGACTGAGCCGGCTTCGCTCGATCTAGGGGAGATTGTCCGTGAGTCATGTCCGTTCGCACCGCCGTGCCGTGGTGTCCGATTCCCACCGGGGGCCCTGGTCCCGCATGCTCCGCACCGGCGGGGTCGTGCTCACCGCTCTCGCCCTGATCGCGTCCTCCGCGGTTCCCGCCGTCGCTGGCGAGTCCGCGCCGTCGACGTCGACGGTCGTCACCGCAGCGGCCCCCGACCTGGTCAGCGACGATCCCGCTGTCGTCTCCGCGGCGCATGGAGCCCAGGTCAGCACCGAGCCCGGCGACACCTCCTCCTCTGAGGAACCTTCCGACGAGGCCGCCACCCCCGTGCCGCCGAGTGCGGACACGCCCGTGACGCAGGCGCGTGTCACGGATGCATCGGCGACAGCGGCCGACCTGCCCGAATCCACGTACGGCGAGGTCGTCAGGGTCACCGTCTCCGGACGCTTCGTGACCCCGGCAGGTGCCCCCGCGGCCGGAGTGAACCTCCGCGCGGAGCCCATCTTCGGCGACGGTCCCGGTGAGCTCGCCCAGATCACGACCGGTGCGAACGGCACCTTCACGCTGAACGTCGACACGGCGCGTCCGTTCGCCCTCCTGGTGACCCCTGGCGCGGGTTACGTCACCGGGATGATCGGCACCGACCGCAAGATCATCCCGGGGAACTGGCCGGAGGGCCGGTGGGTCCTCGAGCCCGAGGCGGCCGTCTCCACGATCGGAGACGTCGCGCTCGTCGCAGGACATGCCGTGTCCGGAACCGTGACGGTCACCGGTCCGCTCTCGCCCACCGAGACCCGGCTCCAGCTGTCGGCGGAGAACGCGCAGTTCGAGATCCCGCTCTCGATCAAGACCGGCTCGACCTCCTGGTCGGTGACGGTTCCGAAGGGCACATATCGCGCATCGGTGACGGGGTACGGCCTGGGCATCGAGGCATACTACGGAGGAAGCACCTACGACACCGCGAAGCCGATCGTCGTGAACGGCGCGGTGACCAGCATCGGGATCGCCGTGACGATCAGCTCCCGGACGATCTCGGGCACGGTCCGCGACCTGAAGGGGAACCCGGTCGAAGGCGCCGGTGTCAGTCTCAACCCGCGCCCGTGGACGTCGGGGAATCTCGCCCGGTCCGCGACCACCGCAGCGAACGGCACGTACACCCTCCTCAACGTCGTGCCAGGCACGTTCGACCTGAGCTTCTACAGCTCGGGGCCGCCCACCTACTGGCCCGGCGTCAGCAGCTGGGATAACGCCGGGACGATCACCGTCACATCGGCGTCCGGGTCGCTGACCGGTTACAACGCCGCCGTGGCGGCCGGCGTGCGCATCACCGGCACGTCGACCAATGCCGACGGAACGCCACGAGAAGGCGACACGATCTGGTTCAACCAGGCGGGCAACAACGTCGCCTCCATGGTGACGGGTCCCGACGGCTCGTACTCGTCTTACATCCTGCCGGCCGGCGAGTACACCGTGGGCCTGAGCCACGCGGGCACCGTGGGGACCCCGCAGCAGTGGTACGACGGCAAGAGGAGCGCGGCCGAGGCGGATCTCGTGCGTGCGACGACCGACGGCGCGGTATACGACGGCATCGACTTCGTCGCCGTGAAGGGCGGCTCGATCACCGGCACGGTCTCCTTCGCGGGCGGTGCTGCGGTCACGGGCGCCACGGTCTCGGTGTTCGCCGCGCACAACACCGACCAGCCCGTCGCCACGGCGACGACGGACGCGCAGGGTCGCTACACGGTCAAGGGGCTGAACCGCGAGAACTACGTCGTCAAGATCACCTCCGGCACCAGCGGCGTGGTCGACGTGTGGTACGGGGCCACTGCGAGCGACCCGGCCGCGGTCGTGATCGAGCTCGGCCTCGACGCGACGTTCCGCGCCGACGTCACCGCCGTCCTCGGCGGCACGATCAGCGGAACCGTCACCGGCGTCGCGGGTCGGACGTACTGGGTGTCGTTGAGCCGGCAGGACGGCTCCGACTACCGCTCCATGGCGGTGCCGATCACCGATGGATCCGCCGTGAAGTGGGAGGTCTCCGGACTCGCGGGCACCTGGATCGCCTCGGTCAACGGCGACTACTGGAACGCCGACGGCTCCTCGGAGCAGGCCACGCCGATCACGGTCGTCCCCGGCAAGGTCTTCACCGGGGTCGACTTCGATCTGCGCAAGAACCTGAACGTCACGGGGGCGTTGCGTACCACCGACGGATCGGACATCGCGCGCGTCGATGCGACGATCGAGCGCCAGGAGGGCGAGTGGTGGAACTACGTGGACTCCGCCCCCGGAATCGGTGCACAGTTCGGGTTCTCCGTCGAGCCGGGGGCGTATCGGATCCGCACATCCGGGTACTCCGCGAACGGCGACGCACTGCGCGAGACGACGACGCCGTTCACCGTCGTCGCCGGGAAGCCGACCGTCCTCGACATCACCACGCAGCGGGCTGGACGGTCAGCGGCCGTGTGACCGATGCCGCGACCGGTGAGCCGGTGTCCGGGGAGTCCGTGCGGGCGCAGTCGCTCGTCACGTACTCGACGGTGTACGGCCGCACCCAGGCCGACGGGTCCTACCGCATCGTGGTCGGCTCGCCCGGTGCCTGGGATGTCTCGGCGGCAGACGCCTCCACGACCTACTCGACCTCGACGCGCCGCATCACCCTCGCGGGCGCCGACCTGAAGGACATCACGTTCGCGCTCGCCAAGGGGCAGCGGCTGAGCGGCAAGGCGACCGCCGAGAACACGTCGAACCCCTGCCCGGCATCCAGGTCTACGTCTGGAACGCCGCGGGGGAGGGCGTCGCCTCTGCGACCACCGCCAGCGATGGCACCTACCGCACCCCGGCCCTCGCCAACGGCGCGTACACCGTGAGGTTCTCGAACTGGAACGGGCTCTATGTCGAGGAGTGGTGGAAGGATGCCACGACCTCCGCATCCGCGACGAAGGTCGATGTCGCCAGCAAGCCGGTGACGGGCGTCGACGCGTCCATGCGCCTCGGCGGGGTCGTCACAGGCGGGGTCTCCGACGCCGACGGCAATCCGCTCGCGGGGGCCACCGTGGGTCTCGCGGCCCTGCCGGCCTCGGGAATCGGCGCGTTCTTCGCGCCCTTGACCGAGATGTTCGGTGCGACGCCAGGGGGAGGGATCCTCGACATCGAGACCATCACGGATGAGTCGGGGAACTACACGCTCCCTCCGGTGGAGGCGGGGTCGTACGGACTGTACGTGTACTCGCCCGCGACCGGCACGACGTGGTTCGACGGCAAGAAGACGCTGAGCGAAGCGGACACCGTCGAGGTTTCCGCCGGCGGGACCGTGAACGTCCCGCTGCAGATGCGCGCTCTCGCCTCCGGGGAGGCACCGCGTACGCCGGAGCAGTCCATCAGCGACGAGTTCACGATTCAGCGACAGCCCGTCGACGTCACCGTGATCGATGGCGAGACCGCGACCTTCCGAGCCGCGGCCTCAGGCGCGACGGCACCGACGATCCGCTGGGAGAAGCGCAAGAAGGGGGCTTCGACGTTCACGACGATCGCGGGCGCGACGGACTCGACGCTCGCACTGACCGGGACGATCGCCGACTCCGGCACAGCGGTGCGCGCGGTCTTCACGTCCGGCGGGACGACGAAGACCACGGATATCGCGACGTTGACGGTGACGGCGAAGCCCTCGGTGCCGAAGACGCCGACGGTGCCGGTCGCGTCGAAGGTGCAGGAGACGTCCGCCCAGCTCGATTGGACCGCGCCCGCCTCGGGGGCTCGCCGATCACCGGGTACTCGGTGCGGGTCTACACCGGCGGTGCGCTCGTGCGCGAGATCGCCGTCACGGGGGAGTCCTTCTCCCTCACCGGCTTGACCGCGCAGACCACCTACGCCGTGTCCGTGACCGCGGTCAACGCGGTCGGTGCCGGCGCGGAGTCGCCGCGCGTCTCGTTCACCACGCTGAAGGCCTCGACGGCGCCGGGCGCGCCGTCCGCGGTGTCGGCGGTGGCCGGCGACGGGCAGGCGACGGTGTCGTGGAAGGCGCCGACCTCGAACGGCGGTTCCGCGATCACGGGCTACACCGTGACGGCGTCGCCGGGTGGCAAGACGGCCACGACGACGGGGGCGACGACGGCGACGGTCGCGGGTCTGACGAACGGTACGGCGTACACGTTCACGGTGAAGGCGACGAACGCGATCGGCTCCTCGGCAGCGTCTGCCGCCTCAGCGGCGGTCACACCGAAGGGCGCGGCGAAGGCTCCGGATGCGCCGTCCGCGGTGTCGGCGGTGGCCGGCGACGGTCAGGCGACGGTGTCGTGGAAGGCGCCGACCTCGAACGGCGGTTCCGCGATCACGGGCTACACCGTGACGGCGTCGCCGGGTGGCAAGACGGCCACGACGACGGGGGCGACGACGGCGACGGTCGCGGGTCTGACGAACGGTACGGCGTACACGTTCACGGTGAAGGCGACGAACGCGATCGGCTCCTCGGCGGCGTCTGGCGCGTCCGCAGCCGTGACCCCGACGGCGCCCGCAGCCGCGGTCTCGCGTCAGTCGGGGCCTGGTCGGTATGAGACGGCGGTCGCGGTGTCGCAGGCGTCGTTCCCGACGGCGGGTGTGCCGGTGGCGTATCTGGCGAGTGGCCGGGACTTCCCTGATGCGTTGGCGGGTGCGGCGGCGGCGGGTCACCTCGGTGGTCCGGTGCTGTTGACGGAGCCGGGTGCGTTGCCCGCGGTGGTTTCGGCGGAGCTGGCGCGTCTGAAGCCGCAGCGGATCGTGATCCTCGGTGGCACTGGCGCGGTGAGCGAGGCGGTCAAGAAGCAGGCAGGCGCGTTCACGTCGGGTGGGGTCTCGCGTCAGTCGGGGCCCGGTCGGTATGAGACGGCGGTCGCGGTGTCGCAGGCGTCGTTCCCGACCGCGGGTGTGCCGGTGGCGTATCTGGCGAGCGGCCGAGGCTTCCCTGATGCGTTGGCGGGTGCGGCGGCGGCGGGTCACCTCGGTGGTCCGGTGCTGTTGACGGAGCCGGGTGCGTTGCCTGCGGTGGTTTCGGCGGAGCTGGCGCGTCTGAAGCCGCAGCGGATCGTGATCCTCGGTGGCACTGGCGCGGTGAGCGAGGCGGTCAAGAAGCAGGCAGGCGCGTTCACGTCGGGTGGGGTCTCGCGGCAGTCGGGGCCTGGTCGGTATGAGACGGCGGTCGCGGTGTCGCAGGCGTCGTTCCCGACCGCGGGTGTGCCGGTCGTGTATCTGGCGAGCGGCCGGGACTTCCTGATGCGTTGGCGGGTGCGGCGGCGGCGGGTCACCTCGGTGGTCCGGTGCTGTTGACGGAGCCGGGTGCGTTGCCTGCGGTGGTTTCGGCGGAGCTGGCGCGTCTGAAGCCGCAGCGGATCGTGATCCTCGGTGGCACTGGCGCGGTGAGCGAGGCGGTCAAGAAGCAGGCGGAGACCTACATCCGGCGTTGACGACATCGTCGGGGAGCGGCCAGGTCGCTTCCCCGACGATCGTCGTCGCAGCGATCGGGTCAGTCGCCGAGTGCGGCCGACACCACGGCGCGGGCCTCGGCCTGCACCTCGGCGAGGTGCTCGGGTCCGCGCAGGCTCTCGGCGTACAGCTTGTAGACGTCTTCCGTGCCGGAGGGACGCGCGGCGAACCAGGCATGCTCGGTCTGCACCTTGAGGCCGCCGATGGCCGCCCCGTTGCCCGGCGCGTGCGAGAGCTTCGCGGTGATGTCCTCGCCCGCGAGAGTCGTCGCGGTCACGGCCTCCGGCGCGAGCTTGCCCAGCGTCGTCTTCTGCTCGGGCGTGGCCGGGGCGTCGACCCGCTGATATGCGGAGGCGCCGAACGCCTGCTCCAGCTCGGCGTAGCGCTCCGACGGCGTCTTGCCGGTGACAGCGATGATCTCGGCGGCGAGCAGGCACAGCAGGATGCCGTCCTTGTCCGTCGACCACACCGAACCGTCTCTGCGGAGGAAGGAGGCTCCGGCGGACTCCTCGCCGCCGAACGCGACCGAGCCGTCGAGGAGTCCGGGGACGAACCACTTGAACCCGACCGGAACCTCCAGCAGCCGACGACCGAGCGATTCGGCGACGCGGTCGATGATCATCGACGACACCAGCGTCTTGCCGATCGCGGCATCGCGCGGCCAGTCCTCCCGGTGAGAGAACAGGTAGTCGATCGCCACTGCGAGGTAGTGGTTCGGGTTCATGAGTCCGGCGTCCGGAGTCACGATGCCGTGCCGGTCGGCGTCGGCGTCGTTCCCGGTGAGCACGTCGTACGAGCCCTTCTTCGCGACCAGCGACGCCATGGCCGACGGCGAGGACGGGTCCATGCGGATCTTCTCGTCCCAGTCGAGCGTCATGAAGCGCCAGGTCGGATCCACCTCGGGGTTCACGACCGTGAGGTCGAGGCCGTGCATCTCGGCGATGAGCGCCCAGTACTCGACCGAGGCGCCGCCGAGCGGATCGGCCCCGATGCTCACCCCGGCGTTCCGGATCGCGTCGATGTCGATGATGGACGGGAGGTCGCGCACGTAGGCGTCGCGGAAGTCGTATCCGGTGAGCGCATCCCAGTCGATGTCGGAGAAGCGCTCCCGCTCGACGCCCTCGAGTCCCGCGGCGATCAGCGCGTTCGCCCGGTCGGCGATCCACCCCGTCGCGTCGGTGTCGGCGGGGCCGCCGTGGGGCGGGTTGTACTTGAAGCCGCCGTCGCGCGGAGGGTTGTGCGACGGGGTCACGACGATGCCGTCGGCCCGGGTGGGGTCGTCGGCCGCCTTGCCGCGGTTGTGGGTGAGGATCGCGTGACTCAACGCCGGCGTGGGAACCCACGCGTCGCGGGAGTCGACGCGCACATCGACGCCGTTCGCCAGCAGCACCTCGATCGCACTGCGCTCGGCAGGCAGCGACAGTGCGTGCGTGTCCCGCCCGAGGAACAACGGACCTGTGATGCCCTGAGCGGCTCGATAGTCCACGATCGCCTGCGTCGTGGCGAGGATGTGGTTCTCGTTGAAGCTGTTCGACAGGGAGGAACCGCGATGGCCGCTGGTGCCGAACACGACCCGCTCCGACGCCACTTCCGGGTTCGGCGCGCGGTCGTAGTACGCGGCGATCAGCTCGTCGACATCGATCAGGTCACTTTCCTCCGCGGGGAGGCCGGCACGGCTGGTCATCTTCTCAGTCTGCCCCCTGAGACGCGCGATCGCATCCGAGAAGTCACCCGAACACCGGCACGGTCGCCGAGGGCTAAGGTGAAACCCGTGACTGAACGCCGCACCTACAGCTATCTGGGACCCGCTGGAACGTTCACGGAAGCGGCGCTCGACCAGGTGGCCGAAGCCCGTGGTCAGGACTGGCGTCCCGTGCACAACGTGGGCGAGGCTCTGGCCGACGTGCTCGCGGGTCGAAGCGACGCGGCGATGATCGCGATCGAGAACTCGATCGAGGGCGGCGTCTCCACCACCCAGGACGCTCTTGCGACGCTCCCTGGTCTGCGCATCATCGGCGAGTACCTCGTGCGGGTGAACTTCGTGCTCGTCGCCCCGCGCGGCACGACGCTCGACCAGGTGGAGGTGATCGCGGCGCATCCGGTCGCGTACGCACAGTGCCACGGCTGGCTCGGAGAGCATCTCCCGTCGCACTCGCACGTGCCCGCGGCGAGCAACGTCGCCTCGGCGATCGGCGTGCTCGACGGGACGCTGCCCGCGCAGGCCGCCATCGCGGCCCCCGGCATCGTGAACCACTACGACGTCGACGTGCTGGCGGAGGGCATCGGCGACAACGCCCAGGCTGTGACCCGCTTCGTCCTGGTCACGCGCACGACGCGGTCGCCGGAACCCACCGGCGCCGACAAGACCTCGCTGATCGTCGAACTCCCGCACGACCACCCCGGGTCGCTGCTCGAGATGCTCGAGCAGTTCTCGACGCGCGGCATCAACCTCTCGCTCATCGAGTCCCGCCCCATCGGCGACGAACTCGGACGCTACCGCTTCGTCATCGACGCCGACGGGCACATCGAGCACGAGCGTATGGCCGACGCGCTGCTCGGCATCCGGCGGTTCAGCCCTCGTGTCGTGTTCCTCGGGTCGTATCCGCGCGCCGACCGGCAGATCGTGCAGTACCCCGACCGCTACTCGGACGACGTGTTCGTCGAGGCCCGCGACTGGCTGCGCGGCATCCTCTCCGGCGAGCCGGAAGCCTGACGTCATCCACCTGACCGCCCAGCTCGGTCAGGCGGATGCCGTGGTTCAGTGCTCCTGGAAGCGCGGCCAGTCGCTGCCGGGCGCCATATGGGAATGCAGGGCGCCCTTCGCGGAGGCGAGGCTCGGATATGTTCCGGTCGTCGTGTCCGCGCCGACCATGGTGACGGTGTAGCCCTCGTCGTCGTGGCGGATGCTGCCGACCACGCCGTTCGTGCCGTACGCGACCCAGAGTGCGAGTGTCTTGGTGCTCATCGTCGAACCCCTCTCTGCGGCCGAGAGTACGCCTCCCCACCGGGGAAGACCAGGGCTTGACAATGCTCAGGATGCGGCGGCGACGAGCTCCAGGGTCTGGGCGCGACCGGCCGGTGCATCCTTCGGCTCGGACTCGTACGCACCGGCGACGGGCGACAACATGACCTCGTCGACGCCGTACCGTTCCGCGAACGCGGCCACCTCGCCGGCGACGGACTCGCCCGTGCCGACGAACCAGCGGGAGCGGGCCGCGTGAACGACGTCGTCGGTCGCCGCATCCGTGGCGGCGGCGAGGGACTCCTCGACGGTCTCGAGGGCGACCAGCGGCTTGTTCAGGCGCAGACGGGCCATCATCCGCAGCTGCGGCAACGCCCGAGCCTCCGCCTCCTCCTGCGTGGGCGCTGCCACGGCGTTCACGGTGAGGAAGGTGCGCGGCTCCGGGTGCTCCTCGCTCGGACGGTAGCCGGTGCGGTACAGGTCGAGTGCACGCTCGAGACCCTGCCCCGAGAAGTGGTTCGCGAACACGTAGGGCAGTCCGTGGGAGGCCGCGAGCTGGGCCGAGTAGTCGCTCGATCCGAGCAGCCACACCTCGGGGACGCCGGTCGCAGAGGGCGTCGCTCGCACCGTGTATTCGCCGCCCGAGGTGAAGCGCAGGGCCGCACCCTCGGCGGACAGGAGTGCCGCGATGTCCTGCACATGGCGCGGGAATTGCTCGACGTCGCTCGTGGTGCCCGAGCCGCGCAGCAGCTGCGTGATCACGGGATCGCTGCCGGGGGCGCGACCGAGGCCCAGGTCGATGCGGCCGGGGGCGATGGCCTCGAGCGCCGCGAACTGCTCGGCGACGATGAGCGGTGCGTGGTTGGGCAGCATCACCCCGCCGGAGCCGAGACGGACGCGCGAGGTGCGGGTGGCGGACGCGGCGATCAGGACCGGGGGCGTCGTGGACGCCACGGCCGGCATGTTGTGGTGCTCGGCGAACCAGTAGCGGCGATAGCCGAGGCGGTCGGCGGTCTCGGCGAGCGACAGGGAGGCGGCGATGGCCTCGAGCTGGTCTGGCCGGTGCGCACCGGGACGAGGTCGAGGACGGAGAGGGCGACGTCATTCATCCCGAGGGACAACCCGCCGGCGCTCTCCGGCATTCCCCGATCGGGCGACGAGCGCTGTGCGGGCGGGCCGGCGAAGGGGAGGGGCGGCGGTCGCCGCCCCCTCGAGGGTCAGGCGTCGATCGCCTGCCGCTGCTCCGCGGACTCGACGGTGATCTTGCGCGGCTTGGCGCGCTCGCTCACCGGGATGATCACCGAGAGGACGCCGCTCTCGTACGAGGCGCTGATGCCGTCGAGGTCGACGCCGTCCCCGAGCGAGAACTGACGCAGGAACGAGCCTGCGCCGCGCTCACGTGCCAGCCAGCGGACGCCTTCCCTGGTGTCGGCGGTGCGCTGGGCACGGATCGTCAGCTGGCCTCCGTCGAGATCGACGTCGACCGATCCGGGATCGACACCGGGGAGGTCGGCATGCAGGATGTACCGGTCGCCGTCGCGATACAGATCCACCGGCATCAACCGGGGTGCGCGAACGGTGTCGAGCACGCTCGCTGCGAAGCGGTCGAGCTGGCTGAACGGGTCGAAGGTGAGTGCCATGATGTCTCCTTTCGTGAGGCCCGGATGGGCGGTGAGCAGATGCGGATGATCTGCATCTGTGCTGTAGATTTGTTATAGAACAACTGCCGACGATCTCGCAACCTGGTTTAAGGAATCTCTCAGGATGACGCACCGCGACTCCCGCACACCGCTCTACGGCATCGCTGTGGCCGCCCAACTCGTCGATCTCCCCGAGGCGACGCTGCGGTTGTTCGAGAGCAGGGGACTGGTCGCGCCCGCGCGCAGTGATGGCGGCACGCGGCGCTACAGCGACGACGACATCGCCCGACTGCTGCGCGCGGCGCGCCTGCGGGAGGACGGTCTGAACATCGCCGGCATCGCCCGGGTGCTCGAGCTGCAGGACGAGAACGCCGATCTGCGCGAGTCCCTCTCGGGCGACGAGTCGGCCACGTCGCCGCGGAGGGACCCCCGCCCACGCTGACGCCCTGCTCGGCATCCCACGCGCGGCGATACGCTTCCCTCATGGAAGCCGGCATCTTCTACGTCCTCGTCGGTGCGGTCGCCGTGGCCGCGTTCGCACGCTCCCGGGGTGGCCGGCGCCGCTGCTGGTGACGACGCTGGCCCTCGCCGCGTCTTTCCTCCCGTTCGCGCCCGACCTCGACATCGACGGACATGTGCTCTTGAGCCTGGTGCTGCCGCCGCTGCTGTACTCCGCCGCGCTCGACGTGTCGTTCGTCGGTTTCAAGCGCAGCCTTCCGCAGATCCGGCGGCTCGGGATCTGGCTCGTGCTGCTGACGGCGGTGGCGGTCGGCTTCGTGGCGTGGTGGATCCTGCCGTCGCTGACTCTTCCCGGCGCACTGCTGCTCGGCGCGATCGTGGCTCCGCCCGACGCGGTGTCGGCTGCGGCGATCGGACGCCGCCTCGGGCTGCCTCGGCGGATCATGACCGTGCTGTCGGGTGAGAGCCTCATCAACGATGCGACATCGCTCACGCTGTACCGCGTCTTCGCCTCGTTGACGATCGCGGGTGCGACGGTCTCGGTGTGGGACGGGATCTGGCAGTTCCTTCTCGCGGTCGGCATCGGGGTGGCCGTCGGTCTCGTCTTCGGGGTCGTGCTGCATCAGCTGCGCATGCGCATCAACGATGCCGTCGTGATCGGCACCTTCGGGCTCCTCGCCCCGTTCGGCGCGTACGCGATCGCCGAGCATCTTCTGGGATCGGGCGTGCTCGCGGTCGTCGCGATGGGTCTCTACGTCGGCTACAACTCCCCGCGCACCGACTACACGACGCGCCAGCAGGAGAAGCCGCTGTGGCTCTCGGCAGACCTGCTGCTGGAGAGCTTCGTGTTCGCGTACATCGGCTTGCAGTTCCCTCGGGTGCTCCGCGATCTCGGCAGCGAGTCGGTCGGTCCGATCCTGCTGCTCTCGGGAGCGGTCCTGCTGGTGGTGCTGATCGTGCGGCCGCTGTACATCTACCCGACCAGCGCCTGGGCGAATTTCCAGGACCGCCGCCGTTTGGAGCGCTGGGACCGCGGGGTGCAATCCGGGGAGTTCGAGAAGAGGCACCGCGCATCGCGCCGGTGGAGCGAGCACAGCGCCGACGAACTGCGCACCCGCATCGTGCGCGAGCGGATGGCGGGTCTGCAGCTCTCGTGGAAGGACAACGCCGTCATCTCGTGGGCGGGGATGCGAGGCGTGGTGACGCTCGCGATCGCGGTCGCCGCAGCCGACCTCGCCACGCTCGACACCGAGGCGTCGCACGCGATCGTGGTGGTCGCGTTCATCGTCACGGTCGGCACGCTGCTGTTGCAGGGGCTCACCCTGCCGCTGCTCATCCGCGGACTCGGCATCGCCAGCGATGTCGACGAGGAAGAGGACGAGGCGGCTCTCGCCGAGGTGCGTGCGAAGAGCCGCGAGGCCGGGAAGGAGTTCCTCGCCGAGAAGCGCGTCGAATGGGAGGCGAAGTACGGCGAGGTCGACCTCCGCGTGTTCGACGCCTTCACCCGGCGCATGACACGGGTCGAGAAAGACACCGACGAGGCGCAGAGCATGGAGGACGCGGCGAGCCGGCCGTCGTACGACGACCTCGTCGCCCTGTCGAGGGGATGGCTGCAGGTGCGACGTGACATCCTGCTCGCCGAGCGCGACGCGGGGAACCTCGACGAGGAGGTCATGCGCGAACTCATCGCGGCGATGGATGCGGAGGAGCTCGCGCTCGACACCCGCGGCGCGACGCGCCAGCCCGGCCGGGCCTAGCCGGGATGAGAGCGCCCCGCCCCGGAAGGGACGGGGCGCTCTGCGTGAGGCCGGACGACGGTCAGCGCGCGGCGACCGGCTCCTTGTCGGAGGAGGCATCCGCCTCGGGGGCGTCGTCGTCGCCGGAGTCATCGGCGAAGGGCAGTCCCTCGCGCGGTGCGTTGTACAGGTCCTCGTTGAGGATGCCCTCGCGCTTGGCGACGATCGTCGGGATGAGCGCCTGGCCCGCGACGTTGACCGCGGTGCGGCCCATGTCGAGGATCGGGTCGATCGCGAGCAGGAGGCCGACGCCCTCGAGCGGCAGACCGAGGGTCGACAGCGTCAGGGTGAGCATGACGACCGCGCCGGTGGTGCCGGCGGTGGCCGCGGAGCCGACGACCGAGACGATCACGATCAGCAGGTACTGCACGAAGTTCAGCTCGATGCCGAAGAACTGTGCGACGAAGATCGCGGCGATGGCCGGGTAGATCGCGGCGCAGCCGTCCATCTTCGTGGTCGCGCCCAGCGGCACGGCGAACGACGCGTAGGAGCGGGGCACACCGAGGTTGCGCTCGGTCACGCGCTCCGTGAGAGGCAGCGTGCCGATCGAGGAGCGGCTGACGAAGGCCAGCTGCACCGCGGGCCACACACCCGAGAAGTACTGCTTGATCGACAGGCCGTGCGTGCGCACCAGGATCGGGTAGACGACGAACAGCACGAGCGCGAGGCCGATGTAGATCGCGGCGGCGAACCAGCCGAGGGCCGCGAGCTTCTCCCAGCCGTACTTGATGACGGCCGAGCCGATGAGGCCGAAGGTGCCGATCGGGGCGATGCGGATGATCCACCACAGCACCCGCTGGATGACCTTGAGCAGCGACTCGGTGAAGACGAGGAACGGCTCCGCCTTCTTGCCGGCCTTGAGCGCCGCGATGCCGACGACCGCGGCGACGACGATGACCTGGAGGATGTTGAATCCGACGCTCGAGCTGAACGTGCCGTCGACCGCTCCCGGCGAGGTGCTGACCGTGAGGCCGAGGAAGTTCTGCGGGATGAGGCCGAGGAGGAAGTTCCACCACGTGCCCACCGTGTAGGGGTCGCCCGTCTCGAGGCCTTCGCCGGCCCGGTTGCCCGGCTGGATGACGAGACCGAGGCCGATGCCGATGATCACGGCGATGAACGCGGTGATCGCGAACCAGAGGATGGTCTGGCCGGCGAGGCGCGCGGCGTTCTGCACGCGACGCAGGTTCGAGATGCTCGCGACGATGGCCGTGAAGATGAGGGGGACGACGGCGGCGCGCAGCAGCGTCACGTACGAGCTGCCGATCGTGTCCAGCGTCGCGGAGAGGCCGTTCGGGTTCTCGGCGGTGGCGCCGAGCTGACGGCCGATCAGGCCGGCGGCGACACCGAGGACGAGGGCGGCCAGGATCTGGAAGCCGAACGAGGTCAGCAGCTTCCGGACCGGTCCGCGGGTATCAGGCGCCTTCTGGGCGCGTGCGGTGGTGCTCATTGAGGGGACTCCAGAATCGCGGCGCGCCGAGTGCACGCCATGAGGCTCAACGCTATGACTCCCTGAGAATTCCCTGAGCGGATATGACGAACGATGACGCGGTGCGCTCAGCGCGCGCCGCGTTCCGGCATGTCCGAACCCGGATCGAACCATCTCAGGTCGGGGAATCGGGCGAAGCCGCGGTCGCGGGTCGCGAGGCGTGCGCCGTTCGCCAGGGCCACGGCGGCGATGTACGCGTCGGGGACGAGGTTCCCGCGGATGCCTCGATCGCTTGCGGCGAGGGCGTCGAACCGGTCCCAGGCCGGGGTCCTGTCGTGAGCCATTGCGTGCGCGGGGCGGCGAGGAGGCTGCGGGTGAAGGCCATCGCGGCGTCGATCGGTGCCGGGGCGGTGGTGATCCGGGGGTGGGTGACGATGCGGACGAATCCGCTGAGGATCGTGTCCGACACTCCGATCGACTCGTGGGCGAGTGCCTCGTTCAGCCACGGGCCATAGGTCTGGTGTTCTGCGGAGTCGGCGCGGAACGCGTAGACGAGGATGTTGACGTCGGGCACGATCATCGGATCGGTGCCTCTTCGAGTGCCTCCCACAGGGCGTCGCGGTCATCGATGTCGACGAGGAATCGTGACGTGCGCGGGTCGCCGAAGGTCGGCAGGGGTTCGACGGTCGCAGTGGGTCGGCGTTTCGCCAGGTGTTCCCGCAGGGCTTCTTCGATGAAGCTCGTGAAGGTTCGGCCCTCGGCGGCGGCGCGGGCCTTCGCCTCGGTCGCGAGAGCTTCGGAGAGGTTCAGGGTGGTGCGCATGCAGACAAGCATACGCGTATACGCAGACATCTGCCTCAGTGTCAGCGCGGGGCGAGCACGAGCAGGTCGCCGACCTCGCAGTCGAGGGCCTCGCAGATCGCGCGCAGCGTGGAATAGCGGATGGCGCGGGCGCGGTCGTTCTTGAGCACCGACAGGTTCACGATGCTCACCCCCACCGCGGCGCTCAGCTCGGTGAGCGTCATCCCCCGGTCGGCGAGGAGCTCGTCTAGTCGGCAGTGGATGCCCGTGAACTCGTCGTCGCTGTCGGCAGGGCTCACACCAGCCCCTCCGTGTCCTTCTGCAGACGCGCGGTCTCCTGCTGCAGGCGCGCCCTGTCCTGATCGAGGCGCATCCCCTGTCGGAAGACGGCGGCGAGCGCGACGAGCGCGAGCGCGCCGGCGAACGGCCAGGGCGTCACGGTGAGCTGATAGGCAGACGGGTACCACTCGCTGCCGGGCGTGAACACCTCGCGCAGACCGGTCGTGGCGGCGATGCCGCCGAGGAGGTCGGCCGCCACCCCGAAGACCAGGACCGCGATGGCGCCACCGGTGAGAGCCCGCGCCACCATGTGCGAGAACGCCCGTCCGCGCAGGGTGTGGAAGCAGATGATGGCGACGATCACGGCCGGCATCGTGGTGAGGGCGAGGGTGCTCAGCTGGGCGGCGGCCGCGAGCAGCCGGAGTCCGAGAGAGGCGTTCGTGACCGTGAACTCCGACAGGCTCTCGCCCCGGCAGGTGAGCATGGTCGTGGCGGTGTCGCCGAATTCGGAGCAGGGCAGGCTGTCGGGCCATCCGACGTACACGTAGGTCTCTCCGTGGAGTTCGGCCCAGTCGACCGTGAAGGCCTTGACGATGAAGATCACGGCGCTCACCACGGAGAGCAGGATCCACCATCCGGAGAGGGTGAGCGCGGCGTCGAGCGCGATGGTGCGGCTGCCCCGCCGGCGTCCGTTCCAGACCAGGATCAGGACGACGAGGGCGATCACGGCGAGCCCGATCGCGATGAAGAGGAGTGAGGGCCAGATCTCCGCCGATCCGAAGGAGAGCATCAGACGAGTCCTTCCGTTTCCTTCTCGAGCGCGACCTTCTCCTGCTGCAGACGGATGCCGCGGCGGAACGCGACGGCGATCAGCCCGACCGTCACCCCGGTCGCGAAGAAGGGCGCGATGGTCCAGAACTCGAGCGGATGCGCGGGCTCCCCGTCGCCGATGCCGAGCGCTGCGGTGACGCCGTTGCGCCCCGTGGTCTCCAGCATCACGATCAGGATCGGTGCGCCGACGAGCGTCCATCCGATCGCGGTGAACGCCCGGACGTTCGGGCGGACGAAGAACCGCCCGCGCAGGAAGTTCCAGGCGACCAGGGTCACCGCGGCGATGACCACGATCGCGGCGAGGGCCCACAGGACGATGGCCGCGATGATCGCCATGGTCGACACCGCGTTCACGTCGGCGGCGATGACCAACGCCTCGTCGGCGAGTCCCTCGACGGAGATGGTCCCGGAGTCCGTCGTCGCCGAGATCGGCTGCTGGTCGATCGGGACCGTCCACGCGACCCCGTCTCACGGAACGTGCCGCCGACGCGGAGCACGGTGGCAAGGCCGACCGTGATCAGCGCGACGGCGGCGTAGAGGATCACGGTGATGGCATCCGCTTTCTCGGAGCGGGTGGGGGTCGTGGCGGTGGTGGTCATCAGACGAGCCCTTCCGTGTCGTGCGCGAACCGCCGCCCGATCTCGAGCACGGCGGCGGCCGATGGTCGAAGGTGGAGCTCGTTCACGATGTCCCCTCCGGTCGGTCCGTGGGGACCGTTGTTATCGACTGTCGTTAACATAACGACAGTCGATAACTGGGTCAACCCCCGGTATGCCCACGGCGAACACGGGCATACCGGCCCGATGTGGTGGTTACTCTCGATGTACAAGCGCTTCACGCGTCTTCGCCAGTGTCGAACAACACGTGCGAATAAGGAGTCACAGCATGTTCGAGAGATTCACGGACCGAGCCCGTCGAGTGGTCGTCCTCGCCCAAGAAGAGGCGAAGATGCTCAACCACAACTACATCGGAACCGAGCACATCCTGCTCGGTCTCATCCACGAGGGTGAAGGCGTCGCCGCCAAGGCCCTCGAGAGCCTCGGCATCTCCCTCGACGCCGTGCGCGAGCAGGTGCAGGACATCATCGGCCAGGGTCAGCAGCAGCCGACCGGCCACATCCCGTTCACGCCGCGCGCCAAGAAGGTGCTCGAGCTGAGCCTCCGCGAGGCCCTGCAGCTCGGCCACAACTACATCGGAACCGAGCACATCCTCCTCGGACTCATCCGTGAGGGCGAGGGCGTCGCCGCTCAGGTGCTCGTCAAGCTCGGCGCCGACCTCAACAAGGTCCGTCAGCAGGTCATCCAGTTGCTCTCCGGCGCCCCCGGCCGCGAGCCGGCATCCGTCGGCGCGCAGACCAACGACACGCAGTCCAGCGCCCAGGGCGGGTCTGCCGTGCTCGACCAGTTCGGACGCAACCTCACGCAGGCGGCGCGCGACAACAAGCTCGACCCGGTCATCGGGCGCGAGAAGGAAGCGGAGCGGGTCATGCAGATCCTCTCCCGTCGCTCCAAGAACAACCCGGTCCTGATCGGGGAGCCCGGCGTCGGCAAGACCGCCGTCGTCGAGGGCCTCGCCCAGGCGATCGTCAAGGGCGACGTGCCCGAGACGCTGAAGGACAAGCAGCTCTACTCGCTCGACCTCGGCTCGCTCATCGCCGGTTCCCGCTACCGCGGTGACTTCGAGGAGCGCCTGAAGAAGGTCACCAAGGAGATCCGCACACGTGGCGACATCATCGTCTTCATCGACGAGATCCACACCCTCGTGGGTGCGGGTGCCGCCGAGGGCGCGATCGATGCGGCCAGCATCCTGAAGCCGCTCCTCGCCCGTGGTGAGCTGCAGACGATCGGCGCGACCACGCTCGACGAGTACCGCAAGCACTTCGAGAAGGATGCAGCGCTCGAGCGCCGTTTCCAGCCGGTGCAGGTCAACGAGCCGACGCTGCCCCACGCGATCAACATCCTCAAGGGCCTGCGCGACCGGTACGAGGCGCACCACAAGGTGCAGATCACCGATGGTGCCATCGTGGCCGCGGCGAACCTCGCCGATCGCTACGTCTCCGACCGGTTCCTCCCCGACAAGGCCATCGACCTGATCGACGAGGCCGGCGCACGCCTGCGTCTGTCGATCCTGTCGAGCCCGCCCGAGCTGCGGGAGTTCGACGAGAAGATCGCCGCCGTGCGCGAGCAGAAGGAGATCGCCTCCGAGGAGCAGGACTTCGAGAAGGCCGCATCCCTCCGCGACGAGGAGAAGAGCCTCCTCGCCGAGCGCCTGCGTCTCGAGAAGCAGTGGCGTGCGGGCGACGTCGCGACCTCCGCGGTCGTCGACGAGGGCCTGATCGCCGAGGTGCTCGCACAGGCCACCGGCATCCCCGTCTTCAAGCTGACGGAAGAGGAGTCCAGCCGACTCGTCTTCATGGAGAAGGCCCTGCACCAGCGGGTCATCGGTCAGGAAGAGGCCATCGCGGCGCTCTCGAAGACGATCCGTCGCCAGCGCGCCGGTCTCAAGGACCCGAAGCGCCCGTCGGGCTCGTTCATCTTCGCCGGCCCCACGGGTGTCGGAAAGACCGAGCTGGCCAAGGCTCTCGCGGAGTTCCTGTTCGACGACGAAGCCGCACTGATCTCGCTCGACATGAGCGAGTTCGGTGAGAAGCACACCGTCTCGCGTCTGTTCGGCGCCCCTCCCGGGTTCGTCGGATTCGAAGAGGGTGGCCAGCTCACCGAGAAGGTGCGGCGCAAGCCGTTCAGCGTGGTGCTCTTCGACGAGATCGAGAAGGCTCACCCCGACATCTTCAACTCGCTGCTGCAGATCCTCGAAGAGGGTCGCCTCACCGACGGTCAGGGTCGCGTGATCGACTTCAAGAACACCGTGATCATCATGACCACCAACCTCGGTGCGCGTGACATCGCCGGTGGACCTGTGGGCTTCCAGATCGAGGGCAGCAACTCCACCACCTACGAGCGGATGAAGGGCAAGGTCAACGAGGAGCTGAAGCGCAACTTCA
The DNA here is from genome assembly GCF_014171575.1 of Microbacterium sp. Se63.02b. GTDB lineage: Bacteria > Actinomycetota > Actinomycetes > Actinomycetales > Microbacteriaceae > Microbacterium. The sequence goes on along the minus strand of NZ_CP050453.1, from coordinate 3,455,953 downwards.
AGCCCGAGTTCCTGAACCGCGTCGACGACATCATCGTGTTCCCGCAGCTGTCGAAGGAGGAGCTGGTGCAGATCGTGGATCTGTTCACCAAGCGTCTCGGCGATCGCCTGCTCGACCGCGACATGACGATCGAGCTGTCGCAGGCGGCCAAGGAGCGTCTCATCGAGATCGGCTTCGACCCGGCGCTCGGCGCCCGACCGCTGCGTCGCGCGATGCAGCACGAGGTCGAGGACCGTCTGTCCGAGAAGATCCTGCACGGCGAGCTCAACCCGGGCGACCACGTCAAGGTCGATGCGAAGGACGGGCAGTTCCTGTTCGAGCACGGCCCCCGCGGCGAGAAGGTCGCGGTCGGCGTCAACACCGGTGGCGGCGCGATCGCCGGCACTCCCGACCTGGCGGTCGCCAGCGGGGAGTGAGCCGGCCTGAATCACGGAAGGGGCGGATGCTGAGGCATCCGCCCCTTTCCCGTGTCCGCCGCCCGGGATCTCGCAGAGCGGCTCGCCGCTGAGGGGTGCGCTCAGCCGCGGGTTCTAGGCTTGTCCCGTGAGCGAGTACACCGTCCGTCCGGCGCGCAGCGCCGACATCATCGACATCCGCAACCTGCTGCAGCCCCTCGTGGAGCAGCGCATCCTGCTCGGCAAGGATCTGGCGGTGCTCTACGGGGCGGTGCAGGAGTTCGTCGTCGCGGAGGCCGACGGGGTGCTGATCGGATGCGGCGCACTGCACGTGATCTGGGAAGACCTGGGCGAGGTGCGCACGCTGCTGGTCCGCGATGACTGGCTGCACCACGGCGTCGGTCGAGCGATCGTCGACCGCCTGGAGGAGACGGCCAGGAGCCTCGGTCTCTCGCGCCTGTTCTGCCTCACGTTCGAGGTCGACTTCTTCGCCCGTCGCGGCTTCACGCCCATCGGCGAGCAGGTCGTCGACCCCGATGTGTACTCCCAGCTGTTGCGCAGCGGAGACGCCGGTGTCGAGGAGTTCCTCGACCTCGCCCACGTCAAGCCGAACACGCTCGGCAACACCCGCATGCTCAAGGTGCTCTGAGCGCCCCGCGCAGACCACGACTGCCCGTCGTGCTCCCAGGGTGCACGCGCCGCATCGCTTAGCCTGGAGGCATGCCCCGTCGCTCCGCCGCCGTCTACCGTCGACGGCGTCTGGTCGTCGTGTTCGGGCTCGTCCTGCTCCTGGCTGTCGTCGGCGTCGGGGCATGGCTCCTGATCGCCCGGCCGTGGGCGGCCGCCGATGCGACTCGAAGCCGTCCGCCTCACCCTCGGCGTCGCCCTCGACGACACCGACCACCGATGCCGCCTCCCCTCGCCCGGTCCCTCCGCCGAGGAGACGCCGGCGATCGTGGCGTGCGAGGCGAAGGACGTCGAAGTCACGGCCGTCACCGACGCCGAGACCTATGCCGCAGGGGTCATGCCGAAGCTGTCGATCTCGCTCACCAACAAGGGGACGAAGGACTGCACCATCGACGTCGGTTCGACGACGCAGGTGTTCACCGTGTCCAGTGGCTCCGACGTCTGGTGGCGCTCGACCGACTGCCAGGAGAACCCGAGCAGCATGGTCGCGACGCTCGCGGCGGGGACGACGGTCACCAGCAAGGACCCGGTCACCTGGGACCGTACGCGATCCAGCGTCGAGACCTGCGCGCAGGAGAACCGACAGCGCGCGCCCGGTGGGGGCGCGTCGTACCACGTCGAGGTCTCGATCGGCGGATTCACGAGCCTCACGACCGCGCAGATCCTGCTGTACTAGCTGCCCCCGAGTTCGAAGCGATCGCCGTCGGCAGGCTTCGAATTCCGTCGCGCTGCGGCTCTTCGCACACGGAATGAGCCGAGGTCGGCTCGCAGGGGCGTCTGATGCTGACAGTCGACGTTCTTTGGGATACCATTGAGATGACTCTCCGCATCATGCGGCACAAGCCATCCCCAGTGGCGTCGAACTACAGCGTCCCCAGCGCTTCGACATCGCCGCTCGAGAGTCCGAGGGCCCTCTCGAGTACCCCAGTCCCCAATGGAGGACTCGAGAGGGCCCCAATCGTATCCGCGGCCGGATTTCGCGCGAGCCCCAGGCGCCGTGAATAAGCTGGAGACATGGCAGCGAAGAAGGCGAAGACCTCGAAGAAGAAGCCCGCACCCGAGGACTTCCGGTCGGAAGCCCTGGCGCAGGCCCTCGAGAAGCAGGACGTCGCGGCCGTCGCCCTCGCGCTCCGCAACGGCACCACCGTCGTCCCGCTGATCAAGCCGGGCGCCCGCGACAACCCGCTCGACAGCGGCGAGGTATGGACCTACCGCGACCCGAACACCGGCGACCTGGCGTTGCTGCTGTTCAGCGATGCGAACAACAAGCCCGCCAACCTCCCACCCGGTGTCGGCATCTTCACCGCCGACTGGCTGCGGAAGTTCCTCGCCGCGCACCCGATCACCACGGTCTTCCTCGACATCGCCGGCCCGCACCCGATGCAGGCCGAGCCCGCCGAGCTGCTGAAGGCCCTCGACGCCTGAGGAGCGGGGGTTCCGATCAGAACGGCGGGATGTCGCGATCGGAACGGCGCGAGGTGTTGCGCGCGCGGACGTCGCTGAGGGCGGCGCGAAGCGTCTTCGACCGATCGTCGACGACCTGTTCGTAGCCGAGTCTGGCCGCTTCGGAGCGCCGTTGGGCCGCCTGGGTCACCGGTCGGATCTCTCCCGCGAGACTCAGCTCACCCACCGCCGCGACTGTGCGCGGCACCGAGATCTGCTGGATCGAACCGGCCACGGCGATCGCGATCGCCAGATCGGCCGCAGGTTCGGTGAAGCGCACGCCCCCGACCGTCGACACGTAGACGTCGAGGCTGCCGGTGGGCACGCCGGCACGACGTTCGAGGATCGCGAGCACCATGGCCACGCGCGACGAGTCGAGGCCGTGCACGATGCGGCGCGGGTTCGGCGCATTGCTCGGAACCGTGAGCGCCTGCACCTCGACGGGGAGGGCGCGACGGCCCTCGAGGGAGATCGCCACGCACGTCCCCGGTTCTGTCGCACCTTGCGACAGGAAGAGACCCGACGGATCGGGCACCTCGGCGATGCCGTCGCCGGTCATCTCGAAGCAGCCGACCTCGTCGGTCGGACCGAAACGGTTCTTGAGGGCGCGGATGAAGCGGAGCGACGTCTGCCGGTCGCCCTCGAAATGACACACGACGTCGACGAGGTGCTCGAGCACCCGCGGACCCGCGACCTGCCCGTCTTTCGTGACGTGGCCGACGATGATGATGGGCAGGTCGCGGTCCTTCGCGATGCGGATCAGCGTCGCCGCGACTTCACGCACCTGGCTCGGCTGCCCCGCCGCCCCGTCGATCAGCGATGACGACACGGTCTGCACCGAGTCGACGATCACGAGCTGCGGCTTCACCTCGTCGATGTGGCCGAGGATGGTCGCCAGATCGGTCTCGCTTGCGAGATACAGCTCGTCGTGCAGCGCGCCCGTCCGTTCCGCGCGCAGACGCACCTGGCCCGGCGACTCCTCGGCGCTCGCGTAGAGCACGCGTCGTCCACCGCGCGCGGCCTGAGCGGCGACCTCGAGCAGCAGGGTCGACTTGCCGACGCCCGGTTCGCCGCTGAGCAGGATCGCGGCACCCGGCACGATGCCGCCGCCGAGTACGCGGTCGAACTCGCCGACGCCGCTGCTGCGTCGAGGAGCGTCCTGCGTGGTGATCTGCGTGATGGGTCGGGCAGTGCGGTCGGCGCTCGGGGCGACGGGTCCGACCCGACGGAGGATTCCGGTCTGTGCCGCCTGCTCCTGCACCGTTCCCCACTGCTGGCATTCGCCGCAGCGCCCCACCCATTTGGCGGTCGTCCACCCGCATTCCGTGCACACATACGCAGGGGGAGCTGGTTTCCGGGTGGCCATGCCCCCAGGCTATCGCCGGGATCGGACATCCCTATCGACCAGGTGATTATTCACGGCCCGCGTCCTCCGCAAACCGCCGACCCCGCGCGATACTGGTGTCATGTCCAACGGCGGGTCCGTCTGCGGGCCGATCTCGAGCTACTCCCGGGTGCGCATCCTGCACCTGCTCTTCGAAGCGGGTCAGACGCATTCGGGCGGTCAACTCTCGATCGGCGATCTGTGCGAGGCCACCGGCCTGCACGCCAACACGGTGCGCGAGCACCTGCAGCGGCTGATCGAGGGCGGATACGTGATCCCGACGATCGAGCACCGCACCACCAGGGGGCGTCCCCGCACGCTATACAGCGCCGCCACCGGAGACCCCGGCGCCTCGAGCCCGGTCGCTCGTGACAAGGCCAAGGCCGCCGCCCGTCGCGGAGACCTGCTGCGGAGCATCCACCCCGGTGCAGCCTCCGGCCTGGGACGCGAGGCCACGTATCAGCTCGATGCCCTGGTCGAGCACCTCGAAGAGAGCGGCTTCGAGCCCATCGTCGACGGCGATCGGCTCACGGTCGACCTCAGCCCGTGCCCCCACGCGGCAGGGCTGCCCGAGAACCGGCCGATGCTGTGCCAGGTGCACCTCGGCCTGATGCAGAGCGTGCTGAACGAGGCCGGCGGGCCGCTCGCTGCCGAGCGCGTGCAGGAAGCCGTGCTCCCCTCCGACTGCACCGTGCAGCTGCGCGACACCTCCGCCCGGCTGAACGCCCACACCGAGCAGCTGCGTCATCGGACGACGCAGTCTCACAGAACAGGAATCGTGCATGGAATGGCTTGATCCGCTCGCGCTCGCCCGATGGCAGTTCGGGCTCACGACCGTCTACCACTACCTGTTCGTACCGCTCACGATCGGCATGGCCCTGATCGCCGCGATCTTCCAGACCGCGTGGGTGCGCACCGGCAAGGTCCAGTACCTCCACCTCACCCGCTTCTTCGGCAAGATCTTCCTCATCAACTTCGCGATGGGCGTGGTCACCGGCATCGTGCAGGAGTTCCAGTTCGGCATGAACTGGTCCGACTACTCCCGCTTCGTCGGCGACGTGTTCGGCGCCCCGCTGGCATTCGAAGGACTCCTGGCCTTCTTCTTCGAGGCGACCTTCATCGGTCTGTGGATCTTCGGGTGGGACAAACTCCCACAGAAGCTGCACCTCGCCACGATCTGGTGCGTGTCGATCGGCAGCATCCTGTCGGCGTACTTCATCATCGCGGCCAACGCGTTCATGCAGAACCCGGTCGGGTACACGTTCAACCCCGAGACCAACAGGGCCGAGCTCACCGACTTCTGGGCGCTGCTGACCAACCCGGTCGCACTCGCCGCGTTCCCGCACACGATCTTCGGTGCTCTGATGTTCGCCGCCGGTGTCGTGATCTCCGTCTCGGCCTGGCACCTCTCGCGCGGCCAGCACTTCGACACCATGCGCATCTCGCTCAAGTTCGGGCTGTGGGCCATGATCGTCTCGACCGCGGGTGTCGTGCTCACCGGCGACCAGTTGGGTCTCGCGATGTACGCGGCACAGCCGATGAAGATGGCGGCGGCCGAGGCGACCTTCAACACGGTCTGCGGGCCGGACGCCTCGTTCAGCATCTTCACGCTCGGCACCCCCGACGGCAGTTCCGAGCTGTTCTCGATACGTGTGCCGTATCTGCTCTCGCTGCTGTCGACGCACACCCTCGACGCCTGCGTGCACGGCATCAACGACCTGAACGCCGAGTACGCGCAGACCTACGCGTCGACCGGACTGACGGACTTCGCACCGATCCTGTGGATCACCTACTGGGCGTTCCGTTGGATGATCGGTCTCGGCATCGCCGCCGCTCTCGTCGCGGTCGCCGGCCTCTGGCTCACCCGCAAGGGCGCCAAGAAGCCCCCGGCTCCGTGGATGTGGAAGCTCGCGATCTGGTCGTTCCCGCTCGCGCTCGCCGCCAACATCATGGGCTGGGTGTTCACCGAGATGGGCAGGCAGCCGTGGATCGTGTTCGGTCTCATGACTACGCAGGACGGCGTCTCGCCCGGCGTCTCCGGACTCGAGGTGCTGATCTCCCTCATCGCCTTCACGGCCATCTACGCCGCGCTCGCCGTCGTCGAGATCCGGCTCATCATCCGGGCCGCGCAGAAGGGCCCTGACACCGAAGAACAGCCGCACGACGAGACGGCCCAGCTGCCGTCGGTCGTCTACTGAGAAGGAGGAGCATCATGGATCTCGCAACGCTCTGGTTCTTCATCGTCGCCTTCTTCTTCGTGGGGTACTTCGTGCTCGACGGGTTCGACTTCGGGGTCGGCATGTCGTTGCCGTTCCTGGGCAAGGACGACGTCTCGCGGCGTCAGGTCATCAACACGATCGGCCCGGTCTGGGACCTCAACGAGACCTGGGTGATCGTGGCGGGAGCTGTGCTGTTCGCGTCGTTCCCCGAGTGGTACGCGACGCTGTTCAGCGGCTTCTACCTGCCGCTCCTGCTCATCCTGCTGGCACTGATCCTGCGCGGCGTCTCGTTCGAGTACCGTCACCAGCGCGAGGGCCGCAAGTGGAAGCAGGGCTTCGACCGCATGATCGTGCTCGGCTCGGTCGTGCCGGCGCTGCTGTGGGGTGTCGCGTTCGGCAACATCGTGCAGGGCGTCGCGATCGACGAGAACCACATCTACGTCGGCGGCTTCTTCTCGCTGCTGAACCCGTACGCGCTGCTCGTGGGGGTCACCACGCTGCTGCTGTTCTTCCTGCACGGCGTGCTGTTCGTGGCGCTCAAGACCGATGGGCAGGTGCACGAGGACGCTCGCAAGCTCGCGGCCCGCGCCGCCATCCCGACCGTGATCGTCGCGGCGGCGACCGTCCTGTGGACGATCATGATCGCGGCCGGACGTGAGGCGCCGCTGCTGTGGCTCGTCGTCGGCGCCGGCGCCGTGGCCGCGGTGTCGCTGATCGCCGCGATCGTGCTCTCGGTGCGTGGCTTCGACGGCTGGGCGTTCTTCGCCGGCATCCTCACGGTGATGTTCGCGGTCGTGATGCTGTTCTCCGCGCTCTTCCCGTACGTGATGCCGTCGACGATCGACCCCGCGTACAGCCTCACGATCGCGAACGCCTCCAGCACCCCGTATACGCTGCAGATCATGAGTTGGACCGCCCTGATCGCGATGCCGCTCGTGATCGCGTACCAGGCCTGGACCTACTGGGTCTTCCGCAAGCGCGTCACCCGGACCTCCATCGAGGGGGCTCCGGCGCACGCGTGAAACCCGTCGATCCGAGACTGCTGAAGTACGCGGGTGCCGCGAGGGGGTTCCTCGCGGCATCCGCGTCGATCGGCGTCGTGCAGACGGCCGTCACGATCGCGTTCGCGTGGCTGCTGACCGACGCGATCACGGGTGCCATCGCCGGACGCGACGTCTCGGGGTCGCTCCTCTGGCTGTTGCTGGCGGCCCTGTCGAGGGGACTCTTGATCGCGGCGTCGGATGCGGCGGGCACGCGTGCGGCGGCGAAGACAGGGATGCAGCTCAGGGCGGCGCTCGTCGCGGCGGTCGGTCGGCTCGGGCCGGGGTGGCTGGCGCAGCGGAACCAGACGGCGCTCGCGGTCACCGCCGGCCACGGCCTGGAGGCGCTGGATGCGTACTTCGCCCGCTACATCCCGCAGCTGGTGCTGACCGTCATCGCGACGCCTGTGCTGGTCGCGGTGATGTGGTGGCAGGACTGGCCGAGCGGACTCACCGCGGTGATCACGCTGCCCCTGATCCCGTTGTTCCTGATCCTGATCGGCATGGCGACGCGGACGGTGCAGGCGCGACAGTGGCAGACGCTGCAGCGCCTCGCGGCCCGGTTCGCCGACACCGTGCAGGGACTCTCGACTCTGCGGCTCTTCGGCCGCGACCGGCGAGCGGCCGACCGCATCGAGGTCACCGCCGACGAGTACCGCCGCGAGACCATGAAGGTGCTGCGGTTCTCGTTCCTGTCCGGATTCGCGATGGAGCTGCTGGCTTCGATCGCCGTGGCGCTGATCGCGGTGTCGGTCGGGTTCCGGCTGCTTTCGGGCGACCTGACGCTCGAGGTCGGGTTGTTCGTGCTGCTGCTCGCCCCTGAGGCGTTCCTGCCCATCCGCCAGGTGGGCGTGCAGTTCCACGCGGCCGCAGAGGGCGTCGCCGCGACTGAGGACGTGTTCGAGGTGCTCGACGCCGAGCATGCGCGGGGAGACGCCGGACGGATGTCGGACGGGAACACCGGACGGATCGCCGCGGAATCATCCGGTATCCGCGACACCGCCCGACAGGTGGTGCCGGGCGGGGTGCTCGTGGTCGAGGGGCTCCGGGTGCGAGACCTGCCGCCCGTCTCGTTCACGGCCGAACCGGGCACGGTCACCCTGATCGAGGGGCCGAGCGGGTCGGGCAAGTCCAGTCTGCTCGCGGCGCTGCGGGGTGCGAGCGACTTCGAGGGGACGGCCGCCTACGCCGGACTCGATGTGCGGCGACTCGCGCCGTCGGCGTGGCTCGCGTGGGCGGGTCAGAGTCCCGGACTCCTGCGGGGCACCGTGGCGGAGAACGTCGCGCTGGGGGATGACGACCCCGATGCCGCCGACGTCCGTGCCGCCCTCGACGCCGCCTGTGCCGAGGGCATCGACCCCGGACTCGTGCTCGGCGTGCAGGGCGCGGGGCTCTCCGGAGGGCAGGCGCAGCGCGTGGCCGTGGCCAGGGCCCTGTACCGGGAGGCCGCCGGACGCGGAGGCGTGCTCGTGCTGGACGAACCCTCGAGTGCTCTCGACCCTGCGACCGAGGAGCGGCTGTGGCGCTCGCTGCGGGAGAGGGCGGATGCCGGGGCCACGGTGCTGCTCGTCTCGCACCGTCGGTCTGCGCGGGACATCGCCGACCGGGTCGTGGCGCTGGGGGTGAGCGCATGAGCGGGGAGGCGCGGACGCAGCGCATCCGGGGTGTCCTCCGCCTCGCACAACCGCCGACGGGACGCTTCCTCCCGGCCCAGGTGTGGGGGCTGCTCTCGGCCGCCGCCGCCGTGAGTCTGCTCGCGGTGAGCGGCTGGCTGATCGTGAGCGCCTCGATCGTCGACTCGCTCGTGCCGCTGTCTATCGCCGTGGTCGGGGTGCGCTTCTTCGCGGTGACCCGCGCCGTCACCCGATATCTGGAGCGCCTGAGCGGACACGACGCCGCGTTGCGTCAGCTCGCTTCGACCCGTGCCGACATGGTGCGGCGGCTGATCCCGCTCTCGCCGGCCGGCCTGGGGTCGACCGACCGTGGTCAGGTGCTCGCGGCCCTGGTCGACGATGTCGAGAACCTGCAGAATCTGCCGCTGCGCGTGGTCCAACCCCTCGGCGTCGCCGCTCGTCGCGGTCGGGGCCGTGGGATTCCTGGCATTCGTCTCGCCCGCTGCCGCGCTCACTCTCGCGGTCTGCCTGCTCATCGCGGCGGCGGCGGCGATCGGGCTGGGCTGGCTCTTCGGATCGAAGGCGGAGTCGATGGTGTCCGCACGGAGGGCGGAGCTCTCCGCCGCGCTGGTCGACTACTTCGGCAGCCTCGATGTCCTCCTCGCCTACGGCGTGGAGGAGCAGGGCCGTGCCCGCATCGCCGACGCCGACGCCGCGCTGCGCCGGGTGGTCGATCGCGCATCCCTCGCGCAGGCCGTCGCCGCGGGCGTGGTGTCGGCGGTCGCTGGTGCCGCGTCGGTGTGGGCGCTCGCCGCCGCCGCGCCCGGGCTCGCCGACGGCACGATCGATGGTCCGTGGCTCGCGGTCGCCGTGCTCGTGCCGATGGTGGTGTTCGAGATCTTCGGGGCGGTTCCGATCGCCGCAGCCTCGTGGCGCAGCGTGCGTTCGAGCGCGGAGCGCATCGTCGACGTGCTCCCTGAGCGGATGCCGGTCGAACTGCGGACCGACGCGGGGGAGGAGGTCGAGTTCGCGCAAGCTCCCGCGCTGCGGTTGCGCGATGTGCGGGCGAACTGGCCGGGCGGTGCTCCTGCGCTGAAGGGTGTCGACCTCGACCTCGATCCGGGCGAGCGGGTGCTGGTGGCGGGGCCCAGCGGGGCCGGCAAGAGCTCGCTGGCGGCAGCGCTCGTCGGCTTCCTGCGCGTGGAGGGCGAGTACCGCATCGACGGGCGCGACGCCGCAGACCTCTCCGGCGCGGCGCTGCGTCGCGTGATCGGCCTGTGTGAACAGCACCCTCAGCTGTTCGACGAGGACATCCGCCAGAACCTGCTGTTCGCACGTGACAGTGCGACCGACGACGAACTGCTCGAGGTGCTCGACCGCGTCGGGCTGGGGGAGTGGGTCCGCGAGCGCGGCGGCCTCGATGCACGGGTCGGCGATCGTGGTGCCCTGGTCTCGGGCGGCCAGGCACAGCGGATCTCGCTCGCGCGGGGGCTCTTGCGCGGGTTCCCGGTGCTGGTGCTCGATGAGCCGACCGCCGGAGTCGACCCCGACGCCTCCGACGCCCTGTTGCGCGACCTGCTCGAGGCGACGGGTGGCCAGTCGGTGCTGCTGATCTCGCACGTGCCTCCGCCGGCGGGCACGGTCGACCGCGTGGTGCGGATCGAGCGCGGTCGCACGGTCTGAGCGCGAGGGGTCAGACGCTCATGTCGACGGGCGGCTCCATCACGATGCCCTGGGCCTCGAACGCCCGGCGGCGCTCCTCGATCCGGCGGTGCATCTCGACCTGTGCCGCGTCGACGAACGGCGCGTCGAGGTCGATCGTCGGCGGGTGCGGGTCGCCGTGGTTCGCGGCGATGTACGCGTCGAGCTCCGGTCCGCTGGTCCATGACGTGATGAGCGCGTAGCGCGGCGCGGCGCCCCGGTGCCAGACCGCGTGCCAGAAGCGTTGCGTGTCGACGACGATGCGGGAGCCCGCGTGCAGCGACAGTCGGATCTCGGTCGCCGGGTCGAAGCGGTCGGAGCGCAGGATCAGCATCGACTCGTCATCGTCGGAGAGGTTGAAGAACGCGCGGACCACCCAGCCGGTGCCCTCTTCGTTGAGGCGGTTGTTGTCGTCCTGGTGCAGGTTGTAGATCGCGTCGGCGTACTCGTTGGGCTGCAGCTCGATCACCCGGCAGCGTCCGACGCCGGCTCCGGGTTCCTGTGCGAGGCGTTGGAGGGAGGGGGCGATGGCGACCTGGGAGTCGACCCACACGCCGCCCTTGTCGGTGCGCGGTGGCGTGTGATTCCAGAAGCCGTTGCAGTCGACGTCGCCCGCATAGCTGGTGAGCGGGGCGAAGCGCGTGATGCCGGACGAACGCCACCCGACGTATTCGAGGTCGCTCCATTCGGCGGGGTCGACCGGGGTGGAGTGATCGTCGAGGACCACGTATCCGGTCTCGGCCAGGGCCTCCGACGTGATGAATCCCACGCTGCGCATCCTTCCCGTCATCGCTGCCCCCACAGGCGGCGGGTTCTTAGGCAATCCTAACCCGTGGTGCAGGGTCGTGTCGGAGCAGCGACCGGGGAAAACGTCGCGGTCCACGCCGATATTCTGAGGGTATGACTCAGCCGCAGGGTGCCCTCCTCGTGGGCAGCGTGAACTACGACGACGCCGAGACCACGATCCGCACGGCCGCGAAGATGCTGGGCGACCGGCTCCGTCGCATCCCCGACGGAGAAGTGGGCAAGCGGTTCCACTGGATCATGTTCCAGCCCGACGTGATCGGCCGGGCAGAGGGTATCGAGCGCGTCGGTGCGGAGCCCATCCCGTTCCCGGCGGGCATCGACGCGCGCGGCCTGCGCATCGGCGAGGGCGTGGAGGCGGCGAGCATCCAGCTGCCCTCGCTCGGCTATGCATCCGCAGCGATCGAGTCGTACGCCGTGTTCACGCGCCTCCGTGCCGAGGGTGCGGTTCCCGCTGACGTGCGGTTCCAGGTGTCGCTGCCGACACCCCTCGCCGTGATCTCCTCCTTCTTCCGCGGCGACGACCGTGCCGCGATCGAGCCCGGCTACACGGCGGCGATCCTGCGCGAGCTCGACGCTATCCTTGCCGCCGTCCCGCATGACGACCTCGCCGTGCAGTGGGACGTCGCGAGCGAGATGGGCATCATCGAACGCGCGGCCGGATACGGCGCCGTCATGGAGGCGTGGTGGCCGGGCGACCCGTTCGACGGTCTCGTGTCGCGCCTGGCCGCCCTGGTCGACGCCGTGCCGGGCGACGTCGAGGTCGGAGTGCACCTCTGCTACGGCGACGCGGGGGAGAAGCACTTCTTCGAACCGACGGATGCCGCGAACCTCGTGCGTTACGCGAACGCGGTCATGGCCGCCTCGGGCCGCCCGCTCACCTGGCTGCACCTGCCGGTGCCGATCGAGCGCGACGACGAGGGGTACTTCGCCCCGCTCGCCGACCTCGCCCCGGTCGACGAGCTGTACCTGGGACTCGTCCACCGGGAAGACGGCCCTGAAGGAGCACAGCGCCGCATCGCCGCCGCGGCCCCGTTCACGACCGCGTTCGGTGTCGCGACCGAGTGCGGCATCGGACGAGCGCCCGCCGGCTCGACCGAGAGCATCCTCCGCACCCACGCCGAGGTCGCCTCCGCCTGGTGACCGTTCGATTCGCGCGCTCGCCGCTCGTCGCGTAAGCTGTTCCGCGGTGACGTGTCCGAGCGGCCGAAGGTGCAACTCTCGAAAAGTTGTGTAGGGTAACCCCCTACCGTGGGTTCAAATCCCACCGTCACCGCCACCACGAAGGCCCCGACTCCCGTCTTAACGACCGGGATGCGGGGCCTTCGTCGTGCTTGCGGTGCAGGCGCGGTAGCGCGCCGGTCACCAAGTCTGATTCTCGGCGCGATGGCGACTCGCTCGAGTGAGTCGATTCAGTCCGTTCGCCGCCGCAGCTGAGCCGTCAGGGCGCAGGCAAGGGCCGTGAGGAATGCGATCATCGCAAGGCCCCACGCGGCGACCGCAAACTGAACCGGGAGAAGCATCGAGGCCAGCAGGAGAGCGACGCCGACAAGCGGCAGCGACACCGTCAGGCGTTGTGCGAGCGTGCGGGGCATTGTCGTCTCCTTTTCGGGCTGGCGACGGTTCGTCGCCAGAGGGTTCCGCGACCATCGTGCCTGGCGGCCCGGTGGTCGACCCAGGCCTCCGTCGGCTTGTAGCCCCAGGGCTACACTTCCCCGACGGCCTTCGATCAGGCACAGAAAAGGGGGCCCGGAATCCGAGTCCCCGTGTATCAGCGATCAGGCGTGCCCGCCGACGTGCTTCTGACGGCGCGCAGCGATCCTCCGTTGGACGAACTTGGCTCCCAAGCCTGCACCGACGACGACAATCGGAGTACCGATGAGGAAGATGATCGGTGATGCTGACGGAAAGCCGGTCGCAAGCAGCGCGAGGAGGATCAGGGCCGCGACGACGCTTCCTATGAAGAGCAGCCAAGATCGCATGGGGTTGCCTCTTTCCGATGCCTATTCAATACGGTGCGGATGAACGACAGTTGATCACAGACCCGCCCTGGACGTCATACCACCAGCATGGCAGCCCACTCCGCCTCTGGCGCGCTAGGACCCGTCGACACCCTTCCGGTTGGGCCGGGCCAGATCCGGTGCACGGCGAGTTCACACCTCTGACCTCGCCGTGCGCGGTCGATCAGGCGCTCCGCACTACCCCTTCACAGCGCCCTGCGTGATCCCGTTCACGAAGCTGCGCTGGAAGATCAGATACACCACGATGACCGGCGTGATGACGATGAGGGATGCCGCCGCGAGCAGCGGCACGTCGGTGCTGAACTCTCCGACGAAGAATCCCAGCCCTGCCGTGGCCGTGCGCTTGGTCGGGCTCTGCATCAGCACGAGAACGATGAGGAACTGGTTCCATGCCCAGACGAAGAGCAGCACCGCCAGAGTGGTGACCGCGGGCCACGAGATGGGCATGAGCAACGACCACAACACCCGGAAGTCCCTCGCGCCGTCGATCCGGCCCGATTCGACCAGTTCCCGCGGTATGCCCGAGAAGTGGGTGCTCATCCAGAACACCCCGAACGGCAGGAAGAGCGCAACCTCAGCCAGGGCGATGCCGATGTAGTTGTTCGTCAGCCCGAGCGAACCCAGCTGGTAGTACAGCGCGATCACCACCAACTCCGTGGGCAGCGTCAGCCCGACGACGAACGCGCTCGTGATGACGGTGTTCCCCTTCGGGCGGATCACGGCCAGGCCGTAGCCGGCGAGCACGGAGAGCACGATCGCCGTCGGCACCACGAGTGACACGATGATGAGGCTGGAGACCATCAGATCGCTGAAGTGCCCCTCTTCCCAGGCACGGGCGAAATTGCCCCACTCCCATGCCTCGGGAAGCGCGAATCCGTTCACCTGTCCGGACTGCACGGCGGCCAGCACGATGCCGACGAACGGGATGAGGAACGCCACCGCGAAGATCACCAGCACGAGATGGCGGGCGGTGAGGGTGAGTGCGGAGGACTTCATGCTTTCTCCCGGGTGAGGCGGCGGATCAGTGCAACGAAAAGGAGGATCAGGATCGTGAGGACGATCGCGAGGGATGCCGCGGTGCCGACGTCGTTGTAGCTGAAGGCGAGCCGGTAGACGAGGAGCCCCGGGATGGTCGTGGCGTTCACGGGGCCGCCGCCCGTCGTGACGTAGACGAGGTCGAAGCTCGCGAGCGCGGCGATCGTGGTGATCACCGCCGCGATCGAGATCTCCCCCCGAAGCCCCGGCAGCGTCACCGAAACGAAGCGCCGTACGGCCCCGGCACCATCCATCGCGGCCGCTTCGTAGAGGGAAGAATCGATCTTCTGCGCACCGCTGATGAAGAGGATCATGCACAGTCCTGTCATGCACCACGTGCCGATGAGTCCGATGGCGATCAACGCCGTCGACTGCTGAGCCAGCCACGGCTGCGCCAGGAACCCCAGGCCGACGCTGCGGAGCATGGTGTTCACGATGCCGGTGTCGGAATAGATCCAGCGCCATGTCACACCGACGGCGACGAGCGGGACGACCTGCGGCAGGAAGTAGATGATGCGGAAGGCCGTCATCCCCCGCGTTCCCTTGCCCATCAGGAGACCGCACAGCAGCAAGCCGATCATGATGGGCAGGACAGCGAAGAACAGGATCAGCACGAGGCTGTGCTGGATGGAGGAGAGCAACGCCTCATCGGTGAAGACGCTGATGTAGTTCTCGAGTCCGACCCATGTCCCGGGGTTCAGCCCGTCCCATTCCAATAGCGAGTAGTACACCGTATTCAGTGCGGGCCACAGCGAGAACCCGACGTACACGAGCGCTGCAGGCAGAACGTACAAGTAGGCGCGTGCGCCGCGCCAGCGGCGCCTGCGGGGTGGGCGCACTGCGTCGGCACGCCCACCCCGCGTCTGCGTGATCGTCACGGTCGGTTCGACTCCCAGTCGGCCTGCAGCGATTCGACGAACGCCTCGGGGGTGACATCAGCCGAGATCAGACCTTGGGCTCCGCTGGTGAGCACATCGATCATCGAGCTCGTCGCCCAGTTCGCGAACGGCGCGATGCCGTCGTCTGCGACCACGGTCTCGTAGTCCGACTGCAGCTGGCCCCGTACGTCGTCCGACGTGATCGCACCATCCGGGGTGACCGGGATGAAGCCGCTTTCATAGATGCCGCCCGCCGCCTCCTGGCTGACGACGTAGTCGAGGAACGCCGCTGCGACATCCTTGTTCTGCGACTTCGCGGAGATCGAGTACGGAAAGCCCGACCCCGTGGCCACTGCCGGCGCGTCCTCCGTCTCGCCCGGCATCAAGAAGAATCCGAGGTCGTCACCGAGAGCCTCCTGGAACAGCTGGGTGTTCCAGTTGCCGGTCACGAAGTACGCCTGGTCTCCCGCGCTGAACGAAGCGATCGCGTCGGCGTCGGCGACGGCCGCGGCGCCGTTCGGGAAGTATCCGGCATTCGACCACTCGGTGATCGTCGCCGCCGCATCCACGAAGCCCGGGTCTTCGAGGAGCGTGGCGCCGTCGTTTCCGTACACCCACTCGTTGAAGACGGCTGGATCGGCGAGCACGTTCGACAGCGCGCCCCAGAGCTGGAATCCGCCGATCCCGAGTGCGGGCATCGCGATCGGCGTGACGCCGGATCCCTTGACCGCATCGAGATCATTCTCGAATTCGGCCAGCGTCTCCGGCGCACCGTCGACGCCCGCGGCCTCCGTGAGCGACTTGTTGTAGAAGACGCCGATCATCTGGATAGCGCCCGGCACGGCATACAGATCGCCCGTTCCGTATTGCGTCGCATCCTCATTCGACGTCAGCATCCCCAACAGGGATGGTGAGACCGTGTCGGCCCAGCCATACGCCTCGGCGTACTCGTCGAGCTTCTCGACGAGCCCCGCCGGCACGATCGATCGCATGGGCCCCGGGCTGTATTGGACGATGTCAGGGGTGTCGTCGCCGCTCAGAGAGAGCTTCAGGCTGGTCTGATAGTCGGCGAACGGAGTCTGCACCAGGTCGAAAGTCACATTCGGGTGCAGCTTCGTGAAACCCTCGGTGAGTGGAGTGATGGGTGGGTCGCTGGCGTAGGCGACTTTGAGCACCACCTCTTCGTCGGTGATGTCCGTGGAGATCGGGTCCGACGACGACGAGGTGTTCACCGTCCCTCCGGTGCCGCAGCCCGTCAGGGCGAGAGCGGCGACGGAAACGACGGCCAGGGTGACGAGAGGACGCTTCATTGCTTCCTACTTTCTTCTTGCAGGGGTCAGTGTGGGTGTTTCAGGGACGCTGCGATGAGCCGTCGCGGCGGCGCACGCGGCTGTAGTGCCAGTTGGTGGATGCCGACACGGGTGGGTGCTTTCGCGCGACGTCCTCGTCGAACTCCACTCCCAGTCCTGGCGCGGTGTTGGCAGCGATCATCCCGTCGGACGTCGTCGGTGTTCCGGGGAAGATCTCCATCGTCTGGGGTGAGAACTCGAAGTGCTCGTGGATGCCGAAAGCACCCGAGGAAAGGTCGAGCGCCAGCGCCACGGCGTGCCCGATGGGCGACACGTCACGCGGACCGTGCCAGGCCGTCCGCACACCCATCAGCTCTGCCAGTGTCGCGAGTTTGCGCGCGGGGGTGAGACCGCCGATCGCCGAGATGTGGCAACGGACGAAGTCGACCTGGCGCTCGGTGACGATGCGCACGAATGTCTGCATGTCGCTGAGCAATTCTCCCAGTGCGATCGGCGTGGAGACATGGGCGCGAAGACGAGGCAGCCAGTCCACGTCTTCGGGCGCGACCGGATCCTCCATGAAGAACGGCCGGTACTCCTCGACGGCGCGGAGGAGGCGTACCGCCTGGTGAGGATCGACGCGTTCATGAACGTCGTGGATGATCTCGAGCTCGTCGCCGAATCGCTCACGCAGCTGCGCGAACATGTTCGGCACAAGGCGCATGTACGCCTCGGGATCCCAGGTGGAGTGCGCACGATCGGCCTGAGCCGCGCCGTAGGTGGACTGGCCGGGGACGGTCATCTGGCATCGCACGTGTCGATACCCCGCATCGCGACAGGCCGAGACCTGATCCGCCAGCTCCTGGAAGTCGCGCCCGGAGGCATGCGTGTAGGTCTCGACTGCCGTGCGGACGCGTCCGCCGAGCAGATGCCAGGTGGGCACGCCGAGTCGCTTTCCTGCGAGATCCCAGAGTCCCTCGTCCACACCAGCCAGAGCACTGCCGAGATCAGGACCCCCACGCCAGTATGCGTCGAGCGTCGTGGTCTGCCAGATGTCGGAGATGTCGGAGATGTCGCGGCCGCGCAGCAACGGATCGAGATAGGTGTTGACGATCTCGGCCACCGCGAACGCCCGCTGCGTGAACGTGGCGCACCCCCAGCCGATCAAACCGGGCTCCCCGGTGTCGACACGGACGATGACGAGGTTCACGCCGTCCGGCGCCGTGATCGTCGCGGACACCCGGGTGATCCGAACGCCGGAGGGATCGTGCCAGGGCACCGGCGGCATCGCATCGCTCTGCGTGTACCCGGGCGCTATTCGCGACCGCATCGGAGCGTGATGCTGAACGTCCATGTCCGCGTCCTTCCTCGACGTGTGCCGCCACGCTAGGCAACAGATTCATTTACGGCAAAGACGTTCCGGATACGGCAATGTCCCGTTCGGACATGCCATATCAGGAACAAGGTTGCCGATAGGGCGCAGCCGTCCTTAGTATCCACGGCATGCACGCGATGAAGCGACACGATGTGTCAGCCGGCCCACTCACCCTCACTGTGACCGATGCCCGTGCATCGATCCAGGTCGGCTCCCGCCGGCTCACGAGTCCCCGCGGACGGCTCTGGACGCTGACGGCGGTCAAGGGGGACCACCGCGAACTGACGGTCCACTCCGAAGACCAGATGCCGACGGTGACGCGCGATGCAGAGGGGGTCACCCTCGGCTATGACCGTCTGACATCGACCGACGGCATCGTCCTCGACGTCTCGTTCTCCGTCGAGATCCGAACAGCGGACGGTGCCTTCGAGTTCACCGCCTCCCTCGAGTCGCACGACGGCAGCATCGTGCGAGAGGTCGCCCTTCCCGTCGTTGAACTCGATGCCGCGACAGCTTCCGACGACGAAGTCGTCTATCGCGCGCACGGGCTCGGTCGCCGGATCGAGAACCCCCGCACCACCCTCTACCGGGCCCATACCGAGTACATGGTCGACGACGGCGCAGGGGTGTGGGAAGCCGTGGCATACCCCGGCGACATGACGATGCCCTGGCACGGCGTGGAACTCGATGAGGGTTTCCTCTACATGGGACGCCACGACCCGGACTTCAGCAGCGCACTGCTGAGCACGGGCGTGCCGCCACGCGGCGAAGAGGGCGAACTGTGGTTGACGACGGTGGCACCGCTCGGTCGATCCATCGGGACTCTCCCGCCCGTCATCCTCGCCGTCGACGACGACTGGGCCGCGAGCGCGGCGCGCTACCGCAGCTGGGCGGACACCTGGTACACCGGGCCCCATCCCTCCACGAAACCGATGCAGGGGTGGCAGCGCATCATCATGAAGCACCAATTCGGACAGATCCTCTACCGCTACGAAGATCTGCTCGAGGTCTTCGAGGCCGGCCGCGAGGTCGGACTCGATGGCATCCTGCTCTTCGGCTGGTGGAAGGAAGGCTTCGACCGCGGGTACCCGGAATACGAACCGGATGACGCGCTCGGCGGCGCAGAAGGACTGCGACGCGCGATCGCCGAGATCCGCAGCAGGGGCGGCTTCATATCCCTCTACGCGAATGGAAACCTCATCGACCGCACCAGTGACTTCGCGGCGCAACACGGTGCCGAGGTGACCAAGAAGGACGCCGCCGGACTCGACTATGTCGTCGGTTACGCGTTCGCCCGCGAATCTCAGACACTGCGCCATTTCGCACCCGGCTCCTTCCTCATCGCCTGCCACGGCGCACCCCGGTGGCGCAACCGGATGGCCGAGGTCGCGAGCGCTCAGGCAGCCCTCGGCGCCGACGACATCTTCTTCGATCAGACCGCCTATCACCTGGCAGCTTGGCCCTGTTATGACGCATCGCACGATCACGGCACGCGCGTCGGCGTGGAGTCGCTTCAGCGCGCCCGCACCCTGGCGGGGCTGCGCGAGGCCGCGGATGCCAAGACGCTGGGATCGGAGGGCATGGCCGACGGCATGATCTCCCTGCTGAATTATCACCACGGATGGGGCTTCGCCTTCACCGACGGACCGGAGGCCTTCCCGGCACTCTTCCGCACGGTGTACCCCGAACCCGTCGTCAGCAACAGGCTGGTGCACGACCAGCGCACGGGATGGCGGGATCATCTCAACTACGCGCTCACATACAACCTCATCTTCGACGTCGCCCTGCACCGCTCGCGACGTGACGTCCGAGACATGCCGGAATACGCCGCGCACGTGGCGCAACTCATCGCCATCCGCGAGCGCCACCGCGACCTGTTCTTCCGCGGCGCGTTCTCGCTCGTCGATTTCGGCCCGATCACCCACGTCCGGTATGCACTCGATGGTGACGTGCTCGATGTCTACTGGAACTGCACGGACGAGCGGTGGAACGTGTCGGCAGATGTGGCGGCACACAGCGTTGTGGCCGTGCTCGCGGGGAGCAGCCGGTGACGCCCGACCGGCACCGGGTGCTGGTGACCGGCGCGGCCGGCAGCATCGCCACGGCGTTCGTGCGCGCCACCGCAGACGAGTACGAGTTCACCCTGCTCGACCTGCCCGGCACTCTCGACGCCGAGCAGCGGGCGCTGGGCAGCGTCGTCGAGGTCGACCTCGCGGACATCTCGAACCTCCGCGGGGTCATGGACGGTATCGACACCGTGCTCCATCTCGCAGGTCAGCGCAGCCCGTCCACCCTGTGGGAAGACCTGCTGCCCGCGAACATCGTCGGCACGTACAACGTCGTCGCCGCCGCCGTCGCTGCGAAGGTTCCCCGCGTCATCTACGCGTCCTCCGTCCACACCGTCACCGGCTACACCGACGGGCAAATCCGCGAGTCGGATCCGGTGCAGCCGGACGATCTGTACGGCGTCACGAAGTGCTTCGGAGAGGCCCTCGGCGCCTTCGCCGTGAGCGCGGAGGATCTCCGTTCGTTCGTCGCGCTGCGTATCGGCGCGTTCCAGGATCCCGCGAAGCTCGCGGCACCCGATGCCGGATGGATGCTGCGCGACTATCTGGCTCCCGACGACTTCGTCGACATGCTGGGCCTGCTGATCACCTCCGACCGACAGGGGTTCGACATCTACAACGCGACGAGCGCGAACAGATTCGGCAGACTCAGCATGACCAAAGCGGCCGAGGAACTCGGATTCGTGCCACGATCGGATGCATTCGCGATCGCATCGCCATTCGCCACGGCGATCGCCGAAGTCGGGGGGCTCGACGATCGGCCCGCACTCTCCGGCATGCGCGCGGATGTTGCGAGACTCAGGGGGCATTGACACCGTGACCAGTGAGGACAACCGACATCGCGCACTCGTCAGGGGGCTGGAACTGCTCGAGGCCGTGGCAGAGACCCCGCACGGAATGGGCGTCACCGAACTTGCGGAGTTGACCGGAATTCAAAAGAGTACTGTGTCGAGACTGGTCGCGACTCTGGTGGAGACCGGCTATCTTCTTCGTCGGGAGGACAGGAAGGTCGCTCTCACTGGTCGAGTCCTCGGTTTGGCCAAGGGCTTTCGGCGTCAGTACAACCTCAGCGATCTCGCACGTCCGTTGCTCACCGAACTGCGGGACCGGGTCGGGGAGACCGTCATCCTCACCGTCCGCCAGGGGGACTATACGGTGAGCCTCGATCAGTACGACCCGTCCAGTCCCTTCAGGATGGTCCCTCACGTCGGCAACGCTGCGCCGCTGTATGCCACGGCCGCCGGTCGCGCGCTGATGTTCACTCTGTCGGTGAGCGAGCAACGCCGCATCATCGACGACCTCGTCGGCGCGCCGGTGGAGCATCCCGAGGTTCGCCTCACGCCCGAAACGTGGGCGCGAGAGTATGAACTCGCCCGCACGCGAGGTTTCGTCTGGATTCCTCGCTCGGACGATGTGGAGCGGATCGCCGCCGTCGTCCTCGACCAGAACGGCGGTCCGCTCGCCGCGGTCTCGGTGTACGGGCCGCGGTATCGCATGCACGATCGCCTCAACGAGCTCGGAAAAGAGGCGAGGCGCACCGCGGCCGCCATCACGCGCGTGGCGATGGGACTGAGGCGCGACGACACGGACAATGGCTGAGACGCGTATCTCCGCCGGAGCGTGGAGCGCACGAGTGGAGTCGGACGGATGCACGCTGCGCAGCGTGGAACACGAGGGACGACCGCTGCTCAGTGCTCCGCCCGAACTTGACTGGACGCAGGGACATCACGGGGCCGTCCTCGCTCCCTGGCCCGGACGCATCATCGACTCGCGCTACCGATACGACGATCTCGAGCAGCGTGTCCCGGTCAACGAGCCCGCTTTCGGGCATTCACTGCACGGGTTCGTCTTCGACGCCAGCTGGCAGCGGGTCGCCGTCGACGCCGCGAGCGTGACGCACGAGATCACTCTGGGGAACAAGCCCGGGTACCCCTTCGAGATGCACCTCCGTGTCACCTATCGATTGGACGAGAAGGGCATCTGCTGCGAGTCGGAGTGGAAGAACATGGGCCGCGGCACAGCCCCTTTCGGGCTGGGGTTCCACCCCTACCTCATGGCGGGCGGCGGGGTCAATGATGAGTGGATGCTTCACGTCGAGGCATCCGTCAGCTCTGACAGCGATCCGCTCACCAAGCGACCGATGCCGCCGCGCCCGACCGACGCGACCAGCGATTTCGTCACACCTCGGCGCATCGGCGGTGAGCGCTTCAGCCGTGCATACGGCCGTCTGGCTCGACATGACGGGCTGGCGGTGGTTCGAGTGACTGCTCAAGACGGCTTCACCATCGAGCTCAGCGTCGACGAGGGTTTCCGATGGTTGCAGGTGTTCACCGCTGACGTGCCGTCCGCGTCTCTTGCACGCCGCGGCATCGCGATCGAACCGCAGACCTGTCCGCCGGACGCGTTCAACTCGCACGAAGATCTCCAAAGACTTGCGCCGGGCGAATCGAACCGTGCGAGCTGGTTCCTTCGAATCGCGAGCGCGTGACGCACTGATACACGTGCGAACGTATCTGGACCGTCGAGCCGATGACGCGGCGGCATCCGCTCCACCGGTGCACGTGCACCCGGTCGGTCAGAGGTTCGCGGTGTCCATCAGGACAGCCGAGAGCCCAGCGCGTACACGGGTGCGGCGGTAGTCGGAGGGCGTCATGTCGTACTCGTCGCGGAAGCGTCGGTTGAAGTTCGACAGGTTCGAGTATCCGACGGACTGCGCGATCTGGGCCACGGTGGCGTCGGTGTGCACGAGGAGGCGGCAGGCCTGGGTCAGGCGCAGGCGTTTGACCATGCCGCTGAACGTCTGTCCGCTGGCGTTCTTGAAGTAGCGGGAGAACGCTGACTCCGACATGTTCGCGATGCGCGCCGCGACCGAGAGGCGCGGCTCCGAGTCCAGATTCGCGAAGATGTAGTCCAGAGCCGATGCCACCACGTCGGAGGGGTCGTCACTCATACCGTGATCGACCGGGCGGGAACTCAGCGTGCGGAAGTCGCCCGACGGTGCGCGGCTCAGCGCGGCGAGGAGCGAGAGGAAGTCGGCGATCGCGGCGGCACCCGACTGCGAGCCGATGCTCTCGAGCAGTCGGGCTCCTTCGCGAGCCGTCTCACCGCGGAACTCGATGCCCCGACGCGACCGGGCGAGCAGAGCCGACATGTCGCCCAGTTCCGGCACCACCTCCCGGAGGCGCTCGAACCATGCGGGGTCGAACTGCAGCACCACGTCGCGACCGGGGAGGACGTCCCCCGGTCGCAGGTCGCTGATCCAATCGTGGGGCAGGTTCGATCCGACGAAGAACAGCTGTCCTGCTCCGAACGGGCCGACGGCGTCGCCGATGATGTAGCGTCCCGCGCCGTGTCGGATGAGGTGGATCTCGTACTCGGGATGACGATTCCAGCGGGCGAGAGGGTTCGGATAATCGTGCTCGTGCCAGCGGAACGAGGCACCGGGGTCGCGGGGGATCACCTCACGGAAGGGCGGCGCCTTGAGAGCGTTTCCGGTGAGGGTGTCGAGGCGATCCGGCACGGTAATCCTTTGCATGTGCTCTCCGATCTGCGCACAACGATAGCGCCATATCTGGTGCATTCTGCACTCAAGTTCGTGCTTCATCGGCTAATCACGGCAAGGAAGTACCATCAAGAGGTGTCAGCGTGGCTATCCCGCCTCCGCTTCCCCTTCCTAGACTCGGGCGGCAGACAGCTTCGTCTCCCGATCGAGTCCAAGGAAGAACCCGACCTCATGCCGTATGAATCGCCCAACCGCGCTGCTGTTCTCACCGACGTCGGACGGATGGTCATCGAAGAGCGCACCGTGCCCGAGCTCGCCGCCGACGAGGTTCTGGTCCGGGTCGAGGCCGTCGGCGTGTGCGGCTCCGATGCTCATTACTTCCGACACGGGCGGATCGGTCAGTACGTCGTCGAGGCGCCTCTCGTGCTCGGACATGAGACCGCCGGTGTGGTCGTCGCCCTGGGCGCCGAAGTCACCTCCCACCGCGTCGGCGACCGCGTCGCGATCGAGCCGGGCGTACCCTGCGGGCGTTGCGAGCAGTGCCGTACCGGTCGCTACAACCTCTGCCCCGACGTGATCTTCCATGCGACGCCGCCGGTCGACGGCACCTTGCAGAGTGTGGTCGCGATCCGCGCGGACTACGCCTTCTCGCTCCCCGAGAACGTCTCCACCGAGCAGGGAGCCCTCGTCGAGCCGCTCGCCGTCTCGGTGTGGGCCTGTCGCAAGGCGGCCATCGCACCGGGCGCTCGGGTGCTCGTCACCGGAGCGGGTCCTGTGGGGCTGCTCACGGCCCAGACCGCCCGCGCCTTCGGTGCGAGCCAGGTCACCGTGACCGACATCGATCCCGAGAAGCTCCGCCTCGCAGCCGAGCTCGGCGCGGATGCGACGGTGCCCGCCGGCGAGCTCGCAGACCTGGATGCCGAGTTCGACGTGCACATCGAGTGCTCCGGGAACGGTCGCGCCGCCCGTGACGGCATCGCGCGTCTGGGACGGGCAGGGGTGGCGGTCCTGGTCGGGATGGGCGCCTCCGAGGGCCTCGACATCCCCGCATCTTGGATCCAGGAGAAGGAGCTCGTCATCACCGGCGTCTTCCGGTACGCGAACTGCTTCCCCGTTGCGATCGAGCTGGTAGCGACCGGCCGCGTGCGGGTGGAGCCGCTGATCTCGCACCGCTTCCCCCTCGCGGACAGCGGCGAGGCGATCGACACCGCCGGTCGCGCCGGCGTCTTCAAGACCCTCATCCTGCCGCAACTCTGAACCCGCCCGAAAACACAGAAAGGCACCACCCATGGAACGACGACGTATCCCTGCCATTGCCGTGACAGCCGTGCTCGCGACCGGTCTGGTCGCATGCTCCGCCCCTGCCGATTCCGACGTCGATCCCGACGCCACCGCCGAAGACGTCACGCTCACGCTGAGCACCTGGGCGCACACCGAGCAGACCGGAGTGTGGTTCGACACCATCATCCCCGAGTTCGAGGAAGCGAACCCGGGCATCACGGTCGACATCCAGCAGATCGCCTATGCCGACTACATCTCGACGGTCACGACCCAGGCGGTCGCCGGCGCCGGTCCCGACATCATCCACGTGCCCACGCCTATCAGCAGCCTGCCCGCCTGGGCCGAGGCCGGTTTCCTGGAGCCGCTCGACGACTTCGTCGCCGAGACGGACGTGCCCGCAGAGTGGCCGGAGTCTCAGGGAGCCATGGAGTGGAACGATACGACGTACGGCGTCCTGACGGTCGACTACGGCTACACGCTCTTCTACAACGAAGCGCTGCTCGCCGAGGCGGGCGTCGAGGTGCCGACGACCGATGAGGAGTTGGTGGCCGCGGCGAAAGCGGTCACCGATCTGCCCGGAGACGCATTCGGCTACGCCATCACCGACGACAACACCGCCAACTTCGTCCGCGACGCACTGGTGTTCACCGCTGGGAGGGGGGCCGAGTGGATCGATGACGGCGAGTGGAGCTTCGCCTCGGACGATGTCGTCGAAGCGCTCGACGTCTGGCGCGAACTGGGCACCGAGTACAGCCCGGTCGGCACGAACTTCGCCGCCAAGCGGGAGGCCTTCCTCAACGGCAACAGCGCCATGATGATCGAGGGGCCGTTCTACTACTCGACCGTGCAGGCGACGGCGGACCCCGCGCTCGTCGACTCCCTGAAGATCGCCAAGGCGCCCTTCGAGGTCAACCCCGGCGACATCAGCCACGGCTTCTCCATGGCCTCCGACCTCGACGACGACACCAAGGCTGCGGCCGAGAAGTTCCTCGAGTTCGTCATCTCGAAGGAATCGCTCGAGCAGTACGCGACGATCGTGACAAGCCCGACGGCGCGCCCCGGCTCCGCCGATGCCCTGCTCGAAGACCCGCTCACCGCTCCGATCGTGGAAGCGTGGGAGAACAGCGCACCGATCATCGACACGAGCGCTCAGGGCGTGCGTGCCGACTACGCGAAGTTCGCCGATGTCGTCGGCGCCCAGCTGCACGTGCTGCTGCAGGGCGATGCACCCACCGCCGATGTGCTCGCGGACCTCGACGAGAAGCTGACGAACGCAGGACTCACGCCGTGACCTCCGCCCGTTCCCTGGAACGCGCAGTCCGCGCCGGGTCGCCCACAGGCGGCCCGGCGTGGCCGCGCGTTCGGACGCAAGGTGGTGGTGCTCGGGTATCTCGCTCCGAGCCTCATCGCCGTCGTCGGCTCCCTCGCCTTCGCCCTGCTGCTGCTCGGTGGCATCAGCCTGCGAGACATCAAACTCGGCAAGCTCGGAGCGATCTTCGAAGCACCGCTGAGTCTGGTCAACTACGGCGAAGTCCTCAGCGACCCTGACACTTGGCGCAGCTTCGGCGTCGCCATCGTCTATGTGATCGGCTCGACGCTGCTTCCGTTCATCGCCGGTCTCTTCACCGCGCTGCTGCTCAATCAGAGGATGCCGGGGCAGCGCGTGATGCGCACTCTCGCGCTGGTTCCGTGGGCCGTGCCCGGCATCACGGCGACGATCGCGTTCGTCTGGATGATGCAGCCCACCTACGGCGTGTTCAATTACATGCTGCGTACCCTCGGCCTCATCGACACCGACGTCAACTGGTTCGGGGACCCTGCTCTCGCGCTCCTCGCGGTGATCCTCCCGACCAGCTGGAAGGCGATCCCGTACTTCACGCTCATGCTCCTCGCCGGGCTCCAGTCCATCCCGCGCGAGCAGTACGAGGCTGCACAGGTCGATGGCGCCGGCTGGTGGGCGCGACTTCGCTGGGTGACGCTGCCCGGCCTGGCACCGTTCATCCTCGTCGCCACGATCTTCAGTGCGATGCACTCGTTCCGTGACTTCGATTTCATCTACGGCTCCACGCAGGGCGGACCCGACGGGGCGACCGAGACGGTCGCCGTCCGTGTCTTCAACCTGGCGTTCGAGGACTTCGACATGGGTAACGCCGCGACGCTCGGTGTCGTGACCTTCGTCCTGGTCGGCGTCCTCGTCGCGGTGCTGCTCAAGCGCAACAGCAAGGGCGCTCTGGAGGGATTCCTGTGACCACCACCACTCTCGACTCGACAGCCATCGGACGACCGGTGGGTCGTCGTCGCCGATGGATCAACTGGCCGTTCATCGCCATGATCGTGCTCATCGTCTTCATGTTCTTCCCGATCTACTGGATGTTCGTGACGGCGATCCTGCCGACGTCGGAGGTGCTCTCCCGCAACCCCGCGCTCATCCCCATCGGCAAGCCGTTCACCTTCGACGCGTTCGTGCAGCTGTTCGCCGAATCGGCCATCCTGAAGTGGCTGGTGCAGTCGGGGATCGTCACGATCGGCGCCGCCCTGCTCAGCACGCTGGTCTCGGTCACGGCGGCGTACGCCATGTCGCGGTTCGTGGTCCCGGGGCAGAAGTTCGTCGCATACTCCTTCCTCATGGGGCGCGTGCTCCCCGGTACGCTCCTCGCGCTGCCGTTCTTCGTGCTGTTCCAGACCTTCGGGATGCTCGACACCTCGATGGCGGTGATCCTCACCAACACCGCGGCGATCACACCCCTGACGGCGCTCACACTGAAGGGATACTTCGACGGCATTCCGCGCGACATCGACGAGGCGGCGATGGTCGACGGGTGCACTCGATGGGGCATCCTCTGGCGGATGATCCTCCCTGTCTCGGTCCCCGGTCTGGCCGCCTGCTTCGGACTTGCCGCGACCTCGGCGTGGACCGACCTGCTGTTCGCGAGGACGCTTCTGCTCTCACGCGACAACTGGACGATCCCCCAGGGCATCGCGTCGATGATCGGCGACGTGGAGATCAACTGGAGCGAGCTGATGGCCGCGGGCCTCATCTCGATCCTTCCGGTCATGGTCGTTTACTGGTTCCTCCAGCCGTATCTCGTCAGCGGGATGACGGCCGGCGCATCGAAGGGTTGAAGAAGATGTCCGAGAAGATCACAGAGTCCGCACGGGAGATACCGGTCATCGCCGAGGTCGACGTGCTCGTCATCGGCGGTGGTCCGGCCGGCGTCGCCGCGGCCGTGGGCGCCACGCGCCGGGGCCCGCACGCTCGTGCTCGAACGGCACGGATTCCTCGGTGGCATGTGGACCGCCGGGATGGTGCTCACGCTCGCCGGATTCAACTCCTGGCTGCGCCCGTACTCGCGCTGCGTCGCGGGCATCGGCGGCGAGTGGGTGGAGCGCGCCGAGCAGCAGGACGGCGCGCGCTTCGACAACGGCTTCGTGATCAACACGGAGCCCGAGGTCATGAAACGCGTCGCCGACGAGCTGCTGCAGGAGTCGGGCGTCGAGATGCTGTTCCATACGTGGGGCGCGACGCCGATCATGGAGGGCCCCCGCGTGGTGGGCGCGTTCGTCGAGAACAAGGACGGTCGCGGAGCGGTTCTCGCCGGTGTCACGATCGACTGCACCGGAGACGGAGACTTCATCGAGCGCAGCGGCGCGGAGTGGACGAAGTCCGACAGCCTGCAACCCATGACGATGTCGTTCCGTCTATCCGGTGCGGAACCCGACCCCACCGTGCGTCACGACGTGCCGACGCTCCTGCCGATCGGGCCGGAGGCCGGCGTGTTGCGGGATCCGATCCTCACCGAGTACTCCAGTTCGCGTCTGGACATCGTCGTCGACAGCGCGGCGATGGCCAGGGCGGCGGAGCGGGGCGAGCTGCCCCGATACGGCGGTCCCTGGTTCGGCGGGCTGGACCGCGATCTCGTCTGGGTGAACTCGACACGCATCGTGGGCGACGCCTCGGTCGCTGCCGAACTCAGCCGTGCCGAGATCGAGGGACGACAGGACACGCGCCGTATCGTCGACTACTTCACCTCCTCGGTACCGGCGTTCGAGAACGCGAAGCTGATCCAGACGAGTACTCAGATCGGGGTGCGCGAGACGCGGCGCCTGGTCGGAGAGGTCGTCATGACGGGAGACGACGTCCGTGCGGCGAGACGCTTCGAAGACAGCATCGCCGTCGGATGCTGGCCGATCGACGTGCACCCGACCGAGAAGCAGGTCGGGACGCACTCGATGTTCGTTCCCGAGCCGTTCGACATCTCCTACCGGGTGATGGTGCCCCGCGAGATCGATGGCCTGCTCGCGGCCGGTCGGTGCGTGTCGGTCGACCGTGATGCGCTCGGATCCATGCGCGTCGGCGCGACCTGCGCGGCCATCGGTCATGGTGCCGGGGTCGCGGCGGCGGTCGCCATCGCTTCGAAGGTGCAGCCCAGAGCGGTCGATATCGCACGCGTACAGGCGGTGCTGCGGGGGCAGGGAGCGATCGTGGACGTCGACGATGTCAGCTGACTCCCGTCGTCCCCATGTCGTCGTCGTGCTGTTCGACGACATGGGCTACTCCGATCTCGGCTGCTACGGATCGTCGATCCGCACACCGCACATCGATCGACTCGCGGCGGAAGGACTCCGCTACACCGGCTTCGACGTCACGCCGCTGTGCTCGCCCACCCGCGCCGCGCTGTTGACGGGTCGCAATCCGCACGCAGTCGGCATGGGCACGATCGTGCAGTTCGCCTCGGGCGATCCGGGATACACGGGATCGATACCGTCGTCGGCTGCGATGCTCCCGCTGCTGCTGAAGGACGCAGGGTACGCATCGGGACTGTTCGGGAAGTGGCATCTGAGTCCGAACGCGGCATCCGGCCCCGGCGGACCCTATGACGAATGGCCGCTGGCGAGAGGGTTCGATCGGTTCTTCGGCTTCCTCGCGGGTCGCGTGCACCAGTTCCGCCCCGAGCTCGTGCAGGACAACTCGTTCGTCGACCTGGCAGCGTATGGTGGTCGGCACATCTCGGAGATCATCGTCGACGAGGCCGTGCGATGGATCACGGATCACCGGTACGCGCGTCCGGACGACCCGTCATTCGCGATGCTCTCCTTCGGGGCGGTGCACTCCCCACACCACGCTCCGCGGGAGTATCTCGACAGATATCGCGGTGCGTTCGCCCACGGATGGGAGGAGGAGCGCCGCCGTCGTTTCGAGCGGCAGCGTGAGCTCGGTGTGATCCCGGTCGACACCGTGCTTCCCGAGGCGGATCCGGCGATCCCGGTGTGGGAGTCGTTGACCGCCGAAGAGCGAGACGTCGCAGAACGGCTGATGGAAGCGTACGCCGCCCATCTCGAACACGCCGATGCCGAACTCGGGCGGCTGCTGGATGCGATCGCGGCCGCCGACCCCGAAGGCGAGACACTCGTCGTCGTGCTGTCGGACAACGGAGCGACGAATGCCGGCGGGCCGTTGGGCGCCCTGAGCGAGGAGGCGGTGCTCAACGATGCTCCGGAAGGCGCGGTCGAGGTGGATCTCGCCGCGATCGGCACCGGCCGCTACTACAACCAGTACCCGGCCGGGTGGGGGCAGGCGTCGAACACCCCTTTCCGACGGTACAAGCACACGGTGCACGCCGGAGGCACGCGTTCGCCGCTCATCATCTCCGGTGCTCCGGTGTCCCGTCGCGGGATGCATGATGACACCCGGTCGTTCGTGACGGACCTGGTGCCGACCGTTCTCGAGCTCGCCGGCGTGGAGCCGCCTTCGACGGTGCGGGGCATCGAACAGATGCCGCTGCACGGACGCTCGCTGGTCCCGACGTTCACCGCGACGGATGCCCTCGGTGAGCGCGCACCGCAGTACTTCGAGGTCGCCGGGCACCGCGCCTTGCTCGCCGACGGCTGGAAAGCGGTCACGTTCCACCGCCAGGGCGACGACTTCGCGGATGATCGGTGGGAGCTCTATCACCTCGACGCCGACCCCGCAGAGACGACCGACCTGAGTGCCCGACATCCACAGCGGCTGGTGAAGCTCATCGAGCTGTGGAACGAACAGGCCGCTGCGAACCAGGTGTTCCCGCTCGGCAACCGGGGAAAGTCGCAGCTGTTCGCGGAACACCCCGATCGCACCCGCTGGATCTTGGTGCCCGGTATGACCCCGGTGCCGCAGGCCGCCGCGCCCGCGATCTCCGGGCACGACTTCTCGGTCGAGGTCGATCTCTCGCCCGTCGGCGGCGCGGATGAGGGAGTGCTGCTGGCGATGGGCGACAGGTTCGGCGGAGTGAGTCTGTATGTGCGGGACGGTCGATTGACGTTCGCGGTGAACGCGCTGGAGGCCGTCACCGCCGTCTCGCTCGCGCGCGGCGAACACGTCGGTGCGCGGAAGGTGCAGGCGACCCTCGTCCTGACGGAGGGTCGCTCGGCGACGATCCGGGTCGGGACGGACGTGACGAGCACCCCGGCGGACGCCGACGTCTCCTGGGTGCCGCAACTGCGGTTCTTCATGGGCTCAGCGCAGTGCGGACGCGATCAGGATGCCTCGGTCGTCCGCGACTACGACGGCCGGTTCCCCTATACGGGGCGGATTCTGCGAGCGACGGTCGAGATCCACCCGCGACCTCGGAGTGGAGAGCAATCCGAAGCCCTGCTTCGCGAGCTCATGGACGGGTGACACGCTCTCTGCTCCTGTCCGGACGGTGGTGTCGTACCGGATCGCCCGGCGAGTCCCGGCGCGCCGATCCGTTCCTGCAGGGGACGGACTTCGCTCTCGACCCTCAGTCCTCCCGCGGTGCGAGGTGCCTGGCGAAGAACCGGGCAGCATCCTCTCCTGCCTGCGGGGGTACGCCGCGGTGCCCGCCGAGGCTCGCATAGAGCGTCTTCTCGGTCGACGCGAACGCATCGAACAGGTCGAGCGCCAGCTGCCGGTCGTTGCCCTCGTCGTCCCACTGGAGGAGGACGTGCAGCGGGATCGTGATGGTCCTGGCTTCGTCGAACGTCGTCCGCGGAACATAGCTGCCCGCGAACAGGCCCGCCGCGGCGATGCGATGGTCGACGGCGGCAAGTCGCACGCCCACGGCGATGGGACCACCGGAGTAGCCGATCGGCCCGCCGATGTCGGGGAGTCCGAGCAGGGCGTCGAGCGCGCGCTGCCATTCCGGCACGGCCTGCTCGACGAGGGGCAGGACCAGTCGTTCGACGATGTCGCCGAGCGGAGACCCCGACCGCAGCGCCTGATGCAGGTCGGCCCGCGCCCGATCCATCTCCGGATCTCGGGGCGCTCGCCGCCTCCGGGGAGTTCGATGGTCGCGGTCGCGAATCCGAGTTCCGCCGAGGCGAGGGCACGCGCCGACAGGCGCGGATGCATGCCCTCCAGTCCACCGGGATGCCCCATCAGGATCAGCGGGGCGGGAGTGGATGACGGCGTCCACAGAATGCCGGGTATGTCGCCGAGAGTGAAATGACGTTCGACGACGCCGTGGGCGAGGAGGTGTGGGGAGGTGAAGTGCATGATCGCACCTTTCGGGAGCTGTTCTGAGGCGCTCCCGGACGACCTATCGTCCGACCGTGACCCCGGAGGGGAGCACCCACGTCGATTCGTTCACCGGTGCACCTCCTTCGTTCTCGCACGGACCCGGCAATGCTACCCGACGGCATCGCCTCGGACCGCTCAGCCGCCTGACGGGTTCTCGAGCGGCTTCCCGTCCTCGTCGGTGGTCTCCTCCTCGAGCACCTGGTCGGTGTCGGGGGTGTCGTCCGGGGATCCGCCGGAAGCCGTATCGGCCTCCTCGTCGGGACCGGGCGTGCCGTGGGTGTTCTGCGGGTCGCTCATCGTCTCTCCTTCGTTCGGTTCCGCGACCGTACGCCTGCGTGGTCGCCACCGTCAGGGGGTTGACGGCAGCCCGGCGTCCGCCATCCTCCCTAAGCTACGGACATGAGCGAAGACACGGGCCGCGCGGTGATCGCGGATCTCTGCCGGATCCCCAACCCGGATGCGATCGATCGGACGACCTTCGTCGAGCTCGGCGGCGTCGAGCAGTTCGTCTCGATCCGCGGTCGGAGCACGGCGAACCCCGTGCTCATCGTCTGCCACGGCGGGCCGGCCCTTCCGTCGCTGCCCTCGTCGTGGATCTGGCAGAGAGGCGTCGAAGACTACTTCACGGTCGTCAACTACGACCAGCGCGCGAGCGGCAGGTCCGCCGGGAGTGCGACCGAAGGGATGGATCTGCGCGTCGACCGCTACGTCGACGATCTTGTCGAGCTGATCGCCTGGCTCCAGGGGGAGCTGGGCGTGCAGAAGGTCGGGGTGCTCGGGCACAGCTGGGGAACCATCATCGGCCTCACGCTCGCGCAACGGAGACCCGACCTGCTCTGGGCGTACATCGGTGTCGGTCAGGTCATCTCCGGGCCCGACAACGAGGTGGAGAGCTTCGGGTTCGCGATGCGGAGCGCGATCGCCGACCAGAACGAGCAGGCCGTCGCCGAACTCACCGCCCTCGGGGAGTATCCCGGGAGCGAGCCGCTGACGCCCGAGCGGATCGTCACCTGCCGCCGCTGGGCGCAGCACTACGGCGCACTGTCGGCGTACCGATCCGACGCCGCGTATTTCATGGAGTCGCAGGAACTCTCGCCGTACTACACCGACGACGAACTGGAGTTGATCGGCGTGGGGCAGCAGGTGACGATGCCCGGCGTCCTTCCCGCGGTGCTCGGCTTCGACGCACGCGATCAGCTCACGTTCGAGGTGCCGATGCTGCAGTTCCTGGGCCGCCACGACTGGACGACACCGACGCCTCCCGTCGCACGCTGGATCGAGCGGGTGGAGGCGCCGGCGAAGCACGTCGTCTGGTTCGAGAACTCGGCGCACCTCTGCATGCACGAGGAACCCGGCAGGTTCGTGGTGAGCCTGGTGGCCCTCGCACTCCCGCACGCGGTCGCGGGGTGAATCGCACGGGCTATACATTCTCACCCGCGGGACGAGGGTGCCGGAGAAGGAGAGTGGAAAGGCGTTTCAGCAAGCACAGGACCTACTCCTTGAGGCTGGCGTTGTCCTCGCGTTCATCCCCGAGATGCCGGGTACGCAGATCAGTTGGTGTCCCGTTGGATCAACGGGACACCAACGGTCGCCGTGACGAGCCGATATGGGTCACCTGACAGTCCCTGGTCACCATCCTTCATCAACTCGCACGCGTTCTTCTGCATCCGAAGAGGAGCACCTTTGTTGATGACGGGCATAAGGCAGACGATGATGCACCTGGATGCTGCTCATCGGCAACGGCCTCGGCTACATCCTGGTGGGCGGGGCACTGTCTGGTGCGCTCGAAGCCCTGCGCGCTCGAAACGCGACGGCCGCGGACGTACTCGGATGCCCGATCGTGGACATCGGGGGAGCCGTGACCGCCGACGACATGCGCCAGGCCGTCGCCTGGCTTGCAGAAGGCGTCGCCTCGCCCAAGAATCACGAGAACGAGCAGCAGAACGTCACCGACGTCCTCTACACGGCCGACGAGATGACGTCTGTGGGTTGGTAGCAGTGGTCTTGGCCAGACTGTCACTCGTGCTCATGGGGGCCGTGTTTCTGCTCGCACAGCTCCCGGGCTGGAGCGACATCGGGTGGTTCTTGTGAACGACGAAATTACCGCGCCCACGCGGTGGGACTGACATTGCCCTGAGGAGGCCCGAATACTCTGGGCGGGTGCGTCGGCAGCGACGCATCCACCCAGCCCCGACTGTCGGCGGCCCACGGTGCCAAGCGCCCGGAGAGGCAAACATATCGGATCAGAATGAAACCCAGGTCGATTCCGACAGAATCGCTGAGCACACGGCCAAGGAGATCGCTCGGTCTCACGACGCAATTCGTTGATTCGGCGTCTTTCCCCAAGTCTCTCGTTGTATTCCAGTATGCACTGAGTATTCAGTCGAGGGTGATTGGCCCGTCATTGTGGCTGTAATGAAATCAGGCGCGGCAGGCGCCTGCGGCTGTCCTCCATTTGGGGGACAGCCACAAATCGGGCTGCTGATCCATGCTTGGTCCCAAGAGCCGCATCCCAACGCGTAGGTCGGTGGTGGAATAGCCCCGGTGCCATGTCCAATAAATGGGCCGACACGCGCATCGAAGCAGGCGTTCCCACGGTGGCTGCGGCAACACAATCACCCAATGAAAGAGGTCAGACATGCATGGACGCATATCGCCACGAAATCGGAGGTGGCGCGCAATCGCACCTCACCGCCTCGGAAGTAGACCAGGATCAGTACGACTGGTTCGTGCAGAACGGGGTAGCTCCTGAGACCGCACGCGAACTCATCGCCGAGTACAACAGCGGCGGGGAGATCGACTCCATGTCTGGTGCGAAACCCGTCGAGGTCCACACCTCGGAGATCCACGGATGGAACGTCACGCGCGCAGAATTTGCAGACGGCTCGATATCCGTATCCAAGGTGCAGATGCCCGGAGCGGAGGAGAGCGAGACCACCGGGATCTCTGTGAGAAGCGTAGGGTCCTGCGGCTCGACGTCCTCGGGCTCAGGGTGGGCGTCATATTACGACTGCGCCGTGGTCGGTTCAAATGGCGCTTGGCTGAGCATGGAATTCCGGGCAAGTTACACGCGAACCAACGCGAACACGGCAACGATTCACTCGGTCAGTTCCCCGTACGTACACGCGGTTGGTGGTACCGCCGACACTCCGTCTCTGAGCATCGTCACAGCGACCGGTACGACGGCCCACGCGAAGGCGACCACACAGTTCAACGGTGCGTACCCGATCGGCAGCAAGACGTGCACGCTGAACCTCTGGGTCACCGGCGCCTCGGCGACCACAACCCAGAACTACTAAGGAAAGGGACCAAAGAGATGATTGCGAAGGGAAAATCCCGAATCTGTGGAGCGCTCTGTGTGGCGTTCGTGATGGCGCTCGGCACACCTCAGCTTGCAGGGGCAACCGAATCTCCCTATGACACCCCCGACGTGCGAGCGTTCTTCACGGAGTACGGGGTGGACGCCGATACGCAAGACGCACTCATCGCGTCGATGGAGTCAGGCAGCATGATCGACGCGCTGAAGGCGGGCGAGGAGCCCGTGTCTTCGACGACACAGATCCGAGACGGATTCGAAGAGACAGTACTCAAGTATGCCGACGGGTCGGTCGGTGTGACCGCACTGGAGATCCCGCAACCGGCGCCGACTACGGACCTGTCGGCTCGCACAATTTCCGGATGCACCGTCTACTCGGGGGCTGGTTGGGCCTCCTCGAGCAACTGCAAGGTCAGCCACTCCGCGGCTTATGCGACTCTGAGCTTCTACGCGAACTATCAGCAGACAGCGAGCGGCGGATCCATCTCGAACCTCCGCGACGAAGATATCAGTGCCACATTTGGGTCAGTGTCGAATAAGTCGCTCACGCTGATTCGAGCGAACTCCACCTCATCTCAGCCTGCCGTAGCCACCCTGCACGGCTATTGGAGTTCCGGCAGTCTTGCTGAGGACCTTTACTTGTCGTTGCGCGTCAACGCGGGTGGCGGCTGGACCACTACGTACTAAACCAGCGTGTGTGTGCCCAGTAGTCTGACGGTTGATCACTGGGCACACACGAAGAAGGGTAGCCGTGGAAGTTCAACGAAAAGGCCAATACGACCGTAACGCCTTCGCCAGCTGCATCTTCGCGATTGCGGCGGTGCTGGCAAGTGGGCTCTGGCTGTTGGGAACGGCGCTGGCGTGCGCGGCGATTGCGTTTGCGCTCGTGTCGAGGAAGGTGACCAGGGCGGACGGCAACTTGCGTGGAGCGGGCTTCGCGCTCGCTGGCTTCCTCGTGGGGGGTGCAGTGCTCCTGTTCGCGACCGTTGGCCCGTCGTTGCTTTCGCTGCTTCTTTTCGCCATCGCACCGCCGCCCCAGTAGCCCTCCGTGCGCAAACCACTGCAGCTCGGTCAGCCGACCGCGTAGGGTCGCCGCGAATTGTTCGGTTTCGTGAAGTGCGGTGGGGTCGCTACCGCGCGCGTGGAGTTGCGCTTGGAGGTGTGCGAGGCGCCGTTCGACTTCCGATGTGGTGTGTTGCTGTCGCCGTAGGTGGTCGTTGCTACGTGCGAGCATGTTCCGTGCGCTCTCGAGTTCCTGTCGGCTTCGTGACGAGTTGTTCGATGTCTGGCACCCTTCGGAAGGGGTGAAACACGCGCCAGGGAGCGTCGCCGGACGCGGAAGCGGCAGATGCTTCAGTCGAAGAAGTCGGCGGGCGCGATGTCGGAGATCGCGGCGGCGAGCGCGTCTGCGGAGAGCGGTTCGTCGGCTTGCAGCCACCAGGTCAGCACGCCCATCAGCCCATGGGCCATGTAGCGCGCGGTGACCTCCGGGTCGCCGTGGACGTGTCGGCGGGTGCGCAGGGTCGTGAGGGC
The DNA here is from genome assembly GCF_014171575.1 of Microbacterium sp. Se63.02b. Taxonomy (GTDB): domain Bacteria; phylum Actinomycetota; class Actinomycetes; order Actinomycetales; family Microbacteriaceae; genus Microbacterium. The sequence continues at coordinate 3,418,855 of NZ_CP050453.1, read as the reverse complement.
CTGATCGGCGAAGACCTCGATCATCGCGGTGGCGAACTGGTCGCTGGAAGACAGCAGCGTCCGGTAGACGTCGCGTCGGCGTTCGATGAAGCGCGTGAGGTCCGAGACCAGGCGTGAGTTGACCTCGCGCTTGGAGCGGCCGTCGACCACGGCCGCTCGGGCCAGGACCACGAGCGCATCGCTGAACTCGCTCAGGGCGGTGATGGCCAGGTCCCCGGTTCCGCGGAAGTGCGTGTAGAAGGCGGAGCGTGTGACGCCGGCGCGCTCGACCACGGCGGTGACGGTGATCGGGTGCTCCTGCTGCTCGAGCAGGGCGAGGTAAGCGGAGGTGAGCTTGGCGCGGGTGCGCAGCACGCGCGGGTCGTCGTTGTCGACGCGCTGCGACCGGAGCTGGTCCTGCATGCTCATCCGAGCTCCCTCCTCGCACACCCACTCTAGAGAATGCACACAGGGCCCCGCGCTCACAGCGCGGGACCCGATGTGGTCGCTCGAGGTCAGGCCGGTCGGTAGCCGGGGCGCAGCGACGGGGGGATCACGCCCTCGGGAATGGGGCGGTCGTAGGGAGTCTCGGCGATGATCGCGTCGAACTCGCTCTTCGCGGCGTGCAGCAGGGCGGGGTCGGTCAGCAGGTCGAACGCCGTGGCCGCCATCGCCGTCGCGCCGTGGATCATGCCCTTGTGCGCCGCCGGGCTCTTCCCTGCGCGACCATCTGCCACGAGTGCGGCGGTGTGCCCAGTGCCGCGGTCCCCGCCATGATCTGCACGGTCGGGGTCACCCAGCTCACATCGCCCACGTCGGTGGATCCGGTCATCTGCCCTCGCCGGTTCGGGTCGGCGAGCGGGAACACGCCGTCGAAGTAGGGTGGCGTGTCCGGTGCGAGACCGCGGAGCCGCCGGGCGTTGCGCTCAGCGCCCTCGGGAAGACCCTCCGCGATGCGGCGCCCGTACTCCTGGTCGGCGTCGTCGAACGGGACCCCGCCGAGCTCGACCACGTTCGCGTACAGCCTCTCCTCGAGCGTGCGATTGGGCAGCAGCTCTGCGCAGGCGCCGTCGAACTCGATCTCCAGCTCGGTCTCGGTCATGAGCGCGGCACCCTGAGCGACCTTCACCACGCGCTCGTACAGGGCGCGCATCCGGGCGACCGTGGGGGAGCGGACGATGTAATACAGCTCGGCGGTCGGCTGGACCACGTTGGCGGACGGTCCACCCGCGTCGGTGAACGCATAGTGGATGCGCTCGGAGTCGTCGATGTGCTCGCGCAGGAAGTTGACCCCGACGTTCATGAGCTCTGCGGCGTCGAGCGCACTGCGACCGAACTGGGGCGCGGCCCCCGCGTGCGAGGGGATGCCACGGAACCGGAAATACGCCTGCGTGTACGCCAGCGACTTCCACTGATCCGCCGACATGCTGTCGCCCGGGTGGTTGGTGACGGCGGCGTCCACGTCGTCGAACGCGCCGGCGGCGACCATGAAGGTCTTGCCGGCCGCGCCCTCTTCTGCGGGGCATCCGTAGTAGCGCACGGTGCCGGGCAGGCCGGACTCGGCGAGCTGTCTGGCTGTCGCGACCGCAGCCAGCAGGGATCCTGCGCCGAGGAGGTTGTGCCCGCAGCCGTGTCCCGCGTCGGTGCCGCTCGCGGTGTCGGGCGCGCGCACCGCAGAGCCCGCCTCCTGGCTGAGCGATGCCAGAGCGTCGTACTCGCCGAGGAAGCCGATCACGGGCGCCCCCGAGCCCCACTCGGCGGAGAATGCGGTGGGAACGCCGCCCGCCTCGCGGGTGATCCGCGCGCCGAACTCCTCGGCGGCCTCGATCTGCTTCTGCATGGACCGGTGCTCTTCCCAACGGAGCTCCGGGTGGTCCCAGATCTCGTCGCTCAGCCGCGTGAACCTCGGGGCGAGCTCGTCCACGATGGGCTTCACGGCCGACACCGATGTCGTCGTCTCTGCGCTCGTCATCTTCTGTTCCTCTCGTTGTGTGTTCTCGGTCACGCCGCGTCCTGCGCGGTGGAATCGGCTGTGGCGGGCGTGGTCTTCATGCCTCGCGGCAGGAAGAGCGACAACAGGATGGTGGCCACCACCGAGATCGCGATGCCGAACGCGGCGAGGATCGGGAACAGCGGTGTGAGCACCAGCTGCACGACGAGTCCGACGACGACGGCGATGGTCAGGATGCGCGGCTGCGGATTGCCGGCGATCATCTGCACGACCACTCCGCCCATGACCGCGGGCAGGACGAACGTCTGGATCGACGTGACGACGTCGGCGGGGATGACATTCAGCACCACGGTGCCGAGGATGCCGACGAAGATGAGCAGGCTGATCAGGTGCGCGGCCGCGGCGCCGCAGATCGCGAGCACCGCCGCGAGCTGTCCGCGCTTGGTCTCGGGCTTGGCGCCGATGGCGGACTGGGCGACGATCGCGGAGGGCAGCAGCTTGTTCGAGATGTTGCCGATCATGAACGCCTGGTACATGCTCGCTGGGCCGAGGATCGGGAAGTACGAGAGCGGTTCGATGAACCAGATCACGCCGAACGCCACGGCGATCGCCAGCACCCCGCTCAGGACGGCGACCGGCTGGACGCCGAGCTGGGCGGCGACGATGGCGGGGCCTCCGATCATGACGATCATGGCGGCGATCATCGTGAGGCGACCCCAGCGGGAGGTCGTCTTGTCGAACGCCGCCCAGGCGACGCTCGCGCTGTCATCGGTCATCGGTGAACCTCCAGGGGTGCGGTCCGTGGCGGTCATGCGATGCCCGCCTTGCTGACGAGGACGCCGACGGTGATGCCGACGACCAAGGAGATGCCCAGTGCCCACTCCCGCAGCCACGAGGCGCCGGTCGCTTTCGCGATCCACAGGCAGACGCCCATCGTCGCGCCGCTGGCGAGGACGACGATCGTGGCGGCGAGGCCTCTCTGGAACTGCTGGATGCCGAAGGTCCCGAATGCTCCGAAGAGAGCGGCGGTCGGGATGATCGCCATCGCGGCGGATGCTCTCGCGCTCGTGCCTGACTCGAGCTTGCGGTTGCCACGCTTGAGCAGCGGCGTCGCGATGAGCGTGACGAGCATCCATCCTGCCCCGGCGAGGGCGATGCACAGCAGGACCGTCGCGAAGACGGCCTGCGTGTAGCCCGCGCCGCCGAGCTCTGCGCCCTGCGTGCCGGACGCGATGCCGGCGGCGGCGACTTCGAAGGCCGCCGAGCCGATCAATCCGATGCGGGTGAGGACTCCCGGTGTGCCGAACACGCTGATCAGCGTGATGGCGATGAGGGCGACCGCCAGCGACGGGCCGATCGCGGCGATGGCGCCGGACCGGAACGAGGTCTTGACGTCGGTCTCCGACATCCCGACGGCCGGTGCTGCTCTGCGTACGGCGAAGAAGTAGATGACGGTCTGGAGGGCGATCACGGCGAAGACGGCGACGGCGCAGATCCAGAGGATCGGCTGATTCGCAGCGCCGAGGATGTCGGTCGAACCGGGGTCGAGCGTGGCGGCAACGTCGCTCATGGCGAGCTCCTTCGAGGGATGCGATCGAACGTGTTCTCCATAATGGACACTGTCCGATTACGGCGACAGACCTCTCGTGTTGCGGGCGTGTAACGAATCAGGATCTGCCTCGGTGTCTCGGATTCCTCTTGTATGCAAAGTTCTTGTGTGCAAGGCTTTCGACATGACGCCGCACGCGCTCGACGACTCGCTCTGCCACGCGTTGTACACGGCCACGCAGGCGACGGTCCGGTTGTATCGAGACCTCCTCGCGCCGTGGGGGCTGAGCTATCAGCAAGTGGTCCTGCTCGCGGTGCTGTGGGACCAGGGCGAGCTGACCGCCGGGAAGATCGCCGAGCACCTGCACCTGGACTCCAGCAGCGTGACGGGATTGCTGACACGCATGGAGACGGCAGGTCTCGTGGAGCGCTCGGTCGACGCGGCGGACCGGCGCCGGGTGCTGGTGCGCTCCACCGCTCGAGGCCTGGCGATCCGCGATGAGCTCGGGTGGCTCGAAGACTGCATCGCCCGTGCTCTCGGCGTCGAAGCCGACGAGGCGCGTGACCTCCTGGCCCGGTTGAGCGCGCTCCGCGAGAGCGTGAAGGCGTTCCCCCCGGACGACGTCCACTCTGACGCAGGACGGGAGTCTGCGCTGCAGACCTCATGACACCCAAAGGAGACACCATGGAGCTGAACCCCATCCCCGTGACCACCCTGAACGGAGCACCGACGACGTTCGGCTCGCTTTCCGACGGCAAGGTGGCCCTCGTCGTCAACGTCGCTTCGCGGTGCGGGCTCGCCCCGCAGTACGAGAAGCTGGAGCAGCTCCAGCGCACCTACGCGGAGCGGGGGTTCACCGTGATCGGCTTCCCCAGCAACCAGTTCCTTCAGGAACTCGGCTCTTCCGAGGCGATCGCCGAGTACTGCTCGGCGACGTGGGGTGTCAGCTTTCCCATGACCGAGAAGGTCCGGCTGAACGGCAGAGGGGCGCACCCCCTCTACAAGGAGCTGACGACGGTCGCCGACGACGAGGGCAAGGCGGGAAAGGTGACGTGGAACTTCGAGAAGTTCCTCGTGCACCCGGACGGACGTGTCAAGCGCTTCCGTCCTCGCACCGAGCCCGATGACCCGAAGGTGGTCACTGCGATCGAGGAGTGGCTCGACGTCGCAGAGTGAGGAAGACGCCCGGCGCCCCCGGGCGTCCTCCTCGATCAGGGGAGCGCACGACGGGGGCGAAGCCAAGCCGCGGTCAGCGCGATCGCGACGAGGGCGGAGACCGGTAGCCAGAATGGTGCGGTGCCGACCTCGGGAGACCACCCGCCCGCGCCGATGAGCACGACGAGCGCGGCGACTCCGAGCGCCCCACCCAGCTGGTTCACGACGAACAGGATCGTGCTTCCGGACGGGATGAGGGGTGCGGGCAGGACCCGGTAGATCGTCGAGACGGTCGGGCTTCCGATCGAGCCGAGGCCGATGCCGATCGCGAGGGCGATTCCCGCGTAGTGCCACAGGGGAGTGGACGCTCCCGTGGTGAGCAGCGCAAGGAAACCCGCGACTCCCAGCCCGGCGCCGGACCAGACCAGGATCCGGCCGTCGACACGGTCGCTGAGGCGCCCGGCGACGGGCATCGCGATCAGGGTGCCGAGTCCGAACGGGAGCATCAGGAGGCCGGCCGCCGTCGCACTGAGCCCGGCCACGCCCGTGTAGTAGAGGGGGAGCCCGAAGAACAGCGGGTAGATGGCCGCGCCCATGAGCGCCATCACGGTCACCGCAGGACCGAATCCTCTGGCGCGGAAGGTCGCGAGGTTCACGATCGCCCGGTCGCCCCGCCGTCGCGCCCAGAGCACGAATCCGACGAGGAGCACGATGGCGGCGGCGAGGGCAGCGATCGTGATGCCGTCGAAGCCGGATGCCGACGATCCGCGGGACAGTCCGTACAGCCCGAGCATGGTGGCGAGTGCGAGCAGCAGCAACCCCGGCAAGTCCAACCGAATCGTGTCGCGCGCCTGCCCGCGCAGGACGACGAGCGAGCCGAGCAAGACCATGACGGCGATGACGGCGGTGAACAGGAACGTCCAGCGCCACCCCAGCGAGTCGATGACGATGCCGCCGAGCGCGGGGCCGGCGAGAGGCCCGACCGAGATCACGGCGGCCACGCTGCCCATGACGCGACCTATGCGTTCCGGCCCCGCGAGCTGCGCCAGGGCGGTGAGCATGACGGGTTCGAGCGCGCCACCCCCAGACCCTGGACCGCCCGGGCCGCGGTGAGCGCACCGAAGTCGCCGGCGAACGCGGACATCAGCGACCCGACGGTGAACAAGCCGACCGCGACGAGCCAGGTGGCGCGGATGCCGTAGCGGACGCTCGCCCAGCCGCTGACGGGGATCGCGATACCCGCGGCGAGGAGGAATGCGGTGGTCACCCACTGTGCGGCGTCCACACCGGCGTCGAACTCCGACACCAGATCGGGGACGGCGACGCCGACGACGGTGGTGCTCAACACGGCGAGGACGCCGCCGGGCACGAGGACGGCTGCGGTGGCGCCGAGAGAAGCGGGAGGCCTGGTTGACGTGTCAGTACGAGTTTTTGTACGCATGAGTACAACTGTACTCCCACGTATAGTCCGTGCGACCGCGAAGTACACTGAGGACATGAAGACGGCGACCGGATCACGCGTGGACAAGGGCGAGGCGATCCTCGCGGCCGCACTGATCGTCTTCGGGCGGGACGGGTTCACCGACGGCACCGTCGACGAGATCGCGCGGAACGCGGGGGTCGCCAAGCCCACTGTCTACAATCGCTTCGGCGACAAACAGGCGCTCTTCACCGCAGCCGTGAAGCACGGCTCGCAGCAGGCCAACGACCGTGTGCTCGAGGTGATCGCCTCGCTCGATCTGACGCCCACGGATCTTCGGAAAGAGCTCGAGCGGTTGGGCCGCGCCCTCGTCGATTGCGTCTCGCACGCCCATGGCGCCGCGCTCATGCGCCTGCAGTTCGCGGAGCGGACGCGATTCCCGGAACTGCTCGACGGGATCAGGGACTCGAATCGTGCGCGCACCATCGACGCGCTCGCCGGAAAGCTCGCGCAACTGTCCACGTCCGGATACCTGCGACTACGGGACGCACCCCGCGCCGCACGGCAGTTCATGTCCCTCGTGACGGACGATGCCCTGTCGGCGAGCGGATTCGGCGGGCGCACGCTCGCCGAATCCGAACTCGATCAGCCCGTCAAAGACGGCGTCGACACGTTCCTCGCGGCGTTCGGGCCGCGGGAGTCCGACCTCGGGTCCCGCTGACGGGTCGCGAGCGCCCGCCAGGGCGAGGCGGTGCTCACTGCACGAACCACGCGGCGACAGCCATGCCGATCGCCCCCAGCCCGGCCACGGTCGCCACCGCGCAGCCCCACCACGGTGAGAGGCGGCGTCGTCCGGCTGTCGGGTGCAGGCGTGGGGGTCGGGCTGTGCGAGACATGGATTCCTGGTTCGCGTCATGATCGGAGCTGCGGGCGAGGGCGCCGATCCTCGCGTCACGGGATCAGGCCTCTCGCAGGGGCATGTCGAGCAGTGGCGATATATCCCCCAGAAGGAAGACGCTCAGCGGGCCGATCCATTACGCGGCTCTGACGGACCGACGTCGCGGAGCCGCACCTGGTCGAGGAGACTCCGCGGCGGGATCTCATCCGACAGCCGGGCCAAGGTGCTGGCCGCATTCGAGGCTCCGCACGCCACACCCAGTGCCAGATGGGTCGGCCACGACGCGGTGGACCTGGCGACGATGCTCCAGACGAGTCCCGCGGTGAATGCGTCCCCGAGCCCACCGCGCTGCGCGTCGCTACGGTCGGAGCATCGATGGCCCAGGAGGTGGAGGCGATCTCCGCACGCACAGGCTTCGAACCGTCGGTGATGATGACCGCTTCGGTTCCCCGCGCGCGCCACCCGCGTATCAGCTCCGCCTGGTCGACCCCTCTCCGGCTGCGAGGTCGGCGATCTCGTCGCGATTGACCTTGATGATGTCCGGCGCTGCGGCGGCGCCATGACGGAGCGCCGCCCCGTGGGCATCGAGGAGGGTGCGGATGCCACGTGCACGAGCGGCGTCGATCCAGGTGGCGTAGAAGTCGGCAGGGATCCCCGGAGGCAGGCTGCCGGTGCACACCAGCATCGCCGCGCCATCGAGCGACGACATGGCGAGGTCGTGCAGCTCCGACGTCTCGTGCGAGCTGATCGTCGGGCCCTGCGCGTTGTACACCGTGGCGCCGTCGGGTCGTGACTCGTCGACGAGGATCTCGTTGACGCGCGTCCATCCGTCGACCGATGTGGTCCGGGAGACCAGCCCTTCGGCGGCGAGCAGCTCGGCCTGGAGATCACCGGTCGGACCTCCGAGCGGACCGACGAGCACGGCGGAGACCTCGACGTGTTCGCCGTCGTCGACAGGGGCGAACGCCGGTGTCTGCAGCTGGGCGAGCACGCGCGCGACGTTGACGCCCTTTCCTCCTGCGAGGGTCTCGCTGCGCATCAGCCGATGCACTGCACCCGGACGGTTCTCGTCCACGACGAGCAGCCTCTCGATGGCGGGGTTCAGGAGGCGATGACGACCTTCATGCGATGCGGTCTCCTACGGTCGAGGTGGCGCGGGTGTGTGATGCTCGGGCGAGCTCGGCGGCGCCGACGGCCGCAGCCTCCCGCAGCGGACTCACCCGCAACGGCAGGTTCCACAGGCGTTCACGGTGACGCACCAGTTCAGAGCGCTGGAACAGCGAGCCCGTGAGGGCGATGGAGTCCAGAGGCGCCTCCGCGATCGCGGCCATCGTCCGCACCGTGTCGCGGATCTGCACGGACAGATCGGTGAGGCATGCGCGCACGATGTCGTCGGGCCTGGTCCGCTCTTCGACGCCCTCGACGTCGAAGAGGTCTTCCGCGCGCCCGTGCAGGTCGTTCACGCGGAGGTGCACCTGCGGAGGCGAAGGGAGGTCGACATCGATGGCGGCCATCAGGCGGTCGAAGTCCCCGTCGACGAATCTGTCCGCGAGCTGCTGGAGTATCTTCCCCGTCGGCAGGCCCCACCCGAGCACGTACTGGTCCGGCATCCATCCGCGTTCGACGTCCGCGCCGAAGGCATGCAGGCGCTCATCGAGCGCGAACGCGCCGCTGGTGAGCATGACGTATTCGGCTGTGCCGATGGCGTCCACGGCGGATGCCCCGTCGTGGACGGAACTCGCATATGCGGCCATCACCTGGTCATGACCTCCGACGTACACGGCGGCGCCGTCGGCGATCGGGACTCCGGGAAGCGCATCAGGGAGCAAGGCGCCGATCCGAGTGCCGGGGTGTGCGATCTCCGGGAACAGACCGGCCTCGATGTCGACGAGATCGAGGCTGGCCTGGTCGGGTTCCAGAGTGAGGAGGTCGAAGAACTGGCTGTGCGTCGCCTGGGTGGAGCTGAGCGCCCATCGGCCGCTCAGCTGGAACGTGACGAAGGCGCCGAAGTCCACCCAGCGATGCGTGTGCGCCCAGACATCGGGGTGGTCGGCGCGCAGGCGTGCGATGCGGTCGGGGGACTGGTTGTCGCGGAAGCGCATGCCCGAGGTGCGGAAATGCTCCACGGAGTCGAGGTGCTCCACGGCGGCGGCGTGCAGGGTTCGCTCCGGCCAGCGCTCCCACCAGGCCCGCGACCCCGTCAACGGGGTTCCGTGGTCGTCGACGGGGAAGGACTCCTCCTGGCCGAAGGATCCGACCGCGACACCGGCGAGGAGTCCTCCGCCGACATCCTGCACGGGCCCATGCGCGTACGCGCGGACGAGGTCTCGGACACAGTCCCAGATCTCGCCGCCCTCGTGGAAGGTCGCGCCGTCGATGAGGTTCACCGGGGTGCGGGTTCTGAGGGGATCGAGCTCGACCCCCTCAGCGGTGACACCGACGACCTTGACGTGCGTGGTGCCGATGTCGATGCCGAGGAACCACATCCGTCAGACCGAGACCTCGGAGACCAGGACGTCGTGGTGCACGACCTGGCGCAGACCCGCGAGGACGCCGGCCGGGTCTTCCGCGCGGAAGACGCGGCGACCGAACATGACTCCGGCGGCACCGGCCTCGATGGAATCGGCTGCGAGCTGGAAGGTCTCCTCCGGGGATTCTCCGCCGGGGCCACCGGCGACGAGGATCGGGGCGAAGCACGTCTGTGCCACGGGGGCGAAGCGTTCCACCGAACCGTTCCAGATCACCTTGACGATGTCGGCGCCGATGTCGGCGGAGATGCGGCAGTAGAGGCTGAGCACCTCGGGGAGAACGCCTCGTCGCCCTCTGCCTCGAGCGCGGACCGGGGTTCGATGATGACGGCGAGGCCGAGCCGCTCGGCGTCGCGGACGATGCGGGCGTTGCGCTCGATCTCCGCACGCTCGAGAGTGCTGTCGCGCTGGCCGAGATAGAGGTACGTCATCACGGCGTCGATACCGGAGGCCGCGACCTCCTCCATGGTCGCGAGCTGTGCGAGCACACCCTCACTGCGTCCGTCCGTGCCGGGGGTGTAGATGCGGCGTCCGTGGTTCTTCCAGTCGAGGTGGAGGACCAGTCCGGGGCGGCCCCGACCGACGAAGAAGTCCTCCGTCAGCGGCACCATCCCGGGAGACACCATGACACCGTCGGCGAGATCGATCTGAGCGAAGACGTCCGCGATCTCGGCTCTGGTCTTCAGGCCGGACGGCGGGCCGCTCATCACGCCGTGGGAGGCGGCGACGACCACGCCGCGCTGGGTCGAGGGGTTCAGCAGACGGCCGAGGCGGATCTTCTTGCCAGTGCGGGAATCCATGGGGATCCTTTCATCGGTGGGCCGGTGCCCGCGAGCACCGGCCCACAGGGTGGGGTCAGGAGGCGGGGCAGTCGAAGCTGTAGAGGTACTTCTGGATCTCAGGATCGTCGAGGTTGTCGGCGGTCGCCACCAGTGCTCCGGTGGTGATGACCTCTTCGACCTCGTCGCCGTTCAGCGCGTTGAACGCCTGCTCGGCCGCCTGGACACCCTCGTCATAGGGTTTGAGCACGACCTGGGCGAACACGTCTCCGTTGCTGATCTGCTCGATCCCCGGAGGGTTCGCGTTGAAGCCGACGACCTTGACGGTGTCCTGCATGTCGGCGGACTTGAGAGCGGCGACCGCGCCTTCGGTGTTGAATGCGGCGGTGCTGAACACACCGACGAGATCGGGATTCGCGGCGATGGCCGCCGACACGATCGACTCCGCCGTCTGGACGCTGTTGTTGGAATACTGCTGCCCGAGGTACTCGAGGCCGTCGACCCCGGCGATGGCCTCGGCGAAGCCGGCCTCGCGCGCATCGGTCGTCGTCACGCCGGCCGTGAGGTTCACCGTGATCACCGAGCCGGTCTCGTCGCCGAGCGCCTCGGCCAGAGTCTCGGCGGCGACCTTCCCGGCCTCTTCATTGTCGGAGCTGACCTGTGAGACCGCGATCGACGGGTCGTCGAGAGTGGTGTCGACGAGGACGACCGTGATGCCGGCCTCCACGGCTTCGCGCAGCGGCGCGTAGAGAGCCTTCGAGTCGGTGGGGGCGATGATGATGGCGTCGGGACTCGTGGCTATCACGGACTGCAGGATCGGGATCTGGTCGGTCGGGCTGAAGCTGTTGGGAGCCTGCACGTCGACGGTCGCGCCGTTCTCGTCGGCGACGGCCTGCACGCCGCACGCGACCGAACCGTAGTAGGCGTCGTTGGCGACGCCGGGGATGAGGGCGATCGAATAGGCGTCTCCCTCTTCCCCTCCGCCGTCACCGTCTCCTGCGTCGCCGCTGGAACAGCTGGCCAGCGCGACGACCAGCGTGGTCGCGGCAAGGACGGCACTGACCTTGCGTGTTGCGTTCATGGTTTCTCCTCGGTGGATGTCATTGATCGGGTGGATGGGCTATTTGCGGGATCGTCGTCGCAGCTGGTCGAGATAGACGGCGGCCACGAGGACGATGCCGACGGCGAAGTCCCGCCAGAAGCTGTTCAGGCCGACGATGACGAGGCCGTTCGCGAGTGTGGCGGGGATGAGGGTTCCGACCACCGTGCCGATCATCGTGCCGACCCCGCCGAAGAGGCTGGTTCCGCCGATCACGACGGCAGCGATCACGTTGAGGTTGTCGGTGGCGTGTCCGGCGAGCGTCGTCGTGCCGAACTTCGCGTAGCTGAGGATCCCGGCGAGTCCTGCCAGCATGCCGGCGATCGCGTAGACCTTGAGCAGGTGGCGGTCGACGTTGATGCCCGCACGCCTGGCCGCTTCGGCGTTCGATCCGACGGCGTATGTCCGCTGGCCGTACCGGGTCGCCCAGAGGATCAGTCCACCGATCACCGCCACGAGCACGGCGATGATCACCAGGATCGGAATCCCGGCGATGCGACCGAACCCGATCGTGTCGACGAGCTCCGTGGGGATGTTCTTCATGTCGTTGCCGTTGGTGATGATCTGGGCGAGTCCCTGGGCCGCGCCGTACGAGCCGAGCGTCGCGATCAGCGGCGGCACACGCAGCTTGGTGATGACGAGTCCGTTCACGCATCCCCAGGCCGTGCCGGCGAGCAGGGCGGCGCCGATTCCTGCGATGCTCGCACCCCACCCCGCGCTGCCGAACCACTCCATGACCTTGCCGGCGATCACGCCCGAGAACACCAGGACGGATCCGACCGAGAGGTCGACACCGCCGGTGATGAGCACGAACGTGGCGCCGACCGCCATGACGAGCAGCAGTGCGGCGTTGATGAGGATCTGGGTGAAGTTCTGCGGGGTGAAGAACGACCGCGGATCGAGCACGGCGAACACGATGACGATGAGGATGAGGATCGCGGTGATGTCGGTCGCCGAGCCCAGCAGCCGAGGCATCCGGAAGCGGCGGCGTGTGGTGTCGTCGTCGGCGTCCGGCAGGGTGGTGGTGTCTGTGGTCATGCTGCGGCCTCCTGCGTCCAGGCGCCGGTCATGGCGCCGACGATCTGTGCGTCGTTCGTCTCTGCGGTGACCAGCTGCGCGACGCGGCGACCGAGTCGCAGCACCTCGACCCGATCGGCGACCTGCATGACATCAGGCAAGCTGTGGCTGATGAGGATGACCGAACGTCCGGACTCCTTGACCCGTCTGATGAGCGCGAGCACGGCCTGCGTCTGAGGGACTCCGAGCGCTGCGGTCGGTTCGTCCATGATGACGAGCTTGTCCGCCCATGTGACGGCGCGGGCCACGGCGACGCTCTGCTGCTGACCTCCGGACAGGTTGTTCACGGGTGCCCGGACGTCCTTGATCTTCACGTTGAGGTCGGTCAGCACCTTGCCGGCCTCCTCGCGCATCGACCGCCGCGCCAAGACACCGAGGGTCCCCAGCATCCCCGGCATCAGACGCTCGCGTCCGAGGAAGAGGTTGGAAGGGGTGTCGAGATCCGGCGCCAGGGCGAGGTCTTGATACACGGTCTCGATGCCGAGTGCCTGCACGGCCTTCGGGTGCCAGCCGGCGATCGAGCGTCCTTCGAAGAGGATCTCGCCCGTGTCTGGCGTGTTCACGCCGCAGATCGTCTTGATGAGGGTGCTCTTGCCCGCGCCGTTGTCGCCCATCAGCGCGACCACCTCGCCGGGGAAGATCCGGAAGCTCGCGCCGCGCAGCGCCTGCACCGCGCCGAAGTGCTTCGTCACATCGCGCGCTTCAAGAAGAGGTTCAGTCGTCATTGTCGGGTGCCAATCTGCATTGATCAGAATCTTGATGATTGATAGTACGCAGAGATTTGTCGAGAAAACAAGGATTTAGCCGAGGAGAATTCAGTAGACGGAATATTCAACTCTGTGTATGGTGAACGCATGAGCTCGCTCTCGCGTTCGCTCCGCGCCGACACGGTCGTCGGTGCCGCAGCGGGCGCCAGGCGCACGCACGATCCGACAGGGAGACCCGCAATGACCACGACCAATGCCACCGACGCACTGCTGGATGCGCTGGGGGAGCGCGCGGTGGATACCGCCGCGGTCGCTCTCGACGCCGCCAGTCATGACACCTGGCCGGTGTCGACCGTCTGGCAGAAGCTCGATCGGCACCCGCATCGACCGGACGTCGTCGTCCGCGTCAGCACCGTCCGCGAGATCGTCGAGGTCGTCGACATCGCCCGCACCTCCGCGACGCCCCTCACGGTGCGCGGCCTCGGATCCTCCGTCACCGGACAGCCGCTCCCCATGCACGGCGGAATCGTGATGGACCTCTCCGGCCTCGGGGGAGAGCCCGTCCTCGATGAGACCGACGCCACCGTCACGGCCCCCGCAGGGGTCATGGGCGGCGACCTGGAGACCTGGCTCGGAGAGCGGGGCTATACGCTCAACCACTTCCCTCAGTCGCTGTATCGGTCCACCATCGGCGGCTGGATCGCCACCAGGGCCACCGGGCAGTTCTCGTCGCGCTACGGCGGGATCGAGAACCTGGTCGTGTCGTACGAGTGCGTTCTCGCCGACGGGTCGATCGCACGTCTCGGTCAACGCCCCCGTGCGGCGATGGGGCCGGACCTCAAGCAGTTGCTGATCGGCTCGGAGGGGACCCTCGGGATCGTCACCGAGGTGACGCTCAAGGTCTTCCGTGTTCCTGAGGCGCGCTTCATCGAGGCGTTCACCATGCCCAACGTGGCGGCGGGCATCGACGCCATGCGAGAGATGTCGCAGGCCGGGCTGCGGCCGTTCCTCGTGCGGTTCTACGACGCGGACGAGGCGCGTCACGCCGCTCCCGATCGGGAGGGTGATGCGCCGGTGCTGTTCCTCGGCGCGGAGGGCGTCGAGAGCGTCGCCCGCGCGGAGTTCGCCGAACTCTCGCGGATCGCCGAGGCGTGCGGCGGATCTTCGATCGGCAGCGGGCCCGTGGAGGCTTGGCTCGGACGACGGTTCGACTTCTCCACCGTGGAGCGACTCCTCGCGGAGAAGGGCGGTTATGCAGAGACGGTCGAGGTGGCGAACATGTGGAGCCGGCTGCCGGCGATGTACGCCGAGATGAAGGAGGCGCTCCGACCGTTCGCAGACGAGGTGCTCGGACACTTCTCGCATGTGTACGACCAGGGCTCCTCGCTCTACCTGATCCTGCTCGGCCGTGCCGACGACGACGAGACCGCGTTGGCCCGCCTCGAGGCGATCTGGTCGACGGCGATGGAGATCGTGATCGCCCACGACGGCGAGGTCTCCCACCACCACGGCGGGGGCCTGGCACGTCAAGCGTGGGTGGCTCGTTCGTTGGGGACGGGCTTCCCCGTGCTCGAGAAGCTCAAGTCCGCGCTCGACCCCGACGGAATCCTGAATCCCGGCAAGCTCGGGATGTGACCGTGCGGCAGGACGCGACGGCCGTTCGGATGGCGACGGCCACGCAGTGGCGTCAGAATGGGGGATGCCGCCCGCCTCCTCGACATCGAAAGCCGACGTCCGAGCCGTCCTCGCGCGGGTCCTGCTGACACGCGAGGTCGGTCAGCGCATCCCCACGGTGCAGGATCTTCAACACACGTCGCGTGCCGGGGCCGGAACCGTGGTCAAGGCGTTGCGCAGCCTGCAGGACAGCGGGGCGGTCACGTTGTCGTCGCACGGACACCAGGGCACGCTCGTCGTCTCGCGCAACGTCGGGCAGCTGTGGCGCGAGGCGCAGCTCGGCAACTTCTCCCTGATCATGCCGCCTCCGGGTCCGGTGGAGCAGCACGGGATTCTGGAAGCACTGCAGGAACCCCTCGCGCGACAGGGTGTTCCGGTCGTCGTCAGTGCGCTCGCCGGTGCTCGTCGCCGGCTGGAGCGACTCCACCTCGAAAGCGCCGATGCCGTCGTGACGTCGGCCGGTGCGTTCGAACGCCACCGGGACGACTTCCCCGGTCTCCGATCGCTCGACCTCGGCGAGTCGACGTTCTACTCACCTGGATCGCTCGTCGTCGTCGAGGGCCCGAAGCCCGTCAGGGGGCGCCGGCTGCGCGTCGGCATCGACCGGGCGTCGCACGACCATCAGCTGCTCACCGAGACCGAGTTCGCCGACCGCGACGTCGAATTCGTCGACTGGCGGTTCGTGTCGGCCCCGGCCGCAGTCCTCCGGGGGCGAGTGGACGCCGCGATCTGGCACGCGATGCCGACCGTGATCTCGCCGGAGCTCGCGGGCCTGAACGTGAGGCCGCTGCGAGACAGCACCCTCGAGGCCGTTCGCGATGTGACCAGGGCGGTGCTCGTGACCCGCGAACTGGACGCGGGGGTCAACGCACTGCTCCGCTTCGTCTCGCCCGCAGATGTCATCAAGATCCAGGAGCGGCTGCTCCGTCTCGCAGCCAGCGCCGAGTCGGAGACCGAGTTCTGGCCGAGGTGACGCCGACGAGGTCGGATCAGCGCAGGGAGTATCCGCCGTCGACGTAGAGGGTGGAACCGGTGGTGTAGCCGTTCGTGAGCAGGTGGATCACGGCATCCGCGACCTCGCCTTCCCGCCCGGGTCGGCCCAGCACCGTGTCGGCGCTGAACTGTGCGAATGAGGCCGCTCTGACGGCTTCGTCGCGATTCGCCCACAGGTTGCCGTCGATGGTCCCGGGCGACACGGCGTTCACTCTGATCGGGGCGAGTTCCACCGCGAGGCCGCGCGCGAGGCCTTCGATCGCGGCATTGGCGGCGACGTAGGCGGGGGCGGCGGCCGGTGGTCGCACGCTGGCGGCTCCCGACATCAGCACGATCGACGCGTCGGACGAAAGTCGATCCAGCGCAGCGCGGACGACGCGGTACTGGCCCCAGAACTTCGATTCGAAGGGCGAGGCCGCGTCGGTCGGATCGAGGTCCCGCATCGGTCCGACGACGTACTCGGCGGCTGTCGTGAAGATGCCGTCGACCACGGGGATCGACGCGAAGAAGGCCTCGACCGATGCGGAATCCGACGTGTCCACCGTCTGCCACCGTGCCCCCCTCGCCCAGACGCGCGGATGCCGCTTCCAGGCGAGACGGCGTCCGCCCGCCGAGGACCACGGAGCCGCCGAGCGCGATCACGCGGCGGGCGACCTCGAACCCGATGCCGGAGCCGCCGCCGATCAGGACGACGACGCGGTCCTGCAGGCGGGGAGAGGATCCGCGCCGTTCATGCGCGCTCCTTCGCTGACATCGCCGTGCCCGCATCGACGCGGGCGACGACGATCCCCGTGTTCGACTGCGGGTCGTCCATCGCGACCAGGGCGTCGATGGCGCCCTCCAGGTCGACGACCGAGCCGAGGAGCAGGTCCGGTCGCAGCCGTCCGTCGCTGACCAGATCGAGCAGCGCGGGATAGTCCGCGCCGGGCATGCCGTGCGAACCGATGATCTTCAGTTCCCAGGCGATCACGCGGCCCCACGGCAGAGCCGCTGCCTCGTCGTCGCCGAACATGAGGCCCACCTGCACGTGCGTGCCGCGGCGCCGCAGACTGCGGATTGCCGTCTGCGCCGTGGTCGCGGATCCGATCGCATCGATCGTGACGTGCGCGCCACCGCCCGTCGCGCGACCGACCGCCTCCTCCGTGTCGGCGTCCCTCGCATCCACCGTGTGGGCGGCACCGAGCGCGCGGGCGCGTTCCAGTGCGGCCGGAGAGACGTCGACGGCCGTCACGGTCGCGCCGAGAGCCGTGGCGATCATGACCGCCGACAGGCCGACTCCGCCGCACCCGAACACCGCGACCTCGGTGCCCTCGCTGACCTGACCGTGCGCGGTGACGGCCCGATAGGCGGTGGCGAAACGGCACCCCAGCGACGCCGCGGCGACGGCGTCGACGCTGGCGGGGATCGCGACGAGGTTCGTGTCCGCCGCGCGGACCACGACGTACTCGGCGAAAGAGCCCTGGTGGGTGAAACCCGGCTGGGTCTGGTCCGGGCACACCTGCGCCTGCCCGGAACGGCACCATTCGCATCGCCCGCACCCGTTGACGAAGGGAGCTGTCACGCGATCGCCCGGCGCGAAGCCCCGCACTTCGGCTCCGACCTCGGCGACCACGCCGGCGTACTCGTGCCCTGGCACGTGCGGGAGCGCGACGGGATCGTGTCCCCGCCACGCGTGCCAGTCCGACCGGCACACCCCGTCGCCTCCACCCGCACGAGGGCTCCATCGGGCGGGCACTCGGGCGTCGGGATGCGGGTGATCACCGGGCGCTCGCCGGTGCGGTCATAGACGACGGCGCGCATGTCGAGAGGAGGCATGGATTCATTCTGCGGCCTCCCGCGAGGCGGGTGAATGTGCAGAACGCTGATCCGGGCGGGCCTGCCGCCGCACTGTGCACATCCGGTCTGCGCAGCGAGCCTTCCGGTACGGGCCGACTCAGGGGTCGACGACCTCGAAGGTCATCTCCTCCGGTCCCGGTCCCCACGGGTCGAAGATGATGTCGGGGTCGTAGACGTCGAGCGGACGCTCCTCCGCTGGTCCCCAGAACCCGTCCGCATCGAGTGCGCGGAAGGTGAACCAGTACCAGCCGCGGGAGTGCATCCGCAGTCGCTTCACGGCGTGACCGGTGTCGTCGAGCGGGAAGATCGCCGTGTGCCCCTGCATCGTGGTGATGTAGATCGAGCCGTTCGCGGGGCCGGTGGCGGCGATCACCAGGCCGGTGGTGCTCGCCTCCGCGATCTGCATGTCTTCGGTGCCGACGATGTCTTCGAAACCCTCGATCACGATGGGGAGGATCGTGAAGCTCCCCGCCGTCGCAGGAGATTGCCCTGCATCATCGAAGGCCCACGCCTGGTAGTCGTACGTGCCGGCAGCGAGTTCGAGGGCGCGCGGGTCGAAGGACCAGGCCCCGTCGGGTGCGACCTCCGGCGTGTAGCGGGCGCCGTCGACGTCGACCCCGACGGCGGAGCCGGGCGTGGCCACCCCGGTCAGGACCGGCGCCAGGTATCCGGACTGCGTGGCGGGCGTCGAGACTCCGGGGCTCAGCGTCGAACCGGGACTCTCTCCCGGGCCAGGGGTCGTCCCCGGCGCGGTCCCCGGGCGTGTGGGGCTGAGGGGCACGGGGGCGTCGGGGTCGTTCACGAGGTCGACGGAGTCGATCGTCGGATCGTCGTTCCAGCGGCCGGTGCGCGAAGTCGGCGGGAGTGTGGCCGGGACTGGCGCCGGCGTCGCATCCGTGCCGGCCGGGGCACCCGCGCCGGGACGAGCGGGCGCTTCGACGGCGGACGTGGTGTCGGTCTCCGCGACGGCGGGCGCGGCGGCGATCGGCGCACCACCGGGGAACAGCAGGGTGCTGAGCAGGAGCGTGCCGGCGGTGAGCACGCCCACCCCGCCGGCGAGAAGAGTCGTGACGCCGACCCCGGCGCCCGTGGCGAGGATCGCGACGGCGGCCGCGGCCGTGCCGGGAGCGAAGGCGCCGGCCGACGGCACCACGACACCCAGGGCGCCGAAGCCGACCGCCGACAGGGTGACCCCGTGCAGACGTCGGGCGTCGCTGCGCAGAGTGAGGAGCAGCTCGCCGCACGAGTCGCACGACGACACATGGTCGGCGACCTCTTGCGCCACGGTCGCGTCCTGCGGCTCCGCGAGATGGCGCGGGAAGAGGCGCGCGGCATGCGCCTCGTCGTCGCGCAGCCCCGCCGGAACCTGCGCCGTGAGCCAGTGCACCTTGAGTCCTGTGCGGGCTCGGCGCTGCAGGGCGGAGACGGCGTTCGGCTTGATGCCGAGTTCGACCGCGATCTCCGGGCGGGGCATCTCGGCGACCTCGGTCAGCCACAGGATCCGCTGCCACCGTTCGGGGAGCGCCTGGAACGCTCCGAGGAGCTGATGCGCGTTCGATCTGCGTTCGACGATGCGGAGCGCGTCCCGGAAGTCGACCTGATCCGCCTCGACGGTGTCGTCGATGTGCTCGGCTTCCTTCCGCCACCGGATCGCCGTGTTGCGGATGACGGCCTTCAGATACGAGCGGAACGCGAACTGCGGTCCTGCGCTCGTCGTCGTCACCTGCTGGTAGACGGCGACGAAGGCCTCGGAGACGAGGTCTTCGGGGTGGGACGGGAGCAGTCGATGCGCGTACCGCAGCGCGGCGCCGACATGGCGTTCCCACAGGGCTGCGTACGCGGCCTGATCGCCTTCTCGGAGTGCACGAAGGAGCTCGGCGTCCCCACGAGAATCTTCCACGCCTTCCCTTTCCAGAAGAACGCCCGCTCATCTCCGACGAGCAGTCGACCGCAGTGTGATTCCCGCGATCGATCAGATTTGAATGTGCCTTCAATATTAGGGTGGACCCGACGCCTCCGGAGGTGCGGAGACAGTCAGCACGTACCCCTCCGCCCACGCGATCCGAGCGAGATCGAGCTTCGAGCGCGCAGGGCGCCCCGGCATCGAGAGCTTGTCGCGGACGCGTTGCAGATACTTGCGCGCGGTGTCGTGCCGCACGCCGATCCGCTCCGCGACCTCGGCGATCGTCAGACCCGATGCGTACAGCGCGAGCACGCGCTCCTCCTGCCTGCTCAACGGGGAGTGCCCTCGGATCCGGGCGCCGGTGGGCGTGCGCCGGCGCTGATCGTCGACCCACCGCTCAACACCGTCTGCGCGGCCGCGAGGAACGCGTCCTCCTCGTCGGAGGTCGCCACCACCGCGTCGATGCCCGACATGACCAGCTGATTCGTGAGGGCACGGCTACGCGACGACAGCAGAGCGAGCACGCGGATGCCGGCGGTTCGGAGCGCCGCGATGACGTTCAGATCGCGCGAGGATCCGGAATGGAGGTCGAGCGCGATCACCAGCAGGTGCGGCCAGCGGGTGCGGTCGGTGCGCTCGATCCAGGCGAGGAACTGACTCAGCGTCGCGGTGGCGTGGACCACCTCCAACCGCAGGTCCTGAGCCAACAGCTGCCCCACGCGCGTGCGCTGGAGCACGGACTCGTCCACGACCGCAGCCCGGCGCACGCGCCGCGCCGCGCTCCCGTCACCGTGCACGTGAGCTCCCTTCGGAAGTGCCCGCCGAAGCGGAAGTGATGCGGAGGTCATACGAGACCCCCGAAAGGGGTCGTCCCAGGCTCGGAGATGAGCGGCACAGCCGACTCGCCCCGAGCGGAACGGGGTGAGGGCAGAGGCGAGGAGACGGATCTCCCCGCCTCTGCCCTCGCAGCGCGGCCGACGTCAGACGCCGGCTCCGCGCCGGCGAACCCGTGTCAGCATCGCACCGGCGAGGAGGGCGAGCACGGCGGCAGCGGTGGCCGCGATCGGAACCGTGCCGCCGGTGGCGGCGAGATTCCCCGCGCCTCCGGTCGTCGGTGTCGTCGGGGCTGCGGGCGTCGGGGTCGGGGAGACGACGACCGGTGCCGCCTCCACCGTGACGGTCTGCGCCGCGTCGTCGATGTCCTGGTGCACCGCGAGCGGTTCGCCGGAGGCCTCCGCGCCTTCGAAGAGCGCCTCGAACGCGACGAGCACCTCTCCGTCGAACCCTTCCGGCACGATGAAGTTCACATCCACCGAGCCCTCCGGCGTGGTGGGCGTGAACGTCGTCGATCCGGTGATGCCGGTGGGCTGGCCGTCGGACTTGCGCATCAGCTCTCCCCAGAGCGTGTACGTGGTCCCCGGCACCAGGTCCTGATAGGCCACGGTGTCGATCACCGTTCCGCCGTTCCAGTCCAGCACCCGGTCGCCGTCGGCGGCGTCGACCAGCGAGGTGCCGATGGCGGGCTGGGCGGCGCCCGGCTGAGCGGTCCACTGCACGGTGGCTTCCGCGGTCGTCTTCGTCGTGTCGGGTGCGACGAGGATGATCGACTGCGCGTGGTCGGCCGCGGTCGGCGTCCCACCCGGGGTGTTCGGCACCGAGATCACCGTGCCGGTGCTGCTCGACCCCTGTGCCGCGACCTGCACCGTGGCGCTTCCTGCCGCCGTGCCGCCGCGAAGGTCGAGGTAGAGCTCCTGACCATCGGCGACGGCGCTCAGGTCGAGTGCTGTCCCGTTGCCGTCGGTGACCGACACCGCAGGGTCGACCGTGACGGCGACCGACGTCTGGTTGGTGTTCACCACGAACGGCCCCACCAGCGTCCCGGCCGTCTGCGCCACGGTCGGCGCCGTCACGGCGGCGGTGACCTCGAAGTCCTCGGGGAGAGCCCTGGGCTCGCGTTCGCGCCGTTCACGAGGTACCAGTAGGCGGCCTCCGAGTCGGGGGTCTCCCACGCCCATGCGGCATCGAAGGTCAGGTCGGTGTACCGCCAGAGGGCGTACTGGGTGGCCTCGATGGCATCGTTCCGCGTGATCGCCGGCACGCCGGCAGCCGCCCCGAACTCCTCCAGGCTCACCGCGGGATAGCTGTTCGCCAGCACCCACAGCACCTTCCCTGCCACAGCAGGGTCGGTGAAGTGGTTGCTGCCCAGGTAGCTGTCGATGTCGCCGGCGGTTCCCACGAGTCCCGTCCGTGCCGAGACGTCGTGCTCGATGCAGTACGCCCAGTAGTCGGGGTCGCCGGTCTGGACGCCGTCAGACCAGATCGGGAACACCCCGGTACCGCCGTACCCCTGCTTGCTGCCGATGTAGACCGCATCCCCGGGTTCGACCTCCGCCGCCGTGGCCGCGCCGAGTCCGACGGGGGCGACGACGGCCCCGAGTGCGAGCAGTGCGCCCGCGACCCACCGCCCCGCGCGCATCGCGCTCTTCGTGCTCCTCATCGCTCGTCTCCCGTGCCGGTCATGCCTGGCACGCGGGGTTCACGGCCGTGAAGGTGAACGGTCCGACCCAGATGTTCTGGACCGTCCTGCGCGACAGACCATTCCCCGGCACTCGCGCCTCTGTCTTTTCCATCTATCCAACTCCCCTTCGATTCGGACGACCATGGGTCGATACATGAAGAAGGAGTCGGAGGGGTCGGAAAGGTGACGCGAGGGGTCAGAACTTTTTCCGAGAGTCCGGGGCACAGTGCCGGGGCGGTCTTCGCTACGGAAGCTCGGCGAGGTCGATATCGTCGTCCTCTTCGTCTGCGTCGTCGGTCGACGGCATATCCGGATCGATGCCTTCTGCCTCGACGGCCGGTTCGTCGTTCGTGTCGTTCTGCGGGTCGGACATAGGGGCTTCCTCTCGCGGTGGGTGGGCGACCAGTGTTCCTCCAGAGCCGGTCCTGCGCCTTCCCGTTGACAGGACGCGCGACCGGGCCCACAATCAGTCGTCGAACTCCGAGGAGAGGGCCGCGCTGAACTGCTCGACTTCTTGCTGCGCGTGCGACAGTCGAGAGGCCTCGGCGCCGATCTCGCTCAACGCCGTCGGTGACGCGTGGTGTGCGCGGGCCGTGCGGAGATTCGCCCGGAGGGTGACCGATGCTCCGGCGATCCCCGAGGCGAGCGCGGCGGCGCCCACGGCGAGGTCAGCACTCAGATGAGGGTTCCCGATCTCGCGAAGCAGCCTCATCTCGCGGATCAGTTCGACCCCGACACGACCGATTCTCCCTGCGGAGTGAGCGGCGCCGAGCGCGGATTCGCGGACTCGCACGTCGCGATCCGGGTGATCCGGAGCGAGCCCGAGGGCCGCTCCGAAGTCCGCGGAGACCGCACCGTCGGCCTCGGCTGCGCGCAGCGCGTCGGCGCGAAGCTCGACCAGACGACCCGCGGATGCCGCTGCGCGGGGGTCGTCGGGCGTGTACGCCGCGACCATCCTGAAGAGGGACGCGGCGACGCCCAACAGGATTCCCGAGGCCGCGCCGCCTCCCGGAGCGCCGGTCGAGTCGCCGAGCTCCGCCAGCCAATCGTCGACAGGGAGTGAGGTCGGCACCTCGCTGCTCTGACCCCCGCTGCTCACCTCACGCGAGTCGACGTCGCCCCACGGATCTCATCCGTCTTCGGGGTCGTCGGCAAGGACATCGCCGTCCGCGTCGTCCCCATCGGTCGGCGGGACGGTCGGCGGAGTGCCCTTGCCGTCTTCGGCTCCCAGGTTGTCGTTCTCCTCGGGGCCGGGCGACCCCTCGGTGCTGATGTCGTTCCGGTCGTTGCTGCTCATGTCGCGCTCCTCTCGTGTATCCCACGATCGTGGGGGGTGCAGCCGAGGAAGGCGAGCGGGTTGACAAGCCCGTCGTCAGGCGGTGGCGAGGGGAGGCAGGTGCGGGATGGGGACCGGGCGTTCGGCGCGGCGTCCGGAGTGGAACCGCTGCACGTCTTCGAGCACGTCGGCCGCGGACATGTACGAGCTCGCGAGCGGGAGGTCGCGCAGCCATACGGCTTCGACCTCCACCGCGTCGACCTGATACACGCAGGCGACGGTACGGCGTGAGTCGTCGGCTGCGTAGCGGTGATCGAGGATCAGCCACTCGGTATCGGTGATCTTCCTGAGCTCGAATCGGGGATCGGGCATCGTGAACATCTCAACACTCCCATCAAGGTCAGCATCAGCCGCTGAGGAGCGCACCGCACCCGAGGACGCAGAATCCTGCACCAGGTGGTCGAACGGGCGCCCGTCAGCCCGCCAGAATTCACCGAATATTCTACGATGAGCCAGCATATTGCTCAACTCGGTCGGGGGTGCCGGGCGGTCGGCTCGGGGCGGAGTCGCCGGTCCGTCGTCAGCGACGCACCCGCGCGCGGGTCTTCGCGACGCTCGCGAGGGTCGCGCGCATGGGGGTCCCCAGATACAGGCCCAGGGAGGCGCCGGAGGCGAGGCCGATGCCGATGACGGCGGCGTCGATGAGCGATCCGCCGGCGAACAGCATCCCGGTCGAGGTGCCGGCCGCGTGCACCATCTCGAGAAGTCCTTGGAACACCGCCACACCGGGAACCAGGGAACGATCGCCGCGGTCGTCACCGCGACCGACGGCACGTGCAGGTTGCGGGCGATCAGCATTCCGACGACGCTCGCGAGGAGGGCGCCGAGCGCGCTCGCCGCAGCGGAGTGGAGGTTGAGCGCGACTGCCCCGAATATCCGGCGATGGTGAGGGCGCTCAGCAACGCGCTCACCAGGATGATCCGAATTCCCGCGCCGTTGAACACGGCCACGGCCACGGCGATGATGATCGCCCCGGCGAACTGGCCGAGGAGCGGGCCGAACGGCGCAGGGTCGTCGGGGAGGTCCATCGTGAAGCCCAGGACGCTTCCGAGTTCGAGCCCGACGAGAATGCCGATCACCACTCCGAGGGTCTGCATCGTGAGGTCGAGGATGCGTCCGCCCGCGGTGAGGGCGAAGCCGTCGATCGCGTCCTGCGCGGCTCCGACGACCGTGAGACCTGCCAGCATCAGCACGATGCCCGACGCCACGATGATCGACGGGCGGATGCCGACGAAAGGCTCGATCCCAGCGGCCCCGAGCGCCGACACGGCGACCGCGACGACGGTGGTCACGAAGCCTCCCGCGATCTGGCTGAAGAACAGGGGACGCGCAGTCGCGCGAGACCGGCCTGGGTCAGGGCGGCGCACAGTGCGGCCACGAATGTGAGACCCACGATGAGCGGGGAGGCGCCGAGCATGATGCTCACTCCGACCGCGAGCAGCGCGCGTGCCACGATGACGACCGGCTGCTGGTAGCGGAACGGCATCCGACGGATCACCCGGAAGGCCGTGCGGGCCGACTCGAGGTCGAGTCCGTCATCGATGTCGGCGACGAGCGCCTGCACGCGCTGCAGCTTCGCGTGGTCCGGCGCCGTCACCCGCACGACGCGGACCAGCGTCTCTGGCCAGACCTCGCCGCTCAGGTGGAACGACACGGTGATCGAGTTGTAGGTGACGTCGACCTGGACGCCCTTCATCCCGTACGCGTCGCACACCCGTGTGATGGCGAGCGTGACCTCATGGGCGGAGGCGCCGACCGCGAACATCGATTCGCCGATCCTGGTCGCCAGATCGAGCACGCGAGGGACGGTGCGCTCGTCGATGACCGGCATGGCCTCGGTGTGCGCGACGGCCGAGGGGTCGGTGTGCAGCAGGCGGCGCACGGACGTGAGCAGCGGCCGACGGGATCTCGCGGACATGTCGTCCATTCTCCCGGCCTCCGCGGGCTTCCGTGCGACGCGACAGGGGTGTCCCCGCCCGGACTCAGACCGCGGCGGAACTCGTGCGAGGGAACAGCGTGGGGGTGAGGGTGATCGTGCGGTGGCGGTGCTCGGCGGGGAGGAGATCTCCTCGTAGAGCACCTGGGCGGCGATGCGGCCCATCTCGTGTCCCGGCTGTCCGACGCTGGTGATCGGCACGGAGCTGTCCTGCGCGAAGTGGTTGTTGTCGTAGCCGACCACGGCGATGTCCGCCGGGACGCGGACCCCGGCGAGCTGCAGGGTCTGGATCGCTCCGGCCGCCAGCGCATCCGAGGCGGACACGAGTCCTTCCGGGCGCTCCGCCGCAGGGCGGGAGCTGAGCTGCTCGCCCAGCGCGTACCCTCCCCGCACGGTGATGCTGTGCGTCTCGATCGTCTCCAGATCGGCGCCGTCGACCTCGGCGACGGCTCGACGTGCGCCGGTGTGGCGCTGGGCGATCGCGGAGAGCGAGAACGGCCCGCCGGCGAACGCGAGGCGACGAAGGCCCTGGTCGAGCAGGTGCCTTGCCGCCAGGTAGCCGCCCAGCTCTTCGTCGACGACCACGCCGCAGGAGTCTTCGTCGCCGGGCCAGTTCACGTGCACGACGGGCATGCCGCGATGCCGTGCGGCGCGGGCGGCGTCGAGCGGCGCGTCGAGCGGGGCGAGGAGGATCCCTGCCACCTTGGCCTCTTCGAAGACGCCGATGTACGAATCCTGCTTCGCGAGGTCGACGTCGCTGTTGGCGAGCAGGAGGCGGATGTCGTGCTCGTCGAGCTCTTCCTCGACGCCTCGCGCCATCTCGACGAAGAACGAGTTCCCGACGTCGACGATCACGAAACCGACCGTGTCGGCGCGTCCGGTGACGAGGGAGCGCGCCGCGTTGTTGCGCACGAACCCGAGTTCGTCGATCGCCCGGAGCACCCGCTCCCTGGTCTCCTGCGCCACGATCTGCGGGTTGTTGAGCACGTTCGACACGGTGCCGAGGGCGACTCCCGCGTGCCGAGCGACATCCGCCATCACGGGCCGGGGTCGTCCGGTGTCGGGGGAGGAGCCTGTCATGCGTGTCCGTTCGTCATCGATTCTGCATTTGCGTCTTGGAGCGCTTCAAGCGTACTATCTGAAGCGCTTCAAGTGTGTGATCAACGCGGCTCGCCCGTTTCAAGGAGGAAAGAATGAAGCTGACCACAGCACAGCTCTGGAGGCGCGGTGCGTTCACCGCGATCGCCGGAGCATCGGCCCTCGCCCTCACCGCCTGTGGCGGCGGTGGCGGATCGACGGCGGGCACCGACTCGCTGTCCCTGTTCGTGAACGTCGAGAACACCGAGGTTCCCGCCGTCCTGGAGACGCTCGCCGGCGGCGCGTGCTCCGCCGAAGGAGAGACGCTCCCGCTCGACGTCGAGACCGTCCCGCAGTCCAACCTCGACCAGCAGCTGCAGCTGAAGGCCGGACAGGGCGACCTGCCCGTGCTGTTCAGCGCCGGCAACGCGCCCGCCCTGACCAAGACACTCGCCGACTCGGGCAACGTCGCCGACTTCGAGGAACTCCTCACCGACCTCGACGTGATCGACGACATCGAGCCGGCGGCCATCTCCACGATCGAGAACCTGTACGGCGGATTCCGCGCGCTGCCGTTCGAGTACAACGTCGAGGGCATCTGGTACAACAAGCAGATCTTCGCCGAGCAGGGCATCGACGAGCCCCAGACGTTCGACGACCTGGTCGCCGCCGCCGACACGCTCGACGCCGCGGGCATCCAGCCGTTCTCGGCCAGCGGCGAGCAGGGCTGGCCCATCACGCGCCTGATCTCCAGCTACCTGTTCCGCGACCTCGGACCGGATGCGCTCCAGAAGGTCGCCGACGGCGACGCGAAGCTCACCGACCCCGAGTACGTCGCGGCCGCACAGGCGATCGCCGACCTCGGCACCAAGGGCTACTTCGGTCAGGGCGTCGGCAGCATCGACATGGCGACCAGCGAGAACCAGTTCCTGAACGGCTCCGCAGCGATGTTCTACATGGGCTCGTGGTTCCTGAGCCAGGCGAACGACCCCGAAACCAACCAGATCGGCGCCGAGAACGTCGGCTTCATGCCGTTCCCCGGCGTCGACGGCGGCAAGGGCGACCGCTCGCAGTTGGCCGCCAACGTCGGACTGCCGATCACCATGAACGCCAAGGCCGTGAACGACGACACCGAGGCGTGGCTGAGCTGCATCACAGAGAACTACGGTTCGGTCGCGCTCGAGCAGGAGAACCGTGTCTCGGGCTTCGCTCTGAACACCGAGGTCTCCGACGTGCCGCCGCTCACCCAGATGGTGCAGGAGCAGGTGGCCGACACCGAGACCACCGTGCTGTGGTTCGAGGCGCTCTTCTCCGCGGAGGCCACCACGACCAGCCAGCGCAACGCGGCTCCCCTCATCAGCGGCAGTGTCTCCGCCGAGGACTTCATGTCGATGGTCCAGGCGGACCTCGACCAGTAACAGCCCCGAGGGGGCGGCGACCCGAACGCCGCCCCCTCATCCTTCAGGAGAACGTATGCAGAACGTGCTGGGCGATCGCAAGGCGATCGCCATCCTTCTCGGTCCCGCCCTGCTCATCTACTCGGTGGTGATGCTCATACCGGTCGTGTGGTCGATGGGCTACACGCTGTTCGAGGGCAACGCCATCATCGGGTTCGAGTTCGTCGGCTTCGACAACTTCGCGCGCCTGATCGGCGACTCCGAGGTGCACGCGGCGCTGCTGTTCACCCTGAAGTACGCGGTCGTCGTCACGATCGGCCAGGTTCTGCTCGGCTACCTCCTCTCCCTCCTCTACGTGTTCGCGCTCAAGCGCGCCTCCGGCATCGTCCGCACCCTCGTGTTCTTCCCCGTGGTCATGCCGACCGTGGCGGTGGCGCTGCTCTTCCAGCAGCTCTTCTCGATCGCCCCCACCGAGGGCGTCGTGAACTCGGTGCTGTCGGGCCTCGGCGGCGTCCCCGTCGACTGGTTCGGCGACGGCGGCAGTGCGTTCATCGTGATCGCGATCATGGACATCTGGCGCTCGATGGGCTTCTACGGTGTGCTGCTGTACGCGGGCCTGATCGACATCCCCGAAGACGTGCTGGAGTCGGCACGCCTCGACGGGGCGAGCGGCTGGAAGCTCGTGCGCCACATCGTGCTGCCCCTCTCCGCACCGGTGCTCGTCTCGTCGCTGATCTTCTCCATCAACGGCACCCTGAAGGTGTTCGACAGCGTGCTCGCCCTCACCAACGGCGGGCCGGGCACCTCGACGAGCCCGCTCACCATCTCGATGTTCGACAACGCGTTCACGTACGGCAACTACGGCTACGGCTCGACCATCGCCATGCTGCTCACCATCATCTGCCTCGTGGTGACGGTGTTCATCTTCCGCGCCAATGCGCGCACCGCGAAGAAGGGAGGCGTGGCATGAGCACCTCGATGACCGCATCCCGCCGCGCGACGAGAATCCTCCGCAAGGCCCCCATCGCGATCCTCGTGGCCGTGCTGCTCGTCGTCGTCGGCTACCCGCTGATCTGGCTGCTGCTGGGCTCGTTCAAGTCGCAGCGCGAGTTCCTCGAGGCGCCGACGTGGGCATTGCCCGAGCAGTGGAACTTCGACAACTACGTCATCGCGTGGGACACGGCCGGGCTCGGCCAGTCGCTCTTCAACAGCGCGATCACCGTGCTGCCCTCGCTCTTCCTGATGCTGCTCCTCGGCACCGCAGCCGCCTTCGCGCTCGAGGTGCTCGTGTGGAAGGGACGCAGCGGTGTGCTGATCGTGTTCCTCGCCGGCATCATGGTGCCGACGCAGATGATCCTGCTGCCGCTGTTCAGCACCTACTTCCAGCTCGGGCTCACCGGGTCGCTCTGGCCCCTCATCATCACGTACACCGCGACGGGCATGCCGCTGACGGTGTTCCTGATGGCGACCTACTTCCGGGCGATCCCGCGCGAGGTGTTCGAGGCCGCGACCCTCGACGGCGCGAGCATCTACCGGCAGTTCTTCTCGGTGGCCCTGCCGATGATGAAGAACGGTCTGTTCACGGTCGGGCTCGTGCAGTTCTTCTTCTTCTGGAACGACCTGCTCATCGCGCTCACCTTCGCGAACTCCGGAAACCTGCGCACGTTGCAGGTCGGACTCCTCAACTTCAACGGTCAGTTCGGCACCACCCAGTACGGTCCGCTGTTCGCCGCGATCAGCATCAACGTGTTCGCGCTGCTGATCATCTACCTCGTGCTCAACCAGCGCATCCAGAAGGGCCTGACGGCCGGAGCGGTCAAGGGATGAGCGCCCGTACCCCTGAAAGGTCAACAGTGAAGGTCTCCCTCCCTCGTTTCGAGCACGTCGACGACGCCCTCGGCCTCGGTTCGCGCACCCCGCGCATCTCGTGGCGCACGCAGGCGCCGGAGGGGTGGACGCAGCACGGGTGGCAGCTCGAGTGCACACGGGACGGCGATGTCGTGGTCGCCTCGGGCTCCGACGCGGAACAGGTGCTGGTGGCCTGGCCGTTCGAGCCGCTCGAGTCCCGCGAGCGGGTGCAGGTGAGGGTCCGGGTCCGCGGTGCGGATGGCGCGTGGTCCCCGTGGAGCGACGCGGCCGAGGCCGAGACCGGACTCCTGGAGCCCACGGACTGGGTCGCCGCTCCGGTCGGCGCGAGCTGGCCTGAGGCGCCCGACACCGAGCGCCGCCCCGCGCTCGTGCGCCGCACCTTCACGGTCGACCGGCCCATCGCCCGTGCGCGCCTGTATGTCACGGCCCACGGCCTGTACGAGGCGGAGATCAACGGCGCCAGGGTCGGCGACCACGAGTTCTCACCGGGCTGGACGAAGTACGACGAGCGCCTCGTGTACTGGACGTTCGACGTGACAGGCCACCTCACCGAGGGTGAGAACACCCTCGGCGCCTGGCTCGGCGACGGGTGGTACCGCGGACGCCTCGGCTTCAACGGCGGGTACCGCGACCTCTACGGCACCGATCAGGCCCTCATCGCCCAGCTGGAGATCACCCACGACGACGGCAGCCGCACGACCGTGGCGACCGACGCCGACTGGTCGGCGGCCCCCAGCCCGATCCTCGTGTCCGGGCTCTACGACGGCGAGAAGCACGATGTCCGCGCCGAGCAGCCCGGCTGGTCGACGCCGGGAGCGGAGGCGGAAGGATGGACGCCCGTGCGCGTCGGACACCGCGACCCGCGGACGCTCGTCGCCCCGTCCTGCCGCCGGTGCGGTGCACGGAGGAGCTCGCGCCGGTGACGGTCTCCCGCATCGACACGACGACCCACCTGCTCGACTTCGGGCAGAACCTCGTCGGCCGGCTGCGGGTGCGGGTGCTCGGCGCGGCGGGGCACACGATCGAGCTGCGGCACGCCGAGGTGCTCGAAGACGGCGAGCTCGGCATCCGTCCGCTGCGTCTGGCCGCCGCCCACGACACGATCACCCTCGACGGCGGACCCGCGCGGATCTGGGAGCCGAAGTTCACCTTCCACGGCTTCCGGTATGCGACCGTGACCGGGCTCGACGAGATCGAGGAGGGCGACGTCGTCGCCCGGGTCATCCACAGCGACATGCGACGCACCGGCTGGCTGGAGACCTCGAACCCCGACCTGAACCGGCTGCACGAGAACGTGCGCTGGGGCATGCGCGGCAACTTCCTCAGCATCCCGACGGACTGCCCGCAGCGCGACGAGCGCCTGGGATGGACGGGTGACGTGCAGGTGTTCGCCCCGACCGCGTCGTTCCTGTACGACTCCGCGGGGTTCCTCGAGAACTGGTTGACCGACGTCGCGCTGGAGCAGCTGCCGGACGGGACCATCCCGTGGTTCGTCCCCGTGATCCCCGGCGGTCCCACGTGGAACCCGATCCGCACGGGGGCCGTGTGGGGCGACGTCTCGGTGCTCACGCCGTGGACCCTGCATGAGCGGTTCGGCGACCTCGACGTGCTGCGCCGGCAGTACGACAGCGGGCGCGCCTGGGTCGAGCGGATGATCGCGCAGTCCGGACCCTCCCGGCTCTGGCGGGACGGACATCAGCTGGGCGACTGGCTCGACCCCGCCGCGCCGCCGCACGACCCCGCGGACGCCCGCACCGATCGATACCTCGTCGCCGCCGCGTACTTCGCGTTCTCGACGCGGCGACTCGCCGACACGGCACGCCTCCTCGGGCTCGCGGCCGACGCCGACCGTTATGCGCGGGTCGCCGACGAGGCCCGCGACGCATTCCGCGCGGAGTACGTGCGGCCCGACGGCACGCTCACGTCCGACGCGCAGACCGCGTACGCCCTCGCGATCCGATTCGGTCTCCTGAGTGCGGCCGAGGAAGAGGCGGCGGGTCACCGCCTGGCCGCGCTGGTCCGCGAAGCGGGCAACCGCATCGCCACGGGCTTCGCCGGCACTCCGGTGATCAGCGATGCACTGACCGCGACCGCGCACGTCGATACCGCGTACGACCTGATCCTCGAGACCGAGTGCCCGTCGTGGCTGTACACGGTCAGGATGGGCGGTACCACGATCTGGGAGCGCTGGGACTCCATGCTGCCGGACGGGACCATCAACCCGGGGGAGATGACGAGCTTCAACCACTTCGCCCTGGGCAGCGTGGCCGACTGGATGCACCGGGTGATCGGCGGACTGTCGCCGGCGGCTCCCGGCTATCGCAGGATCGATTGGGCGCCGCAGCCCGGCGGCGACCTCGACCACGCTCGGCTCGCGTTCGACTCGCCGTACGGTCTGATCGAGGGGTCCTGGGAGCGCGTGGCCGACGGGATCCGCTACTCCCTCTCGGTGCCGACGGGCGTCGAGGGCACGATCCGCCTGCCCGGCCAGGACGAGGTCCGCATCGCGTCGGGCGGCCGCTTCGACACGGTCGTTGCCGTCCCCTCCGCGGTGGCCGCCTGAGGCGCGGTCAGCGCGTCATCGACTGCCGATCGATGCGGTCGACTCGCGAGCGATCAGCTGCGGGGTGATGACCTTCGCGGAGTGGACGTGGTGGGAGCCGTCGTCGAGCTCGTCGAGAAGCAGCTCGACGGCGTCCAGACCCATCGACTGCTTCGGCTGCCCGATGGTGGAGAGCGCGTGCCGCCCGTCGAGGCCGAGGTCGCCGTAGCCGATGACACGAGCGTCGCGCGGGGCGGAGATGCCGTGCCGGGAAAGACCCTCGAGGACTCCGGTCGCCAGCTGGTCGTTGATGCAGAAGATCCGTCGGGGGGCACCGCTCGCGATGATCTGCTCCGCGGCCGCTATCCCCGCCTCCACGGTCATCTCGTCGACGATGATCTCGACCAGCTCGCCCTCGGAGCGTCCGGCGTCCCGCAGGGCAGCGAGCGAACCCTCGTAACGGTCGCGGCATTGCGTGATCGAGTGGTGGCTGTTGATCAGGGTGACCCCCGTGCCGGGTGTGCTCAGCAGGTGCTCGACGGCCAGCCTGCCGCCGTGTACATCGTCGACGGCGACCGAGCACCCTGGGCGGTGTCGATCAGGCGGTCGACGAGGACGATGTGCGTGCCGATGCTGCGCAGCATCGCGAGCCGCTCGGCTTCGGGGTTGATCGGGACCACGAGCGCACCGGCGGCGCGCTGCTGCGCCAGCAACTCGAAGTGACGCCGTTCGCGTGCGGGGTCCTCGTGGGTGACGCACAACGAGACGGCGTAGTTGTGCTGGTCGGCGGCATCGACGACCGCATCCGCGATCGCCGCGTAGAACGCGTTCGTCACCTCGGGGATGATGAGCCCGAGCACGCGGCTGGCGCCGCCGCGCCGGAGCGTGGCGGCGGAACGGTTCGGGACGTAGCCGAGCTCGTCGATCGCGGCCTGGACGCGGCGGCGCATCGCTTCGGAGACGAGGTCCGGTCGGTTGATCGCCGTCGACACGCTGCCGACGGAGACGCCGGCCAATCGCGCGACATCGATCTGATCCGGTTGTCGCTCAGTGTTCACGTGCTCTCCAGAAAATGCGGTCGCCGCCCGCCAGCGCCGCTGTCCACGCCGACGACGTACCCGCCGGACCGTCCCTAAACCTACCGCCCGCGATCAGCGATTCACGTGAATCATCGTCTTGACCTCCGTCGTCAGCGGAACCGTCCACGCTTCGATCGCGCGATCGAAGGGGAGTGTGCGGCTCACCAGGGAGTCCGCGTCGATCCGCCCTGTCGCCACCGCATCGATGACCGTCGGCCAGGTGAATGCGTACCTCATGACGCCCTGCACCGACACCTCTCGCTCGATGATCGCCGGCATCGGGATGGAGGCGTCCTGGGCGCCGACACCGATGAAGATCGCTCGGCCGCCCGGCGCGACTTTGAGGCAGCTGTCGTGCCGGACGACTCCGACCCCGGTGCACTCGATCACGGCGTCGAACAGCTCGTCGACGGATGCGAGGTCGGCAGAGACCTCGCATCCGAAGCTCGCCGCCTTCGCGCGGCGCTCGCTCTGCGGCTCGACGAGAACCACACGTGAGGCTCCCTGGAGGAAGGCCAGCTGTGCGGCGAAGAGGCCGATCGGTCCGCCGCCGGTGATGAGGATGCGGCTTCCGGCCGAGACGCCTGCCTTGCGGACCCCGTTGAGGGAGACCGAGATCGTCTCGACCATCGCGGCGGCGTCGTCGCTCATGGAGTCGGGGATGTCGAAGGCGTTCTCCGCGGGCACGTTCAAGTACTGCTGGAGAGCCCCGTCGGTGCCCGGAACGCCGAAGAACCTCTGGCCGGGGTCGAGGTTGTAGCTCCCGCGTCGTGCCTGAGGCGAGAGGGGGTCCGCCATGAGCGGTTCGACGGAGACGCGCTGCCCCACGCGCGCCTCATCGCCGCCCGGGCCCACTTCGACGATGCGCCCGCCGAACTCGTGGCCCAGCACCAGCGGCTCGGAGACGATATCGCTGCTGGCCCGTCCTTCGAGGTAGAAGTGCTTGTCGGACCCGCACACGCCGACGGAGCCGATCTCGACACGTACTTCGCCCGGACCCGGCCGGAGGACATCCCTCCTCTCGAAGCGCAGATCTTCTTTGCCGTGCAGCACGAGGGCGCGCATCGTGCGGGACGTGTCGGTCAACAACTCTGGTGACATCGTGTTTCCTGTCTTCTCGCGGTTCTCAGGCCGTGATGGCGACTATTTCGGGCCGCCCGCTTGACGAGCTTCCCGCCCTGAGCATAAAGTTGGGGCCGCCACCTGAGACGTTTCAGTTTCAGGGACTATACCGCACCGATGTGGCTGTGGTGAAGAGAGCTTGAAGCGTCGCACGCGACGCGGAAGGGATCATCGTGGATCTCACAGCAACAAGAATCCGAGCGGCGGCAGCCGCCGTCCTCGTCCTCGGTCTCGCCTTGACCGGTTGCGCCGGACAGGCCGGAGGAGGAGGCGGCGCTGAAGACGACACCCTCAAGATCGGTGCGATCTACCTCGACACGCAGGGCTTCTATGCCGGCGTGAAGAAGGGCGTCGAACTCGGTGCCGAAGAAGCAGGCAAGAAGGTGGAGTTCGTCGAGACGAACGCCGCGGCGGATGCCTCCAAGGAGTCCGCCTTCATCGACACGCTCATCTCATCTCAGGTCGACGCCATCCTGCTGTCGGCGGTCTCCGCCGATGCTTCCGCGCCAGCGCTGCGCAACGCCTCGAACGCCGACATCCCGGTCGTCTGCTACAACACCTGCATCAACGAGGCCGACGCCGAGGAATACGTGAAGGCGTATGCCTTCGGCGATCCGGTCGAGTTCGGGTACAAGACCGGAGAGGCGGCCGCCGACTACTTCGAGGCGAACGCCGTCGCCGACCCTCGGATCGCCGTGCTCAACTGCGAGTTCGTCGAGGTGTGCGTCGACCGCCGCGAAGGCTTCGAGAAGGCGCTCACCGACCGCGGCATCGCCTATGAGATCGTCGCGAACCAGGAGGGGACCGATCCGACCGAGTCCATCGGCGTGGCGGAGAACATCCTCACAGCCAACCCCGACATCGACGCCTTCTACGGCGAATCCGGCGGCGCGGCCATCGGCGCGGTGAAAGCGGTCGAGAACAAGGGGCTCGCCGGCACGACGGTGGTGTTCGGATCCGACATGACGGCCGACCTCGCGAACGCCCTCGTCGACAACACGATCCTGAAAGCCTCGATCGACGTCTCGGGCATCGCCGTGGGCAAGGCGGCGATCGCTGCCGCCATCGCCATCCTCGACGGCGAGTCGCAGGAGTACTCGGTGCCGGTGCCTATCGACGTCTACACGACGCCCGAGCAGGGGACCGAATGGCTGGAGACGCACCCGGACGGCATCCCGTAAACCCTCATCACCGATCGGGAGAGCACAATGATGGCAATTGATGAGCCTGTCGCCGAAGTCATCGGCGCATCGAAGCACTACGGCCCCGTCGTCGCGCTCGACGACGTGAGCTTCACGATCCGTCGGGGCGAGGTCCGGGCACTGCTCGGCAAGAACGGCGCGGGAAAGTCGACGCTCATCCGCCTGCTGTCCGGGGCCGAGGCCCCGGACAGCGGGGACGTGGTCCTCGGCGGCGAGCGGCTCGGCGCCGGCGGCGTCGAGGGCGCGCATCGGCTCGGGGTCCGCACGGTCTACCAGGAACTCTCCCTCATCGGCAGCATGAGCGTCGCGGAGAACATGTTCATGGGACGGTGGCCGTCCGCCGCGGGAGCGCTGAGCTACCGGCGGATGCACGCCGCGACCCGCGACGCGCTGGCACGTCTCGACCTCGACATCGAGCCGGGACAGGCTGTCGACGATCTGAGCGTCGCCGACCAGCAGCTGGTCGAGATCGCCAGGGCCATCCACGACCAGCCGCGGCTGCTGATCCTCGACGAGCCGACCAGCTCGCTCGCGGCCGCAGAGGTCGGCCGGGTGCTCGACGCCGTGCAGACCATCGCCGCCAGCGGTGTCGCCGTCCTCTACGTCAGCCACCGCCTGAACGAGATCCGGCAGGTCGCGGACACGGCTTCCGTGATGCGCGACGGTCGCCTGATCGACACCCGGCCCCTGGCAGACGTGGACACGCGCGAGGTGGTGCACATGATGATCGGGAACGCCGTCGAGCAGTTCGCCCCCGTGGCGGAGGCTCCGACAGAACTCGGCGAGGTCGTGCTCGATGTCTCGGACATCCACGACGCGCCGTTCCTGCACGGGGTCTCCCTGAGTGTCCGGAAGGGCGAGGTGCTCGGGATCGCCGGGGTGCTCGGAAGCGGTCGGACCGAACTGCTCAAGATCGTCAACGGCGTCACCGCGCCGGCGTCGGGCACGGTGCGTGTGCACGGCCGGGACCTCACCGGCCGGGGACACCGCATCGCGCTGCGCAGCGGCGTCGGCATGACTCCGGAGAACCGCAAGCAGGACGGCATCTTCCCGCAGCTCGGCGTCGACGAGAACATGCTGGTGTCCGACTGGCGAGCGGTCTCGGCAGGCGGATTCACCTCGCCCCGCAAGATGGCCGCATCGGCGACCGCGTTGATCGAGCGTCTGCGCATCAAGACGTCCAGCGCCAGAGCCGAGATCGACACTCTCAGCGGCGGCAACCAGCAGAAGGCGATCATCGGCCGCTGGCTGCATGCCGAGAGCGACATCCTTCTGCTCGACGAGCCGACACGGGGAGTCGACGTGGAGGCCAAGGCGCAGATCTACGCGCTCATCAGGGAGCTCGCGGCCGCCGGCAAGTCGATCGTCTTCGTCTCCAGCGAGATGGAGGAGCTGCCCTCCGTCTGCGACCGCGTCGTCGTGCTCCGCGGCGGACGGATCGTCGAAGAGCACCGCGCGCCGAACATCGACATCGATGCCATCCTCTCGAGCGCCATCGCCGAGCACTGAGCTCTCCCATACCCGAAGGACACCTCATGACCAGCACACTCACCCCCGGCGCACCGGGGACGACACATGGCGTGCCGTTCCTGCGTGCTCTCAACACCCAGCGGATCAACGAGATCGGGCTCGCGGTCGCGATCATCGTGCTCGTGATCATCCTCTCCGTCGTCGCCCCAGGGTTCGCGACCGAGAACAACGTCTGGAGCATCCTCCGCGACGCGGCCACGGTCGGCATCGTCGCATGGGGCGCGACCCTCGTCATCGTCTCCGGCGAGATCGACATCAGCATCGGGCCGGCTGTGGCCTTCTGGTCGGTCATGCTCGCCGAGATGGCCGGCCCCTGGGGAATCGGACTCCCTGGCGGCATGGTCGCCGTGCTCATCGGCGGTCTCGTCGTCGGCGGGCTGGCCGGCTGGCTGCGGGCGGTGCTCGGCATCCCGTCGTTCATCGTCACGCTCGGCCTGTGGAGCGCCTACCGTGGGCTCGCGCAATTCATGACCAACGCCCTGCCCGTCCCCGTCGAGACCAGCGAGTTCATGGACGTGCTCGCGGGCTCGATCGGTCCCGTGCCCACGCCCGTCGTCGTCTTCTTCGTGCTCTTCGTGATCTTCTATTTCGTCTCGACCCGCACGAGCTTCGGCCGCTCGGTCTTCGCGGTGGGCGGCAATGCGCGCGCAGCGATGCTCTCCGGCATCCATGTCACCCGCACGCGCATCGCGGTCTTCGCGATCACGGGCCTGCTCGCCGCGGTGGTCGGCATCCTTCTGACCGCCCGTCTGGGCTCGGGTAACAGCGGTGCGGCGACCGGACTGGAGTTCGATGTGATCGCCGCGGTCGTCGTCGGCGGCACTGCGCTCGCCGGGGGTCGAGGGTCGATGCTCGGAACGCTGTTGGGCGTCATCTTCATCGCGATCATCGGCAACGGCCTGATCCTGCTCGGCGTCAACTCGTACATCCAGGACGTCGTGTCCGGCGCGATCATCGTCGTCTCGGTGCTCATCAACATCCTGCTCAGCCGAAGGGGGAAGAAGAGTGTCGAGTGACCAGACCGTTCCGACCGCCGACCACACCCCGACCCATCGAGGACTCTCATGACCACGCATCCCTTTCCTGTGATCGCTCCCGAACCGCTCTCCCGCGTCACGTACGGGACGCCGAAGATCGCACTCGTGTCCGGCGGTCTCGGCGTCTACTGGGGGCAGTTCGACGGACTGCTCGACACCGTGCGCGCATCCGCGTCGACCATCGCCGACCGCATCGAGGGGATCGGAGCGACCGTCACCGACTTCGGTGTGGTGTCCGATCCGGTCGACGGCGCGGCTGCCGCCGACCGCATCCGACAGGCCGACGTCGACCTGATCGTGCTCTTCGTCTCGACCTACATGACGAGCGCCCAGGTGCTGCCGATCTTCAAGTACGGGGGCGCGCCCGTGCTCCTGGTGTGTCTGCAGCCGGGGCGGAGCATGGACCACGCGAACTTCGGCACGGGGGACTGGCTCGGTTATGCCGGGTCGGCCGGCCTCCCGGAGATGTGCGTGGCGCTGGAGCGCCTCGGTCTCCCGGCCAGGAGCGTGTCCGGATACCTCGACGACGAGCGCGCCTGGACGAAGATCGGCCGCTACGTGCGAGCGACCGGGGTGGTGGCGAACCTGCGCCGCGGTCGCTACGGTCTGCTCGGCCACCTGTACCCGGGGATGTTCGACATCGCCTCCAACATCACGTCGACGTACTCCACGTTCGGGGGGCACGTCGAGATCCTCGAACTCGACGACCTGCGCCGCCTCTACGACGGAGTGACCGACGCCGAGACCGAGGCGGCGCTGACCACGGTGCACCGCGTGTTCGCCGTCGACGAGGAAGCAGACCTGGAGAACATCAGCTTCCAGGCGCGCGTCTCGGTCGCCCTCGATCGCCTG
Source organism: Microbacterium sp. Se63.02b (assembly GCF_014171575.1). Lineage (GTDB taxonomy): Bacteria > Actinomycetota > Actinomycetes > Actinomycetales > Microbacteriaceae > Microbacterium. Next base: position 3,379,810 of record NZ_CP050453.1, on the reverse strand, counting down.
ATAGAGGAGTACGACCTCGACACCCTCGCCTACTTCCACATGGGCAACTCCGACGACATCTACAGTCGACTGGCCACGGCGTTCCCCATCGGCGCGACGCTGCTGTCGACCCGCGGCGTTCCTACCGTCACCGAGTTCGAGCTGCGTGCGGGCATCGCGATGTTCATCACCGGGCAGCTGGGTGGCGGCGGCACGTTCACGGAAGGACAGGCGCTCGACTTCGACCGCGGCCACGTCGAACTCGGCCACAACGACGCCGCAGACGCGTCGATCACCTCGGACCGTCCCGTCCTCCGCAACCTCGAGGTGTTCCACGGCAAGTCCGGGGGCGGGGCGTCCGTCGAAGCGACCGTGCGGCCCGGTCCCGTGACCCAGTTCTCGATCGGCGAACTGCACGATGGCCGCCTCCGATTCATCGCGTCGGAGGGCACAGCCGTACCGGGGCCCGCCATCAGGATCGGCAACACGACCACGCGGGTCGACTTCGGGTGCGATCCGGGCGACTGGACCGACGCCTGGGCACAGTCCGGCTCGACTCACCACTGGTCGATGGCCGTCGGCCATCTCGCGAAAGACATCGAGGTTCTCGCCGACCTCCTCGGCGCAGAATTCCGCCTGGTCCAGCCTTAACCCGGACCCCCGACACTTCCCCTCAAGAATCAGGAGATCACCATGAGCGACGTTCGTCGTGCCCGCATCGCAGAACTGCTTCCCCGTAAGAACCGTCGTAAGACCAGGATCGGCCTCGTCGCCGGTGGTCTCGGAGCGTACTGGCCGCAGTTCCCTGACCTGCTCCCTCAGCTGCAGGCGTCGTCGCGCTATGTCAGTGAGCGCTTCCAGAATCTGGATGCCGAGGTCACCGATGTGGGCTTCATCTCGGACGCGAAAGATGCCGCCGCCGCCGCCGAGAAGCTCCGCCTCGCGGACCCGGACCTCATCGTCGTCTTCCTCACCACGTATCTGACGGCATCGATGGTCCTCCCGATCGCACAGCGCTCCGGGGCCCCGGTCCTGGTGATCGACCTGCAGCCCACGGAATCGATGGACCATGCGACCTTCGACACCGGCCAGTGGCTCGCGTACTGCGGACAGTGCGCGGTGCCCGAGGTCGGCAACGTCTTCCGGCGCGGCGGTATCGAGTTCCGCTCGGTCTCGGGATACCTGCGCGATGAGAGCGCGTGGGCGCGCATCGAACGCTGGATCGCCGCTGCGGACGTCCGCGCGACCCTGCGTCACGCGCGTCATGGACTCATGGGACACCTGTATCCGGGGATGCTCGACGTCTCGACGGACCTGACCTCGGTGTCCACCCAGTTCGGCTCGCACGTGGAGGTGGTCGAGTTCGACGACCTGCGGGTGCGCGTGGAAGGCGTCACAGACGGTGAGACCCGCGAGCGCATCGCTCTCGCCAAGGAGGTCTTCGTCCTCGACGAGGCATCCGTGAATGAAGACGACCTGGCCTGGGGTGCGAAGGTGTCGGTCGGACTCGACCGGTTGGTCGATGACTTCGAGCTCGACTCGATGGCCTACTACCACCGCGGCCTCAACGGCGAGCAGCACGAGCGTCTGGGCGCCGGCATGATCCTCGGCGCGTCGTTGCTGACAGCGCGCGGGGTCCCGATGGCCGGCGAGTACGAGCTCCGCAACAGCATCGCCATGCTGGTGGCGGACACGATCGGCGCGGGCGGATCGTTCACCGAGATCCAGGCCCTGAACTTCTTCGACGGCGTCGTGGAGATGGGCCACGACGGTCCGGCGCACCTGGCGATCAGCCAGCGGGACCCGCTGCTGCGCGGACTCGGCATCTATCACGGCAAGCGCGGGTGGGGCGTGAGCGTCGAGTTCGACGTCAGAGAGGGACCGGTGACCACGTTCGGCGTCGGCCAGGAGCGGGACGGCAGCTATGTGTTCGTCGCCTCCGAGGGCGAAGTGGTCCCCGGCCCGCTGCTCGCGATCGGCAACACGACCTCCCGTGTCGACTTCGGGTGCCACCCGGGCGAGTGGGTCGATGCCTGGAGTGCAAGCGGGGTCGACCACCACTGGGCGTTGTCGACCGGACACCGGGCACAGGACTTCCGCGCTGCGGCGAATCTGCTCGGCATCGAGTTCCGGCAGGTGTCGGTCGGCTGATCGCATCCTCCGCAATCCACCTCACCCCCCGACGGCCCTGCCAGGGCCACCTCCGAAGGAGAACACCGTGAAGATCGGCAGCACCTCGACGACGGGATGGCGTGCCACCATCGCCGTCGCCATGTCCAACTACATCGAAGCCGGCTCGATCATCGCGATCGCGACCAGCCTCGGCTTCTGGCAGGCAGAACTCGGGTTCACCGATCTGACCGCCGGGCTGCTCGCGGCCTTCAGCGCGAACGCCTTCGGCGCGGCCATCGGCGCGATGCTCGGCGGCCCGCTGAGCGACCGTCTCGGCCGCAAGTTCATCTACACGTACGACCTCGTCGTGTTCATGATCGGCGTCCTGCTCGCGGCGTTCGCCGTGAACGTGCCGATGCTGTTCCTCGGGTTCATCATCACCGGAATCGCCGTCGGGGCCGGAGTCCCCGCGTCCTGGACCTACATCGCCGAACAGGCGCCGTCGAGGAACCGCGCGAAGCACGTCGGCACGGCGCAGCTCGCGTGGTCGTTCGGGCCGCTGGTCGGGTTCGCGCTCGCCGCCCTGCTCGCGCCGCTCGAGCTCTTCGGCAGCCGGATGATCTTCCTCCATCTCTTCGTCGTGGCCGCCGTCGTCTGGTGGGTCAGGCAGGGGCTGCCGGAGTCTCAGCTGTGGAAGGACCAGAAGGAGAAGAGCGCGAACGAGGTGAAGAGCGGAACGGCTTCTCGCACGGGGCGCGGTTTCGGAGCCCTGCTGTCGAAGAAGGTCAACATCACCGCCCTGCTCTTCCTTTTCGGGATCTACGGCTTCTGGGGGATCGTCGCCGGTCAGGCCGGTATCTTCATGCCCCGGGTCTACGAGGCCGCCGGAGTCGAGAGCGTCGTCGAGCAGGACCTCCTGCAGGTGCTGGTGTGGGGATGCACCGTCATCGCGACCTACTTCGGTTTCATGATGCTGGCCGACCGGATGTCGCGGCGTCTGCTCTACATCATCGGCGCCGTGATGGGGATCCTCGGATGGATGGCGCTCGTCTTCGGTGAGCCGGGGACCGCCACGCTCATCACGTTCGCCGTGCTCTGGGGCCTGTCGGCCGGCATCGGCGCGCAGGCGTTCTACGGGCTGTGGGCGAGCGAGCTGTTCGCCACCCCGTACCGCGCGAGCGCCCAGGGTCTGCTCTTCTTCGCTGCGCGTCTCGCCATCGGCTTCCTCAGCTACTTCTTCCCCGTGCTGCTCGCGACGACCGGAGTCGCCAACGTCGGTCTCATCATGATCGGCTTCCTCGCCGTCGCACTTCTCGTCGGTGCGATCTGGGCTCCGAACACGCGCGGTCGGAGTTTGAAGGAGATCGAGGAGGAGCGCTACGGCGCGGGAGCGTCCGAGCAGCAGGAACCGGTGGTGCGATGAGTGCGGCTGCGTCTCCGACGATCCAGCGGGTCTGCTTCACGATGCGGCTCCGCCCGAGTCGTGTCGACGACTACCTCCGCGACCATGCCGAGGTCTGGCCCGAGATGCTCGCCGCTCTGACCGAAGCCGGGTGGACGAACTACTCGCTGTTCATCCGTCGCGACGAGGGGATCGTGATCGGCTATCTGGAGACCGAGGACTTCGCACGGGCGCAATCCGAGGTGGCCCGCCGCGAGGTCAACACCCGGTGGCAGGCATCGATGGCACCGTACTTCGAGCGGGGTCGACCCGACGGCGCTCTGGACGTGTGGGAGGAGTACTTCCACCTCGACTGAGCGTCGCCGGGCATCGGTTGCGGAGGAATCAGTCGAACACGGGGCTGAGGAAGCGACGCTCGTACCGTCGGATGCACCGCGTGGTGCGGGCGAACTCGAACGCCTCGATGCACTCCGGGTCGGTGCGCGATGCCGTGCGGTAGGTCTCGTACGCCGCCAGGGAGGGGAAGGTGAACAGGGCGAACGCTTCGTCGCTGTCTCCTTCGCTCGGCATGAAGTACCCGTGGTGGGTGCCGCCGTGCTTGGCGACGAGTCGGATCCACGTCCGCCCGTACGTGGTGAAGTCGTCGAGCTTGTCGGGGTCGATCTCGTAGCGGAGGTGGATCGTGATCATGGGACGATCCTTCCAGAGGTCCACCGGCCACCGAACCGCACCCGGTGACTACGCTGAGTCCCGTGACGAACTCGCGCGACATGGTCCACATCCCCGCCGGCCGGTTCCTGATGGGGTCGGACGACTTCTACCCCGACGAGCGGCCGGTGCACGAGCGTGAAGTCGCATCGTTCTTCATCGACCGGTACGAGGTGACCAACGCGCAGTATGCGGAATTCGTCGACGCGACCGGATACGTGACGGTCGCGGAACGTCCGCTCGACCCCGCCGCTTTCCCCGGCGCCGACCCCGCGGATCTCGTCCCCGGCTCGATGGTGTTCACGCCGACCGCGGGCCCGACAGACCTGCGGAATTGGCGCAACTGGTGGCGATGGCAGCCGGGGGCGCACTGGCGTCGACCGTTCGGACCCGATTCCTCGATCGATCAGCTGCTCCAGCATCCCGTCGTCCACATCGCGTTCGAAGACGCCGTCGCCTATGCCGACTGGGCCGGGATGCGACTTCCCACCGAGGTCGAGCACGAGTACGCGGCGCGTGGGGGACAGGAGAGCACGGCTTTCGCGTGGGGCGATGAGGCGTATCCCGGCGGCGTCGCCCAGGCGAACTCCTGGTTGGGACGCTTCCCCTACGACAACCAGGGCGTCGGCGGCACGGCTCCCGTCGGCTCCTACCCGCCCAACGGCTACGGCCTCTACGACATGATCGCGAACGTGTGGGAGTGGACGACCGACTTCTACACGCCGAGGCACATCCGGTTGTCCGACACTCCCGTCGACCAGGGCAAGCGGACGAACCTGCTGGCGGCGGCGAGCGCGCAGGAGGGCTTCCCCGCCATCCCTCGCCGTGTCCTCAAGGGTGGTTCGCACCTCTGCTCGCCGGACTACTGTCTGCGGTTCCGGCCGGCCGCGCGCTCGCCGCAGGCCGAAGACACCGGCATGTCCCACATCGGATTCCGCCTCACCCGCTCCGAGTGAGGGCCCCTTCGCGCGGGGCGCGGAGAATGCTTGGCTCGACCGAGGGCAACCGCCCGCCTCATCGGTCGACGCAAGGAGTCAGGCATGGCTGACAAGCCCAACATCCTCATCATCTGGGGCGATGACATCGGCATCGCCAACCTGAGCACGTACTCCGACGGGCTCATGGGCTACCGGACGCCGAACATCGACCGGATCGCCGACGAGGGCGTGAAGTTCACCGACTACTACGGCGAGCAGAGCTGCACCGCCGGTCGTGCCGCCTTCATCACCGGACAGAACCCGTACCGCACCGGACTCACCAAGGTGGGCATGCCGGGTGCGAAGCTGGGGCTCCAGCCCGAGGACCCCACGATCGCCGACGCGCTCAAGCACCACGGGTACGCCACGGGTCAGTTCGGCAAGAACCACCTCGGCGACCGCGACGAGCATCTGCCGACCGCCCACGGCTTCGACGAGTTCTTCGGCAACCTGTACCACCTCAACGCGGAGGAGGAGCCGGAGCATCCGGACTACCCGACCGACGAGGAGTTCCCCGGCTTCAGCGAGAGGTTCCGTCCCCGTGGTGTCATCCATTCGTGGGCGGGAGAGGACGGGACGCAACGGATCGAGGACACCGGCCCGCTGACGAAGAAGCGCATGGAGACGGTCGACGAGGAGTTCCGCGACGCCGCCGCCGACTTCATCCGCACCCAGGCCGCGGACGACACCCCCTTCTTCGTGTGGTTCAACTCGACGCATATGCACTTCCGCACCCACACGAAGGAGCAGAGCAAGGGACGCGCAGGGCGCTGGCAGTCGAACTACCACGACACGATGCTCGATCATGATGATGTCGTCGGGAGCCTGCTCGACCTGCTCGACGAACTCGGGCTCGCTGAGAACACGATCGTCATGTACTCGACCGACAACGGCCCGCACATGAACAGCTGGCCGGACGCCGGGATGACCCCGTTCCGCAACGAGAAGAACTCCAACTGGGAAGGCGCCTACCGCGTCCCCGCGATGGTCCGCTGGCCGGGACGCATCCCCGCCGGTACGACGCTCAACGGGATCGTGAGCCACAACGACTGGTTCGTCACGCTGTTGGCGGCCGTGGGTGACGATGACATCGCCGAGCGGCTGAAGTCGGGCACGGCGCTGCACGGCACCGACTACAAGGTGCACCTCGACGGGCACAACCAGCTCGACTACATCACGGGGGCCGCCGAGCACAGTCCACGGCGGCACTTCTTCTACGTCTCGGACGACGGAGACCTCACGGCGCTGCGCTTCGAGAACTGGAAGCTCGTGTTCCTCGAGCAGCGCGCCGCGGGCACCCTCCAGGTCTGGCAGGAGCCCTACATCGAGCTGCGCTTCCCGAAGCTCTTCAACCTCCGGACGGATCCCTTCGAACGCGCCGACATCACGTCGAACACGTACTGGGACTGGGTGCTCGACCACGTGTTCCTGATGATCCCCGCGCAGGCGTACGTCGCGAAGATGCTGGGCACTCTCGCCGAGTTCCCCGCCCGACAGGAGTCGGCCTCGTTCACCATCAACCAGGTCATGGCGAAGCTGGATTCGACGGTCGGGAGCTCCTGAGCGTCGGTCAGTCCGCGGCGCGGAGCTCCTCGATGACGCGATCGACGATCACATCGGTCGCGAGGCCATAGCGCTCGTGCAGCGTCGGCAGGGCTCCCGCGTCGAGGAAGCGGTCGGGCAACGCGACGGGCACGACGCGGCGGGTGGCTCCGCGACGCACCAGGGCGGAGGCGACCGTCTCGAACAGCCCCCGACCACGGTGTGGTTCTCGAGGGTGAGCGCGAGCCGCGGGGTGTCGAGTTCGCGCAGGACCGTCTCCTCATCGAACGGCTTGATGGTCGGGGTGTGCACGACGGCGACGTCGATCCGGTGTGCGGCGAGACGCTCCGCAGCCTGCAGAGCGCGCATCGTCATCAGGCCGCTGGAGACGAAGACCACATCGTTGCCCGGACGCACGACCTTGGCCTTGCCGAGCTCGAAGGAGTAGTCGTACTCGTCTAGGATCGTCGGCACCTTCCCCCGGAGCAGGCGGAGGTAGGTCGGCCCCGCGGATGCGGCGAGCTGCGGCACCGCCTGCGCGATGTCGACCGAGTCGCAGGGGTCGACGATCGTGAGGTTGGGCATGCCGCGGAAGATCGCGATGTCCTCGGTCGCCTGGTGGCTGGGTCCGTACCCGGTGGTGAGTCCGGGAAGGCCCCCGACGACGTTGACGTTGAGGTTCGGCTCGGCGATGTCGAGGGCGATGAAGTCGTACGCGCGGCGAGAGGCGAACACGGAGTAGGTCGAGGCGAAGGGGATGAGCCCCACCTCCGCCATGCCGGCGGCAGCGCCGAAGAGCAGCTGCTCGGCCATGCCCATCTGGAAGAACCGCTCGGGGTGCGCGTCGCGGAAGACGTGCATGTCGGTGTACTTGGCCAGGTCGGCGCTGAGGCCGACGACCCGCTGGTCGGTGTCGGCGAGTCGGGCGAGCGCTTCGCCGAACGGCGCGGACGCCGTCTTCTGCCCCGGCTCGGCGAACGACGCGATCATCGCCGATGTCTTCAGCTTCGGCTTCGTGGGGGTGGTCATCTGTTCGCTCCTTCGTAGCCGGCGATGAGCTGCTCGCGGCTGATCGCCCACTCGTGTTCGTCGATGCGCATGAAGTGGTTCTTCTCGCGGTCCTCCAACAGGGGGACGCCCTTGCCGACCTTCACGTCGAAGAGGATCACCTGCGGTGCGCCCACCGGGTCGCGGTCGTCTATCGCGTCGAACGCGGCGAGGATCGCTTCCGGGTCGTTGCCGTCGACACGCTGGGTGCGCCAGCCGAACGACGCCCACTTGTCCTCGGCGGGTTCGAGGGACAGGACGTCGGCGGTCGGGCCGTCGGCCTGCAGCGCGTTCATGTCGACCAGCGCGGTGAGGTTGCCGAGCCGATGCGAGGCAGCGCCCATCGCTGACTCCCACGTCGATCCCTCGTTCAGCTCACCGTCGGAGAGGAAGGTGAACACGCGGGCATCGCTGCCCTGGTGGCGAAGGCCCAGTGCCATGCCCACCGCGACTGTGAGGCCATGGCCGAGCGAGCCGCCGGAGATCTCCATGCCGGGGGTGTAGCTCGCCATCCCCGACATGGGAAGACGCGAGTCGTCGGAGCCGTAGGTGTCGAGTTCCTCCTGCGGGATGACGCCCGCCTCGGCCAGTGCGGCGTAGAGCGCGATCGCATAGTGGCCGGTGGAGAGCAGGAACCGGTCGCGGTCGTCCCAGTGCGGGTCGTCCGCGCGGTGGCGCAGCTGGTCGAGGTACACCGCGGCGAGCACGTCGGCGGCGCCGAGCGCCTGGCCCACGTAGCCCTGTCCCTGCACCTCACCCATGTGGAGGGCGTTCAGGCGGATGCGGTGGGCGCTGTCGCGGATGCGTCGCGCGCGGTCGGATGCGGTGGCGGTCGTCATCGGGTTCCTTCGGTGGCAGGGGCGGCGACGGCGACGGCGACGTCGGACGGTGGGGTCGCGTCGCCGACGCGGATGGGAGCCGTCTCTCGGGTGACGGCTGCGACGGACGTGGAGATGATGCCCAGGGCCACGAAGAGCAGAGCAGGGCCGAGCCATCCCACGCCGGCGTAGAGTGCCGTCGCGAGGAAGGGAAGCAGACCCGCGACGATCGACGCGCCGTTGTAGCCGAGCGAGATGCCGGACGAGCGCACATCCCGGGAGAAGAGTTCGCTGAACCAACTCGACTCGACCGCGAAGATCGGGTCGTGGCTGAAGAGCAGGCTCAGGGCGACCGCGACGATGATCATGATCACGGCGCCGGTGTTGATGAGAAGGAACATCGGGATGCCGAACAGGATCGTGAAGATCGCGCCGATGAGGAAGACGCGCTTGCGCCCGATCCGGTCGCTGAGCGCCCCGTAGAGGAGGTGCGATCCGAGTCCGAGTGCGGAGCCGATCATGGTTCCCCACAGCACGTACTGCGAGTCGCTGATCGCGGCCAGCCCGACGTACGAGAGCACGAAGCTGGTGGTGATGTAGTAGCCGCCGGTCTCGGCCAGACGGAGTCCGATGATCCGCAACACCAGTCGCCAGTCCTGCTTGAGCACCTGGAGGGCGGGCTGCTTGTGGATCTCTCCGGCCTGCTTCATCTTCTCGAACTCGGGGGACTCCTTCACGCCGAGGCGGATCCAGAGACCGATAGCGACCATCACGATCGAGAGCAGGAAGGGCACGCGCCACACCCAGTCACCCTCGAACAGGGCGTTCGAGGCCAGGAAGGTGCCGTTCGCGAGGAGCAGCCCGGCCGGGATGCCGATCTGGGGCACGGAGCCGAAGAACCCGCGACGCTGCGCCGGGGCATGTTCGACGGCCATCAGCACCGCGCCTCCCCATTCGGCGCCGAAGCCGATCCCCTGCACGGCCCGCAGGAGGATCAGCAGGATCGGAGCGAGGACTCCCACCATCTCGTACGTCGGGAGCAGCCCGACGAGGAAGGTGGCGGCGCCCATCACGATGAGCGATGCCAGCAGGACCGTCTTGCGGCCGATGCGGTCACCGAAATGTCCTGCGAGGTAGCCGCCGAGCGGGCGGAAGAAGAAGCCGACAGCCAGCACCGCGAACGACTGCAGCACGCCGACGATCGGGTCTTCGGCATGGAAGAAGACGGAGCCGAAGTAGGCGGCCGACGCGGTGCCGTAGATGAAGAAGTCGTATGACTCGACGGCGGTGCCGATCATCGATGCGATCGACACCTTGACGGGGTTGTCGCGCTGCGGTGTGCGCGCCGGGGGACGGGTGATGTTGACCATGGGTGTTCCTCCTTGAACAGGGCGGTGAGTGGTGGTGGCCGTCAGCGACGGCGGTAGGTCTCGATCACGCGCGAGTCGTCGCGCGTGCCGAGGCCGTCTGCCTGGGCGGCGAGGTAGCGCTCGCGTGCGGCGTCGAGCAGGGGACTCTCGGCTCCGGCGGCGCGGGCGGCGTCGTACACGAGTCCCGAGTCCTTGACGAAGATGTTGATCTGGCTGGTGACCTCGACGTCGGTGCCTTCGAGCATCCGTGGGCCGCGGTCGGACAGCATCCAGGATCCGGCGGCGCCGGATTCGAGCAGGGGCAGCACCTCGGCCGGGTCGAGTCCCAGTGCCGTCGCCAGAGCGAGCGCTTCCGCGGCGGCCACGATGTGCACGGAGCAGAGGTGCTGGTTGACGACCTTGATGGCCTGTCCGCGCCCGACCTCGTCGCCGACGATGCGCACGGCGCCGAACCGCGAGAGGACCGGTTCGAGGCGGGCGATCGACGCTTCCGCTCCGGACGCGAAGATGGTGAGTTCGCCGGTGCGAGCTCGCGCGACACCGCCGGTGACCGGGGCGTCGACCACCGCGGCGCCGGCGTCGGTCAGTCGTGCGGCGGCCGAGACGACGGCCTCGGGTCCGACGGTGCTCATCACGGCCCAGAGCTGTCCGCGCACGGCTCCGGCGGCCAGGGCCTGGTCGACGAGTGTGTCGAGCTGGTCGGGGGTCGCGACCATCGCCACCACGACCGCGGCCGCAGGTGCGTCGCCGATGGCCCCGACCGTCGCGGCTCCGACCGCCTGTGCGCGTTCGCGGGCGCCGGGGAAGGGGTCGACGCCGGTGACGTCGATCCCGCCGTCCACGAGGCGCTGGAGCATGGGGAGTCCGATCGCACCCAACCCGACGAATGTGACTGCTGCGGCGGTGTCCGGCATGACTCGCTGACCTCCATTGGTCCGTGTGGCCGATGATCTGAGAATTGGTTAACCAATCTGTGGATCAGAATACGACCGCGAAGCGGGCATGTCAAGATTGGTTATACCAATCCCGTGCTCAACGGTGTGCGGCGATCGGCAGCGACTGCCAGTTGCGGAAGTGCTCGCGCATCGCGGCTCGCGCCGCCTCGGCGTCTCCGGCCTCGAGCGCGTCCACGATCGGGTAGTGGACGCTGTCCGTGCGCAGGACGCCGTCGGCGTCCAGGGTCTCCACGGCGACCGCATCCAGCCGTCGCACGCGGATCGTCTCGCGCAGCACGTGGCTCAGCCCCTCGTGGATGAGGCGGAGCACCGGATTGTCGACCATGCTCTGGAGGCTCCGGTGAAACGCGACGTCTGCCTCGAAGGCCGCCTCGTGGTCGCCGGACCGCGTCGCGGCGACCATCTGATCGACGAGTTCGCGCAGGTGGGCGACGTCGATCGCGGTCGCGCGTGCGGCGGCGGCCTCGGCGACGGCCTCTTCCAGGAGCACGCGCGATTCGGCGAACTGGCTGTCGGTCAGGTAGCCGAGTTCCCTCGCGATGGTGAAGTAGCTGCGGACGAAGTCGTCGCCCGGAGCGTCGATGTACGTACCGCGACCCTGGGTGCGGTGGAGGAAGCCGAGGCGCTCGAGCACGGCGAGGTGCTCGCGCAGCGCCCCGCGACTCATCCCCAGTGCATCGCCGAGTTCGCGCTCCGGCGGCAGGCGCCGCGCCGAGGAGCCCTCCTCTTCGACGGCGAGGGCGACGAGGCGGGAGACGAGCGTCTCCAAGGTCGTGGTCACGGCGGCTCCGATTGGTCGACCTTTATGATATCCGCGCCGCGGTCAGGCCAGGAGGCCCCGACGACTGGCGGATGATCAGTTCATGCGCCGTCGTGATGGTCCGCGCCTCGTCGCTCGCCGGGCGGAGGATGAGCGAGACCGCGTGCTGACCCATCTCGAGCATGGGGATGCGCGCCGTGGTGAGCGCGGGCGCCACGTCCGGCGCGACGGCGATGTCGTCGAAGCCGACCACCGACATCTCCTCCGGCACGCGGATGCCGTGCTGGCGCAGTTCGCTGAGGATGCCGATGGCCATCGCGTCGTTGAGCCCGACGATGGCCGTGAGGCCCCGGTCGAGCAGCTCGCGCGCACCGGCGATGCCGCCCTCGCGCGTGAACGCCTTGGAGACCACGGTGAGCTCGACGCCAGGATCGCTGGTGCCCTCGCGGAGCCCGGCGATGCGATCGGCCACCGTGTTCAGCTCGGGGGCCCTGCGACCACGCCGATCCGGCGATGCCCGAGATCTGCGAGGTGTCGTCCGACGGAGACGCCGGCGCGATGGTTGTCGGGGAGCACCGCATCGACGGGGAGGTGGTGGCGGCCGATCACCGCGACGCGTCCTCCCGCGGCCGTGAAGTCCAGCAGCGCCTCCGCCATCGGCTGCTCGATCGCGGGGTCGGCGTACCCGGAGCCGGCGATGATGATGGAGCCGATGCGCTGTCGCAGCAGCGACTTCACCTGGGCCAGTTCGCTGTCGGGCGTGCGGTCGGCCTGAGCGATCTGCACGGATCGGTTCTGCTGCGTCGCACTGCGGATCACGCCGCTGGCGATGTCGGAGAAGTAGGGGTCGCCGATCTCGTGCACGACGAGTCCGATGGTGGGCACGAGCCCCCGGCGAGGCCGCGCGCATGCATGTTGGGCTCGTAGCCGAGCGCCTGGGCGATGCCGCGGACGTGTTCGGCGACCTCGGGCGAGATCCCCGATCCGCCGGACATCGCTCTCGACGCACTCGCCAGGGAGACGCCGGCGGCTTCGGCCACATCGATGAGTCGTGGCGCGCCCTCACGCTTCACGAAGCCTCCCCCTGAGGAGCAAGATCGACGCTGATTGCGCTGTAGGTTGCTCTTCGTTCTTCCCTCCCACTATAGTGGCGGAAGCGCTTACGAAAGCGCTTTCGCTACGATGACGTAGGAGACTCGGATGACTGCACCCAGACACGGTCGACGGATCGCTGCCGCGATCGGAACGCTTTCGATCGCCGCGCTCACGGTTTCGGCCTGTTCCGGAACCGGAGACCAGGGCGAAGGGGGTGGCGGCTCCGACGATCCGATCGTCATCGGCATCTCCCTCCCGCTCACCGGAGACTTCTCGGAGCCGGGCAAGGGCGTCGAACGCGGCTACGAGGCCTGGCGCGACATCGTCAACGAGAACGGCGGCCTCCTCGGTCGTCAGGTCGAGCTCAAGATCCTCGACGACCAGTCGAACGCCGACCGCGTCGTCTCCGACTACGAGTCCTTGATCGCGCAGGACGGCGTCGACCTCGTGTTCGGTCCGTTCTCCACCCGGCTCGTCGTCCCGTCCGCCCGGGTCGCGCAGGAGTACGGCATGCTCTTCGTCGAGCCGGCCGGAGCCGCGGAGGAGGTCTTCGAGCAGGGCTTCGACAACCTCTTCTACGCCGCGCCCGCGATCGCCAACGACCACTACAACAACCTCGCGGACTACCTGCTGGCCCTCCCCGAGGACCAGCGCCCGGAGACCGCGGCCGTCGCCGCCATGGACGACCCCTTCGCCCAGGGCACCGCCTACGGCCTCAGGGACAAGCTGGAAGAAGCCGGGGTCGAGATCCTCGTGAACGAGGTCTACCCGCCCAACACGACGGACTTCTCCACGATCGCCGCGAAGATCGCGCAGTCCGACGCCGACATCGTCATCGGCGGCACGCAGTACCAGGACGCGGTCAACCTGATCATCGCGCTGCAGCAGCTGAATTATCAGCCCGAGCTCGCCGCGTTCTCGACCGCGCCGACCAACCCGGAGTTCGCCGCAGCCATCGGCGGCGCGACGGAGGGCATCCTGGCGCCGACGGGGTACTCGCCCAAGTCGCAGTTCCCGAGCAACATCGAGTTCGTCGAGAAGTACACCGAGATGCACGGCAACCCGCCGTCGGAGGATGAGGCGAACGCGTACACGACCGGCCAGGTCGTCGCCGCCGCCGTCGAGGCCGTCGGATGCGCCGAGCAGGGCGACTGCCAGCAGGAGCTCATCGACTGGCTGCGCGACAACGAGGTCGAGACCGTGGTCGGACCCCTCAGCTGGGACGAGACGGGCAAGCCCACCGGCGCCCACCTCATCCAGCAGTGGATCGACGGCGAGATCCTGATCGTCCTGCCCGAAGACGTCAAGGAAGCCGACTTCCTGTTCCCGAAGCCGACGTGGTGATCCGCACGTGAGTGGAGCACTGCTGCTGCAAAGCCTGATCCTCGGCGTCCTGCTGGGAGGGCTCTACGCCCTCCTGGCGGCCGGGCTCACGCTGTACTTCGGAATCATGCGCGTCGTCATGATCGCGCACTCCGCCTTCCTGATCCTCGCGGCGTACCTCGCGTGGTGGTTCAACCGCGAGACGGGGATCGACCCGCTGGTGTCGCTCGTCGTCACGGTCCCGCTGTTCTTCCTCACCGGTGTCGTCATGCAACGTCTGCTGGTGTCGAGGCTCAAGCCGTTGACGCTGACCATGATGTCGGTGCTGCTCACCTTCGCGGTGGCGCTCATCATCGAGGGGGCGCTCGGGTTCTTCTTCACCGGCACCCAGCGCCGCATCCCGCTGCCGTACGCGAGTGCGAGTCTGGACTTCTTCGGCGCCCAGGTGCCGGTGGTGAAGCTCATCGCGTTCGGTCTCGCGGCCGTGGCCCTCGCCCTGCTGTTCGTGCTGCTGAAGTACACGAAGTTCGGGCAGGCGCTGCGGGCGACGATCCAGCACCCCGAGGCCGCACGCCTGGTCGGCATCAACACCGACCGGGTCGCCGGCTACGGATTCGGACTCGGACTCGCCACGGCGGCGATCGGCGGCACCGCGCTCTCGCTCGACGCCACGATCTACCCCTCGCTGCACTGGCACTGGATCGGGCCGCTCATGGCGATCATCGTCGTCGGCGGACTCGGCAGCATCCCCGGAGCGGCCATCGCGGCCCTCGTCCTCGGGGTCGCGCAGAGCCTGCTCCAGCTCCCACTGGGACCGACGTGGGCGCAGACGGTCTTCTACGTCGCGCTGTTCGCCACGCTCATGTTCCGTCCGCAAGGATTCTTCGGAGGTCGTCTTGCCCAGCGTTTCTAGCAGAGAGCCGATCGCCACCGAGACGGTCGTGGTCGCCCCGCCCGCACCCGTGCGGCGGAAGTCGAGCAGATGGGTGGGCCTCGTCCTGCTCGTGGTCGGCGCCGCGCTCGTGCTGTCCTTCCCGCTGATCGCCCCGAACCCGTACATCCTGTCGGCGGGCGTCGTCATCCTCAACTACGCCGTGCTGTCGACGGGGTGGAACTTCATGGGCGGCTTCACGGGATACATCTCCCTCGGGCATGCCGCCTACTTCGGACTCGGCGCATACGGCACCGGGCTGCTCATCAAGTACCTGGATCTGCCGGGATTCGTCGCCTGGATCCTCGCGGCGGTGCTCGTCTCGATCATCGCGATCCCCATCGGCATCGCCGCCCTCCGGGTGCGCGGCGCCTCGTTCGTGATCGTGTCGATCGCCTTCGTCCTCATCATGCTGCTGGTGTTCCAGAGCTGGCGCGAGGTCACCGGCGGCTCCGAGGGGCTCAACGTCCCGCGTCCGTTCGACGTGCTGCGGCCCGAGCACCACCGCATCTTCTACTACCTGTTCGCGGGCCTGCTGGCCTTCGCCCTCGTCGTGTGGTGGATCATCGACCGGTCCAAGTTCGGCACCGCACTCAAGTCGGTCCGCGAAGACGAGGACAAGGCGCAGGCGCTCGGCGTGCCCACCACGCGGTACAAGCTGATCGCCTACGTCCTGTCGGCGTTGTTCGTCTCGCTCGGCGGCGGACTCTACGCGCTGTGGTTCGGCGACCTGGACCCCATCTTCCAGTTCTCGATCCTCATCGGCTCGTACATGGTGCTGATGGCCCTGCTCGGCGGAGTGCGCAACCTCTTCGGACCGCTGCTCGGAGCCGTCGTCGTCGGCATCGCGCTCGAGTACTTCAAGCTCGAGTTCGGCGACACGCAGTTCCACCTCATCGCCACCGGCATCCTCCTCGGCATCGTCGTGCTCTTCATGCCCGACGGGATCATCCCCGCCGTGAAGGGACTGTTCACCCGGTCCTCGAACGCCGCGTCGATCCGCGAGGTCACCGCCGGCGAGCTGCTCGAGCAGAACAGGGCCCGAACAGCGGATGCCTCGACGAAGGAGACGTCGTCATGAACGCCCCAACGGCACAGTCCACCCGCACGCTCGAGAGCCTGAGCACGGTCGAGATGACCAAGTCCTTCGGCGGCGTCACCGCCGTCGACGGGGCGACGGTCACCTTCCAGGAGGGCAAGGTCAACGGCCTGATCGGGCCGAACGGCTCGGGCAAGACCACCTTCTTCAACTGCGTGACCGGCATGATCAAGCCCGACTCGGGCGAGGTCCGCTACCGGGGGCAGGCGATCACCCGCAAGTCGCCCGACCGCATCGCCCGCGCCGGCATCGGCCGCAGTTTCCAGCTGTGCCGGGTCTTCCCGCGCATGACCGTGATGGAGAACCTGCTCGTGGCGGTGCGCAGCACGAGCATCCGCCAGCAGTTGCGCTCGGCACACGATCCCGACGAGTTGGAGCGGGCGCGCGGCTGGCTGCGACGCGTCGGCATCGACCACCTCGAGCACGCCGAGGCCCGCAACCTCAGCTACGGCCAGCAGAAGCTGCTGGAGCTGGCGGGCGTGCTCATGGGTGAGCCCGACACGATCATGCTCGACGAGCCGGCCGGTGGGGTGAACCCGGCGCTGATCGGACGCATCGCCACGCTCGTGCGCGAGCTCAACGAGGAGGGCAAGACGTTCATCATCGTCGAGCACAACATGGAGATGGTCATGAGCCTGTGCGACCACGTCGTGGTGTTCGACCGCGGGCGCCAGATCGCCGAGGGAACGCCCGAGATCATCCAGCAAGACCCGCGAGTCCTGGAGGCCTACCTTGGAGTCTGAAGCGAAGAACCTGCTGGAGCTGCGCGACATCGAAGCCGGCTACGGCCGTGCGGCCCTCGTGCTCCGCGGACTCACCGTCGAGGTGCCGCCCGGATCGGTGGTCTGCCTCGTCGGACCCAACGGCGCCGGCAAGTCGACCGTGCTCAAGGTGGCCAGCGGCATGCTCAAGCCCCGGTCGGGCAGCATCCGCGTCGACGGCCGCGACATCACCGGCGAGGGGCCGCAGTCGATGCTGCGTCACGGACTCGCGCACGTGCTGCAGGGGCACAGCGTGTTCCGGGAGATGACGGTCGGCGAGAACGTGATGCTCGGCGCCTTCACCCTCAAGGATCAGAAGGTCATCCAGGAGCGGGTCGAGTTCGTGCAGAACCTCTTCCCGATCGTGGGGGAGCGGTGGAAGCAGCTCGCCGGATTGCTCTCGGGCGGACAGCAGAAGCAGGTCGAGTTCGCGCGGTCGCTCATGGTGAGCCCGAAGGTCGTGCTCCTCGACGAGCCGTCGATGGGCCTCGACCCCAAGACCACCGAGAAGGTGTTCGAGCAGATCGTGCGCATGCGCGATGCGGGCACCGCCGTGCTGCTCGTGGAGCAGAACGCGCGGCGGGCGCTCGAGACCGCCGACATCGGGTGCGTGCTCGACCTCGGCCGGGTGCACATCTCGGGTCCGGCATCCGAGCTGCTCGCGGATCCGACCCTCGCCGCGCTGTATCTCGGCGGCAAGCCCGCCGTCCCCGACGCGGGATGAACCTCCGGCGGGAGGAGGCAGCGACTGCCTCCTCCCGCCCTTCTCGTCCATCTGGCGGAAGCGCTTGCGAAAGCGGTTACGCCCCGACCTGCTGTACCGCTCCACGCCTTCCCCGCTGCAGTGCCGCCCCGGAGAAGGAGCACGACCATCGGCACGACACCACACGACGACGACGTTGAGAGGTCTCTGATGCACGAACGAATCATGCGCCCCGCGAGCTCGAACACTCGATCGGCAGCACCTCCTCCTCGGTCCTTCGGCGTGCGACGAACGGGTGCGCTGGTCGCCGCGGTGGCCGTCGTCGGAGCCCTGCTCACGGCGGCCCCGCGGCTGCGGCCGAGCCGTTCACCGAGCTGATCGACTTCGAGGCGTACCAGCGTGTCGCGTTGAACGGGCAGGACGGCTGGACGTCGTCCGCGGCTCCCCGGGTGATCGCCGACCCGTTGAACGGCAACAACCAGGTCGTCGAGTCCGTGGGAGGCGGTCAGCAGTCGTATCGCGCGATCCCGGCCATCGCCGAGGGCACCACCGGAACGCTCTTCTTCCGGTTCCTGCGCACCGGCAGCGTCGACACCTCGTTCGGCCTCACCGACGTGGATGCGCCGAACGACTACGTGAACAGTCGCGCCTACGTGAACAACCAGAACGACGACGTGCTGCGCGTGCGCGACGGCGGAGCGTTCAAGCCGGCCGGCGTGTGGTCGAAGGACGCGTGGCAGTGCGTGTGGATCGTCGCCGACAACGCGGCAGACAAGGTCACCGTGTACAGCCAGGGCGGCGCCTATGAGGAGCAGACGCGACTCCCGGAGGGGACCGAGCAGCAGTTCGGCTTCCGCCAGGCGGTGAACGGCGCGCTCGACCGGTTCTTCTGGAAGAACGGCGCCACGAGCACCGGACGCCTGCTGCTCGACGACGTCGCCGTCGACACCACGGGGAGAACCTCGCGATCGCCACCGGCAACCCCGGCGACTGCGCCCCCGGCGGCACGGCCAATGAGCCGCTGCTCAACCCGCTCCCCGACCCCGCGCTCGCCGACCTCGGCATCGAGGTGACCGAGCTCGCGCAGCTGCCGAAGTCGCAGACGACCCCGGCCACGCAGGATCAGCGGCTGGTGCGGCACAACCGCATCACGCACCTCGACGAGGTGCCCGACGACTCCGGCCGGCTGATGGTGCCCGACAACAACGACATCCTGTACCTGGTCGACAAGGAGTCGGGCGAGTACGTGCCGTACCTCAACGTGCGGAACGAGTTCATCGACAACTTCCACAACAGTGCAGGTCTGGGCACGGGTCTCGGGTCCGCGGAATTCCACCCCGACTTCGCCGAGAACGGTCTGTTCTACACCGTTCACACCGAGGGCGGCACGGCGCTGACGGAGGACACCCCCGACTTCCCCGCGTTCGGCACCACCGCGTTCCACAGCGTGATCACCGAGTGGAAGGCGAGCGATCCATCCGCCGAGACCTTCGCCGGCACGCACCGCGAGGTCATGCGCATCCCGTTCGCCGGTCGCGTGCACACCGTGCAGCAGATCGCGTTCAACCCCACCGTCGAGGACGGCGACGCCGACTACGGCAACCTCTACATCCTCGTCGGGGACGGCGGCAACGGCGTCGGCAACGGCAACCCGCAGGACCTCGCCACACCGCAGGGCAAGATCCTGCGCGTGAACCCGACGGGTGACGACAGCGAGAACGGCGAATACGGCGTGCCGGCGGACAACCCGTTCGTCGACGACGCCGATGCGCTGCCCGAGATCTACGCGGTCGGCATGCGCGACCCGCACCGGATCAGCTGGGACACCGAGGGCGACCACACCATGTATCTCGCGCACATCGGCGAGTGGCAGGTCGAGTCGGTCTATGCCGTCGAACCGGGCGACAACTTCGGCTGGTCGGTGCGCGAGGGGTCGTTCCTGGCCGACAACCGGCAGATCTTCCCGCTGCCGGAGGACGATGCCGAGAACGGGTTCACCTACCCGGTTGCCGCCTACGATCACAACCGAGACCCCGGTCAGACCGGTGACGCCGGGGTGGCCGTGAACGGCGGATTCGTCTACCGCGGCGACATCCCCGAACTGCAGGGTCGCTACCTGTTCACCGACCTCGTCCGTGGCTGGGTGCTGTCGACCGACGCCGATGAGATGGTGCGCAACGACGGCGACATCGACGACCTCGCCACGATCGAGGAGCTGCGGGTCTTCGCCGATGGCGAGGAGACCACGTTCCAGGAGCTGGTCGGCGACAAGCGCGTCGACCTGCGATTCGGGTCCGACGCCGACGGCGAGCTCTACCTCGTCTCCAAGGCCAACGGCAAGATCTGGAAGGTGACGGGCGCGCGGGAGGTCGATGAGCCGACCAACCCGTTCGTCCTGCCGGCGCTCGCGCCGAACGTCGTCACGCACCACGACTTCGATCACCCGGATGCCGCGAAGCCGACCGTCGAGGTCGACCAGGGGCGCTCGGGCACCGACATCTCGCTGATCAACGGCGGGGTGGAGATGCGCGTGGCCGACCGCGCCTACCCCGGTGCGGGAGAGGCGCTGCAGACGCAGCAGATGAGTCCGCGGACGGCATCGAACGACGACTGGAAGGCGGGCGTCTACGACGCGAACGGCGTCGATTCGCTCGACGCGTTCGCCGGCACCGACAAGGCCTCTGTCATGGGCTGGTTCAAGCCGACCGGCGATCACCCGGCCCTGAACTCGGGCACGGCGAACCCCGACGACGTGTACAACGCGATCGGTCTCGCGGGCGTGCTCACCGGCACCTCCGACGGACACGCGGTGCGGGCGCTGCTCGAGGTGATCACGGTCGACGGCGAGCTCAAGCTCGTGGCGCTCGGGCGCCGCGTCGACGGTGCAGGGTCGTGGACGTTCGCGGCCGACCTGCCGTGGAACGAGATCCTCAAGAAGGGGCAGTGGGTGCACCTCGCCGCGACCTTCGACTTCGCCGCGGGCGAGATGAAGCTGTTCATGAACGGCGAGGAGCTCGCAGGGAAGTACACCGCGGCCAATCCGTGGGGTGCGGGATCCACATCCGACACCGCACCGGCCGGGATCAAGATCGGCGGCAGCTTCCCGCAGAACACGCGTGAGGCCAACCCGTTCAACGGTCGGATGGACGACATCATGCTGCTCGACACGGTTCCCACCGCCGAGCAGGTCGCCGCGCAGTACGCGCTGTACGCCGTGCCGCCGGTCGAACCGCCGACCCCGCCGACCTGCACCCCGGATGGCCTGGTCATCTCGGACGTCATGTCGGAGGAGGACTGGGCGCCGCGGACACCCGCGAAGTGGGACTTCCCCGGCGACCAGATCGTGCTCACCGAGGCGGGGACCAACCCGAACGACGGCATCCGACGTCCGTTCGAGTACGCGGTCCTCACCGAGGGGCCGGAACTCGGATCGTTCGACCTCACCGGAGAGGTGCGGCTGGACGAGAAGGCGTCGGTCAACAACCGTGATGTGATCCTCGTGTTCGGCTGGAAGTCGGATACGGAGTACTACTACGCGCACCTCTCGCAGGACAACTCGATCTACCCGCACAACGGCATCTTCAAGGTGAACAAGGCCGACCGTGAGCGGATCGACGACCAGTGGGACGGGACCGTGGGGGCGCCGCCGGCCGTCACCGACGAGGAGTGGCACGACGTGCGCCTGGTCCGGTGCGCCGACAGCGGCGACATCGCCGTCTACGTCGACGGGCTCGACACCCCGCTGCTGACCGCGAACGACAAGACGTTCACCGAGGGTCGGGTGGGCTTCGGCTCGTTCGACAACTTCGGACGCCTCCGCGACCTCACCGTCACGGCGGCGAAGACCGACACCACGGCCCCCGTGGCGACGGTCAAGAGCGGCGCGGAGTTCACGGTGGGTCGCGACGGCGTCTACAGCCGGGTGTCGTTCAAGCTCCAGGATGAGGGGAAGATCGATCGGCTGACCCTCAACGGGGTCGAGAAGGATCTGACCGACAACACCTGGTCCGACCTGAACCACGTGAAGCCCGGCGTGTTCGGTGCCGTGGCCGGGACGAACACCCTGGTCGTGTACGACGTGGCAGGCAACGCCACCACGGTGACCTTCACGCTTGACGTGATGGCTCCCACCGTCACGGTCAAGACGGGGGCGCAGTTCACGGTCGGCGCGGACGGGACCTACAGCCTCGTCTCGTACAAGCTGAACGACGCCGGCAAGATCGATCGCCTCACGCTGAACGGTGTGACGAAGGACCTCACCGACAACGTCTGGTCCGACCTCAATGCGGTGAAGCCGGGGGCGTTCGGCGCCGTGGCCGGTGCGAACACGTTGGTCGTGTACGACGTGGCGGGCAACGCCACGACGGTGCCGTTCACGCTGGTCACCGCGGGCGGATAGCGGCTCGGCAGGTCTACGGGCAGGGGGCGGAATCCGCCTCCTGCCCGTGGGTGTGCGCCGCGCCCGACCCTGTGAGCTCAAGCGCGGTTCCACGGCGGGGTCGGGAACTCGCTGGGCGGCTCCGGCCACCCGATCGCGAGCGCGCACACCGTCACGACCGCCACGACGCTCACGATGGTCAGCACGACAGACGCGATGCGCATGCCCCTGGTCGCCGGGAAGGCGCCGCCGCGCAGCACCGCGAAGGAAGCGCCGAGGAGTCCGAGCCACACCACCAGGCCGAAGATCCCGAACGCGACGCCGATACCGCTCTCGTCGTCCCAGTAGCTCCTCGTGATGAAACCGCCCGACCAGCCGAGTCCGGCGAGGCTGAACCAGCCGGCGCCCATCACGCCGCTCACGGTCGCGACGAGCCAGAGGAGGAGCCCGCTGAAGAGACGCATGAAGGGGACACTACAGGTCGGGCCTGCGCCCAGGACGACCAGGCTCGCCCCAGCAAGCCCGGCTACCCTCGGGGCATGCGCCGAATCGTCGTCCTCCCTCTCGTCCTCGCCATCGGCCTTCTCGCGGGATGCTCGCAGGTGACGCAGCTGGCGGGCGACGCCATGGGCATCGATGTCGAGGCGACCTGCACGACCATCGACGAGGCGTACGGGCAGTATCAGTCGCTGCTGGATCAGGGCCAGGTGTCGGCGGAGCAGGCCGACGCCGCGCGGGATGACCTCGTCGCGTCGCTCGACGGCCTCGCGCAGAACGTCGACGGCCAGTTGGGCGATCTCATCCGCTCGGGCGCCGAGAAGATCGGCGGGATGACCGACCTCACGGCGCCTGAGACCATCGAGGCCATCGAGCAGCTCAAGGACTCGACCGCGGCGTTCTGCGGCTGAGCGGGAGCGACCGCGTTCGCGAAGACCGCGCTCGCCGCTCCTGGCTCAATCCTGCATGCGTGGGTCTGCGCGATGGAGACTGTCTGTGTCTCCGTCGGTCGACGGCGCGGAAGGGAGGACGATGACGACCGTCTTCCCGCTGTCCGTCTCCGTGGTCATCCCTGTGCGCAACGATGCCCGCCTGCTGGAGGTGTGTCTCGCGGCCGTCGAGCGGCAGACACGTCCCGCGGACGAGGTCGTCGTCGTCGACAACGGCAGCACGGACGACACCGTCGTCGTCGCCGAGCGGTTCGGGGCGCGGGTGGTGACGGAACCGGTGCCGGGGATCCCCCGGGCGTCGGCCGCGGGTACGACGCGGCGACGGGCGACATCATCGCGCGGCTGGATGCCGACTCCCGGCCGGGACCGGACTGGGTCGCCCGCATCGAGCGTGCCTTCCGTGAGCGTGACGACCTCGACTTCGTCACCGGTGATCCGCGGTTCTACGGTTCGACCCCGCTCGTGCACTGGGTGGGCGAGCACCTCTACATCGGCGGGATGTACACGGTGCTCACGCCGCTGCTCGGGCACGCGCCGCTGTTCGGCTCGAACATGGCCATGCGCGCCGAGACGTGGAGGACCCTGAGCGGCGAGGTGCATCGCGACGCGCAGAACATCCATGACGACTTCGACCTGTCGTTCCATGTCCGACCGGGCATGACCGTGCTTCGCGACAGAGGGCTCGTCGTCGAGGTCTCGGCGCGACCGTTCCAGGACTGGGCCTCGCTGCGACGGCGACTGAGCTTCGTGCTCCCCACGGTGCGCCTGCATCTGCCGCAGGAGGCGCCGCACCGGCGCAGGCAGGCCCGACGTGACGCTGCGGCACCGACGACGGGCGCGTGAATCAGCCCGGAGCGCGGGCGTAGAGGGCGAGCAGATCGGCCGTCAACTGGTGCGGCGTCGTCTCGCTCGGGCTGTGACCGGTCGGATAGACGCGGAAGTCGGCGCCGATCTCGCGGGCGTACCGTTCGTGCGCGGCGACGGGCCACAGGTCGTGCGTTCCGGTCGCAACCAGCTTCGGCATCGTGAGCGTGCGCACGCCTTCGCGGACGTCAGGGGTCGCCATCATCAGGCCGATGATCTCGTCGACGCTGCGCCGGCTCGTGAGCGCGAAGCGCGACCGCACGAACGCGAGTCGGCGAGGAGGGACGCGGTTCTTGTTCGTCACGATGCCCCAGATCATGAGCCCGGCGCCTCGACGCGGGCTCGTGACCGGTGCGAGCGGCCCGAGCCACCTCATGCTCGCGAAGACGTTCCCGACGCCCGGGGAGCGGTGAGGAGCGCGAGGGAGCGGACGAGCTCGGGACGACGGACCGTGACGAGCTGCGCGAGCGTGCCGGCGAACGAGTACCCCAGCAGATGCGCCGGTGCGCCCGCTTCGAGGAAGGCGATCAGATCGCCGATGAACAGCTCGGACGAGTATGTCGCATCGGCGCCGGCCGCGTGCGATTCGTACTGCCCTGCGAGGTCGAAGGACTGCACGAAGTAGCCGGCATCGACGAGCAGGGGCAGCATCAGGGTGAAGTCCTCCTTCGAACCCGTGACCCCCGGCACCAGCACGACGCGGGGGTGAGTGGGATCCCCGACTTCGATCACCGCCAGGTCTCCGCTCGGCGCCGGGAACCGCCGGCGCCGGGCCCCGTCGGGCGGGACGGTCCAGTCGATGTCGCCGATCGACGCGTCGAGTGCGGCGGGCGCAAGGGAGGACGGTCCGCGGCGTGAATCTGTCGACACGCTGACACGGTACTCCCGGGCGCGTGGTCGTGGCCGGATCGCGCGCCGCGGTCGGCGGGCTCTCGCCCTGCCGCGGCCTCGCCCGGTGGCGTGTCGCGACGGCTCACAGAGCCGGCGCGGCGACTCCCGGGTCCTGCTCCAGCATCACTCGTGCCAGGACGACGAATCCGACGGTGTCGGCTCGCCCGGTGACGAGGGAGCGGGCCGCGTTGGTGCGGACGAAGCCGAGCCCGTCGATCGCGCTCAACACCCGCTCGCGCATCTCCGCCGCAATGATCTGCCTCTTGACCTTATGGGCAGGAGCCGTCACCATGTGGTGAACCGATTCACCGTGTGAGAGGAAGGGCTCGATGATGAGCGAAGCGTGGGACGTGTGCGGCACTCGGGGCGAGGCGCCGCCTCTGAGCAGGCGAACATTCATGTTGGGCGCGACGGGAATTGTCGTCGCGTCCATGGTGGGGTGGAGTTCTCCGCACACAAATCCGGCCGCGGCCGCGTCGGATGTGATCGTCGAGTTCGACGCGGCCACGAACAGCTGGACGCTCGGGACGGCCGCGATCACCAAGAAGATCTCCCTGGTCGGCGGTGTGTTCCGGATGACATCCCTGGTCTCGAACGCGGGAACGACCGACTTCGTCGGCGGAGCGTCGAACTCGCAGGAGTTCCTGTTCACCTGGAACGGAACGGTGCTCGGGGGCGGGTCAGGGGGCTGGGGGCTGCAGGCGCAGTCGTCGCAGAATCAGCCCGATGGATCCGTCCGACTCGATCTCGTTCTCGTGCGGAGCGGTCTCACCGTCACCCGGAGCTACACCGTGTACCCGGAGACGGGCGTCATCGCCGAGCGGACCATCATCCACAATGTCTCGGGCAGCGCGTCCACCCTCACGAACCCTGCTTTCCTCACGCACTCCCTTCTCGGCGGCGCGGTTGCCGGCACGACCCTCTCCTACATGACGGGTGGTGGGAACTTCACCGGCTCCGGCATCTTGAAGGAGGTGCCGCTCACCTCCAGCTACAGCCGAGCGTTCGACTCTCATGACCAGGCAGAGATCATCGAGGTGGACGGGCACACGACTCCCGGTCTGGGCTCGTACAGCAACGGCACCTCGATCTACGACACGTTCTTCGCCCTGGAGAACGTCGCGACGAAGGATCGACTGTGGTTCACCTTCGACTACAACGGGCACTGGGTGAGCCAGATCGTCAGTCAGACAACCGGTCTCAGTGCCGTCGTCCAGTCCTACACACCGGCGTTGAGCATCCCGGCGAACGGTTCGATCGAACTCCCGCTGGTCACGCTCGGTGTGGCCAGCGGCGATGTCGATGACCTCGGGAACGCCATCGGCGACTACACATACCGCTACCTCTGGGACTACACCCGATCGATCGTTCCCAGTGGTGGTTGGCAGTGGCGCTCCGCACCTCAGCTGCCCAACGCCGTCGCCTCCGCGAACTACACGCGCTACATCGGCGCGGGTCTCGTGCACATCGACGACAACTGGTACGACAGGAAGGGCGACTGGAAGCCTGCACTCGCCAGCGACGACATCACCGCTCTCAGCAGCTACGTCAGAAAGTCCGGCATCCAGCTCAAGATGTGGATGCCGTTCTGGCACATCGATCGTGGGTCGGAGGTGCTCGATGCACACCCGAACTGGCTCGTGAACGGATCGTCTGCCACGTTCTACGGGCTTCACCTCGACCTCGCGAACGGCGATGCGGCCGCGTGGGCGCGGGCGAAAGCGGACGCGGCGCAAGCGGACTGGGGCGGGTACCGATGGCGCTACGACGGGATGCCGTCCTGGCCGGCAGGGGGCGACGAGAGCACCATGCTCCTGCAGTCCCAGGCGTTTCTCGGGTTGCTCAAATCCGTGAAGGACGGCCACAGCGATGCCACCATCGACGGGTGTGCCTCAGGAGGAGAGACACTTCTGATGGGGGCCGTCCGGTTCAGCGACAGCCAGCAGACGACGGACGGCAACGCGCATCACTACTCCGGCTACTACCAGTCTCTGAAGCTGCCGATCGACAAGATCTCTCACACGTTCGCGTCCGAGCCGTCGATCGCGACAGGGTTCAGCCAGGTGACGCAGTATTCCGAATCCGTCGCAGAGAGCACCCGGAAGTACATCGCGCTGCAACGATGGCTCACGGATCAGGGAATGGTGGGCCGCTGGGTCAAGGTTTATCGTCCTCCCGTGGTGGGCGGGGACCACACCTACGTGCTCCAGCGATCCTCGGGTGATCAGAAGCGGTCCTATCTCACCTTCTCGAGCTATACGCCGTACTTCGGCAGTGCGGTGACGGTTCATCCGAAGGGCCTGCTGCCGACTCACAGTTATGCGTTGAGGATGTGGAAGACGCCCGGCTTCGCGCAGACGAAGACGGGCGCGCAGTGGATGACGGATGGTGTGCCGATCGCAGCGCTGAAGGAGGGGGAGATCCTCCTCTTCAATCTCACGGACTATCCGGGATCCGGTCAGCAGACGACGGCGCCGGCGGCCCCGACCGCCGCGACGAAGACCCTGTCGAACTACCTCGGCGCGAGCGGCACGGAGATCAACTGGACGATGGCCTCGGCGACGTCGTGGGTGTCGTATGTGGAGATCGTGAAGAACGGTGCAGTGATCGACAAGGTCTCGCGAGGAACGTTCTGGTTCGGGGCAGGGCACGGGAGCGACGCGTCGTACGCGGTGCGAGCCGTCACCGGTGATGAGGTGCGGTCGAGTGCGACAGCCGTCCCGCTCGCTTCCGGAGGAGTGAGTGGACCCGCGTCGCCGCCCCCGGTCGTGCCGACCACGACGCAACTCGCCACGGCGTTCGCTCTGACTCAGGGCGCGAACAACTGGGCCTACCTCCAGCGCGACAGGCGTTCGTCATCGACGCTCTATCTGACCAACATGAAGGCCGACTCCACCAACAACCGCTGGGTGGGTGACGAGCCGTACACGCTCGCCTTCGCCGGTGCGCTGAGCCCGCAGGCGCCCCATGATGCGGTGGTCAAGTGGTTCGCACCGAAGGCCGGGAGAGTGCGGGTGAGTGGGAAGGCGTCCCTGGCGCAGCCAGGACAGGGAGGAGACGGGACGACGCTCACGATCGCTGCGGGGGGAGAGGTGCCGTCGTACCTGGGGGATGTGCTGTGGGGTCCCCAGGCCATGCCGGGGGACTCGAGCGCGGAGGTGGGTTTCGACCTCGAGAGAGACGTGAACGCCGGAGATGCGATCTACTTCATCGCTGCGCAGAACGACGATCATTACTTCGACGTGACGAACTGGGACCCGAAGATCGAGTACGTCTGATCCGATAGTCCGCACGACGTCCGCGAGTCCCGCCTAGCGGGTGGGGCTCGCGGTCGTCGATTCCCGGACCACGAGGTGCGTGTCCATGACGGTGTGGGAATGCCGGTGGTCTGCGTCGAACTCGGCGAGCAGCAGCGAGGCGGCAAGGGTTCCCATGTCGTATCGCGGCGTGGAGATGGTCGTCACCGGAATGGGGGACAGCTGCGTCTGGTCGATGTTGTTGTACCCGACGATGGCGATGTCGTCGGGCACGAGGACCCCGCGGCGCAGGAGGGCGCCTTGCACGGCGAGTGCGAGGGAGTCGTTCGCGCAGAACAACGCCGAGGGGCGCTGTGGAAGATCGAGGATGCGGTCGCCGACCTCGGTCCGTTGCAGGATGCTGGAGCCGGCGGCGTCGATCCGTTGCATCGCCCGGGGTCCAGTCCAGCGGCCTCCAGCGCTGCGCGTGCTCCGGCCAGGCGCTCTGAGATCTGGCGTTCGCCGCCCGGCCCGCCCACGAACAGGATCTCGCGATGGCCGAGGGCCAGCAGATGGTCTGCCGCAGCCCGCCCGCCGGCGAAGTCGTCGAAGGCGATCGTGCAGGCATCGATGTCCGAGGACGCTTCTCCGAGAAGGACGAATCGTCCACCCGACTGCCGGAGCCGCTGCAGGTGGGGGGCGACCGTCGCCAGCGACGTCGGCATGACGATCGCGCCGGCGACCCTCATCTCCGTCAGGGCCCGCACGTAGCTGATCTCCCTGGCGTCGATGCCGTCGGTGTTGCAGGCGACGACCACGTAGCCGGACTCCCGAGCCTTGTCTTCGACGCCCCTGGCCAGATCCGTGAAGAACGGATCGGGGGAGTCGGGAACGATGAGCCCGATAGCCAGGCTCCGATGGCCGCGCATGACACGGCTCGCGTTGTTGGGCACGAAGCCGAGACGAGCGATCGTCTCCTCGATCCGCTGTCGGGTGTCTGGTGCGATGGGCTTGGTGTCGTTGAGGAAGTTGGAGACGGTGCCGACGGAGACTCCTGCCGCGTGTGCGACATCGCGGATCGTCGCGTTCGTCATGGTGTCCTCTTCGTCTGGAGATTCACATCAGGCTAGCGGTTGCGAACCTCTGTGAGCTAGCATACGGTGAAACGGTTCACCAATGTTCCGCACTCACGAGTCGAAGACGACTCCCGATGAAAGGCACCGCATTGAAGTACGGAAAGAGCTTGACCGCACTGGCGGTGGTCGGCGTCGCTGCCGCGTCACTCTCCGCGTGCGCAAGCGACCAGCCCGCTGGCGACGAGGCCACCACTTTGACCGTCTGGGGCGCCCAGTCGACGCCACAGGCGACCAAAGACATTCTCGACGCCTACGCGGAAGAGAGCGGCGTGGAGATGGAGTTCGTGACCATCCCCGACGGGTTCGAGGCGAACGTCATGACCAAGTGGACCACGGGGCAGCGTCCCGACATCCTCTTCGGGCAGTCGTCGAACCTGTTCCTCAGCCAGCTCGACGCGAAGAAGAACCTCCAGGACCTGTCCGATATGCCGTTCGTCTCGAAGACGCTGTTCGGTCTCGCGGACTCCGGCACCCTCGACGGAGTCCACTACACGGCAACCACCGGGTTCCCGTCCGTCTTCGGCGTCTTCTACAACAAAGACGTGTTTGCCGAGGCGGGCGTCGACGTTCCGGAGACCGCGGAGGAGTTCGCGGCTGCGCTCGAAACCTTCCAGGAGCAGGGTATCGACGGCGTCGCGATCGCCGGGGGTGACACCTGGACCCTGCAGCTGCCGTACATCACAGCGCTGACGGACGCTGTCGATGCCGGATTCGTCGATGACCTCAACGCGAACGAAGCCGGCTACGACAGCAGCGACGCGGTCATCGAGGCCTTGGAGTGGGAGAAGTCCCTCGTCGACGACGGATACTCGAACGCGGACTGGAAGACCGCGACGTTCGCGGACCAGGCGGCGAAGCTGCAGAGCGGCGACGTCGCAATGGTGATCCAGGCGTCCTGGATGCTGCCGTCGCTGACGGGCGACACCGACAACCTCGGCTTCTTCGGATTGCCGAACGAATCGGGCAAGGTGATGTGGCAGACATCCAACCTCACCTCGATCCAAGCTGCGAAGACCGGCGACGAGGCGAAAGAGTCTGCCGCGCGCGACTTCATCGAGTGGGTCACCACGGGTGACGGCTACCCGCAGTACCTGGAGATGACGAAAGAGCCGTCGGTGATCGACGGAGTCGCCGATCCCGAGGGTGTCTCGCCGCTCCAGCAGGAGGTCGCTGCGTCGTTCACAGGAGACGGCATCCCGAGCGACGGAATGCGAGCGCTCTCGAGCCCGTCCGGCCTCGATACCCTGATCTCGCAACTCCTGATCGGCTCGCTCACAGCCGAGGAGGTCGCGACGCAGATGCAGACGACCTTCGTGGACAACGCGAAGATCGCCGGGATCCCCGGCTTCTGAGTGGTGCACCGGATGGGGCGCTGTGCGCCCCATCCGGTCCGAAGAACGGAACACTGTGGTTCACCGCACACCTCGTCGCGCTCACAGCGCGCGGCGCTCGCAGACGCTGCTTCTCGTCATCCCCCTCGCACTCTTGCTGTTCATGTACGTGGTGCCAAACGCACTCAACTTCGTGTACGCCTGGACCGACTGGAATTCATTCCGGCCGGACGTGAACTTCGTCGGCTTCGACAACTTCACCAGCCTCATGAGCGGAGGGGCGCTGGGGCAGGCGCTCCGCGTGACCCTCGTCTACGCCGTGTGCGTGGCGATCTTCCAGAACGTGCTTGCTCTCGCGTTCGCGCTCGGTCTGGAGAGACCCACCAGAGCGCACCGGGCGATGCGGGTGCTCATCTTCATCCCCGTGCTCCTGTCGCCGCTCGCGGCGGGCTACATCTTCAAAGGAATACTCTCCTACGAAGGCGTCTTGAACGAGGTCCTGTCCTTTCTGAGCAGCACCGAGGTGCGCGTGGAGTGGCTCGGGTCGCCGGAATGGACGATCGTCTGGCTCGCGGCGATCCATGCGTGGAAGTTCTTCGGCCTTAGCGCGCTCATCTATCTCGCTGGTCTCTCGGCGATCCCGCAGGAGTACACGGAAGCGGCGACTCTGGACGGCGCGGGGTATTGGAAGACGTTCTTCTCGGTCCGCTGGCGGCTGCTCGCCCCGGCCTTCACGATCAATCTGGTCCTCACCGTCATCGGCGCGCTCAGCGGCATCGACGTGATCCTCGCGACCACTCAGGGCGGTCCAGGCGGCAGCACCCAGGTGCTGAACATGTTCGTCTTCCAACAGTTCGGGTTCGGTGCGTTCGGACGCTCCACCGCGATGACGCTGCTGCTGTTCGTCGTGATCGTCGTCATCGCGATCCCACTCGTGGCCTACCTCCGTCGAAGGGAAATCGAACAATGACGTCCGCGCGCCGCGCTCGGATCACACGATCCGTCGGTCTCGATCTCGTGCTGTGGGTCGGCGTGATCGTGCTCATCGGAATGCCCTTCTACCTCGCTCTCGTCACCGCGTCGAAGTCGGGCGAACAGGCGAAACGCGTGTCGCTCGACTTCCCTGAACCTTTCGTGCTCTGGGAGAACCTGACGCGTGTGGTGACCGACGGGAACGGCCTGATGGGACTGCTGAACAGCATCCTCATCACCGTTCCGGCGATCCTGCTCACCCTGTTCTTCGGTGCCATGGCGGCATGGGTTTTCGCGCGAGGGAAGGCGCGCACGATCCAGGCTCTCTACTACGTGGCCGTGGCCGGGATCCTGCTTCCCCCGTCGATCATCACGACGATCCGTGTGCTCCAGGCCACGGGCCTGTACGGCGGACCGGTCGGTCTGGTCCTCTTCTACTGCGGGGCTTACATGGGGGTGGCCATCTTCCTCATGACCGGATTCGTGAAGGCCATCCCGTACTCGCTCGAAGAAGCCGCGCAGCTCGACGGCGCGGGAACTCTCCGTGTCTTCTGGCACATCATCGTCCCGTCATTGCGGCCGGTTCTGCTCACGTCCGGTGTGTTCCTGGCTCTCGGGATCTGGAACGACTTCTTCTACGCGTACTTCCTGCTGCCGGATCCCGTCAACGCGACTCTGCCGCTCGGACTGTTCAACTTCGCGAGCGCCAACCAGTACGAGCTCAACTGGAACCTGATCTTCGCGCATGCGGTGTTCACGAGTGCACCGCTTCTCATCCTCTTCATGTTCGCCCAGCGCCGGATCATCTCCGGGTTCCTCGGAGGGAGCGTCAAGTGACCGGTATCGCACGCTTTCACGGAAGAACCGCATTGATCACGGGAGGTGCCAGCGGTATCGGGGCGGCAGTGTGTCGGCGCTTCGTCGATGAGGGCGCACGGGTGGCTATCGCCGACATCGACCTCGAAGCGGCACAAGCTCTCGCTGCCTCCATCGGCGGACGTTCCGCGGTCGCGATCCGTCTCGACGTCACTCGACCAGACGAGTGGGTCGCGGCGACGGAGCAGGCTGTCGCCTTCGGCGGTGGTCTCGACGTGCTGCACCACAACGCAGGTCGAACGGAGGCCGCGCCGATCGACGGGACCCCTGACGCGTGGAGCGCACAGCTCGACCTCAATCTCGGCTCGGCCTTCCTCGCGGTGAAGGCGACGCTGCCCGCACTGGTTCGATCGACCGACGCCGCGATCGTCTTCACATCGTCGATCCACGCGGTCCAGGGTTTTCCCGGCGTCCCTGCATACGCGGCCGCGAAGGCGGGCATGGTGGGACTCGCCCGTCAACTGGCAGTGGACCTCGCGGGCCGGGTTCGCGTCAACACGGTGGCCCCCGGCGTCGTCGAGACGGAGGCCTGGGCTGCTCTGGATGACAGCGTCCGGCGATCGTGGCGAGAGACGTCGCCGGCTGGGCGGGCGACCACCCCGGAGAACGTCGCTGCGACCGTCGCCTTCCTCGCCTCTGCGGACGCGCAAGGCATAACGGGGCAGACCGTCGTCGTGGACTCGGGGGCATCGATCTGGGGGAGGGCGGGTTCATGAGGATCACTGACTTCGAACTCTTCCAAGTCGGGCCGAACTGGCAGTTCCTGCGAGTGGGTACCGACGCCGGCATCGTGGGATGGGGCGAGCCGATCATCGAGGGGCGCGCGTCGACCGTAGCTGCCGCCGTGAGCGAAGCGTTCGAATACCTCATCGGACTCGATCCGCTGCGCATCGAAGACCATTGGCAGACGCTGGGCCGCTCGCAGTTCTACAACGGAGGCGCGATCGCGCAGGCGGCGCTCGCCGGAATCGATCAGGCCCTGTGGGACATCGCCGGGAAGTCCTACGGGCAACCGGTGCACGCGCTGTTGGGTGGACATGTGCGAGACAGGGTGCGCGCATACGCCCAGGTGCACGGCGACACTCTTCCCGAGTTGGCCGACGAGGCCGCTGCCGCCGTCGGTCGCGGGATGACAGCCGTGAAGATCGCGCCGGCCGCCGGTCCTCTTGACACCTTCGCGTCTCCCGCCCAGATCCGCGACGTCGTGGATCGGGTCTCGACGGTCCGCGCGACGATCGGCGGCGACGTCGATCTCGCGGTCGACTTCCACGGCAAGCTCGCTCCGGCCGACGCCATCCGGGTGCTGCGGCACCTCGCCGACTTCGGCCTGTTGTTCGCGGAGGAACCCATCGCGCCGGAACACGAGCACGCTCTCAAGGCGGTGATCGAATCGACGGCCATCCCCATCGCCGCCGGCGAGCGCCGTTACTCGCGGGCAGAGTTCGATCCTCTGCTCCGGGCGGGACTCGGAGTGGCTCAGCCTGACCCCAGCCATGCCGGAGGCATATCGGAAGTTCGTCGCATCGGAGCGCTCGCGGAGATGTTCGGAGTCCCTCTCGCCCCGCATTGTCCGCTGGGGCCGATCGCGCTCGCCTCGGCACTCCACCTCGACTTCGCGGTGCCCAACTTCCTGCTTCAGGAACAGCTGATCCACTCCTCGTACGGCGCACGTACCGGATTCCTCTCGCTCGTCGAGGACCCCGCCGTGTTCGAGATGGAGGACGGCCATTTCGCTCTGCCGCTCGGGCCGGGGCTCGGGGTGCAGATCGACGAGGAAGCGGTGCGCCATGCGTCCCGGTCACCGCACGACTGGAGGATCCCCCTTCTTCGCAAGCCAGACGGATCCCGCGCGCCGTGGTGACGCGCAGGATCCGACCAGCATCAGCCCTTCATCACCCGAACAGGAGAGAAACCTTGTCGCGCCCGAAGATCTTGGCCTACTACTTCCCGGACTGGCACGCCGACCCTCGCAACGATGTGTGGTTCGGCGAGAACTGGACGGAGTGGGAGCTGCTGCGTGCGGCGAAGCCGCGCTTCTCCGGCCATCGTCAGCCCCGCGTCTCGGCACTGGGAGAACTCGACGAGGCGGATCCTCGCGACGCGGCGACGCAGATCGCGCTCGCACGCAACTATGGCGTCGACGGATTCCTCGTCGACTTCTACTGGTATCGCGATGGGCCGTACCTCAACGGAGCGCTCGACAGGGGGCTCCTCGGCGCACCGAACGCGAACGATGTCGAGTTCGCCCTGATGTGGGCGAATCATCAACTGCGAGACAACTTCCCGTCGCATGATCCGACGACGCTGGACGCGCCGCTGATGCTCGACGGGGCCATCGACCGGGAAGCCTTCGACCGGATGGTCGATCATGTGATCGAGCACTACTTCTCTCAGGAGAACTACCTCAAGGTCGACGGGAAGCCGTGGTTCTCGATCTACGAGATCGGCAACCTGCTGGAGGGACTCGGCGGGATCGAGGGAACAGCCGATGCGCTCGCGTCGTTCCGCGACCGCTGCATCGAAGCGGGACACGCCGGACTGCACCTGGACGCGGTCGTCTGGGGATTCGGCGTGCTGCCGGCGGCCGTCATGATCGATGACCCGGCGGAGGCGCTCCTCGAGCTCGACTTCGCATCGGCATCGTCGTACGTCTGGGTGCACCATGCCGACGTCGAGGACTTCGATCTCCACCACGCCGACATCGCCCTCCTGCGGGACACGGCGTTCGCGGAGTACGAGAAGTACGCAGAATCCCTGCCTGTGCCCTTCCACCCCAACGTGACCGTGGGATGGGATCCCAGCCCACGCACCGATCAGTCCGTGCCCTTCGTGCGCGGAGAGTATCCGTGGATGCCGATCTGGGATCCGACTCCCGACGAGTTCGAGGCGGGTCTGCGCCGCGCCGCCCAGTTCGTCGAAGCGCACGGGGTCGCGCATCCTGTGATCACCGTGAACGCGTGGAACGAATGGACCGAGGGGTCGTCGCTGCTCCCGGACACCCACCACGGACTCGGCTTCCTGGAGGCTGTCCGGCGCGTGTTCGGCACGAGGAATGATCGCGCATGACCGCTCGCGAACGGTGGGTCTTCCTCGGAGACAGCGTCACCGACTCCGGCCGCACGACAGGGGGCCCTCCGACCGGCGACGGCTATGTGAGCCGGATCGCTCACGCCGTGACCGAACGGGGGCTCGACGTGGAGGTTCTCAACCGCGGAGTGAACGGAGACCAGGCTGCCGACGTCCTGAGGCGAGTCGAATCCGACTGCATCGAGCTCGCGCCCGATCTCGTGTCGATCATGGTCGGCGTCAATGACACGTGGCGTCGCTACGACAGCGATGCGCCGGTGCCTCTCGAGGCGTTCACTGCGGCGTTCGACGCGCTTGTCGACCGTCTCCGCAGTGTCGCCCGGGTGGTCGTGATGACGCCGTTCCTGCTTCCGGTCGCTCCAGGCCAAGGGGAGTGGCTGATCGACGATCTCGGCCCGAAGATCGAGGTGGAACGCGCGTCTGCACGACGCGTGGGTGCTGCGATCGTCGACGCGCAGTCCGCGATGGAGATGAGCGCGTGCGCACCGATGGACCTCGCCTTCGACGGCGTGCATCCCACCGCTGCCGGGTTCGACACGCTCGCTGCCGCCTGGATCGCCGAGGTCCTCCCCGCGGGCACAGCACGATGACCCTGCGGGGAGAGGCGCAGGGTCATCCGTACGACGCGGACTGGTCCGTGATCTACCAGGTCTATCCGCGCTCCTTCCTCGACAGCGACGGTGACGGGATCGGCGACCTGGCCGGGCTGAGGGCGGGCCTGCCGGCCCTGGTCGATCTGGGGGTGAGTGCCATCTGGCTCTCCCCCTTCTATGCGTCCCCGCAGCGGGACGGCGGATATGACGTGGCGGACTATTGCGCGGTCGATCCGGTTCTGGGAACGCTCGACGATGTCGACGGGATCGTCCGCGATGCACACGCGGCAGGGATCAGCGTTCTGATCGACCTCGTTCCGAACCACGTCTCCACCGACCATGCATGGTTTCGGAAGGCTCTCGACGAGGGTCCGTCGAGCGCTGCCGCCAGCCGATTCCACTTCCGCCGCGGCGTTGGATCCGACCAGGGTGCTGCGCCGAACAACTGGGAGTCGGAGTTCGGCGGCAGTGCATGGTCGAGAGTGCGCGAGCACGACGGGCGGTGGCCGGACGACTGGTGGTATCTCCACCTGTTCGACCGCACTCAGGCGGACCTGAACTGGTCGTCTGCCGATGTCCGAGCCGACTTCCTCGGCGTCCTCGACTTCTGGCTCGATCGCGGGATCGACGGCTTCCGCATCGACGTCGCGCATGGTCTCGTCAAGGATGAGGAATTCCCCGACGCCGAGCTCACGGATGACAGTCCGTTCGCCAGCCGTCCTTACTGGCGTCAGCCCGGGGTCTTCGAGATCTTCGAAGGCTGGCGTCAGCACGTGGAGCGTCGAAGAAACCAGGTCATGTTCGTTGCGGAGGCGTGGGCGAGCCCCCCGGCAGCACTGGCGCAATGGGTAGCCCCCGGACGGCTCCATCAGGCGTTCAACTTCGATCTGCTGGAGGCGACGTGGAACGCTCACGAGATTCGGTCCCGCATCGACGAGGCGATCGAGGCGATGGTCGATGTCGGTGCATCGCCGTCGTGGGTCCTCTCGAATCACGACGTTGTCCGTGTCCGGACCCGGCTCGGTGCGTCACATCCGCCGAGGCCGGGGCGTGGTCTGAATCCGACGGACATCGCCGAGATGGATCCGATCCGCGGCGAGCGTCTCGCGCGCGCCGCCGCCGCGGTCGTGATGGCTCTGCCCGGATCCGTTTACGTGTACCAGGGGAGGAGCTGGGGCTTCCGGAGGCGGAGATCGCCGACTCCGCGCGAAAAGACCCCACGTTCCAACGCTCCGCAGGGCGCGTCGTCGGCCGTGACGGCAGCAGGGTGCCGTTGCCGTGGGCATCGGACCGACCTGCCTTCGGGTTCAGCCGGTCGGGAGCATCGTGGTTGCCGCAGCCTCATAAGTGGGCGAGCTTCGCGCGACAGGAGCAGGTCGGTGACGACCAGTCGTTCCTTTCTCTCTACACGACGGCGATTCGTCAGCGCCGTGCGCACGCACTCGATCGTGGCCCGCTTCACTGGAACTCATCCCGCGACGACACGCTGGACTTCTCGGTCGCGGACATCCGTGTGGTCGCAAACCTGGGGGACGAAATCTGGAACGGAGATGGGGGTGGGGAGTGCATCCTGACCTCCTCGGGGCTGGGATTCACGAATCAACTCGCTCCCGGCGAGGCAGCGTGGTTCGTGCAGCCGGGACGCTGACTCGGCGCAGATCAACCCCGGTCCAGTCGGTTCGGTACTCTCGGGGTGTGCGCCGCCCAGACGCCGTCTCCCCTGTTCCTCGCCACCGGTGCGCTCGCCGTCGCAGCTCTGACCGGCTGCTCGCAGGTCACGCACTTGGCCGGCGACGCTCTGAGCGTCGATGTGCAGGCGGCGTGCACGTCGATCGATGACGCGTACGGGCAGTACCCGACGCTGCTCGAGCAGGGTGGGGTGTCGGCCGAGCAGGCGGATGCCGCATGGGACGACCTGGTGTCATCCTCAACGAGCTAGCGGAGAACGAGGCCTCCTCGATACGGCGACCCGGAGCTCACACGACTGCTCCCGCGGATCCTCCGCGGTGCGTGGGCTCGACCTCGTCGCGTCGTGCCGCGCCGTCGTTCTCCAGCATCGAGACCGCCAGGCGCCTGGCCACCTCGAACGGCTGGGCGAACGTCTCCATGCCGACCGTGACGATCGCGCCCTCGTACAGCAGCATCATCGCCTGCGCGGTGAGCACGGCATCCGCGCAGCCCGCTTCACGGCACAGCGACGTGAACAGGTCGAGGAGCCAGGCCTTCTGTCGAGCCACCTCGGGGAAGACGGGGTGTCCGTCGTGCCCGTCGCCGATCTCGGCGCGCGCATTGATCGCGCTGCACCCTTTCGGGCTGTTCTCGTCCGACCATGTGATCGCTGCATCGAAGACGGCGAGCACCCGGTCGGCTCCGGGTTCGGGCACGCGGGAGAGGTGCTCGGCCACGTGCGCCCTCCATCGGGCGTCGCGGTGCTGCAGGTACGAGACGACCAGCGCCTCTTTGGAGCCGAAGCGGTCGTACAGCGTCTTCTTGGTGACGCCTGCCGCGTCCGCGATCGTGTCGACCCCCACCGCATGGATGCCCCGCTCGTAGAAGAGCTGCGATGCGGCGTCGAGCACGCGGGAGGCGCCCGGAGTGAGCGGGGAGAGTTCGGGAACGGGGACGGCCATGACAAGAAGTATACCAACCTGTATAGTGATGGCGATGAGTAAACAGATCGGTATACTTCGGGTCGGCGTCACGGTAGCCGCATCCGCAGCTTTCGTCCTGAGCTGGAGCTCCGGCTTCCTCGTACCCGCCATGGCCCCCGCCGAGATCTCGCCGCTGGCGCTCCTCGTCTGGCGCTTCGTCCCGCTCGCCGCTGTCCTGCTCGTCGTCGTCGGGCTCACCCGTGCGGCGCGCGGCGTCACGAGTGCGGACGTCCGGCGCCAGGCGCTCATCGGACTGTTCGCCCAGTTCGGCTACTGCACCGCGGTGTACGCGGCCATCGCCTCGGGGGTCGCAGCGGGGACGACGGCATTGATCGACGCCGTGCAGCCGCTCGTCGTCGCCGTGCTCGTCGGGCCGCTGCTCGGGTTGCGCGTACGCGGAGCACAATGGGCGGGGCTCCTGGCGGGTGCGGTCGGTGTCGTGCTCGTCGTCCGTTCCCAGCTCGAAGGCTCCGGCGCGCATCCGGCGGCCTATCTCTGGCCGGCCGCGGCGATGGCCTGCCTGATCGTCGGCACCTTCCTGCAGCGGCGGTCCGCATCGCGCACGGGAACGCTCGTCACGTTGACCATCCACGTGACGGCGACAGCGGCGGCGCTCATCCTCGTCGCCGTGGTCTCGGGCGACCTCGTGCCGCCGGCCTCCGCGTCGTTCTGGCTCGCCGCCGGATTCGCCGCGGCGTTCCCGACGCTCGCGGCGTACGGCCTCTACTGGTGGCTGCTGCGCCGGGTCGGGATCACGGCGCTGAACGCACTGCTCTTCCTGATCGCGCCCACGACCGCGGCGGCGGGCGCCCTCCTCGGCGAGCCCCTCACCCCGGTGACCGTCCTCGGGTTCGGGTTGTGCGCGGCCGGCGTGGCCGCCGTGCTCGTGAGTGAGGCGCGGGAGGAGCCGACTCCGACCGCGATGCTACGATGGCCGCGGTATCTGCGAGGAAGTGACGCCCCTCCGCCCTCGGGCAGGCAGTTCCCGCGCGTCCGGCGGATCGACGAGAGGCCGATGAGCGATCGGCGAAGGTGTGGTGGCACCGCGATCTAGCCCCCGCCCGCACCTCCAGGGCTTTCGCCACCTGGAGGAATCATGTCGCCATCCGACCCCGCCCGCACGCTCGCCGCTCACCTTCCCGACGCGCCTCCGGGCGCGAGAGTCACCCTCATGGGTCACGTCCATCGCCGCCGCGAGCTCGCGAAGGTGTCGTTCCTGATCGTCCGCGACCGCTCGGGGCTCGCGCAGGTCGTGCTCCGCCCGGGGAGGTGCCCACCGAGGGGCTCCCCGGCGAGGAGACCGTCGTGCGCATCGACGGCACGGCGACGGCGAACCCGCACGCCCCCGGCGGCATCGAGGTGACGGCGCCCATGATCTCCCTGCTCTCGGAGCCGGCTCGCACTCCGGTCGTCGAGCTGTGGCGCCCTGCTCTCGATGCGGCTCTTCCCACCGTGCTCGACCACGCCGCGGTGACCTGGCGGCACCCGGTGCAGCGCGCGAAATGGGAACTCGCGGCGGCGAGCCTGCGTGGGTTCCGGCGCACGCTCGACGCCGCGGGGTTCACCGAGATCCAGACGCCCAAGCTCGTCGACAGCGTGACCGAGTCGGGGGCGAACGTCTTCCCCGTCGAGTACTTCGGCTCGAGGGCCTACCTCGCCCAGAGCCCGCAGTTCTTCAAGCAGCAGCTCGTCGGCGTCTTCGAGCGCGTCTACGAGACGGGGCCGGTGTTCCGCGCGGAGCCTCATGACACCGTGCGGCACCTCGCCGAGTACGTGTCGCTCGACGCGGAGCTCGGGTTCATCCGTGACCACCGCGATGTGCTCACCGTGCTGCACCAGGTGCTGCGCGGGATGGTCGACGGCATGCGCGCTGAGACCCCCGACGCGCTCAAGCGCCTCGACGTGGCGCTCCCGGCGATCCCGGACGAGATCCCCGTGATCCACTTCCGCGATGCGTTGAAACTGGTCGGCGCTCCCGACGACGAACCCGACCTGGCGCCTTCGCACGAGCGCGCACTCGGCGAGTGGGCACGGGAGACGCACGGCAGCGACGTGCTCGCGGTGGAGGGGTACCCGATGCGCAAGCGGCCCTTCTACACGCACCCGCAGCCCGACGACCCGCGGTGGAGCAATAGCTTCGACCTGATCTTCCGCGGCCTGGAGCTCGTCACCGGTGGGCAGCGGCTGCACCGGCACTCCGACTACATCGCCGCCATCGAGGAGCGCGGCGAGTCCCCGGATGCCTACGCCGCCTACCTGTCGGCGTTCGCCCACGGCATGCCGCCGCACGGTGGCTTCGCGATCGGCCTGGAGCGCTGGGTGTCGCGCCTGATCGAGGCGTCGAACATCCGTGAGGTGACACTCTTCCCGCGCGACCTGCATCGTCTCTCGCCCTGACGCTGTGACCGAACAGCGCGATAGCATCGATCCATGAACTTCAACCGCTCCGCATGGTGGTGGCTGCGATAGCGGCCGGTTGAAGCATGTTCACGGGCTGCACGGCAGTTCGTGGCAGCACCAGAGAACTCCGTGTGGCTCCCGATCATCTGGGAGAGACACATGGAGTCATTCATCGCCACTGCGCAGCGCTCGAAGGAAGTCTCGGCTGCCGTCGGTGAGCACCCGGAGAGATTCCGGGTGCTCACCGGCGAGCGGCCGACCGGGCCGCTACATCTGGGGCATTACTTCGGGACCATCGAAGAGCGCGTGCGTCTGCAGCAGGGCGGTGTGGAGACGTTCCTCGTGTTGGCCGACTATCAGGTCATCACGGACCGGGACACCATGGCGAATGTGCGGGAGAACGTCTACGGGGCGGTGCTCGATTATCTCGCCGCGGGGATGGATCCCGCGCGGACGACGATCTTCACGCATTCGTCGATACCCGCTCTGAACCAGTTGCTCGTGCCTTTCCTCAGCCTCGTCACGGAGGCGGAGTTGCATCGGAACCCGACTGTCAAGGCGGAGGCCGAGGCTTCAGGCCGTGCGTTGAGCGGCCTGCTGCTCACGTACCCGGTGCACCAGGCTGCGGACATTCTCTTCTGCAAGGGCAACCTCGTTCCTGTGGGGAAGGACAATCTTCCGCACGTGGAGATGACACGGGTGATCGCCCGGAGGTTCAACGAGCGGTACGGGGCGACCTTCCCCGTTCCTGAGCCGCTGATCGCCGCCGCTCCGGAAGTGCCGGGTCTGGACGGCCGGAAGATGTCGAAGAGCTACGGCAACGCGATCGCCCTGTCGATGACGCCCGATGAGACCGTAGCGGTCATCCGTCGCGCGCGAACGGATCACGAGAGACGCATCACGTTCGATCCCGGACTGCGCCCAGGAGTCTCGGCGCTGTTGTCGACAGCCGCTCTGTGTATGAATACTTCGCCGGAGGAGCTGGCGGGCAGCATCGGGGATGGAGGCAGCGGTGCACTGAAGGCAGTGACGGCCGCTGCGGTGAACGAATTCCTCGCACCGCTTCGGGAGCGCCGCCGAGAGCTCGCCGCGGACGTGGGTCTTGTGCAGTCGGTCCTGCGGCAGGGCAATGCGCGTGCCGCAGCGGTGGCGGAGGCCACGCTCGCGCAGGTGCGCGACGCGATGGGTACGGTGTACTGAGCGAACGTAGAGGAGCGTGGCTATCGTGATCCGACCCGTGCTGACGCGAATCGGGATCCAGGTGTTCGATCATGAGAATGCGCCTCGCACCCGCAATACGGCCAGGCG
Organism: Microbacterium sp. Se63.02b; assembly: GCF_014171575.1. Classification (GTDB taxonomy): domain Bacteria; phylum Actinomycetota; class Actinomycetes; order Actinomycetales; family Microbacteriaceae; genus Microbacterium. The sequence goes on along the minus strand of NZ_CP050453.1, from coordinate 3,337,557 downwards.
TGGGGCGCGCTCCTGTCTCAACACATCCCCGGTCAGGGGTTGAGTGGGTGGACGGGGTCGTCGGCGACGATGTCGCAGGTGAAGGTCCACCCTGCGATGGTGACGCTACCGCGGAGGGTGCCGCCGCCTATGGCGCCGCGAGGGACTGAGGCGCCGGTGAGGGAGTTGGAGTAGCTTTCTTGCCCGACAGGGCCTAGGTCGTAGTTTGATCCGGTGTCAAATGGTCCCCAGGTTGCGGTGACTGAACGGGCGATGATCGGACCTGCGGTGGAGTGCAGGCCGTAGGAGATCCGCAGGTTTCCGCCCGAGTTCCGGTCGACGTAGATTGATGAGACGCCGCAGTCTCCCACGGTCTGTGCTTTCTCGGCGTTTGTCGAGCCATCACCTGACAGTGCCCCGCACAGGTTGATGCCCTCGCTGATCGCTCGTTGTCGATCGCTCTCACTGAACGTCTCGCAGTCGATCGTCATGGGAGCGAGCGTCACCGGCGATTCGGTCTCGTCGACCACGTCGATGGGGCCAGTGGTGGTTGCCTGCGCTGCCGTCGGCACCCAGAGAGCCAATGCGAACAGTGTCGCTCCTGCGGCACTGACAGCTGACTTGTGGATCTTCATCGTTCCTCCTTCTCGTGAGGAGCACAGTCCTCACTTCTTAGCTGTGGGGTATGGACCCCACAGTGCTTTCCATTCCTCCACGAGCCCATCGCGGTCACCCATAGGTCGGACCGTGATCTGGGGTGGCAGGGCAGTGAGGGAACGAGCAACGACGGCCACTGTGGTGTCTTCGTCCTCGAACACTGCCAGCGCATCACCGGTGCCGTCGCTATTGAAGATTTCCTCGCGCACCGTGGGGCGCCCGAGGAAGCGCACGGTGTGACCTGTCGAGACTGTCAGGGGGTGGGCAAGACCAAGACGCTCGAGGAGCATTGCGGTACCGGAGCGGTTCGCTGTCGCGATCGTGACCGCAGGCCGGCCGGGTGCGCGCTGACCATCTGGGGTGCTCCAGAAACCTGTCCACACATAGGAGACAGGGACGTGGAGCGGGAAATCGAGAAGCCGTGCGGGCCAGGCCGGCGTCGCGAGCTCGTAGATACGAGCATCAGCGTCATACATCATCGCCTCCTGCTCATTCCGCTGGGCGAGAAGGTCGCTCGGGTTTGCCGGTTGCCGTTGCATGTCAGGTCCATTCGTCGTGCCGGAGGGGACTGCGGGCCCCTTCAACCCATCGTCTCCGACAAGACAGCACTCGGCCGGCGCGAATGCTCTCCAAAGCTGCGACTCGTAGCAACATGTCTTCATCCTTCGTCCTCATTCGAGGAAGTCCAGAAGACGCAGCTTCTGGACTTCCTGAGGAGCGCATGAAATCATGCGCTCTCTCTTGGTCGTGCAACACGGGGGAGGCCGCTGATGCCATCGCGCGTTCTGGCGCTGGTCGCCGAGCAATTACGAGCATTTCGGAACGCCGGCGGATTCTCCCAGGAAGAGATGGCGGAGAAGATCGACTGCTCCATTCCGACATACCGGTGCCTCGAGCAAGCCACTCCTGACCCCACCCACATCCCGGATCCAAAGCTCAGCACCCTCATGCGAGTCCTCCACACACTCGACCTCGACGAAGCGCTCCTCGACGCGCTCAAGGGCATCGACAGCACCGAGCGACCCTTGGACGGGGAAGCCGGATGAGCGATGACGAGGAGCGGGAAGGAACGCTTGCAGTGGCTCGTGTATGGCCGGGGAGAGGGACAAATCCGATAGTTGCGCTTTCGCAACTATCGGAGTATGGTTGACCTCGATCAACTTTCTACGCAGGAGCGTCAACCCCGTGACAAACACCCCATCCGCAATTCCCGAGACGACGCGCTCGGCCCGCGAGGTCTTCACCGCGATCTCCGGCCTCGTCGTCGGCATGTTCGTCGCCGTGCTCTCGGGCACGGTCGTGTCCACCTCGATGCCGGTCATCATCGCCGACCTCGGCGGCACCCAGTCCCAGTACACCTGGGTCATCACCGCGAGCCTTCTGGCGACCGCCGTCTCCACCCCCATCTGGGGCAAGCTCGCCGACCTGGTCGACCGCAAGGTCCTCGTCCAGATCTCCCTCATCCTCTTCACCGTCGGCACGGTGATCGCCGGCTTCTCGACCGACACGAACATGCTCATCGCGGTCCGTGTCATCCAGGGCATCGGCGTCGGCGGTCTGATGTCGCTGGTCATGATCGCGGTGGCCCTCATCATCTCGCCGCGCGAGCGCGGCAAGTACATGGGCGTCGTCGGCGGCATCATGGCCCTCGGCACCATCGGCGGCCCGCTGCTCGGCGGACTCCTCACCGACGTGTGGGGCTGGCGCTCCAACTTCTTCGTCGGCGTCCCGTTCGCGATCCTCGCGCTCGTGCTGCTGCAGTTCACCCTGCACCTGCCGAAGCCCCAGCGCGACAGCAAGGTGTCGATCGACTACTTCGGCATCGTGCTGCTCGCCGTCGGCGTCTCGACGCTGCTGATCTGGGTCTCCATGGGCGGCAACCAGTTCGACTGGGACTCCTCGACGAGCATCATGCTCATCGTCACCGCCGGTGTCGCGATCGCCGCGTTCATCACAGTCGAGTTCTTCGTCAAGGAACCGATCGTCCCGATGTCGCTGTTCCGCAACCGCACCTTCACGCTGTCGGTCATCGCCTCGATCGCCATCGGCGTCTCGATGTTCGCCACCTCGGTGTTCCTCGCGCAGTACTTCCAGCTGGCCCGTGGCGCCACGCCCACCGAGTCCGGCCTCATGACCATCCCGATGATCATCGGCCAGATGGGTGCGTCGATCATCATCGGCCAGCTCGTCAGCCGCTTCGGCAAGTGGAAGGGCTGGATGCTGACCGGCTCTGTCCTCGCGACCGTCGGCGTCAGCCTGATGGCCACCCTGCGCTACGACACCCCGTTCCCGCTCGTCGCGGTCTACATGTTCGTCCTCGGCGCCGGACTCGGCATGGTCATGCAGAACCTGACGCTCATCGTGCAGAACGACACCGCGCCGCAGCAGCTGGGTGCGGCCTCGTCGAACGTGAACTTCTTCCGCACGATCGCCGGCACCATCGGCGTCACCGTGATGGGGTCGCTGCTGTCAACGAGCGTCGCGAACTACATCACGGATGCGCTCGACGGCTTCACGCCGACGACGCCTGACGAGGTCGAGGCGCTGAAGCACCTCGCCTCGGGTGACGTCCCCAAGGTCGGACAGCTGCCCGACACGATCCGCGCGATTGTGGAAGGCGCATACGGCCACGGCATCGCCGACGCGTTCATCATCGCCATCCCGCTCGCCGTGATCGCCATCATCGCGATCGCGTTCATCAAGAACAAGCCGCTGTCGACGAAGAACGCCGCCGAGCAGATGCTCGAGCAGGCCGAGGAGTCGGTGATCGAGGTCTCCGAGGCCGAGGTCGGAGCGTCGCTCTCGACGGGCGCAATCCGCATCGAGACTGCCGCGGGCGCATCGCCCACGACGGGTTCGGTGCGTGTGCTCGAGCGCGAAGATCGGGACCAGGACCGCTGACATGCTGCCCCCGGGAGCGGTCGCCTCGACGGATGTCGACAGTGCGCTCGGTGATCTCCAGGCCGACCTGAACCTCATCTTCGCGAGGACCAGGTCGCTCTGGAGAGAGTCGGCGGCGCGCGTGCACCCCGACCTGCAGGTCGCCGGTTACAAGCTGCTGACCTTCATCGCCCGTGCCGGCACCGCCAACGCCCACGAACTGGCGGAGCGGTTCGAGATGGACAAGTCGGTCATCAGCCGCCAGGTGCGGATGCTCGAGGAACTGGAGCTGCTCGAGTCCCGGCCCGACGAACGTGACGGTCGGCTTCGGGTTCTGACGGCCACCCCGCACGCCTGCACCGCGCTCGCCGAAGTGCGCCGAGAGTACGGCACCCGGCTGCAGGCCGTGATCGACGAGCTGACCGCCGAGGAGATCCACGCGGCCTCCAAGGTCTTCCGGTTGCTCTCCGAGGTCTGAGCCGAAGCCCCGCTGTCACGATCGACAGCGGGGCTTCGCCGTACACTGGCGAGCATGAGCGCCTCCTCCGACGCCCCTGCCGAGACCCCCGCATCCGCCGTCGATGCCGACCGGCTGGGAGACGCGGACCTCGACCAGGCCGTCACCAGGGTCGAGCACGAACTGGGGCGGCTCTTCGCACGGATCCGGGTGAGCTGGCGCGAGGCGGCAGCGACCGTGCACCCCGACCTGCAGCCGCTCGGCTACCAGGTGCTGACATCGATCGCGAGCGGCAAGGCGACATCCGCCGGAGCGATCATCGAGCGCCTGCAGACCGACAAGTCGGCGGTGAGCCGCCAGGTGCGTCAGCTCGAACAGCTGGGACTCGTCGAGAGCGTGCAGGACCCCGATGATCGGCGCGCGCGAGTGCTGGTGGCGACTGATCTCGCTCAGGAGCGCGTCGCCCTTGCCCGCTCGCAGTATGAGGGACGCATCGGGGAGCGGCTCCGCCGATGGACGGCCGCCGACCTCGACCACTTCGCCGACCTGCTCGCCGCCCTCGGGGGCAACTGAGGGGAATACGAGGGGCTGCGCGCGGCTTACCTCCCACTGTGAGTCTCTACGAACCGGCCGTCTTCGGCGCCCTGCAGCTGTCCAACCGCGTCGTGATGGCGCCGCTCACCCGCACGCGTGCGGACGATGACGGCGTGCCCACCGCGACGATGGCGGAGTACTACCGGCAGCGCGCAGAGCAGGGCCTCATCATCTCCGAGGGCACCTGGCCGGCAGCGGAGGGCAAGTCGTACGCGGGCCAGCCGGGCATCGTCACGGCCGCGCAGATCGACGGATGGCGTCCGGTCGCCGACGCGGTCCATGCCGCGGGTGGAACGATCGTGATGCAGCTCATGCACGGCGGTCGAGTCGGGCATCCGGAGATCTCGGGGAGCCGCGGGTCGTCGCGCCCAGTGCTCTCGCCGCTCCGGGGCAGACGCACACGCCGGTGGGCAAGGCCGATCTTCCCGTGGCCCATGCGCTCACCCTCGACGAGATCCCCGTGGTGGTCGAGCAGTTCGCGCAGGCCGCACGCAACGCGATCGCCGCGGGTTTCGACGGCGTCGAGGTGCACGGGGCGAACGGGTACCTCGTCCACGAGTTCCTGTCGCCCGTGTCGAACGTCCGTGACGACCGCTACGGCGGATCGCCCGAGAACCGCGCCCGCTTCGCGATCGAGGTCGCCGCGGCCGTGGCGGCTGCCGTCGGCGCCGACCGCACCGGCATCCGTCTCTCGCCACAGCACGACATCCAGGGTGTCCTGGAGCAGGACGACGCGGATGTCCTGGCGACGTACACCGCTGTCGCCGAGGGGCTCGCACCCCTCGGTCTCGCCTTCATCGACGTGCTCCACATCGACCCGACGGGCGAGCTCATCCAGCACATCCGCCGTACCGCAGGCGCACCCCTCATCGCGAACACCGGCTTCGCCGTCGACACGACCCGGGAGGCGGCCGAGGCGCTCGTCGCCGACGGGTGGGCGGATGCCGTCGCCGCAGGGCGTCCCGTGATCGCGAACCCCGACCTGGTCGAGCGCTGGCGCGAAGACGCGGAGCTCAACGCACCGCGGCCCGAACTGTTCTACGGTCGCACCCCGGAGGGGTACACCGACTACCCCGCGCTGGAGGGCGTGCGCGCCGGCGTGTGATCGGCCGCCCACGCGGCACCGTCAGTTCGCCAGGATCATCCGATCCAGGTTGACGTAGTTCGTGCTGCCGCTGCCGGCATCCATCCGAAGGTCGATCCGGTTGTATCCGGAGACGAGCGGGACGCTGACCGTCTTCGTCTGCCAGTCTCCCCAGCTCGATGTTCCGGGGAAGGCGACCGAGATCGAAGTCCCGTTGACCGTCAGCGCTCTGACCGCGTTCCCGGCAGCCGCCGTGTAGTGGAACCGGAGCTCATAGGTGCCGGGATCGACGACGTTCGCGTGGAAGGTGACGCCGGAGCCGTCGCCGATCCACCCTCCGATGTAACCACGGGCGCTGTACCCGCTCTGGCTGCTCTCCGAGATCACCCCGGAACGCTCGGCGTTCTCGGCTTCGTACGTGCGCGTGCCCTCGACGGGACCGGTGTAGCCGTCGGGTGCGGCCTGATGCATGATGGCGACGCTCGCGGCCGCCGCGAGGCTCTGCGTGGCCGAGGCGCTCAGCTCCGGTGCGGGGGCGGTCCAGTCGTAGGCTCCGATGCCCGCGCTGTTCAGGTGGTTCGCCGCCTGCGTCGCATTGTCGGTGAGCACCTGTTCGTACTGGGTCTGACCGCCCTCGTCGATGAGGGCGCGGATGTTGCGCGTGAGGATCGCCTTGAATCCGCCGGTGTCGTCCACGCCCTCGCGCAGGAACGTGCCTGACGAGGTCAGGTTGTCGACCGCCCAGTCCACGGCGGCGACAGCCCGCGCCAACTGCGTCGGGTCGCCGGAGTCGAGGTACATCTCGAGTGCGGCCCCGGCGTAGTTGCCCTGGTTGTAGGTCCAGTCCCAGTCGACGAACTGCCCCGTGCCCTCGATGTGGTCACGGAGCTTGCCGTTCACGTAGAAGTTCGCGTCGAGCCAGCTGAACAGGCTCTGGGCCGTCGTCTTGTAGGCGACATCGCCGGTGGCGGCGTAGATCCTCATGGCGGTGTAGACGGCGGTCGCATTCGTCGCGACGTTCTTCTCGTTGCGGTCGCCGTCGCCGATGTCGACGTTCTTCCACCAGATGCCTCCGCCGTACGTGGTGTCGGCGTATTGGGCGATGAAGTCGAACATCTCGATCGCGTCGTCGCGGTACTCGACGTCGCCCGTCAGCTCGAAGGCCCGGATGGCTCCCCGGGCCCACCAGCCGATGTCATCGTTCCAATCGTTGTCCCGGAAATCGGGGTACTGCGTCTGGAAGCCGTCGTAGACGTCGTCGATCATCTGCCGCGACTCGGCGCTGCCCGTGCGCTCATAAACGTCCATCACCATCTCCCAGAGCTGCGCCTCCCACCAGTAGTCGGTGTAGAGCCCGCCCTGCGGTCCGTGTGCATGCTCGGGATGGATCTGGTGATCGCTGTAGGTGAAGAAGTAGTTCGCGCTGTCGTCCCAGTAGACATCGACGAAGTCGCTGAACGCGTCGTCGGCCTGCGGCGCGGTGAGCGCCTGGGCCGGCTGGGGCACCAGGAGAGCGCCGACGAGCAGCGCAGCTCCGGCGAGGATGGTGGGTCTCTTCATTGAAATCTCCTCCAGGAATAAACATATTGAATGCGGTCAAGCTATCCCTGTCCTGGCGGGTGCGCAAGCCTTCCGGCGTTGCCGACTCCGCAATCTACATATTTATAGCTTTTAATAGACGGATTCCGATTTTCGTCCTATACTCGGCCGTGTCGTCCAGTGCTGGGCGAGTCCTGACATCTACCGAGGAGCACCGTGGCTCACACCCATTCGGCCTTCGTCCAGTCCGTCGTCGAGCGCGTCGAGGACCGAGTGGATCCGGCGATCGCCGACGTCTTCGCTCGCTGCTTCGCGAACACTCTGGGGACGACACTGACGGAGATGCCGGATGGCACGCTCTTCATGCTCACCGGTGACATCCCGGCCATGTGGCTGCGGGATTCGACGGCTCAGCTCGCGCCGTATCTGCACTTCGCGGCCGAGGATTCGGGCATCTCCGACATGATCGCCGCCGTGTCCCGTCGCCAGATCGAGTACATCCGTCTCGACCCGTACGCCAACGCCTTCAACGCGGAGCCGAACGGCGCCGGACACCAGTCCGACCTGACCGAGCAGTCGCCCTGGGTATGGGAGCGCAAGTATGAGGTCGACTCGCTCTGCTACCCGGTGCAGCTGGCTCACGACCTCTGGAGCGCGACCGGACGGACCGACCATCTCGGGGCGGCGTTCGCGGATGCCGCTCGTCGCATCATCGCGCTCTGGCGCACGGAGCAGGACCACGACGCCCGCTCCCGCTACCGGTTCCAGCGATTCGACTGCCCGCCCAGTGACACCCTCGTTCGTGACGGGCTCGGAGCAGCCACCGTACCGACGGGTCTCACGTGGTCGGCCTTCCGTCCGAGCGACGACGCCTGCACGCACGGGTACAACGTGCCGGGAAACATGTTCGCGGTCGTCGAGCTCTCCCACATCGAGGTCATCGCGAGGGAGGTCCTCGACGACGGCGACCTCGCAGGGAGCGCACGTGACCTCCGCGCCGAGATCGAGCGCGGCATCGCGGAGCACGCGGTGACCGCTGTCGCGGGGCACGGCGACATCTACGCCTACGAGATCGACGGCCGCGGCGAGATGCTCCTCACCGACGACGCGAACGTGCCCAGCCTGCTCTCCCTGCCTCTTCTGGGCTGGTGCGGGACAGACGACCCGCTCTACCTCGCCACGCGCGGCTTCCTGCTGAGCCCGGCGAATCCCACCTACGTTTCCGGTGCGCTCGCGTCGGGCACCATCGCGCGGGGCATCGGCAGCCCGCACACGCCGGACGGCCACATCTGGCCGATCGCGCTGTGCGTGGAAGGACTCACGACCGGAGACCGTGACGAGAAGGAGCGCATCATCCGTCTGCTGCTCGAGACGGATGCCGGCACCGGTCTGATGCACGAGTCGTTCCTCGCCACCGACCCCGAGGTCTACACGCGGCCCTGGTTCTCCTGGGCAAACGCGATGTTCTGCGAACTCGTGCTCGATGTGGCAGGGCTTCGCACCGTGGTGCGTCGCCCGCTCACGGAAGCGCGACCGGCATGAGCGCGCCGACCGCGACACCGCCGCGGCCCGCACCGGGAGCGTCCCCGACGCAGCCGACCGAGGCGGCAGAGCCTCGCCGCCGCAGAGGAGGCAACCCGTCCGCGAGGCAGATGACGCGGAACGCCTGGCTGTTCCTCCTCGTGCCCGGCGTCCTGTTCCTCGTGTTCATGGCGCTGCCGATCGTGATGGCCCTGGTGCTGAGCTTCACCGACTATGCGATCGTCGGCGACTTCGAATGGCTCGGCCTGGAGAACTACGCCGAGATCGCCGTCGACCCGTTCTTCTGGATCGCTCTGCGGAACACCGCCTATTACACGGTCCTCTACGTGCCGGCAGGGCTCGTCGTGGCCTTGGGCACGGCGATGCTCCTCAACCGACGGCACCGCGCGGTCCGCCTCTTCCGCACGCTCTTCTACATCCCGGTGGTCGCGTCGACCGTCGCGACCGCCACCATCTGGTTCTGGATGCTGAACCCGCAGAACGGACTCCTGAACGTGGTCCTCGGCTGGTTCGGCATCGACGGCCCGGCGTGGCTCTACGAATCGCAGTGGGCGATGATCGCGATCGTCATGATGAGCGTCTGGGCAGGTTTCGGCGCGAACATGATCATCTTCCTCGGGGGACTGCAGAGCGTACCCGGCGAGCTCTACGAGGCGGCGCGGCTCGACGGCGCGAACTCCTGGCAGCAGTTCCGATACGTGACGCTGCCATCGCTCACCCGCACGACGTTCCTCGTGTCGACGCTGCTCATCATCGGGGCCTTCCAGGTGTTCGACCAGGCGTACGTCCTGACGAAGGGCGGCCCGGGGAACTCGACCGTCACGATGGTCTACTACATCTACAACAAGGGCTTCGGGGCCCTCGAGATGGGCTACGCATCCGCCCTCTCGTTCGTGCTCTTCCTCATCATCCTCGTGTTCTCCCTGCTCAACGCGAAGCTCACGAACAGGAAGGGCGTCTGATGACCAATACGCTCAACGGCGGTCGGGCACTGGAGACGGCGCTCGCGGCGAGCACCGCCATGCGTCCGATCCCGACGACCCGACGCAAGACACCCCGGCAACGCCTCGGCACGATCGGCTGGTACGTCGGTGTGGTGCTGATCAGCATCGTCACGGTCGCCCCGCTCGTGTGGACCATCTCGACATCGCTGAAGCCGGCCACCGAGATCCTCTCCGGCGCTCTGAACCTCATTCCCGCGAACCCGACGATCGAGAACTACCTCCAGGTGTTCGAGGAGGTGCCGTTCGGGCGCTATTTCGTGAACTCCCTCGTGCTCGGCGTCGGCGGAGCGGCGACGAACATCTTCTTCGGAGCTCTCGGCGGATACGCCCTCGCCAAGCTGCGGTTCCGCGGCCGCGCGGCGGTGTTCGCCGTCTTCCTCTCGTCGCTCATGATCCCCGGGATCATCACCATGATCCCGTCGTTCCTGATCCTGCGTTCGATCCCGTTCGCCGGCGGCAACGACGTCTTCGGCCAGGGCGGACTCGGGCTCATCAACACCTACTGGGCCGTCATCATCCCCGGAGCCGCCGGCGCGTTCGCCGTGTTCTTCATGAAGCAGTTCTTCGAGACGCTGCCCGATGAACTCGGAGAGGCCGCGCGGATCGACGGCGCGAGCGAGTTCCGGATCTTCGCGATCATCTACTTCCCCCTGGCGAAGGCGGGGCTCGCGGTGCTCGGCATCATCAGCTTCCAGGCCGGTTGGAACAACTTCCTCTGGCCTCTCATCGTGCTCAACAGCCAGGACATGATGACCGTCCAGGTCGGACTCGCATCGTTCGTGAACAACTACGAGACCGCCTTCGGCCCTCTCATGGCCGGCACGGTCGTCGCGAGCCTCCCCGTGCTCCTCGTCTTCCTCTTCGCCCAGCGCTACATCATCGAGGGCGTCGCGCACGTGGGGACGAAGTAGCTCTCGTCGGTCGCACCCGCATCCCTGTCCGCACTTTCCCTCAGCACACCCGAACACCATCCGAACCACCAAGGAGATTTCGATGAAGAAGCATCTGCGAGCCCTCGCCCTGCTGGGCGCGGCGACACTGGCGGTGACCGTGGCCGGCTGCTCGGCCGGCGACACCGGCGCGGGCGACGGCCCCGAACCCGTCGTCATGTGGGGGTCCTGGTCCGGCGACCAGGTGAAGCAGCTCGAAGAGCAGGCCGCGCGATTCAATGATTCGCAGGACGAGTACGAGGTCAGCTATGTACCGCAGGAGCTGGTCGAGGAGAAGCTGCTCACCGCGCTGGCCGGCGGGCAGGTGCCGGATGTGGTGCTCTGGGACCGCTATCAGACCTCGCTCTATGCGCCGAAGGGCGCACTCGCGACGATCGACGAGTTCGTGAAGGAAGACGACATCGACACCGGTGTCTTCTACGAGCCGGCGCTCGGCGAGATGGAGGTCGACGGCAAGCTGTACGGCCTGCCCCTCCTCGTGGACAACCGTTCTCTGATCTACAACCAGTCGCTCCTCGATGGCGCAGGGGTGACCGCTCCGACGAACTGGGATGAGCTGCGCACCGCGGCTGAGGCCCTCACCGTGCGCGACGGCGGCAAGCTCACCCAAGCAGGCTTCGACCTCAGCGATCCCGGTCTGTTCAGCATGTATCTCGCCCAGGCGGGCGGAGAGCTGTTGAACGACGACGAGACGAAGACCGCGTTCAACAGCCCCGAGGGGCTCGAGGTGCTCGACTTCTGGCAGAGTCTGCTCGACGCGGGGGTCTACGAGCAGGGCTTCGGCGACACCGGCGACGCCTTCGCCGAGGGACGCACCGCCATGAAGCTCGACGGGCCGTGGGCGCTGTCGACTCTCGACAAGGTGGACGGACTCACCTACGGCGTCGCCCAGCCTCCCGCGGGCCCGGATGGTGACACCGGTGCCTACACGGGTGGCTTCGGGCTCGTCATCCCCGAGGGTGCGAAGAACGCCGAAGGTGCGTGGGAGTTCATGAAGTGGTGGACGACCGAGGCCGAGAACGGCGTCGCATTCGGTGAGATCTCGGGCTGGATCCCCGCCAACATCGATGCCGCGAACGACCCGTACTTCACTGAGGACGAGCATTACGCGGCGTTCATCGAGACGATGAACTACGCCCAGGCCCGCCCGAACGTCCAGGGCTTCTCGGATGTCGAGGGCAAGGCCCTCGTGCCGGCGCTCGAGCGCTTCCTCTCCGGTGAGATCTCCGCGAAGCAGGCGCTGTCGGACGCTCAGACCCAGGGAGATCAGATCCTCGCGAAGAACCGCTAGGCCGGCATCCGCCCGCTCCACCCGGTCGGGCGGCGACCTCGCGGCTCGTCGCCCGACCACCCGCACGTCGCCTCCGCGACACAGGAAAAGGAATCATGACCAGCACTCCCGCGCAGACCTGGTCCGCACATGCGGACGTCGCCCAGCGCAGCCTCGACCACTTCTTCGGGGTGGCGGGCACGCAGTACCTCGCCAACAGCCACCCGCACGATCGCGGGAACACCGAGGTGTTCAACTACTGGTGGCTCGCTCACGTGATCGATGCGCGAGTCGATGCGTGGGCGCGCACCGCCGACCGTGCCTGGCTCGCGGAGGCAGACCGCGCCAGAGCGAACATCATCGAACGCAACGGCGGCCAGCTCTTCAACGACTACTTCGACGACATGCTCTGGTTCGCGCTCGCGCTGGAGCGGATGCATGCGGCGACAGGGGAGCAGCGGTACCTCGATGAGGCCATCGCGATCTGGGACCATGTCGTCGCCGAGGGATGGAACGAGACCCTCGGCTGGAGCCTCGCGTGGCGCAAGCAGCAGCTCGCGTACAAGAACACCCCCGCGAACGGGCCGCTGGCCATCCTCGGAGTGCGGCTCAGCCGCGTGGATGCTTCTCGCGATTCCCTGACGTATGCGCGGACCGCGTTCGACTGGCTGACGACGAACCTCGTCGGCGACGACGGATTCGTCGAGGACGGGATCAACCGGAACGACGACGGAGCCGTCGACGCGCAGTGGCGGTTCACGTACAACCAGGGGCTCTACGTCGGCGCCGCCGTCGAACTGTATGCCGCGACGGGGAGCGCCGCTACCTCGAACGGGCGGTGCAGACCGCGGTCACCGCCGTGCGGGAGCTCAGCGACGGTACGGTGTTCCGCGACGAGGGCGACGGTGGCGACGAAGGGCTGTTCAAGGGCGTCTACTACCGCTACCTCGGTGAGCTCCTCGCCGTGCTGGCGGGTGAGGACGGCTTCGAGGACGAGCGCGTGCTGCTGGAGAGCTTCTTGCGGGCGAGCACCGACGTCCTGTGGGCGAACGGGCAGGTCGACGGCCTGCTGCGTCCGGGCAATGACTGGTCGGAGGCGCCGGCGGAGTGGATCCCGTACTCCACGGCGCTCAGCGCGATCTTCGCCGTCGAGCAACGTGCCCGGCTCGAAGCTCGTGCCGAGGGAGCCGATGCGGTGACGGTCGGGGCGGCTCGCACCGCCGAATAGTCCCCTGTCGTCTCGTCGATGCCCGTCGCGCTGCACTCGCAGCACGATGGGCATCGTGCGTCAGGGGCGAGGGGCGGCGGTCGAGGCGCCGAGCACGAGCTCGGTCGGCAGGACGACCTTCTCGATCGCGTGCGGTGTGGAGAGCTGGCGCTGCACGGACTCCACGCCCTTGATCCCCAGGTCGCGCTGCGCCTGACGGATGTGCGTGAAGCGGAAGATCCCGGTGTCGAAGAAGGCGTCGGGGTGGTCGAAGCAGACCACGGAGATGTCCTCGGGGATGCGCAGTCCGATGCGGTCGCAGGCCTCGCGCATCATCAGGGCGATGTTGTACTCCGCCGCCACGTATCCGGTGATGTCCGGATGCTCTCGCACGAATTCGACCAGACGCTCGATGTCGTCTTCGACGGTGTCGGTGCTCCCGGGGACGGTGGAGCCGATGGTGTGCAGCTCTGCACGGTTCTCGAGCGGGAGGTGATTCGTCGCGTGCGCGTGGATGTACCCGTTGCGTCGATCGTCGCTCGAGGAGACGTGGCTCGCCGAGCTCACGAAGCCGACGGTCTGGTGCCCGAGCCCGAGCAGGTGCTCGGTCGCCGTGCGTCCGCCGCCCAGGTTGTCCGAACACACGGCGGAGACGGGGATGCCGTCGAAGAGGCGGTCGAGGATCACCACGGGGAACCGTCGCGTGACGAGCTCGAGCGCGGCCGGCGGGATGTACTCCGATGAGCTGGGCAGGAGGATGATCCCCTCGACGCCCGCGTCGACGAGGGCCCGGATGCAGGCGTCCTCCTCGGACAGATCGCCGCCGGAGCGCTTGATGATGACGTGCGTGTCGGCGCCGGCAGCCGCGAGGATGCCCTCGATGATCTTGTTGCCGAAGGTGTCGTCGAAGCTCGTCAGGACGCAGCCGATCAGACGCGCCGAGCTCTCCGGATTCGCCCCGGCGCGAGCGATCGTGGGGGCCGAACTCGTCACCACGGTGCCGATGCGGGGGCGGCGCATGATCATGCCGTCGGTGCGGAGCAGCTCGAGCGCGCGCTTGATGGTGATCGGGCTCACATCGAACTGCTTCGAGAGCTCGGCCTCGGAAGGCAGTTTGTCGCCGACCGGGTAGGTTCCCTGAGTGATCGCTTCTCGCAACGACTCGTAGACCTGTTTGTAGAGCACTGTGGACCGTCCCCCTGCGCCGAATAGTTATATTAAATCTACAGCGCGAACTCGCGATCTGTCTCTTCGCGCGCGGATTCGATGAGTCACGCCCGCACCTGCGTCACAGCACGATGTCGCCCGAGGACTCGAGCGCCCGCCATCCGGAGTCACGTGCGCCACGGGCGCCGAGGGCATCCGCGTCGACCAGCGGCCCCAGGTCGATGCCGGTCAGGGCGGCGACGTCGGCGATCGGCACCTGGAACGTGCGGAACGACCCGAGGGGAGGGATCGCGAGAGTCGTCTCGCGCACGTCGACCAGGTCGGACTGATCGAGCACGAAGCCCGCAGCGGCGAGGCCGTCGGCTGCGTGCCAGGCGGCGATCTTCCAGAACCGGAGCGGGATGCGGATGCCCCGATAGGGCGGGTCGGCATCGGCGAGCACCGGAGCCGTGAACACCGACAGGCGCTGATCCGTCGCCTCGGCGTAGGCGAGCACGTGGTCTTCGAGGCCGAGCCAGAGCTCCTTCGACTGGTTAAAGTCGGCCGCCTGCGGTGCGGCGTTGGGGTAGAAGAAAGTCGCCCGGCTCGCAGCCCCGGCTTCGGCGACCTCGCCCCACCCCGGGTCGCGCCGGCGCACGAGGTGACCGCGGTCGAGGTCGTTCCCGGCATACACCGCCGGCCCGGTCTGCTCCTCGGCCGGAGCGCGCTCGTCGAGGCGCCACTCGCCGGTGCGCGGCAGGTCGCGAAGAAGGGCGCCGTCGATGTTGACCGCGGTCACGGCCGCGAGCCGGCGCACCGGATCCAACAGCACGCTGAACCGAGGGTAGGGGAGCGCCCGTACCGGCTGCGAGGGCTGGGGGAGCGGCAGTGTCGTCTCGAGGAAGTCCGGGTCGTAGCCGTCGGTCATGCTCCCATGGTGCCCGGGGTCTCCGACGTCCGCATCCTCACTCCGCCTCGCTCACCCCGGATCGACGATGACGTCGAGCGCGACACCCGCGCACGCGACGCGCGGCAGTTCGGCGAGTCCGCTGCCGCGCACCGAGTCGCCGGTCGCCCAACGGGGATCGGTCGACACGACGACGCGACCGACGCCGTTCGTCAGGGTCACCTCGCTCCCGAGGGCGGCGAAGCGGTGCGTCAGGTCCTGTTCGACGGCCGACACCAGCAGGTCGAGCCCGGCGACCCCGATGCGGAAGCCGTCGACCTCGGCGGGCACCGCGATGGTGATCGTGTACTCGTCGCTGCACAGGTAGTCCACGTAGGGTCCCGCGACGTGCGGGTCGCCCGTCGCCATCGGCACCCGGAACCACTCGAGCGCGCTGTAGTCGATGTTCTCCTTGTTGAGCGACTGCGACGCGAGCACGAGCTGTCGCCGATCCTCGCCCTGCCACCAGGCGAGGTGGCTGTGCGCATCGGAGAGCAGGTCGATGGCTGCGATGAACCCCGATCCGTACACGGGCACTCCGGGGAGTGCGAGCGTCTTCAGTGCGTGCGGCTGCACGAGCGCGTCGATCTTCGAGCGCGTCAGCGGGCCCCCGGAACGCGCGTCGGAGACCTGGGCGGCGAAGGGCTCCACCCAGTCGACCAGGGCGCGGACGGGCGTGGAGAAGTAGTCCTCCACGATCGCGGCTGCGGCGTTGAGGGTGGTGTCTGTTGCGGCATTCATCGCGTCCTCCTGTGCACGTCGATGCGGGTCCTGGGGGTCTAGCCGGTCGCTTGGATGCGGATCAGGGCGTCGATGGTCTCGGCGACCATGAGTTCGGTCCTCGCTCCGGCGGCATCGGGGTCGGCGGCCTCGACGGCGTCGATCACGGCGGCCAGGTGGGCGCCCTGCCGCCGAAGGTTCTCGGTCTCGTGCGCGACCAGGCGCAGGAACGGCGAGAGCTCCGCCTGCAGCTTCATCTGTTCCCGGGTGAGACGGGCCGACTGGCTCAGCGCGACGATCTCGATCTGCACGTCGTCGAGGAGGCGGCGCTGCGCTTCGGCGTCGAGCTCCTCGATGTGCTCCATGCGCCGCCGCACCCGCTGCGTCTCGCTGGGGTCGGCGCGCCGAGCGGCGAGCCGGACGCACGCGCCGGTGATGGCGGCGTAGTGCGCGCCGAGGTCGCGCAGCGCCAGGCGTGAGGTGCGCCGCACGGCCTCCCGCGCGAACGTCAGCGGGTCGGCGTGTGCGGCGACGAAGCTGCCGCCGTTGCGCCCGCGACGGGTGACGACGAGGCCGCGACCGCGCAACGCGAGCAGCGCCTCGCGCACGGTCGGAGCGACTCCGAGGCTCTTGCTGAGGTCGGCCTCGGAGGGGAGCCGCTCGCCGGCACGGAGGTGGCCACGCGTGATCGCATCGACCAGTCGGCGCTCGACGAGTTCGGCCCTGCCCTCGTCGCCGATCGGCTGGAACAGCGCGCCCTGGAGTCGGTGCGGCTGCTGGTGCTCGGGGTCGGGGAGGGGGTGGCAGAAGCGTGCGTCGGATGCGTCGTGGTGCTCGATGCCATGCTGCGATTCTCCCTTCCTCGATCACGATACCCAAGA
Organism: Microbacterium sp. Se63.02b; assembly: GCF_014171575.1. GTDB lineage: Bacteria > Actinomycetota > Actinomycetes > Actinomycetales > Microbacteriaceae > Microbacterium. Next base: position 3,320,701 of record NZ_CP050453.1, on the reverse strand, counting down.
AAGTCGTTGTTGACATATTACCTCTGGGTTTATATGTTTTGGTGAATCTTCCGAGTTCGACGACGATCCGAGGAGCGCGACATGATCGCCACGGCCCCCGCAGCACCCGCAGCATCCCCCGACGCCGCCCGTCCGGACGGGACGGTGACCCTCCGCGGAGTCACGAAGGCGTTCGGCGAGTTCACCGCCGTGCGCGAGCTCGACCTCGATGTCGCCTCCGGGGAGTTCCTGTCGATGCTCGGCCCCTCGGGCTCCGGCAAGACGACCGTGCTGCGCATGATCGCCGGCTTCGAAGACGTCACCCGCGGCAGCATCCACCTCTCCGGGGTCGACGTGACCCGCACGCCCCCGCACGCCCGGCCGGTGAACACCGTCTTCCAGGACTACGCCCTCTTCCCGCATCTGACCATCGCCGACAACGTCGGCTACGGCCTGCGCGTGCGCGGTGAAGGCAAGAGCGCCCGTGCCGCTCGAGTGCACACGGCACTCGAGCAGGTGCGCCTCGACCACGTCGCCGACCGCCTGCCGCATCAGCTCTCCGGCGGCCAGCGCCAGCGCATCGCTCTGGCCCGTGCGCTCATCCTCCGCCCCCAGGTGCTGCTGCTCGACGAACCGCTGGGTGCGCTCGACAAGCAGTTGCGGGAACAGATGCAGATCGAGCTCAAGCAGATCCAGCGCGAAGTCGGCATCACCTTCATCTTCGTGACGCACGACCAGGAGGAGGCGCTGACCCTGAGCGACAGGGTGGCGGTGTTCAACGGCGGCCGCATCGAGCAGATCGGCACCGCGCGCGACGTATACGAGCGTCCGCAGACCGAGTTCGTCGCCCGGTTCCTCGGCCTGTCGAACCTGATCGGCGGAGACCTCGCCGAAAGCCTCACCGGGGACCGTCGCACCATGAGCGTGCGTCCCGAGCGGATGCGGCTGACGGGTGCGGATGCGCCTGCGGCCACCGGCGAGGTGTCGCTCGCCGGCACCGTCAGCGAGGTCGTCTACACCGGACCGGCCACGCGCTACCTGGTCTCGACCGAGGCGGGCATCGACCTCATCGCCGAACGACCCAACTCCCGACACTCCGCCGAGGACGACCTCGGCCGAGGGCACCGCGTCCGCGCCGTCTGGTCTCCGGACCACGCGGCGCGGCTTCCCTGAAACACACCGCAGCACCCGAACCCCTGAAGAAGCACCCCGCAGCACCGATCACGAAGGAGCGATCCATGCGTAAGAAGATCCTGGCCACCACGGCGATGGCGGCCGTCGCCGTCCTGGCACTGTCCGGCTGTTCCGGCAGCGAAGACACCACCTCGGAGGGCTCCGGCGAGCTCCAGATCGACGTCCCCGACATCGCGATGATGGAGGAGCTCGGCGACAACGAGGGCGAGGTCAACATCGTCGCCTGGAGCGGGTTCGTCGAACCGGCCTGGAGCGATGCGTTCACCGCAGAGACGGGGTGCGTCGTGAACCGCCGTGTCGCGGGCACGAGCGACGAGATGGTGCAGCTCATGCGCACCGGGGACTACGACCTGGTCTCGGCATCCGGCGACGCCAGCCTCCGCCTGATCGCCGGTGGCGACGTGCAGCCGCTGAACCTCGAGCTCATCCCGAACTTCGGCGACGACATCGTCGAGGGCATGAAGGGACAGATCTACGACACCATCAACGGCAAGTCCTATGGCATCCCGATCGGACGCGGCGCGAACATCCTGCAGTACAACAGCGAGGTCGTGACCGAGGAGCCCACGAGCTGGGACGTCGCGTGGGAGAAGGACAGCCCTTACGCGGGCAAGGTCATCGCCTATGACGCGCCCATCTACATCGCCGACGCTGCGGTGTACCTGATGGCGCACGAGCCCGACCTCGGCATCACGAACCCGTATGCGCTCGACGAGGAGCAGCTGGCCGCGGCCGTCGACCTGCTCAAGCAGCAGAACGACCTCGTCTCGGAGTACTGGTCCGACCCCGCGGCGCAGATCACCTCGTTCGCCGGCGGTACCTCGGTTCTCGGCACCTCCTGGGAGGTGCTGCGCAAGCTGACCGAGGACGACAAGTTCAAGAGCATCCTTCCCGAGGAGGGCTCGACGGGATGGTCGGACGCCTGGATGCTGGCGACCGAGTCGAAGAACCCGAACTGCGCGTACGCGTGGATGGACTACTCCTCCTCGCCCGAGGTGAACGGCGCGATCGCGATGAACTTCGGCATGGCGCCGGCGAACGCCGCGTTCTGCGAGACCAGCGACGAGGCGAAGGCGCACTGCGACTACTTCAACGCCACCGACGAGGAGTACTTCGAGAACGTGTGGTTCTGGACGACGCCGATCGAGCAGTGCATCGACGGTCGCACCGACGTCACCTGCACCAACTTCCAGCAGTGGACCGACGCCTGGCTCTCGGTCAAGGGCTGAGCCGTATCGAGGGGCGGGTCGCACGGCCCGCCCCTCGCCCCCGCAGATCTTCCGCACTCACGAACGGGATCGACATGAAGCGCCGCCTCCGGATCGCCGGGCTCCTCGCTCTTCCGATGACCTGGCTCATCGGGATCTACATCTTCTCGCTGGTCATGCTCCTGGTGACCGCCTTCTGGATCACCGACCCCTTCACCTCGAAGGTGAAGCCCGGTTTCACGCTGCGCAACTTCGAGCAGCTCTTCGTGAACCCCGCCTACCTGTCGACGTCGCTGCGCACCCTCGGGATCGCGCTCGCCGTCACGGTGCTCGCGGTGCTCATCTCCGTGCCGCTCGGCATCTTCATGGCGAAGGTCGCCTCGCCGTGGTTGCGTGCGCTGCTCGCCGTCTCGATCACGCTTCCGCTGTGGGCCGGATACCTGGTCAAGGTGCTCGCGATGCGGATCACTTTCACCGAGCAGGGCTTCGCGAACTGGCTGCTCGCTCCGTTCGGACTCAGTGGCCCGGGGTTCACGGTCTTCACGGTCGTGCTCACCCTGACCTACCTGTGGCTGCCGTACATGGCGGTGCCGGTCTATACGGCGATCCGCCAGGTGCCGCCGAACCTCTTCGATGCATCGGCCGACCTGGGCGCGGGCTCGTGGCGCACGATCGTCGCCGTGGTGCTCCCGCTCATCAAGCCGGCGCTGATCGCCGGTTCGGTCTTCACGTTCTCGCTGAGCCTCGGCGATTACCTGGTCGCGCGGTTCGTCGGAGGGGACACGCAGATGATCGGCAGCGTGATCGCGTCGAACATCAACCTCAACCCTCCGCTGGCGGCCGCCTACTCGCTGGTCCCCATCGCGTTCGTCGTCATCTACCTGGTGAGCGTGCAGCGCACCGGCGCCCTGGAAAGGATGTGAGTCGCACATGCTGAGACTGTCCCGCACCTCCAAGATCGTCCTCGGGGTCATCGTCGCGATCGTGCTCGCGTTCATGTACATCCCGCTCGCGCTCGTGGTGCTCAACTCCTTCAACGCGGCCCGCATCGTGAGCTGGCCGGTCGCCGGGTTCTCCCTGGAATGGTGGGGGAAGGCCTTCACGAGCGAGCCCGTGCGCGCCGCACTCCTGAACTCGATCCTCGTGGCGGCGGGGGCGACGGTGATCGCGGTCATCCTCGGCACGCTCGTGGCGTTCGCGCTCCAGCGGTACTCGTTCTTCGGTCAGCGTGCCGTGAACCTCCTGGTGGTGCTGCCGATCGCCCTGCCCGGCATCGTCACGGGCGTCGCCCTGAACAACACCTACAACCAGCTGCTCGAGCCGATCGGCATCCAGGTCGGCTTCTACGGGATGATCATCGCCCACGGCACGTTCTGCATCGTCATGGTGTTCAACAACGTGCTCGCGCGGCTGCGGCGCATGAACCCCGGCATCGAGGAGGCGTCGAAGGATCTCGGGGCGAGCCCGTGGCAGACGTTCGTGCTGGTGACGCTGCCGCAGTTCCGCAGTGCGCTCATCGCCGGCGCCATCCTCGCCTTCGCCCTCAGCTTCGACGAGGTGTACGTGACGATCTTCACGGCCCCGCCCGGCGTCGACACCCTCCCGCTGTGGATCATGAACCAGATGGCCAGGCCCAACGAGGCCAACGTCGTCAACGTCGTCGCGACGGTCGTCATCGTCGCGTCCTTCCTCCCGGTGTGGATCTCGCAGCGGCTCGGCAGAGAGGTCGACGAGCGCGACTGACGGGGAAGGGGCGATCTGCAGGAAGCGCGCCCCTTCTCAGTCGTCGGTGCGGAACCCCGCCGCCTTATGGGTGCCGTCGCAGAACGGCTTGATCGCCGAGAGTCCGCAGCGGCACAGGGCCACGGTGCGTCGGTGGGGCGGGAGCGGTTCACCGTCGCTGGTGCGCAGTTCGACGTCGCCCCGCACCAGCAGAGGACCGTCGGGATACGGTGTGATGGTCACCGGCTCCCTGCCGCTCATGACGACACCCGCGGCCGCAGTGCCGAGGAGCCAGCCGCCCAGGACTCCAGCGTGTGCGCGCCCGCCCAGCCGTCGACCGTCAGACAGGCGGCCGCGCCGAACAGGATGTCGGGGAGCAGGTCGGGGTGATCCTCGGCGAGGCTGCCGGCGAGGTCGCGCGCGGCGATCTGCTCGTGCACCGCGTCCGCCTCGACATGCTCGTCGAAGTACTCGGTGACGTCGTCGCCGAACCCGAGGCGGCGCAGCCCATCGGCGTACAGCTTGCACGGGATCGACGACGTCATCTCGTATGCCGCCAGGTGACCGACGATCGCGCCCACGAGCCGTCGGTTGAGGCCGAACAGCGACATCATGTTGTGCGACGCGAGAGTGATCGCGGGCACGTCGTCGACGTAGGCTCCGTACGTGTCGTCGAGGCCGGCGCCGCGCATGGCCCTCGCGAAGATCTCGGCATGCACGCGCTGCGGTCGTCCTCCGCCGTACTCGTCGGCCTGGATCTCCACGAGCGCGGCCTTCGCCCGGCCCTGCAGGCGCGGAATCGCCCAGGAGTGCGGGTCCGCCTCCCGCAGCGTGTACACCGACCGCAGGATGAACGTCTCCTCCGCCTGCTCCCTGGTCGCCTTGCGCGCGACGTGGCGGAGAGGCTCGGCCCGGTGTCAGCCGCGGCGAGAGCGAAGAGGGCGCGGCCGACGGCGTCGACGGTCGGCTCCGGAAGCTCCGGCATCGGCACGCTCGCGCGCAGAGCCTGCTCGAAGGCGGCCTCGAGCACACGCCGTGTCGCCAGGAGCGCGGGGTCCCACTCCCGGTCGGCATCGAGCTGCGGGAGCGACCCGTAGGCCGAGGCGTAGAGCACGAAGAGCGCGAGCTGGAGGTCGTCGTCGCGCACGATGTCGGCACTCGACGCGACGGCGTCGGCGGCGAGAGCGGTGTGGTCCGTGACCTCGTGATCGTCGTCTGTGAGGTGCGTGATGATGGCACGGCTCACCGGCCCTCTGTCGCGGAACGGGAGGGCCGTAGCGGAGGTGGTCGCCGGGGCGGAGATGGTCATGATTCTGGCTCCCAAATCGGTGTGGAGTCTCATCCTGCGGGCAGAGTCGACTCGGAACCAGGGACTTGACGCGCGCGCTTGCGCAGGGCAGGAGACGCAGCGGTCGCGATCGATCAGGGGCAGATCTCGAACACGTGGTCGTCGTCCTCCGGGGTGACGAGTTCGCGGTCGCGGAGCACCATCGAGGCGGGCGAGGTGTCGTCGTCGCACATCTCGGCGAACGGGCGGGGGAGTTCGTCGGTGTACTCGATGTCGATCACGTGGTCTCCGTACACGTCGGTGTAGGCATCGCACTCCGTGTAGGCCGCGCACTCCTCGGTGACCGCGAAGTCGAAGCCGGCGCGCTCGTGCAGCACGGCGGCGTCTTCTGCGGCGTTCTTCTGCCCCGCGGCGAGCCCCGACGAGTGGGCGGCATCGACGAACAGCGCGGCCAGCGCCAGGTTGTCGTCGAGGGTGAGCGCTCCTGCCGACCGGGTGTACGAGTCGAGGTTGTCGAACTCGACCGCGTCGAAGCCGGCATCCGCGCAGCCCTCGATCCATGGGGTCACGGTGTCGGCGATCCGCTCCCGCGCGCCGCGGCTCGCCGTGTCGAGCACGGCCTCGTCCGGCCAGTCCGGGTCGAACACGACCTCGCCGTCGCGGTGGAGCAGCAGGTCTTCGGGCCAGGTGTCGAGCTCGCCCGGCTGGGTCTGGAAGCCGTTGACGTAGCAGATCGAGTACACATCCGGTGCAGGGTCCGCGCTCCGGTCTCTCCCGACGATGCCGACCTCGGATGCCGGTTCGTACGAGCCGCCCAGCTGATAGTCGGGCACGGCACCGGCGGGCGGAAGCACGACGGAGTCCATGGTCGAGGTCGCCGCGCAGCCCCCGAGTGCGACCAGCACGACGGCGGCGCACGAGAGCAGGGCGGCCCGTGCCGCCGCGATCAGCTCTTCGCTCCGTACAGCTCCGCGATCTCCTTCGACCCCATGCCCTGGGCATAGGTCGGGTGCTGCGGCCACCCCTCGGGGAGTCCTCCCACTGCTCCTGCCGCCCGAAGGGGAGCAGGTCGACCAGGCCCTGGAGGTGACTGAGTCTCTCGGTGCCGCGGCCCTCGGTGTGCCAGGTCCGGTACACGGTGTCGCCGTCGCGCAGGAAGACGTTCACGCCGAACCCCGCGTTCGGGGGTGCGTCCACGTCGGCGCCGAAGGTGCTCGCGGCGCTCGAGTACCAGTCCATCCGATTCCCGACGCGCTCACGGTAGGCCAGAGCCTCCTCGATCGGACCGTTGGTCACGATCACGAAGCGTGCGTCGTAGTAGCGCTCGAGCACGTCGAGGCGTGTGAACTGCGACGTGAAGCCGGTGCAGCCGGGGCACTGCCACTCGCTGCCGTCCGACCACATGTGGTTGTACACGATGAGCTGCGAACGTCCGTCGAAGATGTCCGCGAGGCGGACCGGTCCTTCTGCCCCCACGAGCGTGTAGTCGGGCAGCTCCACCATCGGCAGCCGTCGTCGCTGTGCCGCGATCGCGTCGAGCTCCCTGGTCGCGGCCTTCTCGCGCACGCGCAGCCGGTCGAGCTCGCTGCGCCAGGTCGCGGCGTCGACGACGGGGGAAGGGTGGATTCTGCGCTGCTCACGGTGACCTCCGGGTGCGGGGCGAGGATGCGTCCAGTCTGCGCGCGGTCACCGACACCGTCAATGCGTGTCCGGCCCCGAGGCGACCACGTCTGCGGGCACGGCCTCCGCCGGATTCCTGCGGATGCCGATCCACGACACCACGCCGCCGACCACGAGCAGTGCCGCCGTGACCCACGCGGCGTTGTGGAACCCGTCGAGATCGAGCGCGCCGCCGACGATGGTCGACAGCATCGCCACCACGAGCAGCCCGGCGACGCGGGAGACGGCGTTGTTCACGGCGGATGCGATGCCGGAACGACTCTCGTCGATCGCGCCGAGGATCGCCGCGGTCAGCGGGGCGACGGTGAGCGAGAGGCCGAGGCCCATCACGATCATCGCGGGCAGCACCTGCCACCAGTAGTCGAAGTCGGCGGAGACGAGGAGCAGCATCAGCGCACCGACGGCCATGATCAGCGGGCCCACCGTCATGAAGATGCGGGGTCCCCACCTGCCGGCCCACTGTCCGGCGCGCGAGCTGATGAGGATCATGAGGATCGTCATGGGGAGGCTCGCGAGTCCTGCCGCGGTCGCGCTCAGCCCCGCGCCCTGCTGCAGGTAGACGCCGACCACGAAGCCGTTCAACGACAGCGCGGCGTAGACGAAGAGCGTGGCGAGGTTGCCCCACCCGAAGTCCCGCACGCGGAACAGCGAGAGCGGCATGAGCGGCGACGCCGAGCGCCGCTGACGCAGCAGGAAGAGCGCGAACAGCACGACGCCCAGGACCGCGGGGATCCAGATGGCCGGTGACTGCCAGCCGAGGTTGGGCTGTTCGATCAGTGCGAACACGACGGCGCCGAGGCCGATCGCGCACAGGGCGCCGCTCCACCAGTCGACCTTGATGCCTCGCGGATGCTCGGGAAGATGGAGCCGGGCGAGGAGCATCAGCGTGACCCCGATCGGGATGACGTTGATGAGGAACACGAACCGCCAAGAGAGGAAGTCGACGAACAGGCCCCCGAGCAGCGGTCCGACCAGCTGGGCGCCCGTGGTGAACGCGGTCCACACCCCGATCGCCCTGGACTGCACATCGGCCCGCATGGTCGCCGTGATCAGCGCGAGGGAGCTCGGGACGAGCAAGGCTCCCGCCGCCCCCTGCGCCGCGCGGGCGACGATCAGCATGAGCGGATCGAAGGCGGCGGCCACGGCGATGGACGAGATGCCGAACGCGATGAGTCCGATGCGCATCACCAGCACACGGCCGTAGGCGTCTGACACCGAGCCGGCCAGCAGGATCAAGGCGCTCAGCGTGATGAGGTACGCGTCGACCACCCACTGCTGCGTGGTGATGCCGCCGCCGAGCTCGCGGCTGATCGCGGGCAGCGCCACGTTCACGACCGTGCCGTCGAGGAAGGTCACGAACGAGGCGAGCACCGCGATCGAGATCACGAGGCGCTGGAGCGGAGCGAAGGATGGCACACGCCGACACTACTCCCGGCCTCGGACGCACGGCCCGCGGTTCAGGGAGCCGGCACCGGCTCCTGGTGGGGTTCCGGGAGCGGGTCGGATCGAGGGGTCGGGTCCGGTGCGGGAGTGCCCGCACGAAGAAGTCGTGCGAGTCCGCGGGTCCCCTCGTCGGCGAGGGCTCGGCGTTGCCGTTCTGCACCGGTTCCGCGAGCGCGCAGCAGGTCGAGCGCGGCGCCGACCCGGTCGTCGTCTCCGAGTTCGTGCAGGGCGGGGGCGATCACCCCCGCATCCGATCGGCGATAGCCCAGGCGTCATCGATCTCGCCCGTGGCGGGGTCGAGCAGCCGGGCGCTCATCCCGTGGCGCGCCGCCGTCCACAGCGAGGCGTCGATGCCGTCGACGCCGACGTCCGTCTGCGGCTGGTCCGTGGTCAGCACGAGCGCCCGTGCGAGGAGCGCGGCGAGCACGGAGTCCTCTGCGGTGAGCTGGGCGTCGAACACCCTCACCTCGACGGTCGGATACCGCTCCGAGATCCGCACGGCCCAGGCCAACGAGGAGGTCTCGGTGATCGCGCGGAGGCCGATGAGCCTGTGCACATGTGTGGAGTAGTCGTCGAAGTCGTGGAACCGTGGAGGAGACCACGAGGTCGGGAGTCTGCGGATCAGGATGCTGCGCCAGCTGGCGAACCCGGAGTCGCGGCCGCTCGCGAACGGGCTGTTCCCGGTGAGGGCGAGCAGGACCGGCAGCCATCCCCGCACGCGGTTCAGCGCGCGGACGCGTTCCTCGTCATCGGTCACCTCGACGTGCACGTGGAGTCCGTTGACCTCGTGGTCGCGGGTGAGGTGCCCGAGTTGCTCCGAGACCTCGTCGTAGTGAGCGGACGGCGAGACGGCCGAGGTGTGCGTGGTGGCGAAGGCCGTGCCCGTTCCCGCGGCGATCGCCTCCTGCTCCTGCGCGTGCCAGCCGATGAGTCCGCGGAGGTGGCGCAGTTGCTCCTCGGCGGCGGCGGCCGTCGACACCGGCTCGGTGAGGCACTCGATCTGGGAGGTCAGATACTCCTGCGTCACCTCGCCGCCGGTCCGCAGCCGCGTGATGCGCTCCCGAGTGCCGGCAGCGAGAGTCACGGGCACCAGAGAGTGCTGATCGAGGAAGAGGAACTCCTCCTCGACGCCGAAACGCGCCATCCGGGGCCTCAGTGATTCCTGAGGGCCGAGATCAACTCGGACTTCCGCTTGCCGCTGTAGCCGGTGAGCCCCAGCTCTTTCGCGCGTTCGCGCAGCTCGGGAACGGTCCAGTCCTCGTAGTCGCCGTGCTCGCCTCCGCGGCGGCCGATCGTGCTGCGGCCCTCCTTCGCGGCCGCGTTCGAGATGCGTGCGGCCTTCTCCTTCGAGGCGCCGTCATCGCGCAGCTCTTCGTAGAGTTCGGGGTCCTTCAGCGAATTGTTCCGTCGTCCAGGCATGTGCTCGTCCTTTCGCGCACTCGGAGGGTGGAAGTCAACCCCCTCTGCGAGATGTCCATTCGTGGATACCGTTGGGTCACCGCAGTCGGGCGCTTGCGCCCCGAAAGAAGGGAAAGACCGATGAACATCCTCCTAATCATCGTCATCGTCGTCGCTGTGATCCTTGCGATCACCGGAGGACTGGTGCAGTCGCTCCAGTTCCTTCTGTGGGTCGGGCTCGTCCTCCTCGCGATCGCCGTGATCGCCTGGTTGATCCGAGCGATCAGCGGCAGCCGCAAGGTCTGACACTGAAGGTCTGATCCTGAAGAGGTGAGGCCCGCCCATCGGCGGGCCTCACCTCTTTCGGCGTCCGGGACCGGGCGCCTACTTCTTGTCGAACGCGTCGCGCACGCTGTCGCCGGTCTTCTCGGCGGCGTCCTTCACGTTCTGACCGGCCTGCTTGGCCGAAGCCTTCACCTGGTCGGCCTGGCCCTCGGCCTCGAGACGCTCGTTGTCGGTGAGCTTTCCGACGCCCTCCTTGACCTTTCCGGAGGCCTTCTCGGCGGCGTTCTTGATGTCGTCTGCAGCACTCATGTCCTGCTCCTCTCATGGGTCGGATTCGACTGATCCCGACCCTCGCATGCGGGCGCGGAAGCAGCCACGGGATTGACAATCGGCGCGGGCCATGTCAGCGTCCCGCCCATCGACGCGAGTCCCCGCGAGCGACTAGCCTGGCGCCAGGCGGGTGGTCCTGCCCGCCGGTCTCTACTCACGGAAGCGGTGTGCGATGGACTCGATGATGATGGGCGCCATGTCGAAGAACATGGAGTCGATGCCCGACATGCAGATGATGGACATGTCGGTCATGCAGGCGTGCATGGATGCGTGTGCCGCGTGCGAGCAGGCCTGTACGGTGTGCTCGACGCAGATGATGGACTGTTCCCCCGCGTGCATGAACTGCGCCGACATGTGCAACACGATGATGCGCTCGATGATGCGGATGCAGGGCATGACCCCGGCGTCGATGATGGCGATGCTGGACGCCTGCATCGCGATGTGCCAGACCTGCATGGACGAGTGCATGGAGCACGCCGACATGAGCGAGGTCTGCCGGATGTGCGCTCAGGCGTGCCAGGCGTGCATGGACGCCTGCATGGCGATGAAGAACATGATGATGGCGGGTGCCTGAGCGGCGAGACCTGTTCGCCGCGCGGGGCCGTCAGAGGGCGGCGACGTTGAACTGGGTGCGTCCGACCGCGAGGACCCCGTAGCGCCCGTGCAGTGCGACGGGGTGCCCGGCGCCGCTTCGAGTGCGGCGCCGGAGGCGTTCCACAGTGCGTGGACGTCTCCGTCGAGCGTGCGCACGACGAGGTCGCCGGTGTGAGCGTCCGCCGACTCGACGAGAGCGTCGACCCACTCGGCGGGCGTCGCCGAGGCGATCCGCGCCTGGATCAGGTGCAGCGCGTGACCGGGCGCGAAAGAGGAGCACCGGTCGCCGTGGCTGCACATGCACGCCGCACGCTCACGCACCGGGAGGGGCGAGGGGCGGTTCAGCGGCGTGGACACGGCGGTCTCCTTCTTGTTCGACGTTCCGGAAAGACTAAGTCGCCTGTCTGCCGCTGCCCAGGCCGGGCGACACGGAGTGAAACAAACGGGTGTAGGCTCGCCGGGTGCTGTCGTCGATGAGCGCCCTCGGGGCGCAGAGCGGAGCTGCAGGCGCTTCCCGCGCCGCAGACAGAGGCTGAGGACTCACCGGAGGCGGACCCCCGTCGCCGGTGTCGAGTCGTACCCGGCGTCGCGTCGGGATCCTTCCGCCATCGATTCGCCCTCCGTGGGCTTCACCCCGAAAGCACCTCTCTCATGCGTCCCATCGACGAGCGCGATATCCGCGCGTCCTTCCTCAACGCCTCCCGCAAGGAGGTCTCCGACCTGACCCTGCCCGCCGGGTTCGCCGACATCGATTTCGATCGGCTCGACTTCCTGGGCTGGGTCGACCCGAAGATGCCCCGGCGGGCCTATGTCGTCACGTGGATCGACGACGCTCCGGTCGGCGTGTTCCTGCAGCGGGCGGAGCAGCGGGTGATCGCCCGCGCGCAGTGCTCGTGGTGCGAAGACGTCACGCTCCGCAACGACGTCCAGCTGTTCGTGGCGCGCAAGGCCGGCGCGGCGGGCCGCAAGGGCGACTCCGTCGGCGTCCTCACCTGCGCCGAGTTCGGCTGCAACCGCAACGTGCGGATCCTGCCGCCCTTGGCGTATCAGGGCTTCGACCGCGAGTTCGCCCGCGACCTGCGCATCCTGCGACTGCAGGAGCACGTCGCCGGTTTCCTCGCGGAGGTCGCCGGTCGCGCCATCTAGGCGACGTGTGCGCGTCCGCCGACGCGGGCGCGCACGTGTTCCTCGGCCGCACCCGCCAGGTGCGCGGACAGGCGGGCGAACTCGTCGAAGCTGCGTCGGCCGGGCCAGTCGGCCGGCAGCATCGAGGGAGGAAGCCCCGGGTCGGTGTAGGGCAGCACCCTCCAGCGATCGATGAGCTGCACGTACGCGGCGAACGGATCGTCGGGGAGCGTCGTCAGAGACTCCTGGAACGCGAGGTGCTCGGCGCGCAGCGCAGCCAGGTCCCACCACTGCGCCGCGGCCTCGACGAGGGAGCCAGCGACGACGGGGCGGATGCCTGGAACAGCGTCGCCCATCGACGCGCGTCCAGCTCCTCCAGGATCTGCAGAGCCTCCGCCTGCAGGTGACCGGGACAGATCCACAGCGCGGGTGACACGACCCCTGCGCCGATCCAGTGCAGGCGTCGACGCAGCTGGTGGCGGATGCTCCTGGCGCTCTCGGGGATCGAGAAGGAGACCAGGCACCAGGTGTCGGCGTCCGTCATCTCACGCATCCGGAAGATGCGTCTGTCGCCCCGCTCCAGCATGCTGATGGCGGCCGGATTGAGCCGATAGCCGATCGGCCCCGAGCGTTCGGCGATCAGCAGGCCCTTCTGCTTCAGTCGGGCGATGCCGGTGCGTGCCGCAGCCGATTCGATGCCGAGGTCGCCCGCGAGCGCGACCAGATCGGCCGCGGAGATCCATCCGCCGAGCGGCCGGAGGAAGAGGCCGACCAGGGTGCGCAGCAGCGACGCGGTGCTGCCGGGCCGTGCATCGATGTCGTCCAGCACGGTCGCGGCTGCACGCTCAGAAGTCACCGGACTCCAGGGCGTCCCGAACCGCGATGACCCCGTGACGGTCTCCAGGTGCGACGTGCTCAAGGGGGAGAGGCCGAGGCGGATGCCGTCGGGGTACCGGAAGTCCGGGATGATCCCGTCCGTCCAGAGTCGTCGGGTCACGTCGCGGAAATCGGGGTGACCGATGGTCACATGGCCGCCGCGCAGGGCGGCATCGCGCGGGCTGAGCAGGCGCACGCCGAGCGGCGCGAGGAGTTCGTCGTACGCCCGCACGGCGAGGTCGGTGAGCGACTGCGACTTCGCCCGCACGCCCTCGATCGAGGACTCCTCGATGAGGTCGAGCATGCCCTGCATCGCCAGCATCGACGTCACCGGCGGGGTGCCGCTGAGCAGTTGGCGGATGTCGCCGGACGGCACGTATTCGGGACCCATCGCGAAGATGTCCGCGGCGCTCCACCAGCCCTGGATCGGCTGACGCAGCACACCCTGGAGCCCGCGTCGGAGGTAGGCGAACGCGGGGGAGCCCGGTCCGCCGTTCAGGTACTTGTACGTGCAGCCGACGGCCAGGTCGACGCCCCACTCGTCGAGCTGCATCGGCACGACGCCGACCGAGTGGCAGAGGTCCCACATCATGAGGGCGCCAGATGCGTGCACGGCTGCGGTGATGGAGGGCATGTCGGCCAGAGCGCCGGAGCGGTAGTCCACGTGGCTCAGCGACACGAGAGCCGTCCGCTCCGTCACGACCGCTGCGACATCGTCGACCGTCACTCCCGACACGGGGTCGGGCTCGAGCCAGCGCAGGGTCATGCCCGTCTCGGCGGCCACGCCCTCGGCGAGGAACCGATCGGTGGGGAAGTTCCCCGCCTCGATCACGAGCTCGGTGCGGGCGGGGTCGGCGGCCGCGGCGGCGCGCATGAGCTTGTAGATCAGCACGCTGGTGGAGTCGGCGACGACGGTCTGGCCTGCGGCAGCACCGAGAGCGACGCGGCCGATGCGGTCCCCGAGCTCCATCGGCAGCGCCATCCACTGCTCGTCCCAGGAGCGGATCAGGCGGGTCCCCCAGTCGTCCCGCACGAAGGCGGCGAGCTTCTCCGGGATGTCGCGCAGCGGGCGGCCGAGCGAGTTGCCGTCGAGGTAGGCGGTGACGCCTGGCGCCTCGGCGAACGCGTCGAGGTGCGCGTGCAGCGGATCGGCCGCATCGAGGGAACGGGCCGTGTCGAGCAGGGAGATGTCGCGGGGATCGGTCATGTCACACCTTCAGGTCTGCGGGGGTGAGGGGCGGGCGTCGAGGGGGTCTGCGCACGCCGGGGTCGCGTGGGGAGCAGCAGCAGGACGGAGCCGGGGTCGAGCGGATCGACGGGGCGAGCGCGCGCAGTAGAGCAGTGGTGTCGAGGCCGGCCTCGCGGAGGGCGGCGACCTCGCGCGGGTTCAGGTCGACGGGCATCGGCCCGTTGCCCATGTCGGTGCCGTAGCGCACGGCGCCTCCTGCCGCGTGGAATCGTCGCACGTTGTCGACCGCGATCCCCGTTCGGGGCCGTCGTGGATGGCGAGCGTCGAGATCCAGGAGACCGAGGCCGCCTGGCGTGCGATCTCCTCGTCATCGAGGCGCTCCGTGAAGGGCGCATGTGCGAGGAGGGCTGCTCCGAGCCGGGCCACCTGCGGCGCCTCGCACGGTCCCTCCGCGTGGGCGACGACGGGCAGGCCGCGATGTGCCGCGAGCCGGACGATCGTGCGGAACAGGTCGTCCGAGAGCACCGGGCCGGCGACGCTGTTGCGGGCGACCTTGATGTGCGAGGCCCCGGCATCGGCCATCTCGGCGACGGCCTCTGCCGCGGCGTCGGCGTCGGCGATCTCGCGGACCGAGCCTTTCGGAGCCCACGAGCGATCGGAGGGGTAGCCGCCGGGCGCGGTGAGGAACGCCCCGGCGAAGCCGATCGCGACCGATCCCCTGTGCGCGGCGAGCGTGCGCAGCACGTCGGGGGTGCCGCCGAGGTCGACCACGCGGCCCAGGCGCGACCCGGCGAGCTGGGCATGGTCGACGAGCTGGAGGTGCACATGGTGGTCGGTGAAGCCCCCGACGATCACGCCGTCGAGGGGCGTGAGCCCGGTCGACGGAACATCGTCACGCAGCCGCGCGCGCCCGTCGACGGCCTCGACGACGCCCGCGCGCCAGCCGGAACCGTCGAAGAACGTCACGGAACGCATCAACTGCCGATCTCGGTGCGCACCGTGTAGAGCTCGGGGAAGAACGTCAGATCGAGTGCGCGCTGCAGGAAGCCGACGCCGCTGGAGCCGCCGGTGCCGACCTTCATGCCGATCGTCCTGGCGACGGTCTTCAGGTGCCGGAACCGCCAGAACTGGAAGTTGTCCTCCAGATCGACGAGGTCCTCGCACGCCTCGTACAGGTCCCAATAGCGGCTCGGGTCCTGGTAGATCTCGCGGATCGCCGGCACGAGCTCCGGTGTCTCCCGGTAGGGCTCCCGCACGTCACGCTCGAGGATCTCCGTCGGGATCGGGAGCCCCCGGCGGGCGGCGAAGCGCAGGAATTCGTCGTACAGGGTCGGCTTCTCCCACTCCACGGTGAGCAGGGCGAGGTTGGCCGGGTGGTCGCGGAAGACGCTCAGCATCTTCTCGTTCTTGTTTCCGAGGGCGAACTCCACCGCCCGGTACTGCACGGACTGGAAGCCAGAGGAGTTGCCGAGAGCCCCGCGGAACTGGGCGTATTCGGTGGGGGTCAGGGTCGCGAGCACCGACCACTGCTGCGTCATCACGTCTTGGATGCGCTTGATCCTGGCGATGCGCTTGAGGGCCTCACGCAGGTCGTCGCGAGCCAGCAGTTCGCGCGCGGAGGAGAGCTCGTGCAGGAGCTGCTTGAGCCACAGCTCGGTGGTCTGGTGCTGGATGATGAACAGCATCTCGTCGTGGTGCTGCGGTTCGCTCACCGGGTGCTGCGCCGTGAGCAGCTGGTCCAGCGCGAGGTACGCCCCGTAGGTCATCCGCCCTGACAGATCGGTGACGATCCCGGACTCGAGGGCGCGCTCATTCTCGGTGTGCATGCGCTGAATATATCACTTCTGTGGCGATCGTCACAGGCGTGAAATGTTTGAGACTCAGCGGGTGGTCTGTGCGTCCAGGAACTCGACGGTCTTCTGCAGAGCCGTCCGCGCATCCGGCAGGTCCAGGTGGAACTGGTACTCGTGTGGCAGCTGCGGCTCGTGCGGGGCAGGCCAGAACTGGGTCGTGACGTCGACGCCGAGCTCATCCAGGCGCTTCGCCATCGGAATCGACTGCAGCCAGGTGAGTCCGTCCCCGTTGCCGCCGGAGATGTAGGTGGTCGGGAAGTCTGCGGTGACCCAGTCGATGGTCGACATCGTGGCGCCGGTCGAGTCCTCCGCCCAGGTCTTCGTGCCGGAGTACGCCCACATCGCCGACTTGAATCCCCATCCGGCGATGCCGTCGAGCTGCGCGAGGGCTGCCAGGTCGTACACCCCGCAGTTGAGCACGGTCGCCACCACCTGCTCCGGCTTCAGCGACGGCGTGATGTCCATGATCTCGGCGTAGGCGGGATTCGTGATGAGAGTGGCCATCTGGCTCGCGAGCTGTCCGCCGGCCGAGTCGCCGGCGAGGACGATCTGCTGCGGGTCGACCCCGAGCTCGTCGGCGTGCTCGTCGATGTACGCGAGTGCCGCGTCGAGCTGATGCACGGCGAGTGGATAGACGCCCTCGGGTCCGATCGTGTAGTTCACCGCGATCGTCGTGTACCCCTCGGCGGCGAGGATGCGCATGTACGGGTCGACGTTCTCCTTCGCGCCGGAGATCCAGGCCCCGCCGTGGATCCAGACCACGGTCGGCAGTGCTCCCGTGGCGGATGCGGGGCGGAAGACATCCATCGTGGTGTCCGTGCCGTCATCGCCGTACGAGATGTCCTTCTGCACGTCGAGCTTCGTGTCGGGCACGTGCCTGTCCATCTCGGCGGCGGTCTCATCGCCGCCCTTGGTGAACACCGCGCGGATGATCATCGCCGACGGCCACGGCGTGATGGATCCGATGATCGCGATCACCGCGGCGACGGCGACGATGATCCCCAGGGCGACCTTCGTCCGGTGCCAGGGTTTCCGCGCCTTCTTCGGGCGTGCGGACTCTGCGGTGTGCGCGTCGATGCTCATGGACCCCTCCAGGCAACAGTGTGGCAGCAATCCGTGGCGCCGCAGAGTCCGTCGAGCGGGATCTCAGCGGGCGAGGCCGGCGAGGAGCCGACGTTGGCCGTAGTCGAACGCGCGGTCGACGTCGCCTCCGAGGCGGAACGCGCCGGAGAGCTCCATCTGCAGGAACCCCGTCGCCCATGCGGTGAAGAGGCGGGCCGCGTCGAGGGCGTCGTCCTCGCCGACGACGGCGGCGCATGCGCGGATGACGGGGGCGGCCGAGCGTTCCAGGGCATCGCGGGGGACGGCCGCGGTGAACATGATGCGGAACCCCTCGGGGTGGGCGTGGGCGAAGGCGCGGTAGGCGTCGGCGAGTGCCGTGAGGTCGGCGGCGGCGTCGTCGAGGCGCACGGTCAGGGCGTCGACCGATGCCGTGGCGACGGCGGCGTGCAGGGCGTCGCGATCGCGCACCCGCTTGTACAGCGAAGGGGCGCGCACGCCGACGCGTGCGGCGACGGCCTGCATGGTCAGGCCTGCGGGGCCGGCGATCTCGAGGATCTCGCGTCCTGCCGCGACGATCTCCTCGAGGGATGTGCGTTCCGGTGTGGGCATGCGCGTCCTCTCTGGATGGCTATTGACAATAGCCATAGCTACGTAACGTAGCCATCGCAAACACTCCGAGAGGATCCCCCATGAAGCTCGCCCCGCATCTGCACCGCATCGGCAACGACATCGTCGCCGCGTACCTGGTCGACCTGCCGGAGGGGATCACCCTGGTAGACGCCGGTCTCCCTGGTCACTGGCACGACCTGCAGCGCGAACTCGACGAGATCGGACGGCCGTTGTCCGACGTCCGCGGCCTCGTGCTGACCCACGGCGACAGCGACCACATCGGGTTCGCCGAGCGTCTGCGCCGGGAGGCGGGTGTGCCGGTGTTCATCCATGCGGCCGACAGCCACCGGGTGCGCACGGGCGAGAAGCCCAAGACCCCGATGGGACCGGCGAGACTCGCACCCACCCTGGGGTTCTTCGCCTACGGGCTCCGCAAGAACGCCCTCCGAACGCACTACGTCCACGACGTCGTGGAGGTCGCCGACGGCGATGTGCTCGACCTGCCGGGGGCTCCCGTCGTGGTGGGCATGCCGGGGCATTCGCCGGGCAGCATCGCCGTGCACATCCCGGTCGCCGACGCGGTCTTCGTCGGCGATGCGCTCACCACGCGGCACGTGCTCACCGGTCGGACCGGAGCGCAGCCCGCCCCCTTCACGGATGCGCCGGACGACGCGCTCGCCTCACTCGACCGGCTGGCCGACCTGCCCGCCTCCTGGGTGCTGCCGGGTCATGGGGCGCCCTGGCAGGGGTCTCCTGCCGACATCGCTGCGGCGGTCCGCGCCGCGGCCTGAGGCATCGTATCGGTGGACGGGGCTCGGGACTGGCGACGGTTCCCGGGACTGGCCACGATTCCCGGGACTGGCGACGATTCCCGGAACTGGCGACGATTCCCCGATCAACCTCGTCGATTCCTCCGCAGAACGTCACCTCCTCCGCAGATCGTCACGGCCCTTCTCACGTCTCGGGCATTCAGTCGCCGGAGTGCCCGACGATGGCGGCGCTCAGCGCGTCGACGGGGCCGCCTGCTGCGCGAGGATTCGTCAACAGCGTGAAGTCGATCTCGCCGAGGCGGGGCAGGCCGAAGGTGGGGCTCACGGGCACGAGGTCGGTCGGCACCATCGCCCGCGGGAGCACCGCGATGCCGATGCCGGCCCTGACGGCGGCGAGAGCCCCGTTGACGTCGCGGACGTTGCAGGTGATGCGCCAGTTGCGGCCGATGGACGCGAGCGCCTCGATAGCGGCGGCACGCGACAGGCTCGGGTCGGGGTAGGCGATCAGGGGGACAGGGGCCCCAGGGTCGAGCCGGGTGCTCTCGTGTGCGACCCAGACGTGCCGGTCCCGGCGGACGAGGCGGCCGGTCGGGAGTCCCGGTTCCTGCTTGACGTACACGAGGTCGAGCTGACCGGCGCGCAGACGGCGGGCGAGCGCCGGGCTCTGTCCCACCGTGAGCACGAGGTCGATCTGCGGGTAGAGGCGGCGGAACTCGCGGAGGATCGCCGGCAGCTCCGTGAGGGCGAGGTCGTCCGCCGAGCCGAAGCGCAGGCGACCGCGCATCGCCGACGTGTCGAAGTATGAGGCGGCGGCGTCGTGCGCGCTCAGGATGACCCGCGCGAAGCCGAGCATCGCCTCGCCGTTGTCGGTCAGCTCGACGGTGCGGGTGTCGCGCACCGCGAGCGTCCTGCCCGCGGCGCGCTCCAGACGGCGGATCTGCTGGCTCACCGTCGACTGGCTGGTCTGCAGCTGCTCGGCTGCGCGCGTGAAGCTGCGCGTCTCGGCGAGGGCCACGAAGGTGCGCAGCAGCTGGGGGTCGAACATCATTCACCTTTCGAATGAGTGATATGGCGATCATGACATGTCTGAATGGAGAGGTCGAGTCCTCCCTAGCCTGGACGCATCATGTCGATGACGCGCGATACCCCGATTCCCGACACCTCTCCCATCCCCGTGATCGTCCAGCGCGGCCGCAAAGACGTCCGCGCCACGCTCGCCGTCCGCAGCTTCCGCTGGGTCTTCGTCTCGATGCTCGTCGGATCGATCGGAGCGTGGGTCTCGCGCATCGCGCTGGACTGGCTGATCCTCGAGCTCACGGGCAGCGTCGCCGCTGTCGGCCTCGCCGTCACCTTCCAGTTCGCACCGATCCTGCTCTTCGGTCTGTGGGGAGGGTCGCTGTCGGACCGCTTCCCGCGGCTGCGTGTCATCCGCATCGCGAACAGCACGGCGGCCGGCGTCATGATCGCGCTCGCCGTGCTGGCTCAGCTCGATGCGCTGATGCTGTGGCACATCTACGCGGCGGCTGCCCTCGGCGGGCTCACGGCGGTGGTGGAGGGCCCGGCACGCTCGGCCCTCATCGCGCAGGTCGTCCCCGAGAGCGGCTGCAGACGGCGATCGGCATCAACGCCGCAGCGTTCCACACCGCCTCGCTGGGCGGCGTCTCGGCGAGCGGCGCTGTCCTCATCCTCTTCGGTGCGCCGTGGGCGCTGTCGATCTCCGCGGTCCTCGCGGTGCTGTCCTTCACCGCGTTGACGCGCCTGCGCGCCGCGGAGATCCCGCGCTTCGTGCGTGTGCCGGAACTCGGCACCGGGATCACGGCGGCGGCGCGCTACGCGTGGCGCAAGCCCGGCATCCGGTGGCCGCTCGTGCTCATGGTGTTCGTCGCGACCTTCGGCATGACGCAGAACGTGCTGTTCGCGGCCGCGGCGAGAGACGTCGGGTTCGACACCGGTCCGGGCGGGTACAGCCTGTACATGGCGGCCGGGGCGTTCGGGGCACTGCTCGGCGCTGTGCTGTCGACGCGGCGGCGGACGGTGGGCGTTCCCGTGGTGGTCACGGGAGCCGTCCTGTTCGCGGCGGCGATGATCGGCACGGCGTTCGCACGCATCGACGCGGTCTTCGTGCTGTCGGTGGTCGTGCTGTCGCTGCTGCGCGTGATGTTCGCGACGAGTGCCGAGGCGCTCGTGCAGCTGTCGACGAACCCGGCGATCCGCGGACGGGTCTCCGGGCTGTACCTCGTCATCGTCGCGGCGGGGCAGACCGTCGGGGCCGTCGTCGTCGGCGGCATCGTGCAGACGTGGGGGCTGTCGGCGGGGTTCCTCGTCGCCGGCGGTGTGCCCTTCGTCGCGGGGTGCGTCGTCGTGGCGCTGACGGTCCGCACGTGGGGTCTGCGGGGATCCGGCTCCGCGTGCGACGTGCGCGGCCCGAGGCGCCGTGACGATTCCCGGGGTCGATGACGATTCCCGGACGATCTCGGCCGATTCCTCCGCAGATCGTCGCCTCCTCCGCCGATCGTCGCGGAGGATCGTCACCGGCCGATGGTCGACAGGATCCCGGCCGTGTCGCTCATCGTGATCTGCGGCGGATACAGCCCCATGACGTGCAGCGCGGCCGCGTGGTTCTCGGCCGTCGAACCCGCGCACGCGTCCGCCGCGACCGTCACATGAGCGCCCGCGTCCGCAGCCGCGAGGGCCGTCGAGATCACGCAGCAGTCGGTCGAGACCCCGACGAGCACCACGTGGGCGCCGTGTCCGACGGCCGCCTCGAGCTCCGGACCCCACTTGCCGAACGTGGGGAGGTCGATGCTCGCGTGCGGGGAGAGTCCGGCGGCGTCGTCGACGAGATCGAACAGCGGATCCTCCGGCGGCTGGTCCGCGAACGGCCAGGCGGCGAAGTAGTCTCCCCACGAGGTGGTGCGGTCGGCGGTGGGCATCCACCGCGTGACCAGCACCCGGTCTCCGAAAGCGTCCGCGAGTGCGCGGATGCGCGGCACGACCTCGGGGAAGAACGGCGAACCCCACGCGGAGTCGGGGGAGGCGAAGATCACCTGCGGATCGATCACCACGAGCCAGGGTTCACCCGGCGCAGAAGAGCTCACACGTTCTCCTGGCGGCGGATCTTGGCGGCTCGTGCGAAGTACGTGACCAGGAACGACAGCACGAGTGCGAAGAACACCCCGAGGTTCGCGTATGCCCACTCGCCGTCCCTGCCGCCGATCAGGAACAGCAGATAGCCCTGCCAGTTGTTCCACGCGGCGTCTTCGGCGAAGTTGTTCACGACCAGGCCCCACCCGATGACGCTGGTCACGACCATCGTGACGATCGAGGTCCAGTCCCAGGCGCCGTAGCGACCCCGGCTGTCGAAGAGTGCCTCCTCGTCGTAGTCCTTCCGCCGGCGGAGGATGTCGGCGATCAGGATGCCCGCCCAGGAGGCCAGCGGAACGCCGAGCGTGATCAGGAAGCTCTGGAACGGCCCGAGGAAGTCGGTGGCGAAGAACACGACGAAGATCGTGCCGATCGTGAGGATCACTCCGTCGATCGCCGCGGCGGACGGGCGCGGGATGCGGATGCCGAGGCTCAGCAGCGTCAACCCTGACGAGTAGATGCCCAGCACCGCGCCGGAGACGAGCGCCAGCACGGCCGTGAGCAGGAACGGCACGAGCACCCACACCGGCAGGATCGACGCGAGCGCACCGATCGGGTCGGCCGCGATCGCGTTCATGAGCTCCTCGTCGGAGCCGCCGAGCAGCAGGCCGAACACCACCAGGATCACCGGGGCGACCGAGCCGCCGATCGTGTTCCACGCGACGATGGCCCCGTCGGATGCCGTGCGCTTCTGGTACCGCGACAAGTCGGCGGCGATGTTGATCCAGCCGAGCCCGAACCCGGTCATCACCATGACGAGAGCGCCGATCACCTGGCCGATGCCGCCGTCGGGGCGGGCCATCACGGCGGCGAGGTCTATCTCTGGCGCCGCGAGGATGATGTAGAGCACGGTCACGACGCCGGTGACCCACGTGAGCACCGACTGCAGCTTCATGATCGTGTGGTAGCCCAGCACGGATGCGGTGACGATCAGCGCGGCGACGATCACGGTCGCGATGATCTTGAGCGCGATGCTGTCGCCGTCACCGCCGAGCTGCGTGATCACGGTGGCGGTGGCGAGCACGGCCATGATCGCCAGGAACGTCTCCCACCCGATCGAGGTCAGCCACGACACGATGCCGGGCACCTTCTGACCCTGCACGCCGAAGGCCGCGCGGGAGAGCACCATGGTCGGCGCCGAGCCGCGCTTGCCCGCGATCGCGATCAACCCGCACAGCAGGAACGACACCACGATGCCGATGACCGACACGACGGTGGCCTGCCAGAACGAGATCCCGAAACCGAGCACGAACGACCCGTACGACATGCCGAAGACCGACACGTTCGCCGCGAACCACGGCCAGAAGAGGTCGCGGGGCTTCGCGGTGCGCTCCGACTCGGGGATGATCTCGATGCCCGCGCGCTCGATGAGTCCCGGCGTGATGTCCGTCATGGTCACATCCTGGCACTGCCGTGACCTCGCAGGGCGGACTTCGTGGAGCGGATCGCTCCCGCGTCGATCAGCCGGCGAAGAACGACTGCGCGGTGCGGGCGAGGTCGTGCAGGTCGGAGACCCCGGCGAGTTCGCGCGCGGAGTGCATCGACAGGATCGGGATGCCGACGTCGACCGTGCGGATGCCCAGGCGTGTCGCGGTGATCGGTCCGATGGTCGAGCCGCATGGAACGCTGTTGTTCGACACGAACTCCTGCGTGACGACTCCCGCACGCTCGCACCAGGTCCGCCATGACGCGGTGCCGACGGCATCCGTCGCGTACCTCTGGTTGGCGTTGAGCTTGAGGATGGGGCCGGAGCCGAGCACCGGCTGCACCACGGGGTCGTGCTTGGCGGCGTAGTTGGGGTGCACGGAGTGACCCACGTCGCTCGACAGGCACCACGATGACGCGTAGGCCTGACGCCGTGCCGACGAGTCGGCGCCGAGCGCCGCGTACAGGCGCTCGAGCACGTCTTCCAGGAAGGGGCCGGCTGCACCGGAGCGCGATGCCGACCCGAGCTCCTCGTGGTCGAAGGCGGCGAGCACGGCGATGGGGCTTCCGGCCTTCGCCTCGTGCGCGGCGAGGGCCACCACGCCGGCGTGCACGGAGGCGAGGTCGTCGAGGCGACCGGATGCGAAGAACGCACGGTCCTTTCCGAACACCGCCCCGCGCGCGGCGTCGGCGACCACCACGTCGTATCCGCGGATCTCGGCTGCGGAGACGTCCGCGGAGGATGCGAGTTCGGCGAGGATGTCGGCCTCGCTCGCGTCGCCGAGTCCCCACACGGGCTGCGTCTCGACCTGCTTGTCGAGCGCGAGGCCGTTGTTCACGCCGCGGTCGAGGTGGATGGCGAGCTGGGGGAGGCGCAGCAGGGGGCCGGTGTCGGCGAGCACGACGCGGCCGTCGGCGAGGGCGAGCCGCCCCGCGAGTCGTAGTTCGCGGTCGAGCCAGGAGTTCAGCAGCGGTCCGCCGTACACCTCGACCGCCGCCTGCAGCCATCCGCGCGACCCGGTGGTCGGCTGCGGCTTGAGCTTGAAGCCGGGGAGTCGGTGTGGGCGCCGAAGATCTGCACGGGAGTCGTCGCCGAGGCGTCTTCGGGTACGGCCCACGCGATCGTCGCGCCGTCGCGCACCACGACGAACCGTCCGCCGGCCTGTGCGGGCCAGGCGTCCTCCTCGTTCAGACGCGTGTACCCGGCGTCTTCGAGCCGTCGGGCGACCTCTGCCGCCGCGTGATAGCTCGAGGGTGAATCCGAGACGAAGTCGGCGAGGTCCTCGGCGTGGGCGAGGGCGACCGGAGTGACGGGCATGACGTGCCTTCCTGGAGACGGGCGTGCTTCGAGCGTAGTCGCGGTGTCCTGCCCTCCGATCCGCCGAGGGTGGCCGGGGCCCTCGTTTGCCGTGCGTTCATCCTGGCGCGTTAGGGTGGTCCCGATAGCGCCTAGGGTTCCGGGGTTCGCGCCCGTCTGGTCCGAGCGGCGCCACGGTCCTCCTCCGCAGGAGGGCCGTCATCTGACAGGACAAAAGCCCGGAGGACCCTGTTCGTCGCGCCGCGCGCCGGACGGAAGGGTCTCGTCGTGTCTCCGCTCGCGTTCGTCCTCGTCTTCGGGGCGGCCATCGCCCACGCCGCATGGAACGTCATCGCGCACGGCATCAGCAGGGCCGGCGCGCCGTTCCTCTGGTGGGGCGCGGTCGCCAGCACGCTCGTGTGGATCGGCGCCGTGCCGTTCACCGGCGGACTCGGCGCCGACGACCTGGGGTCCTTCGCCCTGGGCGTCGGCGTCTCGGCGGCGCTGCACGTGGCGTACATGACCGTGCTGCAGCGGGGGTATCGCGAGGGGAACCTCTCGACCGTCTATGCGACGGCGCGCGGTACCGGCCCTTTCCTGTCGGTGATCGTGGCGGTCCTCCTGCTCGGGGAGCGCCCATCGGCGATCGCGCTGATCGGGGTCGCGGCCGTGATCGTCGGCGTGGTCGCCATCGGCCTGGTCGACCGCGGCGGCTCCGGTCGTCGCGGTCGCATCGACCCCGGCATCCTCTTCGGCCTGCTCACGGGGTCGCGATCGCCGTGTACACGATCTGGGATGCGCACGCGGTGCGCACCTGGAACCTGTCGCCGGTGGCTTTCATGGTCGGCACGACCCTGCTCCAGGTGCCCTTCTACTCGATCGCCGTCCGTCGGAGATGGAACGCGGTGTGGGCGCTCGGCCGCACCCAGTGGCGCCGCATCCTCGTCTTCGGCATCCTGTCGCCGCTGTCGTACATCCTGGTGCTCACGGCCATCCAGATCGCCCCGGTCGCGCTCGTCGCGCCCCTGCGCGAGGTCAGCGTCGTCCTGGTGAGTCTGTTCGGGGTGTTCGTGCTGCGGGAGTCGAAGCCGTGGCGGCGGATCGGCGCGTCGCTCGTCGTCGTCGCGGGGATCGTTCTGCTGGCGATGTGACGGCGGCTGCGCGGCGCGGGCGGGGGAGAGGTCAGCGGAAGCTGACGAGCCCGGCGTGCGCGGCGGTGACCAGGATCTGCACGCGGTCGCGCAGGTGCCACTTGGCCATCATGCGCCCGAGATGCGCCTTCACGGTGCCCTCGGAGACGATCAGCGTCTTGGCGATCTCGGCGTTGGACATGCCCTTCGCGAGGCACTGGAGGACTTCGGCCTCACGCTCGGTGAGCGGTTCGAGGGCGTCGGCATCCGCAGCGACGGGGGTGGAGTCGCGGACGTGCTTGATGAGCATCGACGCGATCCGCGGTGACAGCGAACTCGCACCGCTGTGCACCTCGCGGACACCGGTGACGATCTCTTCGGCGCTGGAATCCTTCAGCAGGTAGCCCGAGGCGCCGGCACTCAGCATCGGCAGCACGGTGTCGCTCCCGTCCAGCGTCGTCACCGCGAGAACGCGCACGTGCGGCCAGCGCTCGGCGATCACCCCGGTCGCTTCGATGCCGTCCATCTCGGGCATCTGCACGTCCATCATCACCACGTCGGGCTGCTCCCGCTCGACGGTGGAGATGGCCTCCACGCCGTCCTCCGCCTGCGCGATCACCGTGATGTTCGGGTCGCGCGAGACGAAATGCGACAGTGCCGAGCGCACCAGGGGATCGTCGTCGACGATCACTACACGGATTTCCTGCATGAGGGAAGCCTAACGGCGCGGGCGGCTGGCACACACGATGTGGACCTTTGGCCAAAAAGCTCTAGACGTGAGACAGATGTGCTCGCCGCGGATCGCCGAGAAGATGAATACAGACATCGACGAACAGTTAGAAAATGGAGGTGAACGTTATGACTTTCTGGCAGCAGGTTGGCAAGTTCTTTGGTCTCCACAGCTAGATTAGCTGGCGAATAGGAGATAGTGAAGCATGGCCTTCGACCAGTCGACCCGGGAATCCGCGGACAGTCTCCGCTTGACCCGAGGCGAGAAGCTCAGTGCGATCGAGCGCATCGTCGTTCTGGTGATCGTCACCATCACCATCGCCGCTGACGTCATCGGCTTCTTCACCACACCGGGTGTGAACCCGGTCGCGCTCCTCGTGAGCGTGGCGTCCACCGCGGCGTTCGCGCTCTATCTCTGGAAGCCGCTCATCGCGACATGCGCCCTCGGCGTCGTGTTCGCACTCTCGTTCATCCCCGGATCGGAACTCCAGGTACTGACCGCAGCCGCTGTCGCGGCTGGACTGGTCATGAGGCTGGGGTGGACTTCACTGATCCTCTCCTACACCGGCGCGTTCCTGGTCGCAGCGGCGCTCGTCGCCAACGGCGACGCTGAAGCCAATGTGAACGTCGCCCTCTACCTCGTCTTCGCCACGGTGGCGGGAGCTGTCGGGTTCGCCCTGCGGCTCGCCTTCGCCAGGGGCAGTCGTCTCGAGCGGGAGCTCGAGGAGCGTGCCGAACAGGAACGCCAAGCAGTGCTCGCCGAGCGACGATGGATCGCCGGTGAGCTGCACGACAGCATCGCGCACCACCTCACGGTGGTGGCGTTGCACGTGCAGATGCTCGAAGACCCGCAGACGAGCACCGACTCGCAGGAAGCGATCCGCGTCGCCGCGCGCAAGGCGATGACGGACCTCCGCTTCGTGATCGAACTCGCCGACGATGGACCGCAGTCGTCCAGCGTGCAGACGGGAGACCTCGCGGCGGCCATCGACGAAGCGCAGAGCGAGTTCGAAGCCGCCGGACACTCGGTGGTCCGCGAAGGCGACCCTCGAGACGAGCGCATCCCGCGCGCGGTCGAGATCGTGCTCGCACGCATCACGCGAGAGTCGGCCACCAACATCCTCAAGTACGCCGGCCAGGGGCAGGTGGAGATCCTCCTGTCCGTCGACGACGAGGTCGCGCACCTCACCCTGCGCAGTCCCTTGCCGACGACCCCGCGCCGCGAACTCTCCTCGAGCCGCACCGGCCTCGGGCGCATGGCCGAACGCGTCATGGGCGCAAGTGGCGAGTTCAGCGCCGGAGAGGTGGACGGGCATTGGGTCGTGTCGGCCCGACTTCCCGTCGTCTGATGCTCTAGAGTGGGCGAGCACGCACTTTCGGCGTTCGATAGACCCTAGACGAAAGTCTAGAAGAGTCTCGACGTTCGACTCTTCAGGGCCAGCCGCCTCCCTCCCTATTCTGGAGGTTCCCCAGATAAAGCGTCCCCAGCGCTGCGATCGCGGGCGCGGTCTTTCTGGCTTCTGAAACACTTGCGCGCTCGCGATCGCCTTCTGCGTTAACGGGCGCTTTTTTGCGCCGTGCCCGAGCGCCCGTGCCGCTACGCCCCGACCGCGCGCATGTAGTGCCCGTCCGTCGAGATCCCGGATGCGGCCACCGTGAACCGCACGACCTCGCTCAGATACCGGTCCTCGGAGGCTTCGAAGATCCGCCCCTCCGCGTCCCGAGACGTGCGGGTGAGGCGGAGGATCGGCGTGCCGCGGGGCACGCGGAGCAGCGCGGCATCCTGATCGTCGGCGGCGACCGCGTCGATCACGTGCTGCAGGGTGACGATCGGGTGGCCCACCGACGCCAGGTACTCCGTGATCGACACCTGATCGAGGTCGACGTCGAAGAGTCGGCGACCGGCGACCTCGGTGTAGGTCAGCCGTTCGAGCATCGTCGGGCGTCCGTCGAGCAGGCGCAGACGCACCACGCTGACGATCGTGTCGTCCACCGCGACGCCGAGGGCCGCCGCCCCGTCGCCGGCGCGTCGAAGGCTGAGCTCCTGCGTCTGCGCTCCCGGGGTCACGCCCAACTCGCGTGCCCATCGTGTGAACGGCACCGAGACGTCGACGGCCTGATTCGCCTTGCGCGCGACCACGCGCGCGGGCCGTCCGCGACTCGTCTCGATCAGGCCCTCGCTCCGCAACGCGGCCAGCGCGTTGCGGATCGGACCGCGAGACGTGCGCCACCGCACGGCGAGTTCGGCCTCGGTCGGAACGTCGTCGCCGGGGCGGAGTTCCCCCGCAGCGATCTGCGCGCGGAGGTCCTCGGCGATCTGGGTGTACACAGCTTCAGCCACATAGGTACATTACTTGGTCAGCGGGTCCCGAGGCGTGTGGGTTCCAGGAGTGTTCATTCAGGCGAATGCCGGGTGAACGGGCCCTGAACTCTTCCGAGTTAGGTACATATCTCGCTCCTTCACCTGAGAGAGTCTTCCGTGGATCAGCCCTCACACCCTTGAAAGGTCCTCATGAAGCTTCGCGCTCTCCCCGCCCTCGCCGGCGTCGCGCTCCTCGCCCTCGGTCTCGCGGCCTGTGCCGGCACCGCGGAGGCCACCGGCACCCCGGGAACCGACGAGTCGTCCGCTGCAGGCGGCTTCGCGGTCGACGAGAACACTCTCGTCTTCGGCGTCGTCCCCGACTCGGTCGACACCGAGACCAACTACCAGCCGCTCATGGACTACATCGCCGAGATCACCGGCAAGACCGTCGAGTACCACGAGTCCACCGACTACGCCGCCCTCATCGAGGCCGCGGTGGCCGGCAAGGTCGACGTCGCGTCGTTCTCCGGGTTCACGTACGTGACGGCCACCAACAACGGCGCCAAGCTCACCCCGATCTCCTCGATCGTGACCGCCGAGGGCCAGGAGCCCGGCTACTACTCGCAGGCGATCGTCCCCGCGGGCAGCGACATCAAGAGCATCGACGACTTCAAGGGCAAGAAGGTCTGCTTCGTCGACCCGTCTTCGACGTCCGGCTACCTGTTCCCGTCGTACAACCTCCTCAAGGCGGGCATCGACCCCAAGACCGACATCACACCGGTCTTCGCGGGCAAGCACGACGTCAGCGTCACCAAGGTGGGCGAGGGCGTCGAGTGCGAGGCCGGTTTCGCCGAGGACTCCGAGGTCGAGAAGTCCGACAAGGTGAAGGTCATCGACGAGACGATGGTCCCCGGTGCGCCGCTGGTCTACTCGTCCACGCTTCCGGACGACGTCTCCCAGAAGCTCATCGACGGCCTCTCCGAGATCACGATCGACGACATCATCGCCGCCGGCATCGACGGTGCCGACACCGACGCCTTCCGCAGCGTGTTCTACGCCACGAAGCCGGTGGATGACGCGTACTACGACCTGATCCGCGACATCTGCAAGGAGACCGAAGCGGAGCAGTGCCAGAGCTGATGACGTTCTGACCGGTCGCCGAGCGGGCGGAGGGGGCATGCGCTCCGTTCCGCCCGCTCGACGGCCATCCCTCGCTCGACGCCTCGACCGCCTGCACGACGACCGCTCGCCCCCGAACACCGGAAGATCCAGGAACCTGACATGACTGCATCCGACGCCCTCATCCGACTCGACGGCGTGACGAAGACGTTCGGGACGACCACGGCGCTCCGCGACGTCTCGCTCGAGGTGTCCCGCGGCGAGATCGTCGTGCTCCTCGGGCTCTCGGGCTCGGGGAAGTCGACACTGCTGCGCCACCTCGACGGCCTCGAGACGCCCACCTCCGGTGCCGTCGAGGTGCTCGGATCCGCAGTTCCCACCCTGAAGGGACGTGCCCTGCGCGAACTCCGCCGCAGCGTCGGGTTCATCTTCCAGCAGTTCGAGCTCGTCCCCTCGCTCACGGTGCTCGAGAACGTGCTCACCGGCTCGCTGTCGGGCGTGCGCGGCCCCCGCCTCGGGC
The DNA here is from genome assembly GCF_014171575.1 of Microbacterium sp. Se63.02b. GTDB lineage: Bacteria > Actinomycetota > Actinomycetes > Actinomycetales > Microbacteriaceae > Microbacterium. Next base: position 3,290,430 of record NZ_CP050453.1, on the reverse strand, counting down.
TGTGGGGCTACTCGCGCTCCGCGAAGCTCACGGCGCTCGAGCACCTCGACCGCGTCGGGCTGCTCGACCGCGCCTATCAGCGCAGCGACACCCTGTCGGGAGGGCAGCAGCAGCGCGTCGCCATCGCCCGTGCGCTCATGCAGAAGCCGGCGATCCTGCTCGCCGACGAGCCGGTCGCCTCGCTCGACCCCGAGTCGAGCGAACAGGTGATGGCTCTGATCCGTGAGATCGCCGCCGACGAAGGACTCACCGTGGTGTGCAGCCTGCACCAGGTCGACCTCGCGATCTCCTGGGCGGACCGCATCGTCGGGCTCCGCCACGGGGAGGTCGTGCTCGACACCCCGACCGGCGACCTCACGAAGGCGGAGGTCATGGAGATCTACGGACGCGTCGCGACGACGACCGCCGAGATCCGCGCGGTGCAGGAAGAACTCGTCGAGGCGGCAGCGCAGGTGGCCGCATCATGACGACTCTCGGTGCGCCGACAGGGGCGTCGACGCGAGGCGGGGGCCCCGACCCCACCGGCGGGCCTGCAGGCCCTGAGCCGGGCGGCGTCGCGGACCGGGCGCCGAAGCGACCGGTGTCGCCGGAGCGCATCGCGGCATCGCTGACCCTCGTCGCCCTCGTCGTGCTCGGCATCATCGCCGTGCGCGACGTCGACATCTCGATCCCGGCGATGGTGCAGAGCTGGGGCAACGCCGAGAACTTCATGGCCCGCGTCGGCGGACTCTCCTTTCCCGAACCCGCCGACCTCGCGTGGCTGATCGCGCTCACGGTCGGACTCGTGCTCGTCGGCACCCTGCTCGCCGCCGTGCTGTCGGTGCCGATCGCCTACCTCGCCGCGTCGAACACCACGCCAGGGAACGGCTGGCGCGCCGCCGCACGGTTCATCGGCGTGCTCACCAGGGCACTGCCCGACGTCGTGCTCGCGATGGCATTCGTGCTGATGTTCTCGCTCGGAACACTCCCTGGCATTCTCGCGATCGGCATCCACTCCATCGGGATGATCTCCAAGATGTTCGCCGATGCCATCGAGCAGATCGACGAAGGACCTCGCCTCGCGATCCGCGCCGCCGGTGGATCGAAGATGCAGGAGTTCACGGCCGGCATCCTCCCGCAGGTGCTGCCCAGCTGGGTGGCGACCGTGCTGCACCGCAACGACATCAACCTGCGGGGGAGCGTCGTCCTCGGCTACGTCGGCGTCGCCGGCCTCGGCCTCGAGATGTCGTACGCCTTCAAGTCGCTCAACTACGGCAAGGGACTCGGGATCGCGCTGGTGATCTTCATCCTCTGCATCGTGATGGAGATCGTCTCGAGCATGGTGCGCGGCGCGATGCTCGGCGAGCAGAAGCACACCCGCTCGTGGATCGACCGTCTGCTGCACCCGCGTCTCGGCTACCGTACGACTCCGGCGTCCACAGACCGTCCTGCCTGGGCGACATCTCCGCAGACAGCCGTGCGGCGCCCGTGGACCGCCCAGCGTGTGCGCCACACGATCGCCGGCGTCGTCGCCGTGCTCGTCGTGATCGGCAGCGTCGTCGTGAGCCAGATCAACTGGATGGACCTCTTCACCTTCTGGGCCAAGCTGCCGGAGGTCGCTGCGAGGTTCTGGCCGCCGTCGTTCGGCAACTACGACGCGAGCGCCATGTTCCAGGCGATGCGCGAGACCATCGCGATCGCGCTCGCCGCGACCGTGCTCACCCTGCTCCCCTCGCTCCTGCTCGGTTCGCTCGCTGCCCGCAACGTCGCCCCGAACCCCGGAGCGCGCGGCACCGCCCGACTGCTGCTCGTCGGCATCCGCGGCATCCCCGAGCTGATCCTCGCGATCGTGCTCGTGGTCATCACAGGTCTCGGCGCCCAGGCGGGCGTCATCGCGCTGGCGATCGGAGGCATCGGCCTGCTCGGCAAACTCATCGCGGACTCCTTCGAAGAGGTGGACCGTGGACCGGAGCGGGCCCTCCGAGCCGTCGGAGCGACCCGACTGCAGACCTACGCCTCCGCCACCGTGCCGCAGGGGATGCAGGCGCTCATCGGGCACAGCTTCTACATGCTCGACACGAACATCCGCGCCGCGACGATCCTCGGCATCGTGGGCGGCGGCGGCGTCGGGTACTACCTGCTCAACGCCAGCCAGGGCTCGCGGTATGAGACCGTGACCGCGATCGTGCTGATGATCCTCGCCACCGTGCTCGTTGTCGAAGGCCTCGCGATGTGGATGCGGAAGGTGTTCAAGTGACCCGCGCCGTCGATGCGGCCGACGTGGTCGTGGTCGGCTCCGGCATCGTCGGGCTCGGCGCGGCCTATGCCGCCGTCCGTCGCGGGCTGCGCGTGATCGTGCTCGATCGCACCGATGCGCCGGTCGGGGCGACGATCCGCAACTTCGGCCACCTGTGCATCGCTGCGCAGGGAGGAGAGGCGCGGCGCTATGCCGACCTCTCGCGGGAGCTGTGGCTGCGGCTCGCCCGCGATGCGGGATTCTGGCTGCGCGAATCCGGCACCATGGTCGCCGCACGGCACGACGACGAGATCGCGGTGCTCGAAGCTGCGGCACGCGACGGCGGCATACGGATGCTCGACACATCCGAACTCCTGCGCCTCGCGCCGTTGCGCGCAGAGGGGCTCGTCGGCGGCGCGCACATCGAGAGCGATCTGCAGACCGACCCCCGCACCGCTGCCGCCGCGATCGTGCGGCACCTCGCGGCGCTGGGCGTCGACTTCCGCTTCCGCACCGCTGTCACAGCGGTGGGGGCGGGCCACGTCGAGACCACCAGGGGATCGATCAGCTGCGGCGGTGTCGTCGTCGCCGTCAATCACGACATCGACCAACTGCTGCCCGACGTGGCGGGCGGCACCATGTCGACCGTTGCGCGCTCGACATGGTGCGGGCCGCCGTCTCGTTCCCGCATCCGCTCGCCGCGCCGCTGCTCACGGGCTGGTCTCTCGTGCGGTACGGCCGCTTCGCGGACACCTTCGAGACCGCGGTGCTCCGCGAACGTCTGCACGCCGAGCGCCCTGAGCTCGCCGCCATCGACCTCAACCAGATGTACACGCAACTCCCCGACGGCACCCTCATCATCGGCGACTCGCATGCGACATCGGCCGCGCCGGCGCCGTTCCAGCCCGAGACGGCGTTCGCCGCGTTCCTCGCCGAGGCGGAGGCGCTGTTCGACGCGCCGCCGCCCCGGGTGATCGAGCGCTGGCAGGGCGTGTACGCCAAGGGGCCCCAGGAGTTCCTGATCGACCGGGGCGATGACGGTGTGCTCGTGCTCGCCGCGACGACCGGCATCGGGATGACGACCGGCCTCGGTCTGGCTGAAGAGAACCTCGCCGCCGCCTTCGGGTGGGCAGCAGCAATGGAAGGAACATCATGATCACTCCCCTCGAACTCGTCGTCCTCGACATGGCAGGGACGACCGTGCGCGACGACGGCGTCGTGGAACAGGCGTTCCAGCGGGCGGCCGAGCGCACCGGCGTCGCTGACCGGATGCCGTGGGGCGAAGCCCTCGAGTACGTCCGCGAGACCATGGGGCAGTCCAAGATCGACGTGTTCACGTATCTCGCAGCCGGTGACCGCGCGGCGGCGGCCCGTGCGACCGCCGCGTTCGAGGACGCCTACGCCGAGATCGTCGCCGAGCAGGGTGTCGCCGAGATCCCGGGTGCGGCCGACGCGATCCAGGGGTTGAAGGATGCCGGACTCACCGTCGTGCTCACGACGGGGTTCGCCCCGTGACCCGCGACGTCCTGATCACGGGCCTCGGGTGGGAGGGCCTCATCGACCTCGCGCTGTCACCCGTCGACGCAGGGCGCGGGCGTCCGGCACCCGACCTCGTGCTCACGGCACTGCTGCGCACGCAGACCTCGTCTGTCGCTGCCGTGGCCATCGCAGGAGACACGGTCAGCGACATCGAGTCCGGGCGCAGGGCCGGTGCGGGATTCGTCGCCGGTGTGCTCACGGGCGCGCACGATCGACCCGCACTGAGCGCGGCGGGAGCCGATGCCGTGTTGAGCGATGTCACCGCTCTCGCCCCGGCTCTCGTCCAGCGCGAGCTGCTTCCGCTCGTCGCGACCTCCTGAGGTCGGCATGGGAACGCTGCTGATCCGTCCCCCGGTCACCGTCGCGACGTCGCTCTGCGCCCGGCGGCGACCGCCATGGTCTGGATCGGCGAGGGCCACCCGCACGAGACGATCGCCGTTCCCGGAGTGGCACTGGCCGACGGCGACGTGCTGGTGGCGGTCGAGATGTCGACGATCTGCGGCTCCGACGTGCACACTGTGCAGGGTCGCCGCCATGCGCCGACGCCCCTCGTGCTCGGGCATGAGCGTGGGCCGGGTGATCGCCACGGGCGATGCGGGGGCGACGACGGTCGACGGTACCTCCCTGCGCATCGGCGACCGGGTGGTGTGGTCGGTGACGGTGTCGTGTGCGCACTGCGACCGCTGCACGCAGGGAATGCCGCAGAAGTGCCGCACGCTGGGCAAGTACGGCATGACCGCGTCGGAGCGCACGGAGACCTCACTGGCGCGTTCGCGAGCCACGTGCAGCTGCGGGAAGGAACCGCGATCGTCCGCGTGCCCGAGGCGCTGCCGGCCTCCGTGCTCGCCCCCGCGTCCTGTGCGACCGCGACGGCGTGGGCCGCGGTGGCGAGGGCTGCACGCGATCGCGACCTCGACGGCGCGGCGGTCCGCGTGCACGGCGCCGGCCTGGTCGGGCTCTCCGCCGCGGCGATCGCGGCCGAGCAGGGTGCGACGGTCGAGGTCCTCGACCCGAACGTCGATCGCCGAGCGTTCGCGGGGCTGTTCGGGGCCACGGCTCTCGACCGCGACCCCGACGTCGTGATCGAAGCCTCCGGACACGCGGTGCGTCAGGCGCTCGATGGCGTGGCCGTCGGCGGCACTGTCGTGCTGGTGGGCAGCGTGTTCCCCGCCGAACCCGTCCCGCTCGACGCGGAGAGCATCGTGCGACGGCTGGTCACCGTCGCCGGCATCCACAACTACACGGGGACGGATCTGGCCGAGGCCGTCGCGTTCTTGGCCGGCCGCGGCCGCGCCTACCCGTTCGGCGACGCCGTCGGTGCGGTGCGCTCGCTGCTCGACGTCGATGCGGCTCTGGTCGAAGCGGCGGCTCCCGGCGCACCGCTGCGGGTGGGGCTGGTGCCCGGTCACTGAGCGGCGGTCTGCTCCGGGTGCGAGCCGCCTCGGCGGGGTCCCGCGGGTCGCAGCGCCTCGGCGTGGAACGCGAGCAGCCGGACGGCGGCCTCGACGCTCGTGTCCAGCACGTCGTCCGGTGCGCCCGTGAGCGCCAGCCGACGATGCCCGACGCCCTCCGCGGTCGCCCAGCCGAGATACACCGTCCCCGGCTCGTGACCTCCCTGGGGGTCGGGACCGCCGACACCGGTCGTCGACACCGCGATGTCGCCGTCGAACAGACGCAGCGCCCCGGTCGCGAGCTGCTCGGCGCAGGCGGACGAACAGGGGTCGGTCCCCGGCGTCAGCCCCAACACCCGTTCCTTGACATCGGTGAAGTACGCGACGATCCCCCGGCGAACCACTCCGAGGCGTCGGCACCCGCACCCACGGTGTTCGCCAGTCGGCCGGAGGTGAGCGATTCGGCGACGCACACGCGGAGGCCGCGCTTCTGCGCGAGTTCGCTCAGGTGATCCAGGGGAGAGTCTTCCGTCGTGCTCACCGCGAGATGCCCTCCACGGTCCGGCCGGTCGTGGCCGCAGACAACGAGCGGGCGATGTCCGCCTGGCTCACGATCCCCACCAGCCGGTGGTCGGCGATCACCGGGAGGCGACGGACCTGGTGCTCCTGCATGCGATCCAGTGCGACGTGGATGTCGTCGTCCGCGTCGACGGTGATGGGCGTGCCCTTGGCGAGTGCGGCGGTCGGAGTGGTCTCCGGATCCATCCCGAGGGCGATGGCCCCCACCACGATGTCACGGTCGGTGAGCATGCCCTTGAGGCGGCTGTCCTCGCCGCAGATCGGCAGCGCTCCGACGTCGAGGTCGGCCATGACCGATGCCGCGATGCTCAGGGAATCGTTCACTCCGATGCAGCGTGGGCTCGTGGTCATGATGTCGCGGGTGATGGTCATCGGCTTCCCCTGTCGTGTGTCTGTCCGTGTCGCCGAGGCTATGACGTCTCGGCGCTGCGCCCGGGGGGATTGACAAGCGGGCGGCGCAGGATCAGGGACCCTTGGTCGAGTCCGCTCCGTCGGAGGCGTCGTCGGCATAGTCCGGGCGCGGCGGTTGCAGCGGCTGGTCGGAGTATTCGCCCCCGAGTCGTCCGCCGTAAGGGCGCCCGTGGTCGGCGAACTCGTCGCGCGCGAAGACGAACTCCCACGGGCCGGCGGTGAACCGCGACCCGGTGCGCAGCGTCTCGGTGCTCTCGCCGGCATGCGTCGCGTCGGCGCCGGGGTTGGAGTTCATCTCGCCCTCGCCGTGCAGAGTCACCACGTACTCGTCCCGTTCGTCGTGCGTGATGGTCGCGTGCACGGGGTCGGTCCCCTCCAGGCGGAGTTCGTTCCCCTCGGCGGACCCGATCCGCACGGTGTCGGCCTCGATCGCGAACTCGGTGCGCTCGTCGTCTCTGGTGATGCGCAGGCGAGGGTTTCCCGCACCCCACTCGGCGTGCGTCGTCGTGGGTGTGTAGCCCTCGTCAGGGCGGTCGTCGATGTGTCGTTCTTCGGTCATGGCATGCCCTCCTCGGCGTCGGGCTTACGACGTTAGGCCTCCGAAGCGACGCCGCCGAGGGGGTTGACTTCACACGGGTGCGATGTCCGCTTCCTCAGTCTCCCCGCCGGCGGTCGCGCCGTGCGGGATCATGTCGGCGGTGAGCAGGGTGATGCCGCCACTGGAGTTGGCCGAGTTGGCCATCGCCGCGATCCATTCGGGGCGGAGCTCCGGCGGCTCCGGCTCGTCGAAGACGAAGCGCAGCGGGATCGACGGATGCAGCCAGATCGTCGAACGCCCTACCGGATGTCCTTCCGGATGCCGCCAGGATAGAGTGAAGCTCTCGTTCCTCCGTAGCTTGGTCGCGATCACCACTTTGAGGTGAGCCAGAGCCAGATCGTCGATCTGTATCGGGTTCTCCGCGCTGTGGTAGTAGAGCATGCCCATGGGCCTACGCTACTCAGAGGAGGACGATTCCGACAGCGCCGTGTCGGGTTAACAGTGGATCGACGGAGGAGTGTTCCGAGATGGGCAAGTTCATCTACGAGGGCGGAGTGAAGACCGAGATCGAGGATCGCGCACTGACGCACCTCCAGCTCGTGATCACCGCAAAGCTGCGGCGCGGCGAGCCGTTCCCGTTCAGCTGGCGCGAAGACGCGAGCGTCGGCGGCGGACGCACGACCGTGTGGATCCAGCCGGGGAGTTCCCTCGTCTTCAAGTACTTCGGCAGCCGCCAGCCCTCGATCAACCGTGCGTGGATCGAAGCGCTCGCCTTCACCGCGAACGCGCCGAGCGGCCTCTACCTCGTGCCCGAGCCGGCCGAGGCGGGAGAGGAACCCGGTTCCGGCGAGGTCCCGGTCACACCACCGGTCTAGTCCGCGCCGATCCGCCCCACGTCCGACAGTCCTTCGACGGCGAATGGACGGGACATGATCGCGTCGATGCCCGTCACGGTCACCCAGCCGTCAGCCAGGAGAGCCGCGTCGCTGCCTTCTTCCGGGGTGTTCGGCAGCTCCTCGACGGCCAGTCGGATGTAGTGCTCCTCGGCTTCGGCCATGGTCGTCTGCACGATGCCGAAGGGGGCGAGCGAGGCCTCGGAGAAGCCGCGTGTGGTGGCACTGTTCGGCGCGTTGACATTGATCACGGTGCGCTCGGGCGCCGACTGGAGCCCGGGGAGCAGTCGCATCGCGGCCGCGGCGGCCGCATCCCAGTGGAACTCCTCGGGGTGCATTCCGACGTCGAGCGACACGGCCATGCCCCTGGCGCCGTTGAGTCCACCGGTGAGGGCCGCGCCGACGGTCCCCGAGTGCAGGATGGCGCGACCGACGTTCGCGCCGTGATTCACGCCGGAGAGCACGAGGTCGACGGCGGCGCCGAACGCCCCGCGCGCGGCGATCAGTGCGATGAGCCCAGGACCGCCGTGCACCGCGTAGGCGGGGACCTCCTCGAGACCGGGGAGCGTGCGCGTGTCGACCCGGACGCGGCCGTCCTCCTCGGCGGCGATGATCGAGGCGCCGGCACCGCTGGACTGCCGCACGGGTGCGGCGATCACGATCTCGAGGCCGGCGCTGCGTGCCGCGTGCGCGAGTGCGGCAAGGCCGGGAGCGTCGATGCCGTCGTCGTTCGTGATGAGCGCGCGGGTCATGAGGTCTCCTCTTCGGCGGGTTCGGCCAGGGCGGCGAGTGCGTCCGGACTCACACGGCTGGTGGGGCGGCTGCCGGCATCGTCGAGTTCGCGTACGGCGACGCCCTCCCTGAGCCGCAGGATGGCGTCGGGGTCGCCCGTGCCGAGCCCATGGCGGGTCACGTTCACCGCCCCGGCGGCGGCGCCCAACGAGATCGCCTGCCTGGCCGACTCCCCCGGGCGAGGCCCGCCACGACGCCGGCGGTCAGGGAGTCCCCAGCGCCACGATGCTCGTTCTCCTCGAGACGGGGAAGCGAGACCTCGACGAGGCCCTGATCATCGAGCAGGAGCAGGGATTCGCCCGCTCTGGTCACGATGACGGTGCGCGCGCCGCGGGTGCGCAGCTCGCGCATGGCCTGGGCGAGCGCTTCGATCGAGGAGTCGGCGGCGAGGCCGTCCGAGATGAGTTCCTCATGGCTGACCTTGATGACGTCGGCATGCCCGTCCAGCACGGCGCTCAGGCGCTCGCCGGCGAGGTCGGCGACGACGAGGCGATCCTCCCCGCTCAGGTCGAGCGCGAGACGGCGGTAGATGTCGGCGGGGAGCGCCTCTTCGCCGGCCGGTCCGCTGAGGATGATCACCCGGGAGTCGGAGCCGTTGTGCAGCACCGCGCCGTACAGGTCGTCGAGGGCATGACGGCCGATGGGGTCGCCCTCCTCCTCGGCGATCGGGACCCGGCCCCCATCCCGGCGATCGTGGACGTACGCGGATCCGCGGCCGTCGCGCTCGACCGCGACCACCTCGATGCCCTCGTCGTCCTCCAGCAGGTGTCGCAGCACGCGCCCCACCTCGCCGGTCAGCACACAGCACATCGTGACCGTGACCCCGAGCCGGCGCAGCATCCGTGCCTGCCAGACGCCCTGGCCGCCCGCGTGCACGTGGATCTCAGCTCCCTGCGGGTGGTCCTCGACCGTGATGGTCAGTGTCGGTGACGGCGCGAAGATCGTGACATCGCTCATCTCATCCTCCTGTCCTCCCTCCCCACGGTACGGGTCGCGGTGGCGGCGCATGCAGGGGTTGACCGCGGACGGTCGCGGCACCCAGGGCTGTCAACCCCCTGCCGCGGAGAGCGGGGGTCGAGACAGGCTCGGGAGCACCCATCGAGACGGGCACCAGCGACACGAGGAGCGGACATGACGGACACCACCCCCGACCCCGAGACCACGGATCCCCGGCACGCGCACCGTGAGGACGGTTTCCCCGACCAGCGGCAGGATCAGCCGGGACTCACCGAGCAGACGAGGCCAGAGCCGGATCACGGTGAGAACACCTACGCCGGCCACGGACGCCTCGAGGGCCGTCGCGCGCTCATCACCGGCGGCGACTCCGGTATCGGTCGGGCGGTGGCGATCGCCTTCGCACGCGAGGGCGCCGACGTGGCGATCGCGCACATGCCGGAGGAGCAGGACGATGCGGAGGACACGCTCGCCCTCGTCCGCGAGGCGGGGCGCACCGGGGCGGGATTCGCGGGAGACCTGCGCGACGAGGCCTTCGCGACCGGCGTCGTCTCCGATGCACGCAGCGCCCTCGGCGGACTCGACGTGCTCGTGCTCAACGCCGGTTACCAGCACGACATCGAGGGATTCGAGACCCTGTCGACGGAGCGGATGCGGCGCGTGTTCGACACGAACCTTGCCGGGCTGCTGTTCACCGCCCGCGAGGCGTACCCCGACCTCGAGCCGGGCGCCAGCATCATCGTGACGGCATCCGTCCAGGCCTTCAACCCCTCGCCGGGACTCATCGACTACGCCATGACCAAGGCCGCCCAGGTGGCTTTCGTGAAGGCGCTCGCCGAAGAGGCGGGTCCCCGGGGGATCAGGGTCAACGCGGTTGCTCCCGGCCCGATCTGGACTCCGCTCATCCCGGCGACCGGGTGGGACGCGGAGCGACTCGCGACATTCGGTGCCGACACGCCCCTCGGTCGGGCGGGGCAGCCGGCAGAGCTCGCGGGGGCGTACGTGTACCTCGCGTCGACGGAGTCGTCCTACACCTCGGGATCGGTGATCGCGGTCACGGGTGGGAAGGCCCTCTGACGCGGGGCCGCCGACGCGGTACCCCTGGCGGGTGAGGCGCCGGGCGCCGACCTAAGCTTGTCTGGTGCACAAGCCCGCCGCCTCCGGCCCCCTCGTCGGGGTGGCACTCGTCATCGGATCCTGCCTCTCCCTCCCGTTCGGTGCGGCGGTCGCTGCACAGCTCTTCCCCGTGCTGGGGCCGTGGGGCGTGACCTCCTTGCGGGTCGCCATCGCGGCGCTCCTGCTGGTCGTCATCGTGCGGCCGAGACCCGGGAGGTGGACGCGCGCAGTGGCTCGCCGCCGTGCTGTTCGGCGTCTCGCTGGCCGCGATGAACGGCTTCTTCTACGCCGCGATCGACCGCATACCGCTCGGCCCCGCGGTGGCGATCGAGTTCCTCGGACCGCTCGTGCTGGCCGCCGTGCTCACACGCCGCCTCGCCGACGCCGCATGGGTGGGAGTCGCCCTGCTGGGCATGGTCGTCCTGGGGGTCGACGGTCTCATCGGGGCCGAACCCCTCGACCCCCTCGGCGTCGTGTTCATCCTGATCGCCGCGGGGTTCTGGGTCATGTACATCCGGATGAGCGCACGCGTCGGGGCGCTGATCCCGGGGAACAGCGGTCTGGCCATGGGACTCGTGGTCGCCGCCGTGCTGCTGATCCCGGTCGGGGTCCCGGCGGCTGCCACGGTCGCGATGGACCCGCAGCTGCTCCTGCTCGCCGCGGTCACCGCTGTGCTCTCCTCGGTGATCCCGTACAGCTTCGAACTCGCGGCGCTGCGACGTCTTCCCCAGCGGGTGTTCGGCGTGCTGCTGAGCCTCGAACCTGCCTTCGCCACTCTGGCGGGCTGGCTGATCCTCGGGCAGGACGCCACGCCGCTGCGCATGCTCGCCGTTGCCCTCGTGATCGCCGCGAGCGTCGGCACCACGCTCGGTGTCCGGAGGGACCGCCGAGACGGCGGCCCCTCCGGACCCTTCACCGCGCCGATACCGCTGCCCGACTGACCGCAGGCGTCGGCAGCGGATGCCGGCGGCGCAGGATGACGCGTTGCACGAGCGTCCACACCACCGTGACCGTGAGGTAGAGCGCCGCAGCGAGCGGGACGAACGCGGCGAACACGGCCGTCAGGTAGTGCATCGCCGAGACCACGCGCAGCATGGTGGGGAGTTCAGGGGTGAGTCGTCGCCTTCGACCGGCGTGGGCCGGAACACCCGGCGCGTGACCTCGGCGACCGCGATCATCACGGCGAGCAGCACTCCGTACACGAGGAACGTCGCGGGCGTCGCCGTCCCGCCGAAGAGCGCCGACACCAGGCTCGTGCCGAGCGGGGCGCCGAACAGGTCGTGAGCGAGGAGCTCGTTCGGGTGCCCGGCGATCTCGGGGCGGAGGAACAGCGTGTAGAGGATGCCGACGACGGGGGCCTGCGCCAGCACCGGCAGCATGCCGGCGAAGGGAGAGGTGTTCTCGGCGCGGTACAGCGCCATCATCTCCTTCTGCAGACGCTCGGGGTTCTTCTTGTGGCGGCGCTGCAGCTCACGCAGCCTCGGGGCGAGGCGCGCTCTGGTCTGCTCGGCCTTGGCCTGGGAGATGCCGACAGGGATGAGCAGTGCCCGCACAATCAGGGTGACGAGCACGACGGCGAGTGCCGCGGCCGATGCCCCGGCGACGGGGGTGAGGAGGTCGGAGAGTCCGGTCAGCGCACCATAGGCGGCATCGAGGAGGGCGGCGAGTGGGAGAAAGGCAAAGAGGTCCATGGAAGTGTCCGTTCGTGGTGTCGGGAGGGTCGGCGAAGGCCGCGCTGTCCCGAATGAACGGACTACGCGGCGGTCGCGACTCCCGGCGCCCGAGGGCGGGGGTGACCAGCGGCATCGGGGTCGCTCTGCGTGAGGAGCGTGCCGACGTCGATCGCCCGCAACGGATGCGGGGAGTCGGCAGAGGCCTCCGGTCGCACGCTCAGCACGATCGCGAGCGTCAGGGCCGTCACGGCGAGGAGGGCGATCGCGAGGCCGAGAGCCGCGGCGTCGGGCATCGAGACGAGGCCGAGCGCGGTCGCGACGAAGCTCAGCATCTGCCCGAACCACTCGCTCATGTGCGCGCTCCCTCCTGCAGCGAGGGTAGCACCGAGACGTCACCCCCGATCGTCACGGTCGACCGCGCGGGTACGCCGCGGGCGTAACGTCGGAGGCATGACCGAACTTCGCGCCCTGCTCGGCATCGAGCACCCTCTCATCCTCGGCCCGTTCGGCGGGCTGTCCTCGACGAGGCTCACCGCCGCGGTGAGCGATGCGGGCGGACTCGGCTCGTTCGGTCTGTACGGCTACGACGGCGACCGCATCCGTGCCACCGAGGCCGAGCTGCGTGCCCTGACCGGTCGGCCGTTCGCGGTGAACATCTGGCTCCCTCGCGGCGATGAGGTCGAGCCCAACCCGCAGCACACGATCTTCGCGCAGGCGCTCCAGCCGTTCTACGAGGCGGTCGGCGTCGAGTTGCCTGCCCGCCCCGAACGATACGTCCCTTCGCTCGACGAGCAGCTCGACGCGATCTGGGAGATCGAGCCCGCGGTGCTCAGCGTGGTGTTCGGGGTGCCGTCTGCCGCCGTCGTCGCGGAGGCGCATGGCCGCGGCATCCGGATCCTCGGCACCGCGACGACCGTGGCGGAGGCGGTCGCGCTCGCCGAAGCGGGAGTGGATGCGGTCGTGGCGACCGGAGCGGAGGCGGCGGGGCATCGCGTGTCGTTCCTGCGTCCGGCCGAGGAGTCGCTCGTCGGCACGTTCGCCCTGATCCCGCAGGTGGTCGACGCGGTCGACGTGCCCGTGATCGCCGCCGGGGGGATCGCCGACCGGCGCGGAGTCGCTGCGGCATTCGCGCTCGGCGCGGCCGGAGTTCAGGTCGGGACGGCATTCCTCGCGACCGCCGAGTCGGCTGCGACCGCGGCGCATCGCGATGCGATCCGCTCGACAGCGGCCGACGAGACCGTGCTCCCGGGCGATGAGCGGGCGCCTGGCTCGCGGCACGCGCAACCGTGCGGTGCGGGCGATCGAGGCGAGCGGCACGATCGCCCCCTTCCCGATGCAGAACTGGCTCACCGGTCGCTTCCGCACCGCGGCGGGGGAGCAGAACCTCGGTGAGCTGCAATCCCTGTGGATGGGCCAGGCCGCCCCGCTCGCCCGATACGACACCGCATCCGAGATGTTCGCGGAACTCGTGGCGGGGGTGCCGGAAGGCCGGGCCCGCTGATCCGCATCCTCGACCGAACTCGACGAGGGTATCGAGGAGAACCGGAACCGCGGGGGACTCCGTCTAGAGGATGACCGTGGACTTGCCGTGCACGATCACCCGGTCCTCCGCATGCCACTGCACCGCGCGGGCGAGCACCAGACGCTCGACGTCGGCGCCGCGGCTCTGCAGCTCCGCCGCCGACTCCGAGTGGGTCACGCGGGTGACGTCCTGCTCGATGATCGGGCCCTCGTCGAGGTCGGCCGTCGCGTAGTGCGCGGTCGCGCCGATCAGCTTGACGCCGCGATCCTTGGCTCGCGCATACGGGTTCGCGCCGATGAACGCGGGCAGGAACGAGTGGTGGATGTTGATCACCGGTGCCTCGAGGCGGGTGATGAAGTCGTCGGTGAGGATCTGCATGTAGCGCGCGAGCACCACCAGGTCGACGTTGCCGCGCAGCAGTTCGAGCTGACGCTCCTCCATGGCCGCCTTGTCGCCGGACGGGATGTGCACGAACGGCACACCGAACGAGCGGACCGACTCGGCGAGATCGGGGTGGTTCGAGACGACCATCGTGATGTCGATGTCGAGCTGGCCGCGCTGTGTGCGCCACAGCAGCTCCATCAGGCAGTGGTCGTACTTCGACACGAAGATCGCGACGCGCTTGCGCCGGGCGACGTCGTGCAGCGACCACTCCATGCCGAAACGCTCCGCGACGACCGCGATGTCGGCCTCGAGGGCGGGACGTGCGGCGGCGAGGCCGTCGAGGTGGATCACGGTGCGCTGGAAGAACCGTCCACCCTCCGAGTCGGTCGAGTGCTGGTCGAGCGAGATGATGTTCGCCCCGTGCTGGGCGAGCACACCGGCCACGGCGGCGACGATGCCGGGCTGATCGTCGCAGGCGATGAGCAGGCGGGCGGTGTCGGGCTGAGACATGGGGGCTCCTCGAGGGTGTGCATCGATTCTGCCGTGGATGCACACCGGGGGGCGAATCGCGGGAGCCCACTCGCTACTCTGAGTCTCGTGGAAGCGAGCGACCTCGGCCTGGTGCTGATCCCCCTGCTGGCTGTCGCCGCGCCCCTGCTCGCCCGGGGTGTCCGGCCGGTCGTCCGCGTACCGATCGTGGTGTTCGAGCTCGTGCTCGGCATCCTCGTCGGTCCTGCCGTGCTCGGATGGGTCGAGCCGGGGCCGCTGCTCGAGAAGCTCAGCGACTTCGGGCTCGCGCTGCTGTTCTTCGTCGCCGGCACCGAGATCGACTTCCGTCAGGTGACGGGGAAGCCCCTCGCTCGGGCCTCGCTCGGGTGGCTCCTCAGCGTGCTGCTCGGCATCGGGCTCGGGTTCTTCTTCGCGCCGGGCGAGGGGATGGTCGTCGTCGGCATCGCCCTCAGCTCCACGGCGCTGGGCACGCTGATGCCGATACTGCGCGATGCGCGGGAGCTCGACACGCCGTTCGGCCGCGCGATCAGCACGGTCGGGGCGGTCGGGGAGTTCCTGCCGCTGATAGCGATCTCGATCTTCCTGAGCACCCGGACCACCCCCATCGCCACCGCCGTGCTGCTCGCCTTCGTGGTGCTGGCGGGTCTCGCCGTCCTGCTCGCGCACCGTGTTCCGCACGGGCGGCTGCATCGCATCGTCCGAGCCACGTTGCACACGTCCGATCAGTTCGGGGTGCGTTTCGTCATCCTTCTGATCGCGGCTCTGGTCGGCCTCAGCGTGATGCTCGATCTCGACATGCTGCTCGGCGCGTTCGTGGCGGGCGCGGTGTGGCGGATCATCATGGCGCGTGCGCCGAAGGAGTCGGCGGAGCAGGTCGAGAGCAAGATCGAGGCGATCGCCTTCGGCTTCCTGGTGCCGATCTTCTTCCTCTACACGGGCGTGACCTTCGATCTGCAGGCGCTGCTCACCTCGCCGGCCGCACTCGCCCTCGTGCCGATCTTCCTGATCGCGCTGCTCGTCATCCGCGGTGCGGCGGCGCAGCTGTCGGCTCCGCAGGGCATGAGCGTCCGCGACCGTGCGGCGCTCGGACTGCTCGCGGCGACGGGCCTGCCGATCATCGTCGCGGTCACGGCGATCGGCGTCGACCAGGACATGCTCGATACCGGAACGGCGGCCGCACTCGTGGGTGCCGGCATGCTCTCCGTGCTGCTGTACCCGTTGATCGGGATGACCCTGCACGGCGATCGCGCCGAGGTCGTGGGTCCTCCGCGCGCGGGTGAGTCCGTGCAGGGGGAGCTGTGACGACGGCGTCGGCTCAGCTGACCGCGGCCGTGGGGAACCTCGCGGGCGCGCCGACGGAAGGCCTGGGCGAGCAGCGCGAATCGCGCTGGCGGGGGCGACGCATCGTGCGCGTCGGAGAGGCCTGGCACCTGGGCGTGCTGCTGCTGACCGAGACCCACGCGTTGGCGACCGCCGAGGTGCTGCGGGCCGCAGACCCGGGACGCCGCGGCTACACGGCCGAATCGGCGAGGGAGCGTGCCGAGCGCCGGGCGGAGGCTCTGCGCGGCGGGTTCGACGAGGGTGAGGTCGTGCACGTGGGGTGGAGCGTGATCGACGTCGATGCCGTGGATGCCGGGGCTCGTCCGGCCCGCTGGCACTGGTCGACGGGGTGCCGTCGGTGCGCTGGAGCGCCGCCGGGGGCTACATGCCGCTGGAGGCGTACCTGCGCGAGCGCGTCGCCCTGCTGCGCGGCTCGGCCGACAGCTGACTCAGGCGAAGGTCTGCGCGAATCGCCGCAGGAGCGCCGCGCCCTCGGTCACGGAAGCCGCGAGCACCTGCTGCTGCACCGCGTCGAACTCCTCCGGGTCGAAGTAGCCGGTGGTGCGGTAGAACGTCATCCGGTCGGCGAAGTCGCGGGGAGTGGGCTCCGGGTGGAACTGGGCCGCGTAGAGGTGCGTGCCCACACACGGTAGGCCTGCACAGGGCACACCTCGTTGGTGGCGAGCAGCACGGCACCGGGCGGGGTGCTCTCCGCGCTCTCCTTGTGTGCCGTGAAGACCGTGAGCGCCGGGCCGCTGGGGCCGAAGACGGGGTCGGCGGCGCCGGCTTCGGTCACGTCGATCACGGTGGCGCTCGCGGGCTCCGGGGTGTCGGTGACCACCTCGCCACCGAGCATGCGGGTCACGACGCCGATGCTGAAGCAGGTGAAGAACACGGCGACCTCGGCGTCGATGGCCGCGTCGGCC
Organism: Microbacterium sp. Se63.02b; assembly: GCF_014171575.1. Lineage (GTDB taxonomy): Bacteria > Actinomycetota > Actinomycetes > Actinomycetales > Microbacteriaceae > Microbacterium. The sequence goes on along the minus strand of NZ_CP050453.1, from coordinate 3,273,667 downwards.
AGGGTGCGCAGGTCGGCCTCGACACGCAACTGCTCGGCGGACTTCTGCGTGTCGGAGACGTTGTACGGAGACCCGCCGACCACGACCCCGTCGTACCCGCGTACCCGCGCGATTTCGAGCGGCGTCTGCAGCAGGTCGAGCCGGTCGACCACGTCGACGCCGAGTGCCCGCCGGAACGATGCGTGCTCGGCATCCGCCGCCCCGAGCTCGGGGCGCACGCAGGACGTAGAGGAGCGAGGCCATCAGGAGATTCTAACGAGCGCGACGAACGTCGCCGGTCACCGGGAGGAGTTCGCGGTGCGACCGCGGACGATGCCGACGAACGTCTCGACGTCGGGCGTGGTGCGCTCGCGCGGCCAGACGAGAGCGACCGTCGAGGTCGGTCCGTCGGCGAGGACACGGTGATCGGCATCCTTGCGGTGATGCATCCGGGCGAGCGACATCGGCACGATCATGATGCCGACACCGGATGCCGCGACCGCGATCGCCTGGTCGGTCGGCAGCGCGGCGAAGCGCGCCGGTGTCGTCCCTGGCAGGTCGGGAGCCCCGAGCACGTCGTCGGTGAGGCCGATCACGACCTCGCCCGCCAGGTCGGCGGCCGTGAGCTCCTCCGCGGCCATCAGGTGCGAGTCGGCTGCGGCGACGACCACCGGGAGTTCGTCGTACAGGGGGATGATGTGCAGCGACTCGTCCGTCAGGGGCAGCCGCACCAGAGCGGCATCGACCTCGTCGAGGGCAGCGCGCTGCGTGGCGGCCTCGATCGGGACGAGTTCGAGCGGCACATGGGGCATCCGCTGCTTCCACGCGTCGATCCACTTGCCCGGAGTCGCACCGGGCACCGCGCCGAGTCGGAAGGTGCGCGGTGCCTCGGGTTCCGGGTGTGGGGCGTCGAAGACGACCTTGGCGGTCTTCTTCTTGGGCTTCTGCGGGGGAAACGCTCGGCCGGGGCGGCCTTGTTCCGGCGTACCGGTGTGCCGCGCCCGGCGCCCTTCGCGGGTCGTCTTCCCTGATTCGCCATGGGGTCAAGGCTACTCGGCGAGCGGACTCGGCACTTCTCGTCGCTCATCGGACGCCGCCGCCGACAGCGTGCGCTGCGCACGGCGGATCAGCCCTGCGGCGCCGCCGACGAGCAGCAGCACGCCGGCGGTGAGGAGGAGGAGCGTGGTGATCATGGGGGTGTCATGCCCATCAGGGCGTCCGCGATCGTCTCACGGCGGGTCGCGTCGGCGAGCTGGCCCAGCGCGACGGCGGCGATGGTCGCGAACAGCAGTCCCCAGATGATGGCCGCCCAGCGGGTGCGTGGTGGCGTGGTCGCATCGGTGGTCGTGGTGCTCATCGCTGGTCTTCCTTCTCGGGCTCGACGACGGTCACGGCGATCTCGCCGCTGGTCTGATGGATGGTCACGCGCTGCACCGTCGTCACGGGGGCGCCATCCGCGGTGATCTTCTCGGAGATCACCGACCCTCCGTCCTGCGCCCTGGCGGGCCAGGTGCCGTGACCGAGGATCTCCTCGTTCGTGGCGTCGACCCGCGTCCAGCGCGCCGTCGCGGTGTCGACGGTGGCTCGCAGGTCGAGCTCGACTCCGGGCTGCACGAAGATGTAGACCGTGCCGGTTCCCTTGTCGAAGACGATCGGCTCTGCGGCTTCGCCGGAGGGGCTCAGCGTCAGGAACACATCGCCGAAGGGCTGACGGATGTGCGCCGGCCCGTCGTTGCCCATCACCACGCTGTTCGCCAGCGTGAGTCCGGGGAAGGCGGCGAACCCGCCGGCGATGAGCCCGCCGACCAGGGTGACGACGGTGGTGAAGGCCAGGAAGCCGCTGCGGCGACGGAAGGCACCGGCGACCACCATCCCGAGGGCCAGGATGAGGGCCGCGGCGAGGAGGCCGAGCGCGCCGCCGACCGTGTCTGCGCCCGCGCCGAGTCCGACTGCGGCACCCGTGATGATGGCGAGGCCGATCATCGTCGCGGTGAAGGCGAACCCGGCCCGCGGGTTCGACGCTCGACGGATACGGCGGCGTTCCGTGGCCTCTGCGGCGAACACCGCTGCTTCGGCCTGACGCTCGCGGCGCAGTTGGTCGCGGGCGGCGCGCTCGACGTCCTGCTGCTGGCGTCGCCACGCCTGGTCCTGTTCCCTCCAGGCAGCGTGCTGGGCACGCCAGGCATCGAGCGCGGCCGGGTCGTGCGAGCCGGGAGGCAGGGGAGCCGGAGGCGCGGGTGGAGTGGCGGCGGTGAAGGGGGCCGGGGGCACATCGGGGATCGTGTCATCTCTCGATACGCTCGGGCTCCCGGCGTCATCGGCGTCGGCGTCGGTGCCGCCCGCAGAAGGCTCCGCGACGGGTTCACCGGCCACCGTGTACGCGCCATACGGAAGTGTGGCGTCCGCCCTCTCGGCGACACCCGAATCGCCGAGGGGGACGGACGCGGCCGGGGCCGCCTGATCTGCGGAAGCCATCGGCAGATCAGGCGCGGAAGCACCCGGGGTGCGGCTCGCAGCACGCACGATCAGGAACAGCAGGACGGCGACGAGCACGAGCCCGACGATCCAGCTGAGGAAGGACAGGGCGGACCAGCCGTCGTAGCCGAGACCGAAGAGGCGGCCGGCGAGCGGCGCGGTCGGGAACAGCCCGATGACCGCCATCGCGAGGATTCCCCACTGCACCGGCTGGTAGTCGCGACGCAGCAGGTCGCGGACGTGCACGCGGCCGTCGACGTCGGGCAGCAGCGCCCAGGCTGCGGCGTACAGGAAGATGACCGGAAGGCCGAACAGCGCCGCGACCACGAGGACCCCGCGCACGATCAGCGGGTCGATCCGCAGTCGTGCGGCGATGCCTGCCGCCACACCCCCAGCCAGCCCTCGGTCCGTGCGACGCCGAGACCGGCCACCCAGAGGAGGAATCGCTCGGCGCCACGGGGATGCCGGTGCCCGCTGTGCCGGTGGCCGGAGCGGCGTGGTCGGCAGGGGGTGGTGGCGCGGTCGGAATCGTCATGCTTCGATCCTGGCGGCAGCGTGTGCTCGCTGCCATGGGGGGAACCCCTGAGCGACCCCTGATTCTGCGCCAGGGAGGACCCGGGCAGGGCAGGCGGATGATTGGATGGCGTCATGTCCTCTTCGGCGCACGCTTCTGCGCGACCTCCGCGCGTGGCGGCGCCGCCACGCCCGCCGCTGACCCGCGATCGCGACTGCCTGGTGGCCGGCGTGAGTGCTGGTCTCGCGCGTCACCTCGGCGTGCGCGTGGGCTTGGTGCGGGCGCTGTTCATCGCGCTCACCCTCTGCGGTGGCGCCGGCATCCTGCTCTATACCTGGTGCTGGGTCTTCACGCCGTGGGCCGAGGGCGAGAGCGCCCCGACGAGGCGGATACCGGTGGCCTGGCTGCTGCTCGCCCCTGCCGCCGTAGGGATGCTCGTCGTGCTGGCCTGGCGTGGGGGCAGCGACTGGCTGAGCGGGTCGATCCCGCCGACCCTGGCCGCTGTCGTGGTGGGCGGCACTGCCGCGCTCGCGACCGGTGCCGGGCTGTGGGCCACCCTCGTCGACCGCACCGATACGGCCCGTGGGCCGCGGCACACGTTGACCGTGCGGGTCGTCTCGATCCTGCTGCTCGCGCTGCTGTTCACGGTGTTGCTCTCCTGGCCGGTCGCTCGGTCAGGCGTTGCGCTGGTGCTCCTCCCTCTCGCGGGGCTCGCGGCCGTGGCCTCGTCGGCGCTGATACCCCGCTGGCGCGAGCTCTCCGGTGAGCGGGTCCGCCGCATCAGGGAGGAGCAGCGCAGTCAGATGGCCGCGCACCTGCACGATTCGGTGCTGCAGACCCTCGCCCTGATCCAGAACAGGGCCGGGGCCTCCAGCGAGGCCGCTCGGCTCGCACGGGCGCAGGAGCGCGAGCTGCGGGCCTGGTTGTACGACGGCGACGCCCCGGCCGACAGCGACCTGCCGACGGATCTGCGCGACTATGCGGGGGCGCTCGAACTCGACTACCCCGTGCGCATCGACGTCGTCTCGGCCGGCCTCTCGGCCGAACGCGCGAGCGGCGAGTTGGCGGCAGCGGCACGAGAGGCGATCCTGAACGCCGCGCGGCACGCGGGAGGCGAGATCTCGGTCTACATCGAGGGCAGCGCGACGAGCGTCGACGTGTTCATCCGTGACCGTGGTGCCGGGTTCTCGCTCGATGACGTGCCGAGCGATCGACTCGGGGTGCGGGAGTCGATCATCGGCCGGATGCGTCGCGCCGGTGGATCGGGAGCCGTGCGCAGCGACGAGCACGGCACCGAGGTGCATCTGAGCATCACCTCGGGCACCCACGGCGAGAGATCGGCCCCTCGCCCCGCATCCACTCGGGAGGAGAACCGTGGCTGACAGCATCCGCGTCGTGATCGTCGACGACCACTCCATCTTCCGCTCCGGTCTGCGTGCCGATCTCGATGCGAGCGTCGACGTCGTAGGTGAGGCGGCGGACGTGCCGTCCGCCATCGCCGTGATCGGCGCCACCCAGCCCGATGTGGTGCTGCTCGACGTGCACCTGCCGGGCGGTCCCGGCGAGGACGCGACCGGGGGAGAGGCCGTGATCCGCGGTTCGGGGTCGACCGCGGCACGGTTCCTGGCGCTGAGCGTGTCGGATGCCGCGGCCGATGTCGTGCGGGTGATCCGCGCGGGGGCGAGGGGATACATCACCAAGGGATCGTCGGGCATCGAGGTCAGCAAGGCGGTGCATGCCGTGTCCGACGGCGATGCGGTGTTCTCGCCGCGACTCGCCGGGTTCGTGCTCGACGCGTTCGGGGCGGTGGCGGGCGAGACCGCGACTGCGACCGATGAACTCGACCGTCTCTCGGCGCGCGAGCAGGAGGTCATGCGGCTGATCGCCCGCGGCTACGCCTACAAAGAGGTCGCCTCCGAGCTGTTCATCTCGATCAAGACGGTCGAGACCCACGTGTCATCCGTGCTGCGCAAGCTGCAGCTCTCGTCGCGGCACGAACTCACCGCCTGGGCGTCGGAGCGGCGACTGCTGTAGTCACCGCGTGGCGGTTTGGTCAGGCTGCGAGGCGCGGTGAGCGGAGTGCGATCACGCCGAACGCGGCGCGGTCAGGCTGCGAGCCAGAGGCCCTTCTGGTCCGTCGCGATCGTGAGACCTGCGGCGACGGTCTCGTCGTCGCCGATCCTGGCGCCGCGGACGATGCGTGCTCCGGCGCCGACGTCGGTGCGAACGCCCACGTACGCGTGGTCGCCGATCGCGGCTCCCTGACCGATGTGCGCGTGGGCGTCGACGAACGCACCCTCGCCGATCACGGCGTCTTCGTCGATCCAGGCCCCGCGGGCGATGGTCGCCCCGGCCCCGACGCGCGCACCCGGTTCGATGTAGGCACCCGCCTCGATGTGCGCCTTCGGATGCACCTTCGCGCCATGCGCGACGAGACCTCGGCCGTTCGCGTGCTTGCGGTACCGCAGCGTCGCGCCCTGGTCGTTCTCGATGTCGACGTAGTTCTTGCCCACGATTCCTCCCGTGCTCCGGAGTTCTCCGGATATATCAACAACCACGGCTGGGGCGGATTCATTCCCTCGGATGGATGTAGGGAATGCGGTGGGAGGCTCTGTCCCCCAAAGAGGGGACAGACAGTAACAGGTAACATTTTATACGGTTGGAGTCCTGCGAAAAATAGGAGGTTCGCATCATGAAGATCTACTCACATGCAATCGCTGGAGTCGCTGTATCGCTTTTGGTCGGCGTGATTGCTGCGCCTATGGCGCAGGCGACGGAGATGCCGACCAGCGCCGAGGTCTCCCTTGAACAAGCCGCGCTGGCTCCGGGGGCATACGAGTTCGAGATCGAATCGACAACCGGTGCCAGTGTGACCATGTCATATCGACTCGGCAGCGACTTGACACTGCAGCAGCACGGAGACATTGTTGCGATCCACTCGAACACCACAGGGGAGAGCAGCGCATTCCCGACCACGTTGACCACGAGCTCCGGCAAAACGGTCGATGGGGCCTGGGCCATGGAAGAAGGGGGCACACTCACCTTCACCTTTACTCCAGCGGGGGCGGCGACGGACGGATCAGTCATCACACCTCGCGCGGGTAACTATTGGGACTGCGTGAGAAAGACCGCGATTGGCACGATGGCTGGCGGAGTGATCGCGGGATGCGTGGTCGGAATCGAAACGGGGTGTGTGCCTGGCGCAACACTTGCTGGCGTTGGTGGATTCCTCGGAGGGACCGTCGGTGGACTCATCCAATGCTGAACAGCAGCCGCCGGAGGGATCTGCTCAGAACAGCGGTGTTCCGCCGAGGATGAGCACCAACTCCCCACCCGCCATCTTCATCGCCGGCCTTGTGAGCATGCCCGTCGCCCTCATGCTGTGCCTGCAATATGTACCCGTACCCCTCGCATGGCCCGCCGCGATCACAGGCGTCATCATGCTCGGCTTCGCCACCCGCTGGCTCACTGCACGTCAAGTACGAGAAGAAGCAGATCGAGCGAAGCGCGCGAAGTCGATCCCCCCGGACTAGACAACTCCTGCGACGATCATGGCGTTCCGGTGAAACCCGATCGGGCTGTTAGCGTGGTGCAGCTGCGTGCCCTAGTTCGCTGAGGTCGCCGCGGAACCGATCACCTTCGCGAGATCCTCAGGACGGTTCCACATCGGCCAGCGCCCGGTCGGGAGGTCGATGACCTCGAGATCGCCGAGGGCATCGACCTCGGCGAACATGGGGTGCCCGGCTCGTGCGAGTTCCAGCAGCTGCACGCTGGGGATGGAGCAGCAGACCAGGGTGGTGGGGACTCGGCGGCGCACCTCGTTCGTGAGCTCGACGGGCTGCGGAGCACGGCCTCCGGATGCCGGTCGAGCACGATGCTGAGCGGAGCGTTGGCCCCGCTGTGGCCCACGAGCACCACGGGCCGCTCCGCCGAGACCGGGGAGCGTGAGGGCGATCGCGAGAGCGCCGAGGGACACCAGGCGCTCCCTTACCTCGTCCCAGGCCCACGCACCGAGCCAGTGGCCCGCGATCAGGATGATGGTCGAGTTCCGACTTTCTGTCGTCATGCCTCGATGCTCGCAGCCGCTCCGGACAGCTGTATCGCACTACTCCTGTCATGAATTCCACGAGGCCCCGACGGTGAAGTGATCCGACCGGCTCCATGCCCTCACGGAGATGCTGCGCCGCAACGGCACGCGCGGATACGAGGCGGAGCGCCTCGCCACCGAGTTCGAGGTATCGGTGCGGACGGTGAAGCGAGACCTCGCCGCGCCCAGGACCCGGTGGTGGGTACGGATTGGCGTCGAGTGCATCCCTGCCGCCGGTCACCCTGTCGCCGGCGCAGGATCCGCTGCACCTCCCTCGCCGGTGCCACGGCCGCACGTGAGGTCGAGCCCGTGATGTTCGCCCCCACGAACGGCCAGTGGTACCTGGCCGGCTGGTGCCTTCTGCGCGACGCGATGCTCTGGTTCGTCGTTCCCCGCATCGAGCAGGCCCGCATGACGACCCGCGCCTGCAGCGGTCACACCGTTCAGGAGGTCGGGACCCCGCCGGCGGACGCCCCGCCGGTGCACGGGCGCCGCTGCGAGTGACCGATGCGGTCGAGGTGTCAGCGGCGCGGTGTCAGCGCTGGCAGACCGGGCACCAGAACGTGATGCGTTCGCGAGTCGGATCCGCGCCCTGCTCGCCACGGCGGATGAGGGTTCCGCAGCGGCGGCATGGGCGCCCGGCGCGGCCGTAGACCCAAGTGCCCTGACCAGGGCGATCGATGCCGGTGAAGGTCCGGTGGCGACGGTCGCGGTTGGCGCGGATGGTGCGCACTCCGAGCTCGAGGAGGGCGGGCACGTCGACCTCGGGTGTCGGCCGCGTCGGCAGGATCCCGCGCAGGAACAGGAGCTCTGCGGCGTATTCGTTGCCGAACCCCGCGACGTTGCGCTGATCGAGGAGAGCGACGTGGATGCTCCGCGTGTCGGCGCCGAGTCGTCGGATGGCCTCCGCGGCATCCCAATCGTCGGCCAGGGGATCCGGCCCCAGGTAGCCGACGAGCTGATCCTCGTCTCGGGTGGGGACGACCTCGATCTCGGCGATGTCGACGCCCACGGCCTCGTGCTCGTCCGTTCCGACGATCGCCCGGACCTTGAACGACGGGTGCCGCCACTTCTCACCCGGTCGATACACGAACCAGGCACCGTCCATGCGCAGATGGGAATGAAGCGTGCTGTCGCCGATGCGGGCGAGGAGATGCTTCCCGCGGGGCACGACGGCGTGCACGCGTTGACCCGTGAGGTCGAGCGTCGCGAACCGTGGCACGCGCAGGTCGAAGCGCGTCACATCTGCGCCGGCCAACGCCTCGTCGAGACGCCGTGCGGTGCGGAAGACGGTATCGCCCTCGGGCATCAGGGCGTCCCGTCGGCGGCGGCGGCAGGCGGAGGCGGAGGCGACTCGAGGTGCGGCGACTCGGGGCGCGGCGACACGGGGTGCGGCGACGGGGCCGGTGCGACGATCACGGTGCGGGCGAGCATGTCGCGCGCGAGCATCGTGCTCCCGGCGACCGCGGCCGGCATGACGGCGACGGCTCCGCCGGGGATCAGGAAACAGAGCTGGGTCGCGACACCGAAGCCGAGCACGCGTGCGCGGCTGCCGGAGAACAGCGCGGCCCGGTCGGCCGGACTCAGGTCGCGGGCGTCGAAGGCGCGTCCCGTGAGCTCGCGTGCGAGCAGCCGCCCGGTCAGGACCACCCCGGCGACGGGTCCGAGGAAACCGCCGACGGCAGGGATGAGTCCGATCAGCAGGACGCCGATCGCGATCAGGATGCCGAGCAGCACCAGTCGCAGCCCCTCGCCGAGGGTCGTCCAGAAGCTGCCACCATCGGCAGGCGGGGCCTCGCCGAGATCGAGCTCGACCACGTGCCAGATGCGCTGGTAGAACGGGTCGCCGATCGTCAGGGTCAGGGCGCTGAAGACGACGCTGGCGAGCGCCAGGGCTGCGGCCACCACCACGAAACCGACCGCGGCGCGCAGCAGCCCCTTCCACGGCTCGAGCCATCCCTCCGCGAACGGCGTCAGCCACGATGAGACCGTCGGCAGACCGATCACCAGTGGGACGAGAGCGGCCGCGAGCACGACGAGGGCGATGATCGCGGGGATCAGCCCGAGCACCATGAGCCCCGGCCGGGTGCGCCACAATCCGAACCCGCGCAGCAGGGTGCGGATGCCGGCGGCGAACTCTCGGATCATGGCTTCCAGCGTAGGTGCAGAGTCAGACGACCTTGCGGAGGGTGAAGCCGCGCGGAGTGGCCACGAATCCGGCCTCCTGTAGGGCGACGGCGAGCGGGGTGCCGTACACACCCTCGCCGTTGATCTTCTCGACGGTCAGGGTGTCGAGGCGTCGGGTGCGCGCCGTCGCGGCCAGGTCGGCGGCGGCGGCCCGCAGCACCTCTTCGTCGTCGCTGAACGACAGCACGGTGCGGCCGCCGCGCTCGAGGGAGAGCACGAGGGCGCCGTCGACCAGCACGACCAGTCCTCCCGCCTTGCGCCCCGGCCGGTGCGAGACGCCGTCGAGCTTGGGCCATCCGAGCGCCGCGCCGTAGGGATTCGCGGGGTCGGTCGCCGCGAGCGTCACGGCATGCCGGGGTGGTGGATCGGCGAGCCCGGCGTAGGTGCGCAACCGATCGACCGTGCCGGAGGCGGCGAACTGTGCGGCGCCGAGCTTCTCGATCACGTAGCCGCGGCGGCAGTGCCCTGCTTCTTCGAACCCGGCGAGAACGCGGTACGCCTGGGCGAAACCACCGGGAACGCCCTCGGCCTGCACGGCGCCGCGGGTGACCACGCCGTAGCGGTCGAGCAGGAGGCCGGCGGTGACCGTGGCCCTGCGCGCGGCATCCGTTTCGAGGGCGGGGAGCATCGACCAGCGTCCGCCGATCGACGTGGGGCGGGGTGCAGCGGAACCCGTGAGCGACATGCCCCGATAGGTGCGGGCACGCGGAGCCCTGCGCTTCACCTTGTGGGCTTGGGAGCCGCCGGCCAGCAGCGAGCGGATCGGGGCGAAGGTGTCGTTGGTGACGTAGCCCGACCACGTGAGCGACCACAGCGCCTCGAGCACGGACTGCTCGTTCTCGGCCGCCGCCATCTCTTTCAGCTGACTCGCGAAGTAGGCGCCGCCGACGTCGAGTGCGATGAGGATCCGTGACTCCAGCGAATCGGGAGCGATCTCGGCCTCGCGCTCGGGAAGGGTGAAGGGCGCGAGGTCGACGGGATGCATCGAGACCCAGCCGTCACGTCCCGGAAGGGTGCCGTGTCCGGACCAGATGACCTCGCCGGCGGCCGTGAGCTCGTCGAGCAGGGCGGGGAGTAGTCGCGCACCCTGGACGGCAGCACGAGCGACTCCCACGCGCTCGCGGGGATCGGCACTCCGGCGAACTGCTCGATCACGCTGAGCACCCCGTCGACGCCCTCGAGCGGTCGGCCGATGTGCTGCCAGTCGGGGAGGAAGCGCGCGTATGCCTCGGGAGACACCGGCTCGACCGAACCGCGGATCGCCGCGAGCGAGCGCATCCTGAGCCGACGCAGCACCTCGGAGTCGCACCACTCGATCGCGTCGCCGCTGCCCGCAGCCTCCGGCAGGAAGTAGCCGCTCGTGAGCCGTCCGGTCGTCTCCAGCCGCTGCAGGGTGTGCCGGGCCACTGCGGCGCCGAGGCCGAACCTCGTGGCGACGGCATCCGTCGTGAACGGGCCGTGCGTGCGCGCGTGGCGGGCGATCAGGTCGCCGAGCGGGTCGGCGACCGGTTCCAGGAAGGCCACGGGGATCCCGGTGGGGAGTGCGGCGCCCAGTGCGTCGCGCAATCGCCCAGCGTCTTCGATCGCGGCGACACGGTGCGCGCCGGCGATCGTCACCGGGATCGCCCGGCGCGCGCTCACGAGCTCGTCCAGCAGGGCGGAGGCGGTGGCCGCGTCGACGGTCTCGCTCGTCTCGCCGGCGATGCTCGCGGGGTCGAGGCGCAGGGCGACCTCTTCGGCGTCGAGGGGTCCGAGCATGCGCAGGAGGTCGGCGACCCCCTCGAGCCCGCGCGCTCTGCGATCGGAGTCGAGGCGCTGGGCCTCGCGCTCGAACTGGGCGATCACGTCGGGGTCGAGCAGCTCACGCAGCTCGACGGTGCCGAGGAGCTCGCCGAGCAGCGCGGGGTCGACCGACAGTGCGGCCGCCCTGCGCTCGGCGAGGGGTGAGTCCCCTTCGTACATGAAGGCGCCCACGTAGCCGAACAGCAGGTCTCGCGCGTAGGGCGACGGCTGGCCCGGTTCGGTCTCGACCAGCCGGATGCGGCGGTCGGCGATCGATGTCGCCAGCTTCCGCAGCGACGGGAGATCGTAAACGTCCTGCAGCACCTCGCGCAGGGTCTCGAGGATCACCGGGAACGTCGGATGCCGTCTCGCCACCTCGAGGAGCTGCGCCGACCGCTGTCGCTGCTGCCAGAGCGGGGTGCGCTTGTTCGGGTTCATGCGCGGCATGAGCAAGGCGCGTGCGGCGCACTCGCGGAACCGTGAGGCGAACAGGGCGGAACCGCCCACCTCCTGGGTGACCACATGCTCGAGCTCTTCCGGGTCGAACACGAACAGCTCGGCTCCAGGCGGCTCGGCCTCGGCATCCGGGATCCGCACGATGATGCCGTCGTCGCTCGCGACCGCCGACCCTCGACGCCGAGCCGTTCGCGCACGCGGGCGTTGATGGCGAGCGCCCAGGGCGCGTGCACCTTCATGCCGTACGGGGAATGCAGGATCACGCGCCAGTCGCCGACCTCGTCGCGGCCGCGCTCGACCGTGAGCGTGCGGTCGGTGGGGAGTGTGCCCGTCGCCTCGCGCTGCTCGGTGAGGTGCGCCATGAGGTTCGCACGTGCCTGCTCGTCGAGGCCCGCGTCGATCAGCCGCTGCTGCGCCTTCTCGGGGACGGCGGACGACACCTCCCGCGAGAACGCCCCCAGCGCCTCACCGAGCTCGAACGGACGCCCGATGCCGTCGCCATGCCAGAACGGCACCTTTCCCGGCTGGCCGTATGCGGGGATCACATTGACGCGGTCGTGGGTGATCTCGGCGATGCGCCAGCTGGTGGTGCCGAGGGTGAACACATCGCCCACCCGAGACTCGTAGACCATCTCTTCGTCGAGCTCGCCCACCCTGGCGCCCGTCGACTCGCCGGCGACGAAGACTCCGAACAGTCCGCGGTCGGGGATCGTGCCGCCACTGGTGACCGCGATGCGCTGAGCGCCGGGGCGCCCGGTGAGAGTGCCGGCATCGCGGTCCCACACCAGTCGTGGCCGCAGCTCGGCGAACTCGTCGGAGGGGAAGCGGCCAGCCAGCAGATCGAGCGTCGCCTCGTAGGCCGATCGCGGAAGCGACTGGAAGGGGGCGGAACGGCGCACGGTCTCGAACCACTCCTCGACGCTGATGGCGCCGAGGGCGCTCGCGGCGACCGTCTGCTGCGCCAGGATGTCGAGCGGATTGCGCGGCACCTGGATGGCCTCGATCTTGCCCGCCAGCATCCGCTCGGTGACGATCGCGGTGTGCAGCACGTCTCCGCGGTGCTTGGGGAAGAGGGCGGCGCGACTGATCTCGCCCACCTGGTGGCCGGCGCGACCCACACGCTGCAGGCCGGAAGCGGCCGACGGGGGAGCCTCGACCTGGATGACGAGGTCGACCGCGCCCATGTCGATGCCGAGCTCGAGGCTGCTCGTCGCGACGACGCACCGCAGCACCCCCGACTTGAGCTCCTCTTCGACCTGCGCCCGCTGCTCCTTCGAAACCGAGCCGTGGTGGGCCTTGGCGAGCACGGGGTCGGCACCTGCGGTCGCTCCCGCCTGCGCCATCATGGCCGCAGGCACGGTCGCCGCCGGAAGCTCGACGCCGATGCGCTCGAGTAGATCTCGTTCAAGCGCCCTGTGAGGCGCTCGGCCAGGCGACGGGAGTTGGCGAACACGATGGTCGAATTGTTCTGCAGGATGCGGTCGACGATCGCCTCCTCCACATGCGGCCAGACCGACCCGGTGACCTCGCTGTACTCGGCGTCCGCTGCCTCGCCGGGGACACCGGGAGGCGGCGGTGGATTGGTCATGTCGTCCAACGGCACGACGACACCGAGCTCGAACGTCTTCGACGCCGGCGGTGCGACGATCTCGACCGGCGCCGCGCCGCCGAGGAACCGGGCCACCTCGTCGATGGGGCGGACCGTCGCCGAGAGCCCGATCCGCTGTGCGGGTGCGTCGATGCCGTTCGCGCGGCGGAGGGCGTCGAGACGCTCAAGGCTCACGGCGAGGTGGGCACCGCGCTTGGTCGCCGCGACGGCGTGCACCTCGTCGATGATGACGGTGTGCACGCCGCGCAGCGTCTCGCCCGCGCGGCTCGTGAGCATGAGGTACAACGACTCGGGGGTCGTGATGAGGATGTCGGGCGGATCGGACACGAGCTTGCGTCGATCGCTCGACGTGGTGTCGCCCGACCGCACCCCGACGGTGACAGCGGGCGCGGGCACGCCGAGCCGCCGGGCCGACTGACCGATGCCGATCAGCGGGGAACGGAGGTTGCGCTCGACGTCGACGCCGAGCGCCTTCAGCGGCGAGATGTAGAGGATGCGCGTGCGCGGATCGCCCTTCGCCGGAGGGGCCGCCTCGTCCATGCGCTCGCGGAACACGCTGTCGATCGCCCACAGGAATGCGGACAGGGTCTTGCCCGAGCCCGTGGGCGCGACCACGAGCGCGTGCTTGCCCGCGGAGATGGCATTCCACGCGCCCGCCTGCGCCGGCGTGGGCGCGGGAAACGCCCCCGGAACCAGTCTTGCGTGGCGGGGGTGAAGCGGTCGAGCACATCGCTCATCCCTCCATCATGCTTCCTGCCACCGACATCGGGGCCGCGACGTGCATCGCGACCGGGCCGTCAGACGACTTCGCGCAAGGCTCCCTCCTGGTCGATCTCGAGCGTGAGGTCGAGGTCGAGCCGTGCGAGGAACGCGTCGTCATGGCTCACGATCAGCACAGCGCCGCGGTAGGCGCGGAGCGCTTCGACGAGCTGGTCGACCGTGTCGAGGTCGAGGTTGTTCGTCGGCTCGTCCAGCACCACGAGATGCGGCGCGGGGTCGGCGAGCAGGAGCTTCGCGAGGGCGACCCGGAAGCGCTCGCCGCCGGACAACGAGGCGACCGGTCGCTCGGCCGTCGCCCCACGGATCAGGAACCGTGCGAGCCGGTTGCGCAGCTCCTTCTCCGGCATGTGCGGTGCCGCAGCCGCGATGTTCTCGAACACCGAACGATCCTCGTCGAGGCCGTCGACCCGCTGCGGCAGGTAGCCGATCTGGTCGGTGCGGGCTTCGGCGACGAGCATCGGGCGCTCGCTGCTCGTCGACTCCGCCGCCGAGTCCGTGCCGGCATCCGCCTCCGGGGTGATCGCGGCGGACTCCGACGAGACGACTGCCGCGCTCGCGACCAACCGCTCGAGAAGCGTCGTCTTCCCCGCGCCGTTCCGCCCGATCAGGGCGACGCGCTCCGGGCCCTGGATCACCCAGGTGCGCTCCGCGTCGCCGATCTCGGCGATGCGGCGGGTGCGTGAGACCTGCGGATCGGGTAGCTCGATCTTCATCGAGCTGTCGGACCGCACGCGCCGACCGGCCTCGTCGAGCATCGAACGCGCCGCGTCCTCCTTCGCGCCGACCTCGGTGCGGAGCTTGCCGGCAGACACCTCGGCGGCCATCTTCCGGCCGTGCGCGATGATCTTCGGCACCCGCTTCTCGATCTGTGCTTTCTTCGCCATGCGGGCGCGATGAGCGAGCTTGACCTCGGCCTCGATCCGCTGGCGCTTCTCCTTGCGGAGGGCCTGGGCGGCGGCGACCTCTGCCTGCTTCGCGGCATCCTGCTCCGTATCCAGCCACGCCCGCCACTCGGAGTACGGACCGCCGAACACGCTCAGCGTCTGGGCGTACAGCTCGGCGGTCTCATCCATCAGTTCGAGCAGCGAAAGGTCGTGGCTGACGACGATGAGCGTTCCCTTCCAGGCGCGCACCATCGCCGCGAGCTTCGCCCTGGCGTCGCGGTCGAGGTTGTTGGTCGGCTCGTCGAGGAGGGTGATCGGTGCGCGGCGCAGACGGATGCCGGCGATCGCGACGAGCACCGCCTCGCCGCCGGACAGCTCTCCGACCCTGCGGTCGAGGAACTCCGGGGCGAGGCCGGCCTCCGCCAGCGACGCCTCGGCGCGCGCCTCGATGTCCCAGTCGTCGCCGACCGCGTCGAAGTGCGCGGGATCGACGTCGCCCGCGCCGATGGCACGCACGGCGTCGAGCGCCTCGGACACCCCGAGAAGCTCGGCGACGCGGCGGTCGACGTCGAGGGTCAACTGTTGAGGGAGGTACGCGACCTCGCCGGAGGCCGTGACGGTGCCCGAGGTCGGAGCGAGCTGCCCGGCCATCAGACGGAGCAGCGTCGACTTGCCGGCGCCGTTGCGACCGACGAGGCCCGTGCGGCCGGAGCCGAACGCTCCGGAGATGCCGTCGAGAGCGACCGATCCGTCCGGCCGGGTGAAGGTGAGCCGGTCGAGGACGACCGACGCGTGAAGGGTGGTGGGGGTTGACATGAGTGTCTCCTGTCGAGTGCGAGGGTGCACTGACACCGAGCCCCTGCCGGGCCGTGAACGCATCACGGAATGCGGTGGGGAGGGTCTGCCGTGGAGTCGGCGATCGTCGGGTCAGCGCGCGGAAAGAGGAGCGCGGAGGCGACGGATCAGATCAAAGGACTTCCAGACACGGCGGACAGGACTCCCCGACGATACCCGGGCGTGTCGCCGTTGCGCAACCCGGGCGTGTCGGAGCTGGGTCTCAGCGACCGGGGAGCACGACGGGTGCACCGGTATCGGGGTCGGCGATCACTCGCGCCTCCAGGTCGAACAGCTCGGTGAGCAGCCGCGCATCGACGATGTCGCGCGGTGCGCCCTCGGCGACGATGCGCCCGTCCTTCATCGCGACTAGGTGCGAGGCGTAGCGGGCGGCCTGGTTGATGTCGTGCAGCACCACGACGACCGTCCGCCCCTCCTGGTGCAGCCGGGTGACGAGTTCGAGCACCTCGATCTGATGCCCGATGTCGAGGAACGTCGTCGGCTCGTCCAGTAGCAGGATCGGGGTTTCCTGGGCCAGCGCCATCGCGATCCAGGCACGCTGGCGCTGTCCACCGGAGAGTTCGTCGACGTTGCGCTCGGCGAGGTCGGTGACGTTCGTGGCCGCCATGGCCTCCGTGACCGCCCGCTCGTCGTCGGCCGACCAACTCGAGAGCACGCTCTGATGCGGGTAGCGGCCGCGTCCGACGAGGTCCGCGACCGTGATTCCCTCGGGGGCGAGCGGGCTCTGCGGCAGTAGACCCATCCGCCGTGCCACCTCCTTCGTCGACAGGCGGGTGATGTCGCCGCCGTCCAGGAGCACGCGGCCTCCGGTGGCGGGGAGCAGCCGGGCAAGCGCGCGCAGCAGCGTCGACTTGCCGCAGGCGTTCGGCCCGACGATCACCGTGAGTTCGCCATCGGGGATCCGAACGTCGAGTCCGACGAGCACCCCGCGTCCGCCGTAGCCGGCGCGCAGGTCCTCGGTCGCGAGTCGTGTCATCGTCGTCCTCCTCCGGTGAAGCGCCTGCTCTCGCGCGTGAGCAGCACGAGCAGATAGAGGCCGCCGATGCAGATCGTCACGGCACCGGTCGGCAGGGTCACGTCGGGGATCGCATGCTGGGCGATCACATCCGCGACGAGCAGCAGCACCGACCCGGTCAGCGCGGCCCCGACGAGGTCGACCGAGGTGCCGCGCCCGGTCAGCCGCTGCCCGATCTGCGGGGCGGCCAGGGCCACGAACGCGATCGGCCCCGCGGCGGCGGTCACCGCGGCGATCGCGGCCACCCCGAGCAGCATGAGCATGCCGCGCGTGCGTTCGAGGGGGATGCCGAGCATGGCCGCGGCGTCGTCGCCCAGCTCGAGCCGTCGCATCCGGCGCTGAGCGGCGGGTGCGCACAGCAGTACCGCGGCGATCGCGATCGCCGCGAACCCGAGAGTGGTCCAGTCGACCGCCGCGAGGGATCCCGCGCCCCAGACGGCCGCACGCAGCGCGAGGTCGACGTCGGCCCTGGTGCTGAACCATGTGTTCAGGGACTGCAGGAGCGCGCCCATCGCGATGCCGACGATGATGAGCCGGAACCCCTGCATGCCGCGGCGGAACGCCAGCAGGTAGACGATCGTCGCGGTCAGCACGCCGCCGATCAGCGCCCCGGCGGCGTAGGCGGCATAGCCGGTCGCGCCGGTCAGCATCATCAGGATCACGCCCGAGTACGAGCCGGTGCTGAAGCCGATCACATCCGGGCTGCCCAGGGGTTGCGGGTGAGGGACTGGAAGATGCTGCCCGAGATGCCCAGCGCCGCGCCGAACAGCAGCGCCGCGACCACCCGGGGCGCCCGCCACTCGATGACGACCTTGCGCACCGCACCTTCGGACTGTCCGAGGAAGGCGCCGATCACCTCACCGGCGCTCACTCCGTAGCTGCCGAGCGTCATCGCCCAGACGGCGAGGCCGAGGGAGAGCGCGATGAGCGTCGCGCACACCAGCAGCATCCGGCGGGTGGTGCGCACCGAGAGGGGGCCCGCGCGCAGGACGAGGGTCGCGCTCACAGGGCCTTCGCCTTCCGGCCGCGGACGAGCGCGATGAGCACGGGCGCGCCGATCAGCGGCAGCATCACGCCGACCTGCAGCTCGGCGGGGATCACGAGGATCCGTCCGAGGATGTCGGCGCCGAGCACCAGGGCGGGCGCGAGCATGGCGGAGTACAGCGTGATCCAGATCCAGTCGGGTCCGGTGATCCATCGCACGGCGTGGGGGACGACCAGTCCGACGAACACCAGGGGTCCGACGGCCGCCGTCGCCGCGCCGCACAGGAGCGCGACGGCCAGGATGATCGCGACCCGTGTGACGCCGAGCCGTACCCCGACGGCCCGCGCGGTGTCTTCACCGAGTGCGAGGGCGTTCAGCGGACGCGCGCAGAACGCCGCGATCAGGAGTCCGACCGCGATCGGCACGAGGATCGCGTCGATGGTGCCGCTCGGGCGATCGGCGAGCGTGCCCGCACCCCAGAAGCGCATCCGGTCGAACGTCTCGGTGTCGATGAGGGCGAGCGTGTGCGAGAACCCGGTGAGCACAGCCGCGAACGCCACACCGACCAGCGTCAGACGCACTGGAGACCCCGTACCACGACCGGCGCCGGCAGCGAGGTAGACGAGAGCGGACGCCGCGATGGCGCCGACGAACGCGAACGGCAGGTACTGGTCGATCCGGGTGATCCCGAGGAAGGCCACCGCGAGCGTGACCGCGAAGCCCGCTCCGGCGTTCACCCCGAGGATGCCGGGATCGGCGAGCGGGTTCCGGGTGAGAGCCTGGATGAGCGCCCCCGAGACTCCCAGCGCGGCGCCCACGAGGAGGCCGAGCACCGTGCGGTCGACGCGGGCGCTGGTGACCGTGACCTGGCTCACCGATCCGTCCGGTGCCACGAACGCCTTCCAGACCACGTCGAGCGGCAGCGCGGCCGACCCCACGACCACGCTCAGCACACACAGTACGGCGAGGAGCAACAGCGAGACGACGAGTCCGAACACCCGGCGCCGGGTACGCGTCTGCCGAACGCCGGATCCGGTGGCCGGCTCGGTGCGCGTGGCGGTGGTCATGGGGCTCCTCTGGACGCCGAAACGCTAACAGCTTCCGACCGTCGCGCCGTGCGGTTCAGGCGTCGGTGAGGGCGCCGCGGGCATCGGCAGTGAGGCGGTCGGAGGGGATCCCGGTCTCTCGGCTGAGGGCCTTCACGAGCCCCGACCTGGTGCGGAAACCCGAGAGCCGTGCTGCCGCGGTCAGGTCGCCGCCCCCACCAGGTGCGCGACCGCGGCATTCATGCGAGCCCGACCCCGCCAGCGCGAGAACGACCAGCCCGTCTCCGTGACGAAGATGCGCTGCACCTGGCGGGCGCTCATCCGATGGCGTGCCGACAGCTCGTCGAGGGGGAGAGGCAGACGCAGAGCATCTTTCGCGAGACGCTTGGCGGCCGGATGCTCGGGGTACACGACGGGGAAGTACGGGCGTGACACGGTCTCCAGAACGCGGGCGATCGCCCGGCGGAACGGCAGGATCTGCTCATCGGTGCTGGGCGCTGCGACGAGCGCGGTGGTCATGACGTCGACGAGTGCGGGGACCACACCGAGCACGCGGACGCGCGTCGCGGGCGATGCGGCATCCTCGAGGATCGGCCCCAGGACCGTCCCGCCCTCGCGCACCCTGACCGCGTGAGGGATGTGCGGCTGCAGCCAGGCGGCCTCGTGCCGGCCGAGCGGGATGTCGACGCCGTCGACGGTCAGCACGGCCGACCCCGTCACCACGTAGACGACGTGCGGCTCGTCGTGCTCATGGGTGTCGTGTCCGAGGAAACGGATCGAGTTCTCCGGGACGGTGCCGGCGAGGGCGGTGGATCGCACGCGGTTCCCCTCCGAGACATGTCGTATCCGTCCGCGTCGATGTCGCATGCGTCACGATTCGACCGGTTAGTGAGAATAGCCTTACCTTACCCGAGCGGCGCCGTCCGTCGCCTGCCCGCCGGTCCCTGCACCCGTCGAACCCGAGGTCTCTCCATGTCCAGATCCTTCCGCCTTCTCGCCGCGCTCCCCGTGGTCGCCCTGTTCGCCCTGGCATCGTGCGCCGCCGATCCCGCCCCCGAGTCGGGAGCCGGCGCATCCGAAGAGGCGACGACCCGCGTCGTCACCACCGAGCAGGGCGAGGTCACCGTCCCCGCCGATCCGCAGAAGGTCGTGGTGCTGAACTACGCACTCGCCGGCTACCTCTACGACCTCGACGTGCCGGTCGCGGCGCTCACCTCCGAGGACTTCGGCTACGAGGCGTCGTTCTCCGACTTCTGGGCAGAGGATGCCGAGAAGCAGGGCACCGAGTTCATCACCTGGAGCGGCGACGGCTTCGACCTCGAGGCGATCCTCGCGCTCGAGCCCGACCTGATCGTCGGCGGTGGCATCGGCTTCCCGCTGTTCCTCGCCACCGATGCCTACGACGACCTCAGCGATATCGCGCCCACCGTTCTGGTGAGCGGAGACAAGGCGACATGGCAGGACCAGTACTCGTTCCTCGCCGAGGACGTCTTCGGCAAGGGCGAGCTCTATGACGAGGCGCTCGCGGCGTACGAGGACCGCGTGGACGAGGTCGCGGCGAACATCACGGTCCCGACCGCTCCCTCCGCTTTCCTCTCGATCCTCCCCGACGGCACGGTGTACGTCGCCCGCGAGGACATGGGCCTTCCCGTGGTGTTCGACGCCGTCGGCATCGAGGCCGCACCGCTCTTCGCCGAGGGCGGCTACGAGCCCTACACCCCGGGCGGCGACTCGTTCGAGCTGTCGACCGAGCAGGTCGGCCAGGTCATCACGCAGCCGACTGTCTTCATCACCGGCTTCAACACCGACATCGGCGACATCGACACGCTGTCCGAGAACCCGGTCCTCGCCGCGCTCCCGGCGTTCCAGGACGACGCCGCCTACGTGCTGCCGTACTGGGTCGCCCGTGGCGACTACGACGAGGCGCTGGCTCTGCTCGACATCATCGAGGAGCTGTTCGGCTGAGATGGCACAGCGCGCATTCACCTCCCATCCGCTGGTCGTGCGCCGCGTGGCGGTGCGCCGCATCGAGGAGATCACTCCTCGGATGCGGCGCATCGTCGTCGGCGGAGACGGGCTGGGAGAGGCCACTGTCGACGGGCACGTCCACCGGGCCTTCGCGGCCCCGGGATTCGACGACCACATAAAGCTGATCTTCGCCGCGGACGGCGACCTCGATTCGGCGCTCCCTATCCAGCTCCCGCACGGCATCGAGTGGACCGCCGCCGAGAACCGGCTCGCCCGCGACTACACGCCGCGCTGGGTGGATGTCGGCGGCGGCGAGATGGCGCTCGACTTCGTACTGCACGGCGACGGGCCCGCCGCGTCCTGGGCGCAATCGGCCGCGATCGGCGACGAACTCTCCTTCGTGGGGCCGAAGTCCTCGCTGCGGCTGCCGGAGGAGCTCGATTGGATCGTGCTGATCGCCGACGAGACCGGCCTCCCCGCGGTCGGGCGCTTCCTCGACGAGCGTCCGACCGACGCGGTGGCGCATGTACTGCTGCTGGTCGAGGACGATGCCGCCCGCCAGGAGCTGAGCGTCCGTCCCGGTGACACCGTGACCTGGGTGACCGCGCCCGGCGGCGACGCGGCGGCGCTCGAGGAGGCCGTCCGCAACCTCGTGCTTCCGACCGAGGGCGAGGGCTACGCCTGGGCCGCCGCGGAGAGTCGTGCACTGCTGCCGGTGCGACGCTTCCTGCAGCGCGAGAGGGGACTCGCGAAGGATCGCCTGAACATCACCGGCTACTGGCATGCGGAGACGGCGTCGGTGGGGGATGACGCATCGGCGCCGGAGGATCCCCGGTGGTCGAGCCGGCGTCTCCCGTGCCCTGGCTCGTCGTCAGAGCGGCCGTCCGGCTGGGCGTGGTGGATGCCTTGGCCGACGGCCCGCTCCCGCTGTCGACGCTCGCCGGGGACTCGGGGTGGCCCCGCGGTCGCTGGACGCGCTGCGCGGCATCCTCACCTCCGCCGAGGTGATCGCCGGGGATGTCGACGCGCTCTCCCTCGGGCGCTTCGGGGAGGAGCTGCTCGAGGAGCATCACCGCGAGGAATTCGAGGGACTGGAGGCAGAGGCCGTGCTGGCACTGCGCGACCTCGATCACGCGCTGCGCGACGGCGTCTCGCCGTGGCAGCGGGCGCACGGCGACACCCTTGCGGCGCAGGCGCAGACCGATGCCACGCACGTCGAAGTTCTCGTGGAGGATGCCGGCCGGCTCGCGTATCTGCTCGACGGCTTCGTGGCGGACCCGATGTGGGACGACGTCTCCGGCCTGCTCGTCGTCGGTCCAGGCGCTCCTGCCGTCGTGGGCGCTTTCGAGGACGGATCACGGGGCGGCATCGACATCGCGCTTCACGAGCACGGCCTGGTGCGTGACGCGATCGTCGAGGACGCGGGTGACGCCGCGACGGTGTGGGACGGCCGTCCGGTCGAGGTCGCCGTGCTCGCCCTCGCCCTCGCGCACCGGACCGATGCCGAGGCGGTCACGCTGCTCGATGAGCTCGCCCCGCACGCGTCGCGGGTGGTCCTCCTCGAGTCGAGCAGGCCCGATGCGCTCAGCCCCGATGCCGAGGAGCACCGGATCGTCGGCTTCGCGATGACCGGCGCGCCGTTCCGCTCCAGCGAGCGGCTGGGTGAACTGGCAGCGGCTGCGGGATGGACGTGGGAGCGGGCGGAGCCGCTCGGCTGGGGAATCGAGGCGACCATCCTCGTCCGCTCCTGAAAGACCGTCTCGGCGGCGGCACCGCGTTCCTCGGAGGGTGCGCAGCGGTGCCGTCGCCGAACGCCGGACCGGCTCAGTCCTTCGCGATCCCCTCGATCCACTTCGTGAGGAAGCGGTGCACGTCGGCGAGCTCTTCCTCGGAGATGCTGTGCGTGAGCCCCGTGTACACCCGGCCGGACAGGTCGGAATGCGCGGGCAGCCACTGCGCCGTGTGCTCGACGAGTGCGGGCGGGATGACATCGTCGTGCGTGCCGCGGCCCCAGAACACCGGCGGTCGCAGCTCGGCCAGCGCCTCATCGCCCGGAAGCTCGCCCGACGCGGCGTATCCGCTCAAGGCGACCACTGCGCCGAAACGGTCGGGTGCCAGGCGCAAGGCCTGCAGCGACACGGCGGCACCCTGCGAGAACCCGAGCAGCGCGACCGAGGGGGCGTCTCGCGCGACGTCGTCGAGCCAGCGCAGGAACGCCTCGGCTGCGACGGTCACCGCCCCGGGGCTGCGACCGTCGAGTCCCTCGATCGCGTACCAGGAGCGCCCAGGCATGGGCCATGGCGGTGCGAGAGGAGCCGCGACGGATGCGACGGCGATCCCCTTCGGGAGATGGGGGACGAGTCCGAAGAGGTCGTGCTCATCCGCCCCGTACCCGTGCAGCAGCACCAGCAGCGGCATCCGGTCGCGGTCGAGGTGCGACCACCGGGTCGCGCTGTCGTCGATCGTCAGGTTCTCGCTCACACCGCCATCCTGCCAGGGGCCGCCGACGTGCTGCCGGTGTCGATCGGGGGAGGTGGCTGGTAGAAAGGACACATGGCGGTCCGCACACCTGATCCCGAGCCGGAGCCCGAAGACGACGGTCTCGGAGGCTTCCGGGATGCGAACCCGCCCGTTCCGGATGCGAACCCCGGCTGGCTGAGCGAGTTCGAGCTCGAAGAGGCGCGGCGCCGACTGCCCATGCTCTATGTCGAGGCGATCCCGGTGCGCACCGACGGCTCGGGGCAGGTGACCGAGATCGGGATACTGCTGCGCTCGACGCCGATGGGTGAGATGACCCGCACGATCGTGTCCGGGCGCGTCCGGTTCGGCGAGACGATCCGCGATGCGCTGTTCCGGCACGTCGAGAACGACCTCGGGCCGATGGCCTTCCCGCTGCTGCCGCCGCAGCCGCTGCCCTTCACGGTGGCGGAGTATTTCCCGATCCCTGGCGTGAGCGCTTTCCACGACGACAGGCAGCACGCCGTGTCGCTGGCCTTCGTGGTCCCGGTGACCGGCACGTGCGAACCGCGTCAGGACGCGCTGGAGGTCACCTGGTTCTCGCCGGAGGCCGCGGGGTCGGATGCCGTCGCCGCCGAGATGGAGAACGGCAGGGGCACGCTGATCCGTCAGGCGCTCGCCAGCCTCGGCCTCCTCCGCTGACACCCCCTCCTCCGCGCCTCCGCCGAGGGGCGTCGTACCGATCTCACCGTCGACTCTTGCGCCGTCGAATCTAATGGGCTAGAAAGTAGACCATTAGTCCAATCGGCAAAAGGATGCTTGACATGGATGCTTCGACAACGACGTCTCGTGGCACGGAACAGCCCACAGAGCGCAGTCTCCGCGGGAACCTCGGGGCGGTCTCCGTCACCTTCATGGTGATCGCGGCCGCTGCACCGCTCACGGTCGTCGGGGGACTCGTCCCCATCGGCTACCTCGTGGGCAACGGCATCGGGTTCCCGGTCATGTTCCTCGTGGCCACCGTGATCCTGCTGCTCTTCTCGGTGGGCCTCACGGCGATGAGCCGCTACCTCCCCAAAGCGGGATCCTTCTTCGTGTTCGCCACCCACGGGCTCGGCCGTACACCCGGTCTGGCCACGGCGTACCTGGCGCTGGTCTGCTACACCACCGTCCAGATCGCGGTGTTCTCGTACCTCGGTGCGACCATCAGCTCCAGCATCGTCCTCCTCGGGGGTCCGGAGATCCCGTGGTGGCTGCTCACGCTCGCCTCGGTCGCGCTCGTCGGCGCCCTCGGCTACCGGCAGATCGAGCTCAGCTCGCGCGTGCTCGTGGTGGTGCTGCTCGCCGAGATCGGCATCGTGGTGCTGCTGGGCGTGGTGATCCTCCTCACGGGCGGGGCCGACGGTGTGACCTTCGGCTCGTTCCTGCTGCAGAACGTGCTCTCCGGCGCCCCAGCGCTCGGACTCATGTTCGCGATCGCGAGTTTCATCGGGTTCGAGTCGACCGTCGTGTATCGCGACGAGGTGCGCGACCCCGAGCGCACGATCCCTCGCGCCACCTACGCCTCGGCCATCGTGATCGGCGTGTTCTACGCCTTCGCCGCCTGGGCCATCGTGGTCGGGGTCGGGGAGGGCGCGGTGATCGACGAAGCCGCTGCCGACCCGACCACCCTGATCACCCGCGTCACCGAGCAGTACCTCGGACCTATCGGGTCGATCGCCGTCGCGGTGCTGTTCCTCGGGAGCATGTTCGCCGCGGTCCTGTCGCTGCACAACGTGCTGACCCGTTACCACCACTCGATGGCCAATGCGCGTCTGCTCCCCGACCGGGTCGGGGCCGTGCACGGCCGTCACGGCTCGCCGCACGTCGCGTCGATCGTGCAGGTGGCGACCTCCGGCATCGCGATCATCGTGCTCGCCCTGATCGGCTTCGCGCCGGAGAACATCTTCTCCTGGTTCGCGGGCATCGGCACCCTGGCCATCGTGATCCTGATGGCGGTGACCTGCCTCGCTGTGGTCGTCTACTTCGCCCGCACCAGGGCGCTGCGGAGCCCCTGGCACACCGTGATCGCCCCCGCCCTCGGATTCGTCGGACTCGCGGTCTCTGCCGTGCTGATCGCGGCCAACTTCCCGCTGCTCGTGAGCGATGTCGATGCCGACGGCAACCCGGTCTGGGGTCCGATCAGCATCACGCTCGTCGCGGTCGTGGTGATCGCCCCGGTCATCGGCCTCGTACAGGCGGCGATCATGCGCGTGAAGGCCCCGGAGGCGTACGCCCAGATCGTGCGCCGCTTCGACGAGAACGCCTGACCTCGCAACCGCCCGCTCCGCACGCCCGCACTCGAAGGATGGACATCATCAACACCCCCGCCCTGCCCCGCCCCCTGATCGGCGTCTCCGGACGACGCCTGCGCGGCGCCGCGATCGGCGCACCGCACGGCTTCGCCGACGCACCGCTCGAGGCGTACCTCAGCGAGTATGCGACCTCGGTGCTCCGCGCCGGCGGCCTCCCCGTGCATCTGCCGATGGACGCCGAACCGGCCGAGCTCGTCGAACGACTCGACGGCGTCGTGATCGTCGGAGGCGACGACGTCGACCCCGCCTGTACGGACAGGTGCCCGGTCCGTTCACCCCGCTGGTCGATCCGCAGCGTGATGCGTTCGAGGCCGGGCTGATCGAGGCCGCGATCGAGGGCGGGCTCCCGCTCCTCGGGGTGTGCCGCGGCGCGCAGCTGCTCAACGTCGTCCGCGGTGGCACGCTGCGCCAGCATCTCGCTCCGGGCGAGGGCGAGTCGCACGGCTCCTACGCCTACCCTCGCGCGCATCGTGTGCACGAGGTGAGACTCTCCGCCGGCAGCGTGGCACACGCGCTCTACGGCGAGAGCACACGCGTCAACTCGTTCCACCATCAGGCGGTCGACGTGCCGGGGCATGGCGTGATCGTGACCGGCTGGGCGCCGGACGGGGTGGTCGAGGCCATCGAGCTCGAGGGGCGTCCGGTGGTCGGGGTGCAGTGGCATCCCGAGACGTTCGACGGCGACCCGATCTTCGGGTGGCTGGTCGACCGGGCACAGGCATATGCGGCGCACGGCGCCGCTTCCCAGACGCAGAACGTCGCCTAGGCGACGCAGAACAGGAGAAGAAATGCGACACGCAGAGAAGAACGCCTTCCTCACCGGAGCGGGCTCCGGGATCGGACGCGAGACGGCGCTCCGTCTGGCGAGCGAGGGTGCGCGCGTCCTCGTCACCGACGTCTCCGCCGAGGGGGCGGCCGAGACCGTGCGCCTGATCGAGGCGACCGGGGGCAGCGCGATCTCGGCCGTGGTCGACGTGCGCTCGCGGGAGCAGATCCGGGCGGCGGTCGACCTCGCCCGCGAGACGTGGGGCTCGCTGCACCTGCTCGTCAACAACGCCGGAGTCGTCACGGAGCACTCGTTCGAGACCCTCACCGAGGAGGCCTGGGACTTCGTCTTCGACATCAACCTCAAGGGGCAGTTCCTCGTCGCGCAGGAGGTCGCGCCGCTCATCGCCGCGTCCGGCGGAGGCGCGATCGTGAACCTGTCGACCGTCGAGGCCCTGGTCGTCGTGACGAGCACCGGCACCGCGCAGCCGCACTACAACGCCAGCAAGGGCGGCGTCCCCATGCTCACCAAGGCCCTCGCTGTGGAGCTCGCGGCGAAGGGCATCCGGGTGAACTGCGTCGCCCCGGGCCCCATCGCCACCGACTTCTTCGACTATGAGAGCGTCACGAGCGACGAGGCGCTGGAGTTCATGAAGCAGCGACTGCTCGTGCCCCGCGTCGGCCTGCCCTCCGACATCGCCGCCGCCGTATCCTGGCTGCTCAGCGATGAGGCGTCTTGGATCGACGGCATCCAGCTCCCCGTCGACGGAGGGTGGCTGACGCGATGATCGACGATGTGCGCCTCGCGCCCGACGAGTTGGAGGCGGCCGGCATCCGCACGGTCATCGTGGCCACGCCCGACATGCAGGGCCGGCTGGTCGGCCGTCGCATCCCGGTCGAAGGCTTCGGTCGCGTGGTCGAGAACGGCGTCGACATCTGCACGTGCGCCTGGGCGTGGGACATCGATCAGGGACTCGAGCTGATCGATGCGAACAGGTTCGCGCTGTGCGGCATGCACAACGGGGTGCCGGACGTCACGCTGATCCCCGACCTCGAGACGCTCCGCCCCGCGGCCTGGCTCGAGGGTGTCGCGATCTGCCTCGCCGACCCGGTCGACGTGCACACGCACGAGCCGATGCCCATCTCACCTCGCGTGATCCTGAAGCAGGAGCTGGCGCGGATCCGGGAGCTCGGGCTCACCCCGCTCGCGGGCACCGAGCTGGAGTTCTACCTGTTCCGCAACGACCCTCGGGAGCTGCGACGCTCCGGCTTCCGCGACCTCGATCCGACGACTCTCACCCCGTCGGACTTCATGATCCACGAGGGCAACCTCTACGAGCCGTTCTTCCAGAAGCTGCGCTCCGACCTTCGCGCGAGCGGCATCCTCGTCGAGGCCGCGCAGAGCGAATGGGGACTCGGGCAGTGGGAGATGACCTTCGAGTACGGCGATCCCCTGGAGATGGCCGACAGGCACGCGCTGTACAAACTGGCGGTGCGCGACACCGCGGCGCGCGCCGGCATGTCGGCGACGTTCATGGCCCGGCCTCTCAACGACCAGCCCGGCTCCTCATGCCACGTGCATGTGTCGTTCGTCGACGACGAGGGCACCGCCGTGTTCTGGGACGAGTCGGCATCGGATCGCCTCAGCGGACGGATGCGGTCGGCGATCGCCGGCGCCCTGGAGCACGCACCCGCGCTGATGGCCTGGTACGCGCCGACCGTGAATTCCTATCGGCGCAGCAACTCCTCCGACGTGGCAGGGAGCGGGCGCACCTGGGGGTTCGACAACCGCACCACGACCGTGCGTGTGGTCGGGCATTCCGCGAAGGCGCTGCGCTTCGAGTTCCGCTTGCCCGGCGCCGACACCAATCCGTACTTCACCCTCACCGGAGTCCTGGCCTCGGCCCGCGACGGTATGGAGAAGAAGACCGTGCTCGGCGACGCCGTGGTCGGCAGCGCCTACGACCTGCCCGGTGACGACGCCATGCCGACGGATCCTCGGCGGGCGAGCGTCCTGTTCGTCGAGAGCCCGCTCGTGCAGGACCTGTTGGCCCCCGAACTCATCTCGCACCAGCAGGTGCTCCTCGACCACGAGTGGAGCACATTCATGTCTCGCGTCACGGACTGGGACCTGCACCGCTACTTCGATCGGATCTGACATGACCTACCCCGCCCTGCGCACCTGGATCGGCGGCGTCGCCGAAGAGAGCCCGGAGAGCGACGGCACCTGGCTGCTCGACCCGAACACCGGCGAGGCGCTCGCGGCCTCGGCATCGAGCTCGCTCGACCAGGTCGATCGTGCGGTGGCGGCCGCACAGGAGGCGCACGACGACGCGCGGTGGCGCGGCCTCGCTCCGGAGCGCAGGGCCGAGAAACTCACGGCCCTCGCGGACTGGCTCGACGAGCGCGCCGAGGAGATCGCACACCTCGACGCCCTCAACAGCGGGGTGCCGATCGCGGTCACCCGGCTCTTCGGCGGGGCGAACGGTGCGACGCTCCGAGACGCGGCGCGGCGGGCGGTCGCGGTCGGCGATGTGCGCGAGCTGCCGTCCGACCAGGGCGGTGTGCGTCTTCGTCGAGTGCCATGGGGTCCGACGGCTCTGATCCTGCCGTGGAACGCCCCGAGCGCGATGGCCGTGAAGAAGACGGCGTTCGCGCTCGCCGCGGGAGCCCCGGTCGTGCTCAAGCCCTCGTCGTTCTCGCCCTGGAGCGCCCAGCTGCTGCTGGAGGGTGTGCACGAGGCCGGCATCCCCGACGGCGTGGTCGGCCTCGTGCAGGGCAGCGGCGGTGTCGGTCGCGCCCTCGTGGCGGATGAGCGGATCGCAGCCATCTCGATGACGGGCTCGACGCCGACCGGTCGTGCCATCGCCGCGACGGCCGCCCCGCGCTTCGCCCGGCTGCAGTTGGAACTGGGTTCGAACAACGCCGCGATCGTCCGCGCGGATGCCGACCTGGATCAGGCGGCGAGGTCGCTGGCAGACGGCGTCCTCAAGCTCTCCGGCCAGTGGTGCGAGGCGCCGCGCCGGGTGCTGGTCGACCGCGAGCGCCGCGACGAACTCGCGGGACGCCTGATCGCCGAGTTCGGACGCCGCACGATCGGGTCGAGCATCGACGAGACGACGGAGGTCGGTCCCGTGGCCTTCGCGGCGCGCAGAGACGAACTCATCGCGCAGCGCGAGCGGCTGGCTGCTTCCGGTGCCGAGGTGCTGCAGGTGTCGCAGGTGCCGACGCGGGGATGGTTCTTCGAGCCCACCGTGGCGGTGCTCGACGGGTCCGGTCTCCCGGACGAGGTGTTCGGGCCGATGCTCCTCGTGGGCGGATATGCCGACGAAGACGAGGCGGTCGCCCTCGCGAACACCGGTCAGGTCGGACTCGCCGGTTACGTGTTCGGTGCGGATGAACCGGCCGCTGCGGCACTGGGCGAGAGACTCATCGCCGGCGAGGTCAAGGTCAACGGCACGAGTGTGCTCGACATGGCCCCAGACTCGGCGCAGAGCTTCTTCGGGGCGAGCGGCCTTGGCGGGCACGGCGACGCCGATGTGCTTGACTTCTTCGTGGGGAAGCAGGTCGTGGGGCGGGACCGCCCCGGACTTCCCCTGTGATCGGAGGAGCACGGATGAGCGAGCGTGACGACGCGCCGCACGACTTCTCCCGTGCCGTGCTCCAGCCCGTGTCCGGGTACCAGGCCGTCGCCGGGTTCCTCCGCCGCGAGATGGCGCTCGGTCGCATCCGACCGGGTGACCGCCTCCCCTGAGCGGAAGCTCGCCGAGCAGCTCGGGGTCTCGCGCGAGACGCTGCGGCAGGCGCTGCGCATCCTGGAGGGGAGCGGTCAGATCGTGATCTCGCGCGGGGCGTCCGGCGGGGCGTTCGTGCAGGATGCCGCGCTCGATCCGAGGCTCATCCGCGAAGAGGTGCGCACCCGGTCGGCCGAGATCGGGGAGCTCACCGAGTTCCGTGCGATCGTCGAGTCCGGTGGGGCGGCGTTGGCCGCGACGCGTCGCAGCGACGCCGACCTCGAGGCCATGGCGCAGGCGCAGCGCGACCTCGCGGACGCGGTCACGAAGGCGGAGTCGCGCATCGCCGACACCGACTTCCACATCGCGCTCGCCGAGGCGTCGGGCAACTCGTTCGTGCGGGATGCGGTCGAGGAGGCCAGGGTGCGGATGTTCGAGCCGGTCGACCTCATGAGCTTCGACTTCGTGAAGGAGTCGAGCTGGCACGCGCACGAGCAGATCCTGGATGCGGTGCGCCGCGGCGACGCCGAGGCCGCGGATGCCGCGATGCGCGCACACCTGCACACCACGCGCGAGGAGTTCACCCGCGTCGTGGAGTCCTGACCGCCGGGTCTGAGCTCAGGCCGTGGTGAGCGCTCAGGCGGTGGTGAGCTTGGAGAGCTCGGCGACGAACGCGTCGACGTCGGACTCCTCCGTGTCGAAGCCGCACATCCAGCGCACCTCGCGGCGGGCGGCATCCCAGTCGTAGAAGCGGAACACGTCGCGGAGCTTGTCGGCGACGCCTTCCGGCAGCGTCGCGAAGACGCCGTTGGACTGCGTGGGCTGGGTGAACTCGACGCCCCGGATCGATCCGTCTGCGATGCCGTCCTCGATCTCCGAGCGCAGTCGGGCCGCCATGGCGTTCGCGTGCCGGGCGTTGCGCAGCCACAGGTCGCCCTCGAGCAGCGCGATCAGCTGTGCCGACACGAAGCGCATCTTCGACGAGAGCTGCATGTTGAACTTGCGCGAGAACTTCAGTCCGTCTGCGGCACCGGGGTTCAGCACGACGATCGCCTCGCCGAGCATGGCGCCGTTCTTGGTCCCGCCGTAGGTCAGTACATCGACCCCGGCGTCCCGGGTGAACGCCCGAAGCGGCAGGTCGAGGGCGGCGGCCGCGTTCGACAGACGTGCGCCGTCGAGGTGCAGCTTCATGCCGCGCTCGTGCGCGTGGTCGGCGATCGTGCGGATCTCCTCGGCGGTGTACACGGTGCCGAGTTCGGTGGACTGGGTGATCGAGACCACGAGCGGCTGGGCGCGGTGCTCGTCGCCCCAGCCCCATGCCTCCCGGTCGATGAGCTCGGGAGTGAGCTTGCCGTCGTCGGTGGGAACGGTGAGCAGCTTGAACCCGCCGATCTTCTCGGGCGCGGCCGCCTCGTCGACGTTGATGTGCGCGGTGGACGCCGCGATGACCGCGCCCCAGCGCGGCAGCATCGATTGCAGGCCGGTCACGTTCGCACCCGTGCCGTTGAAGACGGGGAACGCCTCGACGTCGTCGCCGAAGTGCGCCCGGAAGACCTCCTGCAGGCGGACGGTGTAGGCATCCTCGCCGTATGCGCTCTGGTGCCCGCCGTTCGCGGCGGCGATGGCCGCGAGGACCTCGGGGTGGATTCCGGAGTAGTTGTCACTGGCGAAGCCGCGGATCGCGGGATCATGCTGGATGCTCACCTCCCCAGCCTAATTGCCCTACCGGATGTCCCCGGCCCGCCCTACCCTCGAACCCATGGAGCGCACCGCAGCGAAGAGGGCTTTCGGCAACGTCCTCGTCAACACGCTCATCGCGAACGTGACGACGAGCTTCCTCTGGTTCGCCCTCACGTTCTGGGTGTACATCGAGACGCAGTCCGTGCTGGCGACGGGGGTCATCGGCGGCGCCTACATGCTGTTCGTCGCGTTCTTCGCCATGGCCTTCGGCACGATCGTCGACCGCAACCGCAAGCACACCGTCATGGTGATCTCGAGCGTCATCTCGGCTGTCGCCTTCCTCGTCGCCGGCGTGCTGTATCTGTGGCAGCCCGAGGCGGCTCTGCTCGATCTGGGCGGGCCGTGGTTCTGGGTGTTCTCCGGCGTGATCCTGTTCGGCGGAGTGATCGAGCAGCTGCGCAACATCGCGCTGTCCACGACCGTCACGCTGCTCATCCCCGAAGAGAAGCGCGCCAACGCCAACGGTCTGGTCGGCACCGTGCAGGGCATCGCCTTCCTCGTGACGAGCGTGTTCTCCGGGCTCTCCATCGGCTTCCTCGGGATGGGGTGGACGCTCGCGATCGCGATCGCCGCGATGGCGCTGACGTTCGCGCACCTGCTGTTCATCCGCATTCCGGAGGGGACGCCGCAGCCCGACCCCGATGCGTCGAGCGCCCTCGACTTCCGCGGCAGCGTGCGGGCCATCCGGCTTGCGCCAGGCCTGTTCGCGCTGATCATCTTCTCGACGTTCAACAACCTCATCGGCGGCGTCTACATGGCGCTCATGGACCCGTACGGGTTGACGCTCTTCGATGCGCAGACGTGGGGCTTCGCGCTGGCCTTCGCCTCGACGGGATTCCTGATCGGCGGCGGCCTCGTGGCGAAGTTCGGCCTCGGGCCCAAGCCCATGCGCACCATGCTGCTCGTCGTCATCGCCATGGG
Organism: Microbacterium sp. Se63.02b; assembly: GCF_014171575.1. Classification (GTDB taxonomy): domain Bacteria; phylum Actinomycetota; class Actinomycetes; order Actinomycetales; family Microbacteriaceae; genus Microbacterium. Next base: position 3,241,074 of record NZ_CP050453.1, on the reverse strand, counting down.
GCTGCTGGGGTCGGTGTTCATGCTGCGCGAGTGGTGGCCGCTGTATGTCGTGGGCATGTGGGCCTACATGGCGCTCGTGCCTCCGGTCGAGGCCGCCGAGCAGACGGTGATCCAGAAGGTGGTGCCGTTCGAGCGGCAGGGTCGCGTGTTCGGTGTGGCGGCGGCGATGGAGGCCGCGGCGGCGCCGATCACGGCGTTCCTGATCGCGCCCATCGCCGAGTTCCTGATCATCCCGTACATGAACACCTCCGCGGGGCGGCAGCAGTGGGGCTGGCTGCTGGGCGAAGGCGAAGCCCGCGGTATCGCGCTCATCTGCCTGTTCGCCGGACTGATCATGGTCGTGGCCGCCACGCTGGCGTTCTTCACGCGTTCGTACCGCAAGCTCACCGAGCTGTACGCCGAGGCGCCGGAGCAGGACGTCGACCACGGCGAGACGAGCGATGAGGGCGACGACCACGGCGATTCCGGTGCAGGGGTCGAAGAGGAGTCGTCATCTCCGTCCGACCGCATCCGACGGAGTGACGCCCCGCCGGTCGTCCCTGGCATGCCCCCCGAGTCCCGCTGAGCGACGGACGATTCGCCGAGGCCACGACCATTCCCCGAGGTTTTCGCGGGATGGCGTCCGCGGATCGTCGCGCCCTCGGCTGATCGTCGGGCCACGCGGGGTGACCGGAGGGCGGTCGTGCTCAGTCGAGGTCGATCACCCGGTCGTTGAGGGCGGCGGCGTCGTCATCCACAGCGCGAGGATGCGGGCGGCCAGCGCCTCGGGATCGAGAGTCTTGGCGCGGAACACGACGGCCGCGGCGCGCAGCGGTTCGGCGGCATCCCGCGCAGCCTTGGTGTAGCCCTGGGCGACCGCCCTGGCCCACGCCTCGCTCGCGGCCTTGACCGCGGCATAGTTCGCCCCTCCGGCGAGGGGGCGACCGACCGCGGTGGACGACACGATCGCGAACCGCCCTGCACCGGATGCGCGGAGTGCGTCGTCGAACGCCCGGCTCGTCGCGCGGACGGCGTCGAGCGCCGGCAGCAGTGCGGCGAAGTCCTCGTCCGACTGCCCCGCGAGGCCGCCCCCGCCGCGCCACCCGCCGACCAGCGGGATCACCGCGTCGACCGCGTCGATCCGTTGGGCCAGGGCCGTCATCTCCTCGAGCGAGGTCGCGTCCGCGACCACCACCTGTGCGCCGGCGTCCGCCAGCTCCTGCAGCCGGTGCGTCGAACGGCCGGTCGCGACGACGTGGGCGCCTGCGGCGACGAGTGCGCGCGTCGCGGCCAGGCCGGACGCGCTGGTCGCACCCGCCAGGAGCACGGTGCGGTCGGAGAGTCTCTCGTCGGTGTGTGCAGCCATGTGCTCCACTCTTCCGGATCGAGGGGCGTCTGCGGCCGAAACCGGCGGAAGAGTCCGCAGAACAGGTTCCGGCCGCAGCGCGGTGCGCCCCAGCGTCACATCGGGAGCGCGCGCGATGCGCGCACTGGTCAGTCGTCCGTGCCGCGGATGCCGACGGTCGACTCGATGACCGGCTTCATCTTCTTGTCGAGGGTCTCGAAGAACATCGACAGCGGGAACTCGTCGTCCATCACCGCGTCCGTGTAGCCCTTCGGCGCTCCGGCGAGGATCTCGTCCGACAGGCCGCGAGCCCACTGCGATGCCGGATGAGGTGTGAGGGTGCCGCGGACGAGCTCGTATGCCGCGAGCCAGTGCGCGACCTTCGGGCGGTCGATCGAGTGCCAGTACAGGTCGTCGATCGCGTCGCCCAGGGCCACCACGGCGTCCGGCACGTTCTCCCAGTCGAACGCCAGGGCGGTGTCGGTCCAGTGCAGCACGCCGCGCTGGTGCAGCCACGCGAACAGCAGCTGCCCGCCGACCGCGTCGTAGTTGCGCGTCCGGGTGCCCGTGATCGCGAAGCGGAAGATGCGGTCGAAGATCACGGCGTACTGCACGAGGTGCGCGTAGTCGTGCATCTCCTGCTCGGTCGCGGTGAGCTCTTCGCCGGCCTCGATGCGCGCCGCGAGGGCGCGCTCGATCTTCACCGACTCGCGGAACGCCGTCATGTCGCAGCGCATCTCCTCGAGCGAGTAGAGGAAGAACGGCATCCGCTGCTTGATCATGAACGGGTCGAACGGGAGGTCGCCGCGCATGTGGGTGCGGTCGTGGATGATGTCCCACATCACGAAGGTCTTCTCGGCCACCTGCTGGTCGTCGAGCATCGCCGCAGCGCGCTCCGGCAGGTCGAGGTTCGTGATCTCGGCGGCGGCGCGCACCACGCGACGGTAGCGGGCCGCCTCACGGTCCTGGAAGATCGCCCCCCAGGTGAAGGTCGGGATCTCGCGCATCGCGACGGTCTCGGGGAACAGCACGGCCGAGTTCGTGTCGTAGCCGGGCGTGAAGTCGACGAGTCGCAGCGAGACGAACAGCTTGTTGCCGTAGTCGCCGGCTTCGAGAGCCGCGATGAACTCGGGCCAGATCGTCTCGACGATCAGAGCTTCGACCAGGCGGTCGCTCGAGCCGTTCTGCGTGTACATCGGGAAGACGACGAGGTGGCGGATGCCGTCGACCCGGTTCTGCTGCGGCTGGAAGGCCATCAGCGAGTCGAGGAAGTCCGGCACGCCGAAGTCCTCGGATGCCCACCGATCGAAGTCGACCACGGAAGTGGCGAGGTACTCCGCGTCATGCGGGAAGGCCGGGGCGAGGGCGCGGATACCGGCGGTGATGGCGCCGACGAGGTCACGGGCGGCGGCGTGGTGCGCGGCATCCGGGATCGAGCCGTCCTTGATCTGCATCTCTCGGATCGCGATCGCGGCGTCTTTGAGCTGCGCCCACGCGGCGGACTGCTCAGCGGTCGACGCATCCTCGACGACCTCGGGTTCGCCGACGATGGCCTGAACAGCGGAACTGTTGGCGGAAAGAAGGGACATCGGGACCTCCGATCGGAGTATTCAACGGAAAGATTCCTGCATAAACGGAATCCTGACGATAATCTTACAGCTATGGATGATTCTGTCGACCGCGCGATCCTGGCCGCGATCTCCCGAGACGGCCGCGCCACCCTCTCTCAGCTGTCCGACGCCGTCGGGCTATCGGTCTCCGCGGTGCAGTCGCGTCTGCGCAGGTTGGAGACGAGGGGAGTGATCTCCGGATACCGCGCGATCCTCGACCCCGAGCAGGTGGGCACTCCGCTCTCCGCCTTCATCGAGATCACCCCGCTCGACCCAGCGCAGCCCGACAACGCCCCCGACCTCCTCGAACATCTCGCGGCGATCGAGGCCTGCCACTCCATCGCCGGCGACGCCAGCTACATGCTGTTCGTCCGTGTCGCGTCACCGCGGGCGCTCGAGGAACTCGTCCGTGATGTGCGCCTCGCCGCCAACGTCAGCACCCGTACGACCGTGGTGCTGCAGACCTACTACGAGCACCGCCCGATCATCCCGGTGGATTCGGCCGAGTAGTCAGAGCACAGCGCCCACCACCGCCTCGCCCAGCGGGGTGCGCAGATGCAGCATCCTGGTGCCGGCGCGCTCGCTCGCGACCAGCCCTGCTCCGCGGAGCACGGCGAGGTGATGCGACGCGGTCGATACTGCGAGGCCGGCATCCCGGGCGACCTGCGATGTCGTCCTGGCGGTACCCGCTCGGAGCAGGATCCCCGCTCTGGCTGGTCCCAGCAGGGCGCCGAGAGCATCGGCGATGTCGGCCGTGTCCCTGGCCCACCCCGCGGTGACGCCGCGGGCCGGGTAGAACAGGGTGGGTTGCGCCGGAGGCTCGGTCAGCACCATGCAACCCCAGGAGGACATGACAGAGGGGGCCAGCACCAGGCCGCTTCCCCGGCAGTCGACCTGTTCGCTGTGGCGCCGCAGCGAGACCCGCACCGCGCCCTCCGACCAGGTGACCTGCCGGTGCAGCTCTCCGGCCATCCCGGCGATGCCTCCGGTCGCGATCCGTTGGGCGCGGACCGCGATGTCGGCTCGCAGCAGGCGTTCGAGCTGCGGCCATACCGGGGCGAGCGCGGCATCCCACACCCCGGCCCAGGCGTCGGCGATCATCGCGCGTGCCCGCACCGGACGCGCCTGCATCTCGCGAAGCGCCTGCTGCCGGGCTCCGGTCGAGCGCAGCACCATCTTGCCGAAGTCGACGCGCATCGGTTCGACAGGCGTGGCGCGCAGTCCCTCGAGCTCGGCCTCCGGAGTCAGGTCCCAGCGCGGCGCGGTCGTCAGGAAGTCGGGCAGGTAGCCGTCGTCGCCGATCACGGTCGACAGCAGCGCGAAGTCGTCACGCGGAAGCCTGTCGCGCACCGTCCGAAGCCATCCCCACTGCAGCGGGTTGGCGGCAGGGCGCCGGAGTGCCCGTACCGCGTGCGCCAGCTCGTGACCGGGGGAGACGCCGAACCGCACGGCCTCGATGTCGCCGGGGCTCAGGTGGAACTCGACGCGGTGGTCGGGATGCTCGACGCCCTCGATCGGCGGCATGTTTCGATCCACATCGAAACTCTAGGGACTGTCCGTGAGGCTGTCGAGACTGAAGCCATGAACAGCACACCATCTCCCTCCGTGGTCGTCGCCGCGGGTGACATCCGGATCGGCTCCGGTCGCAGTCGCCGGTTCGTCGGGGCGGACCATGGCGCCGCCGTCTCCTACTTCTTCGTGGAGAACCACCCGGGCGAGGGTCCGGGACTGCACTGGCATCCCTATCCTGAGACCTGGGTGGTGATCGAGGGTGTCGCCGCGATCACCGTCGGCGACGAGACTCTGGTCGCCAGGGCTGGAGACACCGCGACCGGTCCCGCCTACGTCCCGCACCGCTTCACCAACGTGGGTGACGGCGTCCTCACGATCATCGGCATCCACGCGTCCGCGACCATCATCCAGACCTTCCTCGACGAAGACTGAGCACAGGAGCACACATGTCCTTCCAGGCATACCTCGACAACATCGAGACCAAGACCGGCCTCACTCCGCGGCAGTTCATCGAACGCGCCACCGAGAAGGGGTTCGACCAGACGACCAAGGCTGCGCCCATCGTCGCGTGGCTGAAAGAGGACTACCAGCTCGGTCAGGGGCACGCCATGGCGCTCGTGCACGTGATCACCAAGGGTCCGCAGATCAGCGACAAGCACGTCGGCACGGGCGGAGCGCACGGCGATGCGTCGAACACGCTCTGGCTCGACGGCAAGGACAGCAACCCGAACACCTGATCCCGCGGCCCGCGGAGGTCGGCCATCGGTGCGGCCACTAGGATTCCGTGGGTGGCAGCATCCTCACAGCGCAAGAAGAAGACCCCGAGCGCGAAGCGCACCCCGGCCCGCACCAGCGGCAACCCCGCGAAGCGTCCGGTCGTCGAAGCGGGGCCGGTCACGGTGTCCGACTGGATCGGGGCGGCGCGCCTGCGCACCCTGCCGCTCGCGATCGCCCCGGTGGTCATCGGCACGGGCGCCGCCCGCAGCACAGGACCCGAGTTCCACTGGGTCATCGCGCTCGCGTGCCTCGCTGTCGCGGTGCTGCTCCAGATCGGCGTGAACTTCACGAACGACTACAGCGACGGCATCCGCGGCACCGACGCCCACCGCGTCGGGCCCGCGCGACTCACCGCGTCAGGGCGGGTGGCGCCGCGCACGGTGCTGGTCATCGGGCTGGTGTTCTTCGCGCTCGCGGCACTGGTCGGACTCGCGATCGTGGTGCGCACGGGGCAGTGGTGGATGCTCGCCGTCGGAGCCGCGTGCATCGTCGCCGCCTGGTTCTACACCGGGGGCAAGCGACCGTACGGCTACTACGGGCTGGGCGAGGTGTTCGTGTTCGTGTTCTTCGGACTCGTCGCGACCCTCGGCACCACCTGGGTGCAGGCGTTCGAACTGCCGCAGCAGGCTTGGCTCGGGGCGATCGCGGCCGGTCTGTTCGCATGCGCCGTGCTGTTGGCGAACAATCTGCGCGACATCGATCAGGACCGCGAGGTCGGCAAGCGCACCCTCACGGTGCTGATCGGCCGTCGGGCCACGCAGGTGCTGTTCACACTCTTCGTGCTCGCTCCGTTCGCGATCGCGGTGTTCCTCGCGCTGCTGTTCCCGATCGCGTGGCTCTCGCTGCTGGCGCTCCTCGCCGGGTTGCCCGCGATCCTCATCGTCTGGACCTACCGCCAGCCGAAGGAACTCGTCACCGCGCTCGCGCTCACATCGCTGACGGCGCTGCTCTACGCCGGCGCGCTGTTCTGGGCGTTCGTCGGCTGAGTCCGAGCCGAACCGTCAGGACCGGGGTCTTCGTCGACGGACGTGCTCGTGTCGTCGATCGCCTGGTCCTCGGCATCCGCATCGGCCTGGCCGCCCGAGGTGCGGCTCTCGCGGCGCTCCTGCAGTCGCGCGGAGGCGTCGGTGAGCGGCGTGCGCAGGAACAGCATCGAGATGCTCATGCCGATGAGCGCGGCGAAGATCGCGGCGAGCCACCAGAATTCCCGGAAGATCGGGAAGAACACCCAGAGGATCGCGAGCGGAACGAGGAACGCCAGCAGCCGCAGCACGGTGTAGACGAGGATCGGCGCGGGTTTCTTCACCCCTCCAGTCTACGTTCGCCTCTCGGTCGACTCTGTGTGCCCGCCGTCGACGCCCAGTCGCGCGAGCGGGATGCCGCGCACCACCCGGCGCCAGGGGTGCTCGCCGAGAGACCAGAGGAGTCCGGCGTCGAGGTCGAGCGCCAGATCCTCGCACCCGACCGGCAACGGATGCGCTCCCTGAGCAGCGCGTCGCGTCGACCGCTCCACAGGGCGCCGGGGCGCAGATGATCCGACTGCGACACGAAGTAGCGGTCCGCCCAGCGGACGGCGCCCTGCATCTGCGCGATTCCCGGGGTGAAGACATCCTCTTCGGCGAATCCCGCGCTCCCGGCGTCGGGAATCGTGAACTCGCCGATCCTCCCGGTGTCGTCCCGGAGGTACTCGCCGATGAGGACGCGCGGCAGAGGGTGCCTGCGTCGTCGAACACCCGCCCCAGGTACGAGCAGCGCAGGGGACCGCATGCACGCGGGTGCGCACGGCGACGAGGGCGGTCGTCCGCCCGCCGCGTGGACGCGCGCCGGCGAGGCGCTGGGCGACGGCTCCGCGCACCGTGCGGATGTCGGACAGGTCGAACTCCCAGATGCCGCGTCGCGTCGCGGCGACGAAGAGCCTGTCTTCGAACCAGGCGAGTCCGCCGGCGTGGATCGGCGCGGGCTCGAGCTCGTCCCCATCGCCGTCGCCGTCGCCGTCGCCAGGGACGGTGAGCAGGATGTCCAGGTGCCGCGAGCGCTCGAGGTCGACGAGCGTCACACGGGAGGCCAGGTGCGTCCCGGCGAGATCCTGCCGGAACCAGCTCACGGCCAGAGTCCGTCGCCCCTGCCATTCGCCCAGATCGATGCCCTGCGGGTACCAGCGCCTGGTCCAGGTCCTGGCGCTCAGCCAACGCAGATCGACGGTGTCGCGTCTCTTCTGCCGCACCGGGCGCCAGGTCGATCCGAAGGGCCACAGCATGCTCCCATCGTCGCCGACATGCGGCCTTCGCGCGAACCTGCCGTGCGGCGACGCGCGCACTGTCGGCATTCGTTCAGACTCACAGCTTCTGACATGTATCATGTTACCGTGCCGCCGCGACCATCTCTGGGGGATGGGCGCGGCGACGAGATCGTCGCGAGGTCCGTTGATGGGGGTCAGCGGAACTCGAGACGGAGGGGATCGTCATCGGCGATCCCTTTCCCCGAACGTCAGGCGTTCGGCAGTGCGATGCACTGGGAGGTGTGGCCCCGTTCGGGTACGGGGTCACACCTCAGTCTGTCTTCGGGGGCGCGCCGTCCGCCGACACCGGTCGTTCACCTCCGCGATGCCGTCCGGCAACGAACGCCTGGCACGATGCCCGGACACCGTCTGCCCCAGGAGTTCCGTGCGCACACCCCTCGTCACCGTCATCCTTCCCGCCAAGGACGCCGGCGAGTACATCGGGACGACGCTCGAGACGCTCACGCGACAGTTCGACGATGCGTCCGCGCTCAAGCTCGTGGCCATCGACGACGGGTCCCGCGACGACACGGGCATGCTCATGCGGCAGTACGCACAGCGGTTTCCGCATGCCGAGGTGGTGCGCAACCCGACGGCACGAGGTCTCGCGACGGCACGCAACCAGGGCCTCGCGCATGTCGAGGGCGATGCGTTCTGCTTCGTCGACGGCGATGACTGGATGCAGCCGAGACGGCTCGAGGTGCTGGCGTCGCGGCTGCGGGAATCGGATGCCGACTTCCTCCGCACCGATCATGTCAGGGTCACCGGCATGCAGCGGACGCTCGTACGTGCGCCGAGCCCCTGGCGCGAGCGGGTCATGCCGCCCCGGGAGGCGATCCTGCCCGAGACCGAGTCCACCATGGTCGACTACCCCTACGCGTGGGCGGGGATCTTCCACCGCCGCCTGATCGACCGCGGTCTGGCCGACTTCCCCGAGGGGGCTGTTCACGGCAGAGGACCGCCCCTGGATCTGGCGGCTGCACCTGCAGACGGAGTCGTTCGCGGTGGTCGACGCGCCCGCGCTGCTGTATCGGCGGGGTGTCGGCACCTCCCTCACCCAGGTCAGGGACAGGCGGCAGCTCGACTTCGCCCGAGCGATGAACGAGGTCATCGCCGTGGTCGAGCGCGACCCCGACGCGTCGAGCGCTTCCTGCCGAAGGTCGTGTGGACCGCGCTCGCGCTCAGCTCCCATCACCTGGTGCGGGCGCGGCGGATGGCCCCGCGCGTGCGGGCCGAGATGCGCTCCGGCATCAGGGACATGCTCCACCGGCTCCCCGCCGCCGAGGTCGCGTCTGTGCTGGCGCGCTTCGACGGATCGCGGCGCCGGGTGCTCGCTCGCATCCTCCGTCAAGCCGGACGAGCATCGTGACGCAGGTCTTCGCGCTCCACAGCGCCTATGGACTCGCCACGGCAGCCGCCGCGATCGACCAGGGCCTTCTCGGTTCCGGTGTCGAGCGGCTGCTCGTGCCGTTCACCTCGTCGCGGGTGCCCGAGACCGCCACCGGCATCGGCGAGGATCCGGTGCTGGCATCGCTGCGCGGCCGATTCGATCGCATGGAGCCCTTGGAGGAGCTGCTCGGCCCGGTGCATCCGAGCTCGTGGGAGCCGGCCGACGGCGACCTGCCCCTGCTCGAGCGGCTGCTCGCCCGCGCATGGCGCCTCGATCCGCGCGAGCTGGAGCTGTTCGTGCAGAGCCCGCAGGTCGCGCCGGCCCGCACGCTCATGACGGTGTTCCCCCACGCGCGGATCACGGTCATCGGAGACGGGCTCATGACGTATTCGCCGATGCGGGTACGCCTGCCGTACCCGGTCGCCGCGCGTGTCGAACGTGTCGTGCATGCCGACGTCGTGCCGGGTGTGCGGCCTCTGGTGGGTTCCCCTCGCGCCGAGGTCGTGCCGGTGTCGTCGGCGTCTTTCGCCGCGGCGCTGCACGAGACGGACCCCGGCGATCCCGTCGATGGAGAGGGTGCAGCGACGACCGTGCTCGTGCTCGGTCAGTACCTTTCGGCGCTCGGGCTGATGACGCGTGCGCAGGAGATCGATCTCCAGGGTCGGCTGATCGAGCGTGCGGTGCGGTGGTCGCCGGAGCGGATCGTCTTCAAGCCGCACCCGGCGGCGCCTCCCCTCGTGACCGCGGCGGTGCGCGCGCAGGCGGTCGCGCACGGTGTCGAGTTCGTCGAATACCGGGGCCCGCTGGCGGCGGAGCTGCTCGCCGAACGCCTCGATGCCCTGGCCGTCGTGGCCGGTTTCTCGACGGCGCTCCCCACCGTGCAGACTCTCTTCGGTCGCGCCATCGGCTCCGCGGGCAGCGAGACAGTGCTGGCGGCGCTGACGCCGTACGAGAACAGCAATCGGATCCCCGCGGTCCTGGTCGACGCCCTCACGCGCGAGGCGTCGCCATACGCGGATCCTGCTCGACTGCAGCTGCTGATCGACGCGGTCGGGTATGCGATGCAGCCCGTGATCGCCGGACACCTGCGCGGCCGTGCGGAGCAGCTGTTGCGCGGACTCGACCCGCGGGAACGGGATCGATACTTCCCCCGCGTCGCCTCGCCGAACTGCAGCTGCCCGGCGCGCCGACGGAGAGTGCGCTGCGCCGTGCGTTGCGTCCGGCCGGCGGAGTGGGCAGGGTCGAGAGTGGCGCCTCAACGCCCTGGGTGCGCGGCGACGCGTCGGGCAGGCCTGGCGCGCGATACGAGGACGATGACGAGGATGCAGGACATGGACGAGCACGGGCCCCTCACGGTGGCGATCATCCCCGCACGCGGCGGCTCGAAGCAGGTGCCCCGCAAGAACCTGCAGCGGGTCGGTGGCCTTCCCCTGGTCGCGCGGGCGGTCGGGGCGGCGGCGACGGCGGCCGGCATCGATCTGGTCGTGGTCTCCACCGACGACGACGAGATCGCGACGGTCGCGGCGGCGGCCGGGGCGCGGGTCGTCCGTCGCCCTGCCGAGCTGTCCGGCGACACCGCGACCTCGGAGAGCGCGCTTCTGCACGCGCTGGACGAGCTCGAGACGGCGGGTCTCCGGGTCGAGACCGTGGCCTTCCTGCAGGCGACGTCGCCGTTCATCCCGAGCGAGGCGCTCTCCGCGGCCGTCGACGAGGTGCGGGCGGACCGCGCCGACAGCGTCTTCTCCGCGCACGAGACCTATGGCTTCCTCTGGCGAGAGGGGGAAGAGCGCTCGGCGGAGGCCGTCAACCATGAGGCCGACCGGCGGCCACGCCGACAGGATCGAGAGCCGCACTATCTCGAGACCGGCGCGTTCTACGTGTTCCGTGCCGAGGGCTTCCGTACGCACAGGCATCGCTTCTTCGGTCGGATCCGCATCGCGGCGGTGCCGGAGTGGACCGCGATCGAGATCGATGATGCCGAACAGCTCCGCATCGCCAGGGCGCTGGCACACCTGTACGAGTCGCCGCAGCCGATCCCGGTGCACGCCGTCGTCACCGACTTCGACGGCGTGCACACCGACGACACCGCGATCATCGACGCGGATGGCGGCGAACGGGTGCGCGTCAGTCGCGAGGACGGGATGGGCGTCGCGCTGCTGCGTCGTGCCGGCATCCCGCTGCTGATCCTCTCGACCGAGGTCAACCCCGTCGTCCGTGCCCGTGCCACCAAGCTCCGCGTGCCCGTGCTGCACGGCATCGACGACAAGGAGACGGCTCTGCGCGACTGGGCCAGGGAGAACGAGGTGGCTCTCGCCGACATCGCCTACCTCGGCAACGACGTGAACGATCTGCCGGCGATGCGGATCGTGGGGTGGCCGGTCGCCGTCGCCGACGCGCATCCCCTCGTGCGCGAGGAGGCCAGGGTCGTGCTGCGGCGTCGTGGTGGCGACGGCGCCGTGCGAGCTGATCGAACGGGTGTTGTCGAGCTGACCGACATCGGTAACCCGGTCTTCGCCCGGCGTTCACCCTCGGCCCGTAGTCAGGAGGGAGGGGATCGCACCCGCGTTGGACGACCGGAGGAACCATGACTGTCAGCATCGGCTCGCGAGTGATCGGCGGCGGCCGCCCGGCCTACGTCATCGCCGAGATCGGCCTCAACCACAACGGCGACGTCGACATCGCGAAGCGTCTGATCGACGTCGCGGCCCGCGCGGGCGCCGACGCCGTGAAGTTCCAGAAGCGCACGCCGGAGATCTCCACGCCGGAGCACATGCGTGACGTGCCCCGGGAGACGCCCTGGGGTGTCATGAGCTACCTGGACTACCGTCGCCGCGTCGAGTTCGGCCACGACGAGTACGTCGCGATCGGCGACCACGCCACGATGCTCGGACTCGACTGGTTCGCCTCGCCGTGGGACGTCCCCAGCGTCGAGTTCCTCGAAGACCTGAACGTGGTCGCGCACAAGGTCGCCTCCGCCAGCCTCACCGACACCGAGCTGCTGCTCGCTCTCCGCGAGACCGGTAAGCCCGTCATCCTCTCCACGGGGATGTCGACCATCGCCCAGATCGACCGCGCGCTCGACACGCTCGGCACCGACCGTGTCGTGCTGATGCACGCGACCTCCACCTACCCGCTCGAGCCGGAGGAGGCGAACCTGCGCGTGATCGCGACGCTCCGCGACCGGTATCCCGGCATCCCTGTCGGCTACTCCGGACACGAGCGTGGCCTGCAGATCTCCCTCGCGGCAGTGGCGATGGGGGCCGTCGCGGTCGAACGGCACATCACCCTCGACCGCACGATGTGGGGCTCCGATCACGCGGCATCGCTCGAGCCGACGGGTCTCGAGCACCTGGTCCGCGACATCCGAGTGATCGAGCGCGCCGTCGGCGACGGGGTCAAGCGCGTGTTCGACAGCGAGCAGGCCCCGATGGCGAAACTCCGCCGCGTACCCGCATGACGGACGCCGCGGGCATCCGGGTCGTCGCGATCGCCGACGCCGACTCGTTCGTGAAGTGGTCGGCGGCGCTGCTGGGCACCGTCCCCGGTCTGCGGCCGCACCTGCTGCTCGTACGCACCCCGCTGACGGTCAGCGCCGCGCAGGAGCGGACCGCCCTCGCCGGCACGGCTCTCGGGCCGGACGACGTGACCCGCGTCTCGTTCGCGGAAGCGGCCGGCTGGCTCGCAGGGCAGCGCCCCGATGTGGTCGTGCTCGCCGGTCGCGGCCCGTTCGTGCGACTGATGGGACGGATGATCGATGCGCTGGAGCACCGGCCGGTCACCGTCTCCGGGCTTCCCGGCATGGCCATCCCCGCGCAACGCGGTGCACTCGACTACCGCAGGTACACCGACCTGCTGATCCTCCACTCGCATCGCGAGGTGCGGGCGTTCGAGGAGCTCGGCCGACGCATCGGCGTGCAGGTGCCGACGGCGCTCGCGACCCTCCCGTTCGCCCGACGGCGACAGCGGATGCTGCGACCGGAGCGGGTCCGTGTGGAAGCGGTCGTCGGGGAGGCGGAGGTGTCGCGGTCGCCGAACATCCTGGCCCCATGACTCCGGTGCGGCCGCCCGCGACCGACATCGTGTTCGCCGCACAGGCACTGGTTCCCGCGACCCGTGCGGAGCGCGCCGAGATCGCGGCCACGCTCGTCCGTGCGGCGCAGGCCGAGCCGGGTCGCCGCGTCGTCGTGAAGCTGCGGTCCCGGCCGGGCGAGTCGGAGACGCACCTCGAACGCGAGCCCTACCAGGACCTGTTGCCGCATCGCCGACCGCAGAACCTCGTCTACTCGTACGAGCCGATGGCCACGGCGCTGGAGACCGCTGCCGGTCTGGTCACCGTCAGCTCCACGGCCGCGATCGAGGCCACCGCCCTCGGCGTGCCCGTGATCGCCCTCGACTCGTTCGGCGTGAGCAAGAGCCTGCTGAACACGGTGTTCGTCGGCAGTGGTCTGCTGGGCGGCCGCAGCGAGGTCGTCGCCGGTCGGTTCCGGCATCCGCATCCCGACTGGCTGCGCGACAACTACTTCCATCCCGAGGCGGAGTCGACCTGGTGGGAGCGGGTCGAGCGGCTCGTGGCGCTGCGGCGTTCGGGGCCCTTCCCGCGCGCCGTGTGGCGGCTGCCAGGGGCGGTTCGCTGCACGAGGCCTGGCACCGGGCGAGCGTCCTCGGTGGCGAGGACCGCACGGTGCGGGGCACGACGGCGCTCGCGATCGGAGCGCCGGTGACGCGCGCTCGCCGCCGTGCGCGGGCGGCGGGCACCCTCCGACGGCGGCACCTGGGCCGATCCCACCACCGACTACACCCTCGAGCCCAACCCTTTCCACGACTCTCTTCGGCGCTGAGCCGCCTTCAAGGGTCCGCCCGTCACCGGTCAACCCCGGGCGGCACTCGCGAGTGCCGCCGCGCCCGGGCTCGGTCGCGGCGGCACTCGCGCAGGTCTCAACTGCTGCGACGGATGGCCCTGACCCCGACGACCAGGCCGACGACCGCGACGGCGAGTGCCGAGACCCATCCCCAGAGCACGGTCGCGTCACCGAGGTCTCCCGCGAAGAGCGCGCGTTCCGCCTGCACGACCCAGTTGACGGGGTTCACCGAGGCGACGACCTGCATCCAGTCGGGGGCCGCATCGAGGGGCAAAAGCATCCCCGACAGGATCAGCAGGGGGAAGATCAGCGACTGCTGCACACCCCAGAACAGCCACTCCCGATCCTTCGTGGCGAGTGCCAGGGAGTACGACAGTGATCCAAGGCCGACCCCGAACACGGCGAGCAGTGCCAGCCCGATGAGCAGACCGGGGATGTCGGCCGCGAACCCGAACGGCCAGGCGATCAACACGATCACCAGCGCCTGCACCACGATCGGCGCGATCTCCTTCAGCGCACGTCCGACCAGCAGGGAGGAGCGCGCGAGCGGGGCCACGAGTGTGCGCTCGTGAGAGCCGGTCATCATCTCGTACTGCAGATTCGATCCGGTCGCCCCGGTACCGAAGAGCACGATCATCACGAGCACTCCCGGAACGAACCAGGCCAGGGTCTCTCCGGCCGGCTGCCCCGAGTCGCCGATGAGGAGCGGGGCGAACAGGCCGAGGAAGACGAGCGGCTGCAGCAGGCTGAAGATCAGGGTGAACGGATCGCGGAGCACGGGCTTGAGCTCGCGGCTCAGGACGTTCCTGGTGTCGCGCGCGAGGTTCGGTCGCACGAGCGTGTCGGTGGTGGTCATGAGCGGACTCCTGTCGTGCGGGGTTCGGGGGCGGCGGGTGCCGGCTCCGTGTCGGATGCCTCTTCCGCGGCATCCGTCCCTTCGCCGGCTTCGCGCAGCGTGCGACCGGTGAGGGCGAGGAAGACGTCGTCGAGCGTCGGCGGCACGCCCGTCGCGCGGCGGACCTGGATGCCCGCGGCGTCGAGCTCGCGCACGACCACCGGAAGCAGTCGGTCGCCGTCGGGCACCGCGAGCGAGACCGAGGGGCCGTCGATGGTGACGTCGGCAGCGCTCAGGCGGGCGACCACGGCGCGGGCGCTCGCTGCCTCTGCGGCATCCGCGAAGCCGAAGGTCAGCACGTCGCCGGCGAGGGTGGCTTTGAGGGAGGCGGCGTCGTCGTCGGCGATGATGCGTCCCTTGTCCATGACCATCACCCGCTCGGCGTACCGGTCGGCCTCCTCCAGGTAGTGCGTGGTGAGGAAGACCGTGGTGCCGTGCTGCGTGCGCATATCGAGGATGTGCTCCCAGAGGTTGGCCCTGCTCTGCGGGTCGAGTCCGGTGGAGGGCTCGTCGAGGAAGATGAGCGGCGGCGCGTGCATGAGTCCGAGGGCGATGTCGAGTCGACGTTTCTGGCCGCCGCTGAGCTGTTGCACGGTCCGCGAGGCGAACGAGGCGAGGTCGAGCGAGGCGATCAGCTCGTCGGCGCGGCGGATGCTGTCGCGTTTCGACATCCCGTAGAAGGCGCCCTGGCTGAGCAGCTCGTCGCGCACACGCTGCGAGAAGCTGCCGCTGGTGAGTTGACCGACGTACCCGATGCGGGCG
Source organism: Microbacterium sp. Se63.02b (assembly GCF_014171575.1). Taxonomy (GTDB): domain Bacteria; phylum Actinomycetota; class Actinomycetes; order Actinomycetales; family Microbacteriaceae; genus Microbacterium. The sequence goes on along the minus strand of NZ_CP050453.1, from coordinate 3,225,667 downwards.
CGGACTCCTGCCGCGTCGGTGTGGATGTCGTGCCCGACCACGCGCGCGCTTCCGGAGGTGGGCGGGATGAGCGTGGTGAGCATCCGCAGAGTCGTCGACTTGCCGGCGCCGTTGGGTCCGAGGAAGGCGACGAGTTCTCCGCGCACGGCGGTGAAGGAGACGTCGGTCACGGCGTTGACCGGCGTCTTCTTGACGGTGAAGACCTTGGTCAGGCCTTCGGTCTCGATGAGGGAATCGTTCATGGGGAGAGCGTAGAAACCACTGCGGACAGATCCTGTCCGCGATGTCTGGCATTCTGAGGCGCATGACCGACACCACCTCCCGCGCACTCGCACTGCTGAACCTGCTGCAGACGCACCGGCACTGGCCGGGGACAGAACTCGCGACGCGGCTGGGCGTGACCGAACGCACCGTTCGTCGCGATGTCGACCGGCTGCGTGACCTCGGATACCGCGTGGAGTCGTCGCCGGGAGCGGCCGGAGGGTATCGGCTCGAGGCCGGGAGCGCGGTGCCGCCGCTGCTGCTCAACGACGACGAGGCCGTGACGATGGCGATCGGGCTCCGGGTCGCCGCCACCCAGCAACTGGTGGGCGGCCCCGATGTCACGCTCACGGCTCTCGCCAAGCTCGAGCAGGTTCTGCCGTCGGCGCTGCGTCAGCGGGTGAACGCGCTCGCCGCATCCGTGCAGGCGCCGCGGATCGGGGACGGGCCGGTGGTCTCACCCGAGGTGCTCGGCGAGATCGCTCTCGCGACCCGTGACACCGAGCGCCTGCGCCTCCGGTACGTCGACGGCGAAGGGCGCGAGAGCATCCGTCGCGTCGAGCCGCATGCGCTCGCTCCCGCCGGGCGAAAGTGGTTCCTGCTGTGCTGGGACCTCGATCGCGCGGACTGGCGCACCTTCCGCGTCGACCGCATCGTCGCGGTCGAGCACACGCGCGTGCTGTTCGCCCGTCGGGAGATCAGCGAGGAGGAGATCGAGGAGCGCGTGCTGATCGCGTCGTCGTGGTCGCCGCAGAAGGTCGAGGCCGCAGCGGTGATGGACCTGCCCCTCGCCGAGATGCAGGACCGCTTCGGGCCGTGGTCGCAGGGGGCCTCGGCCGCCGGACAGGATCGGACGCGGTGGCCCTTCGGCGGCTCCGACTGGCGTGAGGCGATGTATGCGCTGCTCTGGATCCCCGAAGGGGTCGAGTACACGGTCGCGCTGTCGGACCCGCATCGTTCCGAGCTGCGGGAGGCCGTCGAGCGGCTGCGGCGTGCGCTGGACGCCCCCGCTCCGGAAGACCTCGGGTGACCGGAACGCGTCATCCGCAGACTCATAGGGTTATCTCAGGCAACGGTCCTGGCGGGTCAGGTCACGGCCGGGTAACGTCATTCCCATCGCGGCGATCCGGGCGGTCCCGGGCTTCAGTTCATACCTGATGGCGTTGCGGGTTCGACTCCCGCCGTCGCGTCCAACTCTCTCGGGTGGTGCGGGTCGACCTCGTGCTTCCGAGGCCGGATGATGGAGGTATGCCCTCCGCCCATCGTCCAGGACTGCGCGTCTCGGCGGGTCTGACGATCCCCGAGGCGGAGCTGTCGTGGCGCTTCTCGCGGTCCTCCGGTCCCGGAGGGCAGGGGGTGAACACGGCGGACTCCCGCGTGGAGCTGGTGTGGGATGCCGCGAACTCGGCGGCACTGTCGCCCTCGCAGCGGGTCCGCCTCCTCGACCGCTTGAGCGGACGCCTGGTCGGAGGAGTGCTGACGATCGCCGCCTCCGAGCACCGCGCACAGCTGCGCAACAGGGATGCCGCGAGAGATCGGCTGGTCGCCCTGGTGGCCGAGGCCTTGCGTCCCCGGCCGCGCCGCGCCGGCCGACGAAGCCGAGTCGGGGGTCGAAGGAGCGTCGGCTGCAGGCGAAGCAGCGGCGCACCGACGTCAAGAGCCTGCGTCGTCGCCCCCGCGAGGACTGACGGCGATTCGCGCGCGTTCGTCAGTGCTTCGGTGAGGGGGCGAATCCGCTCTCGACCGGAGCCCAGCCGTTCTCGAGGATGACGAACCCTGCCTCCAGGGTGGCGAACGGATCGTCGTTCTCATTGACGAGAAGCTGCATCTGCAGGATGAAGCGCGCGTACACGCGGATCTCGGCCGTGGGCTCCGGAACTCCGAGTTCGTCGGCGATGGCGTCCGAGAGGGCGTCCTCGTGTCGGAGCCACATCTTGGCCGCGTAGTCGCGCAGCGCGGGGGTCTCGTTCAGGAAGCGCATGAAGGTACGGGTGACCTCGTCGCCGTGCTCGTCGACGTTCATGCGGAGTTCCGCGGCGTAGAAGTCGTGGATCGCGCGGTTGATCGTGCTCCCTGCGGGGCGATCGCGCACGGCGGAGACGAGGCGGTCGCGCTGCTCGTCGTCTTCGTCGAAGACGAGCGCCTCCTTCTGGGGAAAGTGCGCGAAGACCGTCGTCGGTGAGACGTCGGCGGCGTCGGCGACCTCGCGGATGCTCACGTCGTCGAAGCCGCGTTCCAGGAACAACCTCGTCGCGACGTCGGAGATCGTCTTCCGTGTCGCGGCCTTCTTCCGTTCGCGTCGTCCGAGTGGCTCCGTGTTCGTCATGCGCCCAGCATAGCGTGAACCAACTCCAAAACTGGCTTGACACCAAAACTGGTATCACTACACTTTCGGTATGACTTCACCTCAACACCTCACTCGACGCGATCAGAACCGCGCCTGGATCATGCTCATCGTGCTGACGATGCTGACGGTCATCGGCATGACCGTCGTCCTCCCCGTCCTCCCGTTCGTCGTGCTGCAGTACGTCTCGCAGGAGAGCGACCTCGCCATCTGGGTCGGAGTGCTCGAGGCGGTCAACGGGCTGTGCGCCTTCCTCGCCGCACCCTTCCTCGGGCGCCTGTCCGACCGCTTCGGCCGCCGGCCCGTGATCATCGTCGCCGCGTTCGGCGCCGCCTTCTCGATGGCGTTGTTCGGCATCGGCGGCGCCATCTGGATCCTGGTGCTCGCCCGCGTCATCCAAGGCCTGACGGCAGGAGACCTCCCCGCCCTCTTCGCCTACCTCGCCGACATCACTCCGCCAGAGCAGCGCGAAGCGCTTCGGGCTCCTCGGCGCCCTCTCCGGCATCGGCACCATGATCGGTCCGGCGATCGGCGGACTCCTCGCCGCCGTGAGCATCCAGCTCCCCGTGTTCCTCACGGCCGCCGTCGCCCTCACGATCGCGATCCTCAGCATCTTCCTGCTTCCGGAGAGCCTCAAGCCCGGCAACCGCATCACATCGATCAGACTGCGCGACGTGCAGCCGTTCGCGGTCTTCACAGACGCGTTCGGTCGCACGGAACTGCGTGGGCTGCTGATCGGCTTCGGCCTGCTCGCGCTGCCGTTCGGCTTCTTCGTGAACAACTTCAGCGTCCTCGCGCTCGACGCCGTGCAGTGGGGCCCGACGCAGATCGGACTCCTCACTGCGGCCGTCGGCATCATCGACATCCTCATCCAGGGGGTGCTGCTCGGCATCCTGCTTCCGCGCATCGGCGAGCGGGGAGTGATCGTGAGCGGCATCGTCGCGCAGATGATCGGCCTCGCGGCTCTCGCCATCGTCGCCTCGATCTTCGCCCAGCCCTGGGTGTTCATCGTCGGAGCCCTCATGCTCGCCGCGGGGCAGGGCGCCTCGCAGGCTGCGATGGACGGAGCGATGTCCAATGCCGTCGGAGACGACGAGCAGGGCTGGCTCGGTGGTGCGACCCAGTCGCTGAACGCGGCGATGGGCACGGTGGCTCCCCTGATCGCGGGAGCGCTGTACGCGCTGGTCAGCCATGCCGCGCCGTACTGGCTCGGCGTCGCGCTCATGATCGTCGCGCTGGTCGTCGTCAGTCGTGCGCACATCGCGAACACCGCAACGCGTCCGATGGCGGCACGCTCCGGCGAGGCGCCGAACGAGTTCGCGGATGCGGTGGGCTAGGGGGCGCGACCGGGGAGAGGGGAGAGTCCGCTGACCCTCAGTCCTTCCCTCCACGCACGAGCTCGAGCCCTGCTCCGGCGAACTGCCGCAGCGTCGCATCCGGCAGGAACGCCCGCGTGAGCGCCCCGCCGATCCGGGTGAGGTCGCTCTCGTCGCGGAACAGCAGGTACATGGTCTCGTAGCGCGGGTGGAACTTCTGCTTGAAACGGTGCAGCGACCCGAACCCGTACACCGGCTCGAGAGCATCGGCCAGGCGCTCGCTGAGCGCGGCGATCACGCCCGCGTCCGGAGGGTAGTCGTGGGCGAGCGGGGCGCCGGAGAGCGACATGATCTGCGCTCCCTCCTCGGAGAACTGCTTCGCCGACGAGCCGATCAGGAACTCCATCACCGGGCCGAAGCCGCCCTCGCGTCGCCGCATCAGGTCGAGGGTCCAGCCCCGCACCGCGCCGTCGCCGCCGTACACGGGGAGCCAGGAGAGGAAGCCGTCGACGTCGCCGTTGGGAGCGATCGCCAGGGCGAGGCGCACCTCCGGGTCTTCCGCCTCGTCGAGGGTTCCGAGCGTGAACCGCATCTCCGGCAGATCCTTGTCGCCGACCCACGCCTCCGAGATCCCGCGCAACTGCTGCTGTACGCCCCAGGGCTCCTTCTTGAGCTGCGTCAGGCGGAAGGTCATCTCCTCGCGCCCCGCCCGGTTGAGCGAGGTGCGCACGGGACCCCACCGCTTGCCGGTGAACTCCAGTCCAGGAAGGTCGACGATCGTGTCATCCGCCACGACGAGACTGCGCCACGTGGACGGGACGGCGGGCGCGTGGCTTCATCCGCACTGAAGAAGCAGGGGACGAGCCCGGCGAGTTCGGCGGTGCGGATGAAGTCGGCGACGGCTTCGGCGCGCGCATCCGCCGGTCCGATCGGGTCTGCCAGGGCGAGCGCGACGCCGTTGCGGCGCTGATACGCGACGATGCCGCCGGCGACCCTGGCGTAGCTGTTGCCCTCCCACGTGGTCATCCACGAGAGGGTGCCGCCCCCATGCGTGCGCAGCTCCCGCTTCATGTCATCCGTCGTCGGGGCCGGCTGGAGCGCGAGCTTCGCCCTGCGCCGTGCGCGGAACGCATGACGCCCCCACCAGATAGATGAGCATGACGAGCCAGAGGAAGCCGTTCGCGAGCGCGAGCTCGGTCTCGCCGTCCCAGCGGAGGTCGAGCTGGGCCTGGCTGAACACCGTGATGAGGGTCAGCACGAGCGCCGCCACCAGAACGTTGAACAGTCCGAGCAGGAGGGCGAGCACCCAGGTCCAGCGCCGACCGCGACGAAGCCCGTTCACGAGCACGAGGATCACCACGAGGTCGATCGCGAGGTCGATGAAGCCGCCTGACGCCGGATCGGTCGGCCCGAACGGTCCGTCCGTCGGAACGAAGGTGGTGATGATCTCGACCGCCCCGAGGACCAGGATCGAGACCACCGCGATCAGCCTCTGCTCACGGACGGTCGTGTGCCGCACGCGCAGGGTGCGATCGACGACGAGGATCAGCAGCACCGCGAGCAGGTGTTCGAGGTCGGCGACCTTGCCCCAGAACAGCATCGCGATGAACACGAAGCCGAGCAGGATGAGCCAGGCGCGCACCCGCCATGGCGGGCGGAACAGGCCGACGGCCGCGGCGATGCACGCCATGGTGCCGCCGGACGCTCCGACATCGAGCGCCTGCGCCTGTTCGGTGGCCCATGCCCACGGGAACTGCGACAGCACGAGCAGCAGGAGGGCGGTCGCGAAGATGGCGAAGAGCTGCCCGACACCGTAGTACGCGAGCGCGACCCTCGACCCGCGGCGGAACTCCAGGTAGGCCATGCCCCAGAAACCGGCGATCGTGAAGACGTAGACCCATGGCTGGTTGACGAAGAACGTGCCCGTCAGCGGGGTCCACCACATTCCGGCAGCGAGGTTCGGCAAGCCGTAGGCCACGGTCGGGAACAGCGGCGTGTCTTCGAACGGTGCCCAGAGCCCGTGCCAGACCACCCCGACGACGAGGATCAGCAGCACCATGGTCAGCGTCGCCGGGATCCGCCGGATGACGGCGACGGCGCGGCGCGGTCCGGGGGAGCGCTGCTCTGTCATGCGCTCAGCGTAGCGAGGGCGTCACCGTGCGGTGCAGTGCCCTCTCACTCGCCGCGCAACACCCGACGCAGATCGGCGATCTCGGCGTCGTCCATGCCGCCGCTGCGGAGATAATCGGCGACATCGCCGTGGTTCGCGGCGATCCAGTCCAGTGCCGCCTCGATCGCCGACGCGGGCGACTCGGTCGCCAGCGTCTTCAGCCCTGGCGTGAGGGGGACGCCGAGGGAGGTGATGAGGAGGGTGAGCGCATCCGCGAGTCCGAGGGCGAGGTTCTTCTCGGTCTGCGTGTAGTCCTCGACGATCACCTCGCGCGGCACCCCGGCGACCGACAGCAGGATGGCCGCGGCGAGGCCCGTGCGATCCTTGCCTGCCGTGCAGTGGAACAGGACGCCGGGGCGATCGGTGCGCGATGCGGCGAGCACGGTGCGAGCCACGGTCGCGAACGGCGTGGCACTGCCCTCCAGGATCGAGACGTACAGCTGCTCCAAGGTGGGCACCTGCTTCAGCGCCTCAGCGACCTGGGTGACGGAGAGACCGGCACCGCGCGCCGATGGGAGCAGGTGCTTCACCATCTCGTCCATGGCGCCGCCCTGCATGGGCAACGGCAGCAGCGTCACGCTCCCGTCGTCGGGCAGGCGATCCGCCGCTCGAGCGCGCTCGCCGTCGGTGCGCAGGTCGATCACGGTGCCGATCCGCAGGTCGACGAGTTCCTGCATCCCTTCGTCGGTGAGCGCGGCAAGCGCGTCCGAGCGGAAGAGGAGGCCGGATGCGAGCGTTCCTCCGCCGGTGAGCGGAAACCCGGAGAGCTCTCGAGCGTTGTGCGTCCCCTGCAGAATCGACGTCAGTTCCATGGTCGTCCGGGCCCTCTCCCTGATTCTGGTCTCAGCGTATCGGGCGTGCACATCCGGCGTTCCCACCGTTTCGGGGTGGTCGTGGACGTTTCGTCCTGTGCTGCACATATACAGGTATGGAGCGAACCGAGGAGAACGAGATGCGCGGCATCGGGGATGACGATCTGGACCGCGCGCTGCACGTCGCGAGCGAGCTGATCGCGCCGCGAACGCCGGAGCTGGAATGGGAGCTGGCGAGGCTCTCGGTCGCGATGAGAACGCGTGGTCGAAGAACTCGGTCCCGTCGTGTCGGAGCGATCGCGGCCGCCGGTGGTATCGCCCTCCTCTTGGCGGGCGGCGCGGCGGCCGCGGCCACAGGCCTCTGGCGGCCGTGGGCGGAGGCGCCGGACGGAACGTTCACCTACGTGCTGCCCAGCGGGATCGAATGCGAGGCGGGTGGGCGAGATCGCGGCAGAGAACCCCGAGGTGCGCGTGGCGATCCAGAGCATCTTCCGGGACACCGACGTCGTCGCGGCGGCCGATCCCGCGCAGTGGGAGCGTCGACTGGAAGGGCAGCCCGAAGCCATCGAGACCGCCCGCTCATGGATCGAATCGGGCCGCACCACACTCCCCACAGTCGACGACGTCATCGCGCAGATGGCCATGTCGCGCGCGGTGAACGACGTCGTCATCACCGAGCTCGAGGAGCGCGGGTTCGACCCCGAGCGGCCGGACAACATGATCGCCTCGAGCGGACAGGCGATCTGCACGGAGGAGGGCCGGTGAACTCGGTGTCGGGAGGGGGTGCCGGAGCCCGCGCCCTCGATTGCATCTCGGCGTGCTCGCCGGATCTGCTGGCGTATTTCGAACGGAGAACGGCGAGCGCTGACGCCGCCGATCTCCTGTCCGAGACGATCCTCACGGCATGGCGTCGTATCGACGACCTGCCGAAGGACGACATCGAGGCGCGGATGTGGCTGTTCGGGGTCGCGAGGAGGATCCTCGCGAACGCCGAACGGGCATCCGTGCGGCGGTGGAAGCTCGCGGAGCGACTGCGGAGCCACCTGGCCACCCATCCACAGACACACGACGACGCCCAGGCGAGCGACGTGCGTGATGCGGTCCGCAGGCTCCCGGACGACCTGAGGGATCTGATCGGACTCGTGCATTGGGAAGGCTTCACGCTCGAAGAGGCGGCACGCATCATCGGCATCCCCGCGTCCACGGCGAGGGGAGGTATCGGAATGCGCGGCGCCGGCTCGCTGACGTGCTGCTGTCGCCCGAGGCTGCCGGCTCAACGGCCTCGGTCTCCGAGGGTGGCTGAGCCGGCGTGCCTCCTCAGCCGCTGATCGCCTTCTCGATGGCCTGTTCCAGGTCGTCCCAGTCCTGCAGCACGACCTGCTCGCCGTCGACGAAGAACGTCGGCGTGCTGTTCACCTGCAACTCCTCGCCGTCGGTCTTGTCGGCCTGCACACGTTCCGCCGTGGCAGGGTCGGCGACGGCCGCATCGTAGGCTGCCAGGTCGAGCCCGAGGTCGGCGGCGAAGGCCCGGAACACCTCGGGCGTCTCCTCGGTGTTCTCGCCCCACTGCGACTGGGTCTCGAACAGCCGGTGGTACATGTCCTCGAAGCGATCCTGCTGGGCAGCCGCCTCTGCGGCGATCGCGGCCTGCGTGGAGTTGATGTGCCCCGGGAGGGGGAAGTACCGCACGACATACGTGATGTCGCCCGCGTACTTGTCGCGAAGCTCTTCGACGACGGGGTAGAACGCGCCGCACGCCTCGCACTCGAAGTCCAGGAACTCGACGACGGTCACGGCGTCCGCGCCGCCGTCGTCGAGCACGTGCGAATCGGTGCGGATGGGCTGCGTGGGAGCATCTCCGTCGTCGGCAGAGGGGGATGACGGTCGTTGCGAGAGCGCGATGACGATGGCGGCGATGAGAAGGACGATGACGACGGCGATGGTGATCAGCGTCGCTTTGACAGAGGTTTTCATGGGGTCTCCAGACACACGGGATACGACGGGGAAGGGATGCCGCCGAGGCGGCTCGATGCGCGCGTCGCGGTTCAGGTGCGGGAGATCGAGAGCTGAGCGAGGGTGAGAGCGGGAACGAGGATGTGCGGACCGGCACGCGGCGGTGCCGTCGTCCGGGGTGCGTGCGCGAGGCGGAGGCCACGCCGTCGATCGACGAGTCGACGGAACAGGAGCACGAGCGCGACGACGCAGAGCGCCGCGATCACGCACAGCGCCGCGTCGGATGACACCGCGTCGACCGCAAGGGTGTCCGTCGCGGTGGCCGTGCCCGTGCCTGATGCGGTGGAGGTCGGGTCCGAGACGCCGGCCGCGAGGCACAGCGTCGTCGTGCACATCGGCCGTGCCGTGCGAGGTCGACCAGGCGCCGACGACGAGCAGCAGCGCGAGGCCGACGGCGGTGATGATCCGGGCGATCAGCAGCCGCTCGTCCCGCGCTCGCGGTATCCGATCCGGCGATGTGGGCAGCATTTCCCGCGCAGTCTAGCAACGGCGCCTCTGTCCGCTCCGGGGCCGGTACGGCGTCGGCACGCCTACACTGGAGGGGTGGCGAGACTACTGATCATCGGCGGCTTCCTCGCCGCCGTGTTCTGGGTGTACAGCATCGTCGACTGCGCGGTGCAGCCGGCGACGCGGCACCGAGGCGTGTCCAAGACCGCCTGGATCTTCATCGTGGTGCTCCTGCCCGTCATCGGCGGCATCCTGTGGTTCGTGATCGGCCGTCGCCGCGCGAACGATTCCGGGACCCGCCCCGTCATCGCTCCGGATGATGACCCCGCGTTCCTGCGCAGCATCAGCAAGACGGAGCAGGACGCGCGGATCCGCCGGCTCGAGGAGGAGCTCGCCCGCCTGGATGACGAGACCGACGAGCCGCCGGCCACGGACCAGCGCCCGTGACCTCATCGCCGGCCATGGATGCCGCGGCATCCCTGATCGCCGACCTCGTCGCCCACGGTGTGCGCGACCTCGTGCTGTCTCCCGGCTCCCGGTCGCAGGCGCTGGCGCTCGCCGCGGTGCGTCTCGCGGAAGAGGGCCACGTGCGGGTCCACGTCCGCATCGATGAGCGCGTCGCCGGTTTCACCGCGCTCGGCATCGCCCGCGAGACGGGTGTGCCCGCGGCGGTCATCTGCACCTCGGGGACGGCCGTCGCCAATCTGCTGCCTGCCGTGATGGAGGCTTTCCACGCCGGCGTCCCGCTGCTCCTGCTCACGGCCGACCGACCGCCCGAGCTGCGCGGGGTCGGCGCGAACCAGGCCACGCTCCAAGACGGTCTCTTCCACCCGTGGGTGCGCGATCAGGTCGATGCCCCCGTGCCGGGAGACGGCGACTGGTCGGGGCTCGGCGAGCGTGCGGTCGCGGCGGCGATGGGGTGCGCGAGGTCGAGCACGGGCTGCCGGCGGTCGCGGGTCCCGTGCACCTGAACCTCCCTCGCGGGAGCCCTTGTCCGGCACGCTGACCACCGTGGGGGTGGCTGCCGGTGATGCGCCATGCCCCCGACGGGTGAGCCGCTGGTGCTCGAACGCGGGCCGCGCACCGTCGTGGTCGCCGGCGCGGATGCGGGGCCGGATGCCGAGGAGCTCGCCCACGCGGGCGGCTGGCCCCTGATCGCGGAGATCGTGAGCGGGGCCCGCTTCGGGCGCCAGCTCGTGCACGGCTACCGGCGGCTGCTCGCCCGCGACGATCTCGGCCGCCGCATCGAGCGCGTCGTCGTGCTCGGCCATCCCACCCTCAGCCGGGAGGTCACGGCGCTCCTGTCGCGGACCGATGTCGAGGTCGTCGCCCGGCGTCGCGGCGGCGAAGCACTCGACCTCAACCACCGCACCCGCGGCGTCGGCGCCGTCTCCGTCGCTCCTGGCGCCCCCGACCGCGACTGGCTGGGCGCGTGGCTCCAGGCCTCCACGGCCGAGGTCGTCGACCTGAGCGAGAAAGCGCCAGACCCCGAGGGGCTCGCCTCCACCGACTTCGCCGCTCGTCGGGAGGCCGTCAAGGCCGAGCTCGATGCCGTCCGGCGCCCGCTCGACCGCGAGCTCCTGGTCGATGCCGTGTGGCGCGCCACCTGGCCGCACGATCGACTGGTGTTCGGCTCGTCACGGCTGGTCAGGGTCGCCGATCAGGTGCTGGGCGGCAAGAAGGTCCCGGTGCACGCCAACCGCGGTCTCGCCGGCATCGACGGCACGATCGCCACGGCGACCGGCATCGCTCTCGCCAGTCAGGCGGCCGGAGCACCCGGGGTGACCAGGGTGCTGCTCGGCGACCTCGCCTTCCTGCACGATGTCGGCGCTCTCCTCCTCCCGCCCGACGAGACCGAACCGCGGCTCCAGGTGATCGTCGGCAACGACGGCGGCGGAACCATCTTCGATTCGCTCGAAGTCGCGTCGTCCGCGCGCGCCACCGATCTCGATCGCGCGTTCTACACCCCGCACACGGTCCGCCTCGAGCACCTCGCCCTCGCGTACGGGTGGGAGTACCAGCGGGTCTCGACGCGCACGGCGCTCGACCAGGCGCTGACCTCGCCCCGCGGCGGACGCCAGATCATCGAGGTACCGCTGTCGCGGTGACTGGCAGGATGTGCGTATGAACGCGCACTCCTGGACGCAGACGCTCCGTGTCGGCAGCGGTTTCCGCCTCGCCGACCTCGACCCCGACGGCAAGCCGGGGTACACGCACGGCAAATCGCAGGGCCAGGCCGACCTCGCCGCCGGACTCGACGACCTCAACGAGCTTCAGGAGCGGCTGTTCGCCGAGAGCCGGGTCGGCACGGCGAAGGATTCGGTGCTCCTGGTGCTCCAGGCGATGGACTCGGCAGGCAAGGGCGGCATCGTCAGGCATGTCGTCGGCGGCGTCGATCCGCAGGGCGTGGCGCTGGCGGCCTTCAAGGCGCCGACCGCGGAGGAGCGCGCGCACGACTTCCTGTGGCGCGTCGAGAAGCGCCTGCCCGAGCCCGGCTTCATCGGCGTGTTCGACCGCTCGCACTACGAAGACGTGCTGATCGGACGGGTTCGCAAGCTCGCGCCGCCTGCCGAGATCGAGCGCCGCTACGACGCGATCAACGAGTTCGAGGCGCGTGTGGCCGCGTCAGGGACCCGGATCGTCAAGGTCATGCTGCACATCTCGCCGGAGGAGCAGAAGGAGCGTCTGATGGAGCGCCTCGAGCGCCCGGACAAGCACTGGAAGTACAACCCCGGCGATGTGGACGAGCGGATGCTGTGGCCGCAGTACATGGACGCCTATCAGACCGTGTTCGACCGCACCTCGACCGAGGTCGCCCCGTGGCACGTGGTTCCCGCGAACGCCAAGTGGTATGCGCGGCTCGCGGTGCAGGAGCTGCTGCTGCTCGCGGCGCTCGAGGACATCGACCCGCAGTGGCCCGCCGCCGACTTCGACGTCGAGGCGGAGAAGAAGCGCCTCGCCGCCAGCTGAGCCGCTTCAGGCGAGGGCGTCGACCAGGGGACGGAACTTCACCCGCGTCTCGAGCAGTTCGCTCTCCGGGTCGGAGCCGGCGACGATTCCGGCTCCCGCGTACGCGGTGACCCCGATGGCGTCTTCTCCTGCAGTGAACTGGGCGCAGCGCAGCGCGATGGCCCATTCGCCGTTGCCCTCGGCGTCCACCCACCCCACCGGCCCCGCGTATCGTCCGCGGTCGAAGGGCTCGAGGTCCCGGATCGCGGCGATGGCCGCGGGGGTCGGCGTCCCGGCGACGGCGGCGGTCGGGTGGAGCGCGTGCACGAGGTCGAGCGCGGATTCTCCGTCGGCCAGCTCGCCCTCCACGTCGGTGGCGAGGTGGAAGAGGTTCGGCAGCTTCAGCAGGAACGGCTGCTCGCTCGCAGCCAGCACCCTCGTGTGCGCGCGTAGCGAGGCGAGCACGCTCTGCACCGCGTACTGGTGCTCGTCGAGATCTTTGGTGCTGGAGGCGAGGTGCGTCGACGCCTCGGTGTCGGCATCCGCGTCGGCGCCGCGCCCGATCGTACCGGCGAGCACGCGGGCGGTGACGGTGCCGTGCTGAACGGTGACCAGGGTCTCCGGGCTCGCGCCGATCAGCCCGTCGACCGCGAACGCCCAGGTGTCGGGGTAGCCGGTCGACAGGGCACGCACGAGGCGGCGCAGGTCCGACCCGGCGGGGATCGTCCCGGTGAGGTCGCGGGCGAGCACGACCTTGCTCAGCTCTCCTCGCCGATGCGCGTCAGGGCTCGACGCACGGAGTCCTGATAGCCCTGCGGGCTCTGCGCTCCTGGCCCGACCGTGCCCGCCCAATGCGGTCCGTACGGGTGCGAGGCGAGCCCCGCCGCAGGCCCGGTGTCGGCCGCGAGTCGGATGCGCGTCTCCCAGAAACGGTGGCCGTGCCGGCCGAGCACCCGCGTCGGCACGATGAGCACGCTGTCGGCTGCTGACTCCTCGTCGAAGGTGAAGGCGCCGAAGGCGACGAGACCGGTGCCGGGGAGGCCGACGGGGTCGGAGATCTCCGCGAGGGCCGAGATCCCGCGCCACACGGTGGCGAGCGCTTCCGTGCGGGCCGTGCCGGCCGCGGGGCGGGGGCGCAGCTCCGTCAGGGGTTCGCCGACCGCGACGATCCCGTCCCCGCGGCGGAGCCAGGCGAGCGGACGGGCGGGGTCGGCGTATGCCAGAAGGTCTTCGACCGGGTCGATCTCGCGGGTCTCCACGACCAGGTGGGTGGTGTGCACGGGTCCAGCCTATGCCGCGTCGACGACCCGGAACTCCTAAGTCGTAGGGTGAACGGATGAGCGACGCGCGCCCCGCACCCGGCACCGAGATGGTCTTCCAGTGGCGGAAGTGGGACGGGTCGCCGCACTGGCGCCACGAGTGCGTGTATCTCGGGGCGGATGGGTGGGGCGACTGGATCGGCCAGCCGATCGGGTGGCACAGCATCCGTCCCGGTGCGGAGTTCCATGCGGCGGGTCCGAACGTGACCCTGGTGCCGGCAAGTGCGGATCATGCCGTGACCGTGAACCGGCGTCATCCCCGGGGCATGCGCGTCTACATCGACCTCGGCTGGGAGATCCGGTGGTCGGACGACCCGTTGCTGGCGACCGGCATCGACATGGACCTCGACGTCGTCCGGGTCGAGGGTGCACGCGGCACCTGGGTCGACGACCGTGACGAATGGGCGGAGCACAGCGTCCGGTACGGCTACCCCGTCGAGGTCATGACGCACCTCGAAGATCTCGCCCTCGACCTCGAGGAGCGGGTGCGCACCCAGGTCGCCCCGTTCGACGACGCCACCGCGGATCCGTGGCTCGACCGCCTCGAGGCGCTGGGCCTCGCGCCTAGACTGAATCCGTGACCCCGAACGAGAAGAACCGCGCCGATCTCGGCAAGGACCCCGCCCGCGTGAGCGGCATGTTCGACCAGGTCGCCGCAGGGTACGACCGCACCAACACGGCCATGACCTTCGGCAACGACGTCCTGTGGCGCGCCGCCACCACGCGCGCCGTCGCGCCGAAACCGGGGAGAAGATCCTCGACCTCGGCGCGGGGACCGCATCGTCGTCCGCATCGCTCGCGCGCAGTGGGGCCGATGTGGTCGCCGCCGACTTCTCGCCCGGCATGCTCGCCGAGGGCGAGCGTCGGCACGGCGCCATGCGCAATCTCTCCTTCGTCCAGGCGGATGCGACGGATCTCCCGTTCGCCGATGCCGAGTTCGACGCGGTGACGATGTCGTACGCGCTGCGCAATGTGAACGATCCGAAGAAGGCGCTGCGTGAGCTGTACCGGGTGACCAAGCCCGGCGGCCGGCTCGTGATCAACGAGTTCTCCACGCCGCCCGGCGCGCTCTTCCGCAGCGCCTATCGCTTCTACAACGCGCAGGTGCTTCCCCGGGTCGCCCGCGTCGCCGGCACCAACGGCGATGCCTACGACTATCTGAACGAGTCGATCCGCGAGTGGCCGGACCAGAAGAAGCTCTCCGCGTGGATCCGCGAAGCGGGATGGGCCGACGTCGCCTACCGCAACCTGTCGTTCGGCATCGTCGCCCTGCACAGAGCGCGCAAGCCCTCGTGATCCGTCCGGCGCGATCGCCGCACACGACGCAGGTAGGCTGAGAACGTGACTTCGAGCCCCATCGCCCCGGGTTCGCGGCTGGCGAGCCGTCTCGGGTTCAGCGACCGCGTCTTCATCGGCCCCGCCGCCCGAAAGGTCGCGCGCGCCATCGAAGAGGGTCTCGAGCTCGTCGAGACCGGGCTGGCCGACGACGTGCGCGTCGCCGATCCCCTGGCCGATGCCGCGAGCCGCTACCTCTACGAGGCGGGGGCAAGCGCATCCGTCCCGTGCTCACGCTTCTCGCCGCCCAGCTCGGTGACGGCAACACCCCGAGGTCGTCGACGTGGCCAAGGCGCTCGAGATCACGCATCTCGGCTCGCTGTACCACGACGACGTGATGGACGGCGCCGACCGCCGTCGAGGGGTGCCCGCCGCGCACGCGGTCTGGGGCAACAACATCGCGATCCTCACCGGCGACATCCTGTTCTCCCGTGCCAGCCAGCTGATGTCGCGGTTGGGCGAGCGGGCCATCCGTCTTCAGGCCGACACGTTCGAGCGTCTGGTCCTCGGGCAGATGCACGAGACTCTGGGTCCGCAGCCCGACGACGACCCGATCGCGTTCTACATCCAGGTGCTCGCCGACAAGACGGGGTCGCTGATCGCCGCTGCCACTCAGGGCGGCGTGATCTTCTCGAACGCTCCGACCGCGTTCGAGGAGCCGCTCCGGGTGTACGGCGAGAAGATCGGCGTCGCGTTCCAGCTGCTCGACGACGTGATCGACCTGTCGGCGAAACCCGAGGAGACGGGCAAGGTCCCGGGCACCGACCTGCGCGCCGGTGTGCCGACGATGCCGTATCTGCTGCTCAAGGCCGAGGGCGATGCCGCGTCTGTCGACCTCGCCGCGCGCATCGACGACGGGGTCGCCCTCATCGCCGACGGTGCGGACCCGGCGATCCTCGACGGGCCGCTGGACGAGCTCCGTGATCACGCGGTGACGCAGAAGACCCTCGAACTCGCACATTCCTGGACGCAGGATGCCGTCGACGCCCTCGAGCCGCTCCCGCGCGGCACGGTGCGCGAGGCGCTGACCCGATTCGCTGAGACCCTCGCCGAACGCTCCAGCTGAACCGGTGCGGGGCGCCTTCTGGTGGCCCGCCGGCTGCGTCGGCATACGAAAGGACCTCCCATGACCAAGCTCAGACTGGCCATCGTCGGCGCGGGACCCGCGGGCATCTACGCCGCGGACATCCTCTTGAAGGCCGAGCGCAAGTTCGACGTGTCGATCGACCTCTTCGAGCAGCTCCCGGCGCCGTATGGGCTCGTGCGCTACGGCGTCGCCCCCGACCACCCGCGCATCAAGGGCATCATCACCGCGCTGCGCGATGTGCTGGATCGCGGTGACATCCGGTTGTTCGGCAATGTCCGCTTCGGCGAGGACATCACTCTCGACGACCTCAAGAAGCACTACAACGCCGTGATCTTCGCGACCGGCGCCATCCGCGACACGACGCTGGACATCCCGGGCATCGACGCGGTCGCGTCCTACGGTGCGGCCGACTATGTCAGCTGGTTCGACGGGCACCCGGATGTTCCGCGCGAGTGGCCGCTGGACGCCGCGTCCGTCGGAGTGCTCGGCAACGGCAACGTCGCGCTCGACGTGGCGCGGATGCTCGCCAAGCACGCCGAGGACCTGCTGGTCACCGAGGTGCCGGCCAACGTCTACGAGGGTCTCCAGGCCAGCGCGGTCACGGATGTGCACGTGTTCGGACGTCGCGGTCCTGCTCAGGTGAAGTTCACGCCTCTGGAGCTCCGCGAACTCGGCGAGCTGCGCGATGTCGACATGGTCGTGTACGACGAGGACTTCGACTACGACGACGCAGCGAGAGATGCCGTCGCCAGCAACAAGCAGGTCATGGTCATCGACCGCATCCTGCAGTCGTGGCGCAAGCGCGACTCGGTGAACAACGCGGGGGGCTCCGCGTCGCGCCGTCTGCACCTGCACTTCTGGGCGCGCCCGGTCGAGGTCCGCAAAGACGATGCCGGACGCGTGGCAGCCCTCGTCTACGAGCGCACGAAGCCCGACGGTCAGGGTGGTGCGGTGGGCACCGGCGAGATGCGCGAGGTGCCGCTTCAGGCGCTGTACCGCGCGATCGGCTACTTCGGCTCGCCGCTGCCGGGGGTGCCGTTCGACAAGAAGCACGGCGTGATCCCGAACCGCGAGGGCCAGGTGCTCGCGAAGGACTCCAACGAGCGCGTCGCCGGCATCTACGCCACCGGCTGGATCAAGCGCGGACCCGTGGGTCTGATCGGGCACACGAAGTCCGATGCGATGGAGACCGTGCGGCACATCATCAACGACCAGGGCTCCTGGTGGCACCCGGAAGACCCCTCGGAGGAGTCGGTCGTCGAACTCCTGCGTGAGCGCGGCGTTCGTTGGACCGACCTGGGACGGATGGCACCGCCTCGACGAGCACGAGATCGCCCTCGGCGCGCCGGCGGAGCGGGCGCGCGTCAAGGTCGTCCCGCGCGACGAGATGGTGCGCGTCTCGCGCGGCGAGTAGCCGTGTCACCTGCCCCCGGCGGCCGCGTCGGCTAGCCTGGCGGCGACGGGGAGGAACGCATGGCCGATTGGATCCCGGATGTGCTCGGCGACGAGTTCGAGCAGCTCACCCTCGACCTGGGCGCCGACGAGCAGGGTCCTGTCATGGCCACTCTGGTCCGTGCGCTTCCGGTCGAGCCGGGCTGGTGGGAGCACGTGCGCGGCCGTGGACCCCTGCTCGAAGGCGTCGATGTGCTGTACGTGCACGGGTGGTCCGACTACTTCTTCCAGAAGCGGCTGGCGCGTTTCTGGACCTCCAGAGGCGCCCGCTTCTACGCGCTCGATCTGCGCAAGTACGGTCGTAGCCTGCGCGAGTGGCAGACGCCGGGGTATGTCGCGGATCTCGCCACCTACGACGAAGACATCGCCGCCGCGCTCGAGGCGATGGGGCGTGCGGGCGGGGAGTCCCTGCAGACCCGTCGTCTCGTCCTGCTCGGTCACTCGACGGGCGGCTCACACTGAGCCTCTGGGCGTCGAGGCACCCCGATGCGGTGGATGCGGTAATTTTGAACAGCCCCTGGTTGGAGTTCCAGTTCGCGCCCGCCCGTGCCGCGATCGCACCGATGGTCGAACTGCAGGCGCGGATCCGTCCGTTGGAGGCAGCGCCCCAGGTCGACCTCGGCTTCTACTCGCGGGCGCAGCAGGAGGTCGCCGATCCGGACGATCCGATGGAGGTTAATCCCCTCTGGCGCCCTGTGCAGACCATGGCGGTGTATGCGGGCTGGCTGCATGCGATCCTGTCGGGTCACAAGACCGTGGCAGCGGGGCTGTCGATCAGCGCGCCGGTGTGCGTGCTGCTGTCGGCGCGGTTCGTTCCCCCGACCCGGTGGTCGGACGACATCACCTCCGCGGACTCCGTGCTCGTCGTCGACGACATCGCCCGCGCGGCGCTCCGGCTCGGTCCGAGCGTCACGGTCGAACGCATCGACGGCGCCCTGCACGACGTCTTCCTCTCCCGGCACGAGGCGCGGGAGGATGCCTACCGACGCCTCGAGCGCTGGGTCACGGGCTGGCGTGCCACCTGGTGAGGTCGCTCACAGGCAGTACATCGCCCTGACGAGGCGTTCGGCCGCGTCGCCGTCTCCGCGTCCCACCGCGTCGGCGAAGTCCGCGTACACCGTGCGCATCCGACCGCGGTCCGCTGCCGGTACCACCCAGTCGCGGAGGTTCCGGAACAGCACGATGCTCGCGTCCTCCATCAGCGTCCGATGCTGCGTGTTCCCGCTCCGGTCGGCCAGGTAGGAGAACACAGCCCACCGCGCCTGGCAGGTCGTCGCCGGATTCTCCAGAGAGGCCGGCAGTGCGGTGATGAGCCTGCCGACGTGCTCGCGCTGCGCAGCGGAGAGACGCGGCACCGCCAGTCGCGCGGCGATACCCGCCTGATAGCCCGCGAAGTCCAGCGACTGCGCGATCGAGTCAGGAGTCACCTCCGTGACCTCGGTGTACCTGCTCGGATACATGGTCACCAACCCGAGTCTCTCGAGGCGTTGGAGCGCCTCGCGGACGGGTGTGCGCGACACGTGCAACTCCTCCGCCACGTCGACGTCGCGGATGCGCTCGCCCCCTGCCAATGTGCCGTCGATGATCAGTCTCCCCACGTGGTGGAAAACCTCTTCGGCGAGGAGTTGCTTGCTCTCGCCGATGCTCGTCGATCCGATACTGCCCATGGATCTGCCCCCAGTAGCCCTTCTCATCCCGAGCGCCCCCGATCCGCCCGGAGGGCGAGTACGTCATGAGGTCGCATCGGATGCCGATAACGCCCATTCGACTCCGTGATCCGCGTGGGGGCGCGGAACAAGGGGCGAACGGGTTCCTTCTTCTTGTTCTCTTCTCGTGGTTTTGCGGCCGGCGGATACGGGACATCCGCCGGCCGCGGAAGACGTGAACGCATGGAACTGCCGTGGCCTCGTCCCCACGAGGGTCGGCCCTCGCGATTCCCGAAATCGCCCAGCCGTACACCGGCAGTGCGTCATCCCACGATCACGTCGTCAGCCGCAGCGAGGCGACCGAATCCAGTCTTGAGCACTGCAACCCAAATATCGGAATGCAATATGGTGAAAGGTAGCATGACACACCTGTGCAGGGCGTGAGAAACCCCCACCCGATCTGTGCCGGATGGGGGTCATCGCCGTCAGTGTCGGCGATGCAGCCTCAGCGGTAGTTGATGAACTGCAGGTCGAGGTCGAGGTCCGCACCCTTGAGCAGGGCGATGACCGACTGCAGATCGTCGCGGCTCTTGGACTGCACGCGCAGCTCGTCTCCCTGGATCTGGCTCTTGACGCCCTTGGGGCCCTCGTCGCGGATGATCTTGTTGATCTTCTTCGCGTTCTCCGAGGAGATGCCGTCCTTGAGCGTCGAGACGATGCGGAACTCCTTGCCGCTGGCGAAGGGATCGCCCGACTCCAGGCTCTTGAGGGAGATGCCGCGCTTGATCAGCTTGGACTGGAACACGTCGAGCACGGCCTTGGCCCGCTCCTCCGAGTTCGCGATGATCAGGATGCTCTCGCCGCTCCAGGCGATCGACGCGCCGGTGCCCTTGAAGTCGTAGCGCTGCTCGATCTCCTTGCGTGCCTGGTTCAGGGCGTTCTCGGCCTCCTGGTGATCCACTTTCGAGACGATGTCAAAGGAACTGTCAGCCATACAGGAAGTGTATCGAGCCTGTCGATTCTCCAGAGTCGTGGAAGCGTTTTCACTCGGCGATCGTCGAAATCACTCGGTCACAGGTTGATATCGCAACTCCTGCTCGTTGCAAAGTCCCATGATTTCGATGCATACTGTAAGCGCTTGCAGTCCATGTAGGCCAACAGCATTGAGAGAGGCACACACCAATGAAGGTGAACAAGAGGGGCATCGTCGCCGCAGGCGCCATCGCCATCGTTTCGACTCTGTCGCTTGCCGGCTGCTCCGCGGGCACCAGCGGCGGCGACGACTCGGGATCGAAGGACGGCAGCACGCTCGTCGTCTGGGTCGATGCGGAGCGCGTCGATGCGCTGCAGGGCGCGGCTGATTCCTACGAAGACAAGACCGGCGTCAAGGTCGACCTCGTCGGCAAGTCCGTCGACGACATGAAGGACGACTTCATCCAGCAGGTGCCGACCGGCAAGGGCCCCGATGTGGTCATGGGGGCGCACGACTGGCTGGGCGAGCTCTCCACCAACGGCGTCGTCGCTCCGATCGAGCTCGGCGACAGCGCCGGGGACTACCTCCCGGTCGCGCTGCAGGCGGCCACCTACGACGGCACCGTCTACATGCTCCCGTACGCGGTCGAGAACATCGCGGTGCTGCGCAACGCCGATCTCGTGCCCGCGGCACCCACCAGCTTCGACGACATGGTCTCGAAGGGCACGTTCGTGGTGGAGCAGGGGTCCGAGGGCAACCCGTATCACCTGTACCCGTTCCAGACCGCGTTCGGTGCTCCCGTCTTCGGCACCGACGACTCGGGCAGCTACGACCCCACCGACCTGCAGCTCGGCAGCGAAGGCGGCTTCGCCTTCGCCGACTGGCTGGGTGCGCAGGGCGCTGCGGGCGTGCTGAACACCGACATCGACGGCGAGATCGCCAAGCAGCAGTTCCTCGATGGCACTGCCGCTTTCTGGCTGACCGGTCCGTGGAACGTCGGCGCGGCCACGGAGGCCGGCATCAACGTCGCGATCGACCCGATCCCGAGCCCGACGGGCGAGACCGCCTCGCCGTTCGCCGGCGTGAAGGGCTTCTTCGTGAGCTCCGAGTCGAAGAACAAGGTCGCCGCGAACGACTTCCTCGTCAACTACATCGGCACCGAAGATGTGCAGCTCGAGCTCTTCAAGGCCGGTAACGTCCTGCCCGCGCTGACCGCCGCAGCGGACACGGCGGCTTCCGACCCGATCATCGCCGGTTTCCAGGCCGTCGGCGCCGACGCGGTGCCGATGCCCGCCATCCCTGCCATGGGTGCGGTCTGGCAGTTCTGGGGTGTCGCCGAGGCGGCGATCATCAACGGCGCGGACCCGGCGACGACGTGGCAGAAGCTCGTCGACGACGTGACCGCCGCGATCAAGTAGCAGACAGCACACTGGCCCTGCCGGGGCGGGCGTCCACCGCTCGCCCCGGCAGGATCATGACGAGGACGACATGACAGACACCGAAGAGCGCATCGCTCCTCCGACCCGACGTCAGAGGCAGGCCGCCAAGATCGCGGAAGCCGCATCCGGACCGGTCGGCTGGATGCTCCTGAAGATCCTGCTCCTGGCCGTGGTCGACGCGATCGCGCTGTACGCGGCGTTCGTGCTCTTCCTGCACCAGGAGTGGCTGATCCTCGGCATCGTCGTCGCGGTCGCCGTGCTCGTCAACTACATCTACTTCTCCCGCAGGCGGATCGCCGCGAAGTACCTCACACCGGGCATCATCTTCCTGATCGTGTTCCAGGTCTTCACCCTGCTCTACACCGGCTACATCGGCTTCACGAACTACGGCACGGGACACAACGGGACGAAGGAGCAGGCCATCTCCTCGCTCCTCGCCTCAGCGCAGGAGCGGGTCGAGGATTCGCCGACCTTCCCCGTCACCGTCGTCGAGCAGTTCGGCACCTACGGCCTGCTGGTCACCGACCCCGACTCCGGCGATGCGCTCGTCGGCACCGCGGAGCAGCCGCTGGAAGAGGTCGACGCCGAGTTCGAGGGCGGCAAGGCCGTCGCGACGGACGGCTGGACCACTCTTCCGCTCGCGACCGTCTTCACGCTCTCGGAAGAGCTGGAGAAGCTGTCGGTTCCGTTCAGCGATGACCCGAACGACGGCAGCCTCCGCGCTCCGGACGGCCAGAAGGGCTATCTCTACGTCTCGACGCTCGCGTACGACGCGAATGCCGACACGATCACCGACACCACGACCGGCACCGTCTACTCCGACACGGGTGACGGCGCGTTCACGTCCGATGCTGGGGAGCAGCTGCTGCCCGGGTGGCAGACCACCGTCGGCTTCGACAACTTCGTGCGGGCCGTCACAGACTCGTCGATCCGCGGGCCGCTCATCTCGGTCACGCTCTGGACCTTCGCGTTCGCCTTGATCTCGGTCGCCACGACGTTCTTCCTCGGCCTGCTCCTCGCGCTGGTCTTCAACAACACCAAGATGCGGTTCCGCAACGGCTATCGGATCATCCTGATCCTCCCGTACGCGTTCCCGGCGTTCCTGTCGGCGCTCGTCTGGGCAGGGATGATGAACGAGAGCTTCGGCTTCATCAACCAGGTCATCTTCGGTGGGGCGTCCATCCCGTGGCTGACCGATCCGGCACTGGCGAAGGTGTCCGTGCTGCTGGTGAACCTGTGGCTCGGCTTCCCCTACATGTTCCTGGTCTGCATGGGGGCGCTGCAGGGAATCCCCGAGGACGTGAACGAGGCGGCCGTGATGGATGGCGCGAATCCGTGGCAGATCTTCCGCCGCATCAAGCTGCCCCTGCTGCTGGTGACGGTCGCGCCGCTGCTGATCTCGTCGTTCGCGTTCAACTTCAACAACTTCAACCTGATCTACATGCTCACCAAGGGTGGTCCACGCTTCAGCGACGTGTCGATCCCGGTCGGGCACACCGACATCCTGATCTCCATGGTCTACAAGGTCGCGTTCACCGGGCAGACCCGCGACTACGGCCTCGCCTCTGCCTTCACGATCCTGATCTTCGTCGTGGTCGCGACGATCTCGATCATCAGCTTCCGAAAGACCAAGGCCCTCGAGGAGCTGAACTGACATGAGCACCGCCGGCCCCGCCACCCCTCGCTCCGCCGGGGATGAGAAGACCCTCGCCCCGCGCCGCCGCAGCTTCGGCGCCTGGTTCGCCGATACCGGATGGCGACACCTGGTCGCGATCGTCGTCAGCGCGTTCGCCCTGTTCCCGTTGCTGTACGTCGTCTCGGCCTCGTTGAACCCCAAGGGAACGCTGACCGGATCCAACCAGCTGTTCTCGGCGGTCGGGATCGACAGCTACGTGCGCATCCTGAGCGATCCGCAGAACCCCTACGGCCAGTGGTTCCTGAACACGCTGCTGATCGCCGTGGTCACGGGAGCCGTGACCGTCTTCATCGGAGCCTGCGCCGCATATGCCTTCTCCCGCATGCGCTTCGCCGGACGTCGTGTCGGGCTCGTCACGATCGTCGTCGTCCAGATGTTCCCGCAGCTGCTCGCCGTGGTCGCGATCTTCCTGCTCATGTCGACGCTGGGGGACTGGTTCCCGGCGATCGGGCTGAACACCCACACCGGACTGATCCTCGTGTACCTCGGTGGTGCCCTCGGTGTGAACACCTACCTCATGTACGGCTTCTTCAACACCATCCCGAAGGAGATCGACGAGGCTGCCAGGATCGACGGCGCCGGCCACGCTCGCATCTTCTTCACGATCATCCTGCGTCTGGTCGCACCGATCCTCGCGGTCGTCGGGCTGCTGTCGTTCATCGGCACGGTCAACGAGTACGTGATCGCGAGCGTGATGCTCGTGGATGTCGAACAGCAGACGCTCGTGGTCGGACTCACCAAGCTCGTCGCGAACCCGCGCTACGCCGACTGGTCCGCGTTCTCGGCCGGTGCCGTGATGGCGGCGATCCCGGTCATGATCCTGTTCCTCTTCCTCCAGAAGTACATCGTCGGCGGACTCACCGCGGGCGCGACGAAGGGTTGACCAGCACCCTCGTGTGCTCTCGCGCCATCCGCCGTCGCGGTAACGTGCATCGCATGCTACCTTGTGATGCATGACAGCTGACATCGGCGCACAGATGCGCAAAGGGGTGGTGGAGTACTGCGTGCTCGGCCTGCTCGCGCGCGAGCCGATGTACGGCTGGCAGCTGGCCGAAGCGCTCACGAGCGCGGGACTGATCGCCAGCATCGGAACGCTCTACCCGCTGCTCGGACGGCTGCGGGACAACGGATGGGTCAGCACCTTCGACCTCCCGTCTGAGAGCGGGCCCGTGCGCAAGTACTACCGCCTCACGGAGGCCGGGACCGAGCAGCTCGACCGGTTCCGCGCCCAGTGGGCACCGTTCGCCCGTGTCGTCACGGGCATCGTCGGAGAGGGACGATCATGACAGAGACCACCGCAGACGCTCTGCGCGACGACTACCTCGCGCGGCTCGACCAGGCGATGCGGGGACTGCCCCACGGCGTCGCGTCCGAGATCCGCGGGGGCATCGTCGAGGAGCTCGATGGCCTCGACGCCGAAGCCACCGCGCTGCGGATCGCGCGGCTCGGCGACCCCGTGGCCATCGCACGCGAGGCGCAGGACGAGGTACCTGGTGCCGTCACGATCGTCACCGCTCCGCCCGTCGCCGCGCCGTCTGCACCTCGTCCGCCGACGACGTCGACCCGCGGCTTCGCGATCACGGCCGCGTTGACGCTCAGTTTCGGCGGGTTCGTCCTGCCCGTCCTCGGCTGGTTCGTCGGTGCGGTGCTGGTCAGCCTGAGCCCGCTCTGGAAGACCTGGGAGAAGGTCGTGGCTATCGTCATCCCGTTCGTGGTGGGCGGGCTTTCCCTCCTCCTCGTGACCACGATGGTCACGTTCGCCGCGTCCGACTCCGGAGGCAGCTCGTCCGGCACCGGAACGCCGCCCGTCGTCAACCCGCTGCTGCCGGCGTGGTACGACCTGTTCTGGATGGGCTTCCTCGTGCTCGGGCTCCTCCTGATCCCCGTGTCCGGGCTCTGGCTGCTCTGGCGTCTCCGCGGCCGCGCAACCCGCTGAACGCACCGTGGGGATGACTCCCGGCGTTGCTCCCCGGCCGCGCAGCCTTGCGGTCGTACCGTGAGACCATGGCACGTGTCGCTGGGCGCAATCTCGTGATGAGCTGGTTCGCGGGCATCGTCTGCGTCGGTGTCATCGGAGCGCTCATCTGGCTCTCGCTGCCGATCCTGCCGACGCTCGCGGAGTTCGCGGGCGACGCCTTGCGCGACGCGCTTCCCTGAGGGGACGCGACCGCCCGCTCCCGTGTATGACGACACGTCGGCACGCCTGCGGGAGCGACGGTCCGCCGAGCGATACCCTCGCAATGCACATTTCCGATGAGAGGCGCACCCCATGAGTGACCCCGACGTTCCCAGCCCGAGAAGCCGGCTGACGTAGACGACGTCGTCGGCAGCGCGAACGCCGGCCTCGACGCCGCCGCCGCAGCGGGTGCGGATGTCCCCGGTGCCTCCGACGCGCCGAAGGTCGAGCAGGACGATGTCGCCGCCGACCGGCCGGTCGATCCTGACCTCGCTGCATTCGAGGCCGCCGAGCGTGACCACCCGGGCGTTCGCGTCGCCGCCGCCTGCCGTCTCCCCGGTCGTGGCCGAGGAACCCCGGATTCGCGCCGACGAATCCCGAGACGCCGACGCCACCTCGGTGTTCGCTGCGCCCGCGACGGATCCCGACCGGTACGGACACCAGGACTCGGCGATGGCCGACGCGGCGTACACCCCGTACGGCGACGACTCCGACACTCGCATCGTCCCCTCCGAGCCACTGGTCGCCGCTACCGCCGCAGCGCAGCCGCAGCCCATCTTCGTCCAGGCCCCCGAGCCGCCGCGCGATCGGGGCAACCGAGGGACAGCAGGCCTCATCGGCCTCCTCGCCACGCTCGTCTTCGCCATCCTGTACCTCGGCACGGCCCTCGGCCTCCGAGCGATCGCCGGTGACGTGAACGGTGAGAACATCGGCCAGGAGGCGCTCGCACCGCTGACCACGTGGGGCTACTGGACGCCCGTCGTCGTCTTCTTCCTCGGCTTCTGGCTGCTGGGCGCGATCATCAACCGCGGTCGCTGGGGCCTCTGGGTCGTCTTCGGAATCATCGTCGGCGTCATCGCCTACGCCGGACACATCCTCGGGCAGCTCTTCGAGGCGCCGTTCTGGAAGCTCACGGCGTCGGAGGGCCTCGAACTCGCCGGCGAGCAGCTGCTGGCGCCCCTGGCCATCGCCGCCTTCGTGTTCGCCCGCGAGCTGACCATCTGGTTCGGCGCCTGGGTCTCCCGCAGCGGTGCACGCAAGACCGAGCTGAACGCCGAGGCGCAGCGCGAATACGAGCGCACCCTCGAAGCCGGTCCGACCCTGTCGAGGTAGTCACGGACTCCTCCACGCCGAACCCCCGCGGGCCCGAGTCCGCGGGGGTTTCGGCTGTCCTCGCGGTGGTCCTCGCCACGATCAGCTTCTTCGCCCTCGCGCTCTTCGGGCTCGGGGCGCTGAGCGTGGCCACCGATACGGACATCATCGCGGTGCCGGGTCTGGGCCAGGCCCCGGGGGCGATCGGGATGGCGGTCGCCGTTGCGGTGTTCGCGCTCACGCTGTGGTCGACCCTCCGTCGCGACCGGCCATCGTTCGGGGCGACGATCACGATCGCCCTTCTCACCGCTCTCGCACACCTGGTGGTCGTGTGGATCGTGGTGCTGCTCGGCTCCGGCTTCGTCATCGCGACCTCGGTGGTCGGAGACCTCGTGCGCGGTGGGGCGAGCGTCGTCCTCGTCGTGGCCGGGCTCGTCGCGAGCTGGGGCGGCATCGCTCTGCGTCGCACACGCGCCCAGCATCCGCGCTGGCCCTGGGAGCGCGACGAAGACGAGTGACCGCGCCGGATCCGGCGTCCAGCCGATCCACCGAGGCGGCGACGATCTGCGGACTGTTCCGTGGCACGGAGTCGGACGATCGTCCACACCTCGGCTGATCGTCGGTGCGGAATCGGCGACCGCCTCGCCGAGGCGGGAAATCGTCACCACGATGGGCGCCGCGCCGTACGCTGGTGGGGTGGAGCGCTCACTGGAGACGCAGGTGGACCAGGCCGTCGAGGCCTGGTTGCGCTGGGTGCCGCGCTGGGAGCCGGCGACCCACCGCGGTCGCGTCGCGCCGTGCCGGCGCTGCCTCGGGTCGCCGATCCTCTCCGCGGCCGGCATCGGGGCGAACACCCCGCACGGCGTGCAGCACGGGCTCTCGACGCGGATCAAGACCATCGTCGATCACGCCGTCGCGGACTACACCGCCAGGAACCTGCCGATGCTGCAGCGCGAACTCGATCAGCAGGCCGCGCGCAACCGTGCCCGCAGCTACCGCCCGGCGGAAGACCTCGACCCCGAGTTCGACGGGTTGCCGTTGGATCCCGACCCGGTGCCGGGTGCGCCCTTCCTGTTCACGATCGCGGGACTCGCCGACGACTCAGCCGCAGAGCTGCCGGCGCTGCCGCCGCTGACGGAGGAGGCGAAGATCGCTCTGCGCCAGGAGGTGGCCCTCGCCGACGAGTACGCGAACCTCGTCGGGCGAGAGATCTGCGGCATCCTGTTGCGGCACCGTATCCACATCCAGGCGGCGATCTCGCAGCACGTCGAGCCGCAGATCGAGGCGCTTCTCGCAGAGCTGACCCAGTCCCTGGATTCGCCGTTCGATCCCGACCTGCCCTGAGGGCGCGTCCGGCGCGGAAGGGGCCGCCTCACGGGGCACGCTCATTTGACCGCCACGTTACGCGGCATTACACTTGATCAGGTGTGTGCACGTCTCGACGTGCGCGCTGGGCGTCGGCACCATGCCGGTCCGCCCCCACGGCATACCCACCACACCAAAAGTTCGTCGAATCCGGCGTGCCGGTGGGTCATGATGTGAAACCCATCACGCTGTCACCGTGCAGCACTATGAGGAGAGAACGTGCCAACCATTCAGCAGTTGGTTCGCAAGGGTCGCTCGCCCAAGGTCACCAAGACCAAGGCGCCGGCGCTCAAGTCGAACCCGCAGCAGGCCGGGGTCTGCACCCGCGTCTACACCACCACGCCCAAGAAGCCGAACTCGGCGATGCGCAAGGTCGCTCGTGTGAAGCTCCGCAACGGCACCGAGGTCACCGCGTACATCCCCGGTGAGGGCCACAACCTGCAGGAGCACTCGCTCGTGCTCGTCCGTGGCGGTCGTGTCAAGGACCTCCCCGGTGTGCGTTACAAGATCGTCCGTGGCGCCCTGGACACCCAGGCTGTCAAGAACCGTAAGCAGGCTCGTTCCCGCTACGGCGCGAAGAAGGGTTGAGTTAGATGCCTCGTAAGGGACCAGCCCCCAAGCGCCCCGTCGTCAACGACCCGGTATACGGCGCACCGATCGTCACCTCGCTGGTGAACAAGATCCTCGTCGACGGCAAGAAGTCGCTGGCCGAGTCGATCGTCTACGGCGCCCTCCGCGGTGTCGAGGCGAAGAACGGTCAGGACGCCGTCGCCACGCTCAAGAAGGCGCTCGACAACGTGCGCCCGACTCTCGAGGTCCGCAGCCGCCGCGTCGGTGGCTCGACCTACCAGGTTCCGGTCGAGGTCAAGCCTCACCGTGCCAACACGCTCGCTCTCCGCTGGCTCGTCAGCTACGCGAAGGGCCGCCGTGAGAAGACGATGACCGAGCGTCTCCAGAACGAGATCCTCGACGCGTCGAACGGCCTGGGTGCCGCGGTCAAGCGCCGCGAGGACACGCACAAGATGGCCGAGTCGAACCGCGCGTTCGCTCACTACCGCTGGTAAACAGCTTCGCCCGCCCCTCGGCCACCCGCCGAGGGGCGGGCACCCCCTCTTCGCAGTACGACTGCTCCAAAAGATAAGGACACTCCTGTGGCACAAGACGTGCTCACGGACCTGAGCAAGGTCCGCAACATCGGCATCATGGCGCACATCGATGCCGGCAAGACCACGACGACCGAGCGCATCCTGTTCTACACGGGCGTCAACCACAAGCTCGGCGAGACGCACGATGGCGCCTCGACCACCGACTGGATGGAGCAGGAGAAGGAGCGCGGCATCACGATCACGTCTGCCGCCGTGACCTGCTTCTGGAACAAGAACCAGATCAACATCATCGACACCCCCGGTCACGTGGACTTCACGGTCGAGGTGGAGCGCTCGCTCCGCGTCCTCGACGGTGCCGTCGCCGTGTTCGACGGCAAGGAGGGCGTCGAGCCCCAGTCCGAGACCGTGTGGCGTCAGGCCGACAAGTACAACGTCCCCCGCATCTGCTTCGTCAACAAGATGGACAAGCTCGGCGCGGACTTCTACTTCACCGTCGACACGATCGTCAACCGTCTGGGCGCCAAGCCGCTCGTCATCCAGCTGCCGATCGGCGCGGAGAGCGACTTCATCGGTGTCGTCGACCTGATCGAGATGCGCGCGCTGGTGTGGGCGGGTGACTCCAAGGGTGACGTCACCATGGGTGCCTCCTACGAGATCCAGGAGATCCCGGACGACCTCAAGGAGAAGGCGGCGGAGTACCGCCAGCAGCTCCTCGAGACCGTCGCCGAGACCGACGACGCGCTGCTCGAGAAGTTCTTCGGTGGCGAAGAGCTCACGGTGGCCGAGATCAAGGGCGCGATCCGCAAGCTGACTGTCGCCAGCGAGATCTACCCGGTCCTCTGCGGCTCCGCGTTCAAGAACCGCGGCGTCCAGCCGATGCTCGACGCGGTCGTCGACTTCCTCCCGAACCCGCTCGACGTGGGCTCGATCGAGGCGCACGACCCGAAGGACTACGACACGATCATCGAGCGCCACCCGGACGCGAACGACCCGTTCGCGGCCCTCGCGTTCAAGGTCGCCGTGCACCCGTTCTTCGGTCGTCTCACCTACGTTCGCGTCTACTCGGGTCACCTCGACTCCGGTTCGCCCGTCGTCAACTCGACCAAGAACAAGAAGGAGCGCATCGGGAAGATCTTCCAGATGCACGCCAACAAGGAGATCCCGGTCCCCTCGGTCACCGCCGGCAACATCTACGCGGTCATCGGCCTGAAGGACACCACGACCGGTGACACCCTGACCGACCCGGCTGCACCGGTCGTCCTCGAGTCGATGACGTTCCCCGAGCCCGTCATCGAGGTCGCCATCGAGCCGAAGACCAAGGCCGACCAGGAGAAGCTGGGTGTCGCCATCCAGAAGCTCGCCGAAGAGGACCCGACCTTCCGTACGGAGCTCAACCCCGAGACCGGTCAGACGACCATCAAGGGCATGGGCGAGCTGCACCTCGACATCCTCGTCGACCGCATGAAGCGCGAGTTCAACGTCGAGGCCAACGTCGGCAAGCCGCAGGTGGCGTACCGCGAGACGATCCGCAAGGCCGTCGAGAAGCACGACTACACGCACAAGAAGCAGACCGGTGGATCCGGCCAGTTCGCCAAGATCCAGTTCACGATCGAGCCGCTCGAGCTCGACTCCGAGAAGACCTACGAGTTCGAGAACGCCGTCACCGGTGGTCGCATCCCTCGTGAGTACATCGGGTCGATCGACGCCGGTTTCCAGGACGCGATGAACGTCGGTGTCCTCGCGGGCTACCCGATGGTCGGCGTCAAGGCGATCATCGTCGATGGTGCGGCGCACGACGTCGACTCCTCGGAGATGGCGTTCAAGATCGCGGGCTCCATGGGCTTCAAGGAGGCCGCTCGTCGTGCCAACCCCGTGCTGCTCGAGCCGCTGATGGCCGTCGAGGTCCGCACGCCCGAGGAGTACATGGGCGACGTCATCGGCGACCTGAACTCGCGTCGTGGCCAGATCCAGTCGATGGAAGACGCCGCCGGCGTCAAGGTCGTCCGTGCTCAGGTCCCGCTGTCCGAGATGTTCGGCTACATCGGCGACCTGCGCTCGAAGACCTCGGGCCGCGCCGTGTACTCGATGGAGTTCCACAGCTACGCTGAGGTACCCCGCGCTGTGGCCGACGAGATCGTCCAGAAGACCAAGGGCGAGTAATCGCTCTTCTGGGAGCCGGGCTCCGGTCCGGCTCCCAGGTCACCTACAACTTCACATTCCCTCTCTACTAAACTGAGAACCTAACCCGTAGAGAACCGGTCGCAAACCAGTGCCCGGTCACCTTTACAACGACGTCCTGAGGAGGACCCAGTGGCTAAGGCCAAGTTCGAGCGGACCAAGCCGCACGTCAACATCGGAACGATCGGTCACGTCGACCACGGCAAGACCACGCTCTCCGCAGCGATCTCGAAGGTGCTTGCTGACAAGTACCCGTCCGACACCAACGTGCAGCGTGACTTCGCTTCCATCGACTCGGCGCCGGAAGAGCGCCAGCGTGGTATCACCATCAACATCTCGCACATCGAGTACGAGACCCCGAAGCGCCACTACGCGCACGTCGACGCTCCCGGCCACGCCGACTACGTCAAGAACATGATCACCGGTGCGGCTCAGATGGACGGCGCGATCCTCGTGGTCGCCGCCACCGACGGCCCGATGGCTCAGACGCGTGAGCACGTGCTGCTCGCCAAGCAGGTCGGCGTTCCGTACCTGCTGGTCGCGCTGAACAAGTCCGACATGGTCGACGACGAGGAGATCCTGGAGCTCGTCGAGCTCGAGGTCCGCGAGCTGCTCGCCGGCCAGGGCTTCGACGAGGACGCTCCTGTCGTCCGCGTCTCCGCTCTCAAGGCCCTCGAGGGCGACGAGAAGTGGACCCAGGCGATCCTGGACCTGATGCAGGCTGTCGACGACAGCGTTCCGGACCCGGAGCGTGACCGTGACAAGCCGTTCCTGATGCCCGTCGAGGACGTCTTCACGATCACCGGTCGTGGAACCGTCGTCACGGGTCGCGCCGAGCGTGGCACGCTGGCCATCAACTCCGAGGTCGAGATCGTCGGACTCCGTCCGACCGTCAAGACCACGGTCACGGGTATCGAGATGTTCCACAAGCAGCTCGACGAGGCCTGGGCCGGCGAGAACTGTGGTCTGCTGCTCCGCGGCACCAAGCGTGAGGACGTCGAGCGCGGTCAGGTCATCGTCAAGCCGGGTTCGGTCACGCCGCACACCGACTTCGAGGGCACGGCGTACATCCTGTCCAAGGACGAGGGTGGCCGTCACAACCCGTTCTACACGAACTACCGCCCGCAGTTCTACTTCCGCACCACCGACGTCACCGGCGTCATCTCGCTGCCCGAGGGCACCGAGATGGTCATGCCCGGCGACACCACCGACATGACGGTCGAGCTGATCCAGCCGATCGCCATGGAGGAGGGCCTCGGCTTCGCCATCCGTGAGGGTGGACGCACCGTGGGCGCCGGTACGGTCACGAAGATCATCAAGTAAGCATCTGCTTCCTCGCAGCGGGGTCGGGCCTTCGGGTCCGGCCCCGCTGTCGTATGACGCGATGACACCCCGAGGGTTCCCTTCGCCGTGACGGACATGCACAATGAGTGTGGTCGACCTCCGGTCGACGGCATTCACGTCAGAAGGGGATTCACATGGGTATCGAGGACGCTGTCAACAAGGGCAAAGACCTCTACGAGCAGAACAAGGACAAGATCGCCGACGCGGTCAAGAGCGAGCAGGCGGAGGACATCAGCGACAAGGTCCTCGACGGCGTCGCCGACTTCGCGAAGAAGATCGCCCCCGGTGCTGCCGACAAGATCGATGAGATCCGGGACAGCGCGGACAAGGCCGTCGGCAACGAGTAGCACGAGCTGCACCTGATCTGAGCGGCGATCCACCTCGGGGTGGGTCGCCGCTTTGTGCGTGTGCGGAAGACCATTCGGCGGCAAGCGCCGCGGATGTGGCGAATTCATCGATGTATCGAGTAGGATCGTCTCGACCGCCTGGGGATCTTGCGGTCGGGGAAGCCGAAGGGGTTCGGTTTCCCGAAGCACGCGGCTTTCCGCGTTGAAACTGGGGACAACGATCTTGGGGATCATCGTGCGACGCGCGCACTCTGTGCGCTTGAGCGTCTCCCTGCCTGCGCGGCGGGTCTTCCGTCGCGCCTTCAGTCGAGGAGTTCGGCGTCCCTTCACGCCGGGCTACTCGCGTTCGGTGTGCCCCCTCGCACTGAACGCCCTCCCCAAGCGGGGCGAGGCATGGGGATGCCTCGCCCCGCTATCTCCTGCGATCTGACTCGGGAATCGGGCGTCGGGGCCCTCGCTCCCGGCGGCGCGACACGCCCGGGTTTGCAGAAGTGAAATCGGCCATGGCAGAATAGACAGGTTCGATATTTCGGCGCCGCTCTGCGTGCGCCGGATCACTGCCAGGGCAGTGCATAGACGGCGCCCCCTCAGGGAGGGTGCAGGGTTCTAGGCCGCGGGTAGCAGAACACACCCCGACACCCCTCACGACGAGGGTTCTGCCGTGCGCGGCGGACGTCGGCATCCGTACGCTTCACGGCGTCCGGCTGACAGAAGAACAGTGGTGCAGCAGATCGACTCGCGAGAGCCGTTCTCGTGCCGAGGCGCGAACAGCGCCGACGTGCGTCCAATGCCCCAGGGCCACCCGGTCCCGGACGGTAAGA
The DNA here is from genome assembly GCF_014171575.1 of Microbacterium sp. Se63.02b. Lineage (GTDB taxonomy): Bacteria > Actinomycetota > Actinomycetes > Actinomycetales > Microbacteriaceae > Microbacterium. The sequence continues at coordinate 3,191,979 of NZ_CP050453.1, read as the reverse complement.
CGCCTAAAGAGAGAGAGCAGACAATGGCGGGACAGAAGATCCGCATTCGCCTGAAGTCGTATGACCACGAGGTCATCGACACGTCCGCACGCAAGATCGTCGACACCGTGACCCGTGCGGGCGCGACCGTCGTCGGACCCGTGCCCCTTCCGACCGAGAAGAACGTCGTGTGCGTCATCCGGTCGCCGCACAAGTACAAGGACAGCCGCGAGCACTTCGAGATGCGCACCCACAAGCGTCTGATCGACATCGTCGACCCGACGCCCAAGGCCGTCGACTCGCTGATGCGTCTCGACCTCCCGGCCGATGTCAACATCGAGATCAAGCTCTGAGGTTCGACATGGCTGACATCAACTCCAAGATTTCCAAGGGCATGCTGGGCACGAAGCTCGGCATGACCCAGGTGTGGAACGAGAGCGGCAAGCTCGTTCCCGTCACCGTGATCGAGCTGGCGCCCAACGTGGTGACCCAGGTCCGCACGCCCGAGAAGGACGGCTACAACGCCGTGCAGATCGCGTACGGCCAGATCGACCCGCGCAAGGTGAACAAGCCGCTCTCCGCGCACTTCGAGGCAGCCGGCGTCACGCCGCGCCGTCACGTCACCGAGATCCGCACCGCGGACGCCGGCGACTACACCCTGGGCCAGGAGCTCACGGTCGACGGCACCTTCGAGGCCGGCCAGCTCGTCGACGTCGTCGGCACGAGCAAGGGCAAGGGCTTCGCCGGTGTCATGAAGCGCCACAACTTCAAGGGCGTCTCGGCTTCGCACGGTTCGCACCGCAACCACCGCAAGCCCGGTTCCATCGGCGCATCGTCGACCCCGAGCCGCGTCTTCAAGGGCATGCGCATGGCCGGCCGTATGGGTGGCGAGCGCGTGACCGTCCTCAACCTCACGGTGCACGCCGTCGACATCGAGAAGGGTCTGCTGCTCGTCAAGGGCGCCGTCCCCGGTGCTCGTGGTCGCATCGTCTACGTCCGCAACGCAGTGAAGGGTGCCTGATCATGGCTGACTCGACTCTCGCGCTCGACGTCCTCAAGGCAGACGGCAAGAAGGCTGGCTCGATCGAGCTTCCCGCCGCGCTGTTCGACGTCAAGACGAACATCCCGCTCATCCACCAGGTCGTCGTCGCGCAGCTCGCGGCGGCTCGCCAGGGCACGCACTCGACCAAGCGTCGTGGCGAGGTCTCGGGTGCCGGCCGCAAGCCCTTCAAGCAGAAGGGCACGGGTAACGCCCGTCAGGGCTCCATCCGCGCGCCGCACATGACCGGTGGTGGCATCGTGCACGGCCCCAAGCCGCGCGACTACTCGCAGCGCACGCCCAAGAAGATGATCGCCGCCGCCCTCCTGGGTGCGCTCAGCGACCGCTTCCGCGGCGACCGCCTGCACGCGATCGACACGTTCGGCACCGAGGGCACGCCTTCGACCAAGGCTGCTGCGGGCTTCCTCGCCCAGGTCGCCACGTCGAAGAACGTCCTCGTCGTCATCGAGCGCGGCGACGAGCTCGCGCTCAAGAGCCTGCGCAACCTCGGCAACGTGCACCTGCTGTCGTTCGACCAGCTCAACGCCTACGACGTGCTCGTCTCCGACGACATCGTCTTCACCCAGGCCGCGCTCGAGGGCTTCATCGCCTCCAAGTCCGGCGCCAACCAGGAGGTCTCCGCATGAGCGAGCAGGCATCTGTTCTCCAGACGGCCCTGAACAAGGACCCGCGCGACATCATCCTGAAGCCGGTCGTGTCCGAGAAGAGCTACGGGCTCATCGACGAAGGCAAGTACACCTTCCTCGTCGACCCGCGTGCTTCGAAGACCGAGATCAAGCTCGCCATCGAGAAGATCTTCGGCGTCAAGGTCGCTGGGGTCAACACCCTCAACCGCGTCGGCAAGGCTCGTCGCACCCGCTTCGGCACCGGCAAGCGCAAGGACACCAAGCGCGCCATCGTCACCCTGAAGTCGGGCACCATCGACATCTTCACGGCAATCGGCTGATCCGGGGGATAAGGACAATAATGGCTATTCGCAAGTACAAGCCCACGACCCCGGGCCGTCGCGGCTCGTCGGTGGCTGACTTCGCCGAGATCACTCGATCGACGCCGGAGAAGTCGCTGCTGCGCCCGCTCTCGAAGACCGGTGGTCGCAACAACCAGGGCCGCATCACGACCCGTCACATCGGTGGTGGCCACAAGCGCCAGTACCGCGTCATCGACTTCCGTCGTAACGACAAGGACGGCGTCAACGCCAAGGTCGCTCACATCGAGTACGACCCCAACCGCACCGCGCGCATCGCGCTGCTGCACTACTTCGACGGTGAGAAGCGCTACATCCTCGCTCCGGCGAAGCTGAAGCAGGGCGACATCGTCGAGTCGGGTGCCGGGGCTGACATCAAGCCGGGCAACAACCTCCCGCTGAAGAACATCCCCACGGGTACGGTCATCCACGCGATCGAGCTCCGCCCCGGCGGCGGCGCGAAGATGGCACGTTCGGCCGGTGCATCCGTCCGTCTCGTCGCCAAGGACGGCCCCTACGCCCAGCTGCGTCTCCCCTCGGGCGAGATCCGCAACGTCGATGCGCGCTGCCGCGCGACCATCGGCGAGGTCGGCAACGCCGAGCAGTCGAACATCAACTGGGGTAAGGCCGGCCGCATGCGCTGGAAGGGCGTCCGCCCGACCGTGCGTGGTGTCGCGATGAACCCGGTCGACCACCCGCACGGTGGTGGAGAGGGCAAGACCTCTGGTGGTCGTCACCCCGTCTCCCCGTGGGGCCAGGCTGAGGGTCGTACCCGTCACGCCAACAAGGAAAGCGACAAGTACATCGTGCGTCGTCGTAACGCCGGCAAGAAGCGTAAGTAGGAGTAAGAGAAGATGCCTCGCAGTCTTAAGAAGGGCCCCTTCGTCGACGATCACCTGCTTCGCAAGGTGGTCGTGCAGAACGAAGCCGGCACCAAGAACGTCATCAAGACCTGGTCCCGTCGGTCCATGATCATCCCGGCCATGCTGGGTCACACGATCGCGGTCCACGACGGACGCAAGCACATCCCTGTGTTCGTGTCCGAGACCATGGTCGGTCACAAGCTGGGCGAGTTCGCGCCCACCCGCACCTTCCGCGGCCACGAGAAGGACGACAAGAAGGGGCGGCGCCGCTAATGGTCGAATCGATCGCACGCGTGCGACACATCCGCGTGACCCCTCAGAAGGCTCGTCGTGTCGTCGCGCTCATCAAGGGCAAGCAGGCCCAGGAGGCTCTGGCGATCCTCAAGTTCGCTCAGCAGAGCGCCAGTGAGCCGATCTACAAGCTTGTTGCGTCGGCCATGGCCAACGCACAGGTCAAGGCAGATCGCGACGGCGAGTTCCTCGACGAGCAGGACCTGTACGTGGCCAACGCGTACGTCGACGAGGGCACGACGCTCAAGCGTTTCCAGCCTCGTGCACAGGGTCGCGCTTTCCAGATCAAGAAGCGCACGAGCCACATCACGGTCGTGCTCTCGACGCCTGAGGCAGCTCCGGCCGCCACGGGCGACAGCAACAAGAAGGCGAGCAAGTAATGGGACAGAAGGTAAACCCGTACGGCTTCCGTCTCGGTATCACGACGGACCACGTCTCGCGCTGGTTCTCTGACTCGACCAAGCCGGGTCAGCGTTACGCCGACTACGTCGCCGAGGACATCAAGATCCGCAACCTGCTCAAGACGCAGCTCGACCGTGCCGGTGTCTCGAACATCGAGATCGAGCGCACCCGTGACCGCGTCCGCGTCGACATCCACACCGCCCGTCCGGGCATCGTGATCGGTCGTCGTGGGGCCGAGGCCGAGCGCATCCGCGGCGACCTCGAGAAGCTCTCGGGCAAGCAGATCCAGCTGAACATCCTCGAGGTCAAGAACCCCGAGGCCGACGCTCAGCTCGTCGCACAGGGCATCGCCGAGCAGCTTTCTGCTCGCGTGGCGTTCCGTCGTGCGATGCGCAAGGGTCTGCAGGGCGCTCAGCGCGCCGGCGCCAAGGGCATCCGCATCCAGGTCTCCGGCCGCCTCGGCGGCGCCGAGATGAGCCGCTCGGAGTTCTACCGCGAGGGTCGTGTGCCGCTGCACACGCTGCGCGCGAACATCGACTACGGCTTCTACGAGGCGAAGACCACCTTCGGCCGCATCGGCGTGAAGGTCTGGATCTACAAGGGCGACCTGACCGCCAAGGAGCTCGCTCGCGAGCAGGCCAACGCACCCAAGGCTCGTCGTGACGACCGTGGTGGCGACCGCCGCCGTGCCCCGCGTAACGAGGCACCTGTCGCAGAAGGAGCGTCGGCATAATGCTCATCCCCCGTAAGGTCAAGTTCCGCAAGCAGCACCACCCGGGTCGCTCGGGTCAGGCCACCGGCGGCACGAAGGTCTCCTTCGGCGAGTACGGTATCCAGGCTCTCACCCCCGCTTACGTGACGAACCGTCAGATCGAGTCCGCTCGTATCGCGATGACCCGTCACATCAAGCGTGGTGGAAAGGTGTGGATCAACATCTACCCCGACCGTCCGCTCACGAAGAAGCCTGCCGAGACCCGCATGGGTTCCGGTAAGGGTTCGCCCGAGTGGTGGGTCGCCAACGTCAAGCCGGGCCGTGTCCTCTTCGAGGTCGCGGGTGTCGACGAGGAGCTCGCTCGCGAAGCTCTGACCCGTGCAATTCACAAGCTGCCGCTCAAGGCACGCATCATCAAGCGCGAGGAGGGCGACGCGTAATGGCGATCGGCACCAAGGAGCTCGCTCCGGCAGAGCTCGACACATTCGAAGACCAGCGCCTCGTCGAGGAGCTGCGCAAGGCCAAGGAGGAGCTGTTCAACCTCCGTTTCCAGTCGGCCACCGGCCAGCTGGAGAGCCACGGCCGCATCCGCGCCGTCAAGCGCGACATCGCACGTCTCTACACGGTGATCCGTGAGCGCGAGCTGGGCATCCGTGCGACGCCCGCTCCGGTCGAGGCTCCCGCGAAGAAGGCGACCAAGTCGAAGGCGAAGAAGGCGGACTCCGCCGACGACGCCGTGAAGGAAGAGGCTGAGTGATGGCCACCAAGAAGGAAGCGACTGCGGAGACGCAGGCCGCAGGACACGAGTCGTCCGAGCACGACGTCCGCGACACCGCTGCCCGCGGTTACCGCAAGGCGCGTCGCGGCTACGTCGTCAGCGACAAGATGGACAAGACCATCGTGGTCGAGGTCGAAGACCGCGTGAAGCACCCGCTTTACGGCAAGGTCATCCGCCGCACCTCGAAGGTCAAGGCGCACGATGAGGCGAACACCGCCGGCATCGGCGACCTGGTCCTGATCAACGAGACCCGCCCGCTGAGCGCCACGAAGCGCTGGCGCCTGGTGGAGATTCTGGAGAAGGCCAAGTGATCCAGCAGGAATCCCGACTCAAGGTCGCCGACAACACCGGCGCCAAGGAGCTGCTCACGATTCGCGTGCTCGGCGGCTCGAAGCGTCGTTACGCCGGTCTCGGTGACACCATCGTCGCGACCGTCAAGGACGCGATCCCCGGTGGCAACGTCAAGAAGGGCGACGTCGTCAAGGCGGTCATCGTCCGCACCAAGAAGGAGGTCCGTCGTCCGGACGGCTCCTACATCAAGTTCGACGAGAACGCCGCAGTGATCCTGAAGAACGACGGGGAGCCCCGTGGCACCCGTATCTTCGGTCCGGTCGGTCGTGAGCTTCGCGACAAGAAGTTCATGAAGATCGTCTCGCTGGCGCCGGAGGTCATCTAATCATGGCGAAGATCAAGAAGGGTGACCTGGTTCAGGTCATCACCGGTGCCACGCAGGAGCGTGGCGGCGACCGCGGCAAGCAGGGCAAGGTCCTCGACGTCCTTGCCGAGAAGAACCGCGTCATCGTCGAAGGCGTGAACTACGTCACCAAGCACACCCGCGTCGGACAGACGCAGCGTGGCACCAAGACCGGAGGCATCGAGACCGTCGAAGCCTCCATCCACATCTCGAACGTCGCACTCGTCGACCCCTCGACCAAGAAGCCGACCAAGGTCGGCCACCGGGTCGAGGAGCAGACCAAGGACGGCGTCAAGCGCACCGTCCGCGTGCGGTACGCGAAGAAGAGCGGTAAGGACCTCTGATGAGCACCGACACTGCCGCGCCGGCTGGCAAGATCCAGCCGCGCCTGAAGCAGAAGTACAACAGCGAGATCAAGAAGGCTCTGCAGGAAGAGTTCGGTTACGCGAACGTCATGCAGATCCCCGGACTGGTCAAGGTGGTCGTGAACACCGGTGTCGGCGAGGCAGCTCGCGACAGCAAGGTGATCGATGGCGCGGTCGACGACCTCACCAAGATCACCGGCCAGAAGCCGATCGTCACGAAGGCCCGCAAGTCCATCGCGCAGTTCAAGCTGCGCGAGGGTCAGGCCATCGGCGCGCACGTCACCCTCCGCGGTGACCGCGCGTGGGAGTTCGTGGACCGTCTCGTGTCGCTGGCCCTGCCCCGTATCCGCGACTTCCGCGGTCTCTCGGGCAAGCAGTTCGACGGCAACGGCAACTACACCTTCGGTCTCCAGGAGCAGAGCGTGTTCCACGAGATCGATCAGGACAAGATCGACCGGGTTCGCGGTTTCGACATCACCGTCGTCACCACCGCGAAGACGGATGACGAGGGTCGGGCGCTGCTCCGTCACCTCGGCTTCCCGTTCCGCTCGGAAGACGCACAGGCGTAACGCCTCTGACGGGCTCAGTGGTCTCATGTCACTGAGCCCGTCGATGTGCACGTACAATTGAAGATTGCGTGTCATCGCAGGCCGTCTGTCGTGTAACGGCAGCCGGAACCTCATGAACAAAGGAAAACAACAATGACAATGACAGACCCGGTCGCAGATCTGCTGACCCGTCTGCGTAACGCGAACTCGGCGCACCACGATTCCGTGACTCTGCCGTCGAGCAAGCTCAAGACGAACATCGCTCAGATCCTCCAGCAGGAGGGCTACATCGCCGGCTGGGAGACCTCTGACGCCCGCGTCGGACAGAACCTCACGCTGACGCTGAAGTACGGCCCCAACCGTGAGCGCTCGATCGCTGGTATCAAGCGCGTCTCGAAGCCCGGTCTCCGCGTCTACGCGAAGTCCACCGAGCTTCCCACGGTCCTCGGCGGTCTCGGCGTGGCCATCCTGTCCACCTCCTCCGGTCTCCTCACCGACCGTCAGGCTGAGCAGAAGGGCGTGGGCGGAGAAGTTCTCGCCTACGTGTGGTAATTCGAAATGTCGCGTATTGGACGACTTCCCATCGACGTTCCCGCGGGCGTGACCGTTTCGGTCGACAACCGCGTGGTCTCGGTGAAGGGCCCCAAGGGTGAGCTCACCCTCACGGTGGCCAACCCCATCGAGGTCGCGGTCGAGGAGAACCAGGTTCTGGTCTCCCGTCCCGACGACGAGCGCGAGTCGCGGTCGCTTCACGGCCTGACCCGCACGCTCATCAACAACAACATCATCGGCGTGACCCAGGGCTACACCAAGGGTCTCGAGGTCGTCGGCACCGGTTACCGCGTGCAGCAGAAGGGCAGCTCGGTCGAGTTCGCCCTCGGCTTCTCGCACCCGGTCCTGATCGACCCGCCCGCCGGCATCACGCTCACGGTCGAGGGAACTACCAAGCTCACCGTCAGCGGGATCGACAAGCAGGCTGTCGGTGAGGCAGCTGCGAACATCCGCAAGATCCGCAAGCCCGAGCCGTACAAGGGCAAGGGTGTGCGCTACGCCGGCGAGAACGTGCGTCGCAAGGCCGGAAAGAGTGGTAAGTAACCATGGCTCTCAAGTCAAAGTCTGACGCCCGCGCGCGTCGTCACGCCCGCCTTCGCAAGAAGGTCGTCGGCACCGAGGCGCGTCCGCGTCTCGTCGTCAACCGTTCGGCCCGCCACGTCTTCGTGCAGCTGGTCGACGACAGCAAGGGTCACACCGTGGCGTCGGCTTCGACGCTCGAGACCGACCTGCGCTCGCTCGAGGGTGACAAGACCGCCAAGGCCCGCAAGGTCGGCGAGCTCCTCGCCGAGCGTGCGAAGGCCGCTGGCGTTTCCGAGGCAGTGTTCGACCGTGGCGGCAACCGCTACGCTGGTCGTGTCGCCGCCATCGCCGACGGCGCCCACGAGGGGGGTCTGGCACTGTGAGTGACAACAAGGAGAACGAAGTGACCGAAGCGGCTGCTGCCACTTCCGAGACGGCTGCCGGCACCACGCAGGCAGAGCCGGCTCGCGATCAGCGTGATGGCCGCCGCGGTGGCCGCGGTGACCGCAACCAGGGTGGCCGCGACCGCAACTCGCGCGACCGTGGAGACAACCAGTTCCTGGAGCGCGTCGTCACCATCAACCGCGTCTCGAAGGTCGTGAAGGGTGGTCGTCGCTTCAGCTTCACCGCCCTCGTGGTCGTCGGTGACGGCAACGGTCTGGTGGGCGTCGGCTACGGCAAGGCCCGTGAGGTCCCCCTGGCGATCTCGAAGGGTGTCGAAGAGGCCAAGCGCAACTTCTTCCGCGTCCCGCGCGTCGGTAGCACCATCCCGCACCCGGTGCAGGGTGAGGCCGCCGCAGGCGTCGTCCTGCTCCGTCCGGCCGCTGCCGGTACCGGTGTCATCGCCGGTGGTCCGGTCCGCGCCGTGCTCGAGTGCGCCGGTATCCACGACGTGCTGTCGAAGTCGCTCGGCTCGTCGAACACGATCAACATCGTGCACGCGACGGTCACCGCCCTGAAGCAGCTCGAGGAGCCTCGTGCGGTCGCCGCTCGTCGTGGCCTCGAGTTCGATCAGGTCGCCCCTGCACGCCTCGTGCGCGCAGAGGCCGACGCCATCGCCGCACAGAAGGTAGGTGCCTGATGGCCGCGCGACTGAAGGTCACGCAGATCAAGTCCAAGGTGAGCGAGAAGCAGAACCAGCGCGACACGCTGCGCAGCCTCGGTCTGAAGCGGATCGGTGACACCACCGTCCGCCCCGACGACGCGCAGACGCGCGGTTACGTCAAGACCGTCGCACACCTCGTCAAGGTTGAGGAGATCGACTAATGGCTGAGAAGAACGAGGCCGTCGAGGCTGAGAAGGCCACGAAGAAGGCTGCAGCTCCCAAGGCTGCCGCCGCGAAGAAGCCGGCTGAGAAGAAGCCGGCCGCGAAGAAGGCTCCGGCCAAGACCTCCGCGGCCGACGCCAAGGCTGAGGCTCCTGCTAAGAAGCCCGCCGCCAAGAAGGCAGCGCCGGCGAAGGATGCTCCCGCGTCCCGCCCCGGCGTGCTGAAGGTGCACCACCTGCGTCCGGTCCCCGGATCCAACACCGCCAAGACTCGCGTCGGCCGTGGTGAGGGCTCCAAGGGCAAGACCGCGGGTCGTGGTACCAAGGGCACCAAGGCGCGCAACACCGTTCGCGTCGGCTTCGAGGGTGGGCAGATGCCGCTGCACATGCGCACCCCGAAGCTGCGCGGGTTCAAGAACCCGTTCCGCGTGGAGTACCAGGTCGTGAACCTGGAGAAGCTCGCGGAGCTGTACCCGAAGGGTGGCGAGGTCACCATCGGTGACCTGGTCGCCAAGGGTGCCGTTCGCAAGAACGAGAAGGTCAAGGTTCTCGGAGGCGGCGACATCGCCGTGAAGCTCACCGTCTCGGTCGACAAGGTCTCGGGTTCTGCCGAGCAGAAGATCGTGGCGGCAGGCGGATCCGTCAAGTAACCGCAGCACAAGAGGGGCCGGAGATTCTCCGGCCCCTCTTGTGGTTGCACACCTCGAGCCCAGGCTCCGGCGCCGCATCCCGCGGCCTGGATATCGGTGACGCGATTCGGCAACCCCGGTTTGCGTTACCCTGGTCTTTCAGCCGTCCTTCGGGAATCGGCAACCTTTTCAGGAGGAACGTCCTTGTTTAGCGCCATCGCGCGGATCTTCCGCACTCCAGACCTGCGTCGGAAGATCGGTTTCACCCTCGCCATCATCGCGATCTACCGACTGGGCTCCAACGTCCCGGCTCCGTTCGTGAACTTCCCGAACGTCGAGGCATGTCTCGCCGAGAACGCGGGCACCGAAGGTCTGCTCGGACTCGTCAACCTCTTCTCCGGTGGCGCACTGCTGCAGCTGTCGATCTTCGCCCTCGGTGTGATGCCTTACATCACCGCGACGATCATCACGCAGCTCCTCCGCGTGGTCATCCCGCACTTCGAAGCGCTGCACAAAGAGGGTCAGGCCGGCCAGGCTCGTCTGACCCAGTACACGCGCTACCTCACCATCGCCCTCGCGCTGCTCCAGTCCACGACCCTCGTGACCGTGGCGCGCAGCGGGCAGCTGTTCGGGTCGACGGATCTCGCCGCCTGCCAGCAGCTGCTCACGAACGACGTCTGGTGGGCACAGCTGCTCATCATCATGGCGATGACCGCCGGTACCGGCCTCATCATGTGGTTCGCCGAGCTCGTCACCGAGCGCGGCATCGGCAACGGCATGTCCCTCCTCATCTTCACGTCGATCGCTGCGACGTTCCCCGGCGCGATGGGCCTCATCTGGCAGACCAAGGGCTTCGAGATCTTCCTCCTCGTGCTCCTCGTCGGAATCGTCGTGATGGGACTGGTCGTCTTCGTCGAGCAGTCGCAGCGCCGCATCCCCGTGCAATACGCCAAGCGCATGGTCGGTCGTCGCACGTACGGCGGCACGAACACCTACATCCCGATCAAGGTGAACATGGCCGGCGTGATCCCCGTGATCTTCGCCTCGTCGCTGCTGTACATCCCGGCTCTCATCGCGCAGTTCAACACTCCGCAGGACGGTTCGACGCCGCCCGAGTGGGTCACCTGGATCAGCACGCACTTCACGACGGGCAACAGCCCCGTCTACATGGCGGCGTACTTCCTGTTGATCATCGGCTTCACGTACTTCTACGTGGCGATCACCTTCAACCCGGTCGAGGTCGCCGACAACATGAAGAAGTACGGTGGGTTCATCCCCGGCATCCGTGCCGGGCGTCCGACCGCTGAGTACCTCGACTACGTGCTCACCCGCATCACGCTTCCCGGTTCGCTGTACCTCGGTCTGATCGCCCTCATCCCGCTGATCGCGCTGGCCACGGTCGGCGCCAACCAGAACTTCCCGTTCGGCGGCGCGTCGATCCTCATCATCGTGGGTGTCGGTCTCGAGACCGTCAAGCAGATCGATGCTCAGCTGCAGCAGCGTCACTATGAAGGGCTTCTCCGATGACAGCTACCGCACGTCTTCTCATCGTCGGCCCGCAGGGCTCAGGCAAGGGCACGCAGGGCGTGCGCATCGCGGAGTCCTACGGCATCCCGGTCGTCTCGACCGGCGACATCTTCCGCGCGAACATCAAGGAGGGGACGCCGCTGGGCCAGCAGGTCACGGCCATCCTCGACAAGGGTGACCTCGTTCCGGACGAGCTGACGAGCGAGATCGTGCGCGACCGGCTCTCCCAGCCCGATGCGGCGCAGGGCTTCCTGCTCGACGGGTACCCGCGCAACACCGCGCAGGTCGAGCACCTCGAGTCGTTCCTCGCCGAGCGGGGGGAGGCGCTCGACGCCGTCATCCTCCTCGACGTACCGCGCGAGGAGAGCCTCTCCCGCCTGTCGCTCCGCGCGACGGAGCAGGGGCGGTCCGACGACACCCCCGAGGCGATCGGCCATCGACTCGACATCTACGAGCGCGAGACCGCGCCGATCCTCGAGGTATACGGGGCCAAGGGCATCGTCGACCGGATCGACGGCGTCGGCAGCCTCGACGAGATCACCGAGCGGATCGCCAAGGCTCTCGCCGCGCGCGGTCTGCGCCTCGCAGCCTGAGATGTTCCGGCGGTCGATCTACAAGACCCCGGCTCAACTGCGAGCTATGGTCGAACCCGGACTCATCACCGCGGCAGCGCTCGACGCGGTGCGACCGCTGATCACCGCCGGGATCACCACGCTCGAGCTGGATGCGGTCGCCAACCGGACGATCCTCGAGCGCGGGGCGGAGTCGAACTTCCAGCTCGTGCGGGGCTATCACCACACGACGTGCATCTCGGTCAACGAGCAGGTCGTCCATGGGATCCCCGGCGACAGGGTCCTGCAGCCTGGCGATATCGTCTCCGTCGACTGCGGAGCGCAGTACCACGGGTGGAACGGTGACAGCGCGATCACGGTGGTCGTGCCCGACCCGGAGCGACCTGAGCTCGTGGCGCAGCGCGAGGAGCTCTCGCGTGTCACCGAGGGCTCCATGTGGGCCGGTATCGCCGCGATGGCATCCGTGGCGCACATCGATGAGATCGGGGCCGCGATCCAGGACTACATCGAAGCTCAGGGCCCCTCGGCGGTCTCGGGCGAGCCGTACGGCATCCTCCGCGAGTATGTCGGCCACGGCATCGGTCGGAAGATGCACGAAGCACCCAGCGTCTTCAACTACCGCACTCCGGACCGCGGCGAAGAGGTCAAGCCGGGCCTGGTGCTCGCCATCGAGCCGATGGTGACAGCAGGCGGCGATGCGACGTTCATCGAAGACGACGACTGGACGGTCACGACCGTCGACGGCACAGACGGCTCTCATTGGGAACATAGCGTCGCCCTGCATGATGGTGGTATCTGGGTGCTCACCGCGCCCGATGGTGGAAGAGCCGGACTCGCCCCGTTCGGGGTCGAGCCTCGAGAGATCGGAAAGTAATGGCAGCGGCGAAGAGCAACACCAACTGGTTCGCGATCGGCGTCTCCATCGCCGTGGTCGTGGTGCTGGTGGCGATCGGTGGACTCGTGGTGTTCCTCAACAACCAGGCGACCGCGCCCGGCGCTGCCCCGAAGAGCGACATCATCAACGAGGACACCGGCGCGATCTCCTTCGGCGACGGCGAGGATGAGGTCGACACGTTCGTCGACTTCATGTGCCCCATCTGCGGTGACTTCGAGAAGCAGTACGGCGAGCAGCTGCAGGCCGCGGCCGCCGACGGCAAGATCACGCTGAACCTGCACCCGATCTCGATCCTCGACCGCTACTCGCAGAACACCAAGTACTCGACGCGCGCGGCCGCAGCCGTGTACTGCGTGGCGGAGAAGGCGCCGGAGGCGGCGCTGGACTACTTCAACCTCCTGTTCGCGAACCAGCCGGAAGAGAACACCGCAGGTCTCACCGACGACGAGCTTGCGGCCTTCGCCGAGCAGGCGGGCGGGGGAGCCGCCGCGGACTGCATCGCGGACGGGACCTACATGGACTTCGTCGGTGACCAGACCAAGGCCAACGACATCGCCGGCACGCCGACCGTCGAGGTCAACGGCAAGCGCCTCGACCTGCAGGCCGGCGAGATCACCGAGATGGAGAAGCTGCTCGGCTGAGCCGGGCAGCTCGCACCGGCGTTCGAGTTGCCGGATGCCTCCAGAGCGTCTAACATAGATCTTTGGTGCTTTGTGCCTTGATTCGGCGTGTCCGTCGGCGCAGCACCACAATCCAATCACCCACCGCAGATCGACCGGTCTGCAGAAGCGTCAGCGAGGCTATGGCTAAGAAAGACGGTGTCATCGAGATCGAGGGCGTGATCTCCGAGGCTCTGCCCAACGCGATGTTCCGCGTTGAGCTCAGCAACGGACACAAGGTCCTTGCAACGATCTCCGGCAAGATGCGGCAGAACTACATCCGCATCATCCCCGAGGACCGTGTGGTCGTGGAGCTCAGCCCCTACGACCTGACCCGCGGCCGTATCGTCTACCGCTACCGCTGATCGGTCGAGAAGTAACGGCCTGCCCCGGACCGGGGCGGTACGAAGACAGCGAACAGGAAACATCATGAAGGTCAACCCCAGCGTCAAGCCCATCTGCGATCACTGCAAGGTGATCCGCCGTCACGGCCGCGTCATGGTGATCTGCAAGAGCAACCCGCGTCACAAGCAGCGCCAGGGCTGAGTCCCCCGCTGCGCGGCATCGCTCGCGCACATCTCACAACTGAATACATAACGGCAGGATCAGAACCCGCGCAAGCGGGGGACACCTCGGGCGGAGGCCCGGGCACCGATCCTGTTCCACACCTCCACAACACCCAGGAGAACCGCATGGCACGTCTTGCCGGCGTTGACATCCCGCGCGACAAGCGCGTGGTGATCGCCCTTACCTACATCTACGGCGTCGGCCGTACCCGCTCGGTCGAGATCCTCAAGGCGACGGACATCGACGAGAGCATCCGCGTGAAGGACCTCAGCGACGACCAGCTGATCGCCCTCCGCGACCACATCGAAGGCAACTACAAGGTGGAGGGTGACCTGCGCCGCGAGGTCGCCGCAGACATCCGCCGCAAGGTCGAGATCGGCTCCTACGAGGGCATCCGCCACCGTCGTGGTCTCCCGGTCCGTGGTCAGCGCACCAAGACCAACGCCCGTACCCGCAAGGGCCCGAAGCGCACCGTCGCAGGCAAGAAGAAGGCCCGCTAAGCGCGGCCCCAGGGACTAGGAGAACACTTTCATGGCTGCACCCAAGGCCGCCGCGCGCAAGCCGCGCCGCAAGGAAAAGAAGAACATCGCGCTGGGCCAGGCCCACATCAAGTCGACGTTCAACAACACGATCGTCTCGATCACCGACCCGTCCGGCGCGGTCATCGCCTGGGCATCGTCGGGTGGCGTGGGCTTCAAGGGCTCCCGCAAGTCGACCCCGTACGCCGCCGGCATGGCCGCCGAGTCGGCTGCCCGCCAGGCTGCGGAGCACGGCGTCAAGAAGGTCGACGTCCTCGTGAAGGGTCCGGGCTCCGGCCGCGAGACCGCGATCCGCTCGCTGCAGGCCGCAGGCCTCGAGGTCGGTTCGATCCAGGACGTCACCCCGCAGGCGCACAACGGCTGCCGCCCGCCGAAGCGCCGCCGCGTCTGATACGCGTGCCGAGCCGCTCGACCCCTCGGGGTTCGAGCGGCTCGTCGCCCGCGTACGGGCATCGACTTCCACAACTCAAAACCTCACCCCACCACATGTCATATAGCGGGCATGTGATCGAAAGGAACACAGAGTGCTTATTGCACAGCGTCCCACACTGACCGAGGAAATGATCGTCGAGAACCGTAGCCGGTTCATCATCGAGCCTCTGGAGCCCGGCTTCGGTTACACGATCGGCAACGCGCTGCGCCGCAGCCTGCTGTCGTCGATCCCCGGTGCTGCTGTCACCAGCGTTCGCATCGACGGCGTGCTGCACGAGTTCAGCACCATCCCCGGCGTGAAGGAGGATGTCACCGAGATCATCCTCAACATCAAGCAGCTCGTCGTCTCGTCGGAGCGCGATGAGCCCATCACCGCGTACCTGCGCAAGACCGGTGCGGGCGAAGTCACCGCGGCAGACATCTCGGCTCCCGCCGGTGTCGAGGTGCACAACCCCGAGCTCGTCATCGCGACGCTGAACGACACCGCGAAGTTCGAGCTCGAGCTCACGATCGAGCGTGGCCGTGGCTACGTCTCCGCGACGCAGAACCGCAACGAGTACGCCGAGGCCGGTCAGATCCCGATCGACTCGATCTACTCGCCGGTCCTCAAGGTCAGCTACCGCGTCGACGCGACCCGTGCCGGGGAGCGTACCGACTTCGACAAGCTCGTCCTCGACGTCGAGACCAAGTCGGCGATCAGCCCCCGCGACGCCGTCGCCTCGGCTGCCAAGACGCTCACCGAGCTGTTCGGCCTCGCCCGCGAGCTGAACGTCGAGGCCGAGGGCATCGAGATCGGCCCGGCGCCGGTGGAGGCTGTGAACTCCAGCGAGCTGTCGATGCCGATCGAAGACCTCGATCTGTCGGTCCGTTCGTACAACTGCCTGAAGCGCGAGGGCATCAACACCGTTTCCGAACTCGTCGCCCTCTCGGAGACGCAGCTCATGAACATCCGCAATTTCGGCCAGAAGTCGGTCGACGAGGTGCGCGACAAGCTCATCTCGCTCGGTCTGTCGCTCAAGGATTCGGTGCCCGGTTTCGACGGCGCCCACTTCTACGGCGGCAGCGAAGACGAGTCCTTCTGAAACCCGACATCCTGACCAGGAGTTAGACGATTATGCCCAAGCCCACCAAGGGTCCCCGCCTCGGAGGCGGCCCCGCACACGAGCGCCTCATGCTTGCCAACCTCGCAGCGGCGCTCTACACCCACAAGTCGATCAAGACGACCGAGACGAAGGCCAAGCGCCTCCGCCCGCTCGCCGAGCGTCTGATCACCTTCGCCAAGCGTGGCGACCTGCACGCGCGTCGTCGCGTGCTGTCGGTCATCGGTGACAAGGAAGTCGTGCACGTCCTGTTCTCCGAGATCGCGCCGCTCGTCGCCGACCGTGAGGGCGGCTACACCCGCATCACGAAGGTCGGCAACCGCAAGGGCGACAACGCTCCGATGGCCGTGATCGAGCTCGTCCTCGAGCCCGTCACCCCGAAGGCGAAGTCGACCAAGAAGGCTGCTGCTCCGAAGGCCGAGAAGGCGGACAAGCCCGCCGAGGTCGTCGAGGAGGCTCCCGCAGAGGAGGCTCCCGCCGCTGACGAGGCTCCCGCCGAGGAGGCTGCCGACGCCGGTGCCGAGTCGCAGGCCGAGGGCGAAGCAGCTGAGGCTGCCGCCGAGGACGCTGTCGAGAAGAAGTCCGAGTAAGGATCTCACTCACGAAGAAGCCCGCCGCCCCTTTCGGGGTGGCGGGCTTCTTCGTGTTCCTGCGGTGTGAACCTCGAGGGATCAGGGCGACGGGGGAGTGACGGACACGACGATCGAGGTCGTGTCATCGCTCGCGTTGAGGTAGCGGTGGGGCTGACGGGAGTCGAAGGTGATCGACTCACCGGCGGCGATCGTGTGCGTCTCGCCGGCGATCTCGACGGTCAGCTCGCCGCTGATCACATAGGCGCACTCCGTCGACGGGTGCCCCCACGGATGCTCGGAGCTCGCGGCTCCCGGAGGGATGTCGGCCGTCAGCACCTCGAGGTCGCCGCGACCGGGCGTGAGCCGCTCGTAGACGAAACCGGCATCCGATCCGCTGAGGCGGTGGCGTGCGCCCGGTCGGCTCACGGCGACATTGGGTGCGTCCGGATCGCTGAAGAGCGTCGCGATCGAGGCCTCGAACACCTGCGCGAGTCTGCGAAGGGAGCCGAGGCTCGGATCCGCGGATCCGCTCTCGATCTGGCTGAGCATGCTCACCGACAGTCCGGAGAGGTCGGAGAGCTGCCGGAGGGTGAGACCCTTGGCGGCTCTGAGGGATTTGAGGCGTTCGCCGAGCACGTGGTTCATCGGTCCTTTCGATCGAACGGGGTCCGTCTTGCGCGTTCGATTTCAATGTGATTGTATCTTTTAATCGCATTGAAAATCTCGATCAGATTGAAATCCGCTCCCGAAGCGCACGAGCCACCGGACCAACACTCCAGCACTCTACTGCGTCTTTCCCCTTGATCACAGGAAGTATCGACGATGAACTCATCCTTCGCGAAACCCCTTGCCGTGGCGTCCTCGCTCGTCGTGGCTGCGCTCGCCCTTTCCGGTTGTTCAGCTTCATCGAACAACGCTGCTGCAAGTGGGGGAGGCACGCTCACGGTCGACACCTCCTTCGTCCTGAAGACGCTCGACCCCGGATTCGTCTACGAGCAGACCGGGAACATCATCGTGCATGCACTGTACGAGACGCTCGTGACCTACGAAGGCTCCGACGTCACGACCGTGGTGCCCGAACTCGCGAGCGAATGGGAGCAGTCCGAAGACGGCACCGCCTGGACGTTCACGTTGAACCCCGACGCCACCTTCGCCGACGGCTCCGCGGTCACGGCTGACGACGTCGTCTTCAGCCTCACCCGCCTGCAGAACCTGCAGGGCTCGTCGTCGCAGACGGTGCAGGGTCTGAGCTTCGCCGCCGAGGGCGACGACACCGTGGTCGTCACCAGCCCGACGCCGAACCCGAACGTCCCGGTCGTCCTCGCGATGCCGGCCGCCAGCATCCTCAACGCCGAGGCCGCCGAGAAGCTCGGCGCCACCGATGCAGCGGACGCCGCGACCACCGATGGGATCGGCACGCAGCTCGACGAGTTCAGCCTCGGCTCCGGTCCGTACGCGATCAAGAGCTACGACGCGAGCTCCAAGGTCGTCCTCGAAGCCAACGAGGACTACTGGGGCGACGCTCCGGCGTACTCCCGCGTGGTGGTGCAGAACGTCGACGTGCAGAACCAGAAGCTCACGATCTCGCGGGCCAAGGCCGACGAGATCGCGCTCGACCTCTCCGGCCCCCAGGCAGCCGAGCTCTCCGACGACCTGCAGGTCTCCGGCGTCGCCGACACCTCGTACTTCCTCAGCCTGAACCAGGACCCCGCGGTATCGGAGATCAGCTCCAACCCCGCCTTCGTCGCCGCGCTGCGCGCGACCGTCGACGGCGCAGGCATCGCGGAGCTCTTCGGCGAAGGGGCCACCGCCGCCGCAGGTCTGGTGCCGCCCGCCTTCGGCGGCGCCCTGGACGAGTCCGAGGTGCAGCCACAGGACATCGACGCCGCCGTGTCGCTCCTGGAGGAGGCCGGCATCAGCGCCCCGAAGGTCGACCTGATCTATCCGGCCATCACCTACCGCGGTGTCGATCTGGGCACCATCGTCACGAAGGTGCAGCAGGACGCGAAGAAGGCGGGCATCGAGATCGAACTCCAGCCGCAGCCCATCAACGTCTTCCTGCAGTCGCAGTCCGAGGGCAAGAACGAGATCAACTTCTCGCCGAACAGCCTGAACTACCCGGCATCCGACTCGCTCGTGAACAACATGGCACCGGGGGCCTCGACCTCCACCCGCGTCGGCTGGACCACGGAGCGTGCCGACCCGCGTGCCGTCGAAGCGAGCGACGCCGTCAACGCCGAGGTGACGCCCGAGGGACGCACCGAGGCGATGATCGAGTGGCAGAAGGTCATGAACGAGACCTCGCCGTACGTCGTGCTCGCCAACAACGCGGGGATCGTGGTCGCCACCGCCAACCTGGTCGGCGCGGACTACACGCCCGCCGGATGGACGGTCGACCTCGCGGCCATCGCCGCGAAGTAACCCGCCCCGGTCGGCCGCCCGTCGCTCCTTTCGGGCGGCCGACCTCCGGTTCTCTCCCTCACCGAAGGCGAACGAGCAATGCCAGCTCTCCTGCACATGATCGGCCGACGGCTGATCAGCGCGATCATCCTGCTCTGGGGCGTCACCGTGGTGACCTTCGCGCTCATGACCATCGTGCCCGGCGACCCCGCGGCGGCCAACCTGTCCCAGCAGGCGTACGACGATCCCGAGCTGCGCGCCGCATTCGAGCGCAAGTGGGGCCTGGATCAACCCGTCTGGGTGCAGTACGGCCGCTACATGATGAACCTGTTCCAGGGCGACCTCGGCGTCTCGCAGCAGACGCATCGGCCGATCACCCAGGACCTCGCGCAGTACATCCCCGCGACGCTCGAGATCGCGTTGCCGGCGATGATCCTCGCGATCGTCATCGCCGTCGCCCTCGGCATGATCGCCGCCACCCGCAAGGGATCGGCGGTCGACGGCGGCATCCGCGGAGTGTCCCTCGTCGGTCTGTCGACCCCTCCGTTCTGGCTGGCTCTGGTCGCCCTGTACGTCTTCTTCTACGTGCTGGGCGTCGTGCCCAACGGCGGTCGCCTGAGCAACGAGTACGACCCACCGCCCACCGTCACCGGGATGTACAGCCTCGACGCCGTCCTGGCCGGGCAGTGGGACGTGTTCGCCGACGCGGTATGGCACCTCGTGCTCCCGGTCGGCATCCTCACAGCGCTCACCGTCTCCGGGCTGCTGCGGTTCGTGCGGTCGGCGATGATCGAGGTGCTGGACGCCGAATACATCCGCGCCGCCACCGCGAAGGGCCTGCCGCGTCGCACCATCACCTGGCGGCACGTCTTCAAGGCGGGCCTGCTGCCCGTGCTCACCGTGACCGGCCTGATGTTCGCCTCGCTGCTCGGCGGCGCCGTCCTCGTCGAGCAGGTGCTGTCCTGGCCGGGGCTCGGGCAGTACGCCTACAAGAGCGCACTCTCGCTCGACCTGCAGGCGATCCTCGGCGTGACGCTCTTCATCGCCGTGGTCTACACGGTGATCAACCTCCTCGTCGACGTGCTGTACACGATCGTGGACCCCCGGATCGGAGCGAAATGACCATCCTGTCCTCCGACCGGCTCGCCGTGGCGAAGGAGCCACGCCGACGCGGCTTCTTCCGCAGCCGCAGGTTCACTCCGCGGACCTCGTTCTGGACCCCGGTGACCGTGGTGTCGACCGCTGTCATCGCCGCGTGGGTGCTCGCAGCGCTTCTCGCGCCCGTGATCTCGCCGTACGACCCGCTCGAGACGAGCGGTCCGTTCCTGCAGGAGCCCACCGCCGAGCACTGGATGGGCACCGACGACCTCGGTCGCGACGTGCTCACCCGCGTCATCTACGGCGCGCAGCTCTCGCTCCCGCTCGCCCTCGCCATCGTCGTGTTCTCGCTGCTCGTGGGCGGCACCGTCGGGCTCGCGGCCGGCTACTTCGGCAAGGCCGCCGACAACGTGCTGATGCGTGTGGCGGACCTCGTGCTCGCCTTCCCGCAGATCATCCTCGCGATGGCGGTCGCCGCCGCGTTCGGGCCGAGTGTCGGCAACGCCGTGCTCGCGCTCGTGATCGTGTCGTGGCCGCTGTACGCCAGGATCATCCGCAGCTCCGTGCTCAGCGTGCGGGAGCAGGAGTACGTGTTCTCGGGGCGCCTTCTCGGGTCGACGACGATGAAGTCGATCGTGAAGGACGTCATCCCCAACAGTGCAGGTCCGGCGCTGGTCATGGCCACGATCGAGCTGGGGAACGCGATCCTCATGCTCGCGGCGCTCTCGTTCCTCGGCCTCGGGCCTCGACCCCCGGCAGCGGAGTGGGGCGCGATGATCGCTCTGGGGTCGCAGAACCTCGCCAACTGGTGGATCAGCCTGTTCCCCGGCCTCGCGATCCTCACGATCGTGATGGCCTTCAACCTGCTCGGCGACGCGATCCAGGACTACCTCGACCCGCGCTCCCGGAATGCGAGGAAGCGATGACCGCCGCGCCCCTCCTCTCGATCGAGGACCTCTCCGTCGTGATGCCGACACCCGACGGGCACGTCGAGCTCGTGCACGACACGAACATCCGCATCGCCGAGGGCGAGGTCGTCGGCCTCGCGGGCGAGAGCGGCTCCGGCAAGAGCATGACCGCGTCGGCCGTGATGGGGATTCTGCCCGAGGGCGCGACCGCGTCAGGGAAGGTGATGTTCGAGAGGCGCGACCTGCTGACCCTCAGCACGCGCGAGCTCGACGAGGTGCGCGGAAACCGCATCTCGATCGTCTTCCAGGACCCGACGGCGGCGCTGCACCCCTGCTGCGCATCGGCACCCAGATCACCGAGCACCTGATCCACCACACCGGTGTGAGCAAGAAGCAGGCGACGGCGGCGCGCGATCGAGCTGCTCGACCTGGTGCGCATCCGCGACCCGCGTCAGGCGATCACCGCCTACCCGCACCAGTTCTCGGGTGGCATGCGGCAGCGCGCCGCCATCGCGATCGCCCTCGCGTGCGAGCCGAGGCTGCTGATCGCCGACGAGCCGACCACGGCGCTCGACGTCACCGTGCAGGCCGGCATCCTGCGCCTCTTCGACCGGCTCGCCCGCGAGACAGGGGTGTCGATGCTCTTCATCACTCACGATCTCGGCGTCATGAGCGCGATCGCGGACCGCACCTACATCTTCAAGGACGGAACGGTGGTCGAGCACGGCGCCACCAACGAGATCCTCAACACCCCGTCGCACGAGTACACCAGGGCGTTGATCGCCTCGCGCGCGCAGTCGCTCGCGGCCGAGCGGACCCATCGAGGAGAGGCACGATGAGCGCGCTGGAGATCGAGGACGTCGTCGTCACCCATCGTCGGCGAGGCGCGCCCCTGTGCACGCCGTCAAGGGCGTCTCGCTGACCGTCGAGCGCGGTCAGATCGTCGGACTCGTCGGCGAGTCGGGGTGCGGCAAATCCTCGCTCGCCCGGGTCGCCGTCGGCATCGATCGCCCCACCTCCGGTGCAGTGCGCTTCGAGGGGGAGTCGCTGCATCCGCTGACGATGCGGCGTCGTCCTCGCAGGGACCGCGGCCTGCAGATGGTGTTCCAGAATCCATACGCCTCGCTCAGCCCGCGCCGCTCGATCGGCGCGCAGCTGCTGGACGGTGCCCCCACCGCACTCGACCGCGCGGCCGGTGCCGCGGAGGTGGCACGTCTGCTGCGTCTGGTCGGCCTCGACGAGTCCGCGGCGTCGCGCTACCCCGCGCAGTTCTCGGGCGGCCAGCGCCAGCGCCTCGCGATCGCGCGCGCTCGCCGCGAAGCCCAGCGTGGTGGTCGCCGACGAGCCCGTCACCGCACTCGACGCCTTCTCCTCGGCGCAGATCGTCGAGCTGCTGCAGGACCTCGTGCGCGACCTCGGCATGGCGATGCTGTTCATCTCGCATGACCTGTCGCTCGTGCGTGCGATCGCCGACGAGACCGCGGTCATGTACGCGGGTGAGATCATCGAGCGCGGACCGAGCGAGCAGCTGTGGCAGAACTCGCAGCATCCGTACACGCAGCGTCTCATCGAGGCGATCCCGGAGATCGGGACCACGAAGAAGCTGCCCGGCCGAGAAGAAGACCTGGCGGGGACCGGAACGGTTCCCACCCGAGGAGGAGAAGCATGATCGCCATCGACCAGGACCGCCGCATCCTCCTCACCGGGGCGCGGATCTTCGACGGACGCTCCGACCGCCTGCACGACGACCTCGACGTGCTCGTCGACGCCGAGGGCAGGATCGCGGCCGTCGGAGCCACCGGCACGCTGGACGCGGGCGACGCCCGTGTCGTCGACCTCTCGGGGCGCGTGCTCAGCCCCGGGCTCATCAACATGCACGTGCACCTCGGCCTCGCGCTGCCCGGCACCGCCGGTGCGGCGATCGCCTCGAAGGGCGACCCCGACCTGCTGCTCGTGATGGCGGACAGCGCGCGGCGCACCCTGCACGCCGGCGTCACCACCGCGCGGCTCGTCGGCGAGAGCCGTTACCTCGACTTCGCCTTGCGCCGAGGCATCGACGCGGGCATCGTCGCCGGACCGCGCCTCTACACGGCGGGCCACGCCCTGTGCTGCACCGGTGGACACGGCTGGGAGTCGGATGCGCTCGAGGGCGACGGTGCCGACGACCTCCGGCGCCTGACGAGGCTGCAGATCCGGCACGGAGCCGACCTGATCAAGGTCTGCATCTCAGGCGGGATCGCCGGAGAGCACGAGCAGATCGACACCCCGCAGCTGACCGACGACGAGATGGCTGCCGTCATCCAGACCGCGCACGACTGGGGTCGCAAGGTGACTGCGCACGTGGGGCCGTCCGAGACTCTCCGCCGCGCGATCGAGCTGGGACTGGACTGCGTCGAGCACGGGTACGAGCTCACCCGCGAGGTCACCGACCTGATGAGCGAGCGCGGCGTCTGGTACGTGCCGACCATCACGGTGAGCCGCTGCGAGGAGTTCTTCGACGCGCAGGGAGTGCCCGCCTGGATGAAGGAGCGTGCGCTCGGCGCGGGGCCCCGGCACTGGGAGAGCCTGGAGAACGCGATCGCCAGCGGTGTGCGCATCGCGATGGGGACGGACATGCCCCCGGCCGCGGCCTTCGACGGGACGACCGCCACGGTGCGCGAGATGGAGTTCATGGTGGACGCGGGCATGACGTCGCTCGACGTGATGCGGTCGGCGACCTCGCATGCCGCGGAGCTGCTCGGCGCCGACGACCTCGGTGTCATCCGCGAAGGTGCCCGCGCGGACTTCATCGTCACTGCGGCCGACCCGACGTCGGACGTCGCCGCGCTCCGCGGGATCGACTGGGTGATGCAGGGCGGCGTCGTGGTGCGAGACGACCGGGCCCCGCGATGACTCGTCCGACCATCCGCATCGCGGACGCCTACGTGGCTGCCCTCGCGGCGCACGAGCCGACCGCCGCACAGGCGCTCGGCGTCGCCGCGGGCGACCGGTTGCCGGACTTCAGCGCTGCCTGGGCTGTCGAGCGACGAGACCTGGCCGCGCGCACTCGGGCGGAGCTCGCCGCCGTGGAGCCGGCACCGCAGGACGCGGGGCTGCATGCCGCTCTGCGCGAGCGCATGGACAGCGACGTCGCGCTGTTCGACACCGGGTTCTCCGCCCGACTGCTCGCCCCGCTCGCGACACCGGTGCACCAGATCCGCGAGGCCTTCGACGACGTCGAGGTCGCCGACGATGCCTCGGGCGACGTTGTGATCGAGCGGCTGGCCGCTGTGCCCCACGCGATCACCCAGCTGCAGGAGCGACTGCGATGGGCGCGGTCAGCGGGGAGCGGGGAGAATTCTCCGGGACGGGCGTCGCTGCCGCCCGGCAGGTGCACGAGGTCGCAGATCAGGTGGCCGGGTGGATCGACCCCGACGGCGTCGACTACTTCGGCTCCCTCCGCAGGGCAGCGCTGTCTCCTGCTCGACGGTCCGCGCTCGACCGGGCGGCGCAGGCCGCCACCGCGTCCATGGCGGAGTTCGAACGGATGCTGCGCGAGGAGCTGCTCCCCGCCGCGCCGCAGCAGGATGCCGTGGGGAGACCGTCTACCGCGCCACGGCGCAGAGCTTCCTCGGCACCACGCTCGATCTCGACGAGGTGTACGACTACGGCTGGAGCGAGCTGGAACGCCTGTGGCGCGCCGCCCGCACGGTCGCGGGAGAGATCGTCGGGGTCTCCGGTCAGGCCGACGTGGTGGAGGCGGCCCGCATGCTCGCCACCGACACCGGCAGCCGTGTGGATGCGGACGACGTCGTCGGCTGGCTCCGGGACCGCCTGGACTGGACGCTGGAGCGGGTGGACGGCACCGCCTTCCTCCTTCCGGCCGACATCCGCGAGGTCGACATCGTGGTGCCGCGGGCGGCCAAAGGCGTGGTGTACTACACCCCAGGCGCACCAGACGGTTCGGTCCGCAGCAAGATCGTATGGACGCTCCCCGCCGGTGCGACTTCGGTGCCGACCTGGCAGGAGCTCACGAGCCTGCATCACGAGGGCGTGCCGGGGCACCACCTGGAGCACGCGGTCAACAGGGCGAACACGTCGCTGCACCCGTGGCAGCGCTACCTGTGCGAGATCCACGGCTACGCGGAGGGGTGGGCCCACTACTCCGAGGCGCTGTCGGACGAGCTCGGGCTGCTGCGCACCCCGGCCGAGCGCCTCGGGATGCTGCTGGGTCAACTGTGGCGCACCGTGCGGATCGTCGCGGACATCGGGCTGCACACCGGTCGTCCGGTACGTCGCAACGAGGTCACGGACCGCACCGAGTGGACGCCCGAGATCGCGCGGGACTTCCTCGTGCACTACGGCCTCGTCGACCCGGCGACCGCGCGCTTCGAAGTCGACCGCTACCTCGGTTGGCCCGGTCAGGCGCTCGCGTTCAAGGTCGGGGCCAAGCTCTGGGACGAGGCCCGCACCGCGAGCGGGGCCTCGGCGCTCGACTTCCACACCCGGGCTCTCGCGCTCGGGCCGATGGGCCTCGCGCCGCTGCGCGACAGCCTGCTGCACGACTCGATGAAGGAAGACGCATGACCACCCAGACGGACCTCGAGCGCTTCGTCCTCGACCTGTACCGCGACCTCGCCGATCGCGCGGCCTTCGACGCGCGACTCGCCGCCGACGTGACCGTGTGGGAGACGCCGTGGCCGACGCTCATGCACGGCATCGCCGAACTCGACCAGCTGCGCGGACCCGCCGTCTCTCCCGAAGAGCGACGTGCAAGCCTGCCGCGCGTCGTGCCCACCCGGATCGTGACGAGCGACTTCGGCGACACCGGAGTGATCCGCTACGAGCTGGAGGTGCGCCCGGCCGACGACGATCGACTGGTCGAACGGGTACGCGTCACCGACGTGGTGCGCCGCGACGTGGGCGGCTGGCGGATCGTGCACCACCACGCCCAGGACATGCCCGTCGCTTAAGCGGCCGAGTCGGAGAAGGAGACACAGATGGACCGCAACACCGTCGACTGGCACGGGTACATCCCCGCGATCACCACGCCCTTCACCCGTGAGGGCGCGTTGGACGCGACCGCGTTCGAGGGGCAGATGCAGTGGCTCGCGGAGCAGGGGATGCACGGCGTCATCCTCGCGGGGACCTCGGGCGAGTGGTTCAGCATGACCGAGGCCGAGCGGGCGGAGCTGTTCGCGCTCGGCGGCCGCTTCCGCGCGGACATGCGTGTGATCGGCGGATGCAACGCGTTCACGGCGGCCGAGGCCATCCGGCACGCGCACGCCGCCGAAGAGGCGGGGCTCGACGGGATCCTCGTGACCCCGCCGCCGTACATGGTGCCCACCCGCGAGGAGATCGTGGCGTTCTACCAGGAGATCTCCGACGGTACGACGCTTCCCCTCACGGTCTACAACTGGCCGCGCGGATGCATCGTCGACCTGAGCCCCGATCTGCTCGGTGAGCTCGCAGACATCGAGAACGTCGTGGCGATCAAGAACTCCACGGGGGACTTCCGGGCGTTCCTCGACGCGATGTACCTCGTCGAGGATCGGGTCCGCTACTTCGGCGTCCCCACGAACGCGCTGGGCGCCGACCTCGTGTCGCTCGGGCACGGGGACGGACTGATGGGCTCCGGCGCTCCGCTCGGACGCGATCACCCCGGATTCTGGGACGCGCTCGCCGCAGGAGACCGTGCGCGCGCGATCGAGCTCGGCGCGCGCGACCGGGTGGTGATGACGAGCTGGTTCGGCCCCGACTACGGCGCGCAGTTCGGAAACCAGCAGGCGATCATGAAGACCGCACTGCGGTTGCAGGGCGTGCCGGCGGGCTTCGTGCGCCGCCCCCTTCTCGAGCTCTCGGAGGAGCAGGTCGACCGGGTCCGCGCGACGCTGGAGGGGCTCGGCATCACGACCGTGCCGTTGTCGTGACCGTGCGGTACGACGCGGTCGTCATCGGCGGCGGTCTGCTGGGCGGCGCGCTGAGCTGGATGCTGGCGGGCGAGGGCGCCTCCGTGCTGCTGCTCGAGAAGGATCAGCTGAACCAGCACGCCTCGGGGCAGAACGCCGGGAGCCTGCACTTCCAGCTCGAGTACCGGATGGTCGAGAACGGCTGGGAGTCGGCGCGCACGGCTGCCGCGGCCATGCCGTTGCACCTGCACGCGGCGGAGGCATGGACGCGGCTGGGCGATGAGCTCGGCGAGTCGGTCGGCGTCGTGCAACGCGGTGGTTTCATGCTTGCGGAGACCGCGGAGCAGGTCGCGGTGCTCGAACGCAAGGTCGGCCTCGAGCAGGAGTGGGGCCTGGATGTGTCGCTGCTCGACGGAGACGAGTCTCGTCGGGTCGCGCCGTACCTGTCCGACTCGGTCGTCGCCGCCGCCTACTGCCCCTTGGAGGGCAAGGCCGAGACCCGCATCGCCGGTCCCGCTCTCGTCCGCGGCGCCGTGCGGCGAGGGGCGCACGTCCGCACGCACACCCGGGTGACGGCGCTGGAGCGCGACGCCGGCGGCTGGAGGGTCACCGCGCGCGGTCCGGAAGGCGAGCTGCACGTCCATGCCACGACCGTGATGATCGCGGCGGGCGTGTGGACCACCGAGGTGGGGGAGATCGCCGGAGCGCAGCTGCCGACCATCCCGCTCGCCCTGATGATGAGCGTGACCGCGCCCACCGCGCCGTTCATCGACCACCTGGTGCAGCACGCCGGGACGAAACTGTCGCTCAAGCAGACCAAGGAGGGGACGGTGCTGATCGGGGGCGGTTGGCCTGCCGCCCTCGGCCGGAGGGCGGGAGCGCCGGATCTCGAGGTGCGCCCGCGGCTGCTGGCGGAGTCCATCGTCGGAAACGCCCGCGCAGCGATCGGCGTGGTCCCCGGTACCGCGCGACTCCCGGTCGTCCGCTCCTGGGCGGGGACCACGACCATCACGCCAGACCAGCTCCCGCTGGTCGGGAGGTGCCGGGGTGCCCGGGATGTTCGTGGCCACCGGGGGTCGGCGTTCACTCTCGGACCGAGCTTCGCCCGCGCGCTGTGCGATCTCGCCGCCGGGCGGGCGCCCCAGGTCGACCTCCGGCCGTACGCGCCGGACAGATTCGGAGTCATGGCATGAAGAACGAACCCCTCGCCGAACGCACCGCACCCCGTCGGTGCGACGTGGCCTTCACCGTCGACGGTCGCCGTGTGATCGCGGCTGCCGGCGAGACCGTCGCCGGGGCCATGCTCGCGGCGGGTGAGCGGACCTTCGCCCGGAGGTACGGCGAGCGGCGTGCGCCGCTGTGCAACATGGGGACCTGTTTCGAGTGCGCCGTCACCGTCGACGATGCGCCCCTCACCAGGACATGCCTGACCACGGTCCGCGAGGGCATGGACGTGCGGACGGACGTATGAGCTCCGAGCCGTACGACCTCGTCATCGTCGGGGCGGGACCGGCGGGTCTCGCCGCCGCCGTCGAAGCCTCCGCGCAGGGTCTGCACACGCTCGTGATCGACGAGCAGCGCGCCGCGGGCGGACAGATCTTCCGGCAGCCTCCGGCGGAGTTCGGCGAGCCGGTGCGCTCACCGGTGGGCTATCCGTGGGCAGCTCGGCTGCTCGCCGACGCCGCCGACGCGCCAGGGGTCGAGTGGTGGTTCGAGTCGACCGTGTTCGGGATCCTCGACACCCGGTCGACCGGCCGCGACGAGTTCGAGGTGCTCGTCGCGGGGCCGCAGGGCGCACGGCGCGCACCCGCCAGGCGACTGCTCATCGCGACAGGTGCGTACGACATGCCGGTCGCGTTCCCCGGGTGGACGCTGCCGGGGGTGCTGATGGCCGGTGCGGCGCAGGGGCTCCTGAAGTCCCAGCACCTGCGTGCCGCCGGGCCCGTCGTGCTGGCCGGGTCGCATCCGCTCATGCTGATCGTGGCTGCCCAGTTGGCGCGTGCGGGGGCCGAGGTGACGGAGGTGGTGTTCGCCAGGGGACTGCCCTCGTTGCGTGAGCTGTTCCTCGCCGCTCCGGCCGTTCCCGGGCATGCGCGACTTCTGGCCGAGCTCGCCGGCTGCGTGCTCACCCTCGTGCGACGCGGCGTGCGGATCAGGACGGCGACGGTTCCCACCGCGATCCTCGGCGACGGGGGCGTGGGCGGCATCCGTGTCGCGAGAGCCGATCGGGCGTGGCGTGTACGCGGCCCCGAACGTGAGGTTCCGGCCAGGACCGTCGTGCTCGGCTACGGCTTCCACGCCTCCACCGAGCTCGCGCGTCAACTCGGGTGCGCGGTGCGCTGGGATTCCGCCGCGGGGGATGGCTCGTGGCCGTGGACCGCGACTTCGAGACGGATGTCCCCGGGGTCTTCGCCGCGGGCGAGCCCACCGGGGTGTCCGGCGCGGAGCAGTCGCGCGCCGAGGGGGCCGCAGCGGCGGCGGTCATCGCCGCACGTCTGGGCCGCCCCGTGACCGCCGTACGGTCCAGGGCCCTCGAGCGTGACCTGCGGAGATCGCGGAGATTCGCGGCGGTCGTGCAGCGGATGTTCGCCCCGGAACGCCCCGGCCTCACGGCCCTCGCCACACCGGCCACCACGGTGTGCCGGTGCGAGGCGATCCCGCGCTCCGACATCGACGGTTTCCTGCAGGCGAACCCGCATGCCGACACCGTCGATGCGGTGAAGCTCAGCTGTCGCACCGGAATGGGCCCTTGTCAGGGGCGGTATTGCGAGACGACCGTGGCTGGTGCCGTCGCCGCGGCGCGCGGGACGACGGTCGCCGCTGCCGGTCGCTTCGCCGCACAGCTGCCGGTGAAGCCGGTTCCGCTGCAGACGTACGCCGAGCTCCTCGACGGCGACTGAGCGCAGTCCGGTCCGGACCCGCACGTCCGACGTCAGCGGAGGCGCAGGTCCTTGCGGAGGATCTTCCCGGAGCTCGACTTCGGGATCACGTCGATGAACTCGACCTGTCGCACCTTCTCGTGCGGCGCGACGTGGGCGGCGACGTGCGCCATGACCGCATCCGCGTCGAGGTCGGCGTCCGGCTGCCGCACCACGAACGCCTTCGGAACCTCCTGGCCGTCTTCGTCGAGTGCGCCGATCACAGCGGCGTCGGCGATGGCGGGGTGCTCGAGCAGCACGGCCTCCAGCACTGCGGGGGCGACCTGGTACCCCTTGTACTTGATGAGCTCCTTGAGCCGGTCGACGATGCGGTAGATGCCGTCGGGGGTGACGGTCGCGACATCGCCGGTGTGCAGCCAGCCGTCGGCGTCGAGCATCTCGGCCGTGGCGTCGGGGCGGTTGAGGTACCCCACCATGACCTGCGGACCGCGCACCCACAGCTCGCCCGGCTCGCTGGCGCCCTCCGTGGGCGTCGCCACGTCTTCGCCCGATTCCGGGTCGACCAGTCGCGCCTCGGTGTTGGGCACGAGGGGACCGATCGCCGAACGGTCGACGTCGTCTCGCGTCTCGGAGGTGAGATTCACGGCGGGGCTCGTCTCTGTCATGCCGTAGCCCTGCGTGACGATGCAGCCGAGCCGGTTCGCCACGGCGGCCGCGAGGGTGCCGTCGAGAGGGGCGGCGCCCGAGAAGATCACTTTGACGGACGAGAGGTCGAACTGATCGACGATCGGATGCTTCGCCAGAGCGACCGCGATCGGGGGAGCGACGAACACCCAGGTCGTCCGGTGCTCGGCGATGATGCGTAGGAACTCCGGCAGGTCGAACTTGGGCATTGTCACGAGTCCTGCACGCTGGCGCAGGGCGAAGTTCAGCAGCACCGTCATGCCGTAGATGTGGAAGAAGGGGAGCACGGCCAGCACGCGGTCGCTCGCCTCGACGCCGAGCACCGGACGGCACTGCGAGACGTTGGCCACCAGGTTCCGGTGGGTGAGCATGACCCCTTGGGGCGCCCGGTGGTGCCCGAGGAGTAGGGGAGGACGGCGAGATGGGTGGCCGGGTCGAACGTCACATCGGGAGCAGGCCGTCCTTCCCCCAACAGCGCCGGCAGCGAGGGGTGTCCCTCGGCGCCGTCGAGCACGATGAGGTGGTCGGCCGGGAGGCCGAGTTTCTCGGCGGCAGCGCGTGCTCCGGGAAGCAGTGGAGAGACCGTCACGAGCCAGGTGGCATCCGCGTCGGTGAGCTGATTCGCGATCTCCTCCGCGGTGTAGAGGGAGTTGATCGTGGTGGCCGTCGCCCCGGCGCGGAGGATGCCGTGGAACACGGTCGCGAACGCGGGGATGTTCGGGCACAACACCCCGACCGTGGTGCCGACGCCGACGCCCCGGGCGGCGAGGGCGCCGGCGAAGAGGTCGATCTGGCCCACGAGCTGTCGGTACGTGGTGGTGGCTCCGCTCGCGCCGTCGACGAGGGCGACCGTGTCGAGCTCGGCGTCGTCGAGGTCGCCGAAGAGGAAGTCGTGGATGGAGATGTCGGGGATCTCCACGTCGGGATAGGTGCTGCGAACCATGAGATCTCCTTCGATCCGGGTGGCCGACGTCGTCGTCGAATGCGATCCAGTGTCGCACAGAACGGGACTGCGTCCCATAGTCGGATGACCCTCAGACGGCGTCGATGGAGCCGTATCGGGTGCTCGGTCGGCCCTTGGTCGTGTAGTCGAGGGAGCGCGTGGCCCTGCCGGAGCTGGCCAGGTGCTCGAGGTAGCGACGCGCACTGACCCGGGAGATGTCGAGGTCGTCGCCGATCTCGGTCGCCGTGGCGTCGGTGCGTGCGGCCAGCGCGGAGGACACCCGCTCCAGCGTCTCGGCGCTGAGGCCCTTGGGGATGCCGAAGCGCTGGCGGAAGGCGATGATGGCGTCGGCGGCCTCGACGCGGCGCACGACGTCGTGGAGCTCCGTGTGGTCGCGGAGCAGCAGCGTCGCCCCGACGCCGCCGTCCTCGGCTTCGCTTCCGGTGCTCCGGGCGACCAGCACGTGCGAGCCCACGATCACCGGGCGCCCCGCGGCTTCGCCTTCGCGCAGCACCGTCGCCAGCTCTTCTCCCAGGACCTCGGCGGCGGAGGCGCCGTCGAGGTCGGCCGCGTCGGTGCCGAGGAAGCGCGCGGCCGCATCGTTGACGAGGGTGATCCGTCCCCTGTCGTCGACCGTGATCACGCCCTCGCTGAGACCGTGCAGCGTGGTCTCCTGGTTCTTCACGAGCGCGGCGATCTGGTGGGGCTCGAGCCGGTAGATGCGGCGCCGGATCACGGACGTCACCCACGCCGAACCGAACACCCCGAGCACGGCGGCGGCCAGCATCGCCGAGATCAGCCACACGAGGTTCGCGCTGAACTCCTCGTTGAGCTCGGACTCCAGGATGCCGACGGATGCGGTGCCGATCACCGTGCCCTCGTCGTCGCGGATGGGGACCTTGACGCGCCAGGAGGTGCCGAGGGTCCCCGTCTGCGTGCCCACGTAGATCTCGCCCGAGAGCGGTATCGACGGGTCGGTGGAGACCTTCTCCCCGATGCGCGCCGGGTTCGGGTGGGAGTACCGGATGCCGTCTTCGTTGGCCACGACGACGTACGCGAGGTCGGATGCCTCACGGATGACCTCGGCGATGGGTTGGATCGCGGCGGCGGGATCGGCGTCGTCGAAGGCCGACTGCACGGCCGGAAGGGCGGCGATCGACTGTGCGACCGCCTGCATCCGGTCTTTGTAGGCCTCGCGGAGCGCCTGCTCCTGGAACGCGCCAGCCACGATGCCGGTCGCGAGGGTCACCAGGAACACGATCAACGCCTGCAGCACCAACAGCTGCACACGGAGCGTCATCTTCGAGGCCACCTGACCATTGTCGTCGTCCGACGCAGGGGGTGCGAGCAGGGGAGGGCACTGCTCGCGACCAATAGTTCCGTAACTGCGACCAATGGTTTCCGAAGCTTGAGCGCGACGTCACCGCCTTCCACTGTTGATCCACAGCATTCACGAACGCTCAAGGAGGAGCGCACATGAAGAACGCACGCATCGGAGCCCTGACCGCCCTGGCGGCGGTGGCCGCACTCACCCTCACCTCGTGCGCCGGGGGCGGCGCAGCAACGGACGGTGGTGGGGACGAGGCCGAGACCGCGACCGTCACGGATGTGTCGATCGTCGTCCCCGCCGATCCGGGTGGCGGATGGGATCAGACCGGCCGAGCACTCTCCCAGGTGCTCACCGAGGACGAAGTGGTGAACTCGGCTCCCGTCACGAACGTGGGCGGCGCGGGCGGCACCGTGGGGCTGGCACAGCTCGCGAACGAGAACGACCCGGCCACTCTCATGGTCATGGGACTCGTCATGGTGGGTGCGGTGGAGACCAACGCCTCCGCCGTGCGGATCGAGGACACCACGCCCATCGCCCGGCTCACGGACGAGCCGCTCGTGGTGGTCGTCCCTGCCGATTCGGAGTACGACACGCTCGAAGACCTCGTCGAGGACATCGCCGACAACGGTCAGGCGGTCACGATCACCGGGGGCTCCGCGGGCGGCGCAGATCACATCCTCGCCGGGCTCATGCTCGAGGAGGCGGGCCTCGACGGGGCGGAGATCGCGGAGAAGCTGAACTACACCCCGAACTCCGGCGGTGGTGAAGCCGTGCCGCTGCTCATCGGCGGCAAGGTCGCGGCGGGCATCTCGGGTGTCGGAGAGTTCGCGCAGCACATCGAGAGCGGTGCGCTCCGGGCGCTGGCCGTATCGAGCGAGGAGCAGGTGCCGCAGCTGCCCGACGTCCCGACCATCACCGAGGAGGGCTACGACGTCGTCCTCACGAACTGGCGCGGTGTCATCGCCCCTGGCGGCATCTCCGACGGGGAGAAGGCGGAACTGGTGCGCGTGATCACCGAGCTGCACGACTCGGAGGCGTGGACCGAGCAGCTCGAGACGAAGGGGTGGACCGACGCGTTCCTCGTGGGTGAGGAATTCGACGGATTCCTCACGGGGAACATCGACGAGGTCACCGCGACGCTGAAGAACATCGGGCTGGTGCAGTGACATGACGGTCCCCACCTCACCGGGGACCGAGGAGCAGGGGGTGCGGGTCGGCCTGGACGGCCGACCCGCACGATCAGCGTCCTCCGTCCCCGTCGGCGAACTGGTGTTCGCCGCCATCATGGTCGCGCTCGGCGTCTTCGCCGTCGTCGGCATCTTCCTGATCCATGTCCCGGTCGGCATGAAGGCCGGCCCGACCGTGTTCCCGATCTTCGTCTCGGTCATCCTGCTCGCCTCCGCCGTCGCGGTGCTGGTCGGTGTCCTGCGCGGTGAACGCGGCGGCGCGGAGGAGGCGGAGGACATCGACGAGACCCTTCCCACCGACTGGGTCACACTCGCCAAGCTGGCAGGGCTCGTCGTCGCTCACCTGCTCCTGATCGAGCCGCTGGGGTGGGCGCCCGCGGCCGCTCTGCTGTTCGGCGGCGTCGCCTGGTCGCTCGCCGCCAAGCGCTGGTGGATGGCCTTCATGATCGGTATCGCCGTGGCCCTCGTGATCCAGGTCGTGTTCGGCGGGCTGCTCGGCTTGTCGCTGCCGTGGGGTCCTGCTCTCGGCTGGCTCGGAAGGATGTTCTGATGGACAGCTGGACCCTGCTCCTGGAGGGCTTCGCGACGGCACTGCAGCCGCAATACCTCGCGTTCGCGTTCCTCGGCGTCTTCGTCGGCACGGCGGTCGGAGTGCTGCCGGGCATCGGACCGGCCATGACGGTCGCGCTGCTGCTTCCGCTGACGTACACGCTCGATCCCGCCGCGGCGCTCATCACCTTCGCGGGCATCTACTACGGCGGTATGTACGGCGGTTCGACGACGAGCATCCTCCTCAACACCCCGGAGAGTCGGCCTCGATCGTCACGGCGATCGAGGGCAACAAGATGGCCAGGCTCGGGCGCGGAGCCGCCGCGCTCGCCACCGCGGCCATCGGTTCCTTCATCGCCGGCACCCTGGCGACGTTGGGGCTGACGCTGCTGGCCCCGCTGCTCGCGCAGTTCGCGGTGAACCTCGGACCCGCAGACTACGTCGCCCTCATCGTCATCGCCTTCATCACGGTCGGCGCCCTCATCGGCAGCTCGATCTCACGAGGCATGCTCTCCCTCGGCGTCGGCCTGTTCCTCGGGCTCGTCGGCACCGACTGGCTCTCGGGCCAGCAGCGGTACACGCTCGGGCTCCCCGCGTTGTCGGACGGCGTCGACATCGTCCTCGTCGCGGTCGGCCTGTTCGCGGTGGGTGAGACGTTCTACATCGCCGCGCGGCTGCGGCACGGCGGCGTCGACGTGATCCCCGTCACACGTGGATGGCGGTCCTGGATGACGAAGGCCGACTGGCGGAGGTCGTGGAAGCCGTGGCTGCGCGGCACGGCGATCGGCTTCCCGATCGGCACGATCCCGGCTGGGGGAGCCGATGTCGCCACGTTCCTGTCGTATGCGACCGAGCGCAAGCTGTCGAAGCACCGTGACGAGTTCGGACGTGGAGCGATCGAGGGCGTGGCCGGCCCGGAATCCGCCAACAACGCGGCGGCGGCGGGCGTGCTCGTCCCGCTGCTCACGCTCGGGCTGCCGACCACCGCGACCGCGGCGATCATCCTCACGGCGTTCCAGTCGTACGGCATCCAGCCGGGACCGCTGCTGTTCGAGAGCCAGTCGAATCTCGTGTGGGCGCTGATCGCGAGCCTGTACATCGGCAACGTCATCCTGATCGTGTTGAACCTGCCGCTCGTGGGCATGTGGGTGAAGCTGTTGCAGATCCCCCGTCCGTATCTCTATGCGGGCATCCTGCTGTTCGCCGCCTTCGGCGCATATGCGCTGCACAGCTCGCCGTCCGACATCGTGATCCTGCTGGTCGTCGGCATCCTCGGTTACTTCATGCGGAGGTACGGCTACCCGGTCGCGCCTCTGGTGGTCGGGATGATCCTCGGGCCGATGGCGGAGGAGCAGCTGCGCAAGGCGCTGCAGCTCAGCCAAGGAGACCTCAGCACTCTGGTCATGCAGCCGTTCGCGGCGATCGCCTACGGGGTGCTCGCGCTCCTGATCGTCGGCGGGCTGTGGCTGCGGCGCCGGCAGCGTCGGTACGAGCAGGCTCTGACCGAGTCGATCGCCGTACCGATCAAGGCCGACTCCGAGGTGTGAGTTCGAGCGGGGAGGAGGCCGCGAGTAGGCTGATCCGGTGAGCGACGTACAGGCCCCCGCACGAGGGCCTCGCGCCTACACGGCATTCATCGGGATCGGCCTCCTCGCGGGCCTCCTGTCCGGGCTGTTCGGCGTCGGCGGCGGCACGGTCATCGTCCCCCTGCTGGTGCTCCTGCTCCACTTCGACCAGCGGCTGGCGGCCGGAACCTCGCTCGCCGCGATCGTGCCGACCGCGAGCGTCGGGGTGATCTCCTACGCCACGACCGGTTCGGTGGCCTGGATCCCGGCGATCATCCTGGCAGCCGGGGCCGTGGTCGGCGCGCAGATCGGGACGCGACTGCTGCCGCGCATCTCGCAGACCGCTCTCCGCTGGGGCTTCGTCGGCTTCCTCCTCGTGGTGATCGTCAGTCTGTTCCTGGTGATCCCCTCGCGCGATGCCGCCTTCGAACTCACCTGGTTCACGGGTGTCGCGCTCGTCGCCGTCGGCGTCGGCACCGGCATCCTCGCCGGCCTCATCGGCGTCGGCGGCGGTGTGATCGTCGTCCCGGTGCTGATGCTGGCCTTCGGCACGAGCGACCTGGTCGCCAAGGGCACCTCGCTGCTCATGATGATCCCCACGGCGATCTCCGGCACCGTCGGGAACCTCCGCAACCGCAACGTCGATCTGCTCGCCGCCCTGCTCATCGGGGTCTCCGCCTGCACCACGACCGCCCTCGGCGCCTGGCTCGCGACGATCGTCGACCCCACGCTCGGCAACATGCTGTTCGCGGCATACCTCGTGGTCATCGCCGTCCAGATGGCGATCAAGGCGGTTCGCGGACGCACCCGCGGCTGAACGAACCGTGCCGGCGAGAGCGGCCTGAGTCCTCGCGCGATCGCACGTTCCCCTCAGCGGAGGGGGGAGCGCTGATGTGCCACGATCACCCGTGTTCCCGCCTCTCGGAGATGACCGATGTGGCGCCGGTCGGTCCCCTCGTCGACGATGACGGCATCGAATGCTGCAAGCGGGAGCATCGCGTGCAGGGCCCGCTTCTCGAACTTCGTGTGGTCGGCGAGGAGGATCCGCGTCAGGGCGGCGTCGAACATGGCGCGCTTGACGTCGATGGTCTTCGGCGTCTGATGGAAGGCGATGTCGTCGATGATCGCCGAGGTCGACATCACCACGGTGTCGGCGCGGTGAGCGGCGATCGCGTCGGTGGTCGCTCGTCCCATGTACGCGCTGCACCAGTTGTGGAACTCCCCGCCGAGGCCGATCACCGTGATCCCTCCGGCTGAGCGGAGGGCATTCATGATCGTGAGGGAGTTGGTGATGACGGTGAGCGGCCGCTTCGCCGCCAGATGGGGCACCAGATGCAGGGAAGTGGTCGAATCGTCGAGGAAGATCGCCTGGCCGGGATGGATGAACTCGAGGGCCGACATCGCGATGGCCTCCTTCTCCGCGAGCTCTCGTCCGGCTCGATAGAGATCGCTCGACTCGACGAGGGCAGTCGACGTCACCGTCGCGATCCCGCGGGACTTGCGCAGCAACCCCCGTCGTTCGAGTTCATCCAGATCACGATGCGCCGTCATCGTGCTGATGTCGAATCGTGCCGCGAGTTCATCTATCCGGATCGTCCCGGCGGTCACGACGGCGTCGGCGATCGCTCCCTGTCGCGCGCTCCGACGACTCACGCGGGCGCGC
Source organism: Microbacterium sp. Se63.02b (assembly GCF_014171575.1). Lineage (GTDB taxonomy): Bacteria > Actinomycetota > Actinomycetes > Actinomycetales > Microbacteriaceae > Microbacterium. The sequence goes on along the minus strand of NZ_CP050453.1, from coordinate 3,154,397 downwards.
GTGCCGTGCAGGAGCGGCAGCTCGAGGTGCTCGACCGGGGTCACGATCTCCGGCCTCCGCGCGGTGTGCACGCCGCAGCTTCGTCGACGATCCGCGCGAGCGCGGCGGGGTCGTGGGCGAAACGTCCGAGGAAGAGTCCGTCGACGATGGTTCCGAGTTCGGTGAGGGTGCCCGGTTTCGCGCTTCCTCCGTAGAGCAATCGGAAACGGTGGACTCTGGCCTCGGCCGTCAGCATCTCGCGCAGCGCGCCGAGGACGACGGCCACGTGCGCGGCGTCGGCAGCGTCTGCACGTCCGATCGCCCAGACGGGTTCGTAGGCGACGAGGATCTCTGCCCCTTCATCTTCGGCGAGGGTGGCCAGACGGCTGCGGAGTTGTCGTGTACATGCTGCCGCCGCGTCGTGCGGTGTGCCCCGCGCAAGCTCGCCGATGCAGATCAGGGGATGAGGTGGTTGCGCACCGCCGCGGACACCTTGCGGGCAGCGATCGTGTCGTCCTCTCCGAACACACTGGTCCGCTCCGCGTGCCCGACCGCGACGACACGGCAGCCCGCATCGGCGAGATCGGCACCGCTGACTCCTCCTGTGACGGCGCCGTGATCCGTCCAGTGCAGGTCCTGCGCGCCGACCTCGACGGCGGTCCCGCTCAGGGCATCCACCGCGACCGCAAGCGAGGGGAGCGAGGGGAGCACGAACAGTCCGACCCGCCCACTGCGGAGTGCGGGGGTGTCGCGGGAGATCTGCGCCACGGCGCGGAGCCACTCCCTGCTCTCGGCCGTGTCCATGTACAGCTTGAGGTTCACCCCGAGGAGCACGGGAGGAGCGAAGAGCCCGTCGTCAGTCACAGCGTCCTGACTGCTCGTAGTCATCGAGGATCGCGACCTTCGCCGCGGACGGCGAGGAGTCGTCGAACACGTATCCCAGCCATTCCCTCGTGAGCCGACGGGCGAGCTCCAGGCCGATGACCCGCTGTCCGACGGTGAGCACCTGGGCGTTGTTGCTGAGCACACTGCGTTCGACGCTGAAGCTGTCGTGGGCGGTGACGGCGCGGATGCCCGGCACCTTGTTCGCCGCGATCGCGACTCCGAGTCCTGTTCCGCACACCAGCACGGCACGGTCCGCGTCGCCTGCTCGCACGTACTCCGCCGCGGCGATCGCCACCTGAGGGTACGGCGTGTGCCCGTCGGCGTCCACGCCGACATCGATGACCTGGGCCACTCGGGGGTCACGCTCCAGGTCGGCCTTCAACGCCTCCTTGTAGGTGAACCCCGCATCGTCACTGCCGATCACCACGCGCCATGCGGTCATGATGTTCGTCCCTTCTTCTTGTCGATGACGGCCGACACCGCGGCCATCGCGTGAGCGAACGAGATCGCTCCGGGGTCGGGCGACCCCACGCTCTTCTGCGCGTGCGGCCTCGCACGGCCGCGGCGCGGCTGCAGATTCGCGGTGCCCTGAGCGGCGGTCTCGGCAGCCTGCACCGCCTCGGTCCAGCAGCGGGCGACGCCTCGACCGGCGGCGGCGCCCGCGCGCAGGGTGGTCACGAACGGCACCAGTGCGTCGACGAGGGTCTTGTCTCCGAGCACAGCGTGCCCACGCTCCTGAACGACGGCGCGCGCAGCGTCGAGGGCGTCGGCCAGCCTCGCGGCATCGGGGAGGGCGTCGTCGCCGAGCGACTCGCCCGCTGCCCGCATCCCCGCACCCCACAACGCTCCTGATGTGCCTCCGCCGCGGAGCGCCCACGCATCGCCTGCGCGAGCGAGGAGCGTACCCGCGCCCGCTCCGCGATCGAGAGCGAGTGTCGCGGCCTCATCGGCGGCGCGAGAACCTCGCTGCATCCCGATTCCGTGGTCACCGTCGCCGGCGACCGCGTCGAGGCGTCCGAGGGCGTCCGCCTCGGCGTCGATGCGACACCGGATCGCGTGGAGGGCTTCCTGCAGGAGCACCGCTGCGCGTCGTGACCTCGCCGTCGCGGGTGGGATCTCCTCGGAAGCGCCGGCGGCACCTCCGCGTGGGGTCTCGTCGTCGACGTCCGTGGATGCGGGCAGCGACTCCTTGCGATACGCGGGTGTGGATGCGGGGGAACGCCACGCCTCCTCCAACTCCTCGTCGAGCCAGGCGAGGGTGAGGGACAGGCCTGCCATCTCGAAGCTGGTCGCGTACTCGCCGATCTCGGGGTCGATGATCCGGATGCCGCTGCCCTCGAGCAGTCGGACGACGTCGGCGTACACGACGAACAGCTCCTCCGCCTTGACGGCGCCGAGTCCGTTCAGCACCAGCGCCACCCGTTGGTCGTGGACCTCCTCGATGCCCTCCGGTCGTTCATCGAGCAAGCCGGCCACGAGGAGTTCAGCGAGTTCTCGCGCCGTGGGGAGTGGCCGCACGTCGATTCCGGGCTCGCCGTGGATGCCCATGCCGATCGCCATCCACCCATCCGGCACGGTGAAGAGGGGTTTGCTCGCACCCGGGAGACGGCATCCGCTGAATGCGACCCCGAAGGAACGAGTGCGGTCGTTCGCGCGCGCCGCCAACTCCGCCACGGCATCGAGATCACGCCCCTGTTCAGCGGCCCAGGCCGCCGCCCGGAACACCACCAGATCGCCGGCGATGCCGCGGCGTCGTCCCCGTTCTGCCGGTGGGGCGCTGCACACGTCGTCCGTGACGACGACGGAGCGGCAGGGGATGCCCTGCGCGCGCAGCTCCTCTTGGGCCTGGTCGAAGTTGAGCACATCGCCCGCGTAGTTGCCGTAGCAGAGCAGCACTCCCGCCCCTGCGTGCGCAGCGGCCGCGACGGAGCGGACCTGCGGTGCACTCGGCGACGCGAAGACGTTGCCCATCGCGGCGCCGTGTGCGAGACCTGGTCCGACGAGTCCGGCGAATGCCGGGTAGTGGCCTGATCCGCCGCCGATGACCACGGCGACCTGATCCTGAGGTGTGCCCGAGCGGCGCACGGCGCCGCCCTCGACCGCTCGCACGCGGTCACGATGTGCGGCGAAGAACCCGATTGCCGATTCCTCCGCGAAGTCGGTCGGGTCGTTGACGATGTAGCTCATCTTGCCTTCCTTCCGGATGCGGGGCGGAGTGTGACTCCGTCCCGCATCCGCGATCGAACGGACTGTCTCACTCCGTGTAGGTGAACGGCCCGGTCATCTTGTCGACGTTGTCGCTGGTGATGAGGATGCAGTCGAACGACTGCTTCTCTGTCTTCGGGGCCTTCCCGGTCTTCAGGAAGTCGTCGGCGAGCTCGACGGCTTTCGCGGCGAAAACGGTGACAGGCTGCAGCACCGTGTAGGCGAGTTCGCCCGACTCGACAGCGTCGACGGCGTCTGGGCTGCCGTCGAAACCGCCCACCACGACACCCTTTTCGCGGCCGGCCTCCTTCAGTGCTGCGATCGCGCCGAGCGCCATCTCGTCGTTGCCGGAGATGATGCCCTTGATATCGGGGTTCGCCTGCATCAGCGCTTGCGTCTTGTTCCGACCCTCCGTCCGATCCCAGTTGGCGACGTCTGAGCCCACCTTCACGAGGCCCGGGTACTGCGACAACACCGTCCCGAAGCCGTTGGATCGGGTCTGCGCGTTGTTGTCGGACGGCGCACCGAGCAGCTCGATGTACTTGCCGGCCTGCTGCATGCGAGTGGTCCACTCCTGCGCGCCCAGCGCGGCGCCCTGCGCGTTGTTGGAGACGAGCTGAGCCTTCGCCAGCCCCGACTGGTTGATCTCGGCGTTGACGAGGAAGACGGGGATTCCGGCCGCATCGGCCTTCTTCACCGCCGCGACGGAGCCGTCTGCATTGGCGGGATCGAGGATGATCGCGGCCGACTTGTTGGCGATCGCGGTGTCGATGAGGGTGTTCTCGGTGTTCGTGTCGCCCTTGTGCGCGCCCACCACGGAGGTGTACCCGAGGTCTTTCGCTTTCGCGGCCGCGGCATCGCCCTCCGCTTTCCAATACGGGTTCGCCGGGTCGTTGACGATGACGGTGATGAGGCCGCCCTTGCCGTCAGTGGATACCGGTCCGGCCTGCTTCTGGTCGGACGTGCACGCGGATAAGCCGAGCGCGAGCGTTCCGGCCACGGCCAGGGCGGCGAGAGCCTTCTTTCTCATCATGGGGTGTGTCCTTTCTGGTTGGGGCCGACAGCGCAGGCGGATGCCGGTTCGGTCGATCAGGGGTTCGAGACGGATCGCGTCGCGGAATCCTGACCGGACGGAGAAGCGGGCGGTTGCGGCGAGACGCTGTTCGTCCGGCGCCGCCGCCCGTACTGCAACGTGTTCAACAGCACCGCGACGACGATCACGGCGCCCATGAAGACCATCTGCCAGTACGCGGAGACGCCGACGATCACGAGGCCGTCCGAGAGGAACCCGATCACGAAAGCGCCGAGGAGGGTTCCGCGAACCGTCCCGCGGCCGCCCGTGAGCGCGGCGCCGCCGATGACGACCGTGGCGATCGCCGTGAGCTCGTACGACTGCCCAGCGGTCGGCCCCGCACTGGTGAGCGTCGAGGCGAGGATCAAGCCGGCGATCGCAGCGCACACGCCGGAGATCACGTACACGCGCACCTTCACGCTTCGCACCGGCACGCCCGAGAGCTCTGCGGCCCGCTCGTTGCCGCCCGAGGCATACAGCCAGCGGCCGAACCGGGTGCGTCCGAGGACGAAACCGAGCACCAGGGCGAGGACCGCCATGATCACCACGCCGACCGGGATGCCGAGGATGCGGTTGAAGCCCAGCCAGTCGAAGCCGGTGTTACCCCGCTCGGCATCTCCGCCGAGATCGTTGATCGTGAGGCCGTTCGTCATGAGGAGCGCGAGCCCGCGCACCACGTAGAGCATTCCGAGTGTGGCGACGAAGGGTGCGACCTTGAACCGCGCGATGAGGATGCCGTTGACGAGACCGGCGAGCGCGCCGACTCCGCACGCGAGGAACACGGTGACCGGGACGCTCGGGTAGAGGACCACTCCGAACAACGTCAGCGGAACGCCGCTGAGGAGGAACCCCGCGATCACGGCAGAGAAGCCGAGCGTCGACCCGACCGACAGGTCGATCCCGCCGTTGAGGATGACCACGAGCATGCCGAGGCCGAGGATCGCGTAGATGGCGACATGGGAGGCCATGGTGAGCAGGTTCGCGACGGTGAGATAGTTCGGCGTCAGCGAGGAGAACACCACGATGACGAGAAGCAGCGCCAGAAACGCCCTGCCCTCGAGGAGCAGCTTCGGGAGCGAGAATGCACGCGCATTCCGGATGATGGTGGTCGTCATGGTCGGATCCGATCGAGTGGTTCAGGTCAGTGCTTCACCGGAGGCGGCCATGATCATGTCCTTGGTGGCCTCCGGCGTGAACTCGGCGGAGATGCGGCCGCGACGCATCACGATGATGCGGTGCGCGATGCTGAAGCACTCGCCGACCTCGGAAGTGGAGTAGACGACCGCGAGTCCTTCACGCGCCTTGCCGGCGAGGAGGCGGAAGACCTCGCCCTTCGCGCCCACGTCGATACCGCGGCTCGGTTCGTCCAGGAGCATCACGGTCGGTCGAGTGGCGAGGATCTTGCCGATCACGACCTTCTGCTGATTGCCGCCGGAGAGGGCTCCGATGGGCAGGTCGGGCCCGGGCGTCTTGACCGTGACGGCGGCGATCAGCGCGTTGGCACGCTCGGTGTCGAGTCGGCGTGAGATCGTTCCGCGTGACATGCTGCGCTGCACGCTGGCGAGCGTGAGGTTGGCGCCGACGTCGAACGTCTGGACCAGGCCGTCCCGCTGGCGGTCTTCGGGCACCAGTCCGATGCCCGCGGCGATCCGCTCGGCGATGGACAGGGGCAGGACGGAGCGCCCGTGCAGCAGGATGTCCCCGGATGCCATGGGCTCTCGGCCGGCGACGGCCTCGAGCATCTCGGTGCGACCTGCCCCCATCAGACCGTAGAGGCAGACGATCTCGCCGGATCGCACCTCGAGGTCGACTCTGTCGACGGCCGCGCGATCGCTGTTCTCCCTGTCGCGCACGACGAGACCGTCGAGACGCAGCGCGACATCGCCGAACGCGTAACCGGTGGGCGGCGTACCCAGGTCGAATCCGTCGCCGACCATCGTCCGTACGATCCACGCCAGGTCGATGTCCGCGCGCTCGCCGCGAGCGGTCATCACACCGTCGCGGAGGACCACCGCGTGATCGGTGATCTCCAGCGCCTCTTCGAGATGGTGGGAGATGTACACGATCGCGACATCGCGCGCCAGCAGGCTGTTGATGATGCCGAAGAGCACTTCGACCTCGGCCGCGGTGAGCGCCGAGGTCGGCTCGTCCATGATGAGGATGCGCGCGTCGATCGACAGGGCGCGAGCGATCTCGATGATCTGCTGCTGGCCGACGCGCAGGTCCGATACGAGCGTGTCGGGATCGACGCCGATGCGCATGTCGTCGAGGAGCGCCTTCGTCTGCCGCTCCTCTTCGGCATAGTCGACCCCGAAGGGCCCGTGAAGTTCGCGCCCGAGGAAGATGTTGTCCCGCACGGAGAGGTTGGGGGCGAGCGACAGCTCCTGGTGGATGATGGAGACGCCGAGATCCCGGGCCTCGGCCGCGGAGGACAGCACGACGGGCTTCCCATCGAGGAGGATCTCGCCGGAGGTCGGCTGCTCGACCCCGGAGAGGATCTTCATCAGCGTCGACTTGCCGGCGCCGTTCTCGCCGAACAGCGTGGTGACCGTGCCCCGGCGGACGGTGAAGTTCACGCCCTTGAGAGCTTTCGTGCCGCCGTAGGTCTTGGTGATGTCGCGTGCTTCGAGCACGACACCGTCGGTCTCAGCGCTCATTCGGTCTGCACCTCGACCGGCGTGACGAACCAGGCGGTCGGGCTCACGAAGGTGAAGGCTCCGACGACGGTCACGGTCTTTCCGGATAGCGACGAGACATCGATCGACGAGAGAGTCTTCGCCTTCAGCTCGTCGTTGATGGCGGCTGCGGCGTTCTGATACTCGATCTGGTTCCTGAACTGTCCGAACTCGATGTCGCCGGCGACGTCGCGGAGGTCGGTGCCGTTCACGGCGGGTCCGAACTGCACGCGGATCTGAAGGTCCGGCGACAGGCCCGTCACCGCGATCGGGGCGATCCCAGCGTCGGCCTGGCCGACGACGCCGGTGATCTCGACGCTGTACACGGGACCGCTCGGGCCCGTCGTGGCGTACTTCTCGGCGGCGTCCGCCAGGTCGGCGGCTATCGCGTCGGCGAGCTCCTTCGCCTCGACGGCGTGGGCGGATACGAAGTCCTCGATTTTCGGGAACTGCGTCGCGCCGAAGGTCGCGGGGTCGAATGCCGAGGGGCCGGGCGCGCTGTCGCCGTCGATCGGCAGCACCTTCGTGCCTACGGCGACGAACGCGATGAGGGCGACGACGATCACGGCCTGCACGATCTTGCGCATCCCCCGATCGCGCGTCCTTCCACGGGGTGCAGCGGGCAGCGTCACCGCAGCACTCGGGAGGCGGTGTCGTTCGGGCGGATCTGGAGCTTGCGTCCCTCGCCGCGCCGGAACATGTCGAGGGCCGACTCGTAGTCGTCGAGGGTGAAGGAGTGGCTGATCATCGCGGCGGCGTTGATGGCACCGGCTTCGAAGAGCTCCACCGCGCGTCCGAAGGAGTTCAGCACGGCCATCGTGCCGACGATGGAGATCTCGTCGCGGTAGACGCGGAACGGGGAGAACCGCGCCGAGCGGTCTGCGGGCGCGACGCCGAAGTCTTGGAAGAAGCCGGCCGGCTTGACCCGCGTGAGAGCGTCTTCGATCGCGGCGATACTGCCGGTGCAGTCGATCACCACGTCCCACTTGTCACGTCGGGCGTGATCGGCGCTCGTGTAGCGCAGCTCGATGCCGCACTCCGCCGCCGTCTGCAGCCGCGCCTCGTTGAGGTCGACGATCGTCACGGTCGCTGCCCCGGCACGGTGCGCCAACTGCGCCATGAGCAGTCCCATGGTTCCGGCGCCGTAAACGAGCACGTGGTCACCCAGACGGCGGGGGAGCACGTCCCATCCTCTGATCGCGCAGGCGAGCGGCTCGATGAGCGCCGCCTCGAACAGGTCGGTGTCCGGTCGCAGTCTGTGGACATTGCCCGCCGGGGCGGTGAAGAACTGCTGTGCGGCTCCGTCGGAGGCGACGACGCCGAGCCCGTTCCAGAACCGGCAGAGGTTCTGGTGTCCGTTCTGGCAGTACTCGCACTCGCCGCAGGTCGTGCTGGGATTCACGGCGACGTGGTCGCCGATCTGAAAGTCGAAGACGCCGCTGTTGACGCCTTCACCGAGAGCCACGATGGTGCCGGTCGCCTCGTGTCCCGGTACGAGCGGGAAGATCGTCCCCTCGAACTCGCCGTCGAGGACGTGAGTGTCGGTCCCGCAGATCCCCACGGCAGCGGTGGCGATGAGTATCTCCTTGAAGCCGGGGGTCGGAGTGGGCCGTTCCTCGAGAGACAGCTGCCCCTCCGCCGTGAAGACGACTGCGCGCATCCGTGCTCCCGTTCGTTGTCTGGGCGAGGAGTCGATCCTCGATGTCCGTGTGATGTGGGTTCACTTTACGACAGCTGACATGTTACATGTCACAGATATTCCAGCATGGGATCGCGTCTCCTCCTCGGAGGCGGGCGGACGCCTTCGCGGCGGACTGTCGGTCGGGCCTCGGTAGGATCGAGGGGTGGCAGTGAACCAAGAACTGGTCGGCCGGGAGTTCCCGTCGACGGCCCCGTACCTCGTCGGCCGTGAGAAGGTGCGCGAGTTCGCGCGCGCCGTCTTCGCCGACGCCCCGCAGCACTTCGACGTCGAGGCGGCACGCGCGCTGGGCTTCGACGACGTGGTCGCTCCACCGACCTTCGCGATGGTGATCCAAGACCTCACGCTCCAGCAGCTGCTGGCGCAGGAGGATTCCGGCATCGTGCTCGCGCGGACCATCCATGCCGAGCAGCGCTTCACCTACAGCCGGCCCATCGTCGCGGGAGACGAGCTCACGGGGCAGCTGCGCGTCACCGGCATCCGGATGATGGGCGGCAACGCGATGATCACGAGTGAGGCCGAGATCTCCGACGTGGCGGGCGCTCACGTCGTCACCGCGACGAGCGTGCTGCTCGTCGGGGCCGAGGAGAACACCGTCGAAGGGCAGGCCGCCTGATGGGGTACACCGTCGGAGACGTGCTCGCGGAGCGCACCGTGCACGTGACCCGCGAGTCGCTCGTGCGCTACGCAGGAGCTTCAGGAGACTTCAACCCCATCCACTACCGCGACGACGTGGCCGCGTCGGTCGGCCTGCCGGGTGTGCTCGCGCACGGCATGCTCACGATGGGCATCGCCTCGTCCGTGGTGATCGCGGCGCTCGACCCCGCGACGCGCGTGCTCGACTACGGCGTGCGCTTCACGAAGCCGGTCGTGGTCGATCCCGTCCACGGCGCCGACATCCACGTCACCGCCACGGTGGGTGCGGTGGACGACGAGGTGGCGCGCATCGACCTCAAGGTCACATTCGACGAGACGACCGTGCTCGTCAAGGCGCAGCTGCGCATCGCCGTCTGATGAGGGCGCTGTGATGCAGGAGATCGAACCCGTACGGCTCTCCGAGCTGACCACGCTCCGCACGGGTGCGGCGCCGGAGCGGATGCTCGACGCGACGACGACCCCGGCGCTGATCGAGGCTCTGCGCGAGACCTGGCGACGCGGCGACGAGTGGTTCGTGCTCGGCGGCGGATCGAACCTCTTCGTGGGGGACGATCCCTTCGAGGGCACCGTCATCCGCGTGCGCACGGAGGGCGTCGAAGAGCTGCCGTCCCCGCATCAGGGGCGGATCCGCCTGCGCGCTCAGGCCGGGCACGGGTGGGACGACCTGGTCGCCTACGCCGTCGCGCATGGCTACGCGGGGCTCGAGGCCATGAGCGGCATCCCCGGGACGGTCGGGGCGGCGCCCGTGCAGAACATCGGCGCATACGGGCAGGAGATCCAGGAGACCCTGGTCGAGGTCGAGCTGATCGACGAGGCGACCGGCGAGATATCCACCGTTCCCGCCGCCGAACTCGGACTCGGATTCCGCACCTCGGTGCTCAAGCATCACCACGGAAGCGTGCCGCTGCGCCGCGCCGTGATCCTCTCCGCGACGGTCGACCTCGTGGTCGCGAACGAGCGGATCGTGCGCGGCGAGCAGCTGCGTCGTGCGCTCGGTCTCGTCGACGAGGCCCCGGTTCCGCTGGCGTGGGTGCGCGAGCGCATCCTCGCGACTCGCGCCTCCAAGGGCATGCTGCTCGACGAGAGCGACCCCGACACCCACGGTGTCGGCTCGTTCTTCCAGAATGCGATCGTGACGGCCGCGGTGGCGACGGCGCTCCCTCCGGAGTGCCCACGGTGGCCGGTCGCCCCGGACCTCGACGCGGTGACCGTGATCCCGCTCGCCTCGTACGACGGGCAGGTGCCGCTGTCGAAGCCCGCCACTGTCTCCGATGTCAAGGTGAGCGCCGCCTGGCTGATCGAGCAGGCCGGCATCCGCAAGGGATTCAAGCTCCCGCGGTCCCGTGCGTCGGTGTCGACCAAGCACGCGCTCGCACTGACGAACCGCGGAGGGGCCACGTCCGCCGAGGTCGCCGAGCTGGCCCGCTTCATCCAGAGCCGCGTCCATGCGGAATTCGGTCTGGTGCTGCAGCCGGAGCCCGTGCTGGTGGGCGTCGACCTGTGACCAAGGTCGAGCGGGTCTCGCGGACGCAGGCCGTCGTCGACGGTCTGCTCGACGAGATCATCGCCGGCCGGCTCGAGGCGGGCCAACCGCTGCCCCCGAGGGGGAGCTCGCCCAGCAGTTCGGGGTGTCGCGCCTCACGATGCGCGAAGGGGTGCGGCTGCTGCAGGCGCAGGGCGTCATCGTCGCGGTGCCCGGGACCAGGCATCGCATCGCGCCCACTGACGAGTGGACGGGCCTCGACGCGGTGGTCCGGCACGCACAGAGCGCCGGCGCCCGCGAGCGCTCCTCCGTGGAGATGCTCGAGATGCGCATGATGTTCGAGACCGGCGCAGCGGAATTCGCGGCGGGTCGGCGGTCGGACGCGCACCTCGCGGAGATGGAGTCGCTGCTGGAAGAGATGCGTGCAGCGCACGATCGGGCCGACGTCGAGGGATTCGTGGCCGCCGATCTGGCCTTCCACGACGTGATCATCCGGGCGGCGGACAACCGCATCCTGGTCGCCTCGATGCGCCCGCTGACGACCATGCTGCAGGCGACGCGCAGCGAGACCAGCGCCGTCCCCGACATCCGCGAGCACGCCCTGGCCGAGCACGCCGCGGTGCTCGAGGCGATGCGCACGGGCTCCGGCGCGGCCGCCCGTCAGGCGATGCGCAGCCACATGAGGCAGACCCGCGACGACCTGCTGCACTACGTGCACGGCCGCTGACAACGCGCCATCCGCGTCGCTGTGCCGTTTTGGCGATGGGCGCGATGCTGAGGTACGCTCATCGATATCTGATATCGGATAACGATGCAGATCCCCCAGGTCCGTGGTCCCCAGCCACGGACCATCTCCCGGAACGAAGGAGTTCGAGTGCACATCGACGACCTGCTGGCGCCCCTGCCCGCACCGCTCGAGGTCACCGCCGCCGACGTGCGCGCCGAGGTCGATCCCACCGACGTGCTCATCGTGCTCGACGACGACCCGACCGGAACGCAGTCGGTCGCGAATCTCCCGTGCTCACCCGATGGGAGCGCGCCGATCTCGACGAGGCTCTCGCGACAGGCGCATCCGCCGTCTACGTGCTCACGAACACCCGATCGCTCGACGAAGACGCCGCGGCTGCGCGCAACCGGGAGATCGTCGCGGTGGCGCTCGACGCCGCCGACGCCCAGGGCCGCCACGTGACCTTCGTCTCCCGAAGCGACTCCACTCTCCGGGGGCATTTCCCACTCGAGACCGATGTCCTCTCGGCAGAGGTCGCGGCGCGCACCGGGCGGACTCCTTCGCTTACGCTGCTCATCCCCGCGTTCCCCGACGCCGGTCGGCTCACGGTCGACTCCGTCCACTACTGGGTCACCGACGGCGAGGCCACCCCGGTCGGCGAGACCCCGTTCGCCGCGGATGCCACCTTCGGCTACCGCTCTTCCGATCTGCGCGACTGGGTGGCGGAGAAGACCGGCGGACAGATCCCGGCCTCCGTGGTGGCAGGCCTGCACATCGGCACCATCCGGGCGGGAGTGGACGCCGTCATCGCGTTCCTCGGCGCTCTGCCCGAAGGCGCCGTCGTCGCCGTCGACGTCGTCGAGGAAGCGGACATGAGCACCGTCGCCCTCGCACTGCATCGCCTCCGCGAGAAGAACGTGCTGCTCCGCGTCGGACCGCCCTACGTCCGTGCCCACATCGGGCAGGAGATCGCCGCGCCGATGCGCGCGAAGGACATCCCCTTCGCCCACGACCGCGGCGGGCTGGTCGTGGTGGGCAGTCACGTGCCGCTCACCACCGCACAGCTCGACGCGCTGAAGGCCGCGCGCCCGAACACGCGCACGATCGAGCTCGATGTGCGGGCGCTCATCGGCCCCGACCGCGAGGCGCATCTCGAGGAGCAGGCGCATGCCGCCGCGGCTGCGCTGGACGAGGGAAGCGTGATCGTGCACACGACGCGCGAGCTCGTCACCGGTGCCGACGGGGATGAGAGCCTCGCGATCGCCCGTCGCGTCTCGAGCGGAGTGGTCGACCTCGTGCGCCGCGTGCTCGCGATCGCCCCTCCCCGTTTCGTCATCGCGAAGGGCGGGATCACCTCAGTGACGTCGCCAGCGAGGCCCTCGAGATCCGTCGCGCGACCGTATTGGGGCCCATGCTCCCTGGTCTCGTCTCGCTGTGGCAGCCGGAGACCGGCCCCGCCGTCGGCATCCCCTACGTCGTGTTCGCCGGAAACGTCGGCGACGCGGACTCCCTCGTCACGGTCGTCGCCACTCTCGCAGGCGACGATGGAACCCACCCGGAAGGACAATCATGACAACCACCGTCGCTGTCATCGGACTCGGCGCCATGGGGCTGCCGATGGCCGTACGCCTCGCCCAGCGCTTCACGGTACGCGGCTTCGACATCGCCACCGAACGCATCGCCCTCGCCGCGGAAGCGGGCGTCACGCCCGCCGCATCGGCGGCCGAGGCCGTCGACGGTGCCGACGCCGTGCTGGTCGCCGTTCGTACCGGTGCCCAGCTGGACGAACTGCTCTTCGGAGACGATGGACTCGCCACGCATCTCGCCGATGGTGCGGTCGTGATCCTCACCAGCACCGTCGGCACCGAGGGCATCGAGGCGATCGCCCGGCAGCTCGCCATCCATGGCGCTGAGCTCGTCGACGCACCGCTGTCCGGCGGCCCCGTGCGTGCAGGCGAGGGAGATCTGCTCATCGTCGTCGGCGCGACCCCCGCCGCCGTGGAGACCGCGCGCCCCGTGCTGGAGCAGCTCGCGTCCACGCTGTCCATCGTGGGGGACAAGCCCGGCGACGGGCAGGCTCTGAAGACCGTCAATCAGCTGCTGTGCGGTGTGCACATCGCCGCTGCCGCCGAAGCGCTCGCCCTCGCCGATGCGCTGGGTCTCGACCGCGCCCGCACGCTGGATGCGCTCACCGCGGGAGCGGCGAACTCCTTCATGCTCGGCAACCGCGGCCCCCGTGCGCTCGAGGCGTACGACCCCGAAGGCGCCGAGGTGCTGAGCCGCCTCGACATCTTCGTGAAGGACCTGGGCATCGTGGGCGATGCCGCCCGCCGTGCACACCTTTCCACGCCGGTCGCCGCCGCGGCCGAGCAGCTGTTCCTCCTCGGCGAAGCGCAGGGCCTTGGCGCCCTCGACGACTCTGCCGTCATCCGCGTCGTCGCACCCGAACGACTGTCCTGAGCGCGACGTCGCGCCCTCACTGAAAGAAGAGATCCAGAGATGCTTCCTCTTCCGATCCTCATCCTGATCGGCCTCGCAGGCCTCGGCTTGCTGCTCCTGCTCATCATCCGGTTCAAGATGCAGGCGTTCTACGCCCTCATCCTGGTGTCGATCATCGTCGGCATCGCGGCCGGTCTGCCGCTCACCACGATCCCCGCCGACGGCGATACGCCCGAGCAGCTCGGCGTCATCCAGGCGATCATCGCCGGTGTCGGCGGCACTCTCGGCTCGGTCGCCGTGCTGGTGGCCCTCGGGTCCATGCTCGGCAAGATCATCGAGCTTTCCGGCGGCGCCGAGTCGCTCGCCGGGCGATTCACGGGTTGGCTGGGCCCGAAGCGGGTCGGCATCGCGCTCGTCATCGCCGCCGGCATCCTCGCCATCCCGGTGTTCTTCGACGCCGGCTTCATCATCCTCATCCCCATCGTGTTCGCCTTCTCGAAGGTGGCAGGGCTCAACCCGATCAAGTTCGGGCTCCCGGTCGCTGGCATCATGCTCGCCGTCCATGTCGCGGTGCCCCCGCACCCCGGCATCGTCGGCGGATCCGCGATCCTCGGCGCCGACATCGGCTGGGTGACGATCTTCGCGCTCGCGATCTCCGTGCCGCTCGGCGTGCTGTCGTATCTCGTCGCCAAGTGGATCAACACCCGTGAGTTCGCGATGCTCGCAGCCACGAAGGAGATGTACGACAACTTCGGCACCGACCGGTCCACGCTCAGCGGCGGGCTCGGCGAGGGCGAGAAGGCTCCGGGCGCGGGCACGGTCCTCGGCCTCATCCTGCTGCCGCTCGTGCTCATCATGCTCGGCACCGCCGTGGCCCCGTTGTTCGAGAAGGGGTCGTTCTGGAACGGCTTCCTCAGCATGATCGGTCAGCCGATCTTCGCCCTCATGGTCGCGATCGCCGCAGCCATGTACCTGCTCGGCATCCGGCGTGGCTGGTCGGCGGCGCACCTCGGCGAGGTCATGGAATCTGCTCTGCCCGCCGCCGCCGTCATCATCCTGGTGACGGGAGCCGGAGGAGCCTTCGGCCGCGTCCTCACCGAGACCGGCATCGGCGGCGCGGTCGCCGATGTGCTCGCCTCGAGCGGGATGCCGCTGCTCCTGGCGGCCTTCCTGATCTCGCTCATCATGCGCGCCGCTCAGGGTCGGCCACCGTCGCCATCGCCACGACCGCAGGGCTTCTGCTGCCCTCGGTCGCCGCGATGGGGCTCGACACCGTGCACACCGCGCTTCTCGCCGTCGCGATCGGCTACGGCGCGCTCGGCCTCAGCCACGTGAACGACTCGGGCTTCTGGGTGGTCACGCGGTACCTCGGCCTCTCGGTCAAGGACGGCCTGCGCACCTGGACTCCGCTCACCACGGTCCTGGGCGTGGCAGGCTTCGCGCTCACATGGGTGCTGTACGCGGCGATCCCCGTCGCCTGATCGCGTGCCAACGGACGGCCGTCACCTTCGGGTGGCGGCCGTTCGTCGTGCTGGTCTCGGTGGCCGACGTCGGCCGGTGGCGCTACGCTCGCGGCATGAGCGGACTGATCCCGTACCTGCTGTTCCCCGGCAACGCCGCGGAGGCGCTGCGTCATTACCAGTCGGTGTTCGGCGGTGAGCTGCAGCTGCTCGACTACGCGACGGCCGGCCGGCATGATGGGCCGGGCGATGCCGTCGCGCACGGACAGCTGAGCGGACTCGTCGAACTCGCCGGAGCCGACGCCGGCGCCGACGACGACGCGGTGCAGATGGGCGGCATGTTCCTGTCGCTGCTCGGCACGGCCGATGCGCTGACGCTGACCGACTGGTACGACGCGCTCGCCGCCGACGGTCGCGTGATCGACGCGCTGCAGAAGCGCCCGTGGGGCGACTACGACGGCACGCTCGTCGACCGCTACGGCATCCGCTGGCTGATCGGCTTCCACCCCGAGGACTGAGGCATCCCGCTGCCGAAGTGGGGACGAGAAGACGGGAGGAAGATCAACACGACCGCCGCAGTGGTGAGAGCGAGGGCCGCGAGGCCGACCGGGAACTCCCAGGTCGTGGCCGTTGCCGCCGGAACGTAGAGCGCGAGCGGGAGCGGGAACAGCAGGGTCGCGTATCGGGCCCACGATGTTCGTCTTGCGACGAGCACGGTGATGGTCGTGTAGACGACCACCGGGACGAAGGGGAGCACGCTGAGCAACTGTCGCCACTCTCCTCCCCAGTACCAGAGGAAGGAAGCGACCACGAGGGAGAGGAAGAAGACCAGAACGGTCACCGTGATCAGGATGGCGAAGGCCACCCGCAGAGTCACCGGCATCCGCTCACCCTCTGCCTCGCCGTCGTCCATGCCTCCAGTATCGTCGATGCGCCCCTCGCACGGGTCTCGGGCGAGGTGCAGCAGCTCAGGCGAACAGCTGCTGCAACCGATGCACGCCCTCGAGGAGCTGGTCGTCGCCGAGCGCATACGACATACGGATGTAGCCGGAGGGGCCGAACGCCTCGCCGGGGACGACCGCGACCTCCGCCTGGTCGAGGATGAGGTCGGCGAGCTCGAGCGAGGTGGTCGGCGTCACACCGCCCCAGGTGCGACCGAGAAGGCCCTGCACGTCGGGGTACACGTAGAACGCGCCGAGCGGGTTCGGCACCACGAGGCCCTCGATCTTCGACAGCTCCGAGACGATGAGGCGGCGGCGACGGTCGAAGGCCTCGCGGAACTGCTCTGCCTCGGTCTGCGGACCGTTGAGAGCGGCGATCGCGGCCTTCTGGGCGACGTTGTTCACGTTGCTCGTGAGATGCGACTGCAGGTTGCCTGCGACCTTGATGGCGTCGGCGGGTCCGACCATCCAGCCCACACGCCATCCGGTCATGGCATAGGTCTTCGCGACGCCGTTGACGAGGATCGTCTGACCGGCGACCTCGGGGACGGCTTCGACGATCGAGGTGGCCTTGACGCCCTCGTAGGTGAGGTTCTGGTAGATCTCGTCGCTGATGATCCAGATGCCGTGCTCGAGCGCCCACTCGCCGATGGCCTTGGTCTCGTCGGCGGTGTACACCGAGCCCGTGGGGTTCGACGGCGACACGAAGACGAGCGCGGTGGTGCGCGCGGTGCGCGCGGCCTCGAGCTGCGCGACCGTGACCTTGTACTCCTGGTCCGCTCCGGCGAACACCTCGACGGGGGTGCCGTCGGCGAGGCGGATGGCCTCGGGGTAAGTGGTCCAGTACGGCGCGGGGAGCAGCACCTCGTCGCCCGGGTTCACCACGGCCTGGAACGCCTGGTACACCGACTGCTTGCCGCCGTTGGTGACGATCACCTGACTGGGAGAGACCTCGAGACCGGAGTCGCGGAGGGTCTTCGCGGCGATCGCCTCGCGCAGCGCAGGCAGTCCGGGCGCGGGGGTGTACCGGTAGCTCGCCGGGTCGGCCAGGGCCTCGGCCGCAGCATCCACGATGAACTGCGGTGTCGCGAAGTCGGGCTCGCCCGCGGCATACGAGATGACGTTCTTGCCTTCGGCCTTGAGGGCCTTGGCCTTGGCGTCGACCTTGAGGGTCGCGGACTCGGCGATGGCGGACAGCTTGCGAGAGAGAGGAGCGCGTTCGGTCACGGTTACGAGCGTACTCGGGTCGCTGGGTACGGCGAGGTGTGGGATGCCGCCAAGATCCGAGGTTCTTTCGGGTTCGGAAGGTCAGCCCGCGGAGAGGCCGTGCGCCTGCGCGACGGCGTCCAGGGTGATGCGTCCCCCCTGCACGTTCAGGCCCTTCGCGAGCGCCGCGTCCTCGGACGCCGCGCGCTCCCAGCCCTTGCCCGCGATCGCCGATACGTAGGGCAGCGTCGCGTTGGTGAGCGACCGCGTCGCCGTCTCGGGAACCGCGCCGGGCATGTTCGCGACGCAGTAGTAGATCGAGTCGTGCACCGCGAACGTCGGATCGTCGTGCGTGGTGGGCTTCGACCCCTCGAAGCATCCGCCCTGGTCGATCGCGATGTCGACGAGGACGGAGCCGGGCTTCATCGTGGCGACCATGTCGTCGGTCACGAGCTTGGGGGCGGCCGCGCCGGGGATGAGCACGGACCCGATCACGAGGTCGGCCGTCTTGAGCTCCTCTGCGATGTCGTAGCGGCTCGAGGCGCGCGTCTCGAGCGCGCCGCCGTAGCGGTGCTCGAGCTCGCGCAGGCGCGGCAGCGAGACATCGATCACGGTGACCTTCGAGCCGAGGCCCAGCGCGTTCGCCGCGGCGTGCTCGCCTGCGACGCCGCCGCCGATCACGACGGTCTTGGCGCGGGGAGTTCCCGCGATGCCGCCGAGCAGCATCCCGCGACCGCCCTGGGAGCGCAGCAGCGAGTAGGACCCCATGGTGACCGAGAGCCGCCCGGCGATCTCGCTCATCGGCACGAGCAGAGGCAGGCTGCGATCGGGCAGCTGCACGGTCTCGTAGGCGACGGCGGTGGTGCCCGCCGCGACGAGGGCCTCGGTGAGCGCGCGGTCGGCGGCCAGGTGCAGGTAGGTGAAGAGCGTGAGGTCATCGCGCAGGAAGCCGTACTCCTGGGCGATGGGTTCCTTGACCTTGATGACGAGGTCGGCCTCGCCCCAGGCCTCGGCTGCGGTTCCGACGATCTCGGCACCGGCGTCGCGGTAGTCGTCGTCCGTGATGCGCGAGCCGAGACCCGCACCGGACTGCACGAGCACGCGGTGGCCCTCATGCACCAGGCGGTCGGCGCCGGCGGGAGTGAGGGAGACGCGGTTCTCGTTGTTCTTGACCTCGGTGGGGACGCCGATCTTCATTGATCCTCCAGGGTGATGTGCGCGGGTCGGCACCCAGGATCGCAGAAACATCGATGGAACAACAGAATCAGTGAAGATCATTCGTCAGGGCGAAAGATCCTGAATAATGCTTCGTATGGAGACGACCTCTGACGCCGCGGAGCCGAACACCGTTCGGGCCCCGGCCCTCGATGCGATCGACGCGAGGATCGTGCAGCTTCTCACAGCAGACGGACGCATGACGAACGCGGAACTCGCCGGTCGCCTCGGCGTCGCGCCGTCGACCGCCCATGCCCGGCTCCGGGCCCTCGTCGACCGGGGGTCATCACGGGGTTCCACGCGAGCGTGGACGAGCGGATGCTGGGCGCTGGACTCCAAGCCGTCATCGGCGTCACGCTGCGTCCGAGTGGCCGGCGGGAGAGCATCGTCGAGTTCGCGGACCGCGTGCGGGTGCTGCCCCAGGTGATCCAGGTGTTCTTCCTCGGCGGAGACGACGACTTCCTGCTGCACATCGCGGTCGCCGACTCTTCGGAGATGCGCGAATTCGTGCTCGAGCACCTCTCGGCGCAGAGCAGCGTCGCCTCCACGCGCACGAGCATCGTGTTCGACTACCACCGCAACTCGGTGGCCGCGTCGTTCCGGTGAACGTCGCGGGAGTGCGTCAGGCGCCGTACGAGGCCGGCAGCGCGCAGTAGTCGGCGAACCGACGCTTCGGGTGGGCCGGGTCGGAGACATCGACGATCGAACCCGCGACGGTGTGCGGCGGCTCGTCGCCCGCCAACTGCCACAGCGCGTAGTTCCACATGCCCCTGGTGCGTTCGCCGATCAGGGCGGCCGGGCCCGAGACGAGCAGGACGTCGTCGCTCTTCGGTCCTTCCCGGAACGCGCTGACCACGGTGCGCAGCTCGCCCTCCTCGCCCTCCGGAGAGTGCTCCCGGACGACGTGCTGTCCCGACGCCGTCAGTGCGGTGGCGAGTTCGTCGGCCGCCTGTCGCGAGCGCTCGGCATCCGCCCCGGCCACCGTGAGCAGCCGCCGCCCGCGCGGGTAGAAGTGCAGGAACTCGGTGGCGATGTCCGCCCAGACGTCGGTCATGCTTCCAGGCTACGCCCGCGTGCCCGCGCCGGCTCCGGACACGGAAGCCCCCGGGTCACAGCATCAGCCATGGCCCGGGGGCTCTTCCGCGCGCTCAGTCCTCGTCGACCAGGAACCGGCTGTATGCGCCCAGGGTGAGGAACGTGGGGAACTCCTCTTGCAGCGCGACCTCGCGGAAGATCTCCGCCGCGTCGTCATAGCGGTCGCCGTGGCTGCGGGTCGCCTGGGCGAGCACCTGGGCGATCAGCCCCTCGATGTACTCCGCCGTGATCGGGGTGCCGTCCTGCGTGGTGCGGTCCTGGTGGATCCACTGCCACACCTGCGAGCGGCTGATCTCGGCCGTCGCCGCATCCTCCATCAGGTTGTCGATCGCCACGGCGCCGAGTCCGCGCAGCCAGGCCTCCAGGTAGCGGATGGCGACCGACACGTTGTCGCGCACGCCCTGGGCGGTGATCGGACGGCCGATGTGCAGGTCGAGCAGGTCGCGCGCCTCGACGTGGACATCGTCCCGCTGCCGGTCGACCTGGTTGGGGCGCTCGCCGAGCACCGCGTCGAACTCGGCCTGAGCTGTGGGGATCAGGTCGGGGTGCGCGACCCACGTGCCGTCGAAGCCGTCGCCGGCCTCGCGCTTCTTGTCGGCCGAGACCTTCTCGATGGCCCGCGCCGTCACCTCGGGGTCGCGGCGGTTCGGGATGAACGCGCTCATGCCGCCGATCGCGAAGGCTCCCCGCTTGTGGCAGGTCTGCACGAGCAGGTCGGTGTACGCCCGCATGAACGGCACCGTCATCGTGACCTCGCTGCGGTCGGGAAGCACGAAGCGCGCTCCGCGACCTCGGTAGTTCTTGATGATCGAGAAGATGTAGTCCCAGCGTCCGGCGTTGAGGCCGGCGCAGTGGTCGCGCAACTCGTAGAGGATCTCGTCCATCTCGAACGCCGCAGGCAGGGTCTCGATCAGCACGGTCGCCCGGATCGTGCCGTGCGGGATGCCGATGTACTCCTCGCTGAACGAGAAGACGTCGTCCCACAGCTTCGCCTCTTCGCTCGACTCGAGCTTGGCGATGTAGAAGTACGGCCCGCGGCCGGCCTCGATCAGCGCCTGCGCGTTGTGCAGGAAGTACAGACCGAAGTCGACGAGGGAGGCGGATGCCGAGGTGCGACGGCCGGCGCGGTCCGTGAAGGCGATGTGCTTCTCGGGCAGGTGCCAGCCGCGAGGGCGCATCACGATCGTGGGGTGCGCTCGGCCGTGACGTGGTACTCCTTGCCCTCCGGTGACGTGAACGACAGCTCGCCGCGGATGGCGTCGTGGAGGGAGAGCTGACCCTCGATCACGTTCTTCCAGGTCGGACTCGTGGCGTCCTCCTGGTCGGCCAGCCACACCCGCGCACCCGAGTTGAGCGCGTTGATCGTCATCTTCGGGTCGGTGGGCCCGGTGATCTCGACGCGGCGGTCCTCGAGCCCGGGGCCGGCGCCGGCGACGCGCCAGTCCCGGTCCTCGCGGATGTGCGCGGTGTCGTCGCGGAAGCGGGGGTCGTGTCCGTTGCCGATCTCGAATCGGCGGCGCATCCGGTCGGCGAGCCGGTCGTGACGGCGGGACGCGAACCGGTGGTGCAGCTCGGTGAGGAAGGCGATCGCCTCGGGGGTGAGGATCTCGTCGTAGCGGTCGCGGAGGGGTCCGGTGACCTCGATCGCCGGACCCTGCTGGGTCGTCTGGATGGGAGCCGTGGTCGGGGGAGCGGTGGGAGTGGTCATGATCTGAAGTCCTTCGGTGTGCGTCGCGATGCGAAGAAGGCGGCGGGGATCAATGGAACTGCGCGGCTTCGGTGGAGCCGGCGAGGGCGAGCGTCGCGCTGTCGGGGTTGAGCGCGGTGGAGATGACGTCGAAGTAGCCGGTGCCCGCCTCGCGCTGGTGCTTGGTGGCGGTGTAGCCGTCCGCCTCGGCGGCGAACTCGGCTTCCTGCAGCTCGACGTACGCGCTCATGGCGCGTTCGGCGTAGCCGCGGGCGAGGTCGAACATCGAGTGGTTCAGGGCGTGGAAGCCGGCCAGGGTGATGAACTGGAACTTGTAGCCCAGATCGGCCAGCTCCTGCTGGAAGGTCGCGATCTCCGCGTCGGAGAGGTGGCGCTTCCAGTTGAAGCTCGGTGAGCAGTTGTAGGCCAGGAGTTTACCGGGGAACTGCGCGTGGATCGCGGCGGCGAACTCCCGGGCGAGGGCGATGTCGGGCTCGCCCGTCTCGACCCACAGCAGGTCGGCGTAGGGGGCGAAGGCGAGTCCGCGGCTGATGACCGACTCGATGCCGGGGCGGATCCGATAGAACCCCTCGGTGGTGCGCTCACCGGTGGTGAACTGCTGGTCGCGCTCGTCGACGTCGCTGGTGAGCAGGTCGGCGGCGAGGGCATCCGTGCGGGCGATGATGACGGTCGGCACGCCGGCGACGTCCGCCGCGAGGCGGGCGGCGTTCAGGGTGCGGATGTGCTGCTGCGTCGGCACGAGCACCTTGCCGCCGAGGTGGCCGCACTTCTTCTCGCTGGCCAGCTGGTCCTCCCAGTGGATGCCTGCCGCACCGGACTGGATGAGCGACTGCGCGAGCTCGTAGGCGTTGAGAGGTCCGCCGAATCCGGCTTCGGCATCGGCGACGATCGGCGCGAGCCAGTCCTGCGTCGTCTCGCCCTCGGCGTGCTCGAGCTGGTCCTGGCGGATGAGGGCGTTGTTGATGCGGCGCACGACGGCCGGAACGGAGTTCGCGGGGTAGAGCGACTGGTCGGGGTAGGTCTGACCCGCGAGGTTGCCGTCTGCGGCGACCTGCCACCCGGAGAGGTAGATGGCCTTGAGCCCTGCGCGCACCTGCTGCACGGCCTGGCCTCCGGTGTAGGCGCCGAGCGCCCTGACGTAGTCCTCGGTGTGCAGGAGATTCCAGAGGTTGTCGGCGCCGCGGTGCGCGAGGGTCGACTCCTCCCTGACCGAGCCGCGGATGCGGATGACGTCTTCGGCGCTGTAGGTGCGCTCGACGCCGTCCCAGCGGGGGTCGGTGTCCCAGACCTCCCGGAGTTCGGCGGCCGTCTGAACCTGGTCGCCGGCTCGCAGACCGGCGGGGCGGGGCGTCGGGGTGTTGGCGGTGTTCGTCATGGTGTCTCCTCGGTGGATCCGGCGGCTGTGCCGGAGTGGCGTGGTTCCACTGTGGGTGAAGATCTGAGGCCTTGGCGACCGATATCACAGAGAAGATCGCTCGAAATTCTGTTTCTGTGACAGAATCGGCCCCATGAGCACCGTCGACGTTGCAGAAGAGACCGATGCCCTCACGATCGGTCGCCGCATCCGCCAGCTCCGGACGGCGAAGGGCATGACCCTGGATGACCTCGCATCGGCCGTGGACCGGGCACCCAGCCAGCTGTCGATGATCGAGACCGGCAAGCGCGAGCCGAAGCTCACGCAGCTGCAGGCGATCGCCAGGGCGCTCGGCGTCACGATCGAGGCGCTGCTGGAGGGCGAGCCGCTCGACGAGCGCAGCGCGGTCGAGATCGCCCTGGAGCGTGCGATGAAGGGGCAGACCTTCCAGGCGCTCGGAATCGAGCCGTTCCGCATCGCGAAGAGTCTGCCGATGGATGCGCTGAAGGCGCTGCTCGCGCTGCACGGAGAGATCGACAGGCTCAAAGACGAGCGCGCCGCGACCCCGGAGGAAGCGCGGCGGGCGAACGTCGAACTGCGACACCTGATGCGGCGGCAGGACAATCACTTCGCCGACCTGGAGGAGAAGGCCGCCGAGATCCTCGCTGCGGTCCGACACCCCGGTGGCCCGCTGACCCAGCGCACGGCCTCCGAGATCGCGGCCTATCTGGGTTTCACCCTGCACTACGCCCCCGACCTGCCGCAGACGACCCGGAGCGTCGCCGACCTCGCGAACGGGCGACTGTATCTGTCGAGCAGCGTGCCGGCGAAGGGCGATGCTCGCACCGCGGTGCTGCAGGCCCTGTCGAGTCGCATCCTCGGGCACTCCGAGCCGCGCAGTTACGCCGAGTTCCTTCGGCAGCGCGTCGAGACCAACTACCTGACCGGTGCGCTCCTCATCCCGGAGTCGCATGTCGTGCCTGCGCTGAAAGACGCCAAGCAGCGGAGGGCGATCTCGATCGAAGATCTACGAGACGCCTACTCCGTGTCGTATGAGACGGCCGCGCACCGCTTCACCAACCTCGCCACCCGCCACCTCGACATCTCGGTGCACTTCCTCAAGGTGCACGAGTCGGGGACCATCACGAAGGCGTATGAGAACGACGACGTGAACTTCCCGACCGACCGCCTCGGTGCCATCGAGGGGCAGATGTGCTGCCGCCGGTGGACCTCGCGGGTCGTGTTCGACGAGGACGACCGGTTCAACCCGTACTACCAGTACACCGACACCGGCAACGGCACGTACTGGTGCACCGCCCGGGTCGAGTCCTCGAGCGAGGGCCTGCACTCCGTGAGCGTCGGCGTGCGCTTCGACGACACGAAATGGTTCGTGGGGCGCGACACCCCGCATCGCGGCGTCTCGAAGCACTCGGTCGAGGTGTGCTGCCGCCGGGCCCCGGCCGACCTGGAGGAGCGCTGGCGCGAGAACTCCTGGCCCAACGTGAAGACTCCGCGGACGCTGCTCGCGACATTGCCGACCGGCGCCTTCCCCGGTGTGGACACCACCGACGTGTACGAGTTCCTCGAGGCGCACGCCCCGAGCTAGTCCGCCCGCGCCCGCCCCCGCGCGAGTGCACGGGGTGCTGCCGAGCGCACGGGAAGACGACGGGAACACGCCGTGCACCCGGCAGGATGCCGTGCACCCGGGGGAGGGGGCGCGGGTCAGTCGCGGGCGGTCTGCAACACGGTCCAGAGCTCGGCCCTGGCGGGGAACGTCGACAGGTCGACGTCGAGCAGCGTGCCGGCCTGCGTGATGCGGGAGCGCAGGGTGTGCCGATGGATGCCGAGCGCGGCGGCCGCGGACTCAGCCCTCGCGTCGTGCTCGAGCCAGGTGCGCAGCGACCGTTCGAGTTCGGCCCCGGTGCGCGCGTCGTGTTCGCGCACGGGGCGAGCCGAGACTCCGCGACCAGACGCGCCTCATCCGTGGCGAGCGCCGTGAGGATGCTCGACCCCACCGTGTCCGCGTACCGGGCGACGCCGTGCACCCCCTGCTGCCGCAACGCCGTGAGCGCCTGTGCGTGCGCGCGGCCGAACGAGTCGTACGTGTCGGGGTCGGAGGCGCCGATGCGGACGCCGAACCGCGCGGCCACCTCGTCGAGCAGGGTTTCGTCGTCGGCCGACACGCACATCGTGACGCCGTCCTCGGACTCGGCGAGGAACACCGCGGTCCCGTGCTCGGCGCGGTGTCTCTCCCACCAATCGGTGAGCGGACCGGCCGGGGCGTCTGCGGCGACGGCGACGACGATCGGGGCAGGGGGCAGACTGCCCAGCACCCTTCTGGCGAGAGCGGGGTCGTCGGCGAGCAACGACCCGAGCAGCTGCGAGTGCAGGCGTCGACGGCTCCTCGCGAGCTGCTCGCTCTGCTCCATCGCGAGTCCGGCCATGGCGATCACCGAGGTGACGACGGATCGCGCCTCGGGGTCGAGCGCATCGATGGCCAGCGCGATCACTCCGCGGAGGTGGCCGCCGCGTCCCACGGTGAAGAGCATGAACGTGTCCTCGCCGAGGGTGAGCGACTGCCCGGCCTCCAACCCGCGGGTGAGGATCTCCATCACCCGCTCGCCGAGCGCGTCGAGCACGTCCGCGTCGAGCCTGTCGCGCGGGTGCGAGGTCACGGCGGCCCCCGCGGCATCGAACATCCCGGCCCAGACCCCGAGTCGCCGCCCGAGCTCGGCGATGGTGGCGTCGAGTCCGCTCGGACGCAGCGCCGCGAGCGCGAGGGCACGCTGGGTGTCCAGCGCCCAGGAGCGCCGCGCATAGGCCTGAGCGGCGATGGCCTCGGAGTGGGCGCGGGCCACGGCGATGAAGGGAGTGCGGTACGGCACGGCGAACAACGGCATCTCGTGGGCGTCGCATGCGGCGACGAGTTCGTCCGGGATCCCGGAGCGATGCACGTCGGTGCCGAATCCGAGCCCGAGGACACCCCGGTCGGCGAGGCGACCGACGTAGGTGTCGACGTCGACCGCCTCGTCGAACTGGGTCCCCGTGGTCAACAACGCCAGGTCTTCCGACAGGAAGGGCGTCGGGTCCGCCAGGTCGGAGCTGTGCACCCAGCGCAGCGGGCGGTCGAGCGCTCCCTCCGCCAGGTCGCTCTCGCGCGGCACGAGCGTGAGGCCGAGATCTCGTCGACGGAGCAGGGCGCGCAGGGTCGGCTGGTCGGTGGTGACCATCGAGATCCTCCCGAATGTACAGAGTGGCGAAACCGTCTCCTAGATTGTACGGGTCGGTGAGTGCGAGGGCCTCGGCCCCGGACGTACGCTCGCGAACATGGCACTCCTCGACACCGCAGCCCCCGCAGTCCCTCTCGGCGGACCCGACCTCCCGCAGGAGCGTCGCCTGGTCACCGACCTCCCCGGACCCCGCTCGGCCGAGATCCTGGCGCGCAAGGCGGATGCCGTGGCCGCCGGTGTCGGCCACACCGTGCCGATCGCCGCCGTCGCGGCGGGCGGCGGAGTGGTCGTCGACGCCGACGGCAACTCGCTCATCGATCTCGGCTCCGGCATCGCCGTGACCACGGTGGGCAACGCCCACCCCAAGGTCGCCGCGGCCGTCGCCGCCCAGGCCGCGCAGTTCACGCACACCTGCTTCATGATCTCGCCGTACGAGTCGTACGTCGGCGTCGCGGAAGCACTCAACCGCGTCACGCCCGGCGACTTCGCGAAGAAGAGCGCGCTGTTCAACTCGGGTGCCGAGGCGGTCGAGAACGCGATCAAGATCGCCCGCAAGCACACCGGTCGCCAGGCGGTCGTCGCTTTCGACCACGGCTACCACGGCCGCACCAACCTGACCATGGCGCTCACCGCCAAGTCGATGCCGTACAAGAGCGGTTTCGGCCCGTTCGCCCCCGAGGTCTACCGCGCGCCGATGTCGTACCCGTTCCGCGACGGGCTCGAGGGCGGCGAAGCCGCGGCCCGCGTCATCCTCCAGCTCGAGAAGCAGATCGGCGCCGACAACCTCGCTGCCGTCATCATCGAGCCGATCCAGGGCGAGGGCGGCTTCATCGTCCCAGCCGACGGGTTCCTCCCGGCGATCGTGGACTGGTGCCGCGCGAACGGCGTGGTGTTCATCGCGGATGAGGTCCAGACCGGCTTCGCCCGCACCGGCCACATGTTCGCGAGTGAGATCTTCGGCATCGAGCCCGACCTCATCACCACCGCCAAGGGCATCGCCGGCGGCCTTCCGCTCGCCGCCGTGACCGGACGCGCCGAGATCATGGACGCCTCGCACTCCGGTGGTCTGGGCGGCACCTACGGCGGGAACCCGATCGCCTGTGCGGCGGCGCTCGCCGCGATCGATGTGTTCGAGAACGACGGCGTGATCGAGCGGGCGCGTGAGATCGGCAGCATCCTCACGGACCGTCTCGCGGCGATCCAGCAGGACGACCCGCGCGTCGGCGACGTCCGCGGTCACGGCGCGATGATCGCCGCCGAGTTCGTCGACCCCGAGACCAAGGCACCGGACGCCGCACTCACGGCCGCGGTCGCGAAGGCGTGCATCGCCCAGGGCGTCATCGTGCTCACCTGCGGAACGTACGGCAACGTCATCCGCTTCCTTCCTCCGCTGTCGATCGGCGACGACCTGCTGAACGAGGGTCTCGACGTCGTCACCGCTGCGCTCGCCGCAGCCTGACCCCTTACGTCCGGTCGCGACCCTGATCGGGGGATTTCGGGTCGCGACCGGCACTACCTCCCCCAACGAAGGAGTTGCAGATGGCTGAGATCACTCGCGACGTGCTCATCGTCGGCGCCGGAGCCGCAGGGCTCACGGCGGCGAACGACCTGCGGAAGGCCGGCCTGTCGGTCGCCGTGCTGGAGGCGAGGGACCGTGTCGGCGGGCGCCTGTGGACCGATGTCATCGACGGCGCCATGCTCGAGATCGGCGGCCAGTGGGTATCGCCCGATCAGGACGCGCTGAAGGAGGCGATCGAGGAGCTCGGGCTCGAGACCTACAGCCGCTACCGGGAGGGCGACAGCGTGTACGTCGGTCCGGACGGACAGGCGCACCGTTTCACGGGCGAGATGTTCCCCGTGGCGCCGGAGACCGAGGCGGAGATCGCCCGGATCACCGACATCCTCGACGCGCTGGTCGCGGAGATCGACCCGGACAAGCCGTGGGAGCACCCGAACGCCGCCGACTGGGACTCGATCTCGTGGGATGCCTGGCTGCGCCAGCAGACCGACGACGACGAAGCGGTGCGCAACCTGGCCTTCGCGACGGGATCCGCGATGCTCACCAAGCCGACCCACGCGTTCTCGCTGCTGCAGTCGCTGCTGATGGCGGCGTCGGCCGGGTCGTACTCGAACCTCGTCGACGCGGACTTCATCCTCGACGAGCGCGTCGTCGGGGTCTGCAGCAGGTGCCTCTGCGCCTGGCCGAGCGTCTGGGCGACGACGTGCTGCTGAATCAGCCGGTCCGCAGCCTCGAGTGGTCGGACGCCGGCGTGGTGGCCACGACCGACGAGATCACGGTCCGCGCCCGCCACGCGATCCTCGCCCACGCGCCCATCCTGTATAACCGCATCTCGTTCGTGCCGCCCCTCCCGCGCCGCCAGCACCAGTTGCACCAGCATCTCTCGATGGGCTTCGTCATCAAGGTCCACGCGGTCTACGACCGGCCGTTCTGGCGTGAACAGGGCTTGAGCGGCACCGCGTTCAGCCCGTACGAGCTCTCGCACGAGGCGTACGACAACACGAACCACGGCGACGAGCGCGGCACCCTGGTGGGCTTCGTGTCCGACGCCAACGCCGACGGCGTGTTCGAGCTGTCGGCGGAGGAGCGCAAAGAGCGCATCCTCGAGTCGCTGTCGCACTACTACGGCCCCGAGGCCAAGAACCCGGTCGTGTACTACGAGAGCGACTGGGGCAGCGAGGAATGGACCCGCGGGGCCTATGCCGCGAGCTTCGACCTCGGCGGCCTCCACCGGTACGGACCAGACCTCCGCACGGCGGTCGGCCCGATCCACTTCGCCTGCAGCGACATGGCCGGTGCCGGGTACCAGCACGTCGACGGGGCCATCCGCATGGGGCACCTCGTCGCCTCCCAGATCGTCGACGCGAGTCGCGACGCCGGCGCCGTCGAGAGCATCGGCTGATGACCGGCTCGATCGTCGTGGGATACACGGCGACGGACGCGGGAGCGGATGCCGCGGCCCTCGGCGCCCGGATCGCGCGCAGCATCGGAGCCACGCTCCACCTGGTCATCGTGCTGCCCAACGAAGGCACACGCAGCGCGGCCGTCCCGCCGGAGCGCGCCTACGAGGAGCACATCAAGGCGCAGGCGCGGACATGGCTCTCCGACGCCGTCGTCCGCCTCCCGCAGGAGCTGACGCGCAGCGGCCACGTGCGATTCTCCGAGTCGTTCGCCGAGGGGCTCATCTCCGCGGGCGAGGAGTTCGATGCGAGGCTGATCGTGATCGGTGCGGCCGGGGAGGGATCCTCGGGCGTCACCGGCTCGGCAGCGTCGCATCCGAGCTGCTGCACTCGTCGACCATCCCGGTCGCGCTCGCGCCCGTCGGCACCGCCCAGGAAGACGACCACGTGATCCCGCGGGTGACCGTCGCGGTCGGTTCCCGCCCGGGCGCCGACGCCCTGCTCGACGAGGCGGTGGCGCTCGCCGGCGACAGCGGGGTCGATCTCCGGCTCGTGTCGCTGGTGCCGTTCGACGTACCGCCCGGTCTCGACACCGGCGCGATCCGCACGGTCGGCGACACGCATGCGCAGGAGGTCCTCGCGGTCGCATCCGAGCTGCTGCCGGACGGACGCAGCGCCGCCGTCGAGAAGGCGCCGGGCGACTCCGTGGAGGACGCCGTCGCACATCTCTCCTGGCTCCCCGGTGAAGTCGTGCTCGTCGGATCCAGTCGGCTCGCCCAGCCGCGTCGCCTCTTCCTCGGTTCCACGGCGGCGAAGATGCTGCACGAGCTCCCCGTACCCATGATCGTCGTCCCGCGCACCCGCAACGAAGCAGGAGACCGCTGATGAGCAGCACCAACCGGGCGACGGAGCCCGAATCCGGCGTCACGACCGGCATCTCCACGAAGGGTCTGAGCGCCGGCACGGTCGGCCTGATCGGCGCCGTCGTGATCGGCATCTCGTGCATCGCGCCTGCGTACACGTTCACCGCTGCCGTCGGACCCGTGGCCTCCACGGTCGGTGCGCAGATTCCGGCGATCATCCTGGTCGGCTTCATCCCGATGCTCCTGGTCGCCTTCGGCTACCGCGAGCTGAACAACCGGATGCCCGACTCCGGAACATCCTTCACCTGGGCCGCGCGGGCGTTCGGACCCTGGGTGGGCTGGATGGCGGGCTGGGGACTGGTGGTCGCCACCATCCTGGTGCTGTCGAATCTCGCCGGCATCGCGGTCGACTTCCTCTTCCTGCTGATCTCGCAGATCACCGGCAACCCCGACATCGCCGGGTTGGCGAGCGTCACCTGGATCAACATCGGCGTCTGCCTGTTGTTCATGCTCGGCGCGACCTGGATCTCGTACCGCGACATGCAGACGACGCAGAAGCTGCAGTACTGGCTCGTCAGCTTCCAGATCCTCGTGCTCGTGTTCTTCGCCATCGCCGCGATCGTGCAGGCGGTGGGCGGGAACGGATTCGACTACCAGCCGTTCGACCTGAACTGGTTCAACCCGTTCGCGATCTCGTCCTTCAGCGCGATCGCGGCCGGACTCTCCCTCTCGATCTTCATCTTCTGGGGCTGGGATGTCACCCTCACCATGAACGAGGAGACGAAGGATCCGGAGAAGACCCCGGGCCGCGCGGCCACCGTCACCGTGCTCACGATCGTCTCGCTGTACCTGCTGCTCGCGGTCGCGATGATCATGTTCGCCGGCGTCGGCACGGGTGCCCTCGGCCTCGGCAACGAGGACATCCAGGAGAACGTGTTCTTCCACCTCTCCGGTCCGATCCTCGGCCCCCTCGCCTTCCTGGTCTCGCTCGCGGTGCTCACCAGCTCGGCCTCGTCACTGCAGTCGACCTTCGTCGGACCGGCACGCACGCTGCTCGCGATGGGACACTACGGCGCGCTGCCGAAGTCGTTCGCGAAGGTCAGCCCGCGCTTCTTCACCCCCGGATATGCCACCATCGTCTCGGCGATCGTCGCGTCGGCGTTCTACGCCGTGATGCGCGTCGTCAGCGAAGACACGCTGTGGGACACGATCCTCACGCTCGGCATGATGATCTGCTTCTACTACGGCATCACCGCCTTCGCGTGCGTCTGGTACTTCCGCAAGCAGTGGTTCGACTCCACCAGGAACTTCTTCTTCACGTTCCTGTTCCCGCTCGTCGGCGGAGCGATCCTCGCGGTGCTCTTCTTCACCACGCTGATCGACTCCATGGACCCCGCCTACGGTTCGGGTTCGCAGATCGGGGGTGTCGGCATCGTCTTCATCCTCGGGATGCTCATCATCGTCGTCGGCATCGCGGTGATGATCTGGAACGCGGTCCGACGCCCCGCCTTCTTCCGCGGCGAAACGCTGAGCATCGATGCCCCGCCCAGCCGACGCCGCCGCTGACCCGACCCCCAGCCCCATCCTCCTCACGGAAAGAGAACCCATGAGCACTCAGACCGAGCAGGCGCTGCTCGACAGCATCCCCACCGGCCTCTTCATCGGCGGCGAGTGGATCGACGGCGAGACCGGCGGCACGTTCGACGTGCAGGACCCGGCGACCGGCGCCGTGATCCGGACCATCGCCGACGCGACCCCCGCCGACGGCATCCGCGCCCTCGACGCCGCGGTCGCCGCTCAGGATGCGTGGGCTGCGACGGCGCCGCGCGTGCGCAGCGAGATCCTCCGCCGGGCGTTCGACCTCGTGCAGGCGCACAAGGAAGACCTCGCGCTGCTCATGACGCTCGAGATGGGCAAGCCGCTCGCCGAGGCCCGTGGCGAGGTCGTCTACGGCGGCGAGTTCCTGCGCTGGTTCAGCGAGGAAGCCGTGCGCATCTCGGGCCGGTACGGGATCAACCCGGAGGGCACCGGCCACATGGTCGTGTCGCAGCGTCCGGTCGGACCGTCGTTCTTCGTGACGCCGTGGAACTTCCCGTTCGCGATGGCGACGCGCAAGATCGCGCCCGCGCTCGCTGCCGGCTGCACCGTCGTCATCAAGCCCCCGGCACTGACCCCGCTGACGACGATCTACTTCACGAAGCTCCTCGAAGAGGCCGGGCTCCCCCGCCGGTGTCGTGAACGTCGTGCAGACCTCGAAGTCGAGCGCGCTGTCGGCGCCGATCATCGCCGACCCGCGTCTGCGCAAACTCTCCTTCACCGGATCGACCGAGGTCGGCCGCAAGCTCATCGCCCAGGCGGCGGAGGGTGTGCTGCGCGTGTCGATGGAGCTCGGCGGCAACGCGCCGTTCGTGGTGTTCGACGACGCCGACCTCGACAAGGCCGTGGAGGGTGCGCTGGCCGCGAAGTTCCGCAACATCGGACAGGCCTGCACAGCCGCCAACCGGTTCATCGTGCACAAGGACGTGGCCGGCGAGTTCGCCAAGCGCGTGACCGAGCGCGTGAACGGCATGAAGATCGGCCGCGGCACGGAAGAGGGCGTGGCGATCGGTCCGCTCATCGACGCGGATGCCGTGGCGAAGGCCGGCGAGCTCGTCGACGATGCCGTCGAGCGCGGCGCCACGCTGCTCGCTGGCGGCAAGGCTGTCGAGGGCACGGGGTCGTTCTACGAACCCACCGTGCTGACCGACGTCGTGGCGGGCAGTGCGATCCTCCGCGAGGAGATCTTCGGACCGGTCCTCGCGATCGCGACCTTCGAGACCGAGGAGGAGGCGGTGCGCCTCGCGAACGACACCGAGTACGGTCTCGTCTCCTACGTCTTCACCGAGAACCTGCAGCGCGGTCAGCGGATGATCGACGGCCTCGAGACGGGCATGATGGGTCTCAACGTCGGTGTGGTCTCCAACGCGGCGGCTCCGTTCGGCGGCGTCAAGCAGTCGGGTGTCGGTCGCGAGGGCGGCTTCGAGGGCATTCACGAGTACCTGTCCACGAAGTACACGCTGATCCCGATCTCCTGAGAGGACACGTCATGACCGACTACGCCGTCATCAACCCCGCCACCGGAGAGACGCTGGCGTCCTTCGACACCTTCACCGACGAGCAGATCGAGGAGGCCGTCGCGGCAGCCGACGAGGCGCACCGCGAGTGGTCGCGTTCCACCACGGTCGCCGACCGGGCTGCCCTGCTGCGGCGCGCGGCCGAACTGCACCGTGAACGGCGCGAGGAGTTGGCCGACATCTTCGTGCGTGAGATGGGCAAGCCCCGCGAGGCCGCGCTCGGCGAGGTGGACTTCGCCGCGGACATCGCCGAGTACTACGCCGACCAGGCCGAAGACATCATGGCCGACCAGCCCATCAAGATCCTCGGAGACGGGTCGGCGATCATCCGACGCTCGTCGCTCGGACCGCTCGTCGGCATCATGCCGTGGAACTTCCCGGCGTATCAGATCGTGCGTTTCGCGGCGCCGAACCTGATCGTCGGCAACACGATCCTGCTGAAGCCCGCGCCGCAGTGCCCGGAGTCGTCGAGCGCGATCGAGGCGATCTACCACGATGCGGGCTTCCCGAAGGGCGCGTACCAGAACATCCTCGCCACGAACGAGCAGATCGCCGACATGATCGCCGACCCGCGCGTGCAGGGCGTCTCGCTCACCGGTTCCGAGCGCGCAGGTGCCGCTGTCGCCGAGGTCGCCGGCCGCAACCTGAAGAAGGTCGCGCTCGAGCTGGGCGGGTCCGACCCGTTCATCGTGCTCTCCACGGACGATCTCGACGCCACGGTGCAGGCGGGGGTCGATGCGCGCCTCGACAACAACGGGCAGGCGTGCAACGGGGCGAAGCGCTTCATCATCGTCGACGAGCTGTACGACGCCTTCGCCGAGAAGTTCACGGCGGCGATGGCGGCGGTCGAGGCGACAGACCCCATGCTCGACGACACGGTGCTCGGTCCGGTCTCGTCCGAGGCGGCCGCCGAGAACCTGCAGAAGCAGATCGACCAGGCCGTCGAGCAGGGCGCGACGCTGCTCACCGGCGGCACGCGGAAGGGCGCTTTCTTCGCGCCGACCGTGCTGGCCGACGTCACCCCGAGATGAACGTGTACCGCGAGGAGCTGTTCGGACCTGCTGCGGTCGTGTACCGCGTCGCGGACGAGGACGCCGCGGTGGCTCTCGCGAACGACACCACGTTCGGCCTCGGGTCGTACGTCTTCACGACCGACGCCGAGCAGGCCGAGCGTGTGGCCGACCGGATCGAGGCGGGCATGGTCTACGTGAACCTCGTCCTGGCGGACAGCCCCGAGCTGCCCTTCGGCGGCATCAAGCGCAGCGGCACCTCCCGTGAGCTCGGGCACCTGGCCGCGGACGAGTTCGTGAACAAGAAGCTCATCCGCGTCGGCTGAGGCTCTCGCCCTGAAGAGTCGAAGAACGCCGCCTCCCGGTCTCAGGAGGCGGCGTTCTTTGGCTCCTCACCTGCTGCATGTCTCCCTCTGCACGGCAGCACGCGTGGGGAGGGTGTCCACAGCACGCGGGGCTGGCGCATGCCGCAATCACGCGCAGAGGCGAAGAGCCGCACGCGTTTCGTCTGCGGCACGACGGCCGCCTGCCTGCGGGGTCTGCCATTGGCGGCGCAGCAGGACGCAGAGGCATGGGCAGCCCCGCCCTGCACGAGCGCACCGGGCGTAGGGTCGGAGCATGGCCAACGTCGCTGAGAACATCGTCAAGACTCTGCACGCCAACGGGATCGACCGTGTCTACGGCATCCCGGGTGACTCGCTGAACGGTTTCACGGATGCGCTGCGCAAGGACGGCACCATCCGCTGGGTTCACGTCCGGCACGAGGAGTCCGCCGCGTTCGCCGCCGCGGCGGATGCCGCCACCACGGGAGAGCTCGCGGTCGTCGCCGGCTCCTGCGGTCCCGGCAACCTGCACCTCATCAACGGCCTGTACGACGCGCAGCGGTCGCGCGTCCCCGTGCTGGCGATCGCGGCGCACATCCCCACGACCGAGATCGGCACCGGGTACTTCCAGGAGACGCATCCGCAGGAGCTCTTCCGAGAGTGCAGCGTCTACGTCGAGTACGTCGCCGATCCGAAGCAGATGCCCCGGCTGCTGGAGATCGCCATGCGGGCGGCGATCGAGGAGCGCGGTGTCGCCGTGCTCGTCATCCCCGGTGACGTCGCGCTGGCCGAGATCGCCGACGACCGCGCCGTCGTGATCGAACGCGCTCGCCCCGTGATCGTCCCCAGCGGTGCAGAGCTCGAGAAGGCGGCGACGCTCCTGAACGCGGCGAAGAGCGTCACGATCCTCGCCGGTGCCGGGGTCGAGGGCGCGCACGACGAGGTCGTCGCCCTGGCCGACAAGCTCGGCGCACCGATCGTGCATGCCCTGCGCGGCAAGGAGTTCATCGAGTACGACAATCCCTTCGACGTCGGGATGACGGGCCTGCTCGGCTTCGCATCCGGATTCAGAGCCATGGAGGCGTCCGATGCCCTCCTGGTGCTGGGCAGCGACTTCCCGTACGAGCAGTTCTATCCGGACGGCGCGACCACGATCCAGGTCGACATCCGCGGGGCGCAGCTGGGCAAACGGCATCCCCTCGACCTGGGGCTGGTCGGCGACGTGCGTGCCACCGCGGAGGCACTGCTGCCGCGGATTGCGAGGAACGACGACCGTGGGCATCTCGACGACGCGGTCGCGCACTACCGCAAGACGCGCAAGAAGCTCGACGAGCTGGCGGTCCCGGCCAAGTCCAAGCGCCCGATCCACCCGCAGTATCTTGCGCGGCTGCTGGATGAGCACGCCGCTGACGACGCGATCTTCACCGCAGATGTGGGCTCCCCGACGGTGTGGGCAGCGCGCTACCTGTCGATGACCGAGGAGCGCCGCCTGATCGGGTCGTTCACGCACGGATCCATGGCCAACGCCCTGATGCACGGCATCGGCGCCCAGGTCGCGCATCCGGACCGGCAGGTCGTCGCCCTGGCCGGCGACGGCGGACTCGCGATGATGCTCGGCGAGCTGCTCACGCTCACGCAGAACGCGCTCCCGGTGAAGACGATCGTCGTGAACAACTCCTCGCTGAACTTCGTCGAGCTCGAGATGAAGGCCGCGGGCTTCGTGACCTACGGCACCGGCCTCGACAACCCCAGCTTCGCGGCGATCGCCGAGGCGATGGGCATCTTCGCACGGCGTGTGGAGCGCAGCGAGGATCTTCCCGATGCGGTGCGAGAGGTGCTCGCGCACGACGGCCCCGCCCTGCTCGACGTGGTCACAGAGCGGCAGGAGCTGTCCATGCCGCCCGCCATCGAGGCCGCCCAGGTCAAGGGCTTCGCGCTGTATGCGATCCGCACCGTGATGTCGGGCCGCGGTGACGAGCTCCTCGACCTCGCCAAGGCGAATTGGCGGCAGCTGTTCTGAGCGGGCGCTCAGCTCTCCACGACGGCACGCACTTCGGCCGCCTCGCTGTGGCGCCCGAGTGCTTCGAGCACGTTGCCGAGCTCGAGCGAAGCGACCTGGTGCAGCGGAGGGTGGCCTGCCGCGTGTTCGATCGCGCTGCGGTACACGGGTACGGCGTCGGCTGAGCGCTCGTTGCCGGCGAGGACGCGCGCGGCGAAGAGCTCCGAGCCTCCCGCGGAGCCCAGGTCGCCGAGTGCCGCGAATCCGTCGGCGGCCGTGAGGGCAGCGGAGACGCCCTCGTCCACGCGGCCGAGTTCGGCCAGGGCGCGTCCGCGAGTCGGTCACATCGGCGAGCAGCCATTCGGCCTCGTGCTGCCGTGCGAGGGCGGCGACCTCGTCGAAGAGCGCGAACGCCCGCTCATCGCCGCGTCCGCCGTACGCCTGTCCCAGGCTGTGCAGAACCTCGGTGAGTGCGCCGACCGCGTCCGGCGCGCGCCGCACGATCTCCGCAGCCGACTCGAGCAGGGCGATCGCATCGTCGTGCTCCTCGAAACGCGCGAGGATCTTGGCCTGCTCGGTCATCGACATCGCCTGATCCGCGTGCTCCTCCGCTTGACCGAACAGTTCGGAGGCATAGCCGTGGGCCCCCGACGGACTGCCCGAACTCGCCGGCGGCGCTCAGGGCACGGGCGAGCATAGACGCCGTCATCGCGCGAGAGCCGGCAGGAGCCTCGGCCTCCTCCTCGCGTTGCAGCACGTCACCGAAGAGCTCGGCCGCCTCCTCCGCGTCGCCGACGCGCAGCATGCGCGCGCGAGGCGGAAGTCCACGCCGGTCGCATCGCCTCCCTCTTCACCGGCGATCCTGGTGGCGAGGCGGTAGCGGGAGACCGCCTTCTCCGGGTCGTCCGCGTCTTCCCACAGGGCGCCGGCGAGGAGGTGCGCCTCACCGAGCGCCCGCGTCGCGCCGAGGTCGGCCAGCAGACGGCAGGACTCATCGGCGTCGACCGCGCCCTCGCTGTACGAACCCGTGCCGCCGCGGACTCTGGCGCGCGTCTGCAGCGCCTGCGCGCGATGCCCCCTGCTGAGGTCGTCCTGCGCGAGAAGGCGATCGAGGAGCGAGGATCCTGCCTCGAGGTCGCCCTTGCTGAGCACCGCCGAGATGGCCAGCAACGTCGTGGTGTTGGTCAGTCGTGCGTCTTCCGCCTCGGCGAACGATCGGGCCGCGACCTCGGCGTGATCCAGTGCGGCATCCGGCTCGCTCGAGCGCAGGTGCAGGGCTGCGCGGCTGATCGCGAGGTCGCCGCGTGACCAGGCGGGGAGGTCGTCGGCGGCGGCGATGGCCTCTTCCAGAGCGGCCGTCGCCTCCGGTGTGTCGAGGCCGAAGGTCGCCAGCCCCAGGCGCTGCTCGAGGTCGGCCTGCGCGTCGAGGCCGGCCGCCCGCAGCGCGGCGATGCGCTCGGGGAGCAGCTGGAGGGCTTCGTCCGCCCGCTCCAGTGCGATCAGGATGCCGAGGCGCATGGACAGCAGTTGAGCCCGCTTCGCCGGGTCCTCGACCTCGAGCGCGTGCGGGAGAGCCTGGAGCGTTTCGTGCTCGGCGCCGAACTGCGCGAGCTGCATCGCGCGCTCGAACCACGCGTCCGCATCGGTGGGGACGGCGGAGGTGGTGGGGGCGACGAAGGCGTCGGACCGGATCGGCACGTCGTACTGCTCGCCGGCGAGGGCCCGCATCCGCTCCAGGCTGCGCGCATGTCCGTCGGTGCCGTCCCTCTCGTCGAACGCCGCGCCGATGCGCTCGGCCGCGGTCCACGCCGTCGCTGCGAGTTCGGAGGCGCTCCACGCGCCGTCGTGCGCGCCGAAGAACGGCACCAGCGCCGGGGACTCCGCGCCGCGCACCGGTGTGTCGCCGTGTCCGGCAGCGGTGACGCGGTCCAGTGCCACGGCGAGGGCCGCGAGGGCGGCGAAGTGCGCGTCGACGTTCAGCCCGTCGTGCGCGAGCCAGGCGATGTGCTTCTCCACCAGCGCGAGGGCGCGTGCCTCGTTGCCGGTGACCGCGGCGAAGACGATGTTGTTCGCGACGATACGCAGGTTGTCCGGGTTGTCCTTGGCCAGACGGTAACTGCGCAGATGTGCGGTCTTCGCCTCGTCGAAGCGTCCGGCGCGGAGGTAGGGGAGCAGTGCGCGGGAGAGCGCGTGCTCGGGTTCCTCGCCACAGGAGAACCCGCCCTCGATCATCTCCTCGACGAGCACGATCGCCTCGGCGTCGCGGTCCGTGTCCGCGTAGAACCCGGCGATCTGACTGCGTCCGCACGCATCGCAGTGGCTGTGGTCGTCGCGAGGCGTGGTCTCCAGCTGCACGCGCAGCGCTTCCGCGTCGTCCATGCGCCCGGCATCCCAGGCGTCTTCGAACCGGGCTGTGAGCACACCGCTCACGCCGAGTCCCGCGGCACGGTAGTGCGCCTCCATGTCGTCGAGCACGGCGGCGATCTGCTCCTGCGAGAACGCGGGGGAGGAGCGCAGCGAAGACGCCATCCACTTGAACTGCCACATCAGGTCGGCGCCGCCGTTGTCGAGGTCCGCGGGAAAACGCTGCGGGTCGGCGTCGTGATGTGCCAGGCACCATGCGAACGAGTTCAGCATCACGTCGGTCGCGCCACCCATGTTCGCCGAGGCGGTCTGCCGCATGCGCGCCTCGTACTCGAGGCGCTCATCGCCGATCTCGACGGCGAGCGCCACCGCGTCCGCGACGAGGGCCTGCTCGGCCCGTCCCCAGGGCGTGCGATCGATCTCCTCGATCAGCTGCTGGAAGCGCTTCTTCGGACGTGCCATGGACGGAACCCTTCGGTGGAGAGTGTCAGCGGGCGTCCCCGAAAGGGAGCTGATCCCCTTCGAGCCCGGCCGAGAGCGAGACGAGGTCGGCGAGCGCGGTGGTCATCAGTGCGCGATCGGCGTCGGAGAGGGGATGATGCCCCGCGAGCAGGGCCTGGATGTAGAGGAGCTGCACAGTGCGGGCGAACACGGCGTCGTCCTGCACGCGGACGAGTGCGCGGACGACCCGGTTCGACCAGTTCAGGCACAGTCGCGCGCGCAGGTCTTCCTCGCGCGCCGAGGATCGCGTCTGGTCGATGCGGTCCAGGACGCCGCCCCACAGGGCGCCGGTGATGCCCTTGGTGCGGCTGCGGTCGATGGCCCGGAGCACTTCGGGGTCGGCGACGTAGAGCCCCGAGAGGTCGGGGCGGTCGATCGAGCGCGCACCACGACGGAGCACTCGGATGCCGCGAGCACGGCGCCGGCCCGGGTCTCCAGGGCGACGGCGGCATCGCGGTCGTCGAGGGGAGGCGGATCGAGACGGTCGAGCTCGCCGGTGACGTCGACCTGCTCCACCGTGACATGCGGGTACAGGTCCGGCAGCATCCTGATCAGGTCGGCGTCGTAGAGGTACCCGCCGTTGACGAGCACTTCGTCGGACGGCGAGATGCCGGCGACCTGCCGGAACTCGTCGACGCTCTGTGCGTAGCGGACGTGGGGGTAGCGCTGCACGAGGTCGCCGATGCGCACGGTGCCGTGCGTCGTCTCGACGGTCAGCCAGCGCGAGATGAAGTGCGCGAGCTCCTCGTCGTGTCGCACGAGCGATTTGAGCCCGACCTCGTGCACCGCGACGAACTGCGCGAGGCGATGCGGTTCGCGCAGCCCCAGTTCGAGGACCCAACGGCGGATGCCGGCGCCGAGCTGTTCGCGCACGCGTTCGAGCGCTGCGTCCTCGACGAGGGACTCCCTGCTGGCAGTGGGGGCGAGGCCCGCGGAGTCGATGACCGCGCGCACGAAGAACGCCCACTCGGGGAGCACGTCGTCGACGCGTTCCGCCAGCAGCATCCGCCCCAGGTACATGCGCGACGCCTGGCGTGCGCCGGGCGGAGGGGCATAGGGGAGGACGTAGGCGAGACCACGGGTGCCGGTGGCCGGTTCGCTCAGCTCGATCACGTCGAGCGGGCTCGCGCCGAGGAGATCGCGTCCGTACTGCACCGCCGCATCGGGGTCGGTCGCGGCGTCGAGGAAGGGAGGATCCCTGGTGATGTCGATGTCGCCCGCAGCGGTGTCGACCGTCAGGCGGACCGGCAGGAACTCGCCGAAGGTGGTCGCCAGCTCGTGCACCGCGGCTGGACGCAGCAGCTCGTCGGCGTCGAAGCGCGGCACGAGGTGGACGCTGGTGCCGATCGGCAGCTCCTCCTCGATCTCGACCACCTGGAAGGTGCCGTCGGCGCTCCCGGTCCACTCCACCGAGGCGCCGCCACGGGCGCTGCGGGAGCGGATCACGATGGTGTCGGCGACCATGAAGCAGCTGAGCAGCCCGATGCCGAACTGGCCGAGGTAGTCGCTGCGCGGGAGGTCGAAGATGTCGCGCTTGGAGCTGCGACCGACGGTCGCCAGCAGGTCGGCGACTTCTGAGGAGGTGAGACCGACGCCGTCGTCTCGCAGCACGAATTCGCCCGTCTCGGCGGTCAGCGGGGTGATCCGGATGCATCCGCCTCCGCCGTCGACCTCGCGGCGGGCGGTGATCGCGTCACGGGCGTTCTGCAGGAGCTCTCGCAGGTACACCCGAGGACTGGAGTAGATATGCCTGCTGAGCAGGTCGACGACTCCGCGCAGATCCACCTGGAACTGCTGCACATCCGCGCTCACACGCGCCCCTTCCCCCTGTTTCCCGCTCGCCGAGCCTAGCAACAACGCGTATTCCGGTTCCGGTTCGGCAGCATCGGATCGATGCCGTATGCTTGTGGAGCAGTTGTTTTCTGCATTCTTTCGCCGTGCCTGGGGTCTCCCGATCGCAGATTCGGTGGCAGAGTGGAAGACACCCACGAGGCCTTCCGGCCTCTAGGGCGGTAGCTCAATTGGCAGAGCAGCGGTCTCCAAAACCGCAGGTTGCAGGTTCGATTCCTGTCCGCCCTGCGCGTCAGCGCAACGCTGACACACGAAAGGTACATTCAGGATGGATCAGGACGAACCGCGCGGCGAGGTCGTCGCGGCCGGCGCCACCCGCGAGAAGAAGGGCAACCCCTTCTCCCGGTTCTTCGGGGGCATCGCCCTGTTCATCCGCCAGGTCATCGCCGAGCTCCGCAAGGTCGTCACCCCGACTCGCAAGGAGCTGTTCAAGTTCACCCTGGTGGTGCTCGTCTTCGTGATCATCGTCATGGGCATCGTCTACGGCTTGGACACTCTGTTCGCATTCGTGACGCACTGGGTGTTCGGAATCCCTGGCTGATGACCCCCGCGGCTCGCGCCGCAGCTATGGAGAAGAAGCAACGTGTCTGAACGATATTCCGACGACGCCGACTGGGCGACCGCCGCAGAGCAGTCCAGCGAGGAAGACGAAGCCCAGGAGGGCAACGTCCTCGCCGAGGAAGAGCTCTCGGCCACCTCGGCCGAACACGTCGCGGTCCACGTCGAAGACGAGGACGGCGATGAGGATGACACGGAAGACATCGACATCGACATCGACGACCCGGAGGCGGACGCCATCGTGAACGACGCTCTCAACCTGGACGAAGCGGCTGAGTCTGAGGCCGCCGCTGAGGTCCTCAACGAATCGGTGGCCGAAGAGGCCGCCGACCTCGACGCGGCCGCGGCCGAAGAGGTCACCCCGTACGACGGACCCGAGCTGGGTGCCGATGACGAGCAGAACGGCGAGGACTCCTCGGACGACGAGTCCGACGAAGACGCGGAGGAAGACCCGTACGAGGCCTTCCGCATGGACCTGCGCATGCTCCCGGGCAAGTGGTACGTCATCCACTCCTACGCGGGCTTCGAGCGCAAGGTGAAGGCCAACATCGAGCAGCGCAAGTCGACGCTCGAGGTCGAGGACGAGATCTACCAGGTCGAGGTCCCGATGGAAGACGTCGTCGAGATCAAGAACGGCCAGCGCAAGATGGTCACCCGCGTGCGCATCCCCGGCTACGTGCTGGTGCGCATGGAGCTCACGGAAGACACCTGGTCGGTCGTGCGTCACACCCCGGGTGTCACGGGCTTCGTGGGCAACGCGCACAACCCGACGCCGCTGCGCTTCGAAGAGGCCTTCAACATGCTGAAGTCGCTCGTCGAGGTCAAGGACGTTCCGACGGCCAAGAACATCGCATCGAAGGGCGGCGTCGCCGTCGCCCGTCCGCTGCCGGCCGAGGTCGACTTCGAGGTCGGCGAGACCATCACGATCAAGGAGGGCTCCTTCGCGGGGCTTCCCGGTTCGATCAGCGAGATCAAGCCCGAGAGCGGCAAGCTCACGGTCCTCGTCTCCCTGTTCGAGCGCGAGACCCCGGTCGAGCTGTCGTTCGACCAGGTCACCAAGATGGTCTGACACCAGTCCTCACGAGAACGGCCGTCCCTATCGGGGCGGCCGTTCTCATGTCTGCGGCCCTGGTGAGGGGTCAGGAAACGCCGTGTTGCATGCGACAGACGGGGCGTGTCTTGGCCCCTCATGGGGAGCGAGTGAGGGCGGGAGGCGGCGCGCGAGCACGTCGCTCCGATCGGGTATACTTGTGTGGTTTGTGCGACGTTTCGGCGTGTGCAAGCGACCACGGTCCGGAGATGCCGGACTCGTGGGAGAAACGGATGCTCCGGCATCCGATTCGACGAAAGGAAAGAGAATGGCACCGAAGAAGAAGGTGACCGGCCTGATCAAGCTTCAGATCAACGCCGGTGCAGCCAACCCGGCGCCGCCGATCGGCCCCGCGCTCGGTCAGCATGGCGTCAACATCATGGAGTTCTGCAAGGCGTACAACGCCGCGACCGAGTCGCAGCGCGGCAACGTCATCCCCGTCGAGATCACCGTCTACGAGGACCGCAGCTTCACGTTCATCCTGAAGACCCCGCCGGCTGCGGAGCTCATCAAGAAGGCCGCAGGCGTGCCGAAGGGGTCCTCGACCCCCCACACCGTCAAGGTCGCGAAGATCACCAAGGACCAGGTCCGTCAGATCGCCGAGACCAAGCAGGCCGACCTGAACGCGAACGACATCGAGGCCGCCTCGAAGATCATCGCCGGCACCGCCCGTTCCATGGGCATCACGGTCGAGGGCTGAGGAGAATAATCATGGCTACCAAGTCCAAGGCTTACAAGGCTGCCGCCGAGAAGATCGAGGCAGACCGTTTCTACACCCCGACCGAGGCCGTCGCCCTCGCGAAGGAGACCGGCTCGTCGAAGTTCGACTCGACCGTCGAGGTCGCGCTGAAGCTCGCCGTCGACCCCCGCAAGGCCGACCAGATGGTGCGCGGCACCGTCATCCTGCCGCACGGCACCGGTAAGACCGCTCGCGTCATCGTGTTCGCCACCGGCCCCGCCGCCGAGGCCGCGATCGCCGCAGGTGCAGATGAGGTCGGCGGCGCCGAGCTCATCCAGAAGGTCGCCGACGGTTGGACCAACTTCGACGCCGCCGTCTCCACGCCGGAGCTCATGGGTCAGGTCGGTCGTCTCGGAAAGGTGCTCGGACCGCGTGGTCTGATGCCGAACCCGAAGACCGGCACCGTGACTCCGAACCCGGCCAAGGCCGTCGAGGAGATCAAGGGCGGAAAGATCGAGTTCCGTGTCGACAAGCACGCCAACGTGCACTTCGTCGTGGGCAAGGCCTCCTTCACCGCAGAGCAGCTGAACGAGAACATCGGCGCTGCCCTCGAGGAGATCGTCCGCCTCAAGCCGTCGAGCTCCAAGGGCCGTTACATCCAGAAGGGTGCGGTGTCGACCACGTTCGGCCCCGGCATCCCGCTGGACGTCAACTCCATCTGAGTCTGACTCGCTGAAACGCCCCCGGGTTCACCCCGGGGGCGTTTCTGCGTCCGCGCGACCCTCGGAAACGAATCGTCATCGGATGCGTCGAACCGCCGCGATCCCGCGTACTGTGAGGGGGTTCCCGCGGCCGTCGCGTAAACTCGCACCCGCGCATCTCACCCCAGGAGGGTCCATGTCCCGTCGTCTCATCGCCGTCACCGCACTCGTCGTCGCTGCAGCCGCGCTCACCGCCTGCAGCGGGTCGAGCACCCCCGCGAACACTTCCGGCAGCGAAGAAGGCCCCGATTTCGGGCTCGTGCAGGACGGTACGTTGACGGTCGCGACCGAGGGCACCTACCGCCCGTTCAGCTTTCACGACGACGGCGGCTCCGGTGACCTCACCGGCTTCGACGTCGAGATCATCCAGGCCGTCGCCGACAAGCTGGGTCTCGAGGTGAAGTTCCAGGAGACACAGTGGGATGCGATCTTCGCCGGCCTCGATGCCGGACGCTTCGACGTCATCGCGAACCAGGTCTCGATCAACGACGAGCGTGAGGAGAAGTACCTCTTCAGCGCGCCCTACACGGTCTCGCCCGGCGTGATCGTCGTGGCAGACGATGACGACTCGATCTCGTCCTTCGACGACCTCGAGGGCAAGACCACGGCCCAGTCGCTCACGAGCAACTGGTACGAGCTGGCCACCGACTCGGGTGCCAAGGTCGAAGCCGTCGAGGGATGGGCACAGGCGGTGGAGCTGCTGCGTCAGGGGCGCGTCGACGCGACCGTGAACGACAAGCTGACGTTCCTCGACTACGAGACCACGAACAGCCCGACCGGTCTGAAGATCGCGGCCGAGACCGATGAGG
This sequence comes from Microbacterium sp. Se63.02b, assembly GCF_014171575.1. GTDB lineage: Bacteria > Actinomycetota > Actinomycetes > Actinomycetales > Microbacteriaceae > Microbacterium. The sequence goes on along the minus strand of NZ_CP050453.1, from coordinate 3,109,527 downwards.
CGGGCGAGCAGGCCTTCGTGTTCACCAAGGACAAGGAGGCGCTCGTCGAGGCGGTCGACGGCGCGCTCGAGGAGCTCCGCGCCGACGGCACGCTGGCGGAGATCAGCGACAAGTACTTCGGCGAAGACGTCACCCAGTAGTCGATGGAGAGCCCCTGGCAGCTGTTCTTCGATTCGCTCGGGCCGATCGCCTGGGCGGGTCTGACGGCGACGGTTCCACTCGCGCTGCTGTCGTTCGTGCTGGGGCTCGTGATCGCGGTCGGTGTCGCGCTGATGAGGATCTCGGTGCATCCGGTCGTCTCGGGCGTCGCCCGGTTCTACATCTCGGTGATCCGCGGAACGCCGATGCTCGTGCAGCTGTTCGTGATCTTCTACGGCATGCCGTCGATAGGGATCACGCTCGATCCGTGGCCGAGCGCGATCATCGCCCTGTCGCTCAACGTCGGCGGTTACGGCGCCGAAGTCGTCCGCGCCGCCATCCTCTCCGTCCCCAAGGGGCAGTGGGAGGCCGCGTACACGGTCGGCATGAACCGCACGCGCACCCTCACGCGCATCATCCTGCCGCAGGCGGCGAGGGTGTCGGTGCCGCCGTTGTCGAACACGTTCATCTCGCTCGTCAAGGACACGTCCCTCACATCGCTGATCCTGGTGACGGAACTGTTCAAAGTCGCGCAGCAGATCGCCGCGACGACGCTCGAGTTCATGATCGTGTACCTCGCCGCCGCGCTGGTCTACTGGGTGTTCTGTCTCGTGCTGTCGTTCGGTCAGAGCGCCCTCGAGAGGAGGCTCGACAGCCGTGTCGCCCACTGAGAACACCACGGATGCGCTGCTGACCGCCCGTGGCCTGCGTAAGAGCTTCGGTGACAACGAGGTGCTGCGCGGCATCGATCTGACACTGCACCGTGGCGAGGTCGTCGTGCTCATCGGTCCGAGCGGTTCCGGCAAGACGACCGTGCTGCGCGCGCTCAACGGCCTCGAGACCCCGGATGCCGGGAGCATCGTGGTCGCCGGCGGGCCCGACCTCGACTTCTCATCGGACGCCAGGCCGCGACCCCGCGAGCAGAAGCAGAAGCGGCTCGCCCTGCGGGACCGTTCGGCGATGGTGTTCCAGCACCACAATCTCTTCCCCCATCTGACGGTCCTCGAGAACGTGATCGAGGGTCCGTGGCGGGTGCAGGGGCGGCCCAAGGCCGAGGTCGTGAACGAGGCGCTCGCCCTGCTCGACAGGGTGGGACTCGCCGATAAGGCCGATGCCCGCCCGCATCAGCTCTCGGGCGGACAGCAGCAGCGCGTCGGCATCGTACGCGCGCTCGCCCTGAAGCCCGATCTGCTGCTCTTCGACGAGCCGACCAGCGCGCTCGACCCCGAGCTCGTCGGCGAGGTGCTCCTGGTGATCAAGGAACTCGCCGACGAAGGGTGGACGATGGCCGTCGTCACTCACGAGCTGAGCTTCGCCCGCGAGGCCGCCGATCAGGTGCTGTTCATGGACGACGGCGTCGTCGTCGAGCAAGGCCCTCCGGACGAGCTCTTCCGCGCGCCGCAGCAGGAGCGCACCCGACGGTTCCTCACGCGCATCATGCGTCCGCTCGACGGCGCCTGATCCGCCGGGACCCTCGACCTGCTCGACGAACAGTGCCAGGATGCGATCGTGGGAACCATCGACGACTACCTCGCAGAACAGAACCAGGCAGATCGCGAAGCGATCGATCGGGTCTACGCGATCGCGCGCCGGGAGGCGCCGGATGCGGAGCAGGGCAAGGGCTACGGCATGCCAGCCCTCGTGCACCGGGGCAAGCCCCTCTTGTCGGTGATGCGGGCGAAGAAGCACATCGGCGTCTATCCGTTCAGTCAGGATGCGGTCGCCGCGGTGACCGGCGCCCTCGAGGAGCATCCGGGGATCGGGATCGACAAGGGGACGATCCGCTTCCAGCCCGAGCATCCGATCCCGACCGAGGCACTCGAGAGCCTCATCCGGGCGCGTCTGTCCCAGATCGACGACGCCTGACGTCCGTCACCCGCCGAGGACCGGGACGACCAGACTGATCGCGATCGAGATCATGATGACCGCGATCACGGCGTCGAGGATCCGCCACGACCGAGGAGTGCGCAGCCACCGGCCCAGGTAGCGGGCGCCGAAGCCCAGCGCCGTGAACCAGAGGATGCTGGCCGCGATCGCCCCTCCGGCGAACAACCAGCGCTCGTCTCCGTGAGTGGCCGCGATCGAGCCGAGCATCAGCACGGTGTCGAGGTAGACATGCGGATTGAGCCAGGTGAGTGCCAGCGTGGTGAGGATGACCGGTGCCAGCCTCGTGCGGGGGAGCGTCGTCGTCGGGCTCTGGAGCGTCGATGAGCCGGTGTCCGCGACGTCGGTTCCGTCCACGCGGAGCTCTTCGCCACCACGCCAGGCGCGACGCGCGGCCAGGATGCCGTAGACCGCCAGGAACAGCGCACCCGCCCACCGGGCCACGACCACGAGCCAGGGCGCCGCCGACAGCACGAACCCGAGTCCGGCGACGCCCGCCGCGATCAGGGCGGCATCGGACAGCGCGCAGATGATGACGACGGCGACCACGTGCTCTCGGCGAATCCCCTGCCGCAACACGAACACGTTCTGCGCGCCGATGGCGACGATCAGGGAGAGGCCGAGGCCGAGGCCGGCGAGGACGGTGAGCATGACTCCAGCCTAGGAACCGAGACGCATCAGCAGAAGCAAAGATTCCTACCGAACCATTAGCATCGCTTATGTGAGAATCGATCCGCATCTGGCCGCCACGCTCGCCGCGATCGTCGACGAAGGCACCCTGGATGCGGCGTCTCGGCGGCTGCGGATCACCCCTTCGGCGGTGAGTCAACGGCTGAAGACGCTCGAGCAGCAGCTCGGTCGCATCCTGGTCGTCCGCGCGAAGCCGGCACGCCTGACGGAAGCAGGGGAGGCCGTCGTCCGCTTGGCGCGGCAGGTCGCCCTGCTCGAACACGACGCGCTCGTCGGTGTGGGATCGACGATGCCGACGGCGCCCGTCGGATCAGCATCCCCCTCGCCGTGAACGCCGATTCGATGGCGACGTGGTTCCTCGCCCCTCTTGCCCGGCTGTCGGCCGGGCACGGCATCGACTTCGATCTGCACCGCGACGACCAGAACTTCACCGCTCGGCTGCTGGAATCGGGTACCGTGATGGCCGCCGTCACCAGCGAGGAGACTCCGGTGGCCGGGTGTTCCGTGACACCCCTCGGCGTGCTCGAGTACCGCGCGATGGCAGAGCCCGCCTTCGCGGAGCGCTGGTTCGCGGACGGAGTCACGGCGACGGCGCTGTCATCCGCGCCGTTCGTCGACTTCGATCGGCGGGACACCCTGCAGCACGAATGGCTGCGGGCGATGTCGGTCAACCAGGACGGCGTGCCGCGACACTACGTCCCGGCCTCCCACGACTACGCGCTCGCCGTCGAGCTCGGGCTCGGATGGGGGATGCTTCCCGTGATGCAGGAGTCCGCCGGACTCGTGCCGCTGGGGGACCGGCGCTTCGGGTCGAACTCTTCTGGCAGCAGTGGAATCTGCGCTCGGAGCTGCTCGACACGATCGCGGAGGAGATCGCGGCCGAGGCTCGTCAGGTGCTCGGTCGCCGGCCGGTCACTCCGCCGCGGAAGAGGCGGGCGTCACGCCGGCCGCAAGGGCGTGCAGCAGCCGGGTGAGATTGCCGATGTCGGTGAGACTCCAGTCCTCGAGCGTGCGGAGGAGCTTGCCCTCCTGAGGCAGGCGCGCAGCCGCGAGCCGCTCCTCGCCCAGGGCAGTGACCTGGAGGGGGAAGGAGCGGCCGTCGACCGGGTCGGTGGAGCGTTCGACCAGGCCGAGCTCCGCGAGTTCGCGCACGGTGCGACTGACCTGCCCCTTGTCCATGAGCATCCGCTCCGACAGGGTCGAGACCGTCGCCTTCTCGCAGCGCGCGATGGTGGTGAAGATCTTGTAGGCGCCTGGAAGCATGCCGGGACTCACCCTGTTCGCGTTCTCGGTGATCACGCGGCGGAAGTGCGTGATCAGCTCGCCGAACTCCGCCTCGAGGGCGCGGACCGCAGCGGCCCGCGCCTCGGGTGTGTCGGAGACGTGCTCAGCGTCCGGCATCGGACGCCGCATCCGTGCGGCCGTCGCCGGACCGGCCGACCGCAGCCACGCTCCCGGTCGTCGCACCGGAGACGGCCGCCGCATCAGCGATCGCCACGTCGGCGGCATCTTCCACCGTGCTCTTCTTCGCGGCATCCGCCTGTGCGCGCTCGGTCGTGGTCATGGTCGTGAGGGGGCGGTTCGGCAGGAACAGGATCGCGACCAGGCTGATCACGGCGAGCGGGATGCCGATCAGGAACGCGTGCGAGATGGCCTGCGCGTAGAAGTCCTCGACGATCGAGCGCACGGGTTCCGGCAGGAGTCTGACCTCGGGGAGCGTTCCGCTGGAGAGCTGGGCGGCGACCTCCGCGCCCTTCTCGCCGAGCTTCGCGATCGCCGCTCCCAGGCGCTCCTTCCCGTCGGAGAAGAGGCCAGTGAGGCTGTTCGCGAGCACGGCGCCCATGACGGAGACGCCGATCGTGCCGCCCAGGCTCCGGAAGAACGTCACGCCCGAACTCGCGACACCCATCTCGCTCGGCTTCGCGACGTTCTGGACGATCAGGACGAGGTTCTGCATCGTCATGCCGACGCCGGCGCCCATCACGAACATGTAGATCGAGACGAGCACGAAGTTCGTGTCGTAGTGCAGTGTCGACAGCATGACCGACCCGGCGATCAGCAGCACGGAGCCGAGGACCAGGTAGCCCTTCCATTTGCCGAAGCGGGTCACGAGCTGCCCGATGACCATGGAGGAGATCAGGAGTCCGGCCATCATCGGCAAGGTCATGAGGCCGGCCTCGGTCGGCGTGGCGCCGCGGGAGAGCTGCATGTACTGCGCGAGGTACACCGAGGTGCCGAACATCGCGACGCCGATGGAGATCGACGCGAGCACGGAAAGGGTGAACGTGCGCCCACGGAACAGCGTGAGCGGGATGAGCGGCTCGCGCACCTTGAGCTCGACGATCACGAAGGCGATTGCGGCGACGATCGCGCCGCCCACCATGAGCGCGGTCTCGGTGCCCCACCAGTCGAAGGTCGATCCGGCGTTGGTGATCCAGATGAGGATCAGCGAGACGGCAGCCGAGAGCAGCACGATGCCGAGATAGTCGATCGACACCCTGCGGGTGCGTTCGGTGCTGATGTGCAGAGTCTTCTGCAGGATGATCAGGGCCGCGACGGCGAAGGGCAGCGCGACGAAGAAGTTCCAGCGCCAGTTCGCGACGTCCGTGATCCATCCGCCGAGCAGCGGGCCTCCGACGGTGGCGACCGCCATCACGGCGCCGAACAGCCCCATGTACCTGCCGCGTTCGCGGGGGCTGATGATGTCGGCCATGATGACCTGACTCAACGCCGCGAGGCCGCCACCGCCGATGCCCTGGATGGCGCGGAAGGCGATGAGCGTGTTCGTGTCCTGCGCGAATCCGGCCGCGGCGGTGGCACCGACGAAGATGACGATCGCGATCTGGATGAGCAGCTTGCGGTTGAACAGGTCGGCGAGCTTGCCCCAGATCGGCGTGGAGATCGCGGTCGTGAGGAGCGTGGCCGTGATGACCCAGGTGTACGCGGCCTGGTCGCCGCCCAGGTCGTGCACGATGACGGGCATCGACGTGGAGACGACCGTGGTCGCGATCATCGACACGAACATGCCGAGCAGGAGGCCCGTGAGGGCCTCCAGCACCTGGCGATGCGTCATCTTTACGGGAGAGTCCGTGGGCATGCGGGACCTTTCGTGAGTCGCGGGGAGGATGCTGCGACAGCTCTGGCGCGCACACAGGATGGTTGAACTGGGTCAACTATACGGCGATCGTTGATTAACGTCAACAATCGGGAGAGTGCGTCGAACTGCGCGCGATGGACGAAGGTCGTGCGCGAAATCGCCTTGTTCTGCGCGAGGGCCGGGGAGAGGATGGCGCAAACACGCGGATGCGAACCGTCGAGGAGCGACCCGGAACACAGGCATTCACGTGGTTCACGGATTCCTGAGGGGGAAGCGACATGGCAACCAAGGCAACCCAACGCAAAGTCCTGGCGGTGCTCGCCGGAGGACTCGTGCTCGGGGTCGGCACCGCCGTCACCCTCGCGGTGTGGAACGACTCCGAGTTCGCGAACGGCACGTTCACGGCCGGCGCGTTCAACCTGCAGGGCTCGACCGACGGCACCACCTATGCCGATCACAACACCGACGACGGCGACACGGCGGCGACGCTCGACTTCAGCCTCCCGGCGGACGTGGTCGACAACATGTCGCCCACCGACTCCGTCTACGCCGGGTTCTGGGTGCGGCTTGCTGCAGGCACCACATCCGGGGCGGATCTCGTCGCCGACGGCACCACGGCCGACGCCGCCGCCTCGTCGAACTCCGACCACCTCTCCTATGCGATCTACCAGCTCGCGCCAGGGGCGACCTGCGATGCGACGACGGCGACGGGCACCCCGATCGCCAGCGGTGCGACGCTGGACGCCCAGACCGGAGCCACCACGGTGCCGCTGACCGCAGGCGCCACCGCGACGGCCCCGGGGACGGCGGTGCAGCTGTGCATCGCCGTGACGGCGGATGCCGCGCTGGAGCCCAGCCTGGTGACCAACGCCACCTGGAAGTTCACGGCGACCTCGACGAACTGAGTCCGCGATGGTCACCCGCAGAGAGGGGCGGGAGAGACGTCGGCTGCACTCCCTTCGGCTGCGAGCCGTCCTCGCGGGCGGACTCGTGCTCGGGATCGGCGTGGCCGCGACTCTCGCCGCATGGAACGACTCCGAGTTCGGTTCCGCGAACTTCATCGCGGGGAAGTTCGACATCGTCGGTGCGGTCGACGGGACCACGTTCTCGAGTCACGCCACCACCGGTACAGCGGCCGCGCTGAACTTCCAGCTCGCTCCGACCGCGATGGCGCCTGGCAACACGACCTACGCGTTGTTCAGCGTCAAGACGGCCAACCCGTCGGTTGCCGGGACGCTGCAGCTGACGGCGGGAACACCGACGGGCACGGGGCTCGCGACCTACCTGACCTACGGGGTGCGCACGATCTCCGGCACGAGCTGCACGTCGACCAGTTACGCCGGGGGAACCTCGGTGGTCGCCGACGGCTCGGCGATGACGGCAGCCGGATCGACGGCGCAGGTCGTGACCGCGAACGGGGCGGCCCAGGTCAACTACTGCTTCGCTGTCACGCTCCCGAGCACCGCACCCAATGGGGCCCAGGGGCTCACGATGGCCCAGACCTGGCAGATCCAGGGAACCTCGTCGTAGCGGGGTGCTTCATCGACAGGAGCGCGGACGCCGAGGAGAGGAGGAGGAGATGACGATCCCGACGACACGGCGGAGCCTGCGGGAGTCCGCGCCATCGCCCGCCATGGGTCCCGGCGCCGGTTCGGCCCCCGTCCGTGCTCAGGTGCGCCCCGGCCGGATCCTCGGTGACATCCTGCTCTGGTTGGCTGCGATCGCCGGCACCGTGTGCATCCTGCTCGTCGTGCTCGCCTTCACCGCGCAGATCACGCTCATCATGTTCCGCACCGGCTCGATGTCGCCGACGATCCCCGCCGGTGCCGTCGCGGTCGTGCAGCGTGTGCCCGCGAGCGAGATCGAGGTCGGCGACGTCGTCACCGTGGATCGCGACGGCGAGCTTCCGGTGACGCACCGCGTCACGACGATCGCGCCCGGTGCGGCCGCCGACGAACGCATCATCACGATGCGAGGGGATGCGAACGCCGCCGACGACCCCTTCCCGTACCCCGTCACGTCCGTGCGCACGGTGCTGTTCGCGGTTCCCGGCATCGCGCTGATCGTCGCGGGCATGGGCAACCCCGTCGTGCTGGGTTCGTTGACGGTGGCGGCCACGACGCTGGTGGTGTGGGCGTTCTGGCCGCGCCGATCCGGTCGGAGCGGGGTCGATGTCGACGGGAACGGGCCATGAGACGCGTGCTCGCAGCCGCATCGCTCGCCGTCGTCCTGGCGGCGCTGCCGACGACCGCATGGGCGGCGCCGTCGACGCAGGTCATCCAGGGATCCGTGCTGCGTCTCGTCTCGGTCGCCGACTGGGAGGCGGCAGCCGGTCTCCTCCCTGGTCAGCCCGTGCGCTGGGACGTCGCGGTGAGTGCGAGCGCCCCGGATCCCGGGTGGTGCGGATCGCCGTCAGCGCCAGGGGAGACGCCCGACTCCTCCTGGACATCTCCCTGTGCTCGCAGGCGTGGACCCCGGCGGGGTGTCCGGGCGGCGCGGACGAGCTGCGCACCGGATGGAGCATCCCGCGTGACGGTGTCGAGGTGCCGCTCGCCGAGATCGCGGACACCGAGACCGCGCACGTCCGGCTCGACATCGTCCTCGATCCTGCGGACGGTTCCGGCAGCACCGACGTCCGTGTGCTCGCACAGGGCGCGGGGAGACGGTCAGCATCGGGGCGGACGGAGGCCTCGCGACCACCGGAATGCCACCGGGCGCCCCGTGGGCCGTCGCCGCCGGTGCGGCACTCGTGCTCTGGGGGCGTCCCTGCTGCTACGGCGTCGCGGAAGAGCGGCACCCGACGAGGAGCGTGCACCATGAGCCGGCCGACACGCGCACGTCTGGCTGCGGGCCTGGTGGGAGTCGCCGTGCTCGTCGGCATCGCGTCCGCGCCTTCTGTGCCGCTGACGGATGCCGCCTTCACCGACAGCGAGTACGCCTCCGGCTCCTTCACCGCGGCGACACTCTCGACGCCCACGGTGACCTCGTGCACGGTCACGAACTTCCTGGGCACCTTCACGGGCTTCACGATCACGTGGACGTCGCCGTATCAGAAGGTGCAGCAGCGGCTGTCGATCAACAATGTGGTGGTCGACAACACCAATGTCACGCAGACCGGGACGGGGCCGTACACCTATTCGGCCACCATCAGCTCCGGGCTGCTCAACACGCTCCTGGGCAGCCTTCTCGGTTCGACCAACACGGTGCGCGTCGACAGCATCTACTCCGGGACGTCATGGGCATCGCCGGCTGTGACGCGCACGCTGTCGGTCGGTGGCCTGCTGGGTCTCGGCGGCAACAACACCTGTACCTGAGCGGGGTGCGGTGCCGGTCGGGCGCTCGATCAGTCGGCGAGGGCCAGCGCGCGGAAGGCATCGCGCTCACGGAGCTGCTCGCGACGGCTCGCCGCGGCATCCACGATCCGGCTCGGGACCTGCTGGCCGGTGGTGCGGCGGTAGAGCTCGTCGATCAGGTCGGTGGCGAGGGCCACGAGTTTCGCGATCTCACGGTCGTCGCGGTCGATCCACACGCAGCGCGGCTCGTCGTGGACCGGGGCGAAGTCGACGTGCTCCTCCCAGACGAACAGCGTGCGTTCGGCTCCCAGTACATGCTGCTGCCACCACACCTGGCGGAGATACGTGCGGGGGATGCCGCGGAAGGCCTTGTTCGTGGTCTTGATCTCGGCGAGCTTCACACGTCCGTCCGCGTCGACCGCGATGCCGTCGGGCGTGGCGAGGTGACGATGCTCGACCTCGGCGCGGAAGAGGGCGGACGAGGGGAGGATGCCGTGCGTCGCCGCGACCCAGGCCGCGATCTCGGGCTCACGCCGTCGACCGTGATCGGTGTACGCGTTGCCGCCGAAGCGGGGGCCGCCGCCGAGCTTCGAGTCGGCCGCCCTGGCGATGGACTTCTCGGAGGTGAGACCCGCGACGTCGGTCGCGGTGATGCCCCGAGATCGCGCCCGCAACCACGCCACGCGGTCGCGTGAATCCGCGACGATGCGTGCTGCGAGTTCCGGGTTCACTCTTCGACCCTAACCCCGTCCGCCGACCCTCCTTCCCTCACACGCCGCCCCCGCCCTTCCCGTTCCGCTTGCCGCCCGCTTCCTGTCGAGCGCACGGCTTCCTGTCGAGCGCACGGTGTATTCGCGTGCGTATCCCGTGCGCTGGGGAACATCCGGTGCACTCGGGGCGTGGCCACTCGTCCTCCACGGACGAGGCTGGAGCGCGAGAAGATCGGGAGGTTGGGGACGACGTGAGACGGAACGGCGGCGAGAGGCACCATGAGGCATGACCTCGTCTGCGCCCGTCCTGTCCGAGCTCGTCCGCTCGCGGAGAGACCTTCTCCGGAACGGATGGACGGACCGGCGGATCGCGGCCGCGCTGGCGGACGGTTCACTCGTCGGCATCCGGCGCGGATGGTTCATGCATGCCGTCGACCGGACGGCGCTCTGGGCAGAGGAGAAGCATCTCGCGCATGTGATCGCGGTGGCCCGTGACGCGCGGGGTTCGGCGGTCATGTCGCACTCGTCGGCTGCCGTGCTCTGGGATCTGCCGCTTCACGGGGTACGGCTCGCGCGGGTGCACATGACGACGCCGACGCCGAGGCGGATATCGAGCGCACCCGATGTGCTCCGCCATGTCGCGCCGCTCCCGGCATCGGATGTGGTCGTGCGCGCCGGCATCCGATGCACCTCGCTGTCACGAACCGTTTTCGATGCCGTGCGCTTCCTGCCCGTGGGGGCCGCCGTGGCGCTCGCGGATGCCGCAGAACGACAGATGGCCCTGCGGCAGCGGGGTGGGACATGGATGCCGTCCTGTCCTGGCGCCGTGGCCTCGCGGGCAGGCTGGAGGAGGCGACCGGAGCGCGAGGGATCCGTCGGGCCCGTTGGGTGGCGGCGTTCGCCGACGGGCGGGCGCAACTCCCGGGCGAGAGCGTGAGCCGGCTGCACCTGCACACGCTCGGGTTCGCTGCGCCCGAACTGCAGGTGCCGATCGATGGCCCTGATGGCAGTCGCTATCTCGTCGATTTCGGGCTCGCCGACGTCAGAAGCTTCGGGGAGTTCGACGGCAAGACGAAGTACCTCGACGAGGCGATGCGATCGGGGCGCTCTCTCGACCAGGTGCTGCTCGCCGAGAAGCAGCGGGAGGATTGGATCCGCGGTCGAACACAATGGCGCTTCGCCCGATGGGGAGCCGAGCACATCAGGACGCCCGCCGCCCTCGCCGCTCGTCTCGCTGCGTTCAACATCTCCCCGCCTTGACCCTGTTCCTATACCCGTCCCCGAGCTTCCCGTCTTCGCCGCACCCCCCTCGGCGCCGAGTCTCTCGCCGAGCACTTCGTACTGCGCACCGAAACGTCTCGCCGAGCGCACGACTTGTTGCCGAGTGCACGGGGAGTCGACGTCGATACCCCGTGCGCTCGTCAATACCCCGTGCACTCGGCGGGGAGGGGCGGGGGAAGGGAGGGACGGGACGGGGCGGGGATTTGGGGGAAGGAAGGGCGTGGGGTAGAGTATGGGTAACCGAAGACCGCTGGTCATCGTGCGTGCGCGAGCACGCAGGATCGAAGCTCTGCTCAGCAGGGGCCCGCGCAGGACACGAACTTTCCAAAGCTCCGTGCGCTTGCGCCGGAGCTTTTCTGTTGTGCAGGTGGTCCAGGTCGGCGCCACACCACCGTGCGGCGCCTCGTACACACCAAGGAGTGACCATGGCGCAGAAGGATGCATCGGTCGCCGAGCTCACGAAGTCATTCGAGAACTCGACTGCCGTTCTGCTGACCGAGTACCGCGGTCTGACGGTTGCCCAGCTCAAGGAGCTGCGCAACAGCATCCGTCAGGACGCTGAGTACGCCGTGGTGAAGAACACGCTGACCAAGATCGCCGCCAACAAGGCTGGCATCTCCGCGCTGGACGACGACCTCAAGGGTCCGTCGGCTGTCGCGTTCGTGCACGGCGACTTCGTCGCCACCGCCAAGGCTCTGCGTGACTTCGCCAAGGCCAACCCGCTTCTCGTGATCAAGGCCGGCATCTTCGAGGGCAACGCCCTCACCGCCGACGAGGTCAACAAGTACGCCTCGCTCGAGAGCCGTGAGGTTCTGCTGGCGAAGGCTGCGGGCATGATGAAGGCGACGATGGGCAAGGCTGCGGCCACCATCGACGCGCTTCGCGAAAAGCTCGAGACCGCCGAGGCCGCGTAAGCGTCCGACGTTCTCGTACAACAACCCCATCTATCTAGGAGATACATCATGGCGAAGCTTTCCACCGAGGAGCTGCTCGAGCAGTTCGCTGGCCTGACCCTCGTCGAGCTCAACGACTTCGTGAAGGCGTTCGAGGAGAAGTTCGAGGTCACCGCTGCTGCACCCGTCGCCGTCGCCGGCGCTGCGGGTGGCGCAGGCGCTGCCGAGGCTGAAGAGGAGAAGGACTCCTTCGACGTCATCCTCGAGGCTGCTGGCGACAAGAAGATCCAGGTCATCAAGACCGTCCGCGAGCTCACCTCGCTGGGTCTCGGCGAGGCCAAGGCTGTCGTCGACGGTGCTCCCAAGGCCGTGCTCGAGGGCGCGAACAAGGAGACCGCCGAGAAGGCCAAGGCTGCTCTCGAAGAGGCCGGCGCGACGGTTACCCTCAAGTAATCACGCTTCAGCGTTCTTCACGAAGGCCCCGGGTTCGCCCGGGGCCTTCGTGCATTCCCGCCCCGGAGTCAGCGCGGGGGAGCGGTCGAGTTGCGCACCACGAGAGCGGATGCCGCGGCGACGTGTTCCAGTGGAGCCTCCGGCTGCTCCATGCGCCGCACCAGCAGCCGGACGGCTTCGTGTCCCTGCTCCCTGGGTGACTGGCCGATCGTGGTCAGCGCGAACATGTCGGCATGCTCGTGGTCGTCGATGCCGACGACGCTGAGCTCGGTCGGCACCGCGATCCCGAGTCGACGAGCCGCGATGATCGCGCCGATCGCCGCCTCGTCGCACACCCCCACGATCGCGGTGGGGCGATTCCGGCGGTCCCCGAGGAGTCCGGCCGTCGCCGTGTAGCCGCCGGGCATGGTCGGGGCGGACCCGGCGACCCGTGCGTGATCGGAGAGGCCGGCCGCGTGCATGGCGCCGTGATATCCATCGAGCCGCCTGGCGTCGCCGAAGCTCAGCTCTGCCGCATCCGTCGATCCGCCGACGAAGGCGATGTGGCTGTGCCCGAGCTCGATCAGGTGCTCGGTGGCGATACGGGCGGCAGCCGTGTCGTCGATGGAGACGGCGCTCGACCCCTCGCTGTACGGGCCCACGCTCACGAGAGGGCGCGCCGTGCGCTGCAGGCGCTCGAGTTCGTGCGCACTCGGCTGGATTCCGACGGCGATGATCCCGTCGAAGCGTCGACCGGGCAGCACGCTCTCGAACATGCGCTCCCTCGTCTGCGAGCCCTCGGGGACTCCGTAGAGCGCGAGGTCGTAGTCGAGTGCGAACAGGGAATCCTGGATGCCGGCGAGCAACTCCGCGAAGAACCATCGATCCACCGGCGGCATCACCACGCCCACCGTCTGGGTCCGCCCGGTCGCGAGGCTCGTGGCGGAGGAATGGGCGACGTAGGAGAGGTCGCGCGCCGCACCCTCGACCCGCGCACGGGTGTCTTCCGAGACGTAGCCTCGTCCGCTCAGGGCGCGACTCGCCGTGGCCTTCGACACCCCGGCGCGCGCCGCGACATCCGCGATCGTGCTCATCCGGTCCTCCTCGACCTGATCACGCCTGCGTGGGGCGGCGCTGAGCGCGCCGGGTGACAGCGTAGTCCGTGGTGCGCGAAAAAGGAACCGGTTCCACACGGCTCTCGAGGGAGCGCTCCCATCGGAGCTCGAGAACGGCGCCGAATGGTTGTGAGCTTGTGACCCTCGCGTGTTGTGCCGGGCGGCGGTACAACAGTATGTTGGCCTGGAATCGGTTCCCGAACGATGCCGCGGGGTGGCGTCAGACGCACGGGACCCTGTACTCGAAGAGGAGAATTCACATGGCTCTGTCACAGCGTTCCCGGCGTTACGCGCCACTTGCCCTGCTGGGGGTCGCGGGCATCGCGCTCGCCGGATGCGGAGCTCCCGGAGGGGCGCCGGAAGGGGGCGGTGGAAGCGGCGGCGGAGACAACACCGTCACGATCTACGGCACGATCGTCGATGACGAGGCGAAGCTCCTCGCGGAATCCTGGGCGGATTTCGAGAAGGAGAACGACATCACGATCAAGTACGAGGGCAGCCAGGACTTCGAGACGCAGCTCGGCACGCGCGCACAGGGTGGGAACCCGCCCGACATCGCGATCTTCCCGCAGCCGGGTCTGTTCGCGGACTACGCGTCGCGTGACCTGTTGAAGCCCGCTCCGGAGGCCGTCAAGAAGAACGCCGAGGAGTACTGGACCCAGGGATGGGTCGACTTCGGCACCTACGACGACACGTTCTACGGCGCGCCGCTGATGGCGAGCGTCAAGGGCTGGGTCTGGTACTCGCCGAAGAAGTTCGCCGAGTGGGGCGTCGAGCAGCCGACCAGCTGGGAAGAGCTGCTGACCCTCACCCAGACGATCGAGGAGAAGAGCGGTGCCGCACCGTGGTGCGCCGGCTTCGAATCGGGCGTCGCCACCGGGTGGCCTGGCACGGACTGGATCGAAGACCTCGTGCTGCGCAACTCCGGCGCCGACGTGTACGACCAGTGGGTGAAGAACGAGATCCCCTTCACGGACCCGCAGATCAAGTCGGCCTTCGACGAGACGGGCAAGATCCTGCTGAACCCGGCGTACGTGAACGGCGGCTTCGGTGACGTGCGCTCGATCAACTCCACGGCTTTCGGTGATGTGGCTCCCAAGGTGGCCAGCGGCGAGTGCGCGCTGACCCACCAGGCGTCGTTCCTCTCTGGCTTCTTCCCTGAGGGCACGGATGTCGCCGAAGACGGCGACGTGTGGGCGTTCCTCCTGCCGAGCAAGAGCCCGGACGAGACGTTCATCACCGGTGGTGGCGAGATCGTGGGCGCGTTCAGCGACTCCGAGGCGACGCAGAAGGTGCTCGAGTACCTCTCGAGCCCGGAGTGGGCGAACAGCCGTCTGGCACTGGGCGGGGTCACCTCCGCGAACAAGGGTGTCGACCTGGACGTCGTCGAGAACCCGATCCTGCAGGAGTCGATCAAGCTCCTCCAGGACGACTCGGTCACCTTCCGCTTCGACGGCTCCGACCAGATGCCGGGTGCGGTCGGCTCCGGCACCTTCTGGAAGGGCATGGTCGCCTGGATCAACGGCACCTCCACCGACGAGGTCCTCACGCAGATCCAGACCGGCTGGCCGTCCAGCTGATCGGATGAGGAGGGCCGCCCGGACGGGCGGCCCTCCTTCTCACACCCGGTCAGCGCATCGTCGCGCCGACCGCTGATCAGCTCCGTCTCCTGAAGGGGAATCCATGAACGCGACTGTGTTCTTCCAATGGATCGGGACACTCCCGCCGATCCTCCAGGCCCTCGCCGTGGTCATCGCGTTCGCGGTGGTCGTCGTGGTGATCCTGCTGCTCGTCGATATCGCACCGCGCAGCGGTGCTCTCTACACCGGCATCCGCCTCGCGATGTGCCTGCTCATCCCGCTCGCGGTGATGTGGTTCTTCAACTCCTACTACTGGGCGATGGGAGTGGCGGTCGCCGTCGGAGCACTGTTCTTCTTCCTCGACTACCGATCCCGTCAAGGCGCGGGATACCTGATCCAGCTCGTCGCCTTCATGGCTCCCGCGATGCTGCTGCTGCTCGCCGGACTGATCCTCCCGTCGATCCAGACCGTGTACGCGTCGTTCTGGAACTCGACCGGCAGCGACTTCGTCGGCTTCTCCAACTATCTCTGGATCTTCACCCAGTCCGACGGCGTCACGGCCGTGATCAACACGATCGTGTGGGTGCTGCTCGTGCCGACGCTCTCGACGATCATCGGCCTCGCCTACGCCGTCTTCATCGACCGGACCCGCGGCGAGAAGATCTACAAGCTGCTGGTGTTCATGCCGATGGCGATCTCGTTCGTCGGCGCGAGCATCATCTGGCGATTCGTGTACGCGTACCGCGGCCCGGAGTTCGAGCAGATCGGTCTGCTCAACCAGATCCTGGTCTGGTTCGGCGGCGAACCTCAGCAGTTCCTGCTGAACGGTCCCTGGAACAACCTCGCCCTCATCGTCGTGCTGATCTGGGTGCAGACCGGATTCGCGATGGTCGTGCTCTCCGCGTCGATCAAGGGTGTGCCCGCCGAGCTTCTCGAAGCCGCAGAGCTCGACGGCGCGAATGCCTGGGAGCGTTTCAAGTCGGTGACGATCCCGGCGATCCGTCCGGCGCTCATCGTCGTCCTCACCACCATCTCCATCGCCTCGCTGAAGGTCTTCGACATCGTCCGCACGATGACCGGCGGAAACTACGGCACCTCGGTGCTGGCGAACGAGATGTACACGCAGTTCTCGAAGTTCGAGGCGGGGCGCAGTGCCGCGCTCTCCGTCATCCTGTTCATCCTGGTGCTGCCGATCGTCATCTACAACGCACGCCAGATCAAGAAGCAGCGGGAGATCCGATGACTGACACCGTGAACTCAGACACCGCAGCCAGCACTCGGTCGATCACCACCGCCGGCCGGTTCGAGGCCTCAGCAGGCCGCGCGCGCAAGCGTCTCAGCCGGCCGTGGGCGTCGGTCGCCTCGATCGTGATCGCGGTCGTGTGGACCATCCCCACGCTCGGGCTCTTCATCTCGTCGTTCCGCGAGAGGGATGCGATCGAGACGACGGGTTGGTGGACGGTCTTCACCAACCCGCAGCTGACGCTGGACAACTATGCGGCCGTGCTGCAGTCCGGCACCACGCAGCTGACGATCCTGGAGTCGTTCTTCAACTCGATCGTCATCACGATCCCCGCGACGCTCATCCCGCTGATGATCGCCGCGATGGCCGCCTATGCGTTCTCATGGATCGAATTCAAGGGGCGCAACGCCCTGTTCATCTTCGTGTTCGCACTGCAGATCGTGCCGATCCAGATGGCCCTGGTCCCGCTGTTGTCGTCGTTCTCGCGGGGTATCAACCTGTTCGGCGTGCAGGTGACGCTGGGGCTGGATGTCGCCGGTGGCTACGCGCAGGTGTGGATCGCGCACACGATGTTCGCCCTGCCGCTGGCCATCTACCTGCTGCACAACTTCATGTCGGAGATCCCCGGCGAGATCATCGAGGCCGCGCGCGTCGACGGCGCCTCGCGCGGGCAGATCTTCTTCCGTGTGGTGCTGCCGTTGACGATGCCCGCGATCGCGTCCGTCGCGATCTTCCAGTTCCTCTGGGTGTGGAACGACCTGCTCGTGGCGCTGGTGTTCGCCGACGGAGCCGCGTCGCCGATCACGAAGGTGCTCGCCGAGATCACCGGCCGTGGCGAAGGCTGGTACCTGCTCACGGCAGGCGCCTTCGTGTCGATCATCGTGCCGCTGATCGTGTTCTTCGCGCTCCAGCGCTACTTCGTCCGCGGTCTGCTGGCCGGATCGACGAAGGGATAGCGAGTCGGGATCCTCGACGACGACGCCGCGACGACTCGAGATGGTCGTCGCGGCGTCGTCGGTGTCAGCGGGTGTGCTTCCTCTTCCACGCCACCGCATCTCGGGGGGAGTCCACGAGCACGGCATCCACGTGGAGGCGTGCGAGTTCTCGATATCGTGCCTCATCCGCCACCCCGATCGCCATCGTGTTCACGCGGTTCGCCGGGTCGACACAGCGAACGGCCTCGCGATCCCACGGGGTGATCTCGACATCGCTGCTCGCGGTGCCCAAGGTGAAGGTCTCGCTGACGGTGACCTTTCGACGGTCCTCGAACGCCAACCAGGTGCCCGGAGCCGGTGGCGACGGGCATTCGTGGGCCAGTGCGATGTCGAGAAGGCGTTCCCGTGTCGTGTCGCGGTCTTCGGCGACCTGGACGTCGCCGGCCAGGCGAGCTCGTCCCGTCGCCGTGGCATCCGTGGAGGAGATGACGGTGTTCTCCGTGCGGCCGACGCTCCGCAGGACGGCGACGACCGCGTCGGCGAGCGGGGCCGGGTCGGCCTGCTTGAGGTCGAGGAAGACGAGACGGTCTGCGGGGATGTCGTCCAGTGCCTGTCGGAGCGTCGGGAGAAGCGCAGGGGCATCGCGGTAGGGGGTCTCCTCCGACCCGCGAGGATGGAAGTTCCAGCCTGCATTGAGCGTGGTCAGCTCGGCGGCGGTCTTCTCGGAGACGGTTCCCGACCCGTTCGTGTTCGCCGCCAGGTCGATGGGCCGGTACAGCACCGGCACGCCGTCTCGGGAGAGCTGCACGGTGACCCAGATGGCGTCGGCACCGTCGCGCAGAGAACCTCGGATGCCTTCGACGGTGTTCTCCGGATAGTCGGCCGTTCCGGCCCGATGAGCCACGATCAGGGGTTCTCCTCGGCCGTCGTGCGGGGCTGCGGCGATGCGTCTGGCCGGTCCCGGGTCCGGTGCCGCGGCAGATGCCGTGGTCGACCCGGCGGCGAGCACGAGCCCGACCGCTCCGACGGCCGCTGCTCGTATCCAGAACGGATGATGATTCGAGAACATGGGGACGCACTCCTTCGCGAGCTTGCGCTCGGTGTGATTCCCGCCACCCGATCACGGTAACATTTCACTTTTCACGCTCGTGTTCGCGGCTGGCGCAACACAGCCCCGGTCGCGGCATCCGCGCGTCTACCCTGAAGTCATGAAGTACGCAGACTCCATCGTCGATCTCGTCGGCGACACGCCCCTCGTGAAACTCCGTCACGTCACAGAGGGCATCGCGTGCACCGTGCTCGTGAAGCTCGAGTACCTGAACCCCGGCGGCTCGTCGAAGGATCGGATCGCGGCACGGATCATCGACGCCGCAGAGGCCGCGGGAGATCTGAAGCCCGGCGGCACGATCGTCGAACCCACCAGCGGCAACACGGGCGTCGGGCTGGCGCTGGTGGCGCAGCAGCGCGGCTACAAGTGCGTGTTCGTGCTCCCTGACAAGGTCGGCGAGGACAAGATCGATGTGCTGCGGGCCTACGGCGCGGATGTCGTCGTGACGCCGACCTCGGTCGCCCCCGAGAGCCCGGAGTCGTACTACAGCGTGAGCGACCGTCTCGCGCGGGAGATCCCCGGTGCGTTCAAGCCGAATCAGTACGAGAACCCGAACGGTCCGCGCAGCCACTACGAGACCACGGGTCCGGAGATCTGGCGTGACACCGACGGACAGATCACGCATTTCGTGGCCGGAGTCGGCACCGGCGGCACGATCACCGGGACGGGGCGGTTCCTCCGCGAGGTGTCGGACGGACGGGTGCGCATCGTCGGCGTCGACCCCGAAGGCAGCGTCTACAGCGGCGGCACGGGACGCCCGTATCTCGTCGAGGGCGTGGGGGAGGACATCTGGCCCGGCGCCTACGATCCGACCGTGCCGCACGAGATCGTGGCGGTGGGCGACGCCGAGTCGTTCGCGATGACGCGCCGGTTGGCCCGTGAGGAGGGCATCCTCGTCGGCGGATCGAGTGGCATGGCCGTCGTCGGCGCTGCGCGTGGCACGTGGGCTGCCGGCCGACGCCGTGATGGTGGTTCTCCTGCCGGACGGCGGACGCGGCTACCTCGGCAAGATCTTCAACGACGGATGGATGCGCTCGTACGGCTTCAGCGACGTGGAAGAAGGGGAGACCGTCGCCGACGTGCTCGCCGCTCGCGCTCCTCGGCGGGAAGCCGGCATGCCGGATCTGGTGCACGCCCATCCCACAGACACCGTGCTGGAGGCGATCGGCATGATGACCGAGTACGACGTCTCGCAACTGGTCGTGCTCAGTGCGGAGCCGCCCGTCATGATGGGCGAGGTCGTCGGAACGGTCGACGAGAAGGGGCTGCTCGATCTGTTGTTCCGCGGAGAGGCGAGTGCCACGGACGCGGTCGGATCGCACGTCGGCGAGCGGCTTCCGCTCATCGGCATCCACGCCACCGTCGGCCAGGCCAGGGCCGCGCTCGCCGATGCCGATGCGCTGCTGGTCACGGAAGACGGCAAGCCGCACACCGTGCTCACCCGACAGGATCTGCTGGCGTACCTGTCGCGCTGACATCGGCGGCGGTGCGGGTGCCGCGCTCGACGCCGGGCGTAACAGGGGCGGTCGCCGTGGTGGTCGCAGACGTAGGCTGAGACTCATGTCCGACCACGCCTTCGCCACTCGTGCCATCCATGCGGGACAAGCCGCCGACCCGACCACGGGCGCGATCATCCCGCCGATCTACCAGTCGTCCACGCATGTGCAGGACGGCATCGGCGGTTTCCGCGAGGGCTACGAGTACAACCGTGCGGGCAACCCCACGCGCTCCGCGCTCGAGACGCAGCTCGCGGCTCTGGAAGGTGGAGCGAGCGCCCTGTCGTTCGCATCGGGCCTCGCCGCCGAAGACGCGCTGCTGCGCGGCATCCTGAAGCCCGGCGATCACGTGCTGCTCGGCAATGACGTGTACGGCGGCACCTATCGGCTGCTCACCAAGGTGCTGGCGCCTTGGGGCATCGAGACCACGACGGTCGAGCTCTCCGACGTCGACGTGCTGCGCGCGGCGATCCGGCCGGAGACGAAGATCGTGTGGCTCGAGACGCCGAGCAATCCGCTGCTGAAGGTCGTCGACATCGCGCTGACGGTCGAGATCGCGCACGAATCCGGTGCGCTCGTGGTGGTGGACAACACCTTCGCGTCACCCGCACTCCAGCAACCGCTCGCGCTCGGCGCCGACCTGGTCGTGCACTCGACCACGAAGTACCTCGGCGGGCACTCCGACGTGCTCGGCGGCGCCGTCGTGTTCCGCGACGACCGGTTCTTCGATCAGGTGAAGTTCCAGCAGTTCGCGGTCGGCGCCGTGTCGGCGCCCCTCGACGCCTGGCTCACCACCCGCGGCATCAAGACGCTGGCGCTGCGGATGCGCCAGCACTCCGAGAACGCGCAGGCGATCGCCGAGTGGGCGGCGGCTCGCCCCGAGTTCGCGCAGGTGTTCTTCCCCGGCCTCGCCTCGCATCCCGGCCACGAGATCGCCGCGAAGCAGATGAGCGGATTCGGCGGGATGCTCTCGCTCGGACTGGCCGCGGGCGCCGATGCCGCACGCGCCTTCGCGGAGAGCACGACCCTCTTCCAGCTGGCCGAGTCGCTGGGCGGCGTCGAGTCGCTCATCGGCTACCCGCCGGACATGACCCATGCCTCGGTGCGCGGCACCGAACTCGCGGTGCCGGAGAACGTGGTGCGGCTCTCCGTCGGCATCGAGGACATCGGCGACCTGATCGCCGACCTCGAGCAGGGGCTGGACCGCATCGCGCGCTGAGGATCGCCTCCGTGGACCGGGGGAGAGGGTGAGACGGCGGTAGCATGGGGTCTTCCCCGCGGCGAATCGATTCGAGCCGTGGATCCCCGACCTCTGGAAGGACGTCGTGTCCGACGCTCCCCGCACTGACTCCACCCCTGCCGTACCGTCGGAGCCCTCCGTCGACGCAACCGCGATCCCGCCGGTCGAGCGCACCGCGACCGGCAGCATCCGCACCTCGACGCCTACCGGCGCGATCCGCACTCTGGGCGCGAACCCGGCCACCGCGCCGATCATGCTGCACCCCGGAGACGCGATCTCCCTGGGCCGCCGGACGCTCTACATCATCCTGCTGGGCGCGCTGACGGCGCTCGGTCCGTTCACGATCGACCTGTACCTTCCGGCTTTCCCCGTGCTCGAGGAAGACTTCCAGACCACGGCGGCGGCCATCCAGCTGACCCTGACCGGCACGATGATCGGCTTCGCCCTCGGTCAGCTCGTGGTCGGTCCGCTGAGCGACAAGGTCGGCCGTCGGGTGCCGCTGATCGTGGTGACGGCCCTGCACGTCCTCGCGAGCGTGGGCGCGGCATTCGCTCCTGACCTCGGTCTGCTCAGCGCGGCGCGGGTGCTGATGGGCGTCGGCGCGGCCGCCGGTGGCGTGGTGGCCATGGCCATCGTGCGCGACCTGTTCGGAGGTCGGCGTCTGGTCGTCATGCTCTCCCGGCTCGCTCTGGTCTCCGGTGTCGCGCCGGTGATCGCACCGCTCATCGGATCCTGGCTGCTGACACTCATGCCGTGGCGCGGCATCTTCGGTGTGCTCGCGGCCTACGGCATCGTGATGCTGCTGAGCACGATCCTGTTCGTCCCGGAGACGCTGCCCGTGGCGCGCCGACAGGACCGCGGTGGGGCGACCATGCTCCAGCGGTACCGCTCCGTGCTCACCGACCGGGTGTTCCTCGGCGTGCTCGTGATCGGCGGCATGACCTTCTCGGGTCTGTTCTCGTACCTCTCCGCCTCGCCCTTCCTGTTCCAGGAGACGCACGGACTCGATGCCCAGCAGTACGGTCTGCTGTTCGCCGTGAACTCGCTCGGCGTCGTGGTCGGGGTGCAGACCGCGTCCCGACTCGCCGCCCGATTCGGTCCGCAATGGGTCATGGCCTATTCGACCGCCGTGCTGCTGCTCGCCGCCGTGGCGATCATCGTCACCGATCAGCTCGGGCTCGGGCTCTGGGGAACGGTCGTGCCCCTGTTCGTCTTCATGACCGCATGCGGTTTCACGTTCCCGAACGTGCAGGTGCTCGCCCTCGATCGACACGGCAAGGCCGCTGGTACCGCGGCATCGATCATCGGCGCCACGAACTTCGGCGTCGCAGGACTCATCTCGCCCGTCGTCGGCTGGCTCTCCCACGGCGCAGGGATCACGGCCACGACCATGGCGTCGGTCATGGTCGGCTGCGCGGCGATCGGCATCCTCTCGCTGTGGCTGGTCGTGCGCCCCCGCACGGTGGGCATGCTCACTCCCTGACCGTTCAGGGGTCATCCGACAGAATGGGACGATGAACAGGCGCGCGCTGCTGTGGTGGGGGGTGGGCCTCCTCGCGCTCGCGACGGCTCTCGGCGCCGTGGTGGTGTTCGCCTACCCGGAGACGCCCGGGTTCGACCACTGGTGGAACGAGACCATCGCCGGTGCGCGGGCCGAGTGGATGCTCGACTTCGCTCTCGCGCTGAACTGGGTCGGCGGCGGCTGGGTCGCGATCCTCGGCGTGCCGCTGCTCACGATCCTCGTGCTCGTGCTCGCCCGGCGGTGGCGGGGTGCGGTGTTCGCCGCCGTGTGCTTCGCTGCGAGTGCGGGAGCCGTGCAGTTGCTCAAGACGATCTTCGGCCGCGCCCGACCGGACGACATGCTGGTCGTGAGCGACTACGGCTCGTTCCCGTCGGGGCACACGGCGAACGCCGCCACGATCGCGCTCGTGCTGTGGGTGCTCTTCCCCCGCGTGTGGATGGCGATCGCGGGGGCGGTGTGGGTGCTGGCGATGGCGCTCTCGCGCACGTTCCTGTCGGTGCACTGGGCGAGCGACACCGTCGGGGTGCCCTCGTCGGCGCCGGCGTCGTCCTGGTGCTCGCGGCCTGGCTGCTGCCCTGGGTGCAGCGCACGAAGTCCGAGGTCGAAGCGCCGATAGGCTGATCGGACCCGTCCAGCCAGAGGAGTTCGTCGTGTCGCGCATCCGTCCCTATCGCCCCGCCGACCGCGCCGCGTTGTACGAGATCTGCGTGAAGACGGCCGACGCCGGGGGAGACGCGACCGGCATCCTCTCCGATGACGAACTCTGGGGCGACCTGTTCGCCGTGCCATACGCCGAACGGCATCCCGACCTCGCCTGGGTGGTCGAGAGCGACGACGACCGCACGATCGGCTACATCGTCGCGACCGACGACACGGATGCGTTCTACACATGGTTCCGCGACGAATGGTGGCCGACGCGGCAGGAGCGCTACCCCCGACCCGGCGACCTCGTCACACGCGAGGACCGCATGGTGGACTACGGCTACGGGCGCGCGCCCGGCATCGAGCCGAACGCTGCGGACTATCCCGCCCACCTGCACATCGACCTGCTCCCCGAGACCCAGGGCCAGGGACTCGGGCGCGCTCTCATGGACACGCTGTTCGCCGAGCTGACCCGGCGGGGTGTGCGCGGCCTGCACCTGGGCATCGACCCGAACAACGCCGGAGCCGCCGCGTTCTATGAGCGCCTCGGCATGACGCGTCTCCCCGCCGAGCCGGGCGGGCAGATCTACGGCGTGCGCTTCGACGACTGACGGCGGGACGGCCGACAAACGAGAAGGGCCTCCGCTGATGCGGAGGCCCTTCTCGACTTTCTGGCGGTGACGGCGGGATTCGAACCCGCGGTTGCTTGCACAACACACGCTTTCCAAGCGTGCTCCTTCGGCCGCTCGGACACGTCACCAAGGAACAACCTGTCCATCCTATCCGATCGCCCGGGCGTGACGTGACAGGGCCCCGAGACGGCCGCCCCGGACCCTCGCGCCTGCGAGATGTAACATATTGCATGTCGGACGCAGACGTTTTAACCTCACACGAGGACGATGCGCGAGCATCGGGACCTTCGGGGGGACGCATGCAGGGAAGTTCGACGACGACGTCGCGGCCAGGCCATCGCACGACGACGGCATTCGAGCAGTACGTCAGCGGAAGACGCGCGCTGCTGGACGGAACGGCCTTCTTCCTCGAATCGGTCGCGCACGCGGAAGCGGTGCTGCAGATCGCCGAACCCGCCGACGTGATCTTCGCGCCCTCCCACACGGCGCAGCAGGAGGACCCGAGGATGGTCGGATATCTCGGAGGGTTCCGGCGTCCGGGCGACATGATCGCCGTCGACGGCCGTCTCGCGGTCGAACTCCAGGATTACGTCGCGACCCCGTTCCTGTCGATCGGCGGTCCGACCGTGATCCGGCAGCGCAGCGCGGAGGGCGTCGCTGCATTCCTCAGCGATGCCGACACCGCGAGGGAATGCGGGATCTTCGTCGATCAGCTACTCGACCGTCACGTGCTCCTGGACGCGCGGGCGCTGTTCGTCGGCGCCGACCCCGCACGGGATGCGCTGGTGCGGGTCCATGTGTCCGCCGCCGGCGAGTACCGGGACGGGGTGGACGGGTTCCCGCTCGGCCGGGTCGGCGATGAGCGGGCAGACATCGAGGCGTCCGCAGCCGTCGGCGCCGGGCCCGGCCGGGCGTTCGCACGGATCGTCGATCCGGCCATGCTCGCGGCAGACCTCGACGACCGGCCGTGGATCGGACGGTACGCCGCGCTCCTCGAACTGCTGCGACGGTGGGACGATGCGCCGCGGCGACCGATCGTCTCGGGGTTCGGCGGGCACCTGGTGCGGGCGCTCGACCACGGTGCGGCCTCCCCTCCGTCCTGTCTCCCGAGGCACCCTTCCTCCTCGCCGCCGACACGGGGAGTACTTACTGGCCGACCCCGTGAGCGGCAGACGCTTCCCCTCGATTCCGGCACGGCTCGCGCGGCCGAATGTCTCATCGCGACGGCCGACGAGTCCGCGGCATCGGCACTGCTCGCATCCGAGCTCGACACAGGGGTGGGCAGCGTCGCTCAGATGGTGCACGATGTGCGGGACGGCTTCGCGGCGGCGGGACTCGACCTCGTCCAGCGCCGGCGGGACGCTGCCTGATGCGCTCAGACGGGCGTGCGGTCGAGACTGAACGACAGGGTGCGCGGGCGCTCCGCGAGTGGATCACGGGAGAGAGGCGCGACTACGCGCGGGTGTTCCTCCTCGAGCCCGGAGCCGCGACGGAGAATGTCGAGGGCGTGGCCGGTCCCGACGACGCGGTGCTCCTGCCGGTGGAGTGCGGCGCGTATGACGGGCAGGGTGCCGCGATCCGCTACAGCGGGATCCTGAGCGACGCCGGGGACGAGCTGTTCATCGGTGATCGCGGCGTCGAGCTGCAGGACTACGTCGCGGCGGCTTTCGTCCAGATCGTCGGTCCCACGGCGGTGAGCATGGTCGACGAGACCGGCTGGCAGGCCTTTCTCGCCGACGCGGACCTCGCTCGTCGCACGGGAGTCTTCCCCTCGGCGCTGCTCGATCCGCGGGTGCTCCTCGCGGATCGCAGCGCCCTCACGAACCCGACGGAACTCGTGACGCCCAGCGCCATCAGGGTGCATCGGGACGGCGCCATCGGCCTCGGCATCGGCGGCGAGGTCGTCGGCAGGGTCGATGACCTTCCCACCCTGCTCGCCACCCCGTAGCCCGCTCCGCCTCACTGGCGGGTGCCGTGCCCGCCGATGTGCTCGCCTCCGATCTGGCGGCGCGCGAGTGGGTCGGACGGTACCTGCTCGCGACGGACCTCATGAAGATGCTCCGCCTGGCGAACGGGGCCGCCACGATCTCCGGCTTCGGCGGGGCGTTCTTCGAAGATCACCTCGCAGACGCCGAACCACTCACCGCGGATCCGTTCCTCATCGAGACCGCAGACGTGTTCGTGCTCGCAGACACGACGACCCTGCGCCGCCGCTTGCTGTCACGACCGACAGCCATGGTGGTCGCCGCCACTCAGACATCGAGCACTCTGGAGGTCGCAGCAGAGCGGACGGCGCGACAGCTCGGCGTGTCGGCGTCTGAGGCGCGCAACCTCTGCCGTGAGGCCCTCACCGCGCTCGACGTCCACCTCGGCCGACGAACAGGCGCTTCGTATCGGGCGGACGGGGTCGAGCAGTGAGCGCTCCGCACACACTCTGGACGTCGATGCTCCCCGCCGACTCGACCTTCTCGCCCGACCGGATCGCCGTGGGTGCCGCCGGACACCGCATCGAGTTCGCCGACGGGTCCACGCGGCTCTGCGCCACGAGCGGGCTGTGGAACGTGCCGCTGGGCTTCGGCAATCCGGCCGTCGCCGAGGCCGTGTGCAAGGCGACGCACGACGCGTCGTACCTGTCGCTGTTCCGTGCACCGCATCGATATGCAGAGGCTGCCGCCGAGGCACTCATCGAGCTCGCGAACCCGCGTCGGTACAGCCGCATCATCTTCTCCACCTCGGGCGGAGCCGCCAACGACGCCGCGATGAAACTGGCACGACAGTACTGGGCGCACCAGGGCGCCGGATCCCGCACGATCGTCGTCGGACTCCGAGGCAGTTACCACGGGACCATGTACGGCAGTCATGCGTTGAGCGGCGACGACCTCCTCCAGTCCGCGTACTCCGTCGACCGCCGATCCATGCGGCACGTGACTCACACCGACGACGGAGACGAGCTCGAGACGCTGCTGACGCGCGAAGGATCCAGGGTCGCGGCGGTCGTCGTCGAGCCTGTCCTCGGAAGCGGGGCGTACGCGTTGTCCGACACCTTCATCCGCCGTCTCCTCACGTTGCGGGAGCAGCACGGATTCCTGGTGGTGGCCGACGAGGTCGCGACGGGCTTCGGACGGACCGGGACCATGTTCGCCACCGACGGATGGGAGGCCGCACCCGATGTCCTTATCCTCTCGAAAGCGCTCACGAACGGTGTGATGGGGGCGGCGGCGCTCCTCGTGGGACCCCGCATCGCGTCTGCGTTCGTGCGCGGCGGATGGACGTTCGTGCACGGCGAGACCCAAGCGGGGACACCGGCATGCGCGGCGGCCATCCTCGCGGTGATCGACGAATTGCACCGCATCGACGTGACGGCGACCACTCGCGCGCTCGCGACCGAGCTGCGGGACCTGGCCATGTCGTTGACCGCGGACGGCATGGTCACGGAGGTGACAGGACGCGGCTGTTTCGTGGGGCTCGGACTGCGCAATGCCGATGAAAGCCCGCTCTCCGGAACCCAGGTGCTTCGCGTCGTTTCGGCCATCGCAGACAACGGCGTCCTCGTGCAGCCGGGTCCCAGCGCCATCGAGCTGATTCCGCCGTACGGCTTCACGGCGAGCGAGCTGCGCGACACCGAGGCTGCCGTGCGCGCCGGGCTCTCGCGCGTGCGGGAGGCGTCCGTATGAGCACGGCGTTCGGGGGACGAGTGCCGACGCTGTGGCACGGCGCCGGTGTCGCGCGTCGTATGACGAAGAGGTTGACTGCGGGTCGCGAGACGCTCGTGGTCGCGGACGCGGCCCTCCCTCTGGCGTCTCTCGTCGCACATGCGACGCGAGTCGAGAGTGGACGCGTCATCGGTCGATGCGACGACCGTGGTCGCGATCGCACGGGAGATCGCCCACCGGCCGCCCGCCGTGATCGTGGCTGTGGGAGGAGGCAGCGTGCTCGACGCCGGCAAGATCGCCGCGCTCGCGGCCGCCAGGGGACGCCTGCTGGACTACACCCTCGGACACGCATCGAGCGCCGCATTGACGTTCGTCCCCGATGCTCCGCCGCCCGTGGACATCGTCGCGGTGCCGACGACGCTCGGCACCTCGTCGGAGACGAACAGCGTGGGCATCCTGAAGAACGAACACGGTCACCGTCTCATCGTCGGACGCGCGCTCACGCCGCGCCACGCCGTTCTCGATCCGTGCGCCCTGGCCACGCTCGCACCCCTCGCGGTCGGCGAGGGGGTCATGGAGGCCTTCCTCCGTCTGGCCGGCGCATCGACGAGTCCGCGGAGGAGCATCAGGCAGCACACGGATGCCGTCGCCCTGGGGAGGGCGCTGCTGGAGTCGGCCACCCGCGACACGAGTTCCGCGGCGGGAAGACTGCGCCTCGCGCGCCTGAGCGCAGCCACCCAGCGCACTGCCGCGTTGCGAGGACCTGATCCGTACAGCGCCAGACATTGGTACGCGGCGAACGAGGTGGCGTCTCACCTGGAGGTGCGGAAGATGGTCGCCACGGCGACCGTCATCGCTGCGGTCTGGCGTCGGATCTGCGCGGGAGACGTGCGGTGGGGCGACCGGGACAGCCTCGAACTCTTCTGGCGGAGCGTCGCGTGCGGGATGGCGGCACCCCTCGACCCGCCGTCGGGCATCGCGACCCTCATCGAACGCTGGGGGATCCCGCGTGCGCCGCGACCGACGGCATCCGAGATCGATCGCATCGCCGAGGCCATGGAGAGGGCGTGGGGAGACCGTCACCCCATGCTCCCTGGTCTCGTGGCGGACGATTTCGGCGATCTGCTTCGCGACTCCGACTGGAGCCCACGACCGGTCGGTGGCGATCGCCGGCCTTCGATGAATCTGCGAGGAGGTGAAACGAATGAACACGAAGGGTGAGAAGCGGATCCGCTTCCAAGAACTCGACGAGATGGAAGCCCTCAGCTGGGAGAGCTTCTATCAAGGCGTGATCGGTGCGCTGGTACTCATCGGCATCGGTGCCGCCGCCGCCACGTGACGCCGTCGCCCGGCGGGAATCGATAGAGGGAAGGAGGTACACATGCACGCCGAGATGTCGACGCTCGAGTTCACCGAACTCGAGGCCATGGAAGCGCTGAACGACACCGACGACTACATCCGGGGCTTTGCCGTGGGCGTGATCATCGGAATCCTCGCCCTGACGTAGGAGCGAGACCGGAGAAGTGACCGAGGAGGTTCACAGTGCAGACGATGACGCTCGAGTTCCAGGAGCTCGAACAGATCGACGCGCCCCTCGAATGGTGGCAGCACGTCAGTTACATCATCGCCATCATCGGCGGTGCGGCCGCGATCGCGACCTGAGAGAAGGGGTGCGGGTGCCCCATGCGCCCGCACCCCGTTCCACACAGAGAGGCGAAATGCGAGTTCCCGATTCGATAACCCGAACCGTAGCGGCGCGCCTGGGAAGGGAGGGGGCATCTCCCCGAGCACAGGACCTGTACGCCGGTGCGGGCACCGACTTCTATGACCGGCTGGTCGGTCCCGACCGCGCAGAGATCCGAGAGATCCTGGCGCTCGCACGCGACGCGGCGGGACCGATCCTCGATCTCGCCGCTGGCAGCGGGAGGGTGACCATTCCGCTGGTGAGGTCCGGCAAGGATGTGACCGCCGTCGACCTCTCCGACGACATGCTCTCCCACCTTCGTCGCGCTCTGCCAGACGACGACAGAGTGCAGTGCGTCGTCGCGGACATGCGCGACTTCTCGCTGCCGCAGCGATTCGGGCTCATCGTCATCGGTGCGACATCCATCACGCTGCTCGACCGTGCCGGGAGGTCGCTGCTGTACGCGAACGTACGACGTCACCTCGCGGCCGGAGGAGTGTTCGCCTTCACCGTCGCAGGAGGCGCCTCTGCACAGAGCCTCCTGACGTCGGCAGACCAGGAGGTCGTGGTGCCCGGGCCCGCCGGAGACGACACCTATCTCTTCTCGCAGCAGATCGAGGAGGGCGGTGCGGCGCGACTGGTCAACTGGGTGCGCGTCTCCGACGTGGTGCCCGGGGGTGAGGTGACGGTGTTCACCAGCCGTCTGCGACTGCTCGATCACGAACGTCTCACGCGCGAGCTCGTGGATGCGGGCTTCGCCCACCCGGAGGTGTCGCCGGTCCGGACCCCGCACGGCGTGGACATCCTCCTGCTCACGACGTCGTGGGCGGGGTCCGCGGAAGGGGAGGGGTGACCGTGCCGGGGATCGGGTTCGCTCGCCGTCGGGCGTCCGCCGAGGCGCCACCCCTCACGGCCGACGCGCGCCCGCGCCTCGCCCCCGGTGTCGTCTTCGAGGAGGCTGCGCAGGGAGAGGGGTGGATCGCGACGCTCCACGGCGTGCCCTCGGCGAGAGTATCCGGCGCGATGGTCGAGATGTTGACGGCGATGGACGGCGACACCGCGCTCCGTGATCTGCACGCCCGTTTCGCCGCGTCGGAGTCGGAGGAGAGCTTCGGGGACCTGATCCGACGCCTCAGCGCCGCGGGGTTCCTCGGGGCTGAGGCGAAACTCCCACCCGGTCGGCTGAGCTATCGACCACCCTTCACCCTCCAGGTCGCGACCCTCCGTGCTCCGGGCCTGTTCCGCGGCATGAACCGCCTGCTCGTCCCGGTCCCACCCCGCGTGCTCCTCTGGGCGGTCGCCGTGCTCCTGGGCGGGGAGTCTTCGCCGCGATCGCTCAGGCGGCGGAACTGCGGAACGTCCTCACCCGGCCGATCGCTCTCCCCGGCCTTGTGGTCGTCGTCGTCGTGCTGTCTCTCCTGACGCTGCTCCACGAGTGCGCCCACGGACTCATGCTCACGAGGTTCGGCGGGACGGCGCGCAGGGCGGGCTTCATGCTCTTCTACCTCACGCCCGCCTTCTTCGTCGATGTGACGGACGGCTGGCGTCTGCGCGACCGGAGGCAGCGCGTCGCGGTCGCGCTCGCGGGTCCGGCGGTGCACGCCGTCGCGGCCGCGGTCGCGCTCCTCGTCGCCGTCATGCTCCCGCAACCCGCGGTCCACGAGGCGCTGCTGCTCGTCGCCGTCTCCTGCGTCGGCGTGGTCCTCCTCAACCTGATCCCGTTCGTGCGCTTCGACGGGTACATCGCGCTCATGAGCGCCGTGGACGAACCGAACCTCCGCGTCCGCGCGATGCGCGACGGCACGGATCTCCTGGCCCGTGTCCTGTTCGGCGCGCGTCGGTCGAACCTGCGTCTGGAGAGGTGGTGGAGCATCCCGTTCGGACTCGCCAGTCTCGTCGCACCCGCGGTGCTGGTGCTGTTCGCGGTCGCCCGTGCGGTTCGGGCGCTCGCCGGGGGCGGGCCGATCCTCGGAGTGCTGGTGGTCGCGCTGGAGTCCGTGGTCGTCCTGGCGGCGGTCTCCCTCCTCGCCAGGGCGTTGCTCCGTGTCCTCCGATCGGGCGTCTCGCGGCTCCGCGTGATCTCGGTGAGCGCCCTGCTGGTCGCGAGCGTCGTGACGGCTGGCGTCCTCATCCCTGTTCCAGTGACGGCCACGCTCGGCTTCGTCGTACGCGACGACCATGTGGTCCTCGTGCAAGCCGCGCAGAACGTCGACGTCGAGGTGCCGGCGGGCGCGCACGTCGTCCTGATGAGCAGCGGCATCCTCGCGAACGATCAGGTCGGCACGGCGATCGCTCGACCCCGGCGCCCGACACCGACGAAGGTCCCGCTCGATGCGCTGCTCCCGGTGACGGCCGCGGGGGTGTCGGTCCCGGCGGTGGTCGTCGCACGGCTGGAAGTCGCGGAAGAGAACGACACCCTGCCGTCCGCCGGTCAGGCACGGATCGGACTCGGCGTGCGCAACCTGTGGCAGACCCTCTGGACGACGGGCGTCACGATGCCGCTGTCGCTCCCGGGGAGTGAGAAGTAGGAAGGGATGAGGATGAAGGATCACGCAATCGAAGTCAGAGGGCTCACGAAGAGGTACGGGCGCCGGATCGCGGTCGACGAGCTGTCGTTCGCCGTACCGCGGGGCACGATCGTCGGGCTCCTGGGGCCGAACGGCGCAGGCAAGTCGACGACGCTGCGGGCGATCGTCGGTCTGCTCGCGCCGACGAGCGGCGAAACCCTCATCGACGGCGTGGCGTTCTCGGCTCTCGCCGACCCGGCATCGCACGTCGGTGTGCACATGGACGGGTTCGGTTTCGAAGCCGGTATCTCGGCGCGGCGCCACCTCGAGATCTGCCGGCTCGCGTGCGGTGCACCTCGCAGCCGCGTCGACGAGGTGCTCGAGGAAGTGGGGCTCACGGCGGACGCCCGACGTCGGGTGAAGACCTTCTCGACGGGCATGGCCCAGCGGCTCGGGCTGGCGACCGCCCTCATCGGTTCGCCGCGGACGCTCGTGCTGGACGAGCCGGCGAACGGCCTCGACCCCGACGGCATCCGCTGGCTGCGTGCTTTCCTCCGCGACTTCGCCGAACGTGGTGGCACCGTGCTGATCGCCAGCCACCAGCTCGCCGAACTCGAACACGTGGTGGACGAGGTCGTCATCATCCGACGGCGTGTGCTCTTCTCCGGACGCCTCGATGACCTCGTCACGCGAGACACCGACACGCTCGAGAGCAAGTACTTCGAGCTCGTCGAAGGAGCGTCCGCATGAGGGGCGCGGTCCGCAGCGAGGTTCTGCGCGCCGTGAGCGGGACCTCCGTCATCGCGGTCTACTTCATCGCTCTCCTCATGCCCCTCTTCGTGCTCTTCTCCGACGGGTCGCGGTTCGACCTCGCCGGCCTCGACTCCGCTGCGGCCACCACCCGACTGCTGGAGCCCCTCGCCTGGTCCGTCATCTCCGCAGCGTTCGTCGGTGCGTACGCCGTGACCCGCGAGTACTACTACGACTCGATGGACCGGACGCTCACGGGGGTCGGCTTCCGTCGGGCCTTCTCCGCGAAGCTCATCGCGGGCGCTCTCGTGGCCGTCGCGCTGTCGGTCGGCATCTTCGCGCTGTGGACGGTCCTCGTCCTGTTCCTCCTGATCCCCGAGGGGTCGACGCTCGTGCTCACCCCCCTCGCGTGGCGCATCTATGTCGGCGCCGTGTGCGGTGCGGTGCTCGGCGCTCTCATCGGAGGAGCCATCGGCTGGATCACCCGGAACTACTATCTGACCGCCGGCATCGTCCTGGTCTTTCCGATGGCCGTGGAGTTCGCGATGATGCGCACGGCCCCGGACGTGGCGAAGTTCTCGCCGGGGCTCGCCCTCGTCGCTCTGAGCGTCCCCGGCTACCAGGGTCGCCTGCTCGAGTTCGTGCCTGCTCTCGGCGTCGGACTCGTGTGGACGATCGCGCTGGTCCTCGGCGCGTGGGTTCTGGGACGCAGGAGAGTCGCGTGATCGGTCGGGCGCTTCGTGCGCAGGCCGCTGGCTTCGGCGGCGACGTCGTGCTCCTCGGGGCAGCCGCGGCGGCGTTCGTGGTGTCGCTGTCGGTGGCGGCCGGTATCCCTCCCGAACTCGCTGGTGCGCCGGCCGACCTCCGCGAGGCGCTCGCCGCCCCGTTCGGCGTCGTGCTCGCGACCTACGGCGCCGTGCTCGCGGCGGTCTACGGCTCTTTCCGCTACACGATCGACCGGCGCGACGGCGTGATCGCGCAGCGACTCACAGTGCAGCCGCGCTGGGTGCTCCTCCTCGCCAGGCTGCCGGCTGTTGCGGTCGGGGGCGCACTCGTCGCTCTCGCGGGCGTGGTCGGCGGGCATGTGGCGTTGGCGGTCGCGATGGGCGGGGTCCCGGTGAACTGGTCATCCGTCGGATCCACCCTCGTGGTCGGCGCGGTCGCGGGCCTGTGGGGGATGGGCATCGGACTCGTCGTGCAGTCCCACCTCGTGGCACTCTTCGTCGCCGCGATGTCGATGGCGGTGGCGGTGCTCCTGGCGATGCTGTGGGGGCGGGGGCCGTCTATCTGCCCCTCCTCTCGATGCTCCAGGCCTTCCCGTTCGATGTCACCGCCGTGGGCATCGCGCCGGAGGTCCGCCTCGACGGCTCCCTGGCTGCGCTGGTGGCCGGCGGGTGGGTGGCCTCGGCTCTGCTCGGCGGGGGAGTCCTCTTCCTGAGACGCGATGTCACCTAATCGCCCCGAGCGGCTCCGATGCGCATCTCGGCGGGCGCATGCCGACCGTCACGGAGACACGACGTAGGATCCCTAGGTGGCAACCCCCAAGATCGTCCTCTTCTACGCGTTCACCCCTCTCCCCGACCCCGAGGCGGTCCGTGTCTGGCAACGCGACCTCGGCGAGGCGCTCGGACTGCGTGGGCGCGTGCTCATCTCGAAGGACGGGATCAACGGCACGCTCGGCGGTGACCTCGACGCGGTGAAGAAGTGGCGCCGGTCGTTTCGCTCGTATGCCCCCTTCGCTGACGCCGACATCAAATGGAGTGAAGGGACGGGCGTGGACGCCGAGGGGCGCAGCGTCGACTTCCCCAAGCTCAGCGTCAAGGTGCGTGAAGAGATCGTCTCCTTCGGCGCCCCGGGTGAACTGCGCGTCGACGAGCACGGAGTGGTGGGCGGCGGCGCGCGACTGACCCCGGAGGAGCTGCACGGCCTGATCGAGGAGCGCGGCGACGAGGTCGTCTTCTTCGACGGACGCAACGCCCTCGAGGCGCAGATCGGTCGGTTCCGTGGCGCGGTGGTTCCCGACACCGACACCACCAGAGACTTCGTGCGGCTTCTCGACTCCGGCGCCTATGACGACCTCAAGGGCAAGCCCGTCGTCACCTATTGCACCGGCGGAATCCGCTGCGAGGTGCTGTCGAGCCTGATGACGTCGCGCGGCTTCGGCGAGGTGTACCAGCTCGAGGGCGGCATCGTCCGGTACGGCGAGAAGTACGGCGACGACGGTCTGTGGGACGGGTCGCTGTACGTGTTCGACGGCCGCGGTTCCGTCGATTTCTCCGACCATGCACGGGTCATCGGGGAGTGCGCAGGGTGCGGAGCGGCGACGAAGCGCACCGCGAACTGCCCCGACCCGTCGTGCCGTTCGCAGTTCGTGGTGTGCGAAGCCTGCGACGCCGTCGCGTGCACCGCACACGCGGCCTGAGCGCCGCGACCGTGAACGCTCGCTGACGGGCAGAGGTCACACCGCGACGCCGGGTTCGGCGGCGCGGGGTGCGTACAGCGATCGGGGAAGCAAGGTCGCCCGCACACGCGTCGGACGATCCACACTGTGGCGCAGCTGCACGATCACCTCGCGCAACGCCGGGGAGAGGTCGGTCGGGGTGTCACCGGATCTGGCGTAGTTCGCCCGCTCGACAGCATCGGTCAGGCGACGCATCGCCCCGGGATCCACGTGACTGTCGTCGACGAGCCCGGCGGCCCGCACCCGCGGGGTCTCCGCATCGGACACGGGCAGCTGCAGGTCGATCAGCGTGTCGCGGATCTCGGCCCAGGCAGCTGCCGGGTCGCCGCGGCGCGCCCTGCGCATCCGCCCCCGACGTTCGACGACGCGGATGGCCGCCGGGAGGAGCAGCGCGCCACCGCGCCGAGCGTCGTGAACAGCACCGGTGCCGGATCGAGTGTGCGCAGTTCGTCGCCGCTGGCGGAGTCGCCGCCCGCATCGTTCCGATCGATCTCCGGACCCGAGGTCTCTTCCGTCTGCGGCGCCGTGGTCGGTGCGGGCGTGGCGGGGCTCCCGGGGTCGCTGCCCTCGGTGGTGCCAGGGCTGAAGGCGGTCGGAACGCCCAGCGAGGCGGTGGGTTCGAACGGGATCCAGCCGATGCCGGGGAAGCGGACCTCGGGCCAGGAGTGCAGCTGGTCGCTGGTCACCGAGAAGACGGATTCGGTGCCGCGCTTCTCGTCGGTGAGCGAGCCGGGAAGGTAGCCGACGACGATGCGCACCTGCATGCCGAGGCTCTCCGCCATGAGGGCGAACGCTCCCGCGAAGTGCACGCAGTACCCCGAACGTTCCTCGAGGAACGCGCCGACCGCCTCGGCCCCCGTGCCGTCGAAGCCTTCCTCCACCGGGGTCTCGAGGGAGTAGGTGAAGTCCGAGCGGAACCAGTTCTGCAGGGCGATGAGCCGGTCGTAGTCGGTGCTCGCGGCCGCGGTCACCTCGGCGGCGAGTTCATCGACGATTCCGGGCAGCTCGACCGATTCCGTGTCGGGGTCGCTCACCGGAGCTGCGGCATCGACGGCACGGATCTGCTCCAGGGTGGGGGCGAGCCGCGATGAGGTGACCGTGTAGTCGTTGCCGACGGCATCCGCACTGCGGGAGAAGAGGGTGCGGTTGTCGGGCGAGACCCGCCAGGAGCCGCTGAGCCCCTGCACATCCGTGGCGGGATACGGCACCGGGAGCCAGGAGCTCGACATGCGCAGCACCCGGATGGAGGTGTTCTCCTCCTCCGTCGCGACGTCCTCGGTCCATTCCGGTGCGCCGAACCCGTCGTCCTGCGACTGCAGATCCCCCTGATCGGGCTGCCACACGCGTCCGTCGAAACGCGAGAGCGTCGTGAGCCGCAGGTACGGAGCGGTGTCGGTCTCCGCCGCGACGGTCAGCACCTCCACCGGATTGGGCTGGCGCAGGTCGTCGCCCAGACGCAGCGACGCGTCGACCGTCACACCGACCCCCGTGCCGGCCACGCTGGTCGCGAGGGGCAGGGCTGGGGCGATCGCGACGGTCGTGACCAGCGCGGCGGCGCCGACCGCGACGGCGACCGGGGTGGATGAGCGTCGGGGGATTCCGGATGGCGGCGTGCCGTGAAGTGGAAGAGGAGGAGGACGGTGACGCCGAAGAGCACGAACCAGACGACGTTGGTCTCGCCCAGCGTGACGATCATCGGCACGGCGCCGATGCTGCCGGTGAGCAGGGCGGCCAGCACCGCAGAGCGATGCGCCACCAGGTGATCCATCAGGATCGCGACGACGGCGAAGCCGACGCTCATGGCGGCCGCGAGTGCGGGCGAGGCGTCCAGGGGGCGGAGCCGAAGACGACCGCTTCGACCGCCGCCGCGCCGAGCGCTCCGAACAGGGCGATCGTCGTCGAGGTCGGGATGATCCCCAGGAAGGCGGTGTCACCGGCGATGAGCAGCGTCACGACGGCGACCGCGACCACGATCTGTCCGGCGAACGTGCCGACGTCGCGGAGCCAGGGGGCGCGTCGGCGCAGCAGGCGGCGCAGCAGCATTCCGGTACCGGCGACGGCGATCACGACGAGCAGGACGTCGAACGACCATGCGCCAGGAGAGATCACCGAGGTGTAGGGCCACATCGCCACCATGGTGGCCACGGCGGCCAGCGCGGCCGGGGCGACGACACCGTACCGTTCCTCGCGGTCGCGGTGCCATCGCGGCGACCCCACGGCGGGCGCTGCCGCTGCCGGTGCGGACTGCTCAGCGCGGAACATCGCCCACCCCGATCCGTGCCGAGACGGCCTCTTCCCAGGCCTCGGCGACGTCGGGCCCGAGCGGCACCACCGTCCAGCCGTGCGGAGACGACGCCTCGGCCGCTCCGGGGAGCAGCTCGGTGCTGAACAGCATCGGGGCAGCGGCGCCGGCCGGACGCAGCAGAGCGGCATCCTCTTCGTCGAGTCGGCCCGTGATGAAGACGAGCGGCCCGGGCGGGGAACCTCCGATCAGCGTCGCCAGGTCGCGGCTCTCGCCGCGGGGAGCGACCATCGCGAGGGCCACGAGCAGACCGTCGCGGTCGTCCTCATGCCCGCGCAGCGCCCCCAGCAGCATCCCGGCGCTGTCGATCACATCGACGCTGTAGCCCTCCGCTGCGAGATGCACGGCCGCGGAGGCGCACAGCGATACGGCTGCTTCGAACGCGGGGTCGGCGTCGGCGCCCGGCGCGTCCCAGTGGCGGCTGCTGCGGTCGAGCACGACGACGGCGTCGGGGCTGGACTCCTCTTCCTCCTGGCGCACCATGAGCTGGCCGCGGTGTGCGGTGGCCCGCCAGTGGATGCGACGCATCGAGTCGCCGGGGATGTAGCCGCGCGGCGACAGGTTGTCGCTGCCCTGCCCGAGCCGTGTCGACGAGGTGTGCGCCGTCCCGCCCGCCGCACCGACCCGCACGGCCAGGGGCGCCAGGGCGAAGACCTCCGGTACGACCGTGATGCTCCGCGTGTCGCCGAACGCCTGCTCGCGCTGCGCGAGCCCGAACGGATCGACGGTGCGCAGCAGCAGCGGACCCAGGGGCCAGACCCCACGGCGGACGCCGGTGATCGGATAGCTGAGCTGCCCGGTCTCGGAGGGGTACTCTCCGCCGGAGTCTCCCGAGACGGCCGGGGGCAGCACGTCGTGCCACAGTCCCCGCGGCACCCGCAGGGCCCGCAGTGAGCCGCACGGTCACCCGTGAGGTCTCCGACACCGTGAGCAGATCGGTGGATATCTGGCGGGTGACTTTTCCGGAGCGCCGGGGGAGACGGACGGCGAGGAGCGAGAACAGCGTCAGGGCGGCCAGCAGCACGCCGATGTACAGCAGGATGCGGGTGCCGAGGATGTTGGCCGCGATCAGGCAGCCGAGGGCGGCGATGAGCGCACCGGTTCCGCGGAGGGTGAGGGATCGGCGTCGTCGCATGGGGTCCTCGGTCAGGAGCGCGTGGCGACGGGCACCCGCACCCGTTCGACGATCTGGGTCAGCGCGGCCTCGACCGGCTGCGCCCCGGCGCGGTGGGCCCCGCGCGCCGGCAGTAGGCGATGCGCGAGCACGGGGATGAGCAGGGCGGTGATGTCGTCGGGGATGACGAAGTCGCGCCCGTCCAGGGCGGCCCAGACCTTCGCTGCTCTGATCAGCTGCAACGTCGCCCGCGGGCTCGCGCCGAGGTGCAGGTTCGGGTCGGAGCGTGTGGCCTGTGCGAGAGCGACCGTGTAGTCCTCGAGCGCGGGGGCGACGTGGACCGAGCGCGCCCACGCGATGAGCTGCGAGATGGACGCCGCATCGGCGACGGGCGACACGGCTGCGAGCGGATTCACGACATCGCGCTGCCGGAGCATGAGCGCCTCGGCAGCGGCATCCGGGTACCCCATGGAGATGCGCATCATGAACCTGTCGCGCTGCGCTTCGGGAAGAGCGTACGTGCCCTCCATCTCGAGCGGGTTCTGGGTCGCCACCACGAGGAAGGGCGTCGGGAGCATATGGGTCGCGCCGTCGACCGTGACCTGTCCCTCTTCCATCGCCTCGAGCAGCGCGGACTGCGTCTTGGGCGAGGAGCGGTTGATCTCGTCGGCGATCACGATGT
The DNA here is from genome assembly GCF_014171575.1 of Microbacterium sp. Se63.02b. Classification (GTDB taxonomy): domain Bacteria; phylum Actinomycetota; class Actinomycetes; order Actinomycetales; family Microbacteriaceae; genus Microbacterium. The sequence continues at coordinate 3,070,443 of NZ_CP050453.1, read as the reverse complement.
GGGCGAACACCGCGCCGCGCTTGAACTCGAACTCCCGGTCGACCGGGTTGTACACCGAGACGCCGGTCACGTCACCGGGGAGCAGGTCGGGGGTGAACTGGATGCGGCGCACCGTCGCGTCCACGCTGGCGGCGAGGGCCCTGGCGAGCATCGTCTTGCCCACACCGGGGACGTCTTCGATCAGCAGGTGCCCCTCGGCGAGAAGGCACACGAGGGCGCTGCGCACGGCATCGGGCTTCCCGTCGATCACCTGACCGATGGAGCCGAGGATCGCAGACGTCTGCGCGGCGAAGGTGTCGGCGTCGATCATCACCGGGTTCAGGGGGGCGTTCTCTGGCATGCGTTCCCTCTCGCGTCGGCGCTGCGATGCGCGTTACTCGATCGTAACCCGGTGCGGCGGCCGCCGCTCTGGCAGGTTCCTTTGAGGTTCCGGGGCCGGACCGGGTGCTGTGCGAAAGCACCGGACGCATCGGGTTAGGATAGGAGACGGCTCTCCGCGTGGCGGCATCCAGGCCAATTCCCCCAGGGCGGAAACGCAGCAAGGGTAACCGGGCTCTGCTGGGTGCGCGGAGAGTCATTTTCTTTGCCCGGACGAGGGCGCGCGACACGCAGCTTCCTCCGGGGCGCACCTGCGACAATCGTCCGGTGACCGCCACCCCCACTCCGAGACCGGCGCATCCTCTCGGCCGATTCGCCTCGCCGGTGCTCCTGCTCGTCGCGATGTGGGGCGTGCAGTTCGCCGATGCGATCCTGCCGGGCTCTTTCACCGGTTTCGGACTGCGGTCGTGGGATGTGTCCGGTCTCGGGGGCATCGTGCTCGGTCCGCTCCTGCACGCGAACTGGCAGCACCTGATCGCCAACTCGGTGCCGTTCCTGGTGCTCGGGTGCCTGGTCGCGGTCGAGGGCGCCCGCCGATTCTGGGCCGTCACCGCGATCGTCGCGGTCGTCGGCGGCCTCGGCACCTGGATCGTCAATGCGCCGGGCACGCTGACGGTCGGCGCGTCGGGGCTGGTGTTCGGGTACTTCGGCTACGTCGTGATGCGCGTGTTCGCCGGGGGCGTGGCACACCGCATCCTGTACGCCGTGATCGCCGTGGTCGTCGTCGCCCTCTACGGCGGCTCGATGATCGCCGGGGTGTTCGGCGTCGCGGAGGGGATCTCCTGGCAGGGGCACCTGTTCGGAGCGGTCGGCGGGGGCTCGCCGCGCTGATCGGCCGCCGCCCCCGCGTCGATCGTGGAGCGCCGGCACCATGACGACGGGACGCGCTGCTCCACGGGCGACGCGCGCCACCGGGGCGAAGAAGGGCGCAGCGAAGAAGCCGGCAGCGCGCCGCCGGAGCACCGCACGACGGAGGAGTCCGAGCGCACGGCAGCGGGCCGCGATCCGCGCGCGCCGCAGGAAGACCCTGCAGCGCGTGCTCTTGTCGATCGGCGCCGTCGCCGTGCTCGGCGGCCTGCTGGTGCTCATCCCGCGGGGGCTCGCGCACGATCCGGCACCCGTGTGCGTCGATGAGCCGCAGACGCTCCCTGAGGCGGGCATCGAGGGCTGGAGCGGCGCACAGCTCGACAACGCGGCGACCATCGTCCGCACGGCGGCGGCGCTCGGGTACTCCCGGGAGGGGCAGGTCCTCGGGGTGATGACGGCGATGGGCGAGAGCAGCCTCCGCAACATCGACTACGGCGACTGGGAGACGCGCGGGTTCACGAACCCCGACGGATCGCGTACGTCCAGCATCGGGCTGTTCCAACAGCAGGACTGGTGGGGGAGCGTCGAGCAGCGGATGGATCCCGCGACGGCGACGACCCTGTTCTTCGAACGGCTGGGGCGGGTGCCGGCCTGGCAGTCGATGGAACCCTCGCACGCGATCCACCGGGTGCAGGTCAACACCGATCGCGACTACTACGCGCGATTCCAGGCGGATGCGACGGCGGTCGTCGCCGCGCTCTCGGGGCCGTGCGAGTGACGGTCGAGCAATAGTCCCGGTGACGTCGGGTTGGGGCCGAGGCTGCCGCGCCTAAGCTGAAGCCGTGGCGCAGAGCATCTACATCACCTCGGCCGAAGGCCATACCGGCAAGTCCACGATCGCCCTCGGGGCGCTCGACGCCCTGATGCGCGTATCGCCGCGGGTCGGGGTGTTCCGCCCGATCGCGAGATCCGTCACCGATCGCGACGAGATCCTCGAGCTCATGCTCGCCCACGACGGCGTTCACCTCGACTACGAGGACTGCATCGGCGTGACCTACGACGACGTGCGAACCGACCCGGAGGCCGCGCTGGCGACCATCGTGGCGAGGTACAAGGCGGTCGAAGCGCAGTGCGACTCGGTCGTCATCATCGGGAGCGACTACACGGATGTCGCGAGTCCCGCCGAGCTCGGGTTCAACGCGAGGATCGCCGCGAACCTCGGCTCGCCCGTGCTCCTCGTGCTCAGCGGCCGCGACCAGCAGCGCCAGGCCGAGCAGCTCGGCACCACGACGGCTCGCTCCGCCGCTGCCGTCGCGCAGATCGCCGCGCTCGCCCTGCCCGAGCTCACGCAGGAACGTGCGGAGCTGTTCGCCGTGGCCGTGAACCGCGCAGACCCCGACGCCCTCGACGCCATCATCGAGACCGTCGGGGCCGCCCTCCCGCACGAGCGCACCCCGGTGTGGGCCATCCCGGAGGACCGCGCGCTGGTCGCCCCTCGATCCGCGGCATCCTGGCCGCCGTCGACGGAACGCTGCTCAAGGGCGACGATGACCGGCTGACGCGAGAGGCGCTGACGATCGTCGTCGCGGGGATGTCGATGGTGAACGTGCTGCCGCGGCTCACGGAAGAAGCGGTCGTCGTGATTCCGGCGGATCGCACCGAGGTCCTTCTCGCCGCACTCCTGGCCGATTCGTCGGGGACGTTCCCGCGCATCGCCGGCATCATCCTCAACGGCCCCTTCCCCTTGCCGGAGCCGATCGTGAAGCTGCTCGACGGGTTCGCATCCTCGGTGCCGATCATCACGACCGACCTCGGCACCTACGACACGGCCGTGCGCGTCATGAGCACCCGTGGGCGCATCTCGGCCGACTCGCGCAGTCGCTACGACCGGGCGCTGGGCCTTTTTCCAGGCGCACGTCGACATCGCCGAGTTCACGGAACAGCTCGGGCTCGCCGAGGCGCACGTCGTCACGCCGCTGATGTTCCAGTACGGGCTCATCGAGCGGGCCAGAGCCGACCGTCGTCGCATCGTGCTGCCGGAGGGAGAGGACGATCGCATCCTGCGCGCCGCTGCCACGGTGCTCGCGCGCGAGGTGGCCGACCTGACGATCCTCGGCGACGAGGCATCCGTCCGCGCGCGTGCCGCGGAGCTCGGCCTCGACATCGGCGCGGCGCAGGTGCTCAGCCCGACCGACCCTGAGCTGGTCGAGCGCTTCGCCGCCGAGTATGCGCGGCTGCGCGCACACAAGGGCATCACTCTCGCCCAGGCCGCGGACACCGTGACCGACGTGTCGTACTTCGGCACGATGATGGTGCACCTCGGGTTGGCCGACGGCATGGTGTCGGGCGCCGTGCACACGACCGCGCACACGATCCGGCCGTCGTTCGAGATCATCAAGACCAAGCCGGGCGTGAACGTGGTCTCCAGCGTCTTCCTGATGGCGCTCGCCGACCGGGTCCTCGTGTACGGCGACTGCGCGGTGATCCCCGACCCCACGAGCGAGCAGCTGGCTGACATCGCGATCTCGTCGGCGACGACCGCCCGCCAGTTCGGCATCGATCCGCGCGTGGCGATGCTGTCGTACTCGACAGGGGAATCCGGGTCAGGCGCCGACGTCGACAAGGTCCGCGCCGCGACCGCCCTCGTCCGCGAGCGCGCGCCCGAACTGCCTGTCGAAGGCCCGATCCAGTACGACGCGGCGGCGGATGCCGCGGTCGCCAAGGCCAAGCTCCCCGACTCCGCCGTGGCGGGGAGGGCGACCGTCTTCGTCTTCCCGGACCTGAACACCGGCAACAACACCTACAAGGCCGTGCAGCGCTCCGCGGGAGCGGTCGCGATCGGACCCGTGCTGCAGGGACTCAACAAGCCCATCAACGACCTGTCCCGCGGCGCTCTCGTCGACGACATCGTCAACACGGTCGCGATCACGGCGATCCAGGCGCAGGGAGATGCGGCGTGAGTGCGATCCTCGTCATCAACAGCGGGTCCTCCTCGCTGAAGTACAGCCTGATCGACATCGAGCAGGAGGATCTCCTCGCGAGCGGACTGATCGAGCGCATCGGTCAGGAAGCGAGCCCGGTCGCCCACACCGTGCGGCCGGCGGGCGGGGCGGAGGCCGCGCCGACCATGCTCGACGCGACCTATCGGAGCGAGCGTCCGGTCCCCGATCACGCCACGGCGTTCGAGGTCATGCGGGAGCAGTTCGCCGAGCGCGGACCCTCGCTCGACGAACATCCTCCGGTCGCGGTCGGGCATCGCGTGGTCCACGGCGGGGCCCGCTTCTACGCGCCGACGCCGATCGACGCCGATGTGGAGCGGCAGATCGACGAGCTGGCGGTGCTCGCGCCGCTGCACAACCCCGCGAACCTGGCCGGGATCCGCGCGGCGCGCGCCGTGTTCGACCGGGTGCCGCATGTCGCGGTGTTCGACACGGCGTTCCACCAGACGCTCCCGCCCGCGGCATACACGTACGCGATCGACGCAGCGCTCGCCGCAGAGCACCGGGTGCGACGCTACGGCTTCCACGGCACCAGCCACCAGTACGTGAGCGAGGCGGCCGCAGGGTTCCTCGGCCGCGACCTCGCCGGGCTCAAGCAGATCGTGTTCCACCTCGGCAACGGCGCGTCCGTGACCGCCATCGACGGCGGTCGGTCGGTGGAGACCTCGATGGGACTCACCCCGCTGGAGGGACTCGTGATGGGGACCAGGTCGGGCGACATCGACCCCGCAGCGCTCGTGCACCTCTCGCGCCGTGCCGGCCTCTCGATCGACGACCTCGACGCGCTCCTGAACACGCGCAGCGGTCTGGCGGGCCTCGCCGGTCGCAGCGACATGCGCGACATCCTCGCGGGCATCGAGGCGGAAGACGACGCCGCGACACTCGCGTTCGATGTGTATGTGCATCGACTGCGCGCCTATGCGGGCGCGTACATCGCGCAGCTCGGGGAGTGGACGTCATCTCCTTCACGGCCGGTGTCGGCGAGAATGCGGCCCCGTGCGGGCGGCCGCCATGGCGACGCTCGGGTTCGCCGGCATCGAGATCGACCAGGCGAGGAACGAAGCCCGTGAGCGCGGCATCCGCCGGATCTCCTCCGACGCGTCGGCCGTGACGGTCCTCGTCGTGCCGACCGATGAGGAGCTGCAGATCGCACGCCAGACCGCTGCGATGCTCTGACCCTCCCGCGGGGGTTACCCCATGGCGTGCGACCGCATTACGCTGGCACAGTGGCACGGAGAGGTGCCGGCCCGCTGATCGCCCTTCTCCCTGGAGGCTCTGTGCCAGAAGCACTGCCCGACCTGTTCCACGCCGACGGCGTGCTCTTCGATCTCGACGGCGTCCTCACCCCGACGGCCGAGGTCCACATGCGGGCGTGGCAGGCCGTGTTCGACGACGTGTTCGCGCGATGGGGCATCACCCCGCCGTACACCGATGCCGACTACTACGACTACGTCGACGGCAAGAAGCGCTACGACGGCGTCGCGAGTCTGCTGCGCAGCCGCAACGTCGAAGTGCCGTGGGGTCAGGTCGACGATGAGCCGTCGGCCGAGACGGTGTGCGGCATCGGCAACCGCAAGAACGCTGCGTTCGCGGCGTCGCTGCGCGGTCAGGGCATCGCCCCGTACCCCGGCTCGCTCGCGCTCGTCGAGAGCCTGCACGCCGCCGGCATCCCGCTGGGCGTCGTGTCGAGCTCCAAGAACGCCGAAGAGGTTCTGGGCGCCGCGGGCATCCGCTCCTTCTTCCGGATCGTCGTGGACGGGGTCGTCGCCGAGCGCGACGGTCTCGCATCCAAGCCCGCCGCCGACATGTTCGCCGCCGGAGCCGTCGCCCTCGGCGTCGACCCCTCGCGCTCCGTCGCCGTGGAAGACGCCACCTCGGGCGCCGCATCCGCCGCGGCAGCCGGCTTCGCTGATGTCGTCGGCGTCGACCGCGGCGCCGGTGCCGACGCCCTCCACTCGGCAGGCGCCACCGTGGTCGTCGACGACCTCGCCGTCCTCCTCCCCGCTTCCCGCACCGACATCCCGGAGACCGCATGATCGATCGCGACCGCTTCCCCGTCGACCCGTGGCGCCTGATCGACACGCACTACTCGGAGGAGGGCGTCGGCGAGACGCTGTTCTCCGTCGGCAACGGCTACCTCGGCCTTCGGGGCAATCACATCGAGGGTCGCGGCGCCCAGGAGCACGGCACGTTCATCAACGGGTTGCATGAGACCTGGCCGATTCGGCACGCCGAGCAGGCCTACGGCTTCGCGGAGGTCGGCCAGACGATCGTCAACGCCCCCGATGCCAAGGTCATGCGCGTGTACGTCGACGACGAACCGATCTCGCTCGACGACGCCGACGTGCGGGAGTACCGGCGCACCCTCGATCTGCGCACCGGCGTCCTGGAGCGCCATGTGGTGTGGGAGACGCCGTCGGGCAAGCGGGTGCGGATGCGCGACGAGCGCATCGTGAGCTTCGAGGAGCGCCACCTCGCCGTCCTCCGGCTCGAGGTCGTCGTGGAGAACTCCGACGCACCGGTCACGATCAGCTGTCAGCTGCTGAACCGGCAGGACGGCGCCGGGGTGTACGCGGGCACGCCGATCGGCACGAAGGCGGCGGCGTTCGACCCTCGCAAGGCCGAGAAGATCGCCGACCGCGTGCTGGAACCGGCCGAGCACTGGCAGGACGGATTGCGCCCGCGCTGTCGTATCGCGTCGCGGATTCCGGGATGACGGTCGCCGTCGTCGCCGACCACATCGTCGAGACCGAGAACGCGTACAACGCCCGCACGCTCGTCGAGCCCGACATCGCGAAGAACGTGTTCCGCGTGCAGGCGAAGGCGGGCGTGCCGATCACGGTCACCAAGCTCGTGAGCTATCACACCTCGCGCGGCGTGCCTCCGCGGGAGCTCGTCGACCGCTGCCGTCGTTCGCTCGACCGGGCTGCCGACGAGGGCGTCGAGACGGTCTTCACGCGGCAGCGGGAGTGGCTCGACGCGTTCTGGGAGCGCAGCGATGTGCAGATCGGCGGGCGCGACGACCTGCAGCAGGCCACACGGTGGTGCCTGTTCCAGCTCGCGCAGGCATCCGCCCGTGCCGATGGCGCCGGCGTGCCGGCCAAGGGCGTGTCCGGCTCGGGCTACAGCGGCCACTACTTCTGGGACACCGAGATCTACGTGCTCCCCTTCCTCACCTACACCTCGCCCCGGTGGGCGTACAACGCGCTGCGCGCGCGGGTGAAGATGCTGCCGGCCGCTCGTCGTCGTGCCGCGCAGCTCAACGAGGCCGGGGCGCTCTTCCCATGGCGCACGATCAACGGCGAGGAGGCCTCGGCGTACTATGCCGCAGGCACCGCGCAGTACCACATCAACGCCGACATTAGCTTCGCACTGGGCAAGTACGTGCGCGCAACGGGCGACGAGGAGTTCCTCCGCCGCGAGGGTGCCGACATCGCGATCGAGACGGCGCGGCTGTGGGCGACGCTCGGCTTCTGGCGTGCGACACGCCTGGTGGAGGAGACGGATGCCGGTGACGGCATCGAGACGTTCCACATCCACGGCGTCACAGGGCCCGACGAGTACACGACCGTCGTGAACGACAACCTCTACACGAACGTCATGGCGCGCTACAACCTCCGCTACGCGGCCAAGGTCGTGCGCGAGATCCGGGAGAGCTACCCCGACGACTACGTGAAGCTGGTCGACCGCACCGGACTCGGCGTCGGCGAGGCCGAGGCGTGGGAGCGCGCGGCCGAGGCCATGTACATCCCCTACAGCGAGGGTCTGGGCATCCATCCGCAGGACTCGCTGTTCCTCGAACGGGAGGTGTGGGACCTCGCCAACACGCCTGCCGAGCAGCGGCCTCTGCTGCTGCACTTCCACCCGCTGGTCATCTACCGCTTCCAGGTGCTCAAGCAGGCGGATGTCGTGCTCGCGCTGTTCCTGCAGGGCAACCACTTCACGCCCGAGGAGAAGAAGGCGGACTTCGACTACTACGATCCGCTGACCACGGGCGACTCGACCCTGTCGGCGGTCGTCCAGTCGATCCTCGCCGCCGAGGTCGGCTACCAGGACCTCGCGCAGAAGTACTTCGAGCAGTCGCTGTTCGTCGACCTGCACGACCTGCACCACAACGCGGCGGACGGCGTGCACGTGGCTTCTGCGGGCGGGGTGTGGACCGCGCTGGTGTGCGGCTTCGGCGGCATGCGCGACTACGCGGGCGACCTGAGCTTCGACCCTCGGCTTCCTGCGGACTGGCCGTCGTTGTCGTTCCCGCTGCAGTGGCAGGGATCGACGCTCCAGGTGACCGTCACCAAGGACGAGCTGCGCGTGCAGGTGCGCAGCGGCCCCCTGTGCCGTTCAGCGTGCGCGACACCGCCTACTTCGCGACGGAGGAGGATGAGGTGGTCGTGCCGCTCGCCGACCAGGGCCCGCGCATCCCCGGACGCCCGACGCTGCGGCAGTTCGCCGACGCCCGCCGCGAGGACGGGACGCGCATGTCCGCATCCGTCCCCGTGATCACGACGGCGATCCCGGTGATCGAGCCGATCGACTGACCGCTCGGCCCGCCGAAGGTCGGTGGCACGCCTTAGGCTGTTGTAGTGACCACAGCCCTCTACCGCCGCTACCGACCCGAGACGTTCGGCGAGATGATCGGGCAGTCGCAGGTGACCGATCCGCTCATGACGGCGCTGCGCGGCGACCGGGTCGGCCACGCCTATCTGTTCTCCGGCCCCCGTGGCTGCGGCAAGACGACGTCGGCGCGCATCCTCGCGCGCTGCCTGAACTGCGCCGAGGGCCCGACCGACGTCCCGTGCGGCACCTGCCCGAGCTGTGTCGAGCTCTCCCGTGCGGGCGGCGGCTCCCTCGACGTTGTCGAGATCGATGCGGCCAGCCACAACGGCGTCGACGACGCGCGTGACCTGCGCGAGCGGGCGACCTTCGCACCCAGCCGCGACCGCTTCAAGATCTTCATCCTCGACGAGGCGCACATGGTCACCCCGCAGGGGTTCAACGCGCTGCTCAAGCTCGTCGAAGAGCCGCCGGAGCACGTCAAGTTCATCTTCGCGACGACCGAGCCCGAGAAGGTTCTCGGCACGATCCGCTCCCGCACTCACCACTACCCGTTCCGACTCGTGCCGCCTGCCGCGATGCTCGAGTACGTCGCCAAGCTGTGCGCCGAAGAGGGCGTGATCGTCGAGCAGGGTGTGCTGCCGCTCGTGGTCCGCGCCGGGGAGGATCCCCCGAGACACGCTCTCGCTGCTCGACCAGCTGATCGCCGGTTCCGATGCGCCGGCCGGTTCCGAGACCGTCACGGTCGGCTACGCCCGCGCCGTCTCCCTCCTCGGGTACACGCACGCCGCCCTGCTCGACGAGATCGTCGACGCGCTCGCCGCGGGAGATGCGGCCTCCGCTTTCCCGGCCATCGACCGCGTCGTGCAGACCGGTCAGGACCCTCGCCGCTTCGTCGACGACCTGCTCGAGCGCCTGCGCGACCTCATCGTCATCGCCGCCGTCGGCGCGGGGGCCTCGGCCGTCCTGCGCGGCATCGCCGAAGACGACCTCGAGCGTATGCGCGGCCAGGCTCAGGCCTTCGGCTCCGCGCGGCTCTCGCGCACGGCCGATGTCGTCAGCGCCGCCCTCGACGACATGTCGGGTGCCACATCCCCGCGCCTGCACCTCGAGCTCATGGTGGCTCGAGTGCTCGCCGGGGCATCGGACGCTGCGGCCCCGGCTGCTGCGACCCCGGCTGTTGCGACCCCGGTGCTCGACGGTGGTGCCGCCCCGGCGCGTGCTGCCGCCGCTGCTGCGACAGCGGCTGCTCCGGCATCCGCTGCCGGCGCTGCTCCGGCTCCGGCGCCCGCTGCGGTCCCGGCACCTGCTGCGACGGACGCGGCACCTGCTGCTGCGCCGACACCTGCTCCTGGCCCGGCACCTGTCGCCGCTCCGGCACCTTCTGCCGCTCCTGCGGCCTCCCCTGCTGCGGATCAGGGGCAGCCCGCTGAGCGCTCCGAGACGCCGACCCCCGACCCCGTCGCGGAGCCGAGCGTCCCCCAGGGGCCGGTGACGTTCGAGCGCATCACCGCGTCGTGGCCTGCGGTGCTCACGCGCCTCGAGGGCATCAGCCGCACGTCGTGGCTGCTGGCGACCGCTGTGCAGCCGCTGGCCTACGTCACCGAGACCGAGGTGCTGACCCTCGGGTTCACGAGCCAGCACGACGTCGCGAAGTTCAAGGGCACGACACCGGGATCAGGGCCGTCCGACCACCTCCGCTCCGCGATCGAACATGAGCTCGGTGTGCGGGTCAAGTACCTCCCCGCGCCGATGCCGACCGGAGGTGCACCGCGGCAGTCCGCCGCCTCCGGACCCTCAGCGCCCGCCGATTCCGCTCCTGCATCGGAGCCTGCGTCAGCGGGGTCCTCCCTCCCGCGAGTCCGCGGCGCGTCGGCATCCCCGGTGACGGAATGGGCGGTGGCACCCATTCCCACGGCTCCCGCCGAAGCATCGAGCAGCCCGCCCGTTCCCTCGTCGCCGCTTCCGGTCGACGAGGAGCCGGAAGAGGTCGAGGCGGCGGCGTCGGCTCCGGTCCCGCCCTCCGACGGCGCGGTCGACAGCGACGAGCCCCCGCTCCCCGGAGACGACGAGGCGCCGGTGTTCGACGACGAGCCGCCGTACGACCCCTCGTATGAGCCGCCGCTGACATCTCGGCCGGCTCCCGAGCGTGCGGCTCCGCAGGCGCAGCGCGCGTCGGCCTCCGCACCGGTCGTCGTCGATCGTGCTCCCTCGGTCGGGGGAGTCCAGCGCTACGGGGAGGCCGTGATCCGCCAGGTGCTCGGCGCGACGTTCCTTCGCGAAGAGCCCTACGAGCCCCCCACGAGGTTCTCCTGATGTACGACGGCATCGTTCAAGAGCTGATCGACGAGTTCGGTCGGCTCCCCGGCATCGGTCCCAAGTCCGCGCAGCGGATCGCGTTCCACATCCTCCAGACGCCGACGTTCGACGTCGCGCGTCTCGCGGAGCTGCTCAGCGAGATCCGCACCAGGGTGCGGTTCTGCGAGATCTGCGGAAACGTCGCCGAACAGGAGCGCTGCGCGATCTGCCGAGACCCTCGACGCAGCCAGGCGCTGATCTGTGTCGTCGAAGACGCGAAAGACGTCGCGGCCATCGAACGGACGCGCGAGTTCCGCGGGCTCTATCACGTGCTCGGCGGCGCCATCAGCCCGATCGCGGGTATCGGGCCCGACGACCTTCGCATCGCCCAGCTCATGACGCGGCTGGCCGACGGCACCGTGCAAGAGGTGATCCTCGCCACGAACCCCAACCTCGAGGGTGAGGCGACCGCGAGCTACCTGAGCCGTCTGCTGACCACGATGCAGATCACGGTGTCACGGCTCGCGTCCGGGCTGCCTGTCGGCGGCGACCTCGAGTACGCCGACGAGGTCACACTCGGGCGGGCGTTCGAGGGCCGGCGCATCCTGTGACCCCGAACGCGGGCTTCTCGCGTCGCGGCTGGCTGCTGTTCGGGGCCATGGCCCTGCTCTGGGGCGTGCCGTATCTGTTCATCAGCGTCGCTGTGGAGTCGTTCTCGCCACCGGCGATCGTCGCGGGGCGCACGCTCATCGCGGCACTCCTGCTGCTGCCCTTCGCGATCCGGAGCGGGGCGCTGCGTGCGGCGCTGAAGCACTGGCCGTGGGTTCTGGCCTTCGGTGCGGTGGAGATGGCCGGACCGTTCCTGTTGCTCGGCCATGCCGAGATGACGCTCCCGTCCGGGATGACGGGTCTGCTCGTGGCGACCGTTCCGCTGTTCGCGGCGTTGATCGCTCTCGGTGGGGGCGACCGCGGGGTCCTCCGTCCCGCTCGAGGGATCGGCCTGCTCGTCGGGTTCATCGGCGTCGCGATCGTGGTGGCGGGTCCTGGGCTCTTCGGTGGAGAGGTCAGTCTGCTCGCCGCTGGTGAGGTTCTGCTGGTCGCCGTGCTCTACGCGATCGCCCCTTTCATCGTGGCGCGCAAGCTGAACGACGTTCCCTCGCTGGGCACCATCACCCTGTCGCTGCTGATGATCGGGGTGTTCTACCTGCCGTTCGGTGCGCTGACCCAACACCAGCTCCCCACGCTCCCGTCCATCGTCGCGCTCCTCGCTCTCGCGGTGATCTGCACGGCGGTGGCGTTCCTGGCGTTCTTCGCTCTCATCCGCGAGGTGGGGCCGGTCCGCGCCCCGCTGTTCACCTACGTCAACCCGGTGGTCGCGATCGTTCTCGGCGCGATCGTGCTCGCCGAACCCCTGACTCCGGGGCTGCTCATCGGGTTCCCGCTGATCATCATCGGATGCTGGTTCGCGGCCACCGGCGGGCGTCTCCGCCCTGTCGCCCCCCAGGCTCTCCCTCCCACCCCTGATCGCCGCGCGCTCCCGCTCGGCACCGGCCGCATGCGTCACATGCACAACGGGGCATACGCCTGCTCCGTAGAATGAGCGTGGGCGGATCCGCCCGACATCCCAGGGAGTGAACGTGGCCCTCATCGTGCAGAAGTACGGCGGCTCGTCGGTCGCCGACGCAGAGAGCATCAAGCGCGTCGCCAAGCGCATCGTCGACACGCGCCGCGCCGGACACGACGTCGTCGTCGCGGTCAGCGCCATGGGCGACACGACCGACGAGCTGCTCGAACTCGCCAATGAGGTCGCGCCCATCCCCGCGCCGCGCGAGCTCGACATGCTCCTCTCCAGCGGGGAGCGCATCTCGATGGCGTTGCTGGCCATGGCGATCCACTCGATGGGATTCGAGGCGCGGTCGTTCACCGGCAGCCAGGCGGGCATGATCACCGACTCGCAGCACGGCGCGGCCCGCATCGTCGATGTCACTCCCATCCGTCTGCGCGAAGCGCTCGATGAGGGCGCGATCGTGATCGTCGCCGGATTCCAGGGTTTCAACCGCGACACCCGCGACATCACCACGCTCGGTCGCGGCGGCTCCGACACGACCGCCGTCGCCCTCGCGGCTGCGCTCGACGCCGACGTGTGCGAGATCTACAGCGATGTAGACGGCATCTTCACCGCTGACCCGCGCGTCATCCCGAAGGCGCAGAAGCTCGATCACGTCTCGAGCGAGGAGATGCTCGAGCTCGCGGCCAACGGCGCCAAGGTGCTGTACATCCGCGCCGTCGAGTACGCACGCCGTCACGGCGTCCTGATTCACGCTCGGTCGACGTTCTCGTCGGCCGAGGGCACGTACGTTCTGGGCGAGGGCATGAAGAACCCTCGCGAAGCCGAGGGAGCAGTCATGGAAGAACCGATCGTCGCCGGCGTCGCCACCGATTTCAGCCAGGCCAAGATCACGGTCGCCGGCGTGCCGGACGTTCCGGGCAAGGCCGCCGAGATCTTCAAGATCGTCGCCAAGTCCGGCGCCAACGTCGACATGATCGTGCAGAACGTGTCGGCCACCGGACGCACCGACATCTCCTTCACCGTGCCGAAGGCGGATGCCGCGGCAGCGCTCAAGGCCCTCGCGGGCGACCAGTCCGAGGTCGGCTTCCAGAACCTCATCCACGACGACCAGATCGGCAAGCTCTCGGTGGTCGGTGCGGGGATGCGCACGCACTCCGGCGTCTCGGCGACCCTGTTCGAGGCGCTGTCGGCCGGCGGCATCAACATCGAGATGATCTCCACGTCGGAGATCCGCATCTCGGTGGTGCTCCGCGACACCGACCTGACCGAAGCTGCGCGCACCGTGCACACCGCCTACGGCCTCGACGGCGAGGCGGAAGCGACCGTCCACGCCGGTACCGGTCGCTGATCCGACCCGTCGGATCCCGACGCTTCGCCGAGGAAGAGACGTTTCGCCGAGGGATTCTGTGAAACCCTCGGCGGATCGTCTTCCGCTCGGCGAATCGACTTCGAGTCCGGGAATCGTCTCCCCGGCATCCGACCGCGATAGACTCACCGAAACCCTGACACCGGCGCCAGGCGCAGCTTCCGCATCCCGACGCCGCGCCCGAAGCCTCGTACGCAGTACCGCACGACGCCAAGGAACATCATGACCCGCATCTCCGAATCAGGACTCTCCGTCGCCATCGTCGGCGCCACCGGCCAGGTGGGCACCGTGATGCGCGAGATTCTCGCCGAGCGGTCGTTCCCGATCCGCGATCTGCGCCTGTTCTCCTCGGCGCGCTCCGCAGGCACCGCGATCGAGTTCGGCGGCGCGACCGTGATCGTCGAAGACGTCGAGACGGCCGATGCCACGGGCATCGACATCGCCCTGTTCTCCGCCGGTGCCACCGCGAGCCGGGCCTACGCACCGCGCTTCGCCGCCGCCGGCGCCGTGGTCGTCGACAACTCCAGCGCGTGGCGGATGGACCCCGAGGTGCCGCTCGTGGTCAGCGAGGTCAACCCGCACGCGATCGACGATCGACCCAAGGGCATCATCGCCAACCCGAACTGCACCACGATGGCCGCGATGCCGGTGCTCAAGGTGCTCGATGCGGAGGCCGGCCTCGAACGTCTGATCGTGTCCACCTACCAGGCCGTGTCCGGCTCCGGTCTCGCCGGCGCCCAGGAGCTGCTCGGTCAGGTCGAGGGCGTCCTCGCGCAGGGCGACACCCTGCGCCTGGTGCACGACGGCTCCGCGATCGATTTCCCGGAGCCCGAGAAGTACGTGGCCCCGATCGCGTTCGACGTGATCCCGCTCGCCGGCAACCTCGTCGACGACGGCGACAACGAGACCGACGAGGAGAAGAAGCTCCGCAACGAGAGCCGCAAGATCCTCGAACTCCCTGATCTTCGTGTCGCGGGTACATGCGTGCGCGTCCCGGTCTTCACCGGCCATTCGCTCTCGATCCACGTCGAGTTCGCGCGCGACATCACGCCAGAGCGCGCTCGCGAGGTCTTGAGCGCGGCGCCCGGCGTCATGCTCGACGAGGTGCCGACGCCGCTGCAGGCCGCAGGCAAGGACCCGAGCTTCGTCGGCCGCATCCGCGCCGATCAGTCCGCGCCCGAGGGCAAGGGGCTCGTGCTCTTCGTCAGCAACGACAACCTCCGCAAGGGTGCAGCGCTGAATGCCGTGCAGATCGCCGAGGTGCTCGCGGAGCGTCTCGCGCCGGTGAGCTGAGTCCCGCGTTCCGATGCCGTCGCATGGTCTGCGGCGGCGCGCCCGCGAACTAGACTGGTTCGGTGACTGAAAACGTCGATGTCGTCCTGATCGGCGGTGGCATCATGAGCGCCACCCTGGGTACTCTGCTGCACGAGCTGCAGCCGGAGTGGAAGATCGTCGCGTTCGAGCGACTCTCGGATGTGGCCCAGGAGAGCTCGAACCCGTGGAACAACGCCGGCACGGGTCACGCCGCCCTGTGCGAACTGAACTACATGCCGCAGCAGGGCGATGCCCCGCTCGATCCCGCCAAGGCGGTGTCGATCAACGAGCAGTTCCAGCAGAGCCGTCAGTTCTGGTCGTCGCTGGTGGAGAAGGGTGTGCTCGACGCGCCGTCCACGTTCATCAACGCCACCCCGCACATGACGTTCGTGCGCGGCGAGAAAGACGTGGCCTACCTCAAGGCACGCTACGAGGTGCTCAAGGAGCAGCCGTTGTTCGCGGGCATCGAGTACAGCGAGGACTCCCGCGTCATCAACACCTGGGCGCCTCTGCTGATGCAGCATCGGCGCAAGGGTGAGCCGTTCGCCGCGACCCGGGTGCCGGCCGGAACCGACGTCGACTTCGGCGCGCTCACCCACCAGCTCTTCGACCACCTCACCGACTCCGGCGTCACGCTGCGCACGAACCACGAGGTGCGCAGCCTGAAGAAGCAGAAGGACGGCACCTGGCTGGTCAAGTACCGCAACAGCATCGGGCACACCCCGAACGAGGTCAGGGCGCGCTTCGTGTTCGTCGGCGCCGGTGGCTGGGCCCTCAAGCTGCTGCAGAACTCCGGCATCCCCGAGATCAAGGGCTACGGCGTCTTCCCTATCGGCGGCCAGTTCCTCAAGACGAGCAACCCGAAGATCGTCGCGCAGCACAAGGCGAAGGTCTACTCCCAGGCGTCGGTCGGCGCGCCGCCGATGTCGGTGCCGCACCTCGACACGCGTGTCGTCGACGGTGAGTCCTCGCTCATGTTCGGGCCGTTCGCGACGTTCAGCCCCAAGTTCCTGAAGAACGGCTCGATGCTCGACATCGTGTCGCAGGTGCGCGCGCACAACCTGCTGCCGATGCTGCAGGTCGCCGTCAAGAACCCCGACCTCATCACCTACCTGGTCGGCGAGCTGCTGAAGAATCACGCCAAGAAGGTCGACAGCCTGCGCACGTTCATGCCCACGGCGAAGGATGAGGACTGGACGCTCATCGACGCGGGACAACGTGCCCAGGTCATGAAGAAGGACCCGAAGAAGGGTGGCATCCTCCAGTTCGGCACCGAGGTCGTCGCGGCCTCCGACGGGTCGATCGCCGGTCTTCTCGGAGCCTCGCCCGGTGCATCGACGGCCGTGCCGATCATGCTCGATCTGCTCAAGAAGTGCTTCCCGGCGGAGTATCCCGGGTGGGAGCCCGAGCTTCGTGCGCTCATCCCCACCTTCGGCAAGAAGCTGAACGATGATGCGGCGCTGGCGGAGGAGTCGACCGAAGCGACCGCCGCGGCCCTCGGCATCAACGTCTGAGGTCGCACCGTGGCGAAGCTTTACTTCCGCTACGGCGCGATGAACTCGGGCAAATCGACCGCCCTGCTCCAGGCGGCGTACAACTATGAGGAGCGCGGGCAGCACGTGCTGCTGGCGAAGCCGGCGATCGACACCAAGGGCGCGTCGGAGATCGAGAGCAGGCTCGGCGTCACCCGCCCTGTCGACTTCCTGATCGCTCCCGGCGACGACGCGCGCGTGCTGTTCGCGGAGCACCGGCAGCGGTTGCAGCATGCGTCGGACGACGCGCTGCTCCCCGGGAGGCCGAGCGATGTGGCCTGTCTGCTCATCGACGAGGCGCAGTTCCTCACGCCGAGCCAGGTCGACGACCTCTTCCGTATCGCCGTGGAAGACGGTATCCCGGTCATGGCGTACGGCATCCGCAACGACTTCCTCACGCATGCGTTCCCCGGGTCCGCGCGTCTGCTGGCGATCGCGCACTCGCTGGAGGAGCTCAAGACGATCTGCCGTTGCGGGCGGAAGGCCGTGTTCAACGGCCGAGTCGTCGGCGGACGGTTCGTGTTCGACGGCGATCAGGTCGCGATCGACGAGGGTGCGGTCGGCACCGCGTCGCCGGAGCTGACCACCTACGAGTCGCTGTGCGGCACCTGTTACCTCGAGGAGTCCGGCGGCCGCCTGGGCTGACCCCTTCGACGTCGTCCGAGCGCATCCCGTCTGCGGGGTGCGCTCGTTTGCGTGGTCTGACCACACGCGGTACCCTGTGGTCAGACCACAGGAGGACGCATGGCCGACCAGCCGACGCGCGCATGGCAGCTCGTGCTCGAGCACATCGAGCGCGACCTCCACGACGGTCGCCTCGGGCCGGGTGACCGTCTCCCCTCGGAGCGCGATCTCGCCACCGCTCTCGGCGTCGGCCGATCGAGCGTGCGTGAGGCATTCCGCGTGCTCGAGGTCATGGGTCTCATCCGCACCGCGACCGGGTCGGGCCCACAGTCCGGCGCGATCGTCATCGCCACGCCGACCGGGGGCATGTCGGCCCTGCTCCGATTGCGGTCGCCGCGAAGGGCTTCCCCTCGACCATGTCGTGCGCACGCGTCTTGTGCTCGAAGACGCCGTCGTCGCCGAGATGGCCGCGGCCCCGCAGCGCGACACCGCGCATGCTCACCAGCTGCTCCAGGCGATGGACGCCCCGGAACTCGCGCCGGCGGAGTTCCTCGCGCTCGACGCCCAGCTGCATCTCTCCCTCGCCGAGGCGAGCGGCAACACGGTCATCGCCGCGATGATGGCCGGGCTGCGGTCCTCTATCGAGTCGTACGTGCAGGCGGGCGTCTCCGCGATCCCCGAGTGGGAGGCGATGGCAGCGAGCCTGCGTGCGGAGCATCGCGCACTGGTGTCCGCGATCGATGACGGCGATGTCGACGTCGCTCGGGCCCTCGTGCGCACGCACATCACCGGCTACTACACAGCTGCGGGCCTCACCCGCGACATCCCATCCCCGAACCGAGAGGCAGACCATGGTGCAGCGCCAGCTCCCCAACCCCGCTGAGCTCCTGGAGCTCATGAAGTTCAAGAAGCCCGAACTCGATGGCCGGAAGCGCCGCCTCGACGCCGCGCTCACGATCGGCGATCTGCGGACGATCGCCAAGCGCCGCACCCCGAAGGCGGCGTTCGACTACACCGACGGTGCGGCCGAAGGGGAGCTCTCCCTCACGCGGGCACGTCAGGCGTTCCAGGATGTGGAGTTCCACCCGGGGATCCTGCGCCCTGCGCCCGACGTCGACACGAGCGTGGAGATCCTCGGCGGTCCATCGGCGTTGCCGTTCGGCATCGCGCCGACGGGTTTCACCCGCCTGATGCAGACCGAGGGCGAGGTCGCCGGAGCCGGTGCGGCGGCGGCCGCCGGCATCCCGTTCACCCTCTCCACCCTCGGCACCACGTCGATCGAGGGCGTGAAGGCCGCCAACCCGCACGGACGCAACTGGTTCCAGCTCTACGTCATGCGTGATCGTGAGATCTCGTACGAGCTCACGCGTCGTGCCGCGGCTGCCGGCTTCGACACGCTCCAGTTCACCGTCGACACGCCCGTCGCCGGAGCCCGACTGCGCGACAAGCGCAACGGATTCAGCATCCCGCCGCAGCTCACGCTCGGCACGATCATCAACGCGATCCCGCGCCCCTGGTGGTGGTTCGACTTCCTCACGACGCCGAAGCTGGAGTTCGCCTCGCTCAGCACGACGGGCGGCACGGTCGGCGAGCTTCTGGACGCGGCGATGGACCCGACGATCAGCTATGACGACCTCGCGGTCATCCGCGACATCTGGCCAGGCAAGATCATCATCAAGGGCGTGCAGAACGTGGAGGACTCCGTCCGCTTGCGCGACGAGGGGGTCGACGGCATCGTGCTGTCGAACCACGGCGGCCGCCAGCTCGACCGCGCCCCCATCCCGTTCCACCTGCTGCCCGAGGTCCGCAAGGCGGTGGGCGACGACTTCACGGTCATGATCGACACCGGCATCATGAACGGCGCAGACGTCGTCGCGGCGGTCGCGCTCGGGGCGGACTTCACGCTGATCGGGCGCGCCTACCTCTACGGCCTGATGGCCGGCGGTCGTCAGGGCGTCGACCGGACGATCGCGATCCTGCGCAGCGAGATCGAGCGGACGATGCGCCTGCTGGGCGTGTCTTCCCTCGCCGAGCTCGAACCCGGTCACGTCACTCAGCTGACGCGCCTGGTCCCCGTCTCACGCGCGGCCTCCGAGGCTCACGTCCACTGAGCGTGAGACCCGGCGGTGGCCTCGTGGTCAGGACTGCGGGGCCACCGCTGGGGTGCGGGGTGGCAGCGGCACCAGCATGGACGTCGTCCGGCGATACTCGGCGTAGGCCGGGTACTTCGACGCCGTGATCGATTCGGTGAAGATCGTCGAACCGATGAACAGCAGGGTCAGCAGCGCCGGACCGATGATCGTGGGATTCACCGCACCGCCGATCACGCCTGCACCGCCTGCGACGGCAGCCGTCGCTCCGATCGCGTAGAACGCCCACCACTGTGCCTGTTCGAAGAAGAAGTTGGGGTGTCGGCTGTAGCGGAACAGCCCGGTGGTCGCGAACCCGGGTTCGAGGGTGCCACCGGCCTGCTTCTTGCGCTGATGGAATCGCCACTGCTGCTGGTCGGCGACGGTCTCACCGACCAGGAACGCCAGGAACGCGGCCACGAACACCGCGTCCCATACCGTGAGGGCGGAGGGGTTCTCCGCCGCGACCATCGCGGGGAGGGTGATCAGCACGAGCAGCGTCATCTGATAGACGATGATGAACAGCACGTTGAAGACCTGGAACTGCCACGGTCGCATGCGGCCGCGCAGGATCGCCCAGCGGTAGTCCTCCATGCCCGTGTAGCCGCCCTTGCGCGCGAAGTTGAATGTCAGGCGCGCCCCCCAGGCCGTGGCGAGCACGCCCATGATCACCACGCGGGCGGAACCCTCGCCGTCGGCGAAGGCGCCCACCACGAAGATCCAGACGTAGACGACGGGCACGATCGACCAGGCGCGGTCGACCCAGGACGTGTCTCGCGTGATCAGGGACAGGACCCAGCACACGGCGCTCGCGGCCGCGGCGACGACGATGACGATCAGCAGCGCATCCATGACGCCATGCTAGGGCCCCGCGATGCGCGCGGCGCGACATGGCGCGAGGTCAGAGCGTGCGGAGCAGCACCTCGAGCTTGTCGGCCGTATCCTCCCAGCCGTCCACCGCCACAGACGGCACCCCGATGGCCAGCACCGGGTAGTCGTTGCCGCCCTCGTCGAGGCGGTCGCCGTAGAACAGCATGTCGGTCAGGGCGATCCCCGTGTGCGCGGCGAGCTGCCGCATGCCGAACGCCTTGTCGATGCCGGCCTGGGTGATGTCGATCGACGTGGATCCCCCGAGCGCACTTCGAGTCCAGGAAGGCGGGCGGCGACGGCGTCGCGCAGAGCGCCGCGCTTGCTCCCCGTGGGGTCCCACTCGTGCTTGGCCTCGCGCGGGGCGCGCTGCCCCAGGGCCGAGAAGGTGATTTGCGAGCCGCGGTCCTCGAGGATCTCGCCCCAGGGCTCCGCCTCCCACAGCCCGAGACGCTCGGCCTCTTCGCGGAGCGCCGTCAGCGCGACCTGCTTCTCGTCATCGCTGAGGTCGTGCGCGTAGACCGACGTGAAGTCGGTGCCGTCGTGGCGGAGATAGCGCGTGCCGCAGGTGGGCAGCAGGTGCAGGCGTGCGAGAGCTGTGGCGTCCGCACCGCCGAGACGTGCGACGACCTGCGAACGGAACTGCGCCTCGTTGCCGCCCGAGATGATGGCGACGTCGACCGTGCGGAGGAGGGCGCGGAGAAGGTCGGCGATCCGCGGGTCGATCACACCCTTCGAGGGGGCGAGCGTGTCATCGAGGTCGAAGGCGACGAGTGCGGGCGCGTTCATGATGCCTCCAGCCTAGAAGGTGAATCCTGTGAGTCGCGTCGGGCGATCAGGACTGTGCAGAGCACCGCCAGCGCGACGCCCGCGACCGCTCCTGCGGAGTTGGCCAGGACGTCCGTCACGGTCGCCGCGCGGTGCGGCAATGCGACGCGCTGCGCGGTCTCGATCGCGACGGACAACACGGGGCCCGCCAGCAGGGCGAGCAGCCAGACGCGCCGGGGGAGCAGCACGAACGCCAGGATGCCGACCGGGACGAACACCAGGATGTTCGCGATGATCTCGAGACGTGTGAAGTCGAGCGAGGACCAGCCGAGGCGGTGGGCCACGCCAAGGACCACGTCGAGCAGGTTCGGCATCGTCTGCTCGATCCGCGACGGGGTGAGCGTGAGGGCGGCGAGACCGGCGAGGAACGGGACGGCCAGCACGAGTGCCCAGACTCGCGTGAAACGGCGCGGCGGGGGGAGCAGAGAGCCCATGCGTTCCCTTCGTGCGCGAACCCGATACAGAGAAGGCCGCCCCTGGGGGCGGCCTTCCGGTGTCACTGGTCGGGGTGACAGGATTTGAACCTGCGACCTCTTCGTCCCGAACGAAGCGCGCTACCAAGCTGCGCCACACCCCGTTTGCAACCCTCCGAGTCTACAGGGAAATGCTCTGCACGCCGAATCGAGGCGGGCGATCAGTTCCGTGCGGTCAGGGTGAGCAGCGTCGCCTCGGGGCGGCAGGCGAAACGGACAGGTGCGTAGATGGAGTGCCCGCACCCGGCGCTGACGTTGAGCGGCACGGAGCGGCCGTCGTGCGTCCAGGTGCTGAGCCCCTTCGCCTGCTTCAACGGGATGTCGCAGTTCGCCACGAGGGCGCCGTAGCCGGGGAGGCAGACCTGCCCGCCGTGGGTGTGCCCGCCCAGGATCGCGTCCGCGCCGAGGTCCGTGAATCCGTTGAGCACCCGCTGGTAGGGCGCATGCGTGACCCCCAGCATCGGAGTCGTGGCCTCCCGCTGCCCGAGGGCTGCGATCGCGGCGGGGAGCACGTCGAGGCGGTCCCAGTCCCGATGCGCGTCGTTCACGCCGAAGAGGTCGAGTGCGGCTCCGGCGATCGTGAGCCGCGCTGCAGCGTTGTTCAGATCGGTCCACCCGAGCTCGTCCGCGAAGTAGCGGTCCATCGCCTCGGTGTCGAGGTGCGCGGGCTCGTGATGCTTCTTCGACGGTCCGAGGAAGTACCGCAGAGGGTTCCTGGGGGAGGGAGCCGTGACATCGTTCGATCCGTGCACGAACACGCCGGGGATGCCGGCGAGCGGGTCGAACGCGCGGCGGATGCCGTCGAGACCGTTCACGTGCCCGAGGTTGTCGCCGGTGTTGACGACGAGATCGGGCTTCAGCGCGGCGAGCGAGCCCAGCCAGTCCTGCTTGCGGTGCTGCCACGGTGCCATGTGCGCGTCGGAGAGGTGCAGGATCCGCAGCGGCCTCGACCCCGCGGGAAGCGCGGGCGCGGTGACGTCGCGCACCGTGAAGAGGTAACGCTCGATGCCGATGCCCCAGACCGCCGCGGCCGCACCGACGGCCCCCACCGCGCCGAGCGCGATGAGGGCCGGGTGCGCCGTCCGGCCGGTGCCTACTGACACGTCACGGTGATGCCGGTGGTCTTACTCGTCGCCGTGCCCGGTGGGGGATTCGTGGACGCCACGACCGCGCTCGGAGGGTTGCAGGAGTTGTCGATGTCGATCGACGTGAACCCCGCGCTTCGGAGGGCCGCCGTCGCCTCGGTGGGCGATTTCCCGACCAGGTCCGCCGGCACGGTCGTGCCCTGACCGTTGCTCGGCGAGATGGTGATGGTCGCGCCACCCGCCGCCTGCCCGGACGGATCCTGAGCAGCGACGATGTTGGTCGGCTTGTCGCTCTCGACGGGCGCGCCGTTGGTGACCGAGAAGCCGCGGCTCTCCAGCGTCGATCTCGCCTCATCCATCGTCATGCCGACGACGTCCGGTACCTCGGTGACCACGCGACGCGTCAGGTTGCGGTCCGCGTCGGGGAACCTGTCGCCCCGTACGCGGCGTTGGCGGCCGCCTGTGCAGCCCTGGCCAGCGGATACCGCATGGCGTTGAGCTGGTAGTTGCCCGCCCACTTCTGATAGATGTCGGCCTGGCCCTTCCAACGGCCCGCCCACACGGCGGTGGTGACCTTCGTGCTCGACTCGATCATCATCGTGGACCAGCGGTCGTGTGTTCCGGTCTTGCCGATGAGGGGCGTGCCGTCGTAGGGGTTCGCCTGGTTGCCGGTGCCGCCGTTCATCACACTTTGCAGGGCGTACGCCGCGGTCGCCGCGACCTCCTTGGAGATGACGCCCTCGGTGCACGCCGCCGCCGGCAGCTCTCGCTCCTTGCCGTCGGGGCCGACGACGCGGTCGATCGCTCGCGGCGTGCAGTACGTGCCACCGCTCGCCACCGTGGCGTAGGCGCCGGCCATGGCGATCGGCGAGATGTTCTTCGGGCCGAGCACGTCGTACGGCACGTTCTCGTCGGTGACCTTCTTGCCGTTGGCGAGTGTGACGCCCATGCGGTCGGCGACCTTGTTGATGTCGCAGATGTCGAGCTTCGACGCCATGGCGAAGTACCCGCTGTTGAGCGAGTTGCGCGTGAAGTTCATGACCGACCCCGTGGAGCCGCCGCCCCCACCGAAGTTGCCGATCTCCTTGGTGTTCGTCGACTGCGGAACGGTGCAGACGGGGATCTTCAGGTTGGTCTGCACGCGGCCGTTGAGCACCTCGTTGACGGAATGGCCCTTCTCGAGCCAGTCGATCAGGGTGAAGAGCTTGTACACCGATCCGACTTGGAAGCCGCCGGAATTGCCGTGCAACTGGTCACCCGCGAAGACGAGGGACGTCTTGGCGAGGTCGTCGGTCGGGGTCTCCACGAACTGCGTGTTCTGCGTCATCGAGAGGATGCGGCCGGTGCCGACCTCGATCGAGACCCCGGCGGCGCCGAAGTAGTTGTTGTCGTAGTTCGCGGGGACGATCTCGCCCATCGTGCGGGCGGCGTCGTTCTGGATGCGGAAGTCGAGCGACGTGTAGATCTTGAGCCCGCCGCGGCGCAGCAGATCGCGTCGATCCTGCTCCGTCGCCCCGAAGGCCTCGTCGTTCTCGACGATGGACTTCACGTACTGGCAGAAGTACGCGTTCGGGCCCGCGCCGCCGCAGCCCTGCGTCGGAACCTTGATCGCGGGCGTGATCGGAGCGGCCTTGGCCTCGTCGTACTGCGCCTGAGTGATCTTGCCGTCGGCGAGCATCCGGCCGAGCACGTAGTCGCGGCGATCCTTCGTCCCTGCGTACCCGTCGGCCTCGCTGTTCTGCGCGACACCTTCCTTGTTGGTCCAGGTGCCTTCCTTCTTGTCGATCCGGTACGTGTTCGGGTTCTGCACGATGCCGGCGAGGGTCGCGGCCTGTGCCACGGTCAGGTTCGCCGCCGTCGTCGAGAAGTAGTAGCGCGACGCGGCCTCGATGCCGTAGACGGTGCCGCCGAAGTTCGCGATGTTGAGGTAACCGAGAAGGATGTCGTTCTTCGAGTAGTCCTTCTCGATCTGGATGGCGTAGCGCATCTCCTGCAGCTTGCGCTCGATGCCGTCGGCGCCCGTCGCCTCGGTCGCATCCCGCCAGCACTGCTGCAGCTCTTCGGAATACGTGTCGGAGGTGGTGTCGACGTTCTGCTCGCACTCCTGGATGCGGACGTTCTTGACGAACTGCTGGCTGATCGTCGACGCGCCGCGACTGGAGGTTCCGCGGACGTTGTCGATCAGCGCCTTCATGGTGGCGCCCACGTTGACGCCGCCGTGGCTGTAGAAGCTCTTGTCCTCACTGGAGAGGATCGCGTCGTACAGCACAGGGGAGACCTGGTCGTACTTGACGGGGACGCGGTTCTGCTCGTAGAACGAGGCGAGGGCGATGTCCTTGCCGTCCTGATCGGTCGCGTAGATCGTGGACTGCTCCATGGGGTTGTCCACCTGCAGGACCTCGGGGAGCTCGTCGAAGAGCGTGAGCGCCTGGGCGCCGGCGAGTCCGGACATCGTCAAGACGGGGGTGACGCTGGCGGCGACCAGGAGTCCGGCGACGGCGCTCAGACCGACGAGCCCGACGAGACCGCCGAGGACGCCTCTCACCGTGCGATTCTTTTGGGGCATACGCTTGATCGTAGGGGAGTTCCCTGAATACCACCTTTGACGAGCCCGGCCCCGGATCAGGGTGTCGCGCCCCGATCGACAGGAGTGCCATGACCACGTGGGAGTACCTCACCACGCCGCTGCTGATCCACAACACCGCTGCGATCCTCAACAACTGGGGCAAGCAGGGCTGGGAGCTGGTGCAGGTCGTGCAGGGCCCCGAGGGAGGGCTCGTCGCCTACCTGAAGCGCCCCGTGACCACCGACGCCTCGGCGAACGCGGGACTCGCCGCCGCGGAGCAGGCTGCCCGCCAGTTCGAGGGAGGGCAGGCGTGAGCGTCGCCGCCCGGCTCGCCGAGCTCGGCATCGAGCTTCCCGCCGTCGCGGCACCTGTCGCGGCCTACGTCCCGGCCGTCGTCCACGGCGGGCTGGTCTACACCTCGGGTCAACTGCCCTTCGTCGACGGCACGCTGCCTGCTGTGGGCAAGGTGGGCACGCAGGTCTCGGCGGAAGACGCCAAGGCCTATGCGCGCACCTGTGCGCTGAACGCGCTCGCCGCCGCGGCCGCCGACGCGGCGGGTGGCGTCGATCGCATCGCCGGTGTGCTCCGCGTCGGTGGATTCGTCGCCTCCGCTGCCGCATTCATCGGTCAGCCCGGCGTCGTCAACGGTGCGAGCGAGGTGCTCGGCGAGATCTTCGGCGACGCCGGACGCCACGCTCGCGCGGCCGTCGGAGTCGCCGAGCTTCCCCTCGGAAGCCCCGTCGAGGTCGAGGTGACCTTCATCCTCGCCTGACGCGCCGTGACGGCATCCGTGTCGATCGCGGAACGACGAACGCGCCTCCCGTGTCGGGAGGCGCGTTCGTCGTCTGCGGCGACGGACCTACTTCACCTGCGCCGAGATGATGCTCATCACCGCGGTGTCCGCGAGCGTCGTGGTGTCGCCGACCTCGCGCCCCTCGGCGACATCGCGCAGCAGACGTCGCATGATCTTCCCGAGCGGGTCTTGGGCAGCTCGCCGACGATGTACACGTCGCGGGGACGGGCGATGGCGCCGATCTGCTCGCCGACCCACAGGCGCAGCTGCTGGGCGAGACCTGCGGGCTCGTGTTCTGCGAGGTAGCTCTCCTTGATGATGACGAAGGCGACGACGGCCTGGCCGGTCGTCTCGTCGGATGCGCCGACCACCGCGGCCTCGGCCGTCGCCTCGTGCGCTACCAGCGACGACTCGATCTCGGCGGTGGAGAGACGGTGCCCTGAGACGTTCATGACGTCGTCGACGCGGCCGAGCAGCCACAGGTCGCCGTCCTCGTCGAGGCGTGCTCCGTCGCCGGCGAAGTAGTAGCCCTGGTCCTCGAACTTCTCCCAATAGGTCTCGCGGTAGCGCTCCGGATCGCCCCAGATGCCACGCAGCATGCTCGGCCACGGCTCGGTGATCACCAGCAGTCCGCCGTTGCCGTTGCCCACCTCGACGCCCTGCTCGTCGACGACGTCGATCGAGATGCCGGGGAGGGGGACCTGTGCGGATCCGGGCTTGGTCTCGGTGACGCCGGGAAGTGCCGACACCATGATCGCGCCGGTCTCGGTCTGCCACCAGGTGTCGACGATCGGGGTCTTGCCGGCGCCGATCACCTCGCGGTACCACATCCATGCCTCGGGGTTGATGGGCTCGCCCACCGATCCCAGCAGACGCAAGGATGACAGGTCGAACTTCTTCGGGACGCTGCGGCCGATCTTCATGAACGAGCGGATGGCGGTCGGGGCGGTGTAGAAGATCGAGACCTTGTACTTCTCGATGATCTCCCACCAGCGTCCGGGGTGCGGCGTGTCCGGTGTGCCTTCGTAGAGGACCTGGGTCGCGCCGTTCGCCAGGGGGCCGTACGTGACGTAGCTGTGGCCGGTGATCCACCCGATGTCGGCTGTGCACCAGAACACATCGGTCTCCGGGTGCAGGTCGAACACGTACTTGTGGGAGTACGCGGCCTGGGTGAGATAGCCGCCGGAGGTGTGCAGGATGCCCTTGGGCTTCCCCGTGGTCCCCGAGGTGTAGAGGATGAAGAGCGGGTTCTCCGCGGGGAAGGCCTGCGCGGTGTGCTCGGCCGATGCCTCGGGCACCACATCGTGCCACCACAGGTCGCGGCCTTCGATCCAGTCGACGTCGTTCTCGCCGCGCTTGACGACCAGGACGTGCTCGACGGTCTGCTGCTCGCCCTCACCGCGGTCGGCCAGCGCCTGGTCGACCGCGGGCTTGAGCGCCGAGACGCGACCCTTGCGGTAGCCGCCGTCGGCGGTGATCACGAGCTTCGCTCCCGCGTCGTCGATGCGCGAGCGCAGACTGTCGGCGCTGAACCCGCCGAAGACGACCGAGTGGATGGCGCCGAGGCGCGCGACCGCGAGCATCGAGGCGATCGCCTCGGGGATCATCGGCAGATAGATCGCCACGCGGTCGCCCTGTCCGATGCCGAGTCCGGACAACACGTTCGCGACGCGCTTGACCTCGTCGGTGAGCTCCGCGTAGGTGATACGGCGGGAGTCGCCGGGCTCGCCCTCCCAGTGCAGGGCGACGCGATCGCCGTTGCCGGCTTCGACATGGCGGTCGAGGCAGTTGTAGGCGACGTTGATCTCGCCATCGTCGAACCACTTGGCGAACGGCGGGTTCGTCCAGTCGAGGACCTGTGTGAACGGCTTGTGCCAGTGCACGAGCTCACGGGACTGCTCGCCCCAGAAGGTCTCGCGATCAGTGGCAGCGCGCTCATACAGTGCGGGCGACGAGATGGTCTGGGCGACGAACTCCTCCGATGGCGCGAACCGCCGGGTCTCGTCGAGAAGGTGGTCGATCTGGCTGCTCATCGGCAGGCGCTCCTTTGCGGCATTCGGGTCGTTCGAGCGTGGTCGCGGGGGTGGTCGACCAGGTCACGGCGAATCTATCCTCGTGACTCGGGAGCGCATACTGCCGAAAGTCGGTAGTCGCGTCGGTTTTGTCAGGACGGTTGCCTTGCGTACACTCGACGACAGCCGAAATCTCATTCCGGCCTTGGCGTGCCCGATTCCCCCAATCGTGGTCCGCCGTGGGCGGCATCTCATTCCCCCCGTGAGATGCCGCCCATTCCGTTGGGAGCGCTCCCGCCTGTGCCCGCCCGCTCGCCCCGAATTCCTGCACCGGCTGTGGGGAGATGCGGCTTGTGCACAGTCCTCGAGCCATCGATGAGCGCCTGGAGACAGGGCTCATCGCCGCCGCCTAGCGTCGCGGTATGACAGATTCCTTCGTCATCCAGCCCAGGGAAGACTCGCGTGTCGCCCTCTCGACGGACGCCGCCTGCGAGCCGCTGCGCCTCGATCACGCCTTCGGTCCCCTTCGCGCTCACATCGACGAGACCGTCACCGACGTGTTCGTCAACGGAACATGCGGTCTGTTCGTCGATCGGGGGCATGGGGCCGAAGCCGTAGCCGGCTGGCGCGCATCGGAGCGGGAGGTCCGTGAGCTCGCCGTCGCCCTCGTCGGCCTCGGCGGCCGCCATCTCGACGATCAGGCGCCGTGCGTCGACGTTCGCCTGAACTCCGGAATCCGCGTGCACGCCGTCCTCGCACCCGTCGCGACCGCGGGAACCGCTCTGTCGATCCGCATCCCCAGGGTGCGCGCCGCGGATCTCGACGCTCTCGCGGCCCTCGGCGCGTTCGGAGCGCGCCAGCAGGCGTGGTTGCTCGACCTTGTCGCGAAGCGGGCGAACATCCTCATCACGGGCGGGACCGGAACCGGCAAGACCACGCTGCTCTCCGCACTGCTGTCGGCGGTGCCCCCGACCGAGCGCATCGTCACCATCGAAGACGTGGCCGAGCTGCGCCCTCGCCATCCGCATCACGTCGCACTCGAGGCGCGTCAGGCCAATTTGGAAGGCGCAGGAGGGATCTCCCTTTCCCGCCTCGTGCGGGAATCCCTCCGGATGCGGCCGGATCGGCTGGTGGTCGGCGAATGCCGAGGCGAAGAGGTCCGAGAACTGCTCACAGCGTTGAACACCGGGCATGACGGAGGGGCGGGCACGCTGCACGCCAGTGGACTCCGGGATGTTCCCGCTCGTCTCGAAGCACTCGGCGCCCTGGCGGGCATGGACGCCGTCGCACTCGCGCGTCAGTGCGTCAGTGCCTTCACCGTGGTGCTCCACCTCGACCGCGCTCCGGGCGGAGTTCGACGGATCCGAAACGCAGGACGCCTCGTGATCACCGGCGACCGGCTCGACATCCAGGAGGTGAGTCCATGGTGATCCGCCTGCGCGGAGGCGGGGAACGCTCGAGCGGGGGTGCTGACGTGGCTGCGTCCGTGCAGACGTTGGCGGTGCTTCTGCAGGCGGGAGCCGTGCCGCTGATCGCCTGGCGTCACGTCGCCGGAACCGGAGACCGGCACGCCGCTGCCGTGGTCGATCGGGTCGACCGTGGCGTCCCCCTTCTGCCGGCGATCGAGGCCGAGGGTGGCGCGTGGGTCGACCTGGCAGCGGCATGGGAGATCGCGACGACGGTCGGTGCTCCGCTCGCGGAAGTTCTCCGGATCATCGCCGAGTCGTTGCGAGACGCCTCCGCCGCCGACGACGACGTGCGCATCGCCCTCGCCGAGCCCGCGGGGACCGCACGACTGCTGCTCTGGATGCCCTTCGCCGGACTCGTCCTCGGCTTCGCTCTCGGGTTCGACACCCTCGGGGTCGTGATCGGGAATCCGCTCGGCGCCCTCTGCGTGATCGCCGGGCTCCTCCTCGTGCTCGCAGCACGTGTGTGGACGGGCCGGCTTCTGCGTCGCGCGCGACCGGCACCGGGAATCCCGGGCATGCAGGCGGAGCTGATGGCCGTGGCGCTCGCGGGCGGGGTATCCATCGACCGTGCGCGACGGCTGGTCGCCGAGTTCCGCATCCGTCGGAGCCGATCATCGGATCGACACCGTGCTCGATCTGTCGCGCGCCGCGGGCGTACCCGCTGCCGAACTCCTCAGGGCATCCGCCGCACAAGACCGCCACTCCGCCAGAGTGCAGGGGCGTCTGCGTGCGGCGAAACTCTCGACGCGGCTGTTGATCCCTCTGGGCGTGTGCACGTTGCCGGCGTTCCTGCTGCTCGGCGTTGCGCCTCTTCTGCTCAGCGTCCTGTCCTCGACACCCTTGCCGGTGTGACCGGCATCAGATCACCCGATGCGCAGGCATCCCAGAGAAAGAAGAACATCATGAAGAGCATTCCCCGATTGGACCGACGCCGTGCGGCAGGACTCTTCGGCGACGACACCGGCGCAGCGACCGCCGAGTACGCGATCACCACGATGGCTGCTGTGGCCTTCGCCGGTCTCCTTGTCGCGATCATGAGATCCGACGAGGTCCGCGGCATCCTGACCAACCTCGTGCGGCGAGCTCTGACGGTGTCGTGATGCGCGCGAGGGGAAGGTCCAGCGGTGGACGCCGATGCCGCGCGCTGTCGCGCATCGAGCCCGACGACCGCGAGCGCGGATCGGTCGCTGCCGAACTCGCGCTCGCGCTACCCGCGGTGGTGCTCGCGCTCCTGCTCGGAGCGGGGCGCGCTCAGTGCGGCAGCGCGCCAGGTCGCCCTTCAAGACGCATCAGCCGACGCTGCTCGTCTCCTCGGGCGCGGTGAAGGGGCCGCGGCTGCCGCACGGGTGGTGAACGTGGCGGTCCCCGCGGCGCATGTCTCCTCCTCCCGTTCGGGCGACCTGGTCTGCGTCACCGCGACCACAGAGGCGATGATCGGCAGCCTCGTCCGGGTGCCGCAGCGAGCGTCGAGCTGTGCGCTCGACGGCGGCCTCTGATGGCGGGCACGGCGCTTGCCGCCGGCGTCCTCACGGTCGCCGCTGCGCTGTCCCTCGGGCTGGCGGCTGTCGGGGAGCGTGCGTCACCGCGCAGCGGGTGGCAGGCGCCGCCGATGCCGCGGCGCTCGCGGCAGCCGATACCGCGAGCGGCGCCGTGCCGGGCACGGACGCGCCGTGCACGGTCGCGGGGCGGGTGGCGACGGCAGCAGGAGCCGCACTCACCGGCTGCACCCTCGAAGGCTTCGTGGCGACCGTGGAGGTCCAGGCGGCGTACGCTGGTCTCGCAGCCGTCTCCCGAGCCCGTGCCGGGCCACCCGAGGGATGATGACGGCCGTGCGACCTCGCTCACTGTGAACAACCCCACACAGTGGTGTGTATGGTGTGCTTCGAAGAAAGGACGCCCCTTGGCTGAAGGCAAGAAGCTCGTCATCGTCGAGTCCCCGACGAAGATGCGGTCTATTCAGGGATACCTCGGCGACGGCTACGAGGTGCTCAGCTCCGTCGGCCACATCCGCGATCTCGCCGACAAGAAGGACATCCCCGCCGACGACAAGCAGGCGTACGGGAAGTACTCGATCGACATCGAGAACGGCTTCGACCCCTACTACGTCGTCTCCGACCGCAAGACCAAGACCGTGGCCGAGCTCAAGCGCGCGCTCAAGAGTGCGGACGAACTCCTGCTCGCCACTGATGAGGACCGCGAGGGGGAGGCGATCGCCTGGCATCTGCTCGAGACGCTCAAGCCCAAGGTCCCCGTCAAGCGCATGGTCTTCCATGAGATCACGAAGGACGCGATCCAGGCTGCTGTGGGGAACACCCGCGAGCTCGACCACGACCTGGTCGATGCCCAGGAGACCCGACGCATCCTCGACCGGCTCTACGGCTGGGACGTGTCGCCCGTGCTCTGGTACAAGGTCAAGACCGGGATCTCCGCCGGCCGTGTGCAGTCCGCGGCGACCCGGCTCATCGTCGACCGCGAGCGCGAGCGCATGGCGTTCACGTCCGCGGAGTACTGGGACGTCGACGCCGCAGCGGCGGCGACGGGCACCTCGTTCAAGATCCGACTCGTCCGCGTCGACGGTGGTCAGCTCGCCCGTGGAACCGACTTCGACGACGACGGGAAGCTCAAGAAGGCCGTCGTCATCCTCGACGAGGCAGCGGCCACCGCGCTCGCCGAGGCCATCGACGCCGTCGGTGCCGGCACCGTCACCAAGGTCGAGGCCAAGCCGGGCACCCGCAGCCCGTACGCGCCGTTCACGACATCCACGATGCAGCAGGAGGCCGGCCGCAAGCTCTCCATGGGAGCGAAGCAGGCGATGGGTGTCGCCCAGCGGCTGTATGAGAAGGGGTACATCACCTATATGCGTACCGACTCCACGTCGCTGAGCACCCAGGCGGTGCAGGCGGCGCGGAGCCAGGCGGTGGCCCTCTACGGCGATGCGGCAGTGCCGCTGAAGCCGCGCGTCTACAAGTCGAAGAGCAAGAACGCCCAGGAGGCACACGAGGCGATCCGCCCCTCCGGTGACACCTTCCGCACACCGGCCTCGCTGTCGTCCGAGCTCGACCGTGACGAGCAGCGCCTCTACGACCTCATCTGGAAGCGGACGGTCGCCAGCCAGATGTCCGACGCGAAGTACGAGACCACCACGGTGACGATCGCCGTCGATGCCGCGGGTAAGAAGGCGGAGTTCACCGCGTCGGGAACCGTGTACACCTTCAAGGGCTTCCTCGAGGCGTACGAAGAAGGTCGCGACGAGAAGCGCAGCGATGCCGATGCTGCGGAGAACCAGTCGCTCCCCGCCGTGGCGGTCGGCGACGAGCTCGTGGTGTCGGATGCCGAGGCCAAGGGGCACCGCACCACGCCGAAGCCGCGATACACCGAGGCGTCCCTCGTGAAGGTGCTCGAGGAGAAGGGCATCGGGCGTCCGTCGACCTTCGCCTCGATCCCCGAGACCATCCTCGACCGCGGATACGCCGTCAAGCGCGGTCAGGCCCTCGTGCCGACGTGGCTCGCGTTCAGCGTGGTCCGACTGCTCGAGGAGCATTTCGCCGAGCTCGTGGACTACGACTTCACCGCAGCGCTCGAAGACGACCTCGACACGATCGCTCGCGGCGAGCAGAACCGCGTCGAATGGCTCAAGTCGTTCTACTTCGGCTCCGACTCCCACGTCGGACTCCGTCAGGTCGTCGACAACCTCGGCGAGATCGACGCACGTGCTCTGAATTCCACGCCGATCACCGACACGGCCACGCTTCGCTTCGGCAAGTACGGCCCCTACCTCGAGGTCGCCGACCCGGAGAACCCCGAGGCCAAGCCGCGCATCGTCAACGTGCCGGAAGATCTCGCCCCCGACGAGCTGACCGCCGAGAAGGCGCAGGAGCTCATCGACGCTCCGGTGGCCGGCGACCGGGTGCTGGGCGAGAACCCCGAGAACGGGAAGATCGTCGTGGTCAAGGACGGTCGGTTCGGACCGTACGTCCAGGAGAACGACCCGGTGTCCGAAGACGCCGCCGTCGACGAGGCGACCGGTGAGGTGGTCGAGGCGCCGAAGGCGAAGCGCGGCGCGAAGAAGAAGGACGCCGCTCCCAAGCCGCGCACGGCGTCGCTGTTCCGCTCGATGTCGGTCGACACGATCGAACTCGACACCGCGCTCAAGCTGCTCAGTCTGCCGCGCGTGGTGGGCGTCGACCCGGAGACCGGCGACGAGATCACGGCGCAGAACGGTCGGTTCGGACCGTACCTCAAGAAGGGCACCGACTCCCGCTCGCTCGAGAACGAGTCGCAGATCTTCGACGTCACGCTCGAGCAGGCGCTGGAGATCTACGCTCAGCCGAAGTACGGGGCAGGGCGACGCGCGTCCAGCGCGCTCGCCGAGTTCGACGCCGACCCCGTCAGCGGCAAGCCGATCCGCATCCGCGACGGGCGCTTCGGCGCGTACGTCACCGACGGGGAGACCAACGTGACGATCCCGCGCGGGCAGAAGGTCGAGGACATCACGTTCGAGATCGCGGTGCAGATGCTCGCGGACAAGCGGGCGAAGGGTCCGGCTCCGAAACGGGGCGCAGCGAAGAAGGCCCCGGCGAAGAAGGCCCCGGCGAAGAAGGCTGCGACCACGACGACCGCGAAGAAGCCCGCGGCCAAGAAGCCTGCGGCGAAGAAGACGACCGCGGCGACATCCGCTGCTCGGTCGGCGGCGGCGAAGAAGGCGGCGGCGACTCGGGCCGCGAACGCTGCGGCGAAGGCCGCAGAGAAGGCGGACTCGTGACCTCGGGTCACGGGGTGTGGATCACGCTCGAGGGCGGAGACGGGTCGGGCAAGACGACGCAGTCGAATCTGCTCGCCGAATGGCTCGAGGGCACCGGTCGCACCGTGGTGCGCACGCGCGAGCCCGGCGGTTCCGAGGTCGGGCACCTGATCCGCGACATCGTGCTGCACCATCGCGGTGACATCGCGCCGCGCGCGGAGGCGTTGCTGTACGCGGCAGACCGGGCGCACCATGTCGCGACGGTCGTGCGGCCGGCGCTCGACCGGGGCGAGATCGTCCTGCAGGATCGCTACCTCGACTCCTCCGTGGCATATCAGGGTGCGGGGCGCATCCTCGATGCGACCGAGATCCGCGAGCTGTCGCTGTGGGCGGCCGAAGGCGCACTCCCGGATCTGACCCTCCTGCTCGACCTGGACCCCGGCGCTGCTCGTGCGCGGCTCGACTCGGCCGACAAGCCGTTCGACCGGCTGGAGGCCGAGCAGGCGGAGTTCCACGGCCGCGTCCGAGACGCCTACCTCGCGCTCGCCGCAGCGGAACCCGACCGGTTCCTCGTGCTCGATGCCGCTGCGCCGGCGGAGGAGATCGCCACGCAGATCCGCGGACGAGTGGCCGCGCTGCTCGGCTGACATACGAGGCGGGCTGCGGTCCGTGGGCGCTCGTGCATGCGCGTCGGTGGTCACGATTAGGCTGAGTGCATGCCCCAGACTGTTCCCGCTCCGTTCCCGTGGGCGGATGTGTGGGGCCAGGACGCGGCCGTCGACACGCTCCGAACCGCGGCATCCGATCCTGCAGCGCTCTCGCACGCGTGGTTGATCACCGGTCCTCCCGGCTCGGGTCGTTCGACCCTCGCATATGCTTTCGCCGCAGCCCTCGTCGCCGATCACCCCGACGATGAAACCGTGATGCGTCAGGTGCTCGCGGGCACCCACCCCGATGTCACGGCTCTGCGCACCGACAAGGTCATCATCACGATCGCCGAGGCGCGCAGCCTGGTCGAGCGCTCCTACTTCGCGCCGTCGGCTGGTCGCTACCGGGTCATCGTGGTCGAAGATGCCGACCGCA
Source organism: Microbacterium sp. Se63.02b (assembly GCF_014171575.1). Lineage (GTDB taxonomy): Bacteria > Actinomycetota > Actinomycetes > Actinomycetales > Microbacteriaceae > Microbacterium. The sequence continues at coordinate 3,034,955 of NZ_CP050453.1, read as the reverse complement.
TGGTCGAACGCACCTCGAACGTGCTGCTGAAGGCGCTGGAAGAGCCGCCCGAGCAGACAGTGTGGATCTTGTGCGCGCCCAGCGAGGCCGATCTGCTGCCCACGATCCGCTCGCGGGTGCGTTCGCTGCGTCTGAGCGAGCCCGACGTGACCGACGTCGCCCGACTGATCAGTCTGCGCACCGGAGTCGACGAGAACGTCGCCGAACAGGCCGCTCGCCACGCTCAACGTCACATCGGCATGGCGCAGCGACTCGCGACCGACGACTCCGCTCGTCGGCGGCGCGACGAGACCCTGAGATCGGTCATCGCGGTGCGCGGGGTCGGCGATGCGGTCGAGGTCGCCGGGCGGATCATCCAGGCGGCGACCGAGGATGCGAAGTCTCTCACGGCCGAACGTGACGCGAACGAGAGGGCCTCGCTCCTGCGCACGATCGGGATCGCCGAGGGACAGGCGGTGCCCCCGGCATTGCGCACGCAACTGTCCGCTCTGGAAGACGATCAGAAGAAGCGCGCGACCCGTAGCCTGCGAGACGGCATCGATCGCGTGCTCACCGACCTGCAGTCCCTGTTCCGTGATGTCGTCATGCTCCAGTTCGGACGCGGGGACGATCTGATCAACAGCGAGCTGCGTTCCGAACTGGAGGGTCTCGCAGACGCCTGGTCGGAGACCCGTACGCTTGTCGTACTTGACCACCTTGCCGAGACGCGGCAGTCGTTGGAGCGCAACGTCGCTCCGCTGCTCGCCCTGGAGAGCTTGCTCGTGACGATCACGAGCGGGAGGAAACCGTGACGAACCGATCGACTTCCCGCTTCCGTCGCGCCGCTGCGGTGATCGCCGGTATCGCCGCAGCCTCCGTCGCGCTCTCCGGGTGCCTGTACGCGATGATCCCCGAGCAGACGTCTCGTCCGTCGACGACGAGCGCGCCCGACACCGAGGGTGTGTCCGAAGACCTGCTGCCCTTCTACTCGCAGGAACTCGAATGGACGGACTGCGGCCCCGGTTTCGACTGCACGGATGTCACGGCGCCGCTCGACTGGGAGAACCCGAGCGCCGGCGACATCACCCTGTCGGTGGTCCGGCATCGCGCCCAGGGGACCCCCGTCGGTTCGCTGCTGACCAACCCGGGCGGTCCGGGTGCGAGTGGCGTCGACCTCGTGCAGAACAACCTCACGTTCGCGGTCGGCGCCGACCTCATCGAGAACTACGACGTGATCGGGTTCGACCCGCGCGGCGTCGGCGCCTCCACCGCCGTGACCTGTTACGACGCCCCCGAGATGGACGAGTACCTCTACGGAATCCCTGCCGCGGCCCGTGGCACGGCGGAGTGGGAGGCCGAACTCCTCGAGGCGCACAAGGGCTTCGCCGAGGCGTGCGATGCGAACAGCGGCGGCATCCTGCCGTACATCACGACGGTCAACGCCGCTCGCGACATGGATCTGATCCGTGCCGTCCTCGGCGACACGCAGCTGAACTACCTCGGCTACTCGTACGGCACGTTCCTCGGCGCGACCTACGCGAAGCTCTACCCCGAGAAGGCCGGTCGTCTGGTGCTCGACGGTGCGATCGATCCCGCCGTCCCCGGGCTCGAGGTGGGTGCCACGCAGGCTCTCGGCTTCGAATCCGCACTGCGGGCCTACATGCAGGACTGCCTCGATTCCGGGGAGTGCCCGTTCAACGGCAGCGTCGACGAAGCGATGACCGACCTCGGGGCTCTGCTGGCGAGCGTCGACCGCACCCCGCTGAAGAACGGTGACGGCCGCCTGATGGGAGCCGACTCGTTGATGACGGGCATCATCGCCGCCCTGTACTCGCAGGACAACTGGGGATACCTCACGCAGGCGCTCGACGAGGCGCTCCAGGGCGACCCGGGTTCTGCCTTCTTCCTCGCCGACTTCTACAACGGTCGTGAGGACGGCGTCTACATCGACAACTCCACCGAGGCGTTCCGCGCGTACAACTGCATGGACTACCCGGTGGAAGACGACCCGGCAGCCGAAGCCGCTATCGACGACAAGATCGCCGAGGGGGCTCCCACCATCGCCCCCTACTGGAGCGGTCCGGACTCGTGCGAGGTGTGGCCGTACCCGCCGACCGGCACGCGCGGCGAGATCACCGCTGAGGGCGCTGGTCCCATCCTGGTGATCGGCACGACGAACGACCCCGCGACGCCGTACGAGTGGTCCGAGTCGCTTGCCGACCAGTTGGAGGAGGGTGTCCTCATCACTCGCGTCGGCGAAGGGCACACCGGTTACAACAAGGGCAACACCTGCGTGGACGACGCCGTGGAGGCGTTCCTGCTCGACGACGTGGTGCCCGAGGACGGCCTCCGCTGCGAGTGAGTCGGGCTCGATTCGCGAGCGGGCGCGAGACAGGGTAATATCGGTGATCGCGCCGCTCACGCGTCGCACGCCGCTTTAGCTCAGTCGGCAGAGCATTTCACTCGTAATGAAAAGGTCGTCAGTTCGATTCTGACAAGCGGCTCCGAAGGCCCCGTGATGCGAAGAACATCACGGGGCCTTTCCCGTCTCGTGCGGCGTACCCTCGACGTATGAGCAGAGCGCTTCTCATCGTCGACGTGCAGAACGACTTCACCGAGGGCGGCGCCCTCGCCGTCGCGGGAGGCGATGTCGTGGCTGCCGCGATCACGACCTTTCTCGCCTCGCATTCCGGGGAGTATCAGGTGATCATCGCGTCTCGTGACTGGCATGACGCCGAGGGTGACAACGGAGGCCACTTCGCGGAGGCGCCTGACTTCGTCGACACCTGGCCTGTGCACTGTGTCGCAGGCACGGAGGGCGCCGAGTACGATCCGCTGCTGGTGACCGAGGCCGTGACGCACCACGTCCGCAAGGGCCAGGGCAAGCCGGCGTATTCGATGTTCGAGGGGGAGACGCCCGAGGGGGAGACCGTCGGGGCGATCCTGAGTGCGGCAGGGGTGCTCAGCGCCGACGTCGTCGGCCTCGCGACCGACCACTGCGTCCGGGCATCGGCACTCGATGCCATCGCGCACGGCGTGCGCGTCCGGGTGCTCACCGACCTGGTCGCGGGCGTCGCTCCGGAACCCAGCGAAGCGGCACTCGCCGAACTCGTCCATGCCGGTGCGGAGCTGGTCGAGAGCGCCGACGCGTGACCCGCAGCGTCCTGCTGCTGCGAGCCGTGAACGTCAGCGGACGCAACAGCGTCCCCATGGCGCGCCTCCGGGAGGTCCTGGCGGCGGAGACCGACCTCGAAGACCTCTCGACCTACATCGCGAGCGGCAACATCATCTGCGCGACGCCCGCCCACCCGGATGCCGCGTGCGCAGCCGTGCGCGCCGCGATCCACAGCGAGTTCGGCGTCGACACCCCGGTCATCCATCGGACCAACGCGCAGCTCGTCGCATCCGAGGGCGAGCAGCCGTTCCCGGAAGGCGATGTGAAGTTCGTGCACGCGATGTTCCTCGGGGCCTCCGACGCCGGGCGCGGTGGAGGCCCTGGAGCAGCGACGTCGGCCAGCGGAGCGCCTCGCTCTGATCGGGAACGACCTGTGGATCGACTACGGACAGGGTGGCGTGCACTCCACGAGACTCACGAAGACCGTGCTCGATCGCGCTCTCGCCGTCGCGGGGACCGCCCGCAATCTCCGCACGACCCGCCGACTCATCGACCTGACCGGGTGAACCCTCGCGGCGCGGCGGCGAATCGTGGGTGCCGCGCAACGGCGAGATCGTGGAGGCGAGAGGTCAGCTGCGCGGGCGTCCGAGGTCCCCGCTCACGGCGACCGGCGGCGTGTGCGGATGCGCCTGCAGGTCGACGCGGCGGGAGCCGCATTCCCCGCAGCGCACGTAGAGGACGGTGCCGTCACTCGTGGGATGCCGTGACTCGGTGTACCACGCGTGTTCATGCGTCTCCGGGGTCAGCGGGACGCGGGGGATCGGGAGCGTGTCGAGGGAGCTCATGCATCCAGCGTGATGTAATGGTCTTATGCATCTCAACCCTTACGGCGAATATGCGGTACTGCTGGCGGCGTCTCTGGCCAACGACTGGCCGACCGACCGCGCGGGGATCGAGCAACGCACGCTCGAACTGGGCATGACGCAGACCTTCCCGCCCGCCGCAGACGATCACGCGAAGGTCAGGGCGGTCGTCGACGACTGGCTCGCCATCGTCGACGAACCCGACCCCGACGCGCGGGCCGTGCTGTTGAACGCGCAATTGGCGATCGCCGCCGCATACCCGCGACTGACCAACCACGACGGCGAGGGCTGGCACCTGCACTACCGCGACGACGTGCCCTCGCTGCCGTACGTGCTCCGCGCCATCATCAGCCTCGGTACTTCGCTGCACCTCGTCACGCGGGGGATGGGCAGGCTCGGGCGCTGCCAGGCCGCTCCGTGCACCAACGTCGTCGCCGACGTGACACGGAACGGCCGGCAGCGCTTCTGCTCCGTGCGCTGCGCCAACCGTGCTGCCGTGCGTCGCCACCGCGCCCGAGGCTGAGCGCCCGAGAGGACGATCTCCTCAGGCCGTCTGGCCGGAGTGCTTCCCCTCGCCGATCTCCTCCACGAGCTTCGCGTTGAAGGCGGGCAGATCGTCGGGAGTGCGGCTCGAGACCAGGCCCTCATCGACGACGACCTCTTCATCGACCCAGGTCGCGCCCGCATTGCGGAGATCGGTGGTCAGGCTGGGGTAGCTCGTGAGGGTGCGGCCGTCGACGACGCCGGCCTCGATCAGGATCCAGGCGCCGTGACAGATGACGCCGACGGGCTTGTGCTGCTCGAAGAACGAACGGGCCAGTGCGATCGACGGCTCGTCGAGGCGCAGGTGGTCGGCGTTGACGACACCGCCGGGGAGCACGAGCGCGTCGAACTGGTCGGCCGTCGTGTCGGCGGAGAGCAGATCGACGGCCTGCTCATGGCCGTTCTTGCCGGTGATCGCGGCTCCTGCGGGAGCGATCAGCGTCGCACTCGCGCCTTCGGCGGTGACCGCATCCCACGGGCTGGTGAGCTCGCTGTCCTCGAATCCGTCCGTCGCCAGGAATGCCACGCGGCTGCCGGTGAGAGTCATGGATCGTCCTTTCGTCGAGAGTCGTCCGCCGTTCGGGGACGCTTCGACTCTCTCGCGGGGGAACGCGGTGCGGAAGGGGGTGGTCGCTGCGCCACGGCGGTGATACAGGAGAACCGCGATGCGTCGGAGTGCGCGACCGCGAAACCGGTACCGGGTCGATAGCATCCAGACATGCGTCTTCGTCCTGCTCTCGTCCTTCTGCCGGCGCTCATCCTGCTCGCGGGCTGTGCTCCCGAGCCCGCACCGAGCCCCACGCCGGTCGAGACGTCGAACTCGCCGTCGCCGTCCCCTTCGCCGTCGTCGTCGTCTTCCGCGACGCCCGACCCTGTCGAGACGGGCGCAGAATTCACCGGCGCCGAGCTCGTCACGCTCTGCACGGACAAGACCAGGCCGCTCGCACCGGATGCGACGTACTTCAGCGACATGGCGACGACCGAGTACCTGGGAGAGAAGTCGCTCTGGTTCGTCGTGATCCCGAAGACGCTGGACGATCAGGACACGGTCGCGGTGTGCGCGATCGGCGGGACGCCGGACGCGCCGGTGTTCGAGCTCGAGGGCGAGTCGCTGCCGAGCGGTGTGGCGGAGATCCGCGATGAGCTCCTCGCGGGCACGCACGACGGCGAATCCTGAGACGGACGCCGCGAGGCGGCGTGTGCGGTGGGCCCCGTGGGGCTCGAACCCACGACCCGCGGATTAAAAGTCCGATGCTCTGCCGACTGAGCTAGAGGCCCCTGCGTCCAGTCTAGTGCGCACGACGAGGGGCCGTCAGCGATCCATGTCCGCCGACGGCCCCACTCCTTCACGGGGGATCCTCCCCCTGCTCCCCGCGAAGGGTGCCTACCGGGTCCTCCTCCCGGCCATCCCGTGCTTACTCAGCCGGGGGCATGAGGACCGTGTCGATCAGGTACACGGTCGCGTTCGCGGTCTGGACTCCACCGCAGACGATGTTGGCGTCGTTGACCATCCACTCGTCACCGCTGCCGGTGACCTCGAGGTCTGCACCCTGAACGGTCGTGTGCATGCCCTCGATGTCGGCGGGCTCGATCTGGCCGGGAACCACGTGGTACGTCAGGATCGAGCTGAGCGTCGCGCTGTCGGTCTTGAGCGCCTCGATGGTCGCCGGGTCGATCTTCGCGAAGGCGTCATCCACGGGTGCGAACACCGTGAACTCGTCGCCGTTGAGCGTGTCGACGAGGTTGACATCCGGGTTGAGCTGTCCGCTCACCGCGGCGACCAGCGTCGTCAGCAGCGGGTTGTTGGACGCGGCGACGGCGACGGGATCCTGGGACATGCCCTGGATCGATCCTGCGCCGTCCGGCACGGCGTCCGCGTACGCGGCGCATCCGGGACCGACGAGGTTCGCCGCCGGGTCCATCTCCATCGGCGTCGACTCCGACGTCTCCGGTGCCTTGGGCTCGGTGGACTCCTCCGTGGTGCTGCCGCTGCCCATCGAACAGGCGGAGAGCAGGAACGCGCTCGCCAGTCCGAGAGTGACTGCTGCGGTGACCTTCTTCTTGGTGCTGAACATGTCGAGCTCCTTCAGAACTGAGCCACGGCCTCTCCGTGGCGTCGAGTGCTGTTCGGAACCCCCTCCGGATCGGATGGGAGAAATCTCAGAAAAGTTCCGGAGCGCCCGGATCCAATCCGTTCACGCCCCCGGAGCGAACAGGTCCTGACAGAAGTGGGGACCTCATGGACCTGATCATCATCGGCCTGCTCGGCGGGCTCATCACCGGCATCTCGCCGTGCATCCTGCCCGTGCTTCCCGTGATCTTCCTCACCGGAGGCGCACAGTCCGCGAAGTACGACGACGAAGTGGTGCCGGCACGGCGGAGCAGACCGTACTTCGTGATCGCGGGCCTCGTGCTGAGCTTCACGCTCGTGACCCTGGGTGGCTCCCTGCTCCTCGGGCTGCTGAATCTGCCGCAGGACATCATCCGATGGGTCGGCATCGCGGTGCTCGTCATCATCGGAGTCGGTCTCATCGTGCCGAGGTTCCAGCACATCCTCGAGCGCCCGTTCCAGCGGTTCGGCCAGCGCGAGGTGAAGAACCGGGGGAGCGGCTTCGGGGTCGGACTCGCCCTCGGAGCGGTCTTCGTGCCGTGCGCCGGCCCGGTGCTGGCCGCCATCATCGTCGCAGGGTCCACCGGGCAGATCGGCATCGGAACCGTGCTGCTGACGGTGTCGTTCGCGATCGGGGTCGCCGTTCCCCTGCTGATCTTCGCGCTCGCGGGCCGCAGCGTCGTGGAGCGCATCCGCTCGTTCCGGTCGAAGGAGCGCGGGCTGCGCATCGCCGCGGGCATCGCCATGATCGCGCTCGCCGTCGGTCTGGTGTTCAACGTGCCGCAGGCACTGCAGCGGCTGCTGCCCGACTACACGGCTCCGCTGCAGGAGCAGATCGCCGATTCCGAACAGGTGCAGGACGCCCTCGATCTGGGCGGACTCGTGAACGAGGAGAACAAGGACCTCGACAAGTGCACCAACGGCGCCGAGGAACTCGAGTCCTGCGGGACCGCCCCCTCGATCAAGGGCATCCAGGAATGGCTCAACACCCCCGACGGGGAGGCCCTCGACCTGAAGGACCTGCGCGGCCAGGTGGTGCTGATCGACTTCTGGGCGTACTCGTGCATCAACTGCCAGCGGTCGATCCCGCACGTCGTCGCCTGGGATGAGACCTATCGCGATGCGGGTCTCCAGGTGATCGGCATCCACTCTCCGGAGTACGCCTTCGAGAAGAACCCGGGGAACGTGGCGGCCGGGGCACGCGATTTCGGCATCGAGTATCCCGTCGCCCTCGACAACAACCTGTCGACGTGGACGAACTACCGCAACCGGTACTGGCCTGCGCACTACCTGATCGACGCGGAGGGCACCGTCCGGCACATCTCCTTCGGTGAGGGCAACTACGCCGCAACCGAGTCCATGATCCGGGAGTTGCTGAAAGACGCCGATCCCGGGGTGCAGCTGCCGGCGGCCACCGATGTCGAGGATGACACCCCGGATGTGGGATCGACCACCAGGGAGACGTTCCTCGGCTCCTCGAAGGACGTGAACTACGGCGGAGACGGCGAGTACCGCCGGGGCACGAACACGTACGAATTCCCGAAGGATCAGCCGGCGGACAGCTTCGCGCTGGACGGCGACTGGACCATCGAGACGCAGTATGCGACGCCGGAGGGGGACGCGGGAGAGATCAGCCTCGAGTACCACGCCGCCGAAGTGCGGATCGTGGTGGCCGGGTCGGGCGACATCGTGGTCCGCCGCGACGACGGCTCGTCCGAGACCGTGGCGGTCGACGGGACTCCGCGGTCGTACGAACTCGTGAAGCAGGACGACATCGCCGAAGGCACGCTCACACTCGATGTGCCTCCCGGTGTCGAGGTCTATTCCTTCACGTTCGGGTGACGTCTGCGCGGGAACGGAGAGGAGATACGGCATGCTTGTGGAGATGGTCATCGACGGAATGGACGTCCCGGAGGACGGCGCGACGCAGGATGCTGTCGGCGACCTCCTCGTGCGCGTCGCCGGCGGTGACCAGGCTGCCTTCGCGGATCTCTACGATGCCCTCTCTCCCCGCGCGTTCGGCCTCATCCTCCGCGTCCTGGTGAACCGCGCACAGAGCGAAGAGGTGCTTCAGGAGGTCTTTCTGGAGATCTGGCAATCCGCTTCCCGCTTCGCTCCGAACAGAGGTCAGGGACGAGCATGGGTCATGACGATCGCGCATCGTCGGGCCGTCGACCGGGTGCGGGCTTCGCAGTCGAGCGCCGACCGTGATGTGCGCGCCGGGTTCAAGGACATCGGCGTGGCTCACGACAGCGTCGCAGAGCAGGTGGAATTGGGGATCGAAGGCGAGAAGGTCGTCGGCGCACTCTCGGAGCTTCCTGAGGTGCAGCGCGAAGCGCTCGTCCTGGCGTATTACGGCGGTTACAGTCAGAACGAGATCGCGGCCCTCGTGGGTGCGCCGCTGGGGACCATAAAGACACGGATGCGAGACGGGCTCACCCGACTGCGCACGGCGATGGGGGTGACGGCATGAACGAGAAGGACTTCGCAGAGCTCGCGGCAGGCGCCGCCCTGCACACGCTCACCGCAGAAGACGAGCGACGTTTCCGCGCTGCCCTCCTCGAGCACCCGGAGTGGCAGACGATCGTCGACGCGGACGCCGCATCGGCAGGCATGCTCGCCGAGACCACGGCGACCGTCGATCCTCCCGCGAGCATCCGGTCGGCGCTGCTCGCGCAGATCGCCCTGACGCCGCAGAACGAGGTCGCGGGACCGGATGACGCCGGACGGAGCGATGCCGCCGCCCCGGTGCGCACTTCGCCGGACGCGCCGTCCGCCGAAGACGTGCCGTCCGCCGGGTCCGCAGAGGTCGCGCACGACCCGACGCCGGCGAAACCGCGGCGGTGGGTGCGCGCGGTGTTCGCGCTCGCCGCATGCCTCGCCGTCCTGGTCGGGGTGGGAGTCGGCGCGGTCGCCCTGAACGATCAGCTCAACCGTCCAGCGAGCGTCGTGGCGCTGCAGGAGATCGAGGCGGCGGGAGATGCCGAGCAGGCCACGGTCGCCCTCGACGACGGAGGAACCGCGACGGCGCACTGGTCGGCCTCGGTCGGCAAGGCGGTGCTCGTCGCAGACGGCATCCCGACACCGGCGGAGGGCGAGACCTACGAGCTCTGGTTCGTGCGCGGAGACGCTCCCGTCTCGGCCGGGGTGTTCGACGTCGACGGCGGAGACGCCACGGCGCTTCTCGCGGGTGATATGCAGGCGGGCGACGCCATCGCTGTGACCGTCGAGCAGGCCGGGGGATCGCCGACCGGGCAGCCCACCACAGACCCGGTGATCGTGATCCCCACGGCCTGAGTGTCGCCGATCGCGCGTACCCTGGAGGGATGCCCGAGCAGCACCACCGCCCTGTGCGTCGACCGACCGCCGCGTTCGAGAACATCGTCGGCGCGCACGATCCCGCCGAGGAGACGCGGGTCGCGCACGCCACCGCATCGGCTCTGCTGACCCGCGTGCGCGCAGACGAGAGCGGGGGCGAGCGCAGAACGTCTCGTCGCCTTCACCGCCGAGCACGGCATAGACGAGATCGCCGAGTTGTGGTCGAAGGCGCCGTCGCGCACGCTGCCCGGCGCGCTGTGGCGTCTGTACGTGCTGCAGCTGGCGATCCACGCCGACCCTCGCACCGCAGCACTGCTCTACGACCGCGGGCGGGTCGAACTGCCCTCGGCCGACGTCGTGATCGCGGGTGCCCCGGTACCGGCGAGCCCGGACGAACTCGTCGCACTCATCGACACGATTCTGCGCGGGGCGTTCCGCGGCGACTTCGCGGTCGCGCTGGACCGCGCCGGGGCGTTCTGTCGGGTGCAGGCCTCGGGGGCCACGCACACGGCAGACGACTACGAGCAGACCGAACCGGCGCGTGCCAGCGAGCTGACCAGACGCGCTCTTCGACTGAGCAGCTATGCCCAGGACCTGACGGCGGCTGCGGTGCTGTGGCGCATGGGCGCCCTCGCCTGAGGCGTCGCGCCGCGGCGCGGAGGCGGCCCGGACAGAGAAAGACCGGGCCGCAAGAACGCCTCTCGGCGGAAGGCCGCTCGAAGCGGCAAAAAATGGAGCCCGGGGTTATGCGGCCCGGCCGTTCCATTGTAACGCGATGAGGCCCGAGGTATTCCCGCCCTCTAGGCTCGGACCATGACCGGGCGCTTCGCACTCATGATCGATCCCGTCGCTGCCGACGAGCAGCGCTCCGACTACGGCGACACCTTCACGCAGGTGGATGCGGCAGCGCCCGCGCTGAGCGTGGGAGAGCTGAGCACACAGCGCGGAGACGGCGTGTTCGAGTCGATCGGCGTCATCGACGGGCACGCGCAGGAGGTCGTTCCGCACCTGGAGCGCCTCGCGCACTCCGCCCGTCTGTGCGATCTGCCCGTTCCGAACCTCATGCAGTGGCGGCAGGCTGTCGAGCGTGCGGCCGCACAGCTCGGGGCGGGGGAGTCCGTGATCAAGCTGATCCTTAGTCGCGGTGTCGAGCACGGTCCCACGCCGACCGCATGGGTGACGGCTGCGCCCGCCGCCGACTTCTCGGCGGTACGCGCGAACGGGGTGCGCGTGGTCACGCTCGACCGCGGATACGACCTCGGGGCGGCCGAGCGGGCGCCGTGGCTGCTGCTGGGCGCCAAGACGCTGTCCTACGCGGTGAACATGGCCGCTCTGCGGGAGGCCCACCGCCGCGGCGCCGACGATGCGATCTTCCTCTCGAGCGACGGCTTCGTGCTCGAGGCGCCGACCGCATCGCTCATCCTCCGCTTCGGCGACCGCTTCGTGACCCCGGCGCCGAACGGCGGCATCCTGCACGGCACCACCCAGCTGAGCGTCTACGAGCACCTCGCGGCCCAGGGCTTCGAGACGGACTACGAACGCATCCCCGCGTCCGACCTGCCTCGCGCGGATGCCGCCTGGCTGGTATCCAGTGTGCGCCTCGCCGCGGCGATCACGGCGATCGACGGCGCCTCCCTCTCCGTGGACGTGTCGCTGACGGACGAGCTCAACGCCTACCTGCTCTCGCCCCGCGACTGAAGCCCGTACGCTCTGCGACCTCGCCGAGCGGGCCGGAGCTCTTCCGGCTCCGGCCCGCGGCGTTCACGCGTGCGGGGTGACGACAGCGCGTCCGCTGAGCTTTCCGTCGTGCAGATCGCGGTACGCGTCCAGCGCCTGGCTCATCGGGTAGGTCTTGATCTGCGGCGTGATCTTCCCGCTGCGGTACAGGTCGACGACCTCGTAGAGCTCCTCGATCGTCCCCCAGTAGGTGTTCGTCAGCTCCGCCTCGTACGGGTTGGTGTAGAAGCTCCAGTCGGTGGGGCCTCCGGCGACGCCGACGACCGTGATGCGACCGCGGCGAGCCACGACCTGCTGTGCGAGTTTGATCGTCGGCGTCACGCCGACGAAGTCGAACACCGCGTCGACGCCCTGACCCCCGTCGCCTCCCGGATCCGCTCCGCCTGTCCCTCGCCGCCCTCGATCGGGATGGCGCCCGACTTCTGCGCCTCGGCCATCGCCTCGGGCTTCATGTCGGTGGCGTAGATGTCGGCGCCCGTCAGGGCTGCGAGGATCTGGACGGCGATCTGCCCGAGTCCGCCGAGTCCGATCACCAGGGCGGACTTCCCGCCACCGGCCAGTTTCGGGAGGGCGAGCTTGATCGCGTGGTACGGCGTGAGCCCGGCATCGGAGAGCGGTGCCGCCGTGATGGGGTCCGCGTCTCCGAGCGGAACGAGGTTGCGCGCCGGAACCGTCATGTACTCGGCCATCCCGCCGTCGCGGCCGAGGCCGGTGGCGAGGTAGGGCTGGGTCGCGGCGTTGTAGCAGTACGTGTCCTGTCCGCGGGAGCAGGCCGGACAGTGCTGGCAGCCGATCGGACCGTACGACAGGAAGGCGTCCCCCACCTTCACGCCGGTCACCCCGGGGCCGACCTCTTCGATCCACCCCGAGTTCTCGTGCCCGAGCGTGTAGGCCGGAGCGAGCTGCTCGCCCATGCTCTCGTCGAACTGCTCGAACACGGCCACATCGGAGTGGCACGCACCCGCACCGGCGATCTTGAGCAGCACCTCGCCGGGACCGGGGACAGGTCGCGGCACCTCCTCGATCGAGGGGAACGTCTTCCAAGCAGTGAACCGGACAGCCTTCATGGTGACTCCTTCTCAGAGCGCCGGGCCGACGCCTCGCTGCGAGGGACAGGGATCCGGCATGTGCGTTCCATCCAGCCTAGCCATCCGCACCGGCCGGGCAGCGGCCGCGTGTGCTGCCGAAAAGGGCGCCGCTTCCGGCACAGTGGTCACCCGAAGCGTCCGGAGACGTAGTCCTCCGTGGCCTGGACGCTCGGCGTCGTGAAGATGCTGGTCGTGTCGTCGTACTCGATGAGCTTGCCGGGCTTTCCGGTGCCGGCGATGTTGAAGAACGCGGTCTTGTCGGAGACACGGCTCGCCTGCTGCATGTTGTGCGTGACGATCACGATCGTGAACTCGTTCTTGAGCTCGCCGATCAGCTCCTCGATCGCATAGGTCGAGATGGGGTCGAGGGCAGAGCAGGGCTCGTCCATCAGCAGCACCTGCGGCGACACGGCGATGGCGCGAGCGATGCACAGACGCTGCTGCTGGCCGCCGGAGAGGCCGGAGCCCGGCTTGTCGAGGCGGTCCTTGACCTCGTTCCACAGGTTCGCGCCGGTGAGCGACTTCTCGACCAGGGCGTCCTGATCGCTCTTCGACATGCGGCTGTTGTTGAGCTTCACACCCGCGAGCACGTTCTCCTTGATCGACATCGTCGGGAACGGGTTCGGGCGCTGGAACACCATGCCCACCTGACGGCGCACGAGCACAGGGTCGATCCCGGGGCCGTAGAGGTCCTTGCCGTCGAGAAGCACCTCGCCCTCGACGCGGGCCCCGGGGATGACCTCGTGCATGCGGTTGAGCGTGCGCAGGAACGTGGACTTGCCGCAGCCGGAAGGGCCGATGAAGGCCGTGACGCTGCGCGGCTGGATGTCGAGGGAGACGCCCTCCACAGCGAGGAAGTCGCTGTAGTAGACGTTCAGGTCGTTGACTTCGATGCTCTTGGACACTGCTGTTCCTTGCTTGTCGGGTGAGGGCTCAGCGGCCGGTCTTGGGGGCGAAGATCTTCGCGACGAGGCGCGCGATCAGGTTGAGCAGCATGACGATGATGATGAGCGTCAGGGCGGCTGCCCATGCCCGCTCCACGTATGCCTCCGCGGGGATGCCCTGGTACGCGTACTGCGAGTACGTGAACACGGGGAGGGTCTGCATGCGGCCGCTGAAGAGGTTGTAGTTCATGGCGTCGGTGAAGCCGGCCGTGAGGAGCAGCGGGGCGGTCTCGCCGATCACGCGGGAGATGGCGAGCATCACACCCGTCGTGATGCCGGCGATCGAGGTCGGAAGGACCACCTTGACGATCGTGAGCCACTTCGGCACACCGAGGGCGTATGAGGCCTCACGCAGCTCGTTCGGGACGAGGCGCAGCATCTCCTCGGTCGACCGCACGACGACCGGGATCATGAGCACGGCGAGGGCCACGGACCCCGCGATGCCCATGCGGACGCCAGGGCCGAAGATGAGGGCGAACACCGCGTAGGCGAACAGACCGGCGACGATCGACGGGATGCCCGTCATCACGTCGACGAGGAACGTGATGGTGCGGGCCATGCGCCCGCCCTTGCCGTACTCGACCAGGTAGACCGCCGTCATCAGGCCGATCGGGATCGAGATGATCGCCGCGGCGAGCGTCACCAGCAGCGTGCCGATGATGGCGTGCAGGGCGCCTCCGCCCTCGCCGAGGACGCCGCGCATCGAGGACGAGAAGAACAGTCCGTCGAAGCGGGCGACGCCGTTGGCGACCACCGTGATGGCGACCGAGACGAGGGGCACCATCGCGATCGCGAACGCCGAGGTGACGATACCCGTGACCAGGCGGTCGAGCGCCTTCCGGGAGCCCTCGATGATGCGCGACATCACGTAGATGAGCACGAGGTAGATGACGGCGCCGAGGACCACGGAGCCCGCGATGTTGAGGTCGGTGCCGCTGGCCAGGGATTCCAGGGCGAACGGCGTGAAGCCGATCAGCAGCGAGACCGCGAGGAGCGCCCAGGGTGCCCAGCGGGGGAGGTGCCCCGAGCTGAGCGACAGGCTCGAAGGTGCGGCGCTGGCCGTGCGGGCCGATTCGGGGGCGGTAACGGTCATGTCAGTTCGCTCCCGAGAATTCCTTGCGGCGGTTCACGAACCAGCGTGCGAGAGCGTTCACCGCGAACGTCACGACGAACAGGATCAGACCGGTCGCGATGAGGATGTTGATGTTGACCTGATAGGCCTCGGGGAACGTCAGCGCGATGTTCGCTGCGATCGTGGAGGGGTTCGTCGAGGTGAGCAGTTCGAAGGTCACGGCCTTGCTCACCGAGAGGACCATCGCGACGGCCATGGTCTCTCCGAGTGCTCGGCCGAGGCCCAGCATGGAGGCGGAGACGATGCCGGAGCGGCCGAAGGGCAGCACGGCCATGCGCACCATCTCCCAGCGGGTGGCGCCGAGCGCGAGGGCCGCCTCTTCGTGGAGGCGAGGGGTCTGCAGGAAGATCTCGCGGCAGATGGCCGTGATGATCGGGACGACCATGACCGCGAGCACCATGGCGGCGGTGAGGATCGTGCGCCCGGTGGGTGAGACGACACCGCCGAAGAGCGGGATCCATGAGGCGTTCGTGTTCAGCCAGACGTAGATCGGCTGGACGGCCGGCGCCAGGACCAGGATGCCCCAGAGGCCGAACACGACCGAGGGGACGGCGGCCAGCAGGTCGACGATGTAACCCAGGCCCTGCGCGAGGCGGCGGGGGGCGTAGTGGGTGATGAAGAGCGCGACCCCGAGCGACAGCGGCACCGCGAGAAGCAGCGCGAGGAACGCGGCCCAGACGGTGCCGAAAAGCAGCGGGCCGACGTAGTCCCAGAAGTTGGTCTTGAGCAGGGAGGCATCTTCCGACGTTGCGGTGAATGCCGGTATGGACTGCACGATGAGGAAGATCGCGACCGCGGCCAGCGTGATCATGATCATGGATCCGGCGGCGACCGCCGTGCCGGAGAACCAGAGGTCGCCGGCGCGCTTCTTCGCGACGATGCGCGTCGACGCCGGCGAGGTCGTGGCTGTCATGGGAGCTGCTTCCTGCTCAGTGGAGATCGGGTGTCTGACGCGAGCAGACGGTCTCCGGGATGCCGCATGGCATCCCGGAGACCGTCACTGACTCACTTGATGAGGTCGATCGCAGCCTGGGCCTGCGTGCGCAGGTCGTCCGAGATCGGGGCGCTGCCCGCGTTGGTCGCGGCGACGTCCTGGCCCTCGGCGCTGATCGCCGTGGTGAAGAACGCCTTGGTCAGCGCGGCGATGTTCTCGTCCTCGTACTCGGCGCAGCCGATGAGGTAGCTGACGAGCAGCACCGGGTACGCGCCGTCGGCGGTCGTGGTGCGGTCGATCGCGAAGGCGAGGTCGCCGTCGGTGCGGCCGTCCTCGATCTTCGAGGCGTCGAGCGCGGCAGCGGCGCCCTCGGCCGAGTGCGGCACGAAGTTGTCGCCGACCTTGACGTTGACGGCCGAGAAGTCCGCGGCCTGCGAGGAGTCGATGTAGCCGATGAGGCCCTGTCCGCCCTTGACGGCGTTGGCGACGCCGGACGTCTTCTCCGCGGACTCGCCGCCGAGGTCGGCCGGCCACTCCTCGACGCTGCCTGCCGTCCACACGTCACCCGCGGTCTGCGCGAGGTAGTCGGTGAAGTTGCCGGTGGTGCCCGACTTGTCCGAGCGGTGCACGGGCGTGATGGCGAGGTCGGGGAGCGTGGCGTCGGGGTTGTCCTTCGCGATCGCCGGGTCGTTCCAGTTGGTGATCTTGCCGGCGAAGATCGACGCGATGGTCGCGGCGTCGAGGTTCAGTTCGTCCACGCCGTCGAGCGAGAAGACGATGGCGATCGGGGACACGTAGGCGGGGACCTCGATCAGGTCGGAGCCGTCGACGCACGCGCCGAAGCCGCCCGCGGCGATCTCGTCGGTCTTGAACGCACGGTCGGAACCGGCGAAGTTGACCGCGCCCTGCTGGAACGACTCACGGCCGCCGCCCGAACCCTGCGGGTCGTACTCGACCTGGGCGTCGGGGTTGGTCTTCTGGAACTCGGCGGTCCATGCCTGGATGGCGACCTGCTGCGACGACGCACCAGCGCCGACCAGGGAGCCGCTGACGGCGGCGACATCGGAGGTGGGAGCTTCGGTGGAACCGGTGCCGCCTTCGTTCGCGGCGCAGCCGGCGAGAGCGAGAGCGGCGACGGCGCCGATGGCGCCGATTCGTGCGATTCGGGAGATCTTCACTGTGGATCCTTCGATCTTGGATGGGTGGGGCCCGGTGCAGGGCACACAGTGACGCTATGGGCGACGGTTAACGAGACTCTCCCGAGCAGGTGAACGGCAGGTGAACGACGAGCGACTCTCTGGGGTGCTCCCGCGAGAATCCGGGGGTCGTCAGACCTTGGGGATGTGCGTCTCGATCGCGATGATGCCGGAGCCGGGATTCGTGGCCGAGAGGTGCACGACAGAGAAGGCGGCGGGTTCGAGGTCCGCCGCGCTTCCGAGGTAGGACCCGTGGAGGGTGCCGGTGGCCAGAGCGATCTCCGACAGCAGGCCGGGGAGCACGGGGCCGTGGCTGCACAGCACCGCCGGCTTCCCGGAGCGTACGCGTCGACCCACGACCGCGCGGAGATCGGCGGTGCCGTCCTCCCACGCATCCTGACTGATCTTCTCGGTCTTCACGGGCTTGCGCGCGAGTGCCTTGGCCAGCGGGGTGATGGTCTCCACGCAGCGGACGGCATCGCTGGTGACGATCTTGCGCACGCCGAAGGCGCGCAGCGGTCCGACGATGGACTTGGCCTGCGTACGTCCGCGCTCGGTCAGTGGTCGCGCCGCATCCGCACGGTCCCAACTCGATCGCGAGAGCGCCTTCGCATGCCGGAGCGCGATCACGGGGAAGGTGCGGAGCACGCCGTCGTCCACGAGGTTCGAGAAGAAGTCCAGGATCTCGAGATCCACGGGGTAGCTCAGACGCGAACGGGCCTTCTTGACGCTGACCCATTCGACCGCTGCGATCTCGCGGTTCGGCACGAACGTCGACGCGCGGATCGCCTCTTCCGTCGCCTCGGCTGCCCAGTAATGCACGATCTTCTGCTTCTGCGACGCCAGGTGATACCGACTCACACCGACCGGAACGCCGAGCGAGACCCGGATGCCGGTCTCCTCGTGCACCTCGCGCACGGCCGTCTCGGCGAGCATCTCGCCGGGATCGACCTTGCCCTTGGGCAGCGTGACGTCGCGGTACTTCGTGCGGTGGATGAGGAGGATCCGGAGCTTGCCGTCGACGATGCGCCAGACCACGGCACCCGCGGCGTACACGGCCTTCTCCGCCCACTTCGCCGTCGTGACGGCGTCTGGCGGGAGCTGCAGCTGCCGCCCGGTCATCGCACCGCCCGCGCGCGACGACGCCGCTGGATCAACCCCATGGTCTTATCCTGCAGGTCGATCAGGGGCTTCCCCTCCGCGTCGACGGCGTGGCGTTCCCAGACGCCGCCGGCGCCGAGGTGCCACGACGTGGTCCCTGCGTCCATGGCCAGGTCGAAGAACGTCTGCAGCTCCTTGAGGTGAGCGGGGTCGGTGACCCGCACGAGCGCCTCGACGCGGCGGTCGAGGTTGCGGTGCATCATGTCGGCGCTGCCGATGTACACCTGCGGGTCGCCGCCGTTCTCGAAGGCGAAGATGCGCGAATGCTCGAGGTACCGGCCGAGGATGCTGCGCACGGTGATGTTGTCGCTGATGCCCTCCAGGTCGGTGCGCAGACTGCAGATGCCGCGGACCCAGACGTCGACCTTCACTCCGGCCGCGCTGGCGCGGTAGAGCGCGTCGATGATCTCCTCGTCGACCATCGAGTTCACCTTGATGCGGATGTGCGCGGGGGTCCCGGCCTCCGCGTTCTTGCGTTCGGCGTCGATCTGCCGGATGAGTCCCTTGCGGAGGTGGAGCGGGGCGACGAGAAGCCGCTTGAATTTCTTCTCGATCGCGTAGCCGCTGAGCTCGTTGAACAGTCGCGTCAGGTCCTTCCCGACCTGTGCGTCGGCGGTGAACAGCCCGAAGTCTTCGTAGATGCGGCTGGTCTTGGGGTTGTAGTTGCCGGTGCCGACGTGTGAGTAGTGGCGCAGCATCCCGTCTTCCTCGCGGATCACGAGGGCGAGCTTGCAGTGCGTCTTGAGCCCGACGAGACCGTAGACCACGTGCACGCCGGCCTTCTCGAGCTTGCGCGCCCACACGATGTTGTTGGCCTCGTCGAACCGGGCCTTCACCTCGACGAGGGCGAGCACCTGCTTTCCGGCTTCGGCAGCGTCGATCAGAGCCTGCACGATGGGGCTGTCACCCGAGGTGCGGTACAGCGTCTGCTTGATCGCGAGCACGTGCGGGTCGCGTGCAGCCTGCTCGAGGAACGCCTGCACGCTGGTCGTGAACGACTCGTACGGGTGGTGCACGAGCACGTCCGACTTGCGGATCGCCTTGAAGATGTCGGCGCGCGTGCTCGAACCGGCGGGCTGGAACGCCACGGCGGTGGTGGGCAGATGGGGCGGGTAGCGCAGGTCGGGGCGGTCGATGCGCGAGAGGTCGAACAGGCCTCGGAGGTCGAGCGGACCAGGGAGGCGGTAGACCTCGAGGTCGGTGATGTCGAGTTCGCGGACCAGGAGATCCATCGTGACATCGTCCATGTCGTCGGTGATCTCGAGGCGGATCGGCGGACCGAAGCGGCGACGCAGCAGTTCGGCCTCGAGCGCCTGGATCAGGTTCTCGCTCTCGTCTTCCTCGATCTCGACGTCTTCGTTCCGGGTGAGGCGGAACGCGTGGTGGTCGAGCACCTCCATGCCCGGGAACAGGTCGCCGAGGTGGTTCGCGATGAGTTCCTCGAGGCGCAGGAAGCGCTTGATCTCGCCGCCACCGGGAACCTCCACGAAGCGGGGGAGCATCGGCGGAACCTTGAGACGTGCGAACTCCTGCCGGCCGGTGCGGGCGTTGCGGATGCGGATCGCGAGGTTCAGCGACAGGCCGGAGATGTACGGGAACGGGTGCGCAGGATCGACGGCGAGTGGCATGAGGACCGGGAACACCTGGGCCTGGAAATAGTCGGACAGCCCGGATCGCTCCTCGTCGGTGAGTTCGGACCAGTCGGTGATCTCGATGCCGGAATCGGCGAGGGCGGGGCGCACGAGGGTGTTCCACGCGTCGGCGTGGCGAAGCTGGAGCGCGTGCGCCTCGCGCGAGATGTCGGCGAGCGCGTCGACAGGGGAGCGGCCGATGTTCGTCGGCACGGCGAGACCCGTCATGATGCGTCGCTTGAGTCCGGCGACGCGCACCATGAAGAACTCGTCGAGGTTGCTGGCGAAGATCGCCAGGAAGTTCGCCCGCTCGAGCTCGGGCAGCGACGGATCCTCGGCGAGTTCCAGCACGCGCTGGTTGAACGCGAGCCAGCTCAGCTCGCGATCCAGGTAGCGATGGTCGGGAAGCTGGGAGTCGGGCGACTCGATGGCGTCGAAGTCGTCGTCTTCGGCGTCACCGAGGCCGGCGTCGGCGAGTGCGGGATCGATCATGGGGTACATCTAAGCACCGCCAGGTGACGCCCGTGTGAACGAGCGCTCCCTCTCACCGGGCCGCGACGACGCTGTCGTCCTCGTTGACGTTGAAGCGGTAGCCGACATTGCGCACGGTGCCGATGATCTGCTCCTGGTCGCCGAGCTTCGCCCTGAGCCGTCGTACGTGCACGTCGACCGTGCGGGTGCCGCCGAAGTAGTCGTAGCCCCAGACCTCGCTCAGCAGCTGCTCCCGCGTGAACACGCGTGAAGGGTGGGTGGCGAGGAAGTGCAGCAGCTGGAACTCCTTGTACGTGAGGTCCAACGGCCTGCCGCGCAGCTTCGCGGAGTAGGACTGCTCGTCGATCGTGACGCCGGATGCCTGCACGCGTGCGGGCTCGGCGACCTCGTCGCGTCGAGCCAGCGCCAACCGGAGACGCGCGTCGATCTCGGCGGGCCCCGCGGTCACGAGCAGCACGTCGTCGATCCCCCAGTCGCCGGAGAGGGCGCTCATGCCTCCCTCTGTGACGACGAGCAGCAGCGGCGCATCCTGACCTGTCGCGCGCAGAAGACGGCAGAGCGACTTCGCCGCGACCAGGTCGTGGCGCCCGTCGACCATGACGACGTCGTAGTCGGGGGCGTTGACCAGTTGCGCAGGCTCAGCCGGAATCTGGCGCGCCTTATGGCTCAGCAGCTCCAGAGCGGGCAGGACCTGCTCCGAGAGCGGAGCATTGGTCAGAACCAGGACCAGGGCCACGCGCACTCCTCACCGACGTGGGATCGACGCCGTGCCGCCATGATACCGGGAGCGGATGCGCAACAATGGTGTCATGACGGAACCAGCACTCGCACCGCGCAACGCGTTCGTCGGTGTGATCGTCGTGTGGGCGGCGGCGTTCGTCGCGACCGTGGCGATCGGGATCTTCGTGCCGGAGGAGTGGCGCGTCCCGTGGATGCTGGTCGGCTTCGGCGGTGTCGTGCTGCTGTCCTTCGCCGTGCAGCTCTGGTACGGGCGAACGCAGGGCTTCATCTTCCGCGTGGCGAGCAGCGTCGTCGGCGCTCTGCTGCTGATGGGCGTCATCTCCGTGGGCTTCGGCGTCGCCGCGCTGATCCCGACCTGACCTCGGCGCGGCGCGGTAAGGTGGATCGCATGGACCTCATGGCGCTCGAAATCTTCTTCATCGGCCTGCTGGGCCTCGCGAGCCTCGCTATCGTTTTCGTCTCGGCAGTGGTGCTCCGCAACCTCTTCCGCGGCCAGCGCTGACGCGATCGTGATCGAACTTCCCACCGACCTCCCCGCCGACCTCGCGCCGTTCGCGTGGTTGATCGGCGTGTGGGAGGGGACCGGAGTCATCGACTACCCCGTCGGCGACGAACGTCTGCAGGGCGAGTTCACGCACCGCGTCAGCTTCAGCCACGACGGCGGGCCCTTCCTGAACTATTCGGGCACGGCCACGTTCCTCTCCGAGGATGGCGCCCCGGCGACGGCACTGCTCGCAGAGACGGGCTTCTGGCGACTCGCCCGCCCTGCGACGGCCGCGGATCCCGGCCCGGCGCTGCTCCCGCCGACGGCGCCGGCTGTGCGACGCACGGTCGATGACGTCGAGACACTGCGCGCGCCGAGCGGCGGCTTCCCGATCGAGGTGTCCCTCGCGCACGCCGACGGCGCTCTGGAGCTGTACATCGGCGAGATCAACGGCCCCCGCATCGACATCGGCTCCGATGCCGTCGTCCGCAGTGCGGGGGCGAAGGTGCACACCGCGTCGTCGCGGATGTACGGACTCGTCGACGGGCATCTGCTGTGGGCGTGGGACATCGCCGCGCTCGGCACCCCGTTGCGCTCGCACGCGTCGGCGCGACTGGCGAAGGTGTGACGTGGGCGGTTTCGGCGCCCTGCACGGTGCGATCTCCGACGGCGAGGTGATCGCGCATTTCGGCGACGCCTTCCGCGAGCAGCGCCGTCTCGCCGAGGGTGCCGCGCTCGCGCCCCTGGGCGACCGCACGGTGATCGAGGTCGCCGGCCCCGAGCGGTTGATCTGGCTCGACTCGATCACCTCGCAGGCCGTCGGGCGCCTCGCGCCGGGTGAGAGCACCGAGCTGTTGGTGCTCGATCCGCAGGGACGCGTCGAGCACGCCGCCGGAGTGCTCGACGATGGGGCCTCGACCTGGCTCATCGCCGATGCAGGAGACGCCGAGGCGCTCGCCGCGTGGCTGACCCGCATGAAGTTCCGTACGCAGGCGACGGTCGATGTCCGCGCCGATCTCGAGCTGGTCGGCTTCCTGGACGCCGGCTCGATCGCAGCGACGGCCTCCGCAGCCGCGTTCGCCCCGAACGGCGTCCCTCTCGTGTGGGCGGATCCGTGGCAGCGGATCAGCGTCGGAGGACACCAGTACTCCGAGGTCGCCGAGCACCCCGGCGCCGACTACGCCTGGCGCGTCGCGGTGCTGACCGCTGCGTCGGCGGATGCTCTGGCGGCGGCAGTCGATCGCGATGCCCTCGCCGGGATCCTCGCCGCGGAGGCGCTGCGGATCGCCGCGTGGCGTCCGCGCTGGGCCGCCGAGGTCGACGATCGCTCGCTCCCTCACGAGTCGGACTGGATCCGCAGCGCGGTTCATCTGAACAAGGGGTGCTACCGCGGGCAGGAGACCGTCGCCAAGGTGCACAACCTCGGGCATCCGCCGCGTCGCCTCGCCGCCCTCCATCTCGACGGGAGCGATGCCGTGCTCCCGCAGCCGGGTGACCCGGTGTTCGCGGGGGACGACGAGGTGGGTCGCCTCACCTCCGTGGCCCGTCACCACGAGGACGGCCCCATCGCTCTGGCGATCCTGTCGCGGCGCGCACCGGTCGGCGATCTGGTAGTGCGGTCCGAGGGCGTCGACATCGCGGCGTCCCAGCAGGTCATCGTCCCCGCGGATGCGGGAGCCACAGCGGACATCCCGCGCCTGACCCGGCTCTCCCGGCGTCCCTCCGCACCGGACCCTCGCAGCTCCGGCGTCAGCTGAGGTCAGACGGAGCGGGAGCGACCGCTTCCCAGGGCAGCGTGAGTTCGCCCAGGCGCCAGCGACTCCGCCCGCCGCGCACCGGCCACCCCTGATCGCGCAGGGCGGTCACCGCTGCGAGGAACCGCTGAGTGGCCCCGAACGTCGACAGCGGCGCCGCGCGATCCCATTCGCGATCGAGATCGACGAGCAGGGCGTGTATCCGCTCTCCGGTCACGTTGCGGTGGATCAGCGCCTTCGGCAGGCGTTCCGCGACGATGCTCGGCCGTTCGAGATCGGCGAGCCGCAGGGAGATCGTGAAGCGCAGGGGGACGGCGTGCGCGTCGACGTCGATCCAGCTCGAGACGCGGCCGATCTCGTCGCAGGTGCCCTCGAACAGGAGACCGCCGGGGGCGAGCCTGCCCGCCATGCGGGACCAGGCA
Organism: Microbacterium sp. Se63.02b; assembly: GCF_014171575.1. GTDB lineage: Bacteria > Actinomycetota > Actinomycetes > Actinomycetales > Microbacteriaceae > Microbacterium. The sequence continues at coordinate 3,011,311 of NZ_CP050453.1, read as the reverse complement.
TCGGGCACATCCTGCTCGTCGTACTGCCGCAGCACGTTCATGGCGCGGATGACGGCGGCTTCGCGTCCTGCGGGAAGCGGCACCTCGAACCCGCCGCGGGCGAACGACACCGGGAGGTCTGACGCGAACGGCGTGCGTCCAGCCCGCACCTCGGCCAACTGCGCGTCGGCGGTGGCCACTCGTGCGGTGTCGATCTCGAGGCCATGCACCTCGACGTCGTCCCGCACTCGCACGAGTCGAGTCGCGAGCTCGAAAACGGTGACGCCGCTCGCGCCGTAGCCGAGGTCGACGACCAGCGGGTCGGACGCGTCGCAGGGCGTCGCTCGCCGCGATCCAGCGATCGTTGCGCCGCAGTCGGTTCGTCCCCGTCGTGCCGCGGGTCGGCCGACCGAGGGGAGATGACGCCATGTCTCCATCCTCCCAGCATCCGGCTCGGTCACCGGGCCGTGCGCGGATAAACTGGCGGCATGACTGCGACGCGTACCCTCATCCTGCTCCGCCACGGCCGAAGCGAGTGGAACGAGCTCAACCTCTTCACCGGCTGGGTGGATGTCCGCCTCAACGAGCAGGGTGAGAAGGAGGCACGTCGCGGCGGAGAGCTGCTGGCCGAGTCCGGCATCCTCCCCGATGTGCTGCACACCTCGCTGCTGAGTCGTGCGATCCAGACCGCGAACATCGCCCTGGATGCTGCGGACCGCCTGTGGATCCCCGTCACCCGCTCCTGGCGTTTGAACGAGCGGCACTACGGGGCGCTGCAGGGCAAGGACAAGGCGCAGACGCTCGAGGAGTTCGGCCCGGAGCAGTTCCAGCTGTGGCGCCGCTCGTTCGACGTGCCGCCGCCTGTGCTCGACGACGAGAGCGAGTTCAGCCAGGTGAACGACGTCCGTTACGCGGACATCGACGGCGAGGTTCCCCGCACCGAGTCGCTCAAGCTCGTCATCGATCGTCTGCTTCCGTACTGGGAGAGCGCGATCGTCCCCGATCTCGAGGCAGGCAAGACCGTCCTCGTCACGGCGCACGGTAACTCGCTGCGCGGTCTCGTGAAGCACCTCGAGGGGATCAGCGACGACGCCATCGCCGAGCTCAACATCCCCACCGGCATCCCGCTGGTCTACGAACTGGATGAGAACAACATCCCCACCGGTCCCGGTCGCTACCTCGATCCCGAAGCCGCCGCCGCCGGTGCCGCCGCCGTGGCCGCTCAGGGCAAGAAGTAGGTCGTCTCCGGAAACGCCGGAAGCCCCCGATGCGAAGGCATCGGGGGCTTCCTCGTTCGCGCCGTGTGCGTCAGGCGTGTCCGAATTCCTGCTGCTCGAGTCCCTGCTGCTCCACGGCGAGGGGGATGTCCTCCTCCTCGACCGCCCAGTCGCCGGTCGCGAGGTAGACGACCTTCTTCGCGACCGCGACCGCGTGGTCGGCGAATCGCTCGTGGTAACGACTGGCGAGCGTGGCATCGACGGTCGCCGTCGCCTCGCCCTTCCAGTTGTCGCTGAGGACCTTCTCGAACACCGTGGCGTGCAGTTCGTCGACGTCGTCGTCCGCGTTGCGGATCGCATCCGCGAAGCGCAGGTCCTGCGTGCGCAGCAGCTCGGAGAGCGTGCGAGCCACCTCGACGTCGAGTTCGCCCATCTTCACGAACGTGCCCTTGAGGCCCTTGGGGATGGCGCGCTCTGGGAAGCGGAGGCGGGCGAGCTGAGCGATGTGCTCCGACATGTCGCCCATGCGCTCGAGCGAGGCGCTCACCCGGAGCGCCGTCACGACGATGCGCAGATCGCGGGCGACCGGCTGCTGGCGGGCGAGGATCTCGATCGCCTGCTCGTCGAGAGCGACGGCCAGTTCGTCGATCTTCGCGTCGTCGGCGATGACCTCCTCGGCGAGGGCGACGTCGCTGGTCGCGAAAGCTCTGGTCGCCTTGTCGATCGAGACCGTGACGAGGTCGGCGATCTCGACGAGACGGGACTGGAGGTCCTCGAGGGACTGGTGGAAGACTTCGCGCATGTTGGGGCGCAACCTTTCATTCGGATCTCGGCTGTGTCGTCAGCACGAGACGGCGGGTCGTCCGCACGAGAGCAGGTCTGTGCACCCGCACAGGCCCGAAGCGATTGTCTGCTTCGAAGGTTAACGAACGGTGCCCAGCACGTGAATAGTACTTCTCCGGTTCCCGCCAGGGCGCGGAAACCCGCCGGACGGACGGTGAACGCACTCTACGCTTATGACATGACCTTGCCGCAGCTCGCGCTGTCTTCGCTCGCCATCGGGCTGATCATCGGCGTCGGCCTCTCGCTGCTCGTGGCGTGGGCCTATCGCGCTCGGGCACGGGTGCAGGAGGAGACTTCGCTGGCGATTCCGGCCGGCATGACCGAGGTGCTGCACAGCATGGACGATGCGGCGGGGGTCGACTCCTCCGGACTCGTGCTCGCCGCGTCGCAGGCCGCGAGCCGCTTCGGCATCGACGTCGGGTCCACGCTCGACAACCCGGAGCTCCGACAGCTCGTCCGCGGGGTCAGGGGCCGACGGCGGTACCGCAACGGAGTCGATGCGGATCACCCGGGGCGGTCTGAGCCTGGACCCTCGGCTCGTCTCCGCCCGCGCCAGCGCCATCGGCTCCCGCTTCGTGCTGCTGATCATCCGCGACGTGACCGAGCAGGAGCGGCTCGACCAGATGCGTCGTGACTTCGTGGCCAACACGAGCCACGAGCTGAAGACGCCGGTGGGGGCGGTGAGTCTGCTCGCCGAGGCCATCGAGTCCGCCGCGGACGACCCGGCCCAGGTGCGGATCTTCGCGGCACGGATCTCGGCTGAGGCGGGGCGTCTCGGCCAGCTGACGGGACGCATCATGAGCCTGTCCCGCCTCCAGGCGGAGGACGGCCTGACGAAGGTCGGGCCTGTCGCGATCGACGAGGTCATCGCCGCCTCCATCGAGGCGCACGTCGTGCAGGCCGATTCCGCGGGCGTCGACCTCGCCAGGGGCGGAGACCGCGGTGTCTGGGTGCGCGGCGATGCGCAGATCCTGATCGAAGCGGTCGGCAACCTGATAGCCAACGCCATCGTCTACTCGCCGCGCGGATCCCGCGTCGGCGGGGGTGCGCGCGGAAGACGGCGTGGTCGAGATCGCGGTGTCCGACCAGGGCATCGGCATCGCCGAGGCTGATCGCGAGCGGATCTTCGAACGCTTCTACCGGGCGGACGAAGCCCGTTCGAGGCGTACCGGCGGCACGGGGCTGGGACTGTCCATCGTCAAGCACGCCACACAGCGTCACGGTGGTGAGGTGCGACTGTGGTCCCGGCCGGGGCGCGGGTCCACCTTCACGGTCCGGCTTCCTCGCATCGACGCCCCCGAGTACGGCGATGCGGGCAAGAAGAGCAAGAAGAAGCGCGCGCGCAAGGCCGCCAAGGCCTCGGCGCGCGTTCGAAACGGAGAGAGAGCATGACCCGAATCCTTCTCGTCGAAGACGAGCCCGACCTCGCCGACCCGCTCGCGTATCTGCTGCGACGCGAAGGGTACGAGGTGGAGATCGCAGAGGACGGCCCCGGTGCGCTCACGGCGTTCCGGGAGCGCGGCGCCGACATCGTGCTGCTCGATCTGATGCTGCCGGGGATGCCGGGCACCGAGGTCTGTCGGCAGATCCGGTCGACGTCCGCCGTGCCCATCATCATGCTCACGGCCAAGGACTCGGAGGTCGACATCGTCGTGGGCCTCGAGCTCGGGGCCGACGACTACATCACGAAGCCGTACTCTTCTCGGGAGCTGCTCGCCCGGATGCGTGCGGTGCTCCGCAGGGTGGTGCAGGCCGACAGCGAGCTCGACGAGCGCGTGCTCGAGGGCGGGCGGGTCTCGCTCGACATCGACCGGCACACGGTCTCGGTCGCGGGCGCGCAGATCAACATGCCGCTCAAGGAGTTCGAGCTGCTCGAGGTCCTGATGCGCAACTCGGGGCGAGTGCTCACCCGCGGTCAGCTCATCGATCGGGTGTGGGGAAGCGACTACTTCGGCGATACGAAGACGCTCGACGTGCACATCAAGCGCATCCGGTCACGCATCGAGGAGAACCCCGGTGAGCCGGTGATGCTCGTCACCGTGCGCGGTCTGGGATACCGGTTCGAGGGCTGAATACGCAAGAGGCCGGCGCCCCGAGGGGTGCCGGCCTCTTGCCTGCGTCAGCGAGCGATCACTCGGCGGGCGCCGGAGCTGCCGTGTCGGTCGGAGTCGGCGTCGGCGTCGACGTGCGCACCGATTCCGAGGGCACGAGGTCGGAGTAGTAGGGGAGCGAGCCGTCGAGGACCGGGACCTCGGCCTTGACGCCCGTGGAGTCACCCGACTGGAAGTGCATCTCGACGGTCGCGCCGGGCTTCGTGTCGAGGTCGAGGATCCGCAACGGCTCCTCGTCGGCGCCGAGGCTCACGGTGCCGCCGCCCGGGACGGTGATGCTGAACGGCTCGCTGCCCGCGAGCGCGATCGTGAGCGTGGCGCTCTCCTCGGTGGGGTTGACGATCCCGGCGATGAAGTTGCCGATCGTGCCGTCGTCGTTCGCGATGATGAGAGCGTTTCGCACGTCGATGGGTCCGTCGGCATCCGAGATGTTCACGCCGTCGGACGCCGCGTACTCGGTCTTCGTCGACTGCGGGGTGATGAACGTGCACCCCGTCGCGCCGAGCAGAACGATGGCGCTGAGGGCTGCAGACGCAACAAGGCGCGATTTCACGGGTCCTCCTGAGGTCCGGCGGGATATCCGCATCCATTCTATGGGTAAGACGCGACCGCTCCCGGCCTGGGGAGCGCGAACCTTAGCGCATCTCCCCTGTGGTATCCTTGAGGTTGCCGAAAGGACACGTTTTTATGCTTTTTGAGGTTGGCGAAACCGTCGTCTATCCCCACCATGGCGCTGCGACCATCATCGAGGTCAAGGAGCGCATCATCAAGGGTGAGGCGAAGAAATATCTGAAGCTCAACGTCACCCAGGGCGATCTCATCATCGAGGTTCCTGCTGAGAATGTCGACCTGGTCGGCGTTCGCGACGTGATCGGAAAAGAAGGTCTCGATCATGTCTTCGAGGTGCTGCGTGCACCCTTCACCGAAGAGCCCACCAACTGGTCTCGTCGGTACAAGGCGAACCTCGAGAAGCTCGCCTCCGGAGACGTCATCAAGGTGAGCGAGGTCGTGCGCGACCTGTGGCGCCGCGATCAGGATCGCGGCCTGTCCGCGGGCGAGAAGCGGATGCTGGCGAAGGCTCGTCAGATCCTCATCTCCGAGCTCGCGCTGGCCGAGAAGACCGACGAGGACAAGGCGGGCGCACTGCTCGACGAGGTCCTCGCCTCCTGAGTCCTCTGCGAAGGGGCGGATGCTTCGGCATCCGCCCCTTCGGCGTTCCCGCCACGCGGTAGCGTGAGACGGTGACTCTGCTTCCCGTACCCGACATCGCGATCATCGTCGTCGCCGCCGGTTCCGGCACGCGCCTGGAGGCTGGCGCGCCGAAGGCCCTGGTCGGGATCGATGCGCACACGATCCTGCGCCATGCGCTCGACGGCGTCTTCGCGGCCGCTCCGGCCCAGGTGATCGTCGTGGCCCCGTCCGGCTATGAGGGGGACGCCCTCGCTGAACTCGAGGCCGCGGCGGGGGATCGGCGCGACCTCGGTCGTGTCGTCACGGGGGCGCCACCCGCCAGCAGTCCGTCGCGGCGGGACTCGCAACACTCTGGGGTGACGTGAAGACGGTGCTCGTGCACGACGCCGCTCGCGCCCTCACACCGCCGTCGCAGATCGACAAGGTCGCCCGATCAGTCACCGCCGACGACGGCGTGCTCCCCGTGCTCCCGGTCGTCGACACCCTCAAGAAGGTGGCAGACGGCGTCGTCGTGGCGGCCGTCGACCGCTCTGAGCTCGCCGCGGCGCAGACGCCTCAGGGATTCCCGCGCCGGCTGCTCGAAGCCGCCTACGCCGAGGCGCTCGCGTCCGGGATCGAGTACACCGACGACGCCGCCCTGTTCGCCGCAGCAGGCCACGCGGTGCGTCATATCCCCGGCTCGGAGCGCGCCTTCAAGATCACCACGCCGGACGACCTCGAGCGCGCCAGGCACCTGCTCGCCCCGGAGCGGCCGCGCCACGGGGCACCGCGCGTCGGCGTCGGCACCGATGTGCACGCCTTCGGCGGCGAGGGGAACCTCTGGCTCGCCGGACTCGAATGGCCGGGGGAGCAGCCGCTCTCGGGGCACTCCGACGGCGATGCGGTCGCGCACGCGATCGTGGATGCGTTGCTGGGCGCCGCGGGACTCGGTGACATCGGAGAGCATTTCGGCACCTCTCACCCCGAATACGCAGGCGCGCACGCCGAGGTCTTCCTGGCGCGGACGCGCGAACGGCTCGTCGAAGCGGGCTTCGCGATCGGCAACGTCTCGGTCCAGTTCCAGGGCAACCGGCCGAAGTTCAGCCCGCGACGGGCGGAGGCGCAGTCCCGCCTCGCAGAGATACTGGGGCGCCGGTGTCCATCACTGCCACGACCACCGACGGCCTCGGCTTCCCCGGCCGCTCGGAGGGCATCGCCGTCACCGCTGTCGCGATCGTCTTCCCGGTCTGACGCGATAGCGTGAAGACGACCCGAATGGGTTGCGTGATCACGCGGGCAGGACGGAAGGAGCCGGAGTGAAGATCCTCATCATCGGTGCGAGCGGGCACGTCGGTCGCGCGGCCGCATCGGCGCTCGACGGGCACGAGATCGTCGCCGCCTCGCGGAACGGGCAACCCTCGGTGGACGTGACCGACCCCCGCTCCATCGAGCGCCTGTTCGAGCAGGTCGGGGACGTCGACGCCGTCGTCGCCGCCGTCGGGAGCGTGCCGTTCGCACCGCTCTCCGAACTCGGCCGCGACGACTACGAGGCCGCGCTCCGGGGCAAGGTGCTCTCGCAACTCGACGTCGTCCGCATCGGAACGCGCTTCGTCCGCGATGGCGGCTCCTTCACGCTCACCTCCGGCATCCTCGCCCGCGAGCCGATCGCCACCGGAGCGGCGGCGTCCCTCGCCAACGGCGCTCTCGAGGCGTTCGTGCTCGGGGCGGCACCAGAGCTGCCCCGCGGCATCCGCATCAACGCCGTCAGCCCCTCGGTGCTCGAGGACGCACCCTCGTATCACTCCTCCTTCCCCGGCTTCGTGCCGGTCTCGTCGTACCGGGTCGGGATGGCCTACGCCAAGAGCGTCCTCGGGGTGCAGACCGGCGAGGTGCTGCCGGTCGACTGAGCCGGCGCGCCGACATGAGGCCGCTCGGCGCGCCCAGACTCGCGGAGACCGCGCCCGGTAGGCTTGAGCGGTGACTCTCCGCCTCTACGACACCCGCGCCGCGGTGTTGCGTGACTTCGTGCCTCTCGATCCCGAGAACATCACGATGTACGTGTGCGGACCCACGGTGCAGTCCGGGCCCCACATCGGTCACGTCAGGGCGGCACTCAGCTTCGATCTGCTGCGGCGCTGGCTCGAGCACCGCTACGGTCGCGTCACGTTCGTGCGCAATGTCACCGACATCGACGACAAGGTGCTCGCCAATGCGACGGACGCCGAGCCGTGGTGGGCGCTCGCCTACCGGATGGAGCAGGAGTTCACCGCGGCCTATGCGACCGTCGGCATCCTTCCGCCGACGTACGAGCCCCGAGCCACGGCTTCGGTCCCGCAGATGCAGGAGTTGATCGCAGTGCTGATCGACCGCGGTCATGCGTACCCGGCGCCGGACGGCTCCGGCGATGTGTACTTCGATGTGCGCTCCTGGTCCGAGTACGGTGCGCTCACGCACCAGTCGCTCGACGACATGGAGGCGGCGGAGGACGCGGATCCTCGGGGAAAGCGGAACCCGCAGGACTTCGCGCTGTGGAAGGGCGCCAAGGCCGATGAGCCGGCGGATGCGACCTGGCAGTCCCCCTGGGGCGCCGGGCGTCCCGGGTGGCACATCGAGTGCTCCGCCATGTCGAAGCGGTATCTCGGCGCGGAGTTCGACATCCACGGCGGCGGACTCGACCTGCGCTTTCCGCACCACGAGAACGAGCTCGCGCAGTCGACGGCGGCCGGCGACGGTTTCGCCCGATACTGGGTGCACAACGGACTCGTGACCGTCGACGGACAGAAGATGTCCAAATCGCTCGGCAACTTCACGCTGGCCGCCGACGTGCTTGCTCTGCAGGATGCACTGGTGGTGCGTTACGCGCTCGCCGCCGCGCACTACCGTTCGAGCCTCGACCTCAGCGAATCGTCGTGGACCGAGGCAGAGGCGGCTCTCGCGCGCATCGGAACGTTCATCGCCCGTGTCCGCCGTGCGCTGCCCGGTGCGCCGGACGAGACGCGGATCGGCGAGATCCCCGAGGCGTTCGCGGTCGCGATGGATGATGATCTCGGCGTTCCTCAGGCACTCGCCGTGCTGCATGAGACGGTGCGACGCGGCAACACGGCGATCGACGCCGGCGCGAACGACGCGGCCTGGGCCGCCTTCGTCCAGGTGGACGCGATGGTCCGGCTCCTCGGCTTCGACGAACTCATGTCCAGCGGGGAGACCTCGCTGAACACCGCACTCTGGACGCCCTCGTCCAGACGATGATCACCCAGCGCGCGCAGGCACGCGCTGACAAGGACTGGGCGGCGGCGGATCGCATCCGAGACGCGATCGCCGCCGCAGGAATCACGCTGGAGGACACTCCGGCCGGAACTCATTGGAGTATCGATGGCTAAGCCACAGCGCCCCGGCGCGAGCAACGGCAAGAAGAAGGGCCCCACCAAGGGCACCGGTGGACTCGGGCGCAAGGCGCTCGAAGGGCGCGGACCGACCCCGAAGGCCGAGGACCGCGCCTGGCACCCGGCAGGCAAGCGCAAGGCCGCCGCCGAGCGCTATGCCGCGTCCGGAGGCAAGGGCAAGCCGGGGACGAGGCAGACATCCGGCGGAAACCCGAACCGCTCCGCCCGCGCGAAGGACAACACCACCGACACCGAGACGGTGACCGGGCGCAACTCGGTGCTCGAGGCGCTGCGGGCGAAGATCCCTGCCACGGCGTTCTACATCGCGCAGCGGGTCGAGATGGACGACCGCGTCAAGGAGATGCTGTCGATCGCCACGCACCGCGGCATCCCGGTGCTCGAGGTGACGCGCCAGGAACTCGACCGGATGGCCGGCTTCGACGGCGTGCACCAGGGAGTGGCCGTCAAGGTGCCGCCGTACGAGTACGCGCATCCGCAGGACCTCCTGGAGCAGGTCATCGACAACGGAGAGGTGCCGTTGTTCGTGGCGCTCGACGGGGTCACCGACCCGCGGAACCTCGGCGCGATCATCCGGTCGACCGCGGCATTCGGCGGACACGGCATCATCCTGCCGCAGCGGCGTTCCGCCGGCGTGAACTCCGCCGCGTGGAAGACGAGTGCCGGAGCCGCGGCCCGGATCCCGGTGGCGCTCGCGACGAACCTCACCACGCAGCTCAAGGAGTTCAAGAAGCAGGGTGTCTTCGTGCTGGGGCTCGACGGCGACGGCGACGTCTCGCTCCCCGACCTGCAGCTCGCCGACCGCCCTGTCGTGATCGTCGTGGGCTCGGAGGGCAAGGGGCTGTCGCGGCTCGTCACCGAGACGTGTGACCAGATCGTCTCGATCCCGATCTCGGCTGCGACCGAGTCCCTGAACGCGGGGATCGCCACCTCCGTCGCCCTGTACCAGGTGGCGACGGTACGCGCCCTCAAGAAGTAACGGCTCGAGGAAAGGCAGACCATGGCTCGCATCGTCGTACTCGGAGGTACCGGCTACGCCGGTCGTCACATCGTCGCGGAGGCGGTGAGTCGCGGCCATGCGGTGATCGCGATCTCGCGTTCGACGGCGGCCGATCCGGTGGCGGGAGCGGCCTACGTGCAGGGGTCCGCGCTCGACCTGGCGCCGTTGGCTGATGCCTTCGTGGGCGCGGATGCGGTGGTCTCCGCGCTTTCGCCGCGTGGTGACATGGAGGATCGTGCGCTCGAAGCTCTGTCGAACGTTGTCGACCGGCTCGTCGGGACCGAGACGCGTCTCGGCGTGGTCGGCGGTGCCGGTGGCAGCCTCGTCGCCCCGGGTGGGCCGCGGCTGTTCGACCAGGACTTCCCCGAGGAGTACAAGCACGAGGCACAGGTCGGTATCGATTCCCTCGCCCTCCTGGAGACGACGGATGCCGGACTCGACTGGTTCTTCATCCACCCCGCCGAGGTGTTCGGCCCGTGGGCGGAGGGCGAGCGCACCGGGCAGTACCGGGACGGCGGCGACGTGCTCGTCCGTGATGCCGACGGGAAGTCCTTCATCTCCGGTGCCGACTTCGCGGTCGCTGTGGTCGACGAGATCGAGCAGGGCAACCACCACCGCGAGCGTTTCACCGTCGGCTACTGACCCCGCAGGGTCTGACGGCGCCCCCGCTGACGTCGAGCGCGCGGCCTCGTGCCGCGTGGGTCAGACCAGGTCGCGCCAGTCGACGTCCTCGTCCTCGTCGGACACGGGCGTCACGCCGGTGACGACGGGCAGGCTCATGGTCTCGGTCGGTGGGCCCATGATGGTGGCCTCGTCGCGGCGATGGCGCAGCACCTCGTTGATGTAGCTCGTCAGCACCTCGGCCAGCGGGACGGAGCGTCCCTGAGCCTGCGACAGGTACCACCGGTGCTCGAGCACCTGATGGAAGACCTCGGCGGGCTCGAGCTTGGCCCGCAGCTCGTACGGGATCGCGCGCACGACGGGCTCGAACACGCGGGTGAGCCATTCGTGCGCGTACATCTCCTCGTCGGCCCACTGCTTCGTCGATCGGGCGCGGAACTCGTCGAGGTCGTTGAGCAGCCGCCGCGCCTGGTTCTCCTCCACGTCGAGGCCGGTCAGCCGGATGAGGCGGCGCTGGTGGTGACCTGCGTCCACCACCTTCGGTTGGATCTCCACGACTCGACCGTCTGCCGTCGTCGACAGCGACATCTCGTCGATGTCGAAGCCGAGCGCGTTGAGGCGCTCGACCCGTTCCGTGATGCGCCAGGTCTCGGCGGCCGAGAACGATTCCTGGGCGGTGAGCTCCGCCCACAGGGACCGGTACGAGGAGACGATGCCGTCGGCGATCGCGACGGCGTCGACGCCGTGCTCGAGGCGGCCGCCTGCGGCGAGGTCCATGATCTCTCCGGCGATGTTCGTGCGTGCCAGGTCGAGGTCGTAGGCGCGCTGCCCGTCTGTGAGGCCTTCTTCATGCAGCTCGCCGGTCTCGGCATCGACCAGGTAGGCGGCGAACGCGCCCGCATCGCGGCGGAACAGCGTGTTCGAGAGGGAGACATCACCCCAGTAGAAGCCGACGTTGTGCAGGCGCACCAGGAGCAGCGCGAGGGCATCGACGAGCCTGGTCGCGGTGTCAGGACGCAGCACGCGGGTGAACAGAGCCCGGTATGGCATCGAGAAGCGCAGGTGCGAGGTGACGAGGGCTGCCGGGAGAGGCTCGCCGTCGGCGTCAGTGCGTCCGGCGATCACCGCGACGCGGTCGACGCAGGGCACATCGAGGCGAGCGAGGTTGCCGAGCATGTCGTATTCCCGCTGCGCCATCTCCGCCGTGGTCTCCTTGACCGCGATCACGCGGCCGGACAGATCGGCGAAGCGCACGAGGTGGCGCGAGAGGCCCTTCGGGAGCGACACGATGTGCTCCGAGGGCCACTTGGCGAGCGAGGTCGACCAGGGCAGGGACAGCAGCCCCGGATCGATCTTGCTGGCGGTGATCCGCAGCGAATCCTGCATGGCGCTCCCGGGTCGTGGAGGGAAGGAAAACAGACGCGGCGCAGGTGACCGAAGTCAGCCTGCGCCGCGTCTGGTGTCCGATCAGGCGGAGACGACCGGCTTGTCGTTCAGGCGGTCGCCCGACTCGATGTCGAACGCGTGCACGTGGCCCGGGTTCGCCGCGAGCGTGACCGTCTCACCGGCGTTCGGGTGGTTGCGGCCGTCGACGCGGGCGACGATGTCGCTGCGCTTGCCATTGATCTCGGTGTGGCCGTACAGGTACCCGTCGGCGCCGAGCTCCTCGACCAGGTCGACGACCACCGGAAGGCCCTTGCCGTCGGCCGGGCCGACGGTGATGTCCTCGGGACGCACGCCGACCGTGACCTGGCTGCCGTTCGCGCGGCCGACGGTGTCGCGGTCGAGCGGGACGACCTCGGAGCCGAAGCGGATGCCGCCGTCGGCAAGGTCGGCCGCGAACAGGTTCATCGCGGGCGAGCCGATGAACCCGGCCACGAAGACGTTGTTCGGCTTCTCGTACAGGTCGCGCGGCGAGCCGACCTGCTGGAGCAGACCGTCCTTGAGGACCGCGATGCGGTCGCCCATGGTGAGGGCCTCGGTCTGGTCGTGCGTGACGTAGACGGTCGTGACGCCGAGTCGACGCTGCAGCGAAGCGATCTGCGTACGGGTCTGCACGCGGAGCTTGGCGTCGAGGTTCGACAGCGGCTCGTCCATGAGGAACACCTGGGGCTGACGCACGATGGCGCGGCCCATGGCGACGCGCTGACGCTGGCCGCCCGAGAGTGCCTTGGGCTTGCGGGTCAGGTAGGGCTCGAGGTCGAGGAGCTTGGCGGCCTCGAGGACGCGAGCGGCTCGCTCCTCCTTGCCGACGCCGGCGATCTTGAGCGCGAAGCCCATGTTCTCGGCGACGGTCATGTGCGGGTACAGCGCGTAGTTCTGGAAGACCATCGCGATGTCGCGGTCCTTCGGCGGGACGTCGGTCACGTCACGGTCGCCGATCAGGATGCGGCCCGCGTTGACCTCTTCGAGGCCGGCGAGCATGCGGAGCGACGTGGACTTACCGCAACCGGAGGGGCCGACGAGGACGAGGAACTCGCCGTCTCCGACCTCGAGGTTCAGCTTGTCGACGGCCGGACGGGTGCCGCCGGGGTACAGGCGGGTGGCCTCGTCGAAAGTCACAGATGCCATTGTGGTTTCTCCTTCACCGGCAGGTACGTGCCGGACGATCCGTAGTGATGAAGCGGCGGAGTGAACCGCCGTGACCCGTCATTGGGTCGGGATCAGTATGGCATGAACGACGGTACCTGGGTATTTCTCAGCCTGACTGGCTAGCATCGAACTCGGCCGCGCGCTGCGGCGATCGTCGCCGAGCGGCGGTCGGGGCCAACCCGGACCCCCTGAAGACTCACAAGAGGAACGATGTCGAGCGACGAAACGCCGAACGTCCCCACACCTCGCAATTCGCGCGAGGCCGTGCGGGAGAAGGCCCAGAGAGTGCACGCCCAGCAGTCGCGGGCGCGCCTCATGCGACGGATCATCATCGGTGCGGTGGCGATCGCGGCGGTGGGGGCGATCGGCACCGCTGTGACGCTTGCGGTGTCGGCGCAGGTCTCCAAGCCTCGTCTCACTCCCACGGGGATGCAGTCGGACGGCGTGGTCGTCACCGACATCGAGGCCTTCGCATCGTCGCAGGAGGTTCCTTCGACGCCTGATCCCGACGCGACGGATGCCGGTGCGACCGCAACGCCGGCGCCGACGCCGACGACGTCCGAGAAGGTCGACATCCACGTCTACGTGGACTATCTGTCGCCGGACGCGGGGAAGTTCGAGCGCGCCAACGCCCGCCAGCTCGCGGGCTGGATCACCGAGGGTGCGGTCACGGTCAGCTACCACCCGGTGGCGCTGCTCACCGCCAGCTCCAACGGCACCAAGTTCTCCCTCCGTTCCGCCGCGGCTGCGGCGTGCGTGGCGACGCACTCGCCCGAGCAGTTCTACGCGTTCAACCATGACCTGCTCGACGACCAGCCCGAAGTGGGCAGCGAGGGACTCTCGGACGAGGATCTCGCGAATCTCGCCCTCGCCGTCGGCGTCGACAATTCCAAGGCCGTCCGTTCGTGCATCGAAGACGGCGACTTCGTCGGCTGGGCCAAGGAGGCGACCACCAGGGCGCTGGAAGGACCGCTGGCCGGTTCGGACGACCTCGTGCTCTCGGCTGCGCCGATGATCGTGGCGAACGGCGAGGCGTACGTCGGGGCGCTGGACGACCCGGCGGAGTTCTCGCAGTTCGTGCTCAGTGTCGCCAGTGATGCCTCGCGCGAGACGCCGACCCCGACACCTTCTGCGTCTTCCACACCCGCCCCGTAGGTCGAACGCCGTCGATGCTGCCAGCTAAGCTGGGGGCGTCCGCCGACTTGGCGCAATTGGTAGCGCACCGTACTTGTAATACGGGGGTTACGGGTTCGAGTCCCGTAGTCGGCTCTCTGAGTCCTTACGAGAGTAAGGGACCGCGTGTTCCGACGCGGAGTTCGCCAAAAGGGTTCCAGCGGAAACCCAGCGAAAACGCCTGGGTTCCGCTGGCGCTATGCTCGCGGGCATGGGAACCGAGTATCTGCCGGGCATTCAGTCTTCGGGTGCGAAGAAGCCTCACCCGATCGCCTGGGTTGTGATGTCGGTGTGCCTCGTCTTGCTTGCCGTGGTGATCGGGATCTCAATCGCGAGTGGCGATGATGACGACTACGACGTGAACAACTCATCTGTGGCGATCAGGCACTGCGAGGACGCGATCAAGGAGCGGCTCAAGGCTCCCGCAACCGCTGAGTTCGTTTCGGCTGCTACAGGAAGCGGCACATGGACGGTGTCCGGGACCGTGGACGCCGAAAACAGCTTCGGCGCCAAGCTCCGTTCCACCTATCAGTGCAGCGTGGTCATCGACAGCGAGAAGGAAACCGTGAAGGTCCGAATCGATAGCTTCGAGTGACCCATGGTCACGCGTGAGCAGTGTCTTGAGGACCTCGCCGACTACCTCGCCGAGATCGCAGTCGCGGCGGCTATGGAAATCCACGTCGGGGACGGCGCATAGAATCGAACCTCTCGGCCGGAGGAAGGACATGACCGGCTATGGGGAACCCTGGGGCGACGCTCTCCGCGTACCGCGACATGCAGTCGCAGGCGCGATCGATCCTCGAGGCCGCGAAGCACGGGCCGCTGCAGTCGCTCACCGACCGTGAGATGGACATCCGCGGACAGCCGCTGACGATCTACCCGCACCCTCTCCAGCGCCGCGTGAAGGCATGGGTCAGGTTTGGCCCCGAGGCTGTGCGGGTCGATGCGAAGCTCGTGCGCTCGACACCGCTCGCGGCCGGCATCGAGTTCCGTGCCGAGGACCAGACGTTCCGCTGCTGGGTCTGGGGCAACGCCGTAACCCTCGCCGATGTCGACGGGCCGGCGTAGGGTCGCTGCCATGTGCGGTCGATTCGCGAACGATGCCAAGACGGACGAGCTGATCCGGGAGTACGTCGCTGATGGGGGCAAGCCGGAGGACTGGTGGAAGTCGTGGTCCGGTGCGTACTCGATCGCGCCGACCATGGACGCGCCGATCGTGCGCGACCGCGGCGAGGGCCGCATCCTCGAGCTCGTGCGCTGGGACTGGCAGAAGCCCGCCAACCGCCCCAAGGGCGCACCCATCATCAACGCCCGGATGGAGAAGCTCGCGACCGGGTTCTGGGCTCCGGCGTTCTCCGCCGCACGCTGCATCATCCCGATGCGCGGCTACTTCGAGTGGACCGGCGAGAAGGGCAACAAGACACCGCACTTCCTCCACGGCGACGGGCTACTCTCCGCGGCCGGCCTCACCTGGTCGATGGAGCTGGCGAACGGTGAGAAGTCCCGGTGCTTCGTGGTCATCACGCGTGAGGCGCGGGACGCCAGCGGGGAGGTCCACGACCGGATGCCCGCGTTCCTCACCCCCGACACGTGGGACGCATGGTTGACTCCCGAGAAGCTGACCGGAGATCGCAAGACCGAGACCCTCGCCATGCTCGAGCACACATCCGCCGACGTCGCCGCCACGGTCACCGAGCACATTGTCGACCGGAAGGTCAACAACTCGCGAACCGCCGACGCCAGCGACGCGTCGCTGATCGCACGCGCAGAATAGGGTCTGCCTATCTTCATCGGCTCCAAGCGCGGGTAGGTTGGCCAGTATGGGCCATGAGGACGCTTTCTACGTTGGGCAGTCTGCTCCATGGGATATCTCGACGGAGGTCGGCGAATGGCTCTTGGTCCAGCATGTCGCTGACCTTGAGGCAAGAAGCCGAACTGGGGCCAGCCGCTACGAAGTACTCGGGATTTCGGGGATCCTTCGCGCAATGCTCGTTGATGGGTCAGCGATTATCAATGTTGCGAGACGAAGGCTGGAGCTACCGCCTCCGCGCTTCCTTTTCACCCCGTATGCGCCCGAGGTCGCGCCCAACAGCCGTACCATGCTCGGTTTCGCGCACGTATCGAGCTTCGCCGTTCCCACTGTCGAGGGATCCCTCAAAGAGTTCTTACGTGCACCGGCGGCCACCTATGACGATGGGCCGGTGTCGGTCCTCGAGGTCATCAAGTTCTTCGCTCAGGTGCAGGGCGGGGTGCACCTCGGGGTCCCGAAGCTCCCGTTTGAAGTCCTCGCACACTCTGTTATCGGTCACATGGGAAACGATGTCGGACGGATGTGGATGAGGGCTCTCATCGCTATCGCCACCGTCACTGTGGATGCGGCTCGTCCGCTCGTGGATGCAATGGTGGCAGATCGACCCGAGCTCGCAGATGGCGCGTGGAGCGAGTCGCGCCGGGTGAGGGAGTCGATCGCCCCGGCAACGCGAAAGACCCCCACCCGGCCCGAAGGCTAGGTGGGGGTCATCGTGATTCGATGGCGCTGAGGGCGTAGGTTTCTGAACCATGGACTGGAGCGACGCGGGCCAAAGGCTTTTGACTCAAGCCAACGACACCAACCTTCGCGTGCACCTCGCGATGCCGTTCGCGGCAGGGTCACCATTCCAGCAGATAGCAGCTGGGCAGGAGCGGTTCGCTACGGACACGATAGCGCCGAACGCGATCACTGATGCGATCGCCTCCGCCGGGGCTTCGATCATCGCTGCACTTGACTGCCTTCGTGCGCTCGGCGCGTCAATGGTTGCCGGCGACCCGGTGTACGGGTTTGCGGCCGGCTCTCTAGTGCGCTCTGCGATCGAATCGCTCGGACGTGCGTGGTACCTCATTGAGCCGAATGATGCAGAGGAACTGCTGAGCCGATGGATGCGGCTCCGTCTGGCGAACTCAGAAAACGCCCTGAAGGAGAGAATCAAAAACCCCGACGACTTCGCGCGCGCCAAGGCCACACACGACCAACTCCTCGCCGCCGCAGCGCCCTTCGGGATATCGAAGAAGGACCGCGCGATCAGCTTCGGCCGTCTATTCATCGATGTCGTGGATATGGCTTTTGCCCGCATGAGGTCACTCGAAGGGCACAGCGGCAGCACCGAGTACTCGTTCCTCTCGTCGCTCGCCCACGGCGAAGACTCGGGGCACCACCAGATGTCGGAAGTCCTAGTGCGCGGAGGAGGGGCATACGGCCTCAACCTGGTCCAATTCGGCCTGTCCGGCGATGCTTATGCGCGCTGTTTGATTGTCCTGGTGCCCACGTACCTCAACGTCGTTGCTCACTACCTATTGGGCGCGGGAGCACAGAGACCCGAAGTTGAGGAGTGGTGGGCTACGGCGATGGAGGCGCTCAAACGTCCGGGAGCAACGCAACCACCTCATCCATCTGGATAACGACCTCCTCTACCCCCACAATCTCGACCAGCATGGCGGCGTCGTCGAGTTCAGCACCCTCAAGCCTCACCCGCGCGTCGCGTGGGTAGGCCATGAGGGCGCTGATGATCTCGCCGACGGTCATCATGCGATCACCCGAACCGTTGCGGCCGGTGCTGATGTGGCACTCTCACCGACGGTGGAGACGCGCACGTCGACGAACGGTGCGGACAGGCCGGTGATGGTCTGCCCCGGTTCGAGTGGTTCACCGCGGGTGGCGACGAGCCAGGAGCCGGTGCCGTTGGGTCGGTACTCGACGAGGTAGCCGATCGCTCGGGTGAGCGGCGGCGTCCAGGTGACGTCCACGTTCCCGGCGGAGTTGAACGCCGCGGCGACGTTCAGCGGCTGGTGCGGTGTCGAGTCGGCCAGGTTCGACGCTGCCCGTTCGATCGCGGTGTACATCCGCTTGCCGAGCTGCTCGACACCTGTGCGGTGGAAGTGCACGGTGTCGCCGACATCTGCTGATCCGCCGCCGCCGAGCGGGGCCGGCGCGTATGCCGATCCCACGAGACGCCGGGGCGTGTCCAGGTGCGCGAGCGCGACGGGTGCCAGGGTGGCATTCGCCGTCACGTACTCCGGGATCATCCCACCCACGATCGGGCCGATCGCATCCGGGATCGTCGCCCGGAAGTCGGCGACCAGCGCGTCGAGTGCGGCCTCGTACGCGGCACGGGAGGTGCCGGCGTCGCCTTCGCCCTGATGCCAGGCCCAGACCACCTGTGCGGCGGGGACACCGAAGAGGGTCTCCGCGGCGGCCTTCGCTGCGACCGCGGCGGCCTTCGCTGCCGGGTACAGGGACTCCGGGTCGCTGATGTTCCATGTGCCGGCGGTCGGCTTGGTGACGAGGCCGGTGCCGCCGACACCCGCGTTGACGATGACGACGCGAGCGCGCGGGTCTGCGCGGAGGATCTCGCGAGCCATGACCGTGAGCACGGAGAGGCCGGTCTGCTGCTGTCGCGAAGACAGCGGCACCGTCGCTGTGGTCAGCGAAGACGAGCCCCACTCCCACATGCGGATCCTGTTGTCGACCGGGTCGAGGAACGCGCTGAACGGGCGGCCGCGGCCTTCCATGTTCGACTGGCCGCAGCCGACGAGAACGATCACGCGGGAGACGTACTCGCCGCCGTCGGACCCGCCGCCGCCGCCACCGTCGATGCGCACCCACGAGGTGACCGCACCGGTAGTGAGGACCGTGCGCATCCAGATCGACTTCACACCGTCCGTCGTGTTCACAACGGCATACCGCTGCACGAGGAACGTTGCCGTCGGGTTGACTGCTTCGACGGTGAGGATGCCTGTTCCGCCCGCGACCGGGTAGTTCCGAGCGAGGGTCGCGGATCCCGTGGTCGACTGTCCGTACAGTCCGGGCGACGTGATTGTGTTCAGATCCTCGGTGGCAAGGCTGAGATGCGAGAAACCAACCCGCACCCATGCACCAACGCCCGCAGCGAGACGACGCTCCCACACAACGACTCGCGTCTCACCGGAGAGAACACGCGCCGCGCGCTGCACGACCGCCGTCGCCGTGGTGTTGACCTTGACGACTTCGATCGTCCACGTTCCACCAGCCATCGGGTAGTTCCGGGCAAGGGTCGCGTTCGCGGCAGTCGCCTGCCCGTACAGACCTGGTGCGGTCACCGCGTTCAGGTCTTCCAAGCCGAGTTGCTTCGACTCGATGATGCTGCGGGTCGCGATATCCGCGGTGACGGCGGCCGCCGCTGCTGCCTTCACGGTGCCGTCGCCTGCGATGATGTCCGCAGCGACGCCCTGCACACGCGCGTCGACGGCCGCCTGAGATGCGGCGCCCGGCTGGTTGATGTTCGCCGCGGTCGTCAGGTCTCCCGCAGCCTCGAACTCGCCGATCGGCAGCATGCCAGTCATCCGATCCCACCGTTCTCCGGTGCGTAGAGCACCGGCTTTGATCCAGAGATGTCGACGTAGAGGACGTTCGTCAGGCCGGGCGGGGGAGGACCGAACCCGTACATGACCATCCCCACGCTCGGAGGTGCGGTGGCGAGGATCAGGTCACTGAGGTTCCAGTTGCCCGCCGGGACATACAGTCCCTGGATGACGTCGAGTTCGCGCCCGCTGTCCCAGTCCGCGGTGACCGTGTACCGGGTAGGGGGCGTCGTCTCATCCGATGAGACGACCGTGACGCTGAATTCGCCTGTGCCGTCGTTGATCACCGCGTCGACGGGCTCCCGTGTGACGACGTGAGCGTCAGCGGTCGTCGCGTTCACGGGGCGGAACTTCAGACGCGGGAACCGTCCCTGAAATGGAGACAGACCCGCGTCCGTCAGCAGTCCGGTGATCGTGGACATTCACTCCTCCTTGAGGTCGCGGCGCAGTGTCCCGGGCGTCATGGCTTCCGCGACGACGAGTTGCTGACGGCCGTTGGCGAAGATCGCGATCGCCGCCGAGAGAGCAGTGAGGGCGAGCGACAGGCCGGTGAGGATCTGCGTGTTCGTCGCGTCATCGTAGAAGCCGAGGAGTACCAGGGACGGGGACACGACAGTGCCGAGGCCGTAGATGGTGGCGCGGACGATCGCCCAGCCCTGTGTCGCCCAGTCGGCGACGCGAACGTTGAGCAGGCTCAGGAACGAGGCGACAGCGCCGAGCACCGCACCGGAGATGATCAGCACCTGTTCCCAGGTGCCGTCCGTGCCGTAGCCGAACATGATGAACAACGGGGCGAGAGCGACCAGGAATGCCTGGATCAACTGTCGCCGTTCGGGGGTGAGGAATCGGGCGAGTGTGTTCATGATGCGGGTTCTCCTTCGGGTGTCTTCTGCGCAGGCATGCAGACGATCGCCTGCTGCTGCTGGGGGGTGTCGGTCTCGGTCGCGGATACAGAAATCCACGCGAGGGTGGCGGTGAACCCGTCTGGACAGGTGGGGCCGGGCGCTCCGGTGGCACCCTGTGGTCCCGCCGCGCCAGGCGGGCCCGCGGCACCCGCCGGTCCTGCAGGGCCCGTCGGACCCGGGACCGATGAGTCCGCACCGGGTGTTCCCGCAGGGCCGGGCTCACCTACCGGCGCGGTGCAGGTGCCCGCGGAGAAGCACCGTGAGATGCCATCGAGGACCTGCTCGGAAGAGGGGCCAGGGCCGCGCGCTCCGACGGGGCCGGGGATGCCGGCGACTCCCGCCGGTCCTGGCTCCCCGTCACTGCTTCGGGCGCGCCCTGTGCGACGGCGGATGGCTCCGGCGCTTCGGGCTCCTCGCCCGTCGAGGCGGTGAACTCGTCATAGAGGCTCACGTACTCGTCCTGCCAGTGCAGCGCCTGATCTCGCCACGAGTCTCCACGGGAGCGCTCAAGCATCCACGCCGCGCCGAGGACGCCAGCGACGACGACGAGGAGGATGGTGAACATCGCCGATAGGCGGCGCCGTTCACGCACGGACGCCTTCAGCAGCGCATCGGTGTCAGTCATGCTTCTCCTCCGCGAGGATTCCGGTCTTCTCCGGCCAAGGTGGGTACTCGCCTCGTTCGACGCCGCTCATGAGCTGGGCTTCTCGGCGTTCCCATGCGAGGTCTTTGCGCTGGTAGCGCAGTAGGGCGGGTTCTAGGCTGTCGACGCGCTTTTCGAGGGTCTCGATGCGCTCCTGCTGTTGGTCGATCATCTGGTGCTCGAGCGACCCCTTCTTCGGGAACAGCGACGCGACTGCCGCGATAGCCCCGACGATGACCGCGACGACCCATCCGCCGATCGCGGTCAGGTCCGGCATCAGGCGCGGTGCGTCTCGACGGAGAGGCGGGAGGCCTCGTTCTGCGCGATTCGGTAGTCGGTGGGCTGCCGCTCCTGCGGCACATTCCCGTAGAAACGGCAGTGAGTCCGCGACCACGCGTCACCGATGTTCGGGTCCGTGGTGGCCATGAACCCGCGGTACGTGTTCACGACCCCCTTGGATGTCTTCTCGCTGCGGAAGCGGTTCTGCTGGCCCGCAACGAACTGCGGCAGGTCGAGGCCGATGCTCGGGTCCAGGAGGGACCATTCCTTCGAGGTCGGGTTCTTGATCACGGTGGGCATGTCGTCCTCCTCGGGCGGCAGTTCAGGCTCCGGTGCCGGAGCGGGTACGGGCTTGATCGGGGTCGCGGCGAAGGCCGGCACGGCCCAGATGTCGTTGAAGTCGCCGATGTGCCAGAGCTCCTGCGGGCTGACGAAGTCGACGGTGAACCCGGCGAGACGGCAGAGGGCCTTGAAGCGGGCCCAGCCGAGGTCACCCCAGTTGGCGACGTCGATCGCAGCGCAGGAGCGGCCCTGGTAGATGAGCCCGTGCGACGACCACCCGGGGACGGCGGCCCAGATCCCGAGGTCCTCGCGGTACTCGACCTGGATGTTGTAGGGCCGGTATGCGTTCCACCCGGGCGTGATGATCAGCCAGACCCGGTATTTCTCCCACGCTTGACGCTGGAGCCACCGCCACCGGGCGGCGGTGCCCGCGGGCAGGTAGTGCTTGTCGCCGAGCTTCACCATCATGGTGAGCGGGAACCGGCCG
This sequence comes from Microbacterium sp. Se63.02b, assembly GCF_014171575.1. Taxonomy (GTDB): domain Bacteria; phylum Actinomycetota; class Actinomycetes; order Actinomycetales; family Microbacteriaceae; genus Microbacterium. The sequence goes on along the minus strand of NZ_CP050453.1, from coordinate 2,989,235 downwards.
TTCGTATAGCTACCCATGAAACCTCCCGCGCACTTGTATGTATTTACGTTTGTGTGTACGGTTGTCGCATGGTCAAGCAACCGATGGTTCCGCGACAGGTGCGAGTGCCCGAGAAGCTCTGGAATACTGCGAAGGCTGCCGCCGAGCAGAATGACGAAACGATCAGCGACGTCATCCGACGCGCTCTCGAGACCTACATCCGGAGGAACCGATGAAGACCCGCATCGCGCTCGTAAGCGCCGTTCTCCTGCTCTCCCTTACGGGATGCGCAGGAGCCCCGGGTGGCTCATCGGATGCGGCGCCGGAGCCCTCGCAGAGTGACGCGCCGCTCGCCGCAGAGACTCCGACGCAGGCTCCGTCGGAAAGCTCGACTGCCAGCGAGGCCGACGAGAAGTTCCTCGCGTACGTACGTGAGGAACTTCTTGCCGAGACGCAAATCCCTGACGCCACAGACGAACAGCTCATCGCCGCCGGTCACGAAGCCTGCGAGCAGCTCGAGTCTGGTGTCGCCATGGAGGACGTGAGGGTGGTTGAAGGTGAGGACCCTCATCCGACCACCGGCGTGTACTACGACAGCGTTGCGATTCGAGGCGCGGCTCAGAAGACTTACTGCACCGATGCGGGCTAGACCAAGCGAAAGATCTGACCGCTAAAATTCACGATCGCGCCGACAAACCCTCCAGGTACCTCCGTCGCATTCATCGTGTCCATCCCGCTCGCATAGATTTGCCCGGACTGGACCCGGAACGACGTCCCGCCAACCTGCAGTTTCGCCTCCGCGTTGGAGACCTGGCACACCCCGTTACCTAGGTACACCTGGATGGATGAGCCGTCCGTGAAAACTTGGGCGCCGTTGGCGAACTCCACACGGCCGTTGTTGCCAGACGGGTTGAGCACCAGAGACGAGCCGACCTTGATCCTGCCCGCGTCGACAACGTTCAAATCGCCAGTGAGTTCGATGTCGCCTGACCATTCCGTCGTCGGCGCGGTCACCTGCCCCGGTCCGGACAGCTTCCAGGGGCCGGTCCAGTCGAACTCGCCGGCACCGGTGATGTCGCCGTCGATGATGATGTAGCCGGAATTGCGGATGATGATGCCGCCGCCGTCTTCGAAGACAGCTGAGCCGCCCTCGTAGAACCGGGCACCGCTGCGCCCGAACGCCGCTCGCGCGAGCGTGGCACGCGCGATGCTCTCGACCTTGCGCCAGAGCTCGTCGCCGCTCATCTTCAGCCCGATGTGCACGACTCCCATCAGGCTCCTCCCGTCGGCTGAAGAGACACCCGCTTGCGGTTGGATGCGGTCCCTCCCGCGACCTTCACGGCGCGGCGTTCGTGCCAGCCGTCGGCGATCCACGGCTCACCGTAGAAGTGCATCCACGCCGTGTCGCCGACGTCGATCGGGTGTGACGCGGGGACCGTCAAGTCCCACTGGAAGGTGGGTTGCCCGTACGTGACGAGGTCCTGGGCGGAAATCGCGGAAAGCTGTGAGGCTTCGGTGATCGTTCGCCGGTCGGTGATCCGATCCAAGAGCGGGTACGGGGAGGCGGTGTTCCGCTCCGACCGGATCAGCATGTCGACCTCAGAGCCCTCACCGTTGTTGCGGGCGTTGTTCGTGACCCTCGAGGCGTCCGACGACTCCTCGAAGTCAGCGACATCGGACTCCCGTGCGTTCACGAAAAACTCGTGCTGGACCCCCGAGCCCCACCCGTCACCGGCTCGCATGAGCCAGTCCCCGTCGCCGTTCGGAAGGATGCGGGGCTGCAGGTAGATGTCCAGGCCTTCGGCCATGAGCTTGTCCCAGACGTCGGCCACCTTCTCCTGGTGGTAGCCGTAGTACGGCCGGGTGACCTGCGTCCCGGTGGGGAACCCGGGAATCGTGACCGGGATGCGCATATCCGGCAGCGCGGGACCGGTACGCCCGCGCAGTAGCGCGAGTCCTGCGTGCTCCGCTCGACTGCCCGTGATCGTCGTGCTCCAACGCTCCATGTTCGGTGCGTTGTGGTCCCACGCTCCACGGCGGTTCGCGAGCGTCCACAGGTCGACGAGCTCGACGCCAATCTCGGTGCGGCTGCTCCGGTACGGGCGCCCGTTGACGTACCCCATGTACTCGATGGCACCGTCCCGCTCGAGGCGGATGATGCGTGCCATGTGCAGCAGAAGGTCGCGCAGCTGCGCCTTCGTGTGCGTGCCGTCGAGGGGGAACGTTGCCGAGCCGTCACCGCGAGCGGAAAGCAGGCGATCATACGTGTACGAGGAGACCGGCAGTTCGTCGATCGGCGCGCCGGTGAAGGCGTCAAGGGAGACCGCACGGAACACAGGGCCCCCTACAGGTCGATGTCGGTGACGCGGGTGATCAGCGTGAGGCTGTTGTTCACGGTGGCGGTCACGCCGGGGGGGCGCGTGGGGACCAGCCACGGTTCGAATACGGTCAGGGCGCGCAGTTGCCGGACGCCGCCGATGTAGAGGCCGCCCTTGCCGAGGTCGATCGTGTGTGGTGCGCCGCCTGTCACAGCTTTCGAAGTGACGATGCGACGCCCGCCGGGACCCGTGATCGTGTACCCGGTGGCGGAAGCGCCCGACACGATCAGGACCGGTGAGGACTCCTGGGTGCCCCACGTGACCGCGGGGGCGCCAGCGGGGAAGTCGTGCGGGTCACCGTACTTCCACGGGAGCGGGCACGTGACTTCCAACTCCCACGTGCCCTCTGGCGCGAAACCGTGAGGACGGTAGATGGCGCGAGTCACCTTCCCGTTCACCGACCAGGTGCCGTGCGAGTCCTGGATCGTGAGCTTGATGTCGCGAGACTGAAGACCCCGGAACTCGGCAGAAGCATGCTCCATGAGGATGTGATTCTGCGCGACGTGGAACCCGGCGAGGCCGACCTTCCGCTCCCGCATGTATCCCGGGAGGGAGAACACACCGTGGGTTCCGGGGCGGGCCAGCATCTCGAGGTCGACATCGGGGGACTCGGTCCACCCGCTCATGTCGACGAGATGCCAGCCCTCGCCCCGGAACTCATCACCCCAGGCTGTGAAGCCCTCGAAGTGGGCGATCGCTCCGGCTTCCATCAGCGGCCACCTCCGAATGCGTTCGCGACCCGCTGGTCGGCGTTCTGTCCGGCCTGCTGCACCTGAACGTCGATGTACTTGAGGATGTCGATCCCGCCCTTGGGGGAGAGGATGACCTGGACGGGTGCCGGCGCTGTGCTGACGACCGCACCGGCCGCGTAACCGCGCGCTCCTGCCGGGATGTAGGTCCCGCCGAGGATCCGCGCGGTTTCGTGCATGATCTGGTCGGATCGTGCACGCTTCGACATCGCGTGAGGGATGTACGACTCGCCCTCGGTCTCGTCCTCGGCCCAGATGCGGACGTCGCCGCCCTTCGCGATCTGCGCGACGTGGTGCTCCACGCCACCGTTCGCATACTGGACGACGTTTCCGTCGGCGTTCTTGAACCCGTTCGTGTTCAGATATCCGGCGAACGCGTCGTTCATCGCCTGCACCTGCGGGTTCAGCCAGACGTTGATGGTCTTCTGACCATTCCGGTTCACGAAATTGTCGATGTCGATCTGCGCCTGGGCGGTCTGAGCGATGACCTTCCACTCAGTCTCGTCCGGGATGTCCATGATCTGATCTGCGAGGTCCTCGGCCGCTTGACCGGACAATCCGAGATCGTTGATGCGGTCGAGGAGCGTCTGGCGGGAGTTCTCAAGGTTCGCCCGGTACGCCTCCGTGTTCCCATCGAGAGCGAACTGCGCCTCGGCGGCATCCCATGCGTCCTGCGCCAGGTCGACCAGCATGCGCCGGTTGTCGCGCCCTGTCTGCGTGGTCTCCTCGAGGCCGATCGCGTACCCCTCGACGCCGTCGCGAGCGTTCTTGATCGCCTCGTCGACCTCGGCGAGGGTGTCGCGGTAGTCCAGGTTCGCGGTGATCGCGTCCTGCCCGACACCGTTCGCCTCGTTGAGGAGGTCGAGCAGCTTGTCCAGATCCTGGCCGAGCTGCGCGGCACCCTCGGCGGCCTCGATGTACCCCTCCGCGGCGGACTGCGAGTCCTCGCTGCTCTCGCTGAGCAGCATGTTGAGGAGATCGGTCTCGTCGGCGGTCTCCCCGTTCTGGTTCGCCAGCCGGAGCAACTCCTCACGGAGAGCGGGCATCCGGTTGAGGAGCTCCTGCGCCTGCTCGTCAGTGAGGTCCTGCTCGTCGACGAGCTGACGGAATCCGTCCGCAGCGGCCGGAAGATCGGTGCCAGCGATCCCAGCGAGCGCCTCTCCATACCGGCCCAGCGCGTCGAACGCGTTGTCCGAAGCGGTGGAGGACTTCATCAGGCCCACGAACCAGTTGTCGGATGCCTCCGCGCCCTGGTCCAACAGTGCCGGCAGGTCACGCAGCACGCCCATCGTTGATTCATCGACCTGCGGGAAGAACTTGTTCTTCGCGATCGCTGATCCGAGCTTGTCCGCCGCGGAGGCGGTCCCGATGATCTTGTTCGTGATCTCTTCTTGTGCCGGGACGCCTTCCTCCATGACGCGGTTGTACGACGTCATCAGAGCGGTCGCTGCGACGATCGCGATGCCCCACGGGCCCCCGAGGAACGATGCAGCTCGCCCGAACGTGGAACGCACCGTCGCACCGGTGACGTTTAGCTGAGCGAGCGCGGCACGGAACGCGACAACCTTCGGGACAGCGATGAAGGCTGCACCCGCGGTGAGAGCGATGACGCCCACCATGAGCCCGCCCACCGTGATCGCCTGCTGGATCGGTGCCGGGAGCGCAGCGAACCCACTCGCGAGATCGCCGACGACCTCCGCTCCGTCAGCGAGTGCGGGGAGGAACACGGAGCCGAGATCGATCGCGGCGTCATTGATGCGGTTCCGCATGATGCCGAGCTTCGACTCGACCGTGTCGTACCGCTTCGCGGCTTCGTCAGTGAGGGCAGAGTTCTCGTCCCACGCTGTGTTCTGCAGGTCGAGGGAATCCGTGAGCAGGTCCCCGGCGGACTTCAACTGCAGGAGCACCCGCTGCTCCTCAGTCGACTTGAAACCGAGGTCGGTGAGCGTCTGGACGACGTTGCCGCCGGACGCTTCCACACCGTTCAGGCCGGTCGCGAACGCCCCCATGGCGCGGATCGGGTCGTTCTCGAACGCGGTGGCGAACTCCTGCGCGGACATCCCTGCAACGTCGGCGAAACCCTCGAGCTTGTCGCCACCGGTCTCGACCGCAGAGTACAGATCCTGAAGGATGCGGGACGCGACCCCGCCACCAAGCTCAGCGGTGACACCCATCGACGCGAGCGCGTTCGACAGGGCCAGCACTTCGCCTTCAGTGGCACCGACGAGCTTGCCGGATCCCGCGATGCGTTGCGCCATGGAGACGATCTCCGCCTCCGTAGAGGCACCGTCGTTGCCGAGCGCGACGATCGTGGAGCCGAGCCGGTCCACATCCTCGCCCGCGGTGCCCATGATGTTCATGAACTGGGCGAGCGACGTCGCGGCCTGGTCGGACGAGAGGTTCGTCGTCTCGCCCAGGTCGATCATCGTGCGCGTGAAGCCGACGACGTCCTTCGTCTTCACGCCGAGCTGACCGGCAGCCTCAGCGACCGCCGCGATCTCGTCGTGCGATGCGGGCAGCACTTCGCCGAGCCCACGGAGGCCCGTCTCGACCTCGGCGAGCACCTCAGGGGTGCCCTCGACGGTCTTCGTGACGCCCGCCCATGCGGACTCCCACCGGATCGCGGAGCGCACGGTGAGCGCAGTGGTGGCGACGATCGCGGCGCCCGCGGTGACGAGCACCTTGCCGACGTGGTCCTGCGCGTCGGCAAGGTCGCGCGCCTTCGCCGCGGCATCCTGCTGAGCCTTCGCCTGGCGGCGGGTCGACTCGCTGGTCTTGTCCTGCTTCTTGCCGAGGTCCTCGGTCTTGTCCGCCGCTGTCCTCGACGACTGTCCGAGCTTCGTGACCGAGCGGTCGTTACTCGCGAGATCCTGGTCGAAGACTCGGGCTCCCGCTGCCCTGATGCTGAATACGATCGCTCCGGCGTCGAACATCCGCAACCACCGTCCTTCGCAGCCATGAGGCGTCGGCGTCCATCAGCCGGTGCACGGCAGAGCGAACGAAATGCCATGTCCTCGTGTCGAGAGCGCGGTCCAGGTCGGAGATCAGGTGGTTCTGCGCGAGGTCGAGTTCGACTTCGCCGTACAGCTGCGGAAACGCGTGCGTCCAGATGTCGCGGGCAGTGGCACCCGTCAGTCGTTGCTCTGCTTCGGCTGCCTGTCGCGCGGCTGCCTCCCGGGCTTCACGCCACCCTGGGGGGAAGACGTACTCGGGGAAACGGCCTGTAGCCGGGTCAGCTCGTCCAATGCCGAACTGGGCGATGTCCGCGAGGGAGAGGCTCCCAAACGTGCGGTCAGCGCCCACAGGGCTTTTACCCCACCGGCGACGCCTTCACCGCCCTCGATGAACGCGGTGACGCCGGACAGGCCGAGCACGGTCTGCCAGAGGAACGCCGGCATGAGGATCGATTCAGCTTCCGCGGTGCGGAGCTCGTCCTGCAGGCGGTTGTAGTTGTGCTGCTCCCCGTCGGGGAGAGGCACAAACCGGTCGCCATCCTTCACCGCCCCGTCGAGGGCCATACGGAACGCGTCCGTCATCTCCTCGGCAGTGGCGCGGCCGACGGCGGCGAGGAGGTAGGTGGAGGTGATCTGCTCGCCGACCCGACCGGGGAGGGGCCGCACGATGTACGGTGCGACACCCTCCACGGTCAGATGCAGGTCGCGGCCGACCTCTGATGCGGTGACCATAGGAACCCTGCTTCCTGTGGTCAGGCCGCGGCGTACGGCAGCGGCTCGGATGCCCCGGCAGCAGTCGTGAGGATGATCGGCGCGGAACCGGCGACCGCGGCCGGGATCGCGATGACCACGGCGTTGTCGTCGACCGGGCGGATCTCGTCGACCTCGATGCCGTCGATCGTCGCGGAGATGGTGCCGAGGAGGTTGTAGCCGCGGACGACGATCAGGTCACCGGGGGCCTGACCCGCGGGGGACGCGGACTCGAGGATCGCTGCGCCGTCGCCGGTGATCGGGGAGATGATGCGCTCCACGACGCCGTCGTTCGTGAGGGTGAATGTCCAGCCGCCCTTGTCGGCGTACCCGGTGTTGAGGTCCGCGACAGCGACGGAGAACTTGCCCTCGAAGGCGGGCAGGCGGGGGTCGAGCGCGTCGAACCACTGGAACTCGCGCTTGTTGTCCTCGCCCTCGGCGTAGGCCGCGTTGAGCAGGTCGACGAGCCACGCCTGCGCGGCGACGAGCTGCTTCGTCTGCGGGTCGCGGACGCCCTCGACGGAGAACGACGGCGCGAAGTTGTAGCCGATGATGTCCTGCGACTGGCGGCCCTTCGTGCCGTACACCTCGCGCTGCACGGTGATCGGTGTCGGGTTGCCGGCCAGGTTGTTGATGTCGCCGGCGACGTTGATGAACACGCCGGCGACCTTCATGCGGAGGATCTTCTGGTGAGCGAGCGCGAGGGACCCCGCCGAGGGGACCGTCGTGTCGTAGAGGGTGTGATCGACCATGGGTCGTCTCCTTCGGTGGGTGGGTGCCGGGAGCTCCGGCGGCTCTACGGGCGGCGCCCGCGGAAGTAGTAGGTCGAGACCGCGGCGGAGCGGCCTTGCGAGTCGGGTTCGTGGTCGTCGCCGGAGAACTCCCACGCCCACGAGATGCCAAGAACCGCGGGCGTGTATTCCTTCTGGTCGAGGACGGCCCGGAGGTCCGCGGCCCAGTTGCGAGCGACGAGGACTGAGCCCTTCCGTCGCGTGTAGATCTGCGTCCGGTAGGTCATGTCGGCTCGGCCGTCGGGGATGGGACGGAGCGGCGTGAGGAGGGTGAACTCGTCGATGAGCGGCATAACGCCGTCGAGACGGATGCCGCGAGGCGGAATCACACCAGTGGTCGCGTAGACAGCGAGGCCGCGATCGTTGAGGAGCTGCGCGAGCGCGCGATTCAGGATGATCTCCGGTGCGTCAGCCATCGGACACCCCCATGCGGCGTGCAGTCTCGGCCCAGATCGCCTCAGAGCGCGCCGAGGGAGGGGACACGCGGTTGAACCACTCTGGGGAGCCCATACGGTCGGGGTCGATGGGAATGAAGCACTCGATGTCGTCGGCTGGGTCCCACATCGGGACGCCGCTGTCAGCCACCGCGGACCTCCTTGGCGATGATCGCGCCGAGCTCGCTCTTGTTCTCGACCATCGCCGTCTCGACCCACTTGCCTTGGGCGTTCGGGTTCGCGTCCGTCGAGAAGTCATACTCGGGGTGCTCGTGCAGACGGGCCGCCTGGGGGGCGTCCACGACGACCTGCGCGCCCTCGGTGGGGTTCGTGGCCGGCTCGACGTGGTGCGCGGCGCGCAGGTTGCCCTGATCCATGGGGGATAGGTCCACGGCGAGGGCGACGCCGCGCTCGGCGGCCTTGTTCTCACCGGCGACGAGCCGCTGCAGGATCTGCTCCGTGACGGTGCCGAAGTTGTTCGTCATCGAAACGTCTGCGCGAACACCCATGGCGGCCTCCTACTCGAGGTACAGCTCGACGTGGTTCGGGGTGCGGGCGTTGTACATGCCAAGGGCGGAGTCGATGACCTCAGACGTGCGCTCGCGGGGCGTGCCCGCGAAGACGGTGACGCGGGTCCGCGGCGGGTAGTCGTGCTCGGGGAGCAGCACGACCGTCGTGCGGGACACGATCTCCTGACCGGCAGACGGTGACGTCGCACGGCGGTCGACCTTGAGTGACGTCTTCTGCTCCGCGTACGCCGGGACGTTCGGGATCGGGTCGCCCCAAATGTCGCCCTCGGGGCCATCACCCACGAACGGGGTGACCGTCACCCGCTGCGGGAGGTGCTTCTTCCTCAGCCGAGGCATCAGTCCTCCTACGAGTGGTAGACGGCCGCCCTGAGGAGGCCCGCGTTCGCGAGGATGTCGATCGCCCGTTCGCCGATGCGGCTGACGAGCTTGTCGTGCCCGGTGCGGGCGTCGTTGTTCGATGAGGTGGTGCCGAGGGAGACCGAGAGTATCTTCACCGCGCCGGCGGACGCATCGACGCCGAGCGGGTCGTCGGTGCCGGCGGGCGACCAGTACTCGACGATCGCGCACGTCGCCTCAGCGAAAGCCTCGGTCCCGTCGGCGTCGGTGGGGTACCCGTCGTCGTCCACGTCGTAGCGGGCGAGGCGGGTCAGCTTCTCGACCTCGATGGAAGCCGATCGGAGTCGCTTCTCGAGCACGTCGGGGTCGCCGTCCCAGTCCTCCTCGGCATACTTCGTGTAGTCCGTGGGGGTGGCGTATACGCGCTGGGGCATGTCAGCCCTCGAGTGCCGGCATGGTGAAGCTGCCGTCGCCGTTGTCGACGCTGCCCGGAATCGGATCCGCGGGCAGCGCGGCAACGAGATCGACGAGCTCGCTGTGCGATGCCTTCGCCGGCACGTCCGCATCTTCCGGGAGCATCCCGCGTAGCTCGGCGCGGGTGAGCTTCTCGAGGTCGACGATGGGCTCGCCGATCGACTCCTGGAAGGGTGCCTCGATCTCGGGGTCCGCGGTGATCGTGTAGCCGTGCTGCAGCAGCGCACGCTCACGCTCGGGGTGCAACGACTCGACGATCGCGACGCCGTCGATGAACTCGACGCCCAGGTCGCGCTGACGGCCGAGCTGGGGGCGGGGGTGGTTGATGCGCATGATGGCCTCCTCAGCCGGTGGTGTGTTCGTGCTGGTCGACACGGCAGGATTCGAACCTGCGCCGTGGCTCTGCCTGCTGAGCTACGTGTCGGTGGTGCTCCCCGCACGACCGGAGCCGTGCGGGGAGCGGTGACGTCACTTGACCGGCAGGTCTGCCTGGTCCTTGACGGTCTTGTCCTTGGGGTCGGTGCTGTCGTTGACGAGCGCCTCTCCCTCGGGGGTGGTGACTCCCTTGTAGGGGGTGCCGCCGGGCTGGATCGCAGCCCAGATCTGGTCCTTCGTCTTCACGTCGGACTCGATGGTGATGCCGCGGTCCTTCGCGTATGCGAGGAGCTGCTTCACCGTCCACTTGTCGGACGGGTCGCCGAGCGGGTACTCCCGATCTGCGTCCTCGTCGACGTGGCCGGCGACCTCGTAGCCGTGACGCTCGAAGTAGGAGATCGCGCTCTCGTCGTCGGTGTGACCGACGCCGTTGCTGAACGCGACACCCACGACGATCCCGTCGAAGCCCTCGACGGGCGTCTTGATGGTCTTCTTCGCCATGATCCAGATCTCCTTACTGGACTCGGACGTTGCGGAGGACCGCAGCGGCCTTGGTGGACTTGAGGGCGACGGCGACGGGGCCGAGCTCCACCTCGCCCTTTTTCACGGCACCAGCGGTGGTGAAATCGGGGAGCCACGTCTGCACGAGCTGGCCGCCCGCGGTCGAGACGCCGTGGAACCCGTCCATGCCGATGCGGACCGCGTAGAGGTCCGTCAGGCCCGTGGTGGACACGGTCGCGACGGTGCGGGTCTCGATCGGGATGATCGGGTCGTTGGATCCGGCCTTCGCGCCCGGGTCCATGAAGACGATGTCGCCGTACTGCTCGCGAACGATCGGGCGGCCGTTGGGGCCGGCGAGGTTCTCGAGCGGGGAACGGACGTACATGTCTGCGCGGCGGGCGGCCGCGCGGATCTTGGCGAGTGCCTTCGCGTTGCCGAAGATCACGGTCGGCGCGCCGTCGAGGGATGACAGGAACTCGTCGATGACGTCGAGCGCGGCGTGCTGGGAGTCCGCCGTGGCGAAGCTGCGCCAGTCGGTGACGACTCCGGCGTTGATCTCGGTCGTCGAGCCGGTGAGGGCCTTGTCGAGACCGTCGAAGCCGTTCGCCTCGACCGCGGTGTCACCGTTGATCACGGCGTCCTGGAACTTCGTGACCGTGCTCTTCACGGTCTGCCGAAGGTTCAGGGCGACGGAACCGCTGGCGGCGGGGCCGATCTTGGCGAGGACACGGTCGACCTCGAACGATCCACCGAGCGGGGCGAGCGTGACGCTGACCTTCGTGGTGGTGACGTGCTCGGGCGTGTACTCGGTGTTGTAGGCGCGGAACGCTGCGGAGCGCTGCGTGGCCAGACGGCGGTAGCCGTAGTCCAGCGTTGCGCCTCCGCCGACGGGGTTCACCGCGTCGTCGAAGATCAGTTCGTCGAGGATCGCGGACTCCTTGCGGAACTCGTCGATCACCGCGACGTCGAGGTCTTCGACAGCGTTGCTCTTCGCCTCATTGAGGGTGACGGGCATGATTCATCTCCCTTCCGGGGAGCTAGCCACCGAGGCGCGCTTTCACGGCGCCTTCGATGGTCGGGGTGGTGGTGGGTGCAGCGCCGCCTTGATGCCCGCCACCGCTTGTGCCGGGGAGGGACGGTCCTGCCTTGAACGCCGAGTTCCTCTCGAGCGCGTCGGTGATCGCCTTGTCGACGGCCGCGGGGTCCGCGAGGTCGACAGCGGCGAAAGCTGTGGTGAACTCCTTCGAGTCCAGGAGAGCGGCGGCCTTCGCTCCGAGCTCGCCGGCGCGGAGGATGACCGTGTTCTCACGGCGAAGCTGATCGCGCTCCGCGGCGAGGGTGGTGTTCTCCTGCGCGCGCTCGGCGGCCAGTGTCTCTGCCGCTTCCTTCGCCTCGCGGTGCGTGCGCGCCTCGCCTCGCAGCTCGCGCACGTACTCGTCGGGATCTCCGCGGTACTGAACCGGGGCCACAGGTGCGGGAGCGGGCGCTGGCGCTGCGGGAGCCGCCGGGGCAGGTGCAGACACGGCGGGGGCGGCGGGGGCCGCGGGGGCGGGGGCGGGTGCTGCGGGTGCCGGTGCGACCGGGGACGCGGGCGCTGCGGCGGGCGGTGCGCCAGCGGGGTCGTCGGCGAAGCGGATGCCGCGCAGCTCGAACTGCGTCGGGCCGATCTGCGCCATGCCGTCGCGGTTGATCGCGACCGGGTGGCGGTACTTCGTGGGTGTTGCCATGGTGAGCCTCCTGCTCATCGGTGACCTCGACGCCCTGCGCGTGAGGAGAAAGACCGTGCCGTCGCTGTGCAGGGCCAACGACGGCACGGGGCATGAGGGCGAGCGCTCCACTAGGTTGAACTCGTGGATTATTCGGGGTGGGCCGCGCTAGCCGCGGGCGCGGTTTCGGCGGCAGTAGCGGTGTTTGCGTTCGTCAGCGGAGCGCGCGGCGGGACGCATCCGTCGACGGTGCAGCCGGTCACTCTCGATCAGAAGCTGGATCAACTTCGGCGCGCGGCAGCAGACCTGCGCGATATGGCCGCCGACGTAACTGCTGAGGCGGAGGCTCAGACAGTCATCGCCGAGACGGCGGCCGCGACTGCCGCGAAAAACCAAGAGCTCGCGAGCTTGACAGAAGGACAAGCGAAAGCGGTCGCGGCGATCCTCGATGAGGGCGCAGAGGGCCGACAGCGAGACAGCAAGAAGACGACGATCATCTGGGCAATCGTGTCGATCGTGGCTTCCAACATTGCGTCGGTGTTCCTGACGCTGTTCTTCTCGAGATGATCCCGGCGGGGGCAGGTCTGCCTAGCGCCGAAAGGTGGACGCAGTGATGAGCAGCCTTCGCGGGGAGCAGCACATGGAACCGATGCCGCGTTGACCCCTGCCGGGATGGTCTATGAGCGCCCGTCGGCGAAGTGCAGCTGTTCGCGGTAGGACTGGCGCTTCCGGCCGGTCCTACGTGCGAACTCGCGTAGCTCGGCCTGAGCGTCGGTGACATCGCGGGCGGCCTTCCGGCGCTCGATGTCGTCCATCGCTGTCGCTTCGCGGCGCTTCGCAGCGCGCACCTCGCGCTCGAGCTCCCGGTGCCGTGCTCGTTCCTTCTCGGCCGCCTCGTTGTACTCGAAGTCGGCCTGAGGGACGGACAGCCCGGGGAGGTAGACGGTGAGACGGTCGCGACAGTTGGGGTGACCCCACCCGGCGGCGCGTGCTTCCTCGACGGTGCCGTGGATCGTGATCGTGACCTCGCGGTCCTGCGTCGCGTGGGGGAGGACGATCGTGCCGGTGCTGCCGTCGGTGGAGAGGATCTTCCCGATCCACGGCGCGCACGCCCGGCACGCGTCGTACCCGCCCTGCACGGTGACAAGGTTTTGGCCCGCCTGCTGCATCCGCCACACACCGGCGTCGTTCCATGCGCGGGCGGTTGCGGTGCGGCCTGCCATTTCGGCGTACGCGCCGATCGTCCAGCGGCGGTCGGACTTGTCGACGAACCCGGTGATGCCGCGGTCGAGGAAACGCTGCACGGCCTGCCGCTGGTTGAGGACGTAGTTCTCGGCGCCGAGCAGCACGCGGGGTGCGGTCTCGGAGATCACCCGCTGGTAGACGTCTTGCGGGAAGCGGAGGATGCGCTGCTCGAGCGCTTCGAGTCGGGACGATAGGTCGAGGGTGAGCGCGCCGACAGCCTGCACTGACGAGCCGGGGAACACGCGACCGGGGATGCGGCGTGCGAGCTGCAGACGGGCCGCGGCTGCAGCCTCGCCTTCCTTCGCGGCGATGTCGATCAGCCACTCCGCGAGATCCTGCTCGCGGAGGTCGCGGACCACCTGGCGTGCGAGGCCCTGCAGGTCGCGGTACGCGCGCGCCCGCTCAATTGACAGCTCCTGCGAGATCCGCATCCGTGCGACCACGTCCGCAGCCTGGGCGTCAGCCTCCAGCATGATGATGCGGCGTGCACGGCGAGCGATCTCGGCGAGCATCACGTTCTCGGCGTCCGTGAACCGTTCCGCGAGCTCCCAGCCGAGGAGCTCGAGCAACTCATCAGCGGGGATTCCGTCGACGTCGGGCACATATGCGGCCACGATGCCCCCTTACGCTCTCCGTATGGAGCGAATCGAGATACACACGACCACCTCGGGTGCCGAAGAGCTCGCATACGTCACCGCGACTCTGTATGTCGATGACGGCGAGAACCTCGATCAGCAGGTATCCGAGTTGGAGGGCGATCTGTTCCGCGACCGCACGCTCTACGTCGGGTCCATCAGCACGCAGCCCGCTCTGCGTGGTCAGGGCTTCGCGACTCGATTGCTGGTCCACGCCATCGAGGTAGTCGGCGCGCGCACTGTGCAAGCGCACATTGTCAACGGCGAGGCCGATGCAGTCTTCGCGAAGGCACGAGCGCTAACGACTGACGTCGAGTTCGATCTCCCCTGATTCGGCTGCCGGGTCGGTGCCGTCGAAGGTGGCCGGGTCGGGGGACAGCCCACGCTCGGCGCGGATCGCCTTCACCTCAGGGTCGATCTTGTCGTCATCCCAATCGGGATTGGCACGTCGCACCTTCTGCTCGAGCGAGATCGCCGAAGCTGTCTCAAGGAGCGTCAGGGTGCGGGCGAGCTTCTCCGGGTCTTCCTGTGACACGTCGGGGAAGATCACGGATGGCTGGTCGTACCGGCCGCCGCCCTTTCCGGGGAACACGAGCCCGTCGATCTCGAGCGCCACGGATGCGGCACGAGAGATCGCGACCCGCTCCTGCAGGATCTTCTTGTCCCGCGTGCGCTCAGACGCCTTGTCCTTCGCGTCGACCTCCGTCGCGGTCTGCTGGCGCTCACCGGCGTAGTCGCCCCACGCCGACTGGGAGAACCCGGCCTTGCGGAGGATCTCCCGGTAGATGCCGAACGCCGTCTTCTCGTGCTCCTCGACGCGGATATCGAACTGCACCTTGTCGAACGCCATCTCGCCCGGCTTGCCAGGCATGTTCAGGCCAGCGAAGACTTCTCGGCCAGAGTCGAACGATGCACCCTGCCCGATGAGCCCGACATCGAGGGCTGCCTCGGGGACGAGGATCTTGCCGGCGCCGAGACGCAGGTCGCGCATCCACGAGGAGAATGTCTCGTCGAGCCAGTCGAACAGCGAGTGCAGCTGCGCGAAGTCGGAGCGTCCCGTCGAAGCGAGAACGCCCTTCTTACGCCAGGCCGCGGTCGGCATGTTCTTGTTGTAGACAGCGGTGAGGCGGTCAATGCCCGTAAGGATGCGGGAGTCCGCGTCGACGAGAGCGGCGTACGTCTCTGTCTCGGGGATCTCGGCCAGCGGCACGCGGCGGCCGAGGTTGTTCTCGGAGCCAGCGAAGAGCGCGTGTTCGATCGCACCGACGACGTGGTGCTCGAGGTGACGGTAGTAGACCGAGCCCTTCACGTACTCGGACCACATCGTGCACTCGACGAGACGCCCCATGCGGAACGTGGGAATGATGACGTCGGCCGCGGACGGCTCCAGCCAGACGTGATCGGCGACTTCCGTGTCCCAGCGGGTGACGAGCGCGACAGCGCCGAGAGCGGACTTGAGCTCGCCCATCTGGTTGAACGTCGCGTGCGCTTCGTCACCGTTTGCGATCAGGTCGAGGCGCGTCTGCGCCTTCCCGTCGCGGCGGAGCTTCGTCTCCCCGGGCGACTCGAGGCGCACCTCGGGCGGCTCAGCGAACACGAGATTCGATGCGAGCGCGGCGAGGTCCGCCGGGGCGGGGACGTGGAGGCGTGCACGGTTCTCGTTCGCTGGCACCGGGCGACCCCAGAACATGCGGGACGCGGCACCGACGAGACCACCATGCATCTGCTGCCCGTGGCGGACATGCGTTGAACGGGTCGCGCCCTCACGTCCGTACATCTTCGCGAGGGCGGCGGTGTCGCCCGTGTACCACGCGTCGTTCTCCGCGAACGACTTGTATGCGAAGTCCCACGGAGCGGGAAGCCAGGGGGTGTTCGGTTCGGGGATCGGCATGGCTCCCCTTCCGGTTGCATCAGGCGGCGAGCTGGGGCCGCCAGTAGTTCTCGGTCGAGTGGGTGATGTACCGGCCACCGTCGAGCGAGTGGTCGTCTTCCTTCACGACGACGTCCTCGCCGGCGTCGGTCGCTTTCGCGTCCCACCGGTACTCGGTGACCTCGGCGTTCCAGCCCTCGCAGCGATCGGTGACGATCATGTCGTCGTTGTCGAGGAGGTTCGCGATCGTCTTGATGCCCGGGAGGACATCGTTAACGGCAGGCCAGGGGGAGAGCCCGGTACCTCGGAGGTCCTGTTGCATCTGCATGTGCATGGATGCAGCGGCGGGGTCGAGCATGAGGAACCGTGGTGCGATGGTCAACGGGTACGGTGTGTGATCCTTCGGGAGCCATTCGCGGAACCGCTGCGACAGGGCGGCATCCGTGAGGCGGACGTCGCCGTGATCCTTCGGGTTGTACCGCCACTCGTCCATCAGCACGAGGCGTGAGTGGGGGACTGTGTGCCCGTACCGGTCGACCTTCGTCTCATCGGTCACGCCGAGCATCAGAGCCGCGGTCGTGTTCGTCGTGCCGTAGTCCATCCCGATACCCATGACATCGCGCAGGCGGGGCATGTCGTCGAAGCGGATGACGTGACGGGCGGGATCCCACATTGGGTAGACGGCGCCCTCGGCGTTCGTCCACTCGCCCTTGATCATCCGGTCGTAGAACACTCCGGAGAAGGACCGTTCCATGTCGGCGATGTACTCGGCAGGCAGGTTCGGGTTGTCCTTCATGGTGAAATGGAAGCTGACGAGGTTCTTCGCGGCGCCGGGGACGATCCAGTTCTTGCGGATCCAATGGTTGCGGGATGCGGGGTTCATCGTCGCGAGGAGACGTGCGCCCTCGACGCGGAGTCGGGAGACGAGCATGTTCCAGAACGCTTCGGGCAGCAGCGCGGCCTCGTCGACGTACGCGAGAGCAATCGTCGAGCCCTGGATGCGGCCCACGGCCTCGGTGTTGTGTGCCCCGATGACCATGACCTCGCGGCCCAGGATCCGCGCCGACGACGCGCCGGGCGTGTAGTGGATCTGAGAGGCGATGACCGTGCCGAAGATCGCGGTGTTCTGGAACAGGACGAACACGTTCTGGTAAACGGTCGTCATCGTCCGCCCGACGATCACAATGATCCCCGTACGGGGGGCCATGCGAACAGCGAGCAGGAACGCCCACAGGCTGATCACGGTCTTCCCGGAGGACACAGCACCGAACCACAGCGCGAGCTTGAACTTCGTCGCATCGACGAGGGACAAGATCTGCGCGCGGGATGCCGACCGCTCGATCTCGTCAAGCCTCATTCGGCGTCTCGCCTCGGTATATGTCCGCTGCCGTCCGGAATCCCTCGGCGAGAGTGTCGAGGACCCCGACAGCCTGCTCAAGGCCAGTGTCCGACTTCTCCACGATGCGGGTGAGCTTGTCGAACGTGATGCCGGCAGTCGTGATGATGTTCCGCTTCACCTCGACAGGCGCCGCTGCGAGCAGATGCTCGTTGTAGTCGTTGTCCTTGCCGCCGAAGTTGTACACCAGGTACTCGCCGTCGATGTCGTCCAGCATCGCCTCGGACGCCGCGAGCATCTTTTTCGCCAGACGGATACGACCAGCAGCGAGATCGACCTGGCGTGCCTCGGTCGCCCGTTTCGTCTCTGACCGGTCAAAGTCGCGATCGGCGGCGCGGCAGATGTTTGTGACGGAGCCGGCGCTGATGCCGACGCGGCGGGCGATTTCGTTGCGTGCGAGTCCTTGGGCGTGGAGTGCGAGGACTTGGGCCTTCTGGTCGTCGGAGATCGCCATGGTGGTTCACCTCGACTCGGGCCTCTTGCCCTGTGCGGGATGCGTCGATCGGACGCGGTCTGGTTGGGACGGCACTACGATTCAGGCATGACGAACGCGGAGTGGCGGCGAGAGCTCGAGAGTGCCGCGCGGAAGCAGAGGCGGGCGCTCGCGGTGTACGACCGTCTGCACATTCCAGTGGTCTGGCTCCGAAGTGTCGTCATTCTGGGGGCTTGTGCGTTCATCGCTGCGGTCATATCCGGGCAGGACTTTGTCGCCGAGGTCGCGGGGGCGCTGGGGGATTCAGCGGTCCTGGTTCCGGTGGGGCTGGCCGTGTGGCTCGCACTCGAGATTTGGATGGGGGTCGCGAAGCACCAGAGCGGCGCTGACGAATAGGGCGGTCAAGCTCATCGCGCAGGTTCGTCCTCGACGCGCGAGCCTTTACTGGCTACCTCATCGTGCGCAGCCTGTACGCGTTCGCGGTTGGCGCCTGGCCTGGCCGCTGTGGTTCTGGGATGCTGTGGGTGTCTCGTGCGCGGGCGCCTGACGGAGAGGATCACATGTCGGACATGACTGCGGTGCGGTTCGCGCAGGAGCGGCTCGATGCCGCGTCGCATGAGGCGTCGCGGTGTGCGTCGTATCTGGCGGAGATGATCGGGCGCGGTGCGCAGGACTCGAGCACGTTCGATGACGTGGTCGAGCAGTTAGATGCGGCTCAGCGGGCGGTAGAGCGCTGGCGGGCTGTGCGGGACGCTGCGGCGATCTCTCGGCCGATACCGTACGTGGGTCCGGCGACGGTGCGCTCTGAAGAGCCGCCGCTCGGGGCGTTCTGACGCAAGTGCAGAGTGTCGGCGGCAGCTTCTATGCTGACCGCTACCCGTGCGCAGGGCTCGGGGAATAGAAGGGCGGGAGCACATGGCAAGTTCGCAGGAGGCGCAGAACGCGATCCTTGACTCGGTGAAGAAGCTGGCCGACGAGGCCGCAGAGCGGGGTGGTGTTGCAGGAACCACAATGCTTCGGGATGCGGCATATGCCTATCGCGCCGTGATCGGTGGTCAGCAGCCTGGCGGGATCTTCGTAGACGGGAAGTGACCGAATGTGCGAAGCCCCGGCGTCCCCTCTCGAGGTGCCGGGGCTTCGCTCTGAGATGCTGTGGGGATGGAAGCAGCTGGATTGTGGATCGCGCTCGTTGCCGCATGCGCAACCCTCGCGGGTGCGGTGTTCACGTATGTGCAGGCGAGGGCGGCTACAGACACTCTGCGCGATGCTCGCGACGCGCGTGATGAGGCTCGCGAGGCGAGGGATGAGTCCGCGCGTCTCGCGGGTGAGGCGAATACCGCGTTTATCCGTCAGGCGGAGGCACAGGAGGAAGCGAATCGGATCAAGCGTGAGGAGATGACTCCAAAGGATTGGTCAGCCGGCGAGGTGGGCGAGTCGAAGTATCGGGTCTCGAACTCGTCGGGCGAGGCGCTTCTTGTGAGTGAGTTTGACGTCACCCCGGACGCCACGGCGAACCTGCTGACGATTGAGTCGAGCCATCAGGACGGCCGGTACGAGTACGGCGACACCTTCACGTTCTACGTGGCGCAGATCTGGGGACCATCCCCAGAGAAGCTCACCATCCGGTATCGCCGCGAATCTGACCCTGAAGACGACCAGCGCATCTTCCACATCTCGCTGTGACGATCGAAGCCCCAGTGTCCCCCGTGAGGCCGGGGCTTCGGTCTGGGCGGGAACCAGCGCGGTCTGGGATGCTGTGGGGATGACTGCTGATTGGTGGATGGTGTGGATCACGCTCGGGTCCGTGGTTGTCACCGGTTTCCTGGCCTGGCTGGCATACGCGAATGGCCGCAAGGCGACGCTGATCGCTGAGGAAGCATCGTTGCGGGACGAGGCGCATCGACAGCGAGAGGTCGATCAGCGTGAGCGTGAGGAGCGCGCCCAGGTTGCACTGGCGATGATGCGCTCGGTATCGGCGGCGGAGCAGTTCGCGAACCTCCAAGACCCGGGAAATTCCGTGGCTGTATGGCAGGAGACTGTGGCTGAGGTTGAGCAGGAGATGCATCGTACGCGGGCAGAGGCTCTGGCGCACGTGGAGCTGTACTCGACGACGAAGGAGGATGCTGAGCTGCGGCCGTGGATCGAGAGCGCGTTGCATGCTGTCGCATACCCCGGGGTTACCGTAGACGATCGCCTCCACGCGATGGACTACCTGTACTTCGTCCGCCGCGCGATTCGCCTGTGGAACGCGCGCGAGGTGACGGCCGGCTTGATCATCGTGGGCACGCTGCCGCCGGAGGCCGGGGTGGATGAGACTGGCGAAGCCCCGATGATCCTCGTGTGAGGGCCGGGGCTTCGTGCTGTGGACAGAGTCGTCCTGCTGTTTCCATCATGACGGCTTTGACGAATATCCGCATGTCTGGGTGCAATTCCCCCAGAATTAGATCGTGGCCCGAATTACGCAGACTCCCGACGACCTGAAGAATCATGTCGCAGAGCATCTTCAATTGCTTAGCGACTACGCCGGGCGGTACGACTCAGGCTCGCTGTCGTACGCCCGCCCAATGGCGACGAGTCTTCGGGTGCTATTGCATAACAGGGGTCAAAGCCACGCCTTGCTCGATCAGATCGACCGACTCGACCGAACGCGGTGGCTTGATACTGCCGGACAGGTGATCGAGACGAATCTCGCAGCGACGAGCAACCTCGTGGCTGCGCAGGTCACAGTTCTTGACGACCAGGGGAACACGGAGCTGGTCTGGGTGCCCATCCTGGATGACTTCAAGCACCGCACCAACCTGAGACAACGAACGAATTTCGGAGTGGGCCGGGCGCCGGCCGCCGGTCGATTCCTTGTGTTCGATGAGTGGTGGAGTATGCCGGTCTTCCGGGACGGTTTGCGGGTGGACTTCAGCCGCAAGGATCTCGTTCTCGTGGTCGCGAACCAGGACGGCGGTGCCCACGTTGACCCATCCGTAGACGAGGCCTATCACCGGTTGTCTCGTGGTAACTCTCTAGGTTGGTTGACGGGGGGTACTGACCAAGTGCCGGGACAGCCCCCCAAGACGAGTCCTGTCCCGGCCGCCATTCGCCAGATTGCGCACGAAGTCTTACGATCGCTACCGCGATCACTCTCGGTCGCCGTCTAGCGCTTGTTAGGTGATCCCTTCGGCCGCCCGCGCTTGACCTCCGTCTCGATGCGCTGCACGGCCTTCGACAGGACGATAGTGACGCCGCTGGTGTTCGTGCGGGAGGCGAGGCGCCCTGCGTCGATCCAGCGGTAGATCTGGCGGACGTCGCGGCCGGCGAGGAACGCGGCCTCCTTGACCGTGACCCACTCCTTCAGTTCAGTCATTCGCGATCCCTGCTCGCGTCGCGAGACAGCCCGACGGCCCTAATATCTGGGTATGCCGACAATCGCTACTACTCAGACGCCCTTCCCCGTCGAGCTCGTGAACGAGCCTGCGGCTTTCGACTTCGCGTCGGCGTTGAGTCTCGTGGCGCTCGCGGTCTCCGTGGCTGCCTTGCTTCACTCCTTCTACTCGGGTGGGCCACGGCTGCTCGTGGACTTCCATGTGGTCAAACAATACGAGTCGGACGGGTGGCATAACCGAGGCGTGATGCTCACCCTGTTTAACGTGGGTCGCCAGGCCCTTGCCGTGCCTCGTGTGGGTGTCGGTGAGCCGCGCGGCGAAGACGTCCGGCTGCTGGCTATTGGCAAGGAATCCCTGACGGGGACCACGAACCCGGGCTTTCCTCTCGTCGTTGAGCCGGGCCATTCGGTTCAACTTTGGATGGACGACGAGATCGAGGCTGGGCACGAAACGAAGGTGATCTATCTGACCCGGAATTGGCTTCTCCGGCCAACTCGGCGCGTCTGGCGAAAGAAGCTCACGGATGACCACGTGGTCGGCCCTTGGGAACACCCGTTGGCGAAATAAGCCGCGTCGGTCGAAGAGCCCTGACCGGCTGGTAACAGATGCGCCTTTCCGTAGCGAGGGGTGGGCGTCGCTCGTACTTATCACGCGCTCTGCTCCAGTTCTTCGTATTCGTCCTGGTTGAGGACGTGCCTGCATTCGTCGTTCGTGCACTTCACGGTCACGTGGCCCTCGTACCAGGCGGGCGGGTGCCAGATCATCTGCTGCTGGCATTCGGGACAGCGGACCCGGCGGATGCGGTGGGGGCGCTCCTCGACTTCGTGGGACCGGTAGGCGCGTTCTGCGGCGGCGGCGAACTGGATCGCGTCGGCGGCGCCCGCCTCGGTCTGCACCCACATCTCGGCGGTGTCGGGGCTCGAGCGGAGGAAACGGCGGCACTCGTCGAATGCGAGATACACGCCCGTGAGGTTCACGTGCCCTTCGGCGGTCGTGCGGACACCGGCGTTGTCGCGCTGGACGGCTTTCGTCAGGCCGAGGCGGCCGGCACGGATCGCGAACTCCGACCAGCGGGCGAGGGCGTGCTCGACGCGGTCGAAATGCGACGCACACAGGAACCCGCGCTCGGCTTGTCGAGGGAAGCAACCGCGGCAGTCGTCGTTCGCGCACGTCTCCAGGTGCACGTCGGAGGCCTTGCACGGTGCCACCGACGGGACACCGGGCCAGGCGGCGACGCAGAGGATCTGGTTCAGCATGAGCAGGCTCCGTTCAGTGCGATTTCCATAAAGCAGGTGGGGCAGACGGGACGGGGCTCCGGTTCGGACGCTGGCGCACAGTCGACGTGGACGAGAACCTGCTCGACGTACTCGACCTCGTCGCCCTCATGGATCCGGTCGCTGCATTCGTTCCCGCACACCCCGTTGTACTTCGCCCGGAAGCTCATGGTTCACCTGCCAGTAGAGTTCGGGGCATGCCAATCAATGTGACCGTCGAGATGCCGTTCGACTTTGTCGGAGCGGTGCTCGTGCCGTCCCTATCTGTCTTGGTCAGCGCTGGAATCGCGCTTTGGGCAGTCAGCCGTGAGCGAGTTCGAGCGGAGGAAGCCGCGCTTCGCGCCCAGGCTGCCGAGCTGATCAAGGCATTGAACGCGATTGGGCGGGCGTACGCAGTGCGGGACACCGCCGAGATGGACCGCGCAAATGCACGGTACGAACAGGAGGTCAACGCGTTCGGCGCCCACCTGCGGAGTCGTGATGTTCCGGTGGTGAAGTACATCAATGCAGTGGTCCACAGATCAGAAGACCAGCCGGATTCCTTCACATATCGCACGATGCTGTGGCTCGCAACAGCGATTGAGCTCTGGTTGCGAGGCGCTCTTCGAACGAAAGATTTCATCGACAACATGCCGTCCGGCCCGTCGGCATGGATCGACTTCATGGACCTCGGGGACCATGACGCAATCGTGCGAGGAATGCCTGCTCGGGGTGTCCCGGACATCGATACGGACATTGAAGACACGGCCTCAGCGTCGTAGAGGGGAAGAAAGCTACGAGTCTTAGAACGGCGTGTCATCGCCGAACCCTCCCGCCGTTGACCACGCGTCCATCTGAGCGGTGGGCGTCTGCCTCTGCTCTTCGGAGGCGGTCGGGCTAATGCGCCCGCCTTGCCCGCCAGCAGTGACCGCGCGGGTGACCTGCGCGGTCGCGTAGCGGAGCGAGGGGCCGATCTCGTCGACCTCCAGCTCGATCGCGGTGCGCTGGTTGCCCTCGCGGTCCTGGTAGGAGCGCTGACGCAGACGGCCCTGCGCGATGACGCGCATGCCCTTCGTCAGCGAGCCCGCCACGTGCTCGGCGAACTCGCGCCACACGGATGCACGGAGGAACAGCGCTTCGCCATCGACGTACTCGTTCTTCGCACGGTCGAAGTTCCGCGGGGTGCTCGCGATCGTGAAGTTCGCGACGGGGAGGCCGTTCTGCGTATATCGCAGCTCGGGGTCGGCAGTGAGGTTGCCGACGACGGTGATCACGGTTTCGCCAGCCATCAGCGCACCCCCTCGTACTGCACGCGCTTGGCGTCGTCTGCCCAGGTGTAGTTCCGGAATCGGTGCGTGTCGTGCTTGCCGCGGAGCTCGCAGTGCCAGTGCGAGTAGCCGCCCGTTCCATTCGGCGGGACCTCGTTGCAGGCGAAGGGCCTCTTGAGGTAGACCGCTGCGTGCAGGCCCTTGAAGTACAGCCACCGCCGAAGGCCGAACCACTCGCCCCGGGCGCGGCACTCCCAGAAGTCCCAGCGACGGAACAGCGCGAGCTCGCGGCGGCTCAGCCCGTAGTGAGCGATGCGCTCACCCCAGAAGCCGAGCTTGACCGTGCCACCCTCATCCTGCACGTCGAAGATCCGCCAGGACACGTCCTGACCTTCGGTCGCACGGACGTCGGCGTAGTGGTGCGTGGTGATAATGCGGCCGTGCGCCTCGTTCTCGTCTGCGAAGCGGTACCAGAGGTCCCGGCCGCGAGGGGCGTCGTAGCTACCGGTGCGGTAGTCGCCGACGAGGATCATCAGCCGGTGACCCCAGTCATACCAGCGGTGACGGTCGCCGATCATGGTCAGCACTCGGTGGGCGAGACTGCCGTCGCGTGTCTTGTACCGGAGACGGTTCGTCTTGGTGCGGAGCTTTTGAGCATTCATGATGCTCTCCTTTCTGCGCGTTCGCGCATGTTCTGTTCTCTGACTTCGTTCTCGTACTTCGCCGCCCACGCTTTCGCTGTGAAGTCGGAGACTCCGAGTTGGCGGGCGATCTCGGCCCACGACATGTTGAAGCGGCGGCCCGCGGCGATCTCCTCACCGGCGCTGGTCGTGTAGCCGCTCCGCAGACCCGAGCCCCGGCGGCGCCCGCCATGCTTCGGCGGGCTGAGCACCTGTGCGATCCGCTCTGCGATGCTGATGCCGCGTGCCTCCGCCTCCGCATTCAGGCGTCGGTACTCGTCGAGCGGGACGTTCACCCTCACGGGCAGGTAGCCATCCATCACGCCACCTCCGCCCGGTACTCGCAGCGGATGCACGTGCCGTCGCCGAGAAGCCTGTGCTTCCCGTCTGGGCAGATTGACCCAGGGACGACCGTGAACGGGATCGGCGCGGACTTCACCACCGGCGGGGCGAGCGTGTAGGCCATGCGGGCGTCGCCGCACGCCCGGCACGACTTCCCATCGGGGCCGTTGGGCTGATGCTTCGAGCAGAAGGGGGAGGGCGCCTCGCGCGCCCCCTCTACGTCAGTAGAGGGGAGGTCGGGTCGGGTCGGGTCGGGTCGGGTCGGGGGTTGCGAACTCACACCGTCTGTCACGGCGTCTGTCACGCGTGACTCACCCTGTGACCGTGAACGCTTCTGCTCCCGTGACTCCCGCGCCTTCCGCTGCCGATCGCGAGCATCCTCGCGGCGCTTCTTCACCGCCTCCGAAGTCTCCTGATACTCCGCCCAGTCATGGAAACGCCACCCGTCCGCCTCGGAAAGCCACAGCCCCACCTCGACGAGCTCGGACGCAGCCTCGGCCGTACCGACGAGCCGCAGCACGGGCCGCTTGATCACGCCGTCGGTGAGGTGCTGACACGAATACGCGCCCGCTCGCACCCATAGCGTCACCGCCGCATCCGACAGCGTCGCCGTCTTCGGGTGAGACCAGAACCCGTCATCGACCTTGAACCACGTCACGGTCGGGCCTCCCTTCACTGATGTGTCGCCGCTCGGTCGCGGAGACGAGATAGAACAGCTCGCCGTCGAGGTACTCCACCGGCGTATCGATGCACCGCTGCAGCGTCTGCGCGTTTGTGGCCGCCTTCTCGACCCGGAGGCCACGGCGAATGAGATCCGCACGGACGATGCCGCTCGCGTCCTCCGCGCGCCCGTTGCAGATCGAGCACGCCAGGGCGAGCACACGCGGGTCGTCGAGGACTTTGGATCCGCCCGAGCCGCGGTTCGCGCGGTGGTGTGGCACGTTCCCCTCGCCGAGACATCCGGGGAGCACGAGAAGGCAGAAGCCGCCGTCGCGCTCGCGGATCTGCTCGAACATCGCTGTGGTGGTCATCGCTTCTCCTCTCGATGGCAGTCACACGCCCTGTTCCGGGCGCACATGTACGGGGTCTTGCAGCACGACGGACGACACGGCATCCGGGGCTCGTGGGGCTGGGTATCCGGGGCGGCACCCGGTGGCAGGTTCTTCACGATCGGCTCCCCGCCTTCTTCTTCGGGACAGGGATGCCGCGGCGCTCCTGGTGCGCGGGGGACGTCTTCGAGCAGAGGCCGGCGGAGTCGAGGCGGTTGACCGTCTGACCGCACAGGCGACACTGCGGCCAGCCCTCGTGCATCATCTCAACGATGCGAAGACGCTCGAGCGTCACCTCACGGTTCGGCTCCCACACCTTCTCCTCGACTGAGATCAGCGCGTGGGCGATGTTTGCCTCGAGCGTGGCGATCATGCCGCATCCTCGATCAGCTCAGCCTCACGCTGCGCCTGCCACTGCTTCTCGAACTTCGCGAACGTGATCCGCGGGTGCGCCGCCCAGTGCTCGACGAGCTCCTCCGACGCGTACGCGAGAGCGCGCGTCTCGTTCCCCATGAACAGCGAGAACGGGTCGACACCCTTCTCCCGGCCACGAGCGTTCAGCATCGCGCCGTTCGTCGCCTCCTCGGCAGCCTCGTACTGCGCGTAGAGAGTGTCGTCGTACTCGGCGCGGCACTCGCGCCACGCGTTGAACGCATCACCGATGATGCTCATGGGGTCACTGCCGATACGATTCGGCTGTGAACTGCGACATCGCCGACGATTCGGGCCGGATCAGTGGGGTGCTTCTCTGCATCCTGGGAGAAATCCAGGACGCGAGTCCAACAACTTTCGAGACCTTTGCTCAGTTGCTCGTTCCTCTTCTCGCTGCGGTGGCTTCCTTCGCGGTTGCAATCTCGGCTAACCGATCCGCGAACAAGGCGACCGAGATCGCGAAGCAGGGCGTCGAAGCTGAGACGGCGCGCGGCGATCATGAGCGTGCTCACGCCGAGCGGGAGGTCGAGCGCGACTATCAGAAGCGACTCGACGAACGTCTGATTTACCTGATCGAGGCTCTCGGGCTCTACGGCGAGGCAGCCGATCAATGGGTGAGCGCTGTCGACGCTGTCGACATGCGCTGGAGCGGGCATCCCGACGAGGCGCCGTACCCCGATCGCCCTTCGACGGCCGTACTCGAGTCGTCCCTTCAAGCCGCAATGCTCGTGGCCCACGAAGAGGACCGGCTTTATCTGGCCCAGATCGACGGCCTCGTCCGGGACACACTCAAGAGCTCTTCGTTTTGGAAGACCGCGCGCAGGTGCAAGTTCCTGATGGCAGAAATTCGGAAGTGGCGAGACGGGTCTATATCCGGGCCGACATTTAGCGGGAAGCTCAAACGGCGCCGTAATCTGATCGCCGACGACACCGACTGCATAGATCAAATGCCCAAGCAAAAGCCCCGCCGGCGCCGGCGTAGACCTTCGGATAAGAGCAGCTCGACGCCGCAGCGATAGAGTGCGGGCATGACCGAAAACGTGCTGCCCGAGCTTCCTCGAACCATCGGCGACTCGGTGAATTTCAGCGGAGGTTCCTCGGGTCACCCCGTGACCATCACGCGGATCTCCGACGACACTTTCGAGGTTCTCTACGACCTGAATCCGTCGTACCGTGCGACGCTGAAGCAAGACGGCAGGGACTCGTTCTTCTTGAGCCCCGACCCGGGTGTAGCGGCAGTCGGCGGCGGATGGGACTCCTGGGCGTTCTTCCACGAGCACTTCTGACATCACGCTGCGGCACCTGTCTCGATCGCGCCGAGGCGCTGGCGTAGCCGCTCGAGGCCGCGGACCGTGACGCGCACCTGAGGGGCATCGAGGATGAGTTCGCTCGTGCGCGGGTGGTAGTGCGACTGCGGCTTCTCCGTCAGGTAGCCGTTGTCGACGGCGGACGCGTACGCGCGCCACTTCCCGTCGTGAGCACGGTGGATCCAGCGGATGCCGGCGAGCTGGTCGAACAGGCGCTGAGGGCCGGTCTTCACACCCGCCCGGGCGAGTATCTTCGCGGCATCAGCCACCGAGTAGTCGCCCTCAGCAGACGCGAGCTCATCCCACGCCTCAGCGCGAGGCGCGAGCGCGGTGATCTGCTGATCCTTCGACGCGATGATCCCCTGGGCGGTGACGAGCGCACGCGACATCAGCTGCTCGGGCGTCTCCACGACGTACGAGCCGGTGCGGCGGATCGACGGGAGCACTTCGTGCGTCACCCAGCGCTTGAACGCGCGCGCCTCGGGCTTCCGGCTCCCGAGGATGAGAGAGAACAACCCCGCCTCGCTGACGACGTTGATATCGCGACCCTCATTTGAAATGAGGGTGCGCTCATCGGCGTCGAGACGGGTCATCGCCTGAGTCGTGTTGCCGATTTCCAGTGCCGCGCACACGTCGACCGCGGAGAACCAGGGGTCGCCGTCGATGAGGATCGTGCGGACGTCGGCACCGTCGTAGTTGAAGACCTCGAGAGCGTTCATCGCTGTGCCTCCCGGTCTTCGGCCTGCTCCTCAGGGGTGCGAGCGCGCGGGCTCTGCTCCTGGACGACGACCGTCTCCGGTTCATCGTCGAGGCGGGTCACCTCGACCTCGTCGAGTCCCTTGAGGGTCTGCACCTTCGCCTCGTCGGCCTCGAGCGCATGGCCCAGGTCGGTCGACTTGGGGAGGTACTTCGCGAGCGCGCGGACGGCGGTCTTCTTGACCATCTCGTCCTCGTTGGTCTTCCACGGGGTGGAGTTCCAGTAGGAAGGGCGCCGGTCCATGACCTGTGTGCGGGTCAGGTACACCCACGTCGTCCCACCCGATGTCATGCGTGCCGTTGCGACGACACCGATCCACGGGCGGGTCTCTTCGAAGTCCTGCGGCACCCAGTCGTAGAACATGCCGCGCTCCGCGTTTGCACCGTAGGAGAACTGGTCACCCTGGCGGACGAGGAACGACTGCACGTTCATCACGAACTCGGAGCGCAGCGCGAGCTTGATGAGGCCCTGGTACCCGATGATCGGGAGGCAGATCTGACGTCCGCGGTCCTTCCGCGGGGTGAGGTAGAACTCGCCGAGCCCTGAACCGATCTCGAGCCGGAGCTGCGCGGCGAGCATGACACCACCGAGGAGCGTCTTCGGGTCGGCCTGCATGAGGTCGGGCGACTTCCCGATCTCGGAGAGGACGGCCCGGACGAACGCGGCCGAGTTCATGGCCCCGCCGAGCTGACGCTCGATCGCGGGAAGCTGCGCCTCGACGAGGTCCTTCATCGTCGGCTGGGACTTTGCCCCCGCAGCGGCCGTGGACAGGTCCTTCGTCACTTCGCCTGCTCCTTCTGCTTGACCGTCCGCATCACGCGGAACGGGGACCCCTGGGTCACGAACTGGTTGTGCAATTGCGGGTACGCCTCCCGGAACGACTTCTGGTCGAACCCGGCGCGGCCCTTCTGGTAACGGAAGGTGAGGACGTTGCGGCCGTCCTTCGTGACGGTGTCCGCGTCGCCCATCCACGCGCCGATCGCGACCTTGAGCGCGTCGGCTTCCGCGACCATCGATTCGGCGTCGGAGAGGAGCACCGCACGGCGTTCGATCGCCTCCAGCGCGGTGTCCGTGACCTCGATGGTCTTCCTCTCCTCGACGTCCATCTCGTTCAGCTCGGCGGTGGTCGACGGGTCCGGCGTCACTCCAGCGAGGACGTTGTCGTGCCAGAACGCACCGAGCGTCGGGAGAAGGTGGTCGCGGATGAACCGGTCATCGCGCGGCTCCCAGTAGTGGCGGAACTCACGCCCACCGATCCACACGACGACCAGTGCGCGCGGGTCACCAGACACTGCGAGCTCGGCCTGTACCTGCACGCGGATGTCGGTCGGCACGCCCTCGTCCCAGTGGTGGCCGGCGTACTGGTGCGCCGTCTTCATCTGGACCTTCACACCGTCCTCAGTGACCCGGTCGAACGTCGCGTGCAGGAAAGGGTGCTCGACGCTGCGTGCCATGAATCCCGTGAGAAGGCGAAGGCCGAGGCCGGAGAATCGTTCGACCCACTCGTGCATGATCGGTTCGGACGCGTGCCCGATGAAACCGAGCACGGGGTCGAACTCCCGGTCGAGACCCTGCTTCGCCTTGTACACGTCGAGCGGGGTGTTGCCGTACGCCGACATGTTCATGACTGCGGGGGCCTCCGACGCGCCGATGGAGCCGCGACGCTCCCGCAGCCACTCGTCGGTGTCGGGCTGGACGTCGATGATCGTGAAGCTCATGCGACGCCTCCGAGGTCTTCCTCTTCGGCGCGGTACAGGGCCTCTTCGGCCTCATCGCGGCGACGGGTCGCGTTGTCGAGCGCAGCCTCGGCGCGGATCACAGCGGAGCGGGCGGCGGAAAGTCGTTCACGGGCGGCATCAAGAGCGGACATCGGGGTCTGCCTTTCGAGAGTTGGGGTCGGACCTGGCGAACGCGCCGAAGGTCCAGCAGATGAAGAGGAAGAGGGGGGCGAAGATGCCGGCGAGGATGGTCGAGGGCCAGCCGTGCGGGGCGAAGAACAGACCGCCCAGGCAGATGACCGCCCAGAGGATCGCGACCCAGCGGAGGAGGATCAAGTGATCGCCTCCGTGAACTCGTGGCTGCATGAGGGGCGGGGGCACACCAGGTCCACGAACACGGGATCCGGACCGTCCACCACGAACGCGCTCACGTCGTGATCGCAGCCAGGGCAGGTGGTCGCGAGGAACGCGCCCTTGAATGGGTCGACATCGAGTGGCGTCCGGTCCTCGCGGATCCGCTTCGCCTCGCTGAGGTAGTCGGGCAGGATGTTGACCTGAGCCGCGGTGCTCACGCTGCGTCACCGCCGTCGTACGTCTCCTGAGCGGCCGCATGCCGTGCGTCGTCCCTGGCAATCTGCCTGCGGGACCGAGGTCGGTACTCACTGACCGCGTGGGGGAACGCCGTGCGCTCTCCGTTGTTCGGATTGAGGTAGGGGCGAGGGTCCGCGGTCGACTCGACCGGGGCAGCGGTCCCTGCCGTGCCCAGATCGGTCTTGCCGGGAGCCCCAGCCGGCTTCCCGGACCCCAGATCCGGAAGAGGGTGGACGCGCGACACGGCGCGTGCTGACACGGGCTTGACGTCGCCCGGTAGGATCTTCGTGAGCATCTGTGGTGCTCCTTTCATTTCGTGATTCGCCCCCGTTGCCGCGGGGGTGAATCTTTTTGGTCAGGCAGCGCTGCGCTCCGCGGCGGCAGCGATCCAGGCGTCAACGTCGGCCTCGTAGTACCGGACGCGACCGCGCAGAGTGAACGATTTCGGCCCGTCACCGCCGGTGCTACGCAGGTTGTATAGCGTCTGCACTGCGAGTCCGGTCTTCTCTGCCACCTGCTTGATGTCGAGAACCGCGGCACTCATGCTGCGTCCTGGCGCTCTCGGTCGCGGCGGCCGGTAGTCAGCTGACTTACGGAGACGCCAAGCCACTCGGCGATCTTGGGGAGTTCGTCGAGTTGATACTCGCGGTCACCGTCGTAGCGCTGTTTCGCGCCCCGATAGACCACGTCGAGCACTTCGGCGAGCTCGCGGACGGGCTTCTTCTGCCACCCCATTTCGGCGCGCACTTCGGCGGCGACTCTTTGGGGGAGGGGGAGTTCGGGTGTCATGGCTCCCATGGTGAACCTATCTCGGTTCACTGTCAAGTCATCTGCACCCATCAAGGTTCAGGAAGGTGGTAATTCCGCTTCCGCATAGACAAAATTGCACTTATATCGGTACAGTGATCGACATGAGCCCCAGAGATTCCGAGCCCGAGGTGTCATCCTTCGCCCGCAAGATTGCGGATGCGCTGGCAGCCGTCATCGAGGAGCAGAACATCTCCAAGCGTGAACTCGCGCGGCGGATCAACCGCTCGAACAACTACGTGGCGATGCGCTTCCGGCATGAAGCGGCGTTCACGTTGACCGACGTCGACGCAATCTGCAGCGCCCTCGGATTGAACGCAGGGTCGTTCATTGCCGGTGTGTCCGCGCCGTCGAACGTGACCGCGCTCAATGTCCGAGCTCGTCGGCAGGATCGAGCGCAGGACGACATGCTCGCCGTCGCGTCGGAGCGGACCGGAGAGGACGAGACCGACGAAGGGTACGAGGGGTAGTGGAAGAACTTCTGGAGATGGCGGATGCCATCGGAGTGACCGTTGAGTACGCCAAGCTGGAGAGCCGTGATGGGGAGTACAGGCACGATCTCAAGCGGATCCGTTTGCGCGACGAAATGACGTTTCGCAAAGAACGCTCAGTGCTCGCGCACGAGCTGGCGCACGCGATCTGGGAAGACGTCCCCTCGCGCTTCGGGCCCGTCAACGCGCGTCAGGAACGCCGAGCTGACGAGTGGGCGGCGTTGCGCCTAATCACTCTCGACGGCTATCGCGAGTCTGAGCAGCGCTGGGACGGTCACATTGCCGCTATGGCCTATGACCTCGCCGTCACGGTGGGGCTGGTGAAGGCGTTCCAGCGCATCCTCCACCGGATCGGCGATACCTCCTACGTCGCGCCTCGGATGGGTGTGGGCCAGTGGGTGCACAAGGTCGAGGTCTGAGATGGCCCGCCCACCTCTCGTGCTCGGCACGTGGGGGAAAATCAAGCGCGCGCAGCGCGGCGGGTCATGGATCGCCTACGCTCGGTTCCGCGACTACGACGGCGTCACGCGGCAAGTTGAGCGAGGCGGACACACCGGCGCGGCGGCGGAACGCGCGCTCCTCGCCGCGCTCCGCGACCGTGCACGCCTCCCGAACGAAGACCTCACACCCGAGACACGACTGAACCGAGTCATCGATGACTGGGACAAGCACCTTGACGACCGCGACCTCTCCGACGGAAGCCGTGTTACGTACCGGCGCCAGTTGAGGCACGTCAGGAAAGCCATGGGTTCCCTGCAACTCCGCGAGGTGACCGTGCAGGCGGTGGATCGCTTCCTCACGGCGCTGCAGGCGTCGTCGGGGCCGGAGACCGCGCGAATCACCCGAGTGGTGTTGTCGGGTGTCTGCCAGCGCGCCGTGAGGAAGGGCGCGATGGCTACGAACCCTGTGCGCGACGCCGACACTATCCCGCGGAAGAAGCCGGTCGTGGAGACGCTCGACGTCGAGGCGGTCGGCATCGTCCGATCGCAGCTGCGCGCGTGGGACGCTGGTCGGGACGCCCGCGGCCGCGCTCGTGTCACCGATCTCGCGGATCCCGTCGACATGATCGTCGGCACCGGTATCCGCACCGGTGAGTTGTTCGCTGTCCGATGGGAAGACCTCGAGCTGGACCTCGACGTTCCGCTGGTGCACGTTACCGGAACGGCCGTGCACAAGCCGAAGGTGGGACTCGTTCGCCAGCCCTATCCGAAGACCGAGGAGTCGAACCGATCGCTTCGGCTCCCGCAGTTCGTCGTCGAGATGCTGCTGCGCCGCCGCGTCGAGTCGACCAGCGAGTACGTGTTCGACTCGACCGCTGGAACCTTGCGCAGCCCCAACAATTTCCGCACCCAGTGGAGGACCTTCCGCGCGGCGAGCGGGTACGAGGACTGGGTCGTGCCGAAGACATTCCGGAAGGCCGTAGCGACCCTGGTGGCCACCGTGGCTGGCGACGATGTGGCCGGCGACCAGCTGGGTCACGTGAAGGGTTCGACTGTCACTCGGAAGAACTACATCAAGCGGCTACACCTGGGACCGGACGTCCGCGAGATCCTGGAACAGTTCGCGACCGATCCAGCACTTACCCAGCGAATTGAGAAGTAGAGCGGGGTAAGGACGAGGATCAGCGCGTAAGAACGACACTGCTGACTCCCAGGTCAGCGTAGATAACGGTAAGTCTCCAGAAATGCTGCCCGGGAAACGGGGGTTACGGGTTCGAGTCCCGTAGTCGGCTCTCTGAGTCCTCGCACGAGTGGGCACAGCTATGCTCTGCGCATGAGCGAATCGGTGGGGGAGTCCGGGGCCGAAGAGCGTCAGCTCTCGTCTGAGATCGGCGACGGCTGTCACGCGACCTCGGATATGCCGCTGACTCGTGACGACGCATGGGCCATGCCATGAGTGAGCCCGATGCCGAGCGCACACCGTCGTTGATCCAGCAGCGCCTCGCTCTGCAGCGACGGAAGACATGGGCGATCGTGCTCGCCGTTTTCTGGACCGTGAGTGCCGCCTGGTGGCTGAGTTCCGGGCTGCTGACGGAAATGCGTGACCTCGATGTGATGCGGGTGATCATCGGTGCGGTGAGCGTGATGTTGGCCATCGCGCAGGTGTTCACGCTCCGACATGTCCTGCGAGACGTGCGGGCCTTCGAAGCGCGCCACGGCACGGACGCCGGCCGCCAGTAGCTGAGGCATCCCATCGCGCCGCAGGTCGAGGAGGCCGATCTCCGCGGCCTTTTTGTGTATCGCCTTATAAGGTGATATGTTACTCACGTGTCGGTTTTCCTGGTGGTCGATGGATTCGCCAGGTCGGAGACGGCGCAGGTGGCCGCCACCCCGCCCGGCCACCTGCGCCCACCCCCTGTGTGCGAGGTTCCGGAGCACCCTGGGGAGGGCCCATCATGAGCAGCGCGCCGGCGACCGCGAGACCCGAATGGCAGCACGGATACCCGTACTCGAAGAAGCTCTCGCGCTCGGCCTATGAGCGCGAGAAGCGGCTGCTGCAGATCGAGCTCCTCAAGCTCCAGGCTCACGTCAAGCACTCGTCCGAACGCGTGCTCATCCTGTTCGAAGGGCGCGACGCCGCGGGCAAGGGGGGCGCGATCAAGCGTTTCATGGAGCACCTGAACCCGCGTGGCGCGCGGGTCGTCGCGCTCGACAAGCCGACCGACGCCGAGCGGACGCAGTGGTACTTCCAGCGCTATGTCGCACACCTGCCGTCGGGCGGGGAGATGGTGTTGATGGATCGATCCTGGTACAACCGCGCAGGTGTCGAACGCGTCATGGGGTACTGCTCCTCCGACGACTATCACGAGTTCATGCACACCGTTCCAGAGTTCGAGCGGATGCTGGTCGGGTCGGGCATCCGTCTCATCAAACTGTGGTTCTCGGTCGGAGAGGCAGAACAACGGCGGCGGTTCGCGCGACGCAGTGAAGACCCCGTCAAGCAGTGGAAGCTGAGCCCCACCGACCTCGCGAGCGTCGACCGATGGGCGGACTACACGAAGGCGAAGGAGGAGATGTTCTTCCACACCGACACTCCGGCCGACCCGTGGATCGTCATCAAGTCGAACGACAAGAAGCGCGCACGGCTCGAGGCGATGAGGTTCGTCCTCTCCCGCTTCGACTATCCGGGGAAGGACCCGATGGTGGCGCACGCTCCCGACGCGCGCCTGGTCGGCCGTCCATCGCAGATGTATGACGACGGTGAGACACCGGGCTGACGCGAGCGGCGGGCCGTCGCAACGGGGCGTCATCCGGGAATGCGGACACCGGGGTCGGCGGTTGTGAACGACATGACTCGCATCGGCAGCAGTGATCTCGACGTTCTCCCTCTTTCCCTCGGCGGCAACGTGTTCGGCTGGACCGCCGACCGCGACGCGTCTTTCGAGGTGCTCGACGCTTTCATCGACGGCGGCGGCGACTTCATCGACACGGCGGACTCCTACAGCGCCTGGGTTCCGGGAAACGAAGGCGGCGAGAGCGAGCGCATCATCGGCGCCTGGCTCGCCTCGCGCAAGCCGTCCGGGGTCGTCGTCGCGACGAAGGTGAGCCAGCACCCGGAGTTCCGCGGACTCTCCGCAGCAACGGTGCGGAAGGCGGCTGAGGCGTCCTTGCTCCGCTTGGGCGTCGATGAGATCGACCTGTACTACGCCCACTTCGACGACGAGACCGTTCCCCTCGAGGAGACGGTGGCGGCGTTCGGCGCGCTGGTCGCCGACGGCCTGGTCCGCCACATCGGCGTGTCGAACTACTCGGCTGACCGCATCAGGGAGTGGGTCGAGATCGCGCGTCGCACGGGAGCCGCCGTGCCGGTCGCCGTGCAGCCGCACTACAACCTCGTGCACCGCAACGAGGTCGAGGACGCGATCATCCCCGTCGCCGAGGAATTCGACCTCGGGCTCATCCCGTACTACTCGCTGGCGAGCGGCTTCCTGACCGGGAAGTACCGTTCGACGGACGCTGCGGGTCAGGATTCGCCTCGTGCGCAGGGCGCCGCGAAGTATGCGACGCCCGCCGGATTGCGGATCATCGACGCGCTCGAGGAGATCGGTGATGCGCACGGCGCGTCGATCGCCGCGACGTCGCTCGCATGGCTGCGCGCGCAGCCGACCGTCGTCGCCCCCATCGCGAGTGCGCGTACGGTCGAGCAGGTGCCCGACCTGCTCGCCGGAGCCCGCCTCGAACTCTCCGCCGACGAGGTGCAGCTCCTCGACCGCGTCTCGGAGTGGACTCCCACCCGCGCCTGACGCGTAAGGGTCGCTATCCCGCGAGACCGAGCCGGTGCGCCAGGATCACCGCGTGGATGCGGTCGCGGGCCCCGAGCTTCGCCAGCACACGACCGACGTGCGTCTTCACCGTCGACTCTCCCACGTAGAGCGTCTGCGCGATCTCGGCATTCGTCAGGCCGCGTCCGATCGCGAGGAAGACGTCACGCTCACGCTCCGTGAGCGATGCGAGCGCCGCGCTCTCCTCCGTGTCGGCGCTCGCGGAAGAGGTATCGAGCTGCGGGGTCACGTGATCCAGCAGCATCCTGGTGATCCGCGGCGAGAGCGCGGCATCCCCGCGGTGCACCGCGCGCACGGCGGAGATCATCTCGTGCCGCTGCGCATCCTTCAGGAGGAAGCCGCTCGCACCGGCACGGATCGCACCGAACGCATACTCGTCGAGGTCGAAAGTCGTCAGAACCAGCACCCTGGTGTGCGGGTGCTCTCGCACGATCGCCTCTGTGGCGGCGATGCCGTCGAGCTCCGGCATCCGGATGTCCATGAGCACCAGATCGGGAGCCAGCGCTCTGCTCTGGGCGATCGCGGCCTTCCCGTCTCCGGCCTCGCCGACGACCACGATGTCGGCCTCGGCTTCGAGCACCATGCGGAAGCCGACACGGATCAGCTCCTGGTCGTCCACCAGGAGCACCCTGATCGTCTCGGTCATCGTTCGTCCTCCGTCGCTCGTGCCTGGTGAGCGTTCCCCGCGATGGGCAGTTCGGCACGCAGAACCCATCGTCCGCCATCCGCGGGCGCGGAGCGCACCGTGCCCCGGACATGTGCGGCCCGCTCGGAGAGCCCGCGCACGCCGAAACCGTCGGAGCCTACTGCGCCGGAGACCCCGTCGTTGACGATCTCGATCGTCACCACGTCGACGGCATACTCCACACGCACAGTGGCAGCCGACGCCGTCGGCGCGTGGCGCATGGCGTTGGTCACGCCTTCCTGGACGATCCGTCCGATCGCGTGTTCGACGGCGGGGAGACCTCCGCTTGGCCGATGATCGCCAGCGTGGCCGGGTATCCCGCCCGCTGCGCGGCCTCGATGGTGTCGCGAGGGAGGACGGGTTGCACGGGCGCCATCGGCAGGGGGAGTCTTCGTCGCGGAGCACGCCGAGCATGGACCGCATCTCGGTGAGCGCAGACCTGGCCGTCTCCGCTGCCGAGAGCGCGGCTCTGCGTGCCTGCTCGCGGTTCGGGGTCGCGGCTCCGCCTTCGGAGAGCGCGACGATCACGGTGAGCGAATGCGACACGATGTCGTGCATCTCGCGGGCGATGCGCGCGCGTTCGGATGCGGCAGCGAGCTGCGCCTGCTGATCGCGCTCGACCAGCAACTGGCGTGAGCGGTCGATCACGGCCGACAGATAGCGTTTGCGCCCGCCGACGTTGACGCCGACGAGCGTGCCGATCAGGCCCAGCACGACGTATCCGAGCGCGGTGTCGAGCCCATCCTGCAGAGTGATGGCGCCCGTCGCCATGAGCAGCGCGGCAAGACCGAGGAACCAGACGGCGCCGGTGCCGAAGCACGTCCACGCTGTGCGGGAGGACCGGTAGACCGCAAGACCGTAGCAGGCGACGAGCAGGAGGATGATGCCCCCGGAGAGCCCGGTGAACAGTCCGACGGTACCGAGGATCACCGCGGCGATGAACGGGGCGAGCGGTGCCCTTCGACGCCACAGCAGCGTGCTGCACGCGATCGCGACCATCGACAGGGTGGCGATGTTGATGGCGATGTACGTCGCCTCCGGCATCGACGAATCGGTGAGGCGTCCTGCCGGAGCGAGGGAGAGCAGGAGGCACAGCAGAGCGAGCAGCACATCGGCCAGCAGGGGATGTCGCGCCCAGAACCGTCGGAAGAGTCCAGGCGCACGCGGAAGCCGCAGCTCCTCGTCCTCACGGATCGAGTCGCTGCGGCTTCGCTTTCTGCTCACGCGCCGACTTTACGCGTCGCGTGTGCGCAGCACGGCCCAGGCCGCGACGGCTCCGCCGACCACCCAGCACGCGAGTGTGAGGAACGCGGACGGAGCGTCCAGCGCTGCATCGTCGCCGGGCAGGATCGCGCTCTGTGCAGCCGCCACGGGAAGGTAGTTCGCCGCATCGACGATCCACGCCCATGTCTCACCCGCGAACGTGAAGAAGTTCGCCACGATCGGCAGCACGAACAGGACGCCGACGGTCGCGGCGATCGCGCCAGCACCGGAGCGGAGGATGAACCCGAACGACACTCCGATCAGCGCGAAGACGGCCATGGCGAGCGAAGCCACGACGATCGGCAGGAACGACGCCGAGGGGTCGGACCAGTCGATGCTCTGGTCGCGCGGAGCGAAGACGAGCGAGACCGCGACCGCGGCGACGGCGAAGATCACCAGCGACGACAGGAACAGGAACACCGCGAGCACGATCGACTTCGCGGCGAGCACCGATCCGCGA
Organism: Microbacterium sp. Se63.02b; assembly: GCF_014171575.1. GTDB lineage: Bacteria > Actinomycetota > Actinomycetes > Actinomycetales > Microbacteriaceae > Microbacterium. Next base: position 2,950,940 of record NZ_CP050453.1, on the reverse strand, counting down.
ATCGGGTTCGCCGTGAGGGTCGAACGGATCATCCCCGTGGAGTACTCGCCGGTGACCGAGATCGCGCCGATGATCCCGGCGAGGAGCATGGTGAACTGGATCGGCATGATGACGGCCTGGATCGGCTCGAATCCCGGCATGTCGATCGCCTGGGCGATGAGGACGGCGATCCCGATGGTGAGCGCCGCCGCGATCCCGATCGACCACCACGTCGAGCGCAGCGTGGCCAGCTTGATCCACTCCCCGCGGAGTGCACGCACGAACGTCAGTCGTCGGCCGGTGTCGATGCGGGGCCGTGAGGGAGCGACGGCCTGTGTCGCGGTCATGAGATCTCCTTGGTGCGGTACTCGACGGAATCGCCGGTGAGAGCGAGATAGGCGTCTTCGAGGGAGCCGGTGGTCGGGGTGAGCTCGTGCAGGGGGATGCCGCGGTCGGCAGCGAGGTCGCCGATGCGGGAGGCAGGCAGGCCCACGATGTCGAGGAGGTCCGGCGCGGAGCTCACGATCTCGACATCCGGACCGCCGACGGCCGCCGCGAGATCTGCCGGACGCGGAGTGCGCACCCGGACGGTGTTCCGTGTCCAGGAGCGCACGAGCTCCGACAACGGGGCGTCCGCGAGCACCCGGCCGCGTCCCATCACGATGACGTGATCCGCGGTCTGCGCCATCTCGCTCATCAAGTGGCTGGAGAGGAGGACCGTGCGCCCTTCGGACGCCGCGTGCCGTGCGAATTGGCGCACCCAGCGGACACCTTCGGGGTCGAGGCCGTTGACCGGTTCGTCGAGGATCAGCGTGTGAGGGTCTCCGAGGAGTGCCGACGCGATCCCGAGGCGCTGTCCCATGCCGAGGGAGAACTTGCCGGCGCGCTTGCGAGCGACCGACCCGATCCCAGCGATGTCGATGACCTCATCGACGCGAGAGGCGGGGATCCCGTGCGTCGCCGCCATCGCCCGCAGGTGATTGCGCGCGGTCCGCCCCGTGTGGACGGCCTTCGCGTCGAGGAGCACGCCGACCTCGGTCAGAGGTGCGCGGAGCTTGCGGTACTCGCGACCGGCGACCGCGGCGCGTCCCGATGTCGGCCGATCCAGGCCGACGATCATCCGCATCGTGGTCGACTTGCCGGCGCCGTTCGGACCGAGGAAACCCGTGACGCTGCCCGGGTGGACGGTGAAGGACACGTCATCGACGGCCGTCTTGTCTCCGAACCTCTTCGTGAGGCCTTCTGCTGTGATCATGTCGTCCACGCTACGGACCGCATCGGTGCTGCGCATCCGCCCCAGGTACCGTCTCTCGAGCCGAACATCCTCCCGGCGGCGGAGGTCGCGGTCAGTCGCGGGGGCGGGCGGTGACCCGCGCGGCCATCTCGTCGGAGGCGAGCACGGCCTCGTCGATGATCTCTCTGGTCGGCGGGGCGGTGAGCCAGTCGTGGCTCAACGACGTCGGGATCAGCAACGGCATCCGATCGTGCAGCTCTGCGAGGCGCTCCGGGGCCGGCCGCATGACGATCGAGTAGCACGTGTACCACTCGCCGTCTGCCGTGCGGCCGCGTTGGGTCACCGCCGCCATGCCGAAGAGCGTGCCGTCATCGATGATGAACTCGTTCCAGCGGCGGGAGGGCTTCTGCATCTCGTACCAGCTCGTCGCCGGGACGATGGCGCGCGACTTCGCGCCGCCCGGCCGCTCCTGCAGACGCTCCGACCGCGTGTTGATCGACGGGAACTTCGCAGGCTCGCCGTTCACCAGGAAACCCCACCACGCAGGTTCGAGCGTGGGCGCGCCATCGGGCTGGACGATCAGCGGGTTGAGATTGCGGAGGTTCCTGCCGGTCGGACGGATGGTCTCGCCGGCGTTCTCCTCTGCCCACGTGCGCAACCCTTCGAGCACCGCATCGTCGGCGGCGGCGAGGACTTCCGCATCGGTGAACCGAGGATCAAGACCGTAGCTCGCGCACATGCCGTCAGCGTAGCCGTGCGCACCGACATCCGCCGGTCCGGGAGGAGAGGGGCGCTCGGGTAGGGTCGACTGGTGCCCGATTCCCGTCGACTCCCCGCTCCGGTCGCACTCGGCGGGGCGGTCGCGATCGGGGTCATGACGGCCATTCAGGCGCGCATCAACGGAGTGCTCGGGGTCCGCGTCGACGACGGCATCGTGGCCGGGCTCCTCTCCTTCTCCGTCGGGCTTCTCGCGCTGGTCGCCGTGATCGCGTGCCTGCCTTCGGCGCGGCGCGGAGTCGGCCGCCTGTGGAGCGGGATCCGGCAGGGCTCGATCCCGTTCTGGATGCTGCTCGGCGGTGCCTGCGGCGCCCTCACCGTCTCCACGCAGGGGCTCACCGCGGGTGTCCTCGGCGTCTCCCTGTTCAGCGTCGGTGTCGTCGCGGGACAGACCCTGCACGGACTCGTCCTCGATCGCATCGGGTTCGGTCCGGCCGGCGTCGTAGCCGTCACGCCGGGGCGGGTGGCCGGTGGCGTGCTCGCGCTCGCCGCCGTCGGCATCTCCCTGTCCGGCGACGTGCTCGCATCCGCTCCGCTGTGGATGCTCCTGCTGCCGTTCGCCGCAGGAGTGGGCATCGCGTGGCAGGCGGCCACCAACGGTCGACTCGCGCAGCGCGTCCAGTCGCCGCTCGCAGCCACGCTGATGAGCTTCGTCGCCGGAACCGTCGTGCTCGTGCTGGCGGCGGGGACGAGCGTGGCCTTCCGCGGGATGCCCGAGGCCCTCCCCGCGGAGCCGTGGCTGTACCTCGGCGGCTTCCTCGGCGCGGCGTACATCCTGCTCGGGGCGTTCATCGTCGCCCACACCGGTGTGCTGTTGATGGGTCTGGGTTCGGTGCTCGGGCAGCTCGTCACCTCGGTCGTGATCGACCTGATCTGGCCTCCGGCCTCGGGCCCGGCGCTCTGGCAGGTCATCGCGATGGTCGCGGTGGCCGTCGCGTCCGTGATCGTCGCCGTCCCCCGCACGCGGCGGCGCTGACGGCTACGGCGTCTTCGTAGCCTTCTTGCCCGATTTCTTGGAACCCTTGCCCGCCTTCACGGATCCGGGCTTCGGCATCCGCGTGACCAGCTTCCGGGCGTCGACGGCTTTGCGGCGGCCCGGTCGCTTCCCGTCGGGCTTTCCCCCGACGTACAGCCACCCGAGGAGTTCTTCGTTCTTGCCCAGACCATGGGCCTTGGCCACTGCCTTCGCGCGGGTGTAATGCCCTGTGCGCCAGATGACGCCCCAGCCGGCCTCGTCGAGGAGCAGGCTCAGGGTGTGGGCGACGCCGGAGGCTACGGCCTCCTGCTCCCACCGCGGCACCTTCTCGCTCTTGCGATAGCTCGCGACGACCGCGATCAGCAGCGGCGCACGCAGCGGCTTCGACGACGGCGAGGCGTCGCCCTGCGCTGTGGCGATCGCCGCGCCGAGCACCTCGCGGTCTGCACCGCGCAGCTCGATGAGGCGCCACGGGCGCAGAGACGAGTGATCGGCGACGCGCCCCGCAGCGGTGACCAACGTCAGCAGCTCTTCGCGGCCCGGCGCCGTCTCGTCGACCTTCGACCAGGATTGACGCGCGCGGACGGCGTCGAGGGCGCTCACGAGGCGTCAGGCGTGAAGTTCAGTGCGATCGAGTTCATGCAGTAGCGATCGCCTGTCGGAGTGCCGAACCCGTCGGGGAAGACATGGCCGAGGTGCGACCCGCAGTTGGCACAACGGACCTCGGTGCGCACCATCCCGAGGCTGTCGTCCTCGATGAGTTCGACCGCGTCGGGGCGGATCGACTCGTAGAAGCTCGGCCAGCCGCATCCGGAGTCGAACTTCGTGCCGCTCTTGAAGAGTTCGGCGTTGCACGCTCCGCAGGTGTAGAGACCCGCCCGCTCCTCGTCGAGCAGCTCGCCCGTCCAGGCGCGCTCCGTCGCGGCCTGCCGCAGCACGGCGTACTGCTCGTCACCGAGCTCGTCGCGCCATTCGTCCTCGGTCTTGTCCACGCTGTACGACATGTGTCCTCCTCAGTCGCCTCCATTCTCCCTTGTCCGACGAGGTCTCGGGTCCTTCGCGTCAGAATGGACGGATGACGGAAGCAGTGCGGGAGCGCTACGCGCGATTCGCGCGGGACGAGGCGCCGGGCCGGAGCGCGGTGTATGCCCGATGGGCTGCGGGTGTCGCTGCGGACGAGGAGGTGCAGCGTGTGCTCGCCCGGATCCCGGAGACGAGACGGCAGCCGCCGCTCGTGTTCGCGGTGACGCGCCTGCTCGGCGCAACGCTGCAGGAGTACGACGACTGGCGCGGCTTCCTGCTGCAGAACGCCGACGAGGTCGTCGCGGAGTGCACGCGGCGCTCGCTGCAGACGAACGAGCCCCTCCGTCTGGCCCCGCTGCTGCCGCTGCTGTCGGAGGTCGAAGGGCCGATCGCGCTGCTCGAGCTCGGAGCGTCTGCCGGACTGTGCCTCTACCCCGATCGCTACTCGTATCGGTTCACCGACGCCGAAGGGCGGCTGCGCCTCGGCGTGGATCCCGCGGACGGGCCGTCGACCGTCGTGCTGGAGTCTCGGGTCACCGGACCACTGCCGCAGATCCGGATGCCGGAGATCGTCTGGAGAGCCGGCATCGATCTGCAGCCGCTCGATGCCGCCGACGAACGAGATCGCCGCTGGCTCCGCGGTCTCGTCTGGCCAGGGGAGTCCGGGCGTGCGGAGCGCGTCGATGCCGCGCTCGACATCGTGGCATCGGACCCTCCGTTTCTCGTGCGCGGGGATGCGCGCGAGCGCATCGGCGCCCTCGTCGACGCGGCACCGCAGGGCGCGACCCTCGTCGTCACCACCCCGGGGTGCTCGTGCACATCCCGAGAGCGGAGCGCAGCGCGCTGCTCGCCGACATCTCGCGACTGGACGCGCGGTGGATCACGATCGACCCGCCGGGCGTGACGGATGTCTGGTCCCCTCCGGTGGACGCGGAGAAGTGGCCGGGCTTCGTCGTCGCGATCGACGGACAGGTCCGCGCAGCCGCGGATCCGCTCGGACGATGGTGGGAGTGGCGAACCGCGATCCCGACGGTCGCGTCCTAATCTGGAGCCATGCTGGGAGACCTCACGGAGCGCGATCGCGCGATCCTCGCCCTGGAGGCGGCGTGGCCGCGCCACGGCGGGGCCAAGGAAGAGGCCATCCGCACGCAGTTGGGCATGAGCCCTGCCCGCTACTACCAACTGCTCGGACGGCTCATCGAGTCCGACGTCGCCCTGGAGTTCGACCCGATGCTGGTGCGCAGGCTCCGTCGGCTCCGCGACTCCCGGGCGTCCCGGCGTGCCGCCCGGATGCCCGGTTTCGTGGGCTGAGACCCTCTCCGGTGGCCGGGAGGGGCCGCCCCCGGCGCCGTGGAACGGGTTGACAGGAACGTGCCGCTAGCATCGAGGGGTGTCAAAGCCCACCCGAGATCGCTTCGATGACGTTCCCCGTTCCTCCGGACGAGTAGGAGCGCACCGAGCCGAAGCTCCGGGGATGAACGGCTGGGTGGTGCTGCTGTGGTCCTTCGTCGCCGCGCTCGTGCTCATCATCGCGGGCATCTTCGGTTCCCTCGTCGTGATGGGCCGCATCTCGCTCTTCCCCGAGGCTGGTCCGACCTCGGCCCCGACGCCCGTCGAGACCGGGATCGTCGACCCGAGCATCTCCGTGATGATCCTGAACGGGACACCGGACGAGGGCCTCGACACCCGGATGCGCGACACCCTCATCAACAACGGCTGGGCCGCTGACGACGTCTTCGCCGGCGACAGCTCGAGTCAGGACTTCGCCGCCACGACCGTGTTCTTCGTGGACGAGGCGGACGAGCTCGCGGCGATCGGGCTGGCGAATCTCCTCGGCGGCGCCGCCGTGCAGCAGAGCGATTACTACTCCGGTCAGACGGAGGACGGGGAGAAGCAGTTCACGGTCGTGATCGGGCTCGATCGATCGACGTCGGCGCCCGAGACGCCCACCGGGGAACCCGCGTCCTGACCTCCGGATGCCGCACGCATCGGGCGGCTTGCACTCGAAGGTGTCGAGTGCCAGAATGGCGTTAGCACTCTCTCACTCTGAGTGCTAAACCCAACGTCTACGTCCAGGAGGGACGAAAAAACTCATGGCAAAGATCATTGCTTTCGATGAGGAGGCCCGCCGCGGCCTCGAGCGCGGCCTCAACATCCTCGCCGACGCGGTCAAGGTGACCCTCGGCCCGCGCGGTCGCAACGTCGTCCTCGAGAAGAAGTGGGGCGCTCCCACGATCACGAACGACGGTGTCTCCATCGCCAAGGAGATCGAGCTGGACGACCCGTACGAGAAGATCGGCGCGGAGCTCGTCAAGGAGGTCGCAAAGAAGACCGACGACGTCGCCGGTGACGGCACCACGACCGCCACGGTCCTCGCTCAGGCGCTGGTCCGCGAAGGACTGCGCAACGTCGCAGCCGGCGCCGACCCCATCTCCCTCAAGCGCGGGATCGAGAAGGCTGTCGCCGCGATCACCGAGGAGCTCCTCTCGAGCGCCAAGGAGATCGACTCGAAGGAGCAGATCGCCGCGACCGCGTCCATCTCGGCAGCAGACACCGCGATCGGCGAGCTCATCGCCGAGGCGATCGACAAGGTCGGCAAGGAAGGCGTCGTCACCGTCGAGGAGTCGCAGACGTTCGGCACCGAGCTCGAGCTCACCGAGGGCATGCGCTTCGACAAGGGCTACCTGAACCCCTACTTCGTGACGGACCCGGAGCGCCAGGAGGCTGTCTTCGAAGACCCGTACATCCTCATCGCGAACCAGAAGGTCTCCAACATCAAGGACCTCCTGCCCATCGTCGACAAGGTGATCCAGGACGGCAAGGAGCTCGTCATCATCGCCGAGGACGTCGAGGGCGAGGCTCTCGCGACGCTCGTGCTGAACAAGCTCAAGGGCATCTTCAAGTCCGTCGCCGTCAAGGCTCCGGGCTTCGGTGACCGCCGCAAGGCGCAGCTGCAGGACATCGCGATCCTCACCGGTGGTCAGGTCATCACCGAAGAGGTCGGCCTCAAGCTGGAGAACGCCACGCTCGACCTCCTGGGCCGTGCGCGCAAGGTCATCGTCACCAAGGACGAGACCACGATCGTCGAGGGTGCCGGCGAGGCCGAGCAGATCGAGGGTCGCGTCACGCAGATCCGTCGCGAGATCGAGAACACCGACAGCGACTACGACCGTGAGAAGCTCCAGGAGCGTCTGGCCAAGCTCGCCGGTGGCGTCGCCGTCATCAAGGCGGGTGCCGCGACCGAGGTCGAGCTCAAGGAGCGCAAGCACCGCATCGAGGACGCCGTCCGCAACGCGAAGGCAGCGGTCGAGGAGGGCATCGTCCCCGGTGGTGGCGTCGCGCTCATCCAGTCGGGCACGAAGGCGCTCGACGGACTGTCGCTCACGGGCGACGAGGCGACCGGTGCGAACATCGTCCGCGTGGCGATCGAGGCTCCGCTCAAGCAGATCGCGCTGAACGCCGGTCTCGAGCCGGGTGTCGTGGCGAACAAGGTCTCCGAGCTCCCCGCGGGCCAGGGCCTCAACGCCGCAACGGGCGAGTACGTCGACATGTTCGGCGCCGGCATCATCGACCCGGCCAAGGTGACCCGCTCGGCGCTGCAGAACGCCGCGTCGATCGCCGCGCTGTTCCTCACCACCGAGGCCGTCGTCGCCGACAAGCCCGAGAAGGCCGCAGCTCCGGCTGGCGACCCCACGGGTGGCATGGACTTCTGATCCAGCACACATGACAGAACGCCCCCGGCTTCGGCCGGGGGCGTTCTGCGTTCACGGGGTGCGCGGGCTCAACGGAACAGACTGGCCGAGTAGTGGTCGGCGTCGGAGTACTGGGACGCCGCTGATCCGAGCGATGTGCCGATGGCATCGAGCACGTGCTCCACATGCAGTTGCGCCCCCTGCCACTGCTCGGCGCAGCCCTGGAACGCATTCGACGCGGTGCCGACCCAGGAGGTCTGCAGCTGGCGTAGTTGGGCCATGAGCGTGGCGGACTCGCTCTGCAGGCGCTCGATGGTCGCTCGGGTGGCGCCGTGTGCCGCGTGGACGGCCTCGGTGTCGACGGTGAAGACAGACATGGGAACTCCTTTTCCTGTGGAGTACCGACGTTAGGAGGGCGCGGAGGCTCGCAGCCGCGCACGGGGTCGGCCGGGCCACAGGCTGTGCACAACCGGCGTCACGGCGCCATCAGGGCAGGTCGAGTCGTTCCAGGGGCTGCGTGTCTTCGAGAAGGTGCTCGGGAGTCGCACGAGCCGGGGCGAGGGGGAGGGTGACGGTGAAGGTCGCGCCGCCGCCGGGCGTCTCCGACACGTCGACGCCGCCGTGCAGGGCCTTCATGATCGACGCCACGATCGCGAGACCGAGACCGGAGCCTCCGGTCTCCCGCGCGCGCGAGGTGTCGGCCCGCCAGAACCGCTCGAAGATCTGCTCGCGGATCTGCGGCGGGATGCCCTCGCCGTGATCGACGATCGCGATGCTCCCCGTGCCCCGAACCCGGTCGGAGTCGACCACGATCTCTATCGGGCCGTCTTCGGGGGAGAATCTGCGGGCGTTGCCCAGGAGGTTCGTCACGACCTGTCGCACCTTGTTCTCCTCGCCGAGGACGATCGGAGGAGTGCGCACCGGGATGTCCGGTACCTCGCTGAAGTCGATCGTGGGAGACGGCTCCTGGTGCCGTGGGCGCCGACGCAAGCGGGAGAGGGCGGTGCGGGAGAGTCCGCGCGGAGGCGTGCTCGTCTGCTCCGGTCGTGGCGGAGGCGACTCACGGAGGGGGAGGGGGGTCATGGCCTCGATCGTGCGATCGATCACCGTGACGGTGCGGCCCGGCGCAGCGGCCCGGAGGTCGAGCGCCGCGTCACGGGCGATCGGACGGAGGTCGAGTGGCTCGATCTCCGGCTCGCGCTCCTCGTCGAGGCGCGCCAGCGCGAGCAGATCCTCGACGAGGACACCCATCCGGATGGCTTCCTTCTCGATGCGCTCCATGGCTCTCGCGGTGTCCTCCTCGCCCTTGATCGCGCCCATCCGGTACAACTCCGCATAGCCGCGCACACTCACCAGCGGCGTCCGCAACTCGTGGCTCGCATCACCGATGAACCGTCGCATGTGCTGCACGGTGCGGTCACGCTGTGCGAGGGACCGGTCGACGCGGTCGAGCATCGTGTTGATCGCCGCATTGAGGCGTCCGACCTCGGTCGTGGGCTCGAGGTCGGTCAGGCGCTGCCGGAAGTCGCCGGCGGCGATCGACATGGCTGTCGCCTCGACTTGACCCAGTCGGCGGAACGTGAGCGTGACGAGTCCGCGGGTCAGGAGCGCGGCGATGAGGATCGTGATCAGCGCGATGGAGATGTAGATGCCGAAGTACTGACTGATGATGCGGTCGGCGGGCGCGAGCGGCAGCGCCACCAACTGGATCCGCAGGGCGCCGCCCTCGGAGCCGACGACGGCGACCGCGCCGTGGAAGATCTCGCCGTCCGCCCCCGGAATCTCGAGCGGGATCTGGTCGGTGTCTGCGGTCGCCTTCGCGAGCGAGTACTCCGCGGGGAACAGCGGCGCCTGGCCGGAGGTTCCGCGGGCCGTGGCTTGCAGCACCCCCGAGGCGTCGTAGATGGCGAACGAGAAGTCCCGCGGCTGCTCGTCGCGAGGCGTGTATGTCGCGACGCCGTCCACGACCGTGATGTCGAAGTAGCGTTCCGCGAGATCGCTCGAGACGAGTGCGGGAAGCTGCGCGTCGATGTTCGCGACCAGGGCGGTGCGGAGGATCGGAACCGTGCCGATGCCCGCGACGAGAAGTCCGAGTGCGAGCACCGCCACCGTGACGCCGGTGACCTTCGCCCGGAGGCTGATGCGTCGCCACCAGCTGGTGACCGCATCGGGCTTGTGCGCCATGCGGTCCTCTTCTCGGTGCGTCGAACGGCGCCGCGTGGGCGGCGTCTGCGGTGGTATGCCGGGGATCAGCCCGACTTGCCCACCTTGAGCATGTAGCCGAACCCGCGCTTGGTCTGGATCAGCGACTCCTCGGTGTGCGGATCGATCTTGCGTCGCAGGTACGAGATGTAGCTCTCGACGATGCCGGCGTCGCCGTTGAAGTCGTACTCCCACACGTGGTCGAGGATCTGCGCCTTCGACAGCACTCGGTTCGGGTTGAGCATGAGATAGCGCAGCAGCTTGAACTCGGTCGGGCTGAGTTCGATCGGCTCCTTGCCGACATGCACGTCGTGGGTGTCCTGATCCATCGACAGCTCGCCGGCACGGATGATCGACTCCTCGTCGGCCTGCATGGTGCGGCGCAGGATCGCCTGGGCCCTGGCGACGATCTCATCGAGGCTGAACGGCTTGGTCACGTAGTCGTCGCCGCCCGCGTTGAGCCCCTCGATCTTGTCCTCTGTCCCATCCTTGGCGGTCAGGAAGAGGATGGGTGCGGTGAACCCGGCGCCACGGAGGCGCTTGGTCACGCTGAATCCGTTCATGTCGGGGAGCATGACGTCGAGGATGATCAGGTCCGGCTCCTCCTCGAGGACGGCCGAGATCGTGGCGGCGCCGTTGGCCACCGTCTTCACCTGGAATCCGGCGAAGCTGAGACCCGTGGAGAGCAGGTCGCGGATGTTGGGTTCGTCGTCGACGACCAGGATGCGCGGAGCAGTCATGTCCCCATTATGGTGACTCCGGCCATGCGGATGCTGACTATTGTGCGGAACGGCGTCGAGTCGGCGATCCACCCGAGGTCGGATGTGATGCACAGGCAGACCGGGAAGGATCGAGGTATGAGCACCATCGAGGACGACTCCGCCGCCCCCGCATCCGCCGCCGTCGCGCCCCCTTCGGAGCAGGTCGAACGGTACGCGTTCCACCGACTGGCTCACGTGCGACCGCGCCACCGGTGGTGGAAGCCCCTCCTCACCGGAGTGGTCGGCGTCGCCCTGTATGTGGTGCTCCTGCTGCTTCTCGTCGTGCCGCTCGTCGTGGTCTCGGTGGTCGTGCCGTCGTGGGGCGTCGAGATGCAGGTGCTCCTCACCACGACGCAGTACTTCGACCTCGACCGGCCGTGGCTCCTGGTCGCCATGGTGCTGCCGCTGATCCTGATGATCCCCGCCCTGCTGCTGGCGTCGCGCATCGTCGAGGGACGCGGGATCGGCCTGTTGTCGTCGGTCTCGGGACGTCTGCGGATGCGGTGGCTCGGCAAGAGCCTGCTGCTGGCGTTCGGGGTGTTCGTCGTGTATTTCGCCGTCGTGCTCGGGTGGTCGGCCGCGACCGGCGACGGGCTCGTGGTCGACTTCTCCCACCGGGGTCTGTGGGTCATGCTGGCGCTGGTGCTGCTGTTGATCCCGCTCCAAGCCGCCGCCGAGGAATACGTCTTCCGCGGCTACCTGATGCAGCTGGTGGGCAGTTGGCTGCGGCATCCGGCCTTCGCCATCCTGCTTCCCGTGCCGATCTTCGTGCTGGGCCACGGATACGACGTCTGGGGCGCAGCGAGCGTCGGCGTGTTCGCGATCGTCGCGGCATGGCTGTCGTGGCGCACCGGGGGGTTGGAAGCCGCGATCTCGTTGCACATCGTGAACAACGTGCTCATCTTCGTGCTGGGGTCGGTCCAGCTCGTCGACGCGAACGCCACTTCGGGCACCCCGGTCGACCTGCTGGCCTCGACCCTCGCGATGATCGTCTACGCGCTTCTCGCCGACCGCTGGGCCCGGAGGCTCGGGATCGCACGCACCGCGACTCCGGTGCGTGCGCCCGTCGCCGTCGGTCCGACGTCTGGCGGGTCCCACGCGCTGGCGCGGACCCTGCACGGCTGAGTCGCGGGGGGCCCGGTGTCGGTCAGGCGGCGATCGCGTCCGAGTCCATGATCGTGTAGCTGTAGCCCTGCTCGGCGAGGAAGCGCTGACGGTTCTGGGCGTAGTCCTGGTCGATCGTGTCGCGGGCGACGAGGGTGTAGAAGCTCGCGGTGTGGCCCGACTGCTTCGGGCGCAGGAGACGCCCGAGTCGCTGAGCCTCTTCCTGACGCGAGCCGAAGGAGCCGGAGACCTGGATCGCGACCGACGCCTCAGGCAGGTCGATCGAGAAGTTCGCCACCTTCGACACGACGAGGAGGGAGATGTCACCCTCGCGGAACGCGCGGTACAGCTCTTCGCGCTCATCGACCGGGGTCGCGCCGGTGATCTGGGGGGCGTCGAGCGCGGCCGAGAGCGACTCGAGCTGGTCGAGGTACTGGCCGATGACGAGGATGCGCTCGCCCTCGTGCTTCGCGATGAGCTCGCGCACCGCCTGCACCTTGGCCGGAGCGGAGGCGGCGAGGCGGTAGCGTTCGTCGTCGGTCGCGGCGGCGTACTCGAGCCGGTCGCTCGGCGGCAGGTCGACGCGCACCTCGTAGCACGCGGCGGGCGAGATGAAGCCCTGCGCCTCGATCTGCTTCCACGGTGCGTCGAAGCGCTTCGGCCCGATCAGGCTGAACACATCGCCCTCGCGGCCGTCTTCGCGCACCAGCGTCGCGGTGAGTCCGATACGGCGGCGGGCCTGCAGGTCGGCGGTGAGTTTGAAGACCGGTGCCGGCAGCAGGTGCACCTCGTCGTACACGATCAGGCCCCAGTCGAGCGCGTCCAGCAGCGCCAGGTGGGCGTACTCGCCCTTCCGCTTCGCCGTGAGGATCTGGTACGTCGCGATCGTGACCGGCTTGACCTCCTTGGACTGGCCGGAGTACTCGCCGATCTCCTCGGGTGTCAGGCTCGTGCGCTTGAGCAGCTCGTCGCGCCACTGCCGAGCCGAGACGGTGTTCGTCACGAGGATCAGCGTGGTGGTCTTCGTGGCCGCCATCGCCCCGGCGCCCACGATCGTCTTCCCCGCGCCGCACGGGAGCACCACGACGCCCGAGCCGTCCTTCGAGAAGGCATCGACCGCATCCTGCTGGTACGGACGTATCTGCCAGCCGTCTTCGGCGAGCTCGATCTCGTGCGGGGTCCCCGGGGTGTACCCCGCGAGGTCTTCGGCGGGCCAGCCGATCTTCAGCAGCTCCTGCTTGATCTGTCCTCGTGCCCAGGCGTCGACGACGAACGTCTCCGGCGTCGGATGCCCGATCAGAAGCGGTTGGATCCGCTTGTTGTTCGCGACCTGCGCGAGCACGGCCGGGTCGGAGGAGCGCAGGAGCAGCGTCCCCTCGTCGTCTCGTTCGATCACGAGGCGGCCGTAGCGGTTCACGGTCTCGCGCAGATCGACGGCGACCGAAGGAGGAACAGGGAAGCGCGACCAGCGGTCGAGCGTCTCGAGCATGTCTTCCGCGGTATGCCCCGCGGCGCGGGCGTTCCAGAGTCCGAGCCGGGTGATCCGGTACGTGTGGATGTGCTCGGGGGCACGTTCCAGCTCGGCGAAGATCGCCAACTCGTGGCGGGCGCTCTCCGCGTCGGCATGGGCGACTTCGAGCAGCACGGTGCGATCGCTCTGGACGATCAGGGGGCCATCAGACATAGCTGATCAGTTTACCGGTCGTGCGAGGTACGGGGCCTATGGTGCGACGATCGTGGCCGCGAGGATGCTCGAGACCGGGAGAGTGCGCTCCACATCGGCCGCACGGTCGCGTCCGCGGAGACGACCGCCGCCCATCCCCGTGGCCTCGAGGAGGAGTTCGCGTGTCGAGCCGTCCGGCATGCCGACCGTGACCTGGAGCACGGACTTCGCGCGCACGGCAGCCTCGAGCTCGCGGTCGAGCCATGCGGCGTCGGCATCCGGCCCCTGGTGAGACCTCAGGCGCTCGATCAGGGGGTCAGATCCGAGGCGTCGTCGTGGGGTGGAGCCGCCGGCGGCGCGGGGTGCCTCTCCCGCACGAGCAGGGCTCCGTCGGCGCCGACCAGCGTCGCGGGGTACCGGGCGTCGGTGAGGGCCCAGTACACCGTCTCGCGGCTGACGCGTGTGGTGAGCGAGCCCACGTGCGCGGTGAGAGCGAGTGGGCGGAGGGACTGATCGACGGCCATCGCGTCGATCAGGTGCGAGTCGACGCTCTCGATCCGGGTTCGTCCCGTCTCCTCATCCGTCGACACGCGGACGAGACCGTGCCGCTGCGCCGTCTGTGAGAGCAGGTAGGCGAGAGGCTGCGGGATGCCGGTCAGCGACAGCCCACCGAGGAACTCCAGGATCGACGCTTCGGTCTCGCCGGCGACGAAGGCGTGCGCGACCGATTCGGCCGTGAAGCGATACGACGAGGCCTGGGCCGCCGACTCCCGTGCGGCGATCGTGCGCAGCCGCACGTCGAGCGCAGGCGCGAGGGGACCCGGCGCGATCGCAGTGAGATCGTTCTGCAGGAAGATCCGGTCGACCTCGGCAGGAAGAAGGCGCGCCAGGGCGCTCGTGTCCGTCGCGCCGCCCTCGCGCAGGCCGACCGCCCATTCGGGCTCGGTGCCGTCCTCAGCGATGAGTCCGAGCAAGCGGGCGGCATCGTGCAGCATGCGGGAGTGCTCCGACCACGCCGGATCCCAGGGGTGCGCACCGCTCCACGTCTCCGGCGGGATCCATCCGCCACTCGGCGATCGGACGCCGCGTGGCAGGGCGTCCCGATACGCGGTCGCCAGCACGCTCCATCGGGCGACGGCGGGGAACGCAGCCACTCCTCGGCGGACTGACTCGTCCGCAGCCGGCGGTCCGCCATCACGGCGAGTCCGGCTTCCACCGCGATCGACACGAGAGTGTCGACGATCTCCGTCGGAACCCCCGCCTCGGCGAGCTGCCGTTTCTCCCCGGCGTTCACCCCGCCTCCGGTCAGCAGCGCGAACGGGCTCTCCCGCGCGATGAGGAGCAGATCTGCGAGTACCGACACCGTGGTGAACGCACGCTCCGCCGCGTGGGCCGCCGCGGTCTCGGAGGAGCGCGACACCGTCGACGAAGTCGTGGTGAGGGCGTCCGCCGAGCGCCCCGCGACGGCGGTGACGACGGGCGGGTACGGGGTGCCGTCGGGGCGGAGCAGGGCGAGCGCCGTCAGCCGCTCGCGCTGAGCGCCTGCTCCGCCACCCTGCGCGGCGTCGAGCAGAGACGCGGCCTCTGCGCCGGTGAGCGTCGGCAGCGCCTTCGCCAGCGACGCGGGGTCGAGCAGCGACTCCGCGGCATCGAAGAAGTCCTGCCATGCGGCATCCGGTCTCACGCGACGCGCGTGGAACAGGCGACGGAGCTCGTCATCGCTCGCCTCGGCCAGCCAGTCGGCCAGCGGTCGTGCGTGCGTGCTCATGCGCGGTGCCTCACGAACGCGAAGACGCTCGTCCCTTTCGGATGAAGCTCATCGTGAGAAGCACGATGATCATCAGGAAGGCGAGGGGGAGGCCCCAGTAGGGGATGGCCGCGATGAACGGCCACGCTCCCTCGCCGAAAGCGGCCTGGTCCATGCCGACCGCCGTGCCGATGATGATGGCGAAGAAGCACACCACCGATGCCGCGGCGATTCCGAGCGCGGTGAACGCCAGGATACGATCCAGCCGGCGGACGGGAACCTCCGGTTCGGAATTCTGCGTGCTCATCCGTCTCAGCCTACTCGCACCGGGGGCTTCGGCTCGGCGGGCCGCGCGACCGGTAGGCTGGAGGAGCGCGCACGAGCGCGGCATTGTTCTGCACACGACGATCTCAGCGAGGTTCTCCCATGCCCACCGGCAAGGTCAGGTTCTACGACGAAGACAAGGGTTTCGGCTTCATCGCCAGCGATGACGGCCAGGACGTCTTCCTGCACGCCTCTGCGATGCCTGCGGGCACCGCGGTGAAGGCGGGTGCGCGCGTGGAGTTCGGCGTGGCCGATGGAAAGCGCGGTCTGCAGGCGCTGTCGGTGCGTGTGCTCGAGGCGCCGCCCAGCCTGTCCAAGGCGAAGCGCAAGCCTGCCGATGACATGGCCATCATCGTCGAGGATCTGGTGAAGCTCCTCGACGGCATCGGCGGAGACCTTCGCCGCGGGCGCTACCCCTCATCCGGACACGGCCGCAAGATCGCTGCCGTCCTGCGCAAGGTCGCCGATGACCTCGAAGCCTGACGCCGACGCCCGTCTCATCGGCGCCCACGACCTCGCGCTGGCAGCACTGCGGGAGATCACTCCTGCCTCCAGCATCGGCCCCGCCGCCGGATACCTCCCCGAGGAGGACGGTTCGGTCTCATTGCGGTTCGAGAATCGTCTCGCCGGTTACCCCGGATGGTATTGGACGGTGACGGTCGCGCGGGTGGATGACGAAGACCCCACCGTTCTCGAAGTCGAACTCCTGCCGGGCGATGGTGCGCTTCTCGCACCGGAGTGGGTCCCGTGGGCCGAGCGTCTGGCCGAGTACAGGGCGCATCAGGCCGAACTCGCCGAGGCGGCCGCGGCTGCCGACGACGACACGGCCGCCGACGACGACGCGGTCGATGAACTCGTTGTCGACGACGATGACGACCTCGACGACGACGACCTGGACGATGACGGCGAGCCCGACATCCTGCACGCGGGCGATCTCGACGGTGTCGACATCGACGAGCTCGACGACTCGGAGCCGGACGACGAGTCCGACGATGACGAGTCCGACGATGACGAGTCCGACGACGACGAGTCCGACGACGACGAGTCCGACGACGACGCCGACGAGGCCGATCCCGACGACGAGGAGTGACCCCGGGCGCTCAGGCGCCCAGGTTCTCCAGCACGTAGTCGATCGCCCGGGTCAGCTGACGCACGTCGTCGGGCTCGATCGAGACGAAAGTCGCGACGCGCAGCTGATTGCGGCCGAGCTTGCGGTACGGCTCGGTGTCGACGATCCCGTTCGCCCGGAGCGTCTTGGCGATCGCCGCCGCATCGACGCTGTCGTCGAAGTCGATCGTCGCGACGACAGGCGAGCGGTGCGCGGGATCCGCGACGAACGGAGTCGCGACCGACGACGCCGCAGCCCAGTCGTACAGCACGGAGGAGGACTCCGACGTCCGTGCCGCCGCCCAGGCGAGGCCGCCGTTGTCGAGGATCCAGCGGAGCTGGCTGTCCAGGAGGTGCAGCGTCGTGAGCGCGGGGGTGTTGAGCGTCTGGTTGAGCCGCGAGTTGTCGACAGCGTTCTTCAGGCTGAGGAACTCGGGGATGTAGCGGCCGGACGCGGCGATCCGTTCGATGCGGTCGAGTGCGGCGGGAGAGACGACGGCGAACCAGAGCCCGCCGTCCGAACCGAGGTTCTTCTGCGGGGCGAAGTAGTAGACGTCGGCCTGTGCGGCGTCGAAGTCGATCCCGCCCGCCGCGCTGGTCGCGTCGATGACGGTGAGCGCGCCGTCCGCGGCGATGCGCTGGACGGGGGCGGCGACACCCGTCGAGGTCTCGTTGTGGGGCCACGCGTACACGTCGATGTCGGCGCCGACCTCTGCGGAGGTCAGCGAACCCGGCTCCGCCTTGCGCACGTCGGGTGCCTCGAGCCACGGCGCGCCGGCCGCGGCGGCGAACTTCCCGCCGAACTCCCCGAACACGAGGTTCTGGCTGCGACGCTCGATGAGGCCGAATGCAGCAGCGTCCCAGAACGCGGTCGAACCGCCGTTGCCCACGATGACCTCATAGCCCTCGGGGATCCGGAACAGCGTCGCGAGCTGCTCCCGCACGCTTCCGACGAGGTTCTTCACCGGCGCCTGCCGGTGGGAGGTGCCGAGGATGGACGCCCCCGAGGCGAGCAGCGCGTCGAGCTGCGCGGGGCGCACCTTCGAGGGACCGCAGCCGAAGCGGCCGTCAGCGGGCAGGAGGTCTCGGGGAATCTCGATCGCCATGGGTTGATTCTAGGGTGCTCCCGGCATGTCGCCCGACGCGCGGCGGGGCCGATGTCCGCCCGGGAATGTAGGCTTGCCTAAGAACCTCGGAGGGCCTGCACATGACCGATCTGATCGACACCACGGAGATGTACCTCCGCACCATCCTCGAACTCGAGGAGGAGAACATCGTGCCGCTGCGCGCGCGCATCTCCGAGCGCCTCGGACACTCCGGCCCGACGGTCTCGCAGACCGTGGGGCGGATGGAGCGCGACGGTCTCGTCGTGGTCTCCGAGGATCGCACTCTCGAGCTCACCGATGCCGGTCGCCGCAAGGCCGTCGACGTGATGCGCAAGCACCGCCTCGCCGAGCGCCTGCTCTCCGACGTGATCGGCCTCGACTGGGCCTTCGTGCACGAAGAGGCCTGCCGGTGGGAGCACGTGATGAGCGAGCAGGTCGAGCGTCGCCTCGTGGAACTGCTCGGGCACCCGACGGAGTCGCCGTACGGCAATCCGATCCCCGGCCTCGACCAGCTCGGCGATCTGCCCGCGCGCACCTTCGACGAGGGGGTCATCGGTCTCGTGCAGCGGTTGAACGCGGCGGGCGAGCCGGTCGAGGGGACAGTGCGTCGGCTCGCCGAGCCGGCTCAGGTCGATCCCGAGCTGCTCGAACAGCTGCGCGATGCGGGCGTGGTGCCCGGCGCGCACGGCGATTTCCGCTTCAGCGAGGGGTACGTCCTGATCCAGATGGACGGGAAGGAAGACGGCCTCGAGCTCCCGGTCGAGCTCGCGTCGCACATCTTCCTGGTGGGCGAACCCGCCTGATCAGCTCCCTCGTTCCCGGAGCAGGGCGATGCGTCGTCCACGCTCCCGAGACGCCTCTCCGAGGATTGTCAGGTTCCTGGGGTGACATGATCGTTATCTTCCGGTAACCTCGGTCGAGTCGTCAGCGAAGAAGCCCGCGGGCGACACACCGCGAAGATCCGCCTTCCAGGCTCGTCGTCTTCACGGCAGGAATGCACAAAGTACCCGAGATACATTCGTGCCACGAGAGCAGAGTGCCGACGAGCCAGCGCAACCCGAACGCGCGAAGGCCCAGGAGGACCACGTTTTGGCCGCAGACATCGAACCGCCCGCGAAGAAGACATCTGAAGACCGAGTACCAGCCCGTCGAACGGGCGCGCGGGTGAACGCTCGCAAGGCTGTCAAGCCGCTCCGCTCGATCGCCATCTTCGGGGCCGTCGGTGCACTCGTCGCCGGAATCGCGCTCCCCGCGTTCGCTTCGCCCAAGCCGACCGAGGCCGCGACCACGACACTGCAGCAGCTCGCGGCGGTCGACGCGCAGTCGCTCGTCGTCGCTTCGCAGGCCACGGCGGCGCCGCTGAGCCGCGGAACATTCAGCGCCACGACGCCGGAGGAGATCGCGAAGAAGAAGGCGGAAGAAGCTGCGGCTGCTCGTGCGGCCGCTGCCTCCACGGCGTCGACGCAGCAGTTCAACTCCGCCGGCTACGCGCTCACCTCTCCCGGTTCCGGAGAGGTGCGCTATCCGCTTCCCATGGGCTCCTGGAACGTCAGCCGCACCATCGGCGGCGGCCACAACGGTGCCGACATGCTCGCTCCTGCCGGCACTCCGATCTATGCCGCTGCTGCCGGCGTCGTCCGCGCCTCCGCGGAGAGCATCGGCGGGTACGGCGTCTGCGTGATGCTCGACAGCGTCATCGGCGGACAGCGTGTCCAGACGACCTACGGACACATGCTCTACGGCTCCCGCCAGGTGCAGGTCGGCCAGACCGTCGCGGCAGGACAGCTCATCGGCTACGTCGGCAGCACCGGTCGTTCGACCGCGAACCACCTCCACTTCGAGGTCTGGATCAACGGCGGACTCGTCGAACCGATGTCCTGGCTGTCGGTCAACGCCGGCTGAGCACCGGACACGCCTTCCTCCATTCACCCGCCGTTTCGTCCCGCATGCAGCTGGATGGGTTAGCCTGATCCCGTTGTCGTACAGGTGGGAGAGGCTGATGGAGCGAATACCGACCATCCGAACCATGGATGCCCTCGGTCGTCACGTCCTTCTGCATAGCCCGCAGGGAAGCCACGGCGTTGCCGTGCGCGAAAGGCGCTGTCTCTAGACGGCGCCTTTTTTCGTCCCTCGCGATCGTTCTCCCTCGTGCACGGCCTCGTGTGAGTCGAGAGTGCCGGGAAGCCGTCCCGGCGGATCGAGAGGATGACGAATGCGCACACTGGTCCTGAATGCCGGATACGAGCCGCTCGCGATCGTGTCGTTCAAGAGAGCCCTGGTGCTCGTGATGAACGACAAGGCGACCGTGATCGAACGCGTGGAAGAAGACCCCGTCTGGGGGACCCACGGCGTGTACGATCGTCCGGCCGTCATCATCCTCGCCCGATATGTCCGGGTGCCGAGCAGCAGACGGGTCCCCGTGACGCGGCGGGGAGTTCTTCGGCGCGACAATCACCGCTGCGGTTACTGCGGCAAGGCGGCATCCACGATCGATCACGTCCTGCCGCGCTCACGGGGCGGGGCGGACTCGTGGGAGAACCTCGTCGCGTGCTGCCTCCGCTGCAACAACGTCAAGAGCAACCGCACTCCGCAGGAGATGCGCTGGCAGCTGCGGTTCACGCCGAGACCGCCGCACGGCACCGCGTGGACCGCCGGGGCACCGAGCGCAGCGACCCGCGGTGGGAGCCCTACCTGGCCCTCGCGGCGTAGTCCGTGTTGCCGAGGGCGCACGTCCCGGTCCCGTAGACTGGGGCGCGCGCCCTCGTAGCTCAGCAGGATAGAGCAGCCCTCTCCTAAAGGGCAGGTCGCAGGTTCGAATCCTGTCGAGGGCACTCCCGTGCGGTCAACTCCGCGTGGCGCCGGCCGCCGACGTCAATCCTCTCCGCGCCGCCACAGCTTCGACGGCCACCAGATCGCCTTTCCGATGTCGTACGTCAGGGCGGGCACCAGCAGCGAGCGGACGACGAACGTGTCGAGCAGCACTCCGAACGCGACGATGAACGCGAGCTGCACGAGGAACAGGATCGGGATCACCGACAGCGCGGCGAAGGTCGCCGCGAGGACCAGACCTGCCGACGTGATCACGCCGCCCGTGATCGACAGTCCGCGAAGGATTCCCTCGCGCGTTCCGTGCGCCTTCGACTCCTCCCGCACGCGCGTCATCAGGAAGATGTTGTAGTCGATGCCGAGCGCGACGAGGAACACGAACCCGAAGAGCGGGACGGCGGGATCGGCGCCGGGGAACGCGAAGATGCCGTTGAAGACGAGGGCCGCGACACCCATCGCGGTCCCGAACGAGAGCACCGTCGTCAGGATGAGCAGCACGGGCGCCAGGATCGAGCGCAGCAACAGCATCAGGATCAGCATGATGACCACGAGGATCACGGGGATGATGAGGTTGCGATCGTGGATCGAAGCGTCGTTCGTGTCCACCGAAGTCGCGGTCACCCCGCCGACGAGCGCGTCGATGCCGTCGAGTGCGGCCACGCAGCTCACGCACCGTATCGCCAGCCGCATCCGGAGTCGGCCGCCTCGGTAAGCGTGCCCTGCAGCAGCATATCGCCGTCGACGTCGTCGGTTGCGGCGCCACAGTTCCCGGAGCCGCAGGCGCCGGGCGCCGCGCCGATCCCGTCAGCGGTCACCGGTGCCGTTCCACTGGGGCATCGGCGGCCGTGACCGCGAGCCCGTCGATCGCCGTCGTTCGCCAGCAGCACGTCGGCGGCGGCATCCTGCAGCCGTCCTCGTCGACGATCACGTACCGGGCTCCCGGATCCGCCGGGGAAGTGCTCGCCGAGGGCCACCTGCCCATCGCGGGCCTCAGAAGATCCGAGCACGAGGTCGGACTGCGGCACGCCGGTCGGCGTCGAGCTGGGTCGATGCCGACTGCGCCGACGGCGAGCACGATGGCGGTCACGATCCAGATCGGGCGGGGGCGACGCGTTTGATCCGGCCGGTCCAGCCCAGAGGCCCGTCTCGCGGATCGCCGTGCTCGGCGGCAACGACGTCAGGCTCGAAGTGGGACGTCGCGGCCAGAACGCCGCGCGACCGAACGCGAACAGGATTGACGGGAGGAGCGTGAGCGCGGCGAGCATCGCGAACACGATCCCGATGGCCGCGACCGGCCCCAGGGTGCTGTTCGACTTGAGGTCGCTGAGCAGCAGGCACAGCAGCCCGGCGATCACCGTCCCCCCGGAGGCGACGATGGGTTCGACCGAACCCTTCCAGGCAGCCATGAGCGCCGTGCCCTTGTCCTGTGCGATGCGCAGCTCCTCTCGGAACCGGGCGACGAGGAGCAGCGCATAGTCCGTCGCCGCACCGATCACGAGGATGAACAGGATGCCCTGGGTCTGGCCGCTGAGCAGCAGCACCTCGAACTTCGCGAGCCACCAGACCACGAGGAGCGCGACGCAGAGCGCGAACAGGCTCGTCGAGAGCACCACGAGGGGAAGGAGGAACGAGCGGTACACGAGCACGAGGATGACGAGGACCGCCAGGAGTGCGACGCCGAGGAGGAGTCCGTCGATGCCGGCGAAGCCCGCGACCAGATCGGCGCTGAATCCCGCCGGGCCGGTGATGTACACGGTCACGCCGTCGGGCACGGCACCGCGCAGTTCGTCGCCGACCGCGCGACGGCATCGTTCAGCCTTCATCGCCGTCCATCGGGATGAAGGCCTGCGCGGCGCGTCCGTCTTCAGAGGGGATCGCCGGCGAGACGTCATCTGCCACCCCTCGAACGTCGGGGCGCCGGCGACAGCCTCGGTGATCGTTTTCGAGCTCGGTCACTGAGTGGGCTCGTCGGACGTGAGCACGGCGATCGCTGGGATGTCGTCAGAGTCGTTGAAATCGCCGAGCCGTTGCTGCACCTTGGTCGCATCGGCGGACTCGGGGAGATAGGTGGTCTGATCGTTCGAGGAGACCTCGTCGACCTTGCCGAACAGCGGCCCGCCGAGCGACGCTCCGACCAGCCACACGAGGATCAGCGCCACGGGGATCAGCACGCGCACCCAGGAGTGGCGTCGCGAGCGGTCCCTGGTCGGCGGGGTCGGCGGGAGATCGGGGACCTCGATGAGGACATCGGGGTTCCTTCCGGGGTCGGGTGTGCGCGGTCATGAGACCCACGCGAGGATGAGGATCATCGTCGCGAGAAAGCCGGCGACGTAGTTCAGAGCGATGAAGCGCCGCCACGCGCGGTTGGTCGACGCGGACGTCTCATCCGTGACGTTCCACCACGGGGCGGCGTTGACGAGGTAGGGCACGGCGAGGATCGCGGCGAGCGGCCCGGGCCAGGGCGTCAGCAGCATGGCCGCTCCGGCGACGGTCCACAGGCCCAGCGAGAGGCGCACGGTGGTGCGAGCCCCGATGACCGTCGCGATCGAGGAGATCCCCCTCGCGGTCCGGCCCGATGTCCTGCACAGCCCCGAACGCGTGCGCGGCCATGCCCCAGAGGAAGAAGGCGCCGAGCGTCAGCACCGTCGCGGGGGTGACCGGGGCTCCGGCCAGCGCGAGACCGACGACCGCGGGGCTGACGAAGTGCGTGCTCGAGGTGAGCGAGTCCAGGAACGGCCGTTCCTTGAACCGCAGTACCGGTGCGGAGTAGGCGATCACGGCGAAGACGCTCACGGCCAGCCAGATCCACGAGGCCGGGTTGCCCACGACCGCGAGGTAGACGAGGAAGGGGATGTTCGTCAGCGCTGCCGCCCAGAGCGTCGCGCGATGGATGCGCGGCGACAGGAGCGCGCCCTCGATGCCGCCCTTGCGCGGGTTGGCCAGATCGGAGGCGTAGTCGAACACGTCGTTGATCCCGTACATCGCGAGGTTGTAGGGGATGAGGAAGTACACGGCGCCGATGACGAGCGTGAGGTCGACCTCGCGCGTGCTGAGGAGGTAGGCGGCCGCGAAGGGGAAGGCGGTGTTGATCCAGCTGATCGGGCGCGAGGAGAGCAGGATCTGCGCGAGGTCGCCGCCGAGTCCCTGGCGCCCGGACGTCGGCGCGCTCATGCGGAACCCTCCTCGGTGCGGAGCGTTTCGTCGCGGCGCGTGCGGCGGGAACGCAGAGCCGTCCACAGCGCCGGGAGCAGAAGCACGGCGGCGACCGGATAGGCGAAGTCCTCGATCGGCGCCAGGCCGATGTGCACGCCGGCGAGGTGATCGGGCGAGTAGTGGAACAGCCCCGACGCGATCATGACGGTGTCGAACACGGCTGTGAGCAGCAGCAGAGCGAGGGCGGTGAGGCCCAGCGCCGCGGCATCCGGGCGCCGCCGCGTGACGATGGCTGCGAGGGTGCCGCCGAGCGCGGCGACGGCCAGGAACGCGGTCGACAGGGCGAGATAGGTCATCGTCCCCCTCCTGTCTCGACCGACCGAGCGCGACGGTGCCCGAGGAGGCGGGCGGCACCGGTGTAGAGGACCATCGTGCACACCACGAGGAACGCCAGGAACACCGGTTCCTCGAGGGGGAGTTCCGGTGCGAGCACGATGCCGGAGGCGATCGGGCCCTCGCCGCGGAAGAAGATCCCGCTCGCGATGCCCGCGACGTCCCACATGAGGAAGAAGACGACGCCCACGGCGGTCACGATCGCCGCCGTCACCGCGTCGCGCCAGAAGAACAGGCGGAACCGCCAGTCGAGCAGGAGCATGCAGCCGAGCGAGAGCAGCAGGGCCGTGAGGTAGATCGCACCCATCAGCGCTCCGCCGCCGCGCCGACCTTCGCGGGTTCCTCGAGGGGACCGGGGAGTGATCGCCGCGCACCCTCTTCAGCACGATCTCGGCGCTGATCAGGCACATCGGCACACCCACACCCGGTGCGGTCGTGCTGCCGGCGTAGAACAGGCCGCGAACGCGGCGAGAGGCGTTCTGCGCGCGGAACATCGCGCTCTGCGACAGGATGTGCGCGGGGCCGAGCATCCCGCCGCGCCACGAGCGGTAGTCGTCGCGGAAGTCCGCGGGGCCCCGGGTCTCTCGCACCACGATCCGCTCGCGGAGGTCGGGGATTCCCGCCCACTCGGCGATCTGCGCGATAGCGGCATCGGCGGTCCTCTCGATCGCCGGAGAACCGGAGCCGTCGGTGCCGCCCCCGCCGAGCTCGACGTCCGCGGGGACCGGGATCAGCACGAAGAGGTTCTCGTGATCGGCCGGGGCCGCCTCCGGATCGGTGGCGCTCGGCCGACAGACGTAGATCGACGCCGGGGAGGGGACGGACGGGGACGCGCCGAAAATGGCGTCGAAGTTCGCATCCCAATCGTCGGTGAAGAACAGCGAATGGTGCGGGAGCTGCGGCAAGGGGCCGCGAACCCCCAGCATCACCAGCACTCCACCGGGTCCACTCGTCCGCCGTGCCCACCATGATTCGGGGTACGACTGCAGGGCGGGGGGCAGAAGGGCGGTCTCGGTGTGATGCAGGTCGGCGGCCGAGACGACGATGTCGGCGCTCTCGAGATGCCGGTCGCCCGATCCGTCGCGCCACTCCACACCCGTCGCCGTCGGGGCGCCGTCGACATCCTCGGTGCGGATACCGACGACGTCGGCCCCGGTCACGATCCGTGTGCC
The DNA here is from genome assembly GCF_014171575.1 of Microbacterium sp. Se63.02b. Taxonomy (GTDB): domain Bacteria; phylum Actinomycetota; class Actinomycetes; order Actinomycetales; family Microbacteriaceae; genus Microbacterium. The sequence goes on along the minus strand of NZ_CP050453.1, from coordinate 2,925,701 downwards.
CGCGTCGCGCGCGAGCGCCTCGATCCGCTCCACCACGTGCCAGAAGCCGCCCTGCGGGTAGCTGACGCCCTGATCGAGATCGAGCGCGCTCATCAAGTGGTACATCGCCGGAGCGGTGCGCGGGTCGGTGCCGAGGAAGACGGCGGGATACCCGAGGATCTGACGGACGACCGGGTGCCGGAAGCGGCGGGCCGCGAACGCCTGAAGCCGCGTGCCCAGCAGCGCCGAGAGACGGGGCAATGCGCGCAGAACGTCAGGAACGGCGAGAGACCGCATGCGGGTGAAAGGGTTGTAGAGGAAGTACTTCTGCGCCATCGTTCCGGCATCCTGCGCGGAGTCGAGATACGCATCGAGCGCGCTCGTCGAACCCGGCTCGAGGTTCTCGAAGAGTCTGGTGACCGCCTCGCGACCTGCGGGCACGGTCACCGGGTCGTCCCCGGACTCGGGGGAGCGGAAGACCCGATACCCCGGATCGAGCTGCACGAGGTCGAGCTGCGCGGCGGTCGAGGTGCCCATCATCGCGAAGAAGTGGTCGAAGACCTCGGGCATCAGGTACCACGACGGGCCGGAGTCGAACCGGAACCCGTCGCGCTCGATCGTGCCGGCTCGTCCGCCGACCCTGTCGTTCTTCTCCAGCACGACGACCTCGTGGCCGTCCTTGGCGAGGAGTCCGGCCGTCGCGAGGCCGGCGACGCCGGCTCCGATCACCACGACGCGGCTCATCGGTCGCGCTCCAGGGCCGTGATGATGAGCGCGCGGGAGGCGAGCGCGGCCTTGAGGGGGTCGGGAACGCGCACGCGCCGGCGGTAGAGCACCTCGACAGGGGTGCGCGCGACGCGACGGGTCAGAGCCGCGAACAGGGCCAGTGCGCTGCGGACGGCCGCACGGGCGTCCTTCGGCAGCAGCGGGATCGCTGCGCGGGCGTCGGCAAGCTGCCGCGTGATCGTCTCGACCCAGGCGTCACGCTCGGCGTCGGTCAGCCGCTCGGCTCCTCCCAGGTATCCGCGGTGCAGACGGTCGGTGTCGTCGGCCAGATCACGCAGGAAGTTCACGTTCTGGAACGCGGCTCCGAGCTGTCGGGCGCCGTGCCGGAGGGTCACGAGCTCATCCGGCGTGCGCTCGGCACCGCGCAGGAACACCTGGAGACACATGAGTCCGACGACCTCCGCCGAGCCGTGCACGTACATCGCGTGCGCGGCGGAGTCGTAGGCGGCGAAGTCGGAGTCCGCGGCGATGTCGGCACGCATGGACGCGAAGAACGGATCTGTCAGATCCTCTCCGATCGCGCATTCGCGAGCCGTCCGGGCGAACGCGTGGAGGATGAGGTCGCTGCTGTAACCGGTGCGCATCGAGCGGTGCGTCTCCGCGATGTACGAGTCGAGCGCTGCCGATTGGGCCGAGGCATCGAGACCGGCTTCTGCCGCGACCCCGTCGACGATCTCGTCGGCGATGCGCACCATCGCGTAGATGTTGCGGACGTGCTGGCGGTGGCGGCCGCCGAGAAGGCGGGTGGCCAGGCCGAAGGACGTCGAGTAGGTGCGGATCACGTCGGTCGTCGCGATCTCCGCCGTCCGGCTGAAGCGCTGCAGGGCGGCCCTGTCGGGGCCGCCTGAGGGAGTGGCGGTCATTCGCTGCGGCCCTCGATGCGAGAGGCGAGCTGGAGGATGGTTCGTGCGGCGGCGGTCGACAGGGTTCCCTCGGTCTCGGCCTCGGCGAGCACGGTCGATGCGGCGGTCAGCTGTTCCTGCACGAGGCCGCGGACGAAGTCCTCGGCGCCGCACTCACGCAGCCGATCGCGCATGTCGGCGGCGTCCGGCTCACTGAGCTCCGGTGTGCCGAAGCGGAGTTCGATGCTGGGCCAGTGCCCCGTCATCCTGGCGTAGGCGATGATCGCGGTCTCCTTGCCTTCACGGAGGTCCGAGAAGGGGTCCTTGCCATGCGCCTCCGCGTCGCCGAACACCGAGAGCAGGTCGTCCTGCAACTGGTACGCGAGTCCGAGATGGCGCCCGATCTCGGTCAGGTGCTCTTCCGCGGCCGGTGTGGCCTCCGCGAGCACGGCGGCCGCACGCAGGGGGAGCACGAAGGAATAGGTCGCCGTCTTGTAGGCGCTCGTGGCGAGGATGGTCCGCAGGTCGGGAGTGACCACCCCGTCGCTCAGAGCGACATCGGTGTGCTCGCCGGCGACGGTCTCGAAGATGGTCTGCTCCAGCAGGCCAGCAGCCGCCGACGCGTGTCGGGGCTCGCTTCGGCGCGGGCGAACCCGAGCGTGGCGGATGCCAGCAGCAGATCTCCGAGCAGGATCGCGCTGGAGCGGGCCCAGTGCAGGACCGACTCGGCGGGGTCGGTGGCGTGCCGTTGCGCGAGTGCACCGATGAGGTTCGGGCGACGGCGGCGGAAGAGATCTCCGTCGATGACGTCGTCGTGCAGCAGGAAGGCGAAGTGGAGGAGCTCGACATCGACCGCGATGCCGATGGCACGGTGCGTCTCGACCTCTGTGAGTCCCGCCGGCGTCAGGGCGCGGAGGAGGTCGATGAACAGCCGCGGGCGGAGGAGCTTGCCGCCGGTCGCGTGCTCTGCGGCGGTCTGCCACAGTGCGACGAACTCCGCTCCGTACCGCTCGGCCGCCGTGGCACGCTCGGCGAACCGGTCGCGCAGGACCTCCTCGATCCGTGTTCCGAGGTCTTCGACCGTCACCGTGCCGGACATGGGTCAGACCTCGCCGAGACGGCGCAGCAGGGGAAGCTGCTCCACCAGCCACGGGCTGAAAGCGAAGGGTGCGGCGGCGACGGCTTCGATGAAGGGCGGGATCTCGACCCACGCCCACTCGGAAACCTCGTCCGGATCGGCGGTCGGTTCCGTCTCGACGACGGCGACGTGCACAGGACAGATCTCGTTCTCCACGATGCCGCTCGCATCGACGGCCCGGTAGCGGTAGTCGGGGAGCGCGAGGCGCACGTCGTCCAGCCGCAGACCCAGTTCGTCGACGGCACGTCGTCGAACCGCGTCCAGCATCTCCTCGCCAGGGCGCGGATGTCCGCAGAAGCTGTTCGTCCAGACGCCCGGCCAGGTGAGCTTCGACAGGGCGCGACGGGTGACGAGCAGTCGTCCGTCCCGATCGAGCACATAGCAGGAGAACGCGAGGTGGAGGGGAGTGTCGGTGGTGTGGACCTCGCTCTTCGCCAGGACGCCGACGGCGGTCCCGTCTTCGGCGAGGAGCGTCACGTCGTCCATGGCGTCCTCTCGTCGTTTAGCTAACCAAGTGAGTAATCAACTTAGCATGAAACTGTTCGTGTGTAACATGATCGCATGGACAGCGCGCGCGGCACCACCCCGCCCTCCGGCGCGCACGCGACGTCGGACGGGCTGAGCCACGCGGCCATCTACGACGTCGAATCCAGCGACCCGCGCAGTACGCTCATCGATCGCACGGGGTGCCTCCCGAAGACCTGCGGCAGATCGCGCGGCTGATGGAGGCGCTCGGCAATCTCAGAGACGCCGAGCAGCGGCTGTCCCAGGCCTCGCGTCGATACATGCAGCTGAACGAGACGGACATGCGCGCATTGCACTACCTGATCGTGTGCGCCAATCGCGAGCTGGTCGCCACGCCGAGCGGCATCGCCGGCCACCTCGGTGTCTCGACGGCGGCCACGACGAAACTCCTCGACCGGTTGGAGCGCGGCGGACACATCCAGCGCGCACCCCACCCCACGGACCGACGGGCGCTCGCGATCACGATCACCCCGGAGACCCGGCATGCGGCCATGGAGACGGTGGGGCGGCAGCAGGCGAAACGGTTCTACGCCGCAGCGAGACTGACGCCGGAGGAGCGGGACGTCGTGATCCGATTCCTCGCCGACATGACCGAGGAGATCACCCTGCGCGACGAGGCCTGGTTGCCGAAAGACGAAGGGTAGCGGCCCTCCTCCGCTCCGGCGTCTCTGTCAGTGCGCGGCGCGGTACGCCTCGAGCACCGGTGCAGGAATGCGGCCGCGTTCCGAGAGGCTGTAACCGTTCTCGTTCGCCCACGCACGGATCGCGGCGACTTCGGGATTGCGTGCCGGTCGTTTCCGAGGCGACGCCGAGCGTGCACTGTTCGACGAACGTGCGGTTCCCGCCGAGCCGGCACGTCGGCCCGCGGAGATATAAGGTTCGAGCGCGTTTCGCAATTCTTCCGCGTGCTCGGTATTGAGGTCGATCTCGTATGATGCCCCGTTGAGCGAGAAATGCACGGTTTCGCCTTCGCCGACCTCCAGGACGCTGCCATCGATATCGTCGACCAGCTGATGCACAATTCGTCTCGCCATGAAAAGGACTTTACTCCCCCGATCGGAATTGCGACAACCGCGAAATGCTCGACCCGTCGTAATTCGACACCGGCGATGTCTCAGGGGAGGAGACCGGCACGGCGGGCGCGCGTGACCGCCGCATGGCGCGTGGAGGCGTCGAGCTTCGACATCGCGGTGCCCAGATAGGCCTTCACGGTGCCCTCGCGAAGACCCAGTTGGGAGGCGATCTCCGCGTTGGTGGAGCCCAACGCGGCGCAGGCGAGCACGTCGGTCTCGCGGGGGAGAGGTGGACGGTCGATACCGCGCCCGTCGTCGCAGGCACCGCGTCGCCGGCCAACGTCAACAGGCGGCGCTCCACCTGGGAGATCCGCGCGCGGATGTCGGCGTCGTCGACGGACGCCGCGATGCTGCGCAGCTCGGCGAAGCTCTCGCGCAACTCCTCGCGCTGCGGAGGCGCGACGGTGTCGCCCGCGAGAAGTGTCGTCTGCAGGCGGCGCTGCACCTCGTCGCGGATGCGGAGCTCGTCGGCGACCGACTGCGCCACCTGCATCGCCGGTGCGGTCGTGACGCCGCCGATCTGCTCCTCGTCCCATGCTCCCGCATAGAGGACGCCGCGGGAGCGACCCTGCACCACGATGGGCAGCGCGAGCAGCGTGCGAAGGCCCTCGCCCAGGACGAACACGTCGTAATCGTGGGTGATCTGCTGCGACGACCCGTAGTCGCTGGTCATACGCGGGCGCAGTTCGATCATCGCGCGTCCCCCGAGACCGCGCTCCGGGCGGACGCGCAGGCCGTCAAGCGACCGGGTCCGTGCGCCCACGATGCTCGTGACGCTCACGACGCCCTCTTCGATGAGGCCGCCGAAGGCGACGGGAAAACGTGTACGCCTGGCGAGCTCGCGCACCGCGTTGGCGACGAGCTCGGCCTCGGATTCGAGGGTGACCGTTGCGCTCAAGACGACTACCTACTTCCGGGGGTGACGACGCCGTTCCCCGTTTCGTAGCGTCGACCCTACCACTCGCGCGACGGGCTCGTGCGAGGACCCTGACATGTGGCAAGGAGGCCCCATGAGCGACCAGACGCACGCAGAATCGGACGGCGCGATCGACTACATCGCCGTCGAGCAGTCCCCGAGATTCCTCGCATTGAAACGCACTCAGAGATCCTTCATCTTCCCTCTCGCCGCGTTCTTCCTCATCTGGTATTTCGTTTATGTGCTGCTCGCGGCATTCGCGACGGAATTCATGGGACAACGCGTCTGGGGCGATATCACCGTCGGACTGCTGTTCGGACTCGGACAGTTCGTCACCACGTTCGCGATCACCATGGCGTATGTGTCGTTCGCGAATCGGAAACTCGATCCGCTCTCGGCGGAGATCCGTGAAGACCTCGAGAAAGCGCAGGCGCAGGCATGAACGGCATCCGCACCGCGACCGAGACCGTCGAACTCGAGATCAACCCGGTCCTCAACATCTCCATCTTCCTGGCATTCGTCGCGGTGACGCTGTTCATCGTGATCCGTGCGAGCCGCAACAACAAGACCGCCGCCGATTACTATGCGGCCGGGCGGTCCTTCACCGGACCGCAGAACGGATTCGCGATCGCAGGAGACTACCTGTCCGCGGCCTCTTTCCTGGGTATCTGCGGTGCCATCGCGATCAACGGATACGACGGATTCCTCTACTCCATCGGATTCCTCGTCGCCTGGCTCGTGGCGCTGCTGCTGGTGGCCGAGCTCATGCGCAACACGGGGAAGTTCACGATGGCCGACGTGCTGTCGTTCCGGCTCAAGCAGCGGCCGGTGCGGATGGCGGCGGCGATCACGACCCTCGCGGTGTGCTTCTTCTACCTGCTCGCGCAGATGGCGGGCGCCGGCGGACTCGTATCGCTGCTGCTCGGCATCGACGGCCGCCTCGGCCAGTCGATCGTGATCGCAGTGGTCGGCGTGCTGATGATCGTGTACGTCCTCATCGGCGGGATGAAGGGCACGACATGGGTGCAGATCGTCAAGGCTTTCCTCCTCATCGGCGGCGCGCTCGCGATGACGATCTGGGTCCTCGCGATCAACGGCTTCAGCCTGAACACCCTTCTCGAAGCGGCGGTCGCGAACTCCGATAAAGGCGACGCGGTGCTGAAGCCCGGTCTGCAGTACGGTGCGAACCCGTGGGACTTCCTGTCACTGGGGATGGCGCTCGTGCTCGGCACCGCCGGACTGCCGCATGTCTTGATGCGCTTCTACACCGTGCCGACGGCGAAGGAGGCCCGGCGCTCTGTGGTGTGGGCCATCTGGCTCATCGGCGGGTTCTACCTCCTGACGCTCGTGCTCGGCTACGGCGCGGGTGCGCTCGTGGGCGCCGACGTCATCGCTGCCGCTCCCGGCGGGGTCAACTCCGCGGCGCCGCTCCTGGCGCTCGAGCTGGGTGGTCCGGTCCTCCTCGGCTTCATCTCGGCCGTCGCCTTCGCGACGATCCTGGCCGTGGTCGCCGGCCTGACCATCACGGCCGCGGCCTCGTTCGCGCACGACATCTACGCGAACGTGATCCAGAAGGGCAAGAAGGATGCGGCAGGCGAGCCGGTCGAGGCGGACCCGAACGGCGAGGTCCGTGTGGCGCGGCGCACCGTCATCGTGATCGGAATCCTCGCGATCATCGGCGGGATCGGTGCGCAGGGACAGAACATCGCGTTCCTCGTCGCGCTCGCGTTCGCCGTGGCCGCCTCCGCGAACCTGCCGACGATCCTGTACTCGCTGTTCTGGCGACGGTTCACGACCCGTGGTGCCGTGTGGAGCATGTACGGCGGGCTGGGGTCCGCCATCCTGCTGATCATCCTGTCGCCGGTGTTCTCCGGCACCCCGACCTCGATGATCCCCGGGATCGACATCGCCGTCTGGCCGTTGAACAACCCGGGGATCGTCTCGATCCCCCTCGGATTCCTCCTCGGGTGGCTCGGAACGATCACGAGCACACGCAAGGAGTCCCCGGAACTGGCCGCCGAGATGGAGGTGCGCTCACTGACCGGCTTCGGTGCCGAGAAAGCCGTCGATCACTGACATCGGGGATCGGCCCTGACCATGGGGTGGAACGTGGACCCGGCGGCCTACTCGCCGGGTCCACGTCTTCCGTCGGCGCGGATCAGGCGGCCTCGAGGTCGAGGAGGAACCGCTTGCGTTCGGGATGTGCGCCGTAGTGCCCGACCGATCCGTCCGAACGCACCACCCGGTGCACGGGCACGACGATCGAGAACGGTGTCAGTCGACAGGCGGTGCCGACGGCGCGTGCTGCCCCGGGTGACCCGCGAGCACGGCGACCTCGCCGTAGCTCATCGTCTCGCCCCACGGAATGCTGCATATCGTCTGCAGAGCGGTCAGGGCGAAGCCCTCGGCCAGGCGCCAGTCCAGGCGGAGATGCTCCTCGAAGCGGACCGGCTCGCCGTCGAAGTATTCGTCGAGAAGACGCGCGAGGTCGTCGGCGGCGCCGGGGTCGGGTTCGGGAACGGCGTGAAGCTGTCGAGAGACTCCCTCGAGAAGCCACGGTACCTGCGGGTCTTCGGATTCGGAGAGATCGAAGCGCACGATGCCCTCGTCGGAGAACACCGCGAGGGCATCGCCGAAAGGAGTCGGAGCGAAGTCGTAGCGGAAGGTCATGTCACCATCCTGACCGGAGGCGCCGACGGCCCGGCACGCTGATCCCGGGCCGGGTGGAGAACGTGAGCGGACCGACGGTCGGGCAGGAGGAGTGGCGAGAGCCCGTCCGGAGCGGAAATTCGGCGGAAACCCGCCCGGGATACGCTCCCTCGCCGGGTCGCGCGCCTAGGGTGTCAATGTGTGGCGACGTGAAGAGAAGTCTGCGGATGGCACAGCGGCCGACGCTGCTGTGTCGATCAGCGATCTGCACGAGACCGCGACCGGTGTCGAGATCGCACATGCCGCAGAGGCCGAGCGCACCAGGCTCAGGGCGGAGGCGGCGGACTTCGGCGGGCCGTCGCCCCTGGTCAGCTTCCGCGACGGGCCCGAGTCGGGCATCGACATCTCGAAGGCGCATCCGGGCAGCCTGCCGCAGTTCATCACCGGGAAGTCGACTCTCCTGTCGAACCTCTTCCGTGACGAGGTCGGACTGCGCACGGCACGGCTGGCCGCGGAGCGGATCACCGCGAAGAACACCGAGTTGCGCACCGTGCGGGGGATCGAGGCTGTGCACCTCGCCGTCGGCGTCGCTCGCTGGCGCATCGGCGGAGCGGGCTTCGCCGCGCCGGTGCTGTTGCGCCCCCTGGCGATCCGCCGCCACCACTCCGACTTCGAGCTCAAGCTCCAGGGCGCCTTCGAGGTGAACCCCGAACTCGTCCGCATCGCCCGTGAGCACTTCGGTCTCTCGATCGATGCCGCCGCGCTCGCCGCCCTCGCGTATGACGGCGGCATCTTCAAGCCGCAGCCGGTCATCGACAGCCTGCGTGCGATGACGCGCTCGATCGACACGTTCTCGGTGGAGCCGCGTCTCGTGGTCTCGACCTTCGCGGACGTGTCGGGCGCGATGTCACGGGACGGCGGGAGCCTGGACCACGTCCTCCTGAACGCGCTCGGCGGCCACGTGGGCGACCGGGAACGCGTGACCGCACCGCGTGCGACCCCGCACCACACCGGCCCGGACGATCGCTCGCCGGCGTCGGACAATCTTCTCCTCGATGCCGACGCCGAGCAGGAAGCCGTGCTCGCCCGCGTCGCCGCAGGGCACTCTCTCACGGTCGCGACGCTCCCCGGCACCGGGGGACGCAGACTGTCATCAATGCGCTCGGGGAGCTGGTGCGCGGCGGGAAGCGGGTCCTGGTGGTCTCGGCACGTCGGTCGACTCTCGACGGTGTCCGCCACCGGCTCGCCGGCATCGGACTCGACAGTCTCGCCATCTCTCCCGCGAGCGTGCGGCGCGACCTGGTGAGGGCGATCGGCCGGAACGAGAAGGCCGTCGCGCCGAAGGTCGGCGATGTCGACGACGCCCTCGTGCGTCTACGCACCGTGCTCCGTGACTATCGACAGGCGCTCACGGCTCCTGTCGCCGGAATGGATGCCTCGGTCCTCGACGCGACCCGCCACCTCACGAGGCTCGCCTCGCTCCCGATCCCGCCGTCGACCACCGCGCGCCTCGGCACCGACGCGCTGCGTCGCCTCGCGGCAGATCGCAGCGAGGCTGCCCAGGCGCTCGCCCATGCCGCCCGACTCGGTGAGTTCCGTTTCGGCCCCGATGACTCGCCGTGGTACGGCGTCACATTCTCCAGCACCGAGGCGGCACGGGCCGCGCATGAGCTCGCCGGTCGACTGCATTCGAGCAGCGTTCCCGCCCTCCTCGAACGAGGCTACGAGCTCATCGCGCAGACGCACATGCGACCGTTCGCGACGATCGACGAGCTGGGGGAGTACCTGCGCCTGCTGCAGGGTATCCGTGACTCGCTCGATCGGTTCAGCCCCACCGTCTTCGAGCGGCCCCTCGGCGAACTCATCCAGGCGCACGGTTCGCGCCGTGATGCCCCTGGACTCTCGGGAGCCAACCGGCGGAGGCTGCGTCGTCTTGCGAAGGAGTACGTCCGTCCGGGCGTCCACGTGACCGAGATGCACGAGTCCCTGCTCCGGATCCAGGCGCAGCGCACGCAGTGGCAGCGCTGTGTCGAGGCCGGGGTCGCACCGGAGATCCCGCTCGGCCTCGCCGATGTATACGTGGCCTGGCAGCGTGTCCAGGCCGAGCTCGCCGAACTCGATGTCGCCCTCGGACGTCGTGAGCCCCTCGCCTCTCTCCCGGTCGCGCGCCTCGTCCGCACCCTGGCAGGACTCGCTGCCAAGTCCGACGTGTTCGAGAACCTCGTGGAACGCGCGCAGCTGCGCGATCGGCTGGCCCTCCTCGGCCTTGAGCCGCTTCTCGCCGAGCTGTCGGTGCGTCACGTCGCGGAGTCGCAGGTCGGAGAAGAACTCGAGTTCGCCTGGTGGCAGTCGCTCCTCGAGCGGGCGCTCCAGGACAACCGCGCCCTTCTCGGCGCGAACACCGCGGTCGTCGACCGGCTCGAACGCGACTTCCGGCTGGTCGATGAAGCGCACGCGGCGATGGCGGGTCCGCTCCTCGCCTGGCAGCTCGCGAATCAGTGCGGATCGCGATCGTCGACGAGCCGCAGCAGTCGCAGCATCTCCGTCGTGCGCTGACGCAGCCGGGCGCGACCACGGCGCAGATCGTCAGCGCAGCCCCCACACTCGTCGACGTGCTCGCCCCCGTGTGGATCTCTTCGCCGTATCTCGTGCCTGAGATCCCGGAATCCGTGGAGTTCGACACCGTGCTCCTGGTGGATGCCGCAGCGATCAACCTCGCCGAGGCCGCGCCGGCCATCCGTCGAGCACGTCAGGTGGTCGCGTTCGGGGACCCGGTGACGCAGCGCCCGACGCCGTTCGACATCGCCGTTGACCCGGAGGAGTCCTGGGAGGCCGAGGTGCCGTTCGACGACGTGTCCGTCTTCGAACGGCTGTCCGAGCTCTTGCCCGTGATGACATTGACCCGCAGCTACCGGGCAGGCGGGGAAGACCTCGCGGAGCTGATCAACGACGCCTTCTACGGAGGCGAGATCGTCTCGCTGCCCTGGGCGGGCTCGTACCTGGGTCGCGGCAGCCTCTCCGTCGACTACGTGGAGGGCGGGACGGGAACGCCCGACCCTGTCTCCGGCGCCGTCGAGAGCCCGGATGCGGAGGTCGCCCGCGTCGTCACCCTCGTCGTCGAGCACGCCGTGCACCGCCCCGCCGAGTCGCTCATGGTCGTCACGGCCAGCGCCCGGCATGCGGAGCGTGTGCGTGCCGCCGTCACCTCGGCGTTCGCCGGTCGGTCCGATGTGGCCGACTTCGTCGGCCGCGACACGGCGGAGCCCTTCGCGGTGCTCACCCTCGAGGAGTCGGTGGCCGAGAGTCGTGACCGCGTGATCTTCTCGCTGGGCTTCGGACTCACCAAGCACGGCCGGGTCCTGAGCGACTTCGGCGATCTCTCGACGCCTGACGGCGAACGACTGCTCACGGTCGGCATGACGCGTGCGCGACGTTCCATGGTCCTGGTGTCGTCGATCCGCCCGTCCTCCTTCGACGACGGGCGCCTCGAGCACGGTGCAGCCACCCTCATGTCGATCCTCGGCGGCCTGGCTGCGCGCAGCAGGGACGCCCGACTGGAAGACCTCGCGGATCCCCTCACGCTGGCCTTGGCGCGAGAGTTGCGACGTCTCGGCGCCTCCGTGGATGTCGACTACCGCGGGTTGCTGCCGCTGGTCGCCCAGCATGCGGGCAAGGCGGTCGTGATCGAGTCCGACCCGGAGTCTCGCGGCGAGTCGCTGCGGGAGACCCTGCGGCTGCGCCCGCATGTGCTCCGTCGCCTCGGTTGGCACTACGTGCGCGTGCACGCCTTCGATCTCTACAGCGACCCGGCCACGGTGGCCACCCGCATCGCCGCCGTGCTCGGGATCTCCGACACCGCTCCGCGCGCGGAGAACGACACCCAGCCGATCGACATCGTCGACTCGCAGAATGACTGACGACTCCGAGTCCCCCTCACCGCGTCAGCGTGTGGTGCGGGTTCCCGGTTCGCGTCGCGCCCGCCTGACCCCGGTTCCCGGCAGCGATCCGGAGCCGGAGGCGAGCAGCGGCGACGAGTCGACACTGACGGTTCCTCCGCACCGGCCGAAGGGCCCGAAGGGGCCGAACGACGACCAGCTGCTCCAGGACGTCCCGCCGCATTACTGAGGCGTCGATGCGCACCTCCGCGCAGCGGAAGACGCACGGACCCTCGCGAGAGGACCGTGCGTCTTCCGGTGCGACGGAGCGAGAGCGTCAGGCTCCGCGCTGTGCCTTGAGCAGGTCGCGGATCTCGACGAGCAACTCGGCCTCGGTTGCTGCAGCCGGCTCTTCTTCCGGCTCTTCGGCCGGGGTGCCCTTGCGGGCCTCGACGTGCGCCTTGAACGTGTTCATCGGCAGGACGAAGACGAAGTACACGACGGCGGCCACGGCGAGGAAGCTGATGATCGCCGTGATCAGGTCGCCGATCGGGAACGTGACGGTCTCGCCGTAGATGTTCGGAACCTGGATGCCGAATTCGCCTGCGGCATCCGCCTTGAGGAACAACGAGATGAGCGGGTTGATGATGCTGTTCACGACGGCCGTGACGATCGCGGTGAACGCCGTGCCGATGACCACGGCGACAGCCAGGTCGATGACATTGCCGCGCAGCAGGAAGTCCTTGAAACCTTTGAGCATGGGAACCCCCAACGGATCTGGGCCTCAGGAAGAGGCCGGAGTCGACGCAGCAGCCGGCTTGGCGCTTGTCGTCGATTCCGCCTTCGATGATGCCGAAGCATCGGAGGAACCACCGGATTTGGCGCGCGAGTCCGTGCGATAGAAGCCGGATCCGTTGAAGGTCACGCCGATCGACCCGTACTGCTTGCGCAGTGTGCCCCCGCACTCGGGGCACACGGTCAGCGCGTCCTCGGCGAAGCTCTGCACGGCGTCGAACTGGTGCCCGCACGACGTGCAGGCATAGGCGTAGGTGGGCATGGGCGTCCTTGCGGTTCAGCGTCGCCGAGGCGACAGGGTGAGGGTCTGCGACGGGGTGACGACGCCGTTCACCGGCTGGTCGTGCACCTCTCGCGGAAGTTCGTCGAGTACCTCGGAATCATAGATGACCGCGTACACCGGAGGGCATTTCTCCATCGAGCCGATCGTCTTGTCGAAGTAGCCGCGTCCCCAGCCCATGCGCATGCCCGTGCGGTCGACGGCTGCGGCCGGGACGATCATCAGGTCCACGTCGTTCACCGCGATCGGGCCGAGCACCTCGCCCGTGGGCTCCGGCAGCGAACAGGCCCTCCGACACCTCGTCGTCGTCGGTGGCGACGGCCCAGTCGAGCAGTCCGTCCGCTCGTGTGACGGGGAGGAGCACGCGGATGCCGCGGCGCACCGCCCTCGTCACGAAGTCGCGGGTGCCCGGCTCCGTGGTCGTGGAGAGGAAGCACGAGATGGACCGTGCCCCGAGTTCGTCGATCAGCGCGTCGAGGCGCTCGCCGATCGCGGCGGCCGCGGCTTCGCGCTGGGGATCGGAGAGCAGCTGGCGTCGTTCGCGCAGCTCGGCGCGGAGCGCACGCTTGGCGTGTTCGACGTCATTCGACATGGCTCCGAGTCTAGGGCGACGCTCACCGCTAGGCTGGGAGGATGGCTGACCACAAGATCAAAGCCGTCATTCCCGCGGCAGGACTGGGGACGCGATTCCTCCCCGCGACGAAGGCGATGCCGAAAGAGATGCTTCCCGTCGTCGACAAGCCGGCGATCCAGTACGTCGTCGAAGAGGCGGCCGATGCGGGCATCGAAGACATCCTCGTCATCATCGGCCGCAACAAGAACGCGATCTCCAACCACTTCGACTCCGTGCCGGAGCTCGAGGTGAAGCTGATGGAGAAGGGCGACACCGGCCGTCTCGAGCGCGTCATGAAGTCCAGCGACCTCGCCGACATCCACTTCGTGCGTCAGGGCGAGCCGAAGGGACTCGGACACGCGGTGCTGCGTGCACGCACCCACGTCGGCGACAGCTCCTTCGCCGTCCTCCTCGGCGATGACCTCATCGACGAGCGCGACCCGCTGCTGACCGACATGATCGCCGAGCACGAGCGCACGGGAGCCGCGGTGATCGCGCTGATGGAGGTCGACCCCGACAGCATCCACATGTACGGCGCCGCTGCCGTCGAACCCCTCGAGGGATCGGACGCGGTCAGGGTGACGGGTCTGGTCGAGAAGCCCGCCAAGGAGGACGCTCCCTCCAACCTCGCGATCATCGGTCGCTACGTGCTCCCGGCGTCCGTGTTCGAGATCCTCGAGCGCACCGAGCCGGGCAAGGGTGGAGAGATCCAGCTCACCGATGCGCTGCAGGAGCTCGCGACCGCCCCCGACGGCCCCGGCGTCGTCGGCGTCATCTTCGGCGGACGCCGCTACGACACGGGTGACCGCGTCGACTACATCAAGGCGATCGTGCAGCTGGCGTCGGACCGCGACGACCTCGGCCCCGAGCTGCGGCCCTGGCTGAAGGAATTCGCGGAACGCCTCTAGGCGACCCTGCGAACGTCGAACGTCGGTGCGGCATGGATCTGGCGGCGGGAATGCGACACGGACCGATTGAACTGCGCCTCGTCCGCGCCAAGGACGCTCGGCCGCTGCAGCATGAGCTGCTCGCCAACCGATCGTGGCTCCAGCCATGGGAGGCGACGGTCCCGTACGGGTCCGTGTCGTTCGACATGAGGCTCAGCATCCGTCGCCTCCTGCAGCAGTACCGCGACGGTTCCGGGTACCCGTTCGTGATGGAGTACGACGGCGAGGTCGCCGGACAGCTCAACGTCTGGGGCGTCGCGCGCGGTTCCCTGTGCTCTGCGACCATCGGGTATTGGGTGAGCGAGCGGTTCGCCGGACGGGGGATCACCCCGACGGCGGTCGCGCTCGCCACGGACGCCTGCTTCACGGAGTACGGGCTGCACCGGATGGAGATCTGCATCCGGCCCGAGAACGCCGCGAGTCTGCGCATCGTGCAGAAGCTGGGGTTCCGCTACGAGGGGCTGCGTCGCCGGTACATCCACATCGACGGTGACTGGCGCGACCATTATGCGTTCGCGCTGACGAGAGAAGACGTGCCGCAGGGAGTGCTCGCGCGGTGGCTCAGCGGTCAGGTGCCTCCCGACGCCGCGACGGTGCCGCCCGCCGACCACATCGCCCTCTGACGCGGCTTTCTCGCACCGATCGGGACGGACTCGCCGCGACACGCGCCCCTCTGCACGGCCCAGCCCCCTCCCTGCCCTTAGCGTTGTCGATATGGACGGGCCGGTGCTGAGCGGGGGAGTGATCGTGCTCGTCGCCGTGCTCCTGTGGATGCTCTATCTGCTGCCGTCGTGGCGTGGACGATTCCAGTACAACGCCGCCGAACGCAACGCAGTGCGTCTGAATCAGGCCCTCCGCGTCCTCGCCGAGACGAGCGAGACTCCCGATGAGGTACGCATCGAGCTCAACGCGCGCAGCGCCCTCGCCCAGCAGAAGCTGGCGAAGCGCGTGCAGTCGGAGCGCGAGGCCGCGGAACTCGAGGCCCTGCGAGAAGAGCTCGCGGCGACCAGGGCCGATCCGGTGATCCGTCGTGCTCGCGCTCGTCGACGGGTCCGCGCCACGGCCACCACGACGCTCCTCGTCGGCGTCGCCCTCACGGGCCTCGGCGTCTGGCAGCTTCTCGCCGCGTCCTCGACCGTACTGCTGTGGATCGGCGGGGCACTCGTCGTGCTGGCGGGGGTCACCCTGCAGCGCATGGCCTCGGTCTCGCAGCGGGTCGCGCGTGCCACGCACGCCGTGACCGCACCCGCGGCACCGCGCGTCGCCCCCGAGCTGCACGACCAGGGCCCTGCGACGTGGACTCCGCGTCGACTTCCGGAGCCGCTGGTGTCGGTGGCCGGTTCCCGGGCCCAGGCCGCACAGGCTCAGATCGATGCACAGGATGAGCGCCGCAAGGCGGCGCGAGTCGCTGCTCTCCGCGAGCGTGCGGAGCAGATGGCGCCTCCCGCTCCCGCACAGCTCCCCGCCGCGCCGTCGCCGTACGCGCGGATGGGATTCGTCGACGACGCCGAGATCGAGGCGCACGTCCGCGAACTCCTCTCCCGTCGCGCTGCGGGCTGACCCGTGGCGACGCGAGCAGCTCGTCGATCGTGATAGCGTAGAACTCGTTCACGGGCCTATGGCGCAGTTGGTAGCGCGCCTCGTTCGCATCGAGGAGGTCAGGGGTTCGAATCCCCTTAGGTCCACAGAACACGGAAGCCCCCGGCCAGCGCCGGGGGCTTCCGTCGTCTCCGCCTCGAACCGCTGAGCGCCGGCGTTAGAGTGAGCTGTGCTGTCGCAGACGGAGAGCGTGTCGCTCGAGATCGACATCGCCACGGGCCGGCCTCGCGCGGCGCGATGAGCGAGGTGCTCGGGCGTCTGCGGGAGCAGATCCTCGACGGGACGTATCCCGTCGGATCCGGCCTTCCCAGCGAGGTGGAGCTGGCAGCCCTGCATGGGGTGTCGCGTCGCACGATCCGCACCGCGCTCGCCGCACTCGGCAGGCAGGGCCTCGTGGAGTCGCATCGGGGCTCGGGCTGGTTCGTCCAGCCCAGCCAGCCCCAGGGCTTCGACCGGATGCGGTCTTTCACGCAATGGGCGCGCAGCCGCGGGCGGGCTCCCGGCGGACTCGTCGTCGCGCGCGGCACGAGGACGGCGACGATGCGCGAAGCCCGGCTGCTGGCGGTCCGCACGGATGCTCAGGTGATGACCTTCACCCGGGTACGCACGCTCGACGGCCGACCCGTCATGGTCGAGCGCTCGACCTGGGCGCCGTGGGTGCTCCCGCACATCGCGGACGTCGCCGACGATATCGTCTCGACGACCCGAGTGCTCGCGGATGCCGGGATCGTGGTGTCGTCGGGCAACCACCGGATCGAGGCCGTGCCGGCCGGGACGGAGGACGCCCGTCTGCTCGGCGTCCGACGATCCAGCCCGCTCCTGCAGGTGCGACGTGAGACGTTCGCGACGAACGGGCGTCCCGTCGAATGCGCCGAGGACCGGTACGTCCCGCACACCATCTCGTTCGAGGCGCAGGCCTTCGGCGCCGCGGCGATCCCCGGCGACGACTGACCCGTCAGAGGTCGCCGCGCCCACTGTGCGCACCGGGTCGCCCGGTTCCTGCGGTCGACGATCCTCGACATCCGGGCGTCAGCCGTCGTTCACCCCGATGTCATGTTCCGGCGGTCGATTGGGAGCGTCCGAATTCTTCTCGTCTCACAGAGGATGCTCCGTGTCTCGTCGCAAACCGCCCACCCCGGATTCACTCGTCTCCCGTCGCGCCCTCGCGCGGCTCCTGCGTCCCGCTTCGATCGCTGTCATCGCTGCCTGCGTGCTCGTCCCCGCGATCCCCGCGGCCGCGGCGCGCGGAGACGGCCGACCCGTCACCGTCGCCGAGCGCGATCGTCGCGCCGGACGACGACGCGACGCCCGCTGAGACCGGCGGCGTCATCATCCGCGTCGACGGCGAAGCTCCGGAGGGCGGCGAGGTGGGACGCGTCGTCGTCATGCCGGGCGCTTCCGCCAGCGATGTCGACGGTTCTGCGGACGAGCTCGTGGTCGCCGTGACCGACCCGGAGGGCGTCGTCACGATGCTCTCCGCCGATGATGCCGGTGAGTACCGGTTCACCCCGAGTGCGGCGGGCGACTACCTCGTCGCGTACTCCGTGAGCGACGCCACGGGGGGAGTGAGCGAGGAGACCCGCACGGTATCGGTCACAGGCGCGCCGGTGGAGCAGACCGCCGCCGCACCCCTCGTCAGTGCAGCACCGGCCGTCGAGGCCGATGGCCCGGACGTGCGATTCTCGGCGATCGGCGACATCCACGACAACTGGGGCGAGCTCGCAGAGGCGTACGACTTCTGGAAGCAGGAGAACGTGCAGACCGCCCTCTTCGTCGGCGACCTGACCAACAGCGCGACCCCCGAGGAATTCGACGGCCTGAAGCAGACGATGGATGCGAAGGCAGGCCTCGGCATCCCGGCGATCGCCTCCCTCGGCAACCACGACGTCGCGGGCATCTCGTCATACGACCTGTTCACGCAGGCGACGGGCGGACAGAAGCCGAACGCCGACTACACGGTCAACGGCTACCACGTCATCACGGTCTCGCCCGGCAGCGGCACGATCGATCCGGACACCGGCAAGCCCTCCGGGGCGAGCAGCGGCAACTACGCGTATGCCGCGGCCTGGCTGCAGCAGCGGCTGACGGCAGCGACCGCGGAAGACCCGACCAAGCCCGTGATGGTGCTGGTGCATCACCCCCTCCAGTGCACGCACTACGTCTCGAACGAGTGGTACGGCACCGGGCTGTCCAGCGGCTGCGGCGACGGGTTCCAGTCCGTGTTCGACGACTTCCCCCAGGCGGTCGTCTGGGGCGGACACATCCATACGCCGCAGAACATCCCGACCTCGATCTGGCAGGGACAGGAGAACCGCTCGGGCGAGCGGTCGACGCAGGGCTTCACCACGGTGAACGCACCGCCGCTCGCGTACTACGAGTTCGAGTCGGGTGTCGTCAACTCGAGTCCGACCAGCCGCGGCAACGACACCACACCCGACGACGCCGGCGACAACCGGCAGACCGCCATCGTGGAGATCACCGGCACCGTCGTGACGATCAAGAACTACGACCTGCTCGCGGATCAGTGGATCGACCAGACCTGGACCTGGGACGTCGCCGCCTCGGTGGACGAGACCAAGACCTACGACGAACGCTTCCCGTTCAACAACACCCTCCGCGCGAGCGAGTCCGCCGGTCCCGTCTGGGGGAGCGACGCCGCGGTGACCGTCGATGAGATCTCCGGCTCGAAGGCCATGGTGTCTTTCCCGCAGGCCACCCCCGCCCCGAACACGGTCGGTGACATCGTGCACAAGTACCGCTACCAGACGGTCGACCTCGCGACCGGTGCCGAGGTGAACTCCTTCCTGCAGTGGTCCGGGTTCTACAACCTGCCCATGCCGACCGACCGCAGGCACGAGGTGTGGAATCTCCTTCCCGGTCGCGAGTACGAGGTGCGAGTGACCCCGATCAACGCGTGGGGCAAGGAGGGGACTGCGCTCACGGCGCGGTTCACGAGCGGAGACTCCGGGGAGGGCGAGGCGCCCTTCGACCCGAGTGCTCTGACCTTCGACGACCTGCGTGCCGAGGTGCCGAGCGCCGATCTCCTGGACGTCGGCTTCGCTGACGGTGTCGCGACGGATGCGTCTCCGGCTGCTCGCCCATTGACGCCAGGAGCCGATACCCGCTTCGAGGATGACGCCGATGTGCAGGCACAGGTGGCTGTCGGGGCGGAGGGCGCAGCCACCGGCATCCGCACGCCGAAGTGGACCGACGACGAGTACGCCGCCCTCCAGGACGGGTTCACGCTCGATGCGACCTTCCGTCTCGACTCGATCTCCGGCAGCTACGTCGATGTGTTCGGAGGCATGCAGAGCGGCGGCATCGGTCTCGAAGCCGTCGGAACCAGCGCCACGACGTACGACCTGCAGTTCTGGTACGCCTCGCCCCGCCCCGTCGTGAGCCTGGAGTACGGGCAGTGGTACCACGTGACCGCCTGGTACGACGGCACCGACGCCCGGCTGTATGTGGACGGCATCCGCAAGACGGAGTCGGAGGGCGTGTCCTTCTCGGTGAAGCCGTCGTCGGCCGACGCCCGCTACATGGTGATCGGCGGAGACGCGAACCCCTCGGGCTCGCTCGACGACTCGACGATGGATGGTCGTGTCGCCGGCGTCGAGATCTACAGCGACCCGCTGTTCGACAAGGACGTGTACCGCGTGGCGATGCGGGAGCTGACCTCGCTCGACACGATGCCCCCGCTCCTGCGTGTCGACCCCGAGCCCGCGGGCGACGCTGTGGTCGGCACCGCGTACACCGCTCCGGCGGCCGAAGCCGTCGACAACTCCGGTCGTGTGACCGCGGCACTCGAGGTCACCGATCCGTCCGGCGCCCCCGTCGCGCTCGGTGAGGGCTTCGCCGGGTCGCGCGCCTTCGCGGCCGCCGCCACGGGTGAGGGCTACACGTTCACCCCGACCGTCGCGGGGACCTACACGCTCACCTACGTCGCGACAGACGCGGCGGCTCGGCAGAACCAGGTGTCGTTCACCGTGACGGCGGCGACTTCCCCGGTGGGGAGAACCCCGGTGGGGAGAACCCCGGTGGGGGAACCCCGGTGGGGAGAACCCGGGTGGTGGCGGGATCGCAGGTCCGGACTCGGGTTCGGGCGGCGCCTCCACGGATCCGCTGGCCACGACGGGTGGAATGCTGCCAACGCTCGCGGTCTTCGCCGGACTGCTGCTGCTCGCCGGCGGCGGCGTCCTGCTCCGGCGTCGTCTGCCGCGTCGCTCGGAGGACGTGGCGTGAGACCGCGCGGTCGAGGGCGCACCGCCACGAGCCGTCGACCGGCGGCGCGGACCGCGCTCGCCGGAGCCCTCGCCCTCGCCGGGGCCGTCGTCAGCGTGATGCTGTCGGCGGCCCCGGCCGCGGCCCACAGCTATTCCGCGACGGTCTATGCGGATGTCTCGGAGCCGGAACGCGGTGTGGTGCGGTCGGTGCTCGACATCGAGTACGTCCTGCTGGCGACCGACGGCGCGCGCGCGATGGGCGACGCCGCATTCGAACAGGAGGCGTACGCGGATGTGCAGGCCGAGGGGCGCGATCCGGCGAAGCTGACCCCTGCGGTGCTCGAAGATCACTCCGACACCGTGGAGGGGTACGTGCTGCCGCGGTTCTCCGTGGCAGTCGTGGACGACGGGAAGGCGGGTGAGCCCTGCCCGAACGAGATCGTCGCTCCCTTCGAGATCGTCCTCCGCGACGGAGTGCCGCACGCGCGCCTGGTGATCGAGGCCGACTGCTCGTCGATGGTCGATCCGATGCCCGTGCCGTACGAGATCAGCACGGCGCTGTTCCCCGGGACGGCTCCTGGCGGGATGACGACGACCATCGTCGACTACGACGTGCGCTCGGGCGCAGGCGTCGCCAGCCTCGACACGGACACGAACCCCACGATGGTCACGACGACCGACTGGGGATCGCGGATGGGGGAGTTCCTCGTCCTCGGTGCGGAGCACCTCCTGCTCGGACCGGACCATCTGCTGTTCCTGCTGGCCCTGATCGTCGGCTCCCGACGCCTCAGGGACATCGTGCTGGCGGCCACGGCATTCACCGTCGCCCATTCCCTGACCTTCATCCTCGCAGCGCTGGGGTTCGTGAGCATTCCGGCGGGGGTGGTCGAACCGGCCATCGCGCTGTCGATCGCCGTTGTCGCGCTGTGGGAGATGCGGCGCTTCCGTAGCGCCAGGCGAGCTGATGCTCAGACGATACGCGCCGACGGGGGCAGGGGAAGCGACGCGGCGGATGTCGACGATCCGGGAACGCCTCTCGTCGGCGGGACCGCGACCGCCGTCCGGGAACGGGCGCAGACGCGCACCGCCGTGGCGTCCCCTCGAGCGAGCGCGTCGTTCTCCCGGGGAGATCTCGTGCGCATTGCCGTGGTGTTCGCGTTCGGACTCATGCACGGCGTGGGATTCGCCGGCGCCTTGGGGATCGACGAGCCGTTCTCCTGGGACCTGCTGGGTGCGCTGCTGGTGTTCAACGCGGGGATCGAGCTCGCGCAGCTCCTGGTGATCGCTCTGGTCTTCCCGCTGTTCGTGGTGGCGCGCCGCCGCGTACCGTCGCTCGGGTTCTGGATCGCCGGTGTCGTCGCCGCGGTCGGGTTGTTCTGGTTCGTCGAGCGGCTGGTCGGAGCGGGCTGAGAGGAGGGTGCTTCGGCCCTCTCGAACGCGCCGGAGCACCCTCCGAACGCTCGACACGCCCGGGCGACGCCCGTGATTTGCCCGAACCCCGGAACCCACGTAAGTTATTACCTGTTCGCCCCAAACGGTTGAGCGGAGGTCCTCGGACCGGCTCCCGTCAAGCATCGAACACCTCCCGAATCCAGAACCGCTCCTCGGAGCGAAGAGGGTGAAGGAACTGCCTCGTTTCCACGAGCAGGTCGCCGGAAGGCGATTTGACAAAGGAAATGAGATCAGTAAGATAGAGAAGTTGCCCTGCGGGCCTGGCTGTGATGGCTGGGTCGTGGGAGCATCCGATCCTTGAGAACTCAACAGCGTGCACTTGTCAAATGCCAAATTATCCTCGTCTCCACTTCGGTGGGGGTGAGAATTCCTTTGGATCAAAGACCAATCCCTTTCGGGGGGTTGGCATTGGATGAAGTCAGCAATGAATTTGTCTCTTTGGTCAGCATCAAACTCGCTGCGTCACCGTTTTCCCGGTGGGGTATGCATTTCTTTTTTACGGAGAGTTTGATCCTGGCTCAGGATGAACGCTGGCGGCGTGCTTAACACATGCAAGTCGAACGGTGAACACGGAGCTTGCTCTGTGGGATCAGTGGCGAACGGGTGAGTAACACGTGAGCAACCTGCCCCTGACTCTGGGATAAGCGCTGGAAACGGCGTCTAATACTGGATATGTGACGTGATCGCATGGTCTGCGTCTGGAAAGAATTTCGGTTGGGGATGGGCTCGCGGCCTATCAGCTTGTTGGTGAGGTAATGGCTCACCAAGGCGTCGACGGGTAGCCGGCCTGAGAGGGTGACCGGCCACACTGGGACTGAGACACGGCCCAGACTCCTACGGGAGGCAGCAGTGGGGAATATTGCACAATGGGCGCAAGCCTGATGCAGCAACGCCGCGTGAGGGATGACGGCCTTCGGGTTGTAAACCTCTTTTAGCAGGGAAGAAGCGAAAGTGACGGTACCTGCAGAAAAAGCGCCGGCTAACTACGTGCCAGCAGCCGCGGTAATACGTAGGGCGCAAGCGTTATCCGGAATTATTGGGCGTAAAGAGCTCGTAGGCGGTTTGTCGCGTCTGCTGTGAAATCCCGAGGCTCAACCTCGGGCCTGCAGTGGGTACGGGCAGACTAGAGTGCGGTAGGGGAGATTGGAATTCCTGGTGTAGCGGTGGAATGCGCAGATATCAGGAGGAACACCGATGGCGAAGGCAGATCTCTGGGCCGTAACTGACGCTGAGGAGCGAAAGGGTGGGGAGCAAACAGGCTTAGATACCCTGGTAGTCCACCCCGTAAACGTTGGGAACTAGTTGTGGGGTCCATTCCACGGATTCCGTGACGCAGCTAACGCATTAAGTTCCCCGCCTGGGGAGTACGGCCGCAAGGCTAAAACTCAAAGGAATTGACGGGGACCCGCACAAGCGGCGGAGCATGCGGATTAATTCGATGCAACGCGAAGAACCTTACCAAGGCTTGACATATACGAGAACGGGCCAGAAATGGTCAACTCTTTGGACACTCGTAAACAGGTGGTGCATGGTTGTCGTCAGCTCGTGTCGTGAGATGTTGGTTAAGTCCCGCAACGAGCGCAACCCTCGTTCTATGTTGCCAGCACGTAATGGTGGGAACTCATGGGATACTGCCGGGGTCAACTCGGAGGAAGGTGGGGATGACGTCAAATCATCATGCCCCTTATGTCTTGGGCTTCACGCATGCTACAATGGCCGGTACAAAGGGCTGCAATACCGCGAGGTGGAGCGAATCCCAAAAGCCGGTCCCAGTTCGGATTGAGGTCTGCAACTCGACCTCATGAAGTCGGAGTCGCTAGTAATCGCAGATCAGCAACGCTGCGGTGAATACGTTCCCGGGTCTTGTACACACCGCCCGTCAAGTCATGAAAGTCGGTAACACCTGAAGCCGGTGGCCTAACCCTTGTGGAGGGAGCCGTCGAAGGTGGGATCGGTAATTAGGACTAAGTCGTAACAAGGTAGCCGTACCGGAAGGTGCGGCTGGATCACCTCCTTTCTAAGGAGCATCTGACACTTTCGGGTGTCCAGAACCCAGATCGAAGGCACATGTTCTTCGCTGGGAGCTCATGGGTGGAACATTTGACATGGTGTGAAGGATGTTGTTCTTCTCCAGTACGCCGCTTCGGTGGTTGGAACGGGGAGGGTGGCGGATGTCGCACTTGCACGCTGTTGGGTCCTGAGGGACCGGATGCGCACTGGCCTTCGGGTCGAGTGCACAGTCGGTTGCTCTGGGCCTTTCGTTGTTTCCCCGGTGGGGAAGCGGTGAGGGGTACCGCCCGTACTTTGAGAACTACACAGTGGACGCGAGCATCTTGCAACAGCCTTCGGGTTGTTGCACAAGATGATCTTAAAGATCATTAGTCAATTTCATTCCAGGCTTTCGAGTCTGGAGTCGATTCTGATTCAAACTCATGTGATTTCAAGTCTTTAAGAGCAAACGGTGGATGCCTTGGCATCTGGAGCCGAAGAAGGACGTAGCAATCTGCGATAAGCCTCGGGGAACTGATAAGCAAGTTTTGATCCGAGGGTGTCCGAATGGGGAAACCCCGCTGGGCGGCGTGCCGACCTAGTGACTCCCGCCTGAATATATAGGGCGGGTAGAGGGAACGTGGGGAAGTGAAACATCTCAGTACCCACAGGAAGAGAAAGCAACCGCGATTCCGTTAGTAGTGGCGAGCGAAACCGGATCAGGCTAAACCTAGCGTGTGTGATAGCCGGCAGGCGTTGCACGTTGGGGGTTGTGGGACTTTTCAGTCATCTCTGCCGAGGTGGCGGCGTTACAAGAAGGTATAGACGAACGGTCTTGAAAGGCCGGTCATAGAGGGTGCCAACCCCGTAGTCGAAATGCTTCTCTTGGCGCGAAGAGTATCCCAAGTAGCACGGGGCCCGTGAAATCCCGTGTGAATCTGTCAGGACCACCTGATAAGCCTAAATACTCCCAGATGACCGATAGCGGACAAGTACCGTGAGGGAAAGGTGAAAAGTACCCCGGGAGGGGAGTGAAATAGTACCTGAAACCGTTTGCTTACAAACCGTTGGAGCCTCCTTAGTAGGGGTGACAGCGTGCCTTTTGAAGAATGAGCCTGCGAGTTAGCGATATGTGGCGAGGTTAACCCGTGTGGGGTAGCCGTAGCGAAAGCGAGTCTGAATAGGGCGATTCAGTCGCATGTCCTAGACCCGAAGCGAAGTGATCTATCCATGGCCAGGTTGAAGCGACGGTAAGACGTCGTGGAGGACCGAACCCACTTAGGTTGAAAACTGAGGGGATGAGCTGTGGATAGGGGTGAAAGGCCAATCAAACTTCGTGATAGCTGGTTCTCTCCGAAATGCATTTAGGTGCAGCGTTGCGTGTTTCTTGCCGGAGGTAGAGCTACTGGATGGCCGATGGGCCCTACAAGGTTACTGACGTCAGCCAAACTCCGAATGCCGGTAAGTGAGAGCGCAGCAGTGAGACTGTGGGGGATAAGCTTCATAGTCGAGAGGGAAACAACCCAGACCACCAACTAAGGTCCCAAAGCGCGTGCTAAGTGGGAAAGGATGTGGAGTTGCTGTGACAACCAGGAGGTTGGCTTAGAAGCAGCCACCCTTGAAAGAGTGCGTAATAGCTCACTGGTCAAGTGATTCCGCGCCGACAATGTAACGGGGCTCAAGCACGCCACCGAAGTTGTGGCATTGACATTATTGGTAGGCCTTCGTGGTCCAGCCGTGTTGATGGGTAGGAGAGCGTCGTGTGGCCAGCGAAGCGGCGGTGTAAACCAGCCGTGGAGGCTACACGAGTGAGAATGCAGGCATGAGTAGCGAATGACGTGTGAGAAACACGTCCTCCGAAAGACCAAGGGTTCCAGGGTCAAGCTAATCTTCCCTGGGTAAGTCGGGACCTAAGGCGAGGCCGACAGGCGTAGTCGATGGACAACGGGTTGATATTCCCGTACCGGCGAAGAACCGCCCAAGCTAATCCAGTAGTGCTAAGTGTCTGAATCCCAGTGACTGATCCCTTCGGGGTGACGCTCTGGGCCTAGCGCACGACCCCATTCTGGTGCGGTTAGCGTATTAACAGGTGTGACGCAGGAAGGTAGCCCAAGCCAGGCGATGGTTGTCCTGGTGCAAGTGCGTAGGCCGAGTCGTAGGCAAATCCGCGATTCATTGAGGCTGAGACACGATGCGGATAAAAAGTGGGTGATCCTATGCTGCCAAGAAAAGCATCGACGCGAGGTTCTAGCCGCCCGTACCCCAAACCGACTCAGGTGGTCAGGTAGAGAATACCAAGGAGATCGAGAGAATCGTGGTTAAGGAACTCGGCAAAATGCCCCCGTAACTTCGGGAGAAGGGGGCCTTCGGCGTATAGGGATTTACTCCCGAAAGCGTTTGGAGGCCGCAGAGACTAGTGGGTAGCGACTGTTTACTAAAAACACAGGTCCGTGCCAAGTCGCAAGACGATGTATACGGACTGACGCCTGCCCGGTGCTGGAAGGTTAAGAGGACCGGTTAGCCGCAAGGCGAAGCTGAGAATTTAAGCCCCAGTAAACGGCGGTGGTAACTATAACCATCCTAAGGTAGCGAAATTCCTTGTCGGGTAAGTTCCGACCTGCACGAATGGCGTAACGACTTCCCAACTGTCTCAACCGCGAACTCGGCGAAATTGCATTACGAGTAAAGATGCTCGTTACGCGCAGCAGGACGGAAAGACCCCGTGACCTTTACTACAGCTTGGTATTGGTGTTCGGTGTGGCTTGTGTAGGATAGGTGGGAGACTTTGAAGCATGGACGCCAGTTCGTGTGGAGTCATTGTTGAAATACCACTCTGGTCACTCTGGATATCTAACTTCGAACCGTAATCCGGTTCAGGGACAGTGCCTGGTGGGTAGTTTAACTGGGGCGGTTGCCTCCCAAAAAGTAACGGAGGCGCCCAAAGGTTCCCTCAACCTGGTTGGCAATCAGGTGTCGAGTGTAAGTGCACAAGGGAGCTTGACTGTGAGACTGACAGGTCAAGCAGGGACGAAAGTCGGGACTAGTGATCCGGCAGTGGCTTGTGGAAGCGCTGTCGCTCAACGGATAAAAGGTACCTCGGGGATAACAGGCTGATCTTGCCCAAGAGTCCATATCGACGGCATGGTTTGGCACCTCGATGTCGGCTCGTCGCATCCTGGGGCTGGAGTAGGTCCCAAGGGTTGGGCTGTTCGCCCATTAAAGCGGTACGCGAGCTGGGTTTAGAACGTCGTGAGACAGTTCGGTCCCTATCCGCTGCGCGCGTAGGAAGTTTGAGAGGATCTGACCCTAGTACGAGAGGACCGGGTTGGACGAACCTCTGGTGTGTCAGTTGTTCCGCCAGGAGCACCGCTGATTAGCTACGTTCGGGATGGATAACCGCTGAAAGCATCTAAGCGGGAAGCCGGCCTCAAGATGAGACTTCCATACCTTCGGGTGAGAGGCTCCCAGCCAGACTACTGGGTTGATAGGCCAGATGTGGAAGTGCAGTAATGCATGCAGCTGACTGGTACTAATAAGCCGATGACTTGATAACACACCGTTTGTTGGTGCTACGCGTCCACTGAGTGGTTCTCGATGTACGGTCGAGAACCGCATAACAACAATGACTTTGTTATGTGTTTGATTGAAACATCAATAGTGTTTCGGCGGCCATAGCGTGAGGGAAACGCCCGGTTACATTCCGAACCCGGAAGCTAAGCCTCACAGCGCCGATGGTACTGCAGGGGGGACCCTGTGGGAGAGTAGGACACCGCCGGACTCCTTTTAAACAAAATGGCCACCCAACGCTGGGTGGCCATTTTGCGTTAACGCGCTGCTTCGCGGCGAACAGAACAAGAGCCATCCCACTAGGGGTGGCTCTTCTTCGTCGACGACGGTCCCGACATCGCATCGTCAGCGTTTCAGACGTACCTCGAGCATGGCCGCGCACTCCTGCACCGCAGCGGCAAGAAGCTCCTCGTCCAGATCAGTGCGCCCCCACGTCACCGCCACCGCCGCGACGGGCCAACCCGCAGCATCGAGCACCGCGGCCCCCACGCTGCGCAGCCCCTCGGCGATCTCACTGTTCTCCGTCGCATACCCCCGAGCTCGCACGTCTAGCAGCAGCTCCCGCAGCTCTCGTGGTGTCCGGGGTCCCACTCCGGTCCGGTCGGGGAACGCCGAGACATCCGGGTAAAGTGCCCGCACCTGTTCACGGGGGAGCGCCGCCAGCATCGCCCTGCCCGAGGCTGTGAGGTGTGCGGGAAGCCGCACACCCACATCGGTCACCAGCGCCGGGCGTCGAGGTGCACGCTCCTCGACGATGTACAGCACGTCCCCTCCGCTCATCACCGCGAGGTGCGCGCTCTCGCCCAAGCGATCCGACAGCGCGGCCACCAGCGGCCGGCCTCGTCGTGCCAGTGGCTGCTGGCGCGTGTACCCGCCCGCGAGC
Organism: Microbacterium sp. Se63.02b; assembly: GCF_014171575.1. Lineage (GTDB taxonomy): Bacteria > Actinomycetota > Actinomycetes > Actinomycetales > Microbacteriaceae > Microbacterium. The sequence goes on along the minus strand of NZ_CP050453.1, from coordinate 2,897,570 downwards.
TCGAAGGCCGAGGTTCCCAGCCCCCAGCGTCGCTCTTCCCGCAGATGCAGCACGAATCCGTGAGCGGCGAGTGTCGTGAGCAGGTGGTACACCGTCGATCGCGGCAGCTCGAGTTCGCGCGCGATCGCCGACGCCGCCACCGGAGCAGGCCGGGCGGCGAGGTAGCTCAGGATGCGAAGCGTGTTCTCCGCGGCCGGCACCTGAGCCGCAGCTGTCTCGGGCTCCTTCGTCGGTTCGGGGTTGTCTGGGATCACAGACACAGCATCGCATGATCGGGTGCCGCGGGCGACATGTCGGGTGTGGAATCGAACCATGACCGAACTCGCCCCCGTGCTGGTCGGAGCGGCTCCGTTGTCGCCTGCCGATGTCGTCGCCGTCGCCCGCCACGATGCCCCCGTCCTGGTCGTCGCGGAAGCTCTCGCCCGTGTGGCCCAGACTCGCCGTGTGGTCGACGGCCTCGCCGCCGACCCTCGCCCGCACTACGGCGTGTCCACCGGGTTCGGCGCCCTCGCGACCACCTTCATCGCCCCCGAGCGCCGCCTGCAGCTCCAGGCCAGCCTGATCCGCTCGCACGCCGCGGGTACCGGCGCCGAGGTCGAGCGCGAGGTCGTTCGCGGCCTCCAGCTGCTGCGGCTGCAGACACTCGCGTCCGGACGCACCGGCGTGCGCCCGGTCGTCGTCGAGACCTACGCCGCCCTGCTCAACGAGGGCATCACTCCTGTCGTCCGCGAGTACGGATCGCTCGGCTGCTCGGGCGACCTCGCGCCCTCGCGCACATCGCCCTCGCTGCGATGGGAGAGGGCGACGTGCGCGACGGCTCCGGAACCCTGCTCCCCGCGGCCGAGGCCCTCGCCGCCGCGGGCATCGAGCCGCTCACCCTCGTCGAGAAGGAGGGGCTCGCGCTCATCAACGGCACCGATGGCATGCTCGGCATGCTGGTGCTCGCGCTTCACGACCTCGAGACCCTTCTGCTCACCGCCGACCTCGCCGCCGCGATGTCGGTCGAGTCGCAGCTCGGAACCGACGCCGTGTTCGCCGCCGATCTGATGGCGCTGCGTGCGCAGACGGGGCAGGCCGAGTCCGCCGCGAACCTCCGCGCGTTCCTCGCGGACTCCCCGATGGTGGCCAGCCACAAGGGGCCGGACGACGGCAGGGTGCAGGATGCGTACTCGCTGCGGTGCTCGCCCCAGGTGCATGGCGCCGCACGTGACACCGCCGGCCACGCCGCGATGATCGCCGGGCGCGAACTCGCCAGCGTGATCGACAACCCGGTGATCACCCTGGACGGACGCATCGAATCGAATGGGAACTTCCACGGCGCGCCCGTGGCCGCCGTCCTCGACTTCCTCGCGATCTCGATCGCCGATGTGGCCTCGGTCTCGGAGCGTCGCACGGACCGGGCGCTGGACCCGGCGCGCAGCCACGGCCTCCCGCCCTTCCTCGCCGATGAGGTCGGCGTCGACTCCGGCTTGATGATCGCGCAATATGCCGCGGCGGGGATCGTGTCCGAGCTCAAGCGGCTCGCGGTCCCCGCATCCGTCGACTCGATCCCGTCTTCGGCAATGCAAGAGGATCATGTCTCGATGGGCTGGGCGGCCGCGCGGAAGCTGCGCCGGGCGATCGACGGCCTCGGGCGCGTGCTCGCGATCGAGATCCTGACCGCGGCCCGCGCCCTCGATCTCCGTGCACCGCTGGAGGCGGGGCCCGTGACCGGCGCCGTGCGCGACCTGGTCCGCACCGTGGCGGCAGGCCCCGGTCCCGACCGTTTCCTCTCGCCGGAGATGGAAGCGGTCACCGCACTCGTCCAGTCGGGCGACGTCGCCCGTATCGCGAAGGAGCACATCGATGGTTGAGAACACCACAGCGGGTCCCCGCGTCGTCCGCGCCGCCCGTGGCAACGAGCGCACGGCGAAGAGCTGGGGCGCGGAAGCCGCCAAGCGCATGCTGATGAACAACCTCGACCCCGAGGTCGCGGAGCACCCGGAAGACCTGGTGGTCTACGGCGGCACGGGCAAGGCCGCCCGCAGCTGGGAGGCGTACGACGCGATCGTCGCACCCTCGACGAGCTCGAGCCCGACGAGACGCTGCTCGTGCAGTCCGGCAAACCGGTCGGGTGTTCCGCACGCACGAGTGGGCGCCGCGCGTGCTGATCGCCAACTCGAACCTGGTCGGGGACTGGGCGACCTGGCCGGAGTTCCGTCGGCTGGAAGAGCTCGGACTCATCATGTACGGGCAGATGACCGCGGGGTCGTGGATCTACATCGGCACACAGGGGATCCTGCAGGGCACCTACGAGACGTTCGCCGCCGTCGCTCGCTCGCTCGGACGGGACTCGCTGCGCGGCACCCTCACCCTCACCGGTGGCCGGGTGGGATGGGGGAGCCCAGCCGCTCGCGGTGACCATGAACGACGGGGCGGTGCTCATCGTCGACGTCGATGAATCACGCCTGTCTCGTCGCGTCGAGCACGGCTACCTCGACGAGTACACGACCGACCTCGATGCGGCCGTCGCCAGGGTCATCGAGGCCAAGCGCGCCGGTACGGCCCTCTCCGTCGGCGTCGTCGGCAACGCGGCGGAGGTCTTCCCCGAGCTGCGGCGTCGGGGGGTGCCGATCGACATCGTGACCGACCAGACCAGCGCCCACGACCCCCTCGCCTATCTCCGGCTCGGCATCGCGGTCGAGGACTGGAAGGCCGAGGCCGAGCGCGACGCCGAGGAATTCACGCGACGCTCCCGGGAGTCGATGGCCGCTCACGTCGAGGCGATGGTGGCCTTCCAGGATGCCGGTGCCGCGGTGTTCGACTACGGGAACTCGATCAGGGCCGATGGCGCAGCTCGGCGGCTACGACCGGGCGTTCGCGTTCCCCGGCTTCGTGCCGGCGTACATCCGCCCGCAGTTCGAAGAGGGACGGGGGCCGTTCCGGTGGGCGGCGCTCTCGGGAGACCCCGAGGACATCTTCAAGACCGACCGCGCGATCGCGGAGCTCTTCCCGGAGGATGCGGCTCTGCACCGTTGGCTCGAGAAGGCCGGCGAGAAGGTGCACTTCGAGGGACTGCCCGCCCGCATCTGCTGGCTCGGCTACAAGGAGCGCCACCTCGCGGGCCTCAGGTTCAACGAGATGGTCGCGTCGGGTGAGCTGTCGGCGCCGATCGTGATCGGACGCGACCACCTGGACTCTGGATCCGTCGCGTCGCCGTACCGGGAGACCGAGGCGATGAAGGACGGTTCCGACGCGATCGCGGACTGGCCGCTCCTGAACGCCCTGCTCAACACGGCATCCGGCGCCTCGTGGGTGTCGCTGCACCACGGCGGCGGAGTCGGCATCGGACGTTCGATCCACGCGGGACAGGTCACCGTCGCGGACGGGTCGGCCCTGGCCGCCGAGAAGCTCGAGCGCGTGCTCACGAACGACCCGGGCACCGGGGTGATGCGTCACGTGGACGCCGGGTACGAGCACGCCCGCGAGGTCGCCCGTGAGCGCGGCCTGCACATCCCCATGCTCTGACACACTCGAAGGATCTCGGACGAGAGGAGCGGCGATGCGCACGCTGATCACCGACATCGCGGAGTTGACCACCAACGTCGCCTCGGCCGGCGATCCCTGCGGCACGAAGGGCGATGCGGCCGTCCTGATCGACGACGGCCGCATCGCCTGGGTCGGGGCCTCCGCAGACGCACCGACGGCGGACGAGATCGTCGACGGCAGCGGTCGCGCCGTGATCCCCGGATTCGTCGACAGCCACAGCCACCTGGTCTTCGCCGGCGACAGAGCGGCGGAGTTCGAGGCGCGGATGGCCGGGCAGAAGTATGCGGCCGGCGGCATCCGCTCGACCGTCGCCGCCACCCGCGCGGCGAGCGACGAGGAGCTGCGGACCCGACTGCGGGGTTTCGTCGACGAGATGCTCGCGCAGGGGACGACCACCGTCGAGATCAAGAGCGGATACGGACTGAGCGTCGCCGACGAGGGGCGTCTCGTCCGGCTCGCCGCCGAGGTCACTCCCGAGGTGACGTTCCTCGGGGCGCATGTCGTGCCCGCCGAGTACGTCGACGCCCCCGACGCCTATGTCGACCTGGTGACCGGGCCCATGCTCGACGTCTGCGCGCCGCACGCGAAGTGGATCGACGTGTTCTGCGAGACCGGGGCGTTCACGGTTGCGCAGTCGCGGCGTGTGCTGGAGGCCGGCGTCGCCCGCGGGCTCGTGCCACGCGTGCACGCCAGCCAGCTCGGACCGGGCGAGGGCGTGCGGCTCGCCGTCGAGCTGGGCGCGGCATCCATCGATCACGGCACGTACCTGACGGATGCCGACGTCGAAGCGCTCGCCGGCTCGGCCACCGTGCTCACGCTGCTGCCCGGTGTCGAGTTCTCGACACGGCAGCCCTATCCCGACGCACGGCGTCTGATCGATGCGGGGGTGACCGTGGCTCTCGCGTGCGACACGAACCCCGGTCGAGCTTCACCTCGTCGATGTCGTTCTGCATCGCCGTCGCCGTACGGGACATGGGCATGACCCCGGCGGAGGCGGTGTGGGCGGCGACCGCCGGTGGGGCGAGGGCACTACGCCGCGACGACATCGGTGTGATCGCTCCGGGCGCGAGGGCCGACCTCGTGCTGCTCGATGCGCCGACCCGCATCCATCTCGCGTACCGCCCCGGCGTGCCGCTCGTGCGTCGGGTGTGGAAGGACGGTCGGGCGATCGGCTGAGCTCGGCTCCGACACGGGAGCGGCCGTTCACCGCCGGACGGCCTCCTGCACGGAGCGCAACCTCGTCGCACGTTCTCCCGCGACGATCAGGAACCGCGACGCCACGTCGTGCTCGATGTCGTCCGCGAGTTCGAGCAGTGCCAGGTCCATCGCCTCGCGGAGCTCCGGGTCTTCGTCCGACGGCACGTGGATGGGATGCCGGGCGTCGAGCGGTACCAGCACGGCGAGGTCGATGGACGAGAGGGCGTCTGCGGCGATCTGCACCGCGCGGGGGATGAGGGCGCCGGAACTGCGGCCCAACGCCTCCAGCGCGATGAGGTAGGCGGCGAAGTCGAGGGGACTCCGTTCGGCGAGGAGATGCGCCTGATCCGCGTGCTCGTGAAGGCGGGTCGCGGAGATGCGCAGCTGACCGGCGAAGCTCGACTCGCCGGTCGCGTCGTCAGTCTCGCTCTCGAGGTCGTCGAAGGGGTCGCCCAGCACGAGGTACTCGGGGTGCGCGGCGTGGAAGTCCGAGATCAGGGTGCTCTTGCCGCTCGCGTGCGTTCCGGAGACGACGATCCTCATGAGCGTGCGGAGAGACCGGCGAGCAGCTCCAGCACGCACAGCGCGGCCAGCCGGACCGTGCGGGCGTCGTCGGCGTCGGCGGTCGCATCGACCTCGGCGAGGTCGGCGCTCACGACGCGGCTGTCGGCGGCGACGGCGCGGGTGAGCGCGCGCAGCTCCACGCCTGCAGACCGCCCGGCACGCTCGCGGGGCACCCGGGGGCGACGGATCGGTCGCAGACGTCGACGTCGATGTCGAGGTGGACGCGGGGATCCTGTCCGGCGCCGGCGATCTCGACGGCCTCGGCGACCACGTCGTCGATCCCGCGGCGGCGGAGCTCGTCGAGCGTGATGACCCTGATGCCCCACTCGGCCGCGCGGCGGGCGTAGGCCACCGAGTTCGCGAAGTCGGCGATGCCGATCTGCACGATCCTCGTCGTGTCGATCCGTGCGGTCGACAGCGCCGACGCGGCGGGGTCGTCTTCGACGAGGCGGCGCACCGGCGTGCCGTTCGAGATGCCGTCGCGCAGGTCGAAGTGCGCATCGAACGTGATCAGGCCGGTCGCTTCGGCTCCGAGCGCCACCGGGTACGTGAGCGAGTTGTCGCCGCCGAGTGCGACCACGAGTCGTGACGCAGCGGTGAGGTCGCGCACCCGCGCGATCACGCGCGCTTCGCCTGCGGCGCCGTCGGGGTCTGCTACGTCGCCCGCATCCGCGATGTGCAGAACGTCGCCGAGCTCGACCGCGGGCGGTCCCATCAGGGCGGTTCCGTAGCGGGGTAGGGCGTCACGGATCGCCGCCGGTGTGGCGTGTGCGCCGGTGGGCGAGAGCGAGGTGCGCCAGGTCGGCACTCCGAGCAGCACGGCATCGGCGGCACCCGCGAAGGCGGGCCAGGAGCCGGCGCGGGGCCAGAGCGGATCGTGGCTCAGCGGACGGGATGCGGGGGTCATATCAGACTCCGGGGATCAGGGCGTGGGCGACGGCGAAGATGGCGAGACCGGCGAGAGCGCCGACGAACGTGCCGTTCAAGCGGATGTACTGCAGGTCGCGTCCCACCATGAGCTCGATCTTCTCCGTGGTCTCGGCCGGGTCCCAGCGTTCGACGGTGTCCGTGATGATCGACGCGATGTCGTGGCGGTAGCGGTCGACCAGGAACACGGCCGCATCAGACACCCAGGTGTCGACGCGGTGCTGCAGGGCCGTGTCTGTCGTGAGGCGCTCGCCCACCTCCTGGAGGGCCTGGACGGCGCGACGGCGGAGTCCGCTCTCGGGGTCGGCGAGAGCGGTGAGCAGTCCGTTCTTCGCGGTGTTCCACGCCTCGGCTGCCAACGCCCCGACGCGGGGACTGTCGAACAGCGATGCCTTCGCGTTCTCGAGCTTCGCTCGCGTCACCGGGTCGTTCTGCAGGTTGTCCGCCAACCGTGCGAGGTAGCCGTCGACGGCGAGGCGGGCGGGATGACGCGGGTCGGCCTGCACGGCATGCACGAACTTGACCGCCTCGTGGTAGACCGTGTCGTCGACGAAGCGATGCGCCAGTTTCGGCACCCAGCCGGGGAGCCGTCGCGAGACGAGCCCCGTGAACGACTCGGCGTTCGCGTCGAGCCAGCGTGCGATGCTGTCGGCGGCGAGGTCGACCGCCCCGTGGTGGGCGTCCGCCTCGACGATCTTCTCGAGCCAGGCACCGGCCGGCGGTCCCCACTCCGGGGTCACCAGGTGCTCGCGCGCGAGGTCGGTGATCAGGTCGCGCACGTCGTCGTCGCTCAAGGCGTTGAGCACCGCCGTCGCGATCGTGGCTCCCTCCGCCCCGACCCGCTCGGCGTGCGGAGCCTCGCGCAACCACTCGCCGGCGCGGAGGGCGATGTGCGTGCTCGACAGCTTGGTGCGGACGACGTCGCCCGCCAGGAAGTTGGTCTCGACGAACTCGCCGAGCGTGCGGCCGATCTCGTCCTTGCGGCTCGGGATGATCGCGGTGTGCGGGATGGGCAGTCCGAGCGGCCGACGGAAGAGCGCGGTCACCGCGAACCAGTCCGCCAGCGCACCGACCATGCCGCCCTCTGCGGCGGCGCGGACGTACGCCAACCAGTCGACACGCTGCTGGAACGCGAAGGCGAACACGAAGACGACGGCCATGAACACGAGCGCCCCGAGGGCGACGGCTTTCATGCGGCGCAGGGCACGAAGCCGTTCCTGGTCGGCGGGGGAGAGCTGCGTCATCGGTGTTCGCGGCATGACGTCATCCTTTCACGAGGCGAGTACCCTCGAGACGTGATCGAAGACATCAAGAAGCGTGCCCTGCACCGCACCAGCATCCTCGAGGGGCAGATGCGCGGGGTCGCGCGGATGATCGAGAACGAGGAGTACTGCATGGACATCATCACGCAGTCCCGCGCGATCCAGCGATCCCTCGAGTCGTTGAATCGGCTGCTGCTGGAGAACCACCTGCGCACGCACGTCACCCACATGTTCGACGAGGGCGGCGAGGAACGCGACAAGGCGGTGCTCGAGCTCCTCAAGGCGTTCGACTTCGACCGCAAGTAGACACGACGCAGCGCCCCGACGTGGACGTCGAGGCGCTGCGGGCGGGCTCACCTGCCGCCGTCGAACACTTCGTCCTCCATGGCGTCGTATCCCTCGGCCTGCGGGTCGCCGTGCGATCCGCCCGAGATGGCGTACTCCTCCTCGGGCGAGAGCACCAGGCGGTGGCGGAAGAAGAGTCCGAAGCCGAGCAGGATCACCACGTACACGATCGCGATGGCGATGATCGCCGGGCCGAACGTCGGGTTCAGCAGGAAGCCGACGAAGATGAGCGCGGCGATCACCAGTGCGAGTGCCGCACCGGGGATGCCCCACGGGCTGCGGTACGGGCGCTCGACGTCCGGGTACTTCTTCCGCAGGATCATGAACGACACCAGCTGGAGCCCGTAGGCGAGCACCGCGCCCCAGACGGCGATGTTCAACACGATCGCACCGGCGACGGTTCCTGCGCCCTCGGCGTCGACCGCCGCGAGGACGTCGAGGACGATGAGGGCGACGAAGCCGATGGCCGCGCCGATGACCAGGGCCACCCATGGCGTCTGCCGCGTGCCGGTGAGGGAGAGGAATCGCGGGTAGTAGCCGGCGCGCGAGAGGGAGTACATGTTGCGGCCGTAGGCGAACATGATGCCCTGCAGCGAGGCGAGCAGGCCGATCAGGGCGAAGAGCGCCAGCACCGCGGCGAGCTGGTCGCCGACGATCGCGCGGAAGCCGTCGAGCAGCGGCTCCCCGGCCGTGCCGGTCGCCTCTGCACCGATCACGCCGGTGTTGAGGAACAGCACCAGGAGACCGGTGACGATGAGGGTGCCACGGGCCCAGAACCCGGCCTTCGGGATGTCGCGCGTCGGGTTGTGCGATTCCTCCGCGGCGAGGGGCAGTTCTTCGATCCCCAGGAAGAACCACATCGCGAAGGGCAGGGCGAACAGGATCGGCAGCACGCCGTGCGGCAGGAACTCGGTCTGGCCGGGGTCGGGGGCGATGTCCCACAGTGCATCCCAGCTGAAGGCGCCGGAGAAGATCGCCATCAGCGAGAACACCACGATGATGCCGATCGAGATGATCGAGACGACGATCGCGAAGCGGAACGAGATCGCCGCTCCCGCCGAATTCAAGGCGATGAAGACGATGTAGAGGATGAGGTACCAGACCCACCCCGGCAGCTCGAGTCCCAGCAGCTCGCTGGTGATGCCGTTCGCATACGACGCCGAGAAGTAGACGATCACCGCCGTGGTCGCCACATACTCGATCGTCTCCGCTGCTCCCGTCACCAAGCCGCCCCACGGCCCCATCGCGGAGCGGGCGAACGAGTACGCGCCGCCGGTGTGCGGCATCATGGCCGCCATCTCGCCGATCGCGAAGATCATCCCGTAGTACATCAGCACGAGGATCACGAATGCGATGAGCATGCCGCCGAAGCCGGCGAAGTCGATGCCGAAGTTCCATCCGGAGAAGTCGCCGGAGATGACCGCGGCCACCGCGAGACCCCACAGGCCCCAGACGCCGGCCGAGCGCTTCAGGGTCCGTTTCTCGAAGTACTCGCTCCCGGCCCGTGTATAGGTCGCCCCAGCGACCTTGCGAGATTCATTGCTCTGCTCAGACATCCGCTCTCCGTTCGCATGCACACACAGGCGCCGGGTGCACCTTGGGCATGATTGTGGCAGTCAATGGTGGTTTCGTCTACCTTTAAACCGCGAGGTGATCTACTCTGAGGGCGAAGCCGGTCGGACGATCGCTTCACCACGACGACGGGAGCGAGAAGATGTCGGGAAACCTGAGCATCGAGCAGCTGGATGCCGGCATCGCCGCCGGCGAGATCGACACGGTGATCGTGGCCTTCGCCGATGCGCAGGGACGGCTGGTCGGCAAACGGGTCTCCGCCCGGCTCTTCCAGGAGGACATCCTGCATCACGGCGCCGAGGCCTGCGACTACCTGCTGTCGGTCGACGTCGACATGAACACGGTCGACGGCTACGCGATGTCGGGGTGGGACCGCGGGTACGGCGACATGGTGCTGCGGCCGGACGTGGCGACGCTGCGACGGATCCCGTGGCTCGCCGGCACCGCGCTCGTGATCGCCGACCTCGTGTGGGGGAACGGGGAGCCGGTCGGGCCCTCCCCGCGGGCCATCCTGGATCGTCAGCGCGACCGTCTCGCCGAGCGGGGCTGGATTGCGTTCTCGGGCACAGAGCTCGAGTTCATCGTTTTCGACAACACCTATCGCGACGCCTGGGCCCGCAAGTACGAGGGGCTGACCCCGTCGACCGACTACAACGTCGACTACAACCTGCTCGCCTCGACCAGGCTCGAGCCGCTGCTGCGCGACATCCGCAACAGTATGGACGGGGCGGGCTTGTACTGCGAAGGCGTGAAGGGGGAGTGCAACCTCGGCCAGCAGGAGATCGCGTTCCGCTACGCCGAAGTGCGCGAGACCGCCGACCAGCACGCGCTCTACAAGAACGGCGCGAAGGAGATCGCGGAGCAGCACGGGCAGGCACTCACCTTCATGGCCAAGTTCAACGAGCGGGAGGGCAACAGCTGCCACATCCACCTCTCGCTGCGCGCTGAGGACGGCACACCGGTCATGGCCGGCGACGGCGAGCACGGATTCAGCCCCGTCATGGAGCACTGGATCGCCGGCATCCTCGCCACCTTGCGCGAGTTCACCCTGCTCTACGCGCCCAACATCAACTCCTACAAGCGCTTCGCCAAGGGCAGCTTCGCCCCGACCGGGGTGGCCTGGGGCATCGACAACCGCACGTGCGCCCTGCGGGTGATCGGCTCGGGGTCGGGACTACGGGTCGAGAACCGGGTGCCGGGCGGCGACGTCAATCCGTACCTCGGCATCTCTGCCATCATCGCCGGTGGCCTGTACGGCATCGAGAACGAGCTTCCGCTGCCCGAGCGCTTCACCGGCAACGCGTACGAGGCCGGGGTCGAGCACCTGCCCACCACCCTCCGCGAGGCTGCGCAGCTGTTCAGCGCCTCGACCATCGCGCGCGAGGCGTTCGGCGACGATGTCGTGGACCACTACCTGAACCAGGCACGCATCGAGGTCGAGGCCTACGACGCCGCCGTCACCGATTGGGAGCGCATCCGTGGTTTCGAACGGCTCTGACCCCGCCCCGCTGATCGGCGTCACGACCTACCTCGAACGGGCGCAGCAGGGGTGTGGGATGTGCGCGCCGCGTTCCTTCCCGAGCAGTACCTGACCGGGGTGACCGCGTCGGGCGGCATCGCCCTGCTGCTGCCCCCGCAGGACCCAGACGCGGCGGATGCGGCCATCGCGGGGATGGACGGGCTGATCCTCTCCGGGGTGCCGACGTCGCGCCCGAGCTCTACGGCGCGGAGCGGCATCCGCTCACCGACCCCGCCCGCGTCGATCGCGATGCGTGGGAGCTCGCCCTGTTCCGGGCGGCGGAGCGGCGCCGGATGCCGGTGCTCGCGATCTGCCGTGGTCTGCAGCTCGTGAACGTGGCCCGCGGCGGGACGCTGCAGCAGCACCTGCCCGAGTCGCTCGGCACCGAGCGCTACCGCCTCGGAGGGGTGTCTTCGCCGAGAACGACATCGAGGTGACGGACGACACGGCGTTGGCGGGGGTCCTCGGCGCCGGCGACGCGCGCGTCCACAGCTACCACCATCAGGGCATCGACCGCCTCGGTGAGGGGCTGATCGCCGCGGCGCGTTCCGACGACGGGCTCGTCCAGGCGTTCGTCGACACGTCGGGCGGACACGTGGTCGGCATCCAGTGGCACCCGGAGGAGAACGCCGAGGACCGGCGCCTCTTCGAAGATCTCGTCTCACAGGCTCGCGTGTTCGCCGCGGGTCGGAAGGAGGGCGCCCGATGAGCGCGTTCACCGTCATCAACCCGTCGACCGGCACGGCGATCCGCGAGGTGGCACGCGCCGATGTCGCCGAGACCGATGCCGCCATCGCGCGTGCCGTCGCCGCACAGCGCCGGTGGGCGGCCCTCGCTCCGGTCGCCCGCGCCGATGCGCTCAGGGCCTTCGCCCGTGCCGTCGAGGGCGCGGCCGAGGAGCTGGCGCAGCTGGAGGTGCGCAACTCCGGGCATCCGATCGGCTCCGCGCGATGGGAGGCAGCGCACGTCGCCCAGGTGCTGAACTACTACTCCGCCGACCCCGAACGCCTGTCCGGGCGGCAGATCCCGGTGGCCGGCGGACTCGACGTCACCTTCCACGACCCGTATGGCGTGGTCGGTGTCATCGTGCCATGGAACTTCCCGATGACGATCGCGTCGTGGGCGTTCGCGCCCGCGCTCGCCGCGGGCAACGCCGTGGTGCTGAAGCCGGCGGAGTTGACCCCGCTCACGGCGATCCGTCTGGGCGAGCTCGCACGTGAGGCCGGTCTGCCCGAGGGACTGTTCGAAGTCGTCACGGGCTCCGGATCGGTCGTCGGCCAGCGCCTGGTCGAGCACCCCGACGTGCGCAAAGTCGTCTTCACCGGCTCGACCGAGGTGGGCATCGAGGTCGCGGCCGGGTGCGCGCGGGCGCTCAAGCCGGTCACGCTCGAACTCGGCGGTAAGAGCGCGAACATCGTCTTCGCCGACGCCGACCTCGAACAGGCGGCGGCAGGTGTCCCCGGCTCCGTGTTCGACAACGCCGGCCAGGACTGCTGCGCCCGCAGCCGACTGCTCGTGCAGCGCTCGGTCTACGACCGCTTCCTCGAACTCCTCGAGCCCGCCGTGGCCGCGTGGCGCGTCGGGGATCCTGGACGAGACGACACCGACATGGGACCCCTCATCTCGGCGGGGCACCGCGACACCGTCGCCTCGTTCCTCGACGGCGCCGACATCGCCTTCCGTGGCACGGCGCCCGAGGGGGACGGGTTCTGGTTCGCCCCGGCCGTGGTGCTCGCCGATCCCGCCGATCGGATCGCGCAGCAGGAGGTGTTCGGGCCCGTCGTCGCAGTGATGCCCTTCGAGGACGAAGCCGACGCGATCCGCCTGGCGAACGACACGATCTACGGCCTCGCCGGGTCGGTATGGACGCAGAACCTGAGCCGCGGCGTGCGCGTCGCGCGGGGTGTGCGCAGCGGGGTGCTCTCGGTGAACTCCCACTCCTCGGTGCGCTACGCCACCCCCTTCGGCGGCATGAAGGCGTCGGGCCTCGGGCGGGAGCTCGGCCCGGACGCGGCCGAGCACTTCACCGAGACCAAGAACGTCTTCTTCGCGACCGACGACCTCTGATCGCCGCGCAACCCACCCCATCCGGAACGGAGAACCCTCATGAGCATCGACCTGACCCAACGACTCCGCGATCGCGTCGCCATCATCACCGGCGGTGCGAGCGGCATCGGGTTCGCCACCGCCAAGCGCTTCGCCGCCGAGGGAGCCTTCGTCGTGATCGCCGATGTCGACCCGACGACCGGTGAGGCGGCGGCGGCCGAGGTGGGCGGGGCGTTCCGTCCGGTCGACGTCGCCGATGAAGCGAAGGTGAACGCGTTGTTCGACGGCGTCGCGGAGGAGTTCGGGCGCATCGACATCGCGTTCAACAACGCGGGCATCTCTCCTGCCGATGATGACTCGATCGAGACCACGGAGCTCCCCGCATGGGACCGGGTGCAGGACGTCAATCTCAAGAGCGTGTACCTGTGCAGCCGCGCGGCGCTGCGGCACATGGTCCCCGCCGGACGCGGGTCGATCATCAACACCGCGTCGTTCGTGGCGCTGCTGGGGTCGGCGACTTCGCAGATCAGCTACACCGCGTCCAAGGGCGGGGTCCTCGCGATGTCGCGCGAGCTGGGTGTGCAGTTCGCCCGCCAGGGTGTGCGAGTGAACGCCCTGTGCCCCGGACCGGTGAACACGCCGCTGCTGCAGGAGCTGTTCGCCAGGACCCGGAGCGCGCACGACGACGTCTCGTGCACGTGCCGATGGGACGATTCGCCGAGCCGGAGGAGCTCGCGGCCGCGGTCGCCTTCCTCGCCTCCGACGACTCCTCGTTCATCACCGCCAGCGCGTTCGTGGTCGACGGCGGCATCACCAACGCCTACGTCACGCCGCTGTGAGCGACCCCCACCTCGCTGTGACAGGGTGAAGGCATGAGCGAGCACTCCTCCGACGGCGACCTCGTCGAGGTGCGGAAGGCGGTCTACCGGCCGCTGCGGCGTGGCAACGCCCTCGAGGACGCGGTGGCCCGGCTCGTGCAGACGATCCGGCTCGGCGTGGTCGCGCCGGGGAGTCGCTGCCGCCGGAGCGCGAGCTCGCCGCCTCGTTCGGGGTCAGCCGAGACACCGTGCGGGAGGCGATCCGCGAACTCGCCGACACCGGCTACCTCCTGCCCCGCCGAGGTCGGTACGGCGGGACGTTCGTGGCTGATCCGCTCCCGCATCCGTCGGTGTCCTCGGCCGTCGCCCCCGAACACCTCGACGATGTCCTCGGACTCCGCCGCGTGCTCGAAGCCGGGTCTGCCAGAGCCGCCGCGAGTCGGACGCTCGACGCCGCCACCCGCGCCGACCTCTGGGCACGGCACGAGGCCGCGCTGCCGGCGGGACCCGAGGAGTACCGGCGCCTCGACACGCTGCTGCATCTGGCGATCGCGGAGGCCGCCGGCATCCCCTCGCTCGTCGCACTCGTGGCCGAGAACAGGGCCGACGTCAACGCCTGGCTCGACACGTTCCCGCTCATGCCGCGGAACATCCAGCACTCAGGAGAGCAGCACGAGAGCATCGTGTCGGCCATCCTGGCCGGACGCCCCGACGCCGCCGAGGCGGCGATGCGCGACCATCTGGCCGGGTCGGAGGCGCTGCTGCGGGGCTTCCTGATCTGACCTGGTCGGGGTCGGCACGCCCCTCGGGTCAGCGCGCGGCGGCCTCGTCCGTCACGGTCAGCGCCTCGTCGATCGCGGCGAGTCCGCGCACGAGCTCGTCCTCGTCGATCACCAGGGGTGGAGCGACGTGCACGCGGTTGAAGTGCGTGAAGGGCCAGACCCCCGCCTTCTTCGCGGCGGCCGCGAATGCTCCCATCGGCGCGGCGTCCGCCCCTGCGGCGTTGAACGGCACGAGCGGCTCGCGCGTCTCGGCGTCGCGGACCAGCTCGACCGCCCAGAACAGACCGAGGCCCCGCACATCGCCGACGCTCGGGTGCCTCTCGGCCCAGGAGCGCACGGTCGGCTCGACGATACGCGCGCCGAGATCCACACGTTCGAGGATGCCGTCGCGGCGGAACACCTCGAACGTGGCGACGCCGGCCGCGCACGCGAGAGGGTGTCCGGAGTAGGTGAGTCCGCCCGCGAAGGGCATCGTGTCGAAGGCGCTCGCGATGCGGTCGGAGATCACCACACCGCCGAGCGGCACGTAGCCCGAGTTCACGCCCTTCGCGAAGGTGATCAGGTCGGGGCGGCCGTCGAACGCGTCGATGCCGAACCATTCGCCGAGCCGACCGAAGCCGACCATCACCTCGTCGGCGATGTACACGATGCCGTGACGGTCGCACAGCTCGCGCACGCCCTGCAGGTAGCCGGGCGGCGGCACGAGCACGCCGTTCGTCCCCACGACCGTCTCGATGATGATCGCCGCGATGGTCTGCGGACCCTCGAGCTGGATCGTCTGCTCCAGGTGCGCCAGTGCCCGCTCCGACTCCTGCTCCGGAGTCTCCGCGTGGAAGGGGGAGCGATACAGGTAAGGGCCGAAGAAGCGCACCGCTCCGGAGTCGACGGTGTCGTTCGCCCAGCGGCGCGGGTCGCCGGTCAGCGAGATCGCGGTCGAGGTGGAGCCGTGGTAGCTGCGGTACATCGAGAGCACCTTGCGGCGGCCGGTGAACTGGCGGGCCATGCGCACCGCGTACTCGTTGGCCTCGGCGCCGCCGTTGGTGAAGAACACCTTCTCCAGTCCGTCCGGCGCGACCTCGGCGATCAGGCGGGCCAGCTCGCCGCGCACATCGTTCGCGATGGACGGCTGGATCGTCGCGAGACGCCCCGCCTGCTGCTGGATCGCCGCGACGAGGTCGGGATGCTGGTGGCCGAGGTTGAGGTTCACGAGCTGGCTGGAGAAGTCGAGGTACGCGTTGCCTTGATAGTCCCAGAACGTCGAACCCTCGCCAGCGGCGACAGGCAGCGGATCGATCAGGGCCTGCGCGCTCCAGGAGTGGAAGACGTGCCCGCGGTCGTCCGCGCGCACCTGCGCCTCGGCGTCGGGGGCGGGCAGCGGGTGCGCGAACCCGTGTCGGTCGGTGTAGGTCGTCATGTCGTCTCCGCTCAGTGGTTGCTCGGGAAGCCGAGGTCGATCTGCGGGGGTGTGGTCCGGCCAGCGGGTGGTGACGACCTTGGAGCGCGTGTAGAAGTGCACCGACTCCGGGCCGTAGATGTGCGAGTCGCCGAACAGCGAGTCCTTCCAGCCGCCGAACGAGTAGGCGCCGACGGGCACCGGGATCGGCACGTTGACGCCGACCATGCCGACCTCGATGTCGAACTCGTACTGGCGGGCGGTGCCGCCGTCGCGCGTGAAGATCGCCGTGCCGTTGCCGTAGGCGTTGGCGTTCACGAGGGCGACCGCGTCGGCGTAGGTGTCAACGCGGACGACCGACAGCACTGGGCCGAAGATCTCGTCGTCGTACACCTTCATGCCGGGGGCGACCTGGTCGATGAGGCTGACGCCGAGGAAGAAACCCTCGGAATCGAACTCCTTCGTGGTGCCGTCCACGACGACGGTCGCGCCCTCCGCTTCGGCTCCTGTCACGTACGAGGCGACCTTGTCGCGGTGCTCGCGCGTGATGAGCGGACCCATCTCGCTCGCGGCATCCGTGCCCGCGCCGATCGTGAGGCCGTCGATGCGGTCGGCGATCGCGGCGACGAGGTCGTCGGCCACCTCGCCCACGGCGACCAGCACCGAGACGGCCATGCAGCGCTCGCCGGCCGAGCCGTAGGCGGCGGAGACCGCGGCGTCGGCCGCGGCGTCGATGTCGGCATCCGGCATGACGACCATGTGATTCTTCGCGCCCCCGAGCGCCTGCACGCGCTTGCCGGCGGCGGACGCGCGCTGGTAGATCGAGCGGGCGATCGGGGTCGACCCGACGAAGCTGATCGCGGACACCTCAGGGGACTCGAGGAGGGCATCGACGGCCTCCTTGTCGCCGTTGACGACGTTGAGCACTCCGTCGGGCAGGCCCGCCTCGGCGAAGAGCTTCGCGATCCACACCGCCGCCGACGGGTCCTTCTCGCTCGGCTTGAGCACGACCGTGTTGCCGCAGGCGATGGCCGAGGCCACCATCCACAGCGGCACCATGACGGGGAAGTTGAAGGGCGTGATCGCCGCGACCACGCCGACCGGCTGCTTGACCGAATGCACGTCGACACCGCGCGCGACCTGCTCGCTGCGCTCTCCCTTGAGCAGGTGCACGAGGCCGGCGGCGAACTCGACGTTCTCGATGCCGCGCGACACCTCGCCCGCAGCGTCGGAGAGCACCTTGCCGTGCTCGGAGGTGACGATCGCCGCGAGTTCCGGGGTGCGCTCCTTGAGCAGCTGACGCAAGCGGAAGAAGACGTCGGCGCGCTTGATCAGGCTCGTCTCGCGCCATGCGGGAAGCGCTGCTTCTGCGGCGGCGATCGCGGACTCCACCTCGGCGGCCGAGGCGAAGGCGACCTGCTTCGACACCCGGCCGGTTGCGGGGTCGAAGACCTGGCCGGTGCGGGCCGCCTCGGCGGCTTCCACTCCGTTGATGACGTGACGGACGATGTCCACGATTGTTCCTCCGGCTCGTGAAGAATGCGGTGTTCATACACTCTGACTGAGTGTCGAGTACGCTGATGTTTCTCCATGATCACAGAGCGTGAAGGTGTCCGAGGGTGTCAGAACGTCAGGACTTGACTGGAATCCGGACAGATCGTCCGGCCCGGACCGACGGATTGCTCACCGTGGCCGACGTGCTCGCCGATCCGGTGCTGCAGGGCGGCGCGCCGGAGGTGATC
This sequence comes from Microbacterium sp. Se63.02b, assembly GCF_014171575.1. Classification (GTDB taxonomy): domain Bacteria; phylum Actinomycetota; class Actinomycetes; order Actinomycetales; family Microbacteriaceae; genus Microbacterium. The sequence continues at coordinate 2,879,875 of NZ_CP050453.1, read as the reverse complement.
GTCGGAGGCGCCGCTCTCGACGTCGATGTGCGCTGGGTGCACGTCTCGGACAACGCGGGCGTCGCTCGTCTGCTCGATGGCGGCGAGCTGCTGCTCAGCACCGGAGCAGGGTGGCCGACGGCGGCCGACGCTCTGCGCGAGTTCGCCATGACGCTTCATCGCACGGGCGTCGCGGGCATCGTCGTCGAGCTCGGCTCCGGTCAGACGCGGGTTCCGGAAGCCCTCGCCGAGACGTGCAGAGAGGTCGGGCTCGCACTCATCGCCCTCTACAGGGAGATCAAGTTCGTCGCCGTGACCGAGTCGGTGCACAGGTCGCTGATCGCCGCCCAGACCGATGCACTGGGCGAGCGACAGCGCCTGCACGAACTCTTCACCGCGTTGAGCCTGCAGGGTGCGCCTGCCGATGTCATCGTCGCGGAGACAGCGCGTGCACTCGGCGCGCCCGTGATCCTGCAGAACCTCGCGCACGAGGTGATCGCCTATGAGACTCTGCGGACACCGGTGGCGCAGGCGCTCGGGCAGCTCGCCGACGCCGACCGCGTCCCGGTGCAGGCGCGCGGCGTGCGCTGGGGGACTCTCGTCGCCCTCTCGGGGCCGGCACATCCGGCTGGTCGGCTCACCGTGCTCGAGCAGGGAGCGACGGCGCTCGCCTTCGGGTGCCTCGCGGATGGCGGCGACGCGGAATGGTCGCTGCTCGCCCAGCGGGGCATCATCGACGATCTGCTCGGCGCGCGCTTCGCGAGTCCGGAGGACATCGCCGCGCGCCTCGGGGCCGGTGGTTTCGCGCTGCGGGGCCGGCACTGTCACGGCATCGTCGCCCGCGGTGCGGAGTCGGCAGCGGAGCTCGCGGCCCGGGCGCAGCGCGCCGGAGCAGCGGTGGTCGCCGCGCGCGTGGGCGACGACGATGTCGCCCTCCTGTCACTCCCGTCATCCCTGCTGCTCAGCGATGCTCTGGCCGCGCGCATCGTCGGTCCCGCCCGCACGGTCTTCGTCGGTCCCGCCGCCGAAGACGTGCGGGGACTGCTCGCCTCGCTGCGAGCGGCGAGAGACCTCGCGGTGAGCGATCGCTCCGAGTCCGGACCGGGTGCGACGCGTGGATGACCGGCCGTTGGAGCGCTTCGTCGCGTCACTGCGCGACGACCAACGTCTGCTCGCGCACAGTGCGCGGATGCTGGCCCCGGTCGTGGCCTATGACGACGAGCGTCGCGGCGACCTGCTCGATGTGCTGTCCGCGCTCGTCGCCCATCCGGGCAATCGTTCCGCGGCGGCGGCCGCGAGTCACCTCTCGCGTTCGGTCTTCTACCAGCGCCTCGCGGTGATCGGCGAGATGCTCGAGGTCGACCTCGACGACGGGGAGACCCTCGCGGCGCTGCACCTGGCGCTGCTGGCGAGACGGAGCGCGGTTCCCGTCACCTGACCCGAGCCCCGCCTGCGCCCGCTGCGGTGCCCTGCCCGTCAGAGCACCGACTGCGCGCGCGTCAGCACATCGCGGAGGATCTGCTCGATCTCGCGGAACTCCGTCGGACCCACGGTGAGTGGAGGCGCGAGCTGGATGACGGGATCTCCACGGTCGTCGGCGCGGCAGTACAGACCCGCCTCGAACAGGGCGGGTGAGAGGAAGCCGCGCAGCAGCCGCTCCGACTCGGCGTCGTCGAAGGTCTCCTTCGTGGACTTGTCCTTGACGAGCTCGATGCCGAAGAAGTACCCGTCGCCGCGCACATCGCCGACGAGCGGCAGGTCGAGCAGCTTCTCGAGCTCGGTGCGGAACAGCGGGGAGTTCTCGCGCACGTGGGCGTTGAGCCCTTCCTCGTCGAAGATCGCCAGGTTCTCCAGGGCCACCGCAGCCGACACGGGGTGCCCGCCGAAGGTGTAGCCGTGCGGGAACGAGACGTCGCCCTTGGAGAACGGCTCGTACACGCGGTCGCTGACGATCGTGGCGCCGATGGGGGAGTACCCGCTCGTCATGCCCTTGGCGCACGTGATCATGTCGGGGACGTAGCCGAGACCGGTGCACGCGAACGTGTGTCCGAGCCGCCCGAACGCGCAGATCACCTCGTCCGAGACGAGCAGGACGTCGTGGCGGTCGCAGATCTCGCGCACGCGCGCGAAGTAGCCGGGAGGAGGCGGAAGCACCCGCCGGAGTTCTGCACGGGTTCGAGGAAGACCGCGGCCACGGTGTCCGCCCCCTCGAACAGGATCATCTCTTCGATGCGGTCGGCGGCCCATCGACCGAAGGCTTCGAGGTCGTCAGCCGGGCCGCCCATCTCGGCCGCACGGTAGAAGTTCGTGTTCGGCACCCGGAAGCCGCCAGGCGTGACCGGCTCGAACATCGACTTCATCGCCGGGATCCCGGTGATCGCCAATGCTCCCTGCGGGGTGCCGTGGTACGCGACCGCTCGCGAGATGACCTTGTGCTTGGCGGGCTTCCCCTGCAGCTTCCAGTAGTGCTTGGCCAGCTTGAACGCGGTCTCGACCGCCTCGCCGCCGCCCGTGGAGAAGAAGACGCGGTTGAGGTCGCCGGGGGCCTCATCGGCGAGACGATCGGCGAGCTCGATCGCAGCCGGGTGCGCATACGACCAGAGCGGGAAGAACGACAGCTCCGACGCCTGCGCTGCCGCAGCCTCGGCGAGACGCCGCCGGCCATGGCCCGCATTCACCACGAAGAGGCCCGCGAGGCCGTCGAAGTACCCTTTGCCCTTCGCGTCCCAGATCCGGTGTCCCTCGCCTTTGACGATGATGGGCACACCCGACTCGGCCATGGTCGACTGTCGCGTGAAGTGCATCCAGAGATGGTCCTTCGCCATCGTCTGCAGTGCGGACTCGGACGGGATCGTGCGGGCGGTGCTCATCTGGTCCCCCAGTTGTAGAGCTGCTTCTGCAGCTTGGCGTAGATGAAGGTCTCGGTGGAGAGGACGCCGTCGATCGGTCGGATGACGTCGTTGATCAGGGCGAGCAGGTCGTCGTCGTCTTCGCAGACCACCTCGGCGAGCACGTCGAAGGACCCGACGGTGATGACCACGTAGTCGACCGCGTCGATCGCCGCGACGGCCTCCGCGACGCGCCGCGTGTCGCCGGACACGCGGATGCCGATCATCGCCTGTCGAGGGAACCCGAGTTGCATCGGATCCGTCACGGCGACGATCTGCATCACCCCGGACTCGGTCAGGCGCTGCACGCGCTGCCGCACGGCGGCCTCACTCAGGCCGACGACGCGTCCGATGTCGGAGTACGATCGACGACCGTCCTCCTGGAGCAGCTCGATGATGGTCTTGGAGATCGCGTCGAGCGAGGGATGCTTCTTCGGACCCATGATGCGATCCTCGCACCCGGGCCCGTGGTACGGCAACCGATTCCGCCGTGAAAACCGCGATCCTCGGCGGAATCAGCGGTGAAGACGGGTCACGTCTGGAGGGGACCCAGCAACGCCCCGGCCGCCGTGGAGTGCGCGGACTCGGGGTCGGAGGGGTGGAACGCGCCGGCGAGGACGTCTCGGTAGAGCCGCGACAACTCGTTGGCCGAGAAGTAGGAACCGCCGCCCGCGACGAGCATGGCGTCGTCGACGACCTGCTTGGCCATGGTGATCGCGCGGTGTTTGACGCCCGACAGCAGCGGGAACCAGCGGGCGCCGTTGTCGACCCGGTCGTCGACGTCTCGGGCGAGCTGGGCGATCTGCGGTGGCAGTGCGTCGTAGGCGATCGACATGTCGGCGATGCGCCAGCGGATGTCGGGGTCTTGACTGTACGCGAGGCCCGTCCTCTTCGAGTGTCGCTTCTGCGCGGTCGCCACGGCGAGTTCCAGTGCTCGCCGCGCGATGCCCGTGTACACGGAGGCGAGCAGGATCTCGAACACCGAGAAGATGCCGAAGACGATCGGGTCGGGGCTCGGTCCGGGGTCGATGCGTCGCACCACGTGTGCGGCATCCGCCGTGGCGCCGTTCAACCGGGTGGTCCTGCTCTGGGTGGCCCGCATGCCCAGCGTGTCCCAGTCGTCCGAGGTGGTCACGGCATCCGTGCGGTCGATGAACGCGAACACCAGCTTCGGCGCGTCGGCACTCGTGGTGTCGAGGCCGTGCAGGCCGAGTTTCGTCCACACCGGGGCGAGCGAGGTGAAGATCTTGGTGCCGGTGAACGAATAGCCCCCGTCGCCGTCCGGCACGGCCGCCGTGTCGCTGCCGAAGAGGACCAGGTCGTTGCCGCCTTCGCTGATGCCGAACGCGAAGACCTCGCCGGCGACCGCGCCGTCCTGGACGAACTCCAGGCCGGGTACGCCGCGGTCGGAGAACACCTTCGCGACGCCCGTCCACACCAGGTGCATGTTGATGGCCAGAGCCGTCGCGGGCGCCGCCCCCGCGAGATTTGCTTTTTATGGGATGGCGGCCTCGGCGACCCGAGGCCTGCACCGCCGCGTTCGGTCGGCACGAGGATCGACAGGTACCCGGCCGCGCGCAACTCGTCGAGGTCCGGCTGCGGAAAGGTGTTCTCGCGGTCGTGGATCGGTGCGCGTTCGCGGATCCGCGCGAGGAGATCGTCGGGAAGGTATGCGGTCGGGTCGAAGTCGCTCATGCCAGAGCCTCCAGAAGCTGTCGGATCGATTCGTCAGGGCGGTCGCGGTGCAGGGAGTGACCTGCTCCTTCGACGATGGACAGGGTGATCAGCGGGTTCGCGGCGAGTACCTCGCTCGCGAGGTCTCCCGTGAAGATGCTGTAGACGGCGGGGTCGGCGCCGATCACATGCGTGGGGACCGTCAGGCGGGCGGCCGCGTCGCGCACATCCCACGGCTGGTTCTGTGCACTGGTCTGCTCCACCGCCCAGGCGCTCGCCCGCCGCACCGCATCGATCTTCAACTCATGGTCCTGCGGGTGCCAGTGCGGATGCTCCTGCTGCACGACCTCGAGTCTCGTGTCGGCGAAGGCCCGCTCCTGGCTTCTGCGGACGATGGCCGCGTCGCGACCGTCGACGTGGATCGCCGGATCGATGAGCACGAGCCGACGGGCCCAGTCCGGTGCGGACGCCGCGGCGACGGTGCTCGCCGCGCCGCCGAGGGAGTGGCCGACCACGGCGTCCCAGGGGCCCGCGCCGTCAGGGCGGGTGGCGGCGAGGTCGTCACCGTATGCCGCGACCGTGTAATCGAGAGAACGCGGCGCATCGCCATGGCCACGCAGGTCGACCGCGGTCGCGTGCCAGCCCGCGCCGGCGAGGGCGTCGCCCATGCGCCACATCAGTGCGCCAGAGGACCCGAGACCGTGGACCAGGAGTGCCCGCCTGGCGGCAGACGGAGCACCCCACGAGAGGCGGGGCAGGGTGAGCGGTGCAGGCATGGCACCAGCCTACGACCGGGTGGCGGCCCTGGCCCCTGACGCTGTCCCCGTCAGTCGGAGCCGATCGCCGCCAACGGGGCAGGTCGGCCGCGATCGTCAGCACGCGCTCCGCCGCGGCATGCCCGGCGGAGAGTCGCTCGGCGAGGCCGGCTCCGTCGAGGGTCGCGGCGAGGAAGCCGGACGCGAAGGCGTCCCCGGCGCCGACCGGCTCGACGACGTCGACGACGGGTGCCGGGACGAACACCGGCTCGGCGTCGCCGTCGAAGGCCGTCGCGCCGACGTCGCCGTCCTTGACGACCAGCAGCGCGCAGTTCGGGAGGAAGGCACGGATGGCGGACGGCGTCGCCGTGCCCCAGATGCGCTCCGCCTCGTCGCGACCCACGAACGTGATGTCGGCGGCGTCCGATTTTTGCGCGAGCGTCTCCGCCGCGTCTTCCCGGCTCCAGCCGCTTCAACGGACGGCGATCGTTCACGTCGAACGACACGAGGGCGCCGGCGGTGCGCGCATCGGCGAACAGTCGGTCGACCATGTCTCGGCACGACGCGGAGAGGAATGGGAATGATCCCGGTGGTGTGCACGATGCGGACGCCCTGAAGCTGCGCGGTGCTCAGGAATCCCGGCTCCATGCGGAGGCCGATTATCCCCGACGGTAGTAGTAGACGGAGGAGGACTCGACCCCGGGGTCCTTGAACATCACGCCGGTCGGGGCGGCGTCGTCGCGCTCGACCCACAGTTCGACTCCCCGACGTGCCCGGAAACAGCCCAGCTCGGAGGCGACGCGGTCTCCGAGCGGGTCAGATTCCGAGGCGTGAAGCCCAGGCGACCCGGTGCCCGGTGGAGGCGACGCCGGCCGATCCACGTTGGATTCCGCACCCGCCAGTCCGATCGATGCCTGGGCGGCTGACGCGAGTCTGGCATCCGTCGGGGTGATCAGAGCCATGGTCTCGCCGATGCAGACGATCTCGGGGGCAGTGCGCAGAGAGGAGGAAGAGTTCATGAAGGGGTGACCGCCAGGGGTTCGGTGTCGGGATGCGGGCTCGCGTCGCGGTGACGCAGGTCGGGGAACGAACGGACGAAGACGATCGAGACGAGGAGTCCGGCCGCAGCGAAGATCGTGGCGGCGAGGTAGGCGCCACGCCAGTCGCTGACGTCGACGAGGAACCCGGCGACGGCGGAGGTTCGCGGCCGCGCCGATCAGCTGGCCGGTGCCCGCCCATCCGAAGGCCTCGGCTGTCTCGCTGAACTTCACGCTGGCGGAGGTGATCGCGAACAGCACGGCGAGTGCGGGGGCGATGCCGATCCCGGCGAGGATCAGCGTCCCGCCCAGCCAGAAGACGTTCAGCATGACCATCGTCAACCGAGGCCGATCGTGACGATGAGCAGGCGGCGCGCCATCGCCCACGTTGTTTTCGGGATGTGCCCGAACGCCAACCCGCCGGCGAGGCTGCCCGCCGAGAACACCGCGAGCACGAGGCCGGCCGCGAGACTGCCGTGCTCGAAGGTCGCGACGACGCCGACCTCGACCGCCGAGCACGCTCCGATCAACAGGAAGCCGATCACTGTCGCCAGCATCACGGGTGGCTTGAGCACCACCGTGCCCAGCGCGTTGCGGCTGCGCGGGATGCGCACCCGGCCGACCTCGGGGAGAGGATGAACCACGCGCCGCCGCCGACGAGGACCACGGCCACCAGCAGCAGCCCCTCCATGGTGCCGATCTGCGTGGAGACCAGTGTGATCACGACCGGGGCCAGCACCCAGATGATCGGTTATATGCAGGTTCCGGTTGTTGTTGCCGGTGACACACATTGGGCAGGCTTCCGCCCTGACATGATCAGCGCGCTGGCTTAATTATAATGGCCTGAGCGTTCCGGTTTGACTGTCATATCCGGACAATCCGCCTGACTGTTCAATCTGGCCGGTAATTCTCTGCCCGTCTTTCACATTGCAAGACGGGCAGAAGCCGGAACCAGAAACGGCATTTCAGGCAAATCACAAAAGCTATGCCCTCTTCCTGTATAATGCACAGCATTGGCTGCAAAGCCGGACTGGTGCCACTATATATAGAGGGTCTTTGTTTGACTTCAGTGTCTCACTGGAGATTTAACATGAGGAAGTGGCTATGAGCATGCTCGTCTATTTTTCAAGCGGCACGCAAAATACGCATCGCTTTGTCACAAAAACCGGACTGCCTGCTCTGCGTATTCCGTGCAGCATGAAGGCCGATCTTTTACAGGTGACACAACCTTTTGTGCTGGTTGTCGCAACCTATGCCGGCGGGGACGGACGCGGTGCTGTTCCCAAGCCTGTGATCCGTTTTCTGAATGACAGTGCCAACCGTTCCTTTATTCGCGGTGTGATTGCCGGTGGCAACCGTAATTTCGGTGCAACCTATTGTCTTGCCGGCAATGTCATATCTGAGAAATGTCAGGTGCCGTTTCTGTATCGCTATGAGCTGGCCGGAACGGATGATGACGTTATCAATGTGCGGAACGGTCTGCGGAAATTCTGGCAGGCAGACCTCGCTGCCTGACTTCTGAGCCCATACAGGGTTCAACAACGAAATTAAATTGCTGTCCGCCTTCTCAAACGAAAAGCCGGATCAGTATTGTGAACAGATGTGAAAGCGAAGCCGGTCTTTGTTTTGCACATACCGACAAATAAATTGGCCGAAAAATGAATTGGAAAAACTGTGGCGACTCTTGAGCTTGAACGGACAGAAAAGAACAACACCAACAGTTCAAACAACGGGAGTTCTAAAAGGACACTCCGGCAATGGACTATCATGCGCTGAATGCCATGCTGAACCTGTTCGGTCCGAATGGTGAGATCCAGTTTGATATGGATCGCAAGGCCGTTCGCCAGTATTTTCTCCAGCATGTGAACCAGAACACGGTTTTCTTCCACAATCTGGAAGAGAAGCTCGATTATCTGGTGACCCAGAATTATTATGAAAAAGAAGTTCTGGATCTGTATTCTTTTGAATTCGTCCAGAATCTCTTCAATCTCGCTTATAAAAAGAAGTTCCGCTTTCCGACCTTCCTCGGCGCGTTCAAATATTACACCAGCTATACGCTGAAGACTTTTGACGGTCTGCGCTATCTGGAACGTTATGAAGACCGCGTTTGCATGGTTGCATTGGCACTTGCCGACGGTGACGAGGCTCTGGCGATCTCGATCATGGAAGAAGTGCTGTCCGGCCGTTTCCAGCCTGCGACACCGACCTTCCTCAATGCCGGTAAAAAACAGCGCGGCGAGCTGGTTTCCTGCTTCCTGCTGCGCATGGAAGACAATATGGAATCGATCGGCCGTTCGATCAATTCCGCGCTGCAGCTTTCCAAGCGCGGTGGTGGTGTGGCCTTCTCGCTCACCAATATCCGTGAGCATGGCGCGCCGATCAAAATGATCGAGAATCAGTCTTCCGGTATTATTCCGATCATGAAGCTGCTCGAAGATGCATTCTCCTATGCGAACCAGCTCGGTGCACGTCAGGGTGCCGGTGCGGTTTATCTGAATGCCCACCATCCGGACATTATGCGCTTCCTCGACACCAAGCGCGAAAATGCCGATGAAAAATCCGCATTAAAACCCTGTCGCTCGGCGTGGTGATCCCGGATATCACCTTTGAACTGGCGAAGAATGACGAGGATATGTATCTGTTCTCGCCATATGATGTGGAACGCGTTTACGGTGTACCTTTCGGCGAAATTTCCGTGAGCGACAAATATCGCGAAATGGTTGATGACGGCCGTATCCGCAAGCAGAAGATCAAGGCACGCGCCTTCTTCCAGACACTGGCGGAAATTCAGTTCGAATCCGGCTATCCATATATCATGTTCGAAGACACCGTGAATGCAGCCAATCCGATTGCCGGCCGCATCACCATGAAATCTCTGCTCGGAAATTCTTCAGGTCAGCGAAGCCAGCACCTATAAAGACGATCTGAATTACGAACATATCGGCAAGGATATTTCCTGTAACCTCGGCTCGCTCAATATTGCGATGACCATGGACTCACCGGATTTCGGCAAGACTGTTGAAACGTCGATCCGTGCGCTGACCGCTGTGTCGGATATGAGCAAGATCAATTCCGTGCCATCGATTGCCCGCGGCAATGATGAATCACACGCGATCGGTCTGGGTCAGATGAACCTGCACGGCTATCTGGCGCGTGAACGCATTTTCTACGGTTCTGAAGAAGGTGTGGATTTCACCAATATCTATTTCTACACCGTGACCTATCACGCGATTAAAGCGTCCAACCGCATTGCGATGGATCGCAAGTCGAGCTTTGTCGGCTTTGAAGATTCAAAATATGCCGACGGCACATTCTTCGACAAATATACTGACAAGGTCTGGGAACCGGAAACTGCCCGCGTTCGTGAACTGTTTGAAACAGCAGGTGTTACGATCCCGACACAGGCAGACTGGGAAGAGCTGCGCAAATCGGTGATGGCGCATGGTATGTATAACCGCAACCTTCAGGCTGTTCCGCCGACAGGTTCGATTTCTTACATCAACAACTCGACCTCTTCGATTCATCCGATTGCGTCCAAGATTGAAATCCGCAAGGAAGGCAAGATCGGCCGCGTTTATTACCCGGCCCCGTTCATGAGCAATGATAATCTCGATTATTATCAGGATGCCTATGAGATCGGCGCGGAAAAAATCATCGATACCTATGCAGCGGCAACGCAGCATGTGGATCAGGGCCTGTCGCTCACGCTGTTCTTCCGCGATACCGCAACAACACGCGATATCAACAAGGCGCAGATCTATGCATGGCGTAAGGGAATCAAGACAATCTACTATATCCGCCTGCGCCAGATGGCTCTGGAAGGCACACAGGTAGAAGGCTGCGTTTCCTGCACCCTGTAAACCCTATCCTTTTATATCAAACCGTCTGCCGCAGTGCAGACGGTTCATCTGGAACAGATCAGAGCACGTTATGAACGCCCAACCTAAACTCGTCTGCGCCACAAAGGCTGTTAACTGGAACCGTATCGAGGATGATAAAGATCTCGAAGTATGGAACCGTCTGACCGGTAATTTCTGGCTGCCGGAAAAAGTCCCGCTGTCCAATGATATTCCGTCCTGGGGTACGCTGACGCCGGCAGAAAAAACACTGACTATCCGTGTTTTCACCGGCCTGACCCTGCTGGACACTATCCAGAACACTATCGGCTCAATCAGCCTGATGCCGGATGCTGTGACCCCGCATGAAGAAGCTGTATTGTCGAATATCAGCTTCATGGAAGCGGTTCATGCCCGCTCCTATTCCTCGATCTTCTCCACCCTGTGTTCGACACCGGATGTGGATGATGCCTATCGCTGGAGTGAGGAAAACCCGCATTTGCAGCGCAAAGCGGCTCTGATCATCAATGAGTATAAATCTGATGATCCGATGAAGCGCAAAATTGCCAGCGTATATCTGGAAAGTTTCCTGTTCTATTCCGGCTTCTATCTGCCAATGTACTGGTCGAGCCGCGCCAACGCTGACCAATACTGCCGATCTTATCCGCCTGATTATCCGTGACGAAGCCGTGCACGGCTATTATATCGGCTATAAATATCAGGTGGCTTTTGGAAAAGAGAGTGAAGCCCGCAAGGAAGAGCTGAAAGATTTCGCCTTCTCGATGCTGCTCGATCTCTATGAAGTTGAAACCAAATATACAGAAGCGCTTTATGACGGCACCGGTCTGACCGAAGATGTCAAAAAATTCCTGCACTATAATGCGAATAAAGCGCTGATGAATCTCGGCTATGAGCCATTGTTCCCGAGCACTGTGACCAATGTTAATCCGGCGATCCTGATCACTCGCTCCAAGAGCCCTAGCGTCCAGCCATCGACAGTCGACCAGATCGGCAAGGTCTGCATCGCGGACAATCGCTCATCGTCGGTTAGGCATGTGGGGTTCTCCGTCCACTTACGTCCGATGTTATGAGCGTGCTTTTCGAAGGCCCCGAGGACGAAGGGTTCCCGCGACCGGCTGATCTGGTCACGCAGGATGACATGCACAGGGGTCGCTGACGCGTTCATTACCTGGAAGTGAGACGCCTCCAGGAAGCATGCGCGGTCGGGGAATAGTGAGCAGTGTGCCTCAACGAGGGCTGCGCGAAGACGCCATTCCACGTCGCGGATCGCTGCGAACAGGCGAGTGGAGACGCTGTGGTCGATTTCCACCATGCGGATGACGCGGTCGATACGATCATCGCCCTGAACGAGTCCCTCTCGGCGGAGTTTCCGGAAGTTGCGGGCGTAGCCGAGGAAGTAGTGGAAGTTGGTCCGAGCGATGAACTCGCGAGCATGGTCGCTCAGCGAGTGTTCGTTTACATAACCACGGTCGACGAGATACGCCGCGCGTTCGTCGAGCGTGAGAAAGCGTCGGTCAGTGCTCATCATGCCGCCTCGCAAAAAAGGACCCCCGCAGTGCGCATCGTTGAGAGGCGGCGGGGGACTGGTGATTTCAGTCTAGAGGGAGCCACAGACATCACTCAAGTCGACGACGTTCGTCGATGCGGCATCGCACCGCGCGTAGTGATATTGAAACGCCGAGCGTCGTCTCGTCATCGCCGTCCGCTGGAGCCCACGAGATCCTCCCGCCCGTCGCACACGCTCAGCGCGGGGATGGTTCCGACCTGCGTGGTTCCCGTCGCAGCAAACACATTTCCCGAAAATGAAATAAGATGAATAGCGTTTGCGGCGTAGGCGTAGGCGTAGGCGGAGTGCGGCTGAAGGTCAGAGGCACGGTGCGAACCTGCCTTGCGTGAGTCGGCTGACCCTCCCGTTGCACTGTCTAGGACACAGGTTGCGGATCGCCTGGGTTCCACCTAGGCGAAGCAATCCGGAGCATCTCAGTTTTGGAGTTTGAGGTGTCCCGCACGAGCTCCGGCGACCGTACCATCGACCGAGAAACGGGGTAGCCGGCAATGCCTATCGGCGCGTCCCAGGTGGACTTCGCAACCTTCACCGGAACTGTCGCCTTTCACCATGTCGTGCAAGGTGCCAAGGTAGTGGCCGCCGGGAAGGCTAACGACCCTGCGAAACGGTGCGGGCCGACGTCGAGCCGATAGAAGCTCCCCGGAGAGTAGACCGTGGGCATAGGCCATGTCGGGCGCTCCCGGGGAGGCGGAGTAGGAGTGCCGGCTGCTTCATGGGGGCTCCAGACGAGGCCCTATGTGCCAGTGGTGACACCCACGGTCGTGGCCGTCGCCTTCCGTCCCGGATGTCCGCACCTGCCGTTAGCCTGTGAGCATGACAGTCCTTCAGCCGGAGATGGTCACTCGACTGAGCATTCTCTCCATCGCAGCCGAGATGGCGGCCCGCACCTCCAACGGTGATGTCGGCGGTCGTGCGCTCCTTGACGCGCTCCCCGGGTCGCTCGGCGTGACGGCCGGCGCGCTCGACGACCATGTGAAGCTCATGGAGCAACAAGATCTCGTGAAAGGGATCTTCACGATGGGTGGTCTGGCGGCGGTCTTCGTGCGCCCTAGGGGGAAAGATCTGGCCGCGCAGTTCGAGCGTGACAGGCGAGACCCTGTCGACCGGCTGCTAGCGCTCGAAGACGACTATCTGCGGTGGCTGTACACGCGTGTCGAGATCGAAGGTGTTGTCCCCGTCGCCCGCGACTTCCTCGATGCAAAGTTCGGGTATCTCGGAATCGCGTACACCGAGGGCGAAGTAGAGAAGGCGACCTCGCGCCTGCACGCGAAAGACCTCCTCGAGCCGGGAAGTCTCGACATGACGGAGACGGGGCGGAAGACAGTAGAGCACAAGCGCTCGGTGCGCGACCTCGACCGCGTGGCCACCGTAAGCCATGTCACCACCCACATCACAGACAGCACCAATGTCTCCGTCGGCAGTTCGAACGTCACTCAAACGGCGACGATCCAGGCGTCCTGGGCTGATGAGGTGACGCGACTGCTAGAGATAGTGGGGCAGTCGATGGCGGCGCTTCCCGACAAGGTCGGTGACGCCATCGCACCGCTGGTGGAGGATGCTCGTGAAGGCGTCGCCGCTGAGGAGAAGTCACGGGTGAAGCGAGCGCTAAGTAGCATCGCAGGGTTCCTGAACGACACCGCCGCGGGAGCGCTCGGCGGACACCTGGCGACCCAGATTCCGCAGGTAATGGCGCTGCTCTGACAGCCTTCACAGCGTCAGCGGCTTGACGTGGCATGCGACGATCCGGGCGACAGGCGTCGGACCGGCCTTGGATAACTTGGCCATGCCGCCCCCAGGTCTCTCGCGCCGGACGCAGGGGAGCTATAGACGCGACGGCTTCAAGGTCACGAGCCAAGGCAAGGTGACCGACACGGTATCGACGCAGAAGGAAGCGGAGGCGCGTGCGAAGGCCCAAGTGTCCGGTGCGGGCGGAGGTCAGGTCTACATCCATCGTCGCGACGGGACGATCCGGGACGCCGACACGGTGTACCCGGGGAACCAGTCTTCCGCGAGAGACACCAAGCACTGATTGCGTCGCCCGTGATCCGCGACTTGGGTAACGCTACGTTCGGTCCGTGAATCTGGGACAGTGTCAATCATGTCCCTCAGCGAACTGATTTCTACGACTGCGTTAGCCCTTTCCGCGGTCGCCATCTTCATTACACTGGCATGGCGACAGCGCCCGTTCATTCGCGTGGAGTTCAGCGATCTGAAGGACAACAGCGAGACATCGCAACCACGGTGGCGCATCCGTGTATCCAATCGAGGCAACGGCGAGGCCTGGGACGTTCGGATCCGAGTCTTGCCAGGTGATGGCTTGGACGAAGTATGGACGATTGGGACGCTGAAGCCCGATGAGTCGCACGACCAAGAGTTCATGGTCACCCCTTTCGTCGACCTAGGGGGAAGGTAGCGGTATCTGGGCAGACGGCAAAGTCGACCCACGCTCGTTAAAGGCGGTGGTGCGGTGGCGTGCGCTGCCATTCATTCGCTGGTATCGACGAAAGACGGTTCGCGTGGGAACGCAGACCGAGAACCTCGTGTGGTATCGAGAGGAGTAGCTATTTGGTCGCGCGCTAGTTGGGTGCGCTGGGAAACAGGGTGTAGTGGGTCCTGAAAGCGGCTTCGAGCTGTGGCCGCAAACTCGACAGGTACCGCTTCCCAACCGCGCTCAACGGAAGCGCGCTGCCTTGGCTCGCGAGACGAGAGGCCACGATCTTGTGCCCCACGCCGTTCGGGAGTCCAAGGTGGCTCTTGGCGTAGTCGTCGACGGCCCTCGCAACGGTCACCTTCGTCGCGAGGTCTTTCAAAGGGATCGACTTTCCTTGCTCGGCCAGCACCTCGTTCACGGTCTCGACGTAAGTCGCGCGGTCGATGAGGTCTTCTATGGCCTTACCCTTGGGCAGTTGAAAGATGTGACTTCGCGGAACACCTTCAGCTTCAAGCTGCCTCTTCTTGATGTCGCCTGATCCATCTCCGTCGACCAAGAATGTCGTGATGAGCGCGACGGAACTGATGGCTCTCGGTGCCGAAAGATTGGAGAGCCCGAAGGCAACCTGGAAGTCGAGCTGAGACCCGTCGGTCGCGTTGCGCAAGAGGGTGGGAAGCAAGATCATTTCGCTGACTCCCTCCGCGAGCACCGCGCGGCGGAAGGCCGAGAAGGCGGCTGCCTCAGCGCCCATCGCGAACAACAGGTGCGAGAAGCCCGGATGTTCATTCGTCCAGAAGTTGTTCGAGAGGATGCTCGTCCCGGGGTCATCGGGATTGCGTGAGACCACCCGGATCCCGGTCCCCAGATCGAGGGGTAGACATCCGGGCGAGTGCGTCGTGTAGAGCACTTTGTGAACTCTGAGCTCGTGGGTAAGCACGCGCACGAGGTCTGCTTGAGCGTCGTAGTGGAGGTTTCGCTCTGCCTCGTCGACGAGGAGTACCGGTGGGACATCGAGGTTGGCGGCGAGAAGGAAGCAGACGAGTCCGAGGAAGGTTCTTAGGCCATCGCTGCGCTCAGCAATCGGTGTGACCACATAGTCGGGGCTATCCAGCTCCAGAATGTTGACCTCAACACGCCGCCCTGGTTGAGTCTCAACTGGACGGTGAGTTCGGACTGCGTCCACATCGGCTGGAGTCGCGCGCGGAGTGTTTCGTTCATACGATGCTCCAGCGTCCGCATGGTGGCCGGGTCGCCGCCAGTCGTGGCAGACCAGATGTCTTCCACGCTGGTCCCCGCGACGCTGACGAGGTTCACTAAGGGAGACGGAGGATTCTCTCGCAGCGATGTGTCTTCAAGATGGTAAGACTCAGATAGCTCTCGGTCATTGTCTCCGAACAGGAGGAACTTCGGCACGCGTTGTTTGAGGGCTGCGCGGATCGTGTCCTTCGGGTGCGCACGCTCGCCTGACACTGCAGCGGCCCGGAGTGCGGTTGCTGCGTTCTCGCTGGCTGTGCGCAGCGCGGTAAGACCTCGCGGTTTGGAGTCCTGCTGGTCGATCTCGTTCGCAAGAGTGGTGAGAACATCGGCCGCGACACGTAATGGTGCGACGCGTTGCGCGGTCCAGACCGAGTCCGATGGGTCGAGGGAATGCTCTGCCGCTTCGATAGCGTCGTTCGGGTCATCGA
The DNA here is from genome assembly GCF_014171575.1 of Microbacterium sp. Se63.02b. Classification (GTDB taxonomy): domain Bacteria; phylum Actinomycetota; class Actinomycetes; order Actinomycetales; family Microbacteriaceae; genus Microbacterium. The sequence continues at coordinate 2,864,002 of NZ_CP050453.1, read as the reverse complement.
TCTCGAGGTCCTCGAGAACGTCATACGCGGCCTCCATCCGACTGGCCGCTTTGGCGAGCAGCTTCGAGGCGAGCTCGAATGGGCGAGGATTCCGCTTCACGGTCGATTCGATGCCGGTGGTCTGCTGGCCGTTCTTCTGACGATTGAGTCGGAACTGAGTGACTGTCTTGAGAGAGACAGGGCGGTCAGTGTCCAGATCTAGCTGTCTCAACGCTTCGATGTCATCGGCTTCAACACGGTAGTAGGCGCGGACGACCAGTGCGTCGTCCGCCGGACGCTGGCGTCGATTCTGATCCCGGATTGGCAGTGCAGGATCCTCAGACTCGTCAGTGAGCCAGGCAAGTCCTCGCAGAACGCTGGTCTTTCCTGCTTCGTTTGGTCCGATGAACGCGATGGTCTGGCCGTCCACATTGCAGGATGTCTGGTCGAGCCGCTTGAACCCGTTGAACTCGATCTTCGACAACTGCATGCCACATCCCCCAGCCGTTTGTGGCTTTATATTGGCACACCAGCTCGTCGGAGAGGCGAGTTTGAAGTGCAGGTGCGCTCCGCCGGGCGCGCCCGCGCGCTCTGATATCTCGCTCGACGGCCGACCGGGGGCTTGGGGAAACGCCTCTAACTACCTGCTGGAGTTGAATCCCTCCGACAATTGCGACGCATCAGTGGGCACGAGCCGCGTGGATTCGATGTAGTTGAAACGCCTTGAGTATCGCGGCTCCAAGACTGTGCCAACTTCTGCGACGCATCTTGGAGTTGGCGGCCCGCACTGTCTTCAGCGTTCCCTTGAGCCAGGTGCTACATATCTACGCCAGGATTGTCGACGCGGCACAGTCGCTGTAGATCCGCGGGGCGCACGGTCACGCAGAGTCGGTCAGATCGCGGTGAAGCCACCATCGATGAGGTGGTTGCTTCCCGTGATCATGGCGGCGTCGTCGCTGGCGAGGAAGGCGATGAGCGCGGCGACCTCCTCGGGCTGCGCGAACCGGCCGACGGGAATGTCCCGCTTGGCCTTCTCGCCCTTCTCGCCGGCCCACGCCGCTTTTTTCCGAGGCGTCTCCACGACGGTGGGGAGACGGCGTTCACGGTGATGCCGTGGCGTGCCCACTCCAGGGAGAGCACTCGGGTGAGTCCCAGCACCGCGGCCTTGCTGGCGCAGTAGGCCGCGTGCTGGTCGAGGCCGATCACCGCGGCTTGCGAGGCGAGGTTGATGATGCGCCCGTAACCGGCTTCGAGCATGACGCGGCCGGCGGCCTGAGCCATGTAGAAGGTGCCGCCGAGGTTGACGTCCACCGTGAGCCGCCACCTGTCGGGAGTGACGTCGACGGCCGGGTCGAGGAGCGCGAGGCCCGCTGAGTTCACCAGGATGTGCGGAACTCCCACGGTCTCGACCGTCTGCGCGATCGCCGCGGTCGCGGCCGCCGGATCGGTGAGGTCCGTCACGATGCCGAGGTGTTCTGCGCCGGGGAGTGCATCGACCAAGACGGCGATTCTTTGGTCGATGTCGACTCCGACGATTCGTGCGCCGCGCTCGGCGAGGTGATGCGCGACGGTGTAACCGATGCCGCTCGCGGCCCCGGTGACGACGGCGATCCTGCCCGCGAATGTCGATTCCATGATCACTTCTCCTCGAGTTCTTCGATGACGATGTGCGGATACGCCGCGCGCCCGTCGGCTGCGACGCCCACATCGACGACCACGATGACCCCGGGGGCGTTGCAGAGCGTTGTCATGACGCGTCCTCGCGGCTCTGTCCCGGTAGGCCCTCGTACGCGATGTCGCCGGCGGCGACGTTCTCGTCGACGAGCGCGGGAAGCGCCTTGAGGAATTTCGTGCGTCCGGTCACCACGTTCTTCTTCGCGGCGTCGACGTTGCCGGAGTCGATCGCCGGCATGACGTAGATCGGGTTCTGATCGACTTCTTCGCCGCGGACGGTCTTGGCGGCGACAGCGAGGCCGGACGCGAGTTCCACGGTTCCGTGCTGCAACGAGGTGCCGATCATGTCGCCGGCCGCGACGGCGTCGAGCCCGTCTTCGATGCCGTCGATGCCGACGACCTTCACGCCGGAGAGGCCCGCTTCTCGGAGCGCTTGAATGGCTCCGAGCGCCATGTCGTCGTTCTGCGAGATGACGCCGTCGATGTCGTCGCCGAACGCGGAGATCCAGTTCTTCATCTTGTTGACGGCTTCGTCTCGCTTCCAGTTCGCGGTGTCCTCCGCGAGGACGTGGAGTCCGGTGTTCTCATCGAGAATCGCGTGGATGCCTTCGCCCCGGTCGAGTTGCGGCGAGGATCCGAGCGGGCCCTCGAAGACGACGACGTTGCCCTTGCCGCCGAGGGCCTCGACCATCTGCTGAGCCTCCTGCTTCCCTGCGGCCACGTCGTCGGGCTGGACGCTGGCGTCGACATCGACACCGGCGAGCGAGGTGTTGACGGCGATGACGGGGATGTGCGCGGCTTTGGCGGCCTTGACCTGCGGGGACAGCGAGTCGGCCTGCACCGGAACGATGATGATGGCGTCGACGCCTGCGGTCACGTACTGATCCACCTGGTCGGCCTGGGTGGAGACGTCGCCTCCGGCGGAATTCCACTCCAGATGGATGTGGTTGGCGTCGGCGTAGGCCTCCATCCCCTCCTTGCCCTGGGTGATGAACGACGACATGTCGTAGACGGTGACGCCGACGGTGATGGTGTCGCCTCCCGCATCGGGGTCGCCGCTGCCGCACCCGGTCAGGGCGGTCAATGTCGCCGCGATGGCCACCGTGCCGGCGATCGTGGTCCTGAGTGTGCGCTTCATGTGTGTTCCTTCGTCGTCGAGGCATGCTGCATGGGTCCGCCAGTGAGATGTCGCTCCGGGGAGGCGACACCAGACGATAGTCAGCTGTTTGCAGAATGCAACGACCCCCGCTCATATGAGCAGGACACGGATCTGAGCGGACGAGTGCCGAGTGCACGCCGAGTGAAGCGGCCCGCACCTCCGGCTGCCTCAGCACCCCGCGAGCGACGACCGCGCGGCACGGCAGGTGGTCGAACTCCCCGGCCTCGTGCGTGCGCGGAGGTGTGATCCGCCGCCTCGGCGCCCCCGGCCCCGGGGCGGCGGACCCCGAGCCGCGCTGCCCTTCCGGCTGCGGCCCAGCAGGGATCCCTCCCCGTCCTCCGACAGTAGGCGCCACGGCGATCGGACGCGCGGGGGTTGTGGCATGCGGAGGGGAGAAGGTATAACGCGTGGTCTAGCTCATCCGGTCCCGTCGATCAAGCCCCCGTGCGGCTCGTCCAGCGCGGCGTAGCATCGGTGCTCCGAGCGGGGGTCCCCAGTTCCCGTCTCGGCTGCCGGCGGCCACCGGTCACCCCTACCAGGTGGCCGCCGGTCCCCGGTGGCGTGGATCCGGATGGCCTCGGGACCGCGCGTCGAGCCCGCCGCCGGGTCGATGCAGGTCGGTCCGTTCTAGACTCATGCCGATGACCGAAGAGACCGCCGCCGACGCCCGCGTGCGACGGTCCGTGACCCGAACACTCGTCGTGTATCCGCTGCTGGGCGGGGCTGTGCTGCTGCTCGCGGCCATCGCCGTCACGCTCGCGGGCGATGACCTCGGCTTCTTCCCCTTCCTGTTCATGCTGGTGAGCGGGTTGTGCTTCGGTTTCGCTTTCGTGAATGCGACCCTCGGGATGGTTCCGGCACGCAACGGCGCGATCCTGCACGTGGCCGTGGCGGTCGTCCTCGGGGCTCTGGTCGCCTTCGTCGTCGAGTTCGGCGGTGACCTTCTCGAACCGCTTCCGGAATCCGTGCGCGGAGTCGCCGTGGTCCTGCAGATGGCGGCGATCCCGGCGGTCGGATGGATCTGGCTCGGTGTGATCGGCCGCATCACGGACCTGTTCTCTCGCAGAGACGCGAAGAAGCGCCCGGCACCCGTCACACCTGCGTGGGAGCGCGACGAGAGCGGCGACGGTTCGATCGTGCATTTTCCCGGCCTCGAACTGCGTATGCGCGTGCTCACCCAGGCGATCGTCGCGATCGTCGTGGTCGTCGGCGCCTTCGCCGTCGTGCTGCTGATCGCGTTCGATGACATCGTGATGCGGATGGGAGCGCGGATCGCGATCATTCTGATGGGCGTCGTGCTCGGTCTTCCGGCGTACCTGCTCTTCGCGGCCATCCTTCGACGTCGCACGGCGTCGTGCTCCGTGGCGTTCGGCGACGACGAACTGCGGGTGAGGGTCGATGCCGTGCTGCATACGATCCCGTATCGCGAGATGGAGTACCTGCGCTGGCGCACCCGCAGCGACTACGCGCGGATCGAGGTGCGGGGAGCGGGGGCCGATCTCTCCCTGATCGCGGGTCTCGCGAAGCCCCCGCGCGGACTCACCGCAGAGCTTCCGGCGCTGCCTCGCCGCGTGTTCCGCCGCTTCGAGCTGGTGGGACTCGCCGCCGAGAAGAAGCGTCGTGACGAGGTCGTCACCTTCCGCCGTGCGGTGGGGGCCGCTACCCGACCGGGTACTCCTGCGCTTTGAGCGCACGCGCGAGGTGGGCCGCGTTCTTCGCGGCCGTGCTCATCGCCGACGCGACCTTCTCGGGGGTCTGGTCGAGATCCTTGTAGTCGGTCGTGTGCATCGCCTCGCCGTTCCAGTACACCGAGCCCTGGGCGGGGATGGTGAAGCCGACATCGTTCAACGACTGGAACAGGATCGCCGCGATGTGATGCGCACCGTCCTCGTTCCCGACGATCCCCGCGACGGCGACCTTGTCGAAGAGCGTCGGGCGTCCTCGGGCGTCGGTCTCGCTCAGCTCTGCGTCGAGCCGCTCGAGGACCCGTTGAGCGACGCTCGAATGCTGGCCCATCCAGGTCGGCGTGACGAACACGAGGATGTCCGCATCGAGGACGCGTCGTCGGACGCTCGGCCACTGGTCGTCGCCGCCCATGTCCTTGTCGACTCCGGGGCTCACCGTGAGGTCCACCGCGCGCACCAGCTCTCCCGTGACGCCGTGCCCGGAGAGGGCATCGAGCAACTGGGTCGCGAGGAGGTCGGAGCTGGACGATGCGGGTGACGGCTTGAGCGTGCACGAGATGGCGACCGCGGTCAGTGGTGTCTTCATCGTCCGAGCACAGCAGAGGAGGAGTCGGCGGCACAGGGGGTTTCCGCGTCCGGGCTATCCTGGTAGACGGCACCGACGACAGGAGATCCCGTGATCCTCAGCTTCCTCTTCTTCATGATCCTCTTCCTCGGAGGATTCTGGCTGATGGGCACCTCATTCGAGCTGCCGGACTACAACGCCTTCGCCTTCTGCGGCGGCCTCCTGCTGGTGACCCTCGCGCTGGCGTTCATCCTGCGTGAGCGCGGTTCGGCCACCCGCCGGTCGAAGAACTGGTCGGGCAACCCCACCGAGTGATCCGCTGCGGACGGGTCACCGTCGTCGGGCGAGCCGTGCTTCGAGGTTCGCTCTGACCGCGGGCCACTCCGGCTCGATGATCGAGTACTCGACGCTGTCGCGCAGTGCGCCGTTGCGGTAGCGGCTCATGGCGCGCATGACGCCGTCCTGCTTGGCCCCGAGGCGTTCGATCGCCGTGCGCGACTGGAAGTTCACCCACTGCGTCGTGAGGCCGACGCGGAACACGCCGAGAGTCTCGAACGCGTGCCGCAGCAGGAGCAGCTTCGACTCGGCGTTCGTGCCGGAGCCGTGGGCGGACGGCCGGTTCCAGGTGAACCCGATGTGCAGGCGGGGGACATCCGCCACGAGGTCGTAGAACGACGTGAGGCCGAGGACGCGCCCGCTCGCGTCGAACGCGGTGAAGGGCACCATCTCGCCCTTGTCGATCAGGGCGATGCGCCGATCGACCTCGGCCGCCACTCCGTCAGGAGCGGGGACCGAGGTGTACCACGCGGTCTTCCACAGATCGCCCTCCTGCACGGCATCGATCAGTCCGTCGACGTGGGAGCGTTCGAGGGGGCGGAGCTCGACGAGCTCTCCGGTGAGGGTGACGGGCACGGGATCGACGAGGAAGGCCATGACCATATTCAACCAGCGTGGGGACCCGTTCTTCGCTGCGGACTAGGCGACCGCCATCGTGACCGCGCCCTGGCGCAACAGCCGCTGATAGGCGGTGACCAGCTCTATCGTGACACCCAACTCGAAGGCCAGACTCGCCAGGTGGGGGCCGCGGAGCTCTTCGGCCTCGGCGTAGGCGCGCGCCGAGATGAGCTGGCGCGCGGCCCACTCGTCGGCTTGGCGCTCCTGGTGAGAGCGGACAGCCGCGACCGGCGTCGGCACGTGACCGAGGTGTGCGTGGCCGAGCTCATGAGCGAGGACGCTTCGTGTCGTGCGCACACTCATGCCGGGGCTCAGTCGGATCGTCGCCGTCGCGGGGTCGAAGCCGCCGCGTGTGCGGCCGGGGCGCTCGATCACGCGGACGTGCTGTTCGTCGGCAAGACGCAGGAGGTGCTGCACGGCTCCTCCTCGCGGTCGTCTCCGCGGGTCACCGCGGACTCTCGATCAGTCGTAGAGGTCGTCCGAGTCGGCGTCGTGACGGACGGAGGAGTCGAAGGCGACCTCGCGGTTATCTTCGCGTGGGCCGGCGACATCGGGGGTGCGTCGGATCGGAGTGACACGTGCGGTGCTCACGCCGTCGGCACTGAGCCGCTCCTCGGCGCGGGCGAACAGCACGTGCGGTTCGACGTCGAGGGCAGCGCATACCGAGTACACGACCGGCACGGGAATCGCGCGCTTGCCGGTGACGTAGTTGTCGAGCGCGCTGCGGGCGATCCCGATCGTCCGCGCCATCGCTGCGATGCTGCTGCGGGACGCGGCGATCTCGGCTCGCAGCTGTCGTCCGACCGCATCGTTGAACTCCTCGGCAGGTGTCTTCATCCGGATCACGATAGCAGCGCCCCGACTCCAGAATGCTGCCATTATAATCCATTCGACCTCGTTGCGTGTCCATGTGGGGCGGTAATGTGTGCGTATGGGGACGGAACTGCGTCATTTGGTGGCATCGACGGTGGAGGGGGCCCGGATCCACGCCGGTGTGTCCTTCCCCTGCCTGTCAGAGCTGACCGGCATCGCCCCCGGGCAGCTCGCCGACCTGCTGGACGGTCGAGCGGATTTCACGCTCGTCGACCTCGCGGGCATCGCCGCTGCCCTCGACCTCCCGGTGACCGCGCTGCTCCCCGCCGCGATGCCGGACGGCGGCTGACTCGGTCCCGCGGGGGTAGCGTGGTCGGCATGAAGACCGTGCCGTTCGGATCAGCCACCGCCCCCGCCGTCATCGCCGGCATGATGCGCATCGACGACAAGGACGATGCGCACATCCGGACCCTGTATGCCGCCGCACGCGACGCCGGCATCGACTTCTTCGACCACGCCGACATCTACGGCGGCAGCATGCACCACTGCGAGGCCCGCTTCGCCGATGCGCTCCGGCTGAGCACCGCGGAACGCGACGAGATCGTGCTGCAGACCAAGTGCGGCATCGTTCCGGCGCACGGGATGTTCGACTTCTCGTACGACCACATCGTGGCTCAGGTCGACGGGTCCCTCGCGGCGCTGCGCACCGACCGTCTCGACGTACTGCTGCTGCACCGCCCCGACATCCTCGTCGAACCCGAAGAGGTCGCCAGGGCTTTCGACGACCTGGAAGCTGCGGGCAAGGTGAGGGCGTTCGGCGTCTCCAACCACACGCCTCGACAGATCGATCTGCTCCGCACCGCCGTCGAACAGCCTCTGGTCGCCAACCAGCTGCAGCTGTCGATGACCCACGCGCCGCTCCTGCGCGCAGCCGGTCGCGGCGAACATGGCGGCTCAGGAGCAGAGCGTGGTCCGCGACGGCGGCGGCCTGGTGGATTACTGCCGCATCAACGGGATCACGATCCAGGCCTGGTCGCCGTTCCAGGACGGCTTCTCGCACGGGGTCTTCCTGGGCAACCCCGAGTATGCAGAGCTGAACGCCGTGATCGACCGGCTCGCCGCCTCCTACGCGGTGACGCCGATCGCGATCGCGACCGCCTGGATCACGCGTCACCCGGCCGGCATGCAGGTGGTGCTCGGGACCACCACTCCGCAGCGGGTGCAGGATGCGGCAGCCGGCGCAGACATCGAACTCACGCGTCCGGAATGGTATGAACTCTTCCGCGCCGCCGGACATCTTCTCCCGTAGGCGACGCCGCGCGCCGCGTCGTCTACCCTGATCTCATGCCGTTCCTGTTCTCGATCCTCGTCATCGCTCTGATGATCGGCGCGCTGATCGACATCATCACGCGCGACAGTGCGCTGGTGAAGCACCTGCCGAAGATGGTGTGGATCATCATCGTGATCCTGCTCCCGCTGATCGGCAGCCTGTTGTGGTTCGCGATCGGCCGGGAGTACGGAGAGAGCGGCGTCCCGATCCCGCGGATGCGTCGAGCCGAACGTCCGATGCCCCGGACCGACGTGCGCCCTGCGCCGCCGACCGACACGCGCACGACCGAGCAGCAGATCGCAGACCTCGACCGGGAGATCGAGGAGTGGCGCCTGCGCGAGGAGATCGAACGCCGCCGACGCGACGGCGACGCCTCGACGGGCCCTGCAGGCGCAGCCTCCTAGGCCGCGTCGCGGCGATCGAAGGACTCGCGGATCGCGCCTTCCAGTTCCGGGTGATGGAAGGTGAACCCGGCGGCGGTAAGCTTCTCCGGCAGCACCCACCGGCTCTTCAGGACCAGTTCGGTCTCGGTGCGGATGCCGATCGCGCCGAGCTCCAGCATCCACCGCGGCAACGGCGGACCGAACGGAACCCCGAGGGCGCGTCGTACCGTCGCCATGAATTCGACGTTGTCGACGGGGTGCGGCGACGCGGCGTTCACAGGGCCCTCGAGAGCGGGCGTCTGCTCGAGGAAGTCGATGATGCGGGGGACGTCGTCGATGTGCACCCAGCTGAACCGTTGATGCCCGTGACGTGCACGGAAATGATGGGCGGTACCTGCCAGACGACGGGCTGCGCCCACCGGCCAGCGCCCGTCGTACTGCGGCCCGCCGAGTCCGAGTCTGGCCAGGGTCTTCAGCGGCTCCAGCACGCCACCGTGACCGAGGACGATCGCCGTGCGGAGTGCGACGCGACGTGTCGCGGGCAGGTCGTCGGCGAACAGCGCCCTCTCCCACGCCTTCGCGACCTCGACCGAGAACCCCGTGCCGATCTCGCCGGTCGACTCGGTCATCGGGCGATCCTCGGCATGTCGGTAGATCGTCGCCGTCGAGGAGTTCACCCACAGCGCGGGCGGTGCGCTCGCGCGCGCGATCGCGGTGCTCAGCGATGCGGTGGTGTCGGTGCGTGATCGGAAGATCTCCGCCCGGTTCTCGGGCGTGTAGCGGCAGTTGACGCTCTTGCCGGCGAGTCCGATGACCAGTGCCGCTCCGTCGACCGCGCGGTCGATCTCGACCTGGTCGCCCCAGCGGACGTCGGCGCCGGAGCGCGAGATCGTGACGACCTCGCGGCCCTCCGCCCGGAACCGGGGAACCAGGAAGCGCCCCATGAACCCGGTGGCCCCGCCGATGACGACCCTGCCGGCGCTCATGTGCTCCGCTCCTTCCCTCCGGTGTGCTCGATGCGGTAGCGGAAGTCGCCGCGGTACTCGTACAGGCGTCCGAGCACAGGGGCATCGACCGTGAGGGCCACGCGCTGCCGCTCTTCGGTGTCGTCGAAGCGCTCGATCAGGCGGACGACCGGTGCGAGCGCAGGCGGGATGCGCAGGCGGAGTCGTCCGAGACGCACGCCGACCGCCCGGCTGGTGAGACGGAGCGCGCCCTCATGCACCTCGACGTCGAAGCAGGCGGCGAGGAAACCGGGCTCGCCGAGCTCGTCCACGACGCGCCCGTGACGTGTGAGCGCGACCGCATCGCGCATGACCCAGGGCCCTCCCGCGAAGTAGAAGGTGCGCTCGCTGATGGCGCGCGACGCGATTGTGCGGTTCTCGACGCGGAACGGCACGTCGCGCTCCCACCGAGCGGCGAGCACACCGCGGCGTTCGAGCAGGCGCAGCAGCGGCCACAGCCAGCGGCGCGGCGTGCCCACCCGCTGGAAGACGCCCTCACCGACGCCGACGGCGCCCTCCGGGATCGCCTCGAAGTACGCGCGGAGCCGCGGGTGCAGGTCGCTGATGCGCGCGCCGAGCGCCCTGGCATACGGGGACTGCGGCACGGACGTCACCATTCGAGCCTAGCTCGGGGTCATGGGCGCTCGGCCCGGTGCTCCGGATGCTCCGGCACAGGGCGCAGCAGGCGGTCGAGGAGCGCGAGCGCCTCGTGCTGCGGTGCCGTCTCATCGAGCAGCCATTGGGTCTGCAGGCCGTCGGAGGCGGCGACCACCAACGCGGCGACGGCGTCCGGATCGACATCGGTCCGGATGCGACCGTCGTCCTGCTGCTGCCGCACGGTGTCGGCGAGCCGGTCGCGAAGGCGTGCGAACCGACCGGTGGCGAAGGTGCGAGCCGCCGGGTGGCCCTCTTCGAGGGCGGACGCGACGAGCGTGGAGTACAGCTGCACGAGACCGGGGACGGAACGGTTGATGCGGGCCGACTCGATCATCATCTCCACGGGAGTCACCTCCTCGGAGGGGGCCTCCGGCTGTCGTCCTGGCGCGTTGCTCTCTTCGTACACCGCGACGAGGAGCTCTTCGAGGGAGCCGAAGTAGTGGGTGAGGGCGGCATGGGTGACCCCGACCTCCCGCGCGATGGAACGGAGACTCGTGCGATCGGAACCCCGCTCGGCGAAGACCTCGATCGCGCGATCGAGGATCTCCTGTCGCCGTGCGATGCCCTTGGCGTAGGCGCCCCGCTGGCGGGGATGCTCGAGCTGCTCTGGCGTCTCTTCGGGCATGGGGAGAGTCTAGCGAACAAAAACTTCCGCGTGGAGGTATTTGGTGGTAGCGTGCCTCCACGGGACAGGATTCCCGCCACGTCGCCGATGACCGAAGGAGCACGACCGATGACGATTCAGACCTCCCTGCAGCTGTTCACCATCAAGGAGGAGCTGGAGTCCGACCTCGAAGGATCGCTTGCGGCGGTGGCCGCCCGCGGGTTCACGGCCGTCGAGCCCTACGACTTCGTGCGCCGGGCCGAACCTCTCGCCGCCGCGTTGTCGGCTGCGGGACTGCGCGCACCGTCCGGGCATGCCTTCCTGGCGTCGACCTCGTTCGTGAACCCCGACGGCAGCGGCACCACGGTGCCGGTGCCCTCGCCCGCGGAGGTCTTCGCGGCGGCGAAGGTGCTCGGCATGGGAACCGTCATCGACCCGTACACCGCGCCGGCCCGGTGGGAGTCGGTCGCGCAGATCGAGGAGACCGCCCGACTGCTGAACGCGGCAGCCGAGATCGGGGCAGCTCAGGGCGTCCGGGTGGGATACCACAATCACGCGCATGAGCTGGAGGCCGTCTTCGACGGTGTGACCGGCCTCGAGGTCCTCGCGGGCCTCCTCGACGAGCGCGTCGTGCTCGAGGTCGACCTGTACTGGGTGGCCCGTGGCGGCGTCGATCCCGTCGCCCTGCTGGAGCGCCTCGGCAGTCGTGTGATCGCGGTGCATGCCAAGGACGGCACTCTCGACCCCGCGCTCGCCGGCGCGTACCCGCCCGCCGATCAAGTGGCCGCGGGAGAAGGATCCGTCCCGCTGGTCGAGGCGATCGCCGCGGCACCGGCTCTGGAGCTCGCGATCGTGGAGTTCGACCACTACGAGGGCGACCTGTTCGACGCGATCGAGCGCAGCCGCGTCTACCTCGACGAGAAGGTGGCCGGCTGATGGCGATCGGTGCGGGTCCCGTCGGCGTCGGCATCATCGGCGCGGGCAACATCAGCGACCAGTATCTGTCGAACCTCACCACGTTCCCCGACGTCCGCGTCATCGCGGTCGCCGACCTGATCGAGGAGCGTGCCAGGACGCAGGCCGAGAAGTACGGCGTCCCGCGTTCCGGCGGCGTTGACGTCGTCCTCGAGGACCCGGAGATCGACGTGGTCGTGAATCTCACGATCCCGGCCGTGCATGTCGAGGTCTCGGAGGCGATCATCGCGGCAGGCAAGCACGTGTGGACCGAGAAGCCGATCGGGGTGAGCCGCGAGGAGTCGCGCCGACTGCTGGAGAAGGCCGATGCCGCCGGTCTCCGCGTCGGCGTGGCGCCGGACACGGTGCTCGGACCGGGCGTGCAGACGGCGAAGCGGGCTATCGCGAGGGGTGACATCGGTCGTCCCCTCTTCGCCCAGACCACCTTCCAGTGGCAGGGTCCGGAGATCTTCCACCCGAATCCCTCGTTCCTGTACGCGAAGGGTGCGGGGCCGCTGCTGGACATGGGGCCGTACTACGTCTCGGCGCTCGTTCATGTGTTCGGTCCCGTCGCCTCGGTCGCCGCTCTGGGCCTCCAGGGCACGCCCACCCGCCGTGTGCAGGTCGGCGAGCTCGCCGGCCAGGAGTTCCCTGTCGAGATCCCCTCCACGCTCAGCGTGCTGACGGCCTTCGAAGAGGGCGGTCAGGCGCAGAGCCTCTACAGCACGGATTCCCCCATGCTGCGGCAGGGCGTCGTGGAGATCACCGGCACCGAGGGCACGATCGTGATCCCCGATCCGAACACCTTCGGCGGCGCGATCTCGATCACCCGGCCGCTCACGCGTCTGTTCGTCCCGCCGGAGCCGATCCAGCAGGAGATCCTCGACGTGGCGCAGGAGGGTGTGCTCTCCGGGCGTGGGGTGGGACTGCTCGACATGGTCCGTTCGATCGCCGCAGACCGCCCGCACGTGGCCACGGGGGAGTTCGGGTACCACGTGCTCGACACGCTTCTGTCGATCGAGGAGGCCGCCGAGTCGCGCAGCTTCGTCGACGTGCAGAGCAGCCTGGATCAGGTCGGATCGATCGACGCGGACTTCGACCCGTTCGCGGCCACCCTCTGACCGCGGCCGCTCGTGACGGCGGAGGCGCGGATCACCGTGCCTTCGCTGCCACCTGACGGTCGACGTTCGCCGGTGACAGCACCTCGCGCGCGACCATGATCGCCGCTCCGAGGACCGCGGCGCGGTCGCCGGCCTGGGACTGCACGATGGCGAGATGCTGTGTCGCGAGCGGGATCGAGCGGCGATACACGACCTCGCGGACACCGGCCAACAGGTGCTCTCCCGCCCGCGCGATGCTGCCGCCCAGCACGATGATCGACGGGTTCAGCAGGTTGACGACCGTGGCGAGCACCTCGCCCACGTCTCGCCCCGCCTGCCGGGTCGCCTCGATCGCCGCGGCGTTGCCTGCGCGCACGAGGTCGACCACGTCCGATGCGCTGTGGGCTTCGAGTCCCTGTGCACGCAGCGCGACCGCGAGCGCCGAGCCGCTCGCGAGCGCTTCGAGGTCGCGCTCGTCGCCCGGTTCGCGGGCCGATCCGGCCCCGTCGGCACCTGCACGTGGCCCATGTCTCCCGCAGAGCCCTGTGCGCCGCGCTGCAGCTGACCACCGGCGATGATCCCGGCGCCGATGCCGGTGGACACCTTGACGAAGATCAGGTCATCGACATCGGGCCACGTTGTGGCCTGCTCTCCGAGAGCGAGGATGTTGACGTCGTTGTCGACGAGCACGGGCACGTCGAACACCTTCTGCACGTACGCCGGAACGTCGAACCGGTCCCACCCCGGCATGATCGGCGGGTTGGTCGGTCGGCCGGTCGAGTGCTCGACGGGGCCGGGGACGCCGATGCCCACACCGAACAGCGGGAGCTCGTCCGCCGCGATGTGGAGGAGCTCGGCGGCGTCGGCGAGGAGTGTGTCGAGAAGGCTCTCCGGTCCGTCGCCGATGTCGATCGTGCGGGTGCGGGCGTCGAGGATCACCCCGGCGAGGTCGGCGACCGCGACCGTGGCATGGGTCGCGCCGAGGTCGACGGCGAGCACGAGGCCGGCGCGCGGATTGAAGGCGACCCTGGCGGGCGGGCGACCTCCCGTGGACACCGCCTCGCCGGCGGGGCGGAGGAGGCCGACCGCGAGAAGCGCGTCGACGCGGAGCGCGACCGTGGAGCGTGCGAGACCGGTGAGAGCCGCGAGCTCGGCCTTGGTGCGTGCGCGGCCGTCGCGAAGGATCTGGAAGATCTCTCCGCTGCCGGAGGAGATCGCCGGCGCCGGCCTCGGAACGTCAACCATTGCGTCAGTAAACCACAGCACTTCGGCGTCTCGTCGATTGACTTCGGATTCGGAGCCGACAACTTTTGACGAGGGGCTAGCAAAAGTCGAAAGGTCTGTGTCAGAATCGGCGGCATGACAACGGATGTCACTGACACCGGTCTCGGGACGATCCGAGCCGGCATCCTCGGCGGAGGATTCATGGCGCGGGTGCATCGCACCGCGGCCCGCGACGCCGGCGGCGAGCTGCGCGCGGTCGCCACCCGTTCCGCATCGGGAGGACGCGAGGCCGCCGAAGCGCTCGGCGCCGACCGTGCGGAGAACGACGCGGCCGCGCTGCTCGAAGCCGCGGACATCGACGTCGTGCACATCTGCACCCCGAACATCACGCACGCCGACCTCGCCCTGCGCGCGCTGTCGGCGGGCAAGCATGTGATCTGCGAGAAGCCGCTCGCGACGACGGCCCCCGACGCCAGGATCCTCGCGGACGCGGCCGTGGCCCAGGGGCGTGTCGCAGCCGTGCCGTTCATCTACCGCTATCACCCGATGGTGCGTGAGGCCCGCGCACGCATCGCCCGCGGCGAGATCGGCGAGCTCCTCACCCTCGACTGCGCGTACCTGCAGGACTGGATGCTCCTCGAGAGCGACGACGACTGGCGGGTGCGGTCCGACGCAGCCGGCGCCTCACGGGCGTTCGCCGACATCGGATCGCACCTGTGCGACCTCATCGAGTTCGTGATCGGCGAGCGGATCCAGGCGCTGAGCGCGCGCACCCGCCGGGTCTACTCCGAGCGTTCCGGACGTGCCGTGGACACCGAGGACATCGTGGCCGTGCTGGTGGAGACCGTGTCGGGCGCCCTGGGTACGCTGCTCATCTCGCAGATGGCCGCAGGACGCAAGAATGCGCTCACGCTCGAGCTGCACGGCTCGCGGCAGAGTCTGCGGTTCGAGCAGGAACGACCGGAGGAGCTCTGGATCGGCATGCGCGAGGAATCCCGGCTACTGCTGCGCGACCCCGCGACCGCCGATCCCGACTCCGCCCGACTCCAGCGTGTGCCCTCCGGACATGCGATGGGCTACCAGGACGCCTTCAACGGGTTCGTCGGCGACGTGTACGCGGCCATCTCCGGGGCGCACCCCGATGGCCTGCCGACCTTCGCGGACGGCTACCGTTCCGCGGTGCTGACGGAGGCCGTGCTCGCTTCGGCGGCGGACGGCGGACGATGGGTGGAGGTGACGTCATGACGGCGACCACGACGACGCAGCCGGTGCTCGCCGTCGCCGGCATCCGCAAGTCGTTCTTCGGCGTCGAGGTGCTCCACGGCGTCGACTTCGACGTGCACCCCGGCGAGGTGCACGGACTGGTCGGGGAGAACGGCGCGGGCAAGTCGACCCTCATGAAGATCATCGCCGGCGTGCAGCCCGCGGACGAGGGAGTGATCTCGTATCGCGGGGAAGAGGTCCATCACGCGCACCCGCGGCAGGCGATGGACGCCGGCATCGTCACGGTCTTCCAGGAGTTCACCCTCCTGCCGGAGCGCACGGTCGCCCAGAACGTCTATCTCGGCCGTGAACCGCGCCGCCGCGGCTTCGTCGACCAGCGTGCGATGAACACCAGGACCGCGGAACTGCTGGACGACCTCGGCGTCTCGTTCATCGAGCCGCAGGCGCGCGTGGGTTCGCTCACGGTGGCAGAGCAGCAGATCGTCGAGATCGTCAAGGCGCTCTCGTTCGACGCGCGGGTCATCTCGATGGACGAGCCGACCGCCGCGCTCAGCGACCGCGAGGTCGAGCTGCTGTACGCGATCATCCGGCGGCTGACGTCTCGCGGCGTTGCCGTGATCTACGTGTCGCACCGGTTGAAGGAGATCTTCGACCTGTGCGACCGCATCACGATCCTCAAGGACGGCGCGCTCGTGTCGACCGACGACACCAGGGCCCTCACCACGGACGAGCTGGTCCGGCGCATGGTCGGCCGGTCGATCCAGTCGTACTTCCCCGATGCGGTCGGGGGACGACGGTCGGAGCGCCGCGGCTCGAGCTCGAAGGCTGCGGCAACGCCTACGTGGACGACGTGACCCTCGCGCTGCGTGCCGGGGAGATCGTCGGCATCGCGGGGTTGCAGGGCTCCGGTCGCACCGAACTGGTCGAGGGGATCTTCGGCATCCAGGCTTTCACCCGCGGGACGATGCGGATCGACGGGGCACCCGCGCGCATCACGAGCGCCCGCGCGGCCGTGCGGGCAGGACTCGCCCTGGTCTCGGAAGACCGCAAGGCCCAGGGACTCGCACTCGGGCAATCCGTGATGGACAACGCCCTCCTGGTCGTCCGCAGCGTGTTCGCGCGCCGGACCGCCGCATCGCGTCGCGAGGTGCCAGGCGTCCTGAGCTCCCTCGAGGTCAGCTCCCGCGGAGTCGACCAGGAGGTGCGGTTCCTCTCCGGTGGCAATCAACAGAAGGTCGTGCTCGCCAAATGGCTCCTCACCCAGCCGCAGATCGTGCTCTTCGACGAGCCGACGCGCGGCATCGACGTCGGTGCGAAGTACGCGGTCTACCAGCTCATGCGTGACCTGGCCGCGCAGGGCAAGGCCGTGCTGATGGTGTCGAGCGAGCTGCCGGAGGTCATCGGCATGAGCGACCGCATCCTCGTGATGCACGACGGCGAACTCGTCGCCGAGCTCCCCGCGGGGTCGGCTGAGCACGAGATCCTGGGCGCCGCGACGGGCGCCGCGGACACCGGCACGGCAGCGGACGGAGGTGCACGATGAAGCGGCTGAAGATCGACTCGACGGTCATCGTCCTCGGCATCCTCCTCCTCGTGACCATCGTCGGCGCGATCCTCGTCGCGACGGTGGGACGCAACTTCCTGAGTCCAGGCAACATCCGCGACATCCTCACCGGCATGAGCGTGCTCGGACTCGTGGCGATCGGGCAGACGCTCGTGGTCCTCGGCGCATCGCTCGATCTCTCGGTGACCTACGTGATCAGTCTGTCGAGCCTGCTCGCGGCGACCATCATGAACGGCAACGCGGACAACATCCCTGTCGCCGTCGTCGTCACGCTGCTCGTCTGCGCCGGAGTCGGCCTGTTGAACGGCCTCATCGTCACGGTGCTCAAGGTGAACGGCTTCATCGCCACTCTGGGCGTCGGACTCATCCTGCAGGGGATCCTCAACACGAACTTCGAGGGATCGGCGGGCGACGTCCCCTGGGCGTTCCAGCTCATCGGGGCCACCGGCGTGGGTCCGGTACCCGTGTCGACGCTCATCATGATCGTGCTCGCCGTCGTCGTCTGGCTCCTGCTGAACCGCACGCGCACCGGTGCTCACCTGTACGCGGTGGGCGGCGACCCCGAGATCGCGCGGCTGTCGGGCGTCCGCACGCGCATGCCGCTGATCTGGGCGCACGTGCTGTGCTCGGTGTTCGCGGGACTCGCCGGACTCCTCCTCGCCAGCCGGCTCGGGGTCGGCAGCCCGACCGTCGGACAGCAGGGCGGCTACGCGCTGCTCTCGATCGCGGCGGTCGTGCTCGGCGGCACGCTCCTGCTGGGCGGCCGCGGCTCCATCTGGGGCACGATCGGCGGCGTCGCGATCCTCGCCGTCGTCGACAACGTGATGAGCGTCATGCAGGTCAACCCGTTCCTCAAGGACGTCGTTCGCGGCGTGGTGATCGTGGCGGCCGTCGCCGTGTACAGCCGTCGCTCGATCGCCCGGCGTCGACCGCGCTTCGGCGCCGGTGGCACGCGCACCGGTGGCGACGATGCGGCGAAGGCCGCCGATGCCGACATGGCGGACGCCGCGTCGCAACTCGCCGACCCAGGGACCAGCGTCGGCGCGGTCGACGGCGTCGCGCCTGATACCGCTCCCGCGGCGGAAGGAGGGCGCTCATGAACGCGCTGCGCACACTCGTGAGCCCCCGTGGGGCGGTCTTCCTGCTCCTGGTGATCCTGCTCGTCGCCGTCACGATCCTCAACCCGAGCTTCGCGGAGCCCGGCCAGTTCATGCGCTTCATCCAGCGCGTCGCGCCCATCGCGATCGTCGCCATCGGGCAGTACTTCGTGATCATCGCCGGCGAGTTCGATCTCTCGCAGGGATCGCTCATCACGGCGCAGGTCATCGTCGCCGGCAACCTGGTGGGCCAGGACGACGCCCGCACGATTCCCGTGCTGCTCCTGATGGTCGTGTTCGGCGTCGCCGTCGGCCTCGTGAACGGCATCATCACGACACTGCTCAAGGTGCCGTCGTTCATTGTCACGCTCGGCATGATGCTCGCCCTCCTCGGCGGCGTCATGTGGTGGACCGGCGGTGCGGCCACCGGAAACCCGGCAGACAGCTTCCGCGAGATCGGGCGAGGGGGTATCCGTGAGGTGCCGCTGCTCGACTTCATCCCCTGGGCCGTCCTGATCCTGATCGCGTGGCTCGCGCTCGGGATCTGGATCACCAAGCGCCCCCTGGGCAAGACCCTCATGGCGGTGGGCGACAACGCGAGCGCCGTCGACTACGCCGGTGCACGTCGCGCCTGGGTCACCACCCGCGCGTTCATCATCTCGTCGCTGTCGGCCTCACTGTCGGCCGTGCTCCTGGTCGGCTACGCCGGCGTGCACCCCTCGGTCGGTCGCGGCTACGAGTTCACGGCGATCACCGCGGTGGTCCTCGGCGGCGTCGTGCTCGGCGGGGGCCGGGGCTGGATCGTCGGCGCGGTCGCCGGCGCCTTCGCCCTCGAAGCCGTCTTCATGCTGCTGAACATCGCCGGTGTCCCGTCCACGCTCCGCGATGCGGTGCAGGGCGTCATCATCATCGCCGCCGTCGCGTACTCCGCCGTCGCCTTCCGGGCACGGCGGAAGCGCGGCCCGCAGACCCCAGAGCCCATTGCCGCAGAAACCGACAGCACCGACAGCACTGACAGATCCGACAGCACCAACAGATCCGACAGCACCAACAGATCCGACAGATCCACCAGCACCATCCACACAGAAACCAGAGGAGATTAGCAATGCGACGATCAATGAAGATCGCCACCGCGGGGGTGGCTCTCTTCGGCCTCATCGCGCTCGCCGGGTGCACGACCGACCCGTCCGTGGCGCCGGCCGAGTCCGAGAACCCCGACGAGACGGCGGAGACGACCGAGTGGTTCGACCAGGAGCTCTTCGACAAGCAGGACGAGGAACGCGGCGTCGACCCGCAGGGACCGGCTGATGAGCCCTACCTGCAGCACATCAACGCCGAGATGGTCGACACCTCGGAGTTCGCCAGCGAGGGGGCGAAGAAAGCCTGCTTCGCGAACGCCTCGATCTCCAACCCGTGGCGTCAGACGGGCTGGATCACGATGAACGAGCAGTTGAAGGCGCTGCAGGAGGCCGGGGCGATCAGCGAGATGGAGACGCGCGACGCGCAGGACTCCGACGACACGCAGATCGCCGACATCGACTACTTCATCTCCGATGGCGACTGCGATGTCTTCCTCATCTCGCCGAACAGCACGGCGGCCATGACCCCGGCCGTCGACAGGGCGTGCGAGACCGGCAAGCCCGTCATCGTGTTCGACCGCGGCGTCAACACCGACTGCCCTGTCACGTTCATCCACCCGATCGGCGGATTCGCCTGGGGCATCGACACCGCCGAGTTCCTGATCGACAACCTCGAAGAGGGCGACAAGGTCGTGGCGCTCCGCATCCTCCCGGGTGTGGACGTGCTCGAGCACCGCTGGGCCGGCGCGAAGAAGCTGTTCGACGAAGCCGGCATCGACGCCGTGGATCACTTCACGGGCGCCGACCCTGCCGAGATCAAGAGCATCATCAGCGACGAGCTCGCCAAGGGCGACGTCGACGGCATCTGGATGGACGCGGGCGATGGCGCGGTGGCCGCCATCGAGGCGTTCGAGGACGCGGGAGCGGACTACCCCGTGATGACCGGTGAGGACGAGATGAGCTTCCTCCGCAAGTGGAAGGACACGGGGCTCACCGGACTCGCCCCCGTGTACTCGAACTTCCAGTGGCGCACGCCGCTTCTCGCAGCGCAGATGGTCTTCGCCGGCACCGAGGTGCCCAAGGAGTGGGTGCTGCCGCAGAAGCCGATCACGGAACCGGAGCTCGACGACTACCTGGCCGCGAACGAGGGCATGCCGGACGGCCACTACGCGAAGTTCGGCGGGGAGAACCTCCCCGGCTACCCGACCGTGTGGCAGGAACGGCAGATCCCGTAACCCCGATGCTCCCGCCCTTCCGTTCCGCACGCGCGGAGTGGGAGGGTGGGAGCGTCTTCACGATCAAAGGACGATGATGCCCCGCACGATCGCCGTCAACACCTGGGTGTGGACGTCTCCGCTCACGGATGCGACGCTCGAGCCGCTCGCCCGCACGGCCAGGGATCTCGGCTACGACGCGCTGGAGCTGCCACTGGAGAGCATCGGCGACTGGGACGCCGCGCGTGCCCGTGACGTGCTCGACCGACTGGGCCTCGGCGCGATCGTGGTCGGCGCCATGGGGCCCGGGCGCTCGCTTATCGGACGCGTGGGCGATGTCACGGCGACGCAGGAGTATCTGCGTGCCTGTCTCCGCACGGCCGAGGTGCTGGGTGCCACGACGGTCGCCGGTCCCTTCTACAGCCCCACCGGCGTCACCTGGCGGATGGACCGGGAGGAACGGGCCGCGGTCGTCGGAGAGCTGCGCGAGAACCTGGCAGCGCTCGCCGATGACGCGGCGGCCGTGGGGGTGACCCTGGCCGTGGAGCCCCTGAACCGCTACGAGACGAGTGTGCTCAACACGGTCGCGCAGAGCCTCGACGCCCTCGAGCCGTTGCTGGGCGCCGGTGTCGGACTCGCCCTCGACACCTACCACCTCAACATCGAGGAGAAGAGGCCGGCCGATGCGATCCGCGCCGCGGGGTCGGCGATCGCCCACGTGCAGGTGTGCGGCAGCGATCGCGGGGCCGTCGGCGACGACCACACCGACTGGCCCGAGATGCTCCGCGCGCTGGACGACGCCGACTATCACGGCCCGCTCGGCCTGGAGAGCTTCACGGGAGACAACGCCACGATCGCGGTCGCGGCCTCGGTCTGGCGCCCGCTCGCGGCGAGTCAGGACGAGCTCGCGGCCCGGAGCATCGCGGCCCTCCGAGCCCTCGGGGCCTGACCACCGCACCACCCCGCACGAGTCCGAGACGAAGGAGTCCCCATGACGAGCCATCCGGTCACGCTGTTCACCGGTCAATGGGCGGATCTGCCCTTCGAGGAGGTCGCTCGCCTCGCCGCCGCGTGGGGCTACGACGGGCTGGAGGTCGCCGCATCCGGTGATCACCTCGATCTGCGGCGTGCCGACGAAGACGAGAGGTACCTCGCCTCGAGGAAGGAGATCCTCGATCGGCACGGTCTGAAGATCTTCGCGATCTCGAACCATCTCGCCGGTCAGGCCGTGTGCGATGCGCCGATCGACTTCCGCCACCGGGCCATCCTGCGCGAGTACGTGTGGGGCGACGGCGAGGCGGAGGGCGTGCGGCAGCGGGCAGCGGAGGACATGAAGCGTGCGGCGCGCGTCGCCCGCAAGCTCGATATCGACACCGTCGTCGGGTTCACCGGCTCCTCGATCTGGCCGTACCTGGCGATGTTCCCGCCCGTCCCCTCGTCGGTGATCGAGGGCGGGTTCGAGGACTTCGCGCACCGGTGGAACCCGATCCTCGATGTCTTCGATGCCGAGGGGGTGCGGTTCGCGCACGAGGTGCATCCGGGCGAGATCGCCTACGACTACTGGTCGAGCGTGCGCGCCCTCGATGCGATCGATCACCGTGAGGCGTTCGGGTTCAACTGGGATCCCTCGCACATGATGTGGCAGAACATCGACCCCGTCGGCTTCATCGTCGACTTCGCGGACCGGATCTACCACGTGGACTGCAAGGACACCCGGATGCGGCCGCACAACGGACGGGCGGGCGTGCTCGGCTCGCATCTGCCGTGGGGCGACCCTCGCCGCGGCTGGGACTTCGTCTCGACCGGCCACGGCGACGTCCCGTGGGAGGACGCGTTCCGCGCGCTCGACGCGATCGGCTACGACGGCCCGATCTCGATCGAGTGGGAGGACGCCGGGATGGACCGGCTGCACGGCGCCCCGGAAGCGCTGCAGCACGTGCGCTCGCTGCTGTGGGCGAAACCCGAGGCATCCTTCGATGCCGCTTTCAGCAATCAGTGACCACCGGACCAGGAGCCCGCATGATCCAGCACACCGTCGTCTTCCGCCTGCGCCACCCCGCGGGGTCTGCCGAGGAGGCGGAGTTCCTGGCGACCGGGCACGCAGTCCTCACCGCGATTCCGGGGGTCGAGGAGTTCACGATCCGACGCCAGGTGAGCGCGAAGAGCGACCTGACCCACCAGTTCTCCATGCGCTTCGCCGACCAGGAGGCCTACGATGCGTACGACGCGCACCCCGCGCACCGGGCGTTCGTCTCCGAACGGTGGGTGCCCGAGGTCATCGCGTTCCAGGAGTACGACTTCGTCGAGTGAGACCGCGCCGCGGTACGGGATCGGTCGTCAGGCTGCGGGCTCGCGCAGGCGGACGAGCCGCTCGTGCCCCGTCTCCTCGAGCTCGGCGATGTCGTCACGCGACTTGAGGAAGTCGGAGAACGAGCGATAGCCGAGCGCCTTCTCGCTGAACGACGGATCCATGCGGCGCATGTGCGTCTTCACGGCCGAACTGTGCAGCCACTCGTCGGCATCGGCCTTGTCGTGGCCGAGACGCAGCGCACGCTCCAGCAGCTGCGTCGCGACCTCCTGGTCGTCGACCTTGTCCTCGACCCTGGGCTCCTCCGTCTTCGCGGCAGGCCTGGACTTCGCACGCTTCGGGGCGGTCTTGGGCTTCGTCGCGGCCTCGGCGATCGGTGCTGCGGGTTCGACCGGGGTGCGGCGACGGGGGCGGCGACCACCTTGGTGGGGCGGACGACGCCCGGCAGCGAGTCGTAGGACTCGAACTCATCGCACGCGGCGGCGAGGGACTTGGCGGTCGAGCCGGACACGCCGACGCCGATCACGTACCGACCGAGCCGTTTGCACCGCTGGGCGAGGGGGACGTAGTCGCTGTCGCCCGCCACGATCACGACGTGGGTGAGATCGGGAAGGCGGAACATGTCTTCCACCGCGTCGACGGCGAGTCGGATGTCGGCGCCGTTCTTCGCATACGCGGCGGCGGGGAAGAGCTGGACGAGGTCCACCGCGCGCGCCACGAGCTGCGACCGGTATTCGGCGTTCACGGGCGACGACCAGTCGGCGTAGGCGCGGGTCAGCACCAGCGTGCCGAAGGATGCGGCGTAGTCGATGATCGCGCCGACCTCGATCATCGCGCGGCTCAACCGGTCCGTGACCTCGGGGTCGTTCGGGTTCTCGGTGATCCGCTGACGGTCCTTGCCGTAGGCGTTGCGGCCGTGCACGCGGTCGTACCAGGAGATGACGATGTTGTCGAAGTCGAGGTAGACGGCCACGCGGGCGTCGGTGGTCTCCGCCATGATCAGGCCTCCTCTCGGGGATAGCGGACGCCGATCTGCGCCCTGATCTCATCGAGCGTGCCCATGATCGCCACGCTCTCGGCGATGGGCAGGATGTCGCCCTCGAGGATGCCGTCGCGGACCAGACGCTCCGCCGCGAGCGCCTGATACTGCATACCTCGGCCCTCGACGTCTGACACGTATTCCTCCTGGACCGTGCCGTCGGGGAGCACCACGCGGAATGTGGTCGGGGCGTACCAGACGCGGTCGATGTCGATGCGCGCGGTCGTGCCCATGATGCCGGCGGCGTTGGGTCCGGACGCCCGTGACGACGAGAGGCTCGTCGAGATCGCGCCGCCCTCGTGGACCATGACCGTGGCGACCTCGGAGTCGGCGCCTGTCTCGATGAGTCGGCCGACGGCGCGGATCTCGGTCGGGGCGCCGAGGATGTCCCAGATGAACGAGAGCGGGTAGATGCCGAGGTCGAGCAGCGCGCCGCCTCCCAGCTCCAGGGCGTTGAGCCGGTGCGTCGGGTCGGTGGGGAGCAGCTGCGTGTGATCGGCGCTGACCGCGCGGATCTCGCCGAGAGCACCGGCGGCGATGAGCTCGCGGATGCGGACCATGTGCGGCAGGTACCGCGTCCACATCGCCTCCATGACGAGCAGACCGCGCTCTGCGGCGAGCGCCTGCAGGTCGGCGGCCTCTGCACGGTTCAGCGTGAAGGCCTTCTCGACGAGCACGTGCTTGCCGTGTTCGAGTGCGAGCCGTGCGTTCTCGTGATGCATCGGGTGCGGGGTGGAGACGTAGATGATGTCGACATCGGGATCGGACACGAGCGCTTCGTACGAGGGGTGCGCGTGCGCGATGTCGAAGCGTGCGGCGAAGGCGTCCGCCGACTCCTGGGAGCGTGACCCGACGGCGACGAGGTCGAGCCCCGCCGTGCGCAGATCGGACGCGAACGCACCGGCGATACCGCCGGTCGCAAGGATTCCCCACCGAAGACCAGTCATGCTCTCAGCGTAGGGGGTGTGCCGGGTGTGTCGGTCTGTTACATCCCATGACGCCCGGCTTCGGCGGCATGGCAGCGTCGTCGCGCGCGCTCCTACCGTGTCGGGCATGACCGATCCCCTCATCATCGGTGCGATGGTGCGCACCCTCGGCGCGTACCCCTCCGGCTGGCGGCACCCCGGTGCGCATCGCGACCCTGCCGCCGACGCCGCCATCCTCCGGCACATCGCGCGAGAGGGGAGGGTGCGGGGCTCGACTATCTCTTCTTCGGCGACTGGCTGGCGACGGGGCCCGACCTGGAGTTCCGCGACCCTTATCTCCTCGCCCGCATCGACCCGGTCAGCGCCGTGCTCTTCCTCGCGGGCGTCACCTCGCGGATCGGGCTGATCGCGACCGTGAACACGACCTACGCCGACCCCTACACGACGGCTCGTTCGCTGGCCTCGCTCGACGTGCTGACGCAGGGCCGCGCTGGCGTCAACCTCGTCACGGGAGCCGAGCCGCGCGCCGCGGGCAACCATGGCAGGGACGCGCATGCCGATAACGAGGCGCGTTACGGTCGCGCCGAGGAGTTCGTGGAGGCGTTGCGACGGCTGTGGGACTCGTGGGCCGAGGACGCCTGGGTCGCCGATGCCGATCGAGGGGTGCTGATCGATCCGGAAGGACTCCGCTCCGCCGACCTTCGCGGAGAGCACCTGCGGGTGTCCGGGCCCCTCAACGTCGCCCGACCACCGCAGGGTCGCATCCCGATCGTGCACGCGGGGACGTCGCCGCGGTCGCGCGCGCTCGCGGCGACCGCGGCCGACCTGGCACTCATCGCCGCGCCGACCATCGCCGAGGCGATCGCGACGCGTCGCACGTTGCGTGACATCGCCGTGGAGGCCGGCCGGTCACCGGATGCGCTCAAGGTGATCGCACCGGTCCTGCCCGTGGTCGCCGACACGGATACCGCCGCACATCGCATCGTGGAGCGTCTTCTGGCGCTCGTCCCGCTCGCGGAGGGCCATCAGAGTGCACGGACGGCCTTCCTCAGAACCGCACGGTGGACGCGCTCGCCGACGCCCTCGAGGTGCCGGCCGACGACCCGTTGCGCACCGCCGCTTTCGACCGGCCGGTGACGCGTGCGGAGGAGGCCCGGCTGGGGGAGCGCGGCGCCGCGCTGATCGAGCGTGTCGCCCGCATCGCGGGACTGCGCATCACCGAGGGAGCCATCGCGGGTGCGGGCATCGTGGGTGCGGGCTCGGCCGGCGAGGCGCTCACGTGGCGACACCTCGTGGCGGCGCACGCCGTGCCCGCCGCGTTCGTGGTCGGCGATGCCGGCACGATCGCCGACCACTTCGAACGCTGGCGCGACGACGAGGCCGCCGACGGCTTCAATGTGCTGTCGGCGTTCCAGCCCTCGCAGTTCGAGGCGTTCACGCGCACGGCCGCTCCGGAGCTGCGTCGTCGCGGACTCCTGCGCGATGAGGGGGACGCGGCGGAGAAGCCGCCAGCGACCCTGCGTGACCGGCTGCGCGTGTCCTCCTATGTCGACGCGTGACGAGAGGTTTCGTCTTGCGACCCGCGGAGTCGTCGGCCTCGCGCCGTCGCATCCCCGCTTCCTACCGTGATCACCATCCCGTCCACCCGAACCACAGCATCCCTCCGAGGAGTCCTCGCATGAATCGCCGTCTCACCCGCGCCGCCGCACTCGCGCTCCCGCTCGTCCTCGCCGGCGGCCTCGCCGCGTGCGCCTCATCGCCCGCCCCGGCGAACGCCCCCGCGGAAGGCGGGGACCCCGTCACGGGCGGCACCCTCACCTATCTCGAGCACCAGGCCTACACGAACCTGTATCCGCCGCAGGCAGGGTTCTACCCGAACGGGGGCATCGTGAACAACATCGCGGCTCGCCTGACGTGGCAGAACCCCGACACGCTCGAGATCGAGCCGTGGGTCGCCTCGGAGTGGACGGTCAACGACGATGCGACCGAGTACACGTTCGACCTGAACCCCGACATCACCTTCTCGGACGGCACCGTGCTCGACGCCGCTGCGGTCGCGAAGAACTTCGACACCTACGGACTTGGCGACGCCGACCGCGGACTCACGGTCTCCGAGGCGATCAACAACTACGCCGGCAGCGAGGTCGTCGACGAGGACACGGTGACGTTCCACTTCAGCGCACCCTCACCCGGATTCCTGCAGGCGACCTCGACGATCAACTCCGGCCTGCTGTCGCCGGAGACCCTCGACGGCACCATCGAGGACTTCGGCGCGGGCAACGCGGCGGAGATCATCGGATCGGGCCCGTTCACCGTGACGGACGAGAAGCTCGGCACCGAGTACACGCTCACCGCCCGCGACGACTACGACTGGGGTCCCGGCACGGTCGACAACGACGGCCGTCCGTACCTCGACGCGGTGCACGTCCTGATCACCCCGGAGGACTCGGTGCGCATCGGTTCGCTGCTCGCGGGGCAGGCGGATTACGTGCGCTATGTGCAGGCGTTCGACGAGGATCGCGTCGAGGGCGCTGGCTTCACCCTCTACGCGCCGCAGACCCGCGGGGTGAACAACTCGATCGCCCTGCGCCCCGAGAACCCGCTGCTCTCCGACATCCGGGTGCGCCAGGCGATCATCGCCGCCGTGAACGCCCAGGAGGTCGTCGACACGCTCTTCACCGAGAACTATCCGGTGGCGACCTCGGTGCTGTCGTCGCAGGCCGTCGGGTACAAGGACGAGTCGGAGCACTATGTCTACGACCCGGACAAGGCCGCGGAACTGCTCGACGAGGCCGGCTGGGAGCCGGGCTCCGACGGCATCCGCGAGAAGGACGGGGAACGGCTCGCCATCACGGTGTACGAGGCCAAGCCGCAGCCCCTGTCGAAGCAGTCGCTCGAGCTCGTCGCGCAGCAGTTGGCGAAGGTCGGTGTCGAGCTCACCGTCAAGCCGGGCGATGCGGGCAGTGCGGCCGAAGACACCCGCGATCCGTTGAAGACCGGCTTCTACCACTCGATGGTCGGTCGTGCTGATCTCGACGTCATCAAGAGCCAGTACTTCACGAAGAACCGCGACGTGCTGATCTCGAAGGACGCGAAGCTCGACGAGCTGCTCCTCGCGGTGGCCTCAGAGCCCGATGCCGACAAGCGGATCGCGGCATCCCAGGCCGTGCAGGACTACATCGCGGAGCAGGCGTACGTGATCCCGCTGTTCGAGGAGCCGCAGGTGTACGGCACCGCGACCTACGTGCACGGTGTCGCCTTCGAGTCGGTGGGGCGCCCCACATTCTCCGGCGTCTGGCTCGCCGAGCACTGATCGGCATGGTGCTTCGATGAGCTTCGTCCTCCGACGAGCCGGGCAGGCCGCGATCGTGCTGATCGCGGCCTTCACGGCCACCTTCTTCCTGCTGCAGCTGCTGCCGGGCGATGCGATCCTGATCAAGTTCTCGGACCCCAGCCTCGGGTTGTCCCCGGATCAGCTCGACAGCATCCGCGCGACCTACGGGGCCGACCTGCCCTGGTGGGAGCAGTACGTGCACGCGGGTCTCGGGTTCCTCGCCGGAGACTTCGGGTTCTCGACGCAGTTCGGCACGCCGGTGCTGACCATGCTCGCCGAAGCCCTGCCGGCGACGCTGCTGCTGGCATCGCTCGGACTCGTGGTCGCGCTGCTGCTCGCGGTCCTGATCGCCGGGCTCTCCTCGCTCGCACCGTTCGCATGGCTGCGCGACGGCCTGCGTCAGGTGCCAGGTCTCTTCGTCGCGGTCCCGGTCTTCTGGCTCGGCATCCTCCTGATCCAGGTGTTCTCGTTCGGGCTCGGCTGGGTGCCGATCGTCGGAGCGGACCCGGTGAGCGGGCTCGTGCTCCCGTGCTCACGCTCGCGGTGCCGATCTCCGCCCCACTGGCACAGGTGCTGGTCCGCGCGATCGATCAGGTGCAGGCGCAGCCCTTCGTCACGGTGGTCCGTGCCAAGGGCGCTCCGCCGCTGTGGGTGCTGACGCGTTCGGTCGCCCGCAACGCCGCCGTGCCCACCCTCACGATCGCGGGGGTGCTGTTCGGCGAACTGGTCGGCGGGGCGGTCGTGACCGAGACCGTGTTCGGGCGGACGGGCATCGGCCGCCTCACGGAGCAGGCCGTGGCGAACCAGGACATCCCTGTGCTGCAGGGCGTCGTCCTGCTGTCGGCGCTCGGTTTCGTGGTCATCAGCTTCGCGGTCGACCTCGTGACCCCTCATCGACCCTCGCCAGCGCAGCGTCGCTCGTACCCCCGCCGCCGTCGGCGGGCGGCTCGCACCTCAGGAGGTGTCCGCATGACCACATCCGTGATCGCCGAGACGGCCGTCGAGGCCGACGGCACACCGGCCTCGACCGCCGCCGGGAGCGTGCCTTCGCCCCGCCGGCGTCGTCGCTTGCGTGGTCGGTCGTGGGGGCTGTATCTGGCGTTCGTCGTCGTCGGCGTGGCCGTCCTGTGGGCGATCGTTCCTGGGGTCTTCGCGCCGGGCGACCCGCTCACCGGGGTTCCGGCCGACAAGCTGCTGCCGCCGAGCGCCGCGCACTGGTTCGGGATCGACACGCTCGGTCGTGATCTGTTCGGACGGGTCGTGCACGGCGCCGTGCACTCGCTGTCGGGTGCGCTCATCGCGGTGACGGTCGGGCTGGCGCTCGGCACTCTCATCGGCGCGATCGCCGGCGCCGTCGGCGGTGTGGTCGACGACGTGCTGATGCGCATCGTCGACGTGCTCCTCGCGATCCCGGGGCTGCTGCTGGCGCTCTCGGTGATCATCCTGTTGGGTTTCGGCACCGTGAACGCGGCGATCGCCGTCGGTCTCGGCAGCGTCGCCGCGTTCGCCAGGCTCATGCGTGCCGAGGTCGCGCGCGTGCGCCGCACCGAGTATGTCGAAGCGGCCTTCGGCAGCGGTGCCACCTTCGCCGCGGTCCTCCGTCGGCACGTGCTGCCGAACTCCCTGACGCCGATCCTCGCGCTCGCTGCGTTGCAGTTCGGCAGTGCGATCCTCGCGATCTCCACTCTGGGGTTCCTCGGCTACGGTGCGCCACCGCCCACCCCGGAATGGGGGCTGCTGATCGCCGACGGTCGGAACTACGTCGGCACCGCGTGGTGGCTCACGGCGTTGCCCGGCCTGGTCGTCGTGGTGGTCGTGCTCAGCGCGAACCGCATCAGTCATCGAATCGGAAGGAGCGGGAAGTGAGTGTCGTGAGGTCATCAGCACTGCTCGGTCATCGAATCGGAAGCAGCGGGAAATGAGCAGCACACCTGTCATCTCCGCGACCGACCTGCGGATCTCCTACGGCGACCGGGACGCGCGTCGGGAAGTCGTGCACGGCGTCTCGTTCGAGATCCACGAGGGCGAGACCCTCGCGCTGGTGGGCGAGTCGGGGTCGGGCAAGTCCACGACCGCCCATGCACTGCTCGGTCTCCTCCCGCCGGGAGGAAGGGTCGACGGTGGGACGGTCGTGCTGGGCGATCTCGACATCTCGGGGTGGTCCGACCGCGCGCTGCGGGGCATCCGCGGGCCCGAGATCGGCCTCGTGCCGCAGGATCCGACCACCTCGCTCGACCCCGTGCGCACGATCGGCGCGCAGGTCGAGGAGATCCTTCGCCTGCACGGGCACCGGGACCGTCGGTCGCGGCACGCACGAGCCATCGAGCTGCTCGACCGCGTCGGCATCGACGATCCCGACCTGCGGGCACGCCAGTATCCGCACGAGCTCTCCGGGGGATGCGGCAGCGCGTGCTGATCGCCACCGCCATCGCCCTGCGGCCCCGACTGCTGATCGCGGATGAGCCCACCAGCGCCCTCGACGCCACGGTGCAGCGGAAGGTGCTGGATCTGCTCGACGAGTTGCAGCGCGACGAAGGCACCAGCATCCTGCTCGTGACCCACGACCTCGGGGTCGCCGCCGACCGCGCCGAGCGGCTCGTCGTGCTCAAGGACGGACGGATCGTGGAGGAGGGGCGCAGCGATGCGGTGCTCGCGGCGCCCGCCGACGCGTACACACGGCAGCTGCTCTCGGACGCTCCGGCATTCGCCACCGGTTTCCGGCGTCCGGATGCGCCGCCGTTCCTCCGGGATGCCGCGGCCGTCGCCGCCGAGAACCCGTTCGCCATCGTCGCCGAGGGCCTCGTGAAGGAGTTCCGTGTGGCGGGGCGCGAGCGTTTCCGTGCGGTGGATGACGTGTCGTTCAAGGTCCGCCGTGGCACCACGCACGCGCGCTCGTGGGGGGAGTCGGGCTCCGGCAAGACCACCACGGCCCGACTCGTCACGCGGTTCCATCAGCCCGACGCCGGCACCATCGAACTCGACGGCGAGGACGTGACCCAGGCGAAGCGCGACCAGCTGCGGGCACTGCGTCGGCGCGTGCAGCTCGTCTACCAGAACCCCTTCGCGTCACTGGACCCGCGCCAGCAGATCGTCGACATCGTCGCGGAGCCGCTGCGGAACTTCCGGGTCGGGACGCGCATCGAGCGGCGGGAGCGCGCGCACGCACTGCTCGAGCGGGTCTCGCTGCCGATCGACGTCGCACGTCGCACCCCCGGTGAGCTCTCGGGCGGTCAGCGGCAGCGGTCGCGATCGCGAGAGCGCTCGCGATCGACCCGGAGGTCGTGGTCCTCGACGAGGCGGTGTCGGCACTGGATGTGACCGTTCAGGCGCGCATCCTCGAGCTGCTCACCTCGCTGCAGGCCGAGCTCGGACTCACCTACCTGTTCATCTCGCACGACCTGGCCGTGGTGCGGCGGATCAGCCACACGGTCTCGGTCATGCGCCGCGGCCAGATCGTCGAGGAGGGGCAGACGGAAGACCTCTTCCGCGACCCGCAGCACGACTACACCCGGGAGCTGCTGGCCGCAGTGCCCGGAACCAGAGAAGTCTCCGGCACCAGAGAGGTACCCGCATGACCGCACCCACCGTCGCGTTCTTCACCCGACTGCTCGACGACGCCGCCCCTGCCGAGCGGTACGCGTTCGCGACCGCGCAGATCCAGCAGGCCGAGCGGCACGGCATCGGTCGGGCGTGGGTCGCCCAGCACCACTTCCACGCTGCCGAGGGAGGACTGCCGTCACCTCTGGTGTTCCTCGCGAACGTCGCTGCCGTGACCTCCGCCATCCGTCTCGGCACCGGGGTGATCACATTGCCGCTGGAAGACCCGGTGCGGGTGGCCGAAGATGCCGTGGTCGCCGATCTGCTCTCCGGGGTCGCGTCGATCTGGGACTCGGCAGCGGCGGCACGCCTTCGTCGTTCGCGCCGTTCGGGGAGGATGTGCGCGACAAGGGACCGACCTACGACCGCAAGCTGCGGACCCTGCTGGACGGTCTCGCCGGGCGGGACGTCGGTGCGGGCAACTCCCTGTATCCGGATGCCGGGGACCTCGCGGACCGCGTCTGGCAGGCGACGTTCTCGGTACCGGGTGGGCATCGCGCCGGCATCCACGGGCACGGTCTGCTGCTGTCCCGCACACAGCCGCGCAGTGCCGACCGGCTGCAGGCGCCGCTCTCCGCCCTGCAGGATCCGATCATCGACGCCTACCTCGAGGCGCTGCCGGAGGAGTGGCGCCGCGGATCACCGCCTCGCGCACCGTGTTCGTCGCGGACGACCGTGCCGAGGCGCTGCGCTTCGCCGAGGTCGGTCTGCGCCGCGCGGCCGAGGGCTTCCGCCGTCAGGGCCAGACGATCCCGGGCGACAGCATCGACGAGCTGATCGCCGCACTCGACACGCACCTGGGCACTCCGGAGGAGGTGGCGGATTCCCTCGCCGCCGACACCACCCTCGCCCGCGCGACCGAGGTCGCCTTCCAGGTGCACTCCGTCGACGCCCCGCACGAGCACGTGCTGCGCTCGATCGCACTCTTCGCCGACGAGGTCGCCCCGGCCCTCGGCTACGCGCTCACCCCCACCCCGCACCGCATCAGTACCGACCAGAACCTCACCCTCAAGGAGAACGCATGACCGACGACATCGTGGACCGGATCGCGGAGGTGACGCCGGAGCTGGACGTCCTGCGCCGTCGCCGTCCCGTCACCAGAGAGCAGTTGCAGGCGAGCTTCGACGCCCTCTTCCGTCCGGCGAGCGTGGAGCACGTGTCGCAGGCCGAACGCGAACTCGTCGCCGCTTTCGCCACCGGTCTCGCCGGCGCCGAAGACCCGACCGCGGAGTTCTACGCCGCCCGCGCGCAGGAGGGCGATCCGCAGCGCGCGGCCGTCGTGGTCGCCGAGGCGGCTGTGGCGGCGACCAGGGGGCCGTTCGGCACCTACACCGAGCTGGGGTTGCAGGCCGAGAACGCCGACGGCCCGCGCTACGTCCCGTCCGAGGCCGTCGTCGCCGCCGTGGGCGAGCGCGTGGCCGCCGCCCTCACGCACACGCACCTGCTGGTGTTCCGCCCGCGCGAGGCCTCGGGCACCGACCTCGGGCGCCTGGTCGACGCGGGCTGGTCGACCGACGGCATCGTGACGTTGTCGCAGCTGGTGTCTTTCCTCGCCTTCCAGCAGCGTGTCGTCACCGGGCTCCGCGTGCTCGCCGCCGCAGGGCTGACCACGACCGCCACGCCCGAGATCTCCGAGGAGGAAGCCGCATGACCGCCGAGACCACCGTGCTCCGTCACGACGACGCCCCGCATCCGCACGCGTTCACCCGCGGGGAGGTCGGGTGGGTCCCACCTCGCACCGCTCGCCGAGGAGGACCTGACCGAGCGTCACTTCGACGGTCTCGTCGACGCGGCTCGCGCGAAGAACGACTACTTCCGTCTGCTGGCCCGCGACCCCGAGGTGTTGAAAGCGCGCACCCTCGTCGACAAGGACATCTTCTACAACGCCGCGGAGGGGCTGCCCCGCGCCGACCGCGAGTTGGCCGCGACCGCGGCATCCCGTCGCAACGGCTGCGTGTTCTGCGCCTCGGTGCACTCGCGCTTCGCCGCGCACCACAGCAAGCGCACGGACGACGTCGACCTCCTGCTCGACGAGGGGGTGGACGCCGACCTCGGCGAGCGCTGGAACGCCGTCGTCGCGGCATCCGTCGCCCTCACCGACACGCCGAACGCGTTCGGGGAGGACGAGATCGTGCGGCTGCGCGCGGCCGGACTCGACGACCTGGAGATCGCCGACTTCATCCACGGCGCCGCGTTCTTCAACTGGGCGAACCGGCTCATGCTGTCGATCGGACGCCCGGTGGCTCCAGCCTGAACCCCGACGTGACCCTCGGCTACGGCACGAGGATGATCTTGCCCGAGGTGGCGCCGGACTCCATGAGCTCATGGGCCTGCGCCGCTTCGGCGAGGGGAGTTCCGGGCCCAGCTCGATCGTGAAGTCGCCGGCGGCGAGCAGCTCGATGGTCTTCGGCAGCGCCTCGGCGCGCCATGCGAGCTCCTCCGCGCTCAGCGGCACCGGCGATCCGCCCGAGAACGCGCGGATGCCGAACGATGCGGCGTCCGGTCCACGCACGATCGTCGCGATCCGGTCGCGGTCGGCGACCAGGGCGAGCGAGGTCTCGATCGCCTCGTCGGTGCCCGCGCCGTCGAGCACGACCGTGACGGGAGATGGAGCGGCCTCGCGGACCCGCTCGAGCAGCCCGTCGCCGTAGGCCACGGGGATCGCGCCGAGCTCGCGCAGCTGGTCGTGGCGGGCCGTGCTGGCGGTGGCGATCACGGTCGCACCCCCGCGACGGCGAACTGCACCGCCGCCTGGCCGACCGCCCCCGAGCCGGCGTGCACGAGCAGGACGTCGCCCTCGGTCACTCCGAGGGAGCGCAGCGCCTGATAGGCCGTGCCGGAGGGGATGCCGATCGCCGCGCCCTCGGCCATCGTGACGGCGTCGGGGAGCTTCTCGAGGTTCTCGGTCGCGATCGCGAGCGCCGAGGCGTAGGTGCCGTGCGCGTCGCGGATCGCCACCCGATCGCCGACCGCGAACCGATCGACGCCCTCGCCGAGCACCTCGACGACACCGGCGCCGTCGAATCCGACAGGGCGCGGTTCCGTGATCGGCGGCGACGGGCGCTTGCCGCTGCGCAGCTTCGCGTCGATGGGGTTCACGCCGGCGGCCTCGATGCGGACGACGACCTCGCCGCGTGCCGCCACGGGGTCGGGGATCTCCATCAGGTGCAGGACAGCGGGGGAGCCGATTTCGGTGTAGACGATCGCGCGAGCCATGCGTTCAGGCTACCCGTGCCGAGGGCCGAAGCGAGGGCTCAGCGACCTGACAGCGCCTTCATGATCCGCTGCGGCGACACGGGCTGTGCGGTGCCGAGACGCTGCGCGAACACGCTGACCCGGTACTCCTCCAGCAGCCAGCGCACCTCGACGAGCGCGGGCGCGGCGTCGCGGGCGAGCGGGATCGTGCCGCCGGCGTCTTCGAACGCCTTCGCCATGCGCTCGTACTCGGTCATGCGCGCGCGGTCCTTGCCAGGCTCGCTCGCGAGCGTCTTCAGCCGGTCGAGCATGCCCTCGAGGTACCGCGGGAAGTGCGCGAGCCGATCGGCGCCGGCGGCCGAGACGAATCCGGGATGCAGCAGACCGCTCAACTGCGTGCGGATGTCGTTGAGAGGTCCGAGGAGCGCCAGAGAGTTCTGCGACTTGATCCCGCGCTCGACGTCGCGGGACTTCGTCAGGATGCGGGCGACCAGCGAGACGCAGGCGAAGAGCTCGTCCACGAGCACCGCCGACACGGCGTCGCGCACCCGCACGAATTCGGCCTCGCTGCGCACGATCCCGTCCGGCACGATGCTCTGGACGACCCGCCGGGACACAGCGGCGCGACAGTCCTCGATCAGCGCAGCGGCTGACGGGTACGACGAAGCCGCGAGCGCCAGCTTCTCCTGGCTCGTCAGGTGCTCCTGAACATACGACGACGGCGAGGGGACGCCCAGCAGCACCAGTCGCAGCACGCCGTCGCGGGTCGCAGCAGCTGCGGCCTCAGGAGTGGACTCGACGCGCACCGCCACGCTCTTGCCCTGGTCGACGATGGCCGGATAGCCGCGCACGACTCCGCCGGCGACCCGCGTGTCGAGCACCTCGGGCAGCTCCCCGAACGTCCACCCCGTCAGCCCGGTCTGTTCGACCGGTGCCGCGGCGACGCGCTCGGCGCCGCGGTTCGGGCCCGGGGCGCCGGAGCGGGGAGGTGCGGTGATCGAGCGCGCGACGCTGCTGCGCGCGCGGTCGGAGAGCTGCGCCTGCAGGGCTCGCAGATCACGTCCGGAGCCGACGACCCTGCCGCGTTCGTCCACCGCGCGGAAGTTCATGCGCAGGTGCGCGGGCACCCGCTCGTCCTCGAAGTCAACGGCGGAGACGAGCTGGTTCGCGAGCGGCTGGATGAGCCGGGCGAGAGCGTCCTTGAGCGTGCGTGGAGGCAGGCCGCCGTGCGACTCCGGACCCTCTTCGGCGAGCTCTGCCCCGAACTTCTCGGCCCAGTCGGCTGCGGGCACCACGTGGCGGCGGATGGCCTTCGGCAGCGCTCGCAGCAGTCCGGTCACGAGTTCGGCGCGCAGGCCGGGGACCTGCCAGTCGAAGCCGCGGTCCTCGAGCTGTGCCAGCAGGGGCAGGGGCACCACCACGCTGACACCGTCGTCGTCGGCGCCCGGCTCGAACCGGTACGCGAGTCCGAGGACCTGATCGCCCTGCGTCCACCGTGTCGGGAACTCGCGCTGATCCGCGCGCTCCTCATCGTCGATCAGGTCGCTCTCACGCATGACGAGCAGCTTCGGCGTCGTCGCCATGGCCTCGCGCCACCAGCTCTCGAACGAGCGCACGTCGAACACGTCGGCGGGGATGCGTTCATCGTAGAAGCGGAACACGGCCTCATCGCCGGCGAGGATGTCGCGGCGGCGCTCGCGTTCTTCGAGCTTCTCGAGGCGTCGGCGCAGCTCGGCGTTGCTGCGCCAGAACGCGCTCACCCTCTTGTCGATGCGCGTCGGATCCCACTCGCCTTCGACGAGCGCGTGCCGCACGAACAGCTCGCGCGAGGCTGGCCGGTCGATGCGGGCGAACTGCACGCGGCGCCGCGGGATGATCTCGAGTCCGAACAGCGTCACCTTCTCGAACGCGACGGCGGCGCCGGCATCCTTCGACCAGTGCGGCTCGGTCACCTGCCGCTTGGCGAGGTCACCGGCCAGCGGTTCCGCCCACGCCGGGTCGATCGCGGCGACGGTTCGGGCGAAGGTGCGCGAGGTCTCCACGATCTCGGCGGCGATCACGGCGCGAGGACTCTTCTTGCGCAGACCGGATCCGGGAAGATCGAGAACCGGATGCCGCGGGCACCCCGGTACTCCGCGATGCGCCGGCCCTTCTGCTCCTTGGCGGGGGAGTGCGCCTTCCCCGCGGGAGCGGTGCGTTCGTCGAGGATGCCGATCTGCGACAGGAGTCCGGCGAGCAGCGAGCGGTGGATGGCGTCGGGGTCGCTCGTCCCGGTGTCGTCGTGGGAGCGATCGGGCGTCTTCACGAGCGTGCGCAGCTGGCGGTGCACATCGAACCACTCCCGCACCCGCACGTAGTTCAGATGCTCGGCGCGGCACAGCCGACGGAACGCGCTGGACCCGAGCTCACGCTGCTGCTCGCGCAGGTGGTTCCAGAGGTTCAGCAGGGTCAGGAAGTCGCTGGTCGGATCGACGAAGCGGGCGTGCAGGCGGTCGGCCTCCTCGCGGCGCTCCTCCGGCCGCTCCCGCACGTCCTGGATCGTCATGCCCGACACGATCGCGAGCACGTCTCGGGTCACGGTGCCGGCGGATCCGGACCGCCCGGCCTCGATCAGCATGCGGGCGAACCGCGGATCGATCGGCATGCGCGAGATGTCGCGGCCGGTGCGGGTGAGGTGCGGGGAGCCGTCACGACGGGAGGGCTCGACGGCTCCGAGCTCGGTGAGCAGGTCGAAGGCCGCTTTGACGCCCCGGGAGTCCGGCGGCGTGAGGAAGGGGAACGCGCTGATGTCGCCGAACCCGAGCGACAGCATCTGCAGGATGACCGACGCCAGCGAGGTGCGCAGGATCTCGGGCTCGGTGAACTCCGGGCGACGGTCGAAGTCCTCTTCCGAGTACAGGCGGATCGCGATGCCGTCGCTGGTGCGCCCCGCGCGACCGGAGCGCTGGTTCGCCGAGGCCTGCGAGATGGCCTCGATCGGCAGTCGCTGCACTTTGGAGCGGTTGCTGTAGCGGGAGATGCGCGCGGTCCCGGTGTCGATCACGTACTTGATGCCGGGGACCGTGAGGCTCGTCTCGGCGACGTTCGTCGCGAGGATGACCCGACGACGGACGCCCGCGACCCTGCTGCGTTCGAAGACCCGGTGCTGGTCGGCGGCGGAGAGGCGACCGAACAGCGGCAGCACCTCGGTGGGGGAGCGGTCGTTCGCGTAGGCGCCGCGCACGGCATCCGCGGCGTCGCGGATCTCGGCCTCGCCGGGCAGGAAGACGAGCACATCACCCGGGGCCTCCCGGTCGAGTTCGCGCAGTGCGGCGACGATCGCCGAGACCTCGTCCTCCGGCTCGGCCGGTGCGCTCTCGTCGTCCGCGTCTTCGACCGGGCCGCGGTAGCGGATCTCGACGGGATACGTGCGCCCCGACACCTCGATGATCGGTGCCGGCGTGCCGTCCGCTGCGGCGAAGTGCTTCGCGAAGCTCTCCGGGTCGATCGTCGCCGAGGTGATGATCATCTTGAGGTCGGGACGTTCCGGCAGGATGCGGGCCAGATACCCCAGCAGGAAGTCGACGTTGAGGGAGCGTTCGTGCGCCTCGTCGATGATGATCGTGTCGTAGCGGGTGAGCAGCCGGTCGCGGTGGATCTCGTTGAGGAGGATGCCGTCGGTCATCAGGGCGATGCGAGTGGCGTCCGAGACCTTGTCGGTGAAGCGCACCTTGTAGCCGACGAGGGTGCCGAGCTCGACGTGCAGTTCTTCCGCGACACGTTCCGCGATGGTCCGGGCGGCCAGTCGGCGGGGCTGCGTGTGCGCGATGCGCTCGCGCCCCAGTTCGAGGGCGATCTTCGGCAGCTGGGTGGTCTTGCCGGAGCCGGTCGCCCCCGCGACGATCACGACCTGGTGGTCGCGGATGGCATCGGCGATCTCGCCCCTGGCGGCGCTGACGGGCAGCTCCGGGGGATAGGAGATCACGGGGGAGGACATAGCCCTCCATCGTATGACGGGAATCGCCCCCTACGATCATCTGGTGATCACCGCCCTGGCTCCCGTCCGATGGTTCCGTGAGTTCGGGCGCCCTCCGCGCATCCTCGGCCTCGATGTCGCGAGGGGGTTGGCGATCCTCGGCATGGCCGGAGCGCACATCGGCGAGACGGAGGCCTTCGACCTCGTCGATCCTTCGACGTGGACCGACCTCGTGCACGGGCGGTCCTCGATCCTCTTCGCCCTGCTCGCGGGAGTGTCGATCGCCCTGATGACCGGCCGCAGCGCGCTGCCCGACCCGGGGCGTCTCCCCGGCATCCGGCTGAACCTCGTCGGACGCGGAGCGGTGATCTTCCTGATCGGGCTCGCCCTCGAGATGCTGAACACCCCGATCGCGGTGATCCTCACGCTCTACGGCATCCTCTACATCGCCGTGATCCCGTTCCTGCGGTGGCGTCCGTGGCAGTTGCTGCTCGGGGCTGCCGTGCTCGCGCTGCTCGGACCCGCACTGCTCGCCTTCCTCGGCGCGGTGATGCTGCACCCGTTCGGCGCCGGCATCGGGTTCGTGCTGTACGGGACGTACCCGATCACGGTGTGGATGGCGCTCGTGCTGGGCGGCATGGCTCTGGGGCGGATGCACGTGGAGCGGATCCGCACCGCCGTGATCGCGCTCGGCCTCGGCCTCGTGCTCGCGGTCGCAGGCTACGGACTCGGTGGCATCGGGCAGTCCGCGGGGCTCACGGGGGCTCCGGACGGCAGCTCGTCCTTCGCGGACGGCTCGTTCATCGAGAGCGACGGCGGGGTCCTGTCCGCTCCGAGCGGGTGGGAGGGGTATCCGCAGGCGCTCGCGGCGGCCGACCCGCTGGGCGCCTTGGTCGCCGCGGTGTTCGCGGTCGAACCTCACAGCGGGGGACGGCCGAGGTGCTCGGCTCCGGCGGGTTCGCGCTCGCGGTGATCGCGCTGTGCCTGCTGCTGGCAGGGCCCCTGCGGTGGGTGCTGCTGCCCCTCGGCGCGCTCGGATCCATGCCGCTGACGGCATACAGCGCGCACGTGCTGTCCATCGTCCTGGTCGGCGGGCCGGGCGCGTTCTTCTCGAGCAACGCGGTCTGGGCGGCGACGGCGGTGGGCCTGCTGGTTGTGACGACCCTGTGGTCGATGTTCTTCGGACGCGGACCCTTGGAACGGCTCGTCGGTCGCGGCGCGGCGGCGATGGCGGCGGTTCCGCGGCGCTGAACCGAGGGACTTCTTCCACATCCCCCGGCCTCGGCGTCCGACACCGGTCATAGGCTGGAGGAATGAGCATTCCTGCACTCGAACTGAACGACGGCAACTCCATCCCGCAGCTCGGCTACGGCGTCTTCAAGGTGCCGCCGGCAGAGACCGAGCGCGCGGTGAGCGAGGCGCTCGAGATCGGCTACCGCCACATCGACACGGCCGCGATCTACGGCAACGAAGAGGGCGTCGGTGCGGCCATCGCCGCCTCCGGCATCGCGCGCGACGACCTGTTCATCACGACCAAGCTCTGGAACGACCGCCACCACGGCGAGGAGCCGCGCGCAGCGATCGGCGAGAGCCTGGAGAAGCTCGGGCTGGAGAAGGTCGACCTCTACCTGGTGCACTGGCCCACCCCCGCCAAAGACGACTACGTGCACGCGTTCGCGAAGCTCGTCGAGCTGCGCGAGGCCGGGCTCACCCGCAGCATCGGCGTGTCGAACTTCCTGGTGCCGCACCTCGAGCGCACCGTGAAGGAGACCGGTGTCGTGCCGGCGGTGAACCAGATCGAACTGCACCCCGCCTACCAGCAGCGCGACGTGGTCGCGTGGGCCGACGAGCACGGCATCCGGATCGAGGCGTGGGGTCCGCTCGGGCAGGGCAAGTACGACCTGTTCGGCACTCCCGCGGTGGCCGAGGCCGCCGCGGCGCACGGAGTCACCCCGCGCAGGCCGTACTGCGCTGGCACCTCCAGAAGGGCATCATCGTGTTCCCGAAGTCGGTGCGCGCCGAGCGGCTGCGCGAGAACCTCGACGTGTTCGGCTTCGAGCTCACGGACGCCGAGATCGCGGCGATCGACGCGCTCGACCCGCTGGACGGCTCCGGACGTGTCGGTTCGCATCCTGACGATGTGAACTGAGACCCGGTTCTCCCCGCACATGACGCCCCGTGTCGCATCGCGCGACACGGGGCGTCGTCGTGAGTACCGTCGAGGCATGACAGCTCCGTTCCGCGTCGTGGCCGTGTCGGGTTCCCTGCACGAGCCGAGCAAGACGACGGCCCTCGTCCGGGCGATCACGGCCGCGATCGGCGAACGCGCCGCGGTCGAGTCGCAGCTCATCGAGCTCACGGAGATCGGCCCCGGACTGGCCGGCGCGCTTCGACGCGACCAGCTCGCGCCGGAGGTGGAGGCCCAGCTGCAGGCGATCGAGTCCGCCGACCTCCTGATCGTCGGCAGCCCGGTCTACCGGGCGTCGTTCACGGGCCTGTTCAAGCACCTCTTCGATTTCGTCGGACAGTACGAGCTGGTCGGCAAGCCGGTGCTGCTCGCGGCGACCGGCGGCGGCGAGAAGCACGCGCTGATCATCGAGCATCAGCTGCGTCCGCTGTTCGCGTTCTTCCAGGCGCTCACCCTTCCGCTCGGGGTGTACGCGAGCGACACCGACTTCGACGGCTACGAGATCGCCTCCGACGTGCTGCGCGCCCGCATCGCGCTGGCCGCGGACCGCGCTCTGCCGCTCGTCGGCTACGCGGCATCGCGCCCGATCGACCTGCTGGTCGGCTGACTCGCGTCCTCCCGCGGCGTGGCGTTCCCGCGCGGCGTAGCGTGAGGGTATGACCAACCGGCTCGCCGACACGCTCAGCCCGTACCTGCGGGCGCACGCCGACAACCCCGTCGACTGGTTCCCCTGGGGCGAGGAGGCGTTCGCCGAAGCGCAGCGGCGCGACGTGCCGCTGCTGATCTCGATCGGCTACTCGACGTGCCACTGGTGCCATGTGATGGCACGCGAGTCGTTCGCCGACCCCGCGACGGCGGCGCTGATCAACGACGGTTTCGTGGCGGTGAAGGTCGACCGGGAGGAGCATCCGCAGGTCGACGGCGCCTACATGGCCGCCGCCTCCGCCTTCACGCAGAACCTCGGCTGGCCGCTCACGGTCTTCGCCACTCCGCGAGGGCGCACGTTCTACGCCGGCACGTACTGGCCCCCAGAGGCGCGTGCTCCGATGCCCGCGTTCCGCGAGGTGCTCGCCGCGGTGCGCGAGGCGTGGACGGTGCGACGCGCCCAAGCCGAGGAGTCGGCGGATGCGGTGACGGATGCGCTCGCGAGGGCTGCGGAGTCGGCGCCGTCCGACCTGCCGGACGTCGTCGCGATCGCGACAGCGGCGGAGGCGATCGCGCAGCGCGAGGACCGGCAGTTCGGAGGGTACGGCGGCGCACCGAAGTTCCCCGTCGCGACCACGCTGCGGTTCCTGCAGCATCCGGTCGTGCGAGAGGGCGCTCCGGATGCGGCGGCGTCGGTCGAGCGCGCGCTCGCCGCGATGGCGGGGTCCGCCCTGCGCGACGCCGACGGGGGCTTCTTCCGGTATGCGACGCAGCGCGACTGGACGGTGCCGCACTACGAGCGGATGCTGACCGACAACGCGCAGCTGCTGGATGTCGCACGCGACGCGCAGGACGAGCGAACCGTGCGCGGGATCGCCGCCTTCCTGATCGACGTGCTCCGTCGCGACGGCGGAGGGTTCGGCGCGGCACAGGACTCGGAGTCGATGATCGACGGTGTGCGCAACGAGGGCGGGTACTACCTCCGCACCCTCGCCGACCGCGCGGACCTGGAGTCGCCCGCCGTCGATGGCAAGGTGATCACCGGCTGGAACGGGCTGGCGATCGGCGCCCTGTCCCGGGCGGGGGCTGGCATTCGGGGAGCAGCGCTGGATCGATGCCGCGGCTGCTGCCGCCGACCACGTGGTGCGGGTCAACCGGAACTCCGCCGGCGCGCTGGTGCGCACATCGCTCGACGGCCGGGCGTCATCCGCCGTGGCGACCGCGGCCGACCGAGGGCTGTTCGCCGACGGTCTGTTCGCCCTCGCGCTCGCGACCGGCGACGCGATGTGGGCGACCGAGGCGCGGCGCACCCTCGACGAGGTGCTCGATGGTCCCGGCGGCGACGACCCGCTGCTGTCGGCCCAGGGCATCGCGACCTCACCCGATGAGACCGACGGCGACCTGCCATCGGATGCCGCTGCGGTCGCCGGTGCCGCGCTGACCGCGTGGTGGCTGGGCGCGGGGAGAGATACCGGGAGGCCGCGGTCGCGGCCGTGAGTGCGCTCGCCGAGAGGTCGCTGGAGCAGCCCTTCGCCCACGGCACCCTGCTGCGGGTGGCTGCGGGTCTCGCCGTTCCGCCCCGCCAGCTCGTCGTGGTCACCGCCGACCGGCACGGCGCGCTCGCCGCCGCCGCCAGGGGTGCGGATGCCGAGGTCGTCTCCGTGGTCGCCCCCGCACAGGCGCGTGCGCTCGCCGAGGCCGGCTTCGAGCTGTTCGCGGGCAAGGAGGCGACGGCGGAGCGGGCGTACGACTGCCGCGCGTTCGTGTGCCGCCTCCCGGTGCGCGACCCCGCGGAGGTCAGCGTCGCCCGGTGACGGCTGCCCGGGGTGGACGTGCGTGTCCGGTCTGGGCAGTCTGCCCACAGTTTCGGGCGAAGTCGCGGGTCTGTTGCGCGGGTTGCGCAGTATCAGGTGCACCGATTGCCCAGTGCCCGGCATCCGTTCTAGGGTTGCGCGACACCCCACTCCGATCGCAGCAAGGATGCTCTGACGATGCCCCTCCCCACCCGTGCCGGACTCGATGCCGTCCCCGCATACCGGCAGGGGCGCTCCGCCCCCGTCGGTGCCTCGAAGCTCTCGTCGAACGAGTCTCCGCATCCCCCGCTGCCCTCGGTCGCCCAGGCCGTGCGGGATCGCCTGGACGGCATCCATCGGTACCCCGACATGAGCGCGGCTGCTCTGCGTGAGCGGCTGGCCGCGCGCTACGGCGTCGACGCCGCCGAGGTCACCGTCGGCGCCGGCTCGGTCGAGATCGCGTCCCAGCTCATCCACGCGGTCGCCGGAGAAGGCGATGAGGTGGTCTTCGCATGGCGGTCCTTCGAGGCGTATCCCTCGCTCGTCCGCATCGCCGGGGCCACGCCGGTGCCGGTGCCGCTCGACGCCGATCACGGCCACGACCTCGAGGCCATGCTCGCGGCGATCACCCCGCACACGCGCCTGATCTTCGTATGCAACCCGAACAA
This sequence comes from Microbacterium sp. Se63.02b, assembly GCF_014171575.1. Taxonomy (GTDB): domain Bacteria; phylum Actinomycetota; class Actinomycetes; order Actinomycetales; family Microbacteriaceae; genus Microbacterium. The sequence continues at coordinate 2,820,091 of NZ_CP050453.1, read as the reverse complement.
CCCGACCGGGACCGTGGTCGGTGCCGATGAGCTGGAGCGGTTCGTCGCCGCCGTGCCGCACGACGTCCTCGTCGTGGTCGACGAGGCCTACGTGCACTTCGACCGCACCGAGAGCCACGGTGCCGGGATCGAGCTGTTCCGACGTCACCCGCATGTGGCTGTGCTGCACACGTTCTCGAAGGCCTACGGGCTCGCCGGTCTTCGCATCGGCTACGCGATCGCGCCCGTCGAGGTCGCCGAGAATCAGCGCAAGGTCGCCGTGCCGTTCGGGGTGACCGACCTCGCCCAGGCCGCGGCCCTGGCCTCGCTGGATGCGGAGGATGAGCTCGCGACGCGCATCGACGAGGTGGTCGTCCAGCGCGACCGTCTGTACACGGTGCTCACCGCGGCAGGGTGGCCCGCCGTCCGCTCGCAGGCGAACTTCGTCTGGGTCCCCGCGGGCGAGCGCACCGCCGAGCTCGAGAGCGTCCTGCAGGCGGGAGGTGTGATCGCCCGCGCCTTCGCCGGCGAGGGCATCCGCATCTCGTCGGGCTCGACGGTGGACATCGATCGGGTCGCGGCCGCACTCGCGACCCTGCGCGTCGAGGTGGACGCATGACCGGCGATCGTCGGACCGAGGTCCCGCCCACCACGACCACCACCAGGGCCTGCACCCCGGCCTGACCCGTCGTCAGATCTCGATGATGGGTCTCGGCGGGGCCATCGGCGCCGGCCTGTTCGTCGGCTCGGGGCAGGCGATCAGCATCGCGGGTCCCGCGGTCCTGGTGTCGTACCTGGTCGCGGGCGGCATCGTCGTGCTCGTGATGGCGATGCTCGCCGAGATGGTCGCGGCTCGGCCCAGCTCCGGTGCCTTCAGCTCCTATGCCCAGAAGGCGATGGGACGCAGCGCGGGCAGCGCGGTCGGCTGGCTGTACTGGATCCAGCTGGTCGTGGTGATCGCGGCCGAGGCGACGGGTGCCGGTGCGATCGTGGCGAACTGGACGCCGGGGATCCCCGCCTGGGTGTGGGTGCTGATCTTCGTGGTGGCCCTCACGGCCGTGAACCTGTTCGGGGTGCGCAACTACGGCCGCTTCGAGTTCTGGTTCGCGGCGATCAAGGTCGCGGCGATCATCGCGTTCCTCGTGGTCGGGGTGTGCGCGATCGTCGGGCTCATCCCCGGTGTGCCGGCGACCGGCATCGCGAACCTGGTCGACGACGGTGGCTTCGCGCCCAACGGCATCGCCGGCATCGCGGGCGCCCTTCTCATCGTCGTGTTCGCCTTCGGGGGCACCGAGGTGGTCGCGATCGCCGCCGCCGAGTCGAATGACCCCGCGCACAACATCCGCCGTATCGTGCGCGAGGTGCTCGTGCGCATCCTGGTGTTCTACGTCGGATCGATCTTCGTGATCGTGGCCGTGCTGCCGTGGAACGACCCGGCGGTCAAGGCGGGTCCGTTCTCGGCCGTGCTCGACACCCTGAACGTGCCCGGTGTCGGACTCGTGATGGACCTGATCGTGATCATCGCGCTGCTGTCGGCCATGAACGCCAACATCTACGGCGCCTCGCGCATGGCCTACTCCCTGGGCGAGCGCGGTCTGGCGCCGCTGGCCGCGACGCGCACGAGCCTCAAGGGCGTGCCGTTCGTCGCCGTGCTGGCCTCGGTCGCCTTCGGCTTCGTCACGGTGGGGCTCAACTGGGCGTTCCCCGACGTCGTGCTCCCCGCGCTGCTCAACGTGGTCGGCTCGACACTGCTGGTGATCTGGACCGCGACCGCCGTGTCGCAGATCATCCTGCGCCGTCGCGCCGACCGCACGGGGGAGCAGATGCCGATGCGGATGTGGGGCTTCCCGTGGCTGTCGTGGCTGTGCCTGGTGCTGCTGGCCGCCGTGATCGCGCTCGCGATGATCGACCCGGCCGCCCGGATCCAGCTGCTGCTCACGCTCGGTCTCACGGCCGTGCTCCTGGTCGTCGCCCGCGCGACGAGGGGTGTCGCCCGCCCCGGCGTGACCAGGGAGTAGCGGATGCGGATCGATCGCCTCGACGCGCAGCTCATCCGGCTGCTCACGGAGTCGCCGCAGCTGCCGATCCTGGAGTGCGCGCGGCGGCTGGGCATCGCGCGCGGCACGGCGACCAGCCGTCTCGCGCGTCTGCACGAGGGCGGGGTGATCGAGGCGATCGTGCCCCGCATCGATCCTGCGGGCTTCGGCTACGGTGTCGTCGCGTTCTGCCTGGTCGAGATCGACCAGAAGGTCGGCCACGACGACGTGGCCACCGCGCTCGCCGATGCCGTACCCGAGATCGTCGACATGCACACGGTCACCGGAGCCAGCGACATGCAGCTGCGACTCGTCGCCCGCGACGCCACGCAGCTGCAGGAAGTGCTCGACCGGGTGGCACTCGTCCCCGGTGTCGCGCGCACCGCATCGTCGATCGCGATGCGCACGCACCTCTCAGGACGCGTCCTTCCGCTGGTCGATCACGTCGCTGCCGACGACGTGCCGTAGGGGCCGACCGGCCCGGCCTCACACCCAGCCGGGCATCCAGTTGTGCAGCAGCCAGAAGTCGTACGGCACGCTCATCCCCGTCCACAGCGGCAGGAAGAACGCCGACACCAGCACGACGAAGACGAGGAAGATCGTCACGGTGCGCTCGCCCGACTGCCGACGGTACAGCGGATCCTCGCGTCGCCCGGCGATGATGCGCAGCGTCATGCTCAGCCCGAGCACGAGGAACGGCATCATCACGACCGTGTAGAACTGGAAGATCGTGCGCTCGGGGAACATCAGCCAGGGCAGGTACGTGACCGCCAGCCCGACGAGCGGGAGCGTCAGCTCCGGGCCGATCGGCCGTCGGGCGATCCAGCCGCGGATCAGCCGGTACAGCAGGTAGACGGCCGCCGCGACGCCGGCGTACCAGATGAGCGGGTTGGGTACGGCCGAGATCACCGCGATGCAGTGGTCGGTGCCGCAGTTCGTCGGGTCGGAGTCGACCCAGACCGCGGTCGGCCGGAGCAGGAGGGGCCACTCCCAGGCGGGGCTCGCGTAGGGGTGGCCGCGTGTCAGCCCGACGTGGAAGCCGAGCATGGACTCGTGGTACTTCCACAGCGCGACCAGCGGGTTCGGGTCGCTCTGCCGGTCGTAGCCCCCGGACGTCACCAGCCAGCCGGTCCAGCTGATCAGATACACGGCGAGGGCCGGGAAGACGAACAGGACGAAGGAGACCGGCCCCTGGCGGAATGCCGCAGCGGTCGGCCACAGCACCACCCCCGCGCGGCGTCGGGCGAGGGCATCGGTGACCACGACGTACAGCCCGAAACCCGCCAGCGCGTAGAGGCCGGACCACTTCACGGCCGAGGCGGCGCCGAACGCCGTCCCCGCGGCGATCAGCCACGGCCGACGCCAGAGCACGGGTCCCCAGAACGGATCGGGGGCGTCAGGATCGCGTCTCTCGAGCACCGGGATGGTCCGCTCCCGATCGATGAGCACGAACAGCACGCCCAGCAGGAGGAAGAACGTCAGGATGCCGTCGAGCAGAGCGATCCGGCTCATCACGATGCTCAGGCCGTCGATCGCCAGCAGCGTGCCCGCCACGGTCGCGACCACGATGGAACCGCTCAGGCGACGCGCGATCAGGTACACCAGGAGGACCGATCCGGTACCGAGCACCGCGGTGGCCAGGCGCCAGCCTGCACTGTTGTCGGGCCCGCCGAGCGCCATGCCGAGCGCGATGAGCCACTTGCCCAGCGGGGGTGGACGATGAAGGCGCCCTGCTCGGACAGGGGCAGCGCCTGCAGGGTCACGAACGCCTCGTTGGCGTTCTCGCCCCACGTGCCCTCGTAGCCGAGCGTCCACAACGACCAGGCGTCCTTGACGTAGTAGGTCTCGTCGAACGCGAGTTGATGCGGATGCCCCACGTTCACCAGGCGCAGCACCGCGGCCAGCGCGGTGATGACGAGCGGGCGAGCCAGCGGACGGCGCGGCCCCAGTCCGGATCGCGCAGCACGCGATCGCGGAGCTGCCCGTAGCGCGTCGACCGCTCCTGAGGAGCGGGCAGCAGGGGCTCGGGCGCGGTCACCGCTCCAGCCTAGACAACCGGCCCTCCCGGTCGGCTGCATCCACCGCGCCTAAGCTGGGCGGGTGATCATCCTCGCCGCCACTCCGATCGGAAATCTCGGCGACGCGTCGCGTCGCCTGGTGGAGGTGCTCGAGAACGCCGAAGTCGTCGTCGCGGAGGACACCCGCACGACGCAGCGCCTATTGAAAGCGCTGCACATCGAGAACCGGCCCCGCCTGATCGCGTTGCACGACCACAACGAGAAACAGAAGGCGGCGGAGCTGGCGGCGCTCGCCGCGGAGACCGACATCGTCGTGATGAGCGACGCCGGGATGCCGACGGTGAGCGACCCCGGCTATGGTCTGGTCGCCGAGGCCGTCGCGCAGGGCGTCACCGTGACCGCGATACCCGGTCCGAGCGCGGTGCTGATGGCGCTCGCGATCTCGGGCCTGCCGACCGACCGCTTCACGTTCGAGGGGTTCCTGCCGCGCAAGCCGGGGAGCGGCGTTCGACGCTCCGGGCGCTCGCGGCGGAACCTCGCACCATGGTCTTCTTCGAGTCGCCGGCCCGCCTCGCGAGCGCGCTCGCCGACATGGGGACGGCCTTCGGCGACGAGCGGCGGATCGCCGTGTGCCGTGAGCTGACGAAGCTGTACGAGGAGGTACGGCGGGGCACGGCCTCCGAGCTCGTGGCCTGGGCCGAGGGCGGCGTGAAGGGCGAGATCGTGGTCGTCGTCGAAGGTGCCGCGCGCCGTGACGCCTCTCCGGAAGACGCCCTCGCCCAGGTGCAGCAGCTCGTCGCCGACGGCATCAGGCTGAAGGATGCCGCGTCCGAGGTCGCGTCCCTCACCGGGCTCTCTTCCCGCGACCTGTATCAGGCGGCCCTCGCCGCCCGCTCCGGGGAGGAGCGCGACCGTGAGCAGAGCGGCGACCGTCTACGACGTGGCGGACCGCGCCGGGGTCTCGATCGCCACGGTCTCGCGCGTGCTGCGCTCGCCGGATGCGGTGCGTCCGGTCACACGGGAGCGTGTGCTCGACGCCGTGACCGCCCTCGGCTATGTGCCCAGCGGCAGCGCCCGCGGTCTCGCGGAACGCCGCACCGGGGTGCTCGGGCTGTACTTTCCCGGGTTCGACGCCGCGGAGGACGCTCCGCCGCTCGACGCGCTGTCCGCCGCTCGGGCCGACGCTCCGCCGTTCGCCGTGGTGCGGAGGAGACGCAGGCCGAGACGGAGCGCTCCTCGATGCTCTTCCTCGACGAGGTGCTGCGCGGTGCGGAGCTGGAGGCGTGGAAGCAGGGGTTCGTGCTCATGGTCGGTGTCGGGCGCGACGACCCCGACCGTTCCACCGTGCGCGACATGGCCGGTCGTGTCGACGGCCTCATGGTCCTCGCGACCAGCGTTCCGGATGACGTGCTGGCGCGGCTGGCGCGGCGGATCCCCGTCGTGGTCCTCTCTGGCCCCCCGCGCGGGGATCACTACGACCACGTGACGGTGAGCAATGCCGAGGCCATGGCGGAGCTCACGCGCCACGTCCTGAGCCAGGTGGGGAAGGGGCGGCTCGCGTTCCTCGCTGGTCCAGCGGATTCGCCCGACGGACTCCAGCGCTGGGAGGGTTCGCGGCCGCGGTGACGGCGGCCGGCCGGTCCGTCGCCGACGTCGCCGTCCTCCGCGGCGACTTCACGCGGGTCCGGGCGCGCGGCGGCGCGGCAGCTCGTCGACTCCGGGGTGCCGACGGCCGTGGTGGCGGCGAACGACCAGATGGCGCTCGGCGTGCTGGACGTGTTCCGTGATGCCGGCATCGGCGTGCCGGACGAAGTGCTCGTCACAGGCTTCGACGGCATCGACGCTGCGGCGCTCGCGCACCCGCCGCTCACCACCGTCCGCCAGCCGATGATCGATCTCGGGCGGGCGGCGGTGCAGGTGCTCGCGCGTCGGCTCGAGCACACCGATGCCGATCCGGTGGTGGCGCGGCTGCCGCTGCAGATCCTCCTCCGCGAGAGCTCCCGACGCCCCTCCTGAGGCGCGGGAGGCATGCCGTCGCTCGGCTGTCAAGGGGTTGCCTTCGCAAAATGTATGCGCTTACACTCGCGGAGGCGGCGTAGACCGTCGTTCATGACAGAGACGACATGAGGTGGCAGATGTCAGGTGGCAGAGCGCCGAGAGGGCGTACGTTCCGACGGTGGCGCCGGGCAGCGGTCGTGGGTCTCACGGCTGCGGCGATCGCGCTGACCGGCTGCAGCATCCAGATCACGTCGCAACCCGATCCCTCGATCGGCGACGACACGATGCTGATCAACGCGGACCACGGCAACCCGTTCTTCACGAAGAACTTCAACCCGTACCTGACCAACACCCGCACCGCGTCGCGGTGGATCTACGAGCCGTTGATCCTGATCAACCCGCTCGACGGTGCGCAGAACCCGTGGCTCGCGTCGGAATGGTCGCAGCCCGACGCCCGCACGATCGAGATGACGATTCGAGACGGCGTGCAGTGGAGCGACGGCGAAGACCTCACCCCGGACGACGTGGCCTTCACGTTCCAGCTGCTCAAGGACAACCCCTCGCTCGACATCAAGGGCGCGTGGCAGCACCTCGACAGCGTCGAGACCGACGGCGACGACGTCATCCTGCACCTCAAGACGGAGGACGCCCCTTCGCTGTCGATCCTCGGCCAGACCATGATCGTGCCGGAGCACCTCTGGTCCGATGTCAAGGACCCCGGCACCTTCCGCAACGAGAACCCGGTCGGCACCGGACCCTTCGTGCTCGGAAACTACAACGACCAGCAGTATTCGATGGACAAGAACCCCGACTACTGGCAGGCCGATTCGATCGAGATCGAGCACATCGTCCTGCCCGCCACGAACTCGCAGCTCGACACCGTGAGCCGCGGCTACGACTGGGCGTATGCGTTCATCTCCGACGTCGAGGGCACCTGGGGCGCGGCGAGTCCGCACAACTCGTGGTGGTTCCCGCCGGGCGGCGTGATCGCGCTGATGCCGAACCTCGAGGTGGCCCCGTTCGACGACGTGAACGTGCGACGCGGCATCGCTCTCTCGCTCGACCGCGAGGAGATCGCCGAGACCGCCTCCGAGGGGTACATGAAGCCGGCAGGGCAGACCGGACTCATCCTCCCTAATCAGGAGCAGTACCTCGACCCGAGCATCCCCGACGGCGGCATGATCACGCAGGATGAGGATGCCGCGCTCGCGGCCTTCGCCGACGCGGGATACACGCTCGACGGCGACCGTCTCGTGGACGCGCAGGGCGAGCAGTTCGAGTTCGCTCTCACGACCGCCAACGGCTTCACCGACTGGACGCGCGCGGCGCAGACCGTGCGCAGTCAGCTCGCCGAGGTCGGGGTGAAGGTCACGCTCAAGCTCCCTCAGCCGGCCGGATACCAGAGCGCGATCAGCAACGGCGACTTCGAGATGGCGATCGGCGGCATGGGCAACGGCGACGTCTACCAGGCGTACAACAACCTGCTCTCCAGTGAGTTCTACGTGCCGTCGGGGGAGGCGACAGCCAACAACTTCGAGCGCTACCGCTCGGACGAGGCCGACGCGCTGCTCGCCGAATACCGCGAGACCGTCGACACGGCTCGCCAGGCCGAGATCGTGCAGGAGCTGCAGGGCATCGTCTACGACGAACTCCCCGTGATCGGCCTCTACTACGGCGGCATCTGGGGGCTGTTCAACGACGCCAAGTTCACCGGATGGCCGAGTGAGGACGACCCGTACATGATCCCGCAGAACTACGACTCCGCGCCGCTGGGCATCTTCACGCGGCTCGAGCGAGTGAAGGAGGACGACAAGTGAAGTACGTGCTCCAGAAGTTCGGCCTGTTCGTGCTCACCCTGTGGGCGGCGGTCACCCTGAACTTCTTCCTCCCGCGCATGATGCCGGGGTCGCCGGCCGACGCCGCGATCGCCAAGCTCTCCCAGAACGGTCCGGTGTCGGATGCCACGCGCGCCGCCATCGAGGCGCAGCTGGGCGTGCCGACGGGGTCGCTGTGGGACCAGTACATCGCCTACCTCGGCCAGGTCGTGCGGCTCGACTTCGGGGTCTCGTACACCTTCTACCCGCAGAGCGTGTCGAGCATGGTCTCCACCGCGCTGCCGTACACGATCGGGCTCGTCGGCATCGTCACGGTCCTCGCGTTCGTGATCGGGACGCTGATCGGGGTCGCGGCCGCCTGGCGCCGAGGCACCTGGCTCGACACGCTCCCCACGCTGACCGGCTCGTTCCTGAGCACGTTCCCCTACTTCTGGACGGCACTGCTGCTGCTGTTCTTCTTCGGCTACGTGCTGCACTGGTTCCCGACCACCGGCGCCTACTCCGCCACGACGACGCCCGGATTCACGTGGGACTTCCTCGGAGACCTCCTGAGCCACGCGTTCCTGCCGGCGCTGACGATCCTGCTCACCTCGCTCGGCGGGTGGATCATCGGCATGCGCAACGCCATGATCAACACCCTCGGCGAGGACTACATCACCTTCGGTGAGGCGAACGGCCTGCACGGCCGCACGATCGCCCTCCGCTACGCCGCGCGCAATGCGATCCTGCCGAACCTCACCGGCTTCGGGCTCACCCTCGGCGGTGTCGTCGGCGGGTCCATCCTCGTCGAGCAGGTGTTCGGATACCCGGGCATCGGATACCTCCTCTTCAACGCCGTGATCGGGCAGGACTACCCGCTCATGCAGGCGCTCTTCCTGATGATCACCGTGAGCGTGCTCATCGCCAACTTCCTCGTGGACATCCTGTATGGGGTGCTGGACCCAAGGACACGCCGATGACCTCCACCATGAACGTCAAGATCCCCGCCGACCGCATCGCGGCGCCCAGTCCGTGGCGCGCCTTCGGGCGGATGGTGAGCACCCTCTGGTCGAACGGCAAGGCCAGGCTCGGCCTGTGCATCCTCGGCTTCTTCGTGCTCGTGGCCGTGTTCGCACCGCTGCTGGCGCCGTACGACCCGAAGGAGAACGGCTTCGAGCGCAACGCCGACGCCTCCTGGGCGCACTGGCTCGGGACGACGGCCGCGGGGGAGGACGTGCTCAGCCAGCTCATCTACGGCGCGCAGGTCAGCCTCCTCGTCGGGTTCGCCGCCGGCATCCTCTCCACGATCGTGGCGGTGCTCATCGGTCTCAGCTGGGGGTACATGCGCGGCTTCGCGGGCGAGGTCATCGGATTCATCGTCAACCTCTTCCTCGTGATCCCCGGGCTGCCGCTCATGATCGTGATCGCCGCCTATCTGCAGAACGGCGGCATCCTGATGATCATCGCGGTGATCGTCGTGACCGGATGGGCGTGGGGAGCGCGCGTGCTCCGCAGTCAGACGCAGTCGCTGCGCGGCAACGACTTCGTCACCTCGGCCCAGTTCTCGGGCGACAGCCGCACCCGCATCGTGTTCCGCGAGATCCTCCCGAACATGACCTCGATCATCGCCGGGACGCTGTTCGGTGCGGCGACGGCCGCCATCCTCGCGGAGGCGGGCCTCGAGTTCCTCGGCCTCGGCGACTCCAGCATCGTCAGCTGGGGCACGATGCTCTACTGGGCGCAGAACTCCAACTCGCTGCTCACCGGGCAGTGGCTGCTGCTGTTCGCCCCCGGTCTCTGCATCGCCCTGCTGGCGCTGAGCCTGACACTGATCAACTTCGGCGTCGACGGCATATCCAATCCGCGCCTGCGAGAAGGGAAGGGGCGATGAGCGCCATGGAGCACGACGAGATCCTGCTCGACGTCCAGGGACTGTCGATCGAATACGCGTCGCCGGGACAGGATCCGGTGCAGGCGGTGCACGACGTGTCGTTCCGTCTGCGCCGCGGGGAGTTCGTCGGACTCGTCGGGGAGTCGGGATCGGGCAAGTCCACGCTCGGCTTCGCGCTCACGCGGCTGCAGAAGCCTCCGGCGCGCATCAGCGGAGGACGCATCCTGTTCGACGGGCGCGACATCCGGGAGCTCGACGCCGAGGAGCTGCGCCGCCAACGCCAGGGCGGCTTCGCCATGGTGCTGCAGTCGGGCATGAACGCCCTCAACCCCGTCCGGACGGTGGGCAACCATTTCCGCGACATCTTCGCCGCGCACGGCCACGTGCCGCGCGAGCAACGCGAGGCTCGTGCTCGCGAACTCGTCGGCAAGGTGGGGCTCGCGCCCGAGGTGCTCGCGCGCTTCCCCGGCGAGCTCTCCGGCGGCATGCGACAGCGCGCCTCGATCGCGCTCGCGCTCTCACTCGAACCTCAGCTCATGGTGTTCGACGAGCCGACAACGGCGCTCGACGTGCTGGTGCAGCACGCCGTCATGGACACGATCAAGGAGCTGCAGAGGTCGGAGCGCTTCACGGCCATCCTCATCAGCCACGACCTCGGCATCGTGCTCGAGGCCACCGACCGTGTGATGGTCATGCACGAAGGTCGCATCGTGGAGGACGCCCCGAGCCGGGACATCCTCGAACGCCCGCAGGACGAGTACACGCGCATGCTGCTGAGCCACTATGCGGACCCGCGGGCGAAGACGCTCTCCATCCCCGGGTTCGTCGACCTGGGCACGCGGCGTCGCGAAGGGCGCTCGAGGGCGGACGTCACCGAGACCGTGCCGACCGTGTCGCCGCGCGATGCCCGTCGGGCGGATGCCGCGATCGTCGTGGACGGGGTGTCGAAGCGCTACCCGGCACCGCGACGCGGTCAGGACGCCGTGACGGCGGTCGACGACGTGTCGTTCCGGCTCGAGCCGGGAGAGGCGCTCGCGCTGGTCGGCGCCTCGGGGTCGGGCAAGTCGACCATCGCGAAGATGCTCACGGGCGTCGAGAAGCCGACCTCGGGCAGCATCCGCTTCGGTGGCACCGATGTCGCCACCCTCAAGCGGCGGGGGCTGCGCGATCTGCGCAAGGACGTGCAGATGGTGTTCCAGGACCCCTATGCGGCGCTGAACCCCCTGCACACCGTGGAGTACGCGCTGACACGTCCGGTCGTGAACTACACGCGACTCCGCGGCGCCGAGGCCAGAGCGCGAGTGCTCGAACTCCTGGAGACCGTGGGTCTCACTCCCGTCGAGCAGTTCGCGGCCAAGCTGCCGCATCAGCTCTCCGGCGGGCAGCGCCAGCGCGTGGTGATCGCCCGCGCGCTCGCCAGCGACCCCCAGGTGCTGATCGCCGACGAGCCGGTGTCGATGCTCGACGTCTCGCTCCGCGCCGGCGTGCTCGCCCTGCTCGAAGACCTGCGCGAGAGGTGGGGCATCAGCATGCTCTACATCACGCATGACCTGCTGAGCGCGCGCCTCGTGACCGAGAACATCCTCGTGCTCAACCGCGGCCGCGTCGTCGAGCGCGGCGAGACCTCGCAGGTCCTGCAGCACCCCGAAGATCCGTACACGGTCGAGCTGCTCGACGCCGTGCCCAACCCCGCACGCGCGCGCTAGACCGCGACGAGAGACCTGCAAGTAAGAGAGAGGAGCGCATCCGTGCTCGCATTCCCCGACGGCTTCCTCTGGGGCGCCGCGACCGCTGCCCACCAGGTGGAGGGCAACAACACCACGAGCAACTGGTGGGCGATGGAACACGCACCGGACTCGCCCATGGTCGAGCCCTCGGGAGACGCCGCCGATCACTTCCACCGGTACCCGGAGGACATGCGGCTGCTCGCCGAGGCCGGACTGAACTCCTATCGGTTCTCGGTGGAGTGGGCGCGGATCGAACCGGAGCGCGGCTTCGTGTCGCTGGCGATGCTCGACCACTACCGTCGCATGATCGACACGGCGCGGGAGAACGGCCTCGACCCGACGGTCACCCTCATGCACTTCACGGTGCCGCAGTGGTTCCAGAGAGACGGTTTCTGGCGTGCCGACGACGCGGTGGATCTGTTCTCGCGTTACGTCGAGACGGTGCTGCCGATCCTCGATGGCGTGCGCTACGTGTGCACGATCAACGAGCCGAACATCGCCGCCATGCTGGCAGGAGGGGAGGACGCCGCCAACCTCGTGGCCTACGGCCTGCCCAACCCCGACCTCGGCGTCGCCGACACGCTGCTGGCGGCCCACCACCGGGCAACGGAGATCCTGCACACCGTCCCCGGCGTCCAGGCGGGGTGGACGATCGCGACCCAGGCCTTCCACTCCACGGGGGAGCCGGGGGCCGACGAGATGCTCGCGGCGTACGGCGATCCGCGCGACCACTGGTATCTGGAGCAGTCGGCCGGAGACGACTTCGTGGGGGTGCAGGCGTACACCCGCACCTTCATCGGTCCGGAGGGGCCGCTTCCGGTGTCGACCGACGTCGAGACCACCCTGACCGGTTGGGAGTTCTTCCCCGAAGCGCTCGAACTCGGGGTGCGCAGCGCGTGGGAGCGCAGCGGCGGGGTGCCGGTGCTCGTCACCGAGAACGGCATCGCCACCGCCGACGACACCCGGCGCATCGCCTACACCCAGGGGGCGCTCGAGGGCCTGCACCGTGCGATCGCGGACGGCATCGACGTGCGGGCATACCAGCACTGGAGCGCGCTCGACAACTACGAATGGGCCAGCGGCTTCGCGCCGACCTTCGGTCTGATCGGCTTCGACCACGAGACGTTCGCGCGGACACCCAAGCCCTCGCTCGCCTGGCTCGGGGAGGTCGCCCGGCGCAACGGGCTGTGACGGCGTAACCACGGGCATGGGGGCACCTAGAATTGTCCCCATGCCCGCAGGCGAATCCTTCTACATCACCACGCCCATCTACTACCCGTCCGACGTGCCTCACATCGGCCACGGGTACACGACGGTGGCCGTCGACACGCTCGCACGGTGGCACCGCCAGGCGGGGGATGACACCTGGATGCTCACGGGCACCGACGAGCACGGTCAGAAGATGCTGCGTGCGGCGGCGGCGAACGGCGTCACCCCGCAGGAGTGGGTCGACAAGCTGGTCAGCGAGAGCTGGTTCCCGCTGCTGACGACGCTCGACGTCGCGAACGACGACTTCATCCGCACCACCCAGGAGCGCCACGAGACGAACGTGCAGACGTTCTTCCAGCGCCTGTACGACCGCGGCTACATCTATGCGGGCGAGTACGAGGCGCTCTACTGTGTGGGCTGCGAGGAGTTCAAGCCCGAGTCGGAGATCGTCGACGGCACCGGTCCGTTCGAGGGGTTGAAGGTCTGCGCCATCCACTCGAAGCCGCTGGAGCTGCTGCAGGAGAAGAACTACTTCTTCAAGCTCAGCGAGTTCCAGGAGCCTCTGCTCGAGCTCTACAAGACCCAGCCCGACTTCGTGCGCCCCGACTCGGCGCGTAACGAGGTCATGTCGTTCGTGAGTCAGGGCCTGAAGGACCTGTCGATCTCGCGTTCGACCTTCGACTGGGGCATCCCGCTGCCGTGGGACGAGTCGCACGTCATCTACGTGTGGGTCGATGCCCTGCTGAACTACGCCACGGCGGTCGGATACGGCTCCGACGAAGAGACGTTCGCGCGCCGGTGGCCCGCGTACCACGTGGTCGGCAAAGACATCCTGCGCTTCCACGCGGTGATCTGGCCCGCGCTGTTGATGGCTGCCGGCCTCGAGGTGCCCAAGGGCGTCTTCGCGCACGGCTGGCTGCTGGTCGGCGGCGAGAAGATGTCGAAGTCGAAGCTCACCGGCATCGCGCCGACCGAGATCACCGACGTCTTCGGCTCCGACGCGTACCGCTTCTACTTCCTCTCCGCGATCGCCTTCGGGCAGGACGGCTCGTTCTCGTGGGAAGACCTGTCGGCGCGCTACCAGGCCGAGCTCGCGAACGGTTTCGGCAATCTGGCGTCGCGCACCACGGCGATGATCGAGAAGTACTTCGAAGGCATCGTGCCGCCTGCGGCGGAGTACGCCGAGAACGACCTCGCGATCCAGAAGATCGTGGCGGATGCCGCGGCGAACGCGGATGCTGCGGTCGCGCAGTTCCGCATCGACGAGGCGATCTCGGCGATCTGGACGATCGTCGACGCGCTCAACGGCTACATCACCGAGAACGAGCCGTGGGCTCTGGCCCGCGACGAGGACCAGCGCGCACGGCTCGGCACCGTGCTGTACACCTGCGCCGAGGGGCTGCGCGCTCTCGCTGTGCTGCTCTCGCCGGTGATGCCGCAGTCGACCGAGATGCTGTGGATCGCACTCGGCGCCGCCGAGACCCTCGGGCGTCTGCAGGATCAGCCGATCCGTGAGGCCGGAACCTGGGGCGTGCTGCGCCCCGGCACCAGCGTCAACGGCCTCGCGCCGCTGTTCCCCGCGTGGAGTCCACGGCCTGAACGATGTCGGGCACGTACGTACAGCGCCGCGATGGCGACGGGCGCAAGGATCTGAAGTATCCGGCGGCCCCCGAGCCGTTGACGGTTCCGGTGTACGACAACCACGCGCACCTCGAGATCGTCGACGGCGATGAACCGTTGTCGCTGACGGAGCAGCTCGACCGGGCGGCGGCCGTCGGCATCGCCGGCGTCGTGCAGGCATCGGGAGACATCGAGTCGTCGCGGTGGGCGGTCGAGGCCGCGGCATCCGATCCGCGCGTGCTCGCCGCCGTCGCGATCCACCCCAACGACGCTCCGACCTATGCGGAGCAGGGCCGGGTCGGCGGGGTGGGCCTGGACGAGGCGATCGCCGTGATCGACGAGCTCGCGGCGCACCCCGCACCCGGGCGATCGGCGAGACCGGGCTCGACTTCTTCCGCACCGAGCCCGAGCGCCGGGCGCCGCAGTTCGAATCGTTCGAGGCCCACATCGCGCTCGCGAAGAAGCACGGCATCGCGATGCAGATCCATGATCGCGATGCGCACGATGCGGTGCTCGAGACCCTGACCCGTGTCGGCGCTCCCGACCGCACCGTGTTCCACTGCTTCTCGGGCGATGACGCGATGGCCCGGATCTGCGCGGACGCGGGCTACCACCTGTCGTTCGCCGGCAACGTGACGTTCAAGAACGCGCAGAACCTGCGGGACGCGCTGAAGGTCACCCCGCTCGACCGCATCCTCGTCGAGACGGACGCCCCCTTCCTCACTCCGGTACCGCTGCGGGGCCGCCCGAACGCGCCGTACCTCGTGCCGATCACCGTGCGCTTCATGGCGGCAGAGCTCGGCATCGACGTCGACGAGCTCTGCGCCCAGCTGGCCGACAACACCCTGCGCGTCTACGGCTCGTTCGCCGACTGACGCTCGGGATCCACGTCTTCGGGCCCGGTCTCGGCGACCGGCTTCGCGCTCACGATCTGCGAGATGGGCTTCCACACCAGCAGCAGGGTGATCGCGGCGCCGCCGAACGCGAACCACCACGGGGCCGTGAGTCCCCACAGCTGAGCGATCACTCCGCCCAGCGCCTGGCCGATCACCATGCCGCCGAACACGCCGACCATGTTCACCGAGGCGACGCGGCCCTGCAGCTCGGCGGGGACCAGGCGCTGTCGGACGGTCGTGGAGATCGTGCCCCACACGAACGCGTATGCGCCGAAGACGAACATGATGATGAGGGCGACCCACCCCGTCGTGGTGAGCGCGAACGACAGGTGCATGAGCACCTCGAGCGACAGGACGATGCGCATGAGCGTCGCGAAGGAGACGTGCCGCTCGAGCCAGCCGAAGCTGAGCGTGGCGAGGATGCCGCCGGCTGCGGACGCCGTCGTCAGCGCGCCGTAGCCGACCGCGCCCATGTGCAGATGCTCGGTGGCGTAGAGGACGAGCACGCCCCACGGCGCCGCCCACGTGACGTTGAAGACCAGGATGATGAGCACCAGCATCCGCACCGGTGGGTTGCGCCACAGCCACCGCAGGCCCTCGGCGATGTCGGTGTGCACGGGCGGTGGGTGTCGGTCTCCCGGGGGCACCGGAGTCTTCGCCATGCGTGAGATCAGCACCACGGCGAGGCTCACGCACACGACCTCGAGCAGGAACGGCCATGCCGTGCCAGCGGCGAACAGGAAGGCGCCGAGCGGAGGGCCGGCGAACTGGTTCGCGACCAGGTATCCGGCTTGCAGGCGCGCGTTGCCGGTGCCGAGATCGGCGGGCTTCACGAGCATCGGCAGCAGCGTGCTCCCTGCCGTGTCGACGAACACCTCGGCCGTGCCGTAGAGGAAGGCGACGGCGAGGACGATCCAGATGTTCGCGACGCCGGTGACGAGGAACACGCACAGCGCGGCGAGCACGACGGCGCGCGCGGCGTTCGCGGCCATGACGAGGCGTCGGCGGTCGAAGCGGTCGGCGATCGCGCCGGCGTGCAGCCCGAACAGCAGCCACGGGAGGAACTGCAGGATCGCGCCTGCCGCGACCAGGATCGGCGAGGACGTCATCGATGCGATCAGCAGGGGAGCCGCTGCGAGGGCGACGCCGTCGCCGATGTTGCTGGTCCACGACGACGCGAGGAGCCAGCGGAAATCGCGGCCCATGCGGCGGGGCGCGATCAGTTCACCGAGGGAGGGCACCAGAGAAGGCTACTGAATCGCGGCCCATGCGGCGGGGGCGACGAGTTCACAGAGGGAGGGCACCAGAGAAGGTTGCTGAATTGCGGCCCATGCGGCGGGGGCGACGAGTTCACCGAGGGAGGGCACCAGAGAAGGTCACTGAGTCACTGAGTCACTGAGTCACTGAGTTACTGAGTCACTGAGTTACTGAGTCACTGAGTCACTGAGTCACGGGGACACCGGGAGAGTAGGGGAGAATGGACGGATGACCGTCACCCTGCTCGGCGCCTCCGAGATCCGCCGCCTCGCCGCCGAGCTCGACGTCACCCCGACGAAGAAGCTCGGCCAGAACTTCGTGACCGATGCGAACACGGTCCGCAAGATCGTCCAGGCAGCCGATGTCCGCCCGCACGAACGCGTGGTCGAGGTCGGCCCGGGGCTCGGTTCCCTGACGCTCGCGATCCTCGAGACCGGCGCCTCCGTCACCGCGGTCGAGATCGACCACCGCCTCGCCGCGCGCCTGGCGCAGACCGCCGCAGAGCACGGGGTCGAGGCCGACCGGCTCACGGTCGTCGACGCCGATGCCCTGCGCATCACCGAGCTGCCGGGTGAGCCCACGGTCCTCGTCGCCAACCTGCCGTACAACGTCTCGGTGCCGGTCCTGCTGCACTTCCTCGAGAATTTCGCGTACCTGCAGCGCGGCGTCGTGATGGTCCAGGCCGAGGTCGCCGAACGGCTGGCCGCGAAGCCGGGCTCGAAGATCTACGGCTCGCCCAGCGTGAAGGCCGCCTGGTACGGCGAGTGGAAGTTGTCGGGCACCGTGTCGCGCCAGGTGTTCTGGCCGGTGCCGAACGTCGACAGCCTTCTCGTCGGCTTCGACCGGTCGGAGGGGGAGCGCGGCCCGGAGGACGAGCGGCGTCGCACGTTCCGGATCGTCGACGCCGCGTTCAACCAGCGCCGCAAGATGCTGCGCCAGGCGCTGTCCGGGATCTTCGGCAGCTCCGCCGCGGCATCCGAGGTGTTGATCGCCGCGGGGGTCGCTCCCACCGCTCGCGGCGAAGACCTCACGGTCGACGACTACCAGCGCATCGCGCAGCACGCAACCGCGATCGATGAGGTCGACGTCAGGGGCTAATCTGGCACGGTGACCGAGTCCTCGCGCTTCCGCCCCGATGTCCCCGAGCTGCACCGTCCGTATGCCGCGGACGAGAGCCGCTACCAGCAGTTCGCCTACCGCCAGGTCGGCACCTCCGGTCTGTACCTGCCCCCGATCTCGCTCGGGTTGTGGTGGAACTTCGGCGACAACATCCCGCTCGACAACCAGCGCGCGCTGCTGCGGCACGCCTTCGACCGCGGCATCACCCACTTCGACCTCGCGAACAACTACGGCCCGCCCTACGGGTCTGCCGAGAAGAACTTCGGACGCATCTTCGCCGAGGACCTGCGTCCGTACCGCGACGAGTTGATCATCTCGTCGAAGGCCGGCTGGGACATGTGGCCAGGGCCGTACGGCGACTTCGCGAGCCGCAAGTACATCCTCGCGAGCGCCGAGCAGTCGCTCAGCCGCATGGGCCTCGACTACGTCGACATCTTCTACTCGCACCGCGTCGACCCCGTGACCCCGATCGCCGAGACGGTGGGCGCGCTCGACACGCTCGTCCGCCAGGGCAAGGCCCTCTACGTCGGCATCTCCTCGTACAGCGCCGAGCGCACCGCCGAGGCCGTCGCCGTCGCTAAGGAGCTCGGCACGCCGCTGGTCATCCACCAGCCGGCGTACTCGATCCTCAACCGCTGGATCGAGGACGGGCTGACCGACACCCTCGAGCAGTCGGGCCTCGGCGCCATCGCCTTCACGCCGCTGGCGCAGGGTCTCCTCACCGACAAGTATCTCGGTGACGGCACGGCGGAGCGTGCGCAGAAGCGCGGCTCTCTGCCGGACGGCAAGCTCACAGATGAGGCCGTCGAGTCGCTGCGCGCGCTGAACGAGGTCGCACAGGGGCGCGGCCAGTCGCTGGCACAGCTCGCGCTGCAGTGGACGTTGCGCAGCCCGGTCGTCGCCTCCGCGCTGATCGGCGCCTCGCGACCCGAGCAGCTCGACGAGAACATCGCCGCGGTGAACGGTCCGGCGTTCGCCGCCGAGGAACTGGCCAGGATCGACGAGCTCTCCGGAGCGATCGACGTGAACCTGTGGGCGAAGTCCTCGGAGCTGTGACCGGATCATGAGTCAGGCCGCGTCCACCGAATCCGTGCACGTACGCGCGCCGGGGAAGATCAACGTCTTCCTCGGGGTCGGCGGGCGGCATGAGGACGGCTACCATGCGCTGGCGACCGTGTTCCAGGCTGTCTCGCTCTACGAAGACGTGATCGCGCGTCCCTCCGACGACTTCTCTCTCACGGTCTCCGGATACGAGGACATGGGCGAGGTTCCGCTCGACGACCGCAACCTGGCGATGCGGGCCGCCAAGCTGCTCGCCGCCGCGGTGGAGCACCCGGGGGCGTCGCGCTCGAGATCCGAAAGAGCGTCCCGGTCGCCGGGGGCATGGGCGGGGGTCTGCGGATGCGGCGGCCGCGCTCGTCGCCTGCGACGCGCTGTGGGGCACCGGCCTGTCGGCGGCACGGCTGCACGACCTCGCCGCACGTCTCGGCGCGGATGTGCCCTTCGCCCTGCACGGCGGGACCGCGGTCGGCACGGGGCGGGGCGATCAGCTCAACCCGGCTTTGGCGCGGGGACGCTTCGACTGGATCCTGGTGCCCAGCGAGCAGGGGCTGTCGACACCCGTGGTGTACGAGCGTCTGGACCTGCTGCGCGACGAGGAGGGGCGCTCGCCGACGACCCGCCGCTGTCGCTCGACGTGCCGATCCCGGTGCTCCAGGCGCTGAGGTCGGGCGACCCCGTGCAGCTCGCCGACACGCTTTTCAACGACCTGCAGGCGGCCGCGCTGTACGAGCGGCCCGATCTCGCCGAGACCATCCGGCAGGGCGTCCTCGCCGGCGCTCTGCAGGGCATCGTGTCAGGCTCGGGGCCCACGGTGGCGCTGCTCTGCCCCGATCCGGAGACCGCACAGCACGTGCAGTCCGCCCTCCGCGAAACAGGGCTCGATCCGCTGCACGTGCACGGTCCCGTTCCCGGGGCGCGCATCATCGGCTGAGACCCGTTCGCCGCCGCTGCGGATCACTCCGCCTGCAGGAGGGCGCTGACCCGATAGGGGATGACCTCCCGGAGGAAGAGACTCGTGGAGGTGCGGAGGATCCCGGGGCACAGGCGCACGACCTCGGCCACCCGGTAGAGGTCGTCGGGGTCTTTCGCGACGACGCGGAGCAGCAGGTCGGTGTCTCCCGCGGGTGCGAAGCACTCCAGAACCTCGGGGATGCGGCTCAGGGCGTCGATCGCCGCGGTGATCTGGTGCTGGTCGAGCTCGACGAGGATCGAGGCCGCGACGCCTCGGCCGAGCGCCTGGGGGATGCGGGAGCTGTGCGCGCGCAGGTAGCCGCCCGATTCGAGCCGGTCGAGCCGGGAGTGCACGGTGCCTCGGGCGAGGCCGAGGTCCTGGGCGATCAGCGCGACCGGGCGACGCGGGTCGGTGTCGAGCACACCGAGGATCCTCCGGTCGGTCTCGTCGAGGTTGGCCATATCGATCACCATCACCTTCTGCGCCACGTCGCGATTGATCGGATCGATCAGTCGGAACTCACTCTATGGTCTGAATGACCGGTGTGTGTTGAGATGTGTGTCAGATACGCAGGATGCCGGTCATGAGCGGGCATCACGCGCACTCGGCAGGACGGCCACGAGCAGCCACGTCGGGTGTCGACGGCGACGGGCCACGAGCCTCAGCCGGCCCCGTCCCCGGGAGGGACGGGGCAGGCGCTGTCTCTCGTCTACGCGTCTCCCTCTCTGGGGACGAGCAGGCGCAGCTGGACCATGGCGGAGAACCGGGCTTCGGGATCGGTCAGATCGAGTCCGCTGATCTCCGACAGTCGGCGCAGCCGGTAGCGGAACGTGTTCGGGTGCGTGTACACGCGTGCGGCGGCCACCGCCACGTCGCCGAACGCGTCGAGCCACGCCCGCAGCGTCTCGACGAGGTGCGTGCCACGCTCCCGGTCCTGCGCCAGAAGCTGTGCGACGGGTCCCGTCGGCTGATCGCCCCGCGCGCGGACGAGGTCGCCGAGTTCGACCAGCAGCGCCTCCATCTGCACGGCCGTGAAGCGGGCGACCGGCTCGCGTGCCGGTGCCTGGCGGACCACGCGGAGGGCGCGGTCGGCATTGGCGCGGGACGCAGGGATGCTCGAGGCGTCGTCCGCCACCGTGCCGACCCCGATCCGGATGTCGCCTGAGGCGCCGAGCCGGCCGAGGAAGTCGAGAGCCACGCGTGCGGCTCGGCTGTCCGCATCGCTGTGCTCCGCCCCCGCGTCGCCTTCGCCCTGTTCCGGACGGATGCCGACGACCGCGTACGCGACGTTGCCGATCACGGCGACCGCCGAGCGGAGGTAGACGGCGCCGAGATGCACGGCGAAGGCATCGGCGATCCGCTGCCGTTCGGCCACGCCGCGTGCTCCTGCCGATGGCTCGTCGCCGATCTCCTCGGCGGCCGACAGGGCGAGCACGACGCAGCGATGGTCGCTGAGACGCAATCGGGCCGTGGCGTCGGCGGCCCCCGGTCCTCCCTCGAGGATCGTGGCGAGCAGGTCGGCCCGCAGGCGGCGTTCGACATCGGCGCCCGCTCGCAGGCGCAGCATGTGCAGGGCCACCAGGCCTGCGGAGTCCTTCAGGGCCTGCACGCGATCGGGTGAGCGGCTCCTGGACCGCGGCCCAGATCGATCCGAGGATCTCGTCGCCGGCCCGCACCGCCAGGGCGACGCGGGGGAACGACGGAAGCCCCTCAGCGTTGTGCACCGGGACGACGTCGATCGGATCCTCGCTGCGGTACAGCTCCTGGAAGACGCCGCGCTCTTCGAGCTGCCGTGCGAAGCGCTCCGGCACCTGGCGTCCGAGCACGGTCTCGATGCGCGCGGGGTCGGCTTCATGCTGCCGGCCGGAGAAGGCGACCACCCTCGAGTTGCGGTCCTCGATGGTGACGGGGGCGTTCAGCAGGGTCGCGATCGCATTGGCCAGCGCGAACAGGTCGCCCGACGGCATGCCGCCGAGCGTCGTCGCGCCCTGATCGCCGACGTCGCCCTCGGCGATCAGCGAACGCAGCATCGCGGCCAACTGCGCCCAGGATGCGCCGCGTGTGAGCGACAGCACGGGGATGCCGGTGGTCGCGGAGGCCTCGCGGACAGGCTGCTCGGCGCGCACCGGCGCCCGCAGCACCAGGGCGGTCGCGTGCTGATCCGCGAGGGTGCGCAGCAGCTCGGCGATCTCCTCCGGGTCGCTCAGCCCCACGCCGAGGACCAGGGCGCCGCGCATCGGCATCGCATCGTCGAGGACGTCGTGGATGACGACCGTCTCGATCTCGGTGTCGTCGTCGACCGCGCCGCTTACCACCTCCAGCAGCGTGTTGCCGAGGTCTTCGATCACCCGGCCGAGGCTGGCCCGGGGCTTCGTCGTCACTGGCATGAGCACGAGGCCCAGGCTAGGCGGCGTGGGGGCGTCGCGGATCTGTGGGGCACGACGAAATCGTAGCGACTCTTCGTCGAGCCCGACAGGTTCGATCGGGTCTCAGTGCGCCCTCAGAGCGCGACCCATTCGGTGCGCACGGTGACGGCGTCCAGAGCATCGGGATCCGGGGCGACCCCGATGCCCGCACCCGTCGGGACCCGGAGCGTGCCGTCCTCCACGACGAAGGGCTCGGTGATGTCGTTCGCGTAGTAGCGCCCAGAGCCTGACGTGTCGCCGGGGAGCGTGAAACCGGGCAGTGCCGCGAGCGCGACGTTCGCCGCGCGGCCGATCCCGGTCTCGAGCATCCCGCCGCACCACACGGGGATGTCGTTCGCCGCGCACACGTCGTGGATGCGACGAGCCTCGAGGTACCCGCCGACCCGACCCGGCTTGATGTTCACGATCGAGCAGGCGCCGAGCGCGATCGCATCCGCGGCGGCGCGGGCCGACACGATCGACTCGTCGAGGCACACGGGGGTGGTGATGGCCTTCGCCAGCTGGGCGTGGCCGAGCAGGTCCTCCTCGTCGAGCGGCTGTTCGATCAGGAGCAGGTCGAACGGGTCGAGCCTGGCGAGATGCCGGGCGTCGCCGCGGTGGTACGCGGTGTTCGCGTCGACCTGCAACAGCACGTCGTCGCCGAAGCGCTCGCGCACCGCACGCACCGGCTCGATGTCCCACCCCGGCTCGATCTTCAGCTTGATGCGCACGTACCCCTCGTCGAGGTAGCCGCCGACCGCATCGAGCAGCTCGGGGATCGAGTCCATGATCCCCACGGAGACCCCGCAGTCGACCCGGTCGCGCACGGCGCCCAGCTCCCGCGAGAGGGGAACGCCGGAGGCCCGCAGCTCGGCGTCGAGCACCGCCAGCTCGACGGCGGACTTCGACATGCGATGTCCCTTGAACTTCGCGAGGGCCGGCGCGACTCCCGCGGCGTCGAGGTCCTGCACCTGCGCGAGGGCAGGCAGCAGGAACCGTGTGATCACGTCGACGCTCGCCGCCACGTACTCGGACGAGTACAGCGGGTCGTTCATCGCCACGCCCTCGCCCCAGCCCTCGGCCTCGTCGGTGACCGCTCGGACCACCAGCGCCTCGCGCACCGTCTGCACCCCGAACGACGTCCGGAACGGCGACACCAACGGCATCTCGATCACGCGCAGCTCGAATCCGGTGAGCTTCATCCCTGTTCTCCTCTGTCGATGGTGTACGCGCCGGAGCGGTCGAAGGAGAGCACGCGCCCTCCGCCCTCCAGCAGGGCTCCGAGCGTGTCGCGCAGCGCCAGTCGCCACGCCGTCGCACGCGCCGGCTCCGTGAGACGCAGGGCCTCGATGTCGCGCGGCAGCGCCACCCGCACGATCCTGGCGTCGGTGCGATGCCGGAGCGGACCGAGGTCGTCGCCCACGCTCAGCAGGGGCTCCGCCGTGACACGCGCGTCGGGGAGGGCGGGCTCGCCGTGACATGCCGCCACGACCAGCGGGTCGCGGACGTACCAGGTCACCAGCATCCGGTCGGTGTCGTCCGCCCCGTTGAGCGCATCGGCCATGTGCCCGTAGAAGTTGCGGTGATACGACGTCGGCGTCGCGGCGAGCTTCACGAGATTGAAATGGGCGTTCCTGCTGATCAGCGGATCGAAGGTCCAGGAGATCTCGTCGAGCCCCTCGGCCAGCGCCCAGGCGCGCTGATGCACCTTCAACGCGAAGCCGACGCTGCGGCCCCGCATCCGTTGCGAGACACCCGCGATATGACTGTGCAGCGCCCGCTGATCGGGGGCCGCGAAGAATCCGAAGCATGCGCCGACGAGCTCGTCGTGCTCGAACGCACCCCCCACGTAGCTCCCCGCCTTGGACAGGGCGCGCAGGGTCTCGACGTTCACGGGCGAGGTCTCGCCCTGCTTGGTCCAGATGCGCTGGAACAGGTCGGCGACCCGCGTGAACTCGTCCACGTCGCCGAGCAGGCGGATCTCCACGCCGGCCGTGGCCGCCGCAGCGCTCGCCGCGTCCGCGGCCTCCTGCGGTGAGGCGCTGTATGCCGCGGCGTCGGTCACGCTCATGCCCTCCCTCCCGGCAGAGCCGCGGAGAGCAGCCCGTGCAGCAGCGCGATGCGCTCGGGGATCATCGCCACGATCACGTGCTCGTCGTCGGCGTGCGCTCCACCGCCGACGGCGCCCAACCCGTCGAGGGTCGGCACGCCGAGACCCGCGGTGAAGTTGCCGTCGGAAGCCCCGCCGACCGCGACGCCCTCGAACGGCGTGAGCCCGGCGGCCTCGGCGATCGCGACCGCCTCGGCGAAAAGTGCGGCGGACGATTCCCGCTCCATCGGCCGACGATTCGCACCGCCCTCCACCCGGATCACGGCGCCGGGGAGCGTGGGGGCGATGGCACGGATCGCCGCGTCGACCCGGTCCTGCTCCGCGATGGTGCGCACCCGCACATCGACGGCGAACTCCGCCCCGGCGGGGACCGTGTTGGTGGTGCTCCCGGCCTTCAGGAGCGTCGGGGTGACGCTCGTGCCCGCGGCGGCGTCGCCCAGGGCGGCGACCGCGAGCAGCAGATGGGCGGCTTCGACGGCGGCATTCACGCCGCGCTCTGGTTCGAGGCCGGCGTGTGCCGCTCGGCCTTCGACGTGCACCCGGTACAGCGACACCCTTTGCGGGCGATCTTCACAGCACCATGGTCGGCGGCGGCCTCGAGCACCAGCACCGCGGCGCAGCCGAGGGCCTCCTGCTCGATCAGCGCGCGTGAACTCGGCGACCCGAGTTCTTCGTCGCCCGTGATGAGGATGCTGACGCCTGTGCGATCCGGCAGTGCGGCCACCGCGTGCAGGGCCATGACGACGCCCGTCTTCATGTCGAAGCAGCCGGGCCCGCGGAGGATCCCGTCGGAGACGCCGAACGGCAGCCGATCGAGAGAGCCCAGCGGCCACACGGTGTCATGGTGACCGAGCACCAGCACGGCAGGGTCGCCGAACCGCCAGCGCAGGTGCGTCCGCCCCTCGAGGACGATCCGTTCCGGCCCGACGCCCAGCACACGCTCGCCGAGAGCGGCCACGACGTCGGCGCTGCGGGCGACGGCTGCGAGATCGTCCGATGGCGACTCGCACGAGACGAGGGTCTCGATGTCGGCCAGGACCACGTCGAGATCCTGGCCGGCCTGCACGATCATCACGACACCTTCGGCGCGGCGCGGACACCGTGATGCAGGTAGCGCTCGCCGCTGGGCAGTGAGTAGAAGACGACGGCGTTCCAGTTCTGCTCGCCCTCCGGCCGCATGACGAACTCGCCCGTGCGCACCGGCACCAGTGGATGCTCCTGCACGGGGTCGGGGAGGAGAGCGGCGAGCGGGCCGTTCAACGTGGTCCGCATGCGCAGACCGCCGTCCTCTGCGAAGATCTCGGTGCGGACGCCCGAACGGTCGTACACGCCGACGTAGTCGGAGAAGTCGTCCTCGAAGGGCTCCTGCGGTGGGGTGAGCCCGACCGGGAGGTGCACATCGGCGACCTCGGCGAAGATCTCGTCGAAGAGCTCGATGTACAGGTCATGCGTGTTCCCGCCGTTGGTGAGCAGCGTGACAGCGACCTGCTCGTCGGGGAGGATGCGCAGGAACGCCGCCTGTCCGATCGTGTTGCCGTCGTGGCCGTACAGCCGGTGGCCGTCCCAATCGAAGAGGATCCAGCCGACGCCCCACGCGTCGCCGAGCGAGTACGGATCGGGCATGTCGACCTCGCGCTGCTGCATCCGTCGCACGCTCTCCTCGGACAGCACCCGTGTGCCGTCGGCGGCGAGCCCCCGGTCAGGTGCATGCGCGCGAAGGCGAGCACGTCGGCCGTCGTGGAGTTGACGAGTCCGGCAGGGCCCATCGCCCGCGGCAGCATCCATGCCGGCGCGAGGGTGGGCTCTCCGTCGTCGTCCACGCCCGTGTGTCCGCTGGCCGCGCGGAACATGATCGCCTCCTCGGGGAGGGTGGTCGAGTGCGTGAGCCCCAGCGGGGTCATCAGCAGCTCGCGCATCGCCTGGTCCCAGCTGGTGCCGGTGATCTTCTCGATCACGCGCCCGGCGAGCACGAAGCCCGAGTTGCAGTACGACATCGTGGCACCGAGCGGGTGGTTCTGCGCCACACCGTCGAGCAGGGCGACGTACTTCTCCAGGGTGTCGTCGCCGCGGCCGGTGTCGGTGAAGACGTCGCCGTCGATCCCGCTGGTGTGCGTGAGGAGGTGGCGCATCGTGACGGTGCGGGTGACCTCGGGGTCGGAGGACGAGAACTCCGGGACGTACTCCACGATCGGCGCATCCAGGTCGAGCTTGCCCTCGTCGACCAGTCGCATCACCACGGAGGTCGTCCACACCTTGCTCATCGAGCCGATCTGGAACACGGAGTCGTCGGTGGTCTCGATCCCCGTGCGGGCGTTGAGGATGCCGTGATGCGCATATACCGGCTCTTCGCCCAGGCGGAGGATTCCGAGGGTCGCTCCCGGCACCTTGTGCGCGGCGGCGAGGGCGCTCAGCCGCTGCTGCCAGTGCCGGGCGTCGAGGCGCGCGCGCACGGGCCTGCCTGCGGGGGTGCGTACTGCTCGACCCAGTCGATCACGCGCTGCGAGAAGTCCGCGCGGTGCGAGGGCTTGCCGGAGAGCACGAACAGATGCGAGCCCCGGGATACAGCACCAGGCGCGTGGGCACGTCGCGCTCGCGGAGGGCCGTGAACCACTGCTCCGCCTGGCCGACGGGGCACCGCTCGTCTGCGGCGCCGTGCAGGATCAGAGTCGGCGTCGTGACCCGGTCGACCTGGGTGAAGGGCGACTGCGCCGAGATCCGCTGTTCGTCGCGCCAGGCCAGGCCGCCGTTCTCCTTCTCGGCGAGGAAGTGTCCGTAGTCCGAGGTGCCGCCCATCGAGAAGAGGTCCGTCACCACGCCGCCGGCGACCGCCGCCGCGAACCGGTCGTCGCGCGAGGTGAGGAAGCAGGTCATGAACCCGCCGTAGCTGTAGCCGGTCACGGCCAGCCGTGCCGGGTCGGCGATGCCTTCCGCGACGAGTTCGTCGATCGGCTCCAGGAAGTCGTTCGCGTCGTTCACACCCCAGCCGCCCGACACGGCGGAGAAGAACGCGTCGCCGTAACCGTCGCTGCCGCGCGGGTTGAGGGTGAGGATCGCCCACCCGCGGCGCGCCAGCACCTGGTGATAGGGGTGGATCAGATCCGCCGCGCCGTTCCACGCGTTGTGGGGTCCGCCGTGGATGTCCAGCAGCAGCGGAGCGGGCCGGCGGCGTCGGGATCGCGGCGCAGCCACCCCGTCACGACTGTGCCGTCGGAGATCGTGAAGCGCCGCTCCTCGGCGGGCACCAGCTCGAACTCCGGCGTCCCGTACGCCGTGAGGGTGCGGTGCGTGCCGTCTGCCAGGTCCACCAGGGCGACATCGCCGAACGAGTCGGACGAGGCGACGACGACCGCGGCCGAGGCCCCGGCCACCGACAGCCCCGAGACGTTGCCGCCGCCGCCGATCAGGGGGACGGCGTCCGACCCGTCGAGGCGGATGCGGTACAGGTGGGAGTACCCGTTGTCGCGCAGGCAGAAGACCAGGGTGTCGTCGTCGGCGAACTGCGGCATGCCGCCCGGGTATCCGGGGCCGCCGGGCATCACGTTGCGGTCGAGCGATCCGGTGAGGTTCCGCACCTCGCCGCCGTCGAGCGGGAACAGCAGCAGGTCGGCGTTGCCGACCTCGGTGTCGGTGCGCCCTGCGGCGATCACCCGGCTCCCATCCGGAGTCCAGCCGACGGCTGCGGCCTGCACGTCGGGGGCGCTGATCCGCACCGGGGCGCTGTTCGGGTCGGTCGACGAGACGACGAAGACCGGGATGCGCATGGTGAGGTCCGCGTCGTCGTCCGGGCTGGACGAGAAGGCGAGCTGCGTGCCGTCGGGCGACCAGAACGGGTCGGTGGCGTGCGCGCGACCGCGGGTCAGCACGGTGACCGCCCCCGACGCGACGTCGAGCACGTGCAGCTGCTGCACGAGCGTGCCGAGGTTTCCCGCGCCGTCGGCCTTGTACCCCAGACGGTCGGTCGCCGCGGGTGCGGAACGCCGGGCGAGGATCGTGTCGGCGCTCTCCCCGGGGAGGGCCGCGGTGTCGACGGGGGCGGCGAAGGCGATGCGCGTGCCGTCGGGGCTCCACACCGGAGTGCCGGCGCCGAGCGGAAGAGTCGTCAGGCCGCGCGGCTCTCCTCCCGTGGCCGGGAGCAGCCAGATCTGCGCCGGACCATCCTGAGCGCGCAGGAAGGCGAGCTGGGCGCCGTCCGGACTCCAGACCGGAGTCGTGTCCGCCGTCCCGTGCGTGAGGGGGCGGCGTCGCCTCCGGAGGCCGGCACCTGCCACAGCGCGCGGGTGTCGCGATCGCCGTCGCGGTCGGTCGTGCGGAGCACGTACGCGACGCGGGAACCGTCGGGCGACAGCGCGGGTTGCTCGGGTGAGCGGAGGGAGAGCAGGTCGTCGACGGTGAGGCGATTCATGAGGGCTCCAATCGGATGGTCAGTTCACTGTGTCCGCAGAGTGCGGGGAGCGTGTTGTGTCGGCGGCCGAAACCAGGAGGGTGCTTTGGGGCGAGGGCACAGTCCCCAGCGCGGCGTGCGGACCGGAGCCCGCGAAGTGGCATGCGGCTCCGACCGTTCCCGTGGGACGCGGCGGCTCCGTGAGGACGCAGATCTGTCGATCGGGCCGCGCGGCGGGGCCGATGGGGCATCGCGGGTGGAAGCGGCATCCGCTCGGCGGGGCATGCGGGTCGGCCGGTTCGACGTCGACGGGCGCGAGCGGGTCGACCGCGAGGAGGTTCCCGTGCCTGGTCGGTGCGGCCTGCAGCAGGTCGCGGGTGTACGGATGCTGCGGGTCGGCGAGCACCTGCTCGGTCGGGCCGACCTCGACGATCCGTCCCAGGTACATCACGGCGATGTGGTCGCTCAGGTAGCGCACGACCGAGAGATTGTGCGAGATGAACAGCATCGTCAGGTCGAGCTCGCCGCGGAGGTCGCGCACGAGGTTGAGCACGGACCCCTGTACCGAGACGTCGAGTGCCGAGGTGATCTCGTCGGCGATCACGACATCGGGCCGGGCGGCGAGGGCTCTCGCGAGGGCGATGCGCTGGCGCTGGCCACCGGAGAGCGCCGCCGGCAGCGACTGTGCTCGATCGGCGTCGAGGCTCACCAGGTTGAGCAGCCGTGCCACCTCGGCCCGACGGGCTCTGGTGCCCCGCAGGTCGCGGGGAGGGCCTCCGCGATCGATTCCCCGATCGTCATCCGGGGATCGAGGGAGGAGAACGGGTCCTGGAAGACCATCTGGATCGGGCGGCGGCGACGGAACCCGCGGACGTCGGCGCCGTCGAGCGTGATGGCTCCGTCGCTGATCGGTGCGAGGCCGATCGCCGCGCGGGCGAGGGTGGACTTGCCCGATCCGGATTCGCCGACGAGCCCCACGACGGACCCGGAGGGCACGGTGAGGCTCACATCGTCCACGGCGGTGAGACCGGAGCGGTGCGTTCCGTAGCGGACGCTGACACGATCGAAGCGGAGCTCGCTCATCGGGGGACCGTCTCTTCCTCGACCTGCGTCTGCGCCGCGGAAGCGGCGACGCGGTGGTCCATCGGATGCCAGCACGCCACGCGATGCCCGGGTCCGGCGGCGGCGAGTTCCGGGTCGCGCTCGCGGCAGACCGCCGAGGCGAGGGGGCAGCGATCGGCGAACGCGCATCCGGGAGGGAACGCCCCGGGCGCCGGTGGGCGGCCGGGGATCATCTTGAGGGGCGCATTCCGATCCGCGTCGATCTCGGGCACCACCTCGAGGAGCGCCCGTGTGTACGGATGCTGCGCCCCCGTGTGCAGGTCGGCGGCGGGCAGATCCTCGACGATGCGGCCGGCGTACATCACCAGCACGCGCTCGCAGGTCTGCGCCACGACGGCGATGTCGTGGCTGATCAGGAGGATCGCGGCGTCGGTGTCGCGGCGCACACCGGCGAGGAGCTGGAGCACCTGGCGCTGCACGGTGACGTCGAGTGCGGTGGTCGGCTCGTCCGCGATGATCAGACGCGGATGGTTCATGAGCCCCATCGCGATCATCGCCCGCTGCCGCATGCCACCGGAGAACTCGTGCGGGTACTGGTGCGCGCGACGGGCGGCGGCCGGCACCCGCACCGACTGCAGCCGCTGGACCGCGCGGGTCATGGCGTCGCGGCGGCTCATGCCCTGATGCTCCGACGCGGCCTCCGCCAGTTGCGAGCCGATCCTCCTGGTCGGGTTGAACGAGGTCATCGGATCCTGGAAGACCATCGCGAGCGAGGTGCCGAGAAGGCTGCGGATCGCGCGGTCCGGTGAGGTCAGCAGCGAGGTGCCGCAGAAGTCCAGACGAGCGGCGTCGATGTGCCCCGGGCGCTCGATCAGTCGGGCGGCGGCGAGAGCGGTCAGACTCTTGCCGGAGCCCGACTCGCCGACCACGCCGATCGCCTCGCCGCGCGAGATCGTGAACGACACCCCGCGCACCGGCGTGACCCATCCGGCGGGCGTGGGGAAGGAGACGCGCAGGTCGTCGACGAGGAGCACCACGTCGTCGCCGTCGACCTGCGCGGGCTGAGGGGCGTCGACGCGCGTGGGCGACGACGCGACAGCGGGGAGAGCGTGTCGGCGACGAGCCGAACGCCCGCCGAGGGCGGCCGCCGCGGTCTCGCCGAGGAGGTTGAACGCGAGTCCGGCGATCACCACGGCCACCGCGGGGCCCAGGGCCGCCGCGGGGTTGAGGTAGATGCGGTTCAGGCCTTCTCCGAGCAAGCGGCCCCAGTCGTATGCCGGCACCTGCACGCCGAGCCCGAGGAACGACAGGCCCGCGAAGGCGAGCAGAGCGGATCCGGCGGCGACGGTCGCGTTGACGATGAGCGGTTCACCGATGTTCGGCAGGATGTGCCGGATCAGGATGCGGAAGCGGGACACTCCGGCCACCTGCGCGGCGGAGATGAAGTCGCGTCCTGCGATCGCGGCCGAGAGGGTCTGGGTCAGCCGGGCGAACTGCGGCGCCATCGCGAAGCCGATCGCCAGCACCGATCCGGTCGTGCCGACCCCGAAGATCACCGCGAAGAACAGGGCGAGCAGGAGCCCGGGAAAGGCGACCGCGATGTTCACGAAGCCCACGATCGGTCGGCCCGCCCACCGCGGGAGCACGGAGGGCGCCGTGCCCAGCAGGGTTCCTGCGACGACGCCGATGATCACCGCGAGCACCGCG
The DNA here is from genome assembly GCF_014171575.1 of Microbacterium sp. Se63.02b. GTDB lineage: Bacteria > Actinomycetota > Actinomycetes > Actinomycetales > Microbacteriaceae > Microbacterium. The sequence continues at coordinate 2,788,848 of NZ_CP050453.1, read as the reverse complement.
AGCACCACCGAGAGCCGGGTCGCCACCAGGACCCGCGCGAGCACATCGCGCCCGAGCGTGTCGGTGCCCAGCAGATGCGCGGCGCTGGGCCCCTGCGTGATCTCGGCGGGGTTCACCTGCTCGGCCTGAGCGCCCCAGATGAGCGGTGCGAAGATCGCGGCGAGGGCGACCAGCAGGAACAGACTGAGCGCGGTCAGTCCCAGGGGCGATCGGACGATGCCCGACCAGGCGGTGCGTGCCGACATCATGCCTCCCGGATGGTGGATCGAGGGTCGAGGAGCGCGAGGATCACGTCGATCACGAGGTTCACCAGCAGGACCCCGATGCCGTACACGAGCACGATGCCCTGCACGACCGAGTAGTCCTTGGTGAGGATCGACTGGACGATCATCGTGCCGAGGCCCGGCCAGGCGAACACGTTCTCGACCAGCACCGTGCCCGCGACCATGCCCGTCAGCAGGAGGCCGGTGAGGGTGAGCGTCGCCGTCATCGCGTTCGGCAGGGCGTGGCGCGAGTAGATGCGGTGCGGGGCGAGCCTCTTCGCCCTGGCGGTGCGGATGAAGTCCTGGCCGAGGACGGACAGCACCTCGACGCGGATGATGCGCGAGAACACCGCGATGGGTCCGACGGCGAGGGCGACCACGGGGAGCACCAGCGCGAACGGCGCCGTGTTGCCGGCGACCGGGAACCAGCCCAGCGAGACCGCGAACACGTAGACGAGGCCGACGGCGAGGAGGAACTCGGGGATGGCAGCGAGGATCACGGAGCCGGCGGCGAACGCGAGCTCGAGTCCTCGGCGCCGGCCGCCGCGGGTGGCCACCGCCATCGTGACGCCGAGGGGACGGAGACCAGGAGCACCAGCAGCACCGCGAGGAGGGCGAGCTGCAACGTCGCCGGGAGTCGGGTGGAGATGATCTCGGACACGGGTTGGCTGGTGATCATCGACGACCCCATGTCGCCCGTGAACAGGCCGCCGATGTAGTGGAAGTACTGCACGAGGAGCGGTTGGTCCAGGCCCAGCGCCGCGCGTTTGGCTTCGACGAGTTCGGCGGGGGCGTTCAGCCCGAGAGCCGCTCGCACCGGGTCTCCCGGCACCAGGTGGATCATGAGGAAGGCAGCCGTGACCAGCACCCACACCGAGAGCACGAACTGCCCTCCGCGACGGACCAGGAAGGACACCCAGGGGTTGTCCGACCGTGCGGATCTGATCAGTATCGCCTGTGTGGCGGTGGTGCTGGCCATCGGCTGACTCCGGCTCTCTGCTACTCGAACATCCGGATCGACGTCGGGTCGATCCCGTCGCTCTCGGTGAAGGTCGACTTCTGCGCGAAGGTCGAGCGCACGATGTTCGCGTACGGGACGACGCTCGTGGTCTCGAACAGCGCCACCTCGGCGGCCGACCACTCGTCGCATCCCTCGGTGCCCGGCTTCTGCGACGCCGCGGTGACGGCTGCCGTGTAGTCGGCGTTGTCGATCGAGGCGAAGTTGGTGCCGTTCGGCGGGGTGGGACCCGAGTAGAACGGCACGAGCATGCTCGGCAGGTTGACCGTGAGGGGCGCGGCGGAGATGTCCCAGTCGCCGGTGGAGAAGAGCACCTCGCTCAAGGTGGGGGAGTCGACGGCGGTGACCGTGATGTCGACGCCGAGGTCCTTCCATGCGGACTGTGCGAGTTCGGCGGCGGCGTTGCCCGCGTCGCCGAGCTGCGAGGAGTAGATCATCCGGAGGGTGAGCGTCTCGCCGTCCTTGCTGCGTACCCCGTCGGAGCCTGCCGACCAGCCGGCGTCGTCGAGGGCGGCCGCCGCGGCGTCGGCGTCGAACTCCGGCAGGTGGCCCGACACGGTGTCGGCACGGCACGGGTTCGGCGACACGGTGACCAGGCCGGTCGGCACCGTGGCCTTGCCGCTGCCGATGACCTGACGCATCTGCTCGAGGTCGACGGCCTGCATGAGCGCGTCGCGCACGGCCTGGTCGGCGGTGGCCCGGCCTGCGGCCTGGTTGAACGTGAACGATCCGCCCGGCGTCTGGAGGTCGGTGTGGTACAGCCCGGCGCTCTCCATGCGCGCGCTGTCCGGACCGATCACGAGCGCGGCGTTGACCTCGCCGGAGAGCAGCAGGTTCGCGGCGGTGGTCTCGTTGGGGACCACCCGGAACACGACGGTGTCCGGCAGGCCCTTCTGCGTCGCATCCCAGTCGCCGGGACCCCAGGTGAAGTCATCGCGGCGCGTGAGGGTGTACTGGCTGTTCGGCACGATCTCGGTCATCGTGAACATGCCCGTCGATCCTTCGCCCTTGGCGAGGGCGTCCGGGTCGTCGATCACGGTGCCGCACACGATCGACACGCTGCCGACGTTCTCGAGCAGGAACGAGTCGGGGCGTCCGCTCGTGACCGTGACGGTGCCGGCGGTGTCGTCGCCGACGGCGGTGGTCCCCGGCTGCACCTGCAGGCCGATCAGGGGCGAGCCGTTGGCGGGGTCCCCGATGTGCGTGATGTTCGCGGCGACGTCGGTGGCGGTCAGCGGCGTGCCGTCGTCGCAGGTGATGCCGTCGCGCAGGGTGAAGGTCGCCGTGGTGGTGTCGGCCTCCCACGATTCGGCGAGGCCGGAGACGATCGAGCCGTCCTCCGTCGTCTCGACCAGGCGCCCGTAGACGAAGCGGTCGATGGAGCGGGCGACCGACATCACGGTGATGAACGGGTCGAGGCTGCCCGGGTCGGTCGAGATCACCGAGGTGAAGGTCTTGCCGTCCGCGAGGACACCCTCGGCGCTGTCACCGCCTCCGGGGGAGCGCTCGCGGCGCAGGATGTCAGGGCGAGGGCCGTGACGGCGAGCAGGGCGACCAGCGGGGTACGAGAACGCATCAGAAGCCTCCAGCAGTGTCTGTGATGGTGCAGTGTCTGGGATGGTGCAGTGTCTGGGATGAGTGATCTACAGCGATGGGGTGCGAGCGACGGGGGAGGGGGTCAGTGTGCGCGCAGGTGCTCGACCGCGGCGAACCCCGCCCGGCCGATCGAGGCGTCGACCAGGGGCTGTCGGTCGGCGAGAGAGGTCGCGCGTGAACACGGCGACCGCGTACTGGCGGCCGTCGGGGTAGGTGACGACGCCCGCCTCGTTGCGCCAGGTCGGGAGCGTGCCGGTCTTGGCGGCGATGCGCACTCCGTTCGGGAACCCCGAGGTGAGCCGGTGCGGCCAGATCTGCTGGGCCATGATGTCCCTGGCCTGGCGGCACGCGTCGGCGGGAGCCGCGGTGTCGGTCCACAGGGCGTTCAGCAGCGTCGTGACGTCGCGCGGGGTGGAGTGCGAGGTGCGGACGGGGTGCACCGCGTCGAGCGCCAGGATCTGCTCCGGGGTCGCACTGCCGAGCAGCTCGTCCAGGTCGCTGTCCGGCGTGCCGCCGAGGTCGGCGACCACGGAGGCGAACAGGTCTTCACAGCATCCGATCAGGCGGGTGCCGTCGAGCCCCAGGTCGTCGATCACGCGGTTCACGGCGTCGGCGCCGAGCCGGTGGTAGAGCACGTCCGTGGCGGCGTTGTCGCTCATCGTCATCATGTTCAGGGCCAGGTCGCGCCAGCTGGCCTCGACGTCGTCAGCGAATCCGGCCGTTCCGACGCCGCCGATGCGGTAGCGCGCCGTCACGGTCGTGCGACCGGTCGGGTCGAGCTCACCGGCGGCGACGGCCCGGACGTAGGCGGTGAGCACCAGGATCTTGAACACCGAGGCCAGGACCACCGGTTCGTCTGCGCCGTGCGTCACCTCGGCGGCGTCGGTGGCGCCGGCGGCGCCGATCTTCCGCGCATGGAGGAATCCGGCGGCTCCCGCATCCGTGAAGATGTCGGCGATCTCCGCGGTCGCCGGAGCAGCCGCGGTGATTCCGCTCATGCGTCGATCCGCCGATCCGCGCGGCCCGTGTGCAGGTAGAGCGCGCGTCCGCTGCCGTCATCGCCGACGAAGGCGTGCGGCATGCGCATCCCGTGCTCGGCCTTGCGGGGGAGCAGGGTGTCGCCGGACCAGCCGACGAGCTCGACGGGCTCGGGGGCAGGGCCGAGTTCGGCGAAGATGCCCTTCATGGTGCGGTCGAGCCACACCCGTCCGTCGTCGTCCACGCGTACGGTCGAGTCCGAGACGGACGACGAGTACGTGCCGAGCACCCGCTCGAGGTCGATGGCGACGGGCGCCTCCGGAACAGTCGGCAGCGCGGGCACCGTGATGCCGGCGAGCGCCGCGAGCACCTTCGACACGATCGCGTGATAAGCGTCGACGGTCTGCCCGCCGTTCGTCAGCACGGCGACGGCGACGCCGGCGCCCGGCACCATCCGCAGGAACGCGTTCTGCCCGATCGTGCCGCCGTCGTGCCCGATCACCGTCCCGCCCTCCCAGTCGAAGATCTCCCAGCCGAGGCCCCAGGCGTCGCCCATCAGCCCGAGTTCGGGAAGCTCGACCTGCCGCTCCTGCATCGCCGCGACGCTCTCCGCGGAGAGCACGCGGGTGCCGTCGGCGGCGGTACCGCCGTCGAGGTGCATGCGTGCGTACGTCACGAGGTCGCGTGCGGTCATGGCGAGCATCGATCCGGCGGGTGCGTTCGAGCGCACCAGGCTCCACACCGGCGCCGCGACCGGCTCGTCGCTGCCGTCCGCGGGGATGTGCCCGAGCGCCGCGCGGAACATGATCGCCTCCGCTGCGGTGGTCGCCACGTGGGTGAGGCCGAGCGGTGCGATCAGGTGCGTGCGCAGCGCCTGGTCGTACGGCAGATCGCGCAGCACCTCGACGATGCGACCCAGGACGACGAACGCCGCGTTGTTGTAGGAGAAGCGCTCTCCGGGGGCGAAGAGCTGCGGGGCGTCGGCGATCGTCGCCAGATACTTCTCCACCGCGTCGTCGCCCACACCCGTGTCGTTGAAGAGGTCGCCCTCGAAGCCGCCGACGTGGCTGAGGAGCTGTCGGGTCGTGATCGCGCTCGCCGCGGCATCGTCGCCGATCGCGAAGGCGGGGAGCGTGTCGCGCACCGGGGCGTCGAGGTCGAGCCGCCCCTCGTCGACCAGCTGCATGATCAGCGTCGCCGTCCAGGTCTTGGTGATCGAGCCGATCTGGAAGACCGAGTCCTCATCGGCCTCGACGCCGGTGTTGCGGTTCAGGATGCCGGTGGCGGCGGTGAAGATCTCGCCACCGGACAGGATCGCGACGGATGCCGCGGGGATGTGCGCGTCGGCGAGCAACGTGGGCAGGTTCTCCTGCACCCAGCTGCCGATTTCGTTCAGGTCGGACACGTGCGCTCCTCTTCGTCGAAATGGTTCGTCCCGCTTGCCGTCGATCGGGGTGACGGCGATGGGCCGAGACTATTCGGGTGTTTCGCGGGGGCGTTGGTCGGCCCGGACGAGACTTGGCTCGACGTTGGTCGTGTCGGACGAAGCGCGGTCTTCAGCGTCGTCTGACCGCACGCAGACCCAGGTGGAGCAGTTCGGGGCCGCCCTCCGCGGTGTCGAGGAGGCGCCCGACGGGCTGGTCCGTGTCCGTGACGAGCGCACCGTCCGACCGCACGCGCAGACGCACGGGCGGACGCGGCGGATGCCGAGTGCGGCGATGTCCTCCCGCAGCACCATGTCGAACTCCAGGGCGTCGCCGACGCGCGTGACGTCGTAGTGCCACTGGCCGGCGTCGTAGCGGCCGACGACCTCGTCGAGCCTCTCCAGCGGGCGCAGGTCGACCTGCTCCGCGGACCGAGAGATGCCGCGAAGACGTTCGAAGCACCAGTCGATCACCTTCCCGCCGAGTGCCTTGCCGCTGCCGCTGTTCGTCAGCACCGTGATCGCGAGGTCCTCGTCGGGCGCGAGCACGAACTCGCTCAGCTGCGTGTCGGCGATGTTCCCGCCGTGCATGACGACCCTGGCCGATCCGTGGCGCGAGAGCAGCCACGGGAACCCGATCGCGTCGACGGGAGGTCCCGCGGTCAACTGGGGTTGCTGCATCAGCCGTCGTGTGGCCGTGGTGACCGGGGCGGCGCCCGCGCTCTCGCCGCGCATCTGGAACCGTGCGTACGTCAGCTGGTCGCGCACCGACGACACGATGCCGCCCTCCGGTCCGATGTCGCGGGTCAACGGCCAGGAGGAGAACGTCGTCATCGCGCCGTCCTCGCCGGGGACATGCCCGACCGCATGCGGTCGGCCGATCACGTCCCAGGGGAAGAAGAACGTCTCCGTCATCCCGAGCGGGTCGAGGATCACGCGCTGAACCGCCCGCTCGAACGGCGCACCCGTCACCACCTCGATGATGCGGCCGAGCAGCCGGATACCGGCATTGCTGTACGACGCGATCGTGCCGGGAGCGAAGAACTGCGGGAGGTCCGAGTACCCCGCGATGTTGCGGGCGAGCGCGTCGTCGTCCCAGCCCGGCTGTTCGTCGGCGTCGCCGAGGAAGCCGCCGGAATGGGTGAGGAGGTGTCGCACCCGCAGCGCGGCGAGGGCATCCGCATCGGCCAGGCGGAAGTCAGGGAGCACGTCGACGACGCGGGTCTCGAGGTCGAGCTCGCCCTGCTCGATCAGGTGCATCGCGACGGTCCCGGTGAAGGTCTTCGACGTGGATCCGATCTGGAACAGCGTCCGCTCGGTCACCCGTGCACCGGTGTCGAGGGCGCCGACCCCGGTCGCGGCGACGAGGTCGTGGTCGCCGTCGACCACGCCGACCACGGCGCCGGGCACACCGAGCTCTGCGGCCGTCGCGTCCAGGAACTCCTGCAGCTCGTCGTTCGTCATGCGTCTCCTCTCACCGCGCGCCCCGGCAGGGCGTCGGTCACGATCTCTCCCGCGTGCACGACCGCTGTGCCGTGCACGTACAGCTGGCGGATGCCTCGCGATGGCCTGGTCGGGTCGGCGTAGGTCGCACGGTCGGTCAGCGTGGCGGGGTCGATGACCACGACGTCCGCGTCGGCGCCGATCCCGAGGTGGCCCTTGGCGCGCATCCCCGAAGACACCTCGTCGAGAACACGCGCCGGCAGGTGCGAGCAGCGACGGAACGCTTCGAGCCAGGTCCACGTGCCGCTCTCGAGCACCATCAGACGCAGGGACTTCGCGAAGGTGCCTGCGGTGTGGGGGTGGGTGTGGCCCCCGGCGGGGAGCGGCCAGTCGCGCTGCTCGTACACCGTCCGTCCGTCGCCCGCCCAGGAGATCGGCATCGCGTCGCTCGCGACGATCGCGTCGGGGTAGGCGAGCGCGCGGTGCAGGTGCGCGCGATCGAAGGGATCGGCCTCATCGAGGAACGTGACGATGCAGGTCGCGCCGGGGTCGGTCGCACGCACCTCGCGCAGACGGGCCTCGTCGGCGATGCGCTCTCCGGTGTCTACCAGCACGAGGGAGCGCGGCGTGATGCCGAGTCCTGCGAGTTTCTCCGGGGCCAGGAAGAACGCACCGATCGCGGTGCTGCCCGCGCCGTAGGGATAGGCCTCGACGGTCACCCTCGACCCGGCGGCACGGCTGCGGTCGAGCAGTGCCAGCACGCGGTCCACGTGCCGCAGCGACGTGCTGTTGACGTGGCAGTGGTGCATCGCGGCGCCGGTCTCGGCCGCGGCTCTGACCAGCTCCTCCGAGCCGTCGATGGGCGTGCGGGGGTCTGCCTCGATCAGTTCGCGCACATGCGTGAAGGTCGGGGCGTGCGCGGCGGCGGCGAGCCGCGCGAGGTCCAGGTACTCGTCGGGATCGGAGCGCGGCGCGTACCCCATCAGCACGCCGATCCCGAGGGCGCCGGCGCCGAGCTCGTCCTCGAGCAGGCCGAGCCAGTGGCGGCGCTCCGCAGGGGAGGAGGACCGCTGCCAGTCGGGCTTTGCGAGCAGGTCCATCGAGGCGGTGAAGTCGGCGACGGGAACGCGGTCCAGGTGCGCGTAGGCCCTGGCCTGCGACCAGGATGCCGAGAAGCCGTAGTTCACCGGCCGACCGTCGGCCGCCGCGCGCGCCATGGCCTCGGCGATGGGCATGAGCCCGGCTTCGAGGTCGAGTGCCGTGGTGACGCCGTCCATCGCCTGGAGCCGCTGTCCCGCGATCGAGTGCACGTGGCTGTGGAGGTCGATGAACCCCGGTCCGACGATCAGACCGGAGGCGTCGACGATGTCGGCGCCTCCCGGTGCATCGAGATCGTCGCCGATCGCGGCGATCCGTCCATCGGCGATCAGGAGGTCGGCGACCCGGTCGGTCGCGGTCTTCGGGTCGATGACGCGCCCGCCGCGCAGCAGAGTGTCCACGCCGCCACGATGCCATGCAGGGGCCGGGTGGTCCGGTGCCGCTCGACGAAAGCCGGGGTGATTCCGGTGCGAGCGCACAACCCTTCCGGCGCCCTCCGCGCGCCCGAGACGTGCATGCGCGCGCGCCGCGAGACATAATGAAGTGACGATGTGACCGTGCACAAGCGAGGAGGCACGTGATGGCCACTGCTTCCGAGCGTGCGCGGATGCCGAGCATCCGCGATGTCGCGCGACTCGCGGGGGTCTCGCACCAGACGGTGTCTCGCGTGCTCAACGACCATCCGAGCATCCGCCCGGAGACCAAGGCGAAGGTCCTCGACGCGATCTCGGTCCTCGACTATCGGCCGAACCTCGCCGCGCGCGCCCTGGTCACCAGCAAGTCCAACATGCTCGGCATCCTCTCCGCCACGATCGGGGAGTTCGGTCCCACGTCGTCGATCGCCGGGATCGAGGATGCGGCCCGCGAGGAGGGCTACTCGGTCTCGACGCTGAACCTCGCCGACACGACGCCCGAGGCGATCGGCACCGCGGTCCGGCAGCTCTCGCGGGAGCAGGTCGACGGCATCGTCGTGCTCGCTCCGCAGGTGCGGGTGTTCCATGTCCTCCGGGGCATGAACGTCGACATGCCGTTCGTGACGCTGCAGACCGCGTCGGGCTCGGACGGGGTGAGCCTGTCGGCCGACCAGGTGGCGGGGGCCAGGGCGGCGACGGAGCACCTGATCTCCCTCGGCCACACCGACATCCTGCATCTGGCGGGCCCGCAGGACTGGATCGAGGCGGAGTCGCGCATGCGCGGGTACCTCGACGGTCTGCGGGAGGCCGATCTGCCGACGTTCCCGCCGATCCGCGGCGACTGGACGGCGGACTTCGGCTACTTCGCGGGCAAGGAGCTCTCGCTGCGACGCGACTTCACCGCGGTGTTCGCGGCGAACGACCTCATGGCGATCGGCCTGATGCACGGCTTCCGTGATTCGGGAGTGCGGGTGCCGCATGACGTGAGCGTGATCGGCTTCGACGACATCCCGGTGGCGGCCCACGTGGCGCCGACGCTCAGCACCGTGCATCAGGACTTCCCCGAGTTGGGGCGCCGTGCGGTGCGCATCCTGCTCGCCCAGATCCGCGGCGAGGATGCGCCGGAGTTCGGCCCGCTTCAGACCCTGCTGCGGGCGCGCGAATCCGCCGCGATGCGCTGAGGCGTCCTCGCGCCTCGGCGACCGGTCGAGGGTGTCGAATCCTTTCGATCCTTGCTGTTGCCTGGAGGCCCGGGATCACGCGGATCCCGGCCGTGTCACGGTAGGGATTCGAAATGCCGGCGCCGACTTGACAGAGGTCGCCTCGAAGACGACGATGTACCAATGTGAACGGTCACATCGAAGGTGACCGCACGTCGCGAGGAAAGATCCGTGAGCACTACAGCAACGTTGCCGACCGTGTCAGGCCCGATCCTGGAGATGCGCAGCATCACCAAGGAGTTCCCGGGTGTCAAGGCGCTCGCCGACGTCTCCATCACCGTCCGGGCCGGCGAGATCCACGCGATCTGCGGCGAGAACGGCGCCGGGAAGTCGACCCTCATGAAGGTCCTCTCCGGGGTGTACCCGTACGGGACCTACGAGGGGGAGATCCTGCTCTACGGCGAGGAGCAGCGCTTCAAGGACATCGTCGCCAGCGAGCAGGCGGGTATCGCGATCATCCACCAGGAGCTCGCCCTGATCCCCGAGCTCTCCGTGACGGAGAACATCTTCCTCGGCAACGAGATCCAGCGTGGCGGACGCATCGACTGGCAGGCCCAGAAGGAACGCACGATCGAGCTGCTGGCCCGTGTCGGGCTGAACGAAGACCCCGACGCGCAGATCAAGACCCTCGGGGTCGGCAAGCAGCAGTTGATCGAGATCGCCAAGGCGCTCAACAAAGACGTCAAGCTGCTGATCCTCGACGAGCCGACCGCGGCGCTGAACGAGAACGACTCGCAGCACCTGCTCGACCTGATCCTCGGCCTCAAGGCCAAGGGCATCGCATCGATCATGATCAGCCACAAGCTCAACGAGATCGAGCAGATCGCCGACGAGATCACGATCATCCGCGACGGACGCACGGTCGAGACGCTCGACATCTCGCGCGGTGAGATCAACGAAGACCGCATCATCCGCGGCATGGTCGGTCGCTCGCTCGAGAGCCGGTACCCCGACCGCACGCCCGAGATCGGCGACGTGTTCTTCGAGGTCAAGGACTGGTGGGTGCAGCATCCGACCGTCGCGGAGCGCATGGTCGTCAAGGGCTCGAGCATCGACGTCCGTCGCGGCGAGGTCGTCGGCATCGCCGGGCTCATGGGCGCGGGGCGCACCGAGTTCGCGATGAGCATCTTCGGCCGGTCGTACGGCACGTTCCTGTCGGGCACGATGATCAAGGACGGTCAGGAGATCGCTCTCCACGACGTGTCGGCGGCCATCAAGCACGGGCTCGCCTACGTGAGCGAAGACCGCAAGGTGCTCGGGCTCAATCTGCTCGACACCATCAAGCGGTCGATCGTCGCCGCGAAGCTCTCGAAGATCGCGAGGCGCGGCGTGGTCGACGCCCGCGAGGAGTTCTCGGTGGCCGAGCGCTATCGCAAGGCGCTGCGCATCAAGACGCCCTCGGTCGAGGAGGGCGTCGGCAAGCTGTCCGGCGGAAACCAGCAGAAGGTCGTGCTGGCGAAGTGGATGTTCACCGACCCCGACCTGCTGATCCTCGATGAGCCGACGCGCGGCATCGACGTGGGCGCCAAGTACGAGATCTACGCGATCATCAACGAGCTCGCGGCGCAGGGCAAGGGCGTCATCGTCATCTCCAGCGAGCTCCCCGAGCTCCTGGGCATCTCCGACCGCATCTACACCGTCTTCGAAGGTCGGGTCACCGACTGCATCCCGGCCGACCAGGCGACGCCCGAGGACCTCATGCGCAGCATGACCTCCACGAACCAGAAAGCATCCGCATGACCACCGACACCACCGCAACGAAGCGCGGCTTCCACTTCAAGGACATCACGAAGATGTTCGGGGGCGGCCAGTCGACCCTCCGCCAGTTCGGCATCCTCGGCAGCCTCGTCGTGATCCTGGTCGTCTTCCAGGTCCTCACCTGGATCGTCAAGGGCACCGGCCTGACGCTCTCGTCCGGCAACCTGATCAACGTCGTCAACCAGTACTCGTACATCCTGATCCTCGCGATCGGCATGGTGATGGTCATCATCATGGGTCACATCGACCTCTCGGTCGGCTCGGTCGCCGCGTTCACAGGCATCGTGGTGGCGAAGGCGATGGCCGACTGGAACCTCCCCTGGCCGCTCGGCGTGCTCCTCGGCCTCGGGGTCGGTGTTCTCGTCGGAGCCTGGCAGGGGTTCTGGGTCGCCTATGTCGGGGTTCCCGCGTTCATCGTGACACTCGCAGGCATGCTGTTCTTCCGCGGCGCGAACCAGTGGGTCGGAGACTCGCAGTCGGTCCCCGTGCCCGAGGGCTTCAAGGTGATCGGCGCGGGGTATCTGCCTGAGCTGTCGTTCATCCCCGTGCCCTTCAACGTGCTCACCATGGTCCTCGCGCTCGTCGGAGCCCTGTGGATCGTGTTCTGGGAGATCCGCACCCGCCGCATCCAGCGCAAGATGGGCGCGGACATGGCGCCGCTGTGGGTGAGCGTCACCAAGGTCGTGCTCATCTCCGCCGTCATCCTCATCGCGGGATGGCTCTTCGCGACGGGCCGTGAGGGCACCAGCTTCCCGATCTCGGGCGTCATCCTGCTCGCCCTCGTGATCCTGTACTCCTTCATCACGAACAACACCGTGTTCGGCCGCCACATCTACGCGGTCGGCGGCAACCGGCAGGCTGCGCGCCTGTCGGGCGTGAAGGACCGCTGGGTCGACTTCTTCGTGATGATGAACATGTCGGTCCTCGCCTCGCTCGCCGGCATGATCTACGTCGCCAGGGCCACGGCATCGGGGCCGCAGGACGGCAACGGGTGGGAGCTCGACGCGATCGCCTCGGTGTTCATCGGCGGCGCCGCCGTCTCCGGCGGCATCGGAACCGTGATCGGGTCGATCATCGGTGGTCTCGTGATGGCGTTCCTCAACAACGGCCTCGCGCTGCTGGGCGCGGGCGCCGACGTGGTCTCGATGATCAAGGGTCTCGTGCTGCTGTTCGCCGTCGGCGTCGACGTGTGGAACAAGCAGCAGGGGCGCCCGTCGATCATCGGCTTCCTGACGCGCCGGTTCGGAAGCAAGCAGGATCCGGCGACCGACACGTTCGATCCGACCAAGGCGAACTACCCCACCAGTCAGAAGTACGAAGCCCCCGCCGTCGAAGAGACGCGCGGAAAGTAGGGGTCGACTCGCGTGCCGCACGCGTGACGAGACCTTCACACACCAGAGAAAGAGATCACATGAAGAAGATTCTTCTGTCGGCGACAGCGCTTGTCGTCGCGGGCGCCTTCGCCCTCACCGGCTGCTCTTCGGAGCGCGGCGGTGACACCGGATCCGGAGCGGGGGAGGAGACCGCCAAGGGCTTCGCCGCCGATGCCACGATCGGTGTCGCCCTTCCCGACAAGACCTCGGAGAACTGGGTCCTCGCCGGTCAGCTGTTCACGGATGGTCTCGAGAAGGCCGGCTTCAAGGCCGACGTGCAGTACGCGCCGGCCAGCAACACGGTCGCCGAGCAGCAGAACCAGATCCAGGCGATGGTCACCGGTGGAGCCAAGGTCATCATCATCGGCGCGAAGGACGGCAAGCAGCTCGCGACCCAGGTCGAAGCCGCCCATGACGCCGGTGTCGCCGTCATCGCCTACGACCGTCTGATCGAGAACACGAAGGCGGTGGACTACTACGTCGCGTTCGACAACTTCGAGGTCGGAAAGCTCCAGGGGCAGGCGCTGCTCGACGGGCTCGCCGAGCGTGCAGGACATGAGGCTCCGTACAACATCGAGCTGTTCTCCGGTTCGCCGGACGACGCGAACTCGGCCGTGTTCTTCAACGGCGCCATGGAGGTGTTGCAGCCGAAGATCGACGACGGCACGCTCAAGGTCGTCTCCGGTCAGACCGAGATCTCGCAGACCGCGACCGAGGGGTGGAAGCCCGAGAACGCACAGCGCCGCATGGACTCGATCCTCACGTCGACGTACGGCTCGGAGGCGCTCGACGGCGTCCTCTCCCCGAACGACACGCTCGCTCGCGCGATCATCACGTCGGTGCAGGGCGCGGGCAAGGATGTCCCGGTCGTCACGGGTCAGGACTCCGAGGTCGAGTCGGTCAAGTCGATCATGGAGGGCATCCAGTACTCCACGATCAACAAGGACACCACGCTGCTCGTGGAGCAGGCCATCAAGATGGTCGGCCAGCTGCAGAAGGGTGAAGAGGTCGACGTCAACGACACCGAGCAGTACGACAACGGCGTCAAGGTCGTTCCCTCCTACCTGCTGCCTCCGGTCATCGTCACCAAGGAGAACGCGGCCGAGGCCTACGCCAACGTCCCGAGCCTCCTCGAGATCGTGAAGTCGTACGAGTAAGCGGCCACGCCGCAGTCGTCCTCACGGACATGCGAACCGTCCGGGCCTTCGGGTCCGGGCGGTTCGTCGTCTCTCGGCAGGGCGGTTCGTCGCGACCCACGGACGGCGCACCGCGCACCGGGGAACGGCCCTGGTCTCAGAACGGCGTCAGCGCCGGTTCCACGCTCGCCGGGGCCGCGGTGAACGTCACCGTGTTCTGCGGTGGCGGCCGGTCGATGTAGGTGCGCCCGGTCGGACCCGTCCACTCCAGCACTCCGCCGGGGCGCTGGTCGACGTGCCAGGGGGAGTGGTGCTTGAGCATGTGATGTCGGCGGCAGAAGGCGGAGAGGTTCGTGTCCGACGTCGCCCCACCGGTCGAGGCGGCGTGATTGTGATCGAGGTCGCATTTCCGCGCCGCGATCCCGCACCCCGGGAACCGGCAGCGCTGATCCCGCGCGCGCAGATGTCGCCGCAGCTGCTCGCTCGGACGGTAACGGTCGACCGCGAGCAGCGCGCCGGAGATCGGATGCGTCAGCACCCGATCCCACCCGACAGCAGAACCGGCGAGTGTGCGGGCGGTCAGCGCGTCGATCGGCACCGTGCCGTCGAGCTCGGCCGGGGTGTCGATGCCGAGGAACCCGCTGCCGAGGAACCCGCTGCCGAGGAACCCGATGCCGAGGTGTCGTCGTCCATCAACGTCAGCACCGGCACCGTGACCTCGACCCTGGCGCGGATCTCGCCCAGCAGGCTCTCCGTGGTCTCGTGACCCGCGGGGCGCCGGTGAGCGCGAGGTCGACCAGGAGATCTGCGCGGAGCTGATCCACCGTGCGTCCATCGACGGGTCCACCGTCGTCCGTGCCGGAAACACCATCCGTGGCGGCATCCTCGACGCTCGGGTGCTCTCCTCCTGCACCGCATGCGCCATCTGCGACAACCGGTCGAACATGCCGTGCAGCAGCACCGCGGGACCTCGCGCCCCGAGTTCGGCCATCCCGTCGTCGAGATCCTTCACCCACACGCGCCGCAACTCACGGGCATCGCGATGGCGCTCGGTGATGCTGCGCTCCTGGAACCGTTCCGCGATGCGCCGCGCCATCCGCCGCAGCCTGTTGGGCGACTCGTGCACGGCGAGCTCGACCACCTCGGCGGCGTAGGCGGCACGGTCGGTGTCGTCGTCGAGATGTGCTCCCGCCTCGACGATCACCCGCGCGTGCGCGGCGGTGATCCTCCCCTCGCCCTGTGCCTGCCACACGGTGGGGAACCGCTCCACCAGCCAGGAGGCCTCCGCCATCCGGCGCTCGATCGTGCGGTCGCTCACATGCTGCGCCGCACCGATCTCGGCCGCCACCGTGCGGATCGCCATGTCGCCGTGATCGGGATGCGCCGCCGCACGCGCGATGTCGACGGCGAGGCGCCCCGCCATCGCGAGCATGCCGTCGCGGGCCGCGTGCATGCTGCTCAGCGTCGCCTCCGCGGCCTCCAACGACGCGACCAGATCGGCGAGCATCGCCAGCTGGGCGTCGGTCGCGTCGAGCAGTGCGGTCATGACGACAGTCCATCACAGGCCACCGACATTCGAAGAAAGCTTCGAGGAGATCTCCGCTGCGAGATCGTCACGAAACGGTAACGACCGTGATTGACTGAACCGGATGCTCCTCCACGCACTCGATATCGGCGAAGGCCCCCGCACGGCCGTCCTGCTCCACGGCCTCATGGGTTCGAGCGAGCTGGTGGCGCGTCGTCCCGCGCCTCGTGGACCGCGGTCGTCGGGTGATCGCGCTCGACCTCCCCGGTCATGGCCTCTCGCCCCGGGATCCGGAGCTCACGATCGAGCGGGCGGCGTCGGCCGTCGTGGACACGGTGCGCGTTCTGGCTCCCGGCGGGCCGGTCGACGCCATCGGCCACTCGTACGGGGCCACGGTGCTGGCTGCGGCCGCGGAGCAGCTGCGCCCCGACCTCGCGGTCTATGTCGACGCCGCGCTCGTCCTCGCCGGGGGCGCCGACAGACACGCGCTCACGGCCGCGTACGCGCAGGATCGGCTCCTGCGGATGTCGCCGGACGGACTCAGAGCGACCCGACCGTTCTCCTCGGAGAGGGATGCCGAGGTGGAGGCACGTGCGGCCGCGCGCTTCGACCCGGCGACCTCGGCATCCGTCTCCTGCGGTCCAGACCAGGCGTGGGAGGCGGTGCCGGGGTCGATCGTGATCCGCGCCGATCCGAGCGCCTGGGTCACCGATCAGGATGCGCGTCGGTTCGAGCAGGGCGGGGTCGAGGTGCGCAGCGTCCCCGGCGCCGCACACACGATCTGGTACAGCCACTTCGACGAGTTCACCGCGTCGCTCCCCGAGATGTTCGGCGGGCGCTGACTCCGCCGCCCCGCGAAGTTCTAGTCCCAGAGCGGGTCGTCGGGGTCGGGGGAGTCCGTGCCGTCGGCGTCGGTCATGATGCGTGCTCCGGCGAACCATGACGTCAGACCGTCGGCGTGGAGCATGTGCGGTCTCGGTGTGCCGAGAAGGTCGGGGGTCGTCACGACGTCCAGCGGGTCATCGCTCGCGAAGATCACGACGTTGCCGAGCGGACCCTCGTCATCGTCCGGTTCCGCGTCGAGGACGACGGCGACGTGGGTGAAGACGGAGTTCAGGGTGGCCGCCTGTCGCCGCGAGTACTCGAACGGATGCCCGTCGAGCAGATTCACGGCCACGACTCCGTCTGCGGCGGCGCGTGCGGCGACCCGGCGGTAGAACTCCTGGCTGGCCACACGGTGTCGGATGACGGCGGCATCCCAGAGATCGACGACGGTGAAGCGCGCATCCACCCACTCGGTGTCGACCGCGGTGCGCCCGACCGCCGCGGCGCCGAGCGTGGGGGTCGGGGATGCCGGCATCGACGACAGGGACCCGTCTGGAAGCTCCGCATCGGCGACCGCTCGCGCATCGCCGAAGATGACTCGCAGATCGGCGGTGGCAGGCAGGGGCAGCGCGGCGATCACCGCTTCGTACAGAGCAGGCTCGAACTCGACCACGAGCTGCGGCGATCCGGTTCGCGTGGCCTCGACGTAGCGTGCCAGCGTGAGCGCTCCGGCTCCCAGATGCACCGTGAAAAGCGGAGCGCCGGGCTCGGCCGCAGCATCGATCGCCCTGGCGATGTGCCGGATGTAGGCGTAGTCGAGTGCGGTGGGATCGGTCATCGAGACGACCGACTGCGGGATTCCGTCGACGCTGAGTTCGTAGCGACCGGGTCGCTTCCGCGACTGCACCAGCTTCGCCTCGCGGCCGTCGAGCATGAGCGAGAACATCCGGCGATTCCTTGGCACCCGTCGATCTTAGGTCGGGCAGTGCCGGTCGGAGTCCGCCTGCCGCGGAACCGGCCGTCGCGCCCGTCATCCCCGACTACCCTTGAGGGAACATGGCACATCTTCTGGGGGCTGAAGCCCTGCACCTCGAATATCCGACCAGAGTCGTCTTCGACTCCGTGACCCTGGGAATCGAGGAGGGTGACCGCATCGGCATCGTCGGCCGCAACGGCGACGGCAAGTCCAGCCTCCTCGGGATGCTCGCCGGCATCAAAGAGCCCAACTCCGGCCGCGTCACGGTGCGGGGCGGCACGCGCATCGGAGTCCTCGACCAGGCAGACACCCTTCCCGACGACCTGACGATCAGCGCCGCCGTCGTCGGCGACACCCCGGAGTACGAGTGGGCGGGAGACGCGCGCATCCGCGACGTGATCGACGGACTCCTCACCGATCTGCCGTGGGATGCCGAGATCGGCTCGCTCAGCGGTGGCCAGCGGCGACGCGTCTCCCTCGCCAAGCTGCTCACCGGCGACTGGGACGTCATCGCCCTCGACGAGCCGACGAACCACCTCGACGTCGAGGCGATCACGTGGCTCGCCGCGCACCTCAAGAAGCGCTGGTCGCCGAACTCGGGCGCCCTCATGGTCGTCACCCACGACCGGTGGTTCCTCGACGAGATCTGCACTGAGACGTGGGAGGTGCACGACCGCATCGTCGAGCCCTTCGAGGGCGGCTACGCGGCGTACATCCTGCAGCGCGTCGAACGCGATCGGATGGCCGCCGCCACCGAGGCGAAGCGTCAGAACCTCGCCAAGAAGGAGCTCGCGTGGCTCCGGCGCGGCGCGCCGGCGCGCACGGCCAAGCCCAAGTTCCGCATCGACGCGGCGAACGAGCTCATCGCCGACGTGCCGGAGATCCGCGACACGGTGTCGCTGCAGTCCCTCGCCGTCTCGCGCCTCGGCAAGGACGTGGTGGATCTGCTCGACGTCGGAGTGACCTACCCCACCGCGGACGGAGGCGAGAAGGTCGTCCTCAAGGACGTCGAATGGCGCATCGCGCCGGGGGAGCGCACGGGCATCCTTGGGGTGAACGGCGCAGGCAAGTCCACGCTGCTCGGGCTCATCGCCGGCACCGTGGAACCGACAGTGGGGCGTGTCAAGCGCGGCACGACCGTGAACGTGAAGACCCTGACGCAGCGTCTCGACGAGCTCGACCAGTACTGGAAGGACCCGGTGCGGGTGGTCATCTCCGGCCTGCGCACCTCGTACACCCTCGGCGCCGGCTCCAAGGCGCAGGACCTCACGCCAGGGCAGCTGCTCGAACGCCTCGGCTTCTCGTCGGCGCAGCTGTCGACGCCGGTCAAAGACCTCTCGGGTGGGCAGCAGCGCCGTCTGCAGCTGCTCCTCGTCCTTCTGGAACAGCCGAACGTGCTGATCCTCGACGAGCCCACGAACGACATGGACACCGACATGTTGGCCGCGATCGAGGACCTGCTCGACTCCTGGTCGGGCACGCTGCTGGTGGTCAGCCATGACCGCTACTTCCTGGAGCGGGTCACCGACCAGCAGTACGCGATCCTTCCCGGTCCGGACGGCGCTGGCCACCTGCGCCACCTTCCCGGCGGGGTGGACGAGTACCTGCGCCTGCGGGAGCGGCAGGACGCCGCGACCCCGAAGCAGACCGCGACCGCTGCGGCGACGGCGACATCGAGCGCGGCCGCCAAGGGCCTGGACGGTGCCGCCCTGCGCGCGGCGCAGAAAGAGGTGTCGGCCCTCGAGCGACGCATCCAGAAGCTCACCCAGCAGGTCAACGCCGCCAAGAGCGCCCTCGCCGATCACGACCAGTCGGACTATGAAGGACTGGGCGAGCGGATGAAGAAGATCGGCGAGCAGCAGGCCGAGATCGAAGAGCTGGAGCTGCGCTGGTTCGAACTCACCGAGGAGATCGGCTGACCCGGTAGCGAAGGTGCGTGGTGCTCGGCGAAGGCTCCGCTTCTCGCAGCTCGAGGACCACCCGCTTCGGGTCCACACCGTCGAAGAGGCGGATGCCGCGGCCGAACAGCACCGGCGAGAGCGCCACGTGGAACTCATCCACCAGGCCGGCGTTGAGACACTGCACGATCGTCGCGGCGCCGCCCGCGATACGCACGTCCCGTGGTCCGGCAGCTGCGCGCGCACGTTCGAGTGCCGCCTCGATGCCGTCGTTCACGAAATGGAACGTCGTCCCTCCCCGGCGCTCCCACGGCGCACGCTCCTCGTGCGTCACGACGAAGACCGGGGTGTGGAACGGCGGATCGTCCGGCCACGCGTGCTCGCCGGCGTCGAACATACGCTTGCCCATCACGCTCGCGCCGGTGCGCTCGAAGGTCTCGCGCACGATGTCGTTGTCGCGGCCCTCCTCGCCGCCGTCGCCGAGCTTCAGGTTCTCGCGGAAGTGCCTCTGACGGAAGACCCACTTCTGCAGCTCCATCCACTGCTGTCCCATCAGCTCTTCCGGGGAGTCGGGGGCGATGTAGCCGTCCAGCGACATCGAGACGCTGAAGAACACGGTGCCGGCCATCAGTCGAGTCCTCCATCCCGCACGAGCTCGCCGACGTACCCGGCCAGACTCGCCAGCGTCTGTCGACCGCCCTCGATCGCCCCGTGCTTCTCGACCGCCGCATCGCGCAGCGCCGGGGTCGCGAAGACGGTGAGCATCTCGATCCGGGTCCTCTCCCCGTCTGCCGTGAAGGTGAGGACCGACTCGAACGCATCGGGGTCGTCGCGATGCTCGCCGTGCCGAAGGGCGATCCGCGACGGCGGCTCGATCGCGGTCCACACGATCCACTCGGGGTAGTCGGTGCCGTCGGGCCCGTGCATCACGAACACCCATTCGCCGCCGACGCGGAACTCGAACGATCGCGTGCTGGTGGTGAACCCGGTGGGGCCCCACCAATGCGAGAGGTGCCGCACTTCGGTGAAGGCCTCGAACACCAGCTCCCGTGGCGCGTCGATCACTCTCGAGACCACGATCTCCCGCTCGGCCGTCGGGGCCATCCGTCCTGTCGTCTGCATCCGCTAGTCCTGCCTCTCGTTCTTGAGTTCCTGCACATATGCGTCCAGTCGGTCGAAGCTCTCGCTCCAGAACCGCTCGAATCCGCCCGACCACTCGTGCACCGCTCGCAGGCCGCGGGCGTCCAGGGCGTAGAGGCGCTGCTTGCCCGCTCGGCGGTCCCGGACCAGGCCCACTTCTCGGAGCACGCGAAGGTGCTTCGACGTGCCCGGCTGGGACATGCCCAAGTCCTCCGACAGCGCTGTCGCGGCTCGTTCGCCGTCGCGCAGCAGGGTCAGGATCTGCCGACGCCGAGGCTCGGCGATCGCATTGAACACATCCGAGGTCGTCGCTGCTCGTGCCATGAGAGCAACATATACCCATATGGGAAAGTGTGTCCAGCGGCAACCGGGCCGACGCCGCAGAGGAGATCCGCCGCCGGAGGAATATCCTTCTCTCACCGCTGTTGGGAGGTAGGAATGGAAGGCCTCGAAGTAACAGTCCTGCTCGGACTCACGATTCTCGTCGGAACCCTGATCGCCCCGCGCGTGCGTCTCGCGCTGCCCCTCGTCCTGGTCATCTTCGGTCTGCTGCTCGGCTTCGTCCCGCAGCTGCGCGAGGTGCAGCTGCCGCCGGAGACGGTGCTGCTGCTGTTCCTCCCCGTGATGCTCTTCTGGGAGAGCCTGACCACGTCGCTGCGATCGATCCGCCGCGACTTCCGCTACATCCTCCCGATGAGCACGGTGCTCGTGGTCGCCTCGGCGTTCGCGGTCGCCGGCATCGGCGTGCTCTTCGGGATGCCGTGGGAGATCGCCCTCATCCTCGGCGCAGCCGTCGCGCCACCGGATGCCACCGCCGTCGCGGCGCTCGGACGACTGCTGCCGCGGCGTATGTTCATGAAGCTCAAGGCCGAGAGCCTCACCAACGACGGCACGGCCCTGGTGCTGTATGCCATCGCGGTGTCGCTCGCGCTCGGCGGTCAGATCACCCCGCTGTCGGTCACGCTCGATGTGCTGATCTCGTACGTCGGCGGTATCGCGGCGGGTGTGGTGATCGCGGGACTCGGCTACCTGCTGCTGCGCCGCACGTCCTCGACCATCGTGATCAACGTCGCTCTGCTGCTGATCCCGTTCACCGCCTTCCTCGCCGCCGAGATGGTGCACGCCTCAGGTGTTCTGGCCGTCGTGGTCGCCGGGCTCATCGTCGCGTACGTGTCGCCGCGGGTCACGACGGCCTCGTCCCGACGACAGGCCGATGCGGCGTGGCCGTTCGGGGTCTTCCTGCTCAACGGCGCGCTGTTCGTGCTGATCGGCCTCGAAGTGCAGTACGTCGCGCACGAGATCTCGGCCGCGGCGATCGGACGACTCGTGCTCATCACGCTCGCCGTGTGGGTGACGCTGCTGGTCGTGCGATACGTGTTCCAGCTGCTGAACGTGATCTTCCAGCGGCAGTCCGGTCCACGGCCGGCACCCGGATCCCGCGCCCGCGCGAGGGCGGTCTCCACGATCGCGGGGATGCGCGGTGCGGTGTCGCTGGCGATCGCGCTGTCCGTGCCGGTCAGCATCACGGAGGGTGGCGCCATCAACGGACGCGATGAGATCGTGTTCGTCACCGCCGGCGTCATCCTGCTGAGCCTCCTGGTGCAGGGCCCCCTGCTGCCGGCCGCCGTGCGGTGGGCGAGGTTCCCCGTCGACCACGTGGAGGACGAGGAGTACGAACTCGCCGAGCGCGCGATCTCCGGAGCGGCCCTCGCCGCCCTCGACGACCTCGCCGCCGAGCACGGGATCGGGCAGGAGGTCCGCGACCGCGTGCGTTCCGAGGGGTATCAGATGCTGGAGTTCGCGAACGCGCGCACACTCGCGCGGGAGCAGGCTCTGGTCGACGCGGAGGCCGAGGCCTTGGACGACATGCTCGGCGAGCCCGACCCGTACGGCATCGGCGGCGGAGGAGCCCCGCAGACCACGGACGAGGACGCCACCGACGGCACGGTGCTGCAGATCATCGCGACATCGACCGACGTCGATCTGGCCCAGCGCTCGCCGCTGATCCGTCACGAGGAGCACACGCGCCTCAAGCTCGCCCTCATCGACCGCAAGCGCGAAGTGCTGCTGGGACTGCGCGGCGCCGGGACGGTCGACGACATCGTCGTCCGGCGCATCTCCGCCCGACTCGACCTCGAGCAGGTACGCCTGCAGGGGATCGAGGAGTACGACTGAACCTCGTCGTGGCGCCCCGTCCTGGCTGTGACGCCGTGTGACACACGATTCCGCGTGCGCGGCACGGCCTGTCTAACGTATTCGAGTCCCCCAAGAGAGGAACTCCTTCCATGTCACGCCGTACCACCTCCATCATCGCCGCGCTCGCCGTGGTCCCGCTCTTCGTCGCGCTCGCAGGCTGCGCCACGGGAACCTCCGACACCGGCTCAGGGAGCGAGGGGTCGTCCGAGAACGAGGTCGTCAAGGTCGGCGTCGTCGGCAAGGGCGACGAGCAGTGGCCGGCCTTCGTCGAGGCCGCCGCCGACGAGGGCATCACGGTCGAACTGGTCGACTTCGGCTCGTACGAGCAGCCGAACCCGGCTCTCACCGAGGGCGAGATCGACCTCAACCAGTTCCAGCACATCGTGTACCTGGCCGAGTACAACAACGCCTCCGGTTCCGACCTCACCCCGATCGGATCGACCGCGATCTACCCGCTCGGGCTGTACTCGAAGAAGTACGACGACGTCGACAGCATCCCGAAGGGCGAGACCGTCGCCGTCCCGGATGACGCCTCCAACCAGGCTCGCGCACTGAACGTGCTGCAGCAGGCAGGGCTCGTCGAGCTCAAGAGCGGCGGCACCCCGTACTCCGACCTCGCCGACGTCGACACCGACAAGTCCAAGGTCCAGGTCAAGGCGCTCGAGGCCGCGCTCATCCCGACGTCGCTGCCCGACGTCGCCGCAGCGATCATCAACAACGACTTCGTGCAGGACGCAGGACTCACGTTCGAAGACGCGATCGCGCAGGACGACCCCGAGGACCCCAGCGCGCTGCCGTACGTGAACATCTTCGCCGCCCGCGCGGAAGACGCCGACAACGAGACGTACCTCAAGCTCGTCGAGATCTTCCAGACGAACGAGGCCGTCCAGAAGGGCCTGCTCGAGTCGTCGGGCGGCACCGCCGTCGCACTGCAGACGCCGGTCGAGGATCTGGTCGCATCGCTCGAGAAGGTCCAGGCGGACGCCGAAGCCAGCAAGTAGCGGGCGAGGGGAACTCCACCCCCCGCCCGATGAGGGAGAATCGGGTGGCGCGACACGCGTCACCCGATTCTTCGTTCCCGAAGCAGACCGGAGCAGCACATGCCGATCGTCACCCTGACGAACGTCTCCAAGACCTATCCCTCCCGCACCCGTGGCGAGTCCGAGATCGTCGCCGTGGATGACGTCACCCTCTCGATCGAGAAGGGCGACGTCTTCGGCATCATCGGGTACTCCGGTGCGGGCAAGTCCACGCTCGTGCGGCTGATCAACGCGCTCGAACCCGCGACGAGCGGCACGATCACCGTCGACGGGGTCGACATCACCGCCCTCAAGGAGCGCGATCTGCGCCGGGTCCGCGGGGGCATCGGCATGATCTTCCAGCAGTTCAACCTGTTCTCGTCGCGGACGGTCAAGGCGAACATCGCGTACCCGCTCACCCTCGCCGGGTGGTCGAAGCCCGATATCGAGGCGCGCGTGACGGAGCTGTTGTCGTTCGTCGGGCTCTCCGACAAGGCGAAGGCCTACCCGGAGCAGCTCTCCGGTGGCCAGAAGCAGCGCGTCGGCATCGCCCGCGCGCTCGCCACCAAGCCCGCGATCCTCCTCGCCGATGAGGCCACGAGCGCACTCGACCCGCAGACGACGCACGAGGTACTCGACCTGCTGGGGCGCGTCAACCGGGAGCAGGGCGTCACGATCGTGGTGATCACGCACGAGATGGACGTCATCCAGACCATCGCCACCAGAGTGGCCGTGATGGAGAACGGTCGAGTGATCGAGAACGGCGAGGTGTTCGACGTGTTCTCCGCGCCGCAGAATCCCGCGTCCCAGCGGTTCGTCGGCACGGTCGTGAAGGGTGTGCCGTCGCCTTCGGAGCTCGCGGTGCTGCGGGAGCGGCATCGCGGTCGCCTCGTGACGTTCTCGTTCCGCGACGGCGACTCCTCGCAGGCGCAGGTGTTCCTCGACCTCGCCGCCGCCGGCCTCGACTTCGAACTCGTGTTCGGTGGCATCAACGACATCCGCGGCCGGGCCTTCGGGCACCTGACGTTGGCGATCCGCGGCGACGCCGCCGCGATCGACCGCGCACTCGCGGGTATCGGCGAGCGGGTCGAAGTCACCGAGATCGCCGGAGAGGAGGCGCGCTGATGGACCGCCTGAACGAACTGTGGCCCGAGCTGTGGGCGGCCGCCCTCGAAACGCTGTACATGACGACGTTCGCCCTCCTGCTCGGCGGCGTGCTCGGGCTGGCGATCGGCGTCATCCTCTATGTCACGCGACCCGGTGGTCTCGTCGAGAACAAGACTGTCGCGCTCATCGCCAACCTGGGGGTGAACTTCTTCCGTCCGATCCCGTTCGTGCTGTTCGTGGCCGTCGCCCAGCCGTTCGCGCGGGCCGTGGTCGGCGTGGGCATCGGCACGACGGCCGGCGCCTTCATCATCGCCCTGGCTGCCGCGTTCGCGATCGGCCGTATCGTCGAGCAGCACCTGGTCTCGGTGTCTCCTGGGGTGATCGAGGCGGCGCGCGCGATGGGCGCCGGCCCCTGGCGCATCCTGTTCACGGTCGCGATCCCGGAGTCGCTCGGACCGTTGATCCTCGGCTACACGTTCATCGTGGTCGCGCTGATCGACATGACGGCGATGGCGGGTCTGATCGGCGGCGGCGGTCTCGGTGCGTTCGCGCAGATCTATGGCTTCCGTCAGTTCGAACCGGTCGTCATGTGGACGGCGATCGTGCTGATCGTGGTCTTCGTGCACCTCGTGCAGATCCTCGGGACGCGGCTCGCCCGCAAGGTCATGCGTCGCTGAGGGGCGCTCCGGCGCCCGGTGCCTCCTGCAGGGTGCGCCGCGTGGTGAACACCCGGTCCGCGCCGGTGAGCGGGTCGACGAAGCGCAGCTCTCTCGCGAGCAGCTGGAGCGGGCGGTCGAAGTCGTCCGGCAGATCGTCGAGCAGGTCAGGGTAGAAGCGGTCGTTCAGGATGCCGATGCCGAGGGCGGCGAGGTGCACGCGCAGTTGATGCATCTTGCCGCTGTGCGGTCGCAGCAGGGTGTGCACCACGTTGTCGTCGGAGCCGATCAGGTCGATGAGCGTCTCGGCGTTCGGCTCCCTGGCGTCGTCGACCTGTACGCGCACCTGACTGCGCGGCTTCTCGATGTGGTTCCGGTAAACGACCGGGAACGAGGGGAGCGGGCCGGCGGGGAGGGCCGACACCGCCTCGTACACCTTCTGCACCTGGCGGTTCTCGAACAGGAGCTGGTATGCGCCCCGGGTCGCCGGGCGCGACGAGAACATGAGCAGCCCGGCCGTCGCCCTGTCGAGGCGGTGGATCGGCGCGAGGTCGGGGTTGTCGAGGAGATTTCGCAGGCGGATCAGCGCCGAGTTCTGCAGGAACTTGCCCCCTGGCGTCGTCGGCAGGAAGTGCGGCTTGTCGACCACCACGAGATGGTCGTCCTGGTGCAGGATCTCGAGCTCGAACGGGATGCGGGTCTCGACCGCGGGCTCGCGGTAGTACCAGACGAACTCCACGCTGCCCAGCGGGGCGTCGCGGGGAACGGCCGATCCGTCGGCGGTCACGATCTCGCCGCGGTCGAAGCGCTCGAGCAGTCGCTCCGGGTCGAGATGGAAGAAGCGCTCGACCATGTACGCGGCCACCGTCGGCCACACGCCTCGCAACGGCACGTGCAGTCGTGTCGCTCCGACGCCGTCGCGCACGGGGAGGGGAGAGGGCATGCCCATCGGTCGGCCTCCGGGGAACGGCGTCGCTGGTCGCGAACGGGATCCTTCCACCCTAAGCGACCGGCGTGCCGGCCCCGGTCCTATGCCCCGGTTCCCGAGTCGGCTCGCTGAGACCGGAGCGCTGACGGGCTGAGATCAGGAGTCGAAGCTCAGGCTCAGCTTGCGCAGCAGCCCGGCCAGGCGGTCTCTGTCGGAGCGCGAGAGGGCCTGCAGCAGATCGGCTTCGACATCGACGAGGCGCGTGATCGCCGCATCCACACGGATGCGCCCGTCGTCGGTGAGGATCACCAGCACGCTGCGACCGTCGCCGGGGTCGGCCTCGCGGCGCACGAAGCGTCGACCGACGAGCCGGTCGATCCGGTTCGTCATCGTGCCACTCGACACGAGCGTCTGCTGCAGCAGCTGCTTGGGGGAGAGCTGGAACGGAGCGCCCGCACGTCGCAGCGCCGACAGCACGTCCCACTCCCAATGCTCCAGGTCGCTGCGGCGGAACACATCGCGACGGGCGCGATCGAGGTGCCGGGAGAGCCGGTCCATCCGCGACAGCACCTCGAGGGGAGAGAAGTCGAGGTCAGGACGCTGCGTGTTCCACGCGCCGACGATCCGGTCGACCTCATCCACCTCGCTCATCCGCCCATTATCGCGTGCGCGGGTGCGGTGCGCGGGATGCCGCCGCCAGCTCGAGCGTCATGAACGTGCTGTACGGGTCGGGGAGGTAGCTGCCGAACGGGCCGCACTCCCGGAATCCGGCCGCCGTGTACATCGCGCGGGCCGGCACGAAGAACTCGGCACTGCCGGTCTCGAGGGAGACCCGCGCGATGCCACGAGCCTCCGCGTCGGCGAGGAGGAAGGCCAGCATCGACCGCCCGAGTCCTCGGCCGCGCAGCGCCGGGTCGGTGCGCATCGACTTGATCTCCTCGTGGCCTTCGGCGACGGTCGCGAGGGCTCCGGTGGCGACGGGGCGGCCGTCGACGAAGCCGGCGAACAGTCGCACGCCCGGCCTGAGCAGACGCTCGAACACCAGTGCGTGACGACTCTCGGCGGGCGCCGTGTGCTCCAGTTCGGCATGATGGGCGACCAGGAACTCTGTCAGGGCGGGGGACGCGCTCTCCACCTTCTCGATCACGATGCTCATGGAGGCCAGCATCCCAGATCCGTGTTTCCGGCCGGTGACGGATCGGGTGTCAGCAGAACACGGGCCGGGACATGGCAGACTTGACCCCGCGGTGCTCTCACGGGCGGCGCGGTCCGCCGTGGTGTAATGGCAGCACGACAGCCTTTGGAGCTGTGAGGTCTAGGTTCGAGTCCTGGCGGCGGAGCATGACTGGGAACAATCTCGCCATCGTCGTCCTCGCCGCAGGTCAGGGAACGCGCATGAAGTCGCGCTTGCCCAAGGTGCTGCACCCGATCGGCGGACGCCCGCTGGTCGGGCATGTGCTCACCACGGCCGCGCGCCTGCAGGCGGCGCACATCGAGGTGGTCGTGCGTCATGAGCGCGACCAGGTCGTCGCCGCGCTCTCGAAGGACTACCCGGATGCGGTGTTCATCGACCAGGACGACGTACCGGGCACCGGTCGTGCCGTGCAGGTCGCGATCGACGCCCTCCCCGACGACTTCGACGGCGATGTGCTCGTGCTCTCCGGAGACTGCCCGCTGGCCGACGTCGAGACCCTGTCCGGATTCCTGGCCGAGCATCGCGCATCCGGTGCGCCGGCCACGCTGATGACGGCCCTGGTGGACGACCCGACCGGCTATGGACGCGTCGTGCGTGACGCCGACGGCGGGGTCGACCGCATCGTGGAGCAGAAGGACGCGAGTGCCGAAGAGGCCGCCGTCCGCGAGATCAACGCCGGGATGTACGTGTTCCGCGCCGCGACCCTTCGCACGTATCTGCCTCGTGTCGGCGTCGACAACGCGCAGGGGAGATGTACCTCACCGACGTCCCCGGGCTGCTGCGCCGCGACGGCGACCGCGTCGCCGCCTCCGTCGTCTCCGACGTCTCGGTCACCTTCGGCGTCAACGACCGAGCGCAGCTGGCCGAGGTGGGGCGCCTGCTCAACCAGCGCATCGTGCGTCGGTGGCAGCTCGAGGGCGTCACGATCGTCGACCCGGCGACCACCTGGATCGACGACGATGCGAAGCTGTCGCCCGACGTCACGATCCTCCCGAACACGCAGATCCTGCGCGCCACGGTCATCGCCCCCGGCGCCGTCGTCGGCCCCGACACGACGCTCGTCGACTGCGAGGTCGGCGAAGACGCGATCGTCCGCCGCACGGATGCGACCCTCGCGGTGATCGGCGCGGAGGCCACGGTCGGTCCGTTCTCGTTCCTGCGGCCGGGCACCGTCCTCGGCGCGAAGGGCAAGATCGGCGCCTATGTCGAGACCAAGAACGCCGAGATCGGTGAAGGCAGCAAGGTGCCGCATCTCTCGTATGTGGGCGACGCGACGATCGGCCGGGGCGTGAACCTCGGCGCGAGCACCATCACCGCCAACTACGACGACGTGAACAAGCACCGCACCGAGATCGGCGACGAGGTGCACACCGGCTCGCACACGGTGCTCGTGGCGCCCGTTAGGCTTGGGGCAGGCGCGAAGACCGGCGCCGGCGCGGTCGTCCGCAAGGATGTCCCGGCCGGAGCCCTGGCCATGACCGTCGCACCCCAGCGCAATGTCGAGGGCTGGGTCGAGAAGAACAGAGCAGGAACGGGTGCGGCGGACGCCGCTGCTCGGGAGAATTCGGCGGAATAGGCGGAGCATGGCCCGGAAGAAGAAGACGGTCGATCTGGATCGCGACAACGGGGTCGCCCCGGCATCATCGCGAAGACCAAGAAGCGGCTCGTCGTCGCGGGCGGACGCTCGCACCCCGCGCTGACCGCGGCCGTCGCCGAGGCGCTCGGCACCGAGATCGCTCCGGTCGAGCACCGCACCTTCGCCTCCGGCGAGATCTACGCCCGCTTCGAGGTGTCGATCCGCGGCGTCGATCTCTTCCTCATCCAGACCTTCGGCGAGCCGGTCAACGAGTGGCTCATGGAGACGCTCATCATGATCGATGCCGCCAAGCGCGCATCGGCCAAGCGGATCACCGTGGTCGCGCCCTACTATCCGTATTCGCGTCAGGACAAGAAGGGCCGCGGGCGTGAGCCGATCAGCGCTCGTCTGGTCGCCGACCTGCTCAAGACCGCCGGCGCCGATCGCGTCATGAGCGTCGACCTGCACGCTGCGCAGATCCAGGGGTTCTTCGACGGCCCCGTCGACCACCTCTTCGCGAAGCCGGTCCTGCTGGACTACTTCGAGCGGACCCTCTCGCCGGCGGATCGCGAGATCCTCACCGTCGTCTCGCCCGACATGGGTCGCGTGCGCGTCGCCGACACCTGGTCGGACAGCCTCGGCGCGCCGCTCGCCATCATCCACAAGCGTCGTGACCCGAAGGTCGCCAACCAGGTCTCGGTGCACGAGATCGTGGGTGCTGTCGACGGCCGCACCTGTCTTCTCGTCGACGACATGATCGACACGGGCGGCACGATCGTCAAGGCGGCCCAGGCGCTCAAGGCGAACGGTGCCCACCGGGTGATCGTCGCGGCGACCCACGCGATCTTCAGCGACCCGGCGTCCGATCGACTTCAGGACTCGTCGATCGATGAGGTCGTCATCACCGACACGATTCCACTGACCGAATCGCGCCGGTGGGACAAGCTCACCATTCTCCCCATTGCCCCGTTGCTCGCTCGTGCGATCCACGAGGTGTTCGAAGACGGTTCGGTCACGAGCATGTTCGGTGGCGACGCGTAACTCATCGTCTCGGCACAGCCCGCGCATAGCCGCGGTGCATACGGTCGAATGCATCGGCGAACGCGTCGACAGACACCGCACCGGGAGGCCAGCATGATCCGCACGACTGTACCGACCTCTGTCCGCAAGGGTTCCGCTCTTCTCGGGATCGCCGGCATGCTCGTGCTCGCCGGCTGCTCCGGCGCGGCCGATACCGGAGACTCGTCGAATGGGACGGACGAGGCGGCGGGCACCGGTTCCGCCTCCGCCCCCAGCGGCGCGACCGGAGGAGACTACGCCGACGGCACCTACACGGCCGACGGTTCGTACCAGACCCCGGAGACGGTCGAGCAGATCTCCGTCACGCTGACCCTCGCCGACGGTGTGGTCACCGACGTCGAGGTCACGGGTGACCCGCAGGCCCCCGAGACCGAGCAGTACCAGGGCCAGTTCATCGACGGCATCGCCGCCGAGGTCGAGGGCGTGGCGCTCGACGATCTGAACGTCAGTCGTGTCGCAGGATCGTCTCTCACGAGCGGTGGGTTCAACGACGCGGTCGAGTCGATCAAGGAGCAGGCGGCCGCATAGGCGCCTGACGCCCATGGCGAGCTGGCGCTTCGAGGCGATCGGAACGCACTGGGACATCGAGTCGACCGTCGCGTTGACGGAGGCGGATCGCACGGCCGTGAGCGCCGAGGTGGAGCGGTTCGACCGGGAGTGGTCCCGGTTCCGTCCCGACTCCGAGGTCACACGTCTCGGCACGGAAGGAGGCGCCTTCGCGTCGACCGATGCCGGACCGATGCTCGACGCCTACCGTGCGCTCTCCGCAGCGACCGACGGCGCGGTCAATCCCCTCGTGGCCGTGAGCCTCGCAGCGATCGGCTACGACGCCGAGTACTCGCTCGTGCCGGGGAGCCCGTGCGCGCCCCCTCGGACTGGGAGCAGCGGGTGGCGTGGACGCGTTCCGAGGTCGCGGTCACGGCACCGGCGCTCCTCGACGTCGGGGCGCTCGGAAAGGGGCGCCTCGTCGACCTGGTCCTGAGCACTCTGTCGCACGTGCCGGGAGATCTCGTGGTCGACGCGGGCGGCGACATCAGGGTGCGCGGCGCGGGAGTGCGCATCGGGCTCGAGCATCCCTACGATCCGCAGAAGGCGATCGGGGTGGTCGGGGTGCGTGACGGCGCGCTGTGCGCATCGGCCGTGAACCGTCGTGCGTGGGGGAGCGGGCTGCACCATGTGCTCGATGCGCGCACAGGGGTCCCGGTGCAGACCTGGGCCGCGACCTGGGCGCTGGCGCCCGACGCGATGACCGCCGATGCCGTCGCGACGGCGCTCTTCTTCCCCGGAGGCCCCGAGATCGCTGCGGACTGGGGCGTGCACTGGGTGCGCATGAGCACCGACGGCCGGGTGCAGCGCTCGCCAGGCGGCCCCGCCGAGCTGTTCCTCTCCGGAAAGACGGGCCCCTCGGCCCCGAACTAGGAAAGACTGGACGACGTGATCACCTCTTTCGCCGCCGCGCGCCAGCGGGTCCTCGCGGTACTGGGCTCGCTGTCGATGTACCGACTCGTGCTGTTCGCGCTCATCGCTCTGGCCGTGATCGCCTTGGTGCTGTCGCTGCTCGGCGTCATCGTCTCGCCCACCCCGCTCGAACTCGTCGCCTCGTTCGGGGTGCTCGCGGTCGTCATCTCGGCTGTGGACGCCGGCGCACAGCGGATCCTGCGTCTTCCATGGCGTATCGAATCGTCGCTCGTCACCGCGCTCATCCTGCTGTTCGTCCTTCGTCCGGGGCTCGAACTCGGCGCCCTCCTCGGTCTCGCGCGCTCGCGGGGGCCGTGGCGAGCGTGTCGAAGTACCTGATCGCCTGGCGAGGCCGCCACATCTTCAACCCCGCGGCGTTCGGTGCCGCCGTCGTATCGATCCTCGGGGCCTTCGGCGCCTTCGAGTGGCTCGGCACCTCCTCGTCGTGGTGGGTCGGTACCCCTGTGCTCACGATCCCCGTGGCCGTCCTCGGGCTGGCGGTGCTGTGGCGCACCGAGAAGGTGCGCGTCGTGCTGGTGTTCCTCGTGGTCGCTGTCGCGACCTCCGTGGTGCGGCAGGCGGTCCAGGCCGCCCAGTTCGACATCGGGTTCGACATGCTGACGGCCCTGCAGTTCGCCGTGTTGCAGTCGCCGTTCCTGTTCCTCGGCGCCTTCATGCTCTCCGAGCCGCTCACTCTCCGCCGCGTCGCCGCCAGCAGCTCGTGGTGGCCGTCGTGGTGGGGGTGCTCGCCGGATGGCCGATCGCCGTCGCCGGCCTGTTCACCCTCGGCCAGGAACGGGCGCTCCTGATCGGCAACCTCGTCGCGTTCGCCTTCGCCCTGCGCGGGTCGGTGCGTCTCGTGCTCGAGCGCAGGGAGTTCGTGACCCCGACGGCACAGGAGCTGACCTTCCGGGCGAAGGGGCATGTGCGCTTCCTGCCCGGTCAGTACCTCGAGCTCGATGTTCCGCATCACCGGCCCGATGCGCGCGGCACCCGCCGGGAGTTCAGCATCGTGTCGGCTCCGGCCGATCTGCCGACCCTGCGCATCGCGTACAAGAACGGCGACCAGAAGCACCCGTCCAGCTACAAGCGCGCTCTCGCGGCCGCGGAGCCGGGCGCGACCTTCGCCGTCACCGGAACGTGGGGCGACTTCATCCTGCCGCGGGGCGATCACCCGGTGCTGATGGTCGCAGCGGGCATCGGCGTGACGCCTTTCGTGTCGCAGCTGCGGCAGCTGCAGGCGACGGGGCAGCAGCGCGACGTGGTGCTCGTGTACGTCGCGTCCGACGCCTCCGAACTGGCGTTCCGCGACGAGCTCGCCGCGACCGGTGTGCGCACGGTGGTGTTCACCCGTGACGAACCGGCGGACCTTCCCGCGCACTGGACCTGGGGGCAGGGCGCCCGCCTCGACGCGGAGACGCTCGAGCGTGCCGTGGCAGACATCACCACGCGTCATGCGTTCATCTCCGGGCCTCCGCGACTGATCGCCGACCTCGCGCCCGCACTGCAGAAGGCCCGCACCCTCACGACCGACGCCTTCGCCGGCTACTGACCCCGCCCCGCCCGGCCCCACCCCGGCCTCGGGCACGTCGGGAGTTCGGATGCCCGTCGGGAAGGCCGCGGCGTCGCGGCGTCAGGCGTCGGGATCCACGCGCTCCGCCGGGGTGACCGGCACGCGCACGGTGAAGGTCGTGTCGCCGGGCTCGCTCGTCACGGAGATGAACCCGTGGTGGCCCTCGACGATGGCCTTCGCGATCGCGAGTCCCAGTCCGGTGCCACCGGTCTGGCGGGCCCGAGAGGAGTCGCCTCGCGCGAAGCGGGCGAACAGCTCGTCGCGGATGCCGGGGTCGATGCCGGGGCCGTCGTCGTGAACGCGCAGCACCGCCTCACCGGCCTCCCGCGCGACGCTCAGAGTGATCGACGTGCCGGCCGGGGTGTGCGTCCGGGCATTCGCGAGCAGATTCGTCACGACCTGGTGCATCCGGCCCGCGTCGCCCACGATCGTGACGGGTTCGTCGGGCACCTCGATGTTCCAGTGATGGTCGGGGGCGGTCGGACGGGCGTCCGAGACGCTCTCGAGGGCCAACTGCGTGAGGTCGACCGTGCCGTAGACGAGCTCCTGCCCCTCGTCGAGCCGGGCGAGCAGCAGAAGATCCTCGACGAGGCGGGTCATCCGCAGCGACTGCGCCTGGATGCGCTCCAGCGACGACGTGGTGCCTTCGATGACCTCGGTCTGCTCCTCGGTGCTCTGCTGCCGGAGTGCGCGCAGCGACAGCTCGGAGTAACCGCGGATCGACGCGAGCGGTGTCCTGAGCTCGTGGCTCGCGTCGGCGACGAAGCGGCGCATCCGCTCCTCGTTCTTCTGCCGCGAGGCCAGCGAAGTGTTCACGTGATCGAGCAGCTTGTTCAATGCCGCACCCACGAGGCCGGTCTCGGTGCGGGGGTCGGCTTCAGAAGCCGGTACCCGCTCGGTGATACTGACCTCTCCGCGGTCGAGCTGCTGATTCGCGACTCTGGTGGCCGTCACCGCCACTGCTCTGAGCGGACGCAGGCTCACCCTGATGGTGATCGCCGTGGTCAGAGCCAGCAGGATCAGGCCGCCGATCGTGGCGAGGGCGATCACGGTGAGCAGCTGCGCGAGCTGGTTCTGGATCTCGTCGCGGGGGAGCCCCGTCACGACGGTCACTCCGTTGGCCGCCGGAACCGCCATCATCCGGTAGGAGCCGAGGTCGGACAGGGAGACCGTGGCGACGGATGCGTCGTTGAGCGCGACCGCGATCTCGGCGATCTGCGTGCCGTCGAGGCTCTTGAGCGAACCGTTCAGCTCGTCCTCCGACGTGTTCGTCACGACGGCCCCGCTGAAGCCGGTGACCGGACTCGAGACGACGAAGACCAGACCCACCGGAGGTGAATACGGGCCGGTGAGGATGTTCTGAGCGGTGGCCGACGACGGCGCGAAGCCCTCGGTCAGGCGGGCGAGCTGGTGCGCGTAGGTGTTCAGCTTCTGGTCGAGCTGATCCTCCATCGTCTTCCCGAGCGTCGCACTGGTGATGATGGCGACGATGATGAGGATCAGCGAGACGAACCCGATCACGGCGGTCATCAGCCGTGTCTGCAGGCTCATCGGCCGTCTCATCATCGTCGCTGAACTCACTGCGGGGCCTTGATCATGTAGCCGACGCCGCGCACGGTGTGCAGCAGCGGGGCGCGCCCTGCGTCGATCTTCTTGCGGAGGTACGAGATGTACAGCTCGACGACCGAGGACTTGCCGCCGAAGTCGTAGCTCCACACGCGGTCGAGGATCTGCGCCTTCGACAGCACCCGGCGCTCGTTGCGCATGAGATAGCGCAACAGCTCGAACTCGGTGGCGGTGAGCTCGATCTCGGTGCCGTCTCGCATCACCTCGTGACTGTCTTCGTTGAGGGTCAGGTCGGCGACGCGGAGGATCGACTGCCCGTCGTCCGCGGTGGCGTGGCCGGTGCGGCGGATGATCGCTCGCAGGCGGGCGATGACCTCCTCCAGGCTGAAGGGCTTGGTGACGTAGTCGTCGCCGCCCGCCGTGAGCCCGGCGACGCGGTCTCCCACGGCGTCCTTCGCGGTGAGGAACAGCACCGGGACCAGGTTGCCCGATTCGCGGAGACGCTTGAGCACCGACATCCCGTCGAGGTCGGGCATCATGATGTCGAGCACGAGCGCGTCGGGTTCGAAATCGCGAGCGACCTGCAGCGCCTCCATCCCCGAGGAGGCGGTGCGCACCTCCCACCCCTCCATGCGCAGGGCCATCGCGAGAAGGTCGGTGAGCATCTGCTCGTCGTCGACGGCGAGGATGCGCAGGGGGGAGCCGTCGGGACGGCGCAGGTCGGGCAGGTCGCTGGTCATGCGCCTATTCTGCGGAATCTCCTATGTGATTTCTATGGAGATCGCTATGCGTTGTCTGAGAGCCGTTCATCGGGGAGCGCGAGGAAGTCGGTGCCGGCCTGAAGCGCGAGGCGATCGGACAATTCGCCGATCGGTCCTGCGAGGTGTCCGCAGGCGCGCACGCCGAGTCGGCGGGGCCGGGCAGTGCGTGGTAGACGGCGAACTGCCCCGGGGGTCGACGGCGGGGTCGAGCAGGGCGGCGCTCACGTGCACCGGGATGCGCAGGCGACGCGCCGCGGTCGCTGCGTCGAAGTAGTCGAGGACGGGGCGCGCCTCGGGGTGATCGCGCAGGTGCTCGCGAACGGCCTCCCCGCTCCCGGTGCAGCGCCGCGACAGCCGCACATCGTGATTCCCGAAGCTCGGCACGTCCAACGCGGCTCTGCGGAAGCGATCATCCCAGGGCAGCGCCATCGCTCCGATCCCGCCACCGAAGCTCCCGCCGCTGAAGTCCAGCGCTCCGGTCACCGCGGGCGCCATGTCGAGGAGGACGGTGGCGGCACGCCAGACATCGGCGGCGCTGAAACGATGCGAGTAGGTGTCGCGGTGCGCGATGCCCGCCAGCACGTGTTCGTCCGGCAGTGCGGGGAAGCGGCTGTCGGCGACCGCGTGCGTGCCGGTGCGACGGGGAAGATCGCCGCGGTGTCCGCGGGCACGCGGTCGGGGTCGGGGGCGGTGCGTCCGCCGTATCCGTGCCCGACCACGAGCCCTCGACGCGTCTCGGCGATCCGGTGTGGAACCATGGCGTACGCGGCGGCCTGCTCCTCGGCGGAGGAATGGAATCGGATCTCGGCGACACGGTGCGTCGGCGTCGGCGGGAGGTCCTGCGTGAACTCCCATGCGACCGGACCGACGCCGAATTCGAGGAACGTCTCGCGCCAGAAGTCGTCGAAGTCGTCGGGCTCCGCTGGCGGCTCGAGCGGCGCCATGAGCGTGCTCAGCGAGTACTCCGTCATCTCCTCGGGAGAATCCTCCGTCACCGCATGCGTCCTCTCGTGGTGCTCAGCGCGTTCGACGTTACCCGTGCGGGCAGCACGAGGTGCACCGCCTGAGGCATCATCCATTGACATGATCGCATACCAATTGCATTATGTGGATCATGGATTCAATTGCTGGCGATGAAGCCCAAGATAATCCCGCACTGTGGAGCCGGCGCTCCGTGCTGCGGATGCTGGTGATCGCCGGGGTGCTCCCGCCGGTGCTCGGGTCGCAGACAGGTAACGCGTCAGCGGCCGTCGCGCAGCTCACCACGACGGAGGCGTCTACGCCGACGCGCTCCGCCGACTGGACAAGCCGAACCTCGTCTTCACGCAGGTCGCGCAGCTCGTGGGCCAGAGCCATCGGATGACGTTCTTCCACGCCACCTGGGACGGCGGGACGACCATCGTGCGCGACCTCGAGGTCGCGCACGCCGGTGGATGGCTTCCCGTCACCGACCCCTCGCATCGCTTCGACGAGCAGTGGCTCGTTCTGGAGGGCACGCTGCCCACCGGCAGCGCGCCGGAACTCTATGGACCGCTGTCCCCGAGTTGGCTCGGCTTCACGTCGTACCAGGTGCTCGGCCCGCAGGTGATCGAACTGACGACGAGTACGGACGACTTCGACCTCGTGGTGCGCTGGCGGCTCGACGGACCCAACCCCGAGGCCCACCACGTGGTGACGGCCAAGATCGCCGGCGACTACATCGTCGGTTATCAGAGCCAGGACACCAGGTCGCTCGACGACCTGGATGAAGTGCTGTGCGGGTCGTATCAGCACGCCCTCTCCGTGCTCGACGGCTCGGCGCCGCTGGGGGCGTGGGAGCTCTTCGCGCCGATGGCGCTCACGCAGTACGCGGTGGGCAGCGTCGCCATCACATCCGGCGTCTACCTCCCCGCAGAGGTGGCGGAGTTCGTGCACGAGCGGCAGTTGATGTCGGACAGGCAGCCGTACGGCATGAGCCTGCGCAACGACAGCCTCGACATCGTGCCCAGCATCTACTCGCCGCAGCCGGGCCTGCGCACCGCCATGGCCGTCGGCGAGCAGCGCGGCTTCGCGTTCGGGCTCGCCGCGCGCGCAGACACCTGTACGGCACGTACACGCACCTGTGTCGGCACGAGTACGGGCTGACCGCGTATCGGCAGAACGTGTACGACCGATCGTTGACGGATGCCGTGCACGCGATGGCGGCGCTGATCGCCGTCGAGCCGGACGGCGACGACGCCGTCGACTACATCCCTCGCACTCCGGATGGTGGAGCCGCGCCAAGGGGTTCGTCGACGTGGAGAACGAGGATGCCGTCCGTACCGCGGCGAGCGGCGTCGTCCTCGCCGCGCACTACCTGACCGGGACCGCCGACAGCACGTTGTACGAACGTCGAGCGCGGCCCCTCGTCGAGTACCAGGTCTCCCGGAAGGGCATCGGGCACTCGCCGGTGATCGGGAGCCCGGTCTACAACGACACGACGCAGTACCGCATCGGGCGGATACCCACCGACGCGGTGAACCTCGCCGCGCTCTCCCAGCTCACGCACGGCCGCAACGCCGGCATCCAGCGACTCGCCGTCCAGGCGACCAAGGCGGGCGTCGTCGGTCAGAGCAGGGCGCCGTTCTCGAACGCCCTGGCGACCTACCGCATCACCGGCGACCCCGCCTATCTGACCGAGGCCACGCTGATCGCGCGTCGATACTCGCAGGAGCAGATCCTGACCCCGTACCGGAGCAACGGCCAGCCTCCCGGCGGATTCGCCTACAGCTTCTCCCGCTACTGGGTGGACCTGCTGGAGATGTTCGAGGTGACAGGGGAGGACGAATTCCTCGACGGCGCCTACCGGGAGGTCCAGCGCTTCATCACGCAGACGGCGGTGCGCCCCGTTCCCGGCGGCACGGTCACGGTCCCCGTCGGGCACGTCATCACACAGCAGTACGACTGGGAGACACGCTCCTCGCTGCCGTCGTACCCGAACACGAGCGTCCCCACGGAGACGGTCCCCGCCTGGTACGTCTCGCCCTCCGGGTTGACGTTCGAGGCGCTGTCGTCGTTCAAGCTCGGTGTCAGCACACTCACGAACCCCGGCGGCGGCTATGTGTTCAACCCGTGCTGGGCGGGAGCGC
This sequence comes from Microbacterium sp. Se63.02b, assembly GCF_014171575.1. Taxonomy (GTDB): domain Bacteria; phylum Actinomycetota; class Actinomycetes; order Actinomycetales; family Microbacteriaceae; genus Microbacterium. The sequence goes on along the minus strand of NZ_CP050453.1, from coordinate 2,750,543 downwards.
TGCTGCGGCTCGCGCATCACACGGGAGACGGGTTGCTGGCCGACATCGCCCACAACATGGTGATCGGCCGGTTCACCACCTACCCCGGCTACTACGGTCGCCAGTTCCAGGTCGCGCACATGAAGCCCGATTTCGCGACCAGCGGCCCCGTCGGCATCACCGGGTACTACTTCCATCACGCACCGGCCCAGCTCGGGCTCGCGATGGACTACCTGATCAGCGAGAGCTTCTACCGCAGCGGCGGCGCCATCGAATTCCCCCATGTGTTCGAGGCCGACTTCGCGTACTTCAAGTTCTTCGCCTACGGCCACGCCCCCGGCACGTTCTTCGGCGAGGACGGTGTGTGGCCCTACTTCCCCGAAGGGCTCCTCTCCCTGGACAATCCGCTGGTCAACTGGATCGGCGGTGTCGGCAACGACGCCCTCTACGTCAGCCTCACCAATTCGGCTGGAGCCGCGCAGCAGGTGACCGTCGATCTCTCCAGCGAGCTGACCGGCCTGCCACGCAGCTCCTCGACCGCGGTGGAGATCGTGGCCGCGAACGGCTCGCGATCCACCACGGCAGCCGTCAGCGGGCGGATCACGGTCTCCGTGCCGGCCAGAGGACTCCTCGCCCTCGTGGTGCGGAACGTGGCGGTGCAGAGGCCGGGGCTCCCGCACGACGACGTCGTCGACCACGGGCGCGACAGCTTCCACGAGATCGACACCGACACCGCCACCGAGTACGGCGTCGCGCGGGGGATGCTGCTCGTGCGGCCGGGCGGCGACGGGTACGACGCCTACGTGCAGATCGACACCGAGCAGCAGGCCACCCTGTCGTACCGCATTGGCGGAGGCGCATTGAAGCAGGCGCCGCAGAAGGTGTACCCGTACGAGTGGACGATCCCCGTCGACGACCTCACGAAGCAGTTCCGGTACACGATCACCACCGGGGGGACGACGACCTCGGAGGTCACTCTGCGACTGCCGTCGCGGATCAGCGGGGAGAACCCCGGCGTGACCGGAGACGTCGTCGCCCAGGCGACCGGAACCGCGAGCGATCGCGTCCCGCTGATCATCGAGGTGCGCAACGCGACGGATGATCCGATCACCGGCGACATCGCGATGACCCTGCCGACCGGGTGGCAGCTCGATGGCGCCGTGCCGGCGATCGCGGTGCCGGCACACGACACGGCCAGGGTCGAGGCAGCGGTCATCATCGCCGCGGCAGCGCCCGTCGGCGAGGTCGAGGTCGCCGCGAAGCTGTCGATGCCGGGAGAGGACCCCGTGACCCTGCGTCCGGCGACGATCGAGGTGATCGACCGCCGTCGGCTGGTGTCGCTCACGTCCGATGTCGAGATCGTCAGCGGACCCGGCGCCGTCGCGAAGCTGACCGCGCTCGTCATCAACACCGGCGTCGCTCCGTTGCAAGCCACGCTCGCACTGTACGGCCTCACCGGATGGAGTGTCGGGCAGCAGAGCGCGACCATCACCGTGCCGCCGAGGTCGGACCTGACGCACACCTGGACCGTCACGGCCGGCTCGGGGGTCGCGCCAGGCTCGTCGACGCGGTTCGAGGCACGGCTCGATCAGACGCTGCGCCGCGGCGTGCTGGTGCGGGTGGCAGACGAGGGCGTGATCGCGCACACGCAGTCTCCGTGGCCCGGCTACCTGGAATCCGGCAACTGGTACCCCAGCGGACTGTCCGGATGGAACGGCACCCGGACGCGCTACAGCGACTCCGACTCGGTCGGCAGCACCGTGACGTGGAACGTGGACCTGTCGCAGGCCGGGCTGTACCGGGTCTCGGTCTGGTATCCGACGAACTCGACCACGACCACCTCGGCGGCGTACGTCGTCGAGCATAAGAACGGCAGCTCCGAGGTGATCGTCGATCAGACGCAGGGCGCCGCGGCGTGGCGCTCGCTGGGCTCGTTCCGGTACGACGCCGACGCCGTCGGCACCGTGCGGCTCGAAGTCCGCAACACCAGCATCCACCGTGTCAGCGCTGCGCAGTTCGTGCGCATCGGGGACTGAACGACGAAAGGGTGGGCCGGCCGGATCGCTCCGGCCGGCCCACCCTTTCGCGGCGCTCCCGCAGGGTCAGTGCCGCACGTACTCCGCGATGGCCGCTTCGTCGACCGTGACGCCGAGCCCCGGACCGGTCGGCACGACGAAGCCGCCGTCCGCACGGACCTCGAGCGGTGTGGTGAGGAGGCGGTTCGCGACGGGCAGCGTGAACGGCTGGTATTCGAAGGCGAGCAGCGATGCAGCGCTCGCGGCGACGCGCACGCCGGCGGCCATCGCGATACCGAAGGCGGCGGAGTGGTGCGGAGCGACCGGGACGTGGAACGCGTCGGCGACCGCGGAGATCGCGAGACCCTCGGTGATGCCCGTGCGGCCGATGTCGGGCTGCGTCAGACCGACGGCGCGGCGGGTGAGCCAGTCCGTGAACTCGAAGCGACTGCGCATGGCCTCGCCCACCGCGACCGGGGTCGCGAGCGCGGCGGCGAGGTCGCGGTGACCCTCGACGTCTTCCGGCGCCAGCGGTGCCTCGAAGAACCACGCCCTCCGGTCGTCCAGCTCGCGGCCGAGGGCACGTGCCTCGCCGAGCCGGTAGGTCCAATGCGCGTCGAGCGCGACCTCGAGATCGGGATGCACGGCGCGGATCGCGTCATAGGTCGCGAGATCGGTGCGGATGTCGATGCCGAGGTGCAGCTTGATGCGCCGCACGCCGCCCTCGACGAGCTCTGCGGCCTTCTCCGCGCGCTCGACGTCGTCGGCCCCGCGGATCCCGGAGACATAGGTTGGCAGGACCTCGTGAAAGCGGCCGCCGGCGAGCTCCGAGACCGACAGGCCGGTCGCATGGCCCCACAGATCCCAGAGGGCGATGTCCACCGCGGCCATCGCGTCGGCCTGGTGTCCGGTGAGGTGTCCGCGTTCCCGCATCGACTCCGACATCCGGTGCCAGAGCGTGCGCACCGAGCGCGGGTCCTCGCCGAGGATCAGCGGAGTCAGCAGATTGTCGACGATGGCCGCTGCGACGACCGGCGCGACGGGTGCCAGTGCCTCGCCCCAGCCGACCAGTCCCTCATCGGTCTCGATCTTCACGAGCAGGGTCTCGTAGCCCGGGGAGTACAGGCTCCGCCACGGTGGGCGGATCACGTAGCCGCGGTGCTCGACGGCGGTGTCGCCCGCATACGAGTTGTTCGCATCCTCCTTCGAGAGGTAGAGCGGGAAGGTCTGGACGCGCGTGATTCTCATGGGGTCTCCGAAGACAGGGATGGTCGAGCGGCCGACGGCGGGGCGCCGCGGTCGGGGAACGGGAGCCGCACGCAGCGGCAGAGCTCAGAGCGCCGCGAACGCCGATGCGGTGCGCGAAGGGCTGTAGCCGAGGGCGACCGAGATCTCGTCGGCGGCTTCGATCAGCTGCAGGGCGAGCTCCTGGTGCGGGGCGTGCAGATCCAGCACCGACAGGGGGCCGCTCGCCGAGATGCCCGCCACGATCTCGCCCGCACGGTTGCGGATCGGCGCGGCGATGCAGGCGCGGCCGAAGGCGAGCTCCTCGATCTCGGTCGCGTAGCCACGGCTGCGGGTCTCGTCGAGGGCGGTCTGCATGGCCTCGCGGTCGACGATGGTGTGCGGGGTGAAGCGCTGAGGCGTCTGCGTGAAGTACTCGTCCACCTGCGCGTCGGTCATGCCGGAGAGAAGGGCCTTGCCCAGGCCCGTCGCGTGCAGGGGGCCCGTGCGCCCTGCCATGTCGAACGACTTCGGCGCGAGGGCGCCCTCGAAGTTGCACAGGTACATGAAGGTGAAGCCGCTGAGCTCGGCCACGTTCACGCCGATCTCGATCCGGCGCGCGAGGTTCTGCGCGATCTGCCGGGACGCGCGGAAGAGAGGGGAGCCGTTGAGGGCGATGGTGCCGAGGGAGACGGCCGCGGGGCCGAGGCGGTAGAGCCCGGTGCGATTGTCCTGCACCACGAACTTCATGCGGTCGAGGGCCGACATCATGCGGGAGACCGTGGACTGCCCGAGGCCGGTGAGCGTGCAGAGCTCCGAGACCCGCAGCTCGCCGGACTCCTCCGTGAAGCAGGCGAGCAAGGACATCGCCCGTTCGACGGTCTGGGTGCCGCCCACCGATTCCGACGCCATGGTGACTCCTCCTCCTCACATGCGTCGCACCTGCGACGCCGGCGGCCTCCGCCGCTGCCAGTCATCCTACGGAGAGAAATGACTTCGAGCAACACAAATGTGGGTGTCTTATGCATGTTGTGGATTTCTCATCCGCATTGTGGTTGACTTGCCGCACGTCGACGTCGACCACTGTGACGACGACGCGCAGGGCCCCACGGGGTCGTCTCTACGGGAAAGTGACTGCAATGCAACAAGCCATACTCGAGCGGCCAGCGGAGAGTGAGCAGAAGGCCGTCGAGCCACGCTCCGGGCGACGTTCCACGCTGGGCGCGAAGGATCGCACCTTCGGTTTCATGATCGCACTTCCCGCGGTCCTCCTGTTCCTCGTGATCGCGATCTTCCCCCTCGTGTCGAGCATCTTCACGAGCCTCTTCGACCAATCGCTCCTGCGCCCCGAACGCACGTTCGTCGGTCTCGACAACTACGCGGCCGTCTGGGAGGAGTTCTTCGCCCGGCTCGGCACGACCCTCGTGTTCGCCTCGCTCTCCACCGTCTTCCCCCTCGTGCTCGGTGTGGCGCTCGCCCTGCTGCTGAACGCCCGCATGCGCGGACGGAACATCCTCCGCGGCGCGCTCATGCTGCCGTGGCTTCTCCCCGGCGTGGTCGTCTCCTTCCTCTGGGCATGGATCTTCAACGACAGCTACGGCGTCGTGAACCATGTGCTCTCGGTCTTCGGCCTCCCGGAGGTCAGCATGCTGGGCACGCCGACCGGCGCGATGGCCGCCGTGGTCATCGCCAAGACCTGGCACTCCTTCCCGTGGATCATGGTCGTCGCCCTCGCGGTGCTCCAGACGCTGCCGAGCGAGCAGATCGAGGCCGCCACGATCGACGGTGCGACGCGTGCGCAGCGGTTCCGCCACATCTCGCTGCCGCACATCGCCGGGCCGGTCACCCTCGTCGCCGTGCTCGAGTTCATCTACAACTTCGGCAACTTCGACACCATCTTCGTGATGACCGGCGGCGGGCCGGGCAACTCCACCACGACGCTCGCGGTCAGCCTCTACGACCTCGCCTTCGGCAGCTACGAGCTCGGCAAGGCCTCCGCCATGGGCACGCTCTGGCTCGTCCTGCTCGCGATCATCACGACCGGGTACCTGTTCCTCAACCGACGGCTGGAGAAGTGATGCGCCGTAGTCGCGATGTGGGGGAGTCGATCATCCGCCCCCACCTGTCCATTCCGGGGCGGGTCCTGCTCCTGCTGTTGGCTCTGTTCGGTCTGCTGCCGGTGTACTGGCTCACGGCCACCGCATTCACGAAGAAGGAGGACGTCTTCTCGCTGGACCGTCCGTTCTTCCCGGTCGATCCGACGATCGAGAACTTCGTCGGCTTCTTCCAGAACGATCTGCTGCTGAAGAACCTGATGAACAGCATCATCGTCTCCACCGGCACCGCTCTGCTCGCGGTCCTGGTCGGCGGTCTCATGGCGTACTCCCTGTCGAAGTTCCGGTACCGGGGCCGCAACGCCGTCATGTTCATGTTCCTCATCGGTCAGCTGATCCCCGGCGCCCTGCTTCTCATCTCGCTGTACCTGATGCTGAGCTCGGCCGGACTGCTGTACACCTACACGGCGCTGATCATCTCGTTCACCACGTTCACGCTGCCGCTCGCCGTGTTCCTGCTGAAGGGCATCATCGACGCCCTTCCCGACGACATCATCGAGGCCGCGAAGGTCGACGGGCTCTCGCGCACCGGCACCATGTTCCGCATCGTGTTCCCGCTCGTGGTCCCCGGGCTCATCACCGCCGGCATGTTCGCCTTCATGCGCGGGTGGAGCGATCTCCTGTTCGCTCTGACGCTCGCCGGCCCGGACAAGCAGACGCTCCCGGCCGGACTGACCCAGGCCTTCATCCGCGAGGGGACCGCCGACTGGCCCGCCCTCATGGCCGCGTCCCTGATCACCTCGCTCCCGCTCGTCCTCATCTTCATCCTCCTGCAGCGCTACTTCGTCTCCGGCCTCGCCGCCGGTGCCGTCAAGGGGTAGCCCTGCGTCGCCTGAACAGCTCTACCCCCATCACCTCGAAGGAGCAGTCTCCATGACCATCTCGAACTCACAGCTGAGCCGCCGAGCCTTCCTCGGAGGCGGCACCGTGCTCGCCGCGTTCGGCGCGCTCGCGCTCGCCGGGTGTGCGACGCCCGCCGCACCCGGCGCCGGTGCCGGTGCCGCCGCGAACGCCGCGACGAAGGCCGAGACGATCAACTTCTACGGCAACTCGCTGGGCGAGGAAGCCCTGAAGTCGGCCTGGCAGGGAATCCTCGACGGATTCTCGAAGAAGGAGGGCGTCACCGTCGCCCCGGTCATCTACCCCTACGATCAGGCTGCCACCCAGCTCGCCCTGACCGGCCGCTCGGGCAACCTCATGGGCGTCGGGCAGTCGGGCGGATGGCAGGTGCTCACGCCGATGAACGTGCTCGCCGATCTCAGCGACCTCGCGAAGGGCCTCGGCATCCCGCAGGGCGTGCTCGACTCGTACACGATGGACGGCAAGCTGCTGGTCCTCCCGCTGACGGCCGCCGGCATCGGCATCATCACCAACGGAGAGATCGCGAAGAGCGTCGGCATCACCTCGGGCATGACCGTGGAGCAGTTCGCCACCGCACTCGAGAAGATCAAGAAGCAGGACTCCTCGCTCATCCCGTACGCTGCGGTCACGAAGAACCCCGACCTGAAGGACGCCGTGCCGTGGATGTGGGGCTTCGGCAGCGATGTGGTCACCGACGACCTGAAGTGCACGCTCGGTGACGCGGAGAGCGTCGAGGCGGTCACCTGGTACAAGTCGTTGCAGGACGCCGGCCTGACGCAGACGAACGTGGCGCGCAGCGACGCCCGCATCCTGTTCGCCAGCGGCCGTGCCGCCCTGTACGACGATGCTCCGCTCGCCTCGACCTTCGTCAAGACCAACGGCGCGGCCCAGAACATCATCGACAACATCGGAGCGATCGCGCGCCCGACCGCCGGCGGAAGGACTCCTTCAACCGGGCATGGGGCAGCGGCGTCTTCGCGACCGCGGGCGAGGGCGAGCTCACGAGCCGAGACTTCATCCTCTACGCGGCCACGAACGTCGAAGCGGCGACGGCTCTGTACGAGAACTCGGCGGTCGCTCCTGCCGCCAAGACCGTCGCCGACAAGATCCCCGCCCTGGCGGCCGACACCTTCCAGGCGGCGTTCCGCACCGAGGTGTCGGAGCACGCTCGTGGCGCCGCGTGGGATCGTGTGGCCGTGACCGCGCAGATCGACGCCGCCATCGGCGCCGGGGTCGCGACGATCCTCGCCGGTCAGGTCGACGCGCAGTCCGGACTCAACGCGCTGAAGAAGGAAGTTCAGGGGCTGCTCGATTCCAACGCCTGAGCGGCGGAAGACACGAAGAAGGCCGCGTCCCGGATGGAGACGCGGCCTTCTTCGTGGGAGGCGGCGGATCAGAGCCAGCGATCCCGAAGGGTCGGTTTCAGCCAGGCAGCGGGGGAGGAGATCGACAGTCCGCCGTCGACGGGGATCGACGTGCCGGTCACGAACGACGCGGCATCGGACGCCAGGAACGCGACGACGGATGCCACCTCCTCCGGGCGGCCGATCCGTCCGAGCGGGTAGCCCTCGCTCTCGCCCGTGTCGGCGGCGGAGATGCTCCCCGGCTGCACGGCGTTGACGCGGATGCCCTGCGGGCCGTAGTCGAGCGCGAGTTGGCGGATGAGGCCGTCCACACCCGCCTTGGCCGCGGCATAGGCGGGCAGGGCGGGTGCGGCGAGCGATGAGTTGACCGAGGTGACCGCGACGATCGAGGACCCGCGAGAGAGCCGGGGAGGGCCGCCCGTGCCACGAAGAACGCCGAATCGAGCGTCGCGCCCAAGGCTCCGCGCCAGTCGTCGTCGCTCGTCGCATCGGCGCGGGCGATCGGCATGCGCCCTGCCGCGAGCACGACGACGTCGAGCCGACCGAGTGCGTCCGCGGCATCCGCGACGACGCGGTCCGCGGTCTCCGGTCGGCTGCAGTCGCCGATGAGGTAGTTCACGAAGACCGGATCGTCCGGGTCTTCGAGTCCGACACCCACCACGGCGTCTCCACCGTCGACGAAGGCGCGGGCTATCGCGAGGCCGATGTCGGAGCTGCCGCCGATCAGCAGCACGCCGCGGCGGGTCACACGCGCACCGTTGCGGGGATCGGCGGCAGCGACAGCTCGTCGATCACGAGCTTGACGGATGCTCGGCTGCCGGCGTCGAGACGCGAGGCGGGGGTATCGGACGGTCGCGTGGTCGATGACGCCGCGCGCGACGAGGACCTCCTTGTGCACCGCCCATGCGATGCCGCCCTGCAGACCGATCAGCACGAGAGGGAGCATACGACGGAACTCCGCCCTGGCCTCGTCGACCCGCCCGTCCAGGAACAGCGCGAGCACCGGCCCGAGCAGATCGGGAACTCGCACGCCGGCATCGTGCCGACGGCTCCCCTCGCGTACTCCTCGAGGCAGAACTGGGCGTTCTGTCCGCCGAGGACCGCGAAGTCCGGATCGTCGATCGCCGAGACCACGGCGCCGACCTTGGGCGCAGTCGGGGGCGCCTCGACCTTGACCGAGTCGACGCCGTCGAGGCGGGCGAGCTCGGCGATGAGGCCGGGGCCATGGCGACGCCCGTGACGCCCGGGGCGTCCTGGACCATCACCGAGAGCGAGGTCGCGGCGGCCACCTCGCCGTAGAAGTCGACGAGGGTCCCGGCGGGTGGTTTCACCATGAACGGCGGGAGGACCATCAGCGCATCGGCGCCGCCCTCTTCGGCGAGGAGCGACTGCTCGATCGAGGTGGCCGTCGAGGTGCCGTTGACGCCCGCGATCACCGGGACCCGGCCGTCGACCACGCCGACGACGTCGTCGAGGATCACGCGACGTTCCTCCGTGGTCAGGGCGAAGCCCTCGCTGGCCATGCCGAAGACCGCGACGCCGTCGACGCCGGATGCGAGCTGGAACTCGACCAGTCGGCGCAGGCTCTCGCGGTCGAGGCGGCCCGACTCGTCGAACGGAGTGGCCAGGATCGGCATCAAGCCGTGGAGTGTCGGAGCCATCAGCGGAGTCCCTGCTTCTTCATCGTGTGCCCACATTTCTCGCAAGTGATATGCATATTGTGAGATAGTCTGCCACATAACGGTTACGAGCTACCAGCTAAGGAAGTCCCTGATGTCGCACCCGACGACCGCGCGAACCGTCGAGATCCTCTCCGACGCCCGATACGTCCAGGCCGAGTCGCCGCGATGGGACGGCCGCGACGGCAGCCTCGCCTGGATCGACATGGCTACAGGATCCCTCCACCGCGGCCGACTCGTCGACGGACGGGTCGTGCCGGACACCGCGGTCGCCGTCGGCGCGCAGATCGGCGCCCCGATCCCGCTCGCGCAACCCGGGGAGGGATGGGTCGTCGGTGTGGACCGTCGGGTGGTGCACGTGAGCGACGACGGCATCGTCTCACCGCTGACGAGCGACATCGCCGCTCCCGGCGACTACATGAACGATGGCGGCGGCGATCCCTTCGGCCGGTTCTGGGTGGGCAGCCAGTCGATGCCCCGAGACCCGCACTGCACGCTCTGGAGCATCGAGCCCGACGGCACCGCGGTCGCACGTCTGGGCGGGGTGACGGTGTCGAACGGACTCGCCTTCGACCGCACGGGGTCGACCCTGTACTACATCGACACGCTCCCGAACCGCAGCATCGAGGCGTTCGACGTGGCCGGCGACGGCTCGCTCTCGAACCGACGCACGGTGTGCCGCGTCGACGGCGGCAACCCCGACGGCATGACGGTCGACCTCGACGGCATGCTCTGGGTCGCGGTCTGGGACGCTGCCGAAGTGCGCCGGTACTCGCCGGAGGGGCTTCTCGAGACCGTCGTGCTCCCCGCCAAGCGCCCGACCGCGGTCGCGCTCGTCGACACGATGCTCGTGATCACGACCGCGAGCATCGGGCTCGCAGACGCCGGCGAAGCGGATGGGGCACTGCTGGGGGTCCGGGTCGACGTCGGCGGCGCTCCGACGTGGCCGTGGGGCGGTGCGGCCCCGAGCCCCGTGACGACTCGGCCCTGGGCGTGGCGCGATGAGCACCGTGGACAACGCGCAGCTCAGGGAGCGGCTGAGCGCCGGCAGGATCGTCGCCATTCTCCGGGGACCGATGTCGACGCCACGGTCGCGGCGGCGCTGACGCTCATCGGCGAGGGCATCCTGACGCTCGAGATCGCGCTCACGCTGAGTGATGCCGAAGAGGCGATCGCCCAGGTGACGCGGGATGCTCCTCCCGAGGCGCTGATCGGTGCAGGCACGGTGCTGGACGAGGCCGATGTGGAGCGGGCGGTCACCGCCGGCGCGCAGTTCCTGGTGACGCCCACGCTCAGCCCCTCGGTCGAGTACGCGGTCGCGCAGGGGATCGGCGTCCTCCCCGGCGTCTACACCCCGACCGAGGTCCAGCGAGGGCACGATGCCGGCAGCGCCGCGGTCAAGCTGTTCCCGGCGTCCGCGCTCGGCCCCGGGTTCGTCCGCGCCATCCGCGATCCCTTCCCCGACGCGCGGATCATCCCCGTCGGAGGGTGAGCGTCGACACCGTGAGCGCGTACTTCGCTGCCGGCGCATTCGGCGTCGGTGTGGGCGGACCCCTCGTCGGCGACGCGGCCACTCCCGGCGGCGATCTCGACGCGCTCGCCGTCCGCGCCCGGCTGTTCGCGCAGGCTGTGCGCAAGGTCTGAGGCGGCTGCGCCGCAACCCATAGGCTTCTCATCACTGCGCCCTCGATCTCGCATATGCGCAGTTCCTAACGTCGATCTCACCCCGCGATGGCCGCGGCGGAAGGAGAGAGATGTACGGAAGATACCTGCGGCGCGAACTCGCCGGCCGCAAGAAGCAGACGGTGATCGTCGCGATCGGACTGGCGGTGGCGATCGCGCTCGTGATCGTCGTGAACGCGTTGACGACGGGCGTGCGCGACGCGCAGACGCAGGCGCTGGAATCGGTGTACGGTGTCGGCACCGATCTCACCGTGACGGGCGCGGCCACCGAGCCTGGCCAGGGTGAAGGGCCGCGCTTCGAGTTCGACGCCGATGCGGGGGAGACCGACGGCGAGACGACCACGCTCGCGCAGTCGATGCTCCGGCCCGACTTCCTCCGAAGCACCCTCGACTCCTCGGTGCTCGACACAGTCGCCGCCACCGACGGCGTCGCCGCCGCCTCAGCAGCCTTGAGCCTCACCAACTCCACGTTCTCCGGAGAGATGCCCAGCGGCGGATTCGCGCAGCAGGGCGACGGACAGCCGGCAGCCCCGGAAGACGGGCAGGCTCCGCCCGACGGCGGACAGGGCGGCGGAGGCTCCTTCGGAGTGGACTCGTTCTCCGTTCTGGGGATCGACCCGACGACCACCGCGATCGGGCCGCTCGCCTCGACCGAGGTGACGGAGGGACGCGGGTTCGACGCGGATGACAGCGATGCCCTGGTCGCCCTCCTCGACAGCACCTACGCCGCGACGAACGAGATCGCCGTGGGAGATGTCGTCGATGTGGGCGGATCGGATGTCGAAGTCGTCGGGCTCCTCGCATCCACCTCGGACAGCGCCGACACCGCGGCGAACGTCTACGTGCCGCTGCGCACGGCGCAGACGCTCGCCGGGCTCGGTGACGTCATCTCCACTGTCTATGTGCAGGCCGATTCCGTCGCCACGATCGACGCGGTGAGCGCCTCGCTCGCTGCGGAGCTGCCGGACGCGACCGTCACCTCGCAGTCCGACCTCGCGTCGACCGTCTCGGGCTCCCTCTCGAGCGCGAGTGCTCTGATCACGAACCTCGGAACGTGGCTGTCGATCATCGTGCTCGCCGTCGCCGTGCTGCTGTCCGTGCTGCTCACGCTGTCCGGCGTCGGACGCCGCACCAGGGAGTTCGGCACGCTCAAGGCGATCGGCTGGTCGAACGGCCGGGTCGTGCGTCAGGTGGCCGGAGAGTCGATGGTGCAGGGACTCATCGGCGGAGCCGCGGGTCTCGTGCTGGGCATCGCGGGCATCGTGCTGATCAACGTCCTCCGACCCACGGTCGCGGCGAGCGTCGGGGGTCAGGAACTGGCGCCAGGCGGCATGGGCGCAGGGGCCGACCGGTGGCGGGGGATGCTCCAGACTCCGGCGGCCGACATCGTGCTCCAGGCGCCGTTCACCCCCTGGGTGCTGGTGTCGGCCGTGTGCCTCGCCGTGCTGGGCGGTCTCATCGCCGGGGCATTCGGCGGCTGGCGCGCCGCACGTCTCAGCCCCGCAGAAGCCCTGCGATCGATCGCGTGAGTGCCACGCAGCCCGCTGAAGCCCGACAGAACACGAATCCTCACCACAAGGAGAAGAACATGATCATGGCAGACCTCGAGCAGACGGAGCCGCGCATCGCGGAAGAGCAGGCGCTCTATCGCCTCACGGCCGTCACCAGGACGTACGCCCAGAAGGATCGCATCGTGAAGGCGCTGACGGGCGTCGATCTGGACATCATGCCCGGGGAGTTCGTCACGATCCAGGGTCCGACCGGCGGCGGGAAGTCGACCCTGCTGCAGCTCCTCGGCGCGCTCGACACGCCCTCCGCCGGCTCGCTCCTGCTCGAGGGCAGGGAGCTCGCGTCGGCATCGGCGAAGGAGCTCGGTCGGATCAGGGCGGCGGAGATCGGGTTCGTCTTCCAGGGGTTCAACCTGGTGCCGACGCTCACCGCCGCGGAGAACGTCGATATGGCGCTCGAGCCTCTCCGCCTCGAGAAGACGGAACGCCGCACGAGGGTCGCCGAGGCACTCGCCCACGTCGGCCTCGAGGACCGTGGCGCACACCTGCCCTCCGAGTTGTCCGGCGGTCAGCAGCAACGTGTCGCGATCGCCAGGGCCATCGTGAAGCGACCGCGCGTTCTTCTCGCCGACGAGCCGACCGGCAACCTCGATGAGAGCATGCGTGACGAGATCCTGATGCTGCTCGAGTCGCTGTCCGCCGAGGGGATCACCATCATCGTGGTGACGCACGACTCCGCGGTCGCGCGACGCGCGACGCGACGGCTGCGTCTCGCGAGGGGCGTGGTGCAGGACATCACGACCTAGGGCGGGCCGGGGCGGGACCGGTGCGCGATGTCGGTACCCGTGGCTACAGTGTCGGCATGGCTGACAGCATCGATGCTTCTGTTCCTCCCCGCCCCTCCGTCCACCGCCCTCGCACCGTCGAAGAACTCGCCGACGTCGTGCGAGAAGCCGCCCGTGAGGCCGTCCCCTTGACCGTGGTCGCCGGCGGACACGGCCCGTGGTCGCATGTCCCCGCCGACGGCATGCGTCTCGAACTCTCCGAACTGTCCGGCATCGAGGTCGACGGTGCCACCGTGCACATCGGCGGCGGCGCGGTGTGGGGTGACGTCGCCACCGCGTTGGCGGCGCACGGTCTCGCACTCAGCTCCGGCGACACCGCATCGGTCGGTGTCGGTGGTCTCACGCTCGGCGGCGGCATCGGATGGATGGTGCGAGCCTGGGGTCTCGCCGTCGATCAACTGGTCGGCGCGCAGGTGGTCACGGCATCGGGCGACGTCGTCGAGGTCTCGCCCGAGGCGCATCCTGAACTCTTCTGGGCGTTGCGCGGCGGCGGAGGCAACTTCGGCGTGGTCACCCGCTTCGACTTCGCCGCGCACCCGTTGCCGGGCATCGCCTTCGCCGAGAGCGTCGTCGACGGCGATGCCGCGGAGGTCCTCCGCACCACGAGGGAGCTGCTGCGTACGGCGCCGCGCGAGCTCACCGTGACGTACATGGACGTCCCGCCGATGGATCCGAGCGCTCCGGCTGGTGCGCGACTGAGCGCCGTCTGGGCAGCTCCGGAGCCCGATCGGCTGCGCGCGGTGTTGGCTCCGATCACCGCGCTCGACGGGGTGCAGACCGAGATCACCACTCCGGCATACCGAGACGTGCTGATGGAGATGCCGCAGCCGGAGGGTGACGATGCTCCCGCGCCTCCCGGGTTCATCGGCGGCAACGGCCTCTACGCCGATCTCGACGACGAGCTCATCGAGCGGCTCGTCGCCTTCCGCCGCGCGTATCCGGCCTCCGTCGTCTTCCTGCGGTCGCTGGGCGGGGCGTTCCACGACGTCGCGCAGGAAGACACCGCGTTCCCCGCGCGCACGGCGAACTGGTTCGTGATGGCCGGCGCGTTCGACATCCCCGGGATGCTCGACGAGGCCACACGCTCCGCGATCGAGGCAGACGGGGAGGCGATCCGCGCCGGCCGCCTCGCCGAGTACGGCAACTTCGCCGACACCGAACGACCGGAGGCGGTGCCGGGTATGTTCTCGCCGGCAGCGCTCACCCGGCTGCGTGCGACCAAGGCGGCGTGGGACCCGCAGAACCTCTTCCGCCGCAATCACAACATCCTCGTGTGACGCACGAAGGGCCGGGCACCTCGCGGTGTCCGGCCCTTCGATGGCACGAGGTCAGTGCGTGTCTTCCGCCTCGATCTCGGTGCGGTCTCCCGACCACAGCGTGTGGAAGGTGCCTTCCTTGTCGATGCGCTTGTAGGTGTGCGCGCCGAAGAAGTCGCGCTGACCCTGCACGAGGGCGGCAGGCAGGCGGTCGGCGCGGATGCCGTCGTAGTACGACAGCGACGACGAGAACGCAGGGGCCGGGATGCCGGCCTGGGCGGCGGTCACGACAACCCGACGCCACGACGCCTGTGCCCGCGTGAACGCCTCCGCGAAGTACGGTGCCGTCATCAGCACCGGCAGATCGGGGGTCGCGGCGTAGGCGTCGGCGATGCGGTTGAGGAACTGCGCACGGATGATGCAGCCGCCGCGCCAGATCTTCGAGATCGCACCGAGGTCGATATTCCAGCCGTACTCGGCCGCACCGGCGCGGATCTCGTCGAAGCCCTGCGAGTACGCGACGATCTTGGAGGCGTACAGCGCCAGGCGGACATCCTCGATGAACTGCTCGGTGTCGTCGGCTGCGACCGTGAACTCCTCGTCGGGGCCGGGGAGGCCGCCGGCGACGGCGCGCTGCTCGGGGTGCGATGACAGCGAGCGGGCGAAGGTGGCCTCGGCGATGCCCGACACGGGGACGCCGAGCGAGAGCGCGGTCTGCACGGTCCAGGCGCCGGTGCCCTTGGCTCCGGCCTGGTCGAGGATCACGTCGACGAGGGGCTTGCCGGTCGAGGCATCCACCTGGCGGAGCACCTCGGCGGTGATCTCGATCAGGTACGACTCGAGCTCGCCCTTGTTCCATTCGGCGAAGATCTCCGCGATCTCGGCGGGCGACTTGCCCGTGCCGCGGCGGATCAGGTCGTAGGCCTCGGCGATGAGCTGCATGTCGGCGTACTCGATGCCGTTGTGCACCATCTTGACGAAGTGGCCGGCGCCGTCGTGGCCGACGTGCGTCACGCACGGCTCACCCTCGGCGATCGCGGCGATCGACTTGAGGATCGGGCCGAGCGTGATCCACGACTCGTCGGAGCCGCCGGGCATGATCGACGGACCGGTGAGCACCCTCCTCGCCGCCGGAGATGCCGGCGCCGACGAAGTTGATGCCGGTCTCCCTGACCGCCTTCTCGCGGCGGATCGTGTCGGGGAAATACGCGTTGCCGCCGTCGACGATGATGTCGCCCGGCTCGAACACCTCGACGAGCGCGTCGATCACGGCGTCGGTCGGGCCGCCGGCCTTGACCATGATGATCGCGGTGCGCGGCTTCTGCAGCGAGTCGGCGAACTCCTGGTAGGTGCGCGCCGGGACGAAACCGGCCGCGGGGTGCTCGTCGAGGAGCGTCTGGGTCTTCTCGTAGCTGCGGTTGAAGATCGCCACCGTGTTGCCCTCGCGGCTGGCGAGGTTGCGGGCGAGGTTCGATCCCATGACGGCGAGTCCGACGACTCCGATGTTCGCTGATGCTTCGGGCACAGAAGGCTCCTCGATCGTGAAGAAGGGGTGGTTTCAGCGTATCGCTGTACGGGAGGTCGGCGCTCACCTGTGTCACGAGGCGACGGACGTCAGAGGTGGCGGCGAGTTCGGCGAGGCAGGCTGTGCCCTCTACGCTGGTCGGATCAGTGCCGTGCGCGGAGGGAGTCCCGATGACAGAGCCCGAGACCAAGGTGCGAGCGGTCGTGGCCGTTCCCCTTCCCGAAGAGCTGTGCCGGCTCATCGAAGAGCGTGAGCCGCGTCTCGAGGTCGTCCGCGACCACTCCGTGATGCCGCCCATGCGCGGCCCCGCCGACTGGACGGGGGATCCGGCGTTCGTCCGCAGCCCCTCACAGCAGGCGGCGTTCGACGAGATGGTCGACTCCGCCGACGTCCTGTTCGGCATCCCGGACGTCGATCCCGCCGCCCTCGCCCGCACGGTGGCCGCGAATCCCCGTCTGCGGTGGGTCATGACGACGGCGGCCGGGGAGGCAGCTCGATCAAGGCGGCAGGTCTCGACCGTGAGGCGCTGGACCGGATCGTGTTCACCACGAGCGCCGGCGTGCACGGCGGCACCCTCGCCGAGTTCGCCGTGTTCGCGGTGCTCGCCGGAGCGAAGGGGCTGCCGCGTCTTCTGGCCGACCAGCGCGCGCGCACCTGGCCGGAGCGCTGGGAGATGCGTCAGGTCGACGAGATGACGGTCCTGATCGTCGGCCTCGGCGGCATCGGTTCCGAATGCGCACGCCGCTTCCACGCTCTCGGCGCCGAGGTCTGGGGCACGACCCGGTCCGGACAACCTGTCGACGGCGTCGACCGCCTCGTGCCACTCGATGAGCTGGTCGATGCGGTGCGGAAGGTCGATGCGATCGTCGTGACGCTGCCCGAGACCGCCCAGACGCGACACCTCATCGGTGCGGACGTGCTCGCCGCAGTGCGTCCGGGCGTCATCCTCACGAACGTGGGCCGCGGCAGCGTCATCGACGAGGCGGCCCTGCTTCCGGCGCTGGACGACGGACGCGTGGCCTTCGCGGCACTCGACGTCTTCGAGCAGGAACCCCTCGATGACACGTCTCCGCTGTGGGCGCACCCGAACGTGCTGGTGAGTCCGCACACCGCCGCGCTCAGTTCGAAGGAGGAGGAGCGGATCGCCCGCCGCTTCGCCGACAACGCGACGCGCCTGCTCGACGGACAAGAACTGCGTGCCGTCGTCGACACCGTGGAGTTCTATTGAGCCTGCGCATCGTGGTGATGGGGCCGAGCGGCAGTGGCAAGTCCACGGTCGGCAGCGCGCTGGCCGAAGCCGTCGGCGCACGCTTCGTCGACGGCGACGACCTGCACCCGCTGACCAACGTCGACAAGATGGCCGCCGGCATCCCGCTCGATGACGACGACAGGATGCCGTGGCTGCGGACCGTCGGCGTGACGCTTCGCAGCGAGGATCTCATCGTGGTCGCCTGCTCGGCGCTGCGGCGGAGGTATCGTGACGCGATCCGCGCGGAGGCGCCGGACGTGTTCTTCGCAGAACTGGTGGTCGATCGGGCGACGTTGGCGCAACGGTTGGATGCCCGCGAGGCACACTTCATGCCGGCATCGCTGCTGGACTCCCAGTTGGAGACGCTCGAGTCGTTGCAGCCCGGGGAGACGGGCGTCCAGGTTCAGGCGTCGCTCGGCCTGGACGAAGAAGTGCGGGTCATCCGGGACGCCGTGCGGTCGTCAGCGGCCTGACGCCGAGATCAGTCCTTGCGGTAGCCCGAGCGGCCCATGGCGAAGAGGGCGCCGAGGCTGCCCACGACGGCGCACACGCTCATGGCGCCGATCAGCCACAGCAGTGCGTGCGAGAAAAAGGCGCCGTCGAGCATGGGGGTTCTCCGTGTTCTGCAGAAAAGGACCGGTGTCTTCAGCCTACCGGGTCATCCGGTACCATTGAGGCTGTACCTCGGCGAGGGATGCTTCTGCGCGTGCGCGTTCATCCGTTATCGACGCGGCGAAGCAAGCCCGGTGGCTTTCCTCACGCGTCCGCGTTCGAGTCCCACAATTCCAAGACCACCGCGCGGCGCCTTCGCTGCGTGCCCCGAAGGAGAACCCCATGTCTGAAGACACCAAGGTCCACGCCGAGCTCCGCGAGAGCTTCGGCAAGGGCTTCGCCCGCCGCCTCCGCGCTGCCGGCAAGATCCCCGCCGTCATCTACGGTCACGGCACCGAGCCCGTGCACGTGGCGCTGCCCGGCCACCAGGTCTCGCTCATCATCCGTCGTGCCAACGCGCTGCTCGAGCTCGACATCGAGGGCAAGTCCCAGCTCGCCCTGGTGAAGGACGTCCAGAAGGACCCCGTGCACCAGATCATCGAGCACATCGACCTGCTCGTCGTGAAGAAGGGCGAGAAGGTCGCGATCGACGTCCCGATCGTCGTCACCGGCGAGTCCGCCTCCGGCACCATCGTGAACCTCGACGCGACCACGCTGTCGATCGAGGCTGAGGCCACCCACATCCCGCAGAACATCGAGGTCTCGGTCGAGGGTCTCGAAGAGGGCGCGCACATCACGGCCGCCGAGGTGAAGCTCCCCAAGGGCTCCACGCTGCTCTCCGACCCCGAGGTGCTCGTCGTCGCCGTCTCCGTTCCTGCTGCTCCCACCGAGGATGAGGACGAGACCGCGGCCGAGGGTGAGACCGCCGAGGCGTCCGACGAGGCCGCCGCGGAGTGATCTCCGGCTGAATCATCACAGAGGGGACGCGATCCGATCGCGTCCCCTCTGTCGTATCCTGACCGAGGCGTTTCGCCCGCGCAGGGAGAGGACGAGGACATGGCATCGACCTGGCTCGTGGTCGGGCTCGGCAACCCCGGTCCGCGGTACGAGAACACCCGTCACAACATCGGTCAGATGGTGGTCGACGAGATCGCTGCGCGCCGGAACGAGGCGTTCCGCGAGCACAAGGGCGGGGCACGCGTCGTCGAGACGTGGCTGCGACCCGGTGCCGACAAGCTCGTGCTCGCGAAGCCCAACACCTTCATGAACGTCTCCGGAACCCCGGTGGCCGCACTGGCGCGGTTCTACTCGGTCCCCGTCGAGCAGGTCGTCGTCGTGCACGACGAGCTCGACATCCCGTTCGACACCATCAAGCTCAAGACCGGGGGCGGGCACGGCGGACACAACGGCGTGCGCGATGTCGCGCGTGCCCTCGGTACGGCAGATTTCCCCGTGTGCGAGTGGGTATCGGTCGGCCCGTCGGCCGTCAGGACCCGGCGGACTGGGTCCTCTCGCCTTTCGGCAAGGAAGAGCGGCCCAACCTGTCGATCCTCATCGACGACGCGGCCGATGCGGTCGAGCTGCTCGTCGGCGAAGGGCTGCTCGCGGCCCAGCAGAAGCACCACGCTCCACGGTGATGCCGGCGCGCCCGGTCGCGTGGGCCGACGCGCCCGGCTGGGCAGGCCGGCGCGATCAGGCGGGATAGCTGGAGAAGCCGACCGCACTGCCTGCGGCGAGGGCCGACACCAGGACGATGAAGAAGATCACGGCTCCGACCACGGCGATGACGAGTGCGGCGATCCCCGCGCCGCGACCCCGTTTCTTGGCGATTGCGAGTATCCCGACCACGATGGCCGCGATACCGAGGATCGTCCCCGCCCAGAACGAGAGCTCGGCCCACAACACCTGATCCCGCGCGGGCGCGAGCACGCTGAGGTCTTCGGTGGTCGTGGTCGAGACGCCCTGGGGCAGGACGCGTCCGATCTCGAAGGCGCTGATCCCGACCACGATCGCGGGGACCACGGCGGCGACCAGGGCGAGGATCAGAGCGAGCATCCCGAGGTACGCCGACGGGCGCGGGGCGGTCTCCGGCACGGGTAGGCGCCGGCCGGGCGGCATACCCGCCCACGGGGACCTGATACGCACCGGGAGGGGCGGCCGGCGCGCCCTGCGCGGGCGCGTACGGAGGCGTCTGCGGATACGCGGGAGCAGCCGTCGGATACGGGGAGCCGCCGCTGGGGTGGGCGGAGCTGCGGGGTACGCGGGAGGTGCCGCCGGATATGCGGGTATTGCAGCGGGCGGCGGGACCACTCCGGATGGAGCCTCCGGGGCGGGGGCGGCCCCCGATGCCGTGGGTGGCACGAACGAGCCGGGGTTCTCGGCGCCGGACGGGGAGGCAGCTGCGGATCTGTCACGCCCCCATCCTAGGGCGCGGCTCAGACGCGGCGGAGCAGCCCCACGCGGTCGTACACATGGGACAGGGTCTCGTCGGCGACGGCGTCCGCGCGGCCGGCGTTCTCCGCGAGGATGCGGTCGAGTTCCGCGGGATCGTCGAGCAGCTCGAGGGCGCGGGCGCGCACCGGCTCGAACTCGTTCACGACGACCTCGGCGAGGCCCTTCTTGAAGTCGCCGTAGCCGCGCCCCGCGTACTCGTCCTCGATCGCCGCGACCTGACGCCCGGAGAGAGCGGCGTAGATCGTCAGCAGGTTCGAGACCCCCGGCTTGTTCTCCCGGTCGAAGCGCACTGACCCCTCGTTGTCGGTGACGGCCCGCATGATCTTCTTCGCCGACTTCGCCGGGTCGTCGAGCATCCACAGCACACCTGCGTCGCTCTCGGCCGACTTCGACATCTTGGCCGTCGGGTTCTGCAGGTCGTAGATGCGGGCGGTCTCCTTCTGGATGACCGGCATCGGCACGGTGAAGGTCTCGCCGAAGCGGGAGTTGAACCGCTCCGCGAGGTCGCGCGTCAGCTCCACATGCTGCTTCTGATCGTCGCCGACCGGCACGACGTCGGTCTGGTAGAGCAGGATGTCGGCGGCCATGAGCACCGGGTAGGTGAACAGTCCGACGCTGGTGGCATCGGCGCCGTATCGGCTCGATTTGTCCTTGAACTGGGTCATGCGGCCGGCCTCACCGAAACCGGTGATCGTGCTGAGTATCCACGCGAGCTCGGCGTGGGCGCGGACGTGCGACTGCACGTACAGCGTCGACAGCGAGGGCTCGATGCCCGCGGCGATGTACTGTGCGGCCGTGCGTCGCGTCTTCTCCCGCAGCTCAGCCGGATCCTGCGCGACGGTGAGGGCGTGCAGGTCGACGACCGAGAAGTACGCGTCGTAGGAGTTCTGCAGATCTCGCCACTGGAGCAGCGCGCCGATGTAGTTGCCGATCTGAAGGGAGTCGGCTGAGGGCTGCATTCCGGAGTAGAGGCGGGGTTTCGTCACAGCATCAATCCTATGGGGTGCGTGCGCGCGCTCTACGATGGGCGCATGATCTCACGCTCCCGAGGGAACCGGGCATGACCGCTCGGGGTGCGGTCTTCCTCGAGGTGCTGGGGGCGCAGGCAGACCGACTCCATCCGGCGATCCTCGCGCAGCTGCGGACGACCGTCGACGACGATCAGGCGGAGGGGATCTTCGTCGTCGCCGGCAGCCGTTTCCGCGGACTCACGGCGCTGGCAGCACCCGTCGTCGGCCCTGGGCTGTGCGTCACGCGCTTCGCGCGCGACGTGCCCTTCCGGATCCGCACCGCCACGTCGCTTTCCGACTCGGGCCGATCCATCCTCCACACCAGGCGCGAACTCCGCTTCGCGAAGGGGACGCAGCACGTCGTGGATCGGCTCACAGCCACCGCGAAGCCCGGCGTGGTCCACAACGCCCTCGGGGCCCGCGGACGCGTGGAGATGCTCGAAGAGTGCTCGGTCACGCCGGAGGGAGCCCTGCGCATGCGTACGCTCGCGGTCGCGCTGCGACTGGGCAGGCGCCGGATCGCGCTCCGCGGCATCCTCGGCGTGCACGTGGATCTCGTCGACGGCTGGGATGAGGCCCACGGGCGTCGCACGGTGTCGATGAGGGCCAGGAGTCCCTTGCTGGGCACGGTTCTGGAGTACCGCGTGGGTGGTATCGGTACCCCGAGCCCGAGCCCGAGCCCGAGCCTGAGCCCGAGCCCGAGCCCGATCCCGAGCCCGAGCCCGAGCCTGAGCCGCGGACGAGCGCTCAGTAGCGGTAGTCGACGACGACCGGAGCGTGGTCGCTCCAGCGTTGGTCGTAGCCGCCGCGCGGGCGACGTGATAGGTCTCGACGCGCTCCGCGAGAGCGGGCGTCGCGAGGTGATAGTCGATGCGCCAGCCGGAGTCGTTGTCGAACGCCTGCCCGCGCATCGACCACCAGTGTAGGGGCCGTCGATCTCGCCGTGGAACCGACGTCCGACATCGACCCAGCCCAGACCGGTGCCGATCGTGCCGTCGACCGCGGTGACCTCCGCGCCGGACTCACCGAGGAACCGGTCGAAGTATGCGCGTTCTCGGGGGAGGAAGCCGGCTTTCTTGCGGTTGCCTCGCCAGTTCTTGATGTCGAGCTCTCGGTGCCCGACGTTGAGGTCGCCGGTCACGAGCGCGAGAGCGCCGTCGGAGCCGAGCTCGCCGAGGCGGGTGCCGAACGCGTCGAGGAACTTCCACTTCTCGTCCTGCTTCGGGGTGTCGGCCTCGCCGGAGTGCACGTACGCGCTCACCACGGTCAGCGGCTGGTCGCCGAGAAGGTAGTCGGCCTCGATCCAGCGCCCCTTGGAATCGAAGTCCTCCGGGCCGAAGTCGGTGCGCGATGCGAGCGCAGGCGTGCGGCTGGCGATCGCGACGCCGGCGCGCCCTTTCGCAGTCGCCTCGTCATGGACGAACGACCATCCGGGGAGGGCGGCCTCGAGGTGCTCGTCCTGCCCACGGACCTCCTGGAGGGTGAGGATGTCGACGCCGGCAGCATCCAACCAGGAGCTCATCCCGTTGCGAGCCGCCGCTCGGATTCCGTTGACATTGACCGTGGCGATACGCAGATGAGGCATGTCCACCAGCCTAACGAGCGCCCCCGACATCCCGAGACGACCTGTGGTTGAGCTCCGCGAGCAGGCGCTGCGCGAGCGGTGACGCGGCCTCGATCGGCGGAGGACGGGAGGCCTCGAGATCGGCCAGTTCGCTCTCCGCCGCCCGCAGAGCCCTCTTCGCGCCCCAAGAGCGGAACCACGGAGCAGCCTCGCGGGCGGACTGCGCCTGTCGAACACGTACGCGTGCCGCCGTCAGCAGTGCCTCGTACTCCGCGCGCCGCCGCTCGGCCTCGGTCTGCTGCATGAGCGGGAGGTCGCGATCCTGCGCCGCGACCGCGATCCACGACGATGCCACGAGCATCACGACGCCGTTGACGCGGAACCACAGCAGCAGACCGATGAAGATCGCGAACGTGGCCAGGAGGGGATTGGAGGGCGTATAGCTCAGCAGGAAGCCCGCGCCGTACTGCAGCACGGTCATCGCGCCGCCGCCCAGAAGGGCACCTGGCCAGATGGTGCGCCAGCGCAACGAGGTTCCCGTGAGGAATCGCACCATCGCTGCCAGGGCCGACGACAGCAGCGCGAACGAGACCACCACCGTTCCGATGCGGATGCCGAGGTTGACCCCGTCGGAGCCGAAGTCCCAGTCGAGCAGGCTGAGGAGCCAGCGCAGCACCGTGGCGCTCGCCGAGCTGAGGAGCGAGCCGACGATCAGGGAGACGCCGAAGATCAGAGCGGCCAGCAGATCGCGGGCCTTCAGGATGATGTAGCTGCGCCGGTCGGGCGGGAGACCGAAGATGTCCCTGGTCGCGCGACGGGAGAACGTCACCCACCCGATGGCCGTCCAGATCACGGTGCCGAGCGCGATCGCACCGGTGATGCTGAGGACGCCGGTGGTGTTGGCCGCGATCTCCTGCACCTGCTCGGGGGTGGCCACACCGCCCTCGGGGACGATCAGGTTGGGGATGTAGCTGTTGATGATGTCGATCAGACCGTTGACGGCGTCCTCGCTGCCGCCGAGCCAGAGCCCTGCGATCGCGAAGGCGAGGTAGATCGCCGCGAAGATCGCGAAGAGAGCCTGATAGCTGACGCCGGCCGCCAGCAGGAAGCCGTTGTGCTGGAGGAAATGCCGCCAGACGCGGACTGGGAACAGGCCGAGCGTGCGTCGGGTGATCGCGGTCGCGCGCTCGACGGCGGCATCGAGGCGGCGAGCCTCACTCGAGGCGCCATCGGGATCGGACACCTGCCTACCCTATCCAAGCGTCGATGGTGGGGAGTGCGGCCTCTCGAGGGCGGTGGTGCTCCGCGCGAGAACAGGCGATAACGCGAGAACAGGCGGTCCCGTAAGGGAACCGCCTGTTCTCGTGTGATCGCCTGAATCGGCGCGTCAGGGGCGACCGCGAAGGACCGCCTGCTTGACCTCGGCGATGGCCTTCGTGACCTCGATGCCGCGCGGGCACGCCTCGGAGCAGTTGAAGGTCGTGCGGCAGCGCCAGACGCCCTCCTTGTCGTTGAGGATGTCGAGGCGCACGGCGGCGTTGTCGTCGCGCGAGTCGAAGATGAAGCGGTGCGCGTTCACGATCGCCGCCGGACCGAAGTACTGCCCGTCGGTCCAGAACACGGGGCAGGACGAGGTGCACGCGGCGCAGAGGATGCACTTGGTGGTGTCGTCGAAGATCTCGCGGTCGGCGATCGACTGCGTGCGCTCCTTGCCCTTCTCCGGCACGGAGCTGGCGACGAGGAACGGCTGCACCTCGCGGTACGACGCGAAGAAAGGCTCCATGTCGACGACGAGGTCCTTCTCCAGAGGCAGGCCCTTGATGGCTTCGACGTAGATCGGCTTCGAGATGTCGAGGTCCTTGATCAGCGTCTTGCAGGCGAGGCGGTTGCGGCCGTTGATGCGCATGGCATCCGAGCCGCAGATGCCGTGAGCGCAGGAGCGTCGGAAGGTCAGCGAGCCGTCGACCTCCCACTTGATCTTGTGCAGCGCGTCGAGCACGCGGTCGGTGGAGAAGAGCTCCACGTCGTAGTCGACCCAGTGCGGCTCGGCGTCGACCTCGGGGTCGAAGCGGCGGATGTTGAAGGTGACGATGAAGGACTGGATGCCCGTCTCTTCCGTCGTGTCCGCGGGTGCTTCCGCGATGGCGTTCGACATGCTCAGTACTTCCTCTCCATCGGCGGGTAGTTGAACTCGCCCTTGTCGTTCTTGGTGAAGACGACGGGCTTCCAGTCGAGCTTGATGTGGTCGCTGGGGTCGGACGAGTGCGGGTCGCCCGTGAGGTAGGCCATGGTGTGCTGCATGTAGTTCTCGTCGTCGCGCTTCGGGAAGTCATCGCGCATGTGGCCGCCGCGGCTCTCCTCGCGGTTCTGCGCGGCGTAGACGACGACCTCGGCGATGTCGAGCAGGAAGCCCAGCTCGACGGCTTCGAGGAGGTCGGTGTTGAACCGCTGGCCCTTGTCGTCGACGTGCACGTTCTTGTAGCGCTCACGCAGTTCGGCGATGACGCCGAGCACGTGCTGGAGCGACTCGTGCGTGCGGAACACCTGCGCGCCCTTGTCCATCTCGTCCTGCAGCGTCTTGCGAAGGACCGCGATGCGCTCGGTGCCCTGGTTGTTGCGCAGGCCCTCGAGCATGTCGGAGACGAAAGCGGCAGGGTTCTCCGGCAGCGGGACGAACTCGGCCGTCTTGACGTACTCCACCGCGTTGCGACCCGAGCGCTTGCCGAACACGTTGATGTCCAGCAGCGAGTTGGTGCCGAGGCGGTTCGCGCCGTGCACCGAGACGCACGCGCATTCACCTGCGGCGTACAGGCCGGGCACGACGGTGTCGTTGTCGGCGAGCACCTCGCCGTTGTTGTTCGTGGGGATGCCGCCCATCGCGTAGTGCGCGGTCGGCATCACGGGCACCGGCTCGACGACCGGGTCGACGCCCAGGTACGTGCGGGCGAACTCCGTGATGTCGGGGAGCTTGGTCTCGAGCACCTCGGCGCCCAGGTGCGTGCAGTCCAGCAGCACGTAGTCCTTGTGGGGGCCGGCGCCGCGGCCCTCTGCGACCTCCTGCACCATGCAGCGCGCGACGATGTCACGCGGCGCGAGGTCCTTGATGGTCGGGGCGTAGCGCTCCATGAAGCGCTCGCCCGAGGCGTTGCGCAGGATCGCTCCCTCGCCTCGCGCTCCCTCCGTGAGGAGGATGCCGAGGCCGGCGAGACCGGTCGGGTGGAACTGGAAGAACTCGAGGTCCTCCAGCGGAAGGCCCTTGCGCCACACGATGCCGACGCCGTCGCCCGTGAGGGTGTGCGCGTTCGACGTCGTCTTGAAGATCTTGCCGAAGCCGCCGGTCGCGAAGATGACCGCCTTGGCCTGGAAGACGTGCAGCTCTCCGGTCGAGAGGTCGTACGCGACGACGCCGGAGACCTGGGTCTTGCCGTCGGCATCCTTCACCGTCAGCAGGTCGAGCACGTAGAACTCGTTGAAGAAGTTGATGCCGAGCTTGACGCAGTTCTGGAACAGCGTCTGCAGGATCATGTGGCCGGTGCGGTCGGCCGCGTAGCACGCACGGCGGACCGGGGTCTTCCCGTGCTCGGCGGTGTGGCCGCCGAAACGGCGCTGGTCGATCTTGCCCTCGGGCGTGCGGTTGAAGGGGAGGCCCATGTTCTCGAGGTCGATGACCGCGTCGATGGCCTCCTTCGCGAGGATCTCGGCCGCATCCTGGTCGACGAGGTAGTCGCCGCCCTTGACCGTGTCGAAGGTGTGCCACTCCCACGAGTCCTCTTCGACGTTGGCGAGAGCCGCCGCCATGCCGCCCTGTGCCGCACCGGTGTGCGAACGCGTCGGATACAGCTTGGAGATCACCGCGGTCTTCGCGCCGGGGCCCGCTTCGATGGCCGCACGCATGCCGGCGCCACCCGCCCCCACGATGACGATGTCGAACTGGTGGTAGTGCACGCCGTCACGGACGACGGAATCCTGCGTCTCGGTAGTCACTTCTTCTTAGCCTTCTTCTCAGTTCCCGACCAGCGCGGCGCATTCGGTCCACAGGACGCTGTCCTCGGTCACACCCAGGCAGGGGTCGAACGTGAAGACGACGAGCGTGCCGAGGATGATGAGCAGGCCGGCTGCGAGGCCGAGCGCCCAGGTGAGCGCTTTGCGAGCGGTGTTGTTCGTGACGTAGTCGTTCACGATCGTGCGCATGCCGTTGGCGCCGTGGATGAGCGCGAGCCACAGCATCAGCACGTCCCACCACTGCCAGAACGGCGTGGCGAACTTGCCGGCGATGAATGCGAAGTCGAGGGCGTGGATGCCTTCGCCGACCATCAGGTTGACGAACAGGTGGCCGAAGATCAGCACGACGAGCACGACGCCCGACGCGCGCATGAAGATCCAGCCCCACTTCTCGAGGTTGACTCCGCGGCGACGGCGAGCCGGTGCGGCGATGGTCTGGGCGGTCATCAGTGTCCCCCTCCGAACCCGGCGAACGCGAGCATCAGGTGGCGCGGCACGAACCCGGCCATGATGATGCCCCACACCAGCAGCACGCCCCAGAAGAGCTGCCGCTGATACTTGGCGCCCTTGGACCAGAAGTCGACCGCGATGATGCGCAGTCCGTTCATCGCGTGGAACACGATTCCCGCGACGAGGACGACCTCGCCGAGCGCCATGATGGGGTTCTTGTACGTGCCGATGACGGCGTTGTACGCCTCAGGCGAGACCCTGATCAGTGCCGTGTCGAGCACGTGCACCAACAGGAAGAAGAAGATGGCGACTCCGGTGATGCGGTGAAGCACCCACGACCACATGCCTTCGCGGCCTCGGTAGAGGGTGCCGCGGGGGGTCTTGGACGTGGTTTCCGAAATCGACGGTGTCAAGCGAGCGCTCGTGGACACGGTCGTCCTCCCTGATCGATGTGCGTCGGTCGCGTGCACTGCTCTCGTTCAAGTGTGAGCCTGTCGAAGTCAGGCACGCCCGATCGTCCTCCATCCTATTCCTGTCAGAACACTGGGAGCGACGAAGGGGAGCCTAAGTATCTCGATGTCGAGATGTTCTCTGCGGCTACCCTGTCAGGGTGAGCGAACCCATCAAGGATTTCTACGCAGTGATTCCCGCCGGCGGCATCGGCAGTCGGCTCTGGCCGCTCTCTCGCGCGGACGCGCCGAAGTTCCTGCACGACCTCACCGGATCGGGGCACTCCCTCCTGCGCGACACCTGGGACCGTCTGGAACCGCTCACCGGATCGGACCGGATCGCCGTCGTCACCGGTCGTGCCCACCGCGCTGCCGTCGAGGCGGAGCTCCCCGGCATCGCCGACCTCAACGTCTTCCTGGAGTCGGAGCCTCGGGAGTCGGCGGCCGCGATCGGGTTGGCCGCGGCCATCCTGCATCGCCGCGAGCCCGACGTGATCATCGGATCGTTCAGCGCCGACCACGTGATCCGCAGCACCCGGGTGTTCGAGTTCGCGGTACGCGACGCCGTCGAGGTCGCCCGCGAGGGGTACATCTGCACGATCGGCATCACGCCGACGGAACCCGCCATCGGTTTCGGCTACATCAAGAAGGGGGAGGAGCTCGTGGTCGACGGTGCGCGCGAGGCCGCCCTCGTGGAGAGCTTCGTCGAGAAGCCCGACCTGGAGACCGCGAAGGAGTACATCGCCGATCGGGGCTACCTCTGGAACGCGGGCATGTTCATCGCGAAGGCGAGCGTGCTGCTGGACGAGATCGCGGCGAACGAGCCGGAACTGCACGCCGGGCTCCTCGAACTGGCCGAGGCGTGGGACGACCGTGATCGACGCGGCCCCGCCGTCGACCGGATCTGGCCGCGTCTGAAGAAGATCGCCATCGACTACGCGGTCGCCGAGCCCGCCGCGCGTCGAGGACGCCTCGCCGTCGTCCCGGGCCACTTCGACTGGGACGACGTCGGCGACTTCGCCTCTTTGACGAAGCTCATCAACAACGGGCGCAAGAACGACCTCGCCGTGCTCGGGCCGAACGCGCGGGTGCTGACCGACGGCGCGAGCGGGATCCTGGTCAGCCAGACCACGCGCGTGATCAGCCTGGTCGGCGTGCAGGACATCGTCGTCGTCGACACCCCCGATGCGCTCCTGGTCACCACGGTCCAGCACGCGCAACGGGTCAAGGGCGTCGTGGAGTCGCTCAAGCTCACCGGTCGCGGAGACGTGCTCTGACTGGTGCGCTTAAGAGCACGCTCCGACGCTCATCGGCTGGCTTGATTTCAGCTTTGTAACCTTTGGCCAGCGCAAACCGCGCGAGAGTGCGCAAATGTCGAAACAGTAGGTAACTTTGATCGATCCGCGATGGCCGCGGTTTCGTTGAGGGAGGCATCCGTTGACCATCTCCACCACCAAGAAGCTGCTCGGCGCGACCGTCGCCGCGGGCGTCATCTTCGCACTCGCCGGTTGCGGCCAGGCGCCGGCCGACAAGCCTGAGGGCTCCGAGAAGCCGGTCGACTCCGACTTCGTGCCGTGCCTCATCTCCGACGCCGGCGGCTGGAACGACAAGTCGTTCAACCAGTCCGCCAAGGAGGGCATGGACAAGGCCGCCGACGAGCTGGGCATCAAGCCCCTCGAGTTCGAGTCGGCGAACGACAACGACTACGCGCCGAACCTCGAGACCGCCGTCTCCGAAGGCTGCTCGCTGATCGTCTCCGTCGGCTTCAAGCTGTCGGCAGCCACGGTCGAGTCCGCTCTCGCCAACCCGGAGATCGACTACGCGATCATCGACGACTGGGCCGACAACGACTTCGACGGCAACGTCGATGCCCCGAACATCAAGCCGCTGGTCTTCGACACGGCTCAGGCTGCGTACCTCGGCGGCTACGCCTCGGCGGCATGGTCCGCGCAGAGCGGCGTCAACAAGGTCGGCACCTTCGGCGGAATGCAGATCCCGTCCGTCGCGGTGTTCATGGACGGCTTCCAGCTCGGCGTCGAGAAGTACAACGAGGACAAGTCCGCTGCGGTCGAGGTCTTCGGCTGGGACCAGGAGACGCAGAAGGGCTCGTTCACGGGCGGCTTCGACGCGAACGACACCGCGAAGCAGACCGCACAGGGCGTGCTCGACCAGGGCGTCGACGTGATCCTCCCGGTCGGCGGTCCCGTCTACCAGAGCGCTGCCGCGGCGATCGCCGACAGCGGCAAGGACACCCTGATGCTGGGCGTCGACAGCGACCTGGCGGTCGCCGACCCTAGCGTCGCCGGCATCACGCTCGTCTCGATCATGAAGGCGATCGACGTGGCTGTGAAGGACGCGACCATCGCCGCAGCCAAGGGTGAGTTCGACCCGGCCCCGTACGTGGGCACGCTCGAGAACGAGGGCGTCAAGCTCTCCGGCTTCGGCGACTTCGAGTCGCAGCTGCCCGACGGTCTGCTCGACGAGCTGACCGCTCTCCAGGAGCAGATCATCTCGGGCGACATCACGGTGGAGTCCCCGAACTCCCCGTAAGTCGTCGCAGGTCCAGCACGGGGCGAGTGGTGAGCAGGCGGCCACTCGCCCCGTGCCGTGGACGGACGATGATTCTCCTGGATGACTCTTCTGGATAAGGTGCAGATATGAAGCTCGAACTTCGCGGCATCACCAAGCGATTCGGCAGCCTCGTTGCCAACGACCACATCGATCTGGTGGTGGAGCCCGGCGAGATCCACGCGCTCCTCGGCGAGAACGGCGCAGGCAAATCCACGCTGATGAACGTGCTCTACGGGCTGTATCAGGCCGATGAGGGCGAGATCCTCCTCGACGACGAGGTGCAGCGCTTCCGTGGCCCCGGCGACGCGATGGCGGCCGGCATCGGCATGGTCCACCAGCACTTCATGCTCGTCCCGGTCTTCACCGTGGCCGAGAACGTGATGCTCGGACACGAGCAGACCAAGGCGCTCGGCACGCTCGACATCGCGAAGGCACGCGAGCACGTGCGGTCGGTCGCCGCGCGCTTCGGATTCGACATCGACCCGGATGCGCTCGTGGGCGACCTCCCCGTCGGAGTGCAGCAGCGCGTCGAGATCATCAAGGCGCTGTCGCGCGATGCCAAGGTGCTCGTGTTCGACGAGCCGACCGCCGTGCTCACTCCACAGGAGACCGACGAGCTGATGAACATCATGCGCCAGCTGCGCGACGAGGGCACGGCGATCGTGTTCATCACGCACAAGCTGCGCGAGGTGCGCGAAGTGGCCGACAAGATCACCATCGTCCGCCTCGGGCGCGTCGTCGGCGAGGCCTCGCCCACGGCCACGAACGCCGAACTGGCCTCGCTCATGGTCGGCAGGGCGGTGGAACTGACCGTCCACAAGGACCCGCCGCGGCTCGGCGAGGGCGGATTCGAGGTCAAGGGTCTACGCGTCCTGACCCCCACGGGTGCGATCGTCGTCGACGGCATCGACTTCGCGGTCCGCCCCGGTGAGGTCCTCGCGATCGCCGGGGTACAGGGCAACGGGCAGACCGAGCTGGTGGAGGCCATCGTCGGTCTCGCCGCCCGCGTCGAAGGCAGCATCGTGCTCGACGGCACCGAGCTCGTCGGCAAGAGCGTGCGGGCCATTCTCGACGCCGGTGTCGGCTTCGTCCCCGAGGACCGCACGGAGGACGGGCTCGTGGCCGGCTTCTCCGTCGCGGAGAACCTGATCCTCGACCGTTCGGACGACCCGGAGTTCAGCCGTGCGGGGACGCTGCGCCGCTCGGCTCTCGACGAGTTCGCGCGCGCCCGCATCACCGAGTACGACATCCGCACCCAGGGGCCAGAGACAGCTGCGGGCACGCTCTCGGGCGGCAACCAGCAGAAGGTCGTCATCGCCAGGGAGATGAGCCGCGACCTGCGGTTGCTCGTCGCGGCGCAGCCGACCCGCGGCGTCGACGTCGGATCGATCGAGTTCATCCACAAGCGGATCATCGAGACGCGCGACGCCGGTGTCCCCGTGATCGTCGTCTCCACCGAGCTCGACGAGGTCGCAGCTCTCGCCGATCGGATCGCGGTGATGTACCGCGGCACGATCGTCGGCATCGTCCCCGGCGACACGCCCCGGGAGACGCTCGGACTCATGATGGCCGGTGCGGCCGAAGGAGAGGTGGCCGCGTGAGCGGAGCGACGCCCGGCGCGGGCGATGCGACGAAGGGGATCCCGCCGCAGGAGCTCGCCACGAGCACCGGCACGGTTCCGCGTGATCCGGCGGATGTGCCGCCACCCCCGCGGGGCAACGTCATCCTCAAGGAGATCCTCCGCGGCAACGCCGTCACCACGATCCTCGCGATCGTGCTGGCGCTCGTCGTCGGCGGAATCCTCATCGCCTTCACGAACGAAGACGTGCAGGCGGCATCCGTCTACTTCTTCGCGCAGCCCGGTGACACGTTCGTCGCCGCCTGGAACGCCGTGTACAACGGCTACGAGGCGCTCTTCCGCGGCGCGATCTTCAACGCCAGAGGCGCGGACTTCGCGGCGCAGATCCGTCCCCTGACGAACACCCTCGGCTTCGCCGCACCGCTGATCGCAGCGGGTCTCGGCGTCGCGCTGGCGTTCCGCGTCGGGCTCTTCAACATCGGTGCACGCGGCCAGATGCTCATCGGCGTCGCGGTGGCGGCGCTGCTGACCTTCTCGCTCGACCTGCCCATCTGGCTGCACATCCCGGTCACCCTCATCGCGGGTATCGCCGGCGGCGCGCTGTGGGGCGCCATCGCCGGACTCATCAAGGCGCGCACCGGTGCGCACGAGGTGATCCTCACGATCATGCTCAACTACATCGCGTACTACCTGCTGCTGTGGATGATCCGCACTCCGGGTCTGCTGCAGAAGCCGGGCACGAACCAGGCGCTCGGCTCGGCGACTCCCGAGAGTGCGCAGTTCCCGACGTTGCTGGGGCCGCAGTTCCCGCTCCTCGACCTCGGATTCGTGATCGTCATCGTGGCGACCCTGTTCGTCTGGTGGCTCATCGAGCGCTCGTCGCTCGGCATGCGCATGCGCGCCGTGGGGAGAACCCGCACGCCGCCCGTGCCGCAGGCATCAGCGTCCAGCGCATCTACGTGTACGCGATGCTCTTCGCGGGCGGCCTCGCCGGTCTCGCCGGCATGAACCAGATCCAGGGCGCCGTCACCACGGGTGTCACCGAGACCATCGACGCGGGCATCGGCTTCGACGCGATCACCGTCGCTCTCCTCGGACGCAGCCGGGCGTGGGGCACCTTCGCCGCCGGCATCCTGTTCGGCGCGCTCAAGGCCGGCTCGTTCTCGATGCAGGCCCAGGACATCCCGGTCGACATCGTGCTCGTGGTGCAGTCGCTGGTCGTGCTGTTCATCGCCGCGCCGCCGCTGCTGCGCTCGGTGTTCTTCCTCCCCAAGACCGATGCCGAGAAGGCCGCCAAGGCGAGAGCCAAGGCCGCGAAGAAGGCGGTGACGGCATGATGTCGCTCGTGCAGACCCAGGCCGCAGACGGCACCGTGCAGCTCGCGACGGTGAAGGAACGGCACCTCAAGGCGCCCATCGTGCTCGCTGCTGCCACCGCGCTGCTGGCTCTGCTGTTCCTCGCGGTTCCTCGCGACGGCATCAGCACCTTCCGCCTCTCCGACCAGTCCTCGGCGCTCGCGCTGCCCGACGTGGCGCTGCCGACGGCGTCGACCTTCTGGGTCGTGTTCGGCATCCTCGTGGTCTTGACGGTCGGCGCATTCCTGCGCGCCTGGACCTACCGCACGCCCTCGCTGTGGTTGGTCATCGCGTACGGCGTCCTCGCCGTCTTCGCGTTCCTCGTATGGGCGGCCGCCGGGGACTCGTCCCGGTCACGAGCCTGCTCTTCGGCGCGGTGTCGCTCTCGGTGCCGCTCGTGTTCGGCGCCCTCGGCGGCGTGATCGGCGAGCGCGCCGGTGTCGTCAACGTCGCGATCGAGGGCCAGCTGCTCCTCGGCGCATTCTCCGCCGCCCTGCTGTCCAGCATCACCGGCAACCCGTTCGTCGGCCTGTTCGGCGCGATGGTCGGCGGTGTCCTCGTGGCCAGCGTGCTCGCGGCGTTCGCGATCAAGTACCTCGTCGAGCAGGTCATCGTCGGCGTCGTGCTCAACGTCCTCGTCACCGGTCTCACCGGCTTCCTCTACGGTGCGCTCCTCGCGCCGAACGAGGCGACCCTGAACACGCCGGTGCGGTTCCCGCGTGTCGAGATCCCTGTGCTGAGCGACATCCCGATCATCGGACCCGTGCTGTTCAACCAGACGTTCATCGGGTACCTGATGTTCATCACGGTCGCCGTGGTCGCGTGGGGGCTCTACCGCACCAGGTGGGGTCTGCGGCTGCGTGCCGTGGGCGAGCACCCGCAGGCGGCCGACACCGTGGGCATCAAGGTGAACCCGACCCGATTCTGGAACGTGCTGCTCGCCGGTGCGATCGCGGGCATGGGCGGTGCGTACTTCACGCTCGTCTCGGTGCCGCAGTTCGGCAAGGACATGACGGCGGGTCTCGGCTTCATCGCCCTCGCGGCCGTGATCTTCGGGCGCTGGGACCCGATCCGCGCGACGCTCGCTGCCCTGCTCTTCGGCTTCGCGACGAACCTGCAGAACCTGCTGTCGATTCTGAAGACGCCGATCCCCGGCGAGTTCATGCTCATGCTCCCGTACGTCGTGACGCTCCTGGCGGTCGCCGGGTTCGCGGGGCAGATCAAGGCTCCTGCCGCGGACGGCAAGCCGTACATCAAGTCCTAGGTCTGCCGGGAAGAGGGAAGCATCGCAATGACGGACATCGACTGGGATGAACTGCGTCAGGTCGCCACGGAAGCCATGACGAAGGCGTATGCGCCGTACTCGCGCTACCGCGTCGGTGCGGCCGCACTCGTCGGCGACGGGCGCATCGTCGCCGGCTGCAACGTCGAGAACGCGTCGTATGGCGTCACGCTGTGCGCGGAGTGCGCGCTCGTGGGCGATCTGCACATGTCGGGCGGCGGGCAGCTCGTCGCGTTCGTGTGCGTGAACAACGACGGACAGACGATCATGCCGTGCGGGCGATGCCGGCAGCTGCTCTACGAGCACGCGATGCCCGGGATGCTCCTGGAGACGGTCTCCGGCATCCGCACGATCGACGAGGTGCTGCCCGACGCGTTCGGGCCGCGCGACCTGGAGGACGCACGATGACGACGGTGGAGCCTTTCGACGCGGTGGACGTGATCCGCGCGAAGCGCGACGGAGGTGCGGTTCCCGAGGCGGCGCTGCGGTGGATGGTCGATGCCTACACGCGCGGGTACGTCTCGGACGCGCAGATGGCGTCGTTCGCGATGGCGATCTTCCAGCGCGGCATGGAGCGCGACGAGATCCGCGTACTGACCGACGCGATGATCGCTTCCGGGGAGCGGATGAGTTTCGCGTCCCTGGGCAAGAAGACCGTCGACAAGCACTCCACCGGCGGCGTCGGCGACAAGATCACGCTTCCGCTCGCCCCGCTCGTCGCCTCGTTCGGCGTCGCCGTGCCCCAGCTGAGCGGCCGCGGGCTCGGCCACACCGGAGGGACGCTCGACAAGCTCGAGTCGATCCCCGGATGGCGTGCCGCTCTCAGCAACGAAGAGATGTTCGCGCAGATGCAGGGCGAGGTCGGAGCGGTCATCTGCGCGGCCGGATCCGGTCTCGCTCCCGCAGACAAGAAGCTCTACGCCCTCCGCGACGTCACCGGCACGGTCGAAGCCATCCCGCTGATCGCGTCGAGCATCATGTCGAAGAAGATCGCCGAGGGGACGGACGCGCTCGTCCTGGACGTGAAGTTCGGTTCAGGCGCCTTCATGCAGGACATCGACCGTGCTCGCGAGCTCGCGAGGACCATGGTCGCGCTCGGCACCGACTCGGGCGTGGCGACCACGGCGTTGCTCACCGATATGAACGTGCCGCTCGGGCTCGCGATCGGCAACGCCAACGAGGTGCGCGAATCGGTCGAGATCCTCGCGGGAGGCGGTCCCGCCGACGTCCGCGAGCTCACGCTGGCCCTGGCCACCGAGATGCTCGCGCTCGCGGGGCAGCCCGACGCCGACGTGGAGGCCGCCCTCGACGACGGTCGCGCGATGGACACGTGGCGGGCGATGATCCGCGCGCAGGACGGCGATCCTGATGCCGAGCTCCCCACGGCGAGGGAGACCCATGTGGTCACCGCGCAGGCCGACGGCGTGCTCACCCGGATGGATGCACTGCCGTTCGGCGTCGCGGCCTGGCGCCTCGGCGCGGGGCGTGCGAGGGCGCAGGACCCGGTGATCTTCGAGGCGGGGATCGACCTGCACGCGAAGCCCGGCGACCGTGTCGTGGCCGGCCAACCGCTGTTCACGCTCTCCGCGGCCGACGAGGCCAGATTCCCCGAGCGATCGACGCCCTCGACGGCGCGTGGGAGATCGGCGACGCAGCTCCGGCTGCCGGTCCGCTGGTCCGCGAGCGCATCACGGCGTGACCTCCCGACCGCTAGCCTGAACTGAGCACATCCGCGACCGAGAGGATCACCATGTCGATCGATGCGAACGGCGACGTCACGCTCCAGGGCGTCTCCCTGCGGAGCCTGCCCAAGGTGTCGCTGCACGACCACCTCGACGGCGCGCTGCGGCCCGGCACCATCATCGAGCTCGCGGATGCCATCGGACTCGAGGTTCCGGCGAGCGACCCTGCCGCCCTCGGTGCGTGGTTCGCGAAGAAGAGCGACTCGGGCTCCCTGGTCGAATACCTCAAGACCTTCGACCTCACCACGGCGGTCATGCAGACCGCGGAGGGTCTCACCAGGGTCGCGCGCGAGTTCGTCCAGGATCTCGCAGCGGACGGCGTCGTCTACGGCGAGGTGCGCTGGGCCCCCGAGCAGCACCAGGCGAGCGGCCTCACGCTGGAGCAGGCCGTCGAGGCCGTGCAGCAGGGCATCGAAGAGGGGGAGGATGCGGCCGACCGCGGCGGCCGCAGCATCCGCGTCGGACAGCTGATCACGGCCATGCGTCACACCGATCGGGCGAGGGAGATCGCCGAGCTCGCCGTCGACTTCCGCGGCCGTGGCGCCGTCGGCTTCGACATCGCGGGTCCGGAAGACGGATTCCCGCCGTCGAACCACCGTGCCGCGTTCGACTACCTCGCAGAGAACTTCTTCCCGGTGACCGTGCATGCGGGGGAGGCGGCCGGTCTCGCCTCGATCCGTTCGGCGTTGCTGGACGGGCGCGCGCTGCGCCTCGGCCACGGCGTCCGCATCGCCGAGGACCTCCAGGTCGTCACCCAGGAGGGCGATGAGGTGCAGGTGCAGTTCGGCGACCTGGCCCGCTGGGTGCGCGACCGTGAGATCCCGCTCGAGCTCTCGCCGTCGTCGAACCTGCAGACCGGTGCGATCGCCGCGTGGGGCGACACCCTCGTCGATCACCCCTTCGACCTGCTCTACCAACTCGGATTCGCGGTGACCGTGAACGTCGACAACCGCACGATGAGCGCCACGTCGCTCACGCGGGAGTTGGCGCTGCTGGTCGAGACCTTCGAGTACGACCTCGACGACCTCGAGACCTTCCAGTTCAACGCGGCAGCCGCGGCGTTCCTGCCGGTCGAGGAGCGGGAAGAGCTCGTGGAGATGATCGCCGAGGGATTCGACATCTGATCGTGGCTCCCGGGGGGAAGCCGCGCTCGCGGACAGCGACCGTCGTCGGAGTCTGCATGGCCGTCGTCCTGCTGGGGGCGGCGCTGCGACCTTCGCCTGGGTGAGCCGCGCGCAGCCGGATCCGATCCCGAAGGCGCGCACCGCGGCGCTCGCGCACCCGTTGACGCCGGCACAGCAGCTCGCGGCGGATGCGGACGACCCGCGGGCCTGCGCGGTGTCCTTCGTCGGCGAGGGTGCACCCACCGCCCCCGTCCTGCAATGGCAGGAGGCCCTGTATCAGGGGCTGCCGATCCCGCAGCTGGACGGTCGCGTGTTCGCCGGATGGTACGCGAGTGCGGCGGATGCCGGAGCCTTCACGGTCGCCGCGCGCGTCAACGGCGCCGACCTCGTCGTGTGCGACGATCAGCAGATCGAACTCTTCGCGGCATGGAAGACCCCGGAGGAGAACGCGGCGGACGGCGTGCGCGTGCCCATCCTCATGTATCACCAGTTCACGGCCGACCCCGACGGCGAGAAGGGCTGGTTGCGCGGGAACTACGCCTACATCGGCGACTTCGACGCGCAGATGACCCACATCGCGACGACCGGCTTCTACCTGCCGACATGGGACGAGCTCAGTGCGTTCATCGACGGGCGCCTCTCGCTCCCCGCCCGGAGCGTGATCATCACCGACGACGACGCCGACCAGACCTGGTTCGACCTCGCGGTGCCGGTCGTCGACGAGCACCGACTGCTGGCCACCTCGTTCATGATCACCGCGTACCGCTCCGATCCGGCGCCGTCGATCTACGTCCTGCGCCGGTCGCACACGCATGACATGCACCAGGCGGGCGACAACGGCAAGGGCCGGATGGTCAACTGGACCGCCGAGCAGATCGCCGCCGACCTCACCGTCTCCGCCGACACTCTGGGTGTGCGCGAAGTCATCGCCTATCCGTTCGGGCACTACGACGACACGGCGAAACAGGGCGTCGCCGCGGCCGGCTTCGAGATGGCACGGACGATCGAGCCCGGCTATGTCACGGTCGGCACGGACAAGCTCGCGCTCCCCGTCGTGCGGATCGACTACGGGATGGGGTTGGACGAGCTGGTGTCGCGCATCGGCTGACCTGCTTCGAGGCGGCAGGATGGTCGCATGCCCGCCTCCGTCTTCATCGCCGGCCCCGCGTCCTGGAACACGATCGTGGTGCTCGACCGGCTTCCGGAACCGGTCCCGCACATGCAGTTCGCGGAGGAGACATGGGAGACGGTCGGCGGTACCAGTGCCGGCAAGGCGCTGAGCCTGACCGCGCTGGGGCGGGCGGTGGACCTGTACGCCCTGGCCGGCGCCGACCAGGACGGCGAGCGGGTGCAGGCCGCGTTGAAGGCGAGCGGGTGCGCGCACACTGGGGCCACGGCGTCACCGAGCGGCATCTGAACCTCATGACGCGCGCGGGTGCCAGGGTGTCGCTCTACGTGTCGACTCCCGTGGCGACGGCCGGTGACGCGGATGTGGGTTCGCGACCGGATGACGGCAGCAGGGGCGGTCGTGCTCGACCTGCGGCGGAACCGCTGCGTCTTCTTCCGCTCGCCCGCGCGACCGGTACACCCGTGTGGGTCGATGTGCACGACTACGACGGGGAGGCCGACTACCACCGGCCTTTCCTGGAGGCGGCGGATGCGGTCTTCTGCAACGCCGACCGGCTCGATGATCCGGTGGCTTTCCTGCGTTCACGCGTCGCCGCCGGTGCGAGCCTCGCCGTGTGCACCCTCGGGGCGGACGGCGCGGTCGCGGTGGACGGGTACGGGACGGTGCATCGGGTGCCCGCGGTGCCTGTCGAGGTCGTCGACACGAACGGCGCAGGGGATGCCTTCCTCGCGGGAGTCCTCGATGCCCGACTCGACGGAGCCGACGTCCCCGCTGCGCTGGAGGCCGGGGCGCGGACGGCCGCGTCCGTGTTGCGCTCGCGGCACCTGCATCCGCTCTTGGATGCGGTGCTCGATGCCGGAAGAGGGGCGTCGTGACGGTCAGGGGGCGAGGGGAGAGAGGAAGTCGTCGACCAGCTGCGTGACCTCGGCGTGCATGTCCTCGGTGGAGATCGACGGGGTGCCGTCGCCGTCCTGCGGGCCGTAGTCGCCGAACGACGCATGCGATGCGCCATCGATCTCCACCATCTCGGCGTCGGCCGGAAGAAGGCCGCGCGCATCGGCGATCTTCTCGGGGTGGACAGGCCGTCCTCGCTGCCGGCGATGCTCAACACAGGGAGGTCGCTGTTCGACAGATCGTTCGCGCAGTACGACCCGAACAGCACCAGAGCGTCGGCATCCTCGGCGAGCTGGCACGCGCGGACACCGCCGAGGGAGTGCCCTCCCACACCCCACACGTCGACGTCCGCGGCGGCGGAGGTGAAGGCGTCGAGCCCCCGCGGGTCGAAGAACGCCAGGTTGAGCCACGGGCGGGTGATGACCACCGTGACGCCGTCTTCGGCGAGACCCTGCAGGATGGCGGCGTAGGCCCAGGGATCGACCTTGGCGCCGGGGATGAAGACGAGTCCGAGATCGGAATCGCCGTCGGCCGGGGCGAGCACGATGCCCTGCTCGGCGTCGGTCACGGTGATCTCGGGATTCTCCTGCACAGTGGCGAGCGGCCCCGGTTCCGCGGCCATGACGCCGATCTGGCTCCACGCGACCACGCCCCCGACAGCGAGCACCACCACGATGGCGAGGCTCCACAGCACGCGCTTCAGGATCCGGCGACCACGCTTCTTCTGCACCCCTCAACGCTACTGCGCGGCGGGGTCGCTCCGGACCACTGCGGGGTGCGTGCGCAGGTACTCCTCGAACGCCTCGCGAGAGGTGCGCGTCGGCTCGTAGCCGAACACCTCTTTCAGGCGCCGGTTCGCGAGCACGGGTCGGTAGCGCAGGAACGGGACCTTCTCCGGGCCGTGCGCGGTGAGGTGCAGCGTCCGTCCCAGCCGCAGGCTCACGCTCAGCGCCCACGCCGGGATCACGAGCTGACGCTTGCGCAGCCGTGCGGCGATCTCGGGCACCGTCATCCGCCCGTCGCCGGCGACGTTGAAGATCCCGGACGGCCCTTCGGTGGCGGCCTTCACCATCACCGCCGCCACGTCGTCCACCCAGACGAAGACGAAAGGCGAATCGGAGCCGGCGATGCGGAGGAGGCGTCGTCCGTCCCAGAGGCCGGTGATCTGGTTCCGCACGGAGGGACCGAGGATCGTCCCGATCCGGAAGATCACCTGCTCGAGCTCGGGATGCGCCCCCCGGTGCTCGGCGAGCATCTCCTCGACGAGTCGTTTGTGCCGCGCGTAGGGGAAGGCGTCGTTGCCGCGCAGCGGCTGGTCCTCGTCGATCCACTCCGGGTTGTCGGCGTGATATCCGTATGCGGCGCCGGAACTCGAGACGACGACCCGCCGCACGCCCGTCCGGACGCACGCGGCGAGGACGTTCGCAGACCCCGTCACGTCGACGCGGTACTCCGCATCGACGTCGCGCCCCGGGTTCACGATGGCCGCCAGATGGACGACCGTGTCGATGCGGTGCTCCTGCAGCAGTGGAGGGAGTGCTGCGGGGTCCGTCACATCGAGGATCGCGTCGACGATGCCGTCGCGCGGCGCGCCCGTCCGCAGATCCGCGGAGACGACGACGTCCACGTCATCGCGCGTGGCGAGGGCCGCAGCCACGTGCGAGCCGAGGAAGCCCCCGCCTCCCGTGATGAGCACGCGCGACATCAGGCGGCCTCGACGGCGGTGCGACCGCTGGCGTCTCCGGTGGCCGATCCCGTGCGCTTCCTCGTGTGCCGGGCCCAGAGCCCGGCCAGCACGAGACCGGCGACGATGTCCCAGATGCCCCACCAGCCCGCGACGATGGCCATGCCCCCGAGTCCGTCGAAGAACAGGAACACGAGCCCGAGCCCGAGGCCCGCATTGCGGATGCCGACTTCGAACGTCATGGCCTTGCGCTCGCGGGTGCCGAGTCCGCCGACGACCGCTGTGCCGTAGCCGAGCGCGAGGGCGACGGCGTCATGGACGGCGACCACGAGCAGGATGATGCCCAGCACCTGAACGAACACCGCCCAGTTGCCGACGAGAGCGGCGATGATGAATCCGAGGAGGGCGATCAGGCTGAACCACTTCACGAAGGGCTGCACCCGCGCGCTGAACCCGGGGGCCTTCGCCCTGAGAAGGAGCCCGAGCGCGAAGGGGAGGCCCACGATGAGCAGGATCTCGAGCAGCATCCGCCACGGGTCGACCGCGACGTCGCGCAGCAGGGTGCGCGCGGTGGGGTGCAGCGAACCCCAGAACGTGATGCTGAGCGGCATCGCGAAGATGTAGATCAGATTCCCGACCGCGGTGAGCGAGACGGACAGAGCGACGTTGCCGCCCGATCGATGCGTCAGGACCTGGGAGATGTTCCCCGGAGGGCAGCACGCGACCAGCAGCATCCCGAGCGCCATGGAAGGCGGGACCGGGAGCACGAGGGTCAGCAGGAACGTCGCGATCGGGAGCAGGAGGAGCTGAGCGAGGATCGCGATCGCGAACGGTCGGGGGTGCTTCGCCACGACGCGGAAGTCGCTCGGCGCGGTGTCGAGGGCGATCCCGAACATGATCAGGCCGAGCACCACGTTGAGGATCGTGAGGGTCCCCGGCGTGAAGGAGAGGACGACGTCGTCGACGTTCATACGGCTGCCCCCAGGGCTGCCTGCTCGTGCCGCACCGCTCGGCGGTAGGCGTCCTTGTTGACGTAGTAGGCCATCCGATCCAGGCCGAGGTAGTGGTATCCGCCCGTCACGTCGGGCCAGGCGGCGCCGGTGACACGTGCGCGGAAGCGGTGGGCGCGCGCGGGGTCGTTCTCGACGGCTTCCAGGTATGCGCCCAGGAGGTCCGCCTGCTCGTAGCGACCCTGCCACCCGATGCCGGACGCCTCGATCATGCCCATCACGTACAGGCCGTTGAACGACGAAGGGAACACGTTCAGGAACAGGCGCGGCGAGGCGCCGCGCCAGTGCAGGTGCTGTCGGTCGACGAAGGGGTAGTCGAGGGTGTATCCCGTGGCGAGCAGCACGAGGTCGTAGTCGTCGGCGCTGCCGTCGCGGAAATGCACGGTCGTCCCGTCGAAGCGGTCGATGTCGGCGCGGATGCGCAGGTCGCCCTGGCCGAGGTGGTTCAGGATCAGGGTGTTCACGATCGGGTGCGACTCGTAGATGCGGTAGTCGGGCTTCGGGAAACCGAACCGCACCGGATCGCCGGTGAACGCCCGCAGCACCCGGCTGTCGAGCGCCTGTTTGATCCGTGCCGGGAGTGGACGGCCCTGGTTGAGGGTGTCGCTGGGCTTTCCGAACAGGTACCGGGGGACGAAGTAGTACCCGCGGCGGACGCTCATGTCGACGGAGACGGCGTGATGCACGGCATCCACCGCGATGTCGCAACCGGAGTTGCCCGCTCCGATCAACAGCACGCGCTTGCCGCGGAGCTGCTCGGGCGACGTGTAGGCGCTGGTGTGCAGCAGTTCGCCCGTGAACTCGCCGCGGAACGTCGGCACATTCGGTTCGGCGAGCGTACCGTTGGCGAGCACGACCCCGGCGTACCAGCGGGTCTCCTCGCCGTCGGGGCCGATGCTCGTGAGATCCCATCCGCCGTCGCGGGGCTCGAGGCGCGCGACCCTGGTCGAGAACCGGAAGAGTCCGGTCAGGTCGAAGTGGTCGGCATACTCCTGGAAGTACTCCTTCAGCACCCGGTGCCCCGGATAGTCGACGCGCGACCGCATCGGGAACTCCGCGAACTCGGTCGTGGTGCGCGACGAGATCAGATGCGCGGACTCGTACATCGTGCTGCGCGGATTGGTGATGTCCCACAGCCCGCCGACCCCGTGCGAGGCCTCGTAGCCGTCGACGTCGATCCCGCGCCTGCGCAGTGCGCGCGCTGCGGCCAGGCCGGACGGTCCCGCGCCGATCACGGCGTATCTGTTCATGCTGCTCCCCGCACGTCGCTGTGCTCTGAAAACGCCCCCGTCCTCCCGATCGTATCGGGTGGACGGGGGCGTCGATTCCGGAGCGGCGTCAGCCGATGCCGAGGTCTCGCTGACGGGCGGCCACGGCGTCCCGCACGCGCGGGAACAGCGGATGCTCGGGATCGATACCCGTGGTGCGCACGGTGAACGCCGCGGCTTCCTCGGTGCGCAACAGCTCCTGCAGCTCTACCGACTGCTCGTCGGCCGGATCGTCGAACGCGAGGGCCGCGCCGATGGCGGCGACCAGCGCCGCGGTCGGCAGCGAGCGCTCTGCGGCCATCGCGGCAGGGCCGACGAAGCGCTCGTGCCGGGAGATCTTGCGCAGCGGCTGGCGACCCACCCGCTGGACAGTGTCGATGAGCTCCGGGTTGCGGAACCGATCGAGGATGGCAGCGCGGTAGGCGGCGAGATCGAGAGGATCGAGTCCGTGCTCGGCCACGAGGACGGCGGACGTCTCTTCGAGGGCCGCCGACACTGCGACCGTGATCGCCGGGTCCGCCAGCGCGTCGGAGATGCGTTCGATGCCGGCGCGCGCCCCGAAGTACGCGGTCGCCGCGTGCCCGGTGTTCACGGTGAAGAGCTTGCGCTCGATGTAGGGCGCCAGGTCGTCGACGAAGTGCGCGCCGGGGATGCTCGGCGGCGTATCGCCGAACGGACCGGACTCGATCGCCCACTCGAAGTAGGGCTCG
Source organism: Microbacterium sp. Se63.02b (assembly GCF_014171575.1). Lineage (GTDB taxonomy): Bacteria > Actinomycetota > Actinomycetes > Actinomycetales > Microbacteriaceae > Microbacterium. The sequence continues at coordinate 2,706,472 of NZ_CP050453.1, read as the reverse complement.
ACCGTGACGTCGACCCCGGCTCCTGGCGGCTGTGCAGGGACGATCCGGTCCACCGCGGTGTTCGCGAACACCGCACGACGCAGCAGCGCCTCGGCATCCGCACCCGCGGCCGCGGTGACCTCGCGCCGCAGCAGGTCCGTGGCTCCGATCGCGTTCTCGCACGCCATGACCTGCAACGGGGCGGCGTCGGGGGAGCGGAGCGCGAGCCCGGCGACGATGGACGGCGCCACGAACCGCAGCACGGTCGGGCCGACGGCGGTGGTGACGACATCGGCTGTCGACACCTCCTCGGCCACGCCCGCGGGATCGGTGCGGCTGTTCACGGCGCGGAACCCGGTCACGACGTGATCGGTCCCCCGGGGCCGGCCTCGTGCACGGTGTAGGAGTCGGCCGCATTGATCGCGTCGACCAGGGCGTCCGCGACGTCGGAGAAGACGACCTCGTAACCGCCCTGGCGCAGCAGCAGACCGACGAACCCGCGCCCGATGTTGCCCGCCCCGAAGTGGACCGCCTTCATCCCTCGTTCACCTCCGAGAGGAGGGCGTAGAGCTCCTCCGAGGTCTGCGCCGCCGCGAGGCGTGCCACGTCGTCCTCCTCGGAGAACAGGATCGCGATGCGCGACAGGATCTCGAGGTGCTCGTCGCCGACCCCGGCGATGCCGATCACGAAGGTCGCGGGGTCCCCCGACCAGTCGACGCCGCCGTCATAGCGGACGACCGAGAGGGCCGAGGCGAGGATCGCGTCCTTCGCGTCGTTGGTGCCGTGCGGGATCGCGAGGCCGTTGCCCATGAAGGTCGACACGGTCTCCTCGCGCTGTCGCATCGCATCGACATACGCCGGGGTGACGGCTCCGGCAGCGACCAGGATGTCGGTCGCCTCCTGGAGCGCCTCGTCCCGCGTGGCCCCTCCGGGGTGGATGCGGACCTGTTCGGGGGTCAGAACGCTCATTCTGTGTCCTTTCGCTGCTCGCGCACCATCTCGACGACCTCTTCGTACTTGGGCGAGTTCATGAAGTTGTCCACCGAGACATGTACCGAGTTCGGTGACTTGGCTGTCGCGCGCTCCGTGAGCTGCTGCTGCGTGATCACGACGTCGGCGGTGCCGTCGAGATTGGCGATCGCCTGGTTGGTGACGACCACGTCTTCGATCCCGGCCTTCTTGAGCTTGTTGCGCAGGACGCTGGCGCCCATGGCGGACGATCCCATCCCCGCGTCGCACGCGAACACGATGCGTTCGATCGGCGCCGCGGCGACGGCGGTCGTGCTCGGCGCCGCGACGGTCTCGGACGAGGAGGCCGCCGTCGACGTGCGCAAGGCATCCATGGCGACGGACGACTTGCCCTTGTTCGCCTCGGTCTGCGCGATCGCCGCGCCGAAGGTGTCGCCCTCCGCCTCGAGATCGCGCTTTCGCGACGCGCGCAGGATCACTCCGGTGATCAGGAAGGTGACCGTCGCAGCGATGATCACCGAGAGGTACACGACGAGGAGGTTCCCCGCGCCGGGTCCGATGGCGGCTGCCGTCACCGCGATGATGCTCCCGGGGCGGCCGGGAACGCCAGACCGCCGCCGAGCACCATGTTCGTCGTGACACCGGCCGCGCCACCCGCGATGAGGGCGAGGATCGTGGTCGGCTTGCTCAGCGCGTACGGGAAGTAGATCTCGTGGATGCCACCGAAGAACTGGATGATCGCCGCGCCCGGCGCCGACGCCTTCGCCGCTCCGACACCGAAGAAGGTGAAGGCGAGCAGCAGACCGAGGCCGGGGCCGGGGTTCGCCTCGATGAGGAACAGGATGGACTTGCCGGCCTCGGTGGCCTGCTCGATGCCCAGGGGCGTGAACACGCCGTGGTTGATGGCGTTGTTGAGGAACAGCACCTTCGCCGGCTCGACGATGATCGACACGAGCGGCAGCAGGTTCAGTGACACGAGCCAGTCGACCGCGGTGCCGAGCGCCGCGCTGACACCGAGCATGACGGGCCCGAAGGCGAAGAAGCCCACGATGGCCAGGAGCATGCCCAGGATGCCGGCGGAGAAGTTGTTCACCAGCATCTCGAAGCCGGGGCGGATCTTGCCGTCCCACAGCCGGTCCACTTGCTTCATGAGCCACGCCGCGATGGGGCCCATGATCATCGCGCCGAGGAACATCGGGATGTTCGTGCCGACGATCACGCCGACCGTCGCGATCGTCGCGACGACACCCCCGCGCTCGCCGTAGACCATGCGTCCCGCGGTGTTGGCGATCAGCAGCGGCAGCAGGTAGGTGACCATCGGTCCGACCAGGCCGACGTACGCGAGGATGTTGCCGTCGGCGCTCTCTGCGACGGCCGTCATCGCGCCCTGCCAGCCGATCACGGCGGAATCCCCGCCGCCACCGATGATCTCGGCGACTCCCGCCCAGTGCCAGTCGAACGGACTCTCCGCCCCGAAGAAACCCTTGGGGATGAAGAGCATCGTGATGAAGCCCCAGGCGATGAAAGCCGCGATGTTCGGCATGATCATGCCGGAGAGGAACGTGCCGAAGCGTTGCACGCCCACGCGGAGGCCGCCCGGTCGGGTGGCGGCAGGTGACGTCGTCGTCATGATGTCGTCTCTTTCTTGTGGAGGGGGAGAGCCGCGGCGAGCGTCGCTGCGGCGGTTCGGGCGGAAGGGGCGTCGTCGGCGGCCAGAGCGGCCTCGGCGAGACCCCGTGCCTCGGACAGGGTGTGTTGGGACAGGGTGTGCCGCACATCGGCCAGTGCCGACGGTGCCATCGAGAGGCTGGTCGCGCCCAGGCCGACCAGGACGACGGCGAGCAGCGGGTCGGCCGCGGCCTCGCCGCAGATGCCGACGGGCTTGCCGAGACGCGCCCCGGCGTCGCCCACCTCACGCACAAGGCGCAGCACGGCCGGATGCCAGGGGTCCTGGAAGCCCGCGACCGACCCGAGCATGCGGTCGGCCGCCATGGTGTACTGCGTGAGGTCGTTCGTGCCGATCGACGCGAAGTCGGCGTGTGCGAGCACCCGGTCGGCGAGCAGGGCGCTCGCGGGGATCTCCACCATGACGCCGGCCGTGCGCAGCTCGTACTCGCGGGCCAGCCCGGTGAAGTACTTCGTCTCCTCGACCGTGGCCACCATCGGCGCCATCACCCAGAGCTCGGCTTCGGTCTCGGCGTCGGCCTCGGCGAGGGCGGTGAGCTGTTCGCGGAGGATGTCCTCGCTCGCCCGGAGCGCCCGAAGACCACGGAGCCCGAGCGCGGGGTTCTCCTCGTGCGCATCGTTGAGGAAGGCGAGCGGCTTGTCGGCTCCGGCATCCAGCATCCGCACCACGACCTTGCGCCCGGGGAACGCGGCCAGCAGTTCGCGGTACGCCTCCCGCTGCTGGGCGATCGTCGGCGCCTGGGCCGAGGAGAGGAACAGGAACTCGGTGCGGAACAGCCCGACGCCCTCGGCCCCCGAGCGACCGCATCCGCGGCGTCTGCGGGCTTCCCCAGATTCGCGAGCAGTGCGACACGCGTGCCGTCGGCGAGGGCGCCGGGAGTCAGCGGGGCGGAGTCCGCGGAGCGACGAGCGGCAGCGCGCTGAGCCGCGCGAGTCTTCTCGTCTTCGGTGGGCTCTCGCGTGATGACGCCGGCGGCCGCGTCCACGATCACCGTCTCGCCTGTCTCGAGCATGTCGCCGTCTGCGGCGCCGACGATCGCGACGATGCCCTTCTCGCGAGCGAGGATCGCGGTGTGCGATGTGGGTCCGCCGTCGGTGGTGATCAGGGCGAGCACCTGATCGAGGTCGAGCAGCGCGGTGTCGGCCGGGGCGAGATCGCGCGCCACCAGCACGAAGGGATGGCCCGGGGCCGGGACGCCGGGCGCCTCGACCCCGCGAAGGCGTGCGAGCACGCGCTGCGCGATGTCATCGAGGTCGGCGGCGCGCTCGCCGAGGTAGCCGCCGACGGCCTCGAGCGTGGCACGGAATCCGGCGAAGGCGTCATGCACGGCCCACTCCGCCGTCGCGCCGTCATCGATGCGGGCATCGACCTCGTCTTGGAGGGTCGGGTCCTCGGCGATCATCGCCTGCGCCTCGAGCACCTCCTGCGCCGATCCGCCCGCAGCCTGACCACGCGCGTTCAGCTCCTCCGCGACGATCGATACGGCCTCGCGGACCCGTGCGCGCTCGGCGTCGGCGCCCGCGGTGCTCGGCGTGTTCTCGGGTGCCGGCATCGCTTCGGACATGCGGACGACCGGCCCCTGGGCCACCCCGAGGCCGATGCCGACGCCGCGCAGCTCGCTCATCCGGCGGCGTCCTGGTCGTGGTCGGTGGTGAGCAGCTCGGTGAGGGTGTCGAGCACGTCCTCCGCGCCGTCGCCCTCCGCGGTGAGGGTCACATAGTCGCCGTGCTCGACGGCCAGGGCGATGACGCCGAGGATGCTCGCCGCGTTCACGGGCTTGCCGGAGTCCTGGCGATGGTCACCGCGACGCCGGAGTCCTTCGCCGCCTGGGCGAAGAGCTTCGCGGGGCGGGCGTGCAGTCCGTGGGAGGAGCCGATGCGAACGGTGCGGGTGGCGGTCATGGTGTTCCTTTCGGGGTGTCGCCGGCGGCGGCGAGGATCGAGCGGGCGAAGACGAGCGTGCGTGATCCGTCGCGGTCGGCGAAGACGTCGGCCGGGAGCACCGCGACAGGGGCGCTCACGGCGCCGCGGATGGCTTCCACCCGCTCGCCGAGGTGGGGGCCGACGAGGACGAGATCGGGGTCCGCGTCGATGAGCGAACTCTCCATGCCGGCCGCTGCCTCCCAGTCGAGACCGGCGGCCGCTGCCGCGCTGCGCAGGCGCTGCGCGACGAATGTGCTCGACGCCCCGGCGCCGCACACCACGAGGATCCTCATCGATTCCCACCTTCCTGAGAACAGTCTGTGAACAGGGAGGGGCGCCGCGCCAACACGTTCCTTTCCGCCCCCGCGGAACAGCGCCTTCCGCCCTCGAGTACCGGCATGCTGACATCATGGAGACCACGTCGAGACAGTGCGGTCAGCACGCGGAAGGAGAGGACCATGTCGCGCCAGCGCCAGGACCAGCTCCTCGCGACGCTCCTGCGCCAGGAGGGATGGTCGACGGCAGGAAGCCTGGCCGATCTGCTGGGCGTCACGCCACGCAGCATCCGCTCCTACGTCGCCGCGCTGAACGCGCGCACTCCCGGTGCTGCCGCGATCGAATCCGGTCCGGCGGGGTATCGCGCAGGCTCCGGGGCGCGCGGTGCGCTGCGCACGCGGCAGACGGGAGAGTCGGCACCCCGTGACCGGCTGCACGCACTCGTCCGTTCGCTCCTGGACGAGCCGAGGGGGATCGACGTGTTCGACACGGCCGATGAGCTGCACGTCAGCGAGGCGACGCTCGAGGCCGACCTCGCGCGTGTGCGCGGGCTGCTCGAAGGAACCGACCTCCTGCTCGAGCGCGACCGCGAGATCGTGCGGCTGCGCGGCGACGAGGCGGCTCAGCGGCGGCTGCTCAGTCGACTCGCGCACGACGAGATGGACGATGCCTCGTTCCACCCCGAGACGTTCCGCCGTGCGCTCTCCGGCTCCGCGGTCGCCGCCAGCGCCGTTGGTCCGTTCAAGTCGGCCCTGGTGGGTGAGCTCGGCGAGCTGGGGTACTACGTGAACGAGCTGGCGATCGCCGACGTGCTGCTCCATATCGCCATCGCGGCGGACAGGGTCGCCGCCGGCCACGCTCTCGAGGCGCCTCCGGTCGGAGCCCGCGAGGAGATCCCCCGGGTCGCAGCGGTGATCGCCCGACTCGCCGACGAGCACTTCTCCGTCGTTCTCGGGGACGGGGACAGCAACCATCTCGCGTCGCTCGTGCTCACCCGCATCGTCGCGCCGGGGAGGACGCCACTCGCGAGGTCGCGCGCAGCGGGGTCGATGCTTCGGTGGAGGACGCGGTGCGCGCCGAGCTCGCGAGGGCGGCCGACGACTTCCAGGTCGACCTCGTCGACGAGACGTTCGTGCTCCGGCTCGCACTGCACGTGCAGAACCTCCTGCGCCGCGCGGAGGAGAGCGCCTTGACGCGCAATCCGCTCACCCGCTCGCTCAAGACGAGCTACCCGATGATCTTCGAGGTCGCGGTGTCGATCGCGAGTGGACTGCACGACCGCGTCGGCACCCCCATCCACGACGACGAGATCGCCTACATCGCCATGCACGTCGGCGGCCGTCTCGAACGCAGCAGGAAGGCCGAGTCGATCCTCACGGCGACGATCGTGTGCCCGGGATACCAGGAGCTGCACGAACTGCTGCGCTCGAGCGTCGACCGTTCGCTCGGATCGGCGATCGAGGTCACCAGCGTGGTCACGAACGTGGACCCCGACTGGGCGTCCTTCGACACCGACCTCGTGCTCAGCACGATCGAACCCGGGCGATCGGGAGACCGGTTCGTTCGCATCCAGCCGTTCCTGACCGATGCCGATGTGGACCGCATCCAGCAGGCTGCCGCGCGCGTACGACGGAGCAGGAGGCTCACACGGCTCCGCGGCGAGCTCGCCCGCTACTTCCTGGCCGACGCGTTCGTCTTCCCGCTGCCGGACGAGGGGAGGAGGCGATCATCCGCCGCCTCGGTGGCCTCCTGATGCGTGCCGGACTCATCGGCGAGGACTACATCGAGAACACCATCGTGCGCGAGCGGATGTCATCGACCACGTTCACGGATGCGCTCGCCGTCCCGCACGCCTTGCAGATGACGGCCACGCGCACGGCAATCGCCATCGGCGTCGCCGACGGCTCGGCGGCGTGGGGCGGTGGGCGCGTGCAGGTCGTCGCCCTGGCCGCGTTCAGCGAGGGCGATCGTGCCGCCTTCCAGACCGTGTTCGAGCAGCTGGTCGAGGTGTTCAGCGAACGCGAGAGCGTGCAGAGGATCGTGCGGAGAGGTTCGACGTTCGAGGCGTTCCTCGACGAGCTCGTGGCCGTGATCGACGGCTGAGCCCGCGGATCACTCCCGGGGGGCGAGCACCTCGGCGAGTTGATCGAGGACGGCCTCCGATGTGTCGGACGGCGCGGTCTCGAGCACCACCGCATCGCCGGACGCGATACCGAGGTCCATCACCGCCAGGACGCTGCTCAGGTCGACCGTCGTGCCGTCCGCCGTGCGGAGGGTCACCGTCGTGCCGTGCGACTGCGCCAGACGGACGAGCTCGGCCACCGGTCGGGCGTGCGCGCCGTTGTGCGCGCTGACGATGAGGTGTCGCGTCGGCATGGTCAGGAGCGCTCGTCGAGCAGCGTCCGCACGCCGGCCTCGAGTTCCGCCACGGCCGCGCGTGCGCCCTCTGCCGTGTCGGCGCGCGCGTCGATGTAGACCTTGAGCTTCGGCTCGGTGCCGCTGGGGCGCACGATGACGCGCGAACCGTCGCCGAGGAGGTACCGCAGCACATCGCCAGAGGGACGCCCGGGGGCCGCCTGCAGCAGATCCTCGGCCGACGTGATCGAGCGGCCCGCGATATGGGTCGGGGGAGCGTGCGCAGGGCGAGCATGACGGCGCCGATGACCGAGAGATCGTCGACGCGCACCGAGACCTGTCCGCTGGCGAAGTGCCCGTACGTCTCGCCCAGCTCGGCGAGGAGGTCGACCAGCGTCGCGCCGCGATCGCGCGCTTCGGCGGCGAGGCCGAGCACCGCGACGGCCGCGGACACGCCGTCCTTGTCACGGACCGTCTCGGGGTTCACGAGGTAACCGAGGGCCTCCTCGTAGCCGAACACGATGCCGGGGGCACGCGAGATCCATTTGAAGCCGGTGAGCGTCTCGTGGAAGTCCAACCCGTGGTGCGCGGCGACGGCACCGAGGCCGGGAGACGAGACGAGCGAGCACGCGAGCGACGCACCCGGCGTGCCCTCCGCGGCACGGGCGGCTCTCGCGCCGAGCAGGAGGCCGACCTCGTTGCCGGTCAGTCGGCGCCAGCCGTCCGGTGCGCTCTCGTCCGGGACGGCGACGGCGAGTCGATCCGCATCGGGGTCGTTGGCGAGGATGAAGTCCGCCTTCACTCGGCGGGCCCTGGCGAAGGCGAGGTCCATCGCCCCCGGTTCCTCGGGGTTCGGGAACGACACCGTGCGGAAGGTCGCATCGGGAGCGAGCTGTTCCTCGACGACGAAGGGCTGCGGGTATCCGGCGTCCTTCACGATGCGCGAGAGCGTCTCCCATCCGACGCCGTGCATCGCGGTGTACACCCAGCGCATCCCCGTGGTGCCGGCCGGCGCGGGAGCCACGGCGGCGGTCGCGGCGATGTACGCCTCGACGACCTCTTCTCCGGCCGTCTCGTACGCCGTGGAGCGCGACAGCTCCGTCACGGATCGGCTGTCGGCGACGCGCTGGATCTGCGCCGCGATCTCGGCATCCGCGGGAGCCACGATCTGCGAACCCTGGTCGGCTCCGCCGAGGTACACCTTGTACCCGTTGTCGTTCGGGGGATTGTGGCTGGCTGTCACCATCACTCCCGCATCGGCGCCGAAGTGGCGCACGGCGAACGCGAGCACCGGGGTCGGGAGCAGGCGGGGCAGCAGGATCGCACGCAGGCCGGCGCCGGCGAAGAGCTCGGCGGAGTCGGTCGCGAACACGCGCGAGTTGCGGCGGCCGTCGTAGCCGATCACCACGGTGGGGTCGCATCAGGCGTCCTCGCGCGCAGATACGCGGCGAAGCCCGCAGCGGCCTGCGCGACGAGCACGCGATTCATCCGGTTGCTGCCGGCGCCGAGTTCTCCGCGGAGTCCTGCGGTGCCGAACGCGAGACGGGTGCTGAACCGATCGTCCAGCTCGGCGAGCGCGGCGTCCTCGCCGGCGGAGGCACGTGTGATGAGGCCGGCGAGCTCGTCGCGGGTCTCGTGGTCGGGGTCCTGCCGCAACCAGGCGCGTGCCTGGACGAGCCGATCCTCGCTCACAGCGCCTCGACCACCCTGGCCAGCAACGCGGAGATCACCGGCTCGGCTTCGCGTCCGGCCTCGATGACCTCGGCGTGGCTCAGCGGAGTCTGCTGGATGCCCGCGGCGAGGTTCGTGATGAGCGAGAAGCCGAGGATCTCCATGCCGGCCTCGCGCGCGGCGATGGCCTCGAGGGCGGTCGACATCCCGACGATGTGACCGCCGATGTGCTTGGCCATCTGCACCTCGGCCGGGGTCTCGTAGTGCGGTCCGCGGAACTGCGTGTACACACCTTCGTCGAGGCTCGGGTCGATGCTGCGGGCGATGTCGCGCAGACGCTTGGCGTACAGGTCGGTCAGGTCGATGAAGGTCGCGCCCTCGAGAGGGGAGTCCGCGGTGAGGTTGATGTGGTCGCTGATCAGCACGGGCTGACCGGGCTTCCAGGTCTCGCGGATGCCGCCCGCGCCGTTCGTGAGCACCATGATCGCAGCGCCCGTCGCGGCGGCGGTCCGCACGCTGTGCACGACGCGGCGCACGCCGTGGTCTTCGTAGTAGTGCGTGCGGGCGCCGATCACGAGGACGTTCTTGCCGCCGGGGTGCGGATGCTGCGGAGCGTGCCGACGTGGCCCTCGAGGGCGGGCTTGAGAAGCCGGTGACCTCGGTGGCGGGGATGGTCGCGACGGTCTCGCCGATGATGTCGGCGGCCTTGCCCCAGCCGCTGCCGAGGGTGAGGGCGATGTCGTGCTTCTCGACGCCGGTCAGACGCGCGATGTCTGCGGCGGCCTCGGCGGCGACCTCGAACGGGTTCGCGGTCGGGTCGTCGAGGGGTTGCTGTGCGTTTCAGGCATGGATCCACTCTAGGAAGGTGCAGGCTCGGGGGCCAGGATTGGGGAAGAATGGATTCCATGTCTTCCACCACTTTCGAGCGCACTCAGCGCGTCGCCGTCCTCGGCGGCGGTCCCGGCGGTTACGAGGCGGCCCTCGCGGCCGCTCAGCTCGGGGCCGAGGTCACCCTGGTCGAGCGGGTGGGCGTCGGCGGATCGGCCGTGCTCACCGATGTGGTGCCCTCGAAGAGCCTCATCGCGACCGCCGACGCGGCCGTCGCGATCTCCGAGGCGAGCGACCTCGGGGTGAACTTCTACGCCAAGGGAGAGAACGGCAAGCCGCTCAAGCCCGAGATCGCCATCAACCTCGCTGCCGTGAACAAGCGGCTCATCGCCCTCGCCGGCCAGCAGTCGGAGGACATGCGCGCCACGCTCCTCGACGCCGGAGTGCGCATCCTCTCCGGTCACGGCCGGCTCGAGGGACCGACGGCGATCGTCGTGTCGACCGGTCAGGGCGGGACCGACTTCGACCGGGTCGAAGCCGACACGATCGTGGTGGCCGTCGGTGCATCGCCCCGCGAGCTGGACTCGGCCAAGCCCGACGGCAAGCGCATCCTCACGTGGACGCAGCTGTACGACATGAAGTCGCTCCCCGAGCACCTGATCGTGGTCGGATCCGGCGTCACGGGGGCGGAGTTCGCTTCCGCCTACATGAACCTCGGCGCCAAGGTCACGCTCGTCTCCAGCCGGGATCAGGTGCTCCCGGGCGAAGACAAGGATGCGGCGAGCGTCCTGGAGAAGGTGTTCAAGCGCGGCGGCATGCAGGTGCTCTCCAAGTCCAGGGCCGACAAGGTCGAGGTCACGAAGGACGGCGTGACCGTGACGCTGTCGGACGGGCGCACGGTCGACGGCAGCCACTGTCTCATGGCGGTCGGGTCGATCCCGAACACCGCGGGCATCGGTCTCGAGGAGGCGGGCGTCGAGCTCGACGACTCGGGTCACGTGCGGGTGAACAAGGTCGCCCGCACCTCCGTCCCGAACGTGTACGCGGTCGGAGACTGCACGAACTTCTTCCCGCTGGCCTCTGTCGCCTCCATGCAGGGGCGCACCGCCGTGTTCCACGCGCTGGGCGACATCGTGATCCCGCTCGAGCTGATCAAGATCACCTCGAACATCTTCACCGCGCCCGAGATCGCGACGGTCGGCTACGGGGTCAAGGACGTCGAAGACGGCATCGCCGACGGCATGGTCTACAAGCTTCCGCTCGCGGCCAACCCCCGGGCGAAGATGATGGGCATCAAGGACGGCTTCGTCAAGCTCATCGCCCGCAAGGGGTCCGGAACCGTGATCGGCGGCGTCATCGTGGCGCCCAAGGCCTCCGAGCTGATCTACCCGATCGCGGTCGCCGTCGAGCGACGACTGACGGTCGATCAGGTGTCGCGCGTCTTCGCGGCGTACCCGTCGCTGTCGAGCAGCATCACCGACGCCAGCAGGGCGATGCACCTCGTCAACATCTCCTGATCGTTGCGGACATGACGAAGGCGCCCCACCTCGGTGGGGCGCCTTCGTCGTTGCGTCTACGGGTCAGCTGATCGTGAGGAGCTGGTGTCCGGCCGAGACGGTGGCGCCGGCATCCGCGTTGATGTTGCCGATGACGCCGTCCTTGTGTGCCTGCAGCGGCTGCTCCATCTTCATGGCCTCGAGCACGACGACGAGGTCGCCCTTGACGACCTGCTGACCGTCTTCGACGGCGATCTTGACGACCGTGGCCTGCATGGGCGACTTCACGGCGTCTCCCGATGCCCCCGCATTGGCGGTGGTGGCGTGGCTGCGGCGCGACGGCGGCACGGCCGCCGGGCGCCCTGCCGCGCCAGGAGCGACGGCGACACGGTCGGGGAGGCTGACCTCCAGGCGCTTGCCAGAGACCTCGACGACCACGGTGTGCCGCGCCTCGGACGGGGCCTGTGCTTCCAGCTCGCCGTCCCACGCGGGGATGTCGTTGACGAACTCGGTCTCGATCCAGCGGGTGAAGATGCCGAAGTCGCCGTCCACGGCGGTGAAGGCGGGGTCACGCACCACCTTGCGGTGGAACGGGATGACGGTGGGGAGTCCGGCGACCTCGAACTCGTCCAGTGCGCGGCGCGAGCGCTCCAGCGCCTCCGCCCTGTCCTTGCCCGTGACGATGATCTTCGCGAGCAGCGAATCGAACGCCCCGGAGACCGCGTCGCCGGCCGTCACTCCGGAATCGAGACGGATACCCGGACCGCCGAAGGTCTTGAAGACGTGGATCGGACCGGGCTGGGGGAGGAACCCGCGACCCGGGTCCTCGCCGTTGATGCGGAACTCGATCGAGTGGCCCTGCGGCTCGGGGTCTCCGTAGTCGATGGTGCCGCCGGCGGCGATGCGGAACTGCTCGCGCACCAGGTCGATGCCGGTGACCTCTTCCGAGACCGGGTGCTCGACCTGGAGGCGGGTGTTCACCTCGAGGAACGAGACGGTGCCGTCGGCGCCGATCAGGAACTCGCAGGTGCCGGCGCCGACGTAGCCGACCTCCTTGAGGATCGCCTTGGACGCGGAGTAGAGGAGGTCGTTCTGCTCATCGGTCAGGAACGGGGCCGGGGCTTCCTCGACGAGCTTCTGGTGGCGGCGCTGCAGCGAGCAGTCGCGCGTCGAGATGACGACGACGTTGCCCTCGGCGTCCGCCAGGCACTGGGTCTCGACGTGGCGGGGCTTGTCGAGGTACTTCTCCACGAAGCACTCGCCGCGACCGAACGCCGCGACGGCCTCCCGCGTCGCCGATTCGAACAGCTCGCCGACCTCGTCGAGCTCACGCGCGACCTTGAGGCCGCGTCCACCGCCGCCGTATGCCGCCTTGATCGCGATCGGAAGGCCGAACTCCTTCGCGAAGGCGATGACCTCGTCGGCGCCCTCGACGGGACCGGGCGTGCCGGGGGCGAGGGGCGCGCCGACCTTCTCGGCGACGTGACGCGCCGTGACCTTGTCGCCGAGGGCCTCGATCGCTTCGGGCGACGGGCCGATCCAGGTCATCCCCGCATCGATGATGGCGCGGGCGAACTCGGCGTTCTCGGCGAGGAATCCGTAGCCGGGGTGCACGGCGTCCGCGCCGGCGCGGCGGGCGATCGAGAGGATCTTCTCGATCTGCAGGTACGTCTCGGCGCTGGTGGAGCCTCCGAGCGCGTACGCCTCGTCGGCGAGACGGGTGTGCAGGGCGTCCCGGTCCTGGTCCGCGTAGACGGCGACGGAGGCGATCCCGGAGTCACGGGCGGCGCGGATGATGCGTACGGCGATCTCGCCGCGGTTGGCGACGAGCACCTTGGCGATAGCAGGCATGGTTGCCAGCCTAGCGAGAAGGACCCCGATCCCTTTGACGACTCCCCACAAGAAAGACGCGAAAACGTGGAGGGGAGTCTACGACCACAGGTCGGTCCACCGGACCCCGAGCTCGGCGGCCAGGCGCCGCACCGTCGACAGGGACATCCCGACGACCGTGGACGGATCGCCGTCCACCCGGGTGATGAACGCCCCACCGAGGCTGTCGACGGTGAAGGCGCCCGCGACGAAGCGGCTCGCCGGATGCGACGTACGCGTCGATCTCGGCGTCGCTCACATCCGCGGCGAACGTCACCGCCGCCTCGGCGACGGCGGTCGCTTCCCGGGGGCTTCGCCCGGCGCGACGCGGAAGACCGAATGACCGGAGTGCAGCACTCCGGTGGCGCCGCGCATCTCCCGCCAGCGGCGGGTCGCCTCGTCCGGGGTGTAGGGCTTGCCGTAGACCTTCCCGCCGATCGCGAACATGGAGTCGCCGCCGATCACGATGCCGTCGAACTCGCCGGCGGCGGCCAGATCCTGCGCGACCGCAGCGGCCTTGGCGCGCGCGAGCAGCAGCACCAGCTCCGCAGGGGCGAGGGAAGCGCCACGCTCGGCCTCCGCCGCGGCAGCGACCGCGTCCTCGTCGACGTCCGGCGACGCCGTGAGCGGCTCGATTCCGGCCTGGCGCAGCAGCATCAGTCGGGCAGGGGACGTGGAGGCGAGGCAGACGCGCATGTGCACCACCGTATCCTCGAAGGATGACTTCCTCCGCAGCCGACGTGCTCGAACTCGACATCACCGGCATCGCGCACGGAGGCACGTTCGTCGCCCGGCATGAGGGCGCGTGGTCTTCGTGTCCGACGCGATCCCGGGGAGCGCGTCCGTGCCCGACTGATCACCCCTCCGGAGGGCTCGGATGCCGCGACCCGCAGCTTCTGGCGTGCGGAGACGATCGAGGTGCTCGACGCGTCGGAACACCGACGACCGCACATCTGGCCCGAGGCTGACCTGTCGCGTGACCCCGCGGAACGTCCAGGCGGAGCGGATCTCGGTCATATCGACCTCGACCACCAGCGGGTGCTCAAGCGCCAGGTGCTGGCGGAGGCGCTCGACCGGTTCGCCGGCCAGGGTCTCGTCGCGCCGGAGATCGAAGCCGTCGCGTCGGGAGACGGTACGGGATGGCGCACGCGGGTCACCCTGCACGTCGATGAGGCCGGCGTCGTCGGTCCGTTCGCCGCACGGAGCCACCGTGTGATCCCCGTCACCTCCTACCCGCTCTCGCGGCCCGCCATCGCCGAAGCAGCGCTCGCGCTGGGCGGAGAGGCACCGGGACGCATCGAGCTCGTCGAGCCCGCCGACGGCGAGGTGCGCGTGATACGACGCGAAGAGACGGAACGGCCCGCCCGCGTTGCGCGGGGCTTCCGGCGGCGTCCGACCCCCGAGGTGATCCAGGAGGTCGTCGGCGATCGTCGCTTCCAGGTCGATGCCACCGGATTCTGGCAGGTGCACCCGCGAGCCGCGTCGGTGCTGGATGCAGCGGTGTACGGCATCCTGGACGGGCATGTGGACCCCGAGCGCGCACACTACGACCTCTACGGCGGTGTCGGGCTCTTCGCCGCGACCCTCGCCGACCTCGGAGGGTCGGACATCGTGACAGTCGAGTCGAGCGCTCGGGCCACGCAGCACGCCGTCGCGAACCTCGCCCCGGTCGATGTGACCGCGGTGACCGCGCGCGTCGACAGGTTCCTCGCGTCGCGCACCGGCGCCGGGCGCACGGGTGCCGTGATCCTCGATCCGCCGCGCGCCGGTGCCGGCCGTCAGGTGGTCGAGGCGGTGCATGCCTCGTCGCCCGAGGCCATCGCCTATGTCGCGTGCGACCCCGTCGCGCTCGCGCGTGACCTCGGCACCTTCCGGACTCTCGGATGGAACGTCGACCGTCTCCGTGGTTTCGACCTGTTCCCCCACTCGCACCACTTCGAGGTCGTCGCACTGCTCACCAGGTGACCGCCGCCGTGGGGGTCCGAGGGGACTCACTAGGCTGGGGGGATGAGCAGGGTGGCACTCATCGACGATCACGAGTCCGTACGCCTCGGCCTCGAGGCCGCGTGCGCGCGCGATTCGCAGACTGTCGTGTTCTCGGGAAGCACCGTCGTCTCCTACCTCGAGTGGCGCGCCGCGTCGGGGTCCGCGCCGGCTGACGTGGTCGTCCTCGACCTCACGCTCGGCGACGGCACCACCGTGACCGAGAACGTCACATCGCTCGTGAGCGACGGGGCGAGCGTCGTCATCCACAGCGTCGCCGATCGTCCGGCCGCCGTCCGCGAAGCGCTGTCGGCCGGAGCGGCAGGCGTCGTCAGCAAGTCCTCGGCCCTCGACGACGTCCTGGACGCGATCCGGACCGTCGCGCAGGGCGAGGCGCTCAACAACGTCGAGTGGGCGAGCGCGGTCGACGGCGATCGGGACTTCGCGGATGCGCAGCTCTCCACCCGCGAACGCGAGGTGCTCCGGTTGTACGCGGCGGGGCTGCCGTTGAAGGCCGTCGCCGAACGGCTCGGCGTCGCCTACTCCACGGCCAAGGAGAACATCACTCGCATCAGGGTCAAGTACGTCGAGGTCGGCAGGCCAGCGCCCACCAAGGTCGATCTTCTCCGTCGAGCGATGGAAGACGGCATCGTCGCGGCCGACGGGGCATCGAGTGCCCGCTGACCCGCTCAGCATCCGAGATGCCTGGAGCAAGATCCCCTCTCCCGGCGGCACCGAGACGGAGTTCGAGCGCTTCACCGGGAAGCGCATGGAGCGCATCCTCGCGATCGTCGTCGCGCTCGGCTCCGCGGTACTCGGTGCGCAGGCGCTGATCGGCGCGGTGAACTCGCTGTCGCGGGCCGATGTGGTGCACATCGTGATGCTGGTCGTGGTGTTCGTGCCGCTCGCCGCGATGCTGGTGGCCTGTCTGGTCGGCCGCGGGGTGCGCACCTTCTCGGGCGCATTCGCCGTGGTCTACGTGCTCGCGCTCGCCGCCTGGCCGACGGTCGTCGACCCTGCGGACAAGAGCGCGGGCGACCAACCATGGATCTTCTTCCTCGTCAACGTGGGCGTGGTCGCGGCGATGCTCGCCTTCCCGCTGTGGCTCCAGTTCGCCTGGGCCGCCGGGATGCCGCTGGTCTACGGCTATGTCCGTCTCGTGCAAGGGGAGTTCTCCCGGGAGTTCTGGGTGACGACCGCGTTCGATGTGTCTTTCACGTTGATCCTCGGCGTCGTCATGATCTCGCTCGGCTGGATGTTCCGTTCCGTCGCCGCGGGGGTCGATGAGGCCAGGGCGCAGGCCGTGTCCTCGTACTCGACCGCCGCCGCTGCCGCCGCCGCCGAGGAAGAGCGTGTGGCGATGTCGGCGTTGATGCACGACAGTGTGCTGGCCGCGCTCATCGCCGCCGAGCGGGCCGAGGGCGACCGCGCGAAAGAGCTCGCGGTGGCGATGGCGCGCGCGGGCTCTCACCCGCCTCGCGAACACGGAGGCGGCCGTCGCGCAGGAGGGGAGCGATGAGCCGGTCGGCACGGCGCAGATCGTGGTCGAGCTGCGCCGTTCGCTCTCGGAGCTCGGTGCCGACGCGGTGGTCGAGGAACGCGGGGGTATCGGGCTCATCCCCGGTCGGGCGGCCAGGGCTCTCGTGCTCGCCGCGCGGCAGGCGATCGGCAACGCCGTGGCGCATGCGCACGGGCGTGGTCTGCACATCGTCGCCGAGGGGCACGGCGACGAGGGGGTCGCGGTCACGGTGTCCGATACCGGACCGGGTTTCGACGTCGAAGCCATCGGGGCGGATCGTCTCGGGATCAGGGCCTCGATCTTCGCGCGTATGGCCGGTGTCGCCGGGACGGCAGACATCCGGTCGGACGAGCACGGCACGGTCGTCACTCTGGGGTGGGAGCGCTCATGAACCGCACGGTGCGCAGTGTCGCCACCTCGCTCGCGGTCGGGTTCGCCCTGTACTTCGTCGCTCGGGGAGTGTGGTGGATCGAGCAGCCAACGGCGCCGCTGCTGATGGTCCTCGCGATCGGCGTGTACCTGGTGGTGGTGAACATTGCGATCCTGGGTGATGCGACATCGGTGCGCATGCCTCTGTGGTCGGCCGTGCTGGCACTGCTGGCCAGCGCTCTGATCCCGACACTGGTCACCTTCTCGCTGGAGCCCGGCGACCGGACGGCGCCCTTCGCCACCTGGTACATCGGTGCGCTTGGGCTGCTCGGCGTCGTCTGCGTGGTGCGCCGTCGCTTCCTCATCGGCTGGTTGGTGCTCGTGGTGCTCGTGGTCGCCGCTTCCGCGTACCTCGGCGTCGGCGTGGCGCTCACCCTCGGTCTGGTCGGTTCGATCATGTGGGTCGCCGTCGCCAGACTGCTCGTGATGTTCTGGGACCGTGCGGTGCGCGATACCGAGCGCCTCGCCGAGATCCAGCAGGCGGTCTCGGCATGGCATGCCACGCAGCGGGTGCGGCAGCGCGAGAGGCGTCTGCGCACCCAGTTCGCTCTGGCCGTCGCCGGCCCCGTGCTGAGTCGGGTCGTCGCCACGCGGGGCGCCCTCGACGACGGCGAACGACGGGAGGCGCGTCTTGCGGAGGGGCGACTGCGCGACGAACTGCGCGGCGCGGACCTCCTCAACGATGCCGTGCGCAATGCGATCGATGTCGCGCGCAGACGCGGCGCCGTCGTCACCGTGTTCGACGAGGGCGGGTTCGACGGCATCGACGAGGCTCGTCGCGGCGCGATCAGAGATGAGCTGGCGGCGACACTCACCCAGGCCAAGGCTGCCCGCATCATCATCCGTTCCGCGCGTGATCCACGTGTCGCGGTGACCGTCGTCGGCCGCGCCGGAACCCGCTCCTCCGGCGACGATGACGCGGTCGACCTGTGGCACGAGATCCCGCGGGATCCCGCCGGAGGCTGATCACGGCGCGAGTCGCGCGCACGTCCTCGGCTCCGGCCCTGGGGAGGTGACCGGAGTCGAGGATGCGGAGAGAGTGGGCGAGGGGCGGCGAATCCGCCTGCCCCTCGCCGTGCGGACAGTTACCCGAAAACCGTCCGCTGGTGGCCGATCAGCGTCTGTCTACCCTGGGACAGAGAGACCAGCCGAACGCGAAGCGTCTCCCTTAGTCTGAACGGTCGCGCACGCGTTGTCTGTAGGTATTTTGGGGGACACGGTTTCCACGCCGATGGGCCATCATTGGACGATGGGAATGCGTCGAGGCACCAATCTTCCGCGGATGGGTGACTTCAATCAGTCCGTCGTGCTGGAGGCCGTCCGCCAGTCGGCCGAGGGGCTGAGCCGGATCGAGCTCGCTGCCGCGACGGGGCTGTCGGCGCAGACGGTCACGAACATCACGAGGCGCCTCCTGGACGACGGGTTCATCCGCGAGGCCGGGCGCACGATCAACGGCCCCGGCAAGCCCCGGGTCACTCTGCGCCTCGTCCCGGACAGCCGCTTCTCGGTGGGAGTGCACCTCGATCCCGCAATCATGACGTTCGTCCTGCTCGACCTGTCGGGGGCGGTGGTGCGGCGGATGAGCGTGCGCACTCCGGCGAAGGAGCCCCGACAGATCGTCGCCGCCATGGCCACGACGATCGAGGCGCTGATCACGGCGTCCGGGGTGGATCGGACCCGGATCGCCGGGGTGGGAGTGGCCGCGCCCGGCCCCCTCGACGTCGAGAAGGGCACGGTGATCGATCCGCCCAAGCTCCTCGGCTGGCACCGGGTGCCACTCAGAGCGGTGCTCGCGGAGGCGACCGGGATGCCCGTGGTGTTGGAGAAGGACACGACCGCGGCGGCCGTCGGCGAGCTCTGGAGGCGAAGGGCCTCCGCTGACGACTCCTTCGTCTTCGTCTATCTCGGCACCGGGATCGGGGCGGCCGTGGCCCGAGACGGCAGGGCGATACCCGGGAGCACGCGCAACATCGGCGAGGTCGGGCACATCATCGTCGACCCGGATGGCCCCGCGTGCACCTGCGGTTCGCGCGGGTGTGTCGAGGTCGTGTGCACCCCGCAGGCGATCGTGGAGCAGGCGGAGCGTGCGGGGGTGTTCCGCGACGACCGCGAGGGGAGCGATGTCGAGGCCGTCGATGGGCGCTTCACCGCGCTGTGCGAGCGCGCCGCCGCGGGCGATGCTTCTGCCGTCGGCGTGCTGCGTCAGGCGGCGGTGCACATGTCGGTGCTGACCGCCGCGTTGACGAACATGCTCGACGTCGATCGCGTCGTCTTCGGCGGCCCGTTCTGGTCGCGGCTCGCCGCGGTGTATCTCGGCGAGATCCCCGAGAGACTGGCGCGCGCGAGTGCGACACGTGCGGTGCGGGAACTCCCCGTCGACGGGACGGTCGTCGGCGACGACGTCGGCGCGGTGGGTGCAGGATGCGTCGTGCTCGATTCCGTGCTCAGCCCGCGCGCATCCGTCCTGCTGCTGGACGGCTGAGACCACAGCGGCAGCCCCGGTCGGCGTCGTCTCAGCCGGAGAAGCGTCCCCAGGGGATGTCCCGACGCAACGGTCGGCGAAGGGGGCGCTGCGTGCGGGTCCAGGCCGAGACGGACGGCTCTTCGGCGACGGCGTCGGCGGCCTCGGTCGCGTATGCCTCGCTGATCACGGCGATGAGCGCGGCGAGTTCTTCCTCGGTCGCCGTCCCGCGCGTGATCTCCAGCATCGGCGCCGCCGGATCCGATGCCGCGCCGGGGGCTTCCTGCCCGGTCACAGGGGGATGTTCCCGTGCTTCTTGGGCGGCAGCTCCGCGCGCTTGCCGCGCAGAGCGCGGAGGGCCTTCGCGATCGAGACGCGGGTGTTCGCCGGCTCGATGATGCCGTCGAGCTCGCCGCGCTCCGCCGCGAGGAACGGCGACGCCACGTTGTAGGTGTACTCGTTCGCGAGCCGGGTGCGCACGGCGGCGACGTCCTCGCCCGCTTCCTCGGCCTTCTTGATCTCTCCGCGGTAGAGGATGTTGACGGCGCCCTGGCCGCCCATGACGGCGATCTCGGCCGTGGGCCAGGCGAGGTTGACGTCGGCGCCGAGCTGCTTGGAACCCATCACGATGTACGCGCCGCCGTAGGCCTTCCGCAGGATCACGGTGACCAGGGGCACCGTGGCTTCGGCGTAGGCGTACAGCAGCTTCGCCCCGCGACGGATCACGCCGGTCCATTCCTGGTCGGTGCCGGGAAGGTAGCCGGGCACGTCGACCAGGGTGACGATCGGGATCGAGAACGCATCGCAGAAGCGGACGAAGCGACTGGCCTTCTCGCCGGCCTCGATGTTCAGCGTTCCGGCCATCTGGGACGGCTGGTTGGCGATGACGCCGACCGAGCGGCCCTCCACACGGCCGAAGCCGATGACGATGTTCGGTGCGAACAGCGGCTGGACCTCGAGGAAGTCGCCCTCGTCGACGACGCGCTCGATGACCGTGTGGATGTCATAGGGCTGATTCGTCGAGTCGGGCACGATCGTGTTCAGCGTACGGTCGGCATCGGTGGTCTCGAACTCGAACGCGCTCTCGTACGACGGGAGCTCTGCCATGTTGTTGTCCGGCAGGAAGCTCAGCAGCGTGCGCGCATAGTCGAGCGCGTCGTCCTCGTCTTCCGCCAGGTAATGTGCGACGCCGGAGCGGGTGTTGTGCGTGTATGCGCCACCGAGCTCCTCCATGCCCACGTCCTCGCCGGTGACCGTCTTGATGACGTCGGGGCCCGTGACGAACATCTGGCTGGTCTTGTCGACCATGATCACGAAGTCCGTGAGCGCGGGGGAGTACACCGCACCCCCGGCTGCGGGGCCCATGATGATCGAGATCTGCGGGATGACGCCGGATGCGCGGGTGTTGAGGCGGAAGATCTCGCCGTACTTGCCGAGCGCGACGACGCCCTCCTGGATGCGTGCGCCGCCCGAATCGAGGATGCCGATGCACGGCATGCCGCCTGCGAGCGCGAACTCCATGATCTTCACGATCTTCTCGCCGGCGACCTCGCCGAGCGATCCGCCGAAGGTGGAGAAGTCCTGCGAGTACACGGCCACGGTACGGCCGTTGATGGTGCCGACGCCCGTGACGACCGAGTCGCCGTAGGGGCGGGAGCGGTCCATGCCGAACGCGGTGGTGCGGTGGCGCACGTACTCGTCGAACTCGACGAAGCTCCCGGGGTCGACGAGCAGCTCGATGCGCTCACGGGCGGTCATCTTGCCCTTGGCGTGCTGCTTCTCCTTCGCCTTCGCTTCTGCGTCGACGACGGCTTCGGTGTAGCGAGCGCGCAGGTCCGCGATCTTGCCGGCGGTGGTAAAGAGGTCGGGCTTGTCCGTCACGGATTCCACCCTAGCGTCGGGTCGCCTCGGTCCGTTGGATGCTCGGCACAACGAGGCGGCTGATCCTTTGGCGACGAGCGTGCAGTGTCCGTCAGCCCGCCGGCTCGTTCCGATCGCGTTCCACGGAGGGCGACGAGCCCGAGAGGGAGGTGAGGTCGTGGTCGCCGGTGTCGTGCGGGTTCGGCTCGAGCTGTTCGACAGCCGTGCGCCGGCTGGTGGCCAGTTCGCCCACGCGGTGTCCCACCCATCCCGCGCCGCGGGCCACGGTTCCTGCCGCACCCGCGACCGCGTTCCCGGCATAGCGGGCGCCGCGGAGCATCCGCAACTCCAGCTTCTCGGCCCCCGGCACGGGTTCCAGCTCGATCGGCAGGTCGATCGGAGCAGCGCCGAACGCCTTGTGCGAGGTGGTGAGCACGCGGCGTCCGAGGATGTGGTTCCCCGCGCCTCCGACCGCGGCGCCGATGCCGAACGGGAGGGCCTTGCCGATGACCGAGGCGCCGCCCTTCGCGGCGAACTGCTTCACGAACATGCTCTTGAGCTGATCGACGAGGGGTCCGACGGCTGCGCGGGGGAGCGACTTCGTGACGAGCTCGCCCCAGTACGACGACCGGCTCCCCCCTCGTCCTGCGACCTGACCCGCGAGCTGCCCGACCAGGTCGACGCCCTCCTTGCCGAGCATGAGTGTCATCACGAGCGCCCTGGCCCTGTCGGGGTTGGCGACCGCGATGCCGTGGACCTCGGCGACGGACTGGGCGAACAGTGCCGTCGACTCGACGAAGCCCACGGTCTCGACGCCCGAGAGCGCGAGGGTGACGCCCGTGCCGATGCCGGGGACGACCGCGGTCGCGCCGACGGCGGCCCCTCCGGTCGTCACCGCGGCGAGGTAGCGCCGTTCGAGGATCCGGATGATTTCGGACGGCGATGCCTGGGGGTTGCGCAGACGGATGCTGCGGATGTGCGCGAGGACGAGGGGACGCTGGATGGACAGCACCCTGTCGAGTCCGCGCACCATCATCGGATGCTCAGGAGAACCCTGGGGCGGCACGCCCTTGTCCCACGGGGCGTCATCCGGGAGGGAGTGGATCTTGTGCACCTTGGGGGTCATGCAGCGATCCTACGAAGCCCGACCGCGAAAACGCCGAAAGCCCGGCTCCTCGAGGAACCGGGCTTTCGGGAGCGGATCAGACGAAGAGGTTCGCCCGCTCGAGGTCTTCGGCGAAGTCGACCTCGACCGCGTACAGGTCGGAGACATCCATCGGCTCGAGGAGCAGACCATCTTCCGCGATCGCGAGCTCGAGCCCACGCTCGAAGTAGTCCTGATCCTCGACGCGCTGCAGCTGGCGCATGAACGCCTTCTTGTGCGTGGACGAGATGTAGTTGATGCCGACGGCCTCGCCGAGCCCGCCCTTGACGGTCTTGGACAGCTCGTTGATGAAGCCTTCGGCCGTGACCGTGTACTTCACCTCTTCGTCGCTGACCTTGGAGGTGTTGACGGTGACGAACGACTGGTCGCGCTCGATGTACGCCGCTGCGCGACCGAGGATCATCGGATCGAAGACCACGTCGCCGTTCATCCACAGGACGCCACCCCGTCCCGTCGCCCCGAGGGCGCGGAGCAGGCTCTTCGAGGTGTTGGTCTCGTCGTAGCGCTCGTTGTGGACGTAGTTGACCGAGGGGAAGGCGTCGATGATGGTCTCGGCGCGATAGCCGACGACCGTCGTGATGCGTGCGTCGGAGCCGAAGGCGGCGCGGATGTTGTCGTGCTGCTGGCCCATGATCGTGCGGCCGTCGCTGAGTTCGGTGAGCGGCTTCGGCAGCGCACGGCCGAGGCGCGAGCCCATGCCCGCGGCGAGGATGACGGTCTGAAGAGTCACGAGTGCTCCTAAAGGAAGTTGTGTTCACGGTCGATTCACCGACCAGACACTTCGTCGTGCCGCGTTCATGCTAGCGATTCAGCCTGAGAAGCTCCGGGTCCTGACGTCCCCGTTGCCATTTCGTGACCGAGTACACACCGGACGCACAGGGTCTTCGTCGGATTCGGATCTTTCCCGGATCTTCGGATCCGGGAGCGGAATGTTGCGCGGCGGCTTGGCTTGCGGCCGCCCATTGATACCGTAGGACGGTGACTTCTTCCCCTGACGACCGCACCGCCCAGGTGGACGATACCGAGACCGCGCCGCGAAAGGCAACGGTGAAGCGCGCTCCGGCCGCGAAGCAGACGGTCGGCACTCCGCCCGCGGCGGCGAAGACGACTCCGACGGCGAAGAAGACCCCCACGGCGAAGAGCGCCTCAGCCGCGCGTAAGGCACCTGCGGCGACGAAGAAGACCACGACTGGAGCACGCTCCACCGCGCAGCCTCGGTCCAGCGCGGCGAAGACCAACACTGCGAAGAACAGCGCTGTGAAGACCGCCACCGCGAAGGCAGCCGCCGAGAAGGCGGCACCATCCGCCGAGGTCGTCGTGGAGCCCCTGACGAAAGCCTTGGACCGTCCGTCCGCGGCACCGCGGACGGCGGCAGCCGCGCGTACAGCTGCGGCGAAGAACACGGCTGCGCGAGCGACGAAGAAGCCCGCGACGGCGGCTGCGGCCAAGACCGCTGCGGCCAAGACCGGTGCGGCCAAGACCGGTGCGGCCAAGACCGGTGCGGCGACGCCGGGTGCGGCCAAGGCCGGTGCGGCCAAGACTGCTGCCGCGAAGTCCGCTGCCGCGAAGTCCGCTGCCGCGAAATCGGCGGCGGCGAAGTCCACTGCCCGTTCTGCGACGGCGAAGACCACGGCGGCGAGGTCAGCGGCAGCAAAGGCGGCAGCCACCAGGGCGGCGAAGGCGGCCGCGGCCACGGCGGCCGAGGCCGAGCCTGAAGCGACGCCTGCGGCGGAGCAGGCTCCCACCGCCGAGTCGAGCTCGGCGGTCGAGTCGAACCCTGCGGTCGAGTCGAACCCTGCGGTCGAGTCGGACCTGGTGGTCGAGTCGGACCTGGTGGTCGAGTCGGACCTGGTGGTCGAGTCGGACCTGGTGGTCGATTCAAACCCGGTGGTCGATTCGGACCCGGCGGTCGAGGGTGCATCCTCTGCTTTGATGGCGGATGAGGGGGAGACGCCCGTGGCGAGATCCGACGATGACAGCGAACCGACCCTCGTCGCCGAGCCCGATCCCGCGCCGGAGGTGGAGCCGGACGCCGTCGTGATCGCCGAACCGGACGCCGTCGTCGATGACACGGCGTCCGACGACACGGCGGCCGGCGCCGTCGAAAGCGGTCCGGACACCGAGGCGATCAGCATCCGCGGACTCGTGAAGCAGTTCGGCGACAATCGGGCCGTCGACGGCATCGATCTGACGGTTCCCGCCGGGTCTTTCTACGGCATCGTCGGTCCGAACGGCGCGGGCAAGACGACCACGCTCTCCATCGTCGCCGGCCTCCTGCGCGCAGACGAAGGAAGCGTCGTGATCTGCGGCATCGACCAGTCGGCGCAACCGCAGGCGGCGAAGCGCCTGATGGGCGTGCTCCCTGATCGGCTCCGCACCTTCGATCGTCTCACCGGTCGTCAGCTGCTCTATTACTACGGACTTCTGCGGGGGCTGTCCTCGGACGTCATCGAGAAGCGCGCGACGGATCTGGCGCGCGCGTTCGACCTCGGAGACGCGTTGAGCCGGGTGGTCTCCGACTACTCGGCCGGAATGACGAAGAAGATCATGCTCGCCGGAGCGATGATCCACTCGCCGCGCGTCCTCGTGCTGGATGAGCCGTTTGAATCGGTCGATCCGGTCTCTTCCGCGGTCATCCTCGACATCCTGCGTGCCTATGTCTCGCACGGAGGAACCGTGATCCTGTCCAGCCACGGCATGGACTTGGTCGAACGTGTCTGCTCTCGGGTCGCGATCATCGTCGGCGGCGAAGTGCTCGCAGAGGGCACGATCGACGAGGTGCGCGCGGGTCAGACGCTCGAGGCACGGTTCGTCGAACTCGCCGGCTCCAGCGGAGAGGTGGAGGGGCTCGAGTGGCTGCACACGTTCTCCGACTGAGATTCGCGCTGCTGCTCGGGTCGTTGCGCGGCGATCGTCGGGTTCGCACTCTTCTCGCGTTCGCTGCCGTCGTCATCGTCACCGTCGTGGTCTGTCTCGCGGTGTTCAGCCTCGCCGACGCCTCAGTTCCCGTCGCACGGGCGGTCACCGTCCTCGGTGGCGGCGCACTTCTTCTCGGGTTCCTCGTCGGCCCGATCCTCGTCGGCGCCGTCGACCAGCTCGATCCGCGGCGCTTCGCGGTGTTCGGCGTGGACGAGCGGCAGATGCCGTGGGTGCTTGTGCTGGCGGCCTTCGTGAGCGTGCCGAGCCTCGCCCTCCTCGCGGTCTACGTGAGCGTCTGCGTCGTCGCCGTGTCCGCCGGCACCCCGTGGCCCCTCGCGGTGCTGTTCACCGTCGTCGGGGTGGTGACGACGGTGCTCATCGCGCGGATCGGCATGGCGATCAACGCCCTGCTGCTTCCGGAGCGGCGCTCCCGTGAGCTCACCGCGCTCTTCGCGCTCGCGCTGCTCGTGATCGCTTTCCCCGTGGCGGTGTTCCTGGGGTCGTTGCGCTGGGACGGCCATGTGCCGGAGTCGCTGGCGACACTGTCCACGGTGCTGGGGTTCACGCCGTTCGCCGCTGCGCCGGGGTTCCTCTTCTCGGCGGCTGCGGGGAGACCGGATCGGCATGGGCGAGCGGTATCGTCGCGATCCTCACCATCGGTGTCCTCTGGCTGGTGTGGTCCTGGCTGGTCAGCCGCCTCCTCACGACCACCGAACGTCCGGTCGCCTCGCGAGAGCGCACCGGACTCGGCTGGTTCGGTCTTCTGCCGTCGAACGCGTTCGGGGCGATCGCATCCCGGAGCCTCGTGTACTGGCTTCGCGATCGCCGATACATCATGAACATCATCGTGGTCCCGGTCGCCGGGGTGCTCACGGTGTTGCCGCTCATCGTCGCGGGCGTGCCGCTCGAAGTGGCCGCTCTCGTGCCGGTCCCGGTCATGGCGCTGTTCTTCGGCTGGCTTCCGCACAACGACGTCGCCTACGACTCGACCGCGCTGTGGACCCACGTGGCCAGTGGCGTCCGGGGGCTGCCTGACCGTCTGGGGCGTCTGGTCCCCGTCCTGCTGGTGGCCGTTCCGGTCCTCGCGATCGCCGTGCCCTCTCGCTCCTCCTCGTAGGCGACTGGAGTCTGCTCCTGCCGCTCGGCGGTCTCGCGGCGAGCCTGCTCTTCTGCGCGCTCGGACTCTCGAGCATCGTCTCGGTCGTGGCCCCGTATGCGGTGTCACGGCCCGGAGACAGTCCGTTCCAGCAGCCGCAGCGGCCGACCTCCCGCGGCGCCTACGGTCCGGCGGCGGCGTTCCTCGGCGCGATCGTGCTCAGCGTGCCGACCATCTGGCTGTTCGCCGCGTCGATCATCGAAGGCTCCGCATACGCGCCCGCGACGTTCTGGGTCGGACTCCTCGTCGGACTGGGCGTGCTCGCAGCGGGAGCGGTCATCGGCGGTCGCATCTTCGAGCGCAGCGGCGAGCGGCTCATGGAGTTCGTCGAGACCGCGTGAGGGCCGCCCGCGAGGCACACGACGACGCTAGACTCACGGGATGAGTACTCCGCTGGACAGCCCCGATCAGGGCGGCGTGGCAACGCTTGATCGCGAACTGGAAGAGCTCCTCCGTGAGGAGAACCTCGAGCCGGGCGACCATGAGCGCTTCTCGCACTATGTGAAGAAGGACAAGATCCTCGAGTCGGCGATCACCGGCAAGCCGGTGCGCGCACTGTGCGGCAAGAAGTGGACGCCGGGTCGCGACCCGGAGAAGTTCCCGATCTGCCCCACGTGCAAGGAGATCTACGAGTCGATGATCGGCTGACGTCAGTCGGCGTCGACGTAGACGGTGGGGATCGCCGGGTCGGACTTGCTGAGGGCGAGGGCGCGCACGGGAAGCTCTTCGCGTACCCGCAGGTGATGCGACCGTGCGGCCGCAGTCCCCTCGATCCCCTCGTAGGCGGTCTCGATCTCGCCGGCTTCCACGAACGTCACCTGCAGCGCACGCCCGTCCGGATGCTCGCTCGCCGTGTCGATCTCTTCGAACCCGTCGGAGACCGCGACGGTCTCGGCGGTCGCGACACCATCGACGAGCGTGCGGAAAGCGGCCTTGCGCCCACCGTGCGATCCCTTGTCCGCCGAGACCTTCGCGACGCCGATCCACGACCCGGTGGAGTCCTGCCGTGCCACCAGCTTGTAGACCATGCTCGCGGTCGGATAGCCCGATCCGGTCACCACCGACGTGCCGACACCGTACGCGTCGACGGGTGACGCGGCGAGGGCCGCGATCGCGTATTCGTCCAGGTCGCTGGTCACCGTGATCCGCGTCGACGTCGCTCCGAGTTCGTCGAGTTGTGCGCGCACATCGGCGGCGACGATCGGCAGGTCCCCGGAGTCGATCCGTACCCCGCCGAGCCCCGTGCCGGCGACGCGGATGGCCGTCTCGACTCCGGTGCGGATGTCGTAGGTGTCCACGAGCAGCGTGGTGCCGACACCCATGCTCTCCACCTGGGCACGGAAGGCCTCCTCCTCGGTGTCGTGCAGGAGAGTCCAGGAGTGCGCCGCCGTCCCCATCGTCGGGATACCCCAACTCCGCCCGGCTTCCAGGTTGCTCGTCGCCCCGAACCCGGCGATGTAGGCCGCGCGCGCCGCAGCGACGGCCGAGCGCTCGGCAGCACGCCGTGAACCCATCTCGGCCAGAGGGCGCTCACCCGCCGCGATGCTCATCCGTGACGCCGCAGTCGCCACGGCGGAGTCGTGATTGAGCACGCTCAGGGCGAGGGTCTCGAGCACCACCGCGTCGGCGAAAGACCCCTCGACCGTGAGGATGGGCGAGCCGGGGAAGTACAGCTCTCCCTCGCGGTAGCCGCGGATCGACCCTGTGAACCGGTAGTCCTCGAGGTACTTGAGCGACGCCGCATCGACGACCTCCTCGTCGCGCAGGAACCGCAGCTCGTCCTCTCCGAACCGGAACTCCCGCAGGAGTCCGAGCAGACGTCCGGTCCCCGCCACGACGCCGAATCGGCGCCCCCCGGACAATCGCCGGGAGAACAGCTCGAAGACGCTCGGCCGGAACGCCGTGCCGTCGCGGAGGGAGGCAGCGAGCATCGTCAGCTCGTAGCGGTCGGTGAGCAGCGCCGTCGACGTGGTCATGCGCTCAGCTTAGTGAGCGTCTTGATACGCGCGGTGGGGCCGCACGCGGGTAGGCTGGGGAGTCATGAACGACGCGCCGATCGGGATCTTCGACTCCGGTGTCGGCGGGCTCACGGTGGCGCGGGCCATCCGCGCCCAGCTGCCCCGTGAGTCTTTCGTCTACATCGGCGACACCGCCCACTCGCCGTACGGACCCAAGCCCATCGCCGATGTCCGCCGGTATGCCCTCGAGGTGCTCGACACCCTCGTGGATCAGGGTGTGAAGATGCTCGTGATCGCGTGCAACACCGCCTCGGCAGCGATGCTCCGGGACGCGAGAGAGCGGTACGACATCCCCGTCGTCGAGGTCATCGGTCCCGCCGTGCGCCGCGCCGTCTCCACGACGCGCAACGGACGCGTCGGCGTGATCGGCACGGTCGGCACCATCGGGTCGAGGGCCTACCAGGACATGCTCGAGGTGAACGAACGTCTCCAGGTCTTCACCGCCGCCTGCCCCCGGTTCGTCGAGTTCGTCGAGGCGGGGATCACGGGTACGCCCGAAGTCCTTGCGGTCGCCGAGGGGTATCTCGCTCCGCTGCGCGATGCGGGGGTCGACACGCTCGTGCTCGGCTGTACGCACTATCCGTTCCTGCGGGGCGCCATCAGCTACGTCATGGGCGAAGGGGTCACGCTGGTCTCCAGCGACGACGAGACGGCAGGCGATGTGTATCGCCAACTGGTGCGGGGTGACCTGCTCGCCTCGCCGAATGCCACTGCCACCTATGTCTACGAGGCGACCGGCGCCTCGACCGACGATTTCACCGCATTGGCCAATCGTCTGATGGGGCGCGAGGTGCGCGATGTGCAGCTCGTGCAGACCGGTGTGATCTCCGTTCCCCGCACCGCCTTCGAGTAAGACCCGCCTCGAATCGTCCCGACCGATTCGCTCACCCCGACCCGAGAGAAGCACATGACCGAAATCGTCCGCGTCGACGGCCGTTCCACCGATCAGCTCCGCGAGATCACCATCGAGCGCGGCTGGAGCGCACAGGCCGAGGGATCGGCTCTGATCAGCTTCGGGGGCACGAAGGTGCTGTGCACCGCATCGTTCACGAACGGGGTGCCCCGCTGGTTGACGGGCAAGGGCAAGGGCTGGGTCACCGCCGAGTACGCGATGCTCCCTCGGGCGACCAACAGCCGGAACGACCGTGAGAGCGTCAAGGGACGCATCGGCGGTCGGACGCATGAGATCTCCCGCCTCATCGGCCGGGCACTGCGCGCCGTCGTCGACACGAAGGCGTTGGGCGAGAACACGATCGTCATCGACTGCGACGTGCTGCAGGCGGACGGCGGGACCAGGACTGCCGCCATCACGGGGGCCTATGTGGCCCTGGCCGACGCCATCGAGTGGGGTCGTGACAAGAAGTTCATCGGCAGGAACTCGACGCCGCTCCTCGATTCCGTCGCCGCCGTCTCGGTGGGGATCATCGACGGCGAGCCCATGCTCGACCTGGCATACACGGAGGACGTGCGCGCGGAGACCGACATGAACGTGGTCGTCACCGGTCGCGGACTGTTCGTCGAGGTGCAGGGCACGGCGGAGGGTGCGCCCTTCGACAAGCTCGAGCTGGATGCGCTGCTCGAGCTGGGCCTCGCCGGCTGCGAAGACCTGAAGGGCAAGCAGCTCGCCGCGCTGGCGGGGAGTGACGATGCAGGTGGTGCTCGCGACGCACAACCCGCACAAGGTCGCGGAGTTCCAGCAGATCGTGGCGCGAACGCGTCCTGACCTCGAGGTCATCGGGTACGACGGCCCGGAGCCGGTGGAGGATGGCGTGACATTCGCCGAGAACGCCCTCATCAAGGCCAGGGCGGCGTCTGCGCACACGGGGCTCGCGGCGTTGGCCGATGACTCCGGGATCTGCGTCGATGTGCTCGGCGGGTCTCCCGGCGTGTTCTCCGCGTACTGGGCGGGTCAGAAGAAGGACGCGTCCGCGAATCTCGAACTGCTGCTCGATCAGCTGCGCGACATCGCCGATCCCCATCGCACGGCGCACTTCACCTCGACCATCGCGCTGGTCCTCCCCGACGGGCGGGAGCGTGTCGTGGAGGGGCGATGGCCAGGACGGTTGGCGCACGCCGCTTCGGGCGGGGGAGGCTTCGGCTACGATCCGATCTTCATCCCGGATGGGCAGCCGACGGGGAACGAGCGCACCGTGGGCGATTTCACCGCGGAGGAGAAGCAGTCTCAGTCCCATCGGGCTCGCGCGTTCTCGGAACTTGTGCCCCTGCTCGCCGCGCTCTGATCCGCGGCTGTTGTAACCACTACCGTTGACGTACTGCACCCGTAGTGGTTAGTGTGACGGCATGCGTGAACTGACTTACTACATCGGCGTCTCTCTCGACGGCTTCATCGCCGGCCCCGCGGACGAGGTCGACTTCTACCCCGTGACCCCTGCCTTCGCGGAGACGCTCGGCACCGAGCTCGCCGACGTGCAGCCGACGTTCGCCCGGGCAGGCCGGGGTGGGGCGGATGCTCCGGTCACCCGCTTCGACACCGTGGTGATGGGACGTCGCACGTACGAACCGGCGTTGCAGGTGGGGGTGACCGACCCGTATGCGCACCTGCGCACGGTCGTGTTCAGCAGCAGCCTCCCCGATTCGCGCGACGGGAACGTGGAGATCGTCCGCACCGATCCCGTCGAGAGGGTGCGGGAGCTGAAAGCGGAAGCCGGTCTGGGCATCTACCTCGCGGGTGGCGCACAGCTGGCCGGTGCGCTGATCGACGAGATCGACCGACTCATCGTCAAGAAGTACCCGGTCATCGTCGGTGAGGGGATTCCGATGGCGCGCTTCGCCTTCGCCCCGGTGCTTTTCGAGCTGGAGGAAGCGCGCCCCTTCGACAACGGCTGCGTCGTCCTCACCTACCGGCGCGCTCGCGCGTGAACCCCCGGTGACGCTGAGAATCGTTACCCTTCCCGACTAGGCCGGATCGGCCTGTCGACCCGGTCGCGCGGTCTAGCCTGGTGGCATGCACGATCACGCACCCGCCGCCGGCGGCATCCGTTCGGCCAGCAGCCGACGCCTGCTGGCGATCTCGCTGTCGCTCACCGCGACCGTGATGGTGGTGCAGGTCATCGGTGCCCTCCTGACGGGCTCGCTCGCGCTGCTGGCAGACGCCGCGCACATGTTCACGGATGCCTCCGCTCTCGTGATCGCCTTGATCGCCGCCACCGTGGCCGCGCGTCCGGCAGACGACCGACGCACCTTCGGCTATCAGCGCGCCGAGGTGTTCGGCGCCCTCATCAACGCCGTGATCCTGATCGCGCTCGCCACCTGGGTCGCGGTCGAGGGTATCGGACGGCTGGTGAATCCGGGCGACGTCGAGGTCGCGGGCGGACTGATGCTGATCGTGGCCGTGGTGGGTCTGCTGGCGAACGCCGTGTCGATGTGGCTGCTGAGCCGCGCCCAGCGCACCAGCATCAACGTGCGCGGGGCGTATCTCGAGGTGATGGGCGACCTGATCGGATCCGCGGCGGTCATCGTGGCCGCCATCGTCATCCTCGTGACCGGATGGATGCCGGCCGACGCCATCGCGTCCCTGTTCATCGCGGCGATGATCATCCCGCGGGCCGTCGCGCTGCTCCGCGAAGTCTTCTCGGTGCTCGCGGAGTCCGCGCCGAAGGGGACCGCGGTCAGCGAGATCCGAACCCACCTGCTCGGCTACGGCGGTGTCGTCGGCGTGCACGACGTGCACGTGTGGCAGCTGACGCGAGGCGCACCCGTGTTCACGGCGCATGTGAGCGTCGACCCGCAGCTGTTCGCGGACGGCCGCTCCACGCAGTTGCTCGCCGATATGCAGGCGTGTCTCGCGGATCACTTCGACGTCGAGCACTCCACCTTCCAGATCGAACCAGCCGAGCAGTCCGACTGCGAACCGCACCACGCCTGAGCGGAGCCGGTGCGTCGACCGCCGGTCAGGACTCGACGACGATGTCGCCCGGTTCCTTGTCTGGGCGCAGCCCGCGCCATCGCGCATGGCGCAGCACTCCGTCGGGTGTCCAGTTCGCGAATTCGACCTCGCCGACCAGTTCCGGACGCACCCAGAGCGCATCGGAGGCGTCGAGGGCGGGGACGCCGTCGAGGGGCGCATCCGGGATCCGCAGCGGTTCCAGTCGCGCGAGGAGGTCGTGAAGGATGCGGTCGGTGAATCCCGTGCCGACGCGTCCCACGTAGCGAAGTCGGGGAGACGCCCCCGCGGAGGAGGATGCCCGCTCCGGCACAGCGAGCAGCAGCGAGCCGAGCGTGCTCTCCCGGTCTCCCTTTCCCGGACGGATCCCGACGATGACCGCTTCCTGCATCCGCGTGTGCTTGAGCTTGAGCCAGGAGGGGCTCCGCTGACCGGGGCGATACCTCGACTGCGGATCCTTGACCACGACACCTTCGAGTCCGAACTCCCCGCTGGCCGCGAGCGCCGCGTCGACATCGTCGAACACGGGAGGGAGTCGAACGGGTGCCTCGAGCTCGGAGATCACCTCTTCGAGCAGGGTGCGCCGTTCGCGCAGCGGCATCCCGGTGAGGTCATGTCCGTCGAGGCGCAGGAGGTCGAACACCATGTACACGATCGGCGTGCGCACCACCTCGCGTTCGATCTCGCGGGGCCGGGTCAGGTGCATCCGGTTCTGCAGCAGCGAGAAACTCGGTCGGCCATGACCGTCGAAGGCCACGATCTCTCCGTCGACGATGGCGTCCGACACCGGGAGGAACGGAGTGCCGTCAGCGGTGAGCTCCGGGTAGCGAGCCGTGATGTCGGTGCCGCGACGCGCGTGGAGCAGCATCCTGCCGTCCGCCCACGTGCCCATCGCCCGGATGCCGTCCCACTTCACCTCGACCCACGAGGGCGTGCTCAGGGTGCGCGCCACACCGGGCGTACCGTTCTCGGCGAGCATCGGGGGAGCGCGGCGACGGTGGCTGTTGCGGTCCGCGCTGTCGCCGGTGCCGGTGCGCTGCGCGGATGGCGGGAAGCGCGATGCCGCGGAGGAGCCGACGCCGGGGCGGCGACGAGAGGTCGGAGCGCCGCGAGGGGATCGACTCCGGCAGCGGCGCGGGCGAGCACCTCGTCGAGGTCGAGCTGCGCGAGCTCCGGTTCGTCGAGTTCGTCCCAGGTGCGGGGAGCCGCGACCCAGGGCTGCGCCCGGCCACGCAACGAGTACGGCGAGATGGTCGTCTTCTTGCCGTTGTTCTGGCTCCAGTCGAGGAAGACCTTGCCGCCGCGGACGGCTTTCGACATGACACTGGTCGCGAGATCGGGATGATCGTTCTCGATGAGGCGGGCGAGCTCCTTCACCACGGCGGAGATCTCGTCGCTCGTCTGCTCGCCGGGAAGTGCGGCGTAGAGATGGATGCCCTTGCTCCCGCTCGTCACAGGGAACGGATCGAGCCCCATGTCGGTCAGGATCCCTCGGGCGATGCGGGCGACCTCGGCGCACTGATCGAGACCGACCCCCGGGCCGGGGTCGAGGTCGAGCACGAGCCTGTCCGGTCGCCCCGGCAGGCCGTCGGGCGCGAAACGCCACTGTGGAACGTGCAGCTCGATCGCCGCCACCTGCGCGAGCCAGACGAGGGTCGGCACATCCTCGACCAGCGGGTACTCCTTCGGACCGTCGGAGTGCTGGATCGCCTGGCGGAGGATCCAGTCGGGTGCCCCGGGTTCGAGCTGTTTCGTGAAGAAGGCATCGGCCGGAGCATCCGTGGTGCCGACGCCCTCGACCCAGCGCTTCCGGGTCACGGGTCGGCCGTCGAGGAGCGGGAGGATGAGCGGTGCGATCTGCGTGTAGTACGCGATGATCTCGCCCTTGGTCGTGCCGGTGGCGGGGTAGACGACCTTGTCGAGGTTGGTCACGCGCAGTCGGCGGCCGTCGACCTGCACGATCTGCCCTTGTCCGACCATGCAGCCAGCGTAGTCAAGGGTCTGGTCGCGACGGCTCCGCCTGGTGTTCACTGGTGTCATGAGGACGATCTGGAAGGGCGCGCTGACGTTCGGGCTCGTGAACGTGCCGGTGAAGGTGTATTCGGCGACCGAGGACCACGACGTCCCACTGCATCAGGTGCATGAGAAGGACGGCGGACGCATCCGTTACCAGCGCACCTGCGAGGTCTGCGGCGAGACCGTGGCGTACGCCGACATCGATCGCGCCTACGTCGAAGACGGGCAGACCGTCGTGCTCACGAAGGACGACCTCGCGGCGCTCCCCGCCGAGAAGAGCCGGGAGATCGACGTCGTCGAGTTCGTGCCGTCGGATCAGGTCGACCTGCTCACGCTCGACAAGCCGTATTACCTCGAGCCCGATTCGAAGTCCCCGAAGGCGTACGTACTGCTGCGCAAGACCCTGGAGCAGACGGACCGCACCGCCATCGTGCGCTTCACCCTGCGACAGAAGACACGGCTCGCCGCGCTCCGCGTGCGGGGGAAGGTCCTCGTGTTGCAGACGCTGCTGTGGGCCGACGAGGTGCGCGAGGCGGAGTTCCCCGCGCTCGACGAGGATGTGCGGATCTCGAAGAAGGAGCTCGAGCTGTCGGCATCGCTGGTCGACAGCTACTCCGCCGACTTCGACCCGGAGGAGTTCGTCGACGAATACCAGAAGGAGCTTCGCACCCTCATCGACGCGAAGATCGAGGCGGGCGACACGTTCGACGTCGCCGAGACCTTCGGCGAGGCGGAGAAGGCAGCGGAGGGTGGTGAGGTCATCGACCTCATGGAGGCACTGCGCGCCAGCGTCGCCCGTACCAAGGAGGAACGCGCGAAGAACGCCGGCTGAGCGACGTCGGCCGCCTGCCCCCCTCTCGCGGGCAGTCAGTGCTTGCCGTCGCCGTCCAGGTCCGGAGCGCGGTCGAACACGTCGGCGTCGAGGACGAGTTCCTGTGCCTCCTCCGCATCCGTCACCACGTCCTCGCCCGCGGCCGCAGCCTTCTTGGCTTTGTGTCGCTCCGACAGGTAGTGCCACAGCGTGACCAGGGCGGTGCCGCCCACCGCGGCGAGGAGGATGAGGTCGATGTAGTCTTCGACGAACTTCGCGACCGGGGGGATGAACCCGATCACGTACCCGAACATCGTGAGCCCGAAGCCCCAGAGAACCGCACCGATCAGGTTGTAGAGCGTGTATCGACGCCACGGCATGTGGCCGACTCCTGCCGCGACGGGGGCGAAGGTGCGCACGATCGGCACGAAGCGCGCGAGGATCACCGTGATGCCGCCGAAGCGCTCGAAGAACGCGTTCGTGCGCTCGACGTTCTTCTTGCTGAAGAGACCCGATTCCTTGCGCTCGAACACGGCGGGACCGCCCTTGTGGCCGATCACGTATCCCACTTCGCCGCCGACGAAGGCCGCGAGACCGATCAGGAGCGCGACGAACCAGACGTTGATGCCGAAGACACCGTGTTCTGATCCGGCGATGGGGTGCGAGAGAAGCCCCGCGATCACGAGGAGAGTGTCACCGGGAAGCAGGAATCCGACGAGCAGACCGGTCTCGGCGAAGATGATGAAGCACACCACGAGCAGCGCCCATGGCCCGGCGGACCCGATGATCGTGGCGGGGTCGAGCCAGGGGATGAGGGCGGTCGGCGCGTGCAACATGGTTTCGAGCACTGGGAGAGTCCCGTCGGTCGTGAATGGTCGGCGGTGCGGCTGAGCGACGCGTTCGGCGGCCGTCGATCGGCACCGTCGTCTCTCGTGCGGAAGGTGGGACTTGAACCCACACGCCCTGGGGCACAGGAACCTAAATCCTGCGTGTCTGCCAATTCCACCACTCCCGCGCGGTGGCTTCATTCTAGTTGCCGGCGAAACCGCATGCCTGGGGATCGGCCCGCAGTCGTCCACGGTCCGGATGCCTGTGGATAACTTCGGGTCTCCGCATCGGGAACTTGCGAGGATGCCGGGGTGAGTCATCATCCCTCTGCGCTGGTCGCCGAACGTGTGCGGGTGCGATTGCGGGCCGAGGGCATCGACCCCGGTGTGGATCCGGCCGCCGCGACGCGGATCGCGCGCGCGGAGGTCCGCCGGCACGACGACCTCGCCGTCACCCGAGGCGATGGACTCATCGACGACGAAGAGGCGTGCGTCCGCGATGTGCTGGCTTCTCTCAGCGGGTTCGGCGCCCTGCAACCGCTCCTCGACGATCCCGACATCGAGGAGATCTGGCTCAACGGCGCGGGGCACGTGCACGTTGCGCGAGACGGAAGGGCGAGCGGACCGCTGTGCGCCTCGACGACACCGCGGTGCGCGACCTCGTCGAGCGGATGCTCCAGTCGACGGGCCGACGCGTCGACATCAGTCAGCCGTTCGTCGACGCCTCTCTCCCCGACGGCTCGCGGCTCCACGTGGCGATCGCGGATGTCGTGCGCGGGGGTTGGGCGGTCAACATCCGGAAGTTCCTGCCGAAGTACCGGTCGCTGAAGGCGCTCGTGGAGCAGGGGATGCTGCCGTCCTCCGTGGCGGAGATGCTCCGCGATGCGATGGACGACGGCCGCACCGTGATCGTCTCCGGGGCGACACACGCCGGGAAGACCACCCTGCTGGGTGCGTTGCTTGCGTCATGCGCGGCCACGCAACGCATCGTCACGGTCGAGGAGACCTTCGAGCTGGCGGTCGTCGGACCAGACCTGGTCGCGCTCCAGGGGCGCCAGCCGAGTCTGGAGGGCACGGGCGAGATCACCCTCCGTCGGCTGGTGAAGGAGGCGCTGCGCATGCGGCCGGATCGGCTGGTCGTCGGCGAGGTGCGCGACGCCGAGGCGCTCGATCTCGTGCTGGCGCTCAACACCGGTGTCCCCGGCGCCTGCACGGTACACGCGAACTCCGCGAAGGAGGCGCTCGAGAAGCTCAGCCTCCTGCCCCTCCTCGCCGGCCGGAACATCGACCGCGCGTTCATCGCGCCGGCCATCGCCGTGTCGGTCGACCTGGTCGTCCACTGCGATCGCGATCGCGACGGACACCGCAGAGTGCAGGAGCTCATCGCTCCCACCGGCGCCGTGGACGGCGGCACCATCCGGACCAGCAGTGTGTACCGCTCCGCCTCCTCTGCCGATGATCTCGCCTCTCGGCGGCGACGCACGACCGAGGTCGCCTCGTGACGCTCCTGCTCGGGGCCGCGCTCGCCGCCGGCGTGCTGCTGTGCATCTCCCCGTGGATGTGGCCGCGCCGTGCCGACGACACCGTCGCCTCGAGGACAGGACGCCTCACCCGGCTGATCGAAGAGGCCGGGCTTGGAGCGCTGTCCTCACGCACCCTCGTCACGGCGATCGTCGGGGCGGGAGCCATCGCCGCATCCGTGGTCTGGCTCATCACAGACCTGGCCGTACTCGCGCTGCTCGCCGGAACGGCGGGGGCGGCGGCGCCGGTCATGTTCCTCCGCGGTCGACGAATGCGCCTGCGGAGACTGCGACGTCAGCTCTGGCCCGACGTGTGCGATCTGCTCATCGCATCCATTCGTGTCGGTCTCTCGCTCCCCGATGCGGTCGCGACTCTGGCGGAGTCCGCACCCACGATGCTCCGACCGGCTTTCGCCGTGTTCGCGAGAGACCTTCGCGCGAGCGGCAGATTCGAGACGAGCGTCGACCGTCTGAAGACGTCTCTGGCCGACCCCATCGCCGACCGGATCATCGAGACGCTGCGGATGGCCCGGCAGGTGGGCGGAACCGAGCTGATAGGTGTGCTCCGCGCGCTCTCGACTTCGGTACGGGCGGATGCCGCGCTGCGTGGCGAGGTCGAGGCGCGACAGTCGTGGATCCGCGGTGCCGCTGTGCTCGGCGCGGTCGCGCCGTGGGTCATCCTGACCCTGCTCGTCCTGCGACCGGAAGGGGCATCGGCGTACGGGACGCCGGAGGGGTGCTCGTGATCTGCGTCGGCGCCGCGATCTCGCTGGTCGCTTTCCAGATCATGGTCCGCATCGGTCGGCTCCCCGAACCGCGGAGGTGGTTCGGTTGACCGGGGTCTCCTCTTTCGCCGCCGCGATCCTCATCGGCGGAGCCTTCGCGGGAGGTGTCATCAGCCTGCTCTGCGTGCTGCCGCGCTGGCGAGCTGCCTCTCTGCTGGTCCGCGTCGGACCCTATGTCCGCGACGTGGTGTCGGACGCGGACCTTCCGCGCGGGGCGCTGCCCACCGCGGGCGCGCTCCCCGCGAGCAGCCGGACGGTCTGGGCCGTGATCCGAGACGGCTTCGAGCGGATGATGGGCGGGGAGAGGTGTTGCGGCGACGCCTCGCTCAGGCGGGCGTGGCCCTGGACCCCGCGGCATTCCGGGGCAGGCAGCTCGGATGGGTGGTCGCCGGCATCGGCGCGGGCGCCGCTGTGCTGGTCGTGCTGGCCGTGATCGGGCGGCTGACCCTCCCGACGAGTGGCCTGCCGCTGCTGTGCGGTGCGCTCGCCGCCGTCTCCTACGACATGCAGCTCTCCGCGCGCCAGGTCCCGCCGCACCAGACTCACTGATGAACTTCCCACGACCCTGGAATTCCTCGCTCTGTGTCTGTCCGCGGGCGAAGGGTTCCTCGAATCGCTGCGCCGCGTCGCTGGGGTCGGTTCCGGCGAGCTGACCGCAGAACTCCGACAGGTGGTGCTCGCGGTCGGCACCGGATCGCCTGTGGCCGAC
The DNA here is from genome assembly GCF_014171575.1 of Microbacterium sp. Se63.02b. GTDB lineage: Bacteria > Actinomycetota > Actinomycetes > Actinomycetales > Microbacteriaceae > Microbacterium. Next base: position 2,667,338 of record NZ_CP050453.1, on the reverse strand, counting down.
GCGCTCGGCGAAGTGTCGCGGCGTCTCGAACTGCCCGGGTTGTCGCGCGCGATCGATCAGGTCATCGCCGCGCTCGAGCAGGGGGCGCCTCTTGCCGCTGTCCTGCACGCACAGGCGGGCGATGCGAGGGAAGGCGCGAAGCGCACCCTCATCGAGCAGGCAGGCCGCAAAGAGATCCTGATGCTCCTCCCGCTCGTCTTCCTCATCCTCCCGTTGTCGGTGCTGTTCGCCGTGTATCCGGGACTGTTCATCCTCCGCCTCGGTATCGGCTGATCCCCACGAAAGGACGACCATGACACCACGATCGCTCGCCTCCTGGAAGATCCCTTGGGCCACGGCGCGCGCACGCCTTCTCGGCCTGTTCCACGACGAGGACGGGGATGTTCCGGGCTGGGTGCTCGTCACACTCATGACGGCTGGGCTGGTGGTGCTGATCTGGGCCGTCGCCGGCCCTGCCCTGACCTCGCTTTTCGAGCAGGCGATCCAGCGGGTCTCAGGGCTCTGACATGCGCAGGGAGCGCCGATTCGTCGACGACCGCGGTTCCAGCGCGGTGGAGTTCCTGCTGGTCGGAACGCTCCTCACGGCGTTGACTCTCGCGGTCCTGCAACTCGCTCTCGCAGTGTACGTGCGCAATGTCGTGCACGACGCCGCGGTGGAAGGGGCATATCACGCGGCGCTCGCTGACACGAGCGAAGAAGAGGGGGCCGAGCGCACGCGAGAGGTGATCACGCGCGCTGTCGGTGCGGACTACGCGGAGGATATCCGGATCGCCACCTCCGGCACTGGGCGGCAGGCGACGGTCGCCGTGCGCGTGCGCTCGACGTTTCCGTTGATCGGCCTGATCGGTGTCCCGTTCGCGATGGAGGTGGAGGCGCATGCACCCGTGGAGGCGTTCGGCGATGGATGAGGACGGGTCGGCTGCACTCGAGTTCATCGCGGTCGGGGTGATCCTCCTCGTGCCTCTGACCTATCTCGTCATCGCGCTCGCGGGCATCCAGGAGCAGACGCTGGGAGTGGAGGCGGCTGCCAGACACGTGGCGCGGGCGGTAGCGCAGGCTCCGGACGCGGCTGCGGCCGCCGCGTACGGCGACGCGGTGCTCGCCGGACTCGTCGACGAGTACGGCCTCGACGCCGATGCGGTCGACCTGTCGTTCTCGTGCACCCCTTCGGGCGTCACGTGCCCGTCACCGGGAGCGGTGTTGACCGTGGATGTCGACACGCGGGTGCGACTTCCTCTCGTGCCCGACGTATTCGGGCTCGCGCATTCGGCTGCCGTTCCGGTTCACGCCGAGGCGGTGCAGAAGGTGTCGCGGCTGTGGGGCGAGCGGTGAGGGGAAACCGTACGCGCACTCCGCGAGACGCCGCACAGGACGACGGGAGCGTGATGCTGTTGACGCTCGGGTATGTCGTGCTCGCCCTGGCGGTGATCTTCGTGTGCGTCTGCGCGACCGACCTCTACATCGCGCAGAAGCGGTTGGATGCGCTCGCCGATGCCGCCGCGCTCGCCGGGGCCGACGGCTTCACGATCGTGGTGGAGGGCGCCGACCACGCGAGGGCGCAGCTCACCGACGACGGTGTCGAGGAACAGGCATCCGCCCTCGTCGGTGAGCTCCGGGGCGAGGCTGCCCTCGTGACGGCGGGCACGCCGGACGGGGTCTCGGCACGCGTCACGGTCGCCGTGGAATGGCATCCGCCCCTGCTCTCCCCGTTCGTCCCGGACGGCGTGCCCCTCGAGTCCACGGCGACGAGTCGCACTGCGCTGCGATGATGCGCGGTCAGATGGAGGGCAGCCGTCGCGAGCGTGGCGTCATCGCGGGTCCTCCGCGGTCGGGCCGTCGTCGGTCCGCTGCCGGGGGACGAACTGCGGGATCCATCGCAGGAATCCCACCGCACCGACGAGGCCGATCACGCCCATCGCCGCAGCGGCGAAGGGGAGTGCGGCGATCGCGGTGATCGCCGACACGAGCAGTGGGGCCACCGCACCGCCGGCATCCGTCAGGGTCCGCCACGATCCGAGGAACGCCGCGGGTTCACGCTTCGGGGCGACGTCCGCGCCGAGTGTCAGGAGGATCCCGCTCGAGAGCCCGTTGCCCACCCCGAGGACCGCGGCGAACATGCCGAACCACAACACCGCCGCGTCGAGATCGTGCGTGAAAGACAGGGCGAGGAATCCTGCACCCATGAGCACCATCGCGGGCATCGCCGCCCAGAGCCTGCCGAATCGGTCCATCACCTGGCCGCTCGCATAGAACAGGGCGAAGTCGATGGCACCGGAGACGCCGACGACCAGGGCGATCGTCGAGGCGTCCAACCCCAGCGACAGCCCCCACAGCGGGAGCACGACCTGCCGGGCGGAGCGGACGGCGGACAGCGACGCGGCGGCGAGCCCCAGGCGCCCGAGCACCGCGCGCTGGCGCCACATGGTCTGGAAGATCCCCACGCGCTCGACCGTGGGGATCGACCCGCTGACGGCCTCGCCGGAGTCCTCCAGGAAGCGCTCGTGGGTGGTCGACGCGGCAGGGGGGATCGTCTTCTCCGGATCGGGACCGAACAGGACCAGCACGACCATGACCACGAGGCAGCCGAGGAAGAACCAGATCGCCGCATTCTCACTGCCGAAGAGCTGCAGAAGTCCCGCGGCGACGAAAGGCCCGATGAAGATGCCGAGCCGGAAGCTCCCGCCGAGCAGCGAGAGGGAGCGCGCCCGGAACGCGACCGGCACTCGGGTGGTCATGAACGCGTGCCGTGCGAGTCCGAAAGCCGCCGCGCAGATTCCGAGGAGGAAGACCGAGGCCGCCAGCACCCCGAGCGACGGCGCGAACACCATGCCGACCCCGGCGACGATAGCGATCACCCCGGCGATCACCATCGTGAAGCGCTCGCCGATCCTGCCCACCGCCCATCCGGCCGGCAGGTTGCCGCACAGTTGGCCGATGACGAGCGCTGACGCCACGAGCGCGGCGAACGCCACGTCGGCGCCCATGGATGCGGCGATGACGGGGATGAGGGGGATGACGGCCCCCTCGCCGAGTGCGAAGAGGATCGTCGGCAGATACACCATGGGCCCGAACTGCCGGAGGACCGTCGATGCACTGCTCACACCTTCACGCTACTCCCGCTGATCCAGCGCCCCGGACGACGGGTCCCCGCGTGGGCGGGCGGCACGTTAGGCTGAGGTGTCATGCTCGAACTAGATCTCTCCGCCGAAATCCAGGCGCTCAGGCACACCTTCGGCGACATCAGCGAGGTCGTCGATGTCTCCCGTCTCCGCGACGACATCGCGCGTCTCAGCGAGGAGGCCGGCGCTCCCGACCTCTGGGACGACACCGAGAACGCGCAGAAGGTGACCAGCGCGCTCAGCCACCGTCAGTCCGAGCTCGCCCGCATCACCGGTATCGCTCAGCGTCTCGACGACCTCGAAGTCCTCGTCGGTCTCGCCAACGAGATGGGTGACGAGGAGTCCGCTCAGGAGGCGCGCACCGAGCTCGCCGCTCTGACCGACGTGATCAACCAGCTCGAGGTGCAGACCCTCCTCGACGGCGAATACGACGAGCGGAGCGCGATCATCACGATCCGCTCCGGCGCGGGGGGCGACGACGCCACCGACTTCGCCGAGATGCTGATGCGGATGTACCTGCGCTGGGCGGAGCGGCACAAGTATCCGGTCAAGGTCATGGACACGTCCTACGCGGAAGGAGCGGGGATCAAGTCCGCGACCTTCGAGATCGACGCCCCTTACGCGTTCGGCACCATCTCGGTCGAGGCAGGCACGCACCGCCTCGCCCGCATCAGCCCCTTCGGCTCGGCCGACAAGAGGCAGACGTCGTTCGCCGCCGTCGAGGTGATCCCCCTGATGGAGGAGGCCACCGAAGTCGACATCCCCGAGAGCGACATCCGCGTCGACGTCTTCCGCTCCTCCGGCCCTGGTGGACAGTCCGTCAACACGACCGACTCCGCCGTACGCCTCACGCACCTCCCGACCGGGATCGTCGTGTCGATGCAGAACGAGAAGTCGCAGATCCAGAACCGTGCCGCCGCGATGCGCGTGCTGCAGACCCGACTGCTGCTGCTGCAGAAGGAGCAGGAGGCCGCGAAGAAGAAGGAGCTGGCGGGGAATATCACCGCGAGCTGGGGCGACCAGATGCGCTCGTACTTCCTCTACGGCCAGCAGCTCGTGAAGGATCTCCGCACGGGCCAGGAGTCGGGAAACCCTGCGGCCGTGTTCGACGGCGACCTCGACGACTTCATCTCGGCCGGCATCCGCTGGCGCAAGCGCAGGGACGACGACGACTGATCGCACGAGACGGGCCCCTGATCGATCAGGGGCCCGTTCCGTGTCTGCGGACGTCGCTCAGTAGCCGGCGTTCCGGAGAGTGCCGGTGACGTCGTCGTAGCTGAAGAGGATGCACTGCACGGTGCGGTCGTCCGCGCGAGCCCAGGAACCCTTCGTGGGCTGATACGTGTAGAAATCGATCGTCGAATCGTCATAGGGGATGCCGACGTAATCGTCGAACTGGGCGAGGCAGCCGTCCCACGCGGTCTCGCCGAGAGCATCGTCGCCTGGGAACGCGCCGTCCTCCACCTCGAAGATGAAGAAGACCTCGTCGGTGTGCGGGCTATCGCACGGGACGACCGGCAGCTCGTAGATCTGCTCCGCGTCCCCGTCGTCGACGAAGGGGAGGCAGTCACCCACCTCGAGCTCGGCGAAGGGCACCATCTCCGCACCCTCGATGTCGCCGGGACCGGCGCCCCCATCCGTCTCGGGCTGCTCGGTCGGCACCGCGAGCGGCGGTGGATCGTCGGTCGCGGCCGGCGGTGACGTCGCCACGAGCGTGATCAGGGAGACGGCGATCGCGAGGAGTGAGCCGACCGCACCGACTGCGAGTCCCGTGATCCCCGGCCACTTCCGTCCGCGCAGGAACAGGGACACGGTCGAGAGCACGAGTCCGATCGCCAGGATCGCCCAGCCGGCGATCGCGATCACCGGGACGCACGCGCACACCACGCCGACGACCACGACGATCACGGCGACGATGCCGAGGGGCGAGCTCCTGGCGGGTTCCGGTGTCGCGGCCGGGGTGCTGCCGTACAGGCCGGGGTAGCCCGCGGCGGGAGGGTATCCTCGCGTGCCGCCGGCCCCGATCGCCGGCTCGACCGACGGCATCACGTAGGGCGGGGTGAACGCCTCGATCCCGGGGGAGCGGTCGCCGGGAACAGCCGCCGAGACGGACGGCGCCGCCTCAGGTGCGGGATCGGACGGCGCGGCCGCGGGAGGCGCCGCGGCCCGCACGTGCGCGGTCCACCGGGCGCCGTCCCACCAGCGCAGACTGCCCGAGCCGTCGTCGTACCATCCGGCTGGCGTGGTCATGCGGTCGTCCTGCTCGAGAGTCGGATCAGGGGACGAAGCACGCCGTGAGCGCCTCGGTGTCTCCGAGGACCTCGGCGAAACCGTACGCGGCATCGACGTCGGTCAGGGTTCCGTCGCTCTCGGCGATCGCGCGCAGAGCATCGTTGTCGAGCTCGGATGCGACGAGGAGGTCGGCGAGGCAGGTGATCTGCTCCTCGGTGTAGATGTCGGTGTCTTCTGCGGCCAGGATCGCCGCCAGGCCGACGGCCACCTCGGCCGAGGTCGGGCGCACGCCCTGGTCGGTACCGTCGGCGTCGCCCGTGTCGCTGGGCTCGGTGGCCTCGACGGAGGGCGAGGAGCTGGGCAGGTCGTCGATCTCGTCGCTCACTCCCTGCGCCACCGCGAAGAGGAACACCAACGACACGATGACACCGATGATCGTGCCGACGACCGAGAGGACGAGGCCGGTGATCCCGGGCCACTTCTTGCCCTTGAGGAACAGCGAGATCAGGGACACGATGAAGCCCGCGGCGAGCAGGAAGAACCCGACGACGCCGATCACGGGGATGAACACCAGGATCGTTCCGAGCGCGGCGAGCCCGAGCCCGACGAGTCCCAGGACCGAGATCTTCACGGGAGCGTCAGGCCCGGCCGGTCCGGTCGGTCCGACCGGCGCAGCGCCCGGGTAGCCGGTCGCAGCACCCGAGTAGGCGCCGGGGTAACCGGGGGCGACGCTCTGGGGCTGGGCGGCAGGGTCCGTGGTCGACGCCGCGGGGGCGCGTACGCGCCGAAGTCGTCTCCGAGCGGGGTCGTCGCTGCGGTCGCGGACTCCTCGGAAGGACGGATCACGGTGTCGTCGATCGCGTGCGTCTCCGAGGCGGCCGCCGGGGTCTGGTCTGCGGGCGCTGCAGCGTCCGGTGCGAAGTGCTCGGTCCACTGCTGGCCGTCCCACCACCGCTGGCGTCCGGAGCCGTCGTCGTACCAACCTGCAGGTGTCGTGGTCATGATTCCCCCGTCGAAGATGTCCGGCCGCACACTGGTGCGCCCGCACCATCATGTATAGCAGTGGGATGTGACGAGACAGGGGGCGTGCGGCGACGATCACGCGCTGCGGAATCCTCGACGCGGACGAGCCGTGCGGGGTGTCGCTCGCGGTGAGCCGGAGGGCCGCGCTTAGGCTCGAAGCGCCATGATTCGGTTCGAGAACGTCACGAAGCGCTACCGCGGGACGTCGAAGCCCGCCCTCTCCGGCGTCGACTTCGAGGTGCAGCGCGGGGAGTTCGTCTTCCTCGTCGGAGCGTCCGGCTCCGGCAAATCCTCCTGTCTGCGCCTCATCCTGCGCGAAGACGTGCCCACATCGGGTCGCGTCGCCGTCCTCGGTCGGGACCTGCGCGCGCTGGCGAACCGCAAGGTGCCGTACTTCCGGCGCCACATCGGCTCGGTGTTCCAGGACTTCCGGCTGCTCCCGTCCAAGACCGTCTTCCAGAACGTCGCGTTCACGCTGCAGGTCACCGGCTCCTCCCGCGGCTTCATCCAGCAGGCGGTGCCCGAGGCTCTCGCTCTCGTGGGCCTCGACGGCAAGCAGAAGCGCATGCCGCACGAACTCTCCGGCGGCGAGCAGCAGCGCGTCGCGATCGCCCGCGCGCTGGTGAACCGTCCGCAGGTGCTCCTCGCCGACGAGCCGACCGGCAACCTCGACCCCGCGACCTCCGTCGACATCATGCAGCTGCTCGCGCGCATCAACGCGGGAGGGACGACGGTGTTGATGGCGACCCACGAGGCAGGCTTCGTCGACCAGATGCAGCGTCGCGTGATCGAGCTGCGCGACGGCGAGATGGTGCGCGACGAGGTGCACGGCGGGTACGGAGACACCTCCAACATCCCGCGGCTCGTGCCGGAGGAGGTGCGCGGGGCCGCCGCGGCCGCCGCTCTCACCGCCGTCCAGGAGGTGCAGCGCCAGACCGCCGACCTCTCGGTCGTCCGCGCCGCCCTCGCCGAGGAACTCAGCATGCAGCGCAAGGCTGCTGCGGCCGGTGAGCGCGCGACCGACGACCCGGGCACCGCGCCGACTCCGCTCCTTCGCAGACCGTCGAACCGCCCGAGCAGTCGCCGGCGACAGACGGCGCCTCGCCCGCGAACGTCGTGGAACCGCCCGAGGCGACACCTCCGGCTGTGGTCCGCCCCCGCACCCACCCCATCACGCTGCCGACCATCGACGTCGCAGAGCTCGGGGTCGCGGACCGTCTCGGCCTCTCCGACGAAGACGACGAGGAAGTGGGCCCGACCTCATGAGATTCGGTCTCATCCTGACCGAGGCCCTCGGCGGGCTCCGGCGCAACATCTCGATGGTGATCTCCGTCATCCTCGTCACCTTCGTGTCGCTGACGTTCGTCGGTGCGGCGATCCTGATGCAGGCGCAGATCGGCGTGATGCGCGGGTACTGGGCGGAGCGCGCGCAGGTCGCCGTGTACATGTGCTCGTCGGTGTCCGAATCCGACACCTGCATCGACGGCGCGGCCAGCGAGGAACAGGTCGCCGCCGTCCGCGCACAGCTCGAAGGCGATGCCCTCGCGCCCCTCATCAGCTCCATGACCTTCGACACGAAGGAGGAGACGTACGCCAAGCTCGTCGCCCAGCTCGGCGAGGACCAGGCGAGCGTGCTCACCCCGGATCAGGCGTTCGAGGTGTTCTTCGTCACGATGAAGGACCCCGGTCAGTCGCAGGTGCTCGCGGAGGCCTTCAGCGGACAGGCGGGCGTCGAGCAGGTCAAGGACCAGCTGCAGTATCTCGAGCCCCTGTTCTCTGCGCTCACCGTGGCGACCTATATCGCGGTCGGAATCGCGGTGCTCATGCTCATCGCCGCCACACTGCTCATCGGCACGACCATCCGATTGTCGGCGTATGCGAGACGCAAGGAGATCGGCATCATGCGCCTGGTCGGCGCATCGAACCGCTTCATCCAGACGCCGTTCGTCCTCGAGGGCGTGTTCGCCGCATTCCTCGGATCGGCTCTCGCCAGTGCCGCGGTCGTGGCCGGCATGCACTTCGGGGTCGACGGCTACCTGAGGGGACGGGTCCCGTTCATCACGACCTGGGTGACGATGCAGGACGCGGTGCTCGTCGTGCCCGTGCTGATCGGCATCGGCGTCGTGCTCGCCGCGCTGTCCGCCGGGTTCGCGATCCGGCGCTGGCTCCGCACCTGATAGCCTGAAAGGCTGCTCGACCGGAAAGATCGGCCGAGCTCGTCACGGCAACAGGAGAGCATCATGCCCAGGGAACGCGGAGAGAAGGTCGTCGCGACCAATCGTCGCGCACGTCACGACTACACGATCGAGAAGTCGTACGAGGCGGGGATGGTACTCACCGGCACCGAGGTCAAGTCGCTGCGCCAGGGCCGCGCGAACCTCAGCGACGGGTACGCGTTCGTCAAGGGCAACGAGGTCTTCCTCGACGCCGTGCACATCCCGGAGTACTCCCAGGGACACTGGACGAACCACTCGGCCAAGCGCATCCGCAAGCTCCTGCTGCACCGCGAGGAGATCGCGAAGATCGCGCACGCCGTCTCGGCGGGCGGATACACGCTCATCCCGATGAAGCTCTACTTCTCCGACGGCCGCGCGAAGGTCGAGATCGCCCTCGCCAAGGGCAAGCGCGAGTACGACAAGCGCCAGACCCTGCGTGAGCGTCAGGACACCCGCGAGGCCGAGCGCGCCATGCGCCTGCGCAACCGCGTGGGGGAGTAGCGCGAGGTCGTCACAGGCGCGGTTCGAAGCCGAACACGCGTCCGAGGAAGGTCAGTTCCCGTTCGAGCGCATCGATGATGTTCTCGGCGCTGCGGAAGCCGTGACCCTCGGTCGGATACAGGACGTACTCGTGATCGATGCCACGGGCGACGAGGGCGTCGCGGATGGCCTCGGACTGCGTCGGCGGCACCACGCGGTCTTCTCCGCCCTGCAGCAGGAGCACCGGCACGGCGATCCGGTCGACGTGGGTCAGTGGCGATCTCTCGATGTACACGTGCTCGTACGAGGGCAGCGGTCCGACCAGGCCGTCGAGGTACGACGCTTCGAAGTCGTGGGTCTCCGCCGCCAGCATCCGCAGGTCTGCCACGCCGTAGCGGCTCATCCCGGCAGCGAATGCGCCGCCGCGCACCAAGGCCGACAGCACGGTCCATCCGCCGGCTGAGCCACCGCGGATGGCGATGCGTGCGGCGTCGGCGAGCCCCGCATCCGCGAGCCCGCGGGCGGCGGCGATCACGTCGTCGACGTCGACGACGCCCCACTGCCCGTCCAACCGCTCTCGGTAGTCGCGGCCGTAGCCGGTCGAACCGCCGTAGTTCACGTCGAGCACCCCGACGCCGCGGCTCGTGTAGAAGGCGATGGTCGTCGAGGATGCGCCGGTGACGTGCGCGGTCGGTCCGCCGTGCACCAGCACGACGTACGGGGGCAGCTCGTCATCCGGCGCTTGGGCCCCGGGGTTCGCGGGTGGATAGGCGAAGGCATGCACGGTGCCGTGCGGGCCCTCGACCTCGATCGGCAGGGCGCGGGGCATCCACTCCGGCTCGACGGGCTCACCGCCGCGCACTGCGACGACCTCCCCGGAGTCGACGTCGACGCACCAGAGACCTGGCGCGACGACGGAGCCGTTGCCGGAGAGGAGGACGCGCGTGCCGTCGACGTCGTCCACGCTCACGTGGCCGTCGGCGGGGACATCGAGAGGACGGGCCGCACCATCGGGATCGATCACGACCACCGCGTCGCGGCCGTTCGTGCGGACGGCGACGATCCGTCCGTCGTCCAGCAGCTGGTACCAGCGGTTCCCGAGGACCCAGAGCCCGTAGCCGGTGTCGGCGTCGACAGCCGCGAACGGCTCAGGATCCGCCGTCGCTCCGTTCCCGTCGATCGCGACGCGGTGCAGGGCCCACCGGCCACTCGGGTCGTCGGCGAACAGAAGCTCCGCATCCGTCCGCCACTCGGGCTGCAGTGCCGCGTGCGAGGGGATCGTGCGGGCTTCTCCGCCTGCGAGTGCCGCGACGCGCACCTGGGCGGATTCCCACGGCATGCGACCGCGATCCCAGGCCACCCACGCGACCCGCTCGCCGTCGGGGGGAGAGCGGGGTGGGCGAAGAACCCGTCGCCCTCGGAGACCACACGGATCGCCGAAGCGTCTTCGGCGGCCGAGCCGTCGAGCGGGATCTCGACGATCGCGCGAGTGTGCGGCTCTGTCGACAGGTCTTCGCGCACGGCGAGGAGGTGGCCGCCCTGAAGGCGCAGCCCCCGTGCGAGGGGCCGGGAGATGTGAGCGGAACGGGCTCTGCCCCGGCGTGAGCCGCCACACGCGCTGATCGCCCGCATCCACGAAGTACAGGCCGCCGACCGCATCGCTCGTCCAGGCGCCGCCTCCGTACTCATGCACCCGGGATCGCGCGCTCCACGGTGCGGGGAGGATCTCCGCACCGGACGAGCTCCGCACCGTGACCCGACCCTTCTCGGACGGGACGGACTCGCCCCACCAGATCTCGGAACCGACGAAGCGGGCGCCGTCGATCCGAGGGGAGGAGGCGGCGACGGACGCGGCGGAGAAGGGCGAGGACCAGGAACCGTACGGGGACGACATGCCTCGAGCCTATGCGGCGATGACACACGACGTCACACACGTGCACGGACCCTCCGCCGTGTTCTAGGTTTCTGGAAACGCACCGGTTCGCCCCGGAGCGTGGAGCGACAGCCGAGCCCGGCACCCGCCCGCGAACGACGCCATCTGTGTCGTGCGCGGTCCCCGGCCCGCCTTGTCCCCAGGAGAGAAGATGTCTTCCGAGACTGAGACCTCAGGCACCCCTCGAGTGCCCTTCTCCTTCGAGCTCTACCCTCCGCGTTCGGAGTCGAGCGAGGAGGCGCTGCACGAGACCGTGCTGCGCCTCGCCGCAGCAGGACCCGACTTCCTCTCCGTCACCTACGGCGCCGGCGGTTCGACGGGCGGCCGCTCGCTCGACGTGCTGCGCTTCATCAGGGAGCGCACGGATGTCGAACCGCTCGCGCACCTGACCTGCGTCGGCAACACCTATGCGGGCGCGGCGACGCTCATCCGCGAGTTCCTCGACGCCGGCATCCTCAGCTTCCTCGCCCTGCGCGGCGATCCGCCGGTCGGCCAGACCGAGGGGGTACCTCGGCGACCTCGAGAGCGCGGCTCAACTCGTGCAGCTGATCGACCGCGTGCAGGCGGAGCGGGCTCCCTACGAGGAGTCCCCGGTGCCGGGCTTCCCCGTGCGGCGCGCGTCGATCCGCGGCGCAAGGTGAACATCGCGGTCGCCGCGTTCCCCAAGGGGCACCCGCGCGCGACGCACCGGACGCAGGATGTCGAGGCCCTCCTCGCCAAGCAGGCCGCGGGTGCGACCTTCGCGATCACGCAGCTGTTCTTCCACCCCGACGACTACCTCGCATTCGTCGAGCGCGCTCGTGCCGCCGGGGTGTCGATCCCGATCCTGCCCGGCATCATGCCGATCACCTCGCCCGCCCGTCTGAAGCGCGTGCTCGAACTCACCGGAGAAGACCTCCCGAGCGAACTCGCGATCGCGCTCGACGTCGAGCCGACGGCGCAGGGCCGTCGCGAGATCGGGATCGAATGGGCCGCCCGGCTCGCCCGCGACGTCGTGGCCGGAGGCGCGCCGGGCGTGCATCTCTACGCGTTCAACCAGCACGAGACCGTCCTCACCGTCCTCGCAGAAGCCGGCATCCTCCCGGCTCTGCGCCACTGAGCCCCGCCGAAAGGAAACACCATGACCGCATTCCCTGAGGGCACCGTCCTCGGTTACCCCCGTATCGGCCGTCGCCGCGAGCTCAAGAAGGCCGTCGAGGCGTTCTGGGCGGGTCGCATCGACGAGCAGGAGTTGGAGCGCACCTCCGCCGAGCTGCGTGCGGCGACACGCGACCGTCTCGCTGCCCTCGGGCTCGGACGCGACGACTCGGCCATCCCGGAGTCGTTCTCGTACTACGACCAGGTGCTCGACGCCGCCGTCACCGTCGGCGCGATCCCTGCGCGCTTCGAGAGCCTGCGTGCTGCAGACGGCACCGTCGGTCTCGCCGCGTACTTCACGATCGCCCGCGGCGAGGGGACCGCGCGCCGCTCGAGATGACGAAGTGGTTCGACTCGAACTACCACTACCTGGTGCCCGAGATCGGTCCGGAGACCGTGTTCTCGCTCTCCAGCGAACGGCTTGTCGGGGAGGTCGCCGAGGGCATCGCCGCCGGCTTCGTGACCCGCCCGGTGGTCGTCGGTCCGGTGACGCTGCTCGCGCTCGCGAAGGCGTCCGACGATGCCCCGGAGGGCTTCGACCCGCTCTCGCGTCTCGAGGATGTGCTCCCCGTGTACGTCGAACTGCTCGCGAAGCTCCGCGCCGCAGGCGCGGGTGGGTGCAGCTGGACGAGCCGGCGCTCGTGAGCGAGTCCCTTCCCGCGGACGTCGCGCAGCTGTCGGAGGCGGCCGCGCGAGCGCTGGCTGTGCTCGGCGGTGCGAGCGATCGCCCGTCGATCCTGGTCGCCGCTCCGTACGCCGAGCTCGGCGCGGTGTTCCCGGTGCTCGCGGCAGCGCCGGTCGAAGCCATCGCCGTCGACCTCGTGCGCGGGGGCGTTCCCGCCGCGGCGGCCGGCCTCGAGGGCAAGACCCTCGTCGGCGGCGTCGTCGACGGACACAACATCTGGCGCGGTGACCTCGCGAAGGCCTTCGGTGCGCTCGAAGAACTCCGCGCGCTCGGTGCGCCCGTCGCGGCAGCCACATCGACCTCGCTGCTGCACGTGCCCCACGATGTCGCGGACGAGTCGCAGCTCGACGCCCGATTGGTCTCCTGGCTGGCCTTCGCCGATCAGAAGGTCGAGCAGGTCGGTGTTCTCGCCCGTGGCCTCGTGGCGGGACGAGGCGCGATCGCCGCAGAGCTCGATGCGGCGTCCGCAGCACTCGCGGACCGCCTCACCGCCCCTGGCGTCCGTGACGGTGCCGTGCGTCAGCGCGCGCTGGGGAAGCTGACTTCTCCCGCGTCTCGTACGAGGAGCGCGAGGTCGCGCAGGAGGCGCTGGGTCTTCCCGCGCTGCCCCTGACGACGATCGGCTCGTTCCCGCAGACCGGCGACATCCGTCGGGCCGCGCGCGCTTCACGCGGGGAGATCCCGGCAGAGGACTATGACGACTTCCTGCGCCGCGAGGTCGCCAGTGTCGTCTCGCTGCAGGAGGACCTCGGTCTCGACGTGCTGGTGCACGGCGAGCCCGAGCGCAACGACATGGTGCAGTACTTCGCCGAGAACCTCGACGGTTTCGCAGTCACGGAGAACGGCTGGGTGCAGTCCTACGGCTCCCGTGCCACGCGTCCCTCCATCCTGTGGGGCGACGTCTCGCGGCCGGCGCCGATCACGGTCGACTGGTCGACCTATGCGCAGTCGTTGACGACGAAGCACATGAAGGGCATGCTCACGGGACCCGTGACGATCCTCGCGTGGTCGTTCGTGCGCGATGACCAGCCGCTGGGCGAGACCGCGAACCAGGTGGCCTTGGCGCTGCGCGACGAGATCACCGATCTCGAGAGGGCCGGCATCGCGATCATCCAGGTCGACGAGCCCGCGTTGCGCGAGCTCCTGCCCCTGAAGAAGGCAGACCAGCCGGCGTACCTCGACTGGTCGGTGGCATCGTTCCGCCTCGCCACGGGCGGTGCTGCCGCCGGCACACAGGTGCACACCCACCTGTGTTACTCCGAGTTCGGCGTCGTGATCGATGCGATCCGCGCCCTGGATGCCGACGTGACCTCGATCGAGGCGGCACGCAGCCGGATGGAGGTCGTCGCCGACATCGCGGAGGTCGGCTTCGACCACGGCATCGGGCCCGGCGTGTACGACATCCACTCGCCGCGGGTGCCTACTGTCGAGGAGGTCGAGTCACTCCTGCGCCGGGCGGTCGAGGAGATCCCGACCCGTCAGCTCTGGGTGAACCCGGACTGCGGCCTGAAGACCCGTGGATACGACGAGACGACCGCGTCTCTGCGCAACATCGTTGAGGCGACCCGTCGCGTGCGTGAGGACGTGAACGTCACGGCCTGATCCGCCCGTACCGCGCGAAGGCCCTCCCGGATTCCGGGAGGGCCTTCGTCGTGAAGCGGCGGAGCGTCAGACGGCGCGGAGCACGGCCACGACCTTGCCCAGCACCACGGATTCGTCGCCGAGGATCGGTTCGAAGGAGGAGTTGCGGGGGAGGAGCCAGGTGTGGCCGTCGCGACGGCGGAGCACCTTGACCGTGGCCTCGCCGTCGAGCATGGCGGCGACGATCTCGCCGTTCTCCGCATTGTTCTGCGACCGAACGACCACCCAGTCGCCGTCGCAGATCGCGGCATCGATCATGGACTCGCCCGACACCTTGAGCATGAACAGGTCTCCCTTGCCGACGAGCTGGCGCGGGAGGGGAAGATCTCCTCGACCTGCTGGTCCGCCGTGATCGGCACGCCGGCCGCGATCCGGCCGACCAGGGGGACGAGGGCGGCGTCTCCGACGGGAGTCGCCACATCGGCCGGGTTCTCACCGCTCGCCCCTGGGAGGTCGATCAGGACCTCCATGGCCCGCGTCTTGCCGGGGTCGCGGCGCAGGTAGCCGCTCAACTCGAGCTGCCCGAGCTGGTGCGTGACGCTCGAGAGGGACTTGAGGCCGACGGCGTCGCCGATCTCGCGCATGCTCGGCGGATAGCCGTGGTGCGCGATGGAGTTCTGGATGACCTCGAGGATCGCCATCTGCTTCGGGCTCAGGCTCTTGCGACGGCGCGTCCGCGGTGCCTCCGACTCGGGGGCCGAGTTCTCGCTCATGGTGCTCCTTAAGTGCGGTGATCCGACGTCGCTCTTCGAATGTCGGAGGCCCGTGGTGGGGTGTTCTTGTCGAAACCGTATCCGAGAATCGGCGCGATCTGGAAGATCTGTTCGAGCGTGTCGCCCGAAAAGCGGAGGTGGTTTCGAAGAATACTTGACAGATGTTCGAACTCGAAGATATCTTCGGTACGTAGCTTCGCATTCACGGCTCCCGGCCGAGTCGGGAATGCGAACGCTACGCCAACTTCCCCGAGGCTCCGGCCGAGGGACAGGCTAAGGAGCACGACATGAGCAGCATCAGCTTCAGCACCGCAGCGGTCATCCCGGCGCAGGCCCGACCGGCCACGCGACTCCGACTGACGGCGCGTGGACGTGGCGTGCTGCTCGCTCTCGCCTCCCTTCCTCTGGCCGCCGGCATCGCGTTCGCGGCACTCAGCGGGGGCAGCGCCGCCGCCTCCGGGGCGGATACGGCGGTCGCCGCGGTCGAGACCGTGACGGTCATGCCGGGAGACACCCTCTGGTCGATCGCCACCGCTGTCGCTCCGAACTCCGACCCCCGAGACGTCATCGGCGAGATCAGCCGCATGAACCTGCTGCGCAGCGGTGGACTCCAGGTCGGCCAGGAGCTCGCGATCCCGGCGGAGTACACGAACTGAAGCCTCGCGGGAGGCGACGCGACGTTTCGTCATCCGCACGACCAGCCGCTTAACATGGGGAGGGTGACCTTCTCCCTCAATGATCTTCCTCTTCGTGATGATCTTCGCGGTCTGACGCCCTACGGTGCACCGCAGGCGCCCCTCCCGATCGCGTTGAACGTGAACGAGAACACGCATCCGATCCCGGATGCCGTCGCGAGCGACATCCTCGACGACATCGCGGTGGCGATCCACGAGGTCAACCGGTACCCCGACCGGGAGTTCACGGCACTCCGGGAGGCCTTCGCCGAGTATCTGGGGCACGGCCTCTCCGCGGACCAGATCTGGGCGGGCAACGGATCGAACGAGGTGCTCCAGCACATCCTGCAGGCCTTCGGAGGGCCGGGGCGCACCGCGTTCGGCTTCGCACCCACGTACTCGATGTATCCGCTCATCACGCAGGGGACCGGGGCCCGTTGGATCGCCGGCACGCGGCAGCCCGACTACACGATCACCCCGAGGAAGCCGCGGAGCAGGTGCGCGCCGCCGACCCCGACGTGATCATCCTGTGCACGCCCAACAACCCCACGGGCACTCCGCTCGGACTCGATGTCGTCGAGGCCGTGTACGAGGCCGCTCGAGGGATCGTGATCGTCGATGAGGCCTACCAGGAGTTCGCGCCCCACGACGCCCCTCGGCCCTGACGCTCCTCGACGGGCGTCCTCGCCTCGCGGTGTCCCGCACCATGAGCAAGGCGTTCGCCTTCGCCGGGGCGCGGGTCGGATACCTGGCGGCCGACCCCGCGTTCATCGATGCGCTGCGTCTGGTGCGCCTGCCGTATCACCTGAGTGCGCTCACGCAGGCGGCCGCGGTCGCGGCACTGCGCAATGCCGACGTGATGCTCGGGATGGTCGAGGAGATCGTCGAGCAGCGCGACCGGATCACCGCGACTCTCGAAGCGCTCGGCTATGCACCGCACGAATCGTGGTCGAACTTCGTCCTCTTCGGCGGGGTGGCGGACCCGCACACGACATGGCAGCAGCTGTACGACCGCGGCGTGCTGGTGCGCGATGTCGGGATCCCCGGACACCTCAGGGTGAGCGCGGGCACCGAGGCCGAGACCACGGCGTTCCTCGATGCGCTGGCCTCGATAGGATCGGCATCATGAGCACCCCGTAACGACGCCGCGCACCGCGAGCCGTGTCCGCAGCACGTCGGAGTCCACCGTCGAGCTCGAACTGAACCTCGACGGCACGGGTGCGAGCCGCATCGACACCTCGGTGCCCTTCTTCGACCACATGCTCACGGCCTTCGCGAAGCACTCGCTCACCGACCTCACCGTGCGCGCTTCGGGCGACACCGACATCGACGCGCACCACACGGTGGAAGACGTCTCCATCGTGCTCGGCCAGGCGATCCTGGAAGCTCTCGGCGACAAGTCCGGGATCTCCCGCTACGGTGACGCGCTCGTGCCGCTCGACGAGGCCCTCGCGCAGGCGGTCGTCGACATCTCCGGTCGGCCGTACCTCGTGCACAGCGGCGAGCCCGCGGGATTCGAGCACCACCTCATCGGGGGCCACTTCACGGGATCGCTGGTGCGTCACTCGTTCGAGGCCATCACGTTCAACGCGGCGTTGACGGTGCACGTGCGCGTGCTGGGCGGACGCGACCCGCATCACATCGCCGAGGCGGAGTACAAGGCCTTCGCCCGGGCGTTCCGCCAGGCCAAGGCGCTGGATCCGCTGGTCGAGGGCATCCCCTCCACCAAGGGGCACTGTGAGCAGGACGCCCCGGGTCGCGGTCTTCGACTACGAGTCGGGCAATGTCCACTCGGCGGTCAAGGCGCTGGCCGCGGCCGGAGCGGATGCGGTGCTGACGCGCGACCGCACGGCGGCGCTCGAGGCCGATGGGCTCCTGGTTCCGGGCGTCGGTGCGTTCCAAGCCGTCCGCGATGCGCTGCACGCGCACGGCGGCGACGAGATCATCGATCGGCGATTGGCCGGAGGCCGCCCGGTGATGGGCATCTGCGTCGGCATGCAGGTGCTCTTCGCGCACGGCGTCGAGCGAGGGCACGACACCGAGGGCTTGGGCGAGTGGCCGGGAGCCGTCACCGAGCTCAATGCGCCGGTGCTTCCCCACATGGGCTGGAACACGGTCGAGCCCGGAGCCGACAGCGTCCTGTTCCGTGGACTCGAGGAGGAGCGCTTCTACTTCGTGCACTCCTACGCGGCGCAGTCGTGGGAGCTCGATGTCATCCCTCCGTTCCCCGAGCCTGTCCTCACCTGGACGACGTATGGCGATCCGTTCCTCGCTGCCGTCGAGAACGGGCCGTTGTCGGCGACGCAGTTCCACCCGGAGAAGTCGGGTGAAGCGGGCATCCAACTGCTGCGCAACTGGGTCGGGAGTCTCTGACCCCGACCGTCGACGTCATCCGTTTTGTCAGCCGCCCGTCGGCGGACTACCCTCGGTTCTCGTGCCCGGTCCGGGCCGCTGACCTTCCCGATGCAAGGACCCCATGAACGACTTCGCGCAGTCCCCCTCGCTCACGCTCCTTCCCGCGGTCGATGTCGCCGGGGGAAAGGCCGTCCGCCTCACCCAGGGTGAGGCCGGGTCCGAGACGAGCTACGGCGACCCGCTCGACGCCGCAGGGGAGTGGGCAGCGCAGGGCGCGAAGTGGATCCATCTCGTCGACCTCGACGCGGCATTCGGGCGTGGCAGCAATGCACCGATCCTGCGCAAGGTGATCAAGCAGTTCAAGGGCGTGAACATCGAGCTCTCCGGCGGCATCCGCGACGACGCGACGCTGGAGGCGGCACTCGAGAGCGGCGCCACCCGGATCAACCTGGGCACGGCAGCGCTGGAGAACCCCGAGTGGGCGGCCGATGTCATCGGCCGTTTCGGCGAGGCGATCGCGGTCGGCCTGGATGTGCGGGGCACGACGCTCGCCGCCCGCGGCTGGACCAAGGAGGGCGGCGACCTCTGGGAGGTGCTCGAGCGCCTGGAGGATGCCGGCTGCAGCCGCTACGTGGTCACCGACGTCACCAAGGACGGCACGCTCCGCGGCCCCAACCTCGAGCTGCTGAGGAGGTCACCTCGCGCACGCCGAAGCCGGTCGTCGCGTCCGGCGGCATCTCGAACCTCGACGACATCGCGGCCCTCCGCGATCTCGTACCCCTCGGTGTGGAAGGTGCGATCGTCGGCAAGGCTCTCTATGCCGGCGCGTTCACCCTGGCTGAGGCACTGGATGTCGCCGGAGACTGACGGGCACGCCTGCGGGCCGGAGTCGCACAACCACGGCGACTCGGCCGGAGTCCCGTGGGAGGGACGCAGCTTCGAGTCGAACCCGCACGCGGCGGATGACGGCTCCGCCGATCCCGCGCTGCTCTCCGCGCTCCTGCGTTTCCGCGCGGGGAGGGCAGTCAGGTCGAGGTCGTCGACGCCTTCCGTTCCGCTCGCGTGCTGATCCCGCTGATCGCCGAGAAGGGCGAAGAGGGCGTCGCGCCGAACGGGCTCGCCGTCGACAAGACGCAGGAGCTGTCGATCGTGACGGTGGCCGCTCCGGATGGGCGCCGCGTGCAGCCGGTGTTCTCCTCGGTCGACGCGATGCAGAAGTGGGACCCCGCCGCGCGGCCCATCCCGGTCGAGGCGCTGCGTGCCGCGCTGGCCGCGTCGGCCGAAGACACCGATCTGATCGTGCTCGACCCGACCTCCGACACGGAGTTCGTGATCCGGCGGCCCGCGGTGTGGGCGATCGCCCAGGAGCACCCCTGGGAGCCGAGCTTCCTCTCCACCGAGGTGTACACCGCGCTCCAGGAGAGCGTGGCGCACGAGTTGGCGGTGATCGACGTCGCTGTGGCATCCGGTGACCCCGATGCCCGCCTGCGCGGCCCCGAGCTGATCGTGATCCTGGAGCTCGTGGACGGCCTCGAACGCGAAGTGCTCGACGCGGTGATGTCTCGTCTGGCTCAGCGCTGGGCATCCGACGACCGGATCGCCGTGCTCGCGGACTCCCTCACCGTCAAGCTCCGCCGCAGCGCCTGACCGCAGCTTCTCGCCAACCTCCGGCGCCCGCGCGCCGTCTCATGTGACCGGGCCGGTCCACTTCTCGCCCGGGCCCTTGCCGATCGGGTCGGGGATCGCGGATGCTTCGCGGAACGCGAGCTGCAGCGACCGGAGCCCGTCTCGCAGCGACCGTGCATGCATGTCGCTGATCTCCGGTGCGCCGGCGGTGATGAGGCCGGCCAGCGCGTTGATGAGCTTGCGGGCCTCATCGAGGTCGAGCTGTGCCGCGGCATCCGGATCGTCGGCGAGGCCGAGCTTGACGGCGGCCGCGCTCATGAGGTGCACGGCGGCAGTGGTGATCACCTCGACCGCGGGGACATCGGCGATGTCTCGGGTGGCCGACGATGCGGCCTCCTCCTGACGTGCCCAGCGCTCTTCGCGCTCGCGTGCAGCCTCGTCCGGTGCCTGGTTCGTCACGTGCCTTGCTTTCTGTTAGACTTTGGCGGGCTTCGGGGCGTCACGCTCCGAATCGAAAGAGGATTCATTTCCCACCCGCGCTTGCCGTTCAAGGCTACCGGGTCTTGCACTCCACCGGTTCCGTCCCTGCGACGAAACCGGCAGACAGGGTGTGGAGCCGGCGTCTGAATGCCGGTGGGTGGGGGACGATTCCGATTTCGCCCGTGATGCAGACAGCATCGCGGTGGCCGAGATCACATCGTCTAAGGAGCTCCGCATCAGCGATCCCCGTACCAATGAGCGCATCCGCGTCCCCGAGGTCCGCCTCGTCGGCCCCGCGGGTGAGCAGATCGGCGTCGTCCGCATCGAGGCTGCACTGCGCCTCGCGCAGGAAGCCGATCTCGACCTCGTCGAGGTCGCCCCCAACTCGAAGCCGCCCGTCGTCAAGATCATGGACTACGGCAAGTTCAAGTACGAGGCCGCCCAGAAGGAAAAGGAAGCGCGCCGCAACCAGGCGAACACGATCCTCAAGGAAGTCCGCTTCCGTCTGAAGATCGAGGCTCACGACTACACGACCAAGCTGAAGCGTGCAGAAGGCTTCCTCAAGGCCGGCGACAAGGTCAAGGCCATGATCCTGTTCCGCGGCCGCGAGCAGTCGCGCCCCGAGCAGGGTGTGCGTCTGCTGCGCAAGTTCGCCGAGGACGTCGCCGAGTTCGGCACCGTCGAGTCGAACCCGACCATCGACGGTCGCAACATGGTCATGGTCGTCGCTCCGCTGAAGAGCAAGTCCGAGGCCAAGCAGGAGCAGAACGCCGTCCGTGACGCGCAGCGTGCCGACAAGAAGCAGGCCGCGCGCGAGGCGAAGAGCGAGTCCGCAGCTTCCGCACCGGCGGAGTAACCCCGCCCCCAGAACTCCCGCACCGCGGGTTGACACCGTCGCCTGAGAAGGCGCCATACGAAGGAAGAGAAGATGCCGAAGCAGAAGACCCACTCGGGTGCTAAGAAGCGCTTCAAGATCACCGGCAGCGGAAAGCTGAAGAAGCAGCAGGCCGGGATGCGCCACAACCTCGAGCACAAGTCGAGCCGTCGCACCCGTCGCCTCAACCAGGACCAGGTGCTCTCGAAGGCCGACACCAAGGTCGCGAAGAAGCTTCTCGGTCGCTGACGCGTCCGACGCACGAATAGGAACACAGGAAAATGGCAAGAGTCAAGCGGGCGGTAAACGCCCACAAGAAGCGTCGCGTCATCCTCGAGCGCGCCTCCGGATACCGCGGACAGCGTTCGCGCCTCTACCGGAAGGCCAAGGAGCAGGTCATCCACTCCCTGGTCTACTCGTACCGGGACCGTCGCAAGCGCAAGGGCGACTTCCGTCGTCTCTGGATCCAGCGCATCAACGCCGCTGCCCGCCAGAACGGCATGACCTACAACCGCTTCATCCAGGGCCTCGGCCTCGCGGGTGTCACGGTCGACCGTCGTATGCTCGCCGACCTCGCGGTCAACGACGCTGCCACGTTCACGACCCTGGTCGAGACGGCGAAGAAGGCTCTGCCCTCCGACGTCAACGCACCGAAGTCGGCTGCGTAAGCACCTCTTCACACAGGGCGCTCTCCTTCGGGAGGGCGCCCTGTGGCGTCTCTCGGCTCCGCGCCGGCCATCGCCCGGCTGACGGCGCCGTCGGTGAGAGCCGTCGCCGCGACGGCCACGGCGTACACGACGATGTCGCGCGCATCGAAGCCGGAGCCGAGGACGAGCGTGGTCGGGAGGAAGACCGACGCCAGCTCGCGGGGGAGACCCGTGAGCTGCAACAGCTCGACGGCGGCGCACACGGCGAACGCGATGACCGCCACCGCAGCGGGATGAGCCCGTGGCGCGACGAGCGCGACGAGCAACGAGATCAGCACCGCGTAGAGCGCATCTCCCGCAATATCGCCCGGGACGCCGGTCACGGTGCGATGCACGATCAGTCCGGCCGCGACGGTGACGGCGGCGAGGACGAGGAGGACGATCCGCCGTCGAGCGATCGGCGTCACGGCATCCGCTCTCATGGGGGCATGCTATCTCGATGGTGCGGGAACCCGTCGTCGGTTCCCTAGACTGTGATCGTGCTGGAGAACCCCCGCTCACCCCGAGTCCGTGCCGTCGCGAAGCTGACCAAGCGCAGTGCGCGAACCGAGACCGGACTGTTCCTTCTGGAAGGCCCGCAGTCGGTCCGCGAGGCGCTCGTCTATCGTCCGGAGGCGATCGTCGAGCTGTTCGCGACGCCGAACGGCTGGGAGAAGCATCCCGACATCCGTGCGCGCGCGGCCGAGGCGGACGTCGACGTCGAGTTCGTGACCGAGTACGTGCTCAATGCGATGGCCGACACGGTCACTCCGCAGGGGCTCGTGGCGGTGGTGCAGCAGACGCCGACGTCGGTGCGTGACATCTTCGATGCGTCGCCGCGATTGGTGGCGATCTGCGAGGAGGTGCGGGACCCAGGGAACCTCGGCACGATCATCCGTGCCGCGGATGCCGCAGGCGCCGACGCCGTGGTGCTGACCGGTCGTACCGTCGACCCCTACAACCCGAAGGTGGTGCGGGCCACGACAGGTTCGCTGTTCCACCTCCCGGTCTCGATCGGGGAGACCTGTCCGACGTCGTCGATCGTGCGCACGCGGCGGGGCTGCGCATCCTCGCGGCCGACGTCAAGGGCGACGACCTGTTGAAGGCGCGGGCCGACGGCGTGCTGGCGGAACCCACGGGTTGGCTCTTCGGCAACGAGGCACGAGGGCTCGAGGACGACGCTCTCGCACTCGCCGACCAGGTGCTGCGTCTGCCCATCTTCGGCAAGGCCGAGTCCCTCAACCTGGCGACGGCAGCGAGCGTGTGCCTGTACGAGAGCGCGTTCGCGCAGCGGGCGCTGTCGCTCGACTGACGTTCCGACCGACGAAGGAAGCGGGAAGCGGGGTCGATGAGGATTCTGATCGTCGAGGACGACGACCGGGTCGCCGGTGCGCTGGAGGCCTTCCTCGCGCGATCCGGCTATGCCACGGTGCGGGCCGCCGACGGGGCAGCCGCGTTGGAGCTCCTCGGCGCGGACACCGAGGTCGTCCTCCTCGACCTCGGGCTGCCCGACATCGACGGCGTCGACCTCTGCCGTCGGATCCGCGGACGTTCCGAGGTTCCGATCGTGATCGTCACGGCACGCAACCAGGTCGCCGAGCGCATCAAGGGGCTGCGCGCCGGTGCCGACGACTTCGTGGTGAAGCCCTACGACGTGCACGAGCTGCTCGCCAGGATCGAGGCGGTGACGCGACGCTCGCGGCCGATGCGTCCCGAGTCCGACGCGCGGGTGCGGCTTCTCGACGGCGCGCTCGAGATCGACCTCGTGTCGCGTCAGGTGCTGTCGGACGGCGTACCGGTCGACCTCACCCGCAAGGAATTCGACATCGTCGCCGTCCTTGCACGGTATCCCGGTGTGGCGGTTCCGAAGGAGCGCCTGATCCGCGAGGTATGGAACACGGATTGGCGCGGATTCGGGCACTCCCTCGAGGTGCACGTCGGGGCGATCCGCAAGAAGACCGGCGCCCGCGGCGTAATCGAGACGGTCCGCGGCGTCGGCTACCGGCTCGCAGGATCCTGAGCCATGCGTCGCCGTCTGGTCATCGTGTTCCTCGTCCCCCTCGTGGCGATCCTCGTCGCCCTCGGCGGCGCGGCAGGCTGGAGTGCGGCCGGGAGCGTGCAGCAGTCGTTCTACACGCAGCAGCTCGGTGACCTCGGGTACTTCGTCACGAGCGCCCGCCAGGCGCTGCGGTCGGGGAGCGCGACGGTGATAGACGCCGAGGTGAGGCGGTTCCGAGAGGTGTACGGCATCGACGTCACCGTGTTCGACCTGGGCGGTGGCGTCTGGGCCTCCGGCGATCAGGACGCGGCGGCGCTCACGGACGAGGACGCGGAGCGGGTCAGGCTCGCTCTCTCCGGGCGTCGAGCGGAGCAGCCTGCAGCGGTGTACCCCTGGTCGGTCGCCGACGCCGCTCTCGCCGAACCGGTGTTCGACGATGGCGACGTGATCGGTGCGGTGATGGTCGCGGGCGATGTCGATGCTCCCCGTGCCGCCATCCTGCAGCAGATCCTGGTGATCTCCGCGATCGCGCTCGTCCTGATCGCGCTCGGGGTGCTGCTGGTGTTCCGCCTCGCCCGCTGGGTGCTGTCGCCGGTCGGACGACTCGACGAGGCGATGGTGGCGATCGAGCGCGGCGAGATGGACGCGCGGGTCGCGGAGGATGCCGGTCCGCCAGAGCTGCGACGGATGGCGCGTGTCTTCAACGGCATGGCCGACGAGATCGAGAGGGTGATGACGCGGCAGCAGGAGTTCGCGCTGAACGCGTCACACGAACTGCGCAATCCGCTCAACGCCCTGCTCCTGCGGGTCGAGCATCTGGCCACGGGACTGGGCACGGAATGGCGTGAGGATGTGGAGGAGACGAGGGAGGAAGGCCGACGGATGACGCGCATCCTCGAGACGCTCCTCGGACTCGCCAGAGGAAGCAGGGGTGATTCGCCGATGTCCGCGGTCGATCTGTCGACCCTGGCGGCTCGTCGCCGCGATGCCTGGCGCGATGTCGCCGGGAACCGTGGCATCACCCTGGTGGGGTCGGGGGAGGCCTCTGTGATGAGCGTGACCGACAGGACGATCGTCGAGAGCGCCCTCGACGCGGTGATCGACAACGCCGTGAAGTTCTCCCCGGATGGCGCGCCGATCGAGATCGGCGCGCAGCGGGAGGGCGGGGTCTGCCGCATCACGGTCCGCGATCACGGCCCTGGGCTCAGCGAAGAGCAGGCGGCGGCGGCGACCGGCCGGTTCTGGCGAAGTGCCGAGAGCGAGGACACGCCCGGCACGGGGCTCGGGCTCGCCATAGCGAGCGATCTGCTGGAGACGGTCGGTGGCGAACTGACGGTCGCGGCGGCTGCGGACGGTGGACTCGTCGTCGCCCTGCAACTGCACGACAGGACCACCCCGTGAACGTCGGGGTGCGGCGGGTGATCGCCGGGGCCATGGCTCTCGCGCTGCTGGGGGCCTTGGCGGCGTGCACCCAGCGGGCGAGCGAATGGACCGACGCGGAGTACGCGATCGCCAGCGGCGGATCGACGGGCGTCTACTACGACTACGGAAGCCATCTCGCGGCCGTGCTCTCCGGCGAGCTGGATGTCCGGATGACCGCCCTCGAGACGGCCGGTTCGGTGGACAACCTGCTGCGCGTGAGTTCGGGAGAAGCGCTGGTCGGTTTCGCACAGGGAGACGCCGCCGCAGATGCCGTGGCAGGGGCCGGGGCGTTCGAGCATCCGCTGGAGGTGCAGGCCGTGGCTCGTCTGTACGACGAGTACGTGCAGGTCGTGGTGCGCGGCGACTCGGAGATCGCGGACATCGGTCATCTCGCCGGGCGCACGATCTCGCTCGGCGCCGAGAACTCCGGGGTGAACGTGATCGCTGCGCGCGTCCTCGATGCGGCCGGTGTCGACCTCGCGTCGGTCCGCAACCCGAGGTTCGACCTCGGAGAGTCGATCCGCGCGATGGAACAGGGGGAGATCGACGGATTCTTCTGGGTCGGCGGGCTCCCCACCCCCGGCGTCTCGGAACTCGCCCAGGTGACGGCGGTGCGCCTGCTGCCGATCGAACAGGAATGGGTCGACCGTGTCAACGAGCGATACTCCGATGCGTATCGCCCCGCCGATGTGCCGGCCGGCACCTACGGCCTGACGGACGCTGCGACCACGATGGCGGTTCCGAACTATCTCGTCACTGCGTCCTCCACCCCCGACGGCGTGGTCCGCGACATCCTGACAGGCCTGTTCGACGCCCGGCTGCGGATGGCCGGTCAGGTGCCGACCGCGGCACTGCTGGACCGCCGCTCGGCGATTTTCACCGGCCCTGTTCCCCTGCATCCGGGGGCGATCGACTACTACCGGGATCTTCGCGGCTGACGGCTCAAGAAATCCTCAAGAAGTCTGACACGGGGGCCGCCTTCTGCCAGTGTGAGGGCGATCGCACACGATCGGAGGCCTGCCGCTTCACTGTCGCTGGGAGTGCAGCAGCGGGATGATCCCGCGGCCCGAGGGGGCGGGCCGTGGGGTGCCCATGCAAGGCAGCATTGGCACCGCGATCAGGTGATTACGAACGTGTAAATCTCACCGGAGTGCCTGGAACCACGCGTACGACGTGGCTAGTTTGGAGAAATGATGACCTCTGGTACACCCCTCGTCGTTGTCGAGAACGTTCAGAAGCACTACGGCGACTTCCAGGCGCTCGCCGACATCGATCTGACGGTCAACTCCGGCGAGGTCGTCGTCGTGATCGGCCCGTCCGGTTCCGGCAAATCGACCCTGTGCCGCACCATCAACCGGCTCGAGACCATCACGAGCGGATCCATCCTCATCGACGGCAAGGAACTGCCTGCCGAGGGCAAGGGCCTCGCCACGCTCCGTGCGGACGTCGGCATGGTCTTCCAATCGTTCAATCTCTTCGCCCACCTCACGATCCTCGAGAACGTGACCCTCGGTCCGATCAAGGTCCGCGGCCTCAAGAAGGCGGATGCCGAGGCCGAGGCGATGCTGCTCCTCAAGCGCGTCGGCGTGGACCAGCAGGCCTCGAAGCTGCCGGCACAGCTGTCCGGCGGGCAGCAGCAGCGCGTCGCGATCGCCCGTGCGCTCGCGATGCAGCCGAAGGTGATGCTGTTCGACGAGCCGACCAGCGCGCTCGACCCCGAGATGATCAACGAGGTCCTCGACGTGATGGTCGAGCTCGCCCATGAGGGCATGACCATGATCGTGGTCACCCATGAGATGGGCTTCGCACGCAAGGCGGCCGACCGCGTCGTCTTCATGGCCGATGGTCGGATCGTGGAGGAGGCGACTCCCGAGGAGTTCTTCACGAACCCGAAGAGCGACCGTGCCAAGGACTTCCTCTCGAAGCTCCTCACGCACTGAGCGCCTGACCTCAGCCCCTCGTACCCCACAGACCCTGCACACACAGCACACGAAGGAGACGCACATGCGACGCACACGGACACTGGCAGGCATCGGAATCGCAGCGGCGGCGCTGCTCGCCCTGACGGCCTGCAACAGCGGAACCCCGTCGAGCACGGGAGCGCCGGAGGACGGCGGCGACGACGACGCGTCCAGCGCCACGCCCTGGACGGTGTTGACGGACGTCAGCATCGACGGGAGTCCGACGTTCGACCGGATCTCGTCGTCGGGCACGGTCAAGGTCGGCGTCAAGGAGGACCAGCCGGGTCTGGGCTACCTCGACCCGGTCACCGGCGACCGCACCGGCTTCGACGTCGACATCGCCCGCTGGATGGCGGCCTCGCTCGGGGTCGACCCGGAGAAGATCGAGTTCACGGCGATCGCCTCGGCGAACCGCGAGCAGGCGATCGTGAACGGCGACATCGACTACTACGTCGGGACCTACTCGATCACGGACAAGCGCAAGGAGCAGATCTCCTTCGCCGGCCCCTACTTCGTCACCGGACAGGGCCTCCTCGTCGGCGCCGACAGCGACATCGAGAGCGTGGACGACCTGGACGCGTCGACCATCGTCTGCTCGGCCACCGGCTCCACGCCGATCCAGAACATCAAGGAGAACTACCCCGAGGTGAAGACCAAGGAGTACGACACCTACTCGAAGTGCGTCGAGGACCTCAAGAGCGGCCAGGTCGACGCCGTCACCACCGACGAGGCGATCCTCATCGGCTACGCGGCCCAGGACCCCGACAAGCTCAAGGTCGTCGGAGAGCCCTTCAGCGAGGAGCGCTACGGCATCGGCGTGGCCAAGGGCGATGACGCGCTTGTCGAGTACTTCAACACGCAGCTGACCGACGGCGGAGACATCTGGCAGCAGATCTTCGACAACAACCTCGGCGCGTCCGGCGTCGAGGCGAAGCAGCCCGAGGTCGACCCGGTCGGTTGATTCAAGGGGGCGGCCGACACCATCGGCCGCCCCTTCATCGGCAGGGCCATCGCGAGAACACGAATCGACAGGAGCAGCTGTGGGAGTCATCAGCGACCACCTCGACCTCTGGGGTGAAGCACTGTGGGGCACGATCGTGCTGTTCCTGGGCGGCGGGCTCATCGCCCTGGTACTCGGACTGATCGTCGGCGCGGCCAGGGTGTCCCCCGTGCCGATCGCCCGGGCGGTCGGCGGCGTCTACGTCAATTGGATCCGCAACACGCCGCTCACACTCGTCATGTTCTTCTTCGCGTTCTGCCTGCCGCTCCTCTTGGGGGAGCGCGTGAACCCGCTGATGTTGGCGGTCAGCGCCCTCGGCATCTACACCGCGACCTACGTCGCGGAGGCGCTGCGCGCCGGCATCAACACGGTGCCGGTGGGGCAGGCCGAGGCGGCACGGGCGATCGGCCTGAACTTCGGTCAGGTCATGCGCTACGTCGTGCTACCGCAGGCGACACGCTCGGTGGTTCCTCCGATGATGAGCGTCCTCATCGCCCTGATGAAGAACACCACGGTGGCCGCGGGCTTCTCCGTCGTCAACCTCGGCACCATCCGGGCGTCGCTGAGCGAGCGGGGTGAGAACGCGCTGGCTGTCCTGCTGTGGGTCATGGTCGTCTTCGTGGTCCTGGTGCTGCTGCTCGGCTGGCTGCAGCGCGTACTCGAGAACAAGTGGAGGATCGCACGATGACTTCCGTCCTCTTCGACGTCCCGGGTCCCCGTGCCGTCGTCCGGAACCGCCTCATCGGCGCGCTCACGGTGCTGGTCGTCCTGGCCGTGCTCGGCTGGGTCGTGTGGCGCCTGTTCGCCACCGGACAGTTCACCGCGGAGAAGTGGAACATCTTCACCTTCTCGGCCGTCTGGGTTCGGTTCGGCGAAGGACTCCTGGCCACGCTGGCCGCTTTCGCCGTCGCCGGTGTCGGATCCATCGTCCTCGGCTTCCTCCTCGGCGTCGGACGCCTCTCCGAGCACGCCTGGGTGCGCGAACCCGTCCGCTGGATCATCGAGGTGCTTCGGGCCGTGCCCGTCCTCATCCTCATGATGCTGCTGTATTACGGCCTTCCCGTGATCGGTGTGAAGATGCCGCCGTACTGGGCGGTCGTCATCGCGCTGATCGTCTACAACGGCTCCGTGCTCGCCGAGGTGCTGCGCGCGGGGATCGAGTCGCTGCCACGGGGACAGAAGGAAGCCGGATACGCGATCGGACTGCGCAAGACAGGAGTGATGTACTTCATCCTGATCCCGCAGGCGGTCCGGGCCATGATGCCCGTGATCATCGCGCAGCTCGTCGTCGCGCTGAAGGACACCGCGCTCGGATTCATCATCACGTACCAGGAGCTGCTCTACGTCATCAACCAGATCGGCAACCAGGCGCCCTACGGCTCCCCGCTGATCCCGGCGGCGATCGTCGGCGGATCGATGTACGTGGCCGTGTGTCTCCTGCTCTCCTACATCGCGTACCGTCTGCAGCGCCGAGCCAAGCGCTCGCCGAAGGCAGGACCTGCGGTGCCGGATCCCCGTCAGCACGGAGGCGAGACCAACACCTCGCTCATCGTGCTGCAGGGCGACGGGTCTGAGGCGCCGCGCTGATCCGCGAAAGGCACCCGCGCGCCCCCGGTAGACTCGATTCTCGTGTCAGAGTCTCCTGAAATCACCCCGGAAGCGGTCGAAGCCGCCGTCGCCGACGCCCTCGCGGCGATCGCCGCCGCAGCCGACACCGCCGAGCTGAAAGCGGCGCGTGCCGCCCACGTGGCCGAGGGATCGCCGCTCGCGGTCCTCAACGCCTCGATGCGCCAGGTCGCGCCCGAGAACAAGGCCGCGTTCGGCAAGCTCGTCGGCCAGGGGCGTGGACAGGTCACCCAGGCGCTCGCCGCCAAAGAGGCCGAGCTCGCCGCCAGAGAGGTCGCCGCGCGGCTCGAGGCGGAGCGCGTCGACATCACCGCCCTCCCGTCGCGCACCCGCGTCGGCGCCCGTCACCCGCTCACGCTGCTCCAGGACCAGGTGTGCGACATCTTCGTCGGGATGGGCTGGGAGATCGCAGAGGGACCGGAGCTCGAGCACGAGTGGTTCAACTTCGACGCCCTGAACTTCGACGTCGACCACCCTGCGCGTCAGGAGCAGGACACGTTCTACGTCGACCCCACCTCGCGGCACCTCGTGATGCGCACGCACACGAGCCCGGTGCAGGTGCGCTCGATGCTCGACCGCGATGTGCCCATCTACGTGCTGTGCCCCGGACGTGTCTACCGCACCGACGAGTTCGATGCGACGCACCTGCCGGTGTTCACGCAGTTCGAAGGCCTCGTGATCGACAAGGGCATCACGATGGCGCACCTCAAGGGCACGCTCGACCACTTCGCGCGCCAACTGTTCGGACCGGAGGCGAAGATGCGCTTCCGCACGAACTACTTCCCCTTCACCGAGCCGTCCGCCGAACTCGACCTGTGGCACCCGACCTTCAAGGGCGGCGCCCGCTGGATCGAGTGGGGCGGCTGCGGCATGGTCAACCCGAACGTGCTGCGTGCGGCGGGGATCGACCCCGAGGAGTACAGCGGCTTCGCGTTCGGCATGGGCATCGAGCGAGGGCTCATGTTCCGCAGCGACGTGCAGGACATGCGCGACATGGCAGAGGGTGACGTTCGGTTCAGCGAGCAGTACGGGATGGTGGTGTGATGCGCGTCCCGCTTTCGTGGTTGCGTGAGTACGTCGACGTGGCGACGGACGCCACCCCCGAGGATGTCCTCGCGGCGCTGGTGACCGTCGGCTTCGAAGAGGAGGACGTGCACCGCTTCGACATCACCGGTCCCGTCGTCGTCGGTCAGGTCGTCTCACTCGAGGCCGAGCCGCAGTCCAACGGCAAGACCATCAACTGGTGCCAGGTCGATGTGGGCGAGGCGCACGGCGGTGTCCGCGGGATCGTCTGCGGCGCCCACAACTTCGTCGCCGGCGACAAGGTCGTCGTGACCCTCCCCGGTGCGGTGCTGCCCGGTCCGTTCCCGATCGCCGCGCGCAAGACCTACGGTCACGTGTCCGACGGCATGATCGCCTCGGCACGTGAGCTGGGCCTCGGCGACGAGCACAACGGCATCGTCGTGCTGTCGGACCTCGGCATCGACGCGCCCGTCGGCACCGACGCGATCGCCCTGCTGGGCCTGGACGACGTGGCGGTCGAGATCAACGTCACGCCCGACCGTGGCTACGCCTTCTCGCTGCGCGGCGTCGCCCGTGAGTACGCGCACGCCACGGGGGCAGCCTTCCGCGACCCCGCGGAGCGCGACTTCGCCGAGCTGCAGCCCGGAAGCGGGCACGACCGTCGTCGACGACGTCGCCCCCGTGCGCGGCCGCGTCGGCGCGAGCGAGTTCGTGACGCGCGTCGTGCGGGACGTGGATCCCTCGCGCCCGACTCCGCCGTGGATGATCGCGCGGCTCAGCCTCGCGGGCATGCGCTCGTTGGGCGTGCTGATCGACATCACCAACTACGTCATGCTCGAACTGGGGCAGCCGCTGCACGGCTACGATCTCGACAAGCTCGCGGGAGGCATCACGGTTCGCCGCGCCACCCCGGGCGAGAAGATGACCACGCTCGACGGGGTGGAGCGCGCCTTGCACGTCGAAGACCTGCTCATCACCGACGGGTCCGGCCCGATCGGTCTCGCCGGCGTCATGGGCGGCGGCACCACGGAGATGAGCGACACGACGAAGAACGTGCTCATCGAGGCGGCGACCTTCGATCCGACGACCATCGCCCGCACCGCGCGCCGACACAAACTGCCCAGCGAGGCCTCCAAGCGGTTCGAGCGCGGGGTCGACCCGCTCATCCGTTCGTGGCCGCTCGCCGTGCCGCCGACCTCATGGTCGAACTCGCCGGCGGGACGCTCACGGACGAGGGCGGCGCGCTGTTCGCCGAGGTCTTCGTCCCCGAGATCGAACTGCCGGCCGATTTCGTGCCGGGGCTCATCGGTGTCGACTACACCGACGAGGAGATCGTTCGTGCGCTGACGACGATCGGAGCAGAGGTCTCGGACGCCGACGGCGGCTGGACCGTGATCCCGCCGACCTGGCGACCCGACCTGACCGACAAGTGGACGCTCGCCGAGGAGGTCGCCCGCATCCACGGCCTCGACCGCATCCCGTCGGTGCTGCCGACCCCGCCGTCCGGACGTGGCCTCACCGCGCACCAGCAGGGCCGACGCCGAGTGGCCGACGCCTTGGCCGCTGCGGGACTCGTGGAGACCCCGGCGTTCCCGTTCACGACCGAGGCGCAGAACGACCTCCACGGCTCCGCGACGGGCGCGCACCTGCCGAGCATCCGTCTGGCGAACCCGCTCGACGGGCAGGCGCCGTATCTGCGTCGCTCGCTGATCCCCGGCCTGCTGCAGACCGCGCACCGCAACATCTCGCGCGGACTCATCGACCTCGCGATCTTCGAGACCGGCGTGGTGTTCCTCCCCGAGCCCGGCGTCGAGTACGGCACCGACGACGTTCCTCCGCTGGGGGCACGTCCGTCGGACGAGACCCTCGCGGCGCTGAACGCATCGATCCCGCCGCAACATCGACACATCGCGGCGGTCCTGACCGGACACATCGCGCCGCGCCAGCCCGGCCGCCCCGCCGAGCCTGCGGGGATCGTCGAGGCATTGGACGCGGTGCGGGTGATCGCTGCCGCAGCGGGTGTCGACATCGACGTGGTGCAGTCCGAGCGTGCCGCCCTCCACCCCGGTCGGACGGGCTCGCTCCTGGTCGCCGGCGAAGAGGTCGGCTACGTCGGCGAACTCCACCCCGCGGTCGCAGAGGACGCAGATCTCCCCGGACGCGCGACCGTCTTCGAGCTCGACCTGGATCGGGTGCTCACGCTCGCGAGCGGTCGGGTCGTCGCCGCCTCGCTGTCGACCTTCCCTGCGGCGACGCAGGACGTCTCTCTCACGCTCCCGGCCGACGTGGCCGCCGCGGATGTCCAGGCGGCGCTCGCCGAGGGCGCCGGTGCGCTGCTGGAAGCCGTGCGACTCGTCGACGACTACCGTGGCGACGGCGTGCCGGAGGGGTCGAAGAGCCTGACCTTCGCCCTGCGCTTCCGCGCCGACGATCGCACGCTCACCGCGGCCGAAGCGACAGCGGCCAAGCTCGCCGGTGTCGAGGTTGCTGCGCAGCGCTTCGGGGCCGCCCTGCGCGACTGAACCCGGCACAGAGTGCGCGGCGCCCCAGACGGGTGCCGCGCACTCGCGTGGCGGGGGCTCCGCTCTGAGCGGAGCCCCTTCCCCTGACGCCTCGTCGCTGGTGGTATGAGGTCATGACGGATGTGCTGATCCTCGGAGGGACCGGATGGCTGTCGGGGCGGGTCGCTGCGCACGCCCTCGGGGCAGGGGCGACGGTCACGTGCCTGGCCCGCGGCGACCGGCCGGCGCCGTCGGGGGCGAGCCTCGTCCTCGCCGACCGCGAGGACGAAGACGCCTACGACGTCGTGTCGCGGACGGACTGGGATCACGTCGTCGATGTCTCGTCCAGGGCCGACCACGTCTCCGCGGCGGTGCGCGCGCTCCGCGACCGCGCGGCCCGATGGACCTATGTCTCGTCGATGTCGGTGTACCGAGACGACGAGGTCGTCGGCGCGGATGAGTCGGCTCCGCGGCTCCCCGCGGCACAGCAGGAGGACGACGATTACGGCCTCCAGAAGGTCGCGGCGGAGGACGCGGTGCTGGCGGGTCTCGGCGACCGGTCGCTGATCGTGCGACCGGGACTCATCGTCGGAGACGGCGACCCGAGCGATCGCTTCGGCTACTGGGCGGCGGCGTTCCTGAGAGCGCCAGATGAGCCCGTGCTGGTTCCGCCTCTCGAGTCTCGTACGGCGCAGGTCGTCGACGTGGATGATGCCGCCGCCTTCATCGTGTCGGCCGAGGTCACCGGAGCCGTGAACGCGATCGGCGACGTGCACGGTCTGGCCGACGTGATCCGGACCGTGCGCGATGCCGCGGGCCACACGGGTCCGATGGTCGTCGGTGTGGAGGAGCGTCTCGTCGCCGAGGGCGTCGCCCACTGGTCAGGGCCGCGATCGCTGCCGCTGTGGCTGCCGCCCGAGATGACCGGGTTCATGACCCGCTCGAACACGCGCTACCGACACAACGGTGGCACCCTCCGCTCGCTCGCCGACACGGTCGAGCGGGTCGTGGCGGACGAGCGCGAGCGCGGTGTCGACCGCGGTCGGCGCGCGGGGCTCACCAGGGCGGAGGAGCGCGCGCTGCTCGACGCCTTCGGCTGAGCGTCGCGACCGGTCGGTCCTGGCTCATCGCTAGACTGCCAGCAGTGACACGGGGTGCCGCGACCTGCGGCTGAGAACAGACCCGTCGAACCTGATCTAGTTCGTACTAGCGAAGGGATGTCGCGATGAGCGATCTTCTGCGTCCTGAAACCACCATCGACCTCGCCGACGGGGCTGCCGCACTGTTGGAGGTGCTGCGCGCGGCGCCCCCGTTGACCCACTGCATCACGAACACGGTCGTCACGGGCTTCACCGCCAACGTGCTGCTGGCTCTGGGAGCCGCCCCCGCCATGGTCGACATCGTCGACGAGGCAGGCACGTTCGCGGGTGTCGCCTCCGGGTTGTTGATCAATCTGGGGACGCCCACCCCGGAACAGCGCGCCGCGAGTCGGGAGGCGGTCGCCGGTGCCACGGCATCCGGCACGCCGTGGGTGCTCGACCCCGTCGCCATCGGCGCCCTCCCGGTGCGCACGGCGCTCGCGCACGAGCTCGTGGAACAGCGCCCGGCCGCGGTCAGGGGCAACGCCTCCGAGATCCTCGCCCTCGCGGGACTCAGCACCGGTGGTCGCGGGGTGGACTCCACGGACAGCACGGAGGCCGCAGCCGATGCCGCTGCCGCCCTCGCGCGCCGCACGGGTGCCGTGGTCGCGGTGTCGGGGCCGATCGACCTCATCACCGACGGAGCGCGGACGTTGCGTGTGGCGAACGGGCATGAGCTCCTGACGCGGGTCACGGGCGGAGGGTGCGCTCTCGGCGCCGTCATGGCCGCTTTCCTCGGGGCCGCCAGGGCCACCGAGCACGACGACCTCACGGCCGTCGCCGCCGCCGGTCTCGTCTACACGATCGCGGCCGAACGGGCCGCCGCGACCTCCTCCGGGCCTGGCAGCTTCGCTGTCGCACTGTTGGACGCGCTCGCCGCGGTGACCGCGGACGACATCAGGGCGGCCGCGCGCGTCGAGGTCGTCGCGCTGTGATCGCCGACCTGTCGCTCTACCTCGTCACGGATCCCGCCCTCTGCGGTGCGCGAGGGTGATCGAGACCGTCCGGCGCGCGGTCGACGGCGGCGTGCGCATCGTGCAGTTGCGGGACAAGACCGCGACGGATGCCGAGACCGTCGAGCAGCTGCTCTCGCTCTCCGAGGTCATCGACGATCGGGCGCTCCTCGTGGTGAACGACCGTCTCGATGCCGCCGTCGCCGCCCGCGCACGCGGCGCCAGGGTCGACGGAGTCCACGTCGGGCAGAGCGATGCGTCTGCGCTCCGCGCGCGAGGTTCTGGGGCCGGATGCGCTGATCGGTCTCACCGCGAACACCACCGCCCACCTCGAGGCGGTCCGCGCGCTGCCGGCAGGCACGATCGACTACCTCGGCGTCGGTGTCATCCGCCCCACAGCCACCAAGCCGGACCATCCAGCGCCGCTCGGCGTCGAGGGATTCCGGGAGTTCGCCGCCCGCTCGCCGCTGCCGTGCGTGGCCATCGGCGGCGTCGACATCGACGACACGGAGCCTCTCCGCGCTGCCGGAGCCGCCGGGCTCGCCGTGGTCTCCGCGCTGTGCACCGCCGAGGATCCGGCAGCTGCAGCGGCCGAGTTCCGGAAGCGGTGGCTCGCCGCGTCGGTGCCGCGGGTGCTGAGCATCGCCGGTAGCGACCCCTCCGGAGGTGCGGGCATCCAGGCCGACCTGAAGTCGATCGCGGCGAACGGCGGATACGGGATGGCTGTCCTGACGGCGCTCACCGCGCAGAACACCCGTGGTGTGCGGGCGGTGCATGTGCCACCGGTGGACTTCCTCCGCTCGCAGCTCGATGCGGTGTCGGACGACGTCGTGATCGATGCCGTGAAGATCGGGATGCTCGCCGACGCCTCGGTGGTCCGGACGGTCACGGCCTGGCTCGATGCCGTCCGCCCGCCCGTCGTCGTGCTCGACCCCGTCATGGTCGCGACCTCGGGCGACCGCCTCCTGGATCCGGATGCCGAGCGGGGACTGCGAGCGCTGTTGAGCCGGGCGACCCTCATCACCCCGAACCTCGCCGAGCTCGCGATGCTGTCGGGCCGCGCGACCGATGACTGGGCCGAGGCCGTGTCCGCCGCGGAGCAGCTGTCGGACGAGGTCGGGGTCGCGGTCCTCGTCAAGGGCGGCCACCTCGGCGGGGAGCATGCCCCGGACGCACTGCTGGATGCCCGCAGGGGACTGCGCCGGGAGTTCACGGGCTCCCGCATCCCGAGTCGGAACACACACGGCACCGGCTGCTCGCTGTCGTCCGCTGTCGCGACCCGGCTCGCTCGCGGAGACGCCCCGGAAGAAGCCGTCCGCGCCGCCAGGTCCTGGCTGCGTGAGTCGCTCCAGGCAGGGGAGTCGCTGCGTGTCGGCGAAGGCAACGGACCGATCAGCCATTTCGCGGGGCTGTGGCGACGCGGCGGCACGGAGACACCGGGGATGCCGTCGACATCGTCGCGTCCTGGTGGCAGGACACGGCGGAGATCCGCGCAGACATCGACGATCTGCCGTTCATCCGCGCACTCGCCGACGGTACCCTGGAGCGCCGACCGTTCGTGTCGTACCTCGCGCAGGATGCGCTCTATCTGCGGGGGTACGCGCGTGTCCTCGCCGAGGCGTCGCGCCTGGCGCCCCTCCTCGGCGGAGCAGGCCTTCTGGGCCGAGTCCGCGCGCGGCTCGATCGCGGGCGAGCTGGAACTGCACGCGTCCTGGCTGACGCCGGCGGAGGGCGTGGGTCCGGCGACCTTCACCGCGGAACCGGATGCGACGACGACGGCGTACCTCGATCATCTCCGCTCCGTCGCGTTCGGCGGCGACTATGCGGAGATCGTCGCCGCGGTCCTCCCGTGCTTCTGGGTCTACACCGACCTGGGGCGACGCCTGCACGCCGGGGAGTTCGGAGAGTATGCCCGGGATCCGGAGCATCCCTTCGCGTCCTGGTTCGCGACCTACGCGGATCCCGCCTTCGAGGACGCGACCCGCACCGCGATCGCCTATGCGGGAGCGGCCGCGTCGTCGAGCGGTGCCGACACCGCGGAGCGCATGCGTCGGGCCTTCACGACGTCGAGCGCGCACGAGCGTGCCTTCTTCGCCGCGCCGATGGAGCCGCATCGCCTCGCATGACGCTCTGGATTTGCGGTGGCGGCCGAGCCCGCGCTACTGTCGCGACATGCCTTCGGCCGCCACTGCTCCTTCGACGCTCGCCCGAGCGTCATCGCTGTGCGCCGACGCCGCGGCCGCCGACTCTAGGCGACCCCGCCCTTCTGCCTGCGCATGCGCGGCGGTCGAGTGCCGGTGTCGCCGCCTCCGGCCCCGCCCTCGGTCCTCCCTTCGCGGAAGGACCCGACCGTTAAGGTAGAAGCATGACGTATTCCGTCGCCGTCTCCGGCGCATCCGGCTATGCGGGAGGCGAGATCCTCCGTCTCCTGGCCGATCACCCCGACATCGAGATCCGCACCGTGACGGCGCACTCGAACGCCGGTCAGCCGCTCATCGAGCACCAGCCGCATCTGCGCTCACTCGCCCACCTCACCCTGCAGGACACCACCCCGGAAACCCTCTCCGGCCACGACATCGTGTTCCTCGCCCTCCCGCACGGCCAGTCCGGGCAGTACACCGACGCGCTCGGCGCCACGTCCCTGGTGATCGACGCTGGCGCCGACCACCGGCTCACGTCGTCCGCCGCCTGGGAGGCGTTCTACGGCGGGGCGTTCCATGAGCCGTGGACCTACGGCGTCCCCGAGCTCCTCGTGGCAGGGACGAAGCAGCGCGAGCATCTCCGTACGGCCACCCGCATCGCAGCACCGGGCTGCAACGCGTCCACCGTGAGCCTGAGCCTGGCTCCCGGCGTCGCCGCCGGGGTGATCGACGCCTCCGACATCGTGTCTGTCCTGGCTGTCGGACCTTCCGGTGCAGGCAAGAGCCTCAAGACCAACCTCCTCGCGAGCGAGATCCTCGGCTCGGCCAACCCCTACGCGGTCGGCGGCACGCACCGGCACATCCCCGAGATCCGCCAAGCGCTCGCCGCGGCATCCGGTGCGGACGCCGACGGCATCCGCATCTCGTTCACCCCGGTGCTGGTCCCGATGTCGCGGGGTATCCTCGCCACCTCGAGCGCGCCGATCGTCGACGGTGCGACGGATGAACAGATCCGCGCCGCGTGGCAGACCGCGTACGGCGACGAGACCTTCGTGCAGATTCTGCCCGAAGGGCGCTTCCCCCGCACGGCCGACGTGCTCGGGGCGAACACCGCCTTGATCGGCCTCGCGATCGATCGGGCCGCGAACCGCGTGACGGTCGTCACCGCCGTCGACAACCTCGTCAAGGGCACCGCCGGCGCTGCCATCAATCCATGAACATCGCGCTGGGCCTTCCCGAGACCCGCGCCCTCTCAGTGAACGGAGTCGCCCCGTGAGCGTCACCGCCCCCGCAGGATTCGAGGCGGCCGGTGTGGCCGCAGGACTCAAGTCCACCGGCAAGCCCGACGTGGCCGTCGTCGTCAACCGCGGCCCGCGCAAGGTCGGTGCCGCCGTGTTCACGAGCAACCGCGCCAAGGCGAACCCGATCATCTGGTCGCAGCAGGCCGTCGCCGACCGCGTGGTCGAGGCCGTCGTCCTCAACTCCGGGGGTGCGAACTGCTTCACCGGGAGCTTCGGGTTCCAGACGACGCATCAGACCGCCGAGAAGGCGGCCGAGCTCCTCGGGGTCAGCGCGGGCGATGTCCTGGTCTGCTCCACGGGACTCATCGGCACCGGCGATGAGGTCTTCCGCGCCAAGGTTCTGGACGGGACGGCGCAGGCGATCGCCGAGCTCAGCCCGGACGGCGGAGACACGGCAGCTCACGCGATCATGACCACGGACACCGTCGCCAAGACCGCGGTCGTGCAGCGGGACGGCTGGACCATCGGCGGGATGGCCAAGGGCGCGGGGATGCTCGCGCCCGGTCTCGCGACCATGCTCGTCGTGATCACGACCGACGCCGTGCTCGAGCCCCTCCAGGCCGACGAGGCGCTGCGCCGCGCGACCGGGAAGACCTTCGACCGGCTCGACTCCGACGGCTGCATGTCCACGAACGATCAGGTGACCCTGCTCGCGAACGGCGCATCCGAGGTCGTGCCCGATCTGGACGACTTCGCCGCGGCCCTCACCGAGGTGTGCCAGGAGCTGGCCGTGAAACTGCAGGGTGATGCGGAGGGCGCGAGCCACGACATCACGATCGAGGTGCAGCAGGCGGTGTCGGAGCAGGAAGCCGTCGAGGTCGGACGCTCGGTCGCCCGCAACAACCTGTTCAAGGCCGCCGTCTTCGGCAACGACCCGAACTGGGGGCGAGTGCTCGCCGCGATCGGCACCACGAACGCGCAGTTCGACCCCTACGACGTCGACGTGTGGATGAACGGCGTGCGTGTGTGCACGGGAGGCGGGCCCGACCGTCCGCGCGAAGAGGTCGATCTGACCCCCCGCGCCATGCACCTGGTGATCGACCTGAGGGCGGGAGACGCGACCGCGACCGTCCTCACGAACGATCTCACGCACGACTACGTGCACGAGAACAGCGCCTACGCCTCATGACCGACATCCAGGACACCACCCCGGACATCGCCGCGCAGAAGGCGACGACGCTGATCGAGTCTCTGCCGTGGCTGAAGAAGTTCCGCGACCAGATCGTCGTCGTCAAGTACGGCGGGAATGCCATGGTCTCGGACGAGCTGCAGGAGGCGTTCGCTCAGGACATCGCGTACCTCCGCTACGTCGGCGTCCAGCCTGTGGTGGTGCACGGCGGCGGCCCGCAGATCTCGAACATGCTCGAGCGCCTCGAGATCCCCAGCGAGTTCAAGGGCGGCTACCGCGTCACCAACACCGAGGCGATCAGCGTCGTGCGCATGGTGCTCACCGGACAGGTCAACCCGCAGCTCGTATCGAAGATCAACTCGCACGGGCCCATCGCCACGGGGCTCAGCGGGGAGGACGCCGGGCTCTTCGGCGGACGCCGTCGCGGAGTCATGATCGATGGCGAGGAGGTCGATCTCGGCCGGGTCGGCGATGTCGTCGAGGTCGATCCGACACCCGTGCTCGACCACCTCGCCTCCGGCCGCATCCCCGTGGTGTCGAGCATCGCGCCGGACCTCGACCATCCCGGCCAGTCGTTGAACGTCAACGCCGACGCTGCCGCTGCGGCACTCGCCGTCGCCCTGAACGCCCGCAAGCTCGTGATCCTCACGGACGTGCCTGGGCTCTACGCCGACTGGCCCAACCGCGACTCGCTCGTGTCGCATCTCACGTCGGAGGCGCTCGTCGAGATGCTGCCGACGCTCGAGTCGGGAATGATCCCGAAGATGCGCGCGTGCCTCGACGCGGTCGAGGGCGGCGTCGACGCGGCCGCCATCATCGACGGGCGGGTGCCGCACTCGGTGCTCGTCGAATTGTTCACCAGCAAGGGAATCGGGACCGAAGTGGTCCTGGGAGCGAAGGGAGCGACGGCATGACCGTCTGGCAGGACGACGCGGCACGTGATCTCGTGCTCAACGCGGGGGAGCGGCTCGCGCTGCTGGTCCGCGGTGAGGGCTCGTACCTGTGGGATGCCGACGGCCGACGCCACCTCGACTTCCTCGCCGGTATCGCCGTCACCTCGCTCGGTCACGCCCACCCGGCCTTCGTCGCCGCGGTGTCGACGCAGGCGGCCACGCTCGCGCACGTGTCGAACTACTTCGCGACGCCCCCTCAGCTCGCGCTCGCCGCGCGGCTCAAGCGTCTGGCGGGAGCGGGCATCGACGGACGTGTGTTCTTCTCGAACTCGGGCGCCGAGGCGAACGAGGCCGCCTTCAAGCTGGCCCGTCTGCATGGCGGCTCCGAGCGTCCGCGCATCCTCGCGCTGGAGAACGGCTTCCACGGACGCACCATGGGCTCGCTCGCCCTCACCGCGAAGGAGTCGATGCGCGCGCCGTTC
Source organism: Microbacterium sp. Se63.02b (assembly GCF_014171575.1). Lineage (GTDB taxonomy): Bacteria > Actinomycetota > Actinomycetes > Actinomycetales > Microbacteriaceae > Microbacterium. The sequence goes on along the minus strand of NZ_CP050453.1, from coordinate 2,625,894 downwards.
GCGCCGATGCCGGGCGGCGTCGAGCACATCCCCGCGACCATCGAAGCGCTCGAGGCCGCGATCGACGACAGCGTCGCGGCGGTCATCGTGGAGCCCATCCAGGGCGAGGCCGGCGTCGTCGAACTGCCGGAGGGGTACCTCGCCGCCGCGCGGTCGCTCACCCTCGCGAACGGGGCGCTGCTGATCGTCGACGAGATCCAGACCGGAGCCGGGCGCACGGGTCAGTGGTTCGGTTTCAGCCACGAGGGCATCACGCCCGACGCCATCACCCTCGCGAAGGGCATCGGCGGAGGCTTCCCGATCGGGGCGCTGGTCACCTACGGAGCGGCCAGTGCGCTCTTCACCCCGGGTTCGCACGGTTCGACCTTCGGCGGCAACCCGCTGGCCACGGCCGTCGCCGACGCCGTGCTCGCCGAGATCGAGAGCGCAGGACTCGTCGAGAACGCCGCGCGCCGCGGTGCAGAACTGCGCGAGATCCTGCTCGGCATCGACTCTCCGCTGATCGAGGGCGTGCGCGGGCGTGGACTCCTCGTCGGCGTCGCGCTCGCGCAGCCCGTCGCGGGTGCGGTCGTCGCCGCCGCGCAGGAGCGCGGACTCATCGTCAACGCCGCCAACCCCGAGACCGTGCGCATCGCACCGGCTCTCACGATCGGCGACGCCGAGCTCGCCGAGTTCCGCGAGCTGTTCACCGCCGCACTCGCCGACGTCCAGGCCTCTGTCGCCGGAAAGGTATCCGCATGACCCGCCACCTGCTGCGTGACGACGACCTCACCCCCGCCGAACAGGCGGAGATCCTCGATCTCGCCCTCGAGCTGAAGAAGGACCGCTGGGCCGACAAGAGCCTCGCCGGTCCGCAGACGGTCGCGGTGATCTTCGACAAGTCCTCCACGCGCACCCGTGTGTCGTTCGCGGTGGGCATCGCCGACCTCGGGGGATCGCCCCTCATCATCTCGACCGCGAGCAGTCAGCTCGGAGGCAAGGAGACGCCCTCCGACACTGCGAGGGTGCTGGAGCGCCAGGTCGCCGCCATCGTGTGGCGCACGTACGCGCAGTCCGGGCTCGAGGAGATGGCCCGGGGCACGCGTGTCCCGGTCGTCAACGCGCTGTCCGATGACTTCCACCCGTGTCAGCTGCTGGCCGACCTGCTCACGATCCGCGAGCACAAGGGCGAGCTGAAGGGCCTCACGCTCACGTTCTTCGGCGACGGCCAGAGCAATATGGCGCACTCGTACGCGCTCGCGGGTGTGACCGCCGGCATGCATGTGCGCATCGCCTCCCCGGAGGACTACGCACCGCGCGCCGACGTGATCGAGGCGGCAGACCGTCGCGCGGCGGAGACGGGAGGCTCGATCACGCTCTTCACCGACGCGGTCGAGGCAGCGGCCGGCGCGGATGTGATCGTCACGGACACCTGGGTCTCGATGGGCAAGGAGGAGGAGAAGATCGCGCGCATCCGCGATCTCGGCGGCTACAAGGTCACGCCAGAGACCATGACTCTCGCCGATCCTGAGGCGATCTTCATCCACTGCCTGCCCGCGGATCGCGGCTACGAGGTCGACTCCAGCGTCATCGACGGTCCGCAGAGCGTCGTATGGGACGAGGCCGAGAACCGCCTGCACGCGCAGAAGGCCCTGCTGGTCTGGCTCCTCGGCAAGAAGGACGCGTGATGGCCGACTCGACCCACGAAGGCACGAACGAGGGCGCGCTCTGGGGTGCCCGCTTCGCCACCGGTCCGGCACCCGAGCTGGTCGAGCTCAGCCGGTCGACGCACTTCGACTGGATCCTGGCGCCGTACGACATCGCCGGCTCCCACGCACACGCCACGGCGCTCGAGGCCGCGGGGTACCTCGAACCCGATGAGGCGCGGCGGATGCACGAGGGACTCGACGCCGTCGCCCGCGGTGGCGGACGGAACCCTGCGCCCCGTGCCGACCGATGAGGATGTGCACGGTGCGTTGGAGCAGGCGCTGATCGCCGAGCTCGGGCCGGAACTGGGAGGGCGCCTCCGCGCCGGGCGCAGCCGCAACGACCAGATCGCCACGCTGGTGCGGATGTACCTGATCGACCACGCTCGGGTGATCGCGCGCGACATCCTGCGCGTGATCGATGCGCTGGTCGCCCAGGCCGAGGCGCATCCCGAGGCGATCCTGCCCGGCCGCACCCACTTGCAGCACGCGCAGCCCGTGCTCCTCGCTCACCATCTTCAGGCCCACGGCTGGCCGCTGGTGCGCGAGCTCGAACGTCTCGTGGACTGGCGTCGCCGCGCCGGTGTCTCGCCGTACGGTGGGGGAGCCCTCGCCGGCTCGACTCTCGGTCTCGACCCCGCGCTCGTCGCGACCGAGCTGGGCCTCGATCGCCCGGCCGAGAACTCGCTCGACGGCACAGCCGCCCGTGATGTCGTCGCCGAGTTCGCGTTCATCACGGCGATGACCGGTGTCGACATCTCGCGGCTCTCCGAGGAGATCATCCTCTGGAACACTCGGGAGTTCGGCTTCGTGACGCTCGACGACGGCTACTCCACGGGGTCCAGCATCATGCCCCAGAAGAAGAACCCCGACATCGCGGAGCTCGCCCGCGGCAAGTCGGGGCGCCTGATCGGCAACCTCTCAGGACTGCTGGCCACGCTCAAGGGGCTCCCGCTCGCGTACAACCGTGATCTGCAGGAGGACAAGGAGCCGGTCTTCGACTCGGTGCAGACCCTCGAGGTCGTGCTTCCCGCGTTCGCCGGGATGATCGCGACGCTCCGTTTCGACACGGCGCGGATGGCGGAGCTCGCCCCGCAGGGCTTCTCGCTCGCGACGGACGTCGCCGAGTGGTTGGTCAAGCGGCGGGTGCCGTTCCGCGATGCGCACGAGATCTCGGGCGCGCTCGTGCGTGCCTGCGAAGAGCAGGGCATCGGTCTGGAGGACGCCTCCGATGAGCTGTTGCTGTCCGTGTCGCCGCATCTCGTGCCCGAGGTGCGCGAAGTCCTCACGATCGAGGGGTCCGTGGCTTCGCGGACCGGGGTCGGCGGGACCGCTCCGGTCCGCGTCGCGGAGCAGCGCGCCGAACTCGTCGCGCGCGCGCAGGCCGCCGCCCACGCGCTCGGACTGTAACCTCCGCGCTGACGATCCGCCGACGCCCCGACGATCCCCCGAGGAATCTCCACGGATTCCTCGGGGGATTGTCGTCGGGTCAGCGGATTGTCGTCGGGTCGGGGGATTGTCGTCGGGTCGGGGGAATGTCGTCGGGTCGGGGGAATGTCGTCGGGTCGGGGGATTGTCGTCGGGTCAGCGGATTGTCGTCGGGTCGGGGGATTGTCATGCCGCCGGCCGCGAGAGTCTGTGCAGGGCGCCCAGCACAGCACCCTGCACTGTCGGCCAGTCGTGGACGATCTGCGCGTAGTCGAACCGGAGGGTCTCGTAGCCGAGACGTGAGGCCGCGGCGTCGCGAATGCGGTCGATGTGCCTGCGTGTCGTCGAACCGTGGTTCTCTTCGCCGTCCGCCTCGAGGATCAGGCGATCGCCGAGGACGAAGTCGACCCTCCCGACGCCGTCGATCCTCACCTGGCATCGCAGACGGATGCCCAGTACATGGAGCCGTAGGCGGAGAAGCGACTCCAGGCCGCTGTCTGCGTCCGCTCTGGCCAGCTCCACCAACCAATGCGCGCTGCGGGGCAGAGCCTTCCTGATGCGCGCCCGCGCCGCTGTGGAGAGTTTCTGCAGTCTCCAGGCCGATTCGTACGCGGCGAAGAAGGCTTCGTCTCCGCAGCACCGGCGGAGATGGAGCAGGGCCGTCTCGATCGTCGCGGAGCCGAGCGGCGGACGGCCGCGGTAATAGTGCGAACGGTAGGTGCACCCGGGGTGAGCGAGGGCGTGGTTGTCGGGTCCGAGCCAGACATGCGGACCGTCGTCTGCAGGGAGCACCCAGATCCCTGCGGATCGCAATACGCTCGCGCACGTGAGCGCGCCGCCGTGTGCCGTCGCTGCACGCACCTGCTCGTCGAGAGGGCCGGCCGCGAAGACCCCGTGCCGGACGCGATCGATCTCTCCCCGTCGCACCATTCCAGCGAGAGCCTGCCGGGTGAATCCGAGAGATCGCAGTTGCGTGCCTCGGGCGAGTCCGCCGAGGCTCCTGATGGTGTCTGTTGGCGAGAGCATCCGTCCACCGTGCCAGCCGGCCGACCCCGCTTCGGACCTCTGACCCGGGGCATGTGCACAGCCCGGCGATCGCTCGGCCCTGTGCAGCAATAGCCGTCGGCGCCGATTCCCGGACCACCCGACGATTCGCCGTGGAATCTCCACGGATTCCTCGGCGAACTGTCGTCCTCTCGGCGAACTGTCGTCCCGTCGGCGGACTGTCGTCCCGTCGGCGAACTGTCGTCCCGTCGGCGAGTCGTCGTCCCCTCGGCGAATCGTCCTCGCCCGCTCGATTGGCCGAGGTCCTGACGGTCCGCCGAACAATCTCCATAGATTCCTCGGGGGATCGTCGTCCGCCCGGGGGATCGTCGTCCGACCGGGGGATCGTCGTCCGACCGGGGGATCGTCGTCCGACCGGGGGATCGTCGTCCGACCGGGGGATCGTCGTCCGACCGGGGGATCGTCGTCCGACCGGGGATCGTCGTCCGACCGGGGGATCGTCGTCCGACCGGGTCCGGGGATCAGTGCAGGTCGGTGTCCGCCGTGGATCGCTCCCACCGCGTGAAGCGCACGGTCAATCCGGCTCGGGTCGGTGCGGCCAGGAACGGTCCGGCGGAGGCGGCTGCCTGGCCGTCGAACGGGGCGACCCTGACCAGCCTCCAGGCGCCGTCGTCCGCGCGCGCCCTCACGATCAGGGCGTCCGACCACCGGCTCACCCGCACGGTGATCTCGCTGTCACGCCACTCGTCGACCTGGCCGACCGACCAGTCCGAGTTTCCGGCGGTCACCACGGCGCCGAGTCCGAGGTGGTCGTCGGCGTACTCCAGACCGGTCTTCACCCAGTGCTCGTCGTCGATGCGGACGAAGACGCCCGCCTGGTCGAACTGACCGTCCCAGGGGCGCGGAACGACACCTCCATCGCCTCGCCCACCCGGAGCGTCGCGAGGAGCGCGTGTGCGGAGTCGTGCACGAACCCGTAGGCGGTGTGTCGCCAGGCGTCGCTTCCTTCGGCCGCGGTCGCATCCAGGTGTTGGGCGACGGTGACGGCTGCGGGGGCGTGGGTCCAGGTCCCGTCTGCCCACGGGATCATGCGCGATTCAGGCATATTTCCTATCCATAACCATATACGGCATAACTCAGCGATATTCGTGATAAGGTTATCGCATGGTCATCGCCGTCATCGCCGACATCGTCGGATCCCGCGAACTGAGCGATCGCGGAGCAGCTCAACGGATCCTCGACGAGACCATCGCGCAGGTCGAGCACGACCTCCCCCTCGCGGTGCACCCGCTCACGCCCACGGTAGGAGACGAGCAGCAGGCCGTCTACCGTGCCCTCCCTGACGCACTCACCTCGCTCCTGATGATCCAGCTGCGGCTGCCGGACGGGATCGCCTTCCGATTCGGTCTCGGCATCGGGAAGGTCACCGCGGTCGAGTCGGTGCACGGCGAACTCGCCGACGGACCCGGCTGGTATGCCGCACGGGCGGCGATCGAGACCGTCCACTCCCGCGAGCAACGCGCCGTTCCGCGGACCCGCACCTGGATTGTCGGTGCTCCGGGGCAGGATGAGGTCATGGAGACCACCGTCGCCGCATCCAACGCCTATCTGCTCGTCCGAGACGAGCTGGTCGGCGCGATGAGCGCCCGCGAGCGGCGCCTCACCTACGGTCGAGCGGTCGGTCGGTCTCAGCAGGGCTCGCTGCGCAGGAGCAGATCTCTCAGCCGAGTGTCTCGAAGTCCCTGCGCAGCGCCGGAGCCGCCGCCCTCCTCGAGGGCCTCGACGCGCTGAGGGGGCAGAAGGCATGATCGTCGCCGGATTCATCCTGCTCGCCATCGGAGCCGCCGACCTCGTGCGTCAGTTCGTCCCCCGACGATGGATCGGGTATGTCGCAGCCGCGGCCGTCGTCATCCTCCTCGGCATCGGCGGCGACGCGTTGCTCGCGGCGCTCCTCGGGCTCGCGGTCGGTGTCCTCTGGGTCTGGAGCATGCCGGACGAGGGACCGTCGCGTGCCGGATTCTGGCCGGCGGTCGTCCTCGCGGCGGTGAGCGTCGGGTCCGTCCTGTGGGCCGGAGCTCGGCCGGAAGCCGGGCTCATCGGCGAACTGTGGAGCCTGCGCTCACCGTTCGGCGTGGTGGAGTTCGACCTCGCCGTACTCGCGCTCGGTGCAGCGGTGTTCCTCCTGGAGTCGTCGAACCTCGTCGTGCGCGCCGCGCTCGACGGCGAGCACACCTGGCGTCCTGCCGATCCCGCGCAGCCCGCCGCGCAGCCGTCCACCGATCCCGCACCTGCCGAGCCTGCTGCCGGGCTCGACACCGCACCGACGGACGCCGCCAGCACGCCGCGGGCCGACCCTCGGAACGGATTCAAGGGAGGCCGCCTCATCGGACCGTTGGAGCGCATACTGGTCATGATCCTCACGCTCGCCGCCGCGTATCCCGTGCTGGCCGCGATGCTCGCGGCGAAGGGCATCGTGCGGTTCCCGGAGATCTCCCGAGACGGCGAGACGGGTGCCAGAGCCGAGTACTTCCTCGTCGGGAGTCTCGTGAGCTGGGTGATCGCGCTCGGCGCCGCCTTCCTCGTGTGGTGGGCCGCGCACAGCTGAATCAGTCGAGCTGCTCGCGGTACCAGGTCAGCTTCTCCGCGAGCCGGCGCTGCTGCGCGAGCACCTCGGCCAGCTGACGCTCCACGGTCTCGGCGTGCTCCTCCAACAGGGCGATCCGCTCGGGGATCGTGTCTTCACTCCGGCAGAGCTGACCGTAGCGGCGCAGTCGTTCCACCGGCATGCCCGTCTCCCGCAGGCACTTGAGGAACTCCAGCAGACCGAGCTCGGCGTCTGTATAGGCGCGATGCCCGCCCGCCGTGCGCGGAACCGCCGGAAGGATTCCCTCGCGCTCGTAGTAGCGCAGTGTGTCGATGCTGAATCCGGAGCGTGCCGCCGTCTCCGCGGGGGTGTAGGTGGTCATGGCGTCGATCCTAGGTCTTGACCTGGAGTGCGCTCCAGGTTGCAGGCTGAACCCATGACCGTTCAGAACACCTCTGTTTCCCCCATCGTCCTCGGCGCCATGTCCTTCGGGACGCTGGTCGACGAAGACGTCTCGTTCGCCCTGCTGGATCGTTTCGTCGAACGCGGCGGCGTGTGGATCGACACCGCGGATTGCTACAGCTTCTGGGCGAGTGACACCGGGCACGGAGGGGCGTCAGAGGCGGTGATCGGTCGCTGGCTCGCCGCGCGTCCCGGCATCCGCAGCCACGTGCGCCTCTCCACCAAGGTCGGCGCGGAGCCGCTGTGGCCCGGCTCGTGGCCCGAGCACCGCACCGGACTCTCGCCGCGCGCGATCCGTCAGGCGGTCGAGGGCAGCCTCGAACGTCTCGGCGTCGACGCCGTCGATCTCCTCTGGCTCCACCAGGAGAACCGCGCCGTGCCGATCGAGCAGACGGTCGACGGCCTCGCGGCGCTGACCTCGAGCGGGGCCGTCCGACGCGTCGGCGCATCCAACCACCCGGCGTGGCGGATCGAGCGGGCACGCGCGCATGCCGCGTCGATCCGCAGCATCCCGATCGACGCCTTCCAGCTGAACAGCACGTATCTGCGGGTCCGCCCCGGCACGCGGCCGCCCGGGGTGATCCACCCGTTCGGGGTGCTGAGCGACGAGCAGCGCGACTTCGCCGCCGCGAACGGGATGGAGACCTGGGCGTACACGCCCCTGCTGTCCGGTGCGTACGACAACGCGGCCAAGTCCGTCCCCGACGTGTACGAGCACCCGGGAACGGAACAGCGACTCGCGGCACTCACTCGGGTCGCCGATCGGCGTGGTGTGCAGCGCGGTCAGATCGTTCTGGCATGGCTGCTCGCGCAAGGCATCCGTCCTATCCTCGGCGGCAGCACGCTCGCCCAGCTGGACCTCGCCCTCGACACGGCGAATATCGAGCTCACCGCCGAGGAACGGGACGAGCTCGACGCACCAGCGTGAGGCGGGAGCGGCGTTCGCGCGCTGATAGCCTGGAGCGCGTGTCAACTCCCGCTCTGACGACCGCGACCCCGGCGATCGACCCCACGTTCGAGAACGTGTGGGACGAACTCGTATGGCGCGGCCTCGTCCACGTGTCCACCGACCAGGAGGCGCTGCGCGCCCTGCTCGCGGGAGACCCCATCACGTATTACTGCGGGTTCGACCCGACGGCGCCGAGCCTGCATCTGGGGAACCTGGTGCAGCTGCTGACGTTGCGCCGCATCCAGCTGGCCGGGCACAAGCCGCTCGGCCTGGTCGGCGGCTCCACGGGACTCATCGGCGATCCTCGCCCCACGGCGGAACGCACGCTGAACACCCGCGAGACGGTCGCGGAGTGGGTCGACCGGCTACGCGGCCAGGTCGAGCGCTACCTCAGCTTCGAGGGCGAGAACGCGGCCCGCATCGTCAACAACCTCGACTGGACGGCGCCCCTCAGCGCGATTGACTTCCTGCGGGACATCGGCAAGTACTTCCGGGTCGGCACGATGCTCAAGAAAGACGCGGTGGCGGCGCGGCTGAACTCCGACGAGGGCATCAGCTACACCGAGTTCAGCTACCAGATCCTGCAAGGCATGGACTACCTCGAGCTGTACCGCCAGTACGACTGCGTGCTGCAGACCGGGGGCTCCGATCAGTGGGGCAACCTCACCAGCGGCACGGACCTCATCCGACGTGCGGAGGGCGCCTCGGTGCATGCGATCGGCACGCCGTTGATCACCAACAGCGATGGGACGAAGTTCGGCAAGAGCGAAGGCAACGCGATCTGGCTCGACGCCGAGATGTGCAGCCCGTACCGGATGTACCAGTTCTGGCTCAGCACGGCAGACAACGACGTGATCGAGCGCTTGAAGGTCTTCACCTTCCTGAGTCGCGCCGAGATCGAGGAGTACGCCCAGCTCGTAGAGACCGAGCCGTTCCGTCGTGCAGCCCAGAAGCGCCTCGCGCTCGAGGTCGTCGCGACGGTGCACGGTATCGAGGCGACGGCGGCCGTGATCGCGGCGTCCGAGGCGCTGTTCGGTCAGGGAGACCTCACGGCACTCGATGCGGACACGCTCCGCACGGCGCTGGAGGAGTTGCCGAACGCGACGGTCGCGGCCGATGCTCCGGTGGTCGAGGCGCTCGTCGCCACGGGTCTCGTGGCGAGCCTGTCCGAAGCCCGACGCGCGATCGGCCAGGGCGGCGTCACTCTCGACGGAGAACGCGTCGAAGACGATTCCGCCACGATCCGAGGGACCCTGCCGGGCGGAGTCTCTGTACTCCGTCGAGGCAAGAAGACCCTCGCCGGCGTCTTCCTCGCCTGAGTCGTCAGCGGCATGCCCTTCACTCCGAGCCACGCGGTCGTCGCGCTGCCGTTCGTCCGCACACCCCTGGTGCCTGCGGCGATCGCGATCGGAGCCATGACGCCGGACCTGCCTCTGTTCCTCCGCGGGGTGGGTCTGAACTACGCGTTCACCCACACCTTCGGCAACGTCGTCTGGACCGCGCTGGGGGCGTTCGTGCTGTTCGTGCTGTGGCGCGTCGTGCTGCGCCCTGCCGTCCCCGACCTGTCGCCGGCGTGGCTCGCGCGCCTGCTGCCCACGGAATGGGACGACCGGGGGATGATCGCGGCCGGAAAAGCTGTCGGGGTGGGGGCGAAGCGCTCGTACCCGGTTCTCCTCGCGGTATCGCTGCTGCTCGGAGTGCTCTCGCACATCGTCTGGGACCTCTTCACGCATGAGGGCCGGTGGGGGGTGGAGCTTTTCCCCGGACTCGACGCGATGTGGGGCCCGGTGCCCGGATTCAAGTGGCTCCAGCACGGATCGAGCGTCATCGGCCTCGCCGTGATCGGCGTGTACTCGCTGATCTGGCTGCGCGGCCGACCCGCGCGGACCGACATCGAGCAATCGCTCCCCGGCGTCGTGCGCGTGGCGTGGTGGGTGTCGCTGCCGGTGATCCTCGTCGGCGCCTGGGTCTGGGGACTCGTGGTGCTCGGACCGCTGGATGCGCAGTTCACCGTCCAACACCTCGCCTACCGCGTGCTTCCCCGGCGTGCGCGCTCTGGGGTGCGTTGACTCTCGTGCTGTGCGTCGTGGTATCGGTGCGCGGCGGACGTCACCAGACGGGCTGATCCCGGCCCCATGAACGCGGCGCGGCGAAGTCGAAGCCGCTCAGCGCCGGCTTCGCGGTGACGACCTCGCGCCCGTCGACGACGAAGTGCACGAGGTGGGGGCGCGCATCGAACGCGGTCTCAGGTTCGGGCTCCCGGATGCGAGGCATGCCCAGGAGCTCCGCCGCGACCCGGCGCAGCGAGGTGCGGACACGCCACGTTCCGCCCTCGACGGCGCGGCGCTGTAGGAGCGCCGTGACAGCCGCGGCGAGGAGATACCCGGCACTGTGGTCGAGTGCCTGCGCGGGAAGGACGCCGGGTGTCTCCGCGTCCCGCAATTCGATGAGCGCGATGCCGGACTCCGCCTGCACGAGGCTGTCGAAGCCCGCCCGATCGGGGTGCTCCGCGCCCCACGCGCTGAGCTGTGCGATCACCATGCCGGGGTATCGGAGAGCGAGGTCATCCGGATCCAGTCCGAGCCGAGCGAGTGCGGCGGGACGATACCCGAGCACGACAGCGTCGGCCTCGCCGAGCAATTCGTGGATCCGCGAAGCATGGGCATCGAGCACCGCGGAGCGCTTTCCCTGTCCTGTGTCGAGATGCTGCCACTCCGGCTCCGGCAGTCGCGGGGGGTCGATGCGCAGCACGTCCGCGCCAAGGAGGGCGAGAGTGCGTGTGCAGACCGGTCCGGCGATGACCCTCGTCAGATCGAGAACACGCACGCCCCGCAGGGGAGGTGGGGCTGGTCCTCGGGAATGCGCCGTGGCGGACGAACCCGGCCGGGGAACCGGACGATGTCGAGGACCGGAGTGTCCCTCAGCGCGCGGTCCTCATCCGGACGCTCGGCCCGAACGGCGACCGCGAGTCCACCGGCCGTCGTGATCGCGGAGAGGGCATCCGACTCGGTCCGTTGCTCGAGCGCGGCGCGTACGGCGTCGGCATCGGCGTCGGGGGCGAGCTGCAGACCACGGAGCAGAGCCGCTGCGTGGTGAGGGTAGTTGCCGTGGGTGCGGATCCAACCGTCGTCCGTGCGCCAGAACCCCGAGTAGGGCGACCACACCGGGGAGCGGCACCACCGATCTGGAGATACCTGTCGCTGCGGTAGGCGACGGCGACGCGATGCGGGTCGATCGTGTCGGGCGTCCGGCCAGCGGCGACCTGTGCGGACGTGACGCAGGCCCAGGCCAGCTCACCGGTGGCGAGGCGTGAGGGGAGGGGACGCGGTGCCCGCGGTCCGCGGTCGCCCCTGGACCGGGAGTCCGATCTCGCCGAGGACACGAGCGAGCACGGATGCGCCCGGTCGTCGAGCGGGGAGGGTGCGCGGGGGATCGACGGCATGGCGCGATCGTACTCCGCGCCGTGACTCCGCCGGAAACCTGCGCTGATCCGGCCGAAACCGCAAGCAGGTCGGGCGCGACACGCCCGGGGGGTGTGGCCCGATTTGCCAGAACCCTGGAATCCACGTAACTTATTACTTGTTCGCCCCACAGGGAAGCGGAGGAGCCGAGAGCTTCACCCCCCTCAAGCGGAGAACCACTCCCACACATCCTTCTCTCTTGAGAGATCAGACGCTTGCGTCTAGGATGGGAGATCCACCCCTTCTGCGGCTGTCAAAGGCTGCGCAGCGGATCACTGATTCGCCGGGCGCGTCGATTTGACAAGCGAGACAGGGTGGCTAAGATAGAGAAGTTGCCCTGCGGGCCTGGCTGTGATGGCTGGGTCGTGGGAGCATCCGATCCTTGAGAACTCAACAGCGTGCACTTGTCAAATGCCAAATTATCCTCGTCTCCACTTCGGTGGGGGTGAGAATTCCTTTGGATCAAAGACCAATCCCTTTCGGGGGGTTGGCATTGGATGAAGTCAGCAATGAATTTGTCTCTTTGGTCAGCATCAAACTCGCTGCGTCACCGTTTTCCCGGTGGGGTATGCATTTCTTTTTTACGGAGAGTTTGATCCTGGCTCAGGATGAACGCTGGCGGCGTGCTTAACACATGCAAGTCGAACGGTGAACACGGAGCTTGCTCTGTGGGATCAGTGGCGAACGGGTGAGTAACACGTGAGCAACCTGCCCCTGACTCTGGGATAAGCGCTGGAAACGGCGTCTAATACTGGATATGTGACGTGATCGCATGGTCTGCGTCTGGAAAGAATTTCGGTTGGGGATGGGCTCGCGGCCTATCAGCTTGTTGGTGAGGTAATGGCTCACCAAGGCGTCGACGGGTAGCCGGCCTGAGAGGGTGACCGGCCACACTGGGACTGAGACACGGCCCAGACTCCTACGGGAGGCAGCAGTGGGGAATATTGCACAATGGGCGCAAGCCTGATGCAGCAACGCCGCGTGAGGGATGACGGCCTTCGGGTTGTAAACCTCTTTTAGCAGGGAAGAAGCGAAAGTGACGGTACCTGCAGAAAAAGCGCCGGCTAACTACGTGCCAGCAGCCGCGGTAATACGTAGGGCGCAAGCGTTATCCGGAATTATTGGGCGTAAAGAGCTCGTAGGCGGTTTGTCGCGTCTGCTGTGAAATCCCGAGGCTCAACCTCGGGCCTGCAGTGGGTACGGGCAGACTAGAGTGCGGTAGGGGAGATTGGAATTCCTGGTGTAGCGGTGGAATGCGCAGATATCAGGAGGAACACCGATGGCGAAGGCAGATCTCTGGGCCGTAACTGACGCTGAGGAGCGAAAGGGTGGGGAGCAAACAGGCTTAGATACCCTGGTAGTCCACCCCGTAAACGTTGGGAACTAGTTGTGGGGTCCATTCCACGGATTCCGTGACGCAGCTAACGCATTAAGTTCCCCGCCTGGGGAGTACGGCCGCAAGGCTAAAACTCAAAGGAATTGACGGGGACCCGCACAAGCGGCGGAGCATGCGGATTAATTCGATGCAACGCGAAGAACCTTACCAAGGCTTGACATATACGAGAACGGGCCAGAAATGGTCAACTCTTTGGACACTCGTAAACAGGTGGTGCATGGTTGTCGTCAGCTCGTGTCGTGAGATGTTGGGTTAAGTCCCGCAACGAGCGCAACCCTCGTTCTATGTTGCCAGCACGTAATGGTGGGAACTCATGGGATACTGCCGGGGTCAACTCGGAGGAAGGTGGGGATGACGTCAAATCATCATGCCCCTTATGTCTTGGGCTTCACGCATGCTACAATGGCCGGTACAAAGGGCTGCAATACCGCGAGGTGGAGCGAATCCCAAAAAGCCGGTCCCAGTTCGGATTGAGGTCTGCAACTCGACCTCATGAAGTCGGAGTCGCTAGTAATCGCAGATCAGCAACGCTGCGGTGAATACGTTCCCGGGTCTTGTACACACCGCCCGTCAAGTCATGAAAGTCGGTAACACCTGAAGCCGGTGGCCTAACCCTTGTGGAGGGAGCCGTCGAAGGTGGGATCGGTAATTAGGACTAAGTCGTAACAAGGTAGCCGTACCGGAAGGTGCGGCTGGATCACCTCCTTTCTAAGGAGCATCTGACACTTTCGGGTGTCCAGAACCCAGATCGAAGGCACATGTTCTTCGCTGGGAGCTCATGGGTGGAACATTTGACATGGTGTGAAGGATGTTGTTCTTCTCCAGTACGCCGCTTCGGTGGTTGGAACGGGGAGGGTGGCGGATGTCGCACTTGCACGCTGTTGGGTCCTGAGGGACCGGATGCGCACTGGCCTTCGGGTCGAGTGCACAGTCGGTTGCTCTGGGCCTTTCGTTGTTTCCCCGGTGGGGAAGCGGTGAGGGGTACCGCCCGTACTTTGAGAACTACACAGTGGACGCGAGCATCTTGCAACAGCCTTCGGGTTGTTGCACAAGATGATCTTAAAGATCATTAGTCAATTTCATTCCAGGCTTTCGAGTCTGGAGTCGATTCTGATTCAAACTCATGTGATTTCAAGTCTTTAAGAGCAAACGGTGGATGCCTTGGCATCTGGAGCCGAAGAAGGACGTAGCAATCTGCGATAAGCCTCGGGGAACTGATAAGCAAGTTTTGATCCGAGGGTGTCCGAATGGGGAAACCCCGCTGGGCGGCGTGCCGACCTAGTGACTCCCGCCTGAATATATAGGGCGGGTAGAGGGAACGTGGGGAAGTGAAACATCTCAGTACCCACAGGAAGAGAAAGCAACCGCGATTCCGTTAGTAGTGGCGAGCGAAACCGGATCAGGCTAAACCTAGCGTGTGTGATAGCCGGCAGGCGTTGCACGTTGGGGGTTGTGGGACTTTTCAGTCATCTCTGCCGAGGTGGCGGCGTTACAAGAAGGTATAGACGAACGGTCTTGAAAGGCCGGTCATAGAGGGTGCCAACCCCGTAGTCGAAATGCTTCTCTTGGCGCGAAGAGTATCCCAAGTAGCACGGGGCCCGTGAAATCCCGTGTGAATCTGTCAGGACCACCTGATAAGCCTAAATACTCCCAGATGACCGATAGCGGACAAGTACCGTGAGGGAAAGGTGAAAAGTACCCCGGGAGGGGAGTGAAATAGTACCTGAAACCGTTTGCTTACAAACCGTTGGAGCCTCCTTAGTAGGGGTGACAGCGTGCCTTTTGAAGAATGAGCCTGCGAGTTAGCGATATGTGGCGAGGTTAACCCGTGTGGGGTAGCCGTAGCGAAAGCGAGTCTGAATAGGGCGATTCAGTCGCATGTCCTAGACCCGAAGCGAAGTGATCTATCCATGGCCAGGTTGAAGCGACGGTAAGACGTCGTGGAGGACCGAACCCACTTAGGTTGAAAACTGAGGGGATGAGCTGTGGATAGGGGTGAAAGGCCAATCAAACTTCGTGATAGCTGGTTCTCTCCGAAATGCATTTAGGTGCAGCGTTGCGTGTTTCTTGCCGGAGGTAGAGCTACTGGATGGCCGATGGGCCCTACAAGGTTACTGACGTCAGCCAAACTCCGAATGCCGGTAAGTGAGAGCGCAGCAGTGAGACTGTGGGGGATAAGCTTCATAGTCGAGAGGGAAACAACCCAGACCACCAACTAAGGTCCCAAAGCGCGTGCTAAGTGGGAAAGGATGTGGAGTTGCTGTGACAACCAGGAGGTTGGCTTAGAAGCAGCCACCCTTGAAAGAGTGCGTAATAGCTCACTGGTCAAGTGATTCCGCGCCGACAATGTAACGGGGCTCAAGCACGCCACCGAAGTTGTGGCATTGACATTATTGGTAGGCCTTCGTGGTCCAGCCGTGTTGATGGGTAGGAGAGCGTCGTGTGGCCAGCGAAGCGGCGGTGTAAACCAGCCGTGGAGGCTACACGAGTGAGAATGCAGGCATGAGTAGCGAATGACGTGTGAGAAACACGTCCTCCGAAAGACCAAGGGTTCCAGGGTCAAGCTAATCTTCCCTGGGTAAGTCGGGACCTAAGGCGAGGCCGACAGGCGTAGTCGATGGACAACGGGTTGATATTCCCGTACCGGCGAAGAACCGCCCAAGCTAATCCAGTAGTGCTAAGTGTCTGAATCCCAGTGACTGATCCCTTCGGGGTGACGCTCTGGGCCTAGCGCACGACCCCATTCTGGTGCGGTTAGCGTATTAACAGGTGTGACGCAGGAAGGTAGCCCAAGCCAGGCGATGGTTGTCCTGGTGCAAGTGCGTAGGCCGAGTCGTAGGCAAATCCGCGATTCATTGAGGCTGAGACACGATGCGGATAAAAAGTGGGTGATCCTATGCTGCCAAGAAAAGCATCGACGCGAGGTTCTAGCCGCCCGTACCCCAAACCGACTCAGGTGGTCAGGTAGAGAATACCAAGGAGATCGAGAGAATCGTGGTTAAGGAACTCGGCAAAATGCCCCCGTAACTTCGGGAGAAGGGGGGCCTTCGGCGTATAGGGATTTACTCCCGAAAGCGTTTGGAGGCCGCAGAGACTAGTGGGTAGCGACTGTTTACTAAAAACACAGGTCCGTGCCAAGTCGCAAGACGATGTATACGGACTGACGCCTGCCCGGTGCTGGAAGGTTAAGAGGACCGGTTAGCCGCAAGGCGAAGCTGAGAATTTAAGCCCCAGTAAACGGCGGTGGTAACTATAACCATCCTAAGGTAGCGAAATTCCTTGTCGGGTAAGTTCCGACCTGCACGAATGGCGTAACGACTTCCCAACTGTCTCAACCGCGAACTCGGCGAAATTGCATTACGAGTAAAGATGCTCGTTACGCGCAGCAGGACGGAAAGACCCCGTGACCTTTACTACAGCTTGGTATTGGTGTTCGGTGTGGCTTGTGTAGGATAGGTGGGAGACTTTGAAGCATGGACGCCAGTTCGTGTGGAGTCATTGTTGAAATACCACTCTGGTCACTCTGGATATCTAACTTCGAACCGTAATCCGGTTCAGGGACAGTGCCTGGTGGGTAGTTTAACTGGGGCGGTTGCCTCCCAAAAAGTAACGGAGGCGCCCAAAGGTTCCCTCAACCTGGTTGGCAATCAGGTGTCGAGTGTAAGTGCACAAGGGAGCTTGACTGTGAGACTGACAGGTCGAGCAGGGACGAAAGTCGGGACTAGTGATCCGGCAGTGGCTTGTGGAAGCGCTGTCGCTCAACGGATAAAAGGTACCTCGGGGATAACAGGCTGATCTTGCCCAAGAGTCCATATCGACGGCATGGTTTGGCACCTCGATGTCGGCTCGTCGCATCCTGGGGCTGGAGTAGGTCCCAAGGGTTGGGCTGTTCGCCCATTAAAGCGGTACGCGAGCTGGGTTTAGAACGTCGTGAGACAGTTCGGTCCCTATCCGCTGCGCGCGTAGGAAGTTTGAGAGGATCTGACCCTAGTACGAGAGGACCGGGTTGGACGAACCTCTGGTGTGTCAGTTGTTCCGCCAGGAGCACCGCTGATTAGCTACGTTCGGGATGGATAACCGCTGAAAGCATCTAAGCGGGAAGCCGGCCTCAAGATGAGACTTCCATACCTTCGGGTGAGAGGCTCCCAGCCAGACTACTGGGTTGATAGGCCAGATGTGGAAGTGCAGTAATGCATGCAGCTGACTGGTACTAATAAGCCGATGACTTGATAACACACCGTTTGTTGGTGCTACGCGTCCACTGAGTGGTTCTCGATGTACGGTCGAGAACCGCATAACAACAATGACTTTGTTATGTGTTTGATTGAAACATCAATAGTGTTTCGGCGGCCATAGCGTGAGGGAAACGCCCGGTTACATTCCGAACCCGGAAGCTAAGCCTCACAGCGCCGATGGTACTGCAGGGGGGACCCTGTGGGAGAGTAGGACACCGCCGGACTCCTTTTAAACAAAATGGCCACCCAACGCTGGGTGGCCATTTTGCGTTTTACGAAAAGAACAGGGAGCATCATGCCGGAAGAGGAAGAGCGCCGTCCGCGTCGCAACGACGACAGTGGATCGCGCGGTAACCGACCTTCTGGCGGTCGCCCCGAGCGCAGTCGCGATGGCAACGCCCCTCGTCGTGAGGGTGGGTATAACCGTGATGGTGGTGCTCCTCGTCGTGAGGGTGGGTACAACCGCGACTCCGGTGGCGCCCCGCGTCGCGAAGGCGGCTACAACCGCGACGGTGGTGCCCCTCGTCGTGAAGGCGGCTATAACCGCGATGGTGGTGCCCCGCGTCGTGAAGGCGGCTACAACCGCGATGGTGGTGCCCCGCGTCGTGAGGGTGGCTACAACCGCGACTCCGGTGGCGCCCCGCGTCGTGAAGGTGGGTACAACCGTGATGGTGGTGCCCCTCGTCGTGAAGGCGGCTATAACCGTGATGGTGGTGCCCCTCGTCGTGAGGGTGGGTACAACCGTGATGGTGGTGCCCCTCGTCGTGAGGGTGGGTACAACCGTGACGGTGGTGCCCCTCGTCGCGAAGGTGGGTACAACCGTGATGGTGGTGCCCCGCGTCGTGAAGGCGGCTATAGCCGTGATGGTGGTGCCCCTCGTCGTGAGGGTGGGTACAACCGCGACTCCGGTGGTGCCCCGCGTCGTGAAGGCGGCTATAACCGCGATGGTGGTGCCCCGCGTCGTGAAGGCGGGTACAACCGTGATGGTGGTGCTCCTCGTCGCGAAGGCGGCTACAACCGCGACTCCGGTAGCGCCCCCCGCCGTGAAGGTGGGTACAACCGTGATGGTGGTGCCCCGCGTCGCGAAGGCGGCTACAACCGCGACTCCGGTAGCGCCCCCCGCCGTGAAGGTGGGTACAACCGTGATGGTGGTGCCCCGCGTCGCGAAGGCGGCTACAACCGTGATGGTGGTGCCCCTCGTCGCGAAGGCGGCTACAACCGTGATGGTGGTGCCCCGCGTCGCGAGGGCGGTGACCGCGATCGTTCGCGTTCCTTCCCGCAGCGCGGGGGACGGGTCGGGAGCGTCCGACCCAGGCTGCGAACGAGCGGCCCCGGTTCGATGAGCCGCAGATCCCCGATGATGTCACCGCACGCGACCTGCATGCGTCTGCTCGAAACGAGCTCAAGACCCTGAGCAAGGAGAACGCCGAGCACGTCGCTCGCCACCTGGCGATGGCGTCCCGGCTGATCGACGAAGACCCGGCGCTCGCACACGAGCATGCGCTGGCTGCATCTCGTCGCGCCGGCCGTATCGCGATCGTTCGAGAGACCCTCGGCATCACGGCTTACGCCACCGAGGACTTCGCGCTCGCTCTCCGCGAGCTGCGCACCTATCGCCGTATCTCGGGCAAGGACGATCAGATCGCCCTCATGGTCGACAGCGAGCGCGGCATCGGACGTTCAGATCGTGCCCTGGAGACGGGGCGTGCCGTCGACCGTTCGACGCTCGAGACTCCCGTGCGCGTCGCATTGGCGATAGCGATGTCGGGCGCCCGACTCGACCAGGGCGATCTCGAGCTTGCGCTCGGCGAGCTCGAGATTCCTGAGCTCGACCCGGATCGTGCTTTCGAGTGGAGCCCGGCGCTGTTCGCCGCTCGCGCTGCGGTGCTCGAGGACCTCGGGCGTACCGAGGAGGCTGAATTCTGGGCCGAGCGTGCAGAAGTCGCCGCACAAGCACTCGGTATCGACGAGGCCGGCGACGAGGAGATCTACATCGAGGACGGCCTGATCGAGGGTGACTTCGACGACGATGAGCTCGTCTCTGATGTTGTCTCTGACGGTGATGTTGTCTCTGACGGTGATGTTGTCTCTGACGGTGATGTTGTCTCTGACGGTGATGTTGTCTCTGACGGTGATGTTGTCTCTGACGGTGATGTTGTCTCTGACGGTGATGTTGTCTCTGACGGTGATGTTGTCTCTGACGGTGATGTTGTCTCTGACGGTGATGTTGTCTCTGACGGTGATGTTGTCTCTGACGGTGATGTTGTCTCTGACGGTGATGTTGTCACTGGCAGTGACGGTGTCTCTGACGATGAGGATGCCGCTTCGCGGCGCCAGGGTACGGAGACGGAGCGCGTCGAGTCCGACGCTGAGCCTGCAGAGCCCACCGTCGAGGATGAGGTGCGCGAGCTCCTCGGTGAAGACGAGGCCGATGACGCGGATCCGGAGGCGTAGTGGCGCTGTTCTCTCGTAAGCGCGGTCTGCGCACGCCGCTCGACGGTGTCGACACGGTCTTGGCCGACCTGGACGGCGTCGTCTACGCCGGCCCCGGGGCGTTGCCCTTCGCCGTGGACAGCCTCAACGAGGCCGCGAAGACGGTTCGGCTCGGATACATCACCAACAATGCCGCCCGGACCGATGCCTCCGTCGCGGCGCATCTGAGCAGCCTCGGGCTCCGGGTGGACGCATCCGACGTCGTCACGAGCCCCCAGGCGGCGATGCGGCTGATGGCGCGGATCGTGCCCGCGCCCGCGACGATCCTCGTCGTGGGCGGCGACGGGCTCGTCGACGAGGTGCGCAAGGCCGGCTACACGGTGACACGCAGCGCCGAAGACTCGCCGAGCGCAGTGGTGCAGGGCTTCGCACCCGAGGTCGCCTGGACCGACCTCGCGGAAGCCGCGTTCGCGCTCAAGCTCCCCGAGGACGAGGGCGGCATCCCGTGGATCGCCACGAACACGGACTGGACGATTCCGCGCGAGCGCGGGGTGGCGCCGGGAAACGGCACCCTCGTGTCCGCCGTCCATACGGCGGTGGGTCGATTGGCGACCGTCGCGGGCAAGCCTGAAGCACCGATCTTCGAAGAGGCCCTGGCCCGCTTCGGGGCGCAGAAGGCTCTGTTCATCGGCGACCGGCTCGACACCGACATCATGGGTGCGAGCCGTGTCGGAATCGACTCGGTGCTCGTGCTCACCGGAATCGACCGCCCCAAGCACGTGCTGGCGGCACCGGAGGGCTCCCGTCCCACGTACATCCTCGGTGACCTTCGCGAACTGCACCTGCCGTACCCCGAGGTCACCGAACGAGACGGGGTGTTCCACGTCAACGGCGCTGCTGTGCGGGTCGAGGGAGCCGATGTCGTGATCGTGGCCGAGTCGGACCAGCAGATCGATTTGCTGCGCGCGGGGGCAGCCGCCATCTGGGCGTCGGGCACACCCGTGTTCGTGCTCCGGGTCCCCGAACGCCTCTACCTGGATCCCTTCCACCGCCCCTGAGCGATCTCGCGTGGGCTCCGTCGCCTGTCGCACGTCCCGCGTACAGTGGAAGGGTGAGCGAAGAGACGACGAGTGCGCCGACCGATGGTCTGTGGAGTCGCCTGCGGCTGATCGAGGGCCAACCGCTCGCTTCGCGTGCAGACGCCTACTCGGCGCTGCACGACGAGCTCTCGCGACGTCTGGATAGCGGTGCGAAGCTCGACCAGCGGGAGACTCCGGGATCCCGATGACGCGACTCGACGCCGCCCTCGCCGCCCGAGGACTCGCCCGTTCGCGTAGCCACGCAGCCACACTCATCTCCGAGGGGCTCGTGAGCGTGGATGGACGGCCTGTCGTGAAGGCGTCCACCGCGGTCGCCGACACCGCGGAGATCACGATCGCAGGCTCGGACCACTACGTCGGGCGTGCGGCGCACAAGCTGATCGCCGGTCTCGACGGCTTCGGCATCCCCGTCCAGGGCCGGCTCGCTCTCGACATGGGCGCGTCCACCGGTGGATTCACCCAGGTGCTGCGCGAACGAGGTGCCAGGAGAGTGCTCGCCGTCGACGTCGGGCACGGCCAACTGGCGGCGTCGATCGCCGCGGATCCGGGCGTCGCCTCCGTCGAGGGGTACAACGTGCGGCACATGACCCCGGAGAACCTCGCCGAGGCCACGGGTGAGACGGATGTCCCCGACCTCGTCGTCGGCGACCTCTCCTTCATCTCCCTCGAACTCGTGCTGCCGGCCGTCGCAGGGATCGCGCGACCGGACTCCGATGTGCTGCTGCTCGTGAAGCCCCAGTTCGAGGTGGGCCGCACCGCGGTGCGGGGCGGACTCGTGACCGATCCCGCAACCCGCGCGGATGCGGTCGCCCGCACGGTCTGGAGCGCGTGGGACGTGGGACTCGGAATGCTCGGCATCCTTCCCTCCCCACTGCTCGGCACGCATGGCAATGCCGAGTATCTGGTGCACCTCGCGCCGGGGCGGGGGAGCAATCCGACAGAATGGTTGGACAGCATCAACCGACTGGCAGGAGGACGATGAACGAGCGCAACATCCTGGTCGTCGCGCATGCCGGCCGTGTGGACACCGTCGAAGCGGCCCGTCGCGTGATCGATGCGCTGCGCGAAGCCGGTGCACGACCCGTGCTCGCCGCCGACGACCATGAAGCGCTCGTGGCAGTCGACGGGTTCTTCGCCGCGACCGACGTGCTCGGCGCCTCAGTCGATCCCGCCGAACTCGAACTCGCGATCGTGCTCGGCGGCGACGGGACGATCCTGCGCGCGGCGGAACTCGTCCGCGACGCCGGTGCTCCTGTGCTCGGCATCAACATGGGTCATGTCGGGTTCCTCGCCGAGATCGATCGCGACGACATGGACAAGGCCGTGCGTCGCGTGATCGATCGCGACTACGAGGTCGAGGAACGGCTCGCGCTGTCGGTGCGGGTGAAGGATGCGGCGGGCGACGTCGTGTACGAGACCTGGGCGCTCAACGAGGCGACCGTCGAGAAGGCCAGCCGCGAGCGGATGATCGAGGTGGTGCTCGAGATCGACGGTCGTCCGTTGTCGAGCTTCGGATGCGACGGCATGGTCATCTCCACCCCGACAGGATCGACCGCCTACAACTTCTCGGCGGGAGGACCCGTGATCTGGCCCAGCGTGGAGGCGATCGCGGTCGTCCCCCTCTCAGCGCATGCGCTGTTCGCCAAGCCACTCGTCGTGAGTCCCGACGCGGCGGTCGCGATCGAGATGCTCGAGCGCACCGACGGCTCGGGCATCCTCTGGTGCGATGGGCGACGATCTCATGATCTGCCGCCGGGTGCACGCGTCGTGGTGCGCCGCTCGTCGCGACCCGTGCGACTCGCGCGTCTGCACCCCACCGCGTTCACCGACAGACTCGTCCGCAAGTTCCAACTGCCCGTCGAAGGATGGCGCGGCCAGGCTCTGGGGACGCCGTCATGATCGAGGAGATGCGGATGCAGGGGCTCGGCGTGATCGCCGATGCCGTGCTGCCGCTGGGGCCCGGCTTCACGGCGATCACGGGCGAGACCGGTGCGGGCAAGACGATGGTGGTGACGGGGCTTGGCCTGCTCCTCGGCCAGCGCGCCGACTCCGGCGCCGTTCGCGCGGGCGCCGCCCAGGCGTCGGTCGCGGGGTGTGGATCGTCCCCGAAGAGGGGGACATCGCCGAGATCGTGGCGGATGCCGGTGGCGAGCTCGAGCCTGCGGGCTCCGGAACAGCCGAGCTGTACGTCTCGCGCACGCTGAGCGCGGAGGGACGCAGCCGAGCGAGCGTGGGCGGCCGCGCCGCACCCGCCGGCGTGCTCTCGGCCCTCGCTGAGGAGCTCGTCGTGGTGCACGGGCAGTCCGAACAGCTGCGCTTGCGATCCGCTGCGGCGCAACGCGATGCGCTCGACCGCTTCGGAGGCAGCCGGATCACCGACGCTCTCGCGCAGTATGCGGAGTCCTTCGCACGCTGGCGGACTCTCGACGCCGAGATCACCGAGATCACCGAGAACCGTGACCGCCGGGCGGAAGAGGCTTCGCGTCTCAGGGAGGCGCTCGCGCTGATCGAGGCGACGGCGCCGGAGCCGGGGAGGACCAGGAGCTCGCCGGTCGGGCTGAGCGCCTCGCGAACGCGGAGGAGCTTCGGCTGGCGGCATCGCTCGCCCACGGAGCACTGTCGAACGAAGAGGGCGAGCCGGATGCCTCGGCGCTCGTCGCCGAGGCGCGTCGCGTTCTCGAGCGTGCAGGGGACGTCGTACTGACCGAGATCGGCGAGAGCGTCGCCGACATCGGCTATCGGATCGCGGATGTCGCCGGACAGCTGTCCGCCTACCTGGCCGACCTCGACGAGACGGGGCCGCACGAACTCGCAGCCGTCGAAGAACGTCGAGCCGCGTTGGGGACGCTGATCAGGGCCCACGGGTCCCTCGACGAGGCCCTGTCCCTCTGGCAGACCGGATCCACGCGGCTCGCCGAGCTCGACGACGACGGCGACCGCATCGAACGGCTGATCGCCGAGCGTGAGTCGGCACGGGCCGAACTCGACGCGCGAGCCGCAGCCCTCACCGCAGCACGCACGGAAGCTGCAGCGCGCCTCGGCGAGGCGGTGACAGAGGAGTTGCATGCCCTCGCGATGCCGGATGCGCGACTCGAGGTCGTCGTCTCCGAGGGGACGGAGAGCACCCACGGTCGCGACGACGTCGCCATCCTCCTCGCCCCGCACCCCGGCGCGGAGCCCCGCTCGGTCTCGAAGGGGGCGTCGGGCGGCGAACTGTCTCGCGTGATGCTGGCCATCGAGGTCGTCATCTCGGCGACCGATCCGGTGCCGACCTTCGTCTTCGATGAGGTCGACGCAGGTATCGGAGGGGCGGCAGCCATCGAAGTGGGACGACGACTCGCCCGGCTCGCCGAGAAGTCGCAAGTCATCGCCGTGACCCATCTGGCGCAGGTTGCCGCATTCGCGAACAATCACCTCTCCGTCGTGAAAGCCCACGATGGTGCGGTCACCGCCTCGGACGTACGGCGTCTGGAAGGGGGAGAACGCGAAGCCGAGATGGCCCGTCTCCTCTCCGGACTCACCGATTCCGACGCCGCTCTGACCCACGCTCGCGAACTTCTCAGCCTCCGCGTCCCCGCCGCCTGATAGGATCGAAGCCCGTGATGAACTCTTCTTCCGCGGGACCCAAGAACGACACGACCAAGCACATCTTCGTGACCGGTGGTGTCGTTTCGTCTTTGGGTAAGGGCCTCACCGCAGCCAGCCTCGGCAACCTCCTCACGGCCCGCGGACTCCGCGTCGTGATGCAGAAGCTCGATCCGTACCTGAACGTCGATCCGGGCACGATGAACCCGTTCCAGCACGGCGAGGTGTTCGTCACCGACGACGGTGCAGAGACCGACCTCGACATCGGCCACTACGAGCGCTTCCTGGACATCAACCTGTCCGAGGCCGCGAACGTCACCACCGGACAGATCTATTCGCAGGTCATCGCGCGCGAGCGCCGCGGCGAGTACCTCGGCGACACCGTGCAGGTCATCCCGCACATCACCGACGAGATCAAGCGCCGCATGCGTCTGCAGGCGTCTGAGGACCCGCGTCCCGACGTGATCATCACCGAGGTGGGCGGCACCGTCGGTGACATCGAGTCGCAGCCGTTCCTCGAGTCGGCACGCCAGCTCCGTCACGAGCTCGGCCGCGACAGCGTGTTCTTCGTGCACGTCTCGCTCGTGCCGTTCATGGGCGCGTCGGGGGAGCAGAAGACCAAGCCGACCCAGCACTCGGTCGCGGCCCTGCGCCAGGTCGGCATCCAGCCCGACGCGCTCGTGCTCCGCAGCGACCGCCCGGTGAGCGAGAGCAACCGCAACAAGATCGCGCTCATGTGCGACGTCGACGTCGAGGGTGTCATCAACACGGTCGACCTGCCGAGCATCTATGACATCCCGTCGACGCTCAACGAGCAGGGCCTCGATTCGTACATCGTGCGCCGCCTCGGTCTCGACCAGAAGGCCGCCGACGTCGACTGGACACGCTGGAACAAGGTGCTGCACGCCGTGCACAACCCGAAGCACGAGGTCACGATCGGCCTGGTCGGC
The DNA here is from genome assembly GCF_014171575.1 of Microbacterium sp. Se63.02b. GTDB lineage: Bacteria > Actinomycetota > Actinomycetes > Actinomycetales > Microbacteriaceae > Microbacterium. The sequence continues at coordinate 2,600,621 of NZ_CP050453.1, read as the reverse complement.
AAGTACATCGACCTGCCCGACGCGTACCTCTCCGTGACCGAGGCTCTCAAGGCCGGCGGCTTCGCGCAGGAGACCAAGGTCAACATCCGCTGGATCCCCTCCGACCTGTGCGAGACGCCCGAAGGTGCGCAGGAGCAGCTCGCGGAACTCGACGGCATCTGCGTGCCCGGCGGCTTCGGCATCCGCGGCATCGAGGGCAAGCTCGGCGCGCTCAAGTTCGCCCGCGAGCAGGGCATCCCGACGTTGGGCCTGTGCCTCGGCCTGCAGTGCATGGTGATCGAGTACGCCCGCGACGTCGCAGGCATCGCCGGGGCGTCGTCGAGCGAGTTCGACCCGGAGACATCGGAGCCGGTCATCGCGACCATGGCGGAGCAGATCGAGATCCTCGACGGCGGCGACCTCGGCGGCACGATGCGTCTGGGGCTGTACCAGGCCGCTCTCGCCGAAGGATCGCTCGCCCGCGAGCTGTACGGTACGCCGGAGGCTGCCGAGCGTCACCGACACCGCTACGAGGTCAACAACGCCTACCGCGATCGCCTGACCGAGGCGGGGCTGGTCTTCTCCGGTCTGAACCCCGAGCTCGATCTGGTCGAGTACGTCGAGCTGCCGCGCGACGTGCACCCGTACTACATCGCCACGCAGGCACACCCCGAGCTGCGTTCACGTCCGACCGCGCCGCACCCGTTGTTCCGCGGGCTCGTCGGCGCCGCGATCGAGCGGCACCGTGCCAGCGAGCTGTTCGACGTGAGCGAAGACGTCGTCGCCGATGCCTGAGCAGGCCGACGGCCTCCGGGACGAGCCGTTCGAGCCTGAGGTGCTGCAGAGCGACCTCGTCTACGAGGGCAGGGTCTGGGACGTGCGCTCGGATCGTGTGCGTTACCGGGACGGCGAGATGGTCAGGCAGTACGTCGACCATACGGGTGCCGTGGCCATCCTCGCGCTCGATGACGAGGGCCGCGTCCTGTTGATCCAGCAGTACCGGCATCCGATCCGCCACCGCGACTGGGAGCTGCCCGCAGGGCTGCTCGACGTGGAGGGGGAGGAGCCGCTGGCCGCCGCACGCCGCGAACTCGCGGAGGAGGCGGATCTCACAGCCGCGCACTGGGAGCCCCTGGTCTCGTCGTGGACGACCCCTGGCGGCAACGACGAGATGATCCACATCTTCCTCGCGACCGGTATCGCGGCGGCCGAGACCGCGCACGACCGCGAGGACGAAGAAGCCGACATCCGTGTGGAGTGGGTCCCGCTCGCTGACGCGGTCGATGCGGTCCTCGCCGGGCGGATGCGCAACGGCATCCTCACGATCGGCGTGCTGGCGGCGTCGCAGAGGCTGCGCGATCGGGGTTGAGGATGCTGCTCGACCGCGCTCTCGACGCGTACCTGCGTCATGTGACGATCGAGCGCGGTCTGAGCGAGCACACGATCGCGGCCTACCGACGCGACCTCGGCGGTTATGTCGAATGGCTGACGGCCGAGGGCGTCGTCGACACTTCGGACGTGACCCCGGCGGTGATCGACCGGTTCGTCGCCGACCGCGCTTCGGCCGACCCGGCTCCGGCCTCGACGAGCCTGGCACGACTGCAGTCGTCCGTCCGCGGGTGGCACCGCTTCCTGGCGCGTGAGGGGATCGAGGACGACGACCCCAGCGGGAGGCTGCGCCCACCCAAGGCACCGCGTCGGCTCCCCAAGGCGCTGACCATCGACCAGGTCGAGCGCCTCCTGGCAGCCCCCTCGCCGGAGGATCCGCTCGGCGTCCGCGACCGCGCACTCCTCGAGCTCCTGTACGCCACGGGCGCGCGCGTCTCTGAGGCCATCGGACTCGATGTCGACGACGTGGCCCACGGAGACGTGCTGCGCCTGCGGGGCAAGGGCTCCAGGAGCGGATCGTACCGATCGGGTCGTACGCCAGGGCCGCGGTCGACGCCTACCTCACCCGGGTGCGTCCGGCACTCGCGGCGAAGGGGCGGGCATCGGCGCGGCTGTTCCTCGGCGCGCGCGGTGCGCCCCTGTCGCGGCAGAGCGCCTGGCTGGTGATCCGGGCAGCCGCGGAGAAGGCGCAGATCACCGCTGAGGTGTCACCCCATACGCTGCGGCATTCGTTCGCGACGCACCTCCTGCAGGGCGGCGCAGACGTCCGGGTCGTCCAGGAGCTGCTCGGGCACTCCTCGGTCGCGACCACCCAGATCTACACGCATGTCTCCGTCGACACGTTGCGTGACATCTACGCCACCTCGCACCCCCGCGCACGCTGAATCCGGATCTCCGAGCGACCGGCTGCCGCGCGCCGAGGCGGCCGCCGAACGGGCTGCCCGGTACAATCGACCAAGCACGAAGGAGCAGGAGAACCGGTGGCTAAGAAAGTGGCGAAGTCCAGGGCGAAGGCGCAGAAGGCCGACGAGACCCCCATGGGACCCACCGGCCGCCCGTATCACGGGTTCCCGATCCCCGAACCGCTGAAGTCCCACGGGCCTGCGCGCATCATCGCGCTGTGCAACCAGAAGGGCGGTGTGGGCAAGACCACGACGTCCATCAACCTGGCCGCTGCGCTCGCGGAGTACGGTCGCAAGGTGCTCGCGGTCGACTTCGACCCGCAGGGCGCCCTGTCCGCCGGCCTCGGGATCCCCACGCACGACGTGCCGACGATCTACGACCTGCTGCTCGACACGAAGCGCGACGCACACGACGCCATCGTGCACTCCAGCGTCGAGGGTCTCGACGTGATGCCGGCCAACATCGACCTCTCCGCCGCCGAGGTGCACCTGGTCAACGAGGTCGCCCGCGAGACCATCCTCGCCCGCGTGCTGCGGCAGGTCGCGGGGAGTACGACGTCATCCTGATCGACTGCCAGCCGTCGCTCGGCATCCTCACCGTGAACGCCCTGACCGCGGCGCACGGCGTGATCATCCCGCTCGAGTGCGAGTTCTTCGCGCTCCGCGGCGTGGCGCTGCTCATCGAGACGATCGACAAGGTCCGCGACCGGCTGAACCCCTCCATCACGATGGACGGTCTGCTGGCGACGATGTACGACCCGCGCACGCTGCACTCCCGCGAAGTCCTCGAGCGTGTCGTCGAAGCCTTCGGAGACGACGTGCTCGAGACGGTGATCGGTCGTACCGTGAAGTTCCCCGACGCCTCGGTGTCGGGTGTACCCATCACCGAGTTCGCCCCCGAGCACGCGGCCGCTCAGGCATACCTGCGGCTGGCGCGGGAGCTGGTCGCCCGTGGCGCCGTCGCCTAGCGAGGGTCCTGTCGACGCGACGCTCGAGGAGAGCGCGGGCGAGGCTGCGTCCGCGGAGAGCGCAGGTTTCCGGGTCTCCCTGTCGAACTTCGACGGCCCGTTCGATCTGCTGCTGAACCTCATCTCGAAGCACGAGATGGACATCACCGAGGTCTCGTTGAGCGCGGTCACCAACGAGTTCATCGCCTACCTCGGACAGCTCGAGGACGACGAAGAACTGGATCAGGCATCCGAGTTCCTCGTGGTCGCGGCGACGCTCCTCGACATGAAGGTGGCAGGCCTGCTCCCGCAAGGCGAGCTGGTCGATGCGGAGGCCGTTGCGCTGTTGGAGGCGCGCGACCTGCTGTTCGCCCGACTCCTGCAGTACCGTGCGTTCAAAGAGGTGTCGGCGTGGTTCTCCCGTTGCCTCCAGCGTGAGGATCGGCGGCATGTCCGAGCGGTGCGGCTCGACGAGAAGCACCGCCGTCAGACGCCCGAGCTCGTGTGGTCGCTGACCGCAGACGATTTCGCGGCGCTCGCGCTGCTGGCCTTCGCGCCCAAGGAGATCCCGCACGTCGGGCTCGATCATCTGCATGCGCCGCTGGTCAGCATCCGCGAGCAGGCCGCGATCGTCGTCACACTGCTTCGTGGCACCGAGTCGCTGAGCTTCCGTGAGTTGGTCGCCGGCGTCGCCGAGCCCGGCATCGTCGTGGCGCGCTTCATCTCGGTGCTCGAGCTGTATCGGCACGCGGCGCTGTCCTTCGAACAACTGGAACCGCTCGGCGAGCTGACGCTGCGCTGGGCAGCCGACTCCTGGTCGGACGAGACACTCGCGACCCTGGGGGCCGACTATGACCGATGAGATGACGGGCACTTCCGCCGAGGAGACGCCGGACGCGGCGACCCCGGACGAGGAGGCCACCGAGATCCCTCTCGCCGAGCGCATCGAGGCCATCCTGCTCATCATCGACGAACCACTCGGCCTGGTGGCGCTGGCTGCTGCGGTCGGCTCCCCGGTGCCCGCCGTCAGGCAGACGCTCGAGATGCTCGTCGACGACTACGACGGTAGAGGCAAGGGCCCGCGTCGAGGGTTCGAGCTTCGCGAGGTCGGCGGCGGATGGCGCCTGTACGTCAGGGAAGAGCTCGACGACGTCGTCGCTGCGTTCATCGGCGGGCAGGCCCCCGCGCGCCTGTCGCAGGCCGCGCTCGAGACACTGGCCGTGATCGCCTACAAGCAACCGGTGACACGCAGCCAGGTCGCGTCCATCCGCGCGGTGAACGTCGACTCCGTCGTGCGCACGCTCCTCGCGCGTGGTCTGATCACCGAGCTGTTCGCCGACTCCGAGACCGGCGCGATCAACTACGGTACGACCGACGCGCTCCTGCAGCACCTGGGCATCAACTCGCTCGACGAGCTGCCCCCGATCTCGCCTCTGCTCGACGACGGTGCAGACGGCTTCGACGAAGGGACCATCCGATGAACGCCCCGCACGGGAACGACGCCGCCGACGCACCGGAGGGCGTGCGCCTGCAGAAGGTGCTCGCCGCTGCCGGTGTGGCCTCCCGCCGCGTCGTCGAGCAGTACATCACCGAAGGGCGTATCCGTGTCAACGGCGTCGTGGTCTCGGAGCTCGGGCGGCGGATCGATCCGGAGCACGACCTCGTCGACGTCGACGGCACCGCCGTGCAGCTGGACGTCTCCAAGCGCTACGTGATGCTCAACAAGCCCACCGGCGTCGTCAGCAGCATGAAGGACGAGAACGGTCGTCCCGACCTTCGCCGCTTCACGGAGCAGTTCGAGGAACGGCTCTACAACGTCGGACGCCTCGACGCCGAGACCAGCGGTCTGCTGATCCTCACCAACGACGGCGCGCTCGCCCACGTGCTCGCGCACCCGTCGTTCGGGGTCACGAAGGTGTACATCGCCAAGGTCGAGGGGACCGTGCTGCCCCAGACGATCTCGAAGCTCACCAAGGGCATCGACCTGGAGGACGGACCGATCGCCGCGGACAAGGCGCGCCTGCTCGACACCTCGCGCGGGTCGAGCCTGGTCGAGGTGACGCTGCACTCCGGGCGCAACCGGATCGTGCGTCGGATGCTCGCCGCGGTCGGCCACCCTGTCACCGAACTCGTCCGCCGCCAGTTCGGCCCGCTCCACCTGGGAACCCTCCCGGCGGGGAAGACGCGGGAACTGAGTAAAATCGAACTCGGCGCGCTTCTTACCTTGTCGCGCCGTGATTCCGGTGTCGCCGAGGCGCCAGGCGAGCAGGAGAACGAATGACCGATACGACGAGTGCGCCCACGGTGCGGAGAGCAGGCGCCGTCGCGCCGCGTCTCTCCGGCACCGTCCGCGTCGTCGGCGCCGGTCTGCTCGGGGCGAGTGTCGGGCACGCGCTCCGATCCAAGGGCATCGACGTCGTGCTGACGGATGCCTCACCCGCGCAGCTGCGCCTCGCCGTGGACTACGGGGCAGGGCGCATCGCCGCGGATGACGACCGGCCTTCGCTCATCGTCGTCGCCGTGCCGCCGGATGTCACCGCCGACGTGATCCAGGCAGAGCTCGAACGCTTCCCCGAGGCCGTCGTCACCGACGTCGCCAGCGTGAAGCTCGAGCCGTTCCGCACGCTGCAGTCGCGTGGTGTCGATCTGACCCGCTACATCGGCTCGCATCCCCTCGCCGGTCGCGAACGGGGAGGGGCGATCTCCGCCCGCGCAGACCTGTTCGTCGGACGGCCGTGGGTGGTCTGCCGCGATGAAGACACGAAGGCCGCCGACCTCGCTCTGGTCGAGGCGCTCGCGCTCGACGTGGGCGCGATGCCGCTGGAGATGACGCCCGAGGAGCACGACCGTTCGGTCGCCCTCACCTCGCACGTGCCCCAGGTGGTCGCGAGCCTCCTCGCCGGCCGCCTCGCGGGTGCCGAGGAGAGCGCGCTCCGGCTCGCCGGACAGGGGGTGCGCGACACGACGCGCATCGCCGCCTCCGCCCCGGAGCTCTGGGTGCAGATCCTCGGCGCCAATGCCGGCCCCGTCGTCGAGATCCTCGACGCCCTCGCGTCCGACCTCGGCGACGTCGCAGCCGCGTTGCGGGAGCCGAGTGCCCCGGGTGCGCGCCGCATCGTGGCCGAGACGATCCGTCAGGGCAACGACGGTGTCGAGCGCCTTCCCGGCAAGCACGGTCAGAACCAGCGGTTCGAGACGCTCGTGGTCATGGTCGACGACACCGCGGGCCAGCTGGGGCGCCTGTTCGGCGAACTCGGTGAGCTCGGCGTCAACGTCGAAGATCTCCGTCTGGAGCACTCGCCCGGCGCCCAGTTCGGTCTCGCAGAGATCAGCGTCGATCCCGCAGCGCTGCACGGTGCGATCACCGGGCTCCAGGAACGCGGCTGGCGAATCGCAGGGAACACGAATGACTGATACCTCCACCTCGTCCAGCGCACCGAGTCACGGGACCGATGCGGCGAAGTTCATCGCCATCGACGGCCCTGCCGGGTCCGGAAAGTCCAGTGTGTCCAAGGCCGTCGCCCGCACGCTCGGCTTCGGATACCTCGACACCGGCTCCGCCTACCGTGCCCTGGCCTGGCACGTCCTCGACCGCGGTGCCGACACCGCTGACGCCGATGCGGTTCTCGCCGCGGCATCCGACTTCCCGGTGCGTCTCGGCCTCGATCCCGACGACCGCACCGTACGGGTGGGCGACACCGACATCACGGAGGACATCCGCGACCCGCGGGTGTCCGGCGCGGTGAGCGGCGTGGCACGCGTGCCCGAAGTGCGGGCGCAGGTGAACGAGCTGTTCCGCACGCTCGTGGCCGAGGCGACCTATCCCGCTGTGGTCGTCGAGGGCCGCGACATCACGACCGTCGTCGCCCCTGATGCCCCCGTACGGATCCTGCTCACCGCGGCGCCCGAGGTGCGGGCTGCCCGCCGTGCCGGCGAACTCGCCGGTGAGAACGCGGATGCCGTCGCCGCAGCGCTTCACAAGCGCGATGCCTCCGACAGCGCCGTCGTCGATTTCCTCAACGCCGCGGAAGGCGTGGAGGTCGTCGACTCGACGGAACTCGATTTCCCCCAGACCATCGACGCCGTGCTCACGGTGATCGAACGACTCCAAGGAGCACACCGTGGCTGACGACGAATACGAAGGCGGCCCCGACCAGCTCGCCGAGAAGATGGAGAACATCGACGAGCAGCTCGCCGAGCAGCGCGCGGAGACCCTGCGCGCCGGCCTCGCCGACTACGAGCTCGACGATGAGGATGCGGCGCTCCTCGCCGGGATCACCCTCGGCGAGGACGGCATCCAGTACAGCCCTGCTCTGCCCGTGGTGGCGATCGTCGGACGACCGAACGTGGGCAAGTCCGCGCTCGTGAACCGCATCCTCGGCCGCCGCGAGGCCGTCGTGGAAGACACCCCGGCGTCACCCGCGACCGCGTGACGTACAAGGCGGAGTGGGCCGACCGGCGCTTCTCGCTCGTCGACACCGGCGGATGGGAGCCCGACGCGCGCGGCATCGACCGTTCGGTCGCTGCCCAGGCGGAGGTCGCGATCGACCTCGCCGACATGGTGCTCTTCGTGGTGGACGCGATGGTCGGTGCGACATCGACCGACGAGCACGTCGTCAAGCTGCTGCGCAAGAGCGGCAAGCCCGTGTTCCTCGTCGCCAACAAGATCGACGACGCCCGGCAGGAGCCCGAAGCAGCCGCTCTGTGGAACCTCGGACTCGGCGAGCCGCACCCTGTGTCGGCGATCCACGGCCGCGGTGTCGCCGATCTGCTCGATGAGGTGCTGAAGAAGCTCCCCGAGGTCTCGGCCGTCGCGAAGCAGGAGATCGGAGGACCGCGGCGCGTCGCGATCCTCGGTCGTCCGAACGTGGGCAAGTCGTCGCTGCTGAACAAGGCAGCCGGCGAGGAGCGGGTGGTCGTCAACGATCTGGCCGGCACCACTCGTGACCCGGTCGACGAGGTCGTGGAGCTCGGCGGCAAGATGTGGCGTCTGGTCGACACGGCCGGCATCCGTCGGCGCGTTCACATGGCGCAGGGCGCGGACTTCTATGCATCGCTGCGTACCTCCGCAGCGCTGGAGAAGGCAGAGGTCGCCGTGGTCGTGCTCGACGTGTCGGAGACGATCAGCGAGCAGGACGTGCGCATCATCGACCTCGTGCTGGAGTCGGGCCGCGCGCTCGTGCTCGCGTTCAACAAGTGGGACCGTCTGAACGACGACGACCTCGAGAACGCCGACCGTCGCCGCTACCTCGAGCGCGAGATCGAGCAGGACCTCGCGCACGTCGCCTGGGCGCCGCGCGTGAACATCTCGGCGAAGACCGGCCGTCACCTCGACAAGCTCGTCCCGGCGCTGGAGACCGCGTTGGAGAACTGGGACCGTCGCATTCCCACGGGCAAGTTCAACGCGTTCCTCGCCGAGCTCGTCGCCGAGCACCCGCACCCGCTGCGCGGTGGCAAGCAGCCGCGCATCCTGTTCGGCACCCAGGCGTCGACCCGCCCGCCGACGTTCGTGCTGTTCACGACCGGGTTCCTCGACCCCGGGTACCGCCGGTTCATCCAGCGCCGCCTGCGCGAGCTGTACTCGTTCGAGGGGACGCCGATCGTCATCAACATGCGGGTTCGTGAGAAGCGCCAGCGCTGACCTGTTCCCGCACATGTCGCGCCGAGGTGCCGTGACCCCGATGCTGTGAAAGGCTGTGGGGGTGACTGTCGTACCTCCTGCCCCCGGTGAGCCGCGTCGCCCTGACGGGCCGCGGAATCCGGGCGATGCCTGGGTCGTCGCCGCGTCGGGGAGAAGTACTGGGGACGCTTCGGCGCCGCCGGACTTCTCGCCGTCGACCCCGCACGCGGCATCCTGCTGCAGCACCGGGTGTCGTGGAGCCACTTCGGCGGCACGTGGGGTCTGCCCGGCGGTGCTCTGCATGAGGGCGAGTGCGATCGCCGGAGCCATCCGCGAGGCGCAGGAGGAGGCAGGCGTGCCGGACGGCGCGGTGCGCGCGCGGTTCACGAGCGTGCTCGACCTCGGCATCTGGTCGTACACGACCGTCATCGCGGACGTGCAGAGGGGCTTCGACCCGGTGATCAGCGACCCGGAGAGCGTCGCGCTGGAGTGGGTGCCTGTGGATGAGGTCGACGCCCGGCCGCTGCACCCCGGATTCGGTGCGGCTTGGCCGGCACTGCGCACGCAGCTCGAGGTGCGACCGCTCATCGTGGTCGATGCCGCGAATGTCGTCGGCTCGGTGCCGGACGGCTGGTGGAAGGACCGTGCGGGTGCGGCCTCTCGCCTGCGGGAGCGGCTGGCGGGGCTCGCGGTTCCCGCGGACGCGCTCGACCTCGCGGGCGACGTCTGGTTCCCCGAGGTGTCGATGGTGGTCGAGGGGCAGGCACGCCGCATCGATGCTGAGTCGAGTCCCGTGTCGATCATCCGAGCCGACGCCGGAGGGGACGATGCCATCGTCGCCGAGGTCTCGCGCCAGAGTCAGGTCGGACGAACGGTGGTGGCCGTCACGAGCGATCGTGAGCTTCAGGCGCGACTCGCGGACGCGGGCGCGGCACAGGTGCGCTCCGCCGGGTGGCTGCGGGACCTGCTCGAGCAGCACCACTGAGGCATCACGGCTGAGTCATCATCACGGCTGAGTCATCTCCACGGCTGAGTCATCTCCACGGCCGAGTCATCTCCACGGCCGAGTCATCATCGCGGCTGAGTCATCACGGCTCACGCGTCGGTGGCGTCGGTCAGACGAACATCACGCGGCGCGGTGGCGGGTCGGTGTAGGCGCGGCCGAGCGGACTGTGCCACGTGATGCTGCCGTCTCGCTCCTGTTGAGCCGTCCACCGGTACGGATCCGGGACGTCGGGGTGCTTGAGTGTGTGGTGGGCGCGGCACAGGTGGCCGAGGTTGTCGACGCGGGTTCGTCCGCCTTTGGCATGGTCGTGGGTGTGGTCGACGTCGCAGCGGTGCACCGGCATCCGACACCCGGGGAAGCGACAGTGCTGATCACGAGCACGGAGGAACCGACGCATCCCCTCGGTGGGGGTGTAGGTGTCGGTCTCGATCAGCATGCCGTTCGGATCGAGGAAGAGCCGCGTCCAGCCGGTGTTGCGTCCTGCAAGGTCGCGGGCGACGTCGGGGTGCAGGGGGCCGTGTCCGTCGAGCTGGGCGGGTCGATCGTCGACGCCGGCGAGCGTGGTCGCGGCGACGGTGACCTGAACGCGGGCCTGCACATGCTCGAGGTCAGTGCCGTGCACCGCGCTCGGGTCTGCCGTGAGCAGGAGATCGCTGAAGAGGTCTGCCTGCACCTGTGCCCATGTGCGCTGATCGGCAGGATAGTTCTCCACGTGCGGGTCGGTCGTGAACGTGTCGCCGTCCACGCTCGCGATCACCGCTTCGGAGTACGGGTCGAACGACGGATCGTCGAGCGCGAAATCTGCGAGGTCGAGGGTGTCGTGGTCATGGTCCGCCCACCAGGGCAGGGGCACGATCTCGCGGTCGGCTCTGGCGCGGATGACCTCGCGCGTCATCCTGCTCAGCCGGTCGGCGATCGCGGTCGCGATCCATTCGGGAAGCACCGCGGTGAGCAGGGCGAGTCCGTCGTCGAGGGACTTCACCGTCACGCTGCGCTCCCCGGCGGCACGACGGTGCCGCTGCACCAGGGTGTCGCCCACCAGGGCTGCGGCGACCTGTCGCGCGTGCGCCCGTGTGCGCGCAGGGTTCTCCTGTTCGGCGACCACGAGAACAGCGGTCTCGAACAACGTGAGCGCCGCCGCGTCTACGGCCTTGTTCCTGACGGCCTCGCTGACGATCGCACTCGCTCTGGCGATCTCTCGGACATGCGCCACGCTGATCGCGCCCTGCGCATACGCAGCCCTGACGGCGGGGAGATAGGCGTCGAGAGCGCGTGCGTCGGCGAAGGCGAAGTCCATCGACCCTGTCGAGAGGCGCCCCGCTGCGGAGTACTCGGCGACCATCGAGCGGTAGATCGCGTCGCGGTGCGAGGGACTCGCCGCGACGTCGGCATCGTGGATCGCGATCTGACGGATCAGGAGCTCCGCCGCTTCAGCCTCGAGCACGGCGATCTGCCGCCTCGTCTCGGCCCATTCGCCCAGCACGCGTCGCCGCTCCTCGGATTCGAGGTCGAGATCGGTGCGCGTGGCCATATCTCGAGGATAGAACGTAATTACGAACCTACCTCTGAAAATGGCCAATCATATAGGTATATTAGTACGAAGGATCGTCGCGGCCGCGTAGCTTGTCGATGTCGCGCCGTTCTCGTTTGGTGGGGCGACCGGCGCCGCGGTCGCGGAGCCCGAGTGCGGCCTGCGGCTCTCGCTCGGGTGTGCGGTCGTCATAGGCGAGAGCGGCGAGTGGCGCGCCGACGCGCTTGACCAGGAGCTGACGAACGATGAGGATCCGGTCGAAGCCGGCGATGCGGACGCGCAGCTCGTCGCCGATGCGGACCTGCTGCGCGGCCTTCACTCTGTCGCCGTTCACCCGAACATGCCCCGCACGGCATGCGGTGGTCGCGGCGGATCGCGTCTTGTAGATGCGGATGGCCCAGAGCCAGCTGTCGACGCGGGCGGCATCCATCAGGCGGCCTTCCTGCGCAGGGCGATCAGGGCTCCCGCGACGATGAGCCCCTGACCGAGGGTGTAGGTGAGCATGACGGCGGGGCTGCTCCATGCCGGGAGTCCGCCTGGCAGGAATAGTCGGAAGGCGAGCAACGTGTCGCTGGCGAGGAAGAACGCCCCGCCGACGGCGATCAGCGGTGTGCACCGTGCGGAGAACGCTGCCGTTCCCCCCAGGACCACACCGTACAGAGCAACGGCGATGAGCAGGCCGCCCGTGTGCGGGCCGAGGATGGCGATCATCGCGACCCACCAGACCGCGTAGACCAGAGCCCACCACGGCATCCGTCGTCGTGCGAGATGGCGGGCGAACAGCAGGATGTAGGCCACATGGGCGACGCCGAAGAACAACAGCATCAGGGGAAGCTCGGGAGCGGAGGGGAAGAAGGCGCCAGCGCCGTCGCCGAGCCAGGAGAAGAGCACCGCCGCGAGGAGCAGCACCAGCGCGGCGCGGGAGCCCAGGCGTCGGGCCGACAGCACGATCGGAAGAGCCAGGAGAGGCATCAGCAGCAACTTCTTCGTCGGACCCGCGAGAGGGCTTCCCTCCGCGAGGAGGACGACGTGCAGCACGGAGGCCGCGACATACGGGAGGAAGGCCCACGCGATCAGCGAGGGAGTGGTGCGGCGCGGCATCCCCTCATCGTATGGTCGGTCGCTCGCGGTGGCTGTCGGCGGGTTCGGCATGCGTCGGGGGAGAGGCGGGTCTGGATGCGGGCTCGGTCGTCAGGGGCTCAGGACTCGACGGTGACCTGGTCGACGGTGTCATCGAGGTTCAGGTGCGCCGCCGGCCAATATCCCTCAGGGAAGTGCTCGCCGCACTCGTCGTTCAGGTGCAGGATCGCGGTGCCGTCCGGAGCGATCTCGATCGTCTCGACAGCGAGGTCGGACGCGCCGTCGTCGAGGTCATGGGGCGCGGGCTCACCCGTCGTGAAGTTCGCGACCACGGCATCCGTCGCGATCCGGCGGAGGATGTCGAGTCGAGAGACGACATCGCGCAGACGGGGCAGCAGCGGCGCCACCTCGTCGGCATTCGCGCCCTCGAGCATGAGCTCCAGTTCGGACCCCTCGACCGAGAAGGTGCCGACGAACCAGTCGTGCGTGAGCACCGTGCCGTCGGTGAGCTCGGTGGTGGCGCGGGAGAAGGTTCCGAGTTCGGGATCGTCGATGGTCGCAGGGGTGTCGCTCATGGTCTCACGCTAGTGGGTGGGGTGCTCGACCCGCTCACGCGGAGAGGTCGAGCGCCACGAGCTTCCGCCCCGGCTTGAGCTCTGTCTTCTCGAGGAAGCCGGCGGCGAGGAACGTGCCGAGCGTCCCGTGGAAGAGGTCGTTCGTCCGCCGTTTCTCGCCTGCCGTGTCGACCGGGTACCCCTCGATGAGCCGCGCCCCCGACCCTCTGGCATATTCGACAGCGGCTTTGAGCAGGTCGAGGTTCAGCCCGGCTCCGCGGTGCTCCCGGCGGACGACGAAGCAGGTCACCGCCCAGACCGAGTCGTCGTCGAAGGGTTCGGTCGATGCGGCGGCGATGATCCGCGTGCGGGGGACCCGTGCCTGCCGGGTGCGCGGGCCGATCCGGATCCATCCGGCTGCCTCGCCGTCGACATAGGCGACGACTCCGGGCGACGGGCCCTCGGCGATCTCTTCGCGGAACATCTCGGTGCGTTGCGCCGTGGTCGTCGCATTCCAGTCCTTGTTGCTCAGCACCGGCCAGATGCACTGACAGCTCGCGCCGTCGCCGCCACCCGTGAGCGCATGCTGCACGTCATCCCAACGAGCGGACGTCGCCAACGCGGTCGTGATCGTCACCATGCACGCGACGGTACGCGCGGCGTCCGACACCCGCAACGGCTCGGTTCGCGGAGGGGTGCGACATGCGGCTAAGATAGGGGAGTTGCCTGCGCGAGAGCGAAGGACAACGGGCTGTGGCGCAGCTTGGTAGCGCACTTGACTGGGGGTCAAGTGCGGTAGCGGCTGGTTCAGCCTGAAAAGTGAACAACGGGATGTGGCGCAGCTTGGTAGCGCACCTGACTGGGGGTCAGGGGGTCGCAGGTTCAAATCCTGTCATCCCGACAGAAAAGCCCAGGTGAGAGCATGTTTCTCGCCTGGGCTTCGTCGTTTCCGTAATCCTCTTCGGAGGTGTTTATGGAAGCATCACACCAGTGAAGGCTGATGCCCTTCGAGACCCCCAGCTGCGGCTGTTGTGACGAGCCGGGACCTGGCCGGGACCTGGAGCCCGATTTCGTGTCGATCCGCGACCGTTTTCATCGCCCGGGTGCGGCTGTCCGATGGGTCTTGGCAGGAGGTTCGCGGGTGGGGGTTTCCTGTCCGTCGAGGAACGCGTTCGCGCGGGCAGCGGCGTCGGTGAGGTGTCTGGTGTCGGGGTGCAGGTAGCCGCGGGTGGTCTCGATGGACTTGTGTCCGAGGATGCCTTGGAGGACGTGGAGGGGGATGCCGGCGTCGGCGAGCCAGGTGGCTCCGGTGTGACGGAGGCCGTGCCGGGTGAGGCTCGTCAGTTCAAGGTCGGTGACGAGCTGATCCCATTTCGTTGCGTCCCGTACGGAGGCGGTAGTGAGCACGCCGCCGCGGGGTCCGGTCAGTAGTCGTTCCTCGGGTTCACGGTCGGCGGTGAGGCGCTCAAGTACGGGGGTGAGCGCTTGCAGGATGGGGACTTGTCGGATGTCTCGTCCCTTGGTCTGTTTGGTGACGAGCCCGCCTGCGCCTGGGTAGGTTTGGCGGCGGACCGTGACGATCCGTTGATCCCAGTCGATGTCGCCGACTTGAAGGCCTGAGATCTCGGAGCCGCGGGCGGCGAGGAGAGCGCAGAGCATTACGAAGTCGGAATAGCTTTGATGCACCTCCCCACACCGATCCGCCAGCGCCGTGAGCTCCGCGAGGTCTTTGAGCGCGTGGACGCGCGGTGACAGCTCGTTCTCTTTCAGGTTGAGTGCTGATTTCCCGAGGGAGCGTCTAGACCGGTTGCGGGCGGGGTTGCTGGGCAGGAGGTCGTCGCGGACGGCTTCGTCGAGGACGCGGACGAGGGGCGCGATGGTGTTCTTGATGGTCGACGCGGAGTGCAGTGTTTCCCACTGGTCGATGGTGCGGTCGATCATCCCGGCCGTGATCTGTGACAGTGGCAAATGTCCGAGGGCGGGGAGGACGCGGAGGCGGAGTCCGAGTTTGTAGCCGTCGACGGTGGACGTCGGGTCCAGGCCCCGCTGCCACCGGTCGCCGATCATCTCGACGTAGTCGGAGAACAGGATGCGTTTGTCGATCCCGAGTTCGGCGGAGGCCTGCAGGTATTGAAAGAACTCTTCGGCGGCGTCCTCGTCGGGGACGACGAGCGCGCGGGTGACCCGTTTGCGGGTGTGGGGGTCGATCCAGCGGGCGCGAGCACGGATCCCCGAGGCGCGGTGTTCAAGGTCGGTGGTGACCTTCACCCCGATCGGCGGCACCGGCAGAGGTGCGGTCGGTTCAGGCGTGCTCATCGGTGCCGAGGGAGGCGAGCCAGTGCTCGACCTGTTCGATGCGGTACCTGGTCACCCCACCGATCCGGATGAACGGGGGCCCTTTCTTCTCGGCCCGCCACCTCGACAGCGTCGATTCCGACACCCGCAGGAACGCCGCGATTTCGCGGCTGTCCCGCAACGGTGAAACGAGGACGTCACCGGTCTGTTCGGTCATGACTGCTCGCTCCAATCGATGTTCACGATTTCCCGGATCGTCGCGTCCTGCTCCGCAATCCGGGCCTTGACCTGCTCCTCGACGAACGCGAGGAAATCGTCCGTGCGCTTCGCGACGGGGCGTTCGGTGGTGTCGGGTTCTGTCCAGTCTTCGGCTTCGCCGCCGGGCCACACTGTGATGCGGGTGGGGCGGTCGCGGTCAAGGCGGGTGCCGGAGATCGTGACCCAGTCCCGTAGCCGTTCGCGGGCGACGCTGAAGTCGTGGTGCCAGGCGAGGGCCTGGTTGCCTTTGGCTTGTGGGTCGAAGCAGAACAGCCAGTGCTGGCGCAGGGCGGACAGTTCCCAGATGAGTTCGGGGTGGCGGTGCCACATCGGCGGGACAACTTGTGCGGGGAGGCCGTAGGTGTGGCGGAGCCAGTCGACCCATCCGTTCAGCTCGAGAAGCTCGTGCTCGAGGTCGGCGGGTGGGAGGGTGCGCCAGTTGATCGGGCGTGCCACCGCGGTGAGTGACTTCGCCAGGTCCGCCTGGAACGTTTGCTTCGCGAACTGCTTCGCTTTCTCAGCGACGTCTGCGGGGAGCTCGGACAGGTCAATCCCATCGAAGTCAGGCCCCGGCACGGCCGGCCTCGAGCTCTGCGGTTCGGTGTCGGGTGGGGCGGGGTTGTTGGTGGTCATCAGAAAACTCCCGGAACGTGGCGAGGCGAAGAAGGAGAGCCGCGAAGGATGCGGCGCAGGAAGGAGGCGGGTGCGGCGACCACACGGTGGTGGTGGTGGGGTGGCTGGTCGCCGCACCCGCGGCTTATCGGGCGACCGCGTCGCGCTGCGCGGACGCAGCGCTGGTCGCGGTGGGTGGTTCCGGGTCGAGCTGTCCTTCGCGGTCGGCGAGGGCCTGCTGCATCTGACCGCGTATCGGGGTCTCCTGTTGTGGGGTGTCTCGTTCGGGTGGGGTGCGGTCGACGGTGTAGCGGGTGATGTTGTTGTCGTGTCCGATCCGGGACGCTACGAACTGCTCTCGTTCGGTGCCGTCGCTGCCGGTGTAGGTGCGGGTCTCGCCCTCGGCGAGGAAGTTGTCACCCTTCTGGAACTGCTCATGCGCGAGCTCCGCGGAGCGCCGGAACATCACCAGGTCCGTGAACGTCGGCTCCAACGGGGTGAACGTCCCGTCGTCTTCGACCCGTGCCTGGGGCTGCCCGATCCGGGCGTAGAGGCGGGCATCGCCCTTGCTGGTGAACGTCAGCTCCGGGTCGGACGCGACGAACCCCGACAGGGATTCCTTCGTGCGAATAGTCATCGTGATGTCTCCCAACATGTCCATGTCAATCCCGCAGCCGCGGGCTCACCAGACAGGTACGACCAACACCCCGGCGGTACTATCGGGCACCGCCTTGGAGCGCCTGCTCGACCTCGCCCCGGTCCGTGCGGAGCTGTTTGGCATCCGCGCGGGTTGGCCACGGGCGCAGGTTCGTGATGATGGGGCGGGCGGTGCGGAGCATCACCACGCCCGTGCCGAACGGGAGGGTGCGGAGGACGTCGGGTGGGAGGATCGGGACGCGGCGGATCGACCGTTGCGATGAGTGCGCCCCATAGGCATCCGTCGTCATGCTGTCGGTGGTTTCGTCGCGGTCGCCGATGAGGGTGGAGAGGTCTTGGAGGTCTCGGCTGTTGGAGGCTCCGCCGAGGATGATTTTCACGATGGATGCGTCCCAGATCGCGTTCGCCTGGTTCTCACCCCACTTCTCCCGCGCCTGGGCAAGGGACTGCAACACCGGGAGTGGGGTGATGCCGGTGCCGCCACCTTCCGCCATCAACGTCGGCAGCGACGGCAGCGGGGCAAGGTTCCCAATCTCATCCAACGCCAGCAACAAAGGCGGGTCCATGCGTGCGCCAGGTGACCGTGCGGCGATCTTCCGGGCGGACTCGACGAGGTCTTCAATGAACGCCGCCACCAGCGCCGACGACGCGCCGGCGCCGGCACCGGTGGCGAGGAGGTAGAGGGTCCCGTTGCCGAGGAGAAACTCCTCAGGGTCGAACTCCTCACCCGGCCCCGGGGAAACCGCGTCCAGGACGCGGGGATCGGCAAGAGCAGAGAACGCGAGGGAGACACCCTGCCAGATCGAATCCCTCGTCCGCGGGTCTGCCTGCACCATCGCATCCAAGGAGTCCGCCCACCCTTCCGCCGCTCCCGGATGGGACGACAGCACCCTTACGGCGTCGGCGGCGAGGGTCGGGTTCAGCGCCCACTGGTACAGGGTCTTCGCGTTCCTACCGTCGAGAGCGGCGGCATGGAGAAGGGCTTGGATCGCGGCGGTCGTCTTCCCTTCCCAAAACCCCGCGTCCTGGACGCCACCGAACCCTGTGGCGGTGGCGAGGCCTTTCGCGCGGATCATCGCCGTGAGCGGGTCCTGGCAGCCGCGCACGGGTGACCACCGCATCCCCGCCGGGAGCCCTGGGGCGAGCTGCTGGGGGTCGAACACCGCGACCTTCCCCTTCTTCGCGCGCGCTTTCAAGGTCGCGGTGAGGTTGTCCGGACGGGTGCTGGTGGTGATGACGGCTCCGGGGGCGTCGAGGATCGCGTTGATCACTACATGCAGCCCTTTCCCCGAGCGGGGCGGGCCGATCAGTAGGATCGAGTCTTCGACGGTCGCCCAGATCTGCCCGCCTTTCCCGGTACCGAGCAGATACCCCACGTCTTCCGGGGCGGGTGTTCCGGTGAGCGAGGGCCGCAACGTCGCAGCCTTCTTCACCAGGGTCTTCGGGGAGGCGGCCCGGGCGACCTCGGCGGCGGTGGCGGTCCCGGCGAGCCGGTGTGGGTCCGATTTCGACCGGGAACGGTGAACCGCCCGAACCACGAAGAGGCCTGATGTTCCGAGCACGCCAAGAACCACGGCGACGACTGCCCAGTAGACGAACGGGTTCAAGCCTTCCGCGCCAAGCGCCGTCCCGGGGTCCGTTGGGGTGGCAAGGACACTGATCCAAGAGGTGAAACTGCCGGACGGTTCGGGCAGGCCGGTGAGGAATGCGGTCACGGAGCCCGCGACCCTTAGTATCCCGGTGAACACGGCGGCGGTGATGAGGGCTCCGAGGGTGAGGTTGATGAAGAGGTCGTTGGCGGGTTTCGCCTGCACAGGACCAGACATGTCGGCACCTTTCTGATCCCGCAGAAGGCACACGCGCGGGGTCAGGACAACAGGTACGACGACGAGCGGATAAGCGGGCGGTCAGTCGATGCGCTGCACCGAGGCGGTGCCAGAGATTCGCCCCAGCAAGATCACCTCACCCCTCACGCGAGGGATCTCGCCGCGGTCGACGAGGGCGCGGGCGGCACCGGTTGGGTCGGCCGAGCTGTGGCGGAGGATCAGGGCGAGGGCGACGTCTTCACCGGGGACGAACCCGTCCGCGGTGAACTCCAGAAGGCTCGGCAGTGCTACCAGTGCGGGTGCGGCGTCTTCTGGTGGAGCGAACGGCGACCGCGGCTCCGGCGCAGGTGGCGTGAGGATGTCTGCGTGGACGCTGCCGTCCATCTCTCGCACCTCCACCCGGGTTGGTGATCCGAAGCGCCCGACGAGCTCCGTCACCGTGGCTGTGATCTCGTCTCGGCGGATCGGGGTAGCGGCAAGGCGGTTACCGTTCACGGTCACGACGAGAGTGTCCGCGTTCACGGCTTCGAGGAGAATCTGCGGCAGCACCGCAGGCACCACCAACCTCGATTTCGGGGCCACGGGGTGTGTCTGGTTGCTGTTCTGGCGACGGCGTCGAAGGGTCATGCCAGGAAGGTGCGACCCGGCCCCGAACGCCCCACCCCGTCGTCTGCGACGGGGGCGGTGGTGAGGGCTTCCTCCCGGGCAATGAGCTCGCACAGCGCATCCGCCCACCCACCGGTGATGTGCAGCAGCGTCTCGTAGTCGGCGGAGGCGACTTCACCCTCGGAGAGCGTCACCCACGGCCAGCTCCCATCCGGCTGTGGAAGCCGCGCTTCGGATGCCCACGTCCAGGACACCGGGACACGGTCTTCATCGGACCAGTCGACCCCGGGCGGGTACTGCTCCTCGATCGCGAACCGCGGCGAAGACCCGTGCAGGGGATATAGCACGAAATGCCCAGCTCCGAACGTCTCCGGATCCTCATACAACAGGATCAACTGATCCTGGGATTGCTGCTCGATCCGATGCAACCCGTCATCGAGGGCCATCATGTTCCGCACCAGCTCCTCCTCTGACACGCTGCTCGTATCGTCCGAGCCCTGGTGCTCCGAGGCGGGGCCGTCTACGCTCAAGACAGCTCTCCGGAGCGCTCAGGATTCGTGAACTCGCGGGGATTCTGAGTCATCCGCTGGGTGGTGTCGAAGGCCCGCAGCTCATCAGGGTGCAACTGATGCTGGACGACGTATGACGACTCTTTGATCCGCCACAACCCCTGCCCGGTCCCCAGGGACGGCAGGAGTTTCTGCTCGGTGCCGGTGAGGCCGAGGGTCTTCCCGGTGGTGCCGATCTGGTCGGATTCTTGTCGGTAGATGATCCGCGACTCCGCATTGGCCAGCAGGCTGTTGGCGAGGGATCGCATGGCGGAGCCGTGGTCGCCGACGTTGTCGAGGTCGGTGAGCTTGTGGAAGATGAGCAGGTTCGCGATCCCGTAATGGCGGGCGAGCCGCCAGTGCGCGTCCATCCGCTTCAACAACGCCGGGTGGGATATGAGCCGCCACGCTTCGTCGTAGACAACCCAACGTTGCCCACCGTTCGGGTCCAGCAGTGCGGATTCCATCCATGCCGACGAGCAGGTCATCAGCACGCTGATGAGGGTGGAGTTTTCGACGACGCGGGATAGGTCGAGGGTGATCATCGGCAACGTCGGATCAAAGGTCACCGTGGAGGGTCCGTCGAACAGGCCTTGGAGGTCGCCGGAGACGAGACGGCGCAGGGCGTGCCCGACCATGCGGCCGTCCTCGGCAAGGCGGTCGTCATCTGTGGGGTCGGGAGTGAGGATGCGGTCAACGACCATCGGCAGGATCGGCACATCGTTACTGGCGACCACGGCCTGGAGGGCGATATCGATGACCGTGTGTTCCAGCGGCGACAACGACCGCTCGAGCACGGTCTCGGCGAGGGCGCCGATCAGGTCACGGCGACGCGACGCAACCGTGGACGCCCATTCGGCGTCGGTGAGCCCGCCGGGCCGGTAGCCCTCGTCGAGCGGATTGAGACGGTTCGAGAGGCCATGCCCGAGGACGATCGCTTTCCCACCCACTGCCTCCGCAACCGCCGTGTGCTCACCCTTTGGATCGCCGGGGACGTACACGCGACGCCCGAACGGGATGCTGCGGGTGTAGAGCGACTTGGCCAGCGACGACTTCCCACTGCCGACGATGCCGGCGAGGACGAGGTTTGGGGCGGTGATGATGCCGCGCTGGTACAGCACCCACGGGTCGTACACGAACGATCCGCCGGAGTACATGTCCTGCCCCACGAATACGCCCTGGGAGCCGAGGCCGCCTTCGGCGAGGAACGGGTACGCGCCCTGCAGCGCGGCCGAGGTGTCCTGATGCGAGGGAACCCGAAACCCCCGATACGACCGCAATCCCGCGGGACCTGGCTCGCCACCCCTGGGGAGGTAGTTCGTCGAGCGCGCTTCTGCCCGTTCCGCGGCGAGCTTCGCCTTCTCTGCGGCGCGTTGCTCGGCGTGCTCGCGGGCGATGACTTGCCGGGCGGCACGTTCCCGGGTCTTGCGGTTCTTCCGGCCGGTACCGTCTTCGACGAGGACGGTGGAGTGGAGCTTCTTCGGGCTGGTGTGCTGTCCCATGAGGGGTGGCCTTCCGACGGAGTGTGCAGTGACACCCGTCAGGTACGCCTCATGTCTCAGATTCCTCGGCAGAGCGGCAGGGCTGCCGCGACGAACGCCTGTGCCTGCTGCCCGACCAGGCGACGGGTTTCGCACGACGCCTGGATCGCTGCCTGCTCTATCGCCGACACTGCAGCTTCCAGCTCATCGGCGGTGGGTGCGGAGACGGCGAGGAGTCCGGTGTAGCGCAGGACGCCGTGGCCGCTGGTGAGGTCGGCTTCCTGCTGCAGCACGTCTTGGTATTCGGCGGATTGCTGCGCGTCTTCGATCTGCCCGACCTTCTGCCGCTGCGCCGCATCACTGATGTACTCGGTCTTCTTCTTCCGAATATCCCGCGCCGCCTGATCACTGCGGATCGGGTCGCACAGCAGCGTGAACGCTCGACGGATCCCGCTGGTCAGGAGTACGGGTGCGAGGAAGCCTGGGTAGACGAGTGAGCGCGGCCACTCACTGATCCACAACACCGCGTGATGCGCGCTGTCAGAGCGCAGCTGGTCCCAGGTCTCTTCGACCGCGACCGGGCCAGCCATGGCGAGGTCCTGCCCGATCTCCCCGGAGCGCTCCAGGGTTGCGGCGATCGCGGGGTCGTACGCACTGCGGAGCATGATTGCGAGCTGTCCTGGTGTGTACCAGTCGGAGGGTTTCAGGTCTGCGGTGCGGAGCGCGGTGGTGAGGGTCTCCATTTCTTGCTTGAGCACCACCGCGGCACCCTTGAGGCCACCGCCCGCGGTGCGGATAGTGCGGGATGCGGCCCGCATGTCCAGGCTGAGGGAGATGGTGGAGATGTGGCGTTCCCCGGCAGGGCCTGCCCGGTCGATGAGCTCCCGGTAAGTGCGCGCGACCCAGGAATCGTCGTCGTTGCCGTGCTCCGCCCACCACTGCGCGAGCCCCGACCCGGAGTCAGGGACGGTGCGTTCGAGGACTTGGAGGCGGGCGATCCGGGTGGACCGGCACGCAACGGACAGCACCCGACCCCAGGCGTGAACGCGGTGCTCCTGCTCACCCGGATCCAACAGAATGAACGAGGGATGGGTCACCTCCACCAGCGCCGTCAGGGTCTGCCCGTGCGGGTCATGCACCATCACCGCCCCGCTCTCGGGATCCTCGTACTGACGCAACGGCGCCGCATCTCCAGGCAGCGCGAGGGTTCCCGCAGGGCGTGGCTTCACAATCCGACGTCGATACCTCGTCTGCTGGAGGGCTTGCCGGAGCACCCAGTGCAGGGTGATCGGTACCCATTCGACGAGCTTCCGCCCACCGACCGGTACCCAGGCGAGGGCAGCGCCGGTGCCCCAGATCGGGGACGTGTAGAGCGCGGCGGGGCCTCCGGTGTAGAGGGAGGCGATGAACACGGCGACCGCGACGGAGAGGGCGATGACTTGTGGGAGGGAGAGGCCGAGGATGATCCCGCGTTTGGTGAGGCGGGAGAACTTCACCGCTGACAGCTCGAACTCGGTGCGGGTGGACGCAGTGCTGGCCATAAGGTGCTCCTGAATAGGCGAACGGATTGGGGTCGCCGGTCAGGTACGGACAGCACAGCGGGCGGTGACCCGTGAACCACCCCTGGGGTCAGGTCGTTTCTGACCACACGGGGTGTGCTGTTCACTGGCCACCGCCCAGATGACGGAACGTCACCTCCTTTCAGTGGCGGATCTCTCCGGTCAGGGCTTCGGCGGCGGCGGAGCCTGCCCACCACCGCTGTTGTTCGCGGGCGGGGTCTGCGGCTTCGATGCAGGCGCGCTCGGCGCCGGCGTGGTGGGGTGCGCGGGCGGCACTGACCGGTCAGGTGGTGGTGGCGTGGCCTGCCCCTCGCTGGCGGCTCCGGCGTGGCTGTCGGCGGTGCGGCCGATCGCGTCGCCGAGCTTCGGGCCGGCCTCCGCTGCGCCCTTGGCGATCTTCGCCCCGGCGACTGCGGCGATCCCGACCGGACCTGCCGCTGCAGCACCCGCCCCGGCTCCCGCTCCTGCACCGCCTCCGGCAGCGCCACCACCTACGCTGCTCCCCGCCGCTCCGGCACCACCTCCGCCGCCCGGCGAGGGTTTGGGCCCACCCCCTGGCGGGGGCGGCGGATTCCCTCCACCACCATCGTTCTTGCTGTCGCCCCCGCCGTCGAGGATCTTCTGTGGCCCGCCACCGTCGGGCTTGCCGGGGAGGGGCATGGGCCGGTTCATGGCCTGCTTCGACTCTTGCTCCGCACTCATGACGTGGTACATGTCGAAGCCGACGAAGGAGATGAACTTGTAGACCATGTAGGGCGCGAACGCGGCGATGAACATCAGCACAATCCCCGCGATCGGATCTGCAATCGAACTGAGGTCCATATCGATCGGCGCGTTGACCTGATTGATCGCCACCAGGAACACCACGACGATCACGAGTTTGGAGAAGATCAGCGCAAGCACAAACGACGCCCACTTCCCGAACCACCCCTTCGTCGCATCCCACGACGCTCCCGATAGCGCGATCGGTGCCATCACGACGGCGACCAGGATCAGCGCCTTCCGGATCAGGAGGCTGAACCAGACGATTGCTGCCGCGCAGATCGCGAGGAAGCTGAGGAAGATGGTGATGATCGCGCCGGCTCCGGGTGCGGTGAGGGTGATCGCGGTGAGACCTGCGACGAGGACCCCGATCTTCCCGCCCATCTCCTCCAACGTCGTCCCGGTCGCCTGGATGATCCCGATCGAGAGTTGGTCGACGATCTCGAGCAGTGTCGCGGTCAATGTGATGACCAGGAACGACCCGAGCACCGACTTCGCTAATCCGAGGGCGGCGCGGGAGAGGGCGGTGGGATCGCGTCTGATGAGGCCGGTGATGAGTTGCAGGCAGAAGAAGATCAGCATGACGAAGATCGCAATCCCGAAGATCACGTTGTACACGCCGATGTAGCCGGCCCCGGTGATGTCGACCAGGGTGGTCGAGTCGAACAGCGCCCACACGCCTTGGAAGATCCAGGACGCGGCCGCTCCGATCGCTTGGGCGAGCCAGTCGAATGGTGCAGCGACGAGGGTGGCTGCACCTTCGCCGACGGCGTCGCAGACGTTGCTGATGATGGGGACGTCACAGATACCAGCCACAACACCCCTCCCTTCTACGGGTCGAGATGGTGGTGGTTAGGAGACGGCCTGGCCGACGTTCCAGAAGAAGTTGATCAGCGTCACCGATGCGCCGGTAATGATCGCCGCCCCGCAGGAGATCAGCACCCCGACCTTCCCCCGCGACGCCAGATGCGGGTTGCTGCTGTTGGCGCCGAAGCCCCACACGACGGCGGAGACGATGAGGGCGAGGACGGACAGGATCAGCCCGATCGTCATCACCGCGCCCACGACCGTGCGCAGAGCGGCGATGCCGGGCAGCCCGGAGTCGTTCGGGGTGATGTCCACATTCGCGGGCAACACCGCGGCGAGAGTGGTGAGAGTGTCGAGAACGGCAAGCATGAATGGGCTCCTTCACAAGCGATCGCCCCGTACCCGGTCGTGCGGGGTCACTGGGACAGGTGCGATGCCGGAACGTGCGACCAGGCTCAGAGGGTGTCTCCGAGGTTCAGGAGGAAGTTCATCCATGCCACTCCGGCACCTGCGAGGGCGGCGGCTCCGAGGGCGACGAACACACCGACTTTCCCTTTCGCGGCGGTCTGCGGGTTCCCGGCGGAGGAGGACACCGCCCACACGATCCCGGAGACGACGAGCATGAGCACCGAGACGATCAACACGATCGTGAGCAGCGCGCCGACGATCTCGATGAGGGTGGAGCGGCCTCCGACACTGGAGAGATCGGGGTAGACGTTCTCAGCCTGTAGCAGGGCCAAGGTGATGGCAGGCATACGGTTCTCCTCACGACAACGGGGGTGGGTGGGCACCGGTCAGGTGCGCCACCCACCCCGCCAGGCCCCGCTCAGCTCAGCTGGTGCAGCCTGGCCCGCCACCGACCGGGGCGTCGATGCCCTCGACACCGCGTTCTGCGAGCCACGGTTCTGCGTCGACGGCGGGGGCGTTCGCGCCGCCGGGGTGGACTTGGAAGTGCAGGTGCGGGCCGGTCGAGTGGCCGCTGCTGCCGACGTCGCCGATGTGTTGGCCGGCGGTGACCCTGTCGCCAGTGGTGACGTGGATGCCGTGTGCCCACATGTGGATGTACTTCGTCGCGACCTTTTCGCCGCCGATGGTGTGCTCGATAGTGATCTGCCCCGAATACCCATCGACCATCCCCGCATAGGTGACCATGCCGTCGGCGAGGGCAAAGATCGGCGTCCCATCAGCGGCAGCCCAGTCAGTTCCGGCGTGCACGCGCGCCTCACCAGTGATGGGGTCAATCCGCGGCCCGAACGACGACGTGTGCACATAGCTGCCTGTCGGCAGTGGGAACACCAGCCGGCTCGTCTCGGGAATGTTCGTGTCCCCGGGCACACCGCTCCCGCCGCTGTTGTTGCGGGTGAGGGTGTCGAGGATGGTGCGGGCGACGGGCTCGTAGTTCTGGTACCGGTCCGGGTAGGCGGACACTTCGACGGCTTGGGCGGCCTCGCCCTTGTCCATCTGCTGCCACCCCGGAATATCGAGCAGCCCCCGCGGTGAGGGATGGTTCGGTCCGTCGGGTCCGCCATAGAACGCCCGCGCCTGATACGTGGTGTCCATGAGCTCGGCAACGGTGCCCCACCCGGACTGCGGGCGCATCTGGAACAGACCCAAGCTGTCGTGATCGGAGCCGTTCCCGTCGTTCGGGTAGCTCCCGGATTCGGGGTAGGTGCCGGTATTGGCGAGCTGCCGCAGCGTCGACTCCGTCAGCGCCGCCATCAACGCGATCAAAATCCCGTCCCGCCCCACCCCAGGAGTATTCGCTCCGACGGTGATCATCGTCCCGGCGTGGGTGAGCTGCTGCTTGTTGAGAGTGAACGTGTACCCGTCTTTCATCGTCACCTGGAGCGAGTCCGGGATCGGCCCGAGGGTCACACCGCTGGCGATGCAGTTCCCCTGGTTGAGGACGGCCGGGTTCACGAGCAGACCAATGCTGAGCAGCCCCAGCATCGGGGCGAGCAGCATAAACGTGGCTGCGGCAGCAAGGAGCTTCTTCATCCCGTGCCCCGGCCTATCGGAGGGGGTTGTCGAGTTCGGATAGGCGCAGCAGATGGCACCGGTTGAACACCGGCTGGCAGGACATGAACACCGTGAACGCCACCGCATGCTCGCTCTGGACGGGGTCGTCGTACCAGACGCCGTCCCGGTGCCTGATGCCTTCGACCGTGTACGCGACCGTGCCGTCGGTGATGTGCCCGCCGGAGGCGGCGACCGCTTCCTCCCACTGTGCGGGGACGAATACCCGGTCGATCTCAATGTGTTGGCGGGTGCGGTACTCGGCAAGATCCCGCCACGTCGACGCCGACGGGAAGTACCCGTCCATGTCCGCGATCAGCCCCGGCGTCTCCGTGCCGGACGGGTCCGCGTCCTCGATCAACACACCCCGGTGATCAGCAGGAGTCAGGAGGGTAAAGGTATCCCAGTCGAACAACGCCACAGCGACCGCGCGCACGTAGGTCTCGGGGTTATTCGTGCGCGGCAAGGCCGGCAGATCGGCCTCGCCCGGCTGCCCAGTCGGGTCGACGGGGTCGAGCGGTGCCGTGGACGAGGTGGGTGTGCGCTCCCCGGGATCCTCACTGCCGTGGGGGCCGGTGACGAGGCCGTAGATGCCGACACCGGCGAGCACCGCGATGACGAGACCGGTCGCGGTGAGGGTGATGATCAGACGGCGACGACGACGCTGCTGGTCGTCGGTGTGAGGAGAAGACATGAAGTGGGGCCTTCCAATAGAGGGGCGGGCGGGGTCACCCGATAGGTGCGCCGCCCGCCCGCCGTCCGTTCCGCTCTCAGCGCGAGAGGCCCCTGCTCTGGTTGGTGTGTCCGCTTGCTGGGGGTTCGGAGTCGAGGGCCTCTTCCCGTTCCACGAGTGCTTCAGCGAGCCCCACAGTTCGTGTCGGTGCGGCCTCGGGCTGCCAGGCGATCCGCCCGTTCTCGCTGTGAGCTTTCATCACGAGCTGGACCACCTGCTCCGCGGAGGCAGCGGCGATCGTCAACCAGCCACCGGCCTTGACCGCGTGATCGTGCCCCGCAGCCCGGTCACCGTTGTCGGTAGCAGCGAACGAGGCATGCCGGTCGTGCCAGGCCGCGAGCTGCTGCAGCCCCTGCTGGAGCCGCGACAACGTCAGATGCAATGACCCGAGCACTTCATACGTGTCCTCCGGGGTCCTGATCTGCCGGGTCGCATACGCGAGCCCGCGCGCTGCCTCCGCCAGCTCATCCGCGTCCAGGGACGGGTCCTCATACGTCGGCATCAGCGCTGTCCTCACTGGTGGTCATTCGTGCGGTGCGGGCCTGCTCGAGGAACCGGCTCGCTTCGGTGATGTAGCTCTCGACGAGTTCCCACTGCTTGGCGTCGGCGTATCGTCCGAAGTCTTCGGGGTTGTAGCGGTCCCACCAGCCGTGTTCCCGGCGCAGCAGATCGACGAGCTTGCGGATGGCGTGTTTCTGTCGCAGCAACGGGTCCGCGTCCTTCCACCCCTCTCGCGGCGCGAGAGCGGCGGCATCCCTCCGCAACTGCCCCACCCGAGAAATCGCCCGGGTAGCTTCCTTCATCGCATCCTTGGGATGCTCCTGCGCCTTCACCAGCTCGAGCTCCGCTGCGGCCGCCTCTCGGACTGCGTCGGGCTCGTCCGGGTCGAGTGCCCACCGCTGCAGGGCGTTCAGGGCTTGGAGGAGCTTCACTCGCAGGTAGCGGCCGTTGACCTTCCCATCCGTGTTCAACTCGAGCAGGGCTTCGGCGGCGCCCTGCCGCACCTCGGGATGCTCGTTGTCGGACGCGGCGATCTGCTTGAGCTCCACGACCTGATCGAGCATCGAGTGAGAGTCCCGCCCGGTCACGGCTTTCGCGGCTTGCACTCTCGTCTTCCCACCGCCCGTGGTGCTCGTCTGCTGCGGGGGTGTTGAATCAACACCCCCGTGCATTCCACCCTGTGGTGCGGCATCGTGGGCCTGCGCGATCCGTTCATCCCGGGTCTCGGAACCGAACCGGGTCGCAGTCTCCCGCCGTTCAGCTTCTTCGGCGTAGAGATGCTTGAGTTCCTCGTAGAGCTCTGCTTGTTCGATGGGGGTGAGCATCTTGTGGAGGGTGTTCTCGTCCTGGATCGCGAGGACGGTGGAGAGCTTGTCGGAGACTCCCTGCACAACCCATACGGGCACGGTGCGGTGTCCGAGGGCGCGCATGACGGCGAGGCGGCGGTTGCCGGAGATGAGGACGTTGCCGGTAGTGATCACAATCGGCGACAGCAACCCGAACCGGCGGATCGACTCCGTCAACTCCTCCAAGTCGCCGAGATCACGCCGGTAGGAGTGACCATCGATGATCTGATCCGTCGCATGCTCCAACACCAAATGACCCCGACTCATGACGCACCTCCGTTGCCTTCCTGCCCGGCAGGTATGGACGCCATCCGGCGGGAGGTTGTCACGAGGGTCTCGTCGCGAAGGAGGTCGGCGACATCGTCACCGAGCAGCACCCGGGCGAACAGCCCGTAGTCCCCGGCCTTCCGTTTCCCTGTCTTGGTGCCGACGACCAGGCGGACGAGGCTTGCCCATTCGTCGGGGGTGTAGCCGAGACGGATCGCGATGTGAAGCTCCTTGGCAACAATTTCCAGTGCGGAGGTGCCGGAGGAGAGGCCGGTGATGCGGTGGGCGATGTAGTCCACGGCCTGCTCGACGGGGCGGGCGGGCCAGTCGGTGAGGACGAGGAACACGCAGGTCGCGCGGATCACCCGATCCACCGACCTGTCCTCGCCGCCGTCGCCCCTGGCGTACAGGGTGTGGGCGTGGGGGTGGACGTCGTAGAAGAACTCCTCGTAGTGCCCGGCCCGCATCGGCTCCTCCGCCGGCCTCTTCGACGGACGGCGGGCCTTGTCCTGCGAGGTCATGTTGCGGTCGGCGTGGACTTCGGCGGCGATGCCGAGCGCGACCGCACGCGTGATCACCGCCCACGGATCATCCGCGCGCAGGGTGGTGGGTTGCCGCATCGCGAGGAACGCCTCGTAGGCGGCGTCGTCGGGGGTGCGGTGCCAGGCCTTCGCGATCGGCGCATACTTCCGTGTCGCGTAGACCATGAGCTCGGCCGCGACCGGGCTGTTCGCCCAGGCGTTGTGCTCGTTTAATTCCGTGAGCAGCTCGCGCAGCCCCTCGCTCGTGGTGAAGTCCGGCGACAGCGATGATGCCGGTGTGGTTGGGTGGTGGTTCATAGCGACTCCTGAAACGTGATGAGATCCGTCAACAGATAGGTGCGACACCCATCCCGACGAACTCCGCCATTGGGGTCACCGAGCACCGCCCACCGCAGGTACCACGGCCGTGCGGAGGCATGAGGGGACCACCAGACCCGCCCAGTGTGCGCGGGTCTGTGCGGTGCTGTCCGGTGCGACAGTGAGCAGCCGGAGCGGCTGGATGAGTGGTCAGGGGGTGTGGGTGTCGTGCGGCACTCGGGTGGTGCCGGGACAGGCAGCGATCACCGGCTCACCCCCGTTCTCCCGACCACACGCTCCCGCGCATTTGTCGGACTGCTCGAATCTGGGTCCAGGGCCTCCTGGCGGCGGACCAGACGCTCCTGCAACTGCGCACGCCCTTCACGAACCCCGTCAAGGACCGCATCACGCAGGCGCGTGTTCAGCTCCGCACCGCGGTCCAGAACGACGGCCCCGGCGCGGGCGGCGACATCGGTGGGGCGCACCCACTGCACGCCCGGACGAGGCGAGACCGGACTGGCGCCTCCTCCTCGGACGAGCGTGGGATCGCCGTGGGTAGCGAACTCCGATGCCCGCGCATCCTCAGCTGCCCCTGTTGGCGTCGATGTCGGTGGCGCATCGGTGTGCTTGCTCGCACCCGTCCGCTGGTCGTGATCCGCGAGGCGCTGGTGGTCGACGTGCTGGTGGTCGGGGGTGGTGGGGTCAGTCATGGGGGTCTCCGTCCTGTTGCCGGTCAGGTGCGTTTATCCATCGGCCTACCGTGGTCGGGTGCACGCCCAGCTGCGCGGCGATCTGCCGCTTCGACACACCCTCCGCACTCAGCGCGAGCGCCCGAGCACGCGCGTCTCCCTGCTGCCCACTTCCTCCACGGGATCTCGACGGCTGTTCGGTGACGCTCAGTTCCGGCGGCGCCGCCACCGTTATCTCCTGCGGCTTGGGTATCGCGTCCTGCTCGGAGCGATCCAGGGTTTCGGTCATTGCGACCGTGCTCTCGGTAGGGACCAGTGGTCGAATGCTCGGCTTCTGAATGGTCGGAGACGGTGCGGTGTTGCGAGTGAGTTCGACGGTGAGATGCGTCATCGCGAGCAGCACCAGCGGTGGCACCGACGCGACCAGCGCGGCGATCAGGGCGGGGACGCGGGTATCGGCGGCGACGACCGCGTGGGTGATGTTCGCCGCCACGCTCACTCCGGCACCTGCGCCCAGCAGGAGCCACGCGAACCGCCTCGCGGTGCGGGCGGAATCCCGCAGGGCGACGACACTGATCGTGGCTTCAAGGATGACGCCATCGACGATCAGCGGCCACATCCACGCTTGCCCCTCGGGAATCCCGGAGAGAACGGCGAGGTCACGGAGGGTGGTGAAGGACAGCCAGAACGCTCCCAGGGCGAGCAGGATCGTCCCGGTGACTGCGAGCACGATCACGAACCGCGACACACCAGCAACGGGGGCTCCGTCCGGGCTCAGGTCCAGATCGCGCGGGGCGCGAGCTGTCACTGCCGGGCCGGTCACCGCTACCTCCCGATCCCCGACAAAGAGCGAGCAGTCTGTGCGACGGGATCGTCGGGCACCTCAACGATCGCTGTGCGGTGGGCGGAGCGGATCGTTTTCGCGATCTCCCGCGGCTCGAGACCGGCGGCGGACGCGGCAGACTCAAGTACCCCGAGAGTGTCGGGCTCGGGCAGGCCGGCCTCGGCGAGACGGCAT
The DNA here is from genome assembly GCF_014171575.1 of Microbacterium sp. Se63.02b. Taxonomy (GTDB): domain Bacteria; phylum Actinomycetota; class Actinomycetes; order Actinomycetales; family Microbacteriaceae; genus Microbacterium. Next base: position 2,569,294 of record NZ_CP050453.1, on the reverse strand, counting down.
GCCGCCCAGAACAGGCCCGCGTTCCGGTTCCCCTCCGGTAGCGCGGCGACCCAGGCCGCGAGATGCTCCACCTCCCGCACCGCTAACGGATCGAGCCGGCGGGGCGGGTGCTCAGGCTGGGGCGTCAGCAGCTCACGGATCGTGTCCGCGTCAACTGGGCGCGGGTGACGGCCCCGGGCAATGATCTCGTAGTAGCGGGCTCCGTCGTCGGTGGTGATGGTGGAGGGTGGGGCGATGATGTAGCCGCCGGTGCCGCGGAAGTCCACATGCGCCCGCCCCCGCGACCACGATCGTTGAGCAGCGTCTGGGGCTGTCGGGTAGTACAAGTGCAGTCCACCCGATGGGGAGCGCACGGCCTGCCCCCACCCGCCGATCAGCCCCTCTCGTTGCAGGGTGCGGAGGATCGGGTATCCGCTGCCTGTGGCGTGTACATCCACGTCCAGCACGCCGATCACTGTCCCGGTGGGGATGCCGATATTCGCTTCCGGATGCCGTCCCCACCAGGCGGCGATTTGCGCGGGGTCGGTGGTGGCGTCCCGGAACCCATGCACGGTGAGCGGGCGCTTCTGACCGGGCGCGCACGGGAACACCGGGATGCCCGCCGCAGTGTAGACGGAGGCAGCGTGCGCGAGCACTCCAGGAAGCTCCGCGGGCATCGGCCAAACTTCGGGGTCGGTGATGACCATGCGCACCTCCTTCAGTACACGGCACGGGCCGGGGCTCGTGCGCGGTGTCACTGGGAAGGTGCGGGCAGCAGCCGTGCTGCCCGCAGAATCTCCGCTCTGAGCATCCCTTCTGAACCTCAACCCCTACCCGAACTCGCATGGTCGCCACGAGCGTTCCGGGGCAGGATGCGCCGTTTCGTCAAGAACATGCGCCAAATCGTCAAACACACCGGCACCCGCCTCCACCGGCCAACGGCGGCCCTCTGCTACAGGCTTCGGCCAGAATCACGATCCGGGGAGGGCGGCTCGGGGCCGTCAGGATCGGTGCTCAGGTGCTGCTCTCGTTCCGCGAGTAACTCGCTCAGCAGTGCCCCGCGTTCCAGCCTGGTCAGCGCCTGCTCGGGAGGGCGAATGTCCCCGGGAGCGGTGCCAGTGCGACCGGTAGCGAGGACTGCGGCGTTGATCCGATCAAGGACCACGGCCGGGTTGAGCTGTTCGGTGTCCTGCTCGAGGATGCGGGCGATCTCGTTCACCACGGCACTGTCATGCTCAACGGGTGGGAACGCCGACGATGCCGTCGCCCCATCGCCGACGGATACGCGGCCCACGACGAGTCGGAACTGGCCTTCTCCGTCGATCCCGGTCGCGTCGTAGACGCCGGGGACGATCCACGCATGCGCCTCCGACGCCAGCCCCTCATAGATCGGCACACCGACCGGATCATCCGGATCAGGAACGCTGACGTCGGGGTCGGCGGCGAATAACATCGCCTCCAGTTCTTCCCGTTCCCGCCGGTCCAACAACGGCCTGCCTTCCCCGGCCTTCTCCCGTTCCACGAGGACGCGGAGGGTCTGCAGGGCGATCAGATCCGACGGCACCCACTCACGGTGAAACCGCTCCGGAAGGAACATCGTCCGCGGCCCGCCCTCAGCGAGCAGTCCCTCCAATGCGTGTTCGCGTCGGAGCGCGGTTGCGGTGAACTCGGACCGCCACTGGGCGTGGTCGGATCTGAACCGCAGATCCTCAAACTCGCCCTCGAACGACGGGGAAACCGTGACGAGATAGTCCTCCTTCACCGGCTCCACGGGAAGATGCTCCCGCTCCAGAAGATCGGCCAGGCCGTCACGGACCCGTTCGGCCCGCTCCAACCGTTCCAACGTGTCCGGGAGGCGGGAGGCCTGTACAGCGAGCGAAAGACACTCGTCGCGCCACCGCTCGTGCGCGTCCTCAAACCCCTCCCGGTCGGGCGTGCCGTCTGGGAGGCGGAAGTCACCGGTGCTCGGTTCGGGTGGGAACATCTCCGCCACAATCTCCGGGATCCCCGACTCCTCGAACGCCTCCCACCCCACCGGCGGCAGCACCCGCGCGGCGGGCGAGGCCACGGGTGCGGGTATCCAGGAACGGATGTGCGGGACATCGTCGCCGAAGTCCTCACCGAACACCCGGTCGCCGTCTGTGCGGGGCTGACCGGGAGGGCCTGCGAGGTCTTCGATCAGCACCTCATCGACCATGTGTTGAGCCTCGGCCTGGGTGCGGGCGAGGACCTCGAACTCAACCACCACCCGGTGCGGGCGGGGCGGCTCAGGCGAATACCCCAACGGTGGGATCGTGGTGTCGGACATGATGAAGGCCTCCATTCACAGACAGATCGACAGAACACGCACCGCGCGCGAACGCTCAGCTGGCACGGGTGGTGCTGTTCCAGAGGTACGCACAGGAGCACGTCAAGGTCGAGGCGTCCGGGAGATGACGCGTCGAAACATCAAGAAGACGCGTGGAAACGTCAAACTCCCGCGATCGGGTCAGCGGGCGAGATATCCTCCAGTCGACCGGCCGACGTAAGTGCTCGGTGACGGGTCAGCGGTGAGAGCGGCTTCGCGTTCCTGCAGAGCATGCTGCAAGTACCGGTTCACGGCCGTGTGGTTCGTCCCGTCCGCACCACCGGTCATAGGCACTCGGTGGAACGAGTACGCCGGGTGCGGCGTCGCTTGCCGCAGCGCCTCCAACCATGCATCTACGTTTTCGGGCAGTACCCAATCCTGCGGCGGAGGATTTGACTGAAGGAACTCCGTCGCCCCGGCATACGCTTCGGAGTCTTCGAGCATCTCGTGAATTGTGACTGCAACCGCCCGCGCCACGGCGACCGGATTGCGGTCCGCGACCACCGTCGGATCAATCTCCGGGTCATCAGCCCACACAATCACCCCCAGAAACAGCGCACCCGGCAGGCTCGTCGCACCTCTGCGTGCTGTGGTGCCAGCAGGCGTCGATACTGCTGCCTCGTCAGGGTCAATGCTGCTCATGAGATTCCTTCCCTCAAGGTTCCCCGCGCGCGGTCGCGTCGGGGGCGTACCTGTCAGGTGGGCCCCCGATAGTGGGCGCTCAGACGGCCTAGGAAGATTGCTCGTGTGCTCGTCGGTACTGCTGCGGAGAGAGCCCGTACACGCGGCGGAACGCACGCGAGGCATGACTGGCGTCCAACCATCCGACCTGGCGAGCGGCTTCCTCGACACTAAGGCCACTGGAAAGCAGAAGATCGGCCATGCGACGCGCTCGCTCGTGGCGCAGGAACTCCGCAGGGCTTATCTGGAGGTGCTTGCGAAACAGTCGTGAGATCTGTGATCGAGACATCGCCGCCGAAACGGCGAGAGCGTCAAGAGTCCACGGCTGGTCGAACCGTTCGATGAGGATCGCCACTGCTCGCCGTACCGCTTCGTCGCCGACCCCGATCGCAGCATCCGACTGGGTAAGTACGTCGAGAAGCCCGGTAACAAGACTGAGGCTTCGGAGCGGCGAAACCTCGTGCTGCTGAATATCGAGCAGCACTCGGAATGCGGACTCTAGTTGCGGAAGCGTCCTGGGTGAGAGGCGGAACGTGACAGGATCCGACCCGCATTTGTTCAGAGAACCAAGAAGAGCGGGCGCGGCGGACTTGGGTATCCACCGTGCCTGCTCGTGAAGGAAGGTCGTGTCGATGTAGGCCGTCGTCGTCACCACCGTCCCGGAGGGGTCTCCCGAATACCAGTGACCAGGTCGCAGCAAGATGACGTCGCCTTCGACGGCCTTGAGCTCGCCGGACTGGTGCCTGAGCGTGGTCGCACCCGCGTTGACCATCATTACTTTCGTCGCAGCGAAAAGGACGCGGCCCGTGGGACCGGAATGTGTGGCACGGCGAACCGCCACCGGGAAAAGATCAGGTCGAGTAATTGGAGCGTCCGGCAGCAGGACTTTGGTGAACGGCTCCCTCACGATGCCTCGACTACATCTCGATGCTCTTTGCTCCGAGGAGCGACTTGACTTCGGCGTATAGGTCGGCGGTAACGGTGACAGGGTAGGGCGTCAAGGAGAAGAGGGACGCGGTGTCGGTCTTGACTAGCTTGAGGCGTGACTCAGTCTGGCCGGGGTGTCGGATGAGGATCTCGCGGAGTTCTGTGATGCGAGTCTCCGTTGCGGCTCGCTCTGGCATGACGATTACAAAGGGGCGATTTTGCATGTGGTCGGCCGACTCGATTTCTTCAAGGCCGTCGGCGTGGATTGTCACCCCGTCGTCGCGGAGACTTACTCGCCCGCTGACGAGCACGACGGAGTCAGCCTGAAGTGCTGATGAGTAGGCCTGATAGGTCTTTCCGGTGAACATAGTGCTGACCTCTCCGCCGAGGTCCTCGATTCGGACGAGGGCGTAAGGGTTGCCGGACGCTTTGGCGACGCGATGTTGAACGTTGGTCAGAAGACCGGCAACGGTCACCGACTTGCCGTCCTTCGGGGAACCTTCCCCCAGGAGCGCAGCGATCTGAGTGTTTGCGCGTTTGGAGAGCACCTGTTCAAGTCCACGAAGTGGATGGTCAGACACGTAGAGTCCGAGCATTTCTCGTTCGAACGCGAGTTTGTCGCGCCTGTTCCACTCGGGGAGATCAGGAATCTCAGTGTCGAAGGAGTCTTCCGCGTCGTCGCCGAGGGCGGCGAAGAGATCGAACTGTCCGTGAGCTTCTTGTCGTTTGATTCCGGCGACGGCATCGACGGCTTCTTTGTGGATGCTCAGCAGTCCACGCCGAGGATGCTCGAACGAGTCGAACGCCCCTGCTTTGATCAGCGATTCGACGGTGCGTTTGTTGGCGACATCGATGGGTGCTTTGCGGAGGAAATCATGGAAGCCGGCGTATCGTCCTTTGGCTTCACGAGTGTTGATGATCTGGGCGACGACGTTGCCTCCTACGTTGCGGATTGCTTCGAGTCCGAACCGGATATCTTCGCCGATGGCAGCGAAGTAGCGACCGGACTCGTTCACGTCTGGTGGGAGAACCTTGATACCCATCCGCCGGGTCTCGTTGAGGTAGAGCGCCATCTTGTCTTTGGATTCCCCGACGCTGGTGAGCAGGGCGGCCATGTACTCGGCCGGGTAATGGGCTTTGAGGTACGCGGTCCAGTAGCTCAGGAGTCCGTAGGCGGCGGAGTGAGCCTTGTTGAAGGCATAGTCGGAGAACGGGAGCAAGATGTCCCAGAGCGTTCGCACTGCCTCCAAACTGTACCCGTTGGCTTTCATCCCGGAGGAGAATGCCTCGAACTGCTTGTCGAGTTCTGACTTTTTCTTTTTGCCCATCGCGCGGCGGAGCAGGTCGGCTTGTCCGAGCGTGAAACCGGCAAGTACCTGCGCGATCGTCATGACTTGCTCTTGGTAGACGATCAGCCCGTAGGTCTTGCCAAGGACATCGGCGAGCGGTTCCGCGAGCTCGGGATGGATGGGGGTGATCTCCTGCTGCCCTGTCTTGCGGAGTGCGTAGTTGATGTGCGAGTTTGCGCCCATCGGCCCCGGTCGGTAGAGCGCGCCGACGGCGGTGATGTCTTCGAAGTGGTCGGGCTGGGCGAGGCGGAGGAGTGAACGCATTGCGTCGCCGTCGAATTGAATGACGCCGAGGGTGTCACCTCGGCGCATCAGCTCGAACACGGCAGGGTCGTCGAGGGGTAGGTCTTCCAGGGAAATTTGTTCGGCACGGTTGGTTCGGATGTTCTCGACCGCGTCGCTGAGGATGGTGAGGTTGCGTAGCCCGAGGAAGTCCATCTTGATCAGCCCGAGTGACTCACAAGCCGGGTAGTCGAACTGCGTGACGATCTGCCCGTCTTGCTCTCGTTTCATGAGCGGGATGACGTCGGTCAGCGGGGTGCTGGACATGATGACTCCGGCCGCATGGACGCCCCATTGCCGTTTCAGGCCTTCCAGCCCGACCGCGGTCTCGTAGACCGCTTTCGCGTCGACCTCAGATTCGATCAGGGTGCGGATCTCGGCGGCTTCGGCATAGCGGGGATCTTCGGAGTTGAAGATCCCCGCTAGCGAGATGTCCTTGCCCGACACGGTCGGCGGCATCGCTTTGGTGAGCTTGTCACCGGTGCTGAACGGGTAGCCGAGCACGCGGGAGCTGTCTTTGAGGGCCTGCTTGGACTTGATGGTTCCGTAGGTGACGATCTGCGCAACCCGATCGTCGCCGTACTTCTCAGTGACATAGCGAATCACCTCACCGCGACGCCGGTCGTCAAAGTCGACATCGAAGTCGGGCATCGATACACGGTCGGGGTTGAGGAAGCGTTCGAAGATCAGGTCGTGCACCAGCGGGTCGAGCCCGGTGATCTGCAGTGCGTAGGCGACCATTGAGCCGGCGCCGGAGCCTCGACCGGGGCCGACTCGGATGCCGTGGTCCTTCGCCCAGCCGATGAAGTCCGCGACGACGAGGAAGTACCCGGCGAACCCCATCTGGAGGATGATCCCGGTCTCGTACTCGGCGCGCTCTCGCACCTGCGCGCTTGCCCCGTCGGGATAGCGTTCCGCGAGGCCGCGCTGGATCTCCTTGACCAGCCAGGTCTCCTCGGTCTCGCCGACAGGGACGGGAAAGCGGGGCATGTAGTTTGCCGAGGTGTCGAACTCGACGTTGCAGCGCTCCGCAATCAGCAGAGTGTTGTCGCATGCGCTGGGGAAGTCCTTGAACAGGTCGCGCATCTGCGCCGGCGACTTCAGGTAGAACTCGTCAGCATCGAACTTGAACCGCTTTGGATCATCCACCGTGCTTCCGGACTGGACACACAGCAAGGCGGCGTGGCTCTTGGCATCATCGGCATGGACGTAGTGAAGGTCGTTGGTCGCGACCAGCGGGAGCGACAGCTCATCGGCCAGCCGCAGCAGGTCGGTCATGATCCGCCGTTCGATACCGAGGCCGTGATCCATAATCTCGCAGAAGTAGTTCTCCGCACCGAAGATGTCACGGAAGTCCGACGCAGCCTGGCGTGCTTCCTCGTACTGGCCAAGCCTCAGCCGAGTCTGAACCTCACCGCTCGGACACCCCGTCGTCGCGATCAGCCCCGCGCCGTGCTCGCTGAGGAGCTCACGATCCATGCGTGGTTTGAAGTAGTAACCCTCGATCGACGCCCGTGACGAGAGTCGGAACAGATTGCGCATCCCGGGCGTCGTCTCCGCGAGGAGCGTCATGTGCGTGTATGCACCGCTGCCGGATACATCGTCCCTCGAATCGGTGCCGTCACCCCACCGAACTCGCGTTCGATCCTGCCTCGCGGTCCCCGGCGTGATGTAAGCCTCAGTGCCGATGATCGGTTTCACCCCGGCGGCCGTCGCTGCACGCCAGAAATCGAACGCACCGAACACGTTGCCGTGATCGGTCATCGCGATCGCAGGCATGCCCTGCTCCGCGGCGGAGGAGATCAATGGACTCACCCGCGCTGCGCCGTCGAGCATCGAATACTCGCTATGCACGTGCAAATGGACGAATGAGTCCTGTGATGCCATCGGGTCTGGCTCCTGTCCACAACAGTTTGTTGTTCATGTCGATGGAACCAAGTAAGAATGGAGTTCAGCAAACAACGCTGGAGGCGGCGAGCCACAGCCAATAGTTGTGTTGATATGCTTTGGGGGTGGATGTTGAAGTAGTGCGAACCTTCGTAGCAGCTGCCGACGCGGGACAGTTCCAGGAGGCAGCGGTGGACCTCCACGTGACCCAGCAAGCGGTCTCGAAGCGCATAGCTGCACTGGAGCGCGAGCTGGGTGTTTCGTTGTTCAACCGTGCGGCTCGCGGGTCAGAACTCACGGTCGACGGACAAGCCTTCTTGCCTCATGCCCGAGAACTGCTCCGCATCGCAGTTCGGGCGGTCGAATCGGTGCAGCCGGGGACGCGAGCGCTCCGGGTTGATGTCGTCCATCGACGTATCGCTCCGGCAGTAGTTCTTCAGGACTTCTATCGAAGCAACAAAGAGATCCCGCTTGACGTCGTCACCCTCGGTTCGCACACCGCGGAAGGTGCCGTAGCAGCTGTCCGCGATGGCCTGATAGACGCAACATTCCGCGCCTGCGATATGAGCAAGCGACTGCCGATCGGTGTTGAAGTCGGCCCTACGCTCAACTCGGCACTCGAGCTACTTGTCGGCCCGGCCCATCCACTCGCAAATTTCAAAGAGGTCGAACTCAGCCAGCTTGGCGGGCATCGCATCTGGGTTCCAGGAATCACTGACGGCAGTGAGTGGGCCGTCTTCTACGCGCAACTCGCGAGGGCATTTGGCCTGTCAATCGATGCTTTAGGTCCGCACTTCGGAGACGAAGCACTCATGGATCAGCTATCCACTTCTTCGAACCTTGCGACGCTGGTAGGCGACCATGACCGGTACCTCTGGCCAACGCAGCATGACCTACGGCGTATCCGGATTCGTAACCCCACACCGGTGTATCCGCACTCCCTGATCTGGCTTAACACCAACCCGCACCCCGGACTCACTGCACTGCGGGCCTATCTTGAGAGCTACACCGCCCAAGAGGTTGCCACTGATATGTGGACGGCGGAGTGGCTCAAGAATTGACACGCAGCGACCATGGTTGGGTGCACCAAGTGCATATGATCGACGCCGCTTGCGAGGTGACGAACGTCTGGCTCAGCGTGATGCTCCCGCGTCAGGCGCCCCGCTGCGGGATTCGTCCGATGCGCTCACCACTGCATCCGCGAACTGATCAACGGTACATACGATGCGTCCTTCTCCGCTCCGACCACCCGGTGCCCGGCTTGCACAGCAGCTTCAATCGTCGTACCCGAACCTGCAAACGGCTCTAGCACGACACCTCCGCTCGGCGTGACGAGCGTGATCAGCCAGCGCATCAGGGCTAGCGGTTTCACCGTCGCGTGCGAGACTCCGAATGCGCGAGGGCGTTCATTGGCGTTGGGCTTGTTGTCGAGGCGGAAGATCGGGAACTTCCGCGACAGTGATTCGCCCTGCCACGTCCCCGTCAACACATCCAACGCATCCGCCTGCCCGGGGTCGAAAGCGACGTTCGTCGGCCACCGGCCGTCAGCGAACCTGCCGTCGTCGATGTTGATCCCGCCGACGCCATGCTTGAGGACGTTGCGGACGAGGTTTCCTTCGGGTGGTTTGCGGGCGATGATGATCGGCTCGAATGCCGGCCGCAACGCCGTACCCCACCCCTCCCACCGCTGCGCGTCCTCGGTCACCGGAGTGCCTTTGGACAGGACCGTGCGGGTCGCGCCGAGCACCCCGTCATGATCAGTGGTCTGCACGACCCGGTCGGTGCGTTGCGTGCCGTGGTGCTTGTCGATGGCGTGCGAGAGGTCCATGCTCTTGGGCATTCCGGTGGTGTGTAGCCATGCAATCTGGTCGCGGATCTCGAACCCTGCATTCTCGATCCCGCGCACCATCCGGTGCCAGGTGCGTGCACCACCGAACGCTGCAATATACGCACCCGGCTTGAGCGCATGCAATGCTCCTGCAGCCCACGCGGTGCACCACGTCTCGAACACCTCCGGTGCACTCATCGCACTTGTGTCGATGTGCGGGAGGGATTCCCGGAACCCGGATGCGTCATCCCATGCCTGCCCGTTGAAGCTCAACCCGTAGGGCGGGTCCGTGACCAGGGCGTCGATGCTCCCTTCGGGCAGGAGCGCGAGGAGCTCGACCGCGTCACCGAGATAGAGCGTCGCCCGTTCATCGGCGAACACCGGCTTGGGTAGTTCGGTCAGGCGTGCGGCGGGCGTCGGGGTGGAGTCGGGCATGACGGTGGCTCCCTGCTGTTCGGGGCCTGTCCGCGCTCGTGTGCGACGAACAAGCTCATCCGGCAGGTACGTGCCACACCGACGAAGTCGAGCCCACACAGCCCCAGCGTGGATGCCACGCGAGAGTCAGCGCCCGCGCGCCAGATCAGAGTTCCACGAGGTGCCCGGGCCTCGCTGATTCCCACTGCCAGATTTCTCCCACACACGATCGGCAATCAACGATCGAATGGGACCGTGAATGCCTCTGGACCGTCGCTACTCGTGTCTGGTGAGCGACGTGCTGATGGGTTTCTTCCAGGCAAGGAGGTACCGGTAGTAGAGCCCGCTGCGAACCGTGCGTCCAGGAAGGATATCCCGGCTCATCTGTCGGATTGCCACGAGGTTCTCCTGCGGTTCTGCGATGGGGACTCCGATGTCCGCCGTCTCGCGGTGTATGAGGGATCCGATCCTCACGAGCGGAAGGGTCGCTGCCGAGAGGATCCAGTCGACCAGGGTGTGGTTCGCCGCGAGCCCGACAACCATCAGGTGCCCTCCGGGGCGAAGCAACGATGCAGCTTTCTCGAGCGTCGGCTGAAGCTCCATGTGGTGGAGTGTCGCTACAAAGGTGATGAGGTCGAACCGTGCAGCACCGGGATGGAAAGACGCAAAGCTGGTGCACTGCAGCGAAACGTTCTCGGTGTCGCGCAGTCGGGTGCGTGCGCGCGCAATGGTCTCCGCGTCTGGTTCGATGCCGACGGCTGTGGTGACGTGCGGTGCAAGGCGCTGCAGCAGGAATCCGTCGCCGCACCCGACGTCCAGCACGTCACGCACGTCGTCGCGTAGGCCGGTGCGGAGAATCCACCCGTGGTATGCGGTGTTGTGATTCCAGTAGTCGCCCACATCACCAGTCTTCCAGGACACCGCTCTCCATGGCCCGTCACACCTTCACGGTGGAGGTGATTGTCCGAACACCGTTCGATAGGCAATTGACGCCTGGCTCGGATCATGGCAATCGCTCACTGGCGGCACTCTGACGTGCTGCAAAACGCAGAAAGGCACCGCTTCTTCGGCGTAGTCCGGTGGAAGGTCGTTGCGTACCTGCTGGATATGACGGTCTCCATCAGGGTGATGACCGCCGGTGACGGATACCGGTATCTACTCAACTCCGCCGTCACCGGCGACGGGGATCGTGACGCCGCTTCTGCGCTGACGAGGTACTACCTCGAGTCGGGGACACCACCGGGCACATGGACAGGATCCGGGCTCGTCGGGCTCCCCGGGGGCGTGGCCGCGGGCACGGCAGTGAGCGAGGAGCAGTTGCGGCGTCTGATGGGGTTCGGGCAGGACCCGAACAGCGGCGAGCAACTGGGTCGTCCATACCGGAAATTCGCCACCACCGCAGAACGTGTCGATCGTCGCGTCGAGAAACTCTCCGGCACTCTCACCGACGAGAAGCGCGCGATCCAGACCGCGCTGATCGAGGCCGAGGAGGCGGCGAAGCCGACGGGCGCACCGGTGGCGGGGTTCGATCTGACGTTCTCAGTCCCGAAGTCCGTCTCGACGCTCTGGGCGGTCGCTGACGCTGGGATACAGGCACTGATTGCCCAGGCGCATCACGTCGCGATCCAAGATGTGATCGCGCTGTTCGAGCGCGATGCCGCGATGACCCGGATCGGCGCGAAAGGGCCGCGGGGCGCAGTCGCCCAGGTCGAAGTCCGGGGTGTGATCGCGACAGCGTACGACCACTACGACTCCAGAGCATCGGATCCGCAGCTCCACACACATGTCGTCGTCGCGAACCGTGTTCAGGCCGTTCATGACGGAAAATGGCGGACCCTCGACTCCCGGGCGATTCATGCTGCGGTGACGGGGCTGTCAGAGCACTACAACGCGGTCCTCTCCGACCACCTCACCCAGGTTCTCGGGGTGGGGTGGGAAGCGCGGGAGCGTGGCGCTGGGCGGTCGACAGCGTGGGAGATCGCCGGCGTGCCGCAGAAGCTGATGGACGATTTCTCCTCCCGCACTCGCGATATCGAGCAGGTCAAGGACGGCCTCGTCGCCGACTACGTGACGAAGCATGGGCGGCAGCCGTCGCCGAAGTTGTTGTGGCAGCTCCGACAACAAGCCACATTGGAGACTCGACCCCCGAAGCAGCATCACTCGCTGAGCAGCCTCACCGCTGGGTGGCGAGATCGTGCGACCGAGCTTCTCGGTGAGGATGCTCCGACGTGGGCCACAACGCTCGTGGCCGAGAGCGTGGGGGAGCCGTTGCTGCGCGCGGACGACATTCCGCTCGGCGACCTTGATCAGGTTGCCGAAGGCGTGGTGGCGCGGGTGGGGGACCGGCGGGCGACATGGAAACGATGGAACCTTCACGCGGAGGCTGTCCGGCAGACGATGGGACTCCGGTTCGCGTCCGCGACTGACCGCGATCACGTCACCGAACAGATCGTCGACGCCGCGGAACGCGTATCGCTGCGGTTGACTCCGCCGGAGCTCGCGTCGAGCCCGCTGACCTTCCGCCGCGCGGACGCATCGAGCGTGTTCCGCCCGAAAGCCTCAACTGTGTTCTCATCCGAACAGGTGCTCGCCGCCGAAGACAGACTCCTCACCGCGTCGAACGACAGGAGCGCACCGACGGTGCCGCTTACGTGGGTCGAGCAGGCGGCGCGGAAGAGGAACCGAGACGGGCATGTGTTGTCACCGGATCAGGAGCGGGCGATCACGAAGATCGGCGTCTCCGCCCGCACCCTCGACGTGTTGGTCGGTCCAGCAGGAACCGGGAAGACGACGACTATGTCGGCGTTGCGGCGAGCGTGGGAGAAACGCCACGGCAGCGGTTCTGTGATCGGTCTCGCGCCGTCTGCGGCGGCAGCGGATGTCCTGGCAGGGGATCTGGGGATCTCGACGGAGAACACGGCGAAGTGGCTCCACGAACACCGCCACGGCAACTGGAACCTCACATCAGGCCAACTCGTCATCATCGACGAAGCCTCACTCGCAGGAACCCTCGCCCTCGACACCATCACCACCCACGCCCTGCAGGCTGGTGCGAAGGTGCTCCTCATCGGCGACTGGGCGCAGCTCGCGGCGGTCGATGCGGGTGGTGCGTTCGGGATGCTCGTCCGACACCGGGACGATGCCCCTGAGCTCACCGACGTGAGGCGGTTCCGTAAAGAGTGGGAGAAACAAGCCTCCCTCGGACTGCGCATCGGCGACACCGACGTCATCGACACCTACCTCGACCACGATCGCATCGCTCCAGGCCGATATGAGGACATCCTCGAGCAGGCATATCAGGCGTGGCGTGCCGACCAAGCCGAAGGGAAAGCGTCGGTGTTGATCGCTGAGGCCCTCGACACCGTCTCCGAACTCAACACCCGCGCCCGCACCGACCGAGTCCTTGCAGGCGACGTCGCCCTCGACGGCGTTCGACTCCATGACGGGAACGAAGCCTCCCGCGGTGACCTGGTCATCACCCGAAACAACGACCGACGACTCGCGATGGGGCGAGGGTGGGTGAAGAACGGCGACCGGTGGACCGTGACCCGCGCGAACGATGACGGATCTCTCACGGTCCGACGCGCCCACTCCAAATGGCGCATCACCATCACCCTTCCTGCCGCGTACGTGAGCGAACATGTCGAGCTGGGGTACGCGATCACCGCGCACCGCGCACAAGGTTCCACGGTCGATACCGCGCACGCGATCGTCTCGTCACCAGAAATGACCCGCGAGTCCTTCTACGTCGCGATGACTCGCGGCCGGGAATCCAACCACGCCTACATCGCCGCCGACCAACATCACCTCGAAGAACATCAACACCATGACGACCTGCAGATGACCGCCAGGAGCATCCTCTACGGCATCCTGCAACACGTCGGTGCCGAACAATCCGCCCACGACACCATCACCACTGAGCACGAAGCGTGGGGGTCGCTTGCGCAGTTGGCTGCCGAATACGACACCATCGCCCAAGAAGCTCAGCAACACCGATGGATCGCCCTGCTTGAGCAAGGTGGCCTCACCACCGAAGCGGTCGATGAACTCGTCCAGACCGAGTCATTCGGGGTCCTGACCACCGAGCTGCGGCGTCTCGAAGCCGCCGGCCACGACATTGAAAACCTCATGCCACGGGTCGTGCACGCAGGGAACCTCGACGAGGTCGATGATCTCGGGTCGATGCTGCGGTACCGGATCCAAAAGCTCACCAGCACCTACCCTCCCAGCGCTCGCCGAGTCGCAGGGCTCATCGCTGGTGTTGTCCCGCGAGCTACTGGCATCACTGATCTCGAGATGCAGCGAGCGCTCGAAGAACGCGAACACCTCATGGTCCAACGCCTTAACACTCTCACCACAGCAGCGCTCGAACAGCCTGTTCCCTGGACGGCAGGACTCGACGTTCTCGACGCCGAGGCTCGCATCGTCGCGGTCCGTGCGGTTGCTGCGTACCGTGACCGATGGGGCATTACCTCGACTCGCCCACTGGGGCCTGTACCCGCCGACGATGCGCAACGCATCGACTACGAACGCACCCGAGCCACGCTCACCCGCCTTCAACAGGACGCTAGCGAGCCCCAAGAGACCCCGCAGCGACGGGACGGGCCGACCCTCTAAGCACTGTGGCGCTGGAGCGCCTCAAAGTGCTCGCCCTTCCTTCTCGCTGAGCACTTGGGTATCCTGGCGGTGGCAGGAGCAACCACGCGCCAACCCCTCAGAACCAGGGAACGGCAGACCGTTCGAGAAGTACCTCGGGCACTCAACCACTCAGGACCGGCCACACCACCGTTGTCCTGCGTGCGAAAGTGAGGCCCACGTCATGCTCCTGAACCGGCTCTGGAACGCCAGCGTCCACACCCGCGTCTTCCTCCGCAGATGGATGCCTACCAACATCCTCCTCGACGTGCTCCGCTCCCGTCGCGGCCTCAAATGGGGCATCCCCGCGATGCTCCTCGGCGTCATCTACCTGCTGATCGCTGTGACCTGTACCGGACTCATCGAACAAGGGTGGAGCAAGTGGCTGTACCTCGTGTTCTTCCTCGCCCTGTGGAACGCGCTGAAGCTCATCCTCTTCGGGCCGTGGAGCCTTGTGCTCCTTGCGCGATCCCGGTCGCAAGAACGACGCGCCCGCTCAGCTGTCATCGTCCAGCGTTAGCGGCCTGGAACGAATTCGTCGGAACACGCCCCAACGTCCGCAGAACCAGTTGCCGATCGTAGGCCGAAAACGGCCGCGACAATGACGGCTACTTGTGCGGGTGCTTTCATGGTTGCGCGATCCGCACCGATCGGATGGTGATGATCTACCAGCTTCGACGCATGTTTATCGTCGGATAGTTCTCGGTCATCACGACATCACTATCCGCCTGCAAACGTTGACTGGCTGAAACCGCAATCGTTGCGGTCGTTTCTCACGCCGCAATGCACGGGGCGAGTCCGCAGCGGGCGCTACACCGGACAAGAGCAGCAGGACAATCCGTCTAGATCTAGGCGTCGAGCGGGCGTTGTAGCTCGGTGCTGCGCATCCGGCCCGCGGCCAGAGCTATGACGGCCAATGCTGGCGGCACGACGCCAACGACGATGAAGATCGTTTCCACGGGGAAGATCAGCGACAGCGGCCCGGCGATCGCGATTGAGACGGGCATGAATGCGATCGAGACGAAGAAGTCGAGGCTTGCGACTCGACCGATCATGTCGACGGGCACGAGGCGTTGCAGCAGCGTGCCCCAGATCACGACTCCCGCGCCGGTCGCTGCGCCAACGACGAACAGCGCCGCCAGCATGATCCCGAGGTTGTCGGCCACGCCCAGCACGACGAGGGGGAGGGTTCCGCCGCCCCAGCAGAGGATCATGAACGTCAGGTAGCGGCGCGGCAGTCTCAGTGAGGAGACGACGAGCGAGCCGACCGCGCCGCCGATCCCGAATGCTGCCAGGAGAATCCCGAACGTCGCTTCGGCGTCCTCGAATCGGTCGCGGGTGAGGAACGGCAGGAGAACTTCGATGGGCCCTTGGATGATGAGGGCGAGCGATGATCCGAAGATGAGCGTCCAGAGTAGCCACCGGGTGCTGGCGACGTACCGGACGCCCGCGCGCAGGTCGCCCCACACGTTCGTTTTCTCGGCAGGCGTCGCGGGGCCGGCTATCTCGTCGCGTCGGCTCAGGAAGAGCACGATGACGAAGGCGACCGCGTAGGAAGCGGCCACGATCACAGCGCCGATCGCGGGGAAGAACGCGCCGACGATGATCCCGCCGAGCGCAGGTCCGAGTCCTTGCCCCATCGAGGGGCGCAACGCACCTTCGAGCCCGTTTGCGGCGAGGAGCTGTTCGGGCGGAAGCACCTGGGGGAGATAGGCGCTGTAGGCGGGGTAGAAGAACGCACTGCCGGCCCCCATCGCGAACGAGGCGACGCCGACGTGCCACAGCTCGATCGTTCCGGTGAGGGACAGGGCCGCGACGGCGGCCATCACTACGGCGGTGCATCCCTGCACGGTGATGATGATGCGCCGTTTCGAGAACCGGTCAGCGACGACTCCGCCGAGGATCGAGGACGCGAACAGGCCGAGACTCATCCCCGTGGCGACGGCGGACAACGCCAGCGGGCTGTCGTTGAGGGCGAGCACCTGGAACACCATGACGATCGTCCACATGCCGGTGCCGAATACCTCGATCCCGACGGCGGCGAACAACAGTCGGTAGTCGCGGGTCGCGAGGGGTCGCAGCGCACGAAGGGCGCCAGGGTTCTTCCGGCTCATGCCCGTGGCTCACTCTCAGTCATCGCGCCGAGGCGCAGCGGGGGCCAGTCGTCGACGTCGCGGAGGAGCTGCCGGTCATGGGTGGAGAGCACCACGGCGGCTTGCGTCGCTCCGAGGGCGTCGGTGAGTTCGTCGACGAGCGCGATCGACAGATGGTTGGTGGGCTCGTCCAGCAGCAGGACGTGTGGTTTCGTCGCGAGCACCAATGCCAGGTCGAGTCGGCGTTGCTGTCCCATCGACAGCTCACCGATGCGTTTGCTCGACTCCCGAGCGCGCAGGAGGCCGAGCTGCGAGAGCCCGACCGCTTCGGCGGCAGTGAGTGTCCCCGCCGCCACGAGAGCGTCGACGTGGGCGGCGTAAACCTCGCTCGCTCGCCGTTGCAGCGGCAGATCAGTCTCCTGTCGCAAGAATCCGAGACGGACGCTCTGCGGCATCCGCACCGAGCCGGTATCGGGGTGCAGCTCGCCCGCGATCACGGCGAGCAGGGTCGATTTGCCGGCCCCGTTCGGGCCGGTCACGACGAGGCGGCCGCGGTGCGAGAGCGAGAACGACACCGGATGCGCCAGGCGGCCGGCGACGCTGACGTGCTCCGCGCTTAGCAGCACCGCGCCCGTCCTGGTCGGCAGATCGGGGAACCGGAAATGCAGCGGCGGTTCCGGCACGGTGACGGCGTGCGCTTCGAGCTGTTCCTGCCGACGGTGAACGCTCTGCACGAGCCCGCCAGCACGGGTCGCTCGGCCGTGCTTGTTGGTGCCCTTCTCCGGCCGCCACCCGGAAACGAGCCTGTTCTGTGCGGAACTGAGACTGTCCTGCAGTCGGGCGTGCTCGGCTTGTTGCCTGTCGAATTCCTGTTCCCACCGTTCCCGCTCGGCCTGCCGGCCCTCGCGATACCCGGCGTACCCGTTGCCGTAGATACGCACTCGGTCGTCGGGAGTGGGGTCGAGGTCGAGGATAGTTTCCGCGACGTCTGAGAGCAGCGCGCGATCGTGCGTGACGATGACGACCCCGCCGGCACGAGCTCGGAGCTGCGAGCTCAAAAACTCGAGGCCGGATCGGTCGAGGTGGTTCGTCGGCTCGTCGAGTAGCAGGAAATCATGATCCGCACCGAGCAGGCACGCCAGGCGCACCCGATACCGCTGCCCCACAGAGAGGTCAGCGAGCAGCCTGGCCGGATCGGTTTCGGCGTCCAGGGCGTCGAGCGCTATTCGCACCCGCCGCTCGGCGTCCCAGGCATCGAGCACTTCGGCATGCTCCAACGCGGCCGCGTAACGCTCATCAGCGCCGGCCCTGCCGGCCGAGAGCGCACGGGCGGCCTCGTCGAGCGATGCCAGGGCCGCGAGAGGTTCGGCTATCGCTTCCGCGATGGCCTGGCCCACGGTGCGGTCATCGTCCGCGGACATTTCCTGTTCCGCGACCGCGAGCGTTCCGGTGCGCTGCACCGTGCCGGCATCAGGAGCCAGCGTGCCGTCGAGCACATGGAGCAGCGTGGACTTCCCGCGCCCGTTCTCCCCGACGATCGCGAGCCGAGAGGCGGGCGTCACGGTGAGGTCGACATGGTTGAGGACACGGGTCGCTCCGCGCATCACGGAGACGTCGGAGGCGATGAGTTGGGCGCGCTGGCGCGCCGGTAGATGGTTGGTCGGGGTGAGCATTCGAATCCTTCGAGACGACGCACCAGCCAGCCCACGTGAGGGCGGTCAGGGTGCGCGGATGACGGCGACCCGCGGAGGGTCGAGAACGAGTGGCCGCCGCATGCTCGGATTACTCAACGAGCGCGGTGGGCCTCACTCAGCCGTCAGAGGAACAACAAATGCACCCTTCGATCGTACGGGACCGCCGCGGCGTCCCGCAAACGATCGACGATGCGACGATGTACAGATGGAACCGTGGGCGGCTGGGCTGAGCGGTGTGGTGTCCTTGCCGAGTGGTCGACTGGTGCGCGGGCGCGGGCTGAGAAGCGGCCCGGTCGACGCGGCTAACGCGCCGGATTTCGGGGTGTATCTCACGGCCCGCCTGCACCAGGAGACTTGGCAATCGCAGTGGATTGCGTGGCCGGACTTTCGTCTACCCAGAGAGCCGTCGAGCGCACTATCCGCCCTACGAGAGGCTTATGACCGGTCGGCCACCGAGAGGGTGGAAATTGCTTGCGGTGGCGGTACGGGGCGAACGGGAACCGCTCTGGCCATCCTCGCGCGATACGACGGGGTGCCGGCCGATGAGGCCGTGGCATGGGTGCGCGCTGCCTATCGGCACAACGCGGTCGAAACTCCCTGGCAACGCCGGTTCGTGCGCGAGGCACATCTACAGCTCTGACCCATCAACGATCGTCTAGGAGCTGCTGAGGTCGGGTGACTTTTCGACCAGGCGGCGCATGGCCTGTTCGAACGCTGCGCGTTCGCCGTCGGTCCATTCCGCCGTGAGTGCTTCAAACACGCTGTCTTGCCATACGTGCGCCGCGGCGAGGAGCTGGTGCCCGGATGCGGTGAGGGTGACCGTCCGCTGCCGCCGATCGACCGCTGAGCGACTGAGAGCCAGGTAGCCCGCCTCCGCTGCATGCGTCAGCAGCCGCGAAGCGTTCGACTGATCGAGCCCCAGCTCGGCCGCAACGTCATTCACTGTCGGGTCGCTGCCGTGCGAGAGTGCGTTGACGGCCTCGACCGCGAGAACGTCGCGGCCGCGAGCTGCACGCTCGCCGTCAGCGGTTCCGTTCCAGCGTCGCGACCAGTGCCGCACGAACGAGAACAGTGCTCGACCGGCCCCGGGCTCGCTCATTCTGTGGCCGCAAGTTCAGTGTACAGGTAGGCGAACTCCAACGCCTCCCGCAGCGCGGGAAAGTGCAGCGCGGCCGACACCTGATCGCCAGTGGCTCGGAACAACGTCGCTAACCGTGTGGGCTCCGCGTCCGCCGGCCATTGAGCGTCTTGCTCGACGACGATCACCCGATCGGTGATCGGGTGATACGAGCGCGGCCGCAGGGTGATTCCTGACCGAGTGATCCACTTGACGAAACCCTCATCGGTGATCGGCCCGGCCACCTTCGGGCCATTGATGACGATTGGGTTAGTGACGGTGCCGAGGGCGGCCGTCAGGTCTTTGCTGTTCACCGCGTCATGCCACCGGCCGATCGCGGCCTCTGTCTCTACTGCACTCATCCTCAAAGTGTATGCGACTCGCATTCATTTAGGCACGGGAAGGATTGAGCCCAAAATTCGTTGCTACCGAAAATCGGTACGGTGATACCGTATATGCATGACGATTGTAGAGACGCGACAGCGGAGAGCCGGCACGGGACGTCGGCGGGAGACAGCTCTTGATGCTGCGGTGACCGTGCTGGTCGAGCGGGGTTATGAGGGCACGCGATTCAAAGATGTTGCGGCGGTGAGTGGTATCGCGGTGAGCACGTTGCAGGTCTACTTCGGCAGCCGGGAAGACATGCTGGTCGAGGCGCTTCTGCGATCCACGGCCTCGGAAGTTGAGGCGATGGAGCGATCAGCCAGCCAGGTGGCCGATGGGAGCTGGGAGCGGTTGTCAGCGCTGGTTGACTACGGGTTGAACACGCCTGTCAGGGCTTGGCGGATGTTGATGGAGTTCTGGGGTGCAGCAGCTCACGACGACGAGCTACGTCGTCACAGCGAGACGCTGGCCGCACGCTACCGGGCACCTTTCGCTGACGCGATCAACGCAGGAAGCCGTGCCGGTGATTTCGTTCCTGTGACCGATGTGGATGCGATCGTGGACGTTCTGATCGCGACTCTGGATGGTCGCATGGTTCCCACGGTTCTAGCCCTGCACACCCAGGCGACGGATGCTCACCGTGGAGTGGTTCATGCGCAGCTTCGTGGGGTGCTGGGGGTGCGCTCATGACCGTTCTGGTGACGGGTGCAACGGGCAAGGTGGGGAGCCGCGTCCTCGCTCAGCTCCTCGCGGATGGTCGCGCAGCTCGCGCAGGAACGCGGCGCAGTGACATTCCTCTCGACTGGTCGATCCCGGCCACGTGGACGCCGGCACTCAGCGGCGTTGAAGCGTTGTTCTTCGTCCTGCCGGGTGGTGATGACGGGCACCGATCCGTTGCCCGCATCGGAGACCAAGCGCAAGCATTTCTCGAGGCCGCGAGCCAGGCCGGGGTGCGCCGGGTAGTGCTCATGACGGCACTTGGGATGAATTACGCTCCGAGCGAGGTTGACCAGCGCGCGGTCGAGCTGAGGTTGCAGGAGAGCGATTTCGAGTGGTCGATCGTCCGCCCGAATTGGTTCCATCAGAACTTCACCGAAGGGCCGCTGCGCGACCTCGCTGTGGCGAACCACGGAGTTTTGCGCATCCCCGCGGGGGAAGCGGCAGTGAGCTTCATCGATGCGAACGACATTGCCGCCGTGAGCGTCACCGCGCTTAGGGGCACCCACGGCAACCGAGAGTACGACGTCACCGGTGAGGAAGCCCTGACATTCACCCAGGCGGCAGCGATCACCGCACAGGCAGGGCTCCCGGTCACCGCCTACGAGCCGGTTTCCGATGAGGAGTTCCGACGATCTGCCGCGGCGCTGGGATGGCACCCGGAGTACGTCGACACTCTCAGTGGGCTCTACTCCGTCATCGCGAGCGGCGCGAACGCACACACCACGCCCGACGCCACCGACCTACTCGGCCGGCCCCTACGCACGCTGGCTGAGTACGCGGCCGCCCCTGGCGCATGATCCTGACCGACCGCGTGGCGGCCGGCGTCGCCGCCGGCAGCATCACGCTCGCCTTTCGACGGTGGATGAAGCCCCGCGTTCGACCCGGCTCCACCTTTCGCAGCACAGCCGGGGTGGTGACCATCGGTGACGTCTCGATCGTCGCCGCTCACGACATAACCGTTCGGGACGCCGAGGCCGCCGGAGCGGCCTCGGTTGAGGCGCTTGTCGGAACCTTTCGCGGCGATGAGGGAGACCCCGTATTCAGGATCGAGCTGGCAGCGGCCGGCCCCGACCCGCGCACAGAACTGGGCAACGACGCCGCCCTCACCGAGGACGACTGCACCGAGATCGACCGACGCCTCCGGCGACTCGATCAGCGCCCCCTTCACGGCGCATGGGCACTACGGACACTCCGACTCATCCAGGAGCGGCCCGGCCAGCACGCAGAATCGCTGCGCGGCGACATGGACAAGGAAACCTTCAAACGCAACGTCCGCAAGCTCAAAGAACTCGGACTCACCCGGAGCCTGCCCGAGGGCTACGAAATTGCACCGCGCGGGTCGAGCTACCTCGCCTACCGTGCGGGCCGCTGAGGTCTCCGCGTTTGGGGACTCCACATCCGGCCAGAACTGATCGTTTCGGATGAGGGGTCTTGCTAGGGTTGGTGTGGGTTGACGTACCCGCCGCTCGCAGCTTCGGCATGGTGAACGCGTCGCTTCGATTCGATCCGCGTGCATCCTCGTTCGAGCACGGCGACTCTGGCAATGCGAGCACCAGGACGGCCGCTCGATAACAAGGAGCAACCGTGATCCCTCTCACCATTGACGAAGCTAAGACTCTCGCGCGATCGCTACGCGACTCCCTGCCGAACGGCGTCGACCTGTCCCACGGTCAGAGTCTCGACCTCCTGTCGCGGACCCTCGGTTTCGCTGACTGGAACGAGCTTGCAGCACAGTACAAGCAACCAGGATTCGGTCCAGCGATGCCGGTCCTGCGCGTGTTCGACGTGGACCTTGCCCGCTCGTTCTACGTCGATGTTCTGGGGTTCACGATCGACTTCGAGTACCAATTCGAACCTGGTCTGCCGACCTTCCTCGGAGTCAGTCGCGGTGATACCTCGTTGGGCCTCAGCGAGCACCACGGGGACGGCACACCTGGGTCCGTTGTTTGGGTGCCGACCCGCAACCTCGACGACTACCGATCGCACGTAACGAGGGGCGCTGCGGGCAAGCTTCGGCCGGGCATTGACCGAGATGCGCCGGGTGGGCCGACGATGACCATCATTGATCCGTTCGGGAACGAGCTTCGATTCTGCGAGCCGGAGTAGGGCGTGCCGGAAACGATCGATTACGGCACGTCGACCAGGTTCAGCGCGGCGACTGTGAGTCGCAGCGATAAATGGCCGCATTCTCACAGCGCTAAATGGCGGCTTTCGGTGGCTGAGCTCGTTGGAGCTCGCGGTAGACCGTGGCGCGGGAAACGTCGAACAGCTCCGCCAGCTCTGTTTGAGTGTGCGTGCCGGCCGCATGCGTAGCAAGAAGATGACGGCGCTTTGTCGCGGTGAGCTTGGGTTGCTTCCCACGGAGTTTCCCGGCCGCCTTCGCGATCGCCATTCCTTCACGCGTTCTAGCGCGGATCAGATCAGCTTCGAACTCGGCGACCATTCCGAGCACGTTGAAGAGGAGCCGGCCCACCGGGTCGGCAGGGTCATAAAGTGATCCGCCGAGGCTGAGCGCGACGCCTTTTCGGGTGAGTTCGTCGGCGATGTCTCGCGCATCGGGCAGTGACCGTGCGAGCCGGTCGAGCTTGGTGACCACGAGTGTGTCGCCGGCGCGGACTGCAACTAACGCCTCGCGGAGCCCTGGCCGACTCCGGTTAGTACCGGAGAGGCCGTGGTCGACGTGGATGTGTTCGGGGTCGACGCCGAGGGTGATGAGTCCTTCGCGCTGAGCGGTGAGGTCTTGCCCGTTGGTCGAGACTCGTGCGTAGCCGACCCTTATTCCTGTCATGGAACCAGTGTTGCAGTTATGGTCCCATCATCGGGCATTTAATCGGGCGGGTTGTACGTGCATTACAGTGTCAGCAACTGCGTGGCCTGTGACTTGCGCCAGAAAATGTCGTGTTTACCGCGTCGCTTATCGTCCGATGAGGAGCGCTTCTTGGGCAGCGTCGACGGCCTCAGGGATGAGGTGCGTCTGCCTATTGATGTCGAGTATGCGGTTGATCTGGGTGACGAGCCTGTCGGCGAGGCGGAAGTTTCCGTTGGTGGCCCGGACTATTGCGGCGAGAGCTGCGGTGTGTGCGAGACCGGAGTCGTCTGGGTCGGGGTCCGGGAGGCGCTGCGCGACGACGGCCGTGAGCTCGTCACTGCGTAGCGCCCGGTACTCGTGAGCGAACCCGATGCGGCTGTATAGCTGGGGGTAGCGGGCGAGCCGTTTTTCGATGCCGGGCATGCCGATGAGGATGACGCCCATCCGGTGGCGGTCGTAGAAGTCGCGGACTTGTTCGAGGCCGGCGGTTTTGAGTCGGTCGGCTTCGTCGATGATGAGCAGTTCGGTGTTCCCGCTGTGTTGGGACTCGGCGTGCACGAAAGGATCAACGTGCCCGTGCTGGGCGTAGTCGATGGCCCAGGAGATGTGCTGGCATGCCCGGGGCAGGCCTTGATCAATCTGTTTGATGGACGCGGCGACGGTGGGTGTGAAGAACGCCGTGCGGCTTCGTTGTACCGCTTCGGGCACGGGTGGCAGTGCGCCTTTGCTGCGGGAGAGCGGGTACCACTGCTCCCATTCGTCGGTGCCGGCGTAGTTGCGTGCGGAGCGTGTCTTGCCGACGCCGGGTGGTCCGTAGCAGAGTCCGATGTAGCGGTGGGATCGGACGGTGTCTGCGAACTCGGCGAAGCGTCGGTGCTCACGTGTGGTCACGAATGTGGGCAAGGTATCTGCGCGGGGCGGGGGTGCATCGGTGAACTCGTCGAAATGACCGTTGAGGAATCGGCGTCCGTCATCGTCAGGCGTGAAGAGAAGAGACTGGGGCTTAGCGTCTGGATCAGTCACTGGCGTAGGTCCTTAATCCGTGTCGCGTGGGAGGTGTCGCGAGATGGTCAGGTGTGCTGTCGAGCATCGTTGCGATCAAGGGTTGGTGGCGCGTGTCTTCGGGAAGGGAACCCGCATGAGCGGTGAGCTCGCGGAGTTGCTGCTTCAGGGCGCGACGCCGCGCGTTCCTCGCGGTTTGCAGATCAGCAAAAGAGACGGTTTC
This sequence comes from Microbacterium sp. Se63.02b, assembly GCF_014171575.1. Lineage (GTDB taxonomy): Bacteria > Actinomycetota > Actinomycetes > Actinomycetales > Microbacteriaceae > Microbacterium. The sequence goes on along the minus strand of NZ_CP050453.1, from coordinate 2,544,923 downwards.
CGAGGAGCGCTCGGGGGCAATTGCGCGGCAGAGGAATGCGTTGTCGTGGAAGATTCGTATCTCTCCGAGGTCGCGGGGGTCGTATCGCACCGTGACGTCTTCGCCGACGTATGCGGCGAGGACTGGTGAGATGTATCGGGTGGATGCGAAACGGATCCCGTCGCGTTGCACACGGCGGGTTGTCGCTGCGGTGAGTAGAAGCAGATTGATGTCTTCCGGGCGGGCGGGTGTTCGAGGGATGAAACTGTCGCTGCGCCATCGCTCGTGCGGGGCAGCGCCCGTCGATGAGTGGATGCGTTCGTTGTATTCGTCGACGATGAATCGCTCGAGAACGTCGTCGAGCTGGTGCAAGGTCAACCTGGGTTCGGTGATGGGCGATCCACCGGTGCCGTGCGGGATGAAGCCGGGTAGGTGCGGCAGCAGCTCGGTCGTGATCGTTCGGTAGAACCGTTCGATCTTGCCGCGTCCCTGCGGGACGCCGATCCGTGAATGAATCAAGCGCACGTGCACGTCGAGGCACACGTGTTCGATCCTGGTCGAGGTGAAGTCGGACCCGTGATCGCTGTAGAGGATGTCCGGGAGGCCCGACACCACCCACTTCGGGTTTCGTTTCCGAGTAATGGCCTGGTGGAACGCCAATGCGGAATGCTCGGCCGTGGGTGCTGAGACGCTGACCGCGTAGCCCGCGATCGCTCGTGAGTAGTCGTCGAGCACGATCGTGAGCCAGGGGCGGACGGCCTGCTGCCGGTCATCGAGAATCATCACATCGAGCAGAGTGTGGTCCATCTGCCACTGTTCATTCGGCGCAGAGGTTGTGCGGCGGTAGACCAGCTCGAACTTGTCTCGATAGGCCGCGTCCCCGCCGTCCGCGAGAGCAGTCAGGCCCGGGTCGAGCGCGTGCACGATTTCGCGGACCGTGGTGTACCCCGGGACGGATAGTCCTCGGCCCCTGGTGATATCACCGATGCGGCGGTGGATATACGCGATCGTCGGCGCGGGTCGCCGCACAGCAAGCGCCTCAATCGCCTTCACCAGCTCGGCGTCGATGCGCCTCGAACCCTTATCGCTGCGAGGTGCCCGTGAGAGCTGTCCCGTTTCCATCCGAGCGGCCCATCGTTGCAAGGTCCGCACCGCGACACCGGAGTGCGCCGCGAGCAGCGTCCAGGGCACCCCGTCCTGGTGTTGGCGCACAAGCTCGGCTTTCTGCCGGTCGCTGAGGTGCGCCATGATTCCTCGTTAGGCCCGCTCGACGTGCTCGGCCAGGTGCCGGTAGATCGTGGGCCGGGACACTCCGAACGTGTCGGCAATCTCTTGGACGGTGTGGCCGCCCTCGTCGTACATCGCCCGGGCCTGCCGGATCTTCGTTGGCGTCATCTTGAACTTCGGGCCGCCCTTTCGGCCCCGGGCGCGGGCGGCCGCGAGGCCGTCGTGGGTGCGTTCGACGATGAGGTCGTGTTCGAACTCCGCGATCGCAGCGAGCATGTGGAAGAACAGGCGACCTCCCGGCGTCGTCGTGTCGATGCCCTGCGAGAGTGCCTTCAAACCGACCCCGCGCTGTTGCAATTCGTCCGCGACCTGTTTGAGGTTTCTCACCGACCGGCCGAGCCGGTCAAGTTTCGTCACGACGAGCGAGTCTCCCTCGCGCAGATATCCGAGGGCTTCCGTCAGTGCCGGCCGTTTCGCCAGGGTGCCGGATGCGTGCTCGACGAAAATCTTGTCGCAGCCCGCCGCATTGAGCGCATCCGTTTGGCCGTCGGGATTCTGGTCTCGGGTTGAGACTCGGGCGTAACCGATCGTGGCCATGCCTCAGTGTAACGTGAACGCCGCTTGTTTTACATAGATTGCTGACACGGGTCGTGAGACACGACTCGCCGAACTGGCCGACCAAAATTCCGGATGACTCATGAACGGTCGATTGTGGACGTCGTCTTCGTTCCCCTAGCAATGCGATCGCATCCTCGGGGGCGGTGAGAACGGGATCAGGCGGTCAGGAGGGTTCAATATCTAGGAACTCCGCCGTCCGGTCACCACCGGCGTCGCCGGTGTTGACCGTTCCAGTCGGCTCGAAGAGGATCGCGTGCACCTCTTCGACTGCCTTCGGGCAGTGCTCCACGCCCTTCGGTACGACGAACACGTCGTTTGGGCGCAGAACTACATCGCGATCTCGAAGCTGGATGATCAACTCGCCACAAACCACCATGAAGAGTTCGTCGGTCGCGGGGTGAGTATGCCAGACGAACTCTCCCTGCATCTTGACCACTTTCAGCTCGTAGTCGTTGATGCTCGTTAGCCGGCGGGGTTGCCAGTGCGTGTTGATTGTCGAGAGAGCGTCCTGCAGGTTGTGTGCAGAGTCAGACATGATGGCCTTTCTGGGTGAGTGAGTCTAGAAGAGGGGTAGCTGCCGAGCGCGGCGCCCGATTAGCGGAGCGTCGCACTTGGGGCTCATGCTTCTACCGAATGCACGGCGCCGGCCGTCATCGAGACGAGCTCATCAAACGTGGTTGGGAAGACAGCATGCGGCGTACCAGCCGCGGCCCACAGCTGCGGATGCGCGCGCAGACCCTCGTCGACCACCGTTCGGATCGGTGCAGGGTGACCGACCGGTGCCACACCGCCGATCGCCTGTCCTGTAGCTGCGTGGACCTGTTGGGCAGATGCGCGCCGGATACGAGCAACCCGAAGGCGAGCCGCCAGAGCCTCGACATCAACCCGATGCGCACCACTCGTCATCACCAAGAGCGATTCGCCGTCCGCAAGGAAGATCAGGCTATTTGCGATCGCACCCACGTCGACGCCCAACGTGACTGCGGCGTCAGCGGCCGTCCTGGTCGACCCGGGCAGTTCGCGCACCTCTCCCGACGCTCCGAAGGCTGCGAGGGCATCGCGCACTCTGCGGACACTGCTCGACAGTGGCTGATCCATTGCAACCTCCGTGTTCTGTAAACAGAACAGTAGTTCCGTCAGGTATCCGAGTGCAAGTGGTCTGGCACGACGGCAGATAGAGCTGGGTACGGGCGTGTTGCGGCCCGTCTAGTCGGTCAATCGTGGAGGGCGGCTCCCTTAGTTAGTCGGTCGACAGCGTTGCGGGGCCCGTAGATTGCGACACCTACCAAGTCGAGTTGCTCCGCCCACTCATTTGCGACCGCTGCGCGGTTTGCTTCGTCGGTGCTCGTCGCGAAGAGCTCGCGGGTATAGATAGCGATCGACAGATCCCTCTGCAGCCCCTTCGATCTGATGGTCGCCAAGTGGTTGGCATTTGACGTCATCACGATGACTGGTTGGCGCAGCATCGGCAGGTATCTGTTCCCATCTTGGTCCTCGTACGGTCGGCCCGTGAGGCCCGAGTCGCACGTCGCTATCCCACTGATCAAGAAAGAGGTCACATTCAGCTCTTGCCACGAGGCAAGTTCCTCCAGCAGGATGACAACCACCTTGTTTGCTGGTCGTATGGACGCTGCAAAATCGGCTGGAGTTTCCTGATGTCGTAGATCAATGGAGCCTTGCATGGGTGTTCTCCCTCGTTTTCTGACTGTCAAGGAACGCGCTTACATGATCGCGATGGGGTTCATCGGTGCGCCAGAGCCGCCGACGATATGCAGCGGGGCCGCGATGTAGAACGACGAGTACCGCTGCTCCGAGGCGCAATAGGCGGCAAGGTCCTCGAGCCACAGCGCCTCGTGGAAGATGACGCCCAGATTCCGCTGCAGGAGCACGTGCAGCGGGAACGCGGCGGGCGTCGTGCTGCTGTGCGCCTCCTCGTTGCAGATGGTGTCGCTTCCGAGACCAGCGAGGTCATGCTCGCGGAAGAACTCTACGGTTCGGGGTTCGTAGACGAGGCCGGGTTCTGCGAAGTCGTCGTAGAAGCGCGCAGGACCCTCGTCATAGAACATGGTGAAGATCCCTGTGCGGAGTAGTAGCGTGTCGCCGGGCTTCAGCGCCACCCGCTGCAGCGCGAGCGCGTGCTGAATGTCGGCAACGGTGATCGAGGTGTGCATCGGCACGACGTCGACGCCGCGCGCCCGTGCGAGATCGACGAGCACGGCACGTCCGACGATCCCCTTCCTGGAGAGCGCCGCGATGTCGGCACCGTGCACTCCGTCCGCATCGGAATCCGCAGTGCGGCCGTTCCAACTTGTGTCAGCGGCGAACGCGTGGTCAAGCGCGTCCATGTGGGTGGTGCCGTGGCACGCGACGTCGATCCGGTCGTCCGCATACTGCATGCCGCCAGCTAGGGGGTGCGCGCGACCGTCGACGTAGTCGAGTGCGGACTGCGTCATGGTGTGCCGCGCCCCGCCGCGCCCCGGCAGGCGCGGGTCGCCACCCGGGGAGCCGATGGGCAGCGCCAAGCTGAACCGCTCGCCAGTCACGATCGACTGAGCGGAGGCCAGCACGCGCTGGGCGTCGAGGAGGTTCGCCCTGCCGATCTCGTCCTCTGCGCCCCACCGTCCCCACTCGTTCGGTTGCTCTGCGTAAGCGGGAAGATCGTCGGTCATGACAGCCCTTCGGATCGGTCAGGCGGCAGTGAGGAAGTCGGCCGCGGCGTTGAGCAGGCGGTCGACGTCTCCGCGATGGTTGTAGGGCGCGAGGCCGATCCTCAGGCCCCCGTCGTCCCCGAGGCCCAGCCGACGCGAGGCGTCGACGGCGTAGAAGTGACCGGCCGGCGCGTTGATGTCCTGCGCGGCGAGGAACTCGGCCATAGCTCGCGCCCGACCGTCGGCCAGTGAGACGAGGAGGGTGGGCGTGCGGCGCGCAGCGCGAGAGTGGATCGTCAGCTGCGGCATGGCGTGCAGCCCTTCCTCGAGCGCGACGCGAAGCGCAGACTCGTGGCGGTGGATGGCGCTCATCGATGCCTCAAGCTGCTTGCGACGGGTCTCGCCCCTGGGGGCGATCTGCGCCAGGAAGTCAACGGCCGCCGTGCAGCCGCTCAGCAGCTCGTAGGGCAGCGTGCCGAGCTCGAAGCGCTCAGGGATGGTGTCGGGTGAGACAAGCAGCTTGTCGGGCGACAGCTGCTCGAGGATCTCGGGTCGGCCAGCGACGACGCCGAGGTGGGGGCCGAGGAACTTGTACGGCGAGCACGTGAAGAAGTCGGCTCCGAGCGCCTGGACGTCGACGACGGCGTGCGCTGCGTAATGCACGCCGTCGACGAACACCAGTGCTCCGACCGCGTGTGCTGCCCTCGCGATCGCCGGGATGTCCGGTTGCGTGCCGACGACGTTCGAGGCGGCGGTGATCGCCACGAGGCGTGTGCTGCTCGAGAGCTGCGCCTCCACCGCGGCGGTGTCGAGCTCGGCCGACGACGGGTCGAAGTCCACCCAACGCACCATGGCTCCGGATGTGCGGGCTGCCAGTAGCCACGGCGCCACGTTCGCGTTGTGATCGAGTCGAGTGACGATGACCTCGTCGGATGGCCCCCACGATCGCGAGATCGTTCGCGCGAGGTCGAACGTCAGCGACGTCGCGCTCCGACCGAAGATGACCGCGTCGTCGGCGACGTTGAGAAAGTCGCCCATAGCTGCTCGTGCGCTCGCGACGATCGCAGATGCGTTGCGCTCTGCCCCCGTGACGTGTCCGCGGTTCGAGAGGGGGCGGGAGAGGGTGGCCCGAAGGGCTTCGCCGACGCTGGCTGGGGTCTGGGTTCCCCCGGGGCTGTCGAAGTAGGCGGTGCCGGCATCGAGCGATGGGAACTGCGCTCGCAGTCGTTCGATGTCGTAGGTGGGTGAGTCCGTGGTCATCGGAGTGCTCCTCATCGCTGCGTCGTCTGGCGCTCGCACCTCCCCGGGAGAGGTCTGCCACTCCATCCTGGGTCGTGCACACGTAACCGCACCGCGATCTTTCGAGAAGGTAGAGTTCACGTGTGATGAACCCATCCTGGGACCCGAAGGTGATTCGTACGTATGTCGCCGTCGTCGAGCACGGCTCGATGGCGGCCGCGGCCGCTGAGCTCGGCTATGTCGCATCGGCGGTGACCCAGCAAATCAAAGGCCTGGAGGGACAGCTGGGCACGCAATTGCTCGTCAGGAAGCCTGGCAGCCGGATCGCGCTCACCGCTGCGGGGCGTGCTGTCCATGCTGCGGCGAAGCCGCTGCTGCAGGCCCACGCGGAGTTTGGCGACGTCACCCGCGCCGTCGGGCAGCTCGACGCGCCGACGTTGATCTTAGGCACGTACGCGACCGCGATCCAATACTTACTGCCCCAGGTGCTGGACGCACTTCGCCTCGAGGGGCTGCTGCCGACGCTATCGATGCGCGAGATGGAGACGCCGGATGCGTTGCCGCTTATCCACTCGGGCGCCCTCGACATGCTGCTGGGATACCGCTACCTCAAGACCGACGACCCCCGTCCGTCCGAGGCGCTCTCCACGCGAGTGGTCGCCCGAGAGTCGATGCTGGTCGTCGCGTGCAGCGCCGAGCGGCGTTCGTTCGTCGACTGCCAGGCGAGCGACTGGTCGATCGGCGACCGGACGCTCGGTGACCGGCGGCTGCTGCTGCAATGGGCGGAAGGTCAGGGCTTCGACCCTCGGATCTCGTTTGAGACCTCCGATCCGAACTGCTCGATGACCTTGGTGTCGAGTGGATTGGCGGTCAGCTTGCTCCCGGCGACCGTAGTGCGCGCAGGACTGCAGCGCGGCGAGCGGATCAGCATCATCGACGTGCCCCGGTCGCAAGAGCTCTACCGAGAGATCTTCGTCGCAACGCGCCCCACCTTCGAACCAGCCGTCCTTTACCAGTTTCTCGATCTGCTGCAGGAGGCCGCATCCGACGCGAACGACTTCAGCGCGGAGTCGCTCAGGGAGCCGATTGGGCTCTGACTAGGCAAAGCCTCGGGGCTCGGATTCTCCAGAGTCCTCGCCTAGAGCGGTGCGATCTGGTGCGTCGCCAGCGGGCGCAACAACGCGGCGGTACCAAGCGTCTTGTCACATGCTGGTCCCTTCCGACCCGCCGAAGCTGTGAGAGCATCGCGCACCCTGCGGGCGCTGCTCGACAGGTGCTGCTCCATGGCAACCGCCAGGTTCTGTAACGGAACACTCGTTCGGTCATGCAGCGCCACGCAAGCGGTCGCCGCTGATGATCTGGTCCGGACCGACAGGTGGGATCCTGTGCACGAAGCGCCCTCGTCTAGTCAGCCGCTCTGAACCATCGGAGGGTTCGTGGATGGCGGCGATGGCTTGGACTTCAATCATGAGGCTGGGAAGCGCGAGGTTGGTGATGTGGGTCGTCCTGGTGGGAGCTGCGCCTGGCCAGCATGCTTCGAACGCCTGCGCCCATGCGGCAAGGCCCACGCTGGATGAGAGAAAAGCCTGGACCCTGAGGACCGTGCCGGCATCACCGCCGGCCTGCTGGATCGTCGTTAGCAACACCCGAAGGGCGCACGTCGCTTGCTGCTCAGCGTCGCGCGATTCGCCTCGGAGCGCATCCGGGTCGACGCAGCCGGAGGCGTAGATCACGCCCGCGCGGGTGATGGCGCCGGGGAACGCGGGCAGCTGGCCGGGCACTCGAGCGAGCGCGGTCATCGCACCCATGCCGCGTCGACGCGGGTGCGGAGATCTCCGAGGCGCTCGATGGGTTCATTGGCGAACACGAATCGCACGTAGCGTTCGCCCGCGGGCCCCCAGCCCGTCATGGGCGTGGCTGCGATGCGACCGCGCGTGAAGAGGCGGTTGACTGCCGTGTCCGCGGAGAGATCGAGGGCGGTGACGTCGATGAGCATGGACCACCCGCCGTCGGGTGGGATGACTGCGTAGCCGTCGAGCTCCTGCAGGATCAGATCTCTTCGGCGCTTCCAGATCGAGGTTGCGCGGGCCATGTCGGCATCGGCCGTCGGTGCGGTGAGGGCTGCGGCGACGGCCTCCTGGGCAATTCCCACGGGGCACACGACGTTGCTAAGCCCGACGAGGTTAACGTCGTGGACGATCTCGGCAGGGCCAACTACCCAGCCGATGCGCCATCCGATCATCCGCAGCTCTTTCGACGCCGCGCCGACCGTGATTGTGCGGTGCGCGAGTCCCGGCACTCGTGCGGGGTGCACGTGCTCTGCATCGTCGAAGCGAATGCGCTCCATTGCGGCGTCGTAAATGAGCCACGCTCGGGATCGGTCGAGTGCTCGAGCCAGCGCGACCCAGTGGGCGCGGCCGAGCACCGAACCGGTCGGCATCGCGGGCGACATCATGAGAACTGCAGCCGTCCGGTCGGTGACTGCTGCTGCCAGGCGCTCGGGGTCGAGCCGCCAGCCGATGCTTGTCGCTTCAAGGGGCACGAAGCGCGGGACGCCCCCAGCGAGTCGGATGCGGTTGATGAGGCCGGCGTAGATGGGATCGACGATCACGACCTCGTCGCCCGGTTCCACGACGGCGAGCAGCGTGTTGAGGACGCCGTTGAGGCCTCCTGCCGTGACGACGCACTCTGTGGTCGGCTCGTAGGAGCGGCCCGCGGCGCGTCCGACGTGTGCAGCCGCCGCTACCCGCAGGCCGACCGCCCCTTGAAATGGCAAGTAGCTATTGGCGCTGTCCTCTCCAATGGCCTCGATCGTGCGCGACAGCGAGATGGCTGGGGGGCGGATGTCGGTGTCGAGATTCTCTAGTCGGAGCAACGAGCCGTCGGCCGACGCATCCGCTCGGTCCCCCATGACATCCACGCCGATCCCAGGGATGTGCTGTAGTCGGCTTACCGGCACGGTGACTCCTTCGTTCTGTTTGTGGAACAGTACACTCGGATCGTGCCCTCAGCGCAAGAGCCCAGCCCCGGTGGCGCGAGTCAGACGATGGCCGCGGCCGTCGGCGCCCGCATCCGCAGCACGCGCGTCGCGCGTCGAATCTCGCTCGGCTCGCTGGCGTCCGCCACGGGTCTCGGCAAGGGCACGCTGTCAGAGCTCGAACGTGGGCTCAGGAACCCCACATTGGACACTTTGTTCGCCATCGCAACATGTCTGGGCCTGCCCCTGAGCAAGCTGCTTGTCGATGACGATGCACCTGGCCGGGGGGCACCCGACGCTATTCACGCGTCGGGCCAGAGCGTCGACGCGCTGCTCGTTGATCGGTGGGCCGACGCCGCCGCGCTCGTCGAGGTCTACCGATTGACGATCAGTCAGGAGACACGTCACTCGCTTTCCCACGCTCCGGGCGTCGTCGAGGTCCTGACCGTAATCACCGGCCACGTCGAAGTGGGCGTCGAGGGCGACACCGTGCACCTCCGATCGACCGAGAGCCATCGCTTCGAGGGCGATCGCCCTCACTTGTACCGGGGTATTGCCGAAAAGTCTTCGGCAATCCTCGTCATGCGGTATGCCATGCCCGACAGAGTCCACGAGTCTTAAGGGACGATGCGTCCGGTTGCACCGTCGCCGACATGCCGTCGCGCCGGATGGCGGCTGACGGGCCGTTCTCGCCTCTCGCCTCTCGGGACGAGGGGTACGACCTGCGCTGACATGCGGTCGATGGCCGGTCGACCCACTACGACGACATGTGACGACATGCTGCGGCCCAAACCTGCAGGTCGGAAAGCTGGCCGCGGAGCTTGGATCCGATGCCGTCGATCGCATCCTTTCCTAGCGGCAGGCGAAGCGGAGCGTCACCGCTGGTGATCGCATCCACGATCGCGACCGCCGCCCTGTCCGGATCGCCCAGGGCGGCCGGTTCCATCTGCGCAAACGCCTGCGCCGGTCGTCCGACACTCGCCGCATAGTCCGGCAACGCCGGTGGGGTCACGCGCAGCGCACCACCGAAGCCCGTACGGAAGTCGCCAGGCTCGACGATCGTCACGCCGATACCGAGATGCGCGACCTCCTTCGCGAGCACCTCCGCAAACCCCTCAACGGCGAACTTCGACGCGGAGTAGGACGCCAGGCCAGGTGCAGGCGGTGCAACCCTAGCCAACGACGAGATCTGCGCCACGTGACCGCCTCGCTGGTGGCGCAACACTGGCAGGACCGCGCGGATCACGTTAAGCGAGCCGAAGAAGTTGACCTCAAACAGCTCTCTCACCTCAGCATCCGGCGTCTCCTCCGATGAACCGAAGGACCCGCGCTCCGCGCTGTTGACAACCACATCCACCCCGCCGAATAAGGACACCGCGTGGTCGACGCCGGCCTGCACCTCGTCGGACTGTGTGACGTCGAACTGCACGAGGCTGACGCGAGTGCCGCCCGCGAACTGCTGACGGATGGGGGACTTCCCGCGCTCACCGTCGACCAGATCGCCATCCGAGCAGGAGTGAGCAAGAACACCAGCCAGAAGCTCCGGGCCCCGTCCAGCGGTTCAGCGTTAGAGCGCTTCCGCACCCAGGTGCACCGAGTCGCTGCATTGATGAACGAGCCGAACGCACGCAGGCCCTTCGTCGCCCTCGTTGCGGCGAGCCAGCATGATCCCGAGCTTGCCACCGCCCTCCGGGACCGATTCATCGCAGATCGACGCGCGTCCGCAGCGGCACTCCTAACCGAAGTAGTGAGTGAACATCCATGCACTGCGGCCCTCGACCCGGACATCGTCATCGACCTCGTCTACGGTGCGCTCTCTGGCCCTGCAACCTAGGCGCCAGTCTCAGCGCGCTCTGTCGACGACGACCGTAATTCCTACAGGCGCGGTTGAGTGCGCCTCACATCTATGACCCCGTACGTGCCGATGAGCGCGACCAACAACACCAACAGTGCCCATGACGCGACCGTCGTGCGTGAGCCCAAGAGGATGGCCTCGGTGAGGAAGCTGATAGCGGGCAGCCCGGCCATCATCACCGTCGTCAACGTTGGGTCCGTGCGCATCATTCCCGACTGGATGAGAAAGAGCGGCAGCACAACCGCCGCGATCCCGAGAGGGACCATCCAAACCAGCGACCCCAGAAGGTCTGGAAGACCAACTTTGAGTGGGTTCTCCCGAAGGGCCAGGAGAAGCGCGACCACGTAGGCCAAGTGATAGCGCACGGCTAGGATGCTCGCCGCACTCACGCCACGCTTCCCGAGCCGATGAGAAACCAAGGCGAGGACCGCCATCCCTGCCCCGGCTGTCAGCGCCAGGGCTACTCCCGTGATGTATTGAGGTCCCGGGATGGCCAGGGCCTGATTCTGAGCCGCACCGAACGCAATCGAGCATGCGAGAACACCGAGTGCAAGCACCCAGGTGAGCGCCGGAACCCGCCTGCGAACTCGTAGGCCGATGAACAGTGTGATTAAGGGTGCAAACGCCGCTTCGATCCCTGCAACGAGGGAAGCAGGGATCCAAACCAGCGCCAGATAGAAAGCCCCGAACGTCATGAGCGTAGCCAAGTTCAGGGTGACGACCTCACGCCACGGGATAGCCGGCCAGAGCCGTCCTGAGCGAACCCGATGCGCCAACTGACCAGCGACGGACGCGCAGAAGAACGCAACAAACATGTAGAGGAACACGGTGTCGGCACCGATCATTGCCCCAATAATCGCGCTCGCCACGCCCATAGCCAGACATCCCAACGCGATCAAATGCATGGCTCGGAGCCTACGGCAGCCCACCACGGAACCGCCCTCCCTCGGGTCAGGAGACAGTACCCATCGGTCAGCTCGCCCCAGCTCGGAGCTGACACTTACCGGCGCGATAACACCGCCACTTTTTGACGGCATTCACAGCGTGGCCGCCATTTGGCCTTTGGGCCGCGCGGTGACCGACCGTCTATCGGGCACCAATTCTGACGGGTTTTCTGTGTCCGAGGCCGTGGTACCTCAGTCTGATTCATCGCCTCCCGATGTCGGCGTGCTCATGTCTTCGGTCCAGACAGCCGCGGCGCCGCTGTGGCCGATGAGAATGGCTTGCACGGTCGTTCCTCCCGAGACCACTAGGGCGAGAACGAGCAGCACGATTGGCGCCCACCGGGGGCCAGGCCGTGAAGCTACCGACGGTTTAACCTCCTCGGATGCTGTGAGCCGCGCGCGCTTCTCCCGGATGTTCCACCACAGCAGCGCGGCCGCTACGACGACGAGACCGATGACCCAGGGTAAGAGTCCGTCGGCCAGGTTGGCGTGAGTTTCGATGAGATCGTTCTCACCAACACGAGCCTCGAGTCGCTCGCCCGATTGTGTTGAGAGGGGAACGAGAACGAGCGCGACCAGCGAGGCGCCGAGCGGCAGATATCCCGCCCACCGACGGCATCGGGGCCAGACTGCCGTCAAGACGACGAGGACCGCAGCAAGCGGAACGATCACCTCTGTCGCGTGCACGATGAACGGATGCAGGGGAAGCCCAAAGAATGTGTCGAACATGATTCAAGGCTGGGCAAGAATTCTTCCAGAATTCTTTGAAGCGGCCATGAGCCGCGGACGGGGCTTACCCGTCACGCCCCGTCGATACCTCACGGCCGAGGAGTCAGACGACTCCGGATGCTCCTAGGAGCACCCCCACCCCGTAGGTCGCCGCGAGTGCCAGCGCTCCTCCGATGACGACTCGCAGCGTGGCCCGCAGCCGTGAGCTGCCGCCGATTGTAGCCGACAGCGTGCCGGTGACCGCGAGAGCCAGGAGAACGGCGACGAAGGTCACGGGGATGCGCCAGTCCGCCGGGGGAAGCAGGATGGCGAGCATTGGCAGGATTGCCCCGATGGTGAAAGCCGCCGCCGACGACGCCGCCGCATGCCAGGGGCTCACCACATCGTCTTGGTCGATGTTGAGTTCGATCGAGAGGTGCGCCGCTAGGGCGTCGTGCTCGGTGAGCTCAATGGCCACCTGGCTAGCAGTGCTCTCGCTCAGGCCCTTGGCTCGGTACAGGGCTGTGAGCTCGTCGAGCTCCTCGGCGGGCATGTCGCGCAGCTCGGCGCGCTCTTTCGCGATGAGGGCCTTCTCGCTGTCGCTCTGGCTGCTGACTGACACATACTCCCCGAGCGCCATCGAGATTGCGCCGCCGACCAAGCCCGCCACGCCCGCGGTGAGGATGGGACCGGTCGAGCTCGTGGCTCCGGCGACGCCCACGACGATCGCCGCCACCGAGACGATACCGTCGTTGGCCCCCAGTACGCCGGCGCGCAGCCAGTTGAGGCGCTGCGCGATGCCTCCCCGGTGAGGTTCGTTGGCGTGTAGCGGGGGTTCGGTGTATCCATCGGTCGACATGCGCTCACTCAAGCACCGATGTCCCGGCACTTCAACGTTGGTGAGGCTAAGCGACCCGGGGAATTTCGGCTAAGAAATCTGGAAGAATTCAGGACGATTGTAGGGAGGGTAGAAGACACTCACCCGAATCGAGAACACGATGACTCTCAGAACGGCACCCACCGTCCCCGTGCGCACCCGCCGCACAATCGACCCGGTCGACCGCACCCGGCGCATCCGCGGCCGGCGACGGATGCGCACGGCCGACGCGATGATCGCCCTCGTCTGGGCATCGGTCGCCGCCGCCGTGACCTTGTGGCTCGCCTACGGCGGCCTGAACACCGTCAGCGACCTCGGTACCGCACTGACCGCCGCGGGCATCGTGACCGGCCTGGTCGGCACCGATCTCATCCTGGTGATGCTCGTGCTCGCCGCTCGGATCCCGGCGATCGACCGGGTGGTCGGGCAGGACACCGCGATGGCGTTCCACCGGCAGCTCGGCAAGCCCGCGCTGTACCTGATCCTCGCCCACGGTGCGCTGCTCACCGTCGGCTCCGCGATGGCCGACGGGTCGAACGTCGTCACCGAGACCATCAGCCTGTTCCAGGGCCCAGACATGGCGCTCGCCTACCTCGGGCTGGGACTGCTCATCACCGTCGTGGTCACCTCGGTCGTCGCGGTGCGGCGGCGCTTCTCATACGAGGTCTGGCACCTCATCCACCTGCTGAGCTACGCGGCCGTGTTCGTGGCGCTGCCGCATCAGCTGAGCGCCGGCGGCGTGCTCGCCGACGGCACCGTGCAGCGGGTCTATTGGATCGCGCTATACGTCCTTGCGTTTGGCGCCATCGCCATGTTCCGCTTCGCGGTGCCCGCGCTGCGCAGTGCCCGCCACGGAATCCGGGTCACCGGTGTCGAGCAGGTCGCCCCCGGCGTCGTCTCGATCCACCTCACCGGGCGGGACCTTGACCGCCTGCAGACGACAGGCGGGCAGTACGCGATCTGGCGGTTCTGGACGAGCACCACCTGGTGGCACGCCCATCCGATCTCCTTCTCGGCGGTTCCTACGGCGTCGTCGGCGCGCCTCACTGTGCGCGACCTCGGCAGCGGCAGCGCGGCGATCTCCCGTGTGCGCCCCGGCACCCGGGTGTCGATCGAGGGCCCCTACGGCGTGTTCACCGAGGCGCACCGGGTGGCCCCGAAGCTGTCCGTGGTCGCGGCGGGTATCGGCATCACGCCGATCCGCTCGATGCTCGAGCACTCGACGCTGCGCCCCGGCGAGGCCACCGTGCTGCTGCGCGGCAGCGACCCCTCGCAGAGCTTCCTGTGGAACGAGGTCGGCGCCCTCCGCAGCATGCGCGGCAATACGGTCTTCTCGATGATGGGCCCGCGACCCCATGGCCTCGCCACCTGGATGTCAGCCGAGTCACTCGCCCACGGGGTCACGATCGGTACGGTTTTCCCTGAGCTGCTGAACTCCGACCTTTACGTGTGCGGGCCGCAATCGTGGGCCGATCTGGTAATCCGCGACGCCCGGGCGGCCGGGCTGCCCGAGGACCAGATCCACGTCGAGAGGTTCGACTGGTGAGGGCGCGCGCACTGGCCCTCAGCATCCTGTCGTCGGCGGCCGTGCTAACCGTGGGGTGGCAGCTCGGCACCCAGGGCCAGACCTCGACGGCTCCCGATGCGGCGGCCCCCACGACGGCCAGCTCCGTGACGTCGGATCCCACCACGACCGCGACTCCGCGCGGCGGATCAACGCCATCCGCGGCAGCCACCCCGGCGCCCACCCCAACCGCCACCAACGGCAGCGAGAGTGCCGCAGCCCCGGCATCGGACGGCGCGTCGGGCACGTTCACCGGCACCTCCGTGCAGACCCGTTTCGGCGCCGTGCAGGTGCAAGTCACCGTCGCGAACGGCAGCATCACCGATGTCACCGCGCTACAGCTCACCGACAAAGATCAGCGCTCGGTGTCGATCAGCAACCGGGCCGCGCCGGTGCTGCGCCAAGAGGTACTGGCGGCGCAGTCGGCGAATGTGCAGGGCGTCTCGGGCGCCACCTACACCAGCGACGCCTACCTCAGCTCGCTCCAGTCGGCCCTCGACCAGGCCGGACTCTAACCGTGGGCATGCACGTGTTCGACACAATGGGCACGACGGTGAGTCTGCGCTTCGCCGGCGCGACCGCCCCAGTATCCGTTCTCGACGGGGTCGAGGGGGCGTTCCGCGCCTTCGACGAGCGGTTCAGTCTCTATCGGCCCGACTCCGAGATCAGCCGAGTGGCCCGCGGGGAGCTGCCGTTGACCCGGACCGGTGCTGAGCTGCGCGAGGCGTACGCTGAGGCCCTTGACTGGTCGCGCAGCACCGACGGCGCATTCACACCCCACCGCCCCGACGGCGTGATCGACCTCTCTGGCACCGTCAAGGCGAAGGCTATGGAAGCGGCGGCACGGGTTCTCGACTCGTCCGGCGAAGCCGACTGGATGCTCGTGACCGGCGGCGACATCCTCACCCGGGGCACTCTCGAAGGCCTGCCCTGGCGCGCCGGCGTCGTCGACCCCGATGACCGGGGCGCGCTGCTCTGCGCCGTCGAGCTCGTCGGCAGGCGCATCGCCCTGGCCACCTCGGGCACCGCCGAGCGGGGCGAGCACATCTGGCGCACCGGCGACCCCCGCGCGCTGCAGCGCTACCGACAGGTGACCGTGCTCGCCGGCGACATCGTCACCGCGGATGTGCTCGCCACCGCCCTCGTCGCGGGCGGGCCCGAGCGCTGCCCGGACCTGCTCAACCGCTTCGACATCGAGGCGATCACCGTCGACTACGCGGGGCACCTCACTGCGACACCAGGGCTGCATAGCGCCCAGGGGCTCACGCCGGCATGACCATCGCGCCCTCTTCTCCCTATACTTCGAGCATGCCGGAGCGCGCACGTATTCTGCTCGTCGAAGACGACGCGCGCCTGGCACAGATGCTCGAGCAGCTGCTCGCAGCCGAGGGCTACGACACCGTGCTCGCCCGAGACGGCCAGCGCGCCCTGCACGAAGGCCTGACGCACGAGTTCGATGCCCTCGTGCTCGACCGGGGGCTGCCGGTGATGGAGGGGCTGGACGTGCTGACCCGTCTCCGGAGCCGCGGCATCCTGACCCCAGCCCTCGTGCTCTCGGCGCTCGGCAACCCGGCCGACCGCGTAGAGGGGCCTCGACCGGGGCGCGGAGGACTACCTCGCCAAACCCTTCGACATCGACGAGCTGCTCGCCCGCATCCGCGCCCTACTCCGCCGACACAGCAGCACAGTGCCGGTTCTGGCACTAGTGAGCGGGTCGCTCGATACGGCGAGTCGTACCGTGACGACGCGAGAGGGCGAGAACGTGACCCTCTCAGAGCGCGAGTCGCAGCTTCTCGAACGGCTCGCCCGCCGGCCGAACCAGGTGTTCGAACGGAACAGCCTGCTCGCGAGCGTGTTCCCCGACGCCGACGACCCCGGCGTGGTCGATACCTACGTGCACTACCTGCGAAAGAAGCTCGGCCGCGACAGCGTCAAGACGGTTCGCGGTATCGGGTACCGGCTCGGGCCGCTGCCGTGAGAGCGCTGCGCATGGGCGACGACCTGAGAGGCGCGTCGCTGCGGCTCACCGCACAATTCACCGCCCTCCTGTTAATCATCCTGGCGATCGTCGGCACGCTCGTCTACCTGATCGTCAGCACGAGCGTGACCGAATCGAACCAGCGGGCACTTGTCGCGGCCACTCGGCTCGACTCGCCCCAGGATGCGCCGAGCGGCACCTACCTCTCCCTGGTCGACACGCGCACCGGGGGCCAACTCATCTCCTCCGATGACCTACCGGAGGGATTGCTCGACACCGCGGCCATCCAGTCGGTAGCGGCCGGCGGCGAAGACGTGCAGGAGCAGCGCTCTGTCGACGGGCGCGACTACCTCCTCCTCACCACCTCGGCCACCGGGGACCGCAGCCACGACCGGTTCGTCCAGGTCGCGCTCGACCTGCACGAGAGCTCCGAAGAGCTGGGCCGGCTCGCGACCGCGCTGATCGCTGGCGGGCTCGTCGCGGCCATGCTCGCCTTCGCCACCGCCTACCTGATGGCCCGCCGCGCCATCAGCCCCTGGCCGAGGCGCTCGCCCTGCAGCGCCGCTTCGTCGCCGACGCCAGCCACGAACTCCGCACACCACTGACCCTGTTGAGCACGCGGGCGCAATTATTGAAACGCCGAGGCGGCGATGAGCTCCCCGCAGACGTCACCGCCTCCGTCGACGAGATCGTCACCGATACCCGGACGCTCACCGAGATTCTCGAAGACCTCCTGATCGCCGCCGACCCGCGAACCGTGGTCGAACCGACCCCGGTTGACCTCGTGACTGTCGCCGAGAATGCGGTCGGGCTTCTCCGCGACGACGCAGGACGGCGTGGCATCTCCCTCGCCCGCGCGGGCGACCCGGAACCCATCATCATCCCCGGGTCGCGCGCCGCTCTGCTGCGCCTGGTGATCGCCCTGTCGACCAACGCGCTTGACCACGCCCGCACCGCGGTGACGGTCACCGTCTCGGCGTCGAACGGGAATGCAATCGTACGCGTGACGGACGACGGGCCGGGATTCTCATCAGAGGTCGCGTCGACAGCCTTTGACCGCTTCGTCAGCAGCCGGAACGTCGACAGCACCACACGCCACTACGGACTCGGATTGGCAATAGTCGCGGAAATCGTCCAGCGCCACCGCGGTACAGTCACTATCGAACAACCGAGCACCGGCGCATCCGTAACGTGCATATTCCCGCTCGGACCGGCATAGCTGCACTCCGCTATCGGATGACGACACTATGTCCCTTCAGACATCCCGGATCGAAACCTGAATCTGACCGGAGAACGAAAAGGGCGGCATGACGGCCGACCATATTTCTGAGCAGCAAAGGCGTAGGACCGTTGTCCCGTATTTCACGATGCTTTTTGTCGATCCGACCGCCCGTAAGACGGTGGTCATACGGGCATCAACGGAGCTGGGCAGAACCAAGTGCCCGTTGAAGGATCGGCCTACGGGCACGATTCCAATCAGCCTTATGAGGTCTAGCCGGGTTTATCCGAATCGGGTAAACCCAATCTGGGTGCGATCCGCCAAGGTGTCGGCGTGCCAAATAGTGCTGTGAAAACGCGGCCATCTAGCGCTGCGATTCACAGTGTCGGTCACATGTCTCGTAACCTATCCGTCTCGAAAGCCATGGGATGCGAGACGGTTTCGCGCCCGACCACGCCAATGAGCGATCACAGAACACCGCCACTTACCGATCAAGTCCACAGCGCGGCGACGTCGACACGCCGTGCCGAAACCTCTCACGTTCCGAAAATCACTACCGACCGTTTCGGAGCAAGCTGGTTCGCTCGACGCCGTACCGCAGGCACGCGCGACTCCGCCCGAGCGCTTGGCGTTCTTCGATGCAGCTCTCGCGTTGGCTGGCGAGGAGGTTACCGGCCGGGTGCCGCGCGCCCTCATGGAGAGCGCCGTTCGTAGCGAGCTGACGGGGGATGAGGCGTTCGCTCGCGCTTCCTCCTTCAGCGCAGCCGTCATCCGACGCTTTGCGGCCCGGGCTTCCTTCTGCTCCTCGGTTAGTGGCACCGAGACTCCCCACTTCGTCGGCCAATGTCGGAGGTCCCGGGCACAATGATCCCGTGGCAGACCTATACACGAAGAATGGCCGTCCGCTTCGACGTAGCGGTGACAAGTTGTTTGCGCGCTCGGGAACATACGTGGGCAAAATCAAGGGCGACTACGTATTCGACCCTTCGGGACGCTACGCGGGCACGATCGTGGGGGAGCGCATTGTCTATCGCTCCACGCACTCCTCGAGGATCGCGAGCCCGTCGGTATCGGCGAACCGCGGAGGCAGTGGTGCAGGAAATCGCGGCGCCTCCGGTATGTGGGGCGATGAGCCGCCCTTCACTGACTGAGTCGACGGGCTCAGCATGAGCGTTGGCCCTACAGTGAGTCTGGTGAGGGACCTTCCACTGTCAGCAGGCGGCGATCTAGTCACGCGCCTCGCGCGCGAGCGCGATCCCGTTCGCGCGGTCGTCGAGCTTGTGTGGAACGCCATCGACGCCGAGGCCGACACTATTCGAGTGCAGTTGGCGCGAACCGATATGGACGCCATCGAGCGTGTGACCGTCGAGGACGACGGTCACGGAATCACGTCGGACGAGGTGCAAGCCACGTTCGGGCGTATTGGCGGGTCATGGAAGGCGCTCGCCAGCCGCTCCAAGAACGACAAGCGCGGCCTGCACGGGAAGCTGGGCGAGGGTCGCCTGCGCGCCTTCGCGCTCGGCTCACGGGTGACGTGGGCGAGCGAGAGCGTCAACACGACCGGCGAGAGAGAACGTGTCGTCATCGAGGGTGCCAAGGAGCGGGCAGAGCCCTTCAGTTGGGAAGCTTCACCTTCGACCGAGGCGACGACCGGCACGGTCGTGACAGCTCTGAACGAACAGGACCGCAGCCTCAACTCCCTCCTCAGCGACACGACCCTCGCGACGCTCACGTCTCACTTCGCCCCAGTGCTTCTCAACGACGACTCGCTGACGGTGATCTTCGACGGCTCGAAGCTCAACCCGAGCGACGAGATCTTGGATGACACCACTGTCGAAGTGGGCCTCGACGTCATCCAGGACGCTGCGCTCTCAATCCGCATCATCGAATGGCGCACGGGCAAGCATCGCGCGATCTACTTCGGTGAGGACGCGGAGCGATTCGTCGTCGAAATGTCGGGAGCCGAACTCGAGAGCCAGACGGCCTACTCGGCCTACGTCACTTGGAACGGCTTCGACGTCGACTCGCTGTCGGAGCTCGGACTCGGCGAGATGGCTCCAGACCCGGCCGGCGCCGTTTGGCGTGCCACCAAGACTGCGGTCCGCGAGCACTTCGCGTCTCGGCGTCGTTCGCGCCGTCGGGATCAAATCGACGAGTGGAAGTCGAAGGGTATCTACCCGTACGAGGCGGAGCCTACGACTGAAGCCGACAAGGCCGAGCGAGCTGTCTTCGACATCGTGTCTAGTGCCCTCGTGCCGCAGATCCCGAAGCGGAAAGACGGAGCACAGCTGACCCTGAACCTTCTTCGCGATGCGTTGAAGACTGATCCGGAGAACTTGGCCCTGCTGGTCAGCGAGTTCGTCGCCCTCACCGAGCAAGATCGACAGGCACTCACCAAGCTGCTCAGCGAGACAACGCTCGCAGGTGTGATCCGAGCCGCCAACCTCGTGACAAGTCGCACGAAATTTCTCGCCGGGCTCGAGCACCTGCTCTTCGACCCAGACGACTCGAAGAAGGTTGGCGAACGCGACCACCTCCACAAGATTCTCGAGCACGAGCTCTGGATCTTCGGCGAGGAATACCACTTCATGAACAGTGAGCGAGGGCTCACACAGATGCTGCGGACGCACCTCAAGCTCGAAGGCTTGCCGACAGGCAAAGCCGAGCCCGTCAAACGATGGGACGGCAAGAGTGGACGAATAGATCTCCACCTCGCCGTCAAGGCAAAGGAACACGACCGAATCCGTCATCTCGTGATCGAACTGAAGGCGCCGGGCATCACTGCTGGACGCACCGAGCGGAACCAGATCGAGGACTACATCAACGTCGTCGCCGACAACGCCGCGTTCGCGAGCGACCGCTCGGTTTGGGAAGTCATCCTCGTGGTCACCGACTACGACAGTGTCATGGACAACTCGATCATCGGATCCGACCGCGAACTTGGACTGGTCTTCGAACCCGACAAAAAGCCCGGCCGTCCGACCGTGCGAGCGTACGTGCGCCGCTGGCGAGACATCATCGATGAGAACAAGAGACGCTTGGACTTCGTGACCAGCTCTCTCGAGTTCGACCCCTCGCTCGCCGAGGGCCTGGCATTCATCCGTGAGGAATATTCGGAGTTGATCCCGGATAATTTGGCCGCTGACGAGGAGCCCCGCGGCGGCGATAGCTAGCTGGGCC
This sequence comes from Microbacterium sp. Se63.02b, assembly GCF_014171575.1. GTDB lineage: Bacteria > Actinomycetota > Actinomycetes > Actinomycetales > Microbacteriaceae > Microbacterium. The sequence goes on along the minus strand of NZ_CP050453.1, from coordinate 2,523,910 downwards.
GGTTCGGTTGGACGTGATGCCTAGTTTCGGTTCAAGCCGTGTCGGCGACTGTCGAGAGCGTCCTTGAAGTGACTTTCAGCCGCATCGATGTCCCGAGTGGGCGTCGACGGGTCGAACACGCGCAGCAGCGAGAACCGGAAGCTGGACGGGTCCAGCCTGCGTAGTTCGACGTTCCCTCCGTGACCGTTCGTCGCGTACGCGTTCCAGCGCTGACGAATGCTCTCTGCACCATCCGCCTTGCCGACATAGTGACGCCCGTCGTCAGTGTCGGTGATGAGGTATATGCCGACGACCGAAGCCAACGCCGTACGCCACGACGCGTAGCGGTGCTCACGCATCACCGCTTGCAGCCGCGCATGACTCAGGACGAGCCGGTCGAAACCTGGGAAGGGGATCGGCTCGGCATCTGCAATTCCTACGACGGGATAGCTCGCTGCGGTGGTCGCGTTAATTCGCCAGGTGCGGGGGGATCGCCACCCGATCACTAGCCGGTTTCGCAGGTCCGCCATTAACTCGGACTCAACCACGTCGAACGTTCGGATGATCCCATTGTTCGCGATTTCACTGCGGTTCTCGACGACCGACCAAAGTCGCGCCTGGTCGCCGCCTTCCTTGATGAAGACCACCCACATGCCCGGCGGTACGGCCGGGAATCGCTTCGTGTCCGCGGATTGGTTGCGCGTGTATTCGAGAATCTCCGCATGCGTCGAGTCCGCGTGAAGTCCCGTCAGGCCGCTCTCCTCAGACTCCTGCGCAAAGGCATGGCGAATCACGAGAGCCCGAGCTGGGTCGATTCCCGCGTCGAGCAGCAGCGGTCCGAGAGTTAGCGCCATTGGTGAATCGCTCCTGCTTCCTCAACGTCGACCGCCCATACGGTCAGATTTGGCGGTGATGGTCTACTCATGGCGAAGCTATCGCTTCGCGGTGACCTGCTCGCGGATGATCTCGACGATGTTGTCACGGTAGCGCGGCTTCACCCGATGCCGCGTGCCGGCCTTCATCTCCTTGACAAGCTTTTCGATCGACTCGGCGTGGCGGAAGCTACCACCAACCGCGAAATAGGCGCGCAGCCAGGGGGCGGGCTCCACCGGATACCCTTCGGCTGCGAACGCACGAATGAGCTGCACGACAGCATCCTTACCGCGACTGGAACTGAGCCCGTTGTAATCCTCGTTCCGCATCATCTCGGCGGCAGCCAGCATTAGGGAATCGGCAGGCGCGACGCTCTCGCCCGCGTGCAGGTTCGTCGCCCCGAGCCCGTCGAGCCAGATCCGCACCATGTCGTGTCGAGACCAGATTAAGACGAACAACCTTCCCACCAAGTCCGCTTCCACAGCGCGGCGCACGGTCTCAAGCTCACGCTGCTCGAACGGATGCAACACAACGGCGGTATGGTCTATGACCTTGTCCTCGCGATCGAGCCGGGAAAGCTCGCTGATGCTGAAGACCTTGCGATCACCTGCTGCGGGGGCAATAAACTCGGCCGCTTCAACATCGGCGCTCCGGTCGTCATAGCTGAACTTCTTCACATCTGTCACAGCGAAGAGATAGGGCGCTTCACCAAGCCACTCACGAATCACGGCGCTCTGCGACACCATGGCGGTTCCGTGCTGGCCCCAGTCTTCACGGACCATGTACGCAAGTTCAGTCATGGCGAGATGTTCTCATATAGGTCTGACATTGTGGCCGCTCGTCACGCGGGCGGGCGGCCGTCTCGATTCGCTCTCGACAGTAGCTCCCGCCGTCCTTCCCTCCTCCATCGCGATGAGCTCGTCCGTCCGCCGTGCACTGGCGATCGAGGGATTAGCGCCGTCGACGGACGACTTTAGCGCGAGGACTCCTCGAGCCGGACTAGAGCAATTGGCTCTGCCTCGCCCCGTGGAACGTAGTCAACTTCCTCCGCTTCGGACCGTGGAGCCTCGTACTCCTCGCGATCGCGGTTACAAGAACGATGCGCGTGTCCGTCTGCCAGCATCCCAGTTTCGCAACGGCCCGGGGGAGCAGCCCAGACTTGACGGATGCACGCAATACAACTTCCCAGCGAGCTCGATCCCCCGCACCATTCGGGAACGACGACAGTGACGGCGGTGGCTGGTGGTTAGACCGCGCACTCCAATAGGTACTTTCGGCGCGATCACCACCGCCCAGACGAACGGAAGCCGTTACGTCGCGCGGACCCGCTACCGGGACTGGGACCGCAAGAGCCGCCATGTTCAGACCACCGCGGACACGCGCCCCGCTGCTGTCCGGGCGTTGAAGAAGAAGCTCGCTGAACGAGATCTTTTCCATCCGGGGTTTTCCGGGATGAGTGCCGACAGTTCCTTTCCCTCGCTCGTTTCCTACTGGCTCGATGACATGGACCTCGAAGACCGGCTCTCCCGAACGACCCGGTTGCTGTACGAGCGGAACATGCGCACCCTCGTCCTTCCGTACTTTCAGAACGTCACACTCCGTGAAATTGGCGTGGCCCGTTGCGACTACTTCCTCAAGCAACTCGCGAAGCAGAGTTACAACCGTGCCCGCCAAGCCCGCGTCGTTCTTCGCCTCGCCCTCGGACTCGCCGTCCGGCACGAAATTCTGCCACGCAACCCGATGGACCACGTCTCACGCCTGCGCAGGCCCACCCGCAGCCCCGACGTGTTCACCTGGGACGAGATCACGTCGATCCGTACCGCGATCCGCGACTGGGAGAAGCGGCCCATCCTCGCCGGACCCCGCCCCGACGGGCAGCTCGGCCAGATCGTCGAGGCCATGCTTGGCACATCCGCCCGCATTGGCGAAGTCCTCGCGATTCGCCTCACCGACCTCGACCTCGACGCACCCGTACCGATGGTCCGTATTGCGGGGACGATCGTCAGCCGCAAGGGCGAACCTACACATCGACAGGATCACCCGAAGACCGCACGATCGGTCCGTCGTGTCGCGCTCCCGGGGTTCGCGCTGCGCGCAGTCCGTGCTCGGGTCCGCAGCCTGCGTTTCGTCGGCCCGGAGACTTTGCTATTCGCCACTCGTGTCGGGACACCACATACGACGAACAACGTGCGCCGCCAGCTCCGTGACGTCATGGAGCAAGCCGGTATCGAGGACGTCACCCCGCACCGGTTCCGTCGCACCGCTGCCACCGCGATCAACGACATCGGTGGACTCCAGCTCGCCTCCGAGCTCCTCGGCCACAGCGACCCCGCGATCACCAGGGAGCACTACATCCGCCGCAACGAAACCGTGAACCCAGCTACCGCCGAGTTCCTGGAGCAGGCGTTCGGGAAGGCGAGCTGAGATAGCTGCTCCGGTGGGTCGTGCGCTTTCGACTCATCTCGGAGCGAGAACGGCGTGTTCGTTGCCTCACCATGGAGGGCACAAAGGAGAATGAGCGAAACGCCATTTATGCGCTCGACGTGATCATCCGGATGAAGCGCTTCCGCACTAACCCGCTGCCCGCTTGGTTCTAGGACCCTCCACGCGCGTGCAGAGAGACGAGGACGTCTGATGCAGCTCACTCACCTCCGGATTTCCGGCTTCCAGTCGTTCGGTCCGACGCCGACCACGATCGTACTGCGAGATGTCACCTACGTGCTTGGCCCGAACGGCGCCGGCAAGACGGCGGTGCTCGAGGCGCTGTCGCGACTGTTTAGCCCGCTACCTACGCAGCGCAAGATCCGACACTCCGACTTCCACATCGCCGCCGGTCGCACCGCTGCTGAGGTGCACGCAGATGGGCCCGAGCTCTGGATCGAAGTCGACATCGAGGTCCCGGAATCGGGCGAGGACGGCGACCATCCGACTGTCCCGCCGAACTTCGCGCACATGCGCATCGCAACTGAAGACGGAGTACCTCGGATCCGCGTCCGACTTACCGCCACGATCGCTCCGGACAATGTCATCGAGGAGAAGCTCCAGTACATCCTCGAAGCTGACATCGATGGGGCGCCTTCGCAGCGCGCTGATATGTCCCGATTTGATCGCGCCAACATCGAAGTGCACTACCTGCCTGCGCGCCGCGATCCCGCTGAGCACATCGCCTACACCACCGCTTCGCTCGTCGGACGGGCGCTGCGCGCTGCCGACTGGGCAGCGGAGCGCACCACGCTCGACACGCTGTCGAAGGATCTCACCGACTCGCTTGCAGGGAACGCAGCGGTCAAAAGCATCGGCGTGCAGCTTGCGGGGGAATGGTCTGGGCTTCACTCCGGCGCCTTCTTCACCGACCCTTCAATCGCGTTCGGCAGTGGCGACCTGGAGAGTGTGCTGCGTCAGCTGACGGTCTCGTTCGCGCCGTCTCCGGCCGGTTCGTCGCTGCCGTTCGATCGGCTCAGCGATGGCCAGAAGTCCTTGCTCTACATTTCGCTCGTGCTCGCCTGGCAGTCGCTCGCGCGGGAGGTGCTGAACGGCACGGAGACTGCCTTCGATCAGCACCGACTCCGACCGCCGGTGCACACCATCATCGCGCTGGAGGAACCAGAGAACAGCCTTGCTCCGCAATACCTCGGTCGCATCGTCCGGCAGCTCCGCAAGGCTGCGGAGCATGGAGACTCGCAGGCCCTGATTGCAACCCACTCACCTGCCCTGCTGCGCCGCGTCAATCCCGAGGCCATCTGTTTCCTCCGTCTTGACGGTGATCGTCAGTCTCAGGTGCGTCGGATCGTCCTACCGGCCAAGAACGACGAAACGGCGAAGTACGTTCGCGAGGCGGTATTGGCGTTCCCGGAGCTCTACTTCTCGCGCTTGGTCGTTCTCGGTGAGGGCGATAGCGAGCAAATCGTGCTACCGCGCGTACTCGCTGCGGCTGGCGTTGCGGAAGATGACGCGTCAGTCTCCGTTGTCCCGCTGGGTGGGCGCCACGTCAATCACTTCTGGCGCCTATTGAACGAACTGGAGATCCCGCACGTCACCCTGCTTGATCTGGATTCCGGCCGGTACCAAGGAGGCTGGGGCCGCGTGAGCAACGCGCTTAAGCAGTACAACAAACTCAACCCCGGTAACTTCACGGACGCCCAGATTGACGGGCTTTCGAAGTGGGACGACGTCGTCGATTTCCCCGTCTACAACGACGTGAGCTTCACGGACGGTCACGGCCCGATCTATGCGCTGGAGCAGAAGGGCGCCTACTTCTCGCACCCGGTAGACCTCGACCTGATGATGCTCGAGGCCTTCCCCGACGCATACGGGGCGGAGTCGGTTGGAACGCCCGACGAGAAGACAGTCGCCGCTGTGCTCGGCAAGTCTCACGCGAACGAGGACCACCTGCCCGAGGATGCCTTCGAGCTCTTCGATGACTACCACCGCTTGTTCGATCTCAAGAGCAAGCCCGCGTCGCACCTCAAGGCGATGGCGGCGCTGACTAACGAGGCACTCCTGGCGGAACTACCCGAAGTCTTGCAACGCTTGGTCGCGGACGTGCAGGCCAAACTCGAGGCGCTTCCCGAGTGATTCAGCCAGAGGACTGGACACCGGTCGGCGGGCTGGAGCTCGAGCCGAACGCTCTGAAAGCAGTTCGCGACACCAACGCGAACGTCGTCGTGACCGCTGGCCCTGGCGCAGGCAAGACAGAGCTTCTCGCCCAGCGCGCCGACTTCCTCTTTCGCACGGGAGCGAGCCCGTACCCGAAGCGCATCCTGGCAATCTCATTCAAGGTCGACGCCGCCCGCAACCTGCAGTCCCGCGTTCGCCTACGCTCCGGGTCTCAGTACGCCGCCCGCTTCGACAGCTTCACCTTCCACGCATTTGCCAAACGCCTCATCGACAACTACCGTCCGGCCCTCACAGGCCAGAACGCGCTGAACCCGGACTACCGGATCGATGCCCGCACACGCATCCAGAACCAACAGATCACCTTCGATGACCTCGTGCCCCTCGCGCTAGAGATCCTCGAGAAGAACGACTACGCACGCGGCGCGTTGCGGCAGACGTACAGCCACGTCTTCATGGATGAGTTTCAGGATGCAACGACGGCGCAGTACGCCTTCTTGAAAGAGGCCTTCGCAGGCACCGGCGTGCACCTCATCGGTGTCGGTGACACCAAGCAGCGCATCATGGGCTTCGCGGATGCACTCGAAGGTGTCATGGCGACCTTCGCCGAAGACTTCGATGCGACTGATCTGCAGCTCTATCAGAACTTCCGATCCAAGCCTCGGCTGCGCCGGATGCAGAACCGCATGATCTTGGAGATGGACCCGTCCGCCGCGAGCCCGGACGAAGACCTCGAAGGCGAAGAAGGCATCCTGAAAGTGCTCCGCTTCGACACCGACGAGGAAGAAGCAGCTGCGGTCACTGAGATGATCGGCGAGTGGCTCGACGAAGGAGTGCCGACCCGGGAGATCACGGTGCTGGCTCGGCAACAGCCGCACCTCATCACGAGCGTCTTGGGGGAGCGTCTCACCGCTGCTGGCATCCCGTACCGCAACGAGCAGCAGTCCCAGGATCTGACCGCCGAGCCCGCTGCCGCCCTCATCTTCAACTTCCTTCGGGTCGTTACGGATGACGGCCGTCCCGAGGCGTACTCGGAATTGGTGCGCGTGGTGACGCGCGGCGGAATCGAAGAAGCTGACGGCGTCCTGGACAGCAAGCTCCGAACGATCCTGCGTGGAGCACGGCAGACCGTGCGCGCTACCGGGTTTGGCGCGTCGGACTACGCCTCGTGGAAGCCGCTCATCAACTCGTTCCTCAAGTTCGTAACGCGTCCGGCGCTCAATGCGCTGTCGCCTTCGTATCAGCAGGGCTCGCGGCTCAATGACGTGATCAAGGAAGCCGCCGGTGCGTTCAAGCGCGAGCTGGCGGTCGACGGTGAGCCGGTCGCCGCGCTCGACCGGCTGTCGGAAGAAGATGCCGTCCGGATCCTGACGGTGCACAAATGCAAGGGCATGGAGTTCGAGAAGGTCATCGTTTTCGGCGTTGAGCCCCAGTTCTTCTGGGGCAAAAAGGACGCCGACGTAAAGGCCGAGTTCTTCGTGGCTATCTCGCGGGCGAAGGATGAGCTCGTCCTGACAACAGCGCGCCACCGAACGAAGCCGGACGGCGCGAACGCCTACTGGCGCGAGGATTCGCCGCCACATGAGGAGCTCCTTGGGTACGCAGATGAATCCTGAGCTGTCATCCCGCACCAGCCCGTTTGATCCGGGAATGCCGCGGGGAACTCACCGTCATTGATCTCGAGGAGCTCAAGTGCCCCTCGATCGCCCCCGGTCGATATCGAGCGGACACTCTCAGTCTGTGCTTCGGGCGATGCCGCCGTTTCACGCACTTCAATAGGGCTTCGCCGTGACCCGCAAGCTGGCCTCGGCTGTCAGCTCCTGAAAAACCCCAGGCTGCAGGCTCATCCTCCAGAGGAGCAGGAGACCTGAGCTCGACTCGCCTGTCCGACACGCGTCTTCGTGAAAGTCGGTGGTGACTGAGAGAATCGAGGCATGACTGACCACGCCCTGCCGGAGACCGAGTCCGTGCGCGAAGAAGCCGGACTACACCTGCATTGGCAGGGGCGTCGATCGTACAAGTCGCTCATCCCGGTGCCTCGCGTCCTTGAGCGTGACGATGAACTCTCGTTCCAGTCGGACCGCGGCAGCAACCTCGTGATCGAGGGGGACAACCTGCAAGTGATGGTCTCCCTGCGAACGCAGTACGCGGAGTCCGTGGACGTGATCTACATCGATCCGCCATACAACCGCGGCGGCAATGACTTCCGGTACAGCGACGCTCGATTCCAAGACCCAGACGCAGACGGAAGCGATTCGGAGTATGTCTCGAACGTTGATGGCGGGCGACACACCAAGTGGCTGAACTACATGGCTCCCCGCCTGGTCGCAATGAAGTCACTCATGGCGGAAAACGGCGTGATCTTCGTGTCGATCAACGACATCGAGCTCGGCCGCTTACTCATGCTCATGGATGAAATCTTCGATGAGAAGAACCGTATCGGCGTGATCACCTGGCGCGGCTCGGCCGACAACAATCCTTCGCGAATCCAGATCGAGCATGAGTACGTCATCTGCTATGCCAAGAACGTAACTCAGGTCGCCAAAGCCTGGACCACACCGGCCGACGAGATGAAAGAGACGCTGCTTGAGCAGTTCGAAGAGCTCCTCCAGAGCGAGCCTGACACTGCCAAACGCGCGAAGGCGTGGGGTTCTCTCGTTCGAGCCAACGGGCGAGATTCTCTTGGGCGACTCGCCCGCTACACGCACCTCGACGAAGCCGGCCCGTACCAGGTTGCGTATCGCGTGCATAACCCGAAAAAGGGTGGCTACCAGTACGGGGTCACCAAGAAGGGGGTCGTCGACAGTGTGAAGGCACGAGGTACCTATCGTGTGCCGGCAAATGGCTACCGCTTCCCGGCGCAGACCATGCAGCGTTACATAGACGAGGGGCGTATCGTCTTCCCGCGCCGGCTTGAGCAAATCGTCCAGATGAAGGACTACCTGAAAGACTTCCGAGGCACGCTCCGAAGCGTCATCGACCTTGATGCGCGTGCAGGAAGCTACCGACTCAAGCAGCTCTTCGGTGAGGACTTCGATGGATTTCGATACGCGAAACCGGTCGAACTGATTGAGCTTCTCGTAGGTGCTGCCGGTTCAAAGGATGCTCTGGTCCTGGATGCCTTCGCTGGCAGCGGTACGACCGGCGATGCCGTCATGAGTCTCAACGACAAAGACGGCGGTCGCCGCCGGTTCGTCATGATTGAGGAAGGTAGCGAGGAAGACCCGTACGCGAGAACCCTTGTAGCGCGTCGTCTTCGGTCCGCCATCGAAACGGACGGCTTCGATGCAGGATTCACATTCCTGACAACTGGTGCTCAGCTCGATCGCGAAGCCATCCTGACACTTGAAAAAGACAAGATAACGGCCGTGATCTGTCAGACCGACAGATCTGGTACGCGTTCCGGCATCCGCCAGATCGACGGTAGGAAATGGGTCATCGGGGCGAATCAGCGGGGCGAGGCTCTCGCCCTTGTTTGGCGCGGCGCCACTAACAGCCAGGTCAACGCTGACGTCATCAACGAGGCGCTCTCGGAGACGAAGGCGCTTGGGCTCAAGACTCCGATCCGCATCTACGGCACGACATGCAACATCAGCGAGACGAAGTCCTTCGTTTTTTGCCAGATTCCGGATGAGATTCTGGCCGCATTGCAGATCGAGGACGCGATTCCTGAAGACATCGAAGCCGAGCTGGAGGCGAGCAACGCGTGAGTAACACGATGCGCCTGTTTGAGTTTCAGGAGAACGCTGCGAATCAGATTGTCGAGGCTGCGGCGGACTGGGTTCAGTACTACGCCGAAGATGGACCACTCTACTTTGGTAAGACCCCGATTCCCTTTATTGGGCATCTGAAAGCAGTCACCGGCGCGGGAAAGACGCCGATCCTCGCCAAAATTGTTGCTGATCTCGGCCCAAGCATCGTGCTCTGGACTTCAAAGTCGAGTGCCGTCGCAGATCAGACCTACCGCAACCTCAACGGCAAATATGCTCATCTGCTTCCGGCCGGAACTAGGATTGTTCGCGAGCGACCCAGCAAATCGGAATGGGAAGAACTCCTCGAGGCGACGACGGGCCTGACGATTTGGGTTACGACGGTGGGCTCTTGGAATGAGGTCGAGTACGCAGCCTCCGAAGGTAGCGAGACTGCACGACTCAACATGCACCGCCCCCACACCGACTGGGGCGGTGATCGATCGCCATGGGATCAGCTGCGCACCGAACCGCAGCGGCCGCTCTGGATTGTCTACGATGAGAGCCACAATCAAACCTCGACTCAGCTCGAGCAGCTGATCGGACTGCGACCTGTGGGCTTTCTGCTTGCGTCCGCAACACCTCCGAGTGGCGGACAGTTCGATCGATTCGCCGAGGTCGTTGACGGGGACGACCGTGCTCGGGAAATCGCCGACCGCGCGCGCTACCACGTGAGTACACGCGATGTGGTTGAGAACGAGCTACTCAAGCACACGATCATGGTCGAGAACTTCGATTCGGACCCCGATCAGCTGCTCGACTCCACGGTGGCGCTGCACAAGGAACTTACTCAGGCCGCCACAGCTGAAGGCGCAAGCATCACGCCGAAGGCGCTATACATAGTCGAGCGCTCTAACCCGACCAAAGACGAGATCATCTCCCGCCCGGTTGCTATCTGGGAACACCTGCGCGCCAGAGGCGTTCCGGCCGAAGAGATCGCAATCTATACGCAGACGAAGGTCGTCCCAGACGATGCTGTCCGCGTCTCATCCTTGGCAGAGCTCCAGCCTCACCACACGCACATCATCTGTAATCGCGCGCTGCAGGAAGGCTGGGACGATCCGGAAGCGTACATCGAGTACTTCGACGACGAGTCCAACTCCTATATCCGTATCGCGCAGGTCATCGGTCGTGCACTGCGCCAGCCTGGGGCGCGTCATTACGAGGACGACCGACTCAACACCTCGACACTATTTGTCCGCGTGCCGAACCGTACCTTCGAAGGCATTGTTGACGGGTTGAAGGCCGAGCTTGCGCTCTATGCCATCGATGAGACGAATCCAGGCGCAAACCCGTCCATCCGCATTAAGACACGCAAGCAACCGTTGCCTGATGTGCCTCTGAAGACGGACCTGCCGGTCGCCCTTTCGTTGCCGCAGTATGTGCTGGGCGAAGCGGAGCTCGAGGACGAAAAGAAGAAGATCCAAGCAATGTCGCGCCAGCCGTTCGCAGATGAAGATCTCCTCGCGAGAGGGCGAAAGAGCATTCAGAAGATCTCCTTGCGCGGTGAGGACGATTCCACACGCTATGAACAGATCGCTGCGAGCATGCGTCGCAAGAACGGCGAGTACCTCCGGCGCCGAGTTCAGCTTCGCGCTCGCCACTGCGCTCACCTGCTCGAGCCCGAGCTCTTCACTGGTCTCGCATTCGATCAGTGGGCCTGTTCCGGGTCCGCAGCGCAGTCTCTGCTATCTGACCGTGCGGACGCGATCGCAGAGGCGTTCGAGAACGCAGTGGAGCTCGTAATCAACCAGATCCATGGCGAAGAAACCTGGACGCCTGCGGCACACACGCCCAGCGTCGACAAGTACCACTCGTTCGAGAACGCAATCCACTCGCGATACGCCCAGAACCAATTCAACACCGAGGAACTTGAGTTCGCGAAGGCTCTGGACTCCCTCGGACGGGGTGTGTGGATGCGGAACCCGACACGCGGCGACGGATACGGGGTGCTACTTCCCGTCAAGGTTGGAAGCTCCAACACCTTTTACCCAGATTTCCTGTGGTGGGTTGACGGTGAGTGCTTCGCAATCGATCCGACCGGTAAGCACATTCTCGAAGAGAAGGTTCGTGGAAAGCTGCTGACGATTGACCGGCCAAAAATCGCCCTGCTCACCCGAGGCAGGGTGAGCACGGACTTCCACTCTCTTTCGGACACTGACGGATACACGCTGGTGCGCCCTAGAAAAAACCGTGGTGCGGCGCCGGAGTATTTTTCATCAATTTCGGACGCACTACTGCGGCTTGCTCCCGAGCCCACTCTTGAAACCAGCTAAAACCGAGAGTGGGGAATGGCAATGAGCTCATCAAGCTCGAAGACGCGACGAGCTGCGCGGTCAGCGAAGGTGACAGCTCGTAGCGCCCAGAGCTCCGGCATCGTCAAGTGCTACATCGAGCGGTTCGAGAATGCCGCTGGCGCGCCCGACCTCCGCCTTCGCGAGAAGTCGACCCAACGGCTCGTGAGGGTTCTGACGAGAAACGAGATGTTCAGGTCATTCGCGCCATTGTCAAACCTGCTGCGAGACTGTTACGAGCATGGAGGCGGCCTCGTGGAGTCGCGGAGTCGTGCGGAGCACATCGCCATCTCCGCGCCGATCGTGACGCAAAATGCTCGGGAGATCGCTGTGGCGTTCGAGCGCTTATCGGTGCATGTCGACATCGTAACCGCGAACATCGCATCTCCTCCGACGTCCGTGTGGGCCTACATCGAGGAGTACACCGCCGAGGAAGGTGGCCTCGGACTGCGTCTTCGGGAGAAGATCACCGGCCGGAAAATCGAGATGTACGGCAAGAACCAGGACTATTTGCTCACATTCCTTAGCAGCCCGCACTTCACTGGTGCCCAAACACACATGGCGAACCTCTACCAGAAGGATGGCTTCGACGACTACGTCCTTGTCTCCGGAGGCACAGCCACAGATTCGTACGACGTGGTGCTGTATACGGATGGCGTCGAACTCACCTACTTGCTTGGCCCAACTCCTGATACCGCATACCGGGACGCGTTCCGGGCGCTGACGGAGGAGTCAGCGCCCAAGGCGCACGGGCGTACTGCGCAGATGCACTTCGATATGGGCCGGTACCGCGAGGCCATACTCTCCGCGCGACTCGCTGTCGAGACGGCTTGTGGTGGACGGGGGGCCGATGTGAAGCGCCGACTCGCCGATGCTCCCGCGGACGTCAAGGCCGCTGGTGATGCCCTTTACGGGAAGCGCCACGTCGCCGTTCACGAGGGCGACACGCGAGTCGAGCAGCCCGACGCGATACAGGCGATCCGTGCGATGCGCCGCGTGATGGACTACCTGGCTGACTACAGTTTCTGAGCCCTCAGCCCGGTGCGGCCACGTCCAGTTGCACGCACCGCACAACGTTGCTTCGATATGTGTGTTGGGCGCACCTTATAGAGAAGGCATAGGTGCTTCGAGCGCTTCCATAAACCTCTGACCAAATCGTCGACGATTATCAAGAGCCGGGACCTGGCCGGGACCTGATGCATGCAAACCATGCCATCCATGACGTGAAATGACGCCGTTTGAGGAGCAGGGACGTCCGGAAAATCAAGGATTCGGGTTGAACCGTCTACCTGGGGGTCAAGGGGTCGCAGGTTCAAATCCTGTCAGCCCGACCAAAAAGTCCCGGAAACTCTCGAGTTTCCGGGACTTTCTCGTCGCCTGGAATCGCCAAGGCAGCACACTCTCTCGGCTCAGCCCGGCCCGTCGCTCGTCGCCGCGAGGAGCGACGTGATGATGTCGCCGATCGGTGTCGGGATGCCGTGGGCGCGGCCGAGGCGGGAGATGACGCCGTTGCGCACGTCCCACTCCAGCGGGCGCCCCGCCTCGCGGTCGGTGAGGATCGATGTGCTCAGGTCGGCCGGGAAGGACCGGAAGCGCGCGAGGATCTCCTCGGGGACCTCGTCGCCGAGCTGCGCTCCCTCGGCGCGGGCGACGAGCACGCTCTCGCGCAGATAGGCGCGGGTCAGCTCGGCGACATCATCGCGGGCGAACATGCCGGAGCGTCGCCCGGTGAGCGCCATCAGGCCGGCGGCGGCGTTCTGGAGGAGCTTGCGCCAGGCGACCGAGAGGAAGTCGGAGGAGAGGTCGACGGCGCACCGTGTACCGCGCAGCACCTCGATGATCCGCTCGCTGTCACGGCCCGCGGGCAGGGTGAGTCTCGCCTCCCGCGCAGGCGCACCGATCCGTCGGCGTGCGCCTGTGCAGGGAACCAGACCACGGACGGGAGGATCGACGTCTCCCGCCGCACATGGGGGAGACCATGGCGGTCTGCTCGACGCCGTTCTGGAGGACGCACACCACGGTGTCCGGCCCGCAGAGCGCCGCCATCCAGGGGGCTGCGCCGTCGATCTGGGTGGCCTTGACCGCGAGGAACACGACATCCGCGGGGTGCGACACCTGATCCGGGTCCGTCCGCACCGGCCCCGGCACGGTGATGCGGTCGTCGCCGGCGAGGAGCTCGAGCTCCGGGCGCGGCGTGCGTCCGTACAGGAGAGGCGTGCGCCCGGCCTCATGCAGGGCGGCGGCGATCGTCGTGCCGATCGCGCCTGGTCCGATCACGGCGATCTCCGGTGCCGCGGCATCGACGGGGGCGAAGGGAGTCTCACGGTCGGTCACGCGCAACACCGTACCGTGCCCCGGTGACGCGGAGACGCGGTGCCGCGGTTCCCCGGTGGCGCAGGTCCGCGGGTCAGGCCAGCACGACGACGTGCTTTCCCGGCTGCCGGCGGGACTCGAGGGCGCGGTGCGCCTCGGCCACGGCGTCGAGACCTCGATGGACTCCGGCGACCACGACGTGCAGGGTGCCTGCCTCGATGGCCCCCAGGTACCGGGCCAGCGCTTCGGCGGGGAGGTCGTCGGCCGCGCCGGCGTAGCTGGTGAGGTGCACACCCGTGGGGATCGTGAACGGGTCGAAGTCGGGGATGGTCCAGGCGCCGTTCAGCGCGCCGACGAAGCAGACCGTGCCGCCAGGACGGATCGACGACAACGTGGCGGGGAGGGCCGTCGCACCGACGAACTCGAGGGCCCCGTCGAGACCGTCGGGCGCGATGTCGCGGAGCGCGCTCTGCAGTGTGTCGTCGTCGATGAGGGCGTGGTCTGCCCCCACCTTCGCGAGAAGGTCTGTGCTGTCGGGATTCCGCGTGGTCGCGATGACCGTGGCGCCGAGTTCGTGCGCGATCGCGACGGCGGTCAGACCCACCGTCGAGGTGCCGCCGTGGATGAGGACGGTCTGGCCTGCTCTCAGCCCCAGTCCGGTGGTGAGCGAGCCGTGTGCGGTCTGCAGCATCTCGGGCAGAGCGCCGACGACACCCCAGTCCAGCTCGGTGTCGAACGGGATCACGTTCGCCGCGTCGACCACCGTGTACTCCGCATAGCTTCCGTCGATGCGTCGGCCGAGGCCGCCCATCATGGTGGCGACCTTCTGGCCGGGGGTGAGTTCGACGCCGTCGCCGACCGCATCGACGACACCGACCGCTTCGATGCCCAGGATCCGCGGGAACGAGAAGTCGGGACCGGATTCGCCTCGACGGCTCGTGACCTCGGACTCGTTCACTCCGAACGCCCGCACGCCGACGCGCACCCATCCCGGGCGCACGTCGGGGACGGGAACCTCGCTGACGACGAGGCCGTCGATGTCGACAGGACCGGTGAGCCGGATGGCGCGCATGGTTTCAGGCATCGTTCTTCTCCTTCTCGTGGAACGGGTGACCGGGGGCGGCCAGCGCCAGGAGCGCGGCGTAGGACGGGCGCACCGTGGCTTCGTCGAGCGTGCCGTCCACGTGCGCCAGCCGGTGACTCCACCAGCCCCAGAGCAGGGCGTTGATCGCGAGCGCGGTGCGGGTCGGGACGACGCGGTCGAGCATCACGATGGCATCGTCTTCGACCGCTTGGAGGACGTCGGCGATCTTGGGGTTCCGTGCGCCGTAGTGACGGATCTCCTCGTAGAGACGGATGTCGTCGAGGGACGGGCTCGTCGCTCCGATCGTCGCATCGACCAGCGCATCGACGACATCAGCGCGTGTGCGCGCCTGACGGAGCGGTTCCGCGTAACGAGGCTCGAGGTCGCTGCGCGTCGTGTCGAGTGCGCTCACGATGAGGCCCTCGAGTGTGGGGAAGTAATAGGTCATCGACCCCAGCGGCACTCCGGCGCGCGCGGCGATTCCTCGGTACGAGGCTGCCGCGATGCCGTCGTCTCTGATCACGGCGAGCGTGGCGTCGAGGATCCGGTCGCGGCGGCCGGGGTCGTTCGGTCTCCCTCGACGCATGTCCTTCTCCTTTGTCCGACCCAGTGCGTACACTGGTACACAACTTAGTGCGTACACCGGTACGTACCTGATCTCAGGGTAGTCCAGGAGGAGGGACAGCGCATGGAGGGCGAAGAACTGCAGGAGCAGGCCAGGGCACGTGTGCAGGAGCTGCCGGGCGCGGAGCTGGAGCACCCGTTCGGACCCGACTGGGAGGTGTACAAGGTCCGGGGCAAGGTCTTCCTGATGCTCACCGACCTCGGTGACGAGTCGATCCTGATCCTGAAGGCCGACCCGGAAGACAGCAAGGCTCTTCGGGAGCAGTACGACGACATCACGCCCGGCTACCACATGAACAAGAAGCACTGGATCACGGTGCGCCCCGGCGGCGACCTGCCGAAGCCCCTCCTCGACGACCTGGTCACCGACTCGTATCTGCTCGTCGTCGAGAACCTGCCGCGGGCGCAGCGTCCGGTCGATCCCGCCGTCTTCGGCAGGAGTGTCCGATGACGCATCACGATCTCGACCTGATCGAAGACCTCGTGCACGGCTCCTACGCGCTCGCCGACGACCGGACGGCGAAGGGGAAGCCCTGATGGACGATCGACAGCCCTCCCTCTTCGAGCCGGACGACGCCTCGCGCCCGCTGGCCGATCGGCTGCGCCCGCACTCTTTGAGCGACGTCGTCGGTCAGGGGCATCTGCTCTCCGCCGATGCACCGATCGGGCGGATGGTCGACGCGCAGCGGCTCGTGTCGATGGTGCTGTGGGGACCGCCGGGGTGTGGGAAGACGACGATCGCGCGGCTCCTCGCCGCACAGACCGAGCTCGCCTTCGAACCGCTGTCCGCGACGTTCTCCGGGGTGGCCGATCTCCGCAAGGTCTTCCAGGCGGCGAAGCAGCGACGGGAGATCGGCCAGGGGACTCTGCTGTTCGTCGACGAGATCCACCGTTTCAACCGCGCGCAGCAGGACTCGTTCCTGCCCTACGTCGAAGACGGCACCATCGTCCTCGTGGGTGCGACGACGGAGAACCCCAGCTTCGAGCTCAACGGCGCCCTCCTGTCGCGGTGCCAGGTCTTCGTGCTGAGACGCCTCGACGAGACGGCCTTGGAGACTCTCATCGGCCGCGCCGAAGACCTCATCGGCGCCCCGCTCCCGCTCGACGACGACGACGCCAGACGGTCGCTCATCGCGATGGCCGACGGCGACGGTCGATACCTGCTCAACATGATCGAGCAGATCCAGCACCTCCCCGCGCCGGTCGACACGACGGCCCTCGCCGCGGCCGTGCAGAGACGCGCGCCGCTGTACGACAAGTCGCAGGAGGGCCACTACAACCTCATCTCCGCGCTCCACAAATCGATGCGCGGCTCCGATCCGGACGCCGCCCTGTACTGGTTGGCCAGGATGCTCGCCGGCGGCGAGGATCCGCTGTTCATCGCGCGGCGCATCACCCGCTTCGCGAACGAAGACATCGGCATGGCCGATCCGCAGGCGATCCAGCAGGCGCTCGCCGCGTGGGACGTGTATGAGCGGCTCGGATCCCCCGAAGGTGAGCTCGCCATCGCCCAGGCCGTGCTCTACCTCTCCACGGCGCCGAAGTCGATCGGCGTGTATCGCGGTTTCAGCAGGGCCTCGGCTGCAGCGAAACGCACCGGTTCCCTGACGCCGCCGGCGCATATCCTCAACGCCCCCACCCGGCTGATGAAGAACCTCGGCTACGGCAAGGGCTACCGATACGACCCCGACACCGAAACCGGCTTCTCCGGTGCGGACTACTTTCCCGACGACATGGACCGGGAGACGTTCTACGAGCCGACCGACGCCGGTTACGAACGCGCCATCGGCGAGCGCCTGCGCCACTGGGCACGCCTCCGCGCCGAGATCTCCGACGGCACGGACGACTCCCCGCGCCCACCCACCCCTGACCTTCCCGACGAGGACTCACTCATGACCGACATCCCCTCCACTCTCAGCGACGAACACCCGGTGCGCTCCTGGCTGGGCATCCCGTTCGCCACCGCCGCACGCTTCCGCAGCCCCTCCCTGCTGCCCTTCGACCCTGACCTGCCATACGACCGGAAAGGGCCCGCCCCGTTGCAGGCGGGGGACACGAGCTGGCTCGAAGCCGATGCCGGATTCAGCGAGGACTGCCTGAATCTCAATGTCTGGGCACCGGAGGATGCGGGAGCGGAACCCCTTCCGGTCGTCGTCTACATCTTCGGCGGCGGATGGATGCTCGGCGCCAACACGCAGACCACCTCGAACGCATCGGGGCTCGCCGCGACCGGACGCGCGATCGGCGTCTCCGTCAACTATCGTCTGGGCGCGTTCGGCGCGCTTTCCTCTCGCAGTACGGCGGCGCCCTCGCGGAGGCCACGAACCTCGGGTTGCAGGACGTCATCGCTGCCCTTCGATGGGTGCAGGCGAACATCGCCCGCTTCGGAGGAGACCCCGCCCGCGTCACCGTGACCGGTCACAGCGCCGGGGCGTTCTCCGCTCTCAGCCTGCTGGCCGCGCCCTCTGCCGACGGGCTCTACCACCGCATCGCGGCGTTCTCCGGCATGCCGTCCCGCCAGGTGCCCGCGTGGGGTGCCGAGGAACGCGCCATCGCGGTCCTCACGGCGCTCGGGATCCAGGACGCCCCCGAGCAGCTTCTGACCATCGACGCCCACGTGCTCGCGGAGACGATGAGCAGGACCCAGTCGGCGGATCCCGGGGCCGCCCACGGCGTCGACAACGACGTCATCGCCATCGTCGACGACCGGAACCAGCCGGGCGGCATCCTCGACGACCATCCCCTGCGCGTGCTCGAATCAGGACGGCACCGCGACGTCGACATCCTGTTCAGCAGCACCACGCACGAGACCGACTGGTGGGTGCTGCACCGGACCGAGGACTTCGACCCGGGGACGATCGAGAACCTGGTCGAGGAGTTCGCGACCAGGAACCGCATTCCGCGAAGTCGGGCGCGCGCGATCGTCACGGCATACGACATCGAGGGGCGCACGCCCGTCGAGGTCCGCGGCGCTCTGCTCACCGACTACTCCTTCACGCTGCCGCAGACGCGGGGCGCACTCGCCCATGCCGCGGCGGGAGGTCGGGCGCACCTGCTCTCGGTCGGTTCCGTCGACGGCGCACACGCGGTGCACGGCACGGAGATGTACGGCATCGTCGGGCAGAAGCGTTCCGGCGCCTCGGCCGAGCAGGTGACCCGCGACACGGTCGTCCGCGACGCTCCTCGCTCTCGCCTCGGGAGACTCGGCGGCGCTGTGGGAGCCGGTGTCCGCGGTCCCCACGGTGCGAGGCATCGGCGACATGCCCGCCGACCCCACGGTGCACGCGCGGCAGGTGCTCGAGACGTTCCGGGGATCGAGCGGCCGTAGCTAGCGGACGGTGTCGAGGTCGCCCTCGACCCGCACCGCCGGTCGCCTCCAGGCGACGGTCGTCAAGGCCGCACCGAGCACCGCGATGCCGACCAGGAGCAGCGCCACGGCGGGGGAGTCCGATCGCGGCTCCGAGTATCCCCGCGAGGGGATAGGCGACCAGGAAACAGGCGTGCGAGAGCGAGAACTGGGCGGCGAACACGGCTGACCGGTTCTGCTCCGTGCTGTTGCGACGCAGCAGGCGGGCGGACGGTGTGAGGATCGTGGAGGTCGCCGCCCCGAGCAGCAGCCACGACACCAGCAGTGCGGCCCACTGCGCCGTGCCCTGCATCCAGGCGATCACCCCAGCGGCGGCCGCGAGGAGGATCGGGAGAGCGATCCCCCGGCGAGCATGAGCACACGGTCGGACACCGCGTCGAGAAGCCGCGGGACGCCGAGCGCGACGAGCATCGAGCCGCCTCCGTACGCGCCGAGGAGCAGGGCGACATCGGTCTGCAGGCGGCCGAGGTCGCCCTGAACCAGTACGACGCTGTTCACGATCACCATCGCCGTGGTCGTGGCGACGACGAGGTTCAGGCCCAGGAGCCCGCGCAGCTCCGGCGTCGACCAGTAGGCCAGCGCTCCGCGGGTGAGGCGGTCGACGAAATGCGCCGCCGGGGAGCCTCGATGTGCGGGAACCGGGAGGAGACCACGAGGGCGGCCGAGGCGATGAACCCGATCACGGTGCCGACGAACAGGGTGTGGAAGCTGCTCGCCGTGAGCAAGGCGGCAGCGAGCAGCGGGCTCAGGAGCGACTCGAGATCGTAGGCGAGGCGGGACAGCGACAGGGCGCGGGTGTATTCGCGTTCGTCGGGCAGCACGGAGGGGATCACGGCCTGGAACGTGGGGGTGAACGTCGCCGAGGCCGATTGGAGCACGAAGATCAGGATGAAGATCTGCCAGGCATCGGTGACGAACGGGAGCGAGACGGCGACGCCCGCGCGGACGAGGTCGGCGCCGATGAGCACGGGCTTGCGCGGCAGTCGTGCGACGAGGGCGGTGGTGACAGGCGAGACCGCGACGTAGGCGACCATCTTGATCGTCATGGCGACTCCCAGCACGACGCCGGCATCACCGCCCGCGATGTCGAAGGCGAGGAGGCCGAGGGCGACGGTCAGCAGCCCCGTACCGAGGAGAGCGACGATCTGCGCGCTGAACAGCTTCGCGTAGGTCGGGTTGCGGAGGACGGCGAACATCGAGCACCTCGCTCGTGGGGGAAGGGGAGAGGAGGAGGTCAGTGATGCGGCGCGGCGTGGTGAGGCGGCGTCTGCCCGTTCGCGACGGCGTGTTGGGCCTGCTTGATCGCCTCGACGACGAGGGCGACCGCGTGCTCGTCGGTGAGACGGTACAGCACACTCGTGCCCTCGTGCCGGGTGGTCACCATGCGCACCATGCGCATCCGCGCGAGGTGCTGCGACACCCCGGACGGCTTCTTCCCGACGATCTCCGCGAGCGTGTTCACAGGGAGTTCGTCGGCCTGTCGAAGCGCGAGCACGATCTTGATGCGCGTGGGGTCCGCGAGGATCCCGAGAACCTCAGCCGCGAGGTCCACGTACTCCGACGCCGGATCCATCCCGCAAACCTTATTACCTGCATCCATACGCAGATACTAACATTGAGCGGGGCCTGCAGCGTCCCGCGGGGCGAGCAGCGTCGTCGCCCGATGCTCAGCGGAGGATCACGAGCTCGCGCGTCGTCCTCGTCATCGCCACGTACCGATCGACCGCGCCGGTCACGTCGTCGCCGAACTGCTCCGGTCTCACGAGCGCGACCAGATCGAACTCGAGCCCCTTGGCGCCTTCCGGTGTGAGCGACCGCACGCGTGCCGTCCCTACGTAGGCCGGGTCGCCGATTACACACGCCACGCCTTCGGGGTGCGCGTCGAGCCAGTCGTCGACGACCGTGGAGAGGGATGCCGCGTCACCGAGGCGCACGGGAACCCCGCTCTCGCGCACCGAGGTCGGCACGTTCGCGTCGGGGATCGCCGCGAGCACGGCAGGCGCGGCGACCTCCATCACCTCCGACGGGGTGCGATAGTTCACGCCGAGGTGGGCGATCCGGATGTCGCGGATGCCGAGCCGTGCGAGCCTCGCCTCCCAGCTCTCGGTGAACCCGTGTCTGGCCTGTGCGCGGTCGCCCACGATCGTGAAGCTGCGGGAGGAGCAGCGGGCGAGGAGCATCCGCCACTGCGCGTCGGAGAGCTCCTGGGCCTCGTCCACGACGATGTGCCCGAACGGCCCCGCGAGCTCATCGGGGGTGAGGGCGGGCGGGGCGTCGACGCCGAGCAGCACGTTCCTGGCGTCCTGACCGCGGAGGATCGACATCACCTTCATCTCGCTGTCGTCGTCTTCGATCAGATGATCCACGACGTGCGCCATCTGCTCCTGCGCCGCAGCGATCACGGCCTCGCGGCGATGCCGGGCGCGCACGGAATCCGGATCGCCGATCCGGCGGTAGGCAGCGTCCAGCAGCGGCAGGTCGGAGTCGGTCCACGGCGCCGCGACGTCGCGCTGCAGGAGGGCGATGTCGTCCGGCCCCAATTCGGGCGCGCACCGCTGCAGAAGCTCGGGCGAGCTCCACAGCCGCGCCACCGCCCACGTCGGGGAGAGCAGCGGCCACGCCCGGACGAAGGTTCCGGTGAGCTCCTCGTCCTGGCGCAGCCACCGCCGGACGACGTGGGGCGGCACCTCCTCGTCGTCCACCTGATCGACCAGCAGCTCCAGGATCTCCTCCCAGACCTCGTCGCGAGCCTCGTCATGCGACGCCGCGGGGTCGGCGCGGGAGAAGAGCTCGGCCCACTCCTCACGGCTCATCCAGAGGTCGGCCCACGGCGATTCCAGGCGCATCGCGTGCTGCGGAGGCCGCTCGAACTGCTTCGCGACCGCATCGAGCACCGCGGTGGGATCGAGAGTCTCCTTCAGACGTGCGACCCGAGGATCCGGCTCCGCTGTGGCGGTGGCGCCCTCGGGGACGAGATCGCGGAGGGTGCACAGGCGCACGGTGTCCTCGCCGAGGCTCGGCAACACGTCCTCGACGTACGAGAGGTAGTGCGCGTTGGGCCCGACCAGCAGCATCCCGCCGGCGCTCCGCGTGAGGCGCGGCTCGGCGCGTACAGCAGGTGGGCCGCACGGTGAAGAGCGACGACGGTCTTCCCCGTGCCCGGACCTCCGTCCACCACGAGCGCACCGGGGAGGGCGTGCGGATGATCGCATCCTGGTCGGCCTGGATCGTCGCGAGCACGTCGCGCATCCTCGAGGTGCGGTGCGATCCGAGGCTCGCGATGAACGCGGACTGGTCGTCGAGGGAGGCGGCCCCGTCGAACCCCGCCGCCGTGAGGGCCTCGTCCCAGTAGTCGCTGATACGCCCGGATGTCCAGCGGTAGCGTCGTCGCGAGACGATTCCGCGCGGGTCCTCCATCGTGGCGGCGAAGTACGGTTCGGCCGCGGGTGCGCGCCAATCCACGAGGAGCCGGGTGCCGTCGGCGGCGGCCAGCCCGACGCGGCCGATGTAGACGGCCTCACCGTCCACCCTCGTCATCCTGCCGAGACAGATGTCGATCCCGAAACGCTCCAGCACCCGGAGGCGGCTGCTCAGGCGACGGATCCGGAGGTCGCGGTCCACGGCGGCGTCTCCGAACGTCGCCTCCTGGTGCCGCGCCTCGACCAGGCTCCGGGTGACGTCGGCGCGCTGCGCCGCCAGCGCATCGGCGATCTGCGCGAGATGTGTGCGGTCGGGGTCGAGGAGCTCGGGTGCGGCTTTCGCGCTCAGGTTCTCGGGCAGACGGAAGGGGTCGATGGGCATTGCTCTCCTTCGCACGCGTGCGCGGATGGCACGAGCGAGGGTCGATTCTGCCCCAGGAAGGGGGCCTTGCGGCAAGCCCCCATGGCGGCGATATCCTGGAAATGGAAGGACGCGGGGACCACGCTGACGGCACTCGAGCAACCGGCCCTCCCCGCGGAACGGACCATGACGCATCGCATCGGCTATCTCATCGGAAGTCTCGCGCACGATTCGATCAACCGCATCCTGGCGACAGCACTCGTGCGGCTGGCGCCTTCGAGCCTGGAGCTCGTCGAGATCCCGATCCGCGATCTCCCGCTCTACAACCGCGACGACGAGCTGGAGCCGGTGGCGGCGGTCACGGACTTCAAGCGCGCGATCGAGCAGTCCGAGGGTCTGCTCCTCGTGTCGCCCGAGTACAACCGTTCCATCCCCGGCGCGTTGAAGAACGCCATCGACTGGGGATCCCGACCGTGGGGGCACAACTCCTTCGCCCGCAAGCCCACCGGGATCATCGGGGCCTCGACCGGCGCCATCGGCACCGCCGTGATGCAGTCGTCCATGCGCAGCGTGCTGAGTTTCCTCAACGCCCCGCAGCTCAATGCGCCGGAGGCGTACATCACGTTCGATCCCGACGTGTTCGGCGACGACGGCGAGGTGAAGGATGACGGCACCGAGAAGTTCCTCCGGCACTACATGAGCGAATACGCCGCATTCGTCGAGCGGGTGCTGTCTCTCACCGCGCCCGGTCACGTGGGCGATCAGGACTGACGTCCGCGCCGCCTCCGTCGTCGCCGCTGCGCACGGACACGCCTGAGATCGCCCCGCTCCGCGGAGTCGGCCGGCTGAGCGTCGCGGGAGGTACGCCCTCCCGATGGCCCGCCCCAGACGGTGCCGTCGAGAGGGCTCACCGTCCTACCCGGACGGTCGGGGAGGCGGCGAAGATCTCGCTGCTCTCACGGCTGAGCCCCAGTCCTCAGCCTCGTAGCCCCCGCTACGGAGAGCAGAATATCGCTTAATCGGCTTGTCCGCCATTTGGGGGACAAAGAAATTTGCGAATGTCACTCCCGCGCAGGC
The DNA here is from genome assembly GCF_014171575.1 of Microbacterium sp. Se63.02b. Lineage (GTDB taxonomy): Bacteria > Actinomycetota > Actinomycetes > Actinomycetales > Microbacteriaceae > Microbacterium. The sequence continues at coordinate 2,500,156 of NZ_CP050453.1, read as the reverse complement.
CCTGTTGCCTTCCAGGAGCAGGTGCCTAGGGTGTATTCATGGACAGATTGCTCGTCTTCACCGCACAGGTCGCCATCGCTCACGGCCACCGGGTCGAGGTGACGGAGCAGGTCGATCCCCTCACGGAAGAGCCGGTGGTGCTCACCCTCGTCGACCTCGACACCGGCATCCGGTACCGCCGCAAGGAAGAGCCGGGAGGCGAGGTCTCGCGCTGGATCGGACGTGTCCTGGAGTGCACGATCACGCTCGGCGGATCGGGTGCCCGTACCGCGCTGCTCGTCGATCCGATCGGGCCGGGAGCCACCGGGGCCAAGGTCGCCCTGCGCGGGGCCGATGCGGCAGCGGATGCGGCCAAGGCCGAGGCCGACCGATGGGGAGGGGCGGATCGCCCCGCGCCGGTGGAGCATGAGCGCTTCTGGTGAGACCGTCGCCGCCTATCGGAAGTCCCTCGAGCGATGCGTGAGACCGGTGCGGAGATCCTCGAAACCATCCGCGAGGATGTTCACCACCCCCTCCGCCGACCGCTCCAGGATGCCGCGGATGATGAGCGCCGGTGACTCCCGGGCGACGCGGCGATAGCGGTTCCAGACCCCGGCCGAGCAGATGATGTTCACCAGCCCGCTCTCGTCCTCGAGGTTCACGAAGGTGATGCCGGCAGCCGTCGCCGGCCGCTGACGGTGGGTGACGAGACCGGCGACCTCGATCCGACGGCCCACCTCATGACGCTGCAGGTCAGCGGCGGTCAGCACCCCGCGTGCACGCAGCGCCTCACGGAAGTGCGCCATCGGATGGTCGTCCGTCGACACCCCGGTCGCCCAGAGATCGGCGGAGAGGCGCTCGTAGCTGGTCTGATCGGCGAACAGGGGAGGCTGCACGGCGACCGTGGTCCCCGGAAGGAAGCGCGACCGGTCATCCGCCGCCGCGCCGGCGAGCCAGATCGCCTCCCGCCGCTCCAACCCCAGGCAGTCGAAGGCTCCGGCCGTGGCGAGGGCCTCCAGCTGCGCGGCGGTGGCATCCGTCCGGCGCACCAGGTCGTTCAGGTCCCGGTACGGGCCGTTCGCGTCGCGCTCGGCGACGATCTTCTCCGCCATCGGCACACCGATCCCGCGGATGCCGCTGAGTCCCAGTCGCACCGCAGAACGACCGTCCCTCCGATGGGTCGCCGACTCGTCCGTGGCCCCTCTGTCGAAGCGGAGTGTGGGGGGCTGAGGATCGTCGAGGCAGTCCTCCCGCCCCGTCGGTCCGTTCGTCGCCGTGTCGTCGAGCGGCTCCAGGGTCTCCATCGCCCCTGAGGCGTGCAGGTCAGGTCGTCTGACCTCCACGCCATGCCGACGCGCATCGGCGGTGAGCGTCGACGCGGAGTAGAAGCCCATCGGCTGCGAGCGCAGCAGCCCGGCGAGGAAGGCCGCGGGATAGTGCAGCTTCACCCAGGAGCTGGCGTAGACGAGCAGGGCGAACGACAACGAATGCGACTCCGCGAATCCGAAGTTCGAGAACGCCTGGATCTGCGCGTAGATGCGGTCGGCGGCGTCACCGATGAGCCCGCGTCGCTTCATCCCGGCGTACAGCTTGTCCCTCACCTTCTCGATCTTCTCCAGGCCGCGCTTGGACCCCATGGCGCGCCGCAGCAGATCGGCCTCGTCCGCCGTGCAGTCGCCGATGGCCGTCGCCATCTGGATCAGCTGCTCCTGGAAGATCGGGATGCCCAGCGTGCGCTTCAGGATCGGTTCCAGATCGCTGTGCGGATAGGGGATGGGGAACTCCACCGGTTCCTCGCCGCGCCGCGCCCGCTCCCTGTTCTCCTCATCGATACGGTCCTTGGCCATCTTGCGTCGGACGAACGGGTGCACCGCTCCGCCCTGGATGGGCCCCGGACGGATGAGGGCGATCTGGATGGCGAGGTCGTAGAACGCCCGTGGTTGCAGTCGGGGGAGCAGGCCGATCTGCGCACGGGACTCCACCTGGAAGACTCCGATCGAGTCCGCACGACAGAGCATGTCGTACACCGCGGGCTCCTCTTTGGGGATGGTCTCGAGTCGCCACTCCTCGCCCGTGTTCTCCCAAATCAGGTCGAAGCAGTGCTGGAGGGCGGCGAGCATCCCGAGGCCCAGCAGATCGAACTTCACCAGCCCCATGAAGGCGGAGTCGTCCTTGTCCCACTGGATGACGGTGCGGTCCTCCATGCGGGCGTGCTCCACCGGCACGACTTCGCCGACCGGGCGCGCGGTGAGGACCATGCCCCCGGAGTGGATGCCGAGATGGCGGGGTGCCTTCAGCAGTTCGCCCGCATAGGCGAGCACGTTCTCCGGGATGTCATGCCCCTCGACGGGCTCCAGCCCCGTTCCCCAGCCGTCGACCTGCCGCGACCAGGCGTCCTGTTGTCCTGGGGAGTGCCCGAGCGCCCTCGCCATGTCGCGCACCGCGTTCTTCGGGCGGTACTGGATGACGTTCGCCACCTGGGCCGCCCGCTCCCTGCCGTACTCCCGGTAGACCCACTGGATGATCTCCTCGCGGCGGTCGGAGTCGAAGTCCACGTCGATGTCCGGCTCCTCCGTGCGGGTCGTCGCCAGGAACCGCTCGAACGGGAGACGGTAGAGGATCGGGTCCACCGCGGTGATCCCCAGCAGATAGCAGACCGCGCTCGCCGCGGCCGAGCCTCTGCCCTGGCAGAGGATGCCGCGTCTGCGCGCCTCGGCCACGATGCCGTGCACGATCAGGAAGTATCCCGGGAAGTCCTTCTCCTCGATCACGTCCAGCTCGCGTTCGATCCTCCGGTGACCGTCGTCGTCCAGTCTCGGGTACTTCGACGGCACGGCCTCCCAGACCAGGTACCGCAACCAGCTCATCGGCGTATGTCCCTCCGGCACCTTCTGCTGGGGGAGTGCCGGTCGGGCGAGTCGCAACGGGAACGCGGATGCCTCCGCCAGCTCGAGTCCGTGGGAGATCGCGCCGGGGTACCGCGCGAAGCGCCTCGACATCTCGGCTCCACTGCGCAGGTGCGCGCCTCCGTGCGCGGGCAGCCAGCCGTCGAGCTCGTCCATGCTGCGTACCGCGCGGACTGCGGCGACCGCCTCGGCGAGGGGGCTTGCGCCGGGGTCGCGTAGTGCACGTTGTTGGTCGCCACCACCGGCAGCCGCACCCGGCGGGCGAGTTCGGCGAGGGCGTCGTTGCGACGGGTGTCCTGCGGGTCTCCGTGGTCGAAGAGCTCGACGGCGACGTGCGCGCTGCCGAAGAGGTCGATCAGGGACCGCAGCGGGGTGAGACCGTCGCCGGCCTCGAGCCCGCGCCGCACCGCGCCCTTGCGGCATCCGGTGAGTATCGTCCAGTGGCCGCCGGCGCGCGCGGCGAGGTCATCGAGGTCGTAGACGGGACGCCCCTTCACCACCGCGCAGCTGTGCCGCGGTGATCGCGCCCGAGAGCCGGTGGTAACCCTCCATCCCGCGGGCGAGGACGAGCAGGTGCTCGCCGGCAGGATCCGCGTGCCCGCGCTGAGGCGCCGGCAGCTCCAGCGACAGCTCGGCTCCGAAGACCGTCTGCAGGGGGCTCTCCATGAGGTCGGCCAGTTCCGCGAAGCGTGCGGCGCCGTAGAAGCCGTCGTGGTCGGTGAGGGCGAGCGCGGTCAGTCCGAGGCGGTCGGCCTCGGCGAGGAGGTCCTCGGGAGAGGAGGCGCCGTCGAGGAAGGAGTACGACGAATGGGCGTGCAGCTCGGCATAGGGAACCGCCTCCTCCGGCCGTGCCACGGCGGGGGAGTGCGTGAGCGACGACGGCTCACGGGTCCAGGATCCGTCCGCTGACCCCGCGGTTCGGCTCCCGGCGGTACGGGAGGCGACTCCTCGCCGCTGAGGGTGCGCTCCAGGTCGTTCCAGGACAGGGGCGGGTTGTGCCAGCCCATCAGCGATACCTCCCCTCGGCCCACCAGCGTTCTCCGGTGTGGAAGACCAGCCAGGCACGGTCGCGGTCGTCGACGATCTGCAGTCGGTGTCCGCGCTTCCCCCGCCCGGTGCCCAGCGGCGCTCGTGCACGGGCCAGGGCCCGGCCCACGCCTGCACGACCGCTCCCTCGATGCGGACAGGGTCGTCCGAGAGCATCCCGCGGTCGTCGACGCCGACCGTGGTCTCGTTCGCGGCGAGCAGGCCGATGGGGCGCGGAGGCAGGAACACCTCGGCGGGCAGCGGATCGGGAAGGCTCCCCGGCCAAGGGGACTCCGGGTCGCGCGGGGGCACCGCGCGCTCGCCCCAGGGGTGAGCACCTGACGATCGGCGAGCCAACGGCCGCCGGACACCGCGGCGGTGACCACGCCTTGATGCCCCAGCATGGTCTGCACGCGAGAGACCGCATGATGCAGGCGCTCGTCGGTACCGGAGCCGAAGAGGCCGGGCTGATGGTGGGCGGCATCGTCGACCGCGGCGGGGACGATGCGCACCGCGACGATGCCTCCGAAAGCCCTCGCCTCGTCGATCGGGTCCTTCGCGGATTGCGCAGCCAGAGCCTCCAGCTGCCAGCGCACTCTGTCGACCAGGTCGGAGGCGTCGAAGCAGGTGGGGTGCAACCAGGAGCGTGAGAACACCACGCCGTTGTCGTCGGTCAGATCGATCCGCACCTCCGTGCAGACGACCGAGGCGTCACCGAGGGCGACCATGACCGCGTCCGCTGTCTGCCGCACCGCGAAGGCGACCTGGTCTGCGCCGCCCAGCGGGGAGTCGAACTCGATGGCCCGCACCAGCTCGGGATCAGGGGCGCGCGGTGTCAGCGGACGGGAGTCGGCGCCGGCGGCCAGTGCGTGCAGACGCGCACCGTGCTCGCCGAAGCGGTCGCGAACGTCGATCGGGGCGAGCGCGGTGAAGTCGCCGAGGGTGCGCACACCGAGCCGGATGAGGAGGCCGACGATCTGCTCGTCGCGCAGCACCTGCACGGGGTACGGCGCCAGGAAGTCCCGTGCCCCTCCCGGGGGACGACCGTGCAGGGAGAGGAACCGCGTGCGGCGATCTCGGCCGTGAAAGGGCCGTCGGCGACGCCGATGCGCACTTCGGGGAAGCCGGCTTCGGCGAGGACGGCAGCGAGAGCGTCGGCGGCCTCCGCTTCTCCACCGTGATAGCGGGAGATGCCCCTGGCGCGGAGGATGGCGAGCCCCGGCCGCAGCAGCGTGACCCCTGGCGCGTGCTTCTCGATGAGGTGCAGCACGGGCAGGAAGGCACGTTCATCGCGGTCGGCGTCGTGGGGAGCACCCGCAGCGACGAGAGGTGTCCCTGCGCGACCCGGCGACGTTGACCCGTGCGCACACCGTGCTCTCTGGCGGAGGCGGTGCAGGCGACGATGGTGTTCGCCTGGACGAGCGCGGTGGGCGGATGCGGGGGTGCGCTGCCGAGAGCGGCTCGCAGGGGCCAGTCGGGGAACCACAGGACGAGGACGCGGATCGGACTGTTCATCCGGCTTCCGCCCAGCGCAGGAGTTCTGGTGGTGCGGGCTCGCCGGGAACGGCGGCCTCGGGGAGAGCGGGGGCAGGGCGGTGAGCTCCGCCGCCACGGTTTCGACGGCGCCGTGGCCCCCGGCAGCTGGACGCGCACGCTCGAGGGGTGAGGGCTGTGCCGTGTCTGCGCGGTCACCGTCACCGTGCACTCGGAGAGCAGGCCCCACCCGGCGCCGAGACCGTGCCAGTGGGGATCGTGCAGACGGATGGTCCCCTCGCTCTGCGGCCAGCGCCCGGTGCCGGGGATTCGGCGATCAGCAGGGTGCATCCGCGGTCGCGCAGCCGGGCGCTCAGCCGGGAGACGTCGGCGTCCCGCGCCCTGGTGGCAGGGTGCACGGCGATCAGCGGCACGACCTCGGCCAGCGCGGAGGTCGCGGCGAGCCAGCGCTCTCCGGGGTCGGGAACCAGGATCAGGCGGGCCAGATCGATGCCGAACGCGGCCGCCGCTTCGACGCCGAGCGTCGGCATGCCGATCACGGCGCACCACAGGCCCTTCTGCGATGCCGCGCCGAGCAGGGCGAGCACGAGACTCGGAGAGGGGGAGACGGTGTAGGAGGTACCGGTCTGCAGTCCTTCTTCCGGGAGCAGGGCGGAGAAGGCGGGGTCGAGGGGGAGGAGGGTCTGATCGCTGCGCCGCCGCTGCATCCGGCTGATCTCTCGGCGCAGTCGCAGCACCTCTCCCGCGCGGGAGTCGCCCGCCGGAGAGAGCGAGGTGAGTGCGTCGAGCCCGATCACCCTGCATCCTTTCTCGAAGATATATTCTAATATACCAACTCGTGTGAACGACGATAGTTCGTACATCGGACATCGCGCCACGTTGTCCACAGGGGGTCGGAGGGCGCATCGCGGATCTCCTACTCTGCGGGGATGGAGATCCGGTCCGTCCTCGTCGTGCTCGCCCACATGGCGTTGATCGGCATCGGGGCATGGCTGATCGTGATCGACGCCCGCACGCATCGTCTGCCGAACCGGATCGTGCTGCCGACGCTCGCCTCGCTGCTCGCGCTCATCGGACTCGATGCCCTCGCAGGAGGGCAGAGCGGGTCGTGCGTCCGCGCGCTTCTCGGCATGCTGATCCTCGGTGGCTTCTACGCACTGCTGCGGGGGATCCGCAGTTCCGGGATGGGCGGCGGAGACGTGAAGCTCGCTGCCGTCATCGGTCTCGTGCTGGCCTGGCACGGGTGGCCGTCGCTCGCGATCGGTGCGGCCTCGGCCTTCGTGCTGGGTGCGCTCTATGCGCTGGTGCTCCTCCTGCTGCGTCGAGCGGAGCGGACCACTCGCATCGCCTTCGGACCGTGGATGATCGTCGGGGCGCTTCTCGGCGTCGTCCTCGGCTGAATCCGCCTGTCTCGCACCGATACCGCGACGACGGCGCTACCCTGAAGCACATGGCACTCGCACGGCTTCACGGCGGCCCGCTGGACGGGCAGATCATCCCCCTCGGCGATGCGGACGACAAGCTGATCGTCCCCTACAGCGAGACGCAGGTGGTGTACAACCGCCGCGGCGAACCGCAGAACACCGGCGCGGACGACGGCCCCACCGAGGTCGACTACTGGTTCGAAGAGTCTCTCGAGGACCTCACGCTCGACGATGACTGAGCCGTCCCGTACTGTCGAGGTCGAGCGCAAGTACGACGTCGACATCGAGACGCCTCTGCCGATCTGGAACGCGATCCCCGGGGTCGATGCCGTCACCGCCGGAGAGATCCGCGTTCTCGACGCCCGGTACTTCGACACCGACGACGGATCCCTGGCGCGCGCCGGCGTGGCTCTGCGTCGGCGCACGGGCGGTCCGGACGAGGGCTGGCACGTGAAGGGGCCTCGTCAGGGCGACGGCAGGCTCGAACTCGGCTGGCCGCTCGGCGAGGGAGACGCCCTTCCGCCCGCGGTCGCCGAGACGGTGTCCGCCTGGACCACCGCGCCCCTCACTCCGCTCGCCCGTATCGAGAACGACCGCACCGCCTACCTGCTCACGAGCGGTGACGGCGTGGTGGCCGAGTTCGTCGACGATCGGGTCCGCGCCACCGATCTCCGCCGGGGAGTGCGCCGCGAGTGGCGGGAATGGGAGATGGAGCTCGGTCCTGCCGCGCCCGCCGACGACGCGGGGCGCGCGGCCTTCTTCGACGCGGTCGAGCAGGCCGTGCTGGCTGCCGGCGGCCGTGAATCGGCATCCGGGTCGAAGCTCGCCCGCGCCCTCGGCTTCTAACCGGAGACCCGGTCGCGCGCAACCCCTTCCCCGGCATGGCGGGGAGTGCTTGAGTGACTGCATGAGCCGACCGCCTGTGCTTCGATCGCTGCAGACGATCGTCCCCGACACCGTCCTCGTGCAGGAGCAGGTGCGCGACGTCTTCGCGCAGCAGCCCGACCTCGGGAGGTTGGCGCAGCGCATCGTCACCACCTCGTTCAACGTCTCGGGCATCGATACGCGGCACACCGTGATCGACGAGCTGTCCCTGGACTCCGAGGTACCAGACCCCGTCTTCTTCGACCGTGGGTCGGGGCTGCTGCTGGCCCCGGGCACCAAGGCGCGCAACGAGCTCTACACCCGAGAGGCGACCAGGCTCTTCGTCGACGTCGCTCGGCGTGCCATCGATGCCGATCCCGCGATCGGTCCCGAGGATGTGACCCACGTCATCACGGTCTCGTGCACGGGGTTCCATGCTCCGGGCCCGGAGTACGAGATCGTGCGTGCCCTCGGTCTGTCCGACGCGGTGCAGCGCTTCCATCTCGGCTTCATGGGCTGCTACGCCTCCATGCCGGCGCTGCGAGCGGCCCGTCAGTTCTGCCTGGCCGACGAGAACGCCGTGGTCCTGGTGGTGAGCGTCGAACTGTGCACCCTGCATCTGCGCTCCTCCGAGGACCCGGACACGATCGTCGCCTCCTCGCTGTTCGCCGACGGGGCCGCCGCCGGAATCGTCACGGCACGCGACCTGCCCTCCTCGACGCCCGCTCTCCGATTGGATCGATTCCACACGGCGATCGCGCCGGAGGGCGAGAAGGACATGGCGTGGACGATCGGCGACAGCGGATTCGAGATGATCCTCTCGACCGCGGTTCCGCAGATCATCGGCGAGACGATCATCGGCGCACTCCGGCCGCTGTACGCCGCCGAGGACGGGCTCGCGGCGGCCTTCGAGGCCGGAACCGTGGGGGCCGCCGTGCAGCACTGGGCCATCCACCCCGGCGGCCGCAGCATCCTCGACAGGGTGCAGGAGCGGATGCATCTGACCGACACCCAGCTGCACCCGGCGAGGGAGGTCCTGCGCGAGAACGGGAACATGTCGAGCGCGACGGTGCTGTTCGTGCTGAAGCGGATCCTCGAGGTCGAAGGCGCCGGCGCAGGGGAGAGGGTCTCCGCGATGGCGTTCGGGCCTGGACTGACGGCGGAGAGCGCTGCTGATGACGGTCGTCGCGCCCACCGGGTCATGAGTCCAGCCCTCACGGCGCGGGACGCCGGGGCCCGCGAACTCATGGATGATCCCGACGCCGACGCCCGGAAGCTCGCGAGGACGTACGGACGCTTCGGACTCGTGAACGCACTGGTGTCCCGTCCAGGCACGCTCTATCGGCGCGACATCCGTCCGCGGGCCGCACGAGCCGGGAGGCTGCGGATCCTGGACGTCGGTGCGGGCGGGGAGACCTCTGCCGGATGCTGGCGTGGCGGTTGCGTGGCGACAGACTCGACGCCGAGATCACCGCACTCGACGCGGACGAGCGCGCGATCCGATGGGCGTCGGCGCATGATCGCGGCGCCGGCGTGCGCTACCGCCGTGCTCTCACGACCGATCTGGTCGCGGCCGGTGACACCTACGACATCGTGGTGTCCAATCACGTGCTCCACCACCTCGACGACGCCGAGCTCCACACGGTGCTCAGCGATTCCCTGCGACTCACGGCCCCCGACGGGCTGGTCTCGCACAACGACATCGCCCGGAGTGTGACGGCTCGAGCGCTCTTCGCCGCCGTGACCTGGCCGATCTCGCGCACCCTCCTCGCCGACTCCTTCATCCGCGAAGACGGCCTCATCAGCATCCGACGCTCCTACACCGTCGCCGAGCTCGCATCGATCGTGCCGGCCGGATGGACAGTGCGCGCAGGCGTGCCGGCGCGACTGGAGCTCCGATGGGAGGGAGGTCGTGCCGGAGCATGACGTGGTGATCGTGGGCGCGGGCCCGGTCGGTCTCCTGCTGGCGTGCCTGCTGCTCCAGGAGGGGCTGCGGGTGGCCGTCTGCGAACGTCGTGCGGAGGCGGACGACCGTACCAGGGCGATCGGGATCCATCGGCCGGGGTTGGACGCCCTGGATGCCGCGGGCGTCGGGGCAGCCGTTCGAGCGGAGGCTCTGCCTCTCCGCGGCGGCGAGGTGCGCAGCCGACGTCGGACGCTGGCGACTTTGACCTTCGCGCCGGACCGCGAGGTCCTGATCCTTCCCCAGCCTCGGACGGATGCCCTGCTCCGCGCACGTCTGCGGGTTCTTTCGGCTGCCGCGCTGGTCACCGGGTGCTCCGTGACCTCGGTCCACGAGTCCGTCGACGAGGTGCGGGTCGCGATGGAGACCCCGACGGGCTCCGCGAGCTGACGTGCTCCGTCGTCGTGGTCGCCGATGGGGTGCGGAGTCGTCTGCGTGGCGATCTCGGCATCGGGTGGCGTCGTCGTGCGGGGCATGCTTCGTACGCGATGCTCGACGTCGCCGAGGCGATGCCGGGTGACCGCGCCGTCCTGCACTGCGAGCCGGAAGGCCTCGTCGAGTCCTTCCCGCTTCCGGGCGGGCGTCGCCGATGGGTCGTGCGCGAGGGAGCGGAAGATCTTCGGACCGCCGCCGGTCTCCGCGCGGCGATCGCGCAGCGCACGGGGACCGTGCTCGAGGTGGACGAGGGAGCGGAGCCGGCCTCCTTCGTCGCCGCGCAGCATCGCGCGACGCGAGTGCACCGGGGGCGGGTGGTCCTCGTGGGCGATGCGGCACACGAGGTCAGCCCGATCGGCGGACAGGGGATGAACCTCGGGTGGGTGGACGCCGTGCGCCTCGCCGCGGAGCTCGCACGCGCGCTGTCGTCACGAGCTCCCGACCTGTCGGGGTTCGATCGCCAGGTGCGCAGGTCGGCGGCGAAGGCCCAGCGTCGCTCGGCTTTCTACATGTCGATGGGGGCCCCGGCATCGGCTCCGGTCGTGCGGGGAAGGGAGCTGCTCATGCGCACGCTCGGGGCGGCGCCGCTGCGTGGATGGACCGCCGGGCTCCTCACGATGCGCGGTCTCTGACGAGCGAAGGCCCGGTCCGCGAGGTGCGGGACCGGGCCTTCGAGAAGACGGCGGCTCAGAAGTTGATCATGTGGCCGGCGAGGCCGTGGAAGCCCTCCTGCAGTGCCTCCGACAGCGTCGGGTGCGTGTGCACGTTGCGCGCCAGCTCGAGTGCCGTGAGATCCCACTTCTGGGCGAGCGTCAGCTCCGGGAGCAGCTCCGACACGTCCGGGCCGATCATGTGGGCGCCGATGAGCTCGAGGTGCTCGGCGTCGGCGATCAGCTTGACGAAGCCGACGGGCTCGCCCAGACCGTGCGCCTTGCCGTTGGCCATGAACGGGAAGGTCGCAACCTTGATCTCGCGCCCCTCGTCCTTGGCCTGCTGCTCGGTGAGTCCGAACGAGGCGACCTGCGGCGAGCAGAAGGTGGCACGCGGCATCATCCGGTAGTCGCCGAGGGTCTGGGTCTCCGCGCCACCGATCGTCTCGGCTGCGACGACGCCCTGCGCCTCCGCCACGTGGGCGAGCTGCAGCTTGGCGGTCACGTCGCCGATCGCGTAGATGCCCTCGACGTTGGTGCGCATGTGGTCGTCGATGTCGATCGCGCCGCGCTCGGTGAGCTTGACGCCGGTGCTCTCGAGTCCGAAGCCCTCGATGTTCGGGGCGAAGCCGACCGACATGAGCACCTTGTCGGCCTCGATCGACGACTGCTGACCGTCCTTGCCGGTGTAGGACACGGTGACGGAGGAGCCGTTGTCGACGACCGACTCGACCTTGGTCGAGGTGAGGATGTCGACGCCGTAGTTCTTGTACTGCTTGGTGATCTCCTTCGACACGTCGGCGTCCTCGTTGGGGAGCGCGCGGTCGAGGAACTCGATGATGGTGACCTTCACGCCGTAGTTCGTCATCACGTAGGCGAACTCCATGCCGATGGCGCCCGCGCCGACGATGACGATCGACTTGGGGAGCTCGCGGGAAAGGATCTGCTCCTCGTACGTCACCACGTTGTCGCTGAGCTGCACGCCGGGAAGCAGACGGACCTTGGAACCGGTCGCGATGATGGCGTTGTCGAACGTGACCTCTTCGGTCGTGCCGTCGGCCTTGGCGACCGAGATCGCCTTCGGGCCGGTGAAGGTGCCGCGGCCGTCGTACTCGGTCACCTTGTTCTTCTTCATGAGGAAGTGGATGCCCTTGACGCGGCCGTCGGCGACCACGCGGCTGCGGTCGAACGCCTTGCCGTAGTCGATCGTGAACTCGCCGGAGATACCGAAGAAGTCCGCCTTGTGGTTCAGGGTGTGCGCGAGCTCCGCGTTCTTCAGGAGTGCCTTGGAGGGGATGCAGCCGACGTTGAGGCACACACCACCCCAGTACTTCTCCTCGATGATCGCGGTGGACAGGCCGAGCTGCGCGCTGCGAACCGCAGCGACGTATCCGCCAGGACCTGCACCAAGGATGACGACGTCGTAGTGTGGCATGCCTTAAGCCTATCGCTCCGATGGGGTGTCGGAATCGGTCGCGGATCGGCCGCCGCGACCGCGCAGCGCGAGCCAGGTCCCCGCTCCCGCCGCGACCAGGACACCGAGGATCGACACGATCCAGATCCACGCGGAGCCGCCGTCCGCGTCCTCGGGATCGGGCGCCGTGGTGGCGGTCGGCGCGGTGCTCGGCTCGGTGGTCGCGGACTGCTCCGGCGTCGGTGCCGCGCTGGTCGGCGCGGCGGTCGGAGAGGCTGTGCCGCTGTCGCCGACCGTGACGGTGAAGGAGTACTCGCCGGAGGTGGGGTGTCCGTCGCTGGAGACGACCTTCCAGATCACGTGGTACTCCCCGGCCGGTCCCTTCGCGGTGAGCGGTTGCGTGACGATCGCGCCCTCGACGGTCGCGGCGCCGTCGGCGACCGAGGTGCCGTCAGGGGCGGTCACCACGACCTCGGTCGCTCCCTCGCCCTCGATGAGCTTCGCGCTGAAGGTGAGCGTCAGGTCGGTCGGCACGGTCTCGATCACCTCGTCGGCGGAGGGCGATGACGACACCAGGGCGTCGTGCGCGGACGCCGGCAGCGGCGACAGGAGCACGAAGAACGCGGCGAGGAGTGTCGCGGCGAGAGCGATCGGGGCGGCCGGGTGGCGCAGAGCTTTGGTCTTCACGACTCCAGCCTATGAATACCCGGTATGTGACGGCTGAGTGTGAAAGCGGCCTCCCGCGACCGGCTCGGCATCCGTTAGTCTGGACAATCAGGAGGGCACAGTGACAGACAGCGACAGCCGACCGGCCGGAGAAGCCGCGATCCACCGTTCCGGTGAGCAGAAACACGACGTGACGCAGACGTTCGGACACGATTCGGACCTGTCTTTCGTGCCGTTCGGGGTGGAACTCACCGATGTCGAGCAGTCGGCGATCAACGCCCTGCCGGCGGGATCGGCGCTGCTGCTCGTCCGTTCAGGAGCCCTCGCCGGTGCGCGTTACCTCCTCGACACCGACGTCACCACGGTCGGACGACACCCCGAGGCCGACATCTTCTTCGACGACGTGACCGTCTCGCGTCGGCACGCCGAGATCACCCGCACCGGGTCGACCTTCGAGATCATCGATCAGCGCTCGCTCAACGGCACGTACGTCAACGGCGAACGTGTCGACCGCAGCGTGCTGGTCGACGGCTCGGAACTGCGTGTCGGAAAGTTCCGTCTGAACTTCTTCGCCTCTCCTCGCGATCGCGCGGCGGCGAACGACTGATGGCGGCTACTCCCGCCCGCGAACGTTCCGCGTCCGCGGGCTTGCTGAGTATCGGCCAGGTCCTTGCTCGGCTCACCCCGGAGTTCCCCGATCTGACCTCCAGCAAGCTGCGTTTCCTCGAGGTGCAGGGCATCGTCAGCCCGTCTCGCACGGAGTCCGGCTATCGCAAGTTCTCTGCGGCCGACATCGAGCGGCTGCGTCTCGGCCTGACCCTGCAGCGGGATCACTATCTGCCGTTGAGCGTCATCCGTGAACAACTCGATGAGGCCGCCGCGGGCGGGGAGGCTGCCGCTCTCGCGCCGCCGCCGTCGATCGCTCCTGCCGTTCGCCGTTACCGCCGCGACGAACTGCTCGCCGCGGCCGGCGCCGGACCGCAACTGCTCAACGACGCCATCAGTACGGGTGTCATCACCGCGCAGGAGACATATCCGGAGGCGACGGTGAAGCTGCTGCGGGGCCTGGTCGCGCTCGACAGGCACGGCATCGAGCCGCGGCACCTCCGTTCACTGCGCCAGGGAGCGGGCGGGAGGTCGCGCTGATCGAGTCAGCGATGTCGGCGTTGCTGCGTCGCACGGATGCCGCGTCCCGGGCGAAGGCGAGCGAACTCGGCCCCGAGCTGGCGTCGCGCATCGACGAGGTGCGCGCTCTCTTCGTCAAGGACGCGCTCTCCCGAGTGCTTTCGTAACGAACTGATTGCGACACACCTTCGCGGTCGCGCGGATGTCGTTGCCGGTGCCACGGCACTGCTCTACCGTGGAAGATAACCGTTCCAGGGAGGATTTCAGATGAATGCGGATGAGCTCGCAGGCGACCCGCGGTTCGTGCCCGAACTCCTCTTCACGGATGGTCTCCCGGCCATGGATGACGAGGTCGGCTACCGCGGCGCTGTCGCGGCGCGAGCCGCCGGCATCACCTACCGCCAACTGGACTACTGGGCGCGCACCGAACTGGTCGAGCCCACCGTCCGCGGCGCCAACGGCTCCGGATCGCAGCGTCTCTACGGCTTCCGCGACATCCTCGTCCTGAAGCTCGTGAAGAGCCTCCTCGACACCGGTATCTCCCTGCAGCAGATCCGCACCGCCGTGGAAGAGTTGCGTCGCGCCGGTATCCGTGACCTCGCCGGCACGACTCTGATGAGCGACGGGGCATCCGTGTACCTCTGCACCTCGAACGATGAGGTGATCGACCTGGTCAGCCGTGGTCAGGGCGTCTTCGGCATCGCCGTCGGCAAGGTCCTCCGCGAAGTGGAGTCGACGCTCGTCGCCTTCGACGCGACCGCTCCCGACCCCGTCGACGAGCTCTCCGCTCGTCGCGCCAAGCGCTCCGCCTGACCGGGACCACAGACGCAGAACGGCCATCCTCATCGAGGATGGCCGTTCCTTTCGCGCGACGTGGCGGTCAGCTCTGCGGACCGGACTCCGGAACCGGGATCCGGCCGGTGCGGATGATGCGGTCGAGCAGCGAGTCGAAGTCGGCCGCGAGCTCCTGAGCGGAATCGCCGGGCCAGATGTGCAGCGGCTTCGCGGCCCCCTGGGCCTGCTGCAGCGAGGTGCGCTCGGGGAGCTGCGGCGAGAGGACGAGCGGGCCGAACATGTCGCGGAGTTCCTTGATGCGGAACTGGTGCTCGATGGATTGCGGCCGCACGCGGTTCACCACGATGCCGAGCGGCTGGAGTCGGGGCGAGAGACCGCGGCGGATCTCCTCGATGGCGCGGAGGGCACGGTCGGCGGCTGCGACCGAGAAGAGTCCGGGTTCGGTGACGACCATCACGCGATCGCTCGCAGCCCACGCAGTGCGGGTGAGTGCATTCAGCGAAGGGGCGCAGTCGACGAGGACCAGGTCGTAGTCGGCCTCGACCGAGGCGAGCGCTTCCTCGAGCTTCCACACGTCGCGGACGCTGGGATGCGGGCCGTCGAAGTTGATCGCCGACGGGCTGCCGATGAGCACGTCGATCGTTCCGGGGTGCACCTTGGCCCAGCCGCTGGACGTGATGGCCTGACGGACCACCTTCTCCTTCGGGTTCGCCAGGACGTCGGCGATGTTGAGTCGTCCGGCCACCTGGATATCCATCCCGGTGGAGACGTCGGACTGCGGGTCGAGGTCGACGACGAGAGTCCGGACGCCTCGGGCGAAAGCCGCTGAGGCCAGCCCGAGTGTCACGGTCGTCTTGCCGACGCCCCCCTTGAGAGAGCTGACGCTGAGTACGTGCACGGACACCACGTTACCTTCCCCTAGGCTGGGGGAACACTCAGCCCCGCCCCATGCGCATCGAAAACGCTGCGCATCGAGCTCCCAGAGGTGTGCATGTTCCAGAAGATCCTTGTGGCGAACCGCGGCGAGATCGCGATCCGCGCATTCCGTGCCGCAGTCGAAGTGGGGGCGCGGACCGTCGCGGTGTTCCCGCACGAAGACCGCGGATCGGTGCATCGGCTCAAGGCCGATGAGGCCTACGAGATCGGCGAGCGCGGTCATCCCGTCCGTGCCTACCTGAACGTCGACGAGATCATCCGCGTCGCGCTCGAGTCGGGTGCCGACGCGATCTACCCCGGATACGGGTTCCTCTCGGAGAATCCCGAGCTGGCGGAGAAGGCGGCGGCCAACGGAATCGTCTTCATCGGCCCCCCATCGAATGTTCTCGAGATGGCGGGGAACAAGGTCGAGGCGAAGCGGCATGCGGTCGAGGCGGGCGTCCCCGTGCTCCGGTCCACCGAGGCGTCGAGCGACGTCGATGCGCTCGTCGCACAGGCGAAGGAGATCGGCTTCCCTCTGTTCGCCAAGGCCGTCGCCGGTGGTGGCGGTCGCGGTATGCGGCGCGTCGAGACCTTCGGTGAGCTCGCACCCGCTTTGGCCGAGGCCATGAGGGAGGCGGAGAGCGCTTTCGGCGATCCGCGGATGTTCCTCGAGCAGGCGGTCGTGCGCCCTCGGCACATCGAGGTGCAGATCCTCGCCGACAAGACCGGCGAGACCGTGCACCTGTTCGAGCGCGACTGCTCGGTGCAGCGGCGTCACCAGAAGGTGGTCGAGATCGCCCCCGCGCCGAATCTCGACGACAGCGTCCGCACCGCTCTGCACGGTTACGCGGTGGCCTTCGCTCGATCGATCGGGTACGAGAACGCCGGCACGGTCGAGTTCCTGCTCGAGACGGCGGGGGAGCGCACCGGTGAAGTCGTCTTCATCGAGATGAACCCGCGCATCCAGGTCGAGCACACGGTCACCGAAGAGGTCACCGACGTCGATCTGGTGCAGAGCCAGATGCGGATCGCAGCGGGCCAGACCCTCGCCGATCTGGGGCTGCAGCAGGATGATCTGCACCTGCGCGGAGCCGCGCTGCAGTGCCGGATCACCACGGAGGATCCGACGCAGGGGTTCCGGCCGGACACCGGCAAGATCACCACCTACCGTTCCCCCGGAGGTGCGGGTATCCGCCTCGACGGCGGGACGGTGCATCAGGGTGCGCAGATCAGTCCGCATTTCGACTCCATGCTCGCGAAGCTGACGTGCCGTGGTCGCGATTTCCCGGCGGCCGTCGCACGCGCGCGCAGGGCGCTGGCCGAGTTCCGCATCCGCGGAGTGTCCACCAACATCCCGTTCCTGCAGGCTCTCCTCGAGGATGACGCGTTCATCGCCGGGGACGTGAGCACCTCCTTCATCGATGAGCGTCCCGAACTCCTGCGCGGCCGGGTCTCGAAAGACCGGGGGACGAAGTTCCTGAACTGGCTCGTCGACGTCACCGTCAACAAGCCGCACGGGGCCCACCCCGGCCTGGCGGATCCCGCCTCGAAGCTCCCGTCGGTCGATCTCGGCACCGTGCCGCTGCCCGGCTCACGGCAGCGACTCCTCGAATTGGGCCCCGAAGGCTTCGCTCGCAGCCTCAGGGAGCAGACGGCCCTCGCCATCACGGACACGACGTTCCGCGACGCCCACCAATCGCTCCTGGCGACACGGGTGCGCACGAAGGATCTCGTCGCGGCGGCCCCGTACCTCGCGCGCCTGACGCCCGGACTCCTCTCGGTCGAGGCGTGGGGCGGGGCGACCTACGACGTCGCGCTGCGCTTCCTCGGCGAAGACCCGTGGGAGCGTCTCGACAAGTTGCGCGCCGCACTGCCGAACGTGGCGATCCAGATGCTGCTGCGCGGGCGCAACACGGTCGGCTACACCCCCTACCCGACCGCCGTCACCGAGGCTTTCGTCGCCGAGGCGGCTGCGAGCGGCGTCGACATCTTCCGGATCTTCGACGCGCTGAACGACGTGGAGCAGATGCGCCCTGCGATCCAGGCTGTCCGCGACACGGGGACAGCGGTCGCGGAGGTCGCGCTCTGCTACACCGGAGATCTGCTCGATCCTGCGGAAGACCTCTACACGCTCGACTACTACCTGAACCTCGCGGATCAGATCGTCGAGGCCGGCGCGCACATCATCGCGATCAAGGACATGGCAGGCCTTCTCCGCCCCGCAGCCGCCGCGACGCTGGTCGC
The DNA here is from genome assembly GCF_014171575.1 of Microbacterium sp. Se63.02b. GTDB lineage: Bacteria > Actinomycetota > Actinomycetes > Actinomycetales > Microbacteriaceae > Microbacterium. Next base: position 2,482,253 of record NZ_CP050453.1, on the reverse strand, counting down.
GGCCCTGCGTGAGCGATTCGACCTCCCGGTGCACCTGCACACCCATGACACGCCGGGCGGACAGCTGGCGACGCTCCTTGCGGCGAGTGCGGTCGGCGTCGACGCGGTGGATGCCGCTTCCGCACCGCTCTCGGGGACCACGAGTCAGCCGTCGCTGTCGTCCCTCGTCGCAGCACTCGCGCACACGGACCGGGACAGCGGCATCGCGCTCGACGCCGTCTCCGACCTCGAGCCCTACTGGGAGGCGGTGCGACGGCAGTACGCCCCCTTCGAGTCCGGGCTTCCGGGACCCACAGGGCGCGTCTACCACCACGAGATCCCCGGCGGTCAGCTGTCGAACCTGCGGCAGCAGGCGAAGGCGCTCGGACTCGCGGACGACTTCGAGCTCATCGAAGACATGTACGCAGCCGCCGACCGGATCCTCGGGCGCGTGCCGAAGGTCACGCCATCGTCGAAGGTCGTCGGCGACCTCGCTCTCCACCTCGCGGCGGTGCGGGCCGATCCGGCCGACTTCGAGGCGAACCCGGAGAAGTACGATGTTCCGGACTCGGTCGTCGGGTTCATGGCGGGTGAGCTCGGAGACCTTCCGGGCGGGTGGCCAGAGCCCTTCCGGAGCAAGGTGCTCGCTGGGCGCTCCGTCCGGGTGGGTCTCACCGAGATCACCGCCGAGGACGAGGCGGCACTCGCCGGCACCAGCGCCGAACGACGGACGCGGCTCAACACGCTCCTGTTCCCGGGCCCGAGCGCCGAATTCGCGGAGCGGCGTGAGCTGTTCGGCGACCTCTCCGTGCTCGACACCAACGACTACCTCTACGGTCTGGTCGCAGGCCAGGAGCACCTGATCGAGATCGATCGCGGCGTTCAGCTCTACGTCGGACTCGAGGCGATCGGCGATGCCGACGACAAGGGCATGCGCACCGTGATGACCACGCTCAACGGGCAGCTGCGGCCCGTCTTCGTGCGGGACAGGTCGGTCGTCGTCGATGCGCACGAGGCCGAGAAGGCGGACACATCGGTCCCCGGTCAGGTGGCGGCTCCGTTCTCCGGCGTGGTCACGCTCAAGGCCGAGGTGGGAGCGGCTGTCCGCGCAGGCGAACCCGTCGCCTCCATCGAGGCGATGAAGATGGAGGCCGCCATCACGGCTCCCGTCGACGGTGTCGTCGAACGTCATGCGATCGCCGAGACCCAGCAGGTGGATGCCGGAGATCTTTTGGTCGTGATCCGTCCCGCGCACTAACCTTGTGCGGGCGAGGCCTGCGCACGACGTGCGCACCCGAGGCTCGCACAGGCTTGGAGCGACATCGTGACACCGAAGAACACCATCGACCCCGACGACAACCCGCTGGGGGTGCTCGACGAAGCCGCGTCTCTCGACACGGCAGGAATAGGCATCCTCGGCGGGACCGCCCAGGTCAGCGTGACGCTGCCGATGGACGACGACGATGACCTCGCCGACGACGGCGTCGTCGAGGGCGAGGTCGTCGGCGATCTCGTCATCGACCCCCGGGCGTCGTCGAACCGACGAAGAAGTCCGCGCCGTCGGCGACGGTCCTCTCATCGGCCGCGCCGATCCGGCAGAAGTCGGTCGAGGGAGAGGCCCACGCAGTCGAGGAGCCGGAGACGACACCGTCCTCAGCGGGAGAGAACCCCGACGCGACCGTCATCGACGATGTCGCACTCGATGATGTCGCTCTCGACGAATCCGTGAGCGACGAATCCGAGACAGACGAGACGATCGTCGATGCGACGGTGATCGAGGAGCCGGCATCCGTCGAGACGCCGATCGTAGGCGCGTCGTCGGAGAAGGTCGTCGATGCCGAGGTGGTCGACGACCCGGAACCGCCCACTGTCGGCGACGACATCGAGAAGTCCGAAGAAGCGGAGGCTGCTGCACGCTTCCTCGCCAGGGCGAACGCCGATGTCGAGTCGACGCCCGCCGCGCGCGCGCACGCGCGCACCCCTCGAGAAGGAGAACCGGCCCGTGTCCACTCCCGACAAGACGACGTCCGCCGTGTCCCCCTCCGCTCGCGTCGCGGCGCGTACGGACGTGACGCTCACCTCCAAGCGCCTGGATGATCTCGGGGAGTCCTCGAGGGAATCGGCCGATCTGCTCACCGCCGATCGTCTGCTCGCCCCGAATCGGCTCGCCAAGCCCGAACCGGAGGGTACGTGGAGCCACTTCCTGTACGCGGTGTCCGGTCGACGGATCAACATCGGAGACGGTCGGCGCGCGCGCGAGCGCAAGGCGCTCTCGGCGAGGATCGCCGCCCCACTCGCCGGCGGGGCGCGTTTCGTCCCTGTGCTGTCCCGCAAGGGCGGCGTCGGCAAGACGACGATCACCGCTCTGCTCGGCATGGCGCTCGCCGACGCGCGTGAGGATCGAGTGATCGCCGTCGACGCCAATCCCGATCGAGGCACGCTCGCCGAGCGCATCGTCCGCCCGCACCACAGCAAGTCGGTGCGCGACCTCGTGCGCATCCACGACGATGTCAAGGGATACCACGACATCTCCGCGATCGTCGCGCGGGATGCGACCCGTCTCGATGTGCTCGCCTCTGACGCGGACCCGCGCATCGCCGAAGCCTTCAGCGACAGCGACTACCGTGACGTCGCCGGCGTCGCCGCGCACTACTACTCGCTCGTCCTGACCGACACCGGCACCGGCATCGTGCATTCCGTGATGTCGGCCACCCTCGATCTCGCAGACCAGATCGTCATCGTCTCCGGCCTCAGCGTCGACGAGGCGCGGCTGGCATCCGAGACGCTCACGTGGCTCGAGACCAACGGGTATGCGGAGCAGGCGCGCGAGGCCATCGTCGTGCTGAACCAGTCGACTCCGGGGCGCCGCTCGTGCGTCTGAACGAGTTGCAGGCGCACTTCGCCACTCGTGCGCGCAGCGTCGTCCGTGTTCCCTACGATCCGCAGATCGCGGGCGGTGGGACGATCGTGTTCGCGAGTCTGCTGCCCGAGACCCGTATCGCGGCGCGTGAGCTCGCTGCGCTGCTGGTCGAAGGCCTGCGGGCCAAGGCCGCCTGATGGCGGTGCGTGAGATCCGCATCTTCGGCGACCCGGTTCTGCGCACGGTGTGTGCGCCGATCGAAGAGATCGACGAGGGCGTGCGTGCGCTGGTGGCAGACCTCGTCGACACCGTCGAGCTGCCGGGTCGAGCCGGGGTGGCGGCTCCGCAGATCGGTGTCGCGCTGCGTGCGTTCAGCTACAACATCGACGGAGACATCGGCTACGTGCTCAACCCGGTGCTGACCGAGGTGCGCGGAGAACCAGAGCCGACGGGCGAGGGGTGTCTGTCCGTTCCAGGGCTCTGGCATGACGCGCAACGTCACCCCTGGGCCCGAGTCGAGGGCATCGACCTCGACGGCAACGCCGTGGTGCTCGAAGGCGAGGGCCTGCTCGCTCAGGCTCTGCAGCACGAGACCGATCACCTCGACGGCACGCTGTTCCTGGCCCGGCTCGATCCGGAGACCCGCAAGGTCGCCATGCGCGAGGTGCGGGAGAGCTCCTGGTTCTGAACGCCCGCGCACGAAGGACGCAGGAGGAAGGGCCCCGCTCGCGCGGGGCCCTTCCTCATGCTCGGAGTGGTCAGCCGCCGATGGCGACGTTCGTCGTGGCGACGGGCTCGTCGTAGATCGCGGCGATCTCGTCGGCGAAGTCGTTCATGATGATGTTGCGCTTGATCGACAGCTTCGGCGTCAGGTGCCCCGAGGCCTCGGTCCACTCGGAGTCGAGGATCGTGAACTTGCGGATCGACTCCGCACGGGAGACGTGCGCATTCGCGGTGTCAACCGCGCGCTGCACCTCGGCGCGCACCGCGGCGTTCTTCGAGGCGTCGACGAGGGACATCTTGGCGTCGAGGCCGTTGTTCGCGAGCCAGGTCGGCAGCATCTCCGGGTCGAGCGTGACGAGGGCCGAGATGAACGGTCGCTGGTCTCCGACCACGACGACCTGACCGATGATCGGGTTGGCGCGGATCGGGTCCTCGAGCGCGGCCGGGGCGACGTTCTTGCCGCCGGCGGTGACGATGATCTCCTTCTTGCGGCCGGTGATCGTGAGGAACCCCTCGGAGTCGAAGCTTCCGATGTCGCCGGTGTGGAACCAGCCACCCTCGCTGAAGGCTTCGGCTGTGGCTTCGGGGTTGTTCCAGTACTCCTTGAACACGTTGATCCCGCGGACCTCGATCTCGCCGTCATCGGCGAGACGGACGCCGACGCCGGGGAGCGCGGGGCCGACCGTGCCGATCTTCGACTTGTCCGCCAGGTTCACGGTGGCGGGCGCGGTCGTCTCGGTGAGGCCGTAGCCTTCGAGGATGACCACGCCGAGGCTGTGGAAGAAGTGACCGAGACGGGAGCCCAGGGGAGCGGAGCCCGAGACGGCGTACACGACGTTGCCGCCCATCGCCTCCCGGAGCTTGCTGTAGACGAGCTTGTTGAACAGGGCGAACTTCAGCTTCGTCCCGAACGGGATCTTCTTGCCCTGCTCGAGGAGCTTGGAGTGCTCGATGGCGACGTCTGCGGCGGCGCGGAAGATCTTGCCCTTACCGCCTGCTTCGGCCTTCTGCTCCGCCGAGTTGTAGACCTTCTCGAACACGCGGGGGACCGCGAGCAGGAAGGTCGGCTTGAACGATCCGAGTGCCGGCAGGAGCTGACGGGTGTCCGGCTGGTGCCCGGTACGCACGCCGGCGTGGATGTCCAGGATGGAGATGAACCGGGCGAACACGTGCGCCGTCGTGATGAAGAGAAGCGTGGAGGCGCCGGGCGTCTGGACGACCGCGTCGAGAGCCTTCGCGGAATTGCGGGAGAGCTCGACGAAGTTGCTGTGGGTCAGTACGCAGCCCTTCGGGCGGCCGGTCGAGCCCGAGGTGTAGATGAGGGTCGCGATGTCGGACCCGACGGCGAGGGAGCGACGCCGCTGGATCTCGTCGTCGGACACGGACGCGCCCTGGGCGGTGAGGGTGTCGATCGCGCCGAGGTGCAATTGCCACACCTCGCGGATGAGGGGGAGGTCTCCGCGCACCTCGTCGACCCTGGCGAAGTGCTCAGGAGACTCCACGATCAGCGCGATCGCCCCGGAGTCTTCGAGGATCCACTGGATCTGCGACGGGGAGCTGGTCTCGTAGATCGGCACCATCACCGCGCCGGCGTAGAAGAGGGCGAAGTCGACGAGCGTCCACTCGTAGGTCGTGCGGGCGAGGAAGCCCACCTTCTCTCCCGGCTGGATGCCTGCGGCGGCGAAGCCCTTCGCGAGCGCGATCACGGCCGTCTGGAAGTCGGCGGCGGAGATGTCGCGCCAGCCGTCTCCTTCGGGCACGGAGAACAGCGCGCGATCCGGCGTGGCTTCCACGCGCTTGACGAGAAGGTCGGCGACGTTCGCGTCGGGATCGGCGGGGACGATCGCGGGGACTTCAAACTGGACCACGGCAGCTCCTTCGGTACCGGTCGGGCGGGGGTGCGATTTCGAGTCTAGGGCATGGAACCCGGTCGCGCCGGGGGTGAGACTGGGTCGCTCGTATGCGAGTGGCGACGGATGCACCGAGGCGCACGACGGCGGCGGCGCTAGACTTCACCTCGATGTTCTACTGGCTGATGAAGTACGTGGTGATCGGGCCCGTGGTCAAGGCGGTCTTCCGCCCGTGGATCGTGGGGCGCAAGAACGTGCCCGCGAGTGGCGCGGCGATCCTCGCGAGCAATCACCTGTCGTTCGCCGACTCGATCTTCCTGCCGCTGGTGATCGACCGTTCCATGTCGTTCCTGGCGAAGAGCGACTACTTCACCGGCCGAGGTGTCAAGGGCTGGGCGACGAAGTTCTTCATGAAGGCCACGGGCCAGATCCCGATCGATCGCTCCGGCGGCAAGGCGTCCGAAGCCTCTCTCAATACCGGGCTCCAGGTGCTCGGCGGCGGCGACCTGCTGGGCATCTACCCCGAGGGCACCCGGAGCCCCGACGGCAAGCTCTATCGCGGCCGCACCGGCATCGCCCGGATGGCCCTCGAGGCGAAGGTCCCGGTCATCCCCGTGATCATGGTCGACACCGACACGGCGATGCCGATCGGTCAGCGACTGCCCCGCATCGTCCGCGTCGGCATCGTGATCGGAGAGCCGCTCGACTTCTCCCGGTACGCGGGGATGGAGAACGACCGCTACATCCTGCGATCGGTCACCGATGAGATCATGGTCGCTCTGCAGCGTCTCGGCGAGCAGACCTACGAGGACGTCTACGCCTCCACTGTGAAAGACCGCCTCCCCGCCCGCGTCACATAGCCTCGCACGCGCGTCTGCGCGGTTCTCGCGACCACTAGGCTGGAACGCATGCTCCCGCACCACATCGACGCCCTTGATGCATGGCGCTCGCTTCCCATCAAGCAGCAGCCGCAGTGGCCAGACGCGGACCGCGTCGCCGACGTCTCCCGTCAGATCGCGGCCCTGCCGCCGCTCGTGTTCGCCGGTGAGGTCGACAACCTCCGCGACCGCCTCGCGCGCGCCGCCTCAGGCCAGGCCTTCCTCCTCCAGGGTGGCGACTGCGCCGAGACGTTCGCCGGTGCGACCGCCGAGCAGATCCGCAACCGCATCAAGACGGTGCTGCAGATGGCCGTGGTGCTGACGTACGGCGCCTCGATGCCGATCGTCAAGATGGGACGCATGGCCGGGCAGTTCGCCAAGCCGCGTTCGAGCGACACCGAGACCCGCGGCGAGGTGACGCTGCCGGCCTACCGAGGCGACATCGTCAACGGCTACGACTTCACCGAAGGGTCCCGCACAGCGGACCCCGGCCGGCTGCTCCAGGGGTACCACACGGCCGCGTCGACGCTGAACCTGATCCGCGCGTTCACGCAGGGTGGGTTCGCCGACCTCCGCGAGGTGCACTCCTGGAACAAGGGCTTCGCACAGAACCCGGCCAACCAGCGCTACGAGCGCATGGCGGCCGAGATCGACCGCGCCATCAAGTTCATGGAGGCCGCGGGAGCCGACTTCGACGAACTCAAGCGCGTCGAGTTCTTCACGGGCCACGAGGGCCTGCTCATGGACTACGAGCGTCCGATGACGCGTATCGATTCGCGCACGGACACGCCGTACAACACTTCGGCGCACTTCCTGTGGATCGGGGAGCGCACCCGTGAGCTCGACGGCGCGCACGTCGACTACTTCTCCAAGATCCGCAACCCGATCGGCGTCAAGCTCGGACCGACGACCACTCCGGAGACGGCGCTCGAGCTCATCGACAAGCTCGATCCGGAGCGCGAACCCGGCCGTCTCACGTTCATCACCCGCATGGGAGCCGGCAAGATCCGCGACGCCCTGCCGCCGCTGCTCGAGGCCGTCCGCGACTCAGGTGCGCAGCCGCTGTGGGTCACGGACCCGATGCACGGCAACGGCATCACCACGCCGACCGGTTACAAGACACGGCGGTTCGACGACGTCGTCGACGAGGTGCGCGGATTCTTCGAGGCGCACCGCGCCGTTGGCACGTTCCCCGGCGGCATCCACGTCGAACTCACCGGTGACGACGTCACCGAGTGCCTCGGCGGCTCCGAGCAGATCGACGAGGCCGCCCTCGCGACCCGGTACGAGAGTCTGTGCGACCCGCGTCTGAACCACATGCAGTCGCTCGAACTCGCCTTCCTCGTCGCCGAGGAGCTCGAGAAGCGCTGAGACACCCAGAGACACACGAAGAGGGGCCGGAACAACTGTTCCGGCCCCTCTTCGTGTGTCCGCCGTCAGCCGGAGAAGCTCATCGTCAGGGTGATGGTGGTGCCCTTGCGCTGGGCATCGGTCGGGCTGTAGGACTCGACCTTCGTGTTCTCGTTGGCGAAGAGGTCCCACACCGAGTCCGGGAGGCCTGTGCCGCTGGTATACGCCCATTTGAATCCGGCATCGTTCAGGGCGCCGGTCGCCTCGTCGCGGGTCATGCCCGAGACGTCGGGCACGTCGAACAACGGCGGTCCCTGCGAGACGATGAGCTGGACGGTCTCGCCGGGTCGCCAGGCCCCGGCCTCGGATCGGTCGGCGATCCCGATGACGCGATCTTTCCCGATGCTGTCGCTGGTCTGGTAGAGGTTCTCCGGATTGACCTTGAGTCGCTTGCCGGTGAGGGCGTCCGTCGCCTGGGCGACGCTGAGGTCGCTGACATCGGGCACCGGCCCGAGGGACACCTGGATCGTCGCGGTGTCCTGCTCGTGCACCGTGCACCCCTCGGCGCACGCGAACGCGTCCCCGCCGTCGCGCGGGGTGACCCGCACGTTGATGACCTTGCCGGCGTCGAGGTCGCCGAAGTACTCCTCGTCGTCGGTGATCTGGAGGTTGGCGGCTTCGAGGGATGCTCGCACGTCTTCGACGGCGACACCGGCGACCGCACTGATGTCGTGTGCGGCGGGCCCGGACGACACGATGACCGTCACGGTCGTCCCCTTGTCGAGTCGGGTGCCTTCTCCCGGGTCGGTCTCGATCACCGAACCGGCTTCGACGTCGACCGACGACTCGTCCTTCTGTGTCGGGACGAAGCCGGCATCCACGAGCACGGCTGCGGCCTCGTCGTACGTGGAACCGGAGACGCCGGGCACCGCGACGAGGGAGCCGGGGCCGGAGCCGAACCACCAGCCGACGCCGCCGGCGAGCATGGCCAGCAGCAGGACGAGAGTGAGGAGGAACGCTCCGCGCGCGCGGCGTTTCGCCGCGCGTCGACGGAGAAGCGTGGCGTTGTCGAGCGCGGCAGGCGCCGGAGCAGCAGGGTCGGCGATCACCATGGTGCCTGGCATGACCTTGGTGAGGTCGCCGGAGTCGGACGAGCTGTGCTGCGGGGCGGTGGCCCTGGCAGCGACAGGGGCGATCCCCAGGTCGCGTTCGATCTCGCGCAGCCGATCGAGCATCTGCTGCGCGTCGTCCGGACGTTCGTCGGGTGACTTCTCGGTGGCCCACAGCACGAGCTCGTCGAGTTGTTCGGGGACTGCGGGGTTGCGCACGCTCGGGCGTGGCACCGACTCCGTGGCGTGCTGGAAGGCGATCTGCATCGGCTGCTCGCCCTTGTACGGCTGCTCGCCGACGAGCATCTCGTAGAGCATGATGCCGAGCGCGTAGATGTCGCTGCGGGCATCGGCCGTGCCACGGGTCACGAGCTCGGGGGCGAGATAGGCGATGGTGCCCAGCAGCTGCTGTCCGGTCGCCGTGTTCGCTGTGGTGGCGCGCGCGAGTCCGAAGTCGCCGATCTTGATGCGTCCGTCTTCGGCGAGGAGCACGTTCTCGGGCTTGACGTCACGATGCACGATTCCGGCCCTGTGGGCAGCGGACAGCCCCGCGAGGATGGCGTCCATGATCGTGATGGTCTGCGGGATGGTCAGTCGCTTCTGCTCGCGCAGCAGTTCCCGCAGCGTGATGCCGGGCAGGTACTCCATGACGAGGTAGGCGAGTTCGCCGTCCTGCCCCTGATCGAACACGTTCACGACGTGGGGATCGGCGAGGCGGGCTGCCGCGCGGGCCTCTTGGATGAAGCGGCTCTGGAACGCGGAGTCGTCGCTGAGATGCGCGTGCATCACTTTGAGGGCGATGCGTCGTTCGAGGCGGAGGTCGGTGGCGACGTAGACCGTGGCCATTCCGCCGCGGGCGATACGTGCGCGCACGCGGTAGCGGCCGTCGACAAGCCGCCCGATGAGGGGGTCGGCCTGCTGATTGGTCGTCACGTCAGAATTCTATGGAGAACTGCCTGAAAGACAGGGGAGCGGCTCACCCCTCGCTCCGGCGGGTTTTCAGAATGTCGTCAGCTGTAGACGGCGAGCCAGGCATATGCTTGCGTCTCCCACTGCCCGTATTTGTCGGGATAGGCCGAGATCTGCACGGCCTGGGCTGCGGCGGTGAAGGGCATGCTCTCCCAGCCGGGGATGTCCAGGAGTCCTCGAGTGAGGTGTCCGTTCGGGTCGCCCTGCCCTCCGTAGAACACTCGCGCGCTGCGCTCCGCGTCCATGATCTGCGCGGGCGTTCCCCATCCCGTGCTGGGGCGCTGCTGGAAGATCCCCAGCGAATCGCGGTCACCCCAGTCGAGGTTGCGCAGCCCCGACTCGACCATGCCGGTCGCGAGGGCGATGGCGATGGCGCGATCGGAGACGCCGAGCTCGCGTCCGACCCGGATGATGAGCGGCGTTCGATGCCTGCTCGGCAGAGAGAGTGGCCGAACGCTGCCCGGTCGATGACGAGGCCGCCGCGGGGGTCGGCGCCGCCTTGACGATGAGCTTCTGGCCCGGGTAGATGATCGACGACGGTCCGAGACCGTTCAGCGCGAAGAGCGTCTTCGTCGAAGTGCCGTGCTTTTGTGCGATGGCGAAGAGCGTGTCGCCGGCGACGACGGTGTGTGCAGCAGCGGCGGCGGGAGCTGCAGCAGGCGAGGGAGCCGCTGCGGCGGCAGGGGCCGCCGGGGCAGCCGCCTGTGCGGTCGATGAGCCGGATACGGCGAGGGTCTGGCCGGGGTAGATCACCGATGCGCGCGTGAGCCCGTTCGCCGCGAGCACGGCGTCGACCGTCGTGCCGTGCTTCTGTGCGATCGCGAAGACGGTGTCACCCGCGACGACCGTGTGTGTCTTCGCTGTGGGGGCCTGAGCCGGTGCGGGCGCAGGTGCCGACGTCGTCTTCAGCGTCAGGGCCTGGCCGGGATAGATGACCGAGCGCCAGGACAGGCCGTTCCAGGCGAGGACGTCCGCAGTGCGCAACCCGAACCTCGCTGCGATCGACGAGATGGTGTCTCCGGGCTGCACGACATAGTTCGATGGTGCGGTCTGTGTGGGCACGAAGCGCACGGGCGCGAGGTCCCGTTCGACCGCACGGAGGTCGGTGGCGGTGGTGGACGCGGTGGCCGGCACAGCGGTGAGAGACGCCGCGAGGGCGCCGAGCACGGCCGCTGGCAGGCCGATCTGCACACTTCGCGTGCGACGTGCGGCGGTCTTGGTAGTCAAGGCTGGCCCCCTTTTCGAGCACTTCACGCTGACACGGATGTAAACAGAAGTCAACAGAAGTGACGCGAGTGAAGGATGTGACTGGAGCGTCGACATGCGACGACAGGAAGGAGGTGACATAGTGGCATCGTGTCTGAGAACGTTGCCGGAACCCCCTCCGCCGCTGCTGTCGAGTGGCTGACGATGCCCGACCTCGTCGAGGTGCTCGATGAGCCCCTCGGTCGCGTGCGCCGCCTGATCGATGAGCATTACCTGGTCGGATCCCGTCGTAGCGGCGTCTTCGCGGTGCCGGCGGTGTTCATCGTCGACGGGCATCCGCTCAGCTCGCTGCGGGGAACCATCATCGTGCTCCAGGACGCGGGCTTCTCCGACGATGAACTGATCGACTGGCTCCTCACGGAGGAAGAGAGCCTCGGCCGCTCGCCGATCGATTCGCTGCTCGCCGGACACAAGAGCGCCGTCCGCCGCCTCGCGCGCACCCTCGCCTGACGCGAGCGGTCCTCAGGCGGAACGGACCGTGGCTGCTCTGGCGAGCTCGCGCAGTTCGCCTACCGCCGCGTTGTCGAGTCGGGTGCCCGTGAGGGCACGGTCAGCCTCTCGCGCGTAGTCCGCGATCATGGTCTCCACCCGGTCGAGAGCGCCGGAGTCGGTGATCGTCGCCTGCAGAGACGACACCTGCGCGGGCGTCAGCTCCGCATCTCCGAGCATCTCGTCCAGGAGATTCCGCGCAGACGGGTCCAGCTCCTGGCGGGTGAGGGCGACGAGCACGGTGCGCTTGCCCTCGCGAAGATCATCGCCGGTGGGCTTCCCCGTGAGAGCGGCATCGCCGAACACGCCGAGGACGTCATCGCGCAGTTGGAACGCCATACCGACCGGGTGCCCGAAGCGCCGCAGGGCATCGAGCTGATCCGCGTCCGCGCCGGCGAGTGCGCCTCCGAGCACGAGCGGCTGCTCGATGCTGTACCTGGCGGACTTCAGCGACGCCACTCGCAGCGCCCGCTCGGCGTGGCTGCGCGGATCGTTGACGCTCCATGCGGATTCCTCGGCGATGTCGAGGAACTGCCCCGTCGTCACGTCCCGTCGCATCTTCGCGTACTCGGACCGCACCGCTCGCGCGTGCGGATGCCCGTCCAGCGCCGACTCCAGCAGGTCGTCGCTCCAGGCGACGAGGAGGTCGCCGAGCAGGACAGCCGAGGCGCGGCCGAAGGCTTCGGCATCGCCTGACCACCCGGATGAGCGGTGCGACTCCTCGAGGGCACGGTGTGCGGCCGGGCGGCCGCGGCGAGTGTCGGAGTTGTCGATCAGATCGTCGTGCACGAGCGCGGCCGACTGGAAGATCTCCAGCGACGTGCAGATGTCCCAGAGGACGTCGTTCTCGGTCGCGCGGCGGTCGTCGAAACGTGAGACGGCTCGCCAGCCGGCATGGCAGAAGCGTGCGCGCAGGCGTTTGCCTCCCTCGAGCGTCGCGGCGGCGGCGTCGAGGAACGCGGCGGCGTCGGGTCCGTGATCCGAGGATTCCTCTCGCATGCGTGCGAGGAAGTGGTCGAGACGAGCGGCGACGGCGCCGGGGACAGGGGAGGGAGACGGCACGACTCCCAGCATACGTAAAGGATGGGGAGGGCCTACGGCTAGCCCCGGACGCCTCGGCGCGCGTACACTGGAAGGCACGATACCCGAGGGGGACGAAATGCCACTCTCCGAACAGGAGCAGCGTCTGCTCGATGAGATGGAACGCCATCTCCTCCACAATGATGCCGACGTCGTCAGCGCGCCGTCAGGTGATCGCGCACTGAGCTACCGAAATCTCGTCTACGGTGCTCTGCTCCTGCTCGCCGGGGTCGGCGGCCTCGTGGCCGGCGTGATCCTCGGTGGCGTCTGGGGCATCGTGGTCGGCGTCATCGGATTCGCGGCGATGCTCGGTGGTGTCATGGTCGCCGTCACGCCCGTGCGACGATCGAGCCCGGCGGAGCCCCGTGAGCGCTCCACGACCAAGCGACAGGAATCCGCCTCGTTCATGGATCGCATGAACGACCGATGGGACCGACGCCAAGACGGACACTGATCCCCACAGAACTTAACGACAGAAGCCCGGATGCTGAGCATCCGGGCTTCTGTCGTTAACCCTTCGTCGCATTGACCACGGATTCCCTCCACTGGTCCTCCACCACGCTCCACCGCGGAATTCTGCGGTTCTTGGGAGTGTTCTTCGGCGTACCCACATGTCCGCGGCCGATTGGTCGTAGGTAAGTGGAGGAAAGTGGAGTAAAGTGGGGCGCAACCTCGAGTTGGCCGGACGCAGAGGGGGTGATGGCCGATGTTGCTGGGTACGCATTCTCCGAAGCTGGACGACAAGGGACGGGTCATCCTTCCCGCGAAGTTCCGCGAAGACCTCGGCGGCGGCATCGTCGTCACCCGAGGCCAGGAGCGGTGCCTCTACGTGTTCAGCACGGCCGAGTTCGAGGCGATGCACGAGCGGATCCGTCAGGCGCCGCTCGCGAACAAGCAAGCGCGTGACTTCATGCGTCTGTTCCTCTCCGGTGCGAGTGCGGAGATGCCCGACAGTCAGAACCGCATCACCATCCCCGCGCACCTCCGCCAGTACGCGGGACTGCAGAAGGAGCTCATCGTCACCGGAGTCGGCGCCCACGCCGAGATCTGGGATGCCGAGAGCTGGAACGCCTACCTCGCCGCCGGCGAGGAGACCTACTCCGACCTCGAGCAGGAGGTGATTCCGGGACTCTTCTGACCGTGGCTGTGATGCCCCGCCGCTCCCGCCCCGACACACTTCCCCGGTGCCGGGTCGAGAAGCGGAGGGGGATCAGAGCCCACGGTCACCCCGAGAAGGATCATGAACCTCCGCGACATCCATACCCCCGTCCTGCTCGACCGCTGCGTCGAGCTGCTCGCCCCCGCCCTCCATGCGGACGGAGCGGTGCTCGTGGATGCCACTCTCGGCATGGGCGGACATTCGGAGGCCCTTCTGGAGCGCTTTCCGAACATCCGGTTGATCGGGCTCGATCGCGACACCGACGCGCTGCGCATCGCGGGGGAGCGGCTCGCCCGCTTCCGTGACCGCATCACCCTGGTCCACGCCGTGTACGACGAGATCGGGCTGCATGCGCAGGGCGCGGCAGGAGTCCTCTTCGACCTCGGCGTCTCCTCCCTTCAGCTCGACGAGGCCGAGCGGGGATTCGCCTACTCGAAGGATGCTCCGCTCGACATGCGGATGGACCAGACGAAGGGCGTCACCGCCGCCGACGTGATCGCGACATACAGCGAGGGCAATCTGCGACGCATCTTCGAGCGCTACGGCGAAGAGAAGCTCGCCGGTCGGTACGCGCGCTTCATCATCGACGCGCGCCAGAAGCAGCCGATCACACGCTCGGGCGAGCTGGTCGAGATCCTCATCGCCGCGACGCCCGCCGCCGCTCAGCGCGCCGGTCACCCGGCGAAGCGCGTGTTCCAGGCGCTCCGCATCGAGGTCAACGCCGAACTCAACGTTCTCGCCGACGCGATCCCCTCCGCGATGGACGCCCTCGCGGTGAGCGGGCGCATCGTGGTGATGTCGTACCAGTCGCTCGAGGATCGTCTGGTCAAGCAGGCGTTCGCGGCGGCTGCCGCCTCGACCGCACCCGCCGGGCTCCCCGTCGAGCTCCCCGAGCACGCTCCGCGTTTCCGCATCCTGACCAAGGGCGCAGAACTCGCCGATGACGACGAGCGCGCGCGCAACCCGCGCGCGATCCCGGTGCGCCTGCGCGCCGCCGAGAAACTGCGGGAGAGCGCATGAGCCTGAATGCCGTCGTACGGAAGCCGACACAGCCGATCGCGCCGACACGCGAGCCGCAGCGGCGTCTGCAGCCCGTCACGCGACCGGCCGTCCGCCGCAAGCCCAAGCTCGCGTACGCCCTCGTCGCTCTGGCCGGGGCGCTGGCGATCGGCGCCGCGCAGGTCGGGCTGTCGCTCGCGATCACGCAGGACTCCTTCACCCTCGCCGGGCTCTCCTCCCAGCAGCGCGAACTGGACCTGCGCACGCACGCGCTCCAAGAGGAGCTCACCGGGCTCAGTTCGCCGCAGGTGCTCGCGAGCAGCGCCGCAGGCCTCGGGATGGTGGTGGCCGGGTCGCCGTCGTACCTGCGCCTCAGCGACGGTGCCGTGTTCGGCACCGGTGCGGGTGCGGACTGGACGTCGACCGTGAACCCCGTCGGCGTGGGAGCCGTGAGCAACTCCTTGATCGTCGAGCCTCCGCCCGCGGAGACCACGACCGACGAGGGAGCGACCAAACAGACGACCCAGGAACTCCCGCCGGCGATCACCGACGGGCTTCCGAGCCCTTCCACCCACTGAGCCGAACACGATCGACGGAGAGATCCCATGACGACACGAGCCACCCGCGGTCCGCGGCGACGCACCGTCGTCGCCCTCGCGGTCATCCTTTCCGTGCTGGCGGCCTTCGTGGTGCGACTGGTCGACATCCAGGTCGTGAGCGCCGACGAGCACGTCTCGCAATCGTTGACCAAGATCGGCGTCGGCGAGACGATCTCGGGACAGCGGGGCTCGATCGTCGACTCGGGCGGCACCGTTCTGGCATCGAGCGTGATGGTCTACGACGCGCAGCTCAGTCCGAAGGTGATCATGCAGCTCGAAGAGAACGATCCTCGACTGCCCTGGGCTGAAGCCGCCGACAAGATCGCGGCCATCACCGGACAGACGGGCGACGAGGTCCGCGCGCTCGTCAGCGACGCACTCGCGAAGGATTCGCAGAGTCAGTACGCCCCGCTCAAGAAGTCCCTCACCACCGAGCAGTACATCGAGCTGCGCGACCTGAAGCGAGAGAACAACCTCGCCTACCTGCACATGGAGGGCCGGGAGACCCGGGTATACCCGAACGGTGCGGTCGCCGGAAACATCCTCGGATTCCTCGACAGCTCGGGGGCAGCGCAGGCCGGGATCGAGCAGTTGGGCGAGGGCTGCCTCGCACCGACCGACGGCGAGGAGTCCTATCGCACCGGTGCCAACGGCGTCGTGATCCCGGGCAGCGAGCGCACGGTGCCGGCGGTCAACGGCGGTTCGGTGCAGCTGACCCTCAACAGCGACCTGCAGTGGTACCTGCAGCAGATGATCGGCGAAGAGGCCCAGAAGCAGGGGGCCAAGGGCGGCACCGTGACGGTCGTCGACGTGAAGACGGGCAAGATCAGGGCGGCAGCGGAGTGGCCCTCCCTCGACCCCAACGACCTCGACTCGTCCACACCCGAGACGCGATACAGCCAGATCTTCCACAAGGATTTCGAACCCGGATCGACCTTCAAGGCGATCACCGCCGCTGCCGCGATCGAAGGCGCCGGGCTGACCCCGCTCAGCACGGTCAGCGCCGCATCGCGCGAGACCTTCCCCAACGGCGCTGTCATCAACGACGCGTTCAGCCACCCGGCATACAACTACACCCTCGCCGGCGGACTGATCGACTCGTCGAACGTCGCGCTGTCGAAGTTCGGCACCATGGTGAGCCCCGAGGTGCGATACGACTACCTGCAGCGCTTCGGTGTGGGACAGAAGACGATCGACTTCCCCTCGGAGGTCGGCGGTCTGCTGCACCCCGTCAGCGAGTGGGACAGCCAGTCGCTGTACACCACGACCTTCGGCCAGTACTACTCGGTCACGGCGGCACAGCTCGCCGGCGCGTACCAGGCGATCGCGAACGGCGGCGAGAAGATCGACCTGTCGCTCGTGGAATCCTGCACGGCCGAGGACGGCACGGTCGCGACGCCCGAGAAGCCGAAGCACGAGCAGATCATCAAGGAGCAGACGGCGGCCGAGCTCACTCGGATGCTCGAGAACGTGGCGGTCCAGGGTGGCAACGCCGATCGCATCCAGGTTCCCGGCTACCGCGTGACCAGCAAGACCGGTACGGCGCAGGTGTCGGACGGGAACGGCGGCTACAAGGCCGGGGTGTATTACACGAGCATGGTGGGGTTCGCTCCGGTCGATGACCCGCAGTACGTCGTCGTGGTCACCCTCGACGAGCCGACTAAGGTTGTATCGTCCGCGGCCACCGCATCCGCCTTCCAGAAGGCGATGACGCAGGTGATGAAGACCTATCGCGTGATGCCGTCCTCTGTCCCGATGGACGCGCTCCTTCCCAAGTTCGGATAGTCGGCGAGAGCCGCGCATGGAGATGAAATGATCGCCCTGACGCTCGCTGAGATCACCGCCGCTGTCGGCGGTGATCTGCGCGTTGCCGGAGATGATTCGGCCGAGACCGTCGTGGACGGTGTCGTCGACACCGACTCGCGCTCGATGGTCCCCGGATCGATCTTCGTGGCGAAGCCGGGCGCAGAGACGGACGGGCATCGCTTCGTCGGCGCCGCTGTCGAGGCAGGAGCCGTGCTGGCCATCGTCGAGCACGTCGTCGACGTGCCCGTAAGCCAGATCGTCGTCCCGGATGCCGTCGCGGCGCTCGCCGATCTCGCCCGTGAAGTCGTCGCCCGGGTCAGGGCCGGTGGCGGCCTGCGCATCATCGGCATCACCGGATCGAACGGCAAGACCACCACCAAGAACTTCCTCGCGCGCATCCTGCAGGATGAGGGCGAGACCGTCGCCCCGGTGAAGTCGTACAACAACGAGGTCGGCGCTCCCGTCACCATGCTCCGGGTCACCGAGAGCACCCGCTACCTCGTGAGCGAGTTCGGGGCGGCGGGTCCGGGGAGCATCGCGCACCTCGCCGGCCTCGTCGAGCCGGACATCGCCGTCGTGCTGATGGTCGGCCTGGCGCATGCGGGAGGGTTCGGAGGAATCGAGGCGACCGCGAAGGCGAAGTCCGAGCTCGTCTCGGCTGCACGCGTGCCCGGCACGGCCGTGCTCAACGTCGACGACCCCGGGTGTCTGCGATGCAGGAACTCGCGACCGCCCGCGGGCTGAACGTGGTCGGCTTCGGACAGAGCCCCGCCGCCGCGGTGCGGGCCTCCGACGTCACGGTCTCGGCGGCCGGTACGTCATGCACCATCGAGGTCGCGGATAAGCGGTTGCCCCTGCGGCTGCAGGTGCTCGGCGCGCATCATGTCACCAACGCCCTGGCAGCGATCGCCGCCGCGGTCGTGCTCGGGGTCGCGCCCGCCGATGCGGTCGCGCGCCTGGAGACGGTGGAGATCGCGGAACGGTGGCGGATGCAGCCCCTCGGCAACGACCGCGTCCGGATCATCAACGACGCCTACAACGCGAGCCCCGATTCGATGGCGGCGGCACTGCGCACGCTCGCGCAGATCTCCGGCCCCGAGGAGCGCACGGTCGCGGTCCTCGGCGCCATGAGCGAGCTCGGAGAGAGTGCGGGCGAGGAACATGACCGGATCGGTCTGCTCGCCGTCCGGCTCAACATCCGGCGCATCGTCGTCGTGGGTCCTGAGGCGCGTCGTCTGTATCTTGCGGCGGTGGGCGAAGGGTCGTGGGACAGCGAGGCCGTGCATCTGCCCGATCAGGATGCGGCGTACGAGTACCTCCGCGGCGAACTCCGCGACGGCGACCGCGTGCTCGTGAAGTCATCCAATTCCGTGGGCCTCAGGCATCTCGGCGATCGTCTGGGAGAATTGTTCTCGTGAGGTCACTCATCATGGCGGCGGCGATCTCGCTCGCCTTCACCCTGTTCCTGACTCCCGTCTTCCTCCGACTCTTCCGGAAGTGGGGCTGGGGGCAGGTCATCCGCACCCCGGAGTCCGTCCACAACCCGAGCCACGAGGCGAAGCGCGGCACCCCCACGATGGGCGGCGTGATCTTCATCGTCGGCTCGATCGTGGGCTACTTCACCGGTGTCTACGTCAGCGGCGAGGTACCAGCGCTCTCGGCGATCCTGGTGATCTGGCTGATGGTCGGCTTCGGCGCAGTGGGATTCATCGACGACTACATGAAGGTCCGCAGCCAGCGCAGCCTCGGCTTGTCGGGCTGGCGCAAGGTGATCGGCCAGTTGGTGGTCATCATCCCCTTCGGCATCGTCGCCCTGAACTTCCCGAACAAGTGGGGGCAGCTGCCGGCGAGTGCGTCGATCTCGCTCTTCCGCGACATCACCTGGCTCAACCTGTTCGCCTTCGGCATCGTGCTCGGGTGGATCCTCTACCTCGTCTGGATCTCGATCATCGGTGTCGCGACGTCGAACAGCGTCAACCTGACGGACGGCCTCGACGGGCTCGCTGCTGGAGCCGGAGTCATCGTCGTCGGCGCCTACAGCGTGATCGCCTTCTGGCAGTTCAAGCAGCCCTGCATCGGCGGCGATCCCGACGCGCTCGGCGGATGCTACGAAGTGCGCGACCCGTTCAACCTCGCGATCATCGCCGCCTCGTTCGCGGCAAGCCTGATCGGGTTCCTGTGGTGGAACGCCCCCAAGGCGAAGGTCTTCATGGGCGACGTGGGCTCGATGGCGATCGGCGGCGTCATCACGGCGATGGCGATCCTCACCCGCACCGAGCTTCTCCTGCTGGTGATCGCCGGTGTGTTCGTCCTGTCCTCCGGGTCCGTCATCCTGCAGCGGGCGTACTTCAAGATCACGCGCGGCAAGCGCCTGTTCCTCATGAGCCCTTTCCATCACCACCTCGAGATGCGCGGCTGGTCGGAGGTCACGATCGTCGTGCGCATGTGGATCATCGCCGGCCTGCTGGCGGTCTCGGCCGTCGGTCTCTTCTACGTCGAATGGCTCACCCGTGTCGATTGAGCGCATCGCCGGGCTGACCAGCTGGCACGCCGACTGGCGCGGGCTCAGAGTCGCGGTGCTCGGGCTGTCGATGACCGGCTTCTCCGCGGCTGACACGCTCGCAGAGCTCGGGGCCGATGTGTTCGTGTTCAGCGAGTCCGCCGAAGAGGAGTACGAGCGTCTGGTCCCCGTGATCGGTGCCCGGCTCGAACTCGGTCCCCTCGCCGCGGTCCCCGCCGCGCTGTCGGCCTTCGACCCCGAGGTGGTGATCGCCTCTCCCGGTTTCTCGCCGTCGCATCCGATCATCCGTTGGGCCCAGGAGTCCGAGGTCCCGATCTGGGGTGACGTGGAGCTCGCGTGGCGGGTGCGCGACAAGGTCCTCCGCGCCGACGGCACGCCTGCCGACTGGGTGCTCATCACCGGGACGAACGGCAAGACGACCACGACTCAGCTCACCGCCGCACTGCTCGTGGAGGGGGGACTCCGGGCCGCACCATGCGGGAACATCGGCGTCCCGGTGCTCGACGCCGTACGCGACCCTGGAGGCTTCGACGTCCTGGCGGTCGAGCTCTCGAGCCATCAGCTCTGGTACCTCGGCCAGTCGCGGCCCGAGGGGGAGCTGTTCCCGTACGCGGCCGTGTGCCTCAACCTCGCCGACGATCATCTGGTCTGGCACGGCAGCGCACAGGCCTATCGCGACGCCAAGGCGGTCGTGTACCGCAACACCCGGATCGCCTGCGTGTACAACAAGGCGGATGAGGCCACACGGCTCATGGTCGAGGAGGCGGAGGTCGTCGAGGGGGCCAGGGCGATCGGCTTCGACCTCGGCATCCCCGGCCCGAGCGACCTCGGCATCGTCGAAGGGCTCGTGGTCGACCGCGCGTTCCTCGACGACCGCGCGCGCAGCGCTCTCGAACTCACCACGGTCGCTGCTCTGGACGAGGCGGGGCTCGCGGCTCCGCACATCGTGCAGAACATCCTCGCCGCGAGCGCTCTCGCACGATCGCTGGGTGTGGAGCCGGAGGCGATCCACGATGCGCTGCAGTCGTTCCAGCTGGACGCCCACCGCATCCAGGTCATCGCACGGTTCGGCGGCATCACCTGGGTCGACGACTCGAAGGCCACGAACCCGCATGCCGCCGCCTCGTCGTTGCGGGCCTACCCCGGTGCGGTGTGGGTCGTGGGCGGAGATCTCAAGGGCGTCGACATCGCCGATCTGGTCGCCGATGTCGGCGGGACGGCGCGTGCCGCGGTCGTGATCGGCGTCGAGCGCACCGAAGTGGTCGCGGCATTCCGGCGACACGCGCCGACGGTCCCCGTGTTCGAGGTCGATGCTGGCGAGACTGATCAGGTCATGATCCGGGTCGTGGAGATCGCGTCGAGGATCGTCGAAGGCGAGGGCACAGTCCTGCTGGCCCCGGCTGCGGCGTCGTTCGACCAGTTCACCGGTTACGCGGATCGAGGGCATCGCTTCGCGGAAGCGGTGCGGAATTGGATAGACCGGGGGAGCGCCGATGACGCAGGTGTCCCGCCCTCCGCGTTCTGAGTCCGGCGGACTCGCCGCCAGGGTCTCGCTCGGCCGCCGGTTCACGCCGGTGTCGACCGAGTTCCTCCTGATCGCGTCCACCGCCCTGCTGTTGACGCTCTTCGGCCTGGTGATGGTGCTGTCCGCCACCAGCGCGACCGCCGTGGCAAGCGGCAACGACCCGATGGGCGGTGTCCTCCGCCAGGGGGTGTTCGCCCTGCTCGGGGTCCCGCTCATGTTCCTGATCAGCCGCACGCCGGTCGCGTTCCTCAAGAAGATGGCGTGGCCGGCGCTGTTCGGCGCCGTCGCGCTGCAACTGCTCGTGTTCACGCCGCTGGGCATCGCGGACGGCGGAAACCGGAACTGGATCCAGATCGCCGGCTTCACGCTCCAGCCTTCCGAGTTCCTCAAGCTCGCCCTCGCCCTGTGGATCGCGGCCGTGCTGCTGCGCAAGCAGGCGATGTTGGGCACGTGGCACCACGTCTTCATCCCCGTGATCCCGGTCGGTGCTCTGGCGATCGGAACCGTGCTCGCGGGCAAGGACCTCGGCACCGCGATGGTGCTGGTGCTCATCCTGCTCGGGTGTCTCTTCTTCTCAGGGGTCAAGCTCCGACTGTTCATCATCCCGGTGGTGCTCGGCGTCGCCGCGGTGCTCGCCTACGCGCTGTCGAGCCAGGACCGTATGCGCCGCATCACGGCGACCTGCGACAACATGGCCCTGTACGACACCGACTGCTACCAGTCGATCCACGGCATCTGGGGGATGGCGTCCGGGGGCATCTTCGGACTGGGCCTCGGCAATTCGCAGGAGAAGTACGGTTGGCTGCCCGCCGCGGGCAACGACTTCATCTTCGCGATCGTCGGCGAGGAACTCGGACTCATCGGGTGCATCGTCGTGCTCGCGCTGTTCACGTTCTTCACGGTCGGCGCCTTCCACATCATCCGGAAGACGCCGGACGCCTTCATCCGCGTCGCCGCTGGTGGTATCACGGTGTGGATCGTCGGTCAGGCCGTCTTGAACATCGGCGTCGTCATCGGCGTGTTCCCGGTGATGGGTGTGCCTCTTCCCTTCATGTCCCAAGGAGGCACGGCCCTGCTCGCCGTGCTCATCGCGTGCGGTGTCCTGCTCGCCTTCGCGCGCACGATTCCCGTGACCGAGAAGCAGTCAGCCGGCCGGGGTAGGGTCACCAGGTGACTTCGTATCTCCTCGCCGGCGGTGGCACCGCCGGCCATGTGAACCCCCTGCTCGCCGTCGCCGACGCCCTCCGTGAACGCGATGCCGATGCGGCTGTGCTCGTGCTCGGCACGGCAGAGGGACTGGAGTCTCGACTCGTCCCCGCGCGCGGATACGAACTGCTCATCGTCGACAAGGTCCCCTTCCCCCGCCGTCCGAACAGGCAGGCTGCCGCTTTCCCGCTGAAGTTCCGCCGCGCCATATCGCAAGTGCGTGCGCACATCCGCGCCCACGATGTCGATGTGGTGGTGGGCTTCGGTGGGTACGCCTCGGCGCCCGCTTATGTGGCCGCCCGTCGTGAGGGCGTGCCGTTCGTGGTGCACGAGGCCAACGCCAAGCCCGGACTCGCCAACGTCCTGGGCGCCCGCCGTGCCGCCGGCGTCGGCGTCGCGTTCGAGGGCACGCCGTTGCGTGGCAGCGAGGTCGTCGGCATGCCGTTGCGCCAGGAGGTCATCGCGCTCGATCGCGCGGCGACGCGGGCCGAAGCTGCGGCGTACTTCGGCCTCGACGCGGATCGCCCCGTCCTGCTGGTCTTCGGAGGATCGCTCGGCGCGCAACGACTCAACGACGCCATCGCGGGGTCCTGGCGGGACGTTCTGGAAGCCGGATGGCAGTTGCTGCACGTGACCGGCGAGCGCAGCGACCTGCCCGATCCGGGGTGGAGGGATACGCGCTGCGGCGCTACGTCGACCGCATGGACCTCGCTTTCGCGCTCGCAGACCTCATCGTCTCGCGGTCGGGGTCGGCGACGGTGAGTGAGGTCAGCGCCCTGGGAATCCCCGCTCTCTACGTGCCGTACTCGGTCGGCAACGGCGAACAGCGTCTGAACGCGGCCTCTGCGGTGGCCGCGGGAGCCGCTCAGCTCCTCGATGACGCTTCCTTCGACGGGGATGCCGTTCGGCGGATCGTGATCCCTCTGCTGGGAGACCGGGAACGGATCGATCGGATGGCCGCGGCAGCCGAGACCGCGGGGACCCGCAACGGCACCGCGAATGTGATCTCGTTGATCGACCGCGCGTTGGGTGCCGCCGGTGCGATCGCCTCGACGGAACGAAAAGTAGACTGAAGCGGACATGATCAGACCCGACCTCTCCCTCCCCATACCCGAGACGATCACCTCCGCACACTTCATCGGCATCGGCGGCTCCGGCATGAGCGGTCTCGCCAAGATGTTCCTCGATGCGGGCATCCGCGTCTCCGGCAGCGACCGCGCCGACAGCGACAACCTGCGCGCGCTGGCCGCGGCCGGCGCGACCGTGCACGTCGGTCATGACGCGGCGTATCTCGGCGATGCCGACACGGTCGTGCACACCGGAGCCATCTGGCCCGAGAACCCCGAATTCGTGACGGCGAAGGCCAAGGGCCTGCACGTGATCCACCGCTCCCAGGCGCTGCATTGGCTGATCGGCACACGTCGGCTCGTGTCGGTCGCCGGAGCGCACGGCAAGACCACCTCGACGGGCATGATCGTCACCGCGCTGCGTGAACTCGGTGCCGACCCGCACTTCGTCAACGGTGGGGTCATCGAACAGCTCGGGACCTCGAGCGCCACAGGTTCCGATGACCTGTTCGTCGTCGAGGCCGACGAGTCCGACGGCACGTTCCTGCTGTACGACACCGCGGTCGCGCTGATCACGAACGTCGACCCCGACCACCTCGATCACTACGGCTCGGATGAGGCCTTCCACGACGCGTTCGTTCGGTTCGCCGACGCCGCTTCCGAGGCCGTCGTCATCTCGAGCGACGACGCCGGAGCCCTCAGGGTCGGCGCCGGGCTCTCCCACCCCGTGTGCTGACGTTCGGCGAGGCGGAGGACGCAGATGTACGGGTGACCGACGTCGTCGCGGCCGGCCCTGTCGCGGCGACCATCAGCCATGGGGCGGAGCAGGTGCGCATGCAGCTCGCCGTGCCCGGGGTGCACAACGCGATCAATGCCGCGGGAGCGGTCGCGGTGCTCCTCGCGCTGGGTCACCCGCTCGCCGACTCCGTCCGAGCGGTCGAAGGATTCGCCGGGACGGTGCGCCGCCTCGAGCAGCACGGCATCGAACGCGGCGTGACGGTGTACGACGACTACTCCCATCATCCGACCGAGGTGCGGGCAGCGCTCGAAGCCATGCGCAGCATCGCGGGTGCGGGTCGGATCATCGCGATCCAGCAGCCGCACACGTACTCACGAACGCAGCACATGTACCAGGAGTTCGCCGACGTCCTGGAGCAGTACGCGGATCACACCGTGATGCTCGACGTCTACGGTGCGCGCGAAGACCCGGTCCCCGGCGTCACGGGCGAACTGGTGAGCGGTGCTTTCCGCGACCCGTCGCACGTGCACTACGTCGCCGACTGGCAGGACGCGGCCGACTACACGGCCACCGTCGCACGCGAGGGGGGACTACGTCGTCACGCTCGGGTGCGGGAACGTCTACCAGATCATCCCGCAGGTTCTGGAGTCGCTGCGCCGGACCGACGGGGCGTAGTCGATGCGTCGGCCTGCACCGCTTCCGAACAACCCGGAGAAGGAGGCCGCGCCGGAGGCGACGCGTCCGCCACGACGCGGCGCCGGCGCAGCGGACGAGGTCCCGACGCTCCAGAGCGCCCTGCAGGACGACGCGAGCGCCGACGTCTCGTCGACGGACGCGGCGTCGCCGGACGGCACGCAACCGACGTCGACCAGGGACGTCTGGCGCGCGGCGCGGGCCAGACGCAAGGCCCTTCGCTCGGAGATCCGCCGCTTCACCCAGAGGTCCCGCCGACGGAGGATCGTCTGGCTCGGCGGCATCGGGGCCGTCGTGGTCCTGATCGGCGGAAGCGTCGCCGCGGCCTACAGCCCGTTGTTCGCCGTGCAGAAGATCACGGTGGTGGGAGCGGCGAGCCTCGATCCCGCCGCGGTCGAAGCGGCTCTGAGCGATCAGCTCGGCACGCCGCTGGCCCTCGTCGACACCAGCGAGGTGAAAGCCTCGTTGCTCGCGTTCCCGCTCATCGAGACGTACGCGCTCGAAGCGCGTCCGCCCCACGACCTGACGGTGCGGATCGTCGAGCGCACCCCGGTCGGAGTGATCCGTTCGAGCGCCGGGTACACCCTCGTGGATGCGGCAGGGGTAGCCCTCTCCACCACGGCGGAGCAGCCGGCGGGGCAACCGTTGATCGACATCGACGGCGGTGTCGACTCGAAGGCGTTCCAGAGTGCCGGACTCGTGGTGCGCTCGCTCCCCGATGACATCCGCGCGACGCTCAGCGGGGTGAGGGCGACGACGCCGGACGACGTCACGTTGACCCTCAGCACCGGGATGACGGTGGTCTGGGGGAGTGCGGAGGAGTCGGCGCTCAAGGCGCTCACGCTCTCTGCTGCGATGGTCAAGAACCCGGATGCGGCATCGATCGACGTGACCTCACCCGACGTCGCGGTCGTCGGCTGACGCCTTTCGGTGACGGACGCCGCCGGGTTTCTCGGGGAATGGCGCGACACGCCCATGTGGTTGCGCGCGCGCAGGCAGGCGGCGCTTACCTTCGATCAAAGAGAACGCAATACCGGGAAATACTTTACACCTCTAGTTGAGGTTTAAGGTTCACCCGTTTCAGGCTCGAATAATCGGAGGCCGGCCATGAGCCAGAACCAGAACTACCTCGCCGTGATCAAGGTCGTCGGCGTCGGCGGTGGCGGCGTCAACGCCGTGAACCGCATGATCGATCTCGGTCTCCGCGGAGTCGAGTTCATCGCGGTCAACACCGACGCGCAGGCGTTGCTCATGAGCGACGCCGACGTGAAGCTCGACGTGGGCAGGGAGCTCACTCGCGGCCTCGGAGCCGGTGCTGATCCCGAGGTGGGTCGCCGCGCTGCGGAGGACCACGCCGAGGAGATCGAGCAGGCCCTCACCGGGGCAGACATGGTCTTCGTGACCGCCGGCGAAGGTGGTGGCACCGGAACGGGTGGCGCTCCTGTCGTGGCACGAATCGCGAAGTCCATCGGAGCCCTCACCATCGGCGTCGTGACCAAGCCGTTCTCGTTCGAAGGTCGTCGTCGCCAGAGCCAGGCGGAAGCCGGCGTCGCCAAGCTGAAGGAAGAGGTCGACACGCTCATCGTGGTGCCGAACGACCGTCTCCTCGAGATCAGCGACCGCGGCATCTCCATGATCGAGGCCTTCGCGACCGCCGACCAGGTCCTCCTCGCCGGTGTCCAGGGCATCACCGATCTCATCACGACGCCCGGTCTGATCAACCTCGACTTCGCCGACGTGAAGTCGGTCATGCAGGGAGCGGGTTCCGCGCTCATGGGCATCGGATCGGCGCGCGGTGCCGATCGCGCGATCAAGGCAGCCGAGCTCGCCGTGGAGTCGCCGCTCCTCGAAGCATCCATCGAGGGCGCGCACGGAGTCCTCCTCTCCATCCAGGGTGGATCCAACCTGGGCATCTTCGAGATCCACGATGCCGCCGACCTCGTCAAGGAAGCGGCTCACCCGGAGGCGAACATCATCTTCGGTACGGTCATCGACGACACCCTCGGCGACGAGGTGCGTGTGACCGTGATCGCGGCAGGATTCGACGGCGGGGAGCCCTCGCTGCGTCTGGACCCGATGGTCGTGTCGCGCCCTTCCGCGACGACCCTTCCCGAGGTGGCGCTGCCGGAGGAGGACGAGGCGAAGAACGAGACCGCCCCGGCCGAGCCCGTGCAGCAGCGCGTGCCGACCACGAGCATCGAGCCGGCCTTCGCGGATGACGACATCGACATCCCCGAATTCCTGAAGTGACCTCCACGGTCGGCGGGTCGGGGTCGATAGATCTCGCCGCGCGGCTGACGGCGATCGACGAGCGCATCGCCGTCGCCGCGCGGGACGCGGGCAGGGCACCGGAGGAGATCACCCGCATCGTGGTGACGAAGTTCCACCCGGCATCGCTCGTGCGTGATCTGCGCGCGCTCGGGGTCCGAGAGGTGGGGGAGAACCGCCAGCAGGAGCTCACGGCGAAGCAGGCGGAGCTGGCCGCCCTCGACATGACCTGGCACTTCATCGGCCAGGGGCAGACGAACAAGGCGGGGGCGATCCGACGCAGCGCCGATGTGGTGCACTCCGTCGATCGCGCACGGTTCGCCGATGCGCTGCACAGAGCGGCTACCGGCGACGATGTGCTCGACGTGCTCGTCCAGGTCAACCTCACGCAGGATCATGGTCGAGGAGGAGCCGAACCCTCCGAGGTGCGCACCCTCGCCGAACACGTCCTGTCACTGCCTTCGTTGCGTCTGCGCGGTGTGATGGCCGTCGCGCCTCTGGATGAGGAACCTGCCGCCGCCTTCGCGCGTCTGCGGGAACTGGCCGATGTGGTCAGGGAGATCGACCCGTCCGCACACTGGATCTCTGCCGGCATGACCGGAGACTTCGCCGAGGCCATCGCCGCCGGCGCGACACACCTGCGGATCGGCTCCGCAATCACAGGCCCTCGGCCCGACCGGGGTTAACCTGTGAAAAGACCAGCCCGAAACGTTCGAACCGGAGGACACGATGGGTAACCCGCTGAAGAAGACCATGGTGTATCTCGGCCTCGCCGATGAGGAAGAGGTCTACGAAGAAGAGACGCAGGCTCCGGCCCGCGCCCACCGCGAGCGCGATCGTGAACGTGAGGAGCCGGCACCGGCCCCCGTCACGCCGTTGCGTCGCCCCGTCGCCGTCCGCCAGCCCTCTGCAGGAGCCGTGAACGAGATCCTCACAGTCCACCCGAAGCAGTACCGCGACGCGCAGCTGATCGCGGAGAGCTTCCGCGAGGGCGTCCCCGTCATCATCAACCTCTCCCAGATGAGCGACGCCGACGCGCGCCGACTCATCGACTTCGCGAGTGGTCTCTCCCTCGGGCTGTACGGCCGCATCGAGCGCGTGACCTCGAAGGTCTTCCTGCTCTCGCCCGAGAACATCGCTGTGTCCGGTCATGGGGGCATCGCACACGCAGACGCTGAGTCTGCGGGCTTCGACCAGTCGTAAGCCGTGCAGCTGGTCTCGGTCATCGCGAGCATCATCCACCTGGTGCTGCTTCTGTACATCTTCGTGCTCTTCGCGCGCCTGATCCTCGACTACATCCCGATGTTCAATCGGGAGTGGCGTCCGAAGGGATTCGGGCTGGTCGCCGCTGAGGCCGTCTACACGGTCACCGATCCGCCCATCCGGTTCTTCCGGCGGATCATCCCTCCGCTGCGGATCGGCTCGTTGTCGCTCGACTTCGGCTTCACGCTCACACTGCTGGTGGTCTTGATCCTCATGAACGTCGCGAGACTCTTCATCCGCTGAAGTCCCGGCGAAACGCCCGGAATCCACCGGTCGAGTTCACGCAGTCTGGGTGTCGTGACATCGCGACGCCGAGGCGCGGGGGCTATGCTGGCACCCAGGTGCGCGCCCCGGGTTCGCGCCACATCACGACCACGCCATACATCGATACTGGCATTCGTACTCATCGAAAGAGGAGCCACTCATGGCACTTACCCCGGATGACGTCGTCACCAAGCAGTTCCAGCACGTCCGGTTCAAGGACGGCTTCGACCCGGACGAGGTCGACGACTTCCTCGACGAGATCGTCATCGAGTGGCGCAAGGCTCTCGAAGAGAACGTCGAGCTGAAGGCCAAGCTGGCCGCGTACGAGTCCGGCGAGACGCCCGAGGCTGCAGCACCTGCGGCCGCACCCGCCGTGACCGAGGCTCCGGCCCCCGTCGCCGAGGTGCCCGCCGAGCCCGCTCCGACCGGCTCCGCCACCGCGACCGCCGGCATCATCGGGCTCGCGCAGCGTCTTCACGACGAGCACGTGGCCGAAGGTGAGGCCAAGCGCAACGCCCTCATCGCCGAGGCCGAGACCGAGGTCGCACGTATCCGCACCGAGGCCGAGGCCAAGCAGCGCGAGGAGTCGGCACGCCTGGAGCGGGAGCGCAACACGCTCGAGGCTCGTATCACCGAGCTTCGCAACTTCGAGCGCGACTACCGTTCGCAGCTGCGCGGCTACATCGAGGGCCAGCTCCGTGATCTCGACGAGAAGTCGGCGTCCACGGACTCCACACCCGTCTCCGCGATCGGTCTGTAAGGCGCCCTCTTGTCAGGACGCCGTCCCCTTCGTCGGTCGGCGGCCGGTGCGATCGTTGCGATTCTCGCAGCGGTCGTGCTGGCCGCCGATCAGTTTGTGAAGTACCTCACGATCGAGAACCTCCCGCTTCAGGTGCCGGTTCCCGTGCTCGGAGAGTTTCTTCAGCTGTACTACGTGCGAAACCCCGGTGCGGCGTTCTCGCTCGGCTCCGAGGTGACCTGGATCTTCACGATCGCTCTGGCCGTCGTCGCCTCGGTGATCATCTGGAAGGCCTTCGGTCTGAAGTCCCGACTGTGGGCGGTCGTGCTCGGCTGCCTGCTCGGCGGGGTTCTCGGCAACCTCACCGATCGTCTCCTCCGCGAGCCCGGATTCCCGGTGGGCCATGTCGTCGACATGATCTCGATGCCGTGGATGATGCCGGCGATCTTCAATGTGGCAGACGTCTTCATCGTCACCGGCATGATCTCGGTGGCGCTGCTCGTGGTCTTCGGACTGCGATTCGACGGCACGCGCGAACGCGATCACGCCGTCGTCGAGACGGATGAGGAGGCGGAGGCCGCCGCGGAGGCCGCGGTTGTCGCCACCGAGGCCGATGCGGAGTTCGCGGATGCCCAGGCCGACGCGACCGACCGCATCGGGGGAGATGACTCGCCTCCGGAGGGTGCGGGACGCGCAGCAGGAGGCCGTTGAACGTGGAGTCCCGATCGTTGCCGGTTCCCGACGGCTTGGACGGCACGCGGGTGGATGCCGCGCTGGCGAAGCTCATGGGGTTCTCCCGGACCTTCGCGGCAGACGTGGCGGCCGCCGGGGGAGTACGGCTCGACGGAGTGACCCTCGACAAGTCGGATCGTCTCCGAGGCGGAGGCTGGCTCGAGGTCGAATGGCAGCCGAAGGAGGCGCCCAGGATCGTCCCGATCGCGGTGCCGGAGCTCGGCATCGTGTATGACGACGACGACATCATCGTGGTGGACAAACCCACCGGGGTGGCGGCGCACCCCTCGGTCGGATGGGAGGGCCCGACGGTGGTCGGCGCCCTCGCCGCGGCAGGCTTCCGCGTGTCGACCAGCGGCGCTGCGGAGCGCCAGGGCGTGGTGCACCGACTCGACGTCGGCACGAGCGGCCTCATGGTCGTGGCGAAGTCCGAGCACGCGTACACGGTCCTCAAGCAGGCCTTCAAGGAGCGCACGGTCGAGAAGATCTACCACGCCGTCGTGCAGGGGCATCCCGATCCGCTGGCCGGGACGATCGATGCGCCGATCGGACGGCACCCGAACCACTCGTGGAAGTTCGCCGTCGTCCCCGACGGGAAGCCCTCGGTCACGCACTACGAGACCCTCGAAGCGTTCCCCGGCGCTTCGCTGCTGGAGATCCACCTCGAGACCGGACGTACGCATCAGATCCGGGTGCACATGGCCGCACACCGGCACCCGTGCGTGGGGGATCCTCTGTACGGCGCCGACCCCACGATGTCCGCGCGCCTCGGACTCACACGCCAGTGGTTGCATGCGCACCAGCTGGCCTTCACTCACCCGACGACGGGGGACCTGGTGCAGTTCGAGTCCCCGTATCCCGACGACTTCCAACACGCGCTCGACGTGCTGCGCGGCGACTGACCCGGCACACCCGCGTGCGGTGTCGGCGACATGCGCGACACTGTTCGCATGGACATCGAGGTTCGCCCCGCAACCGAGTTCGACGACGTCGCGGCGCTCGTCGGGCCCAAGAAGCCGACGTCGAACGTGTGCTTCTGCCTGAGCTATCGCATCGGCAACAAGGAGAATGTGGCGCTGAGAGGGACTGCTCGTGCCGATCGCGTGCGCGAGTTGTGTCACCAGGACCCGCCTCCCGGTGTGATCGCGTATCTGGGTGATGAGCCGGTCGGATGGGCGGCGGTGCATCCGCGACGCGACACGAGCTTCGCGCGGAACCGGCTCATCCCGCACGTCGACGATCTCGATGTCTGGTCGCTGTGGTGTCTCCGTGTACGGCCGGGGCACCGGAAGCAGGGGATCTCGCACGCGCTGATCGCGGGGGCCGTGTCATATGCGAAGAAGCGCGGGGCGCCGGCGATCGAAGGATATCCGGTCGACAACGAGGGGAAGAAGGTGGATCTGACCATGGCGTACGTCGGCACGAGGGCGCTGTTCGAGGGAGTCGGGTTCGAGAAGGTCGCCGACACCGGATCGGTCCTCGACGGATTCCCTCGTGTGCTGATGCGGCTCGACCTCCGGGCATCCGAGAAGTCTTCGAGAAAAGCGTGAACCGTTTCCGCGACCTCGCCCAATACTCAGTGTGAGCACCGACAGCGAGATCATCGAGCGGTCGATCGACGACCCCGGAACATTCTCCGAGATCTTCGAGCGGCACGTCCGCCCCGTCGGCGGATACATCCGCCGACGCATCGGCTCGGACGCCGTGGACGACGTCCTCAGCGAGACATTCCTCGTCGCGTTCCGGCGGAGGGCCGCATTCGATCGGAGCTGGGCCTCTGCTCGACCGTGGCTTCTCGGCATCGCGACGCGTGTGGTCAAGAACCATCGAGCCGCTGAGGCCCGCCAATGGCGCGCTTTCGAGGCCTCGTCCTCGGCCGATGTCGTGGCGGAACCGCCGCAGACCGCGTCGGAGGCGCGAATGGACGCCGACGCCGCCTTGCGGGCGCTCGCACCGCGGATCGCTGCACTCGCCGCCAGGGACAGAGACACGCTGCTGCTGCACGCCTGGGGCGACCTCACCTATGAGCAGATCGCTGATGCCCTCGGTGTGCCCGTGGGAACGGTGCGGTCTCGGCTGAATCGTGTGCGTCGACAACTCGCGCCGCCCGGTTCGCGGGGTGCCACCCGCCTGACCTGGATGAAGAAGGAGGAGAGCGATGCCGCTTATGGAACAGGTTCGTGAGCTCGGGGCACACGAGTCCCGCGTGGATGACGACGACGTCCGCGCAGCCAGGTACGCGCTGACGCGGGAGATGGCGCGGGGCGCGCGGTCGCGGCGATCGGCTCGATCGCGACGCCGGGCCTGGGCCGGGGTTGGTCTCGGCGGGCTGGTCGCGGGAGCGGCGGTGACCGCGATCGTGGTGGGATCCGTGCTGGCGCCTCCGCGTGTTCCCGATGCCGCGGCGGCCGAGGTGCTGGAACGGGCATCCGCCGTCACATTCGGCGCGCAGGACACGACTCTGGTCACCGGACAGTATCTGCGCATCGAGACCGTCGGCGAACACGTGCAGTACTGGAGGGCGGACTGGGCCGAGGACGACGACGAGAACACCTTCGCGTTCAACGCCTCTCGCGACGACAGCGATGCCGCTGTGCGGGTGCGCGACACCCGCGTGCTCTACGTCCCGGCCGATCGGGCGGGCGACTGGTTCTACGACTGGGGACATGCGGAGGTCGTCGACTCGTTCGGCGCCCGCGGCGAAGAGGCGGCGCAGGAGTGGTCCTCGTGGCCGGGCGCGAAGGGTGTGGATCGTGACCGGATCGAGGTCCTTCCCGGTGGGGAGTATCTTGCGGTCGGAGGGGATGAGCCTCCGATGCCTTATCTGGCCGACCGATATCGTCCGTACTACGCCGAGATGCCGAGGCAGCCGCAGGAGCTGCTCGACTGGCTGCGTGCGCAGTCGGGGATGACCGGCCAGGAAGCGGACCGATGGCTCGTGGCCGGGCTCTCCGACCCCTCGGCGATCAACCTGATGCCGGCGGATCTGCGATCGGCCTTCTTCCTCGCGATTGCTCTGATCCCGGGGTTCGAGGTGCTCGCAGACGACGGCTCGACGGCGACGCTGCGGTACGTGGTCGACGGTCACCGGACGACCACGATCGCCGTGGACACCGCACAGGGGCTCGTCTCCTCCATCGCGGAGGACTACGGCGACGGGGGGCCCGCCGGAGACACGGTGGATTCTGTGACGACCGTGCTGACCTCGGTCGTCGACTCCGCGCCGCAGGGCGGGTGAGGTCTGCGAGGCTCCCGGCACCGACCTCCGGTGTCGGGGCCCCGCCTTAGACTCGAAGACATGGCATCCGACTCCTTCGTCCACCTGCACGTGCACAGCGAATATTCGATGCTCGACGGTGCGGCGAAGATCAACGCGATGACTCAGGCGGCTGCCGAATACGGCATGCCTGCCATCGCCGTGACCGATCACGGCAACACGTTCGCCGCGTTCGAGTTCTACAACGCGGCGCGTAACGCCGGGGTCAAGCCGATCATCGGTCTCGAGGCCTACATGACCCCGGGCACCCAT
This sequence comes from Microbacterium sp. Se63.02b, assembly GCF_014171575.1. Classification (GTDB taxonomy): domain Bacteria; phylum Actinomycetota; class Actinomycetes; order Actinomycetales; family Microbacteriaceae; genus Microbacterium. Next base: position 2,448,591 of record NZ_CP050453.1, on the reverse strand, counting down.
CGCAGCGACAAGACGCGCGTGCAGTGGGGATCACCCGATCAGAAGAGCGACGACGTCTCGGGTTCGGGCGCCTACACCCACATGACGATGTGGAGCCAGAGCACTGAAGGCATGCACAACCTCTTCCGCATCAGCTCCCGGTCGAGCATGGAGGGCTACTACTTCAAGCCCCGCATGGACCGCGAGCTGCTCCAGACCTACGGCAAGGGGATCATCGCCACGACGGGGTGTCCGTCCGGCGAGGTGCAGACGCGGCTCCGACTGGGGCAGTACGACGCGGCACGGGCGGCAGCCGCAGAGTTCCAGGACATCTTCGGCAAAGAGAACTACTTCGCGGAGATCATGGATCATGGTCTCTCCATCGAGCGCCGGGTGATGACCGATCTGCTCCGGCTCGCGAAAGACCTGAACATCCCGTTGGTCGCGACCAACGACTCGCACTACACACATCAGCACGAGGCCGATGCGCACGAGGCACTGCTGTGTGTGCAGTCGGGCTCCACCATGGACGACCCGAACCGCTTCAAGTTCGACGGCGACGGGTACTACATCAAGACCGCCGCCGAGATGCGGCAGCTGTTCCGCGATCACCCCGAGGCTTGCGACAACACCCTTTTGATCGCCGAGCGCTGCGAAGTCGAGTTCGACACGTCCGCGAACTACATGCCGCGGTTCCCGGTGCCGGACGGCGAGACCGAAGACAGCTGGCTCATCAAAGAGGTCGAGACGGGGCTGCACTACCGGTACCCGGGTGGCATCCCCGACAAGGTGCGCAAGCAGGCCGAGTACGAGACCGGCATCATCCTGCAGATGGGCTTCCCCGGGTACTTCCTGGTCGTCGCCGACTTCATCAACTGGGCCAAGGACAACGGCATCCGCGTCGGTCCCGGCCGTGGTTCCGGAGCAGGATCCATGGTCGCGTATGCGATGAAGATCACCGACCTCGACCCCCTCGAGCACGGCCTGATCTTCGAGCGGTTCCTGAACCCCGACCGCGTCTCGATGCCCGACTTCGACGTCGACTTCGACGACCGGCGCCGCGGCGAGGTCATCGACTACGTCACGGAGAAGTACGGCTCCGAGCGCGTGGCCCAGATCGTCACCTACGGCACGATCAAGTCGAAGCAGGCGCTCAAAGACGCCGGTCGCGTCCTCGGCTTCCCGTTCAGCATGGGGGAGCGGCTCACCAAGGCGATGCCGCCGCCCGTCATGGGAAAGGACATGCCCCTCGACGGCATGTTCGACTCGGCACACCCCCGGTACAAAGAGGCGAGCGAGTTCCGTGCGCTGATCGAGACCGATCCCGAGGCCAAGACGGTCTTCGACCGCGCGCTCGGTCTCGAAGGCCTGAAGCGTCAATGGGGCGTGCACGCCGCCGGCGTGATCATGTCGTCCGACCCGCTGCTCGACATCATCCCCATCATGAAGCGGGAGCAGGACGGCCAGATCGTCACGCAGTTCGACTATCCGTCGTGCGAGTCGCTCGGGCTGATCAAGATGGACTTCCTGGGGCTCCGCAACCTCACGATCATCTCCGACGCGCTCGACAACATCCGGACGAACCGTGGCGAAGAGCTCGATCTCGAGCACCTCGGACTCGACGATCCCGGCGTGTATGAACTGCTCGCGCGCGGCGACACCCTCGGCGTCTTCCAGCTCGACAGCCCGCCGCTGCGCTCGCTCATGCGACTGATGAAGCCCGACAACTTCGGTGACATCTCGGCTCTGATCGCGCTGTACCGCCCGGGTCCGATGGGGGCGAACTCGCACACGAACTATGCGCTCCGTAAGAACGGACTTCAGGAGATCACCCCGATCCACCCCGAACTCGCCGAACCGCTGGCCGAGATCCTCCAGGAGTCCTACGGCCTCATCATCTACCAGGAGCAGGTCATGGCGATCGCTCAGGCGGTCGCAGGGTTCAGCCTCGGTCAAGCAGACATCCTCCGTCGAGCGATGGGAAAGAAGAAGAAGTCCGAGCTCGACAAGCAATACGAGGGCTTCGCGGGCGGTATGAAGGAACGTGGCTTCGGCGAGGCGGCGATCAAGGCGCTGTGGGACATCCTGCTGCCCTTCTCCGACTACGCGTTCAACAAAGCCCACTCGGCTGCGTACGGCCTCGTGTCCTATTGGACCGCGTACCTCAAGGCGCACTACCCGGCCGAGTACATGGCTGCGCTGTTGACCAGTGTCGGCGACTCCAAAGACAAGATGGCGCTGTACCTCAACGAGTGCCGCCGCATGGGTATCAAGGTGCTTCCGCCCGACGTCTCGGACTCGATCAACTTCTTCGCCGCCGTCGGCGACGACATCCGATTCGGCCTCGGCGCCGTGCGCAACGTCGGCAGCAACGTGGTCGAGGGCATCGTGCAGGCGCGGAAGGATGAGCGTTTCACGTCGTTCCATCACTTCCTCGACACGGTGCCGCTGCACGTCTCGAACAAGCGCACCGTCGAGTCGCTGATCAAGGCCGGCGCCTTCGACTCGATGGGAGACACCCGTCGGGCACTCATGGAGGTGCACGAGGACGCGGTCGAGGCGGCCGTGGATCGCAAGCGCAACGAGGCCCAGGGTGCCATCGGGTTCGACTTCGACAGCCTCTACGACGGTATGGAGGAGGCGGCGCCGGCGAAGGTGCCTGCTCGTCCGGAATGGATCAAGAAGGACAAGCTGGCGTTCGAGCGCGAGATGCTCGGCCTCTATGTGTCCGATCACCCGCTCGCCGGACTCGAGGTTCCGCTCGCGAAGCACGCGTCGATCTCGATCCATGACCTCAACAACTCCGAGGACCTGCAGGACGGCGACCAGGTCACCGTCGCGGGGCTCGTGACGAGCGTGCAGCACCGCGTCGCGAAGGCCAGCGGCAATCCTTACGGCATGATCACCGTCGAGGACTTCAACGGCGAGGTCACCGTGATGTTCATGGGCAAGACCTACACGGAGTTCCAGCACACACTGCAGCAGGATGCCATCCTCGCGGTGCGCGGCCGTGTGTCCCGGCGCGACGACGGACTCAATCTGCATGCGCAATCCGCGTTCGCGCCCGACATCGGCTCCTTCGACGCGGCCGGTCCGCTTGCCTTGGTGCTCCCCGAGCAGCGCGCCACCGAGCGCGTCATGACGGAACTCGCCGAGGTGCTGCGCCGTCACAACGGTGACACCGAGGTGCTGCTCCGGGTGCATCGTGGTGGCACCGCGAAGGTCTTCGAGGTGCCGATGCCGGTCAAGGTCTCCGCCGACCTCTTCGGTGACCTCAAGTCGCTGCTCGGCCCCAGCTGTCTCGGGTGAGCGGGTAGGATCGTGAGCCGTCGGCAGCACGACGATCTCCCCCCGTCGAGCACGGTGACGAAAGGACCTCCCATGAGCACGGACATCCCCGAGCCGGACCTTCCCGAGACGGATTCTCCCGCCACGGAGTTGGAAGATTCTATCTTCAGCGACGAAGACGGCGTCCTCTACGACGAGGAGGTGACTCCGGAGTTCGGGATACTCGGATTCACTCTGCGTGAACTCCTCATCGTCGGCGTGTGGCTGGTCTCGTTCATCCTCTCCTTCTTCCCCCTGACAGCGGGAGTCTCGCTCTGGGGCCTCGGCATCCAGTGGATACTCCCGATCGCCGTGCCGACGGTCGCGGTGTTCCTGCTCGTGCTGCGTCGGTTCTCGCCGGACGGCATCCGTCGCGTCGGCTCTCTCGGCATCGATCAGTTCGCCTCGGTCGCTTTCTCCGTCGCGGCGGTGGTGTGGGCGGGGAGCGTGTGGCTCGCGATCTCCGGCGTCATCGCCACAGGGTTTTGGACGCTGCCCTGGAACGGCGTGGCGATGTTCGTCCTCTCCGTGGCGCTCGTCGTCCTGACGGTGTTCGCGCCCATCATCCCCGGGGTGAAAGAAGACTTCCACGGGCGTCTCGTCACGCTCGCCCACCGCAACGCCAATCCGGTCCGCCCCGTTATTCCGCGCCCGCGCATCGAGTCCGTTCCCGCGTCTTCGTCCGAGGAAGCGGAGAAGTCAGAAGACGAACGGACCGACGTCATCGTCGATGGTGGGTACGGCGCCCCCGGCGCCGACCTCGACGTCGAGTCGTCCGGTCGACAGGCCACCGACGAGATCGCCCGGCTCGACCTCGCCGACCAGGTGCCCCTCACGGCGCACGCGTCCGGTGGCGGGCTCGGCACGGAGCCGTCGACGGCCGACGAGGAGTATGTGCCCGCCTATTCCCGGCGTTCCCGGGGCAGGAACCCGAGATCGTCTCCGACACGGGCAGCATCGAGTCATTGCTGGAGACGGCGGCGACGTACGAGGCCGCCGGTGCCGCAGACGACTCGGAGCCCCTCGTGGTGGAGGATCTCGCCGGTCCCGACCTCGATGCCACGAATCCGCGCGAGGCCGCCGTCGCCGCTCAGCCGTTCTGGATCCTCGCACCATCCGAGCGCGACGTGCACGACGAGCGCGGTGAACCGCTGTTCCGTATCGGGCCGAGCGCGTGGGCTCTCGTGATCGAGGATCGTGGAGGGGCGTACGTCGTTCGACATGATGACGGGCGCATCGGCTACCTCCACGACATCTCCGACATCACGAAAGGCTGAAATGCGCACGATCGATCTGCGGGGGCGCGAGCTCTCGCCCGCCGACATGCTCGCCGCCGTTCCGCGCGCCGCGCAGGCGCCGCCGCGGCGCTCGACACCGCGACCCGCATCGTCGAGGACGTGCGCGTCCACGGGGAGGCCGCCCTCCGTGAGCAGGCCGAGCAGTTCGATCGCGTCAGAGGTCATGATGTGCGCGTGCCCGCCGCGCACATCGCCGAGGCCTGGCATCGGTCGACCCCGCCGTGCGCGCCGCGCTCGAGGAGGCGATCCAGCGGGTTCGTCGCGGGTCCGAGGCGCAGGTGCCGGCTCCTCAGACCACCGGGATCGGTCCCGGCGCACGGATTCTGCAGCGGTGGCAGCCGGTCTCCCGTGCGGGGGTCTACATCCCCGGTGGGAAGGCACCGCTCGCATCGAGCGTCGTGATGAACGTGGTCCCCGCGCAAGTCGCCGGAGTGCAGAGCATCGCGCTGGCCTCTCCGCCGCAGGCGGACTGCGACGGCCGGATCCACCCGACGATCCTCGCGGCCGCCGGCCTGCTCGGCGTGACCGAGGTGTACGCGATGGGAGGAGCCGGGGCGATCGGCGCTCTCGCCTGGGGGTGGCGTCGATCGGTCTCGATCCGGTCGACGTGGTCTCAGGGCCGGGGAACAACTTCGTCGCGTCCGCCAAGCGCGCTGTCGCGGGCGTCGTCGGCACGGACTCGGAGGCGGGAGCGACCGAGATCCTGATCGTCGCCGACGCGACCGCGGACCCGCGGCTGGTCGCAGCCGACCTGATCAGCCAGGCCGAGCACGACGAGCAGGCCTCGGCCGTGCTGGTCACCGACTCTCCGGAACTCGCGTCTCGTGTCGCGGTCGAAGTCGAGCGGCAGGGTGCAGCAACCCGTCACAGCACACGCGTGGGCGAAGCTCTGGGCGGACCGCAGTCGGCGATCGTGCTCGTGGATGACAGGGAGATGGCCACGGCGTTCAGTAACGCCTATGCGCCGGAGCACCTCGAGCTGCACCTGTCAGACGCGGAGGAGGCCGCCTCCGCCTTCACGAGCGCCGGAGCGGTGTTCGTGGGGGATCAGACGCCCGTCAGTCTCGGCGACTACATGGCAGGCAGCAACCACGTGCTGCCGACCGGGGTCAGGCGCGCTACGCATCGGGCCTCGGTGCATATACGTTCCTGCGCCCGCAGCAGGTCATCACCTACGACCGCGCCGCGCTCTCGAGGTGCGCGACGGGGTGGTCGCCCTCGCGAATGCCGAGGTGCTCCCCGCGCACGGCGAGGCGATCGAGGCGCGGTTCACCGCGTAGGATCTGTCAGATGCACTGCCCCTTCTGCCGTCATCCCGACTCCCGCGTCATCGATTCGCGCACCAGCGACGACGGTCTCTCGATCCGGCGTCGTCGTCAGTGCCCGGAATGCGGAGGGCGCTTCACGACCACCGAGACTGCGAGCCTCAACGTCATCAAGCGTTCCGGCGTGATGGAGCCGTTCAGTCGCGAGAAGGTGATCTCCGGTGTGCGCAAGGCGTGTCAGGGGCGACCGGTGACAGAGGCCGACCTGGCGATCCTCGCGCAGCGGGTGGAGGAGGCCGTGCGTCAGACCGGCGTCTCTCAGCTCGATGCGAACGAGATCGGTCTTGCCATCCTCGGTCCGTTGCGTGAGCTGGACGAGGTCGCTTTCCTGCGCTTCGCCAGCGTGTATCAGGCGTTCGATTCGCTCGAGGACTTCGAAGCGGCGATCACCGACCTGCGCGCAGACCACACCGAGCAGGAGCCCGTCGACCGGTAATCTGGCAGTGATGTATCCGCTGCTCTTCCGCGCTGTCCTCTCGCGCTTCGACCCCGAGTTCGCTCACCACGCCGGCATGGCGGTGATCCGCGTGCTCGGTGCGCCGCCTTTCTCCTGGGCGACGCGTGCGTTGACGGCTCCGGATCCTCGCTGCGCGTCGAGACGCTCGGGCTGACCTTCCCGTCGCCGTTCGGCGTCGCTGCGGGCTTCGACAAGAACGCCATCGGTGTGCGCGGTCTGGCGGCGCTCGGGTTCGGGCATGTGGAAGTCGGCACGGTGACGGCGATCCCCAGGAGGGGAATCCGAAGCCACGTCTGTTCCGGCTGATCGCCGACCGGGCGGTCATCAACCGGATGGGCTTCAACAATGCAGGCGCCGACGCTGCGGCGCGTCGCCTCGCGCGTCTCCGCCGAGGCGCTCCCGACACGGTGATCGGCGTCAACATCGGCAAGAGTCGTGTGGTGGAGGTCGAGGATGCGACGGCGGACTACGTCGCTTCGGCAACGCGCCTTGCCCCGCTCGCCGACTACCTCGCGGTGAACGTGTCCTCCCCGAACACTCCGGGCCTGCGCGGGCTGCAGGCGGTCGAGACCCTCGCCCCGCTGTTGCGGGCCGTCAAGGAGGCGTCCGGTCGTACGCCGCTGCTCGTGAAGATCGCGCCGGACCTTCCTGACGAGGAGATCACGGCGATCGCGCGGATGGCCGTCGCCGAAGGTCTCTCGGGAATCATCGCTCACAACACCACGATCAGTAGAGAGGGCCTGCTGACGGATGCCTCGACGGTCGAAGCCGCTGGTGCCGGCGGACTGTCGGGCGCGCCGCTGAAGAAGCGTTCGATCGAGGTCCTGCGCGTCGTGCGCGAGGCCGTCCCTGCAGAGTTCTGCGTGATCGCCGTCGGCGGCGTCGAGACACCGGCCGACGTCCAGGAGCGTCTGGATGCCGGTGCGACCCTCGTGCAGGGCTACACGGCGTTCCTCTACCGCGGCCCGTTCTGGGGCCGCGAGATCAACAGGGGCTGGTCAGTCGGGGTACTGCCCGCGCTTGACCTGCGGCTTCGGCAGGCGCATGAAGCGCATCTGCAGGGCGCGCATCGCGGCGTACCAGCCGAGACCCCGCTCGAGACGTTCCTTGCCGAACTTCGCGGCCGCCTTGCGCTTGACCCGCATCGCGAGGAGGACCATGCCGCCGATGGCGATGACGAGATACCCCATCATCACGAGGTAGGCATAGAACGAGATCATCATGTTCGACGGCAGGAGAGAGGCGAGGATGACCAGCACCATGACCGCCATCACGAACTCGGCGGGGTGCCAGCCGGCGTCGACGTAGTCACGCACCCAGCGGCGCTGAGGACCCTTGTCGCGCACCGGGAGGTACTTCTCCTCGCCCGCCGCCATTCCGGCCTGGGCACGGGCGCGCCGCTCGTTGAGGTCGGCCTTGGCGGCTGCCTTGGCCTCCTTCGTGTTGGCGACCAGGGGCGGCGACGAGCTGCCTCCTGCTCCGCTCGGGTCGGCGTCGCGCGGCCCTTTCCGACGGCTGGCGTCTCGGGGGCGTCGTCGTTCGTCGAAGGAGGCAGGGGTAGTGGACACGGAGTTCCTCGGTTCGCTGACGGGGATCACCTTAAGATTACTCGCATGACCTCTCCTGTTCCTCCCCGTGAGTCCGATGCCGCTGTTCTCGAGGCTGTGGCGACCGGGATCCCGTCCGCGCTCTCCGACCTCGGCCACCTGGTGCGCATCCCCGGATGGCGTGGCCCGCGTTCGACCAGACTCAGCTGGAACGCAGTGCGCAGCAGGTCGCCGCGCTGGCGTCCGACTCCGGTGTGTTCGACGACGTGCGTGTGCTCCGTGCACGGATCCCCGGGACGGACGAGCTGGGGCAGCCTGCTGTGCTCGCCACACGGGCCGCGCGCAACGGCCGGCCGACGATCCTGTTGTACGCGCACCACGACGTGCAGCCTCCGGGGGACGACTCCCTCTGGGAGACGCCGCCCTTCGAGCCGACGGTGCGCGACGGGCGCCTCTACGGCCGTGGCGCAGCCGACGACAAGGCCGGGATCATGGCGCACATCGCCTCTGTCCGCGCGGTGAGCGAAGTGCTGGGTGACGACCTCGACCTCGGCATCGCCATGTTCATCGAGGGGGAGGAGGAGTACGGCTCGCGGTCCTTCGCGCAGTTCCTCTCCGACAACAAGGAGGCTCTGCGCGCCGATGCGATCGTGGTCGCCGACTCCGGCAACTGGGACTCCGTGACACCGGGACTCACCGTCTCCCTGCGTGGCAACGCCCGCTTCACGATGCGGGTACGCACACTGGACCATGCCTCGCACTCCGGGATGTTCGGCGGGGCCGTGCCCGACGCGATGATGGCCACCGTCACCCTGCTGTCCACACTCTGGAACGCCGACGGCTCTGTCGCGGTCGCGGGCATGACCGAACGGGACGCGCCGACTCCGGAGTACTCGGAAGCGACCCTGCGCGACGAGGCGGGTCTCCTGCCCGGCACGACGCCCATCGGCGGCGGAACGATCCTCAGCAGGATCTGGAACAAGCCGTCGGTCACGGTCATCGGGATCGACGCCACGAGCGTGGGTGCAGCGTCCAACACCCTGCTTCCCGAGGTCACGGTCGTGATCAGCGCGCGTGTCGCGCCGGGGCAGACCGGGCAGGAGGCCTACCAGGCTCTCGAAGCACACCTGCGTGCACACGCGCCGTTCGGGGCGGAGCTCACGTTCTCCGACGTCGACCTCGGCGACGGCTTCCTGGTCGACACCAGCGGATGGGCCGTGGCGTTGACGCGCGACGCCATGCGCGATGGATACGGAGTCCCGTCGATCGATCTCGGCGTCGGCGGCTCGATCCCCTTCATCGCCGACCTCGTGCGGGAGTTCCCGACGGCTCAGATCCTCGTCACGGGGGTCGAGGACCCTCACTCCCGGGCACACAGTCCGAACGAGTCCCTCCACCTGGACACCTTCCGCCATGCCGTCGCGAGCGAGGCACTGCTCCTCGCCCGGATGAACACGGTCCGACTCTGAGCCGTTCTGCCGCACCGGCGGTAGAATTGCGCGAGAAGCCGTGCCCCAGCGGCCCGTCACAAGGAGCGACATGAGCGACACCACCCTGACCTCAGACATCACCAAGGCCCACGGGATCAGCCTGACCGGCGCCGCCGCGACCAAGGTGAAGAACCTGCTCGAGCAGGAAGGCCGCGACGATCTGCGTCTGCGCGTCGCCGTGCAGCCCGGCGGATGCTCTGGCCTCATCTACCAGCTCTACTTCGACGAGCGTTACCTCGAGGGCGACGAGACGGTCGACTTCGACGGCGTCGAGGTCATCGTCGACAACATGAGCATCCCGTACCTCGACGGCGCGTCGATCGACTTCAAGGACACGATCTCCGAGCAGGGGTTCACGATCGACAACCCCAACGCTGCAGGCAGCTGCGCATGTGGAGACAGCTTCCACTGAGTCGGCACGGCACCTGGCGAACGTTCTCAACCTGCGTGGTTGGCATGAATCAGGTGTGAGGTTGCCCTAGACTTGGGTGTGCTCTGTTCGCGATCTGAAAGGTGCATCGTGCCCTCGAAACGCAGCCTTCGTTGGGCCGCCCTCCCTGTGGGAGTTGCGGCAGCCTTGGCCCTGGCGGGATGTACTCCCACCGAGCTGAACGGCTTTCTTCCGGGCTTCGTGGAGGGCGGCCCCGCTGCCACCAATCAGACCGAGCGCGTGTCGTCACTCTGGGTGAACTCCTGGATCGTGCTTCTCGCCGTCGGCGTCATCACCTGGGGCCTGATGGCCTGGGCCGCGATCGCGTACCGTCGCCGCAAGGGGCAGACCGGCCTTCCGGTCCAGATGCGCTACAACATGCCGATCGAGATCTTCTACACGATCGTGCCGCTCATCCTCGTGCTGGGCATGTTCTTCTTCACGGCGCGCGACCAGACGGAGATCGAGGCGAAGTGGGACGACCCCGACGTCGAGATCACCGCGATCGCGAAGCAGTGGGCGTGGGACTTCCAGTACGACGGCGAAGAGGAAGACAACTCCGACGCCGTGTGGACGATGGGGATCCAGGCCCAGCCTGATGCGGAAGGCAACATCGACCAGTCGCAGCTGCCCACTCTGGTGCTCCCGGTCGACAAGAAGGTCACGATCGACCTGCAGTCGCGCGACGTCATCCACTCCTTCTGGATCATCGACTTCCTCTACAAGAAGGACATGTTCATCGGGAAGGACAACTCCTGGTCCTTCATCCCGACCCGCGAGGGCGAGTACGCCGGCAAGTGCGCCGAGCTCTGCGGCGAGTACCACTCGATGATGCTCTTCAACGTCAAGGTCGTCTCGCAGGACGAGTACGACGCGTACCTCGAGTCCCTTGAGGAGAAGGGCAACACGGGCGACATCACCGACGCTTACGACCGACTCTCCAATCTGCCTGGCACGTCCGGGCAGACCGAAACCGAGGAAGGAGAGGAGTAAGCAATGTCGACCACCGAAGCTCCTCGCACGGACGAAGCGCCTCGCTCCCGTCCCACCACTCTGCCGGCACGCCAGGCTGCTCTCATGAGCTCCTCGCGTGTGGAGCAGAAGGGCAACATCGTCGTCAAGTGGATCACCTCCACCGACCACAAGACCATCGGGTACATGTACCTGATCGCCTCGGTCCTGTTCTTCCTCCTCGGCGGCGTGATGGCCCTCGTCATCCGCGCTGAGCTGTTCGCGCCGGGTATGCAGATCGTCCCGACGAAGGAGCAGTACAACCAGCTGTTCACGATGCACGGCACGATCATGCTGCTGATGTTCGCGACACCGTTGTTCGCCGGCTTCGCCAATGCGATCCTCCCGCTCCAGATCGGCGCTCCCGATGTGGCGTTCCCGCGTCTGAACGCGTTCGCCTTCTGGCTCTTCCTCTTCGGCTCGACCATCGCGGTCGCCGGCTTCCTCACACCCCAGGGTGCGGCGTCGTTCGGCTGGTTCGCGTATCAACCGCTGGCCGGAGCGTCCTTCTCGCCCGGTGCCGGTGGCAACCTGTGGATGGTGGGTCTCGGTATCTCCGGATTCGGAACCATCCTCGGTGCCGTGAACTTCATCACCACGATCATCACCATGCGCGCCCCGGGTATGACGATGTGGCGCATGCCGATCTTCTCGTGGAACACGCTCATCACGAGCCTCCTGATCCTCATGGCCTTCCCGGTGCTCGCTGCAGCCATCTTCGCCGCGGCTGCGGACCGTATCCTCGGCGCTCACATCTACGACCCCGCGAACGGCGGCGTCCTGTTGTGGCAGCACCTGTTCTGGTTCTTCGGCCACCCCGAGGTCTACATCATCGCGCTGCCGTTCTTCGGCATCGTGTCGGAGATCTTCCCTGTCTTCAGCCGCAAGCCGATCTTCGGATACAAGACGCTCGTTTACGCCACGATCGCGATCGCCGCGCTGTCCGTGGCCGTGTGGGCGCACCACATGTACGTCACCGGCTCCGTCCTGCTTCCCTTCTTCGCCCTGATGACGATGCTCATCGCGGTGCCGACGGGTGTGAAGATCTTCAACTGGATCGGCACGCTCTGGCGAGGGTCGGTGACCTTCGAGACTCCGATGGTCTTCGCCCTCGGGTTCCTCGTGTCGTTCGTCTTCGGTGGCCTCACCGGTGTGATCCTCGCCGCTCCGCCGCTGGACTTCGCGCTCTCCGACTCGTACTTCGTCGTCGCCCACTTCCACTACGTGGTCTTCGGCACCGTCGTGTTCGCCATGTTCGCCGGTTTCTACTTCTGGTGGCCGAAGTGGACAGGGCGCATGCTGAACGAGCGCCTCGGCTACGTGCACTTCTGGATGCTGTTCATCGGCTTCCACATGACCTTCCTCATCCAGCACTGGCTTGGTGTCGACGGTATGGTGCGTCGCTACGCCGACTACTCTGCAGCCGACGGTTGGACCTGGCAGAACCAGGTCTCGACGATCGGCGCGATCATCCTCGGTGCCTCGATGCTGCCGTTCTTCCTGAACGTCTGGATCACGGCGCGCAAGGCACCGAAGGTCACCGTGAACGACCCGTGGGGTTACGGCGCTTCGCTCGAGTGGGCGACGTCGTGCCCGCCGCCGCGACACAACTTCACGTCGATCCCGCGCATTCGCAGCGAGCGTCCTGCGTTCGACCTGAACCACCCGGAGGCAGCCGAGTTCGCGACCACGGCGCCCGGCGAGCGAGAGGCCCACTAAGTCATGCGCGACAACGTCATTCTCTGGTGGATCCTGACGGCGTTCTTCGCTCTCGTCGGCGTCGTCTACACCGGCTGGCACATCCTCGCCACGCCTTCCGACAACTTCGCGGAGCGGATCGAATGGGTCGGCACCGTCGCCCTGTTCTTCGCAGCGTTCATGGCAGCCATGATCGCGTTCTACCTCGACCGCACGCACAAGGCGCAGAGGGGCGAGCTGCCCGAAGACATCCTGACGTCCGACATCGATGACGGAGACCCCGAGCTCGGCGAGTTCAGCCCGTGGTCGTGGTGGCCGATCGTGCTCGCCGCTTCAGCCGGAGTCTTCGTCGTCGGACTCGCTGTCGGTCATTTCCTGCTCCCGATCGGTCTCGCGATCTTCGTCGTCGCGATCGTCGGATGGGTGTACGAGTACTACCGCGGGAACTTCGCCCGCTGACACACTCATGAAGAAGGCCCCCGGATCCGTCCGGGGGCCTTCTCTTTTGCGGGTGTGGTTCAGGCGTGGGTGCGGACGCGTGCGATGCCGGTGAGGGGGTCGACCGGGCGACGGTGCACCCCGTCGGCATCCTCGACGGGATAGCCCTCGCGAACCCAGTACTCGAAGCCGCCGATCATCTCCCTGACGCGGTATCCGAGCTTCGCGAATTCGAGGGAGCCCTTCGCTCCGGCATTGCACCCAGGGCTCCAGCAGTACACGACGACGTCGGCATCGGCCGGGATCTCGACGGGGGCACGGTTCGCGATCTCGCTGTAGTGCATGTGCACGGCTCCCGCGACACGGCCCTGCGCCCATGCCTCGGCGGAGCGCACGTCGATGATGACGACGTTCTCGCCCGCCTTCTGCGCGGCGTGTACATCGCTCGGGTCCGTCTCGTACGAGAGCTTTGCGGAGTAATAGTCGGTGCGGTCGATCATGGCCTCAGCCTATGACGGGGCGGCCGCAGGCCTCGAGCACTTTACTGCCGTCGCGGGTGCGATTCCGGTCAGTTCGAGGCACTCACAGCACAGCGGTCATCTGCACACGGTGACCGTGTTCGAAGAGGCCGAGATCGGTCTCGATCCGGATCAGGCTGCGAAGCAGCGGGGTGTCAGGTTCGGTCACGATGAAGCCGCACGAGGCGTAGAACGGCGCGTTCCACGGCACGTCAGCATAGGTCCGCAGCGAGACACGGGGGTGTCCGCGGCGTCGAGCCTCCGCCAGCGCGGCCTCGACGAGTCGACGGCCGATGCCACGCCGTCCATGAGAAGGCAAGACGGAGAGCTGTTCGAGGTGCGCGTGACCGTCGATCTCGAGCACGTGCACGAAGCCCACGACCGTCGCATCCTTCGCACCGGCCGCATCGGTCGCATCGGTCGTCTCGATGGTCTCGGCGACGAGCACGAAGCCGGGCGCCGCGGTGCGCTCCTGCGGCGGAGTCGGGGGAGGCCAGTCCAACGCACCGAATCGATCGATGAGCACTGTGTCGGCGGCCACCTCGATCCGTCCGGTTGCGTCCTCGTCGGAAGGGGAGGCGGGACGCACGCGGAACACCATCGTCACTCCGCCACGGCCGCGATCGCTTCGATCTCGACGAGCTGATCGTCGTAGCCGAGTACGGTGACGCCCAACAGCGTGCTGGGGACGTCGTGGGAGTCGAACGCCTCTTGGACCACATCCCACGCCGCGACTAGGTCGGACTGTCGGGAGGATGCCACCAGGACGCGCGTGCTGATCACGTCGGTGAGGGTCGCACCCGCGGCGTGCAGAGCGGCCGTGAGCGTCACGATGCACCGGGCGGCCTGCGCGGCGTAGTCGCCCGGCGCCGTCGTCGTCCCGTCATCCTCCAGGGGGCAGGCGCCGGCGAGGAAGATCAGGCGAGATCCTGCCGGTGCGGTGGCAGCGTATGCATAGGGGGCATCGGCGAGGGTGTCGGCGCGGAGCAGTTGGACGACGGAAGGCATGGTCCGATCCTTTCACCCTCGGAGACGAAGAAGGCCCCGTCCGCGCGGACGGGGCCTTCTTCAGGAGGAGGAGTGGCTACTCGCCATCCTCTTCCGTGTTCTTGCGACGAGGCTTCTTCACCGGCTCGGTGGCGATCACCGTGCTGGGGGTGTTCGGCGTCTCGTCGACGTGCGTCTCATCCACCGTGAGGGGAGCGTCGGGGAAGCCCGCGCGCTCGTGAGCGCCCTGGATCTCCGCGGCCTCGGTCTCGTCGTTGTGAGCGGTGACGTGGTGCTGGTGCGCGTCGGCGGCTTCGACCTCTGCCTGCGTGAGCGGCGCGAGACGGTCCTCGAAGAACCAGCGGGAGATCGAGGAGCGGAGGTTCTCCGTCCACGGAATGCGTCCCTTGGCGTTCGGGCGAACCACGAGGGGCTCGTAACCGTCGACGTCGATGAGCTTCCAGCGGTCGTACTTGTCGACCGGCTGGTGCACTTCGATGAACTCGCCGCCGGGGAGGCGGACGATGCGGCCCGACTCGTATCCGTGCAGCACGATCTCACGGTCCTTCTTCTGCAGCGCGATGCAGATGCGCTTCGTGACGAAGTAGCCGAGGATCGGGCCGAGGAAGAGCAGTGCCTGGAGGGTGTGGATCACTCCCTCCATCGTGAGCATGAAGTGCGTCGCGATGAGGTCGGACGAGGCTGCTGCCCAGAGGACGGCGTAGAAGATGACGCCGGCGACGCCGATCGCGGTGCGCGTCGCCGCGTTGCGGGGACGCTGGGCCAGGTGGTGCTCACGCTTGTCGCCGGTGACCCACGCTTCGATGAAGGGGTAGATCGCGACGACGACGATGAAGAGGCCGAGGACCAGGACCGGCGCGATGATGCCGAACGACCAGGTGCGGTCGAGGAACACGATGTCCCAGTTCGACGGGGCCAGACGCAACGCACCATCGGCGAAACCGATGTACCAGTCAGGCTGTGTACCGGCCGAGACGGGGGACGGGTCGTACGGGCCGTAGTTCCAGATCGGGTTGATCTGGAAGAACGTCGCGATCAGCACGATCACACCGAAGACGATGAACAGGTACCCGCCCATCTTCGACATGTACACCGGCATCATCGGGTAGCCGACGACGTTGTCGTTCGTGCGACCGGGGCCGGCGAACTGCGTGTGCTTGTTGATGATCATGAGCATCAGGTGCACGACGATCAGCGCGATGACGAGCATCGGCAGCAGCAGGATGTGCAGCGTGTAGAGACGCCCCACGATGTCGGTTCCGGGGAACTCGCCGCCGAAGAGGAGGAACGAGGTCCAGGTTCCGATCAGGGGGAGACCCTTGATCATGCCGTCGATGATGCGGAGGCCGTTACCCGAGAGCAGGTCGTCGGGGAGCGAGTAGCCGGTGAAGCCCTCTGCCATCGCGAGGATGAACAGGATGAAGCCGATGACCCAGTTGAGCTCACGCGGCTTGCGGAACGCTCCGGTGAAGAACACGCGGAGCATGTGCACGCCGATACCCGCGATGAAGACGAGCGCCGCCCAGTGGTGGATCTGACGGACGAGCAGCCCGCCGCGCAGGTCGAAGGAGATGTGCAGCGATGACTCGAGCGCCGCGGACATTTCGATGCCGCGCATGGGCGCATAGGCCCCGGTGTAGTGGGTCTCGACCATCGACGCCTGGAAGAAGAACGTCAGGAAGGTTCCGGAGAGGAACACGACGACGAAGCTCCACAGCGCGATCTCGCCCAGCATGAAGGACCAGTGGTCCGGGAAGATCTTGCGCCCGAGCTCCTTGACGAAGCCCGAGAGGCTGGTGCGCTCATCGATGTAGTTCGACGCGGCACCGACGAAGCGACCGCCGAGGGGCGCCTTGGTGTCCTTGTCCTCTTTGGACAGCGTTGCGGTGCTCAATGGCGCTCCCAGAAGCTCGGGCCGACGGGTTCCGTGAAGTCGCTTCGTGCGACCAGGTAGCCCTCGTCATCGACGGTGATGGGCAGCTGCGGCAGCGGACGAGCCGCGGGGCCGAAGATGACCTTTGCGTGGTCCGTGACGTCGAACTGCGACTGGTGGCACGGGCACAGGAGGTGGTGGGTCTGCTGCTCGTACAGAGCCACGGGGCATCCGACGTGCGTGCAGACCTTGGAGTACGCGACGATGCCGTCGTAGGACCAGTCCTTGCGGTCCTCGGCCTCGATCAGCTGCTCGGGGCGCAGGCGCATCATCAGGACGATGGCCTTCGCCTTTTCTTCGAGGTAGCCGTCGTGGTGGCTGAGGGTGGCGAGATCTTCCGGGATCACGTGGAACGCCGACCCGAGGGTCACGTCCGCGGCGCGGATGGGCGTGCCGTCCGGGTCGCGGACCAGTCGCGCGCCCTTCTCCCACATCGTGTGCTTGAGCAGCACGACCGGGTCTCCTGCTGTGGGGTCGTCGGGCGTCGAGTGCGGGGCCAGGCCGCGGAACAGCGTGACGCCAGGGATGATCGATGCGACGATCGCCGCGAACAGGGAGTTGCGGATCACCGTGCGGCGTCCGAAGCCGGACTCCTCGTTCGCGTCGGCGAACGCCTTGATGGCGGCCTCGCGCGTCGAGTCCTTGCCCCGCGTCGGGTGGCGGTGCTCGATGTGCTCCTTGTCGGACATGAGCGCCTTCGACCAGTGGATCGCGCCGATGCCGAGTGCGAGCAGCGCGAGAGCGATGCCGAGCCCGATGAAGAGGTTGTTCTGCCGGATGTCGATGAGCGCGCCGCTCTCGATCGGGAACAGCATGTAGGCGGCGACCGCCCAGATGCTGCCGGCGAGCGAGAGGTAGAACAGCGTGTAGACGGTGCGGACAGCGGCCTTCTCAGCGCGCGGGTCCTTGTCGGTCATCCGCTCGCGATGCGGCGGAAGACCGGGGTTCTGCACGGGATCGCTGACTGCGACACCCAGCCCCGGAGAGGGCTGGTAGGCCCTGTCAAGAGCCTGCGAGTCGTCGTCGTGTGCCATGGTGCTCCTCGTACGTTCCTCTTCGATGAATAAGCGTCAGTTGGACTTCGCCGTGATCCACACGGTGATGGCGACGAGCGCGCCGATTCCGAAGATCCAGACGAACAGGCCCTCGGAGACCGGGCCGAGCGAACCGAGCGAGAATCCGCCGATCTGCACGGACTGCTGCTGGAAGAGCAGCGCCGAGATGATGTCGCGCTTGTCCTCGTCGGACAGGTTCATGTCGCCGAAGACCGGCATGTTCTGCGGGCCGGTGACCATGGCCGCGTACATGTGCAGTGCGCTGGTCTCGCTGAGTCCCGGAGCGTACTTGCCCTCGGTGAGCGCTCCACCGGCGGCAGCCACGTTGTGGCACATCGCGCAGTTGACACGGAACAACTCCGCGCCGTTCGCGACATCGCCCTTGCCGTCGAGGAGGTGGTCGGACGGGAACGTCGGACCGGGTGCCTCCGACTGCACGAACGAAGAGATCGCCAGGATCTGGTCTTCCGTGAACTGCGGTGCCTTCTGCGGTGCCTGCGGCCCCTGCATCTGCAGCGGCATGCGGCCGGTCGACAGCTGGAACTCGGTGGCCAGCTCACCCACGCCGTAGAGGCTGGGGCCGTTGGCCGTTCCCTGCAGGTCGAGACCGTGACAGGTCGCACAGTTCGCCTGGAACAGCTTCTCGCCGTCTTCGACCGTCAACTGGGTCGATGCGGTCTGCGTGTCGGACGCAGCGAACGCGGCGGTCGTGCCGGCATACACCGCGCCCGTGATCATGAGGCCTGCGCCGATGAGGGCGGCCGCCGCCAAAGGGCTGCGACGACCGCGGGAACGGCGCTTCTTCTCTCGTGCCATCTCGGGGATCAGCTCCGCTCTTATTTCAGGAAGTAGATAACGAGGAACAGCACGATCCAGACGACGTCGACGAAGTGCCAGTAGTAGGACACCACGATCGAGGAGGTCGCCTCCTTGTGCCGGAAGTTCTTGACGGCGTATGCGCGGCCGATGACGAGCAGGAACGCGACCAGGCCGCCCGTGACGTGCAGGGCGTGGAAGCCGGTCGTCAGGTAGAACGCGGATGCGTAGGAGTCGGCGTTGATGGGCATGCCTTCAGCGACCAGCTGGGCGTACTCCCAGACCTGGCCCGAGACGAAGATCGCGCCGAGGGCGAAGGTGAGGAAGAACCACTCGACCATTCCCCAGCCGAACAGGCGACGTCGGCCGGCGCCGTTCTTCTGGCCCTTGCCGATCTTGTACGGCTGCAGGTCTTCTGCCGCGAACACGCCCATCTGGCACGTGAACGAGGAGAGGACGAGGATCGCCGTGTTCACTGCGGCGAACGGGACGTTCAGCAGCTCGGTCCGGTCGGCCCACAGCTCCGGTGAGGTGCTGCGGAGGGTGAAGTAGATCGCGAAGAGTCCCGCGAAGAACATCACCTCACTGCCGAGCCACACAATGGTGCCGACAGCTACCGGGTTGGGCCGCTTGATCGTTCTCGCCGCCGGGGCATACGTCGCTGAGGTCGTCACCCCTCCATTATGGCCGATCCTCGAGCGTGATTCTTGCACCGGAGGCCGTTGTTTTGGCTGCGGATGACTTAGGGGACCCTAAGAAAACACTGCGAATACCCGGTGAATCCGCGGGAAACAGGGGGTGAGGCCCGCGCGCGCATGCCTGCGGATGCATCTGCATGTTTTCTCCGCGCCGATAGGATCGCACACATGGCTGATTCGCTGACCTGGTCCGATGTGCTCACCTCGTTGCTGGAGCGTCGCGATCTCAGCGTGTGGGAGTCCACGTGGGCGATGCGTCAGATCATGCAGGGCAGCGTGAGTGAGGCGCAACTCGCAGGCTTCCTGGTCGCCCTCCGCGGGAAGGGGGAGACGATCGACGAGATCGTCGGGTTCCGCGATGCCATCCTCGAGGCGGCCGTGCCGCTTCCGGTTTCCCCCGACGTGCTCGACATCGTCGGAACCGGCGGCGACCGTGTCGGCACGGTGAACGTCTCCACCACGGCCGCCATCATCATCGGCGCGACCGGGGTACCGGTCGTCAAGCACGGCAACCGTGCCGCGAGCTCCGCTTCAGGTTCCTCCGATGTCCTCGGGGCCCTCGGTCTCGAGCTCTCGCTCGATCCTGCTGCGGTGGCATCCATCCTCGACCGCACCGGGATCACGTTCGCCTGGGCGGGTGCGTTCCACCCCGGTTTCAAACACGCAGGTCCCGTGCGCGCCGAGCTCGGCGTTCCGACGGTCTTCAACATGCTCGGGCCGCTGTGCAACCCGGCGCGTGCCGAGGCCAATGCCGTCGGCGTGGCGCAGATCGAGCGCGTTCCGCTGATCACGGGCGTCTTCCGCACACGCGGCGCGACCGCGCTCGTGTTCCGCGGTGACGACGGCCTGGACGAACTCACGACGACGGGGCACAGCCGTATCTGGGAGGTCACTCGAGGCGACATCCACGAGCACGACCTGGACCCTCGCGACCTGGGCATCCCGATCGCCGACCTCGCCGACCTCATCGGAGGGTCGCCGCAGCACAATGCGGAGATCCTCCGGCGCACGCTCGCGGGCGAGACCGGGCCTGTGCGCGACATCGTGCTGTTGAACGCGGCAGCGGGCATCGTCGCTTTCGAACTGTCCCAAGACGCCGGGCAGGTGCAGCGACCTATCCTCGAGCGTCTGCGCGACGGGTACGACAAGGCGACGGCAGCGGTCGATGACGGCAGTGCGCTCGCGAAGCTCGATCAGTGGATCGATGTGAGCCGCGAGCTGGCGACACCGCAGGGGTGAGTCATGGATCCCGTCGACGCGTTGCTCGAGATCGCCTCCTTGTTGGAGCGCGAGCGCGCGTCGCGGTACCGCGCGAAGGCGTTCCGGCAGGCGGCAGCCACCTTCCAGGATCTGCCCGACGACATCACGGCGGATCCCACGAGGCTGCGCGCGGCAAAGGGGATCGGCGAATCCACGTTCGCCGTGATCCGACAGGCGCAGGCCGGACAGGTCCCCGACTACCTGGTCGAATTGCGCGGTGACGTCGAGCCCGAGCGGGTCTCGGCGCTTCGCGCCAAGCTGCGCGGCGATCTGCATGCGCACACCGACTGGTCGGATGGCACGACGCCGATCTCGGTGATGGCCGCCGCAGCGCGAGCCCAGGGACACGAGTACCAGGCGATCACGGACCATTCGCCCCGGCTGCGCGTCGCACGAGGACTCTCGGCCGAGCGTCTCCGTGAGCAGATCCCGCTGGTGCGGGCGGAGTCCGGCGAAGGATTCACACTCCTCGCGGGGATCGAGGTCGACATCCTCGAAGACGGTGCCCTCGACCAGGAAGACGCCCTGCTGGCAGAACTCGACATCGTCGTGGCCTCGGTCCATTCCAAGTTGCGCATGGACGCCCGGCCGATGACGGCGCGGATGATCGCGGCTGTCTCTCACCCGCGGGTGAACGTCCTCGGGCACTGCACAGGCCGTCTGGTGCAAGGCGATCGTGGCACACGTCCTCCCTCCGCGTTCGACGCGGCGGCGGTGTTCGCCGCGTGCGCCGAGAACGGTGTCGCCGTCGAGATCAACTCACGTCCGGAGCGGCAGGACCCGCCGGATGAGCTGATCGCCATCGCCCTCGAAGCGGGCTGCCTGTTCTCGATCGACTCGGATGCGCATGCCCCTGGGCAGCTCTCGCTTCTCGATCACGGCGCCGAGCGGGCCGAGCGGGCCGGCGTCCCCGTCTCGCGGATCGTGACGACCTGGGGCCTCGAGCGTCTGCTCGCCTGGGCGGGTTGACGCCGCCGGTCCGAGAGTCAGCCGGTCGGGAGGGCAGCTTTCGCTATCGCGGTGACTGCGCGCGTCATCGAACTGCCGAGATTCCACTTCTCCGCGAGGGCGGAAGCCGCGTCGGCCTCGGCGGGGTCGAGTACTCGCAGCGGGACGTCGGGTGCCGTGATCGGAAGGGAAGTGGCCACAGCGACCACGGTCGGGGCGACGTCGAGGTACGCGGATGCCGCGAGGACCTTCGCCCGGACGCCCGCACTCATACCCTCGCCCGCTTCGGCTGCGGCACGGATGCCTTCCAGGTCGCCGTGCGTCTGGAGGAGAGTGGCCGCTGTCTTCTCACCCACACCCGCCACGCCGGGCAGACCGTCGGACGCATCGCCGCGCAGCGTCGCGAAGTCGGCGTACTGCGACGGGAGCACACCGTACTTCGCGACGACGGTGGCGTCGGTCACGATCTCGAGGTTGCTCATTCCGCGTGCCGTGTAGATGACGCGGACGTCGCGCGCATCGTCCACGAGCTGGAACAGATCGCGGTCGCCGGTGACGATGTCTACGGGCATCGTGGCGTCGGTCGCGAGCGTGCCGATCACATCGTCCGCCTCGTGCTCCGCAACGCCGACGATCGGGATGCCGATGGCGGCGAGTGTCTGGCGGATGAGGGGGATCTGCGCCTCCAGCGGATCGGGGACCTCTTCGACGTCGGGTCCGCTGACCACGACCTCGACGACACGGTGCGTCTTGTAGCTGGGAATGAGGTCGACACGCCACTGTGGACGCCAGTCGTCGTCCCAGCAGGCGACGACGTGCGTCGGCTCGTAGAGGGTGACGAGCTTCGCGATGATGTCGAGCAGACCACGGGCCGCGTTGATCGGCGAGCCGTCGGGTGCCGTGACCTTGTCGGGCACTCCGTAGAACGCGCGGAAGTAGAGGCTGGCGGTGTCGAGCAGCATGAGGCGATCGGTCACGAACGACAGTCTGGCACGGCGGCGTCACGAGTCTCGATCGCGGCGAGGTGGTGCACGGGTCCGCGTGCGACCCCGGTGATCAGCATCCGGGGGCGGCGATTTGCTCGGTGCAGGTCCGCGCGACGAGCGCCGTGTCGGCCTCGTACACGCGAACCCGTCGAACAGAGCCGTCGATCGCCAGCTCACCCGTGACGGGAAACCACCCGCCTCCGATGTCGACCTCGGCCGTGTAGTGCATTGTCGCGTGCGTGAGATATGTGCCGCGAGCCCGATAGGTGTGGCTCGTCGGAGTCGGTGTGAACGATGCCTGGCCGAGTGCGGCCCAGGATTCACCGCCAGCGGTCGATGTCCGCGACTCGCCATCGCCGTAGACGAAATCGACGTGCGTGGGGGTGAACCGCACCGTGATCGGTCTGCCGAGGAGCGTGCCGCTGCGATTCTGCGCTGTCGCGCCGGCCACGAAGTTCATCGGCAGCCCCGCGACGCCGACATCTCCCGGTTCGGCGGCGGTGGTGACAGGCGACGGTGCGAATTGCGCGACATCGGTGATCGTCAGCGGGGCACCGGCGTCATTCGTGACGTGCACCGCGGAGAACTCGCACGAGGCCACACGCACGGGATCCGATGTACAGGGGGTAGGGGGAGTAGGTGGACCGTCGGATGGGTTGTGATGACTGTCCGGGGATGGTGAGTTGTTGCGTTCGGTTTGCGTCCCGGAGAGCGTCAAATGCGTCCCGTCGTTGGAGCATCCGATAGTCACGGAGATGGCTGCGTTGCAGTCGTTGCTTGCGGGCAGGGATGTGATGGTCAGAGGAATCAGCAACGAGCCAAGCAACATCACGGCGCGCACGTGAACTCCTCTGACGCATGAAGAGCGGAGATCGTCAGATTGTCCGCCTTAGAGTGTGCAACGAAAGTCACACCCATCGGTTGTTGTGGAGGGCGCTCTGCCGACACGATTGATGCGCCCGTCGCATCGACTACCGCAACCCGACTGACGTCAACGCAGACGTTTGCGTCGATGACTCCCTGGGCTAAATCCGCAGAGACTCCCGAGAACAAATAGAAGCGCGTGTCGCCGGTTGAAGTGATCCCCTTCGCATGAAACTCGCTAAAGGCCAGCCGCGTCGACTTGGCTGCGGTGTCCGACAACAATAGATAGACCGGCTCAAACGTCTCAGGATCGGCGTAATCGACATCATTGAGCGCATCCGTGTACGCGCGATACGTCGCTTCGGCGGCGGCGAAGGCCTCTTCCTCCGATGCGAAGGCGGGAGTCGGGGTCGGAGCGGGATCGGGTGCGCATCCGGCGAGGAGCAAGACAACGGCGGCGAGCCCCGCGATGCGGAGCGGGCGAGGCCGGGTGAGGGCGGTGAGCGACGGCACCAGGTCACCGTAGAAGGAATGGGGGAGCGCCGTCAGGAGTTATCCACAGAGGAAGGTCCAGATCGCGCTCCCTGCGGCATCCCAACTTCTGATAGCCTTAACCGTCACTCGTGGCGTGTATACGCGTGCCCTCGTGACGAGAAGCCAAAATCCAACCGCTGAGAACCATGCAGTCGGCCGTGCGCGGTCGTTGGGTCTCAGCCCGAGTCTCCATTCAACAAGGACAACCCACTACATGACTACCGCAACGACCGCCCCGGCCACCAAGCAGGTCGCCATCAACGACATCGGATCTGCTGAGGACTTCCTGGCCGCGGTCGAGAAGACCCTGAAGTTCTTCAACGACGGCGACATCATCGAAGGCACGATCGTCAAGATCGACCGCGATGAGGTCCTCCTCGATGTCGGCTACAAGACCGAGGGTGTCATCCCCTCGCGCGAGCTCTCGATCAAGCATGACGTCGACCCCAACGAGGTCGTCGCCGTCGGTGACCTGGTCGAGGCCCTCGTCCTCCAGAAGGAGGACAAGGAAGGCCGCCTGATCCTCTCCAAGAAGCGCGCACAGTACGAGCGCGCCTGGGGAGACGTCGAGAAGATCAAGGAGAACGACGGCGTCGTCACCGGTACGGTCATCGAGGTCGTCAAGGGTGGACTCATCGTCGACATCGGCCTCCGTGGCTTCCTCCCGGCTTCGCTCATCGAGCTGCGTCGCGTCCGCGACCTCACGCCGTACCTCGGCCAGGAGATCGAGGCGAAGATCCTCGAGCTCGACAAGAACCGCAACAACGTCGTCCTCAGCCGCCGCGCGCTGCTCGAGCAGACGCAGTCGGAGTCGCGCACCACGTTCCTGAACAACCTGCACAAGGGTCAGGTCCGCAAGGGTGTCGTCTCGTCGATCGTCAACTTCGGTGCGTTCGTCGACCTGGGTGGCGTGGACGGCCTCGTGCACGTCTCCGAGCTGTCCTGGAAGCACATCGAGCACGCTTCCGAGGTCGTCGAGGTCGGCCAGGAGGTCACCGTCGAGATCCTCGAGGTCGACCTCGACCGCGAGCGCGTCTCCCTGTCGCTGAAGGCGACGCAGGAGGACCCGTGGCAGGTCTTCGCCCGTACCCACGCGATCGGTCAGGTCACGCCGGGTAAGGTCACCAAGCTCGTCCCGTTCGGTGCTTTCGTGCGCGTCGCAGACGGCATCGAGGGCCTCGTCCACATCTCCGAGCTCTCCAGCAAGCACGTCGAGCTGGCTGAGCAGGTCGTGTCGGTCGGCGAAGAGGTCTTCGTCAAGGTCATCGACATCGACCTCGAGCGTCGTCGCATCTCGCTGTCGCTGAAGCAGGCCAACGAGTCGGTCGACCCCAACGGCACCGAGTTCGACCCGGCCCTGTACGGCATGCTCGCCGAGTACGACGAGAACGGCGAGTACAAGTACCCGGAGGGCTTCGACGCCGAGACCGGTGCGTGGAAGGAAGGCTTCGACGCTCAGCGCGAGGCATGGGAGCAGGAGTACGCTGCGGCCCAGGCTCGCTGGGAGGCGCACAAGGCTCAGGTCGTCAAGGCGGCCGAGGCCGAGGCGGCAGCCGGCGAAGACTTCGGCGGCCAGTCCTTCTCCAGCGAGGCAGCCGGTGCCGGCACCCTCGCGGACGACGAGGCTCTCGCCGCTCTGCGCGAGAAGCTCTCGGGCGGCAACGCTTAAGCAGCACTCTGAAACGGGTCGCCACCTCGCCTTCGGGCGGGCGTGGCGGCCCGTTTTCGCATGTCCCCGACACGGAACCCGGTTGCGTGACGCAACATTACGATCGCATTCGTAACAATCGATCCCCTCGGCCAGCATGAAGGTATGACCGCCCTGCTGCCCGCATCGCGCACTGCTGACGCCTCGACGACGGCAGGCGCAGCGCAGTCCGTGCGCCTGGACGACGGAGCGGTCGTTCCCCCTGCCGCAGGGACGTCGTGACGTGCTCCGCGGCGTCGAGCTCGACATCGCTGCGGGCGAGATCGTCGCCGTCGTCGGTCCCTCCGGCTGCGGCAAGTCGACCCTGCTGCGGCTCATCGGCGGACTCGACGCCCCGACACGCGGCAGCATCCAGCTGGACGGCATCGGCGTGGCCGACGTGGACGAGCGCACCGCCGTCGCATTCCAGGAGCCTCGCCTGCTCCCGTGGCGCACCATCGCCCAGAATGTCGAGCTCGGTCTGCCTCGCGGCACCGCTCGTCGGGCTGGCCGTGAGCGCGTCGCCGAACTTCTGCACCTGGTCGGCCTCGATCATGCGGCGAATCAGCGCCCCCGCGAAGTGTCCGGAGGAATGGCACAGCGTGCCTCTCTTGCCAGAGCGCTCGCGCGCAACCCCGGGGTGCTGCTGCTCGACGAGCCGTTCGGAGCTCTCGACGCCCTGACCCGGCTTCGCATGCACGACCTGCTGCTGAAGATCCACGCCGCGGAGCCGACCACCATCCTTCTCGTCACCCATGACGTCGAAGAGGCCCTCTACCTCGCCGACCGTGTCCTGCTGCTGCGCACGCTGGGCGGATCCGGCGACGACGAATCATCCGTAGCCCGGACGGTCTCCGTACCGGGCGACCGCCCCGCGACCGCGCCGATCGCGGACTCGCCGACCTGCGCGCCGACCTTCTCGAAGGCCTCGGCGTCGACACCCACCACCGCATCACCGAGGAGTCCCGATGAGCACCATCACCCGCCGAATCGTCCCTGCGATCGCGATCGCCGGCACGATGATGCTCGTCGCCACCGGCTGCGTCGCCGGAGAGAACGCCACCGCGTCGGACACCGAGAGCACGCCCGGCACGACCGAGTGGTCGTCCGACACCCTGTCGATCGACTTCGCGACCTACAACCCGCTGAGCCTCGTGATCAAGGACCAGGGCATCCTGGAAGACATCCTCGGAGACGACGTCGCCGTGGAATGGGTGCAGTCCGCCGGCTCGAACAAGGCGAACGAACTGCTGCGCTCCGGATCGGTCGACGTCGGTTCGACGGCCGGCTCCGCTGCTCTCCTCGCCCGTGCCAACGGCTCGCCCATCCAGGTCATCGACATCTACTCGCAGCCCGAGTGGTCGGCGATCGTGGTCGGGCCGGACAGCGACATCTCCTCGGTCGAAGACCTCAAGGGTGCGTCGATCGCGGCCACCAAGGGCACGGATCCCTACTTCTTCCTGCTGCAGGCGCTCGAAGAGGGCGGCCTGTCCCTCTCCGATGTCGAGGTGCAGAACCTGCAGCACGCCGACGGCCGCGCCGCGCTCGACGGTGGCTCGGTGGATGCCTGGGCAGGCCTCGACCCGATCATGGCCGCCGCCGAGGTGGAGTCGGGCGACAAGCTCATCTACCGCAACGTGGACTTCAACACCTACGGGTTCCTGAACGCCACCGAGGACTTCATCACGAACCACCCCGACCTCGCACAGGCCGTGGTCGACGCGTACGAGCAGGCCAGGGAATGGGCGCTGGAGAATCCGGAAGACACGGCGGCGCTGCTCGCCGAGGTCGCCGGCATCGACCCCGACGTCGCCGCCACGGTGATCCAGGAGCGCTCCAACCTCGACGTCAGCGGCGTCCCCGGTGACGACCAGATCGCCGTGCTCGAGAAGATCGCCCCCGTCCTCGTCGAATCCGGCGATGTGCAGGGCGGCCAGGACTCCGTGGACAAGGCGCTCTCCTCGATCGTGAACGACACCTTCGCGAAGAAGGCGGTCGACGGCGAGTGACCATTCCCGACCGACTGATCGTTCCCGAGGAATCGCGCGACGCGCTCGATTTCGCGAAGGGTGTCGCGCAGCCTCGGCACAGGACTGCGCGGCGCGTGTGGGATCGACCGGCCGTGCGGATCCTCGCCGGGCTCCTGCTTCCCGCGGTCATCCTGATCACCTGGCAGGTGGCCACCACGAGCGGGATGGTCCCGCCGTACCGCCTGCCCCCGCCGGCTTCGGTGTTCCAGGCCGGCGTCGAGTTGGCTGAGACCGGACAGCTCTGGACGCACATCGCCATATCCGTGCAGCGCGTGCTGCTCGGATTCGCCATCGGATCGGTCATCGGTCTCGCCGTCGCCGGGGTGGTCGGACTCTCGCGCATCGGCGACGTACTCCTCAGCCCGACTCTCGCCGCTGTCCGCGCCGTGCCCTCGCTCGCCTGGGTGCCGCTCCTCATCCTGTGGATGCAGATCGGCGAGGAGTCGAAGGTCACACTGATCGCGATCGGCGCCTTCTTCCCCGTCTACACGACCGTCGCGTCGGCACTCCGGCACGTCGATCCGCACCTCGTGGAGGCCGGCCGCTCGTTCAGCCTCAGCGGCTGGTCGTTGTTCCGGATCGTGCAGCTGCCGGCGGTCGTGCCCTCGGTCATCTCCGGACTGCGGTTGGCGCTCGCGCAGGCGTGGCTGTTCCTGGTCGCCGCCGAACTCATCGCCGCGTCCATGGGACTCGGATTCCTGTTGACGGAGTCGCAGAGCAGTGGTCGCGTCGACCGCATCCTGCTCTCCATCGTGCTGCTGGCGCTCCTGGGCACCATCACCAACGGCATTCTCGTGCTGGTGGAGAAGTACCTGCTCCGTCGGTGGGTGTGAGCGTGACCGAGGCTCGACTGCAGGAGTCGCGCGCGTACGCCGCGCCCGCGGGATTCGTCGACGCGAACGTCACAGCGGAGGCGTACACGCGTGCGGAGTCCGACCCCGTCGGCTTCTGGGAGGAGGCAGCGCGCCGTCTCGACTGGTCCGAACCGTGGCACACGGCACACGAATGGGACCCTCCGGCAGGCGATGCCGTTCCCGCTGCGCGGTGGTTCGTCGGCGGCCGGCTCAACGTCGCGGTCAACTGCGTGGATCGTCACGTCGAAGCGGGACTCGGCGACAAGATCGCTCTGCATTTCGAAGGGGAACCGGGTGACCGGATCCCCGTGACCTACGCGGACCTGCTGCGGCGCGTGTCGCGCGCCGCCAACGCGCTCACGGCCCTCGGCATCGGGCCCGGCGACCGTGTGGTGATCTACCTTCCCGTGCTCGTCGAGACCATCGTGATCACCCTCGCCTGCGCACGGATCGGCGCGGTGCACTCCCTCGTCTTCGGCGGATTCTCCGCCGAGGCCGTGCGATTCCGCCTCGTGGACACCGGTGCGAAGCTGCTCGTCACGAGTGACGGGCAGTATCGCCGCGGAGCGGCCACCGAGGTCAAGTCGACGGCCGACATCGCCGCGGCCGACCTGCCGGCACTCGAGCACGTGCTCGTGCTGCGCCGCACCGGGCAGGACGTGCCGTGGACCGACGGTCGAGATGTGTGGTGGCATGACGTGGTCGACACCGCCTCGCCCGTGCACTTGGCGGAGTCGTTCGATGCCGAGCATCCGCTCTTCATCATCTACACCTCAGGGACGACCGGTAAGCCCAAGGGGCTGGTGCACACCTCGGGGGGGTACCTCACGCAGGCGAGCTGGGCGCATTGGGCCCACTTCGACGCCAAGGCCGACGACGTGCACTGGTGCACCGCGGACCTCGCCTGGGTGACCGCGCACACGTATGAGATCTACGGTCCGCTCTCCAACGGACTCACGCAGGTCATCTACGAGGGCACCCCCGACACGCCGCACCGAGAGCGCCACCTCGAGATCATCGAGCGCTACGGGGTGACCGTCTATTACACGGCGCCCACGCTGATCCGCACGTTCATGACCTGGTTCGGGGTGGAACTGCCCGCAGGACACGACCTGACGACCCTTCGACTCCTCGGCACGGTCGGCGAGGCCATCAACCCCGAGGCCTGGGTGTGGTTCCGGCGCAACTTCGGCCGCGACGAACTACCGGTGATCGACACGTGGTGGCAGTCGGAGACCGGTGCGGCGATGATCGCCCCGCTGCCGGGCGTCACGACGCTCAAGCCGGGATCGGCCTCGGTGCCGCTTCCCGGCATCGACGTCGCCGTCGTCGACGAGCGCGGAGAAGAAGTCGCCCCGGTCGATCCGGAACCCTGGTGGTCCGGCGTCCGTGGCCGGGGATGGCGCGCACCGTGTGGGGCGATCCGATCCGCTACCGCGATTCGTACTGGTCGACGTATGCCGGTCGGGGCGAGCACGGCGGATTCTACGTGGCCGGTGACGGTGCGACCCGGGACGCAGACGGCTACATCTGGATTCTGGGACGGCTCGACGACGTCGTGAACGTGTCAGGACACCGCCTCTCGACGATCGAGATCGAATCGGCCCTCGTCGCCCACGAGACCGTGGGGGAGGCGGGCTCCGCAGGCGTCTCCGATCCCGTCACCGGGCAGGCCGTCGTGGCCTTCGTCACGCCGTCCGGACGCGCCGACGTGACGCCCTCCGCCCTTCGCAGCCAGGTCGCAGAGGCGATCGGCCCCGTCGCCAAGCCCAAGCACATCGTGGTGGTCCCCGACCTGCCGAAGACCCGCTCGGGCAAGATCATGCGCCGACTCCTGGCAGAGTTGTGGGAAGCCGAGCAGGACCGGAGAGCCGGCCGTGATCCCCGACCGCTCGGAGACACCACATCGCTGCAGAACCCCTGGGCCGTCGACGACATCGCCGACGTGCTCGCCGCCGCCGAACTGAGGACAGCATGACGGAAGAACACCGCTTCGGATTCCGCACCCGAGCTCTGCACGCCGGAGGCACCCCGACGCGTCGACCGGCGCGAGGGCGGTTCCGATCTACCAGACGACCTCCTTCGTGTTCGACGACGCCGCCGACGCGGGCAACCTGTTCGCCCTGCAGAAGTACGGCAACATCTACTCCCGCATCGGCAACCCGACCGTCGCGGCACTCGAGGAGCGCCTCGCGTCGCTCGAAGGCGGCATCGGCGCCGTGGCGACTGCCTCGGGCATGAGCGCCGAGTTCATCACCTTCGCCGCACTGGTCGGCGCGGGGGACCACGTCGTCGCCGCCGCGCAGCTCTACGGCGGCACCGTCACCCAGCTGGACGTCACCTTGCGGCGCTTCGGAGTCGAGACCACGTTCGTCTCCTCCACCGACCCGGCGGACTACGCGGCCGCCATCCGCCCGGAGACCAAGGTCGTGTACGTGGAGATGATCGGCAACCCCTCGGGGAGATCGCCGACATCGAAGGTCTCGCCGCGGTGGCCCACGACGCCGGGGTGCCGCTGGTCGTGGACGCGACGCTGGCGACGCCCTACCTCGCGCGACCTCTCGAGCACGGTGCGGACATCGTCATCCACTCGGTCACGAAGTTCCTCGGCGGGCACGGGACCACGCTCGGCGGCGTCGTCATCGAGAAGGGCACGTTCGACTGGGGCAACGGCAAGTTCCCCCAGATGACCGAACCCGTCGACTCGTACGGCGGCATCAAGTGGTGGGACAACTTCGGCGAGTACGGGTTCCTGACCAAGCTCCGGTCGGAGCAGCTCAGGGACATCGGCCCCGCCCTGAGCCCGCAGTCGGCGTTCAACCTCCTCCAGGGGATCGAAACCCTCCCGCAGCGCATCGACGCTCACCTCGCGAACGCCCGCATCGTGGCCGATTGGCTCGAGTCGGACCCGCGGGTCGCCTACGTCACGTGGGCTGGACTCGACGGGCACCCGCATCGCGAGCGCGCGGCGAAGTACCTGCCGCTCGGACCCGGTTCCGTGTTCGCGTTCGGCGTCGCGGCCGAAGACGGTCGTGCCGCGGGGAGATTCTCATCGAGAACCTCCAGCTCGCCTCGCATCTCGCGAACATCGGCGATGCCCGCACGCTCGTCATCCACCCCGCCTCCACGACGCACCGCCAGCTCACGGAAGAGCAGCTCGTCGCCGCGGGAGTGCGCCCCGACCTGATCCGCATCTCCGTCGGCCTGGAAGACGCCGAGGACATCATCTGGGACCTCGACCAGGCCCTCACCACCGCGACGGGAGCGAACCGATGAGCGCGACGCCGACCACCGAGGGAGACACCTGCAGCGTGCCGGCGTCGACGGACGCTGCGGCGTGCGCTCTGCCGGGGGCTCCGGCAGCACACCCCGAGCGGACCTGGGAGGGGCCGAATCAACAGGCGCGATTCGCGTTGCTTCG
Source organism: Microbacterium sp. Se63.02b (assembly GCF_014171575.1). Taxonomy (GTDB): domain Bacteria; phylum Actinomycetota; class Actinomycetes; order Actinomycetales; family Microbacteriaceae; genus Microbacterium. Next base: position 2,416,979 of record NZ_CP050453.1, on the reverse strand, counting down.
TCGCGCGAAGTCGATCGCGATCGTGGGGGCCTCGAACAATCCGGCGCGTGCGTCGTACTTCGTGGCGACGTACCTCCTCTCCAGCACCGGCTACGACGTGTACCTCGTCAACCCGCGCGAGACCGAGATCCTCGGTCAGCCGGTGTATGCATCGCTTCATGATCTTCCCGTCATCCCCGACATCGTGGACGTGTTCCGCCGCCACGACGACCTTCCCGGGGTGGCGCAGGAAGCGATCGACGCGGGAGCGCAGACACTATGGCTGCAGCTCGGCTCCTGGAACGAGGATGCCGCCGCGATCGCCGAGGCCGCCGGCCTCTCGGTCGTGATGGACCGGTGCATCAAGATCGAGCACGCGCGGTTCCATGGCGGGCTGCACCTGGCCGGGTTCGACACGGGTGTGATCAGCTCGCGACGTCAGCTCCTCTCGCGCTGAGCCGCCTGGGCCGAACCCTAGACTGGCGGCATGCCTCTCATCGCGCTCACCGGCGGTATCGCGTCGGGGAAGTCGACCATTGCCAGACGGCTCGCCGAACACGGGGCGGTCATCGTCGACGCGGATCAGATCGTGCGCGATGTGCAGGCTCCGGGATCGCCGGTCCTCGACCGGATCGCCGAGTTCTTCGGATCGGCGGTGATCGCGGCGGACGGCACCCTCGACCGGGCGGCTCTCGGCGCGAAGGTCTTCGGAGACGCCGACCTCCTCGCGCAGCTGAACGCGATCGTGCACCCCGCCGTGCGGGCGGAGTCGCAACGGCGATTCGACGAGGCGTTCGCCGCCGACCCCGACGCCGTGGTGGTGTACGACGTGCCGCTGCTCGTCGAGGCGAGGGTCGACGATCCGTGGGACCAGATCGTCGTCGCGCACGCCCCGTCCGAGGAGCGTCTGCGGCGACTGGTCGCTCTCCGGGGTATGGACGAGCGCGCGGCGAGGGCGCGGATCGATGCGCAGGTCTCGGATGAACGCCGCCTCGCCATCGCCGACGTCGTGATCGATACCGGGGGCACTCTGGCCCACACGCACGAGCAGGCGGACGCACTCTGGGAGCGCATCAGCCGACCGTGACGACTGGACGGCAGTCCTCGACCCCACTGGTATTCTGGTTGTGGGCGTGGGGACGCACCAGGGGATGGTCTGCTGGGGGATAGCTTTTCCGCGCGCTCTGGGGAGTGGAAAAGTGACACAGGACAACCGTGGCATCTCGCGCCGAACAGTGATCCGAGGAGCCGCCTGGTCGGTGCCGGTGATCGCCGCAGCCGTCGCGATGCCGATGGCCGCCGCGAGCGGCAACGTCATCACCAACGACGCGGCGAACTACTACTGGGATGCCGAGGCGCAAGGCGGGTTCACCACCCTGGTGCCGGCGACGGGTGGGCTCAAGGCCACCTTCAGCACCCAGATCAGCTATCGCGCCGACCCGTGGGTGAACCCGCCGGCCGGGGCCTCTGGAGGTCGTCGTCGTGTTCAGCTCGCCCGTGACGCTGGACCCCGCCTCCCCGCTCGGCTCGTGGGCGTCCGTCCCGCCGGGAGGGTCGTCGGCCACGGTGTTCACCTTCACGAAGACACCGCCGAACTTCGGAGACGGACTGACCTTCAACGTGGTCGGCACTGCGCCAGGCACGCTGACCTCGACGGCGACGATGCGGCTCGTCAACGGCGGCACGACCACCTGGGCGTCCGAGCCCTCGGCGCAGACCGCGACCATCGTCGCCTGACGGCCTCGATGTCGGAGGGGCGGCCTACGCTGGAAGTATGCAACCCACGCGCAGCGTCCGCCCCTTCGAGGTCATCAGCGAGTACGCGCCCGCCGGCGACCAGCCGCAGGCGATCGCCGACCTCGCCGCGCGCATCAATGCCGGGGAGACCGACGTCGTGCTGCTCGGTGCGACCGGTACCGGAAAGTCGGCCACCACGGCGTGGCTCGTCGAGCAGGTGCAGCGCCCCACGCTTGTCCTCGCGCACAACAAGACGCTCGCTGCGCAGTTGGCGAACGAGTTCCGCGAACTCATGCCGAACAACGCGGTCGAGTACTTCGTCTCGTACTACGACTACTACCAGCCGGAGGCCTACGTCCCGCAGACGGACACCTTCATCGAGAAGGACTCCTCCATCAACTCAGAGGTCGAGCGGCTGCGGCACTCGACGACGAACTCGCTCCTCAGTCGACGCGATGTCGTCGTCGTGTCGACGGTGTCGTGCATCTACGGACTCGGCGCCCCCGAGGAGTATCTGCGCGCGATGGTCGCCCTGCAGGTGGGGGAGCGGTACGACCGCGACGCACTGATCCGTCAGTTCATCGCGATGCAGTACAACCGCAACGACGTCGACTTCTCGCGCGGGAACTTCCGGGTGCGCGGCGACACGATCGAGATCATCCCGGTCTACGAAGAGCACGCCATCCGCATCGAGCTGTTCGGCGATGAGATCGAGGCGCTGTACTCGCTCCACCCGCTCACGGGCGAGGTCATCGAGAAGCTCGATGCCGTCCCGATCTTCCCGGCGTCGCACTATGTCGCCGGCACCGATGTCATCCAGCGTTCCATCGGCACGATCGAGGCCGAGCTCGAAGAGCGCCTCGCCGAGTTCGAGCGCCAGGGCAAGCTCCTCGAGGCGCAGCGACTCCGCATGCGCACGACCTTCGACCTCGAGATGCTGCAACAACTCGGCTTCTGCTCCGGGATCGAGAACTACTCGCGTCACATGGACGGCCGCGCGCCGGGGGAGCCGCCGCACACGCTGCTCGACTTCTTCCCCGACGACTTCCTCCTCGTGATCGACGAGTCGCACGTCACGGTGCCGCAGATCGGCGCGATGTACGAGGGCGACGCGTCCCGCAAGCGCACCCTCGTCGACCACGGTTTCCGCTTGCCGAGCGCGATGGACAACAGGCCGCTTCGCTGGGACGAGTTCAAGAACCGCATCGGCCAGACCGTCTACCTCTCGGCGACGCCGGGCAAGTACGAGATGGGGATCGCCGACGGCGTCGTGGAGCAGATCATCCGCCCCACGGGCCTCGTCGACCCGCACATCGTCGTCAAGCCGTCGAAGGGACAGATCGACGATCTGCTCGAGGAGATCCGTGTGCGCGTCGAGCGGGACGAGCGGGTTCTCGTCACGACGCTGACGAAGAAGATGGCCGAGGAGCTCACCGACTTCCTCGGCGAGCACGGCGTCCGCGTGCGGTATCTGCACTCTGATGTCGACACCCTGCGCCGTGTCGAACTGCTCAGCGAACTGCGGGCCGGAGTGTACGACGTCCTCGTCGGCATCAACCTGCTCCGCGAGGGACTCGACCTCCCCGAGGTGTCACTCGTCGCGATCCTGGATGCCGACAAGGAGGGGTTCCTGAGGTCGGGCACCTCCCTCATCCAGACCATCGGCCGCGCGGCGCGAAACGTCTCGGGCGAGGTGCACATGTATGCGGACAAGATGACCGACTCCATGGCGAAGGCGATCGAGGAGACCGATCGCCGTCGCGAGAAGCAGGTGGCGTACAACAAGGAGAACGGCATCGACCCGCAGCCTCTGCGCAAGCGGATCGCCGACATCACCGAGGTGCTCGCGCGCGAGGGTGCGGACACGGCGGAGATGATGTCGGGTCGGGGGCGCGCATCCGGCAAGGGCAAGTCGCCGACACCGAACCTGCGTCGTACCGGGATCGCCGCCGAGGGCGCGCTGCAGCTCGAGGCCACGATCCAGGATCTGTCCGACCAGATGCTCGCGGCGGCTTCGGAGTTGAAGTTCGAGTTGGCCGGTCGGCTGCGCGACGAGGTGCAAGACCTCAAGAAGGAGCTCCGCGCGATGGAGCGTGCGGGCCACGCCTAGACGGGAGACCGAGAGATGGATGCTGCGGGGCACGAGCTGGCCGATCGGATCAGGGCGCTGCTGAGCGCCGACGCCGAGGTCGAGGAGCGGCGCATGTTCGGCACACGCGCCTTTCTCCATGACGGGCACATCCTCCTGGGCGCCAGGCCGGGCGGCGTTCTCCTGGTCCGCCTCGACGAGGAGAGCGGCGCGGCGCTGCTCACCAGGCCCGGGGCGACGCGCGGTGATGGGAGCGCGCACGATGAGCTCGGGATGGCTCGACGTCGTTCCCGGCGCCATCGCGACAGACGATGACCTGATGTTCTGGCTCGACGCGGCGCGAGAGTCGTCAGGATCCGCTGTCGAGGCGTCGGAGCGAGACTGACGCTACGGGCAGTGCACCAGCGTCTTCGGGCCTGAGCGGTCGATCTCGTGCTGCGACATCGGTGCGCCGCACAGGGGGCAGGCGCGCTCAGCGCGCTCAGCGGGACTGGGAGGCGGTGTCTTCTCGTACGGTCCGACGGACGCAGGACCTGCGAAACGGATCAGGTTCGAGTTCACCCAGGAGTAGAGGCCTCCGGCCTCGCGGATCCGCGTGCGGAGGGGAGGGCGTTCGGAGTCCTGAGCCATGTTCATTAGTGTACTAATCATTAGCGCGGTTGTATAGTCGCCTTGTGACCGCGACCGACGACCTGCTCAAACTGGAGAACCAGTTGTGCTTCGCCCTGGTGACCGCGGCGCGCAACGTCGTAGCCCTGTACCGCCCCATCCTCGAGCCTCTCGGCCTGACCCATCCGCAGTATCTGGTCATGCTCGCGCTCTGGGAGAGGGCGCCGCGCACCCTCAACGACCTCGCGGCCGATCTGGCATTGGAACCCGCGACAGCTTCGCCACTGGTGAAGCGCCTCGAAGCCGAGGGTCTCGTCGCCCGGCAGCGCAGCAGCGAGGACGAGCGACGCCTGGAGATCACGCTCACCCCGGCGGGCGCTGCGCTGCGCGAACGTGCTGTCGACGTCCCGCGCCAGGTCATGGCGGCGGTGGGGATGGACATCGACCAGATCTCGGCGCTCCGAGACGGCCTGGGGCCCTTCGCCGGGAGGCGCCCCGACCTCGCATGAGTATCCTCGGCTGTCCGATATCCGCGCCACAGAGCGGGGTTGCGCCGCCCCGCGCCTAGGGTGGGAGACATGTCGCGCACTGAAGCCCCGGTCGACGGCGACCGCCGCGTCGTGGGTCTCGGTGTGATCCGTTTCCTGCTTCCGTTGAGCGCCGTGGTCGGTCTGTTCGCGATTCTGATGTTCGCTGCCGCACAGCAGGGGCGTCCGCAGTTCGGTGTCCTGCCGGACGCCGAGCCCGAACGCATCGATGGCGAGATCATCGAGCCCCTGCCCTCGGAGACCACACCGCCGCCGATGGTGCCACCCGGCGATTCGCCGCTGCTCCGGATCATCGGCATCGTGATGGCGGTCCTCGTGACTGTCGCGGTGCTCGCACTGTTGATCATGGCCGCGCGCATGCTCGTCCGCTTTCTGAGGGGACTCTGGCGGGATCGCCCCCTGACGCGGCGCGAAGCGTCCGAGGTCGAGGCGACGCGGGGGATGGCCGTGAGCCGGGACCCCGAGCCCGATGCGGAGACGATCCGGCGGGGGATCGACGAGGCGATCCGCACGATCGACGCTCGCCCGTCGCCGGGCGACAGCATCGTGGCAGCCTGGGTCGGGCTCGAGGAGTCGGCAGCGGATGCCGGGGCGGGTCGCGGCGTGAACGAGACGCCCTCGGAGTTCACCGCTCGCATCATCGGACGTCGAGCCGGCATCGGCGCCGAGGTCGTCACCCTTCTGGGCCTGTACGAGCAGGTGCGCTTCGGCGGCCTCGACGCGGATGAGGGCGACCGTGCCGCAGCGGCGTCGTGTCTGCGCGGCATCCAGGCGGATGGCGATGAGGCGACGATTCATCCTTGTCGCCCTGTGCACGGTCGTCGCCGTCGGCGGAGTGGCCGTCCTGGGAGCGCTGGGTGTACCGGTGGCGTTCGCCCTGTCCTGGGCGATGATCGTCCTGACGATCGTTCTCGTGAGTCGTCAGGTCTTCTTCGACGAGGGCTCGCTCTGGCCACCCGAACGCCCCCGGCACCCCGAACGCGGCTCCGAGGTGTCGCGCCTCGCCTGGTCCATCAACTCCCGAACCGGCGTGGCCGGACACGTCGTGGTGCGTCGAGTTCAGAACGTCCTCCGACGCCGGCTCGCTCTTCGCGGCCTCGACCTCGACGACCCCGAGGTGCGTGATCACATCGATGCCCTCCTCGGCGCGGGGTGCGTGACGCGCTCCACATGCGCGAGGTGCGGGCTGATGATCTCGAACGCGTGCTCGACGCGATCGAGCGCCTGCCCGCCGACCCGCTTCAAGACACGGCCCCGACCCCCGACACGCCGTCCACCGACCGGAGGAACACCGATGAACACTGATGAGATCACGCAGATCGCCGCTCTCGGACGGCGTGTCCGCGAAAGCGTCGGAACCGCGGTCGTCGGGATGGAGGAGCCGCTCACGCTCGCCCTCGGGACCATCCTCGCCGGCGGTCACGTCCTGTTCGAAGACGTCCCAGGACTCGGCAAGACCCTCGCGGCGCGGAGCCTGGCGACGGCGCTCGGACTCGACTTCCGGCGGCTGCAGTGCACCCCCGACATGCTCCCCGGCGACGTGACGGGCTCCTACGTCTATGCGCCGGCGACAGGAGAGTTCCAGTTCCGCCCCGGCCCCATCTTCACCGGTCTCCTGCTGGCGGACGAGGTGAACCGGACCACGCCGAAGACGCAGTCCGCGATGCTCGAGGCCATGGCGGAGCACCAGGTCACCGTCGAAGGGAACAGTTTCCCGCTGCCGCAGCCGTTCCACGTCATCGCCACGTCGAATCCCATCGAGTACGAGGGCACCTATGCGCTCCCGGAGGCACAGCTGGATCGCTTCATGGTGCGACTCTCCGTCGGCTATCCCATCGTCGAGGACGAGACACGCATCATCCTCGATCGCGTGCGGAGGGAGACGGCGGATGTCGTCGTCGAGCCGGTCGTCGATGCCGAGGGCCTTCGGGCGATCCAGCGTGCCGTGGAGCGCATCCACGTGGACGAGGATGTCGCACGGTACTGCGTGGAGCTGGTCAGAGCGACGCGGGTCGCTGCCAACGTGTCGGTGGGCGCGTCGCCCCGTGGGTCGCAGTCGTTGGTGCTTCTCGGCCGCGCTCTCGCGGCCCTGGACGGCGCGCCTACGTTCGCCCGGATGACATCAAGCGCATCGCTGAGCCGGTGCTCGCGCACCGGCTGACCCTCACACCTCAGGCCTGGGCCCAGGGCGTGGATCCACGCTCGGTGGTCGCGACGGCCGTCGCGACCACCCCGGTGCCTCCGACCGTGTCGGCGGCCCGGTGACCGACACGATGCGCACCACACGGCGCGTCACCCTCCACTGGCAGCGGACGCCTGGTGGCGGTCGGACTCGCCGGCGTCGGCCTGCTCGTGGGCGCGGGACTTGCGTTCTCCCGGCCCGACGTCATCGGCATCGCCCTGCCCCTCGCCCCTCGACCGTGTGGATGCTGCTGCGCCGACCGGAGAGCGCCGACCTGCAGCTGGAGCTGCGCGCGCGGCCGGGTGGAGGTGAGGGGCAGCCGGAGGCGCGGGCAGACGTCGACATCCGCGTCGACGCGGAATGGGTGCAGCTGGCGATCGATCAGGACAAAGGTCCGGCGGGTCTCGCCGACGTCCGCCCCGGACGTGCCGTGCTCGAGTCGGCGACACGTCTGCAGCACTCCGGTCCGTTGGAGCTGCTGGCCGTCACGGCTCGCTGCGTCACGCTGGACGGCGCCTGGATCACGGAGGACGCACCGCGTGTGGGGATCCGCTGGAACACGCCCCCGCGGCTTCGACGCATCAGCCGGCTTCCCGTCGCGCCGCGCCTCGCGGGTCTGCACGGCTCCCACGAGGGAGGGCGTCCCGGTCAGGGCGGCGATTTCCGCGACATCCATCCGTTCGCGCCCGGCGACGAGTTGCGCCGGGTGGACTGGCGCGCCACGGCACGGGCCGCCCGGCGACCGGGTGAGCTGCTGGTGCGGAGGACCAATACGCTGAGCGAATCTTCGGTCGCGATCGCCGTCGACACGATCGAGGATCTGGGCACGGCAGTGGCGAGCTGGGATGCGGCCGACCCTGACCGGTCGGGCGTCACATCTCTCGACCTCGCACGCGAAGCAGCGCTCGCCATCGCGACAGCGGCGGTCGAAGAGGGAGATCGGGTCACGTATCACGCCCTGGCGGTCGGCGGGAGGAGCGTACCGTCCGGCGGAGGAGCGCGTCATCTCGCCCGGATACACGATGTCATCGCCGCAACCGGTCAGAGCGCGGACGGCACGAGCTATCGCCGGTCGCCGGTCGTGCCTGCAGGTTCCATCGTGTTCGTGCTCTCGACGTTCTTCGACGGGGTCGCCGCGCAGCTTGCGACACGATGGCGCGCCGCCGGCCATGCAGTGGTCGCCGTCGATGTGCTTCCGACGCCCGACACGGCGCGCCTCACGCGCGAACAGCGGATCGCCTTTCGGACAGTCCTGGCGGAACGCGCAGACATCCTCATCGAACTGCGCAGGACCGGGATCGAGGTGCTGTCGTGGGCTGAGCCCGATGCGGACGCCGCGATGCGCGTGGCGGCGCTCCGTCAACAGCGGATGCGAGCGGTGCGCCGATGAATCGCCGCGTCCGCTCCATCCGGGTGCCTGGCGCGGTGCGCGGCATCACGCTCCGACTGCTGCTCGTCGTCGTCGTGGGGGGTGGGGGCGGCGGTCCTCGTACCATTCCCCCTGTGGCAGGGCGTCGCGCTTCTCGCAGCCGTGGTGTCGGTGATCATCCCCGGTCGCTCGCCGCCTGGGCGGCGGCCACGTGTCTCGTGTTCGGCGTGATCCTCACCGAGCCCGCACCGGGGCGGACGGCGATCGCGGTGCTGCTGGTGCACGCCGTGCACATCCTCGCGTCCCTGAGCCTGGTGGTGCCGATGGCATCACGCCTCGCACTGCAAGGGCTGCGTCCTACCCTCATGCGTTTCGCTGTCATCCAGGCGCTCTCGCAGCCGCTGGTGTTCGCCGCGTGGCTCCTGGCACCGAGCGGCGTCGACCGAGGCATCGCCTGGCTCGCGCCGGCCGCGGCGGCTCTCTGCTCTGCGGCGTGCTGCTCGGACTGCGCGCAGCGAAGCGGGCGGACGCGGGCGTGGAGGCGGAGTCTGGGAGCCCATCCGGAGCCGATGTCCGTGGCCCCTCGTAGACTTGTTCGGTGCCCATCGTCCCCGTTGCTTCCCCAGGAAAACTCAGTGTCCGCGGTGCCCGCGTCCACAATCTCAAGAACGTCGACATCGACATCCCCCGCGACTCCCTCGTCGTGTTCACCGGCCTGTCCGGATCGGGGAAGTCGAGTCTCGCGTTCGACACGATCTTCGCCGAGGGGCAGCGTCGCTACGTCGAATCGCTGAGCGCCTATGCGCGCCAGTTCCTCGGGCAGGTCGACCGTCCTGACGTCGACTTCATCGAGGGCCTGAGCCCCGCGGTCTCGATCGATCAGAAGTCCACGAACCGCAACCCGCGATCCACGGTCGGCACGATCACCGAGATCTACGACTACATGCGTCTCCTCTGGGCGCGTATCGGCGTGCCCCACTGTCCGGAGTGCGGAGAGCGCATCCAGCGCCAGACCGTGCAGCAGATCGCCGACCAGCTCATGGAGCTGCCGGAGCGCACCCGCTACCAGGTCGTCGCTCCGATCGTCTCGCAGAAGAAGGGCGAGTTCGTCGACCTGTTCCGCGAACTCGGCGCGAAGGGCTACTCGCGGGCGATCGTCGACGGCGAGCTCATCCAGCTCGCAGAACCCCCGACGCTCAAGAAGAGCTACAAGCACGACATCGCCGTGGTCGTCGACCGCCTGGTCGCCTCCGACGACATCCTCGGCCGCGTCACCGACTCCGTCGAGACGGCTCTCGGGCTCGCCGGCGGCGTCGTGCAGATCAACTACGTCGACGGCGAGGGCGACGACGCGTGGCAGACCTTCTCCGAGAAGCTGGCCTGCCCCAACGGTCACGCCCTCACGCTCACCGAGATCGAGCCGCGCACGTTCTCGTTCAACGCACCGTTCGGCGCCTGCCCCGCATGTTCCGGACTCGGCACGCGCATGTCCGTCGACGTCGACCTGATGCTCGGCGATGAAGACCTGTCGATCCGCGAGGGTGTCATCATCCCCTGGACCACCCAGGGCAAGGGACTCTTCCAGTACTACGAACGGCTGCTCGAGGGCCTCTCGCGCGACCTCGACTTCTCGCTCGACACCCCATGGCGTGAGCTGCACTCCGATGTGCAGGACGCGGTGCTGCGCGGCGAGAACTACAAGGTCACCGTCAAGTGGAAGAACCGTTACGGTCGCGAGATGCGCTACGCCTCCGGGTTCGAAGGCGTCGTGCCGTACATCGAGCGCCAGTACCTCCAGGCGGAGTCCGACAACCAGCGCAGCCGGTGGGGCGAGTACCTGCGCGAGGTGCCCTGCCCGGTCTGCGACGGCAACCGCCTCAAGCCCGAGGTGCTCGCGGTGCAGGTCCACGGCCACTCGATCGCCGAGGTGTCGCACCTGAGCCTCGCCGATGCCCGCGCGTTCATGGAGACGCTGACCCTCACCGACCGCGAGGCGAAGATCGCCGCTCAGGTGCTGCGCGAGATCCGACTGCGCCTGGACTTCCTGCTCCAGGTCGGGCTCTCCTACCTCAACCTCAGCCGTTCGGCGGGCTCTCTCTCGGGCGGGGAGGCGCAGCGCATCCGGCTGGCGACGCAGATCGGCTCCGGCCTCACCGGGGTCCTCTACGTGCTCGACGAGCCGTCGATCGGACTCCACCAGCGGGACAACCGCCGTCTCATCGAGACGCTGCTCACGCTCCGCGACCTCGGGAACACGCTGATCGTGGTGGAGCACGACGAAGAGACGATCGAGGCGGCCGACTGGGTGGTCGACATCGGACCAGGAGCCGGCGTCAACGGCGGTGAGGTCGTGCACTCGGGGCCCTACTCGGCACTGCTCAGCGACAGCGAGTCGATGACGGGCGAGTACCTCTCCGGCCGCCGTGAGATCCCGATGCCGACCAAGCGTCGCAAGATCGACAAGAAGCGCATGCTGAGCGTCGTGGGCGCGCGCGCGAACAACCTCCGCAATGTGACGGCCGACTTCCCGCTGGGCGTGCTGACCGCGGTCACCGGCGTGAGCGGCTCGGGCAAGTCCTCGCTCGTGAACGACATCCTGTACCAGGTGCTCGCCTCGCGGCTGAACGGTGCGCGGACGGTCCCTGGCAAGCACACGCGCGTGACCGGACTCGACAACCTCGACAAGGTCGTCCACGTCGACCAGGCTCCGATCGGCCGCACTCCGCGGTCGAACCCGGCGACCTACACCGGGGTGTTCGACCGCATCCGCACCCTCTTCAGCGAGACGCCCGAGGCGAAGGTCCGTGGCTATCAGCCTGGTCGCTTCAGCTTCAACGTCAAGGGCGGTCGCTGCGAGGCGTGCTCGGGCGACGGCACGATCAAGATCGAGATGAACTTCCTCCCCGACGTGTACGTCGACTGCGAGGTCTGTCACGGCAAGCGCTACAACCGCGACACGCTGGCCGTGCACTACAAGGGCAAGAACATCGCCGAGGTGCTCGAGATGCCGATCGAGGAGGCCGCGGAGTTCTTCGAGCCGATCCAGGCGATCCACCGCTACATGAAGACGCTCGTCGACGTCGGTCTGGGCTACGTCCGACTCGGACAGTCGGCGACGACACTGTCCGGGGGAGAGGCTCAGCGCGTCAAGCTCGCGACCGAGCTCCAGCGGCGCAGCAACGGCCGCAGCATCTACGTGCTCGACGAGCCGACGACCGGTCTGCACTTCGAAGACGTCCGCAAGCTCCTCGAGGTGCTGAACGGCCTGGTCGACAAGGGCAACACGGTGATCGTCATCGAGCACAACCTCGATGTCATCAAGTCGGCCGACTGGGTGATCGACCTCGGCCCCGAGGGCGGTTCCGGCGGAGGCCAGATCATCGCCACGGGCACCCCGGAGCAGATCGCGCGTGTCGAGGAGAGCCACACCGGGCTGTTCCTCGGCGAGATCCTGGGTGAGGGGCGCGCCGCGCGGAAGGCCAGCTGATGGCCGATGTCCTGCCGTACAAGCCACGGCCGGGGGAGATCCCCACCGATCCGGGGGTGTATCGCTTCCGCGACGCCTCCGGCCGGGTGCTGTATGTCGGCAAGGCGAAGAACCTCCGGCAGCGGCTGTCGAACTACTTCGCACCGCTGCGGACGCTGCACGAGCGCACGCGCCGCATGGTCACCACGGCGGCGTCGGTGGAGTGGACCGTCGTGCCGACGGACGTCGACTCCCTGCAGCTGGAGTACATGTGGATCAAGGAGTTCGATCCGCCCTTCAACGTCCGGTACAAAGACGACAAGTCGTACCCGTTCATGGCGGTGACGCTCGCCGACGAGGCACCTCGCGTGATCGTCACCCGCAATCGCCGGATCCCCGGGGCGCGGTACTTCGGTCCCTTCCCGAAGGTGTGGGCGGTGCACGAGACCATCGACCTGATGATCAAGGTGTTCCCGATCCGCACGTGCAGCGACTCCAGCTACCGTCGCGCCATGCAGACCGGGAGGCCGTGCTTCCCCGGCCAGATCGGCAAGTGCGGCGGACCGTGCTCGATGACCGTGACGATCGAAGAGCACCGCGCGATGGTCGACGACTTCGTCGCGTTCATGGCCGGCGGCGACGAACGTTTCACGCGAGACCTCACGAAACGGATGCTGGCCGCGTCGGCAGCGATGGACTACGAGGCGGCGGCGAAGTACCGCGACAAGCTGTCCGCGATCGAGGCCGTGCTCGGCAAGAGCGCCCTCGTGCTCCCCGCCGACGAGGATGCCGACCTCTTCGGGATCGCGGAAGACGAGCTGGCCGCCGCCGTGCAGCACTTCGTGATCCGCGGTGGGCGAGTACGCGGCGTCCGTGCCCTGACGATCGAGAAGGAGATCGACATCTCCAGCGGTGAGCTCGTCGAGCAGGTTCTGCAGCAGGCGTACGGCGAAGCGCAGGATGTCCCTCGACGGATCCTGGTCCCCACACTGCCGGACGATGCCGTCGAACTGGAGATGTGGCTGCGCGAACGACGCGGCAAGAAGGTCGAGATCGCCGTCGCGCAGCGTGGTCAGCGTGCCGATCTGATGCGCACCGCCACCCTGAACGCGCAGCAGGCGCTCATCAGATACAAGACGAGGCGTACGACGGACTACGTCGCACGCACCCAGGCATTGACGGATCTGCAGGAAGCCCTGGGGATGAACGAAGCGCCGCTGCGCATCGAGTGCTTCGACATCTCGCACCTCGGTGGCACGAACGTCGTCGCGTCGATGGTGGTCTTCGAAGACGGGCTTCCTCGCAAAGACCAGTACCGTTCGTTCAACATCGCCGAGACGACCGACGACACCGACTCGATGTATCAGGTGCTCCGGCGTCGGCTCGCTCACCTCGACCGCCCGGAGGAGATCGAGGTGATCGATCCCACCACGGACGAGATCGTCGGAGAAGACCTCGGCGAGGCGACCGTGCGGCGCAAGCCCCGCTTCGCGTACCCGCCGCAGCTCCTCCTCGTCGACGGCGGCAAACCCCAGGTCGAGGCCGCGGCCAGAGCGCTCCGAGACGCCGGACACACCGAGATCGCCGTGTGCGGCATCGCCAAGCGCCTGGAAGAGGTGTGGCTGCCCGGCGAGGATTTCCCGGTGATCCTGCCGCGCACGAGCGAGGCGCTCTACCTGCTCCAGCGCCTGCGTGACGAGGCGCACCGGTTCGCGATCACCCACCAGCGCAAGAAGCGGCGGAACGACATCGGCTCGATCCTGTCTGAGGTGCCAGGGCTGGGGGCTTCGCGCATCAAGGTGCTGCTGAAGCACTTCGGCTCGGTGACCGCGCTCCGCGCGGCGGAGCCGGGCGAGATCGAACAGGTCCAGGGAATCGGGCCGGTACTCGCCCAGAACATCCATACGCACCTCTCCACTCGCTAGGCTGGAGCCAGAGGGGGAGAGGGAGCGCTGAGAGAGATGGCTGACGGGGAGAAGGGCGAGTTCCTCATCGTCACGGGGATGTCCGGCGCGGGTCGGACCACCGTGGCGAACGCGCTCGAGGATCTCAGCTGGTACGTCGTCGACAACCTTCCCCCGCAGATCCTGCGCCCCCTGCTCGACCTGACCGACATGGGCGGGGACGCGCTTCCGAAGGTCGCCGCCGTCGTCGATGTCCGCGGACGAAACCTGTTCGACGACTTCCCCGGCGTGGCGCGGGCGCTGCGCTCGCGGGGGTCCGTCCGGGTCCTGTTCCTCGATGCGTCCGACGATGTGCTGGTGCGCAGGTTCGAATCGGTGCGTCGACCGCACCCGCTCCAGGCTGGTGGCACGCTGCTCGACGGCATCCGCACCGAGCGGACCAGGCTCGCGCCGATCCGTGAGGCCGCGGATCTGGTCATCGACACCTCGGGCCTGAACATCCACCAGTTGGCCACCAAGGTGTCCGACATCTTCTCCGAAGAGGGTGAGGCCCGTCATCGGGTCACGCTACTCAGCTTCGGGTTCAAGTACGGGCTGCCGACCGATGTCGACATCGTCGCCGACATGCGGTTCCTCCCCAACCCGTTCTGGAACGAGGAACTGCGCGGACTCACCGGCCAGGATGAGACCGTCCGCGATTACGTCCTCTCGCGCGACGGTGCGATGGAGTTCCTCGACGCCTATTCCACGGCCCTCGTGCCTGTGCTGGAGGGCTACCAGCGCGAGAACAAGAGCCACTCCACGATCGCGATCGGGTGCACGGGCGGCAAACACCGCTCCGTGGCGATGTCGGAGGAGCTCGCTCGGCGGCTCGCCGCCATCCCCGGTGTGGCCGTGACCGTCCGTCACCGGGACCTCGGCCGAGAGTAGCGGGCCGCCCGGCCGAGTAAGCTGGACGTTTGCGCCGCGATCCGGCGCGTGAACGTGAAGGAGTGTCGTGGCACTAACCACCGACGTCAAGGCCGAGCTGGTCAGCATCCGCAACGCACCCCCGACGGTGCGTGTCGCGGAAGTGACCGCGATCCTCCGGTTCGCCGGTGGGCTGCATTCGATCGCCGGTCGCGTGGCCGTCGAGGCGGAGGTGGACGCGGAGACGCTCGCGCGGCGGGTGGCCAGAGACCTCGCGGAGATCTACGGTGTGCGCCCCGAGATCGCTCAGGTGCAGTCGAGCACCGCGAACGAGGGGGCACGCTGGGCCGTGCGCGTGATCGCGCAGGGGAGACGCTCGCCCGCCAGACCGGACTCCTCGACCAGCGTCGTCGCCCCGTGCGCGGACTGCCGAACCGACTCACCACGGGCTCCCGGGCGGAAGTCGCGGGTCTGTGGCGTGGTGCTTTCCTGGCCGCAGGAACGCTCAGCGAGCCGGGCCGATCGGCCATGCTCGAAGTCGTCTGCCCCTCGTCGGAGGCCGCGATGGCTCTGGTGGGCGCCGCCCATCGTCTCGGCGTGGCGGCCAAGGCGCGGGAGGTGCGTGGTATGCCCCGCGTCGTCGTCCGTGAGGGTGAGGCGATCCGCACGATCCTGAACGAGATGGGCGCGCAGAAGACGGCCGTCGCGTGGGAAGAGCTGCGCCAGCGACGCGAGGTGCGTGCCGGCGTCAACCGACTGGTCAACTTCGACGACGCGAACCTGCGGCGCTCGGCGCAGGCCGCGGTGGCCGCTTGCGCGCGCGTGGAGCGCGCACTCGAGATCCTCGCCGACGAGGTGCCGGATCATCTGAAGGTGGCCGGAGAGCTCCGTCTCGCACACCGCGACGCCAGCCTCGACGAACTCGGGCACCACGCTGACCCGCCCCTCACGAAAGATGCCGTGGCCGGACGCATCCGTCGCCTGCTGGCGATGGCCGACAAGCGTGCGCAGCAGGAGGGCATCCCCGGCACCGAAGCGGCCGTCCCGGTCGGTCTCGACGTCTGAGGGTACGGCGTCCGGCGGGCTCGGCATCGGTCGATGAGTCCGGGATCGCTGCTCTCGCCGACCAGGATGACTCGATGTGTCAACCCCCGGAAGGATCCCGTCCGACGCCGTGTTGTCGTCACTAGGATGAGAGATGTCCGCTCTTCGTCGCACATCGGCGGCGCGGAGGATCGGCAAGCGCCGCGGCGCGGCGCGGATTGGATGAAAGCGACATGGCGACCTACACGCTCCCCGACCTTCCCTACGACTTCGCAGCCCTCGAGCCGCACATCAGCGGCAAGATCATGGAGCTGCACCATGACAAGCACCATGCGACCTATGTCGCCGGCGCGAACACCGCTCTCGAGCAGCTCGCCGAGGCCCGTGAGAGCGGCAACCTCGCGAACGTGAACAAGCTCGAGAAGGATCTCGCCTTCAACCTCGGCGGTCACGTCAACCACTCGATCTTCTGGACCAACCTGTCGCCGAACGGCGGCGGTCAGCCCGAGGGCGAGCTGAAGTCCGCGATCGACGAGTACTTCGGCTCGTTCGAGAAGTTCCAGGCGCACTTCACGGCTGCGGCGACCGGGATCCAGGGCTCCGGCTGGGCAGTGCTCAGCTGGGACTCGATCGGATCGCGCCTCATCATCCAGCAGTTGTTCGACCAGCAGTCGAACACCGCGCAGGGCACGATCCCGCTGTTCCAGCTCGACATGTGGGAGCACGCCTTCTACCTCGACTACCTGAACGTGAAGGCCGACTACGTGAAGGCCGCGTGGAACATCGCCAACTGGGAGAACGTGGCGCAGCGTCTCGAGGTTGCCCGCAAGCAGACGAACGGCCTGCTGGTACTGTCGTAATCGGGTCGCGTCCCGACGGGCCACGGCTCGTCGGGACGCCCTCTCAGCCAAAAAATCCGCGTATGACGCATGCTGCCAAGCTGCGCACAGCGCACGAGAAACAGGGAGACCTGAGTGTCTGTCAAGATCGGTATCAACGGCTTCGGCCGCATCGGACGCAACTACTTCCGCGCGGCTCTCGCGCAGGGCGCAGACCTTGAGATCGTCGCGGTCAACGACCTCACCGACAACAAGACCCTGGCGCACCTGCTGAAGTACGACTCGGTCGGCGGCGTCCTCGACGCCGAGATCAGCTACGACGACGACAGCATCACCGTCAACGGCAAGGCGATCAAGGCCTTCGCCGAGCGCGACCCCGCCAACCTCCCGTGGGGCGAGCTGGGCGTCGACATCGTCATCGAGTCGACCGGCTTCTTCACGAAGGCGGAGCTGGCCAAGAAGCACATCGAGGCCGGGGCCAAGAAGGTCCTCATCTCGGCCCCCGGCACGGGCGTCGACGGCACGTTCGTCATGGGCGTGAACGAAGACACGTACAACCCGGAGACCGACCACATCATCTCCAACGCGTCCTGCACCACCAACTGCCTCGCGCCGCTGGCTCAGGTCTTCAACGACGCTTTCGGCATCGACCGCGGCTTCATGATGACGGCACACGCGTACACGGCCGACCAGAACCTGCAGGACGGCCCGCACAGCGACCTGCGCCGTGCCCGTGCGGCCGCGATCAACATCACCCCGGCTTCGACCGGTGCGGCCAAGGCCATCGGCGAGGTGCTCCCGGAGCTCCAGGGCAAGCTGAGCGGCTCGTCGTACCGCGTGCCGGTTCCCACCGGATCGATCGTCGACCTCACCCTCATCACCGACCGCGAGAACCTGACGGTCGACGAGGTCAACGAGGCCTACAAGAAGGCCGCTGCCGAGGGTCGACTGGCCGGGTACCTGCAGTACAACGAGGACCCGATCGTGTCGAGCGACATCGTGCACAACCCGCACTCCTCGATCTTCGACTCGACGCTGACCAACGTCAGCGGCAACCTGATCAAGGTGTCCAGCTGGTACGACAACGAGTGGGGCTACTCCAACCGTCTCGTCGACCTGACCGAGTACGTGGCCGAGCGCCTCTAAGCTCAGGAACATGACTCTGCGCACCCTGGACACCCTGGGGTCGCTCGAGGGCAAGCGCGTCATCGTCCGTTGTGATCTCAATGTCCCGCTCCGGGACGGGATCATCACGGACGATGGCCGCGTTCGCGCCTCGCTGCCGACCCTCAACGCACTCATCAACGCGGGAGCCCGCGTCGTCGTGTGCTCTCACCTCGGGCGACCGGATGGCGCGCCCGATCCGCAGTACAGCCTCGAGCCCGTCGCGCAGCGGCTCTCCGAGCTGCTCGGTGCTCCTGTCGCGTTCGCACGCGACACGGTCGGCGAGTCGGCACAGGAGGCCGTGGCCTCGCTCGAGGACGGCGGGGTCGTCGTCATCGAGAACCTGCGATTCAACCCCGGCGAGACGTCGAAGGACGCTTCGGAGCGGGGCGCGTTCGCGGCGGAGCTCGCGAAGCTCGGCGACGTGCTCGTCTCCGACGGGTTCGGCGTGGTGCACCGCAAGCAGGCGAGCGTGTACGAGCTCGCCGAACTGCTGCCATCGGCGGCCGGTCTTCTGATCGCGACCGAGCTCGACGTGCTCGACCGGCTCACCGAGAATCCCGAGCGTCCGTACGCGGTCGTCCTCGGCGGCTCCAAGGTGAGCGACAAGCTCGGCGTGATCTCGCACCTGCTGCCGCGGGTCGACAGGATCCTCGTCGGCGGCGGAATGCTGTTCACCTTCCTCAAGGCGCAGGGTCACGACGTGGCCTCGAGCCTGCTGGAAGAGGACCAGCTCGACACCGTTCGCGGCTACATCGCAGAAGCGGCCGAGCGCGGTGGAGCTCGTGCTCCCGACCGATGTCGTCGTCGCGGCGTCGTTCGGCGCTGATGCGGCTCACGAAGTCGCCGCAGCCGACGCGATCGAGTCGACCCCGTTCGGCGCCTCCGGCATCGGACTCGACATCGGCCCGGAGACGGCTGCGCGTTTCGCCGAGGTCATCCGCGCGTCGAAGACCGTGTTCTGGAACGGCCCGATGGGCGTGTTCGAGTTCCCGGCGTTCGCGGCGGGCACCAAGACCGTGGCGCAGGCGCTCACAGAGGTCGACGGCCTCAGCGTCGTCGGCGGCGGCGATTCCGCGGCTGCTGTGCGTCAACTGGGCTTCTCCGACGACGAGTTCGGTCACATCTCGACCGGCGGCGGCGCGAGCCTCGAATTCCTCGAGGGCAAGAAACTACCTGGGCTGGAGGTCCTCGGATGGGCGTGAACTCCCGTACCCCGCTGATCGCGGGAAACTGGAAGATGAATCTCGACCACCTTCAGGCGGTCGCCTTAGTGCAGAAGCTGCACTGGACGTTGAAGGACGCGAAGCACGAGGACGGTTCGGTCGAGGTGGCGGTCTTCCCGCCGTTCACCGACATCCGCAGCGTGCAGACGCTGATCGACGCCGACAAGATCCCGTTCGCGCTGGGTGCGCAGGATGTGTCGGCACACGACGCCGGCGCGTACACCGGCGAGATCTCGGGGGCTTTCCTGGCGAAGCTCGACGCGAAGTACGTCATCATCGGGCACTCCGAGCGTCGTGAATACCACGCCGAGGGCGACGACGTCGTGGCGGCGAAGGTGCAGGCGTCGCTCAAGCACGGCCTCGTGCCGGTGATCTGCGTCGGAGAGACCGCCGGCGACCTGGACAAGTTCGGAGCCAGCGCGGTTCCGGTGTCGCAGCTCGAGGCGGCGCTCCAGGGCGTCTCGCCGAAGGCGGACATCGTCGTGGCGTACGAGCCCGTATGGGCGATCGGCTCCGGTCAGGCGGCGACGCCGCAGCAGGCGCAGGACGTCTGCGCAGCCCTGCGCGCCGTCATCGCGAAGGTCCTGGGCGACGAGGCCGCCGCGCGCACGCGCATCCTGTACGGCGGTTCGGTGAAGGCGGCGAACATCGCCAGCTTCATGCGCGAGCCCGATGTCGACGGCGCTCTGGTCGGCGGAGCGAGCCTCGTCGTGGACGAGTTCGCCGCCATCATCCGCTTCGAGAAGCACGTCGGCGTGTGAGTGCAGCGGGGCTGCGGCCCCGCTGCACCGTATACTTGACCGTTACGGGGGCGCTCCGGCCCCAGCGAAAGGCTCTTTCTCGTGGCAATTCTCGAGTTCGTCCTGCAGGTCGTGCTGGGCATCACCAGCGTTCTGCTGACCCTCCTCATCCTTCTGCACAAAGGTCGTGGCGGCGGTCTGTCCGACATGTTCGGCGGCGGCATGACCTCCGCGGTCGGGTCGTCCGGCCTCGCGGAGCGGAACCTGAACCGCTTCACCGTCATCCTGGCCCTGACGTGGTTCATCTCCATCGTCGCCCTGGGCCTCATCACGAAATTCGAGGTCATCTGATGGCTACCGGTGGAAACGCGATCCGTGGAACCCGCGTGGGTTCCGGTCCCATGGGCGAGCAGGACCACGGCTACCACGCCGACCGCATCGCGGTCTCCTACTGGGACGGGCTCGGCAACGAGACCGTGCGCTACTTCGCCGCCGGCCTTCCGGAAGACGAGATCCCCGAGATCATCGATCACCCGCAGAGCGGTCTCCCGGCAGGTCGCGACAAGGAGAACCCTCCTGCTCTCGCGAAGGCCGAGCCGTACAAGACGCACCTCGCCTACGTGAAGGAGCGTCGCACCGACGAGGAAGCCGTCCAGCTGCTGGACGATGCGCTGACGCAGTTGCGCGAGCGCCGGGGGCAGTGACCTCCGCCTGACATCGAAGAAGCCGCCGCGAGTCATCGCGGCGGCTTCTTCCGTCTCCGGTCCGGGTCGAGGCCTCAGCGGCAGCCGGCCGCCGCGTCGATGTAGTTCTGTGGCGGGTAGCCGTATGCCCACACCCCGTTGGCGTCGTCCGTGAATCCCATGCTGATGGCCCAGGCCGTCGCCCACTTCTCGATGCTGTCCTGCGTCGACGAGTCGTACATGCCCTCGCATTTCACGCTGATCGCATGGCCGACCTCATGTGCGACGAGAGCCCTGCTCCGTTCTGCCGGCCATTGCTCGGCGACGGAGTCGGAGAGCTCGATCGTGGCGCGCCCTGGATCATCCCACCACCATGTCGTGTACCCGCCCATGCTGCCGTCGTAGCCGGCGCCGTTCACGACGGGAGACCAGTCGAACTCCAGCAGCACCCCGGGCGCGAGAGATCGGGCGAACGCCTCGATCTCCAAGCGCTGGGTCTTCAACGGCCCCGACTTCTCCGCCATCTCCTCCGCCTCGGTGGAGACGACCTGCGCCGCAGCCGTCTGCAGGGCGAGGTACGCGGAGGCCGCGGTGTCGTCCAGGACGGTCGTCTCCACGGCATCGGAGGCCGCACTCCGCAGGGCGATCACGGCCTCGTTGCGTGCCGAGCGGTGAGCTTCCTCGAAATCGGGGGCGGCCTCGCCCGCTGCGGAGACGAGCGACAGGCCGCCCTGCGTGACGCGCTCGTCGGCCGAGGTCATGTCGGTGATCGCCGCGCGCAGGTCGTCGTCGAGTTTCTCCACCTGGGTGAGACGGCGCTCCCAGAGCTCGGTGGCGCCGAACAACTCCCAGAACCAGATGGGCTTGTCTCCCATCGTGGGCACGTCGCCTGCCGAGGCGGCATCCGCCCTCGTCGCGGCGGTCTCGGCGTCGGCCACGGCCTCGCTCAGTGTCGCTTCGAGTTCCGGATCGACAGGGATGGCGCGCGTCTGTGCGCTGAGGATCTGCGACGCTGCTTGCGTGGTGACGCGCAGATCGGCCGCTTCCCGTTCGGTCTGCGACTTCGTTCCGTTCGTCGTCGTCGCGGCGTCTTCGTACCGCGCTGCCGCACTGTCGTACCCGAGGTTCGCCGCCAGTTGTGCCACCGCGATGGCGGCGATCACCGCCACGCCGCAGAGCAGCCCGATGACGAGGTTCTTGGCAGGCCGGCGCCGCGTGCGCGGTCGAGCGGGGAGTGCTCGCGGGAGGCGAACCGCTGCGGGAGCCCGTGATCGCCACCGTCCGTGCGCGGCGGCTCGTCGCCCTGGTGCGGCCGGGATGGGGCGGTCACGTCGTGCCCATTCGGAGTGCCTTCCGGTCGGAGACTGCGTACGTCAATGCTGTCAGGCTTTGCGACCACCCGACACGGGAATGCGAGAAGGCCCCCACCGTGTAGTGGGGGCCTTCTCAAGCGGAGGGGCTGACGGGAATCGAACCCGCATCATTAGTTTGGAAGACTAAGGCTTTACCACTAAGCTACAGCCCCGCGTCTCCGGGAAATCCCGGGAACGGGCCGGAATCTCATCTCCGGACTCATCGATCATAGCGGACTGTCGAGGGTGTTCTCGTCCGTTAGACTCGGTGGGGCTGAATCCGCGTGCGGATTCCCCGGGGCGTAGCTCAGTTTGGTAGAGCGCCCGCTTTGGGAGCGGGAGGTCGCAGGTTCAACTCCTGTCGCCCCGACACGGCCCCCACGGACCTTACGGCCGCGATACCGCGCGGAAATCACGAGGAGAACACACCAGCATGGCGAACAGCACCGTCGAGAAGCTGACCCCGACCCGGGTCAAGCTCAGCATCACGGTCACCCCTGACGACCTCAAGCCCAGCATCGCTCACGCGTACGAGCACATCGCCCAGGACGTCCAGATCCCCGGCTTCCGCAAGGGCAAGGTCCCGGCGCCCATCATCGATCAGCGCATCGGGCGTGGAGCCGTCATCGAGCACGCGGTGAACGAGGGCCTGGACAAGTTCTTCCGGGACGCGACCGCCGAGCACAAGCTGCGCGTGGTCGGTCGTCCGTCCGCAGACATCACCCAGTGGCCGAACGAGAAGGACTTCTCGGGCGACCTGCTCGTCGACATCGAGGTCGATGTCCGTCCCGACATCGAGCTTCCCTCCTACGACGGGATCACCGTGACGGTCGACGCCGTCGAGGCCGACGAGGCAGCGCTCGACGCCGAGCTCGACAACATGCGTGCGCGCTTCGGCACGCTGGTCCCGGTCGACCGCCCCGCAGCGAAGGGCGACTTCGTCGAACTCGACCTCGTCGCCACGATCGACGGCGCCGAGATCGACCGCGCTGAGGGCGTCTCCTACGAGATCGGCTCCGGCGAGCTGCTCGAGGGCATCGACGACGCGATCGAGTCGCTCACCGCCGGTGAGGACACCACGTTCCGCTCCGCTCTCGTCGGCGGCGACCACGCCGGCTCCGAGGCCGAGGTCTCCGTGACCGTCAAGGCCGTCAAGGAGCGCGAGCTCCCCGACGCCGACGACGACTTCGCGCAGATCGCGAGCGAGTTCGACACGATCGCCGAGCTCCGCGAGAGCCTGGCCGAGCGGGTCGCCCAGCAGGGCGTCTTCACGCAGGGCTCTGCCGCGCGTGACAAGCTCGTCGAGGTGCTCCTCGAGCAGATCGAGATCCCGGTCCCGCCGCAGCTGATCGAGGACGAGGTGCACAACCACCTCGAGGGTGAGGGTCGTCTCGAGGACGACGTGCACCGCGCCGAGGTCACCGAGGCGAGCGAGAAGCAGTTCCGCACGCAGGTGCTGCTCGACACGATCGCCGAGCAGGCCGACGTGCAGGTCTCGCAGGAGGAGCTCAGCCAGTACCTCATCCAGTCCGCTGCCCAGTACGGCATGGCGCCGCAGGAGTTCGTCGAGGCGCTGCAGTCCTCGAACCAGCTTCCCGCTCTCGTCGGCGAGGTCGCCCGCAACAAGGCGCTCGCGATCGCCCTCGGCAAGGTGAAGGTCGTCGACAGCAACGGCAAGGCTGTCGACCTGTCCGACTTCATCGTCACCGACGACGAGGCTGCTGACGCCGAGGCCGAGGCTGAGACCGAGGAGAAGCCCGCCAAGAAGACCCCCGCCAAGAAGCCCGCTGCCAAGAAGGCTCCGGCGAAGAAGGCCGCCGACGCTGACGCCGACGAGGCTCCCGCCGAGAAGCCGGCTGCGAAGAAGCCCGCTGCCAAGAAGGCTCCGGCCAAGAAGGCTGCCGACAAGGCCGAGTGATCGACACGATCCGGTGAAGAGGGCGGGTGCTGCGGCATCCGCCCTCTTTTCCATCCGAGGGGAGAGCGGCGATGAAGACGTGGGATGAGCGCATCGACGAGGTGTGGGACGACGCGACCGGCGAAGAGGTCGGCGACGACACGATCGCACGTATCGATGCGCTGGCGGCAGAGCGCGGTGCGGACGACGCCCGCGCAGAATTCGAGCGTGCCGGCGCGAGGGACTCGGCAGGACGGCCGGCAGAGGCCGTCGTGCTGTATCGGAGGGCTCTCGAGCTCGGGCTCGACGACGAACACCGTCCGCAGTGCGTGATCCAGTTGGCGAGCTCGCTGCGCAACCTGGGGGAGTACGAGGATGCTCTCGCCGTGATCCGCGCGGAGGAGGAGCTGTCGGCTGAGGGGCCGTACCGTGACGCGGTCGCGACGGTCCATGCGCTGATCCTCGCCAGTGCCGGGCGCCCTGCGCAGGGACTGTCGGTGGCGCTGCTGGCGCTCGTGCCGCATCTCCCGCGCTACCACCGGTCGATGACCGCATACGCCCACGAGATCGCGGACGCCGACACCTGATATGCCGACGGCGAACACGGCCTGGGTGCTGCGTTGTCGCCGGTAGATTCGAAATCACTGAAACACGGAACCAGGAGCTGACATGGCTGAACCCCTCGTCGCGACAAGCGTCTTCGACAGGTTGCTGAAGGACCGCATCATCTGGCTCGGCTCGGAGGTGCGAGACGAGAACGCGAACGAGATCTGCGCGAAGATCCTTCTTCTCGCCGCAGAGGACTCCGAGCGAGACATCTACCTCTACGTGAACTCGCCCGGCGGCTCGATCACCGCGGGCATGGCGATCTACGACACGATGCAGTTCGTGCCCAACGACATCGTCACGGTCGGCATCGGGATGGCCGCCTCCATGGGGCAGCTGTTGCTGACGGCCGGCACCAAGGGCAAGCGGTACATCACGCCCAACGCGCGAGTGCTGCTGCACCAGCCGCACGGTGGCTTCGGCGGCACGTCGAGCGACATCCAGACCCAGGCGCAGCTCA
Source organism: Microbacterium sp. Se63.02b (assembly GCF_014171575.1). Classification (GTDB taxonomy): domain Bacteria; phylum Actinomycetota; class Actinomycetes; order Actinomycetales; family Microbacteriaceae; genus Microbacterium. The sequence goes on along the minus strand of NZ_CP050453.1, from coordinate 2,392,176 downwards.
TCATGTCGATGAAGAACCGCCTGGCAGAGATCACCGCCGCCCAGACCGGCAAGTCGGTCGAGCAGATCAACGCCGACGGAGACCGCGACCGCTGGTTCACGGCCGAAGAGGCGCTGGAATACGGCTTCGTCGACCACATCCGCGAATCGGCCTCCGACGTCATCGGCGGCGGCGGAACCGACCAGGACACCGAGTAACGGAAAGCGAAAGGACACTCATGTACACACCCACCTTCCGCTCAGCCGGCGACCTGCCCTCCAGCCGCTACGTGCTCCCGCAGTTCGAGGAGCGCACGGCCTACGGCTTCAAGCGTCAGGACCCGTACAACAAGCTGTTCGAGGATCGCGTGATCTTCCTCGGCGTGCAGGTCGACGACGCCTCGGCAGATGACGTGATGGCGCAGCTCCTCGTTCTGGAGAGCCAGGACTCCGAGCGTGACATCACCATGTACATCAACTCGCCCGGTGGCTCCTTCACCGCGATGACGGCCATCTACGACACGATGCAGTACGTCGCGCCGCAGATTCAGACGGTCGTGCTGGGTCAGGCGGCCTCGGCGGCCTCGGTGCTGCTCGCCGCCGGTGCTCCCGGCAAGCGTCTCGCTCTGCCGAACGCCCGCGTGCTGATGCACCAGCCGGCGATGGGGGAGGCCGGTCACGGACAGGCCTCCGACATCGAGATCCAGGCCGCGGAGATCCTGCGCATGCGCACGTGGCTCGAGGAGACGATGGCTCGTCACACCGGCAAGCCGGTGGAGCAGGTGAACCGCGACATCGATCGCGACAAGATCCTCTCGGCCAAGGAAGCGCACGAGTACGGCATCGTCGACCAGGTGCTCACCTCGCGCAAGCGCGCCTGAGCCCGTTCGATCCCGAAGGGCGTCCGTCATCTCGACGGGCGCCCTTCGTCGTGCCCGGCGGATGTGCAGGGCAACCCGTATCGCTGCGCATATGAGCAACATGATGCGCGAACGCAGGATCGGGCTTAGTCTGGAACGAGGAAGGAGGCTGCCGTGGAAGATGATCTGCTCATGGTTCGGGTCGCCGAGCTCTACTACGACGAGGACAAGACCCAGGATGAGATCGGCGGGCTCCTCAAGGTCTCCCGGTGGAAGGTGGGCCGCCTTCTCACGCAGGCCAAGGACCGCGGTATCGTGCGCATCGAGATCGTGCACCCGCGGGCGCGTCGACTCGGCCTGGAACGGCTCCTGGTGGAGCGGTTCGGCCTGACGGACGCCGTCGTCGTCCCGGCTCCCGACGGAGACGACGGAACTCTGGAACGGGTCGCACAGGCGGCGGCCGACTTCCTGACGGCGTTGCGGCCCGTCCCACGGACTCTCAGTTGGGGTCGCACGCTCCGCGCCGTCGCGGAGGCGCTCCCCGACGGCTGGGCCAACGGCGTCACCGTGGTGCAGCTCAACGGGGAGTGAGCCTCAACCGGCGATCGGGTGGCGCGGCGGGGCTCGCCGTCACGATCGCGCAGCGCGCCTCCGGCCAGGTCTCGCTTCTTCCGAGCCCCGCCATCCTCGAGCGGGTCGAGACGAAGCAGGCCATCGAATCCGACCGCACCGTCGCCGCCGTGCTGGAGGAAGCTGCCGAAGCGCAGGCCTTCCTCTTCACCGCCGGCCCGTGCGATGCCTCATCCGCGCATGTCGAGAACGGTTACCTCACCACGGAGGAGGTCGAAGAGCTCGCGCGACGTGGCGCGGTCGGAGACGTCCTGGGGCGGTACGTCGACGCCGAGGGCAACATCGTCGACTCGCAGCTCGACGCACGCACCGTCGGCGTCTCGCTCGACCGGTTGCGGGGAGCCCCGCGAGCGATCTTCGTCACGGCGGGCCCCGCCAAGCACGACATCGCACGGACAGTGGTGACCAGCGGCCTGTGCGGCGTTCTGGTGACCGATGAGACCACAGCACGAGCATTGTTGGAGGAACAGTGACCACCACAGCACTCAGCCGCAGGACGGCGGTGGATGTCCTCGGCGGAGAACCGGACGACGCCACCCTCCGGCGCTTTCTGCACGGACTCCCCGGCGTGGACGCCGTCGGACTGGAGCAGCGCGCCGCCGGACTCGGGACCCGATCGATCAAGACCACCTCGAAGGCGTGGGCGCTCGACACGATCATCAGACTGATCGACCTGACCACACTGGAGGGGGCCGACACCCCGGCAAGGTGCGCTCGCTCGTCGCGAAGGCGAAGAATCCGGATGCCGCCGACCCGTCCGCGCCTCGCGTCGCGGCCGTCTGCGTCTACGGAGACATGGTCGGCGACGCTGTCTCCGCCCTGGGCGGCCTGCACGGGGATCCCGACGACGGCCTCATCTCGGTGGCGGCCGTGGCCACGGCGTTCCCGAGTGGGCGCGCGTCCCTGGCGATCAAGCTCGCAGACACCGCGGAGGCGGTGGCCGCGGGCGCCGACGAGATCGACATGGTGATCGATCGCGGCGCGTTCCTCTCCGGCCGCTACGGCATGGTGTTCGATCAGATCGCACAGGTCAAGGAGGCCTGTCGCCGCGCGGATGGCTCGTCCGCCTCGCTCAAGGTGATCCTCGAGACCGGTGAGCTCAACACCTACGACAACATCAAGCGCGCGTCGTGGCTCGGGATCCTCGCCGGCGGCGACTTCATCAAGACCTCGACGGGCAAGGTGCAGCCCGCGGCGACCCTGCCGACGACGCTGCTCATGCTCGAGACCGTGCGCGACTGGTACCGCGGCACGGGGGAGAAGATCGGCGTGAAGCCGGCCGGCGGCATCCGCTCCTCGAAGGACGCCGTGAAGTACCTCGTCACGGTCGCCGAGACCGTCGGCGAGGAGTGGCTCCAGCCGCACCTGTTCCGCTTCGGCGCCTCCAGCCTCCTGAACGATGTGCTCCTGCAGCGCCAGAAGCTCACCTCCGGCCATTACTCGGGCCCCGACTACGTCACGATCGACTGACGGGAAGACGAACATGTCATTTCTGGAATACGCTCCCGCACCGGAGTCCACCGCGATCCTGAATCTCAAGGACAGCTACGGCCTGTTCATCGATGGAGAGTTCGTCGACGGCTCCGGCGCTCCGTTCGCCACGATCTCGCCGGCGACCGAGAAGCACATCGCCGAGATCGCCTCCGCGAGCGACGCGGACGTCGACCGTGCGGTCGCCGCTGCTCGTCGTGCCTATGACAAGACCTGGTCGAGGATGAGCGGCCGCGACAGGGGCAAGTACCTCTTCCGCATCGCGCGCCTCGTGCAGGAGCGTGCGCGCGAGCTCGCCGTCGCCGAGAGCCTCGACAACGGCAAGCCGATCAAGGAGAGCCGCGACGTCGACGTGCCGCTCGTCGCCTCCTGGTTCTTCTACTACGCAGGCTGGGCCGACAAGCTCGATCACGCCGGACTCGGTGCGAACCCGCAGGCGCTCGGCGTCGCAGGGCAGATCATCCCGTGGAACTTCCCGCTGCTGATGCTGGCGTGGAAGATCGCGCCCGCCCTCGCGGCGGGCAACACCGTCGTGCTGAAGCCCGCAGAGACCACGCCGTTGACGGCGCTGATCTTCGCGGAGATCCTGCAGCAGGCCGACCTCCCCGCGGAGTCGTCAATATCGTCACGGGAGCCGGCGCCACGGGGGCGACCCTGGTGCGCCACCCCGACGTCGACAAGGTCGCCTTCACGGGATCGACCGGTGTCGGACGACATCGCGCGCGCCGTCGCCGGCACGAAGAAGAAGGTCACGCTGGAGCTGGGCGGCAAGGCCGCCAACATCGTGTTCGACGACGCGCCGATCGACCAGGCCGTCGAGGGCATCGTGAACGGCATCTTCTTCAACCAGGGACACGTCTGCTGCGCTGGCAGCCGCCTGCTGGTGCAGGAGTCGATCCACGACGAGGTCGTCGACCGGCTCAAGACGCGCCTGTCGACGCTGCGTCTCGGCGACCCGCTCGACAAGAACACCGACATCGGAGCGATCAACTCCGCGGCCCAGCTCGCCCGCATCCGCGAACTCAGCGACATCGGGGAGGCCGAGGGCGCCGAGCGGTGGACCGCCGATTGCGCGATCCCGGAGCAGGGCTTCTGGTTCGCCCCGACGATCTTCACCGGCGTCGAGGCATCGCACCGCATCGCCCGTGACGAGGTCTTCGGCCCCGTGCTCTCGGTGCTCACGTTCCGTACACCGGCGGAGGCGGTCGCGAAGGCGAACAATACGCCGTACGGCCTCTCCGCGGGCATCTGGTCGGATAAGGGATCCCGCATCCTCGCCGTCGCCGACCGCCTGCGCGCGGGCGTGATCTGGGCCAACACCTTCAACCGCTTCGACCCGTCGAGCCCGTTCGGCGGCTACAAGGAGTCCGGATACGGTCGCGAAGGCGGTCGTCAGGGACTCACCGCCTACCTCAAGGGAGCCGCAGCATGAGCAAGCGTCTGACCGTGCCGAAGACGTACAAGCTCGCGATCGGAGGCGCCTTCCCGCGCAGCGAGTCCGGACGCACGTACGAGGTGCTCTCCCCGAAGGGCGCATTCCTCGCGAACGCCGCCAAGGGCTCCCGCAAGGATGCTCGCGACGCGGTGGTCGCCGCTCGCGCCGCGGTCAAGGGCTGGTCGGGTGCGACCGCCTACAACCGCGGGCAGGTGCTCTACCGCGTCGCCGAGGTGCTCGAGGGTCGCCGTGCCCAGTTCATCGACGAGATCGTCGCGCAGCAGGGGCTGTCTTCCTCCGCCGCAGCAGCGCAGGTCGACGAGGCCATCGATCTCTGGGTCTGGTATGCCGGGTGGTGCGACAAGTACGCACAGGTCGCGGGCAATGCGAATCCGGTGTCTGGCCCGTACTTCAACATCTCGGTCCCCGAGCCGACCGGTGTCGTGGCGATCGTCGCGCCGCAGGACTCCGCATTGCTCGGGCTGGTCTCGGTCGTCGCCCCCGCGCTGGTCGCCGGGAACACGGTCGTCGTCATCGCGAGCGAGCAGCATCCACTCTCGGCCATCAGCCTCGCGGAGGTGCTCGCCACGAGCGACGTCCCCGGTGGTGTCGTCAACGTGCTGACCGGTTCGCCCGCCGAGATCGCCCCCTGGCTGGCATCCCACCAGGACGTGAACGCCCTCGACCTGGCGGGAGCGGGCGATCTCGAGTGGGTCGACATGCAGATCGCGGCCGCCGACACCCTGAAGCGCGTCCTCACTCCGGGTGATGTCGTCGCCTCGCCGGAGCGTATCGGCGCCTTCACCGAGGTGAAGACCGTGTGGCATACGAAGAGCATGGTCTGACGCGCTCCGCCGATCTCGTGAGGGGTCGGGAATCGCCGCTCCGGAACCGGAGATAGCGGCAGTTCCTGACCCTTCACGTGTCACGACCCGATGTCGAGTGCCTCCAATGCGGCCCGGTGTCGTATGCAGCGGTTAGGCTCGAAGGACGATCTCTGATCCCCCATAGGAGGACGCGCATGGCCCGTATCGGTGAAAGCGCTGACCTGTTCAAATGCTCGTTCTGCGGAAAGAGCCAGAAGCAGGTGCAGCAGCTCATCGCCGGCCCCGGCGTGTACATCTGCGATGAGTGCGTCGAGCTGTGCAACGAGATCATCGAGGAGCGGATGGCGGAGTCCTCCGCCGACGGCGTCGCCGAGTTCGAGCTGCCGAAGCCCCGAGAGATCTTCTCCTTCCTCGAGGAGTACGTCGTCGGCCAGGAGCCGGCGAAGCGCGCCCTCTCCGTCGCCGTCTACAACCACTACAAGCGCGTGCGCGCTCACGGCACGCTGCAGACGGCGGAACAGCGCGCCGAAGAGGTCGAGATCGCGAAGAGCAACATCCTGCTCATCGGTCCCACCGGTTGCGGCAAGACGTACCTCGCGCAGACGCTCGCCAAGCGCCTGAACGTGCCCTTCGCCGTCGCCGACGCCACCGCGCTCACCGAGGCCGGCTATGTCGGTGAAGACGTGGAGAACATCCTCCTCAAGCTCATCCAGGCCGCCGACTACGACGTCAAGCGCGCCGAACAGGGCATCATCTACATCGACGAGGTCGACAAGATCGCCCGCAAGGCCGAGAATCCCTCGATCACCCGCGACGTGTCGGGCGAGGGTGTGCAGCAGGCGCTCCTGAAGATCATCGAGGGCACCGTCGCCTCCGTGCCGCCGCAGGGGGGTCGCAAACACCCGCACCAGGAGTTCCTGCAGATCGACACCTCCAACGTGCTGTTCATCGTCGCCGGCGCTTTCGCGGGTCTCGAAGACATCGTGTCCGCCCGCGTGGGCAAGCACGGCATCGGCTTCGGAGCCCCGCTGCACGACAAGGGCAAGGACCTCGACCTCTTCAGCGAGGTTCTTCCGGAAGACCTGCACAAGTTCGGGTTGATCCCCGAGTTCATCGGCCGTCTCCCCGTCGTCACGAACGTCTCGCCCCTCGACCAGACGGCGCTGATCGACATCCTCACCGGCCCTCGGAACGCGCTCGTGAAGCAGTATCAGCGCATGTTCGAGATCGACGGTGTGCAGCTCGAGTTCGAAGAGGAAGCCCTCCGCTCCATCGCCGACCTCGCGGTCGAGCGCAAAACCGGAGCACGCGGACTCCGGGCGATCCTCGAAGACGTCCTCGGCCCGATCATGTTCGAGATCCCCTCGGCGGAAGACGTCGCGAAGGTCATCGTCACCCGCGCGGCTGTCGACGAAGGCGCACCGCCCACCATCGTGATGGAGCGCAAGCGCAAGAGCGCGTGACCTCTCGCCGCTCGCTGGGGCAGGGAGTCGCGACACTGCTCGCGATACCGGCGGCGGCGATCGTGCTCGCGGGGATCGTGCTCGTCACCGTCTTCCTGGTCTCCACGCGGGACAAGGACGGCGATGATGTGGCCGACGGCACAGTCGAGCACGTGGCGGATGCCCTGGCCGATGACCTGCGCGGCGCGCGAGACCTCACGGATGCCGCGACCGTCGCTGCCGAGATGTTCCACTCCCGAAGCGCGACCGTCGAGCCGCTGACCTGGAGTGGCACGCTCAGCGACGGCGGCGGCATCGTGATCGAAGCCCGCATCAGCGCCGTCGTCGAGGAGAGCAGCAGTGGGGCGCTCTTCGCGCCGTCGACGTCGGCGGGATCCTCCGAGCGGTGCTACCGGTACGCGGTGACCGCGTCGGGGAAGGTCGCCCACGAGGAGATCCCGTGCTCGGGGATCGCGGAGCCGGTCGCTCCTCCCGCGTCGACCCGTCCCGAACTGCCGCTGGACACGGTGGAACGCGTGGATCGGGTGCTCGCCGCCTCGGGCGGCACCGACCCGACCCAGGCGCTGCGGGACGAGTTCCCCGACGCCCACGTCATCGTGCAGGTCGAGCAGACCGCCGGCGGCGAGTGGGTCGTCGCGGTCGGTGTGACTCCGGGGACCGATTGCGTCCTCCGCGTGCGGCGGACGACGGGAGACGTCGTGTCGCCGCCCTACGATCGGATCTGGCTCGAGCCAGGGGAGACCGGTTGCTCGCCGGCGCTGTACACCGCACCGCCGCGCTGACGCGGCCAAGGCAGAGCCTCGACACCGCGTCAGGATCGGTCACCTGCGCGTCGCCCCGGAGCTGACGGGCTCTCTCAGGAGTCGAGTCCCCGGCGTTTCAACAGCGGCTCGATCGCGGCGTCGCGACCGCGGAAGTCCCGATACGCCTCGAGCGGATCCTTCGAACCACCGACGCCGAGCAGACGGTCGCGGAACCGGTCGCCGTTCTTCCTCGTCAGTCCACCGTTGTCTCGGAACCACTCCACCGTGTCGGCATCGAGCACCTCGCTCCAGATGTACGAGTAATAGCCCGCACTGTAGCCGCCGGAGAACACGTGGGCAAAGTACGTCGACGAGTAGCGTGTGGGTACGGCGGGATCGTCCAACCCGATGTCGGCAAGCGCCGCAGCCTCGAAGGCGGCGACATCGTCGACGTCCTCGTCGGCGGCCAGCCGGTGCCACGCCTGATCGAGCCAGGCTGCGGCGAGGTACTCGCTGGTCGCGTGTCCTTGATCGAACGTCTCGGTCGCACGCAGCCGCTCGACGATGGCCGGGTCGAGCGGAGCACCCGTCTCGAAATGGCGTGCGTAGTTGTCCAGGACCTCGGGCCAGAGGATCCACATCTCGTTCACCTGGCTCGGGAACTCCACGAAGTCACGGAACACGTTGGTCCCGAGAAGTGCGGGTACGTCACGGTCGCGAAGAGACCGTGCAGCGCGTGACCGAACTCATGGAAGAGCGTGGTGACCTCGTCGAGCGTCAGCAGCGTGGGTTCGCCCTCGCCGGGCAGGGGCACGTTGAGGTTGTTCACCACCACGGGGGAGGTGCCGCGCAGCCGGGATTGGCTCACCATCGCGTTCATCCATGCTCCGCCGCGCTTGGAGTCGCGGGTGTACAGGTCGAGCACGTAGAGGCCCAGCGGCGAGCCGTCGTCGTCGCGCACCTCGAACACGCGGGCGCCGGGATGATACGCGACCAGGTCGTCCCTCTCCGAGAAGGTGATGCCGTACAGCTGGGTCGCAGCGAAGAAGACGCCGTCCTGCAGCACCCTCTCCGCTTCGAACCACGGACGCAGCGCACTCGCATCGATGTCGTATCTGGCGGTGCGGATCCGCTCCGTGTAGAACGCCCAGTCATGGGCCTCGATCTCGAAGGGTTCGGCCTCGGTGTCGTCCACGACGGCCTGCAGAGCCTCCCGCTCGGACCGGGCGTTGCGGGCCGACGGTTCGGCCAGTCGCCGCAGCATCTGCTCCACGGCCTCAGGAGTTCCCGCCGTCTCGTCGGCGGTGACGTAAGCGGCGTGTGAACCGTAGCCGAGAAGGCTCGCGCGCTCGGCCCGCAGACCCACGATCTCGCGCAGCACGGCACGGTTGTCGTTCGCGTTGCCCCGCGAAGCCCGCGCCAGCGAGGCCGCCATGATGCGCCGCCTCGACTCCCGCACGCGCAGTTGGGCAAGGGCGGGATGACCGGTGAACAGAGGGAGCGTGAGGAGGAGCCTGTCGTCGAGCCCGCGGTCGGCGGCCGCGCGTATCGCAGCCGACAGCTCGCCGGCGTTGAGCCCGTCGAGCTCGTCCGCAGAGTCGAAGACCACGGCCAGAGCGTTCGTGTCGTTCAGAAGATTGCGCTCGAACGTGTTGGTCAGCGTCGAGAGTCTCTGGTTCAAGGCGGTCAGCTGCGCTTTGGCATCGTCGCCGAGCGCAGCGCCGGCGTGCGTCATCTCGCGGTGCCGGCGCTCCACCAGATATCTTTGCTCCGCGTCGAGGCCGAGGGCGTCCCGCTGCTCCCACACCTGCTGCACCCGCCAGTACAGCGCGCCGTCGAGCGTGATCGCGTCCTGATGTGCAGCCATGAGCGGAGCGAGATGCTCATCGATCTCCTGGATCTCGGACGTCGCGTCCGCCGAGCTGACGGTGTAGAAGGTGTGCGCGACGCGGTCGAGCAGCTCGCCCGATCGTTCCAGCGCCTCCAGAGTGTTCTCGAAAGTCGGCATCGACCGCACCATGGTGATGCGTGAGACCTCGCGCAGCTGCTCCGCGAACCCTGCCTGGAAAGCAGGGAGATAGTGCTCGGGGCGGATGGCTCCGTAGTCCGGGAGTCCGAAGGGGAGCTGCGACGGCTGCAGGAGCGGGTTCGTGGCGTCGGTCATGCTCCGAGCCTAGCCACCGGCCTGTCTGAGGATCGGGAGCGAAGCGCACAGGGAACGAGGGGGTTGAGAAGATGCAGAGGAACACTTGCAAAGAACTGTTTGCAAGGGTATCTTTGCATTCATGAACGAAGACATCCAGGTGCGGACACTCGATGCCGGAGCCCTGAAAGCGCTGGCGCATCCGCTCCGCGTCAAGATCTTCGACCTGCTCGCGGCACGCGGACCGCAGACCGCCAGTTCCCTTGCGGCGCTCGTCGGCGAGAACTCGGGATCGACCAGTTACCACCTCCGCGCCCTCGCCGCTCACGACCTCATCCGCGAAGTCGAGGGGAGGGGCACGGCGCGGGAGCGGTGGTGGGAGCGTCCCAAGGGGCGCATCGACGTGCCGGGGCCCGATGAGATGACATCGCCGGCGAACCGCGCCGCGGCGCAGATCGTGACCTCGGAGTTCTTCCGCCTGCGGCACGAGACGCTGATGGCTTATCTCAACCGGTCGAGCGCCGATGTCCCCGAAGAATGGCGCGACGTCGGCATGACGATGACGACCCATCTCGACCTCACGCCCGCTCAGGCCCTGGCGCTCAGGGGAGAGCTGGAGACGACCATCGAGCGCGCCATCGAGCGCTTCCGTGGGCAGACCGGTGCCGACGTGCGGCGGGTCTCCCTCCGCGCCGAACTCTTCGACCTGCCGACGCCGCAGTCAGCATCTTCCGACACGCCGGACGACGGGCGGACGGCATCATGACCAGCGCAACGCTGCCCCTGTCCGCCCGACCCAGGCCGAGCGCGGCCTGCTGCGATTGGCGGCACGCCTCACGGCGTACGTCGAGCACCGCATCGACCGGCGTGCCACGAAGCGGAGTCTCGCGCTCGACCTTCTCCGCGAGCAGCAGGCGCGACGAAACGACCCGCGGACGGTGGACCATCTGCTCGCGCAGATGGGACTGAACCGGCGCTGACGGGTCGGCTCGACGCCGGGAGATCAGTCCTCGAAGGGACGAGCCACGACGTCGCCCGAGGCGGTCTGGAAGACCTCCCAGCCCGCATCGAGCTCGGCGATCGCGCGGCCCTCGAGCCAGGTGAGGGTCCAATGCCCGGTGAGGCCCTTCGACTCCACTTCGGCGATCGCGGGTCGCAGCGATGCGGGGACCGAGGCCGGAGCCTCCGATCCCGTCGCCCACCTCGTGCCGAGCTGCATCAGGAGGCCTCGACCGGGGCGAGCTCGATCGCGGTGACCGCGAACTCCTCGGCCTCGGTGATCTCGAGTTCCGCGATCCGGCCGACCGCGCGAAGATCGTCGGCGGCTGCACGGAGAGCCTCGACCTTCGCGGCCGGAGCCGCGATCGCTGCGCGGGAGACCGGAGTCTTCTGCGAAGCCTTCGCCTCGGTCTTCGCGCGACGGATGCCGATGAGCGCCTCGCTCGCCACCGCCAGCACGGCAGGATCGCCCTCGATGCCGAGCGCCTCCGGCCAGGCGGCGGTGTGCACGGAACCCTCCTCGAACCACGACCAGGCCTCCTCCGTGGCGAAGGAGAGCACCGGCGCGAGCAGTCGGAGCAGCGTGGACAGCGCCAGACGCAGCGCGAGAGCGGCCGATGCCTGCCCCACGTCGGTCTGGTTGTAGGCGCGCTCCTTCACGAGCTCCAGGTAGTCGTCGCAGAACGTCCAGAAGAACGCCTCCGTCACCTCGAGCGCCCGCGCGGCGTCGTAGCGGTCGAAGGCCTTCGTCGCCTCGGCCACCACCGCGTCGAGAGCCGCGAGCATCGAGGCGTCGAGCGCGTGGGTCACCTGTGCACCGGAGGGCACGGGGAAGGACAGCACGAACTTCGCCGCGTTGAGCACCTTGATCGCCAGGCGGCGGCCGATCTTCACCTGCGTCGGGTTCTGCGGGTCGAAGGCCGCGTCCATGCCCAGGCGGCTCGACGCCGCCCAGTAGCGCACCGCGTCGGAGCCGTGGGCGTCGAGCACGTCGGCCGGAGTGACCACATTTCCCTTCGACTTCGACATCTTCTTGCGGTCGGGGTCGACGATGAAGCCGGAGATCGCGGCGTTGCGCCACGGAGCGCGGCCGTCTTCGAGCGTCGAGCGCAGCATCGTGGAGAACAGCCACGTGCGGATGATGTCCTGCCCCTGCGGGCGCAGGTCGAACGGTGCGGTGAGCTGCCACAGCTCCTCGTCGCGCTGCCATCCGCCCGCGAGCTGCGGAGTCAGCGAGGAGGTCGCCCACGTGTCGAGGATGTCGGCCTCGGCGTCGAACCCTCCCGGCACGCCGCGCTGGTCTTCGGTGTAGCCCGCGGGGACATCCGTCGTGGGGTCGATCGGCAGCGCAGCCGCGTCGGGTGTCAGCACCCGCTCGTAGTCGCGGTCGCCGTTGTCGTCGAGGCCGTACCAGAGCGGGATCGGCACGCCGAAGAAGCGCTGGCGTGACACGAGCCAGTCGCCGGTCAGGCCGCCGACCCAGTTCTCGTAGCGCACCCGCATGAAGTCGGGGTGCCACGCGAGCTCCTGCCCGTGGGCGAGGAGCCGATCGCGCAGGTCGCCGTCACGCGCCCCGTTGCGGATGTACCACTGGCGGGTCGAGACGATCTCCAGCGGCCGATCGCCCTTCTCGAAGAACTTCACGGCGTGGTTGAAGGGCTTGCCGACGGCGGTCATGTCGCCGGTCTCCTGCAGCTTCTCCACGATCGCCCTGCGGGCGCTGAACACGGTCTTGCCCGCCACGTTCTCGGCGTACCAGGCGCGCGCGTCGGCGGCGGTCACGATCGACGGGGCCTCGGGGAGGAAACGGCCGTCGAGGCCGATCGCCGTCATGTTCGGCAGGGACTCGCCGGCAGCGGTGCGCAGCTCGCGCCACCAGATGATGTCGGTCACGTCACCGAAGGTGCAGACCATCGCGGCGCCGGTGCCCTTGTCGGGCTGTGCGAGGTGGTGACCGTGGATCTCGATCTCGGCGCCGAAGAACGGAGTGCGCACCTTCGTGCCGATGAGGTGCTTGTGCGGCCCCTCGGGGTGGGTCACGATCGCGATGCAGGCGGGGAGGAGCTCGGGGCGCGTGGTGTCGATCGCGATGGAGCCGGAGCCGTCCGCGAAGGGGAACTCGATGGTGTGGTACGCGGCCTGCTGGTCGCGGTCCTCGAGCTCGGCCTGCGCGATCGCGGAGCGGAAATCGATGTCCCACAGCGTCGGCGCGAGAGCCTGGTACGCCTCGCCGCGCTCGATGTTGCGCAGGAACGCGAGCTGGCTCTGGCGGATCGTGTCGTCGGAGATCGTGCGGTACGTCTGCGTCCAGTCGACGCTGAGTCCGAGCTGGCGGAACAGCGCCTCGAACTGCTTCTCGTCCTCGATCGTGAGGCGCTCGCACAGCTCGATGAAGTTGCGGCGGCTGATCGGCTGCTGGTCGGCGGCGCGGCTCGACTTGTTGTCGCCGCCCTCGAACGGCGGCGTGAAATCGGCGTCGTAGGGGAGCGAGGGGTCGCAGCGCACGCCGTAGTAGTTCTGCACGCGGCGCTCGGTGGGCAGCCCGTTGTCGTCCCAGCCCATCGGGTAGAACACGGTCTTGCCGCGCATGCGCTCATACCGCGCCTTGACGTCGGTGTGCGTGTAGGAGAACACGTGACCGATGTGGAGGCTGCCGGAGGCCGTCGGCGGCGGGGTGTCGATCGAGTACACGCCCTCACGACCGCGCTCGGCGGCGCGCAGACGGTCGAACAGGTACGTGCCCCGCTCCGCCCATGCCGCATCCCACTTCGCTTCGAGGCCTTCGAGTGCGGGCTTGTCGGGAATCGGGTTCTGCGCCGTTTCGGAAGCAGGCATGGAGGTCTCCTCGAGCGATTTATGCGGCACTGTGTGAGCGTGCCTGAGTGTGGGTGGTGCCGCCCAGTCTACCGATCGCCAGGACGGCATGCTCGACCGGCGAGGACCATGCGGCGCGGCGCGGGTGCACGCCGTCGCACGACTGGGAGGATCGGTGCATGACGTCGTCGTCGCCTTCCTCCCGTGCCCGCCTCGCCGACCTCGGCGTTCCCTCCGGAGCCTTCGCGCGCGGTGCGGCGAACGCCATCACGGATGTCGTCGGAGTCCGTGTCGGACACGCCACCGTGCACGGCGACGGCCTCCACACGGGCGTCACGGCCATCGTGCCCGATGCGCTGAGCGCCGAGCGTCGCAGCCTCCCGGCGAACCTCGCGGTCGGCAACGGATACGGCAAGCTCGTCGGCGCCACGCAGCTGCAGGAGCTGGGGGCGATCGAGACCCCGATCCTGCTGACCTCGACGCTCTCGGTCTTCCGTGTCGCCGACGCGTTCCTCGGCCACCTGCTGGCGACTCCCGCCCACGGCGCCACGACGACCCTGAACCCGATCGTCGGAGAGACGAACGACGGTTTCCTGTCGGACATCCGGCGTCGTGCCGTGGGGAGGAGCAGGTCGAACAGGCGCTGGCCTCGGCCTCGACCGGCGCCGTCGCGGAGGGAGGCGTCGGCGCGGGTGCCGGCACGGTCGCGCTGGGGTACAAGGGCGGCATCGGCACGGCGTCACGAGTGCTGATGCTCGACGGAGTGGAGCGCACGGTCGGGGCTCTCGTGCAGACGAACTTCAGCGGGACGCTGCGCATCGCCGGGGTGCCGCTCGCCGCCGAAGAGCTTCTCGCCCGGCCGCCCGCGGTGCCGGTGGGCAATTCCTGCATGATCGTGGTCGCGACGGACGCCCCGGTCGACGGACGTCAACTCGGACGTGTGGCCAACCGCGCCGTGTTCGCCATGCGCGGGGTCGGGGCGGATTATGCGCAGGGCAGCGGCGACTATGCGATCGCGTTCTCGGTGCACGACCTCGTCGAGGCGGGGCCCCTGCCGGACGACGCCCTGTCGCCGCTCTTCGCCGCCACGATGGACGCCGTGGAGGAGGCGCTGATCAACTCGGTCCTCGCCGCGGAGACCACGGTCGGCCCGGAAGGGCGCACCGCTCACGCCGTGCCTCTCGACCTCGTGCGTGAGCGGCTGGCCGCAGCAGGAGTCGTCTGAGGGACGCCGCGTCCTGCGCGATGCGCCGTGTTCCGCGCTCAGCCGATGAGCGCCGTGCGGATGCCGTCGCCGATCGCACGCATCGCGGCGAGTGCCGGACCGCGACCGTCTGCCCCGCTGTCCCACGTGGCGAGCACCGCGTAGGCGATCCTGCGGGTGGGTGACATCACGATCCCGGTGTCGGCGCGGACGCGGGAGATCGTCCCGGTCTTGTTGAGCAGCCAGATGCCGCGGTCGAACCCCCAGTGGGCCAGCGGGTCCAACTCGAAGGCCGACGCGACCATCGACAGGTCCATGCCGGCGCCGAGCCAGCGTCGCAGCGTATCGGCCGACGCCGGCGAGAGATCGGCACCGTCGGCGAGACGCGACATGAAGCGCACGAGTTCCGTGGCGTTCGCGTGCGACAGGGTGCGCGGGGCGCCGGGCGGATCGGCCAGCGCACGATGTCGTCGAGTGCGGAGGCGGTGTAGCCGAGAGCGCGCGTGTGCTCCTGCACCTGGGGGATGCCGATGACGCGGCCCAGCGTGTTGGTCGCCGCATTGTCGCTCACGGCCCCGATGAGCGCGGCCACATCGTAGAGGGACAGCTCGTCCGCCTGCAGCAGGTACCAGAGGCCGGAGTCCTCGATCGCCTCGACAGGGCGGCGGGTCACGCGGTCTTCGAGCGTGCGTGTTCCCGCGTCGACCTCGCTCAGGAGCCGGTGCAGGAGGAAGATCTTGCCCACACTCGCCGTGTCCTGGACGCGTTCCGGCTCGTGGCGCAGCAGCACCTCGCCCGAGTCGACGTCCTGCACCAGCACCGACCACACGGTGCCGTTCTCGGCGGGCAGCTCCACCTCGATCGCGCTCATCCGGCGGACTCATCCCTGGCACGCGCGGTGACCTGGGCGCGGATGCGTTCGCCGATGGCCCGCATGTCGTCGAGCACCGGTGCGCGGAGGTCGACCGGCGACCCCTTCCAGTTCGCGGCCACCGCGTAGGCGATCGCGGCCTCCGGGCCGCGCAGGAGTCCCACGTCGACGCGCGCGAAGCCCACGCTGCCGGTCTTGTGGCGCAGCACCATGCCCTGGTACTCGGCCTCGACGTGGGCGAGGGGGTCGACGAGGAACGCGTCGGCGGTCATCGAGGTGTCGGTGTCGGCGGCGAGCCAGTCCAGCACGCGCGCGCTCACCGCGGGAGAGAACGCGTCACCGGTGCCGAGGCGTCGCATGACATCGGAGAGCTCGGCCGCAGTGCCGTACGACGGGGTCCAGGGAAGGTCGGGTGTGCGCTCGTTGCGGATGTAGTCGTGCAGCGAGGTCGCGCGATAGCCGAGTGCCGGGGCCACGGCCCGCACCTGATCGAGGCCGCAGAGGTGGATCAGTGCGTTGGTGGCGAGGTTGTCGCTCACGGCGCCGACCAGCAGGGCCGCGTCGTGCACCGTGACGCGCTGGTCCTGCATCCGGTACAGGAGCCCGGAGTCCTCGACTTGGTGCTCGTCGGGGATCTCGATCCGGTCGTCGGATGAGAAAATGCCGTCCTCGAGCCGCCTGGCGACCTCGAGGAGCAGGAAGATCTTGCCGATGCTCGCGGTCTCGCACTGCGTGTGAGGGTCGTGCTCGGCCAGGGTGTCTCCGGTGTCCGCATCCAGCAGTCGCACCGACCATGTGACGCGCGGATCGAGGGGCGGCAGGGTGATCATGCGGTGAGCCCGACGGTCAAGCGCGGCGCATCGCCGGTCGCATCCAGCACCCCGTCCACGCCGAGCGGGATCGTCAGCGCGTTCGGGTCGTGCCCGAAGCCCTGCTCCCAGAGCACAGGTACACCCGCATCCGCGAACTCCTCGCGCATCAGCGCGTGCACGAGCTCCAGGTCTCCGCACTCGTGCCAGGAACCGAGCACCACGCCGGTCGCCTGCGCCAGGCGCCCCGCCCGCCGCAGCTGGGTCACGAAGCCGTCGAGCCGGTATGGCTCCTCGGTGATGTCTTCCAGGAACAGGATGCCGGGTGCCGCAACGCCCGCCTCCGGTGCCCGAGCCCGGCCGCGAGCAGGCTGAGGTTGCCACCGGTGAAGCGGCCCTCGGCCCGGCCCTGGGTCATGATCTCGGTCTTCGGGCCGATGAGCTCGCGTGCGCGCCAGGGCTCGAACAGCCACCGCTGCACGTCGTCGCGCACCTGCTCGGAGTCGCGGAACACGTTGTTGCCCGCCATCGGGCAGAACAGGGTCGCGATGTCGAGGTGCGCGCGCCACGTCTCGTGCAACGCGGTCACGTCGGATGAGCCCGTCAACAGCTTGGGTCGCCCGTCGCGACGGAGAGCGCCGCGACGCATGTCGGTCCAATCGATGCCGTCGAGCAATCGCAGCGCACCGTATCCGCCGCGCGCCGCGATGACCGCGTCGACATCCGGATCGGTCCACGCGGCGACGAGGTCGGCGCGACGCAGGTCGTCGGGGCCGGCGAGGTACGACGCGCGGGGATGGGGCGTGAGGACATGCTCTCCGACGCGGACCTTCAGGCCCCAGGACTCGTAGTACCCGACGGCGCGCTGCGTGTTCTCCTCGTTGCCCGGCCCGGACGGCGACACGATGGCCACCGTGTCGCCGGGCTGCAGGGGCGCCGAGTCGAGGTAGGGCGAGACCGTGCCGCTCACGCCGACTTCTCCTCGATACGGGGCGCCGCCGACAGCAGGTGCTTGGTATAGGCGTGCTGCGGGTTCAGGAGGACCTCTTCGGTGCTGCCGTGCTCGACGATCTCCCCGTGGTACATCACCGCCACGCTGTGCGCGATGTTCCATGCGAGGCCGAGGTCGTGCGTGATGACCAGGGCGGAGAGGCCGAGGCGACGACGAAGGTCGAGCAGGAGGCCGAGGATCTCACCGCGCACCGAGGCATCGAGAGAAGCGACCGGTTCGTCGGCGATCAGCATCTGAGGCTGCACGGCGAGCGCGCCGGCGATCACGACGCGTTGCCGCTGACCCCCGCTGAGCTCCTGCGGGATGGCCCCGAAGTAGCGCTCCGGCGGGGTGAGCTCGGCATCGGCCAGGCTCTGCGCCACGCGCTCGCGCTCATCGCCGGCGAACCGCTGCACGCGAAGCCCTTCGGCGACGGACTCGTACACGCTGTGCTTGGGGTTCAGAGCCGCCCACGGGTCCTGCAGCACGAGCTGCACCTGCGAGCGGAACCGGGCGAGTCCGCGTCCCTTGGTCGGGATGGGCGCACCGTCGAACAGGATCTGCGATCCCGGGTCTGCGGGTTGCAGGCCCATGAGAGCGCGCGCGAGCGTCGACTTCCCGACCCGGACTGCCCGACGAGGGCCACGATCTCGCCCTTGCGCACCGAGAGGTCGACGTCGCGCACCGCGTGCACGGGCCTGCCGCCGGACCGGTAGGTGACGTTGACGCCCCTCGCCTCCAGGAGCACCTCGTCTTCGTGGGCGATCTCGGGCACCTCCTCGGCACCGCGGCCGTGCCGGGTGACCGGCGCCATCCGTGATGCCGGGTCACCGATGGTCGGGAAGGCGTCGGCGAGCTGGCGGGTGTACGCCTGCACGGGAGTCGTGCACACCGCGTAGCTCTCGCCGACCTCCACGAGCTCGCCGTCGCGCATGATCGCGATGCGGTCGCAGGCCGTCGCGAGCACGGAGAGGTCGTGACTGATCATGAGCATGGAGATGCCGCGCTCCGACACGAGCCGGGAGATCATGTCGAGGATCTGCTTCTGCACGATCACGTCCAGCGCGGTGGTCGGCTCGTCCGCGATGATGACCTCGGGGTCGCACGCGAGCGCCATGGCGATCATCACGCGCTGCTTCTGCCCTCCGGAGAGCTCGTGCGGGTACGACTCCGACTTCTGCGCCTGGAGGTCGACGATGTCGAGCAGCTCGAGGGCGCGTTCCTTGCGCGCATTCTCGGTCTTCCACCGATCGCCGGCGTGCAGCTCGAGCGCTTCGAGGAGCTGCCATCCGACGGTGCGCACGGGGTTGAGCGAGTGCATTGCGCCCTGGAACACGATCGAGGTCTTCGCCCAGCGCACCGCCCGCAGCTGTCCGAACGAGAGCGTCGCCACATCCTGGTCGCCGAGCAGCACGCGGCCGCTCAGCGTCGCGTTGCGGGGCAGCAGCCGCAGCACGCTCATGGCCAGTGTGGACTTGCCAGAGCCGGACTCGCCGGCGATGCCGAGGGTCTGGCCGGCGGGGAGCGTCAAGGAGACGTTGCGCACGGCGGCGACCTCGTCACGCCCCGAACGGCCGGAGGTGCGGTACGTGACGGAGACGTCGTCGAAGGTCAGATCGGGCATCTCAGCGGCTCCTCAGCGTCGGGTTGGTGATGTTCTCGACGGCGCGGCCCATCAGGGTGAACGACAGCACCACCAGGACGATCGCGACACCAGGGACGAGCACGTACCACCAGTACCCGCTCGTCGCGGCGGAGACGTCCATCGCGTTCTTCAGGATCGAGCCCCAGGACTGCAGGGTGGTGTCTCCGAGGCCGAGGAACGCCAGAGTCGACTCGGAGATGATCGCCGACCCCACGGTGAGCGTGGTGTTGGCGAGCACGAGCGGCAGCACTCCCGGGAGCAGATGCTTCATGATGATGTGCCAGTGCCCGGCGCCGAGGGCCCGGGAGCGCTCGATGTAGTCGCGCGACTCGACGGACAGCGTCTGGGCGCGCACCACCCTGGCCGTGCCGGCCCACGACGTGAGTCCGATGGCGATGATGATCGTCCAGACGCCGCGGCTCAGCACCGACGACAGCACGATGGCGAGGATCAGCGACGGCAGCACGAGGAAGAAATCGATGATGCGCATCATCAGGCCGCCGAAGAACCCGGTGAAGTGTCCCGCGGCGATGCCCACCAGGGTGCCGATGATCATCGACATCGCGGTGGCGGCGAGACCGACGAGCAGGGACACGCGCGCCCCCCAGACCATGCGCACCCAGATCTCGCGACCCTGATGATCGGTGCCGAGAGGGTGCTCCCACGAGGGCGGGGCGAATCGCTGCACGTCGACGAGCTTCGTCACGTCGAGCATGCTCGCGGGGGCGATCACCGGGGCGAAGATCGCGACCAGCGCGACGACGGTCAGGAAGACGAGCCCGACCATGCCCGCTCTGTGGTGGGCGAACTGGCGGCAGAAGTCGGCGAAGGCCGCACGGCGACGGTGCCAGGCCAGGGCTCTGGGTGAACGGATGGTCGGGGATGCCGTGGTCATGCGCGCCTCACCCTCGGGTCGAGCTGACGGTAGATGAGGTCCGCGACGAGGTTCATCGCGATGATGATGGTCGAGAACACCACGAAGGTGCCCTGCAGGAGGGGGAGATCCGGTCCTGAGATGGCTTCGAACGTGAGCTTGCCGAGACCGGGCCACGAGAACACGGTCTCGACCGTGACCGCGCCGGCGATCAGACCGCCGATGTGCATGAACACGAGGGTGACCGTGGGCAGCAGGGCGTTCGGCACCGCGTGGCGTCGGCGCACGAGGTCTTCGCGGAGGCCCTTGGCGCGGGCGGTGGTGAGGTAGTCGGCGCCCATCTCCTCGAGCAGGGAGCTGCGCATGACCATGAGGTACTGCGCGTACACGACCGCGACCATCGTGATCACCGGTAGGACCATGTGCGAGATGACGTCGAGCACCGCGCCGACCGGATCGGTGGGCGGGTTGGGGGAGACCATGCCGCCCGTGGGGAACCAGTGCAGCGTCCCGCCGAAGATCATGAGCAGCAGCAGAGCGAGCCAGAACGTCGGGACCGACCAGAACACGAGCGAGGTGCCCGAGACGATGCGGTCGAACGTGGAGCCGTGCTTCCACGCCGCCTTCTGGCCCAGCCAGAGGCCGAGGGCGATGGCGATGACGGCCGCGGTGCCCGTGAGCAGGATCGTGTTCCAGAAGTAGTCGCCGATGAGCTCGGACACCGACGTGCGGTAGACGTAGCTCGTGCCGAAGTTCAGGGTGAACACGTTGCCCAGGTAGTCGAAGAACTGCTGCCACAGGGGCTTGTTCAGACCGAGCTGCTCGCGGAGCTGTGCGGCCTGCTCCGCGCTCATGCCGCGTTCGCGAGCGATCGACGCGACCGGGTCGCCCGGCAGGATCTTGAAGGCGAAGAATCCGAGCAGGATGACCATAGCGAGGCTGATGGCTGCGCCGCCGAGCTTGACCAGGACGTAGCGGAGGGCGCCGACGCCCTTGGGCTGCTCCTCGGCCGCAGCGCTCGTGGCTATGGCGGAGGTGGATGGGGGAACCGCGTTGGACATGGGGGTCTCCTTACAGCGGACCGGGAGACGCCGCGGGGGCGGTTGCCCGCCACCCGCGGCGTCTCGCTGGGCTCATTCGACGTCGGCGATGTTGCGGCGTCGGATCAGGAAGAAGACCAGTCCTCCGATGAGGACCACTCCCACCACGATGCCTCCGATGATGAGTCCGGTGTTGGTGCCGGTGCCGCCGGCGGTCGCGCCCTCGACGGGCTCGACCGTGAGGTATCCCCAGTACCCGGCCTGGTTGGCGATGATGCCGCCGTCCTTGGGCTGGAGCGTGAACCCGGTGAAGCGGTCGGAGCGGTAGGCCTCGAGCGAGTTCGCGTACCAGGTGGCGACCTGTGCCGTGTCGGTGTAGTTCAGCGCGAGCATGTCGTGGACGATCTCCTGGCGCTTCTCCTCGTCGGTCTCGGAGCGCTGCTGGGCGTACATCTCGTCGAACTCGGGGTTGCAGTAGCCGTCCTGCGTCGTGCCGCCGGTCCCATCGGTCGCGGTCGGGAGGTTCATGCAGGTGTTGATGCCGAGCTGGTAGTCCGGGTCGGGGTTGACAGACCATCCGCTGAAGTACAGGTCGTAGTCACCGGAGGTGGCCTTCGCGCTGATCGTGTCGGAGTCGGTCGATTCGACCGTGATCTCGATGCCGATGTCCTTCATCCACGGGACGAAGAAGTCGGCGATGGACTGCTCGTTGGAGTCGTCGGCGTCCGTCAGCAGTCGCAGTGCGAGGCGCTGTCCGTCCTTCTCGCGGATGCCGTCCGCTCCGGCGGTCCATCCCGCGTCTTCGAGCGTGGCCATGGCCGCCTCGGGGTCGAAGCCGACGATCACGTCGTCATCGTCGGACAGGTGCCACTTCGGGAACGACGCGGGGATGAAGCTCGTCGCCAGGACGCCCTCGCCGGTGAGGACCTTGTCGAGCAGCGTCTTGGTGTCGGTGCCGAGGCGGATGGCCTGACGCACCTCGAGCTCCTTCAGGGCCGCGTTGCCCGTGCCGTAGGGCACGTTGTCCCGGGTCTGCTGGCCGACGTTGATGCTGATCGAGTGGTAGCGGCGGCCTTCGCCGGAGTGCGTCGTGATGCCGTCGACGCCGTCGAGCGCCTCGAACTGGGTCGGCGTGAGGCCGGTGACGAGGTCGACGTCTCCCGCCTTGAGCGCCTGCACCTGCGCGTCGGAGTTCGTGTAGTACACGTACTGGATGGCGTCGATCTTGGGGGCGCCGCGCCAGAAGTTCTCGTTCGCCTTGAGGGCGATCGACTGGTTGGCGGAGTAGCTGTCGAGGAGGAACGGGCCGGAGCCGACCACGTCGGAGTCGTTCGCGAACGTCGTGGGGTCGTCGACGGCCTCCCAGATGTGCTTCGGCACGATGGGGATCTCCGAGCCGGGGTTCGGCGCCTGCGGGGTCTTCAGCGTGATGACGACGGTCTTGTCGTCGGGGGTCTCGACGGTGTCGAAGTTGGAGACCAGGTTGCCGTTCGCGGTGCCGAGGGCCGGAACGGTCATCATCTGCTCGTACGTGTACTTGACGTCGGCGGAGGTGATCGGTTCCCCGTCCGACCACACCAGGTCGTCCTGCAGCGTGAAGGTCCACGTCTGTCCGCCGTCCGTGGGCTCCCACGAGTCGGCGAGGCCCTTCGTCGGCGATCCGTCCTCGGCGTCGTTCTGCACGAGGGATTCGTAGACGTAGCGGATGATGTTCGTCGGCGTCAGGTAGATCGAGATGAACGGGTTGAACGTGTCGACGAACCCCGACGTCGCGATCCGCAGTGTGGTCTCGGACGCGGGGGATTCGGTGGCCGCGCTCACCGACTGCGCCTGGGCGGCGCCGGCGGGAACGGCGATGAGGAGCGCGGAGGCGATCGCGGCGGCGGTCAGACTTCGCGCAGTTCTGGAGCGGGGGGCAAGACGCATGGAAGAAGTCCCTTCGGGCGCCGCCCGGATCCACTGTGAAGCCGGGTCGGTGCAGACCATGCAAGCGGAAGACGGCCTCTGGGTCAAGGGATCTGATGCGTATCGCCCAAGAAAAATCGAAAGAAGGCGACGAGATGCGCATGGATCATGCGGTGTAACACAGCGGAAACACGCGGATGGAAGGATGCGCGACACGAACACCTGAGCAGGAAAGCGCAGACGATGAGACCGACATCCGGAACGTATCCCTGGAAGCGGAGCCCGGGCGCGCGAACGGGAAGCGTATCGTCACACCGCGGGGATCGTGAGCACGGCGCGCAGGAGATCGATGCGTTCCCGCAGAGCGGATCCCAGGAAGTGCTCGTCCACGGCATGGGCGCCGCCGCCGCGGGGCCGAACCCGTCGACCGTCGGCAGGCCGAGGGCTCCCAGGAGGTTGGTGTCTCCCGCTCCCGCTGCCGGACGCCCCGTGATCCGTTGTCCGAGGCCGTCGCCGACCGCGGCGATCCGATCGAGCAGAGCGGCGTCGTCCGGCGATGCCTGCCAGGCGGGCCGCGCGCTGAGCACGTCGACGGCGACGATCGCCCCGTCGCGCACGGGCGTCAGCGCGCTGAGGGCGCGAAGCACCGCCGCTTCGGTGGCGGGGTCGGTGAACCGGAGACCGATCTCGGCCGCCGCGTGCGCTGGCACGACGTTGGTGCGCGCTCCGCCCGCGATCGTCCCGACGTTGCTCAGCACGGGGCCGGGCAGGCCGGGGTCGGAGACGATCTCCCGAATCCGCAGCAGCTGGTCGACGAGCTCGTCCACCGCGGAGATGCCGTGCTCGGGGTCGAGCGCGGCGTGCGCAGCACGTCCGGTCACGGTGAGTCTGACGCGGGCGCTGCCGCGGCGGCCGACCTTGAGCGCCCCGTCGGGGTGCGGCGACTCGAACCCGATGGCGGCGGCGGCCCCATGTGCACGCTCGGCGAGCAGCGGGCCCGACTCCGGGGATCCGATCTCCTCGTCCGCGACGAGGACGACGCGGACCGCTCGTCGGCGATCGAGGGGCAGGGGCTGCAGCGCCCGCAGTGCTTCGAGCATCACGACGATTCCGGCCTTCATGTCGTAGGCGCCCGGTCCGCGCACGACATCGCCGTCGACCGACCAGGGCACGTCGCCTTCGAGCGTGCCGAGGGGCCAGACGGTGTCGGTGTGTCCGATGAGCAGCACCGGTGCGCCGGTTCCCGGCACGTCGATCACGAGATCGACCCCGGCGGCGGTGGGCGCCTGGTGCACGGCGCCCCCACCTCGCCGAACCAGCCCGCGAGGAGGTCGGCGATACGCGCGCTCGCGGCCGAGTCTCGGCTCGGCGTCTCGAGGAGCACGAGTTCCCGCACGAGTGCGATGATGTCGTCAGAAGTGTCGCCCATTGCACGATCCGCCGGATAAGTCGTCACGGTTACGAACCGTATCTGCCTCTTGATTGCACCGCAACCCGCCGATAACATCGCTCAGAGCAACAGAACTCGTCGATCTTAGGAAACGTATCGTGCCTCATTCCTCGGTGGCCGCCGACGCAGGCGTCGGCTTCGGCTGCCGCGACCTCACCCAGTACACGGAGTTCCGAGAGGCGTCGGCGCTGTATGCGCGGGTGTTCGCCTACACCGAGAGCGAATACGCGCTCAACGCCAATCTGCTCACCGCACTGGCGCGCAACGGCGGGTCGGCGGTCGGCGCGTTCACGGACGACGGCGCCCTCATCGGGTTCGCGTACGGCTTCGCCGGATGCGACGGCCGCGGCGACGTGTTCCATTACTCCCAGGCCGCCGCGGTCGACGAGGGGCACCAGGGGAGAGGGGTCGGCCAGGCGCTCAAGCAGGCCCAGCGCGAGGTGGCTTTGCGCTGGGGACAGCGGAGCATGCGCTGGACCTTCGATCCGCTGCTGGCCCGGAACGCGCATTTCAACCTGAACTCCCTCGGGGCGGTGGGCATCGCGTTCGAGCGCGACTACTACGCTCGCCCGGACACCGACCGCCTCGTGGTCGCCTGGGACCTCGCCGCCGAGCCTCCCGTGCGCTCCGCCCCGGTGGTCCCGCCCGCGCTCGGTCGTGACGACTGGGGGCGCGCGCTCGACATCGACGATGCCACCTGGATCGCCATCCCCGCGCGGCCCCGAGAACTCCGTGCCGGGGAACGAGACGCGCTGCGATCCGACCTCGACCGGGCGATGAGCGATGTCTTCCGCCGCGGCGGAGTGCTGGTCGCCGCAGCACGCATCGATGACGACACGGCCGCCTACCGCGCGATACCAGGGGAGAGCACGACATGAGCGATCAGAATCACGAGGACCGCGATCTCGTCTCGCCGCGGGACCGCTTCGGCGAGCGCATCCGCACCAACCTCTCGGCGGAGAGCATCCAGGCGCGCATCATCGAGACCGAGCAGCGCTCGCTCGCGCAGACCTTCGAGGAGCTGAGCCGTTCGGCCCAGGTGCCGCAGGCGGCTGCGTTGCTGCTGGGTGCTCGACGCCGGTACATCGCGGGCGAGGGGAAGGCAGCCGCCTATGCCCAGCTGCTCAACGCCGATCTGTCGGCGACGTTGTCGAACGTGTTCCTGGTCGACGGCCACGCTCTGCAGCCGCTCACGGTCTTGACCGACGTGCGGTCCTCCGACGTGCTCATCGCGTTCTCCCTGCGCCGCTATCGCGAGGAGACCGTCCGCCTCGGGCGTCTGTTCCACGAGGCAGGCGGACAGCTCGTCGTCATCACCGACAGCGAGGACGCGCCGCTCGCGTCGATAGCGACATCGCTGATCCGCGTGCGCACAGGATCGGCCTCGTACGCGGATTCGCCGACCCCGGTGGCCGCCGTGTGCCACCTGCTGAGCGCCCTGACGACCGCGAGTGCGAAGGGGGCACGTCGGAGGTTGGCCGAGCGCGACCGTCTGGTCGCCCGCCTGGGACTCTACGGGCCGGAGCAGCCGCGGCCGCGAGCCGACGGGGAGGTCGACGCGTGAGGATCGAACGGATCCGGTTGTTCGTGCTGCGCCAGGACCTGCGCCACAGCTTCGAGACGAGCTCGCATCGCAAGTCGGGCATCGAGCACATCCTCGTCGAGCTGACGGATGCCGATGGACGGACAGGCTGGGGCGAGGTCGCCGCACCGAGCGACCCGTACTTCGGCGCGGAGACCACGGTCACGGCATGGGAGATCGCCACGCGCTACCTCGTCCCCGCCCTGCTCGGCGCCGAGGGAGAGGAACCCGCCGACCTGGAGGCCGTGTGGGATCGGATCCGCGGTCATGAGTTCGCCAAGGCAGGCTTCTCGGGCGCGGTGTGGGATCTGTACTCCCGCGCCAGGGGGCTCGCGCTCGCCGCGGCCCTCGGCGGCACGCGCAGCGAGGTCGTCGCGGGTGTGTCGCTCGGGATCGAGCCGTCGATCGACGACCTGCTCGCGCAGGTGGAGGTCCAGCGAGCGGCGGGGTATCCGCGCGTGAAGCTCAAGATCGCGCCGGGGTGGGACGTCGAGCCGGTACGCGCCGTGCGCGCAGCGCATCCCGACCTCGACCTGCACGTCGACGCGAACGGCGCCTACCCGGACGATGCGGACTCGGCCGCGGTGTTCGCCCGCCTCGACGGCGAGGGGCTGACGATGATCGAGCAGCCGTTCGGGCCGCGCGAGTTGGTCGCGCACGCCGCGCTGCAGGCGCGCATCGGCACGGATGTGTGCCTCGACGAGTCGGTCGTCGCGCTGGGCGATCTGCGTTCGATGATCCGCCTGGGGGCCGGCCGCGTCCTCAACATCAAGGTCTCGCGGATGGGTGGTCTGAGCGTGGCCCGTGCAGCGCATGACATCGCGGTCGACGCCGGCATCCCGGTCTGGTGCGGGGGCATGCACGAGTTCGGGGTCGGGAGGGCCGCGAACGTCGCGATCTCGTCGCTGCCGGGCTTCCTGCTCCCGTCCGATGTCTCCGGGTCCGACAAGTACTACGCCGCCGACATCGTCGACCCGCCGGTGCGCGCGGAGTCGGGCCGTGTGAGTGTGCCCCAGGGGCCGGGCATCGGGCACGAGGTCCTCGTCGAGCGCATCGAGCGCGAGTCGTCTCGCACCTTCGACACCGCAGCGACCCACGTCCACGGCTCCGCCCTCGCGCGCGGCTGACGCCCTTCTCTCCGGAACGGAATCCCATGCGCGCACTGCTGCTGTACCGGCTCGACCTTTCGGGCACGGCGTCCGTCGCGGACAGCATCCACCCCGTCGATCCTCGCGAGCCGATCGTGCGGGCGACGGACCTCGGAGTGAACCGCGGTGATGGCGTGTTCGAGACGGCCGTCGTGCGGCACGGCAGACCGCAGGCCCTCGAGGCGCACCTCGCCAGACTCGAGCGCTCCGCGGCTCTTCTGGAGCTGCCGTCGCCGCGGCTCGACCTGTGGCGGACGGCGGTGCTGCGGGCCGCCGCCGCGGTCTCGGAGCCCGACGTGCTGCAGGCGGGCGAGCGGGCATCGATCAAGTTCGTGATGACGCGCGGCGACGAGATCGACCGCGCCGCTCCGACCGGGTGGGTGCTCGGCTTCGCGGGCAACGACCCCTCGGCGGTCAGGGCGACGGGGACCCGTGCCGTCGTGCTCGATCGGGGCTACCGGCACGATGTGATGCAGACCTCGCCGTGGCTGCTGCAGGGTGCGAAGTCGCTCGCGTACGCGGTGAACGAGGCTGCACTGCGGGGAGGCGGCACGCCGCGGCGCCGACGATGTCGTCTTCATCAGCAGCGACGGGTTCGTGCTGGAGGGTCCGCGCTCGACACTGATCGCGCGTATCGACGGGCGGCTCGTGACACCGCCGCCGGAGTTCGGCGTGCTCCCCGGCACGACCCAGGCCGACGTCTTCGAGGGGATCGCCGATCTTTCCGTCGGCACGGCGGCGCTCGTGCGGGAGGATCTGGATCGGGCGGATGCCCTGTGGTTGTGCTCCAGCACGCGCGGTGCCGTTCCCGTGCGGGAGCTCGACGGCGTGGCGTGGACGTGGGACCTCGCGCTGACGGCGCGGATGAACGCGGTGCTGGATGCACGCGAGGACTGACCGGAAGGTGTGGAGCAGATGATCGACGGCGTGATCGACGGACACAACGACCTGGCGTGGGCGAGCAGGACGCTCCTCGGCTATCGCGTGGCGGAGCTCGGCGGCGACGTGCCGACGACGCAGACCGATCTGCCGAGGCTCACGCGCGGCGGAGTGGCCGGTCAGTTCTGGTCGGTCTGGGTCGACCCCGTGCTGGAGGGCGCGGAGCAGGTCGTGGCCACGCTCGAGCAGATCGACTTCGTGCGCCGACTGGTCGACGCGCATCCGGAGCGGTTCGCGTTCGCCCGGACGGCCGCAGACGCGCGTGCAGCCATGAGGGACGGTCGGATCGCCTCTCTGATCGGCATCGAGGGCGGCGATCAACTGGGCGGTTCGCTGGCGGTGCTGCGGCAGTTCGCCCGACTCGGGGCGCGGTACATGACGCTCACCTGGTCGCGGACGATCCCCTGGGCGGACTCCGCGACGGACGAGCCGCGGCACGGGGACTCACGGCCTTCGGGCGTGAGGTGGTTCGCGAGATGAACCGCATCGGGGTGCTGGTCGACCTCTCGCATGTGGCCCCGACCACGATGCGCCATGCACTCGAAGAGACGACGCGCCCCGTGATCGTCAGCCACTCGGGAGCGCTGGCGCTGTGCGATCACCCCGCAACGTCCCCGACGACGTCCTCGCCGCGATCGGCGCGCAGGGCGGGGTCGTCATGGTCCCGTTCGTCCCGACCTTCCTCTCCCAGGCCCGCCGTGACTGGTGGGAGGCCGGGGGCGAGGGAGACGCCCCGCGTGTCGGGGTGCGCGACGTGGCCGATCACCTCGACCACATCCGCAGGGTGGCCGGGGCGCACGCGGTCGGGATCGGCGCGGACTACGACGGCTCCGACGCGATGCCGGAGGGACTCGCAGACGTGTCGGGGTATCCGACGCTGTTCGCGGAGCTGCGCACGCGCGGATGGTCGGAGGCGGACCTCGCCGGCCTCGCCAACGAGAACGTGCTGCGTGTGCTCGCGGCGTCCGACCAGGACCACGAGGCGTTCCTCGCAGGGACGGCCGGGGAACCCGCACCCGCGGCGCTCACTCCTGCCGTCGACACGACCGCTCGCGAGGGAGCGCTGTGAGCGCGCGTGTTCTCGTCGTCGTCAACTCCGCAGCCTCGGGGCCGCGCCGACTGGGGACCTGGCTCGCCGATCGGGGGTGACGGTCGAGGCGGTCGTCGGTGCGCAGCAGGAGCTCCCCTCGTCGCTCGAGGCATATGCCGGGCTGGTGCTCCTCGGCGGCGGCCTCATGCCGGACGACGACGACCGCGCCCCCTGGCTCGCTGCGGAGCGCGCACTCGCGGCGGAGGCGATCGATCGCGATCTCCCCACGCTGGGCATCTGCCTCGGCGGACAGCTCCTCGCCCACGTGGCGGGGGAGAGGTGAAGGCGAAGACCGGACCGGTCGAGCGGGGCGCGACGCGCATCCACCCCACGACGGCCGGAGGAGAGGACGCGGTCCTCTCGGTGCTCGGCGACGGTGCCCCCATGATCGAGAACCACCAGGACATGATCACGCGCCTCCCCCGGATGCCGTACTTCTCGCTTCGAGCGATGTCGTCGAGAACCAGGCGTTCCGGCTCGGGGCGCACGTCAGGGGCGTGCAGTTCCACCCCGAGGCCTCCGCCGCAGACCTCGCCCGCTGGGACGACGCGGCTCTGCGCGGCGAAGGCCGATCGCTGCCCGACCTCATCGCCGCCGCCGAGCGCGTCGACCCGCACAACACGGCGGCGAGTCGTGGCCTCGTCGATGCCTTCGCCGACGAGGTGCTCTCCGGGGTCGGCGCATGACCGCGGACGGCGGCTCCTCTGCGGTGACGGCGGTGGCGGACGATGTGCTCGACAGCGTCCTCGACGCCCGGGCTCGGCGCGTCGCGCCCGCGTCGATCGTGGCCGTGTGCGAACGCGGAGAGGTCCGCGGTGTGCACACGTACGGGCACCCGCGCGGCGACGACGGCTCGACCACGCGCGACACCGTGTTCCGGATCGCCTCGATGTCGAAGAGCTTCCTCGCTGCGACCGTGCTCGCGCTGCGCGACCGCGGGCTGCTCGACCTGCAGGCGCCGATCACGGAGTATGTGCCGGATGTGCGGGCACGGTATCGAGGAGACTCCGCCGTGCTGACCGGTGAACTCCTGCTGTCGAACCGCTCGGGGCTGGGGAGGACAACGCCTGGGTCGATCGACACCTCGGTGCGACGCGCGAGGACATCGCCGCGGTCTTCGCCGAAGGCGTGCTCCTCGCCGCCGCGCCCGGCACGACGTATCAATACTCCAACCTCGGACAGTCGCTGCTCGGCAGGGCGGTCGAAGTCGTCACCGGTCGTGCCGTGGAAGACGTCGTACGCGACACGCTGATCGTGCCGCTCGGACTGCACCGCACGGCGCATGCGCCTGACCCATACCGTGCCGAGGACCTCGCGGGCGGATTCCGCACCTTCGACGACGGCGCGACCTTCCTCCCCGAGCCCTTCGTCGGTTCCGGTGCGCTGGGCTGCATCGGCAGCATGTTCAGCACGGTCGACGACATCGCGACCTGGATGTGGTTCCTCGGCTCGGCCTTCACCGACGGGCCCCTGGCCCCGGAGGTGCTGGCGCCGGCGTCGCGGCGGGAGATGCAGCAGCCGCGGACGCCCATCCCTGTGCCGTCGGCGATGTTCGACGGGCGCGACCTCGCGGGAGCGGGCTACGGCTACGGACTCTTCGTCGAGGAGGACCGCCGTTTCGGCCGCGTGGTGCAGCACTCGGGAGGCCTTCCCGGGTTCTCCGCGCACATGCGGTGGCACGCGGCGACCGGTACGGGGGTCGTGGCCTTCGGCAACTCGGACGAGTTCGCGGCACGAAGGGTCGCGGGTGCGGCGCTTCAGGCCGTGCTCGAGCGCACCGAGGCGCCGTCAGCGGTGGTGCACCCCTGGACGGAGACGGTGCGAGCCGCACAGGCCATCGATGCCGCGATGCTCGACGGGCTGTCTGCGGCGGAGTATCCGTTCCTCGCCGAGCACGTGCTGCAGGATGTGCCGGCGAAGGTGCGCGATGCGCGGCTGGCGGCACAGCAGGCAGAGGTCGGTGGCGTGCGGGCGCACCAGCCGCCCTTCGCCGAGCGCGTGGTCACCGCGGCGAACGAGGCCGAACTGCGTTGGCGGATCCGCGGAGAGCGCGCGGACCTCCGCGTCGAGGTGCGGCTGGTGGGCATCGCCGCGCCCCTCGTGCAGAGCGTGAGCGTCGTGGTCGTCGGTTCCGGCGAGCGCCTGACAGCGGATGAGCTTCCGGCCGCCGCTGATCACCATCGCGTGGTGCTGCCGACCAGGTGAGTGGAGCGGGACAGGGGCTCGTCGCTTTTCGACCCCGTCCAAGAAATGCCCATAGACTGGAGGCATCCCGACCGCTTTCTGAGGAATCGTCATGCCCGCAAAACCCGTGCGTCGTCTCCTGCCCTTCGCCGCGCTCGCCGCAGCCAGTGCCCTCGTGCTCAGCGCATGCGCTGCTCCCGGCTCGCAAGACGACGCCGGGGAGAACTGGTGTGGTCGATCGAGGGCGCCAACCTCGCGGCCGGCCACATGGACCCGCAGGTCAGCCAGCTCGACGTCTCGGGGCTCGTGCAGAGGGCCGTGCTCGACTCGCTGGTGTTCCAGGAGGCGGACGGCACGTTCACCCCGTGGCTCGCGACGGACTGGGACGTCTCCGATGACGGCACCGCCTACACGTTCACGCTCCGTGACGATGTGACGTTCACCGACGGCGAGCCGTTCGACGCGGCGGCGGTCAAGGCGAACTTCGACCGTATCGTCGACCCCGCGACCGCCTCGAAGCAGGCGGCGAGCATGATGGGCGCCGACTACTACGAGGGCACCGAGGTGGTCGACGACCACACCGTGAAGGTCAGCTTCACCCAGCCCTACGCGCCGTTCCTGCAGGCCGCGAGCACCCCGCAGCTCGGCTTCTACTCCCCGGCCGTGCTGGCGGAGTCGGCCGACCAGCTCGCGGCCGGTAGTCCCGGTATCACGGTGGGCACAGGACCGTTCGAGCTGACGGAGTACACCCCCGACCAGGAGATCGTGTACACCCGCAACGACGACTACGCCTGGGGCCCGCATGACGAGAAGGCGCCGTCGATCGAGACCCTCCGCGTCGAGATCCAGCCCGAGGCGTCGGTGCGCACCGGGGTCGTGGAGAGCGGAGAAGCAGACCTCGCCAGCAACATCCCGCCGAACCTCGCCAAGGACCTCGGCGAGGGCATCACGGTCGACTCGATCGAGTACCCGGGACTGCCCTACTCGCTGTACCTGAACGAGGAGTACGGCGTCTTCGCCGACGAGAAGGTGCGGCAGGCGTTCGCCAGGGGCATCGACATCGACGCCGCGGTGGAGGAGATCTACTTCGGGCAGTTCCCCCGCGCGTGGAGCGTCCTCGGATCGACCACCCCCGGGTACGACGCCTCGCTCGAGAACAGCTGGCCCTTCGATCAGGACACCGCGAACGCGCTGCTCGACGAGGCGGGATGGACCGAGCGCGATGCGGACGGCATCCGGATGAAGGACGGCGAGCGCCTGTCGGTGCGCTGGATCGCCTGGACCCCGGTCCCGGACGACCGTGCCGCCCTCGCGAACGCGATCCAGTCCGACCTCAAGGAGATCGGCTTCGAGGTGAAGCGCGAGGTGCTCGAGCCGGGTGCGTACAACGCGCAGTACGAGCCGAAGACCTTCGACCTCACAGACTGGGGCTTCTCGGGCGTCGACGCGGACTTCCTGCGCGCTCACCTGCACACCGACGGCTTCCAGAACGCCTCGCAGGTCAGCGACCCGAAGATCGATGCGCTCCTGGAGCAGGCGGTCGCGAGCAGCGACCAGGACGAGCGCAACGAGCTGTACACCCAACTGCAGCAGTGGAACGCCGAGTACACGGCGATCGTGCCGTTGTACACGCCGTCGGCGATCACCGCGGTCGGCGAGCGTGTCGAGGGACTGCAGTACGACCTGTACGGTCGGCCCCTGTTCTACGATGTGACCGTCGGCTGAACCGCCGGCTGAGCGGAGGGCACGAGTGGTGAAGGCTGCTCTCGTCCGTCTCGCCGGTCTCGCCGCGTCCGTCGTCATCGTCCTGTGGGGTGCGGCGACGGTCGCGTTCCTCGCGTTCCGGGTCATCCCCGGCGACCCCGTCTCGGTGATGCTGGGACCGCTGGCCCAGGTGAGCGATGCGGTGAAAGACGGGATCAGGGCGGAGCTGGGTCTCGATCGACCGCCGCTCGAGCAGTACGTCGTCTTCATCGGACAGCTGGCCAGGGGCGACCTCGGCGAGTCGTACCAGCTGCGGATGCCGGTGACCGATGTCATCGGAAGGCAGCTCGGCCCGACGGTGCAGCTCTCCCTCCTGGCGCTGCTGATCGCGGTCGTGCTCGCGCTGGCGGTCGCGGTACTCGTCCGCGGTCGCACCGCTCGCGCGGTCGCCTCCGGGGTGGAGCTCATCGTGCTGTCGTCCCCGGTGTTCTGGATCGGTCTCGTGCTGTTGAGCGTCTTCGCGTTCGGGCTCGGATGGTTCCCCGTATCAGGCGCGCGCAACCCGGCGACGCTCGTGCTTCCGGCGATCACCCTCGCGCTTCCGGTCGCCGCATTGCTCAGCCAGGTGCTGCGCGACGGGCTCACCCAGGCGGAGCGGATGCCGTTCGCCGAGACGGTGCGTGCGCGCGGAGCGAGCCCGTCGTGGTTCACGCTGCGGCACGGCCTGCGTCACGGTGCGGCGTCGGCTGTGACTCTCGCCGCGTACCTGACCGGTTCCGTGCTCGGAGGCGCCGTGCTCGTGGAGACGGTCTTCGCCCGTCCCGGCCTCGGCAGGGTGACCCTCGCGGCGATCAGCGACCGGGACCTGCCTGTACTCACCGGGATCATCCTGCTGAGCGCCCTCGTGTTCGTGGCGGTCAACATCGTCGTCGAACTCGTGCACCCGCTGATCGACCCCAGGGTGCGCGTGCTCGGGGCAGGGGGCGTCCGGTGAGGCTCGCGCAACGCGTGCTGCTCGGAGCGGCCGTCGCCGTCCTCGCCCTGATCGCCGTCGCCGCCGTATGGCCCGGTCTCCTCGCGACAGCCGATCCGCTGCAGACAGACGTGCGGTCGGCCCTGCTCCCGCCGAGTTCCGAGCACCTCTTCGGCACCGACCAGAGCGGGCGCGACGTGTACTCGCGCGTCGTCCACGGGGCAGGGAGGTCCGTCGGCATCGGTCTCCTCGCCACCGGGATCGCGCTCGCTGTCGGCCTCGTCATCGGCGCCGTCGCCGGCACGGCACCACGGGCCGTCGACACCGCTGTGATGCGCGTCAACGACGTGCTGATGGCCTTCCCGGAGTTCCTCGTCGCGTTGGTGGTGGTCGCGGTGCTGGGGCCGGGGCCGGTGAACATCGCCATCGCGGTGACGCTCGCCGCCGTCCCCGTGTACATCCGACTCGCGAGTGCAGACGCAGACGCTCCGGGTCGCGGAACACGTCGAGGCCGCGCGGATACTCGGTGTCCCTCGCGTGCGCGCGTTCACACGGCATGTGGTGCCCGGTGTCCTCGGCGCGCTGAGCGTGCTCGCGACGATCGGCATCGGATCGAGCATCCTCGCGGCGGCGGGACTCAGCTTCCTCGGACTCGGGCCGTCAGAGCCGACGCCGGAATGGGGACTCATGCTCGCCGGCGGACGCAACGTGCTCGGGCAGGCGTGGTGGATCTCGGTGTTCCCCGGCATCGCGATCACCCTCACCGTCGTGTCTGCGACGGTCGTCGGACGGATCCTCCGGGCACGCGCAGACGGGAGCACGACGTGACCGCGGCGCTCGAGGTGCGGGGACTCCGGATCGCCTTCGAGGGGACACCGGTGGTCGACGGCGTGTCCTTCGTCGTCGACCCTGGAGAGTGCGTCGCGATCGTCGGCGAGTCCGGGGCGGGCAAGTCGCTCACGGCCAGAGCGTTGCTCGGCCTCACGCCCGCGAACGCTGCCATCACGGTCGACCGGCTGGCCATCGGCGGGACGGACGCGACGTCGCTCGGAGCGCGCGTGGCGACGTCTCCGCGGAGCGGGCATCGCGCTCGTCTCGCAGGACGCCCTCGTGTCCCTCGATCCATTGCGTCGGATCGGAGCCGAAGTCGCCGAGCCGCTGCTGCTGCACGGCATCGCCCGAGGTCGTGCGACCAGGGCGGCGCGCGTGCAGGACCTCCTCGGCAGGGTGTGGATGCCGGAACCTGCGCGCCGGGCGCGACAGCATCCCCATCAGCTCTCCGGCGGTCTGCGGCAGCGGGCGCTCATCGCCTCCGCGCTCGCCGGCGACCCGGCGGTACTCGTGGCCGACGAGCCGACGACCGCCCTCGACGCCACCGTGCAGGCCCGGATCCTCGGCCTGCTGCGGGAGATCACGGATGCGGGAACCGCCCTCGTCTTCATCAGTCACGACTTCGCTGCCGTCCGCAGGGTCGCCGACCGCGTGCTGGTGATGCGCGGCGGGGTCGTCGTGGAGTCGGGCCCCGTGGGCGAGGTCCTGCACGATCCTCGGCACGAGTACACGAAACAGCTCATCGCGGCGACCATCCACGAACCCCGCTCCACGACCCCGGCGAGTTCGGAGCCGGTGCTGGTGGCCACCGGCGTCTCGCGCAGCTTCGACGCGGTTCCCGCCGTCGTCGACGCCTCCTTCACCGTGGCAGACGGTCGGACGCTGGGCATCGTGGGAGAGTCGGGCTCGGGCAAGACCACACTCGCCCGCATGGTCGTGGGCGTGGACGCACCGGACAGCGGGACCCTGAACTGGGTGCGGCAGCGGCGGGTGCAGCTCGTGCACCAGAACCCGCTCGGCGCATTCGACCCCCGATGGACCATCGGCCGTTCGCTGCGCGAAGCGCTCGAAGCCGGAGGAGTGCCCCGCGCACAGCGGCGGGCGCGCGTGGCGGAACTCCTGGCCGAGGTCGGTCTCGGGCCGGAACTCGCTGACAGGCGTCCGGCTGCGCTCTCCGGGGACAGCGACAGCGGGCCGCGATCGCCCGGGCACTCGCTGCCGACCCCGAGGTGCTGGTGCTCGACGAACCCGTGTCCGCGCTCGATCCCTCGGTGCGCGAGCGCGTGCTCCGGCTGCTCGCCCGGCTGCAGGAGGAGCGCCGGCTCACGATGATCCTCGTGTCGCACGACCTCGACGTGGTCGGTGCCGTCGCCGACGACGTGCTCGTGATGCAGGACGGCCGGGTCGTCGAGCAGGGCGTCACGGCGGAGGTGTTCGCCGCTCCGCAGCATCCCTTCACGAGGGAGTTGCTTGCGGCGAGCGGTCCCGTCAGTCCTTGACCTGGATGCCGATTCCGGCCGCGAGGATCGGCGCCAGCTGCTGCACCTGGAACGAGGTGAGAGTGGCACCGCGGAGGCTGTTGGCGTCGAGATAGGCCAGGGCGTCGAGGCCGCGCAGGTCCAGGTCCTTCGCCCGCATGCCGCGGGTGTCGACCTCGTCGCTCGACGTGGAGTCGAACCGCACACGGGTGAGCTCGGCCTGCGGCATGTCGATCGTGCGGATGGCGCAGCCGCAGACATCGAGGTCGGTCACCTTCGCGGCACCGAGGTTCAGGTAGTCGATCCGCACGTCGCGCAGCTCGAGTTCTGCGATGCTCGCGGTGCTGAGGTCGAGGGTGCCGATCCGGCCGCCGCTGATCCGCACTCGTCGGACGCCGGCATCCCGCAGGCGGAGCGAGGCGATGCGCACACCTGGCAGGTCGACGTCGACCACCGTCGCACCCGTGAGGTCGACCGCGTCCGCGTCCGCGCTCACGACGCACTGCTCGAGTGTCGAGTATGCGAGATCGACCGTGCCGGAGAGATCGAGCCGAGCGGCGATCACGTCCGCGCGGCGGCCCGGGGCTGCGGACTCCAGCACGGGCGGCAGGTCGGGAGCGGAGACACGGGGCGCGGCGGGGGAGTCGGCAGTGCGGGGCATTCCACGAGGCTAAGCCCTGCCCCCGACGCCCGAGCCGTGCGCCTGCCTGCGCGTGAGGTCGCAGATTCGGGAGTGGGGGAGAGCGGGCGTGCGCACCTGCGTACAATGGAGGCACGAGCATCGATCCGGCATCACCGGGGAGCTCTCGGAAGAACAGCTCGGCGACGGGCCCAGTAGAACCGAGCGGGGCAGGCCCGTCACAGCCGCAGTGAGAGTGGCGCGAACCGACCCTCCGGGGGAAGCAGCGCACGCGAGGTGGTACCGCGGTCCGCGAGGGTCGTCCTCGCAGGAGCATCCGCCACGACGACCACTGCGAGACACGATGACCTACCCCCGTTCCTCCTTCGGCCCCGCCGCCGACGCCTCGACCAGCCCCGTCGCCCCGAGTCCTCGCTTCCCGCAGATCGAGGAGGAGGTGCTCGCCTTCTGGGAGGAGGACGACACGTTCCGCGCCTCCATCGCTCAGCGCGAGGGCGCACCCGAGTGGGTGTTCTACGACGGCCCTCCGTTCGCGAACGGTCTGCCGCACTACGGCCACCTCCTCACCGGCTACGCGAAGGACGTGTTCCCCCGCTTCCAGACGATGACCGGACACAAGGTCGACCGTGTGTTCGGGTGGGACACGCACGGCCTGCCCGCCGAGCTCGAGGCGATGAAGCAGCTCGGGATCACCGAGAAGGCCGAGATCGAGGACATGGGCATCGACGTGTTCAACGCCAAGGCCAAGAGCTCGGTGCTGGCGTACACGCACGAGTGGCAGGACTACGTCACCCGTCAGGCGCGCTGGGTCGACTTCGACCGCGGGTACAAGACCCTCGACCTGGGGTACATGGAGAGTGTGCTCTGGGCGTTCAAGACCCTCTACGACAAAGGCCTCGCGTACGAGGGCTACCGCGTCCTCCCGTATTGCTGGCGCGACGAGACCCCCCTGTCCGCGCACGAGCTGCGCATGGACGACGACGTCTACCAGATGCGTCAGGACCCCTCCGTCACGGTCACGTTCCCGCTGACCGGCGCCAAGGCGGAGGCTCTCGGCCTCACCGGCGTCCGTGCCCTCGCCTGGACGACCACGCCGTGGACACTCCCGACCAACCTGGCGCTCGCCGTGGGGCCCGACATCGAATACGTCGTCGTCCCCGCCGGTCCGGCCGGTGCCGCCGATGTGCACCAAGCTGCCGGAACCACGGATGCCGCTATCGAGTCGTCCGCGCACCGCTACCTGCTCGCGAAGGAACTGCTGGGCGGCTACGCCAAGGACCTCGGCTACGAGAGCACGGATGACGCCCTCGCTGCGGTCGACGCGACCGTCCGCGGGTCGGAGCTGCAGGACGTCACCTACGACCGCCTGTTCGACTACTACGCCGACACCGAGACGTACGGCACCGAGAATGCCTGGCGCATCCTCGTGGACGACTACGTCACGGTCAGCGACGGCACCGGCATCGTCCACCAGGCCCCGGCCTACGGTGAAGACGACCAGCGGGTCGCGGGCGCTGCCGGCATCCCCACGATCCTCTCTCTCGACGACGGCGGGAAGTTCCTCCCGAACGTGACCGATGTCGCTGGACAGCTGTGGATGGAGGCGAACACCCCGCTGGTCCGCCTCATCCGCGAGAACGGCCGCCTGATCCGGCTGCAGAGCTACGAGCACTCGTACCCGCACTGCTGGCGCTGCCGGAACCCCCTGATCTACAAGGCCGTGTCGAGCTGGTTCATCCGCGTGACCGACATCAAGGACGACATGCTCGCGAACAACGAGCAGATCACCTGGGTGCCAGAGAACGTCAAGCATGGCCAGTTCGGCAAGTGGCTCGAGGGCGCGCGCGACTGGTCGATCAGCCGCAACCGCTACTGGGGCTCACCCATCCCGATCTGGAAGAGCGACGACCCGGAGTACCCGCGCGTCGACGCCTACGGTTCGCTCGAAGACCTGGAGCGCGACTTCGGCACGCTGCCGCGCAACCCCGAGGGCGAGATCGATCTGCACCGCCCGTACATCGACGACCTGACGCGGCCGAACCCGGACGACCCCACCGGCAGGAGCACGATGCGCCGGATCGAGGACGTCTTCGACGTGTGGTTCGACTCCGGATCGATGCCGTATGCGCAGGTGCACTATCCGTTCGAGAACCAGGAGTGGTTCGACTCGCACGCGCCGGCGGACTTCATCGTCGAGTACATCGGTCAGACCCGCGGCTGGTTCTACGTCATGCACGTGCTGTCGACCGCGCTGTTCGACCGCCCGGCGTTCACCGGTGTCAGCTGCCACGGCATCGTGCTGGGCAGCGACGGCTACAAGATGTCGAAGTCGCTGCGCAACTACCCCGATGTGTCGGAGGTGCTCGACCGCGACGGGTCCGACGCCATGCGCTGGTTCCTGATGTCGAGCTCCGTGCTGCGCGGCGGCAACCTCGCCGTGACGGAGGAGGGCATCCGCTCGGGTGTCCGCGAGTTCCTGCTGCCGCTGTGGAACTCGTGGTACTTCTTCGCGACATATGCGAACGCGTCCGGTGCCGACGGATACGAGGCCGAATGGCGCACGGACTCCACCGACGTGCTCGACCGCTACATCCTGGCCCGGCTCGGAGATCTCGTGCGCGAGGTGCGCGCCGATCTGGAAGGCCTCGACTCGACCACCGCGTCAGCCCGCCTGCGTGACTTCGCCGAAGTGCTCACGAACTGGTACATCCGTCGTTCGCGTGACCGTTTCTGGGTCGGCGTGACGGACGACCCGAAGAGCCGCGAAGCCTTCGACACCCTCTACACCGTGCTCGAGACGCTCACCCGCGTCGCGGCGCCCCTTGTGCCGCTGGTCAGCGAGCGCGTGTGGCAGGGACTCACGGGCGGGCGCAGCGTGCACCTGACCGACTGGCCGGATGACAGGCAGTTCCCTGCGGCTGACGACATCCGCGACGCGATGGATGCCGTGCGCGAGCTGTCGAGCGTCGGCAATGCGCTGCGCAAGAAGGAGAAGCTGCGCGTGCGACTGCCGCTGGCGAGGCTCACGGTCGTGTCCCCCCTGGCCGGCTCGCTGGGCCAGTTCGAGGACATCCTTCGGGAGGAGCTGAACGTCAAGTCGGTCGAACTCGTGCCCTTGCAGGAGACGACTGCGGGCGAGTACGGCATCACGCACCGGTTGAGCGTCAATGCGCGCGCGGCCGGTCCGCGCCTCGGCAAGAACGTGCAGACCGTGATCAAGGCCGCCAAGGCGGGGGACTGGTCCGAGGAGGGCGGGGTCGTCACCGCGGGCGGGATCACGCTGGAGCCCTCCGAGTACGAGCTCGCGCTCGAGACCACAGGGCGTCCGGAGGGAGAGGCGCTCGCGATCGTGCCGTCCGGCGGCTTCGTGCTGCTCGACACGCAGACGACGCCGCAGCTCGAGGCGGAAGGCCTCGCCCGCGATGCGATCCGTGTCGTCCAGGAGGCGCGCAAGAATGCCGGACTCGACGTGAGCGATCGCATCGTCCTGGCGCTCAACGCCGCGCCGGATGATGCCGCCGCGCTGGAGGCTCATGCCGAGCTGATCGCCGCGGAGACGCTCGCGGTCGCCTTCGCCGTGCAGCCGACCGACGACATCGAGGCCCTGGTCGACGAGGTCACGAGCCCCGACGACGGCGTCTTCCGTTCGGGAGCGCGGGCGCTGGGGTCGACGAAGGCACCGGTGATCGTGACGATCGATGCGACAGCGGTCGTGAGCGGAAAGGTCGGAGCATGAGCGACAGGGATCGCGCAGATGCCGTGTACGAGGCGCTGCTGAGCCGAGCGGGGGAGCGGTGGGTACAGCCGCGCAAGGAGCGCACGGCGCGCATCCTCGCGTTCCTCGACGATCCGCAGCGCACGTACCGCGTCGTGCACATCACAGGCACGAACGGCAAGACGTCGACGGCGCGGATGATCGAGAGCCTCCTGCGTGCGCACGGCCTGCGCACCGGACTGTTCACCAGCCCGCACCTCGAGCGTTTCACGGAGCGGATCATGATCGACGGCGAGCCCATCGCCGACGAGGCGATCGCCGATGCCTGGGACGAGATCGAGCCGTTCGTCGACATCGTCGACGCCGAGTTCGAGGCCGCGGGCGACGCGCCCCTGACGTTCTTCGAGCTGCTGACGGTGCTGGCGTTCGTCGCCGTGGCGGATGCCCCCGTCGATGTGCTGGTGCTCGAAGTCGGCATGGGCGGGGAATGGGACTCCACGAACACAGCCGACGGCGACGTCGCCGTCTTCGCACCGATCGACATCGATCACGCGGATCGACTCGGCGACACCATCGAGGAGATCGCGCAGGTCAAGGCGGGCATCATCAAGGAGGGTGCGGCCGTCGTCTCGGCGCAGCAGCCTCCGGAGGCCGCCGCGGTGCTCCGTCGGGTCGCGGCGGAGCACCATGCGACCATCTCGTTCGAGGGTGAGGAGTTCGGGCTCACCGAGCAGAAGCTCGCCGTGGGCGGGCAGCTGCTCACGATCCGCGGGCTCGCGGGCGAATACGCCGAGGAGTACCTGCCGCTGTACGGTGCGCACCAGGGCCACAACGCCGCTCTCGCCGTGGCAGCTGTGGAGTCGCTCATCGGCGGCGCATCGCAGGCCATCGCCGGGGACATCATCTCCGACGGTCTGCAGGGCACCACCTCGCCGGGACGACTGCAGCTGCTCGGCATCGCGCCGACCGTGGTCGTCGACGCCGCCCACAACCCGCACGGAGCCGCCGCTCTCGCGCAGGCCCTGGACGACAGCTTCGACTTCGACGAGTGGGGCCTGGTGCTCGGCGTGCTGGCCGACAAAGACGCCGCGGGCATCGTGGAGCGTCTCGTTCCCGCGGTCGCGCACGTCTTCGCGACGGCTCCGGACTCCGACAGGGCGAGCGACGCCGATGCGATCGCCGACCTCGTGGAGCAGAGCGGTCAGCGGGCGACCGTGCACCACTCCCTGGCCGACGCGGCTGATGCGGCGCGCGAGTGGGCGGCCTCGTCCGATCGCCGCGCCGTCGTGATCGCCGGCTCGGTCGTGCTCGCGGGCGAGGCGATCGTGCTCGCCGAGGACGAGGACTGGAAGTCGGGGTGGCGCGCATGAGCGCGGATGCCGCGCGACCGGCGCGCGCTCCTCGGCCGCCGCGCACCCTCGTGCAGAAGCTCGCCCCCATCGTGCTCGGTTTCGAGGCGATCGTGGTGTTCCTCGTCGGGCTCACGATCTTCGGCCTGCGTCAGCTTCCCGCCGGCATCGAACAGTGGTGGGGCATCGTCGGGGGAGCGGTGCTCGCTCTCGCGTGCATCGCGATCGCGGGGATGATCACCAAGCCCTGGGCGCTCACTGCGGGGTGGGTCGTGCAGGCGATCGTCGCCCTGTCGGCGTTCTTCGTCCCGGCGATCCTGCTCGTCGTGTTGATTTTCGGCGGGATGTGGGCGTATGCGACCATCGGAGGGGCCCGATTGGACGCACGACGCCCCGCCGAGCCCACGACCGAGACTCAGACAGAGAGTGAATGACATGGCCACCGAAGAAACCCTCGTCCTCGTCAAGCCCGACGGCGTCGCCCGCGGCCTCACCGGCGCGATCCTCGCACGCATCGAGGCGAAGGGGTACGCCCTCGTCGACATCCGCCTGGTCGAGCCCGACCGCGACCTCCTCGCTGAGCACTACGCCGAGCACGAAGGAAAGCCGTTCTACGAGCCGCTGCTCGAGTTCATGCTCTCGGGTCCGTCCGTCGCGATCCGCCTCGCGGGAAACCGCGTGATCGAGGGCTTCCGTTCTCTCGCCGGCACGACCGACCCGACGACCGCTGCGCCGGGCACGATCCGGGGCGACTTCGGTCGTGACTGGGGACTCAAGGTCCAGCAGAATCTCGTGCACGGGTCGGACAGCCCCGAGTCGGCGGCCCGCGAGCTGGGCATCTGGTTCGACTGACACCTGCGATCACACGAAGAAACCCGCCGCCGATCCTCGGATCGGCGGCGGGTTTCTTCGCGTCGAAGTGGGATCAGAAGATCATGCCGATGACCTCGCCGAGGAGGTCGAGTCCGCGCAACTGGGCGAGCAGGATGACGACGGCGTAGGCGAGGATCGTCGCCAGCGGAACCCAGGCCATCAGCCGATTCGCGCGCTCCTGCACCTTCTTGTTGCTCGTGAAGCTGCCATTGCGTGTCAGGTGCAGCATGGTGGCGAAGAAGGTCGGGATGGTGACCGACCAGGTGAGCATGCACCAGGGGCACAGCACGCCGAGATTGGGGGCGTAGATGCTCTGCCAGATCAGCCAGCAGACGAGGCCGAACGCGAAGGTCACACCAGCGCCGAAGGTCAGCCAGAACCACCGAGGGAACCGCGACCCGGCCAGCAGTGCGACGCCCATGAACAGGGGCGCCATCCATCCGGCGATCCCCATGATCGGGTTGGGGAAGCCGAAGACCGCGCCCTGCCAGGACTCGAGGTTCTTTCCGCACTGGATCATCACGCTGACGTTGCAGCTCAGTGCCGCATCCGGATTGGCCGCCAGGACGAACTTCTCGACCGTGAGTTGGAAGGCGGCGAACCAGCCCACCACGCTCGCGAAGATCAGCCAGACGGCGTAGAAGACGGGGCGGGTGCGCTGCTCGCTCATACCGTGGATTATCCCAGCGACTGCTATGGATGTGGCGAGAACAGGCCGGAGAAAACGCGCTGGTCGCGCCGGGATGCCATGAACGCGACGACTTGGTGCGATAATGGCCTGTGACGCGATGAACGGCCTTGCCGCGACACGCGTCGACGCAGACTTCGGGGCCCCATGCCCCACGCGATCAGAGCCATGAGCCGGTCGCACACCGAGTGAGTTCGCGGAACCCGCGGGTACCGCATGAGATTTCATGGAGCACCCAGTGCTCCGTGCAGGGAGTAAGCCAGAGATGGCCGATGAGAACAATGACAACAACGTACCCGCCCTCGACCTCCCGGCTGACGCCGCGGAGCCGCTGACGGAGTCCACCGCTCCCGAGCCCGACACATCGGCGGACGAAAGTGCCGCGGGGTCGGATGCGGCAGATGTCGCCGCCGATGCCGCGGCCGACGATGTCGCCGCCGGTTACGCCGCTGCCGAGGATGCCGCGGCCGCAGCCGACGACGCCGAGGCCGCAGCGGATGCTGCCGCAGCGGATGACGACGAAGCTGCCGACGCCGCCGCCGAGGACGCCGCGGTGATCGCGGCAGAGGCGGCGATCGAACGAGAGGCCGCCGAGACTCCCTCCGAGAGCGCCGGCTCCGAGAACCTCTCGGACGCGGATGCCGAGGTGGTCTCCGAGGCGATCGTCGAGGAGGATGCCGCTGCGGCTGCCGATGGCGCTTCCGTCGAGGACGCTCCTGCCGACGACGCTCCTGCCGACGATGCTCCTGCCGACGAAGCTCCCGCGCAGGAAGCTCCCGCCGAGGAGACGCCTGTCGAGGAGGCTCCTGCCGCGCCGGAGGTTCCTGCCGCGGTGACCGCCGTGTCGCTGGGCCTGCTTCCCGAGGTGTTCGTCTCGCAGGTGTCGACGCAACTGCACTTCTACGCGCCCGAGGTCGTGCCGCTTCCTGCACGTCCGGGACGCGAGCGCATCTTCGATCGGATCGCCGACCGTGAGCAGCCGCAGGAGGAATCGGCGCCGCGCGGTCGCGGACGTCGTCGCCGCGGGGGATCCGACGGCGATGAGCAGCGGGATGAGCCGCGCCAGCGTCAGCGCGTGGTCGAGTACATCACCGAGCCGAAGGCCATCAAGGGGTCGACGCGGCTCGAGGCGAAGAAGCAGCGTCGTCGCGACGGGCGCGATGCGGGACGCCGTCGACCGGTCGTCACCGAGGCGGAGTTCCTGGCTCGTCGCGAGTCGGTCGACCGCAAGATGGTCGTGCGCTCGAAGAACGGCCGCACGCAGATCGGCGTCCTCGAAGACGGCGTTCTCGTCGAGCACTATGTCGCTCGCAATCAAGACGCCTCGCTGATCGGCAACGTGTATCTCGGCCGCGTGCAGAACGTGCTGCCGAGCATGGAGGCCGCGTTCGTCGACATCGGCCGCGGACGCAACGCCGTGCTGTACTCGGG
Source organism: Microbacterium sp. Se63.02b (assembly GCF_014171575.1). Classification (GTDB taxonomy): domain Bacteria; phylum Actinomycetota; class Actinomycetes; order Actinomycetales; family Microbacteriaceae; genus Microbacterium. The sequence goes on along the minus strand of NZ_CP050453.1, from coordinate 2,347,379 downwards.
CGAGGTGGATTGGGATGGCGTCGAGACGGGCAACCAGCCGCGTCGCATCGAGCTCGCCCTCAAGGCGGGCGATCGTGTGCTCGTGCAGGTCACGAAGGACCCGGTCGGCCACAAGGGTGCCCGTCTGACCAGCCAGATCTCGCTCCCCGGCCGTTACCTGGTGTACGTCCCTGGTGGGTCGATGAACGGCATCAGCCGCAAGCTCCCCGACAACGAGCGTGCGCGGCTCAAGCGCATCCTCAAGGAGGTTCTCCCCGAGTCGTCCGGCGTGATCGTGCGCACCGCGGCAGAGGGCGCGACCGAAGACCAGCTCACGCGCGACGTGCAGCGTCTCACCTCGCAGTGGGAGCACATCCAGAAGCAGGTCGAGAACCAGCAGGCGCCTGCGCTCCTGCACGCCGAGCCCGACCTTCTCGTCAAGATCGTCCGCGACGTCTTCAACGAGGACTTCACGAAGATGCTGATCCAGGGCGAGGATGCGCAGCAGACCATCCGTGCCTACCTGGAGAGCGTCGCCCCCGATCTGCTCGAGCGTGTCGAGGCGTATGAGGACGAGATCGACCCGTTCGATGCGTTCCGCATCACGGAGCAGATCGAGAAGGCCCTCGACCGCAAGGTATGGCTGCCGTCGGGCGGATCCCTCGTGATCGACCGCACCGAGGCCATGACGGTGGTGGACGTCAACACCGGGAAGTTCGTCGGCTCCGGCGGAAACCTCGAGGAGACGGTCACCAAGAACAACCTCGAGGCGGCCGAGGAGATCGTCCGCCAGCTGCGTCTGCGCGACATCGGCGGCATCATCGTCGTCGACTTCATCGACATGGTGCTCGAGTCCAACCGCGACCTCGTGCTGCGCCGTCTGATCGAGTGCCTGAGCCGCGACCGCACGAAGCACCAGGTCGCCGAGGTCACTTCGCTCGGCCTCGTGCAGATGACCCGCAAGAAGCTCGGTCTCGGGCTGCTGGAGACCTTCAGCGAGGCCTGCGAGGTGTGTGCCGGCCGTGGTGTCATCGTCCACCATGACCCGGTCGTGAAGCACCGCTCGAGCAACAACAGCAACGGCGGCAACAACAACGGCAGTGGCAATGGCCAGAGCGGTCGTCGTCAGCGTGGCGGCAACGGCGGCAACGGCCAGAGTCAGAACGCGCCTGCGGCGCCGAACGTCACGCACAGCATCACCGAGGGTGCGAAGTCGGCGTTGGCTCAGATCGCGGCGTCCACGATCGCTCCGGCGGCGGAAGGTTCGGCAGAGGCCGAGCGGGCAGACGTGGCGAGTGACGCGTCGGTCGCGACGGATCGGCCGAAGAAGGCCCGCAAGAAGCGCGGCGGCGAGCGGAAGGCACCGAAGTCTCCCGCCGAGCAGCTTCTCGACTCGGTTCTCGACGCCCTTCCTGAGCCGAAGGCTCCGGGTCAGGGACGAGGGCGCCGCCGGGTGAGCACGGCTGCGCTCACGGGCACTCCGGTGTCGGTGAACTCCGAACCCTCAGCGCCGATCGCGACCTCGGACTCGGAGTCCTGAGGCGATAAGGCGCCGCACCAGCTCCTTGCCTTTCACCTGATGGGCGCCGGCGGCGACGAGCCGGGGGATGAGTTCCTCCGGCACGTCGTAGTGGTCGAGGTCGAACGCCCGTGCGGGCACGTCGTTGGCTCTCGCGAAGGCGTGGAGCTCGTCGATGCTGTCGTCGCTGACCAGGTGCGCCCACAGGCGTCCGTGGGCGGGCCAGATGGGGTCGTCGACGAGTACGGTCACCTCGTCAGCCTATGCGCGCGTCGGCGGGGAGGGTGCGTACGGGTGCGAACGTGCCGGAATCGGCCCGCTTTGCGACACCGTCCCGCATCCGGTAAAGTAGTCCCTTGGTGCGTATGCCGCGTCGTCCTCGCCGGACGGAGCGGAGAGCCTTGCGTTCGCACCCGTCGCCCTGCGGCGCATGCAAGCAACAGTCTTCCCGTGACATTCTCGGAGCCGCTGTGCTCCCCAACGAAACAAGGTATGAAGTGGTTTACGCAGTAGTGCGCGCCGGTGGGCGGCAGGAGAAGGTCGAGGTCGGCACGATCGTTCAGCTCGACCGTGTGCAGGCTGCCCAGGGCGAGAAGATCGAGCTTGCCGCTGTGCTGCTCGTCGACGGCGCCACGGTGACCACCGACGCTGACAAGCTGGCGAAGGTCAAGGTCACGGCAGAGGTTCTCGGCAACCTCCGCGGCCCGAAGATCATCATCCAGAAGTACAAGAACAAGACCGGCTACAAGAAGCGTCAGGGCCACCGCCAGGAGCTCACGCGCGTCAAGATCACCGGCATCAAGTAAGACCGAGGAGACCAGGACATGGCACACAAAAAGGGCGCAAGCTCCACCCGCAACGGTCGTGACTCCAACGCACAGCGCCTCGGCGTGAAGCGCTTCGGCGGTCAGCAGGTTCTCGCCGGCGAGATCATCGTCCGCCAGCGCGGCACGCACTTCCACCCCGGCGTGAACGTCGGCCGTGGCGGCGACGACACGCTGTTCGCACTGGCCGCCGGCGCGGTCGAGTTCGGCGCGAAGGGCGGCCGCAAGGTCGTCAACATCGTCGCTGCAGCTGAGTGATCTCAGCGCGACACTAGTCATCCGGTTCGGGGCGGGCTTCGGCTCGCCCCGTCCGTGTATCTGCACACCTTCACCACCTACGAATCCAGGGGAACTCGCACATGGTCACGTTCGTCGACACCGTCACACTGCACCTGCGTGCGGGTAAGGGCGGCAACGGCTGCGTCTCCGTCCACCGCGAGAAGTTCAAGCCCCTCGGCGGTCCTGATGGTGGCAACGGCGGTGACGGCGGCGATATCGTGCTCGTCGCCGACACGCAGACCGGCACCCTGCTCTCGTACCACCACTCGCCCCACCGCTCGTCCGGCAACGGCGGACCGGGGATGGGCGATCACCGCTCGGGGTTCCTCGGCGAGACGCTCGAGCTTCCCGTGCCCGTCGGCACCGTGGTGAAGAACACGGCAGGCGATGTCCTGATCGACATGATCGTGCCGGGGAGCGGTTCGTCGTCGCCAAGGGCGGCATGGGCGGACTCGGCAACGCCGCCCTCGCCACGCCCAAGCGCAAGGCACCCGGTTTCGCGCTGCTCGGCACACCGGGGCATGAGGGCGACGTCGTCCTCGAGTTGAAGACCGTCGCCGACATCGCCCTCGTCGGCTACCCGTCAGCGGGCAAGTCGAGCCTGATCGGCGCGATCTCCGCCGCCCGTCCGAAGATCGCCGACTACCCGTTCACCACGCTGCACCCGAACCTCGGCGTCGTGCAGCAGGGCGACTTCCGCTACACGGTCGCCGATGTGCCCGGCCTCATCGAGGGCGCGAGCGAGGGGCGGGGGCTCGGTCTCGAGTTCCTGCGCCACGTCGAACGCTGCACCGCGCTGTTGCACGTGCTCGACTGCGCCACGCTCGAGCCCGGTCGAGACCCGATCTCCGACCTCGACGTGATCCTCGCCGAGCTCGGGGCCTACGAGGTTCCCGAAGGTCAGACGCCGTTGCTGGAGCGCCCGCAGCTCATCGCCCTGAACAAGGTCGACGTCCCCGAGGCGCGCGACCTCGCCGAGCTCGTGCGGCCGGAGCTCGAGGCGCGCGGGTTCCGCGTGTTCGAGATCTCCACTGTTTCGCACGAGGGGCTCCGCCCACTCACCTTCGCCCTCGGCGAGCTGGTCGAGAAGCACCGTGCCGAAGCCGCCGTCGAGGCCCCGCCGGAGCGTGTCGTCATCCGCCCGCGCGGTTCGAAGAAGGAGTTCTCGATCCGCGTCGAAGGAGGAACGTACGGAAACCTGTACCGCATCCTCGGCGAGAAGCCGGTGCGCTGGGTGCAGCAGACCGACTTCCAGAACGAGGAGGCCGTCGGATACCTCGCCGATCGTCTCGAGAAGCTGGGAGTCGAGGACGAGCTCTTCCGCCTCGGTGCCGTGCAGGGCTCGACCGTGGTGATCGGCGAGGGCGACAGCATCGTCTTCGACTGGGAGCCCACCATGACCTCCGCGGCGGAGCTGATGACGGCGCCTCGTGGCACCGACCCCCGTCTCGCGCCCAACGCGCGACGGACGACGTCGGAGCGTCGGGAGCAGTACTACGAGCGCATGGATGCCAAGGCGGAGGCACGGGCCGAGGTGGAGACCCAGCGTCTGGCCGCCTACCGCGAGGACGGCGAGTGACCGCACGCACCCGCGCGGATCTCGCGACCGCGTCCCGTATCGTCGTGAAGGTCGGCTCGTCGTCGATCAGCGGAGAGTCGTCCTGGCGTATCCCCGTGATCGTCGAGGCACTGGCGGCGGCGCATGCCCGAGGTGCGGAGGTCGTGCTGGTCTCGTCCGGCGCCATCGCGTCGGGCATCCCGTTCCTGCGTCTGGACGCGCGCCCCACAGACCTCGCGACGCAGCAGGCGGCGGCCGCCGTCGGGCAGAACATCCTCGTCTACCGGTACCAGGAAGCGCTCCGTCCGTTCGACATCGTCGCAGGACAGGTGCTCCTCACGACCGGCGACCTCGAGAATCCGACGTCGCGTTCGAATGCCCGTCGCGCGATGGAGCGGTTGCTGGGTCTGCGTACCCTCCCGATCGTGAATGAGAACGACACCGTCGCGACGCAGGAGATCCGCTTCGGCGACAACGATCGACTCGGCGCGCTCGTGGCTCAACTGATCGAGGCCGACGCCCTCATCCTCCTGAGCGACATCGAGGCGTTGTACACGAAGCCGCCGACCGACCCCGGCGCGGAGCCGATCGACATCGTCGCACCCGATGCCGACCTCACCGGACTCGAGTTCGGAGCGACGGTCGTCAACAGCGTCGGCACCGGGGGAGCCGCGACCAAGGTCTCTGCGGCGCGTCTGGCCGCGGCATCCGGCATCGGTGTGCTCGTGACGAGCGCCGATCTCGTGGACAAGGCTCTCGGGGCCGAAATAGGCACCTGGTTCGAACCGGCCACCTCATAAACTGGGCGGATGACCGACCAGACCCCGCAGGTGCGCCTCGAGCGCGCCAAAGAGGCCTCTCGAGCCACCGCGGCTCTCACCAGCGACGACAAGGCGCGTGTCCTCGAGGCGATCGCCCTCGCCCTCCTGGATGCTGCTCCGCGCATCATCGAGGCGAACGGTCGTGACATCGATCGCGGGCGCGAGGGCGGCATCGGGGAATCCCTGATCGATCGGCTGCGGCTCGATGAGAAGCGCGTCGAGGCGTTGGCCGCGGCAGTGCGCGAGGTCGCGGCCCTGCCCGACCCGGTGGGACGCGTGGTCGGCGGTCACCGGATGCCCAACGGTGTGGCACTCGAACAGGTTCGGGTGCCGTTCGGCGTCGTCGGAGCGATCTACGAGGCCCGTCCCAACGTCACAGTCGACATCGCTGCGCTGGCCCTGCGCTCCGGCAACGCGGTCGTCCTGCGCGGAGGAGCGCCGCCCGCGACTCGAACACCGTGCTCGTCGATGTCATGCGCCGAGCGATCGCCGACGCCGGTCTCACCGCCGAGGCCGTTCAGACGGTCGACGATTTCGGCCGTGACGGGGCGAAGGCGCTCATGCACGGTCGCGGCTTCATCGACGTGTTGATCCCGCGGGGGAGTGCCGGCCTCATCGAGACGGTCGTCACGGAGTCGACCGTGCCCGTCATCGAGACCGGGGCGGGCAACGTCCACATCTTCCTCGACGAGACCGCACCTGACGACTGGGCACGCGATATCGTGGTGAACGCCAAGGTGCAGCGTCCGAGTGTCTGCAACGCGGTCGAGACCGTTCTCGTGCACCGCCAGGCGGCCCCGCGGCTCATCCCGCTGGTCGCCAGCGCGCTGCAGAGCGAAGGGGTGGCCATCCACGGCGACGACATGGTCCTCGGCCTCATGTCGAACGTGATCCCCGCCACTGAGGAGGACTGGGCGACGGAGTACCTGAGTCTCGACATCGCGATCAAGGTCGTCGAGTCGCTCGACAAGGCGATCGCCCACATCCGCCGCTACAGCACCGGCCACACCGAGTCGATCATCACCACCGATTCCCGCAATGCCGACCGGTTCCTCGCAGAGGTGGACTCGGCCGTCGTGATGGTCAACGCCTCGACGCGATTCACCGACGGTGGCGAGTTCGGCTTCGGTGCGGAGGTCGGCATCTCGACGCAGAAGCTGCATGCTCGCGGACCGATGGGGCTCGCAGAGCTGACCAGCACGAAATGGCTCGCGCGTGGGTCGGGGCAGACCCGCGGCTGAGGGCTAGACTGGGGGACGCTGTACCCCGCAGGACCCGAACAGCACGCCACGAAACGGAGCCAGGATGAACCTCGTCGCACAGATCGCGATGGCCGCCGCCGAGACCGAGCACCACGGCAACGTCGCGCTCGAGACGCTGATCTTCGGGGTCATCGCCGCGATCGTGTTCGCGGCGCTGGGCTTCGTGACGTTCTCGTACAAGAACGTGGCGAACCGTCACTCGGCGAAGGCCGAGGCCTGGGCCGCGAAGCACGGCAAGGACGGTCACGAGGCGGGACACGGCCACTAGGCCCCCATGAACGACGCTGCGACCACGCGCACCCCGCGCATCGGCGTGATGGGCGGAACGTTCGACCCCATCCACCATGGCCACCTGGTCGCAGCCAGTGAGGTCGCGAACTCGTTCGACCTCGACGAGGTGGTCTTCGTTCCGACCGGGCATCCGTGGCAGAAGTCGGGTGTCTCCCCGAGCGAGCACCGCTATCTGATGACCGTGATCGCGACCGCGTCGAACCCGCAGTTCACCGTGAGCCGCGTCGACATCGCCCGCGAAGGCCCCACCTACACGATCGACACCTTGCGCGATCTGAAGCGTGATCGCCCCGATGCGGAGTTGTTCTTCATCACCGGCGCGGACGCCGTAGCGCAAATTCTCAGTTGGAGGGACCATGATGAGTTGTGGGAGTTGGCCCACTTCGTCGCGGTCTCGCGTCCAGGACATGTCCTGAGCACAGACGGCCTCCCGAGCGACAACGTCAGCCAACTGGAAGTGCCGGCGCTGTCGATCTCGTCGACGGACTGCCGTGAACGCGTTCGCGACGATCAGCCGGTCTGGTATCTGGTCCCTGACGGGGTCGTTCAGTACATCGCGAAGCATCACCTGTATCGGAGCAAGGCATGAGCACATCGGATCAGCAGGAGCAGGGTCCGCTGACCCGCAAGCAGCTGCGGGAGATCCGGTTGACGGGTTCCACACCTGTCATCTCCAGCGAGGAGGCTGCGGCAGCGGCCGAGGCGGCGGTCCCCGCGCCGCCATTGCCGCGCGCCGCCGAACCCGTCGCGACCGCCGCGCCGCCGGTACCTGAGCCCGTCGCCGCAGACCAGCGTGCCGATGCCCCGCTGACCCGACGGCAGGCGCGTGAGCAGGAGAAAGTCCGCACGGCCTCCGTCCCGGTGGTCGGAGCCGACGCCGAAGAGGCGGACGACTCGGCTGAGTCGGCGGACGAACCTGCGTCCGAGCCCGTCATCCCCGCACCGTCGCCCGTCGTCGCGCCTGCCGCCATCGTCTCGGGGATCCCGGACTTCAGCCGCACCGACCTCGATGATGACGATGTCGTCGATGACGAGATCGCGGTCGTTCCGGTGAGCGCGTCCGCCGCCGCCGACTCCGTGGGTGCGGTCCCGCTCGAGGCGGAAGAGGCGCCATCGGACGAGGCCCAGAGCGCGCACGACGTCGAGGCCGTGCTCGGACTCGACGCGGAGGACTCCGAGACCGCGCCCGACGACGACGTGCTCGCGGACGTCGACGAAGCCGTCGACGACACGGAGACCCCCGGTGTCCGCCCCACGGTCAATTCGGCATTCGGCGAGGGGATCCTCGCGGACGCGCCCGATCCCCACGCCCCGTTCCGTCCCTCGTTCGACGATCTCCTCACGGTGGGCGATTCCACGGGTTCGCAGCACTCCGCCCCGAACGCGTTGATCTTCACGCCGTCTCCGGGCGAGGGGTCGTTGTCCGGCCCGGTCGCATCGACCGGTGAGATCCTGGTCACCGGCTCCTACGAGTTGCCGCAGGGCATGGGCTCCCAGGGGCACGCTCTCGGCACGACCGACGGCAAGGACGTCGACGCGGTCCTCATCGACGGTGAGCTGCCCCCGGCATCCTCGCCCACGCCGATCGCCGCGAGTTCGGCCGTCAGCACCATCAAGCCCGCCGGTGAAGTCATCCGGCCCCCGGCCCCTGAGAAGGGCAACCGTCTCATGCTGACCCTGGCGATCGTCGCCGGAGGGCTCGCCCTCGCCTTGGGCGTCGCCCTCATTTTCGCCTTCACAACGAATGTGCTCTGATGCAATCACCTGAAACCGCCGAAGAGATGCTGCGCCTTGCAGCACAAGCCGCGATCGACAAGGGCGGTGAGGATCTCGTCGCACTCAACGTCTCGGAGCCCCTTCCGCTCGTCGACATCTTCCTGCTGGTCACCGGAAACAGCGAGCGCAACGTCGCCGCGATCGCGGACGAGATCGAAGACCGGCTGATCGAGTCGGGCCACAAGCGCGTGCGCCGCGAGGGGCGCGCGGAAGCCCGCTGGGTGCTGCTCGACTTCGGCGATCTGATCGTGCACGTCTTCCACCAGGAGGAGCGCGTCTACTACGGGCTCGAGCGCCTGTGGAAGGACTGCCCGGTCGTCCCGATCGACGTCGTCGAGCCGGCCGCAGACCCCAGCTGACATGGCGACGCACCTGATCACCGGAGCGGGCTCCGGAATCGGCGCGGTGCTCGCGAGGCGGCTGCTGGATCGCGGAGACGACGTGGTCGTCCTGGCACGTGACGTGGGTCGGGCCACCCAGATCGCTGCCGACCTTCCTGGGGCGACGCCCCTCGTGGGTGACCTGTCCCAACCGGGGCGCCTCTCCTGGGCGCTGTCGAAGCAGCACCTGCCCGACCGCATCGACTCGCTCGTGCACGTGGCCGGGGTCGTCGACCTCGGCGATGTGGCGGACCTCCCCGCCTCCCTCTGGGAGCAGCAGCTCGCAGTGAACCTCGTCGCCCCCGCCGAGCTCACTCGACTCCTCCTTCCCGTTCTGCGCGTGTCTCAAGGCCAGGTGGTGTTCGTGAACTCGGGTGCGGGGCTGCGCGCCAACGCCGGCTGGTCGGCGTACGCGGCGTCCAAGCACGGTCTCAAAGCCCTCGCCGACGCACTGCGCGCAGAAGAGGCGGAGCACGGTGTGCGGGTGACGTCGATCTTCCCCGGGCGCACGGCGACTCCCATGCAGGAACGCGTCCACCATCAGGAGGGCGCGGACTACGACGCCGATCGTTTCATGACGCCGGATTCCGTCGCCTCGACGATCCTCACCGCACTCGACCTTCCGCGCGACGCGGAGATCACCGATCTGACGGTCCGACCCGGCAGCCGCTGAGGAGCGGGAATCGCCCCTCAGGCCGTGAGGCGTGTCCGACGCTGCAGCATGCCGCGATCGGCACGCGTCTGCGGCGGATGGCGGACAGCAGCGACCGCGTGTACGGGTGCTCCGGGTGCCGGTAGACCTCTTCCGTGTCTCCGATCTCGACCATCTCGCCGAGATACATCACGGCGACCCGGTCGGCGATGTGCCGCACGAGGGACAGGTCGTGGGCGATGAAGACGATCGACATGCCCAGCCGCTCGCGTAGCTCGCACAGCAGGTCGATGATCTGCGCGCGGATCGACACGTCCAGCGCGGACACGGGTTCGTCGCACACCAGGACGTCCGGGTCGAGCGCGAGCGCCCTGGCGATGCCGATGCGCTGGCGCTGGCCGCCGGAGAACTGGTGGGGAAAGCGCGAGCCCATCTCGGGGTGAGCCCGACGAGCGCGAGCAGCTCGGCGACGCGCTCACGCCGGCTCGCGGGGAACCGGTGCGCGTGGCCGCGAGGGGTTCGGCGATGATCTGCTGCACGGTCATCCGCGGGTTGAGAGACATGTACGGGTCCTGGAACACCATCTGCACCCCTCGTCGCAGGATCTTCCTGTCCTGCAGACGGCCGCGTGTCACGTCCTGGTCCCGATAGCGCAGCGTGCCCGCATCCGGTGCATCGAGGCCCACCAGCATCCGGGCCAGCGTCGACTTCCCGCTGCCCGACTCGCCGACGATCGCGAGGATCTCGCCCTGCCGGAGCTCGAGGTCGACCCCGGCGACCGCGGCGACGCGGTGGGCGCGTCGCCCGCTTCCCGAGCGGAACGTGCGCTCGAGGCCACGACCTTCCAGGATGGGCGCCGTGCCGTCGTCGTCGGCAGCCGCGCTCACCTCGCGCGGCATCGAGTCCAGGAGCTGGATCGTATAGGGATGCTGCGGCTTCGTGAGCACGTCATCGGCCGTGCCGGACTCGACGATGCGACCCGTGCGCATGACCGCGACCTGGTCTGCGACCTCCATCACGACACCCAGATCGTGCGTGATGAGCAGGATCCCCATGCCGAGTCGTTCCCGCAGCGACAGCAGCAGATCGAGGATCTGCGCCTGCACCGTCACATCGAGTGCCGTCGTCGGCTCATCCGCGATGATGAGATCGGGATCCAGGGCGATCGCCATCGCGATCAGGATGCGCTGGCGCTGGCCGCCGGAGAACTGGTGCGGGTAGTCGTGCACGCGCTTGTCGGGGGTGGGGATGCCGACGAGACCGAGCAGTTCCACCGCGCGCTCTTCGGCGGCGCGCCGGCTGATGCCGCGGTGAGCGCGGATGAGGTCGATGATCTGGTCGCCGATGCTGAGGACCGGGTTCAACGCGGAGAGCGCGTCCTGCATGACCAGGCTCACCTGCACGCCCCGCAGGCGGCGATGCTGCTCCGGCGAGAGCGAGAGGAGGTCCGTTCCGCCGAGTGCCATGGTGGTCGCCTCGACGTCTCCGTTGTCGATGAGGCCCATGATCGCCCGGGCGGTCATCGACTTGCCCGACCCTGATTCGCCCAGCAGTGCGAACACCTCGCCTCGGCGGACGGCGATGTCGATCCCGTCGACGACGCGATTGTGACGGCCATCGCCGGTCAGGGTGACGGTGAGTCCCTCGACGTCGAGGACGACGGCGTTCGCGGTGTCGGAAGTGTTCTCCATGGATGCCATCATGCCAGCTTCCGAGTTCTGAATTGTTTCGAACAGGAAACATTTCAGCCGAAGATAATCACAAGAGTTGACTTCTATGCCGAATTCCTCCAGATTCGAGGAATCTCCCGCTCGTCGATCGGGAGTGGCATCCGCATCATCGAACCGAAGGAGCGCATCCGTGCTCGAAGAAGCAGGCCGGTACACCGGCTACACCGCCTACGACTACCTCGAAGCTGGCAAGGACTACCGCGAGTTCCGCTATGCCAAGCAGATCGGCCGCGTGCCGGCGTACGACCTCGGCCTGAGCGACGCGCAGCAGGAACGCACCGAGCGCCTGCTCCGTGAAGAGACCGTGATCTCGCTGCATGAGCACGTGCAGGTGTTCCCCGAGGACATGGGCGAACTCCGCGACCACATCCGTCAGGGCCGCGAACCCACCGGCTACCAGGGCCTCGCCCGCTCCGGTCTGACCGCCGTGTTCGACAACGGTATGGACGGCACCTGCTGCATCTCCAGCGACGCCGGATGGAAATACCAGGACGTGCTGTTCGACCTGGGCGTGCGCATGGCCGACCTCGCGCATCAGGACTTCGTGATCAAGGCCGAGTCGATCAAGGACATCCGCCACGCCGCCGAGACCGGTCGTGTCGCGCACATCTTCGCGCTCGAAGCCTCGACCATGATCGAGAACGAGGTCGACCGCCTCGACGTGCTCTACGGCTTCGGCGTGCGGCAGATGGGCATCGCCTACTCCGAGGCCAACATGCTCGGCGGCGGGCTCAAGGAACGCGGCGACGGCGGACTCACCTACTTCGGCGAGCGCGCGGTCGAGCGGATGAACAAGCTCGGCATCGCCATCGACATCTCGCACTCCGGCGATCAGACCTGTCTCGATGTGATCGCGCATTCGAAGAAGCCGGTGTTCATCACGCACGCCGGCGCCCGCGGGCTGTGGCCGACGAACCGGATGAAGACCGACGAGACGATCATCGAGTGCGCGAAGCGCGGTGGGGTGATCGGCATCGAGGCAGCTCCCCACACGACCATCTCGCCCCAGCACCCGAAGCACTCGCTGGAGTCGGTCATGGACCACTTCCAGTACTGCGTCGACCTGGTGGGTCTGGAGCACGTCAGCTTCGGTCCGGACACCCTGTTCGGCGACCATGTCGGCCTGCACGACGCGTTCTCCTCGAACCTGTCGCTCGGACAGGCGCACGCCAACGTCGACTATGAGAAGCAGCCGTACGTCGACGGCATCGAGAACCCGGCCGAGGCCTTCTACAACATCATCGGCTGGCTCGTGAAGCACGACTACTCCGACGACGAGATTCGCGCCGTCGTCGGAGGGAACACCATGCGCGTACTCGAGGAGGTCTGGGTCTGATGAAGTACAGCAAGTTCCTCGCCCTCGGCGCGGCCACGGTTCTCGCCGTCGGTCTCGCCGCGTGCGCCCCGTCCGCGCCGGAACCGGGGGAGTCGTCCGGCTCCACCGGTCCCAGCGATGAGACGCTCAGCATCGGCACCACCACCGATGTCGTCAACTTCAACCCGGTGCTCGGCAACAGCCGCACGGACTCGTGGATCACGAACCTGATGTATCCGCACCTGCTGAGCATCAGCGACGACGGCACCAAGGAAGCCCACGTGGCCACCGACTGGGGCTACGTCGACGACACCACGGGGTTCTACGAGATCCGCGACGACCTCACCTGGAGCGACGGCGAACCGCTGACCGCCGAGGACGTGGCCTGGACCCTGAACGCGGTCAAGCGCGATCAGGCGCCCGGCACGTTCTACGGACAGCTCGGCAATCTCGAGACCGCGACGGCCGTCTCCGACACCAGGGTCGAGCTCACGCTCACGCAGCCGGACTCGTCCATCATCGACGAGATCGGGTTCTGGGGCGTCGTCGTCCCTCAACACGTGTTCGAGCCGAAGGGCTCGATCGCCGAATTCGCGAACGACGGCAGCGACGGCCGCTGGGTGGGCATGGGGCCGTTCATCATGAGCGACTTCCAGGTCGGCCAGCACTACACGCTCGAGCGCGTCGAGGACTATCCCCTCGTCGACGGCGGCGTTCCCGGCCCCGCCGAGGTCGTCTACCGCGTGTACCCGGATGTGAACACCGAGATCCTGGCGCTGCAGAGCGGCGAGATCGACGTGATCGCCAACGCCCTGCCGCCCGCACAGGTCGAGCAGCTCAGCAGCACCGACGGCCTCCAGGTCATCGAGGCTCCCGGCCTCGGCTACGCGCACCTCGTCTACAACATGGACAAGCCCGACCTCGCGAAGACCGAGGTGCGTCAGGCGCTCGCCCATGCGGTCGACTATGACGCGATCCGTACCGTGGTGCTGCAGGGCCAGGCCGTGTCGACCGGGTCCAGCGCGCTCATGCCCGTGCTCGCCAAGTACTACGACGACTCGGTGACCGAGTACGAGTTCGATCCGGAGAAGTCGCGCTCGTTGATGGAGGAGGCCGGTTACACCGCCGGTTCCGATGGCACCTTCCCGGTCTCGTTCCGGCTGATCTACTCCCTGCAGGACAGCGTGACGAGCCAGTGGGCGCAGATGGTCAAGGACAGCGCGGCCGAGGCCGGCATCACGATCGCGCTGCAGGGCACGGAGCGGAACACGTACCTCTCGATGACCAACGAGGGCGACTACGACATCTACGCCGGCAACTTCGCCATCATGGACGACCCGGTGACGAACTTCGCCCTCTCGTACCTGCCAGGCGGCGCGATCAACTACACGCACGTGGACGACGCCGACCTGAACGCCCTGATCGAAGAGGGCATGGTCACGTTCGACGAGGACGAGAAGATCTCGATCATGCGCGAGGCGAACAAGATCGTCCACGAGCAGGTCTACGACAACATCATGTACACGCAGAATCTGTTCTTCGCGGCCAGCGACGAATGGGCCGGCTTCATCTCGAAGCCGAGCGAGCTGCTCTCGATCGTGAACCCGCTCTCGCTCGCGAGCGCACACCCGGTCGAGTAACCACCACCGCACTCTCGAGGAAGGTCGCCCGGGTGTCCCGAGCATCGTTCATACTCCGTCGCGCAGGGAGAGGTCTGCTCACGATCTGGTTCGCCGTGACCGTGACGTTCCTGCTCCTGCGCCTGCTCCCCGGCGATCCGGCCCTGGCGCTGGCGAGCCCGAACATGACGGACGACATCCGGGCGACCATCCTCGAGCAGTACGGGCTGGACCAGCCCCTGATCGTGCAGTACGGCTTGTACATGTGGCAGCTGCTGCAGGGGAACATGGGGATCTCGTTCACCCAGTCGATCCCGGTCACCGATGTCCTGCTGCAGCGACTGCCGTGGACCCTGCTGCTGACGATCACCGCGCTGGTGCTCACGATCGTCATCGGCGTCCCGCTCGGGGTCGCGGCCGCCTCGCACAAGGGACGCTTCATCGACAGGGCGGTGCAGGTCGTCGGCGTGACGGGACAGTCGCTGTTCGTCCCCAGCGTCGCGATCCTGCTCCTGTTCGTCTTCGGCCTGAACCTCGGCTGGTTCCCGATCGGCGGGGCGTACACCAACAACACCTACGGCTTCGAGTGGTACCTCAGCGTCGCACAGCACCTCGTGCTGCCCGCCGTGTCGCTCATGCTGATCCAGGTCGGCTCGTACGTGCTCACGATGCGCTCGACGTTGATCGAGACACTCGGCGAGGACTACATCCTCCTGGCGAAGGCCAACGGCATCCGCGGCGGTCGCATCCTCTGGAAGCACGCGCTGCGCAACGCCCTGCTGCCGACGACGACGCTGATCGGTCTGCAACTCGGATTCCTGGTCGGCGGTGCCGTGCTCACCGAGACGGTGTTCGCCTATCCGGGGATCGGCCGCGGCATCTACGAGGCCGTCACCCAGCTCGACTTCCCCGTCCTGCAGGGAGCGTTCCTCATGCTCGCCGTCACCGTGGTCGTGGCGAACACGATCACCGACATCATCTACGGCTACCTGGACCCGAGAGTGAAGACCTCATGACCGCTCCGATGCCCTCCTCAGAGACCCTCGCCCCGAGCGAGCCGACCGCCGCGGGGGAGCGAGCGGGCGAGCGCCCACACCTGGCGTGCGTTCCGCCGCGACCCGCTCGGCATGATCTCCCTCGGGCTGCTCGTGCTGCTCGTGATCGTCGCCCTGGCCGCCCTCTGATCGCACCGTACCCGGCCAGCTACGGCCCCGACGTGCTGCGTCCGCCGAGCGGTGATCACTGGTTCGGCACCGACGCGCTCGGCCGCGACGTGTTCTCCGAGGTGATCTGGGGGACGCAGCAGAGCGTGCTCGTCGCGGTCGCCGCATCCGTGATCGCGATCGTGTTCGGCACGATCATCGCCGTGCTCGGCGCCTACTTCCGCCGACTCGACAGCGTCATCAGCGTGATCGTCGACATGACGCTCTCGCTGCCGGTGCTGCCGCTCATGATCCTGATCGCCGCCCTGGTCGGGCCGAGCACATCGACGATCATCTTCGTGGTCGCGGCGTTCTCCTGGCCCGAGGTCACGCGCCTCGTGCGATCGCAGGCCCTGACCGTGGTCGGCCTTCCCTACGTCGACGCCTCGCGGTTGATGACGACCTCCCCCGTGTGGATCATCACCAGGCACGTCCTTCCGGCGGTGACACCCGTGGTGGTGGTGTCCGTGGTCGTGACCGCGTCGCGGGCCGTGCTCTCGGCGGCAGGACTCGCGTTCCTCGGCCTCGGCGACCCGACGACCTGGTCGTGGGGTCGCATCCTGTACGAGGCTCAGCAGGCCGGCGCGATGGTGAGCGCGTGGTGGCTGACGCTCTTCCCCTCCATCGCGATCCTTATCCTGGTGCTCTCCGCGACCCTCCTCTCGATCGCCTATAACGACGCGCGCAACCCGCGTCACCTCGCCCGATAGGAGCATGAGATGGCCGAATTCGATCAGCGGCTCGCACCCGAGTTCTTCGACCGCGTGCAGGCACGTGTGCGTGCGCAGATGGCGGAGGAGGGGTTCGACGCCTTCCTCACCGATCATCCGGAGGACATCGCGTACCTCACCGGCTTCTTCCACCACCCCTCAGAGCGTCCGGTGGCGATATGGATCGAGGCCACCGGCCGCATCGTGATGCTGCTGCCGGAGCTGGAGCGGGAGTACGCGGACTCGCAGTCGTCCAGGGCCGAGCTCGTCGCCTTCTTCGAGTACCCGGGCGTGGTCGCGCCGTTCGAGGTGCTCGCCGCCGCGGTGATGCCGCGCGGGCGGGTCGGCTTCGCGTCGACGATGCCGTACCAGCGGCTGTCCGCGGCGCAGGCCGCCATGGGGCAGGCGGCACTCGTCCCTTCGGACCTTCTCACACGGATCCGGTACGTCAAGTTCCCCGAGGAGGTGGCGCTGCACCGCGAGGCGGCACGGGTCACGGATCGGATGCTGGACGCCGGTGTGCAGCTGGTGGTTGATGCTGTTACCGCCCGGGGCGAGCTCCCCACCGAGGCCGAGCTCGAGCGCCATGTCACCGCGACGGGCACGGGCATCATGTACGCCGAGCACCGCAACGTGGTGGTGGCTTCGCTCTTGGCGGGCGGCCTGGTGTACTCGGGGGCGAACTCCGCGTTCCCGCACGGCCTGCCGTCGGTGAACCGCCTCAAGGCGGGAGACACCTTCATGCTCTCGCTCGGGTGCGCGGTCGGCGGCAGGTTCATCGAGGGCGAGCGGACCTTCGTGCTCGGGGAGCCGACCGCCGAGCAGCGGCGCTATCACGACACGATCCACGCGGCACAGCTGCGCGGACGCGAGACGATCCGCGCCGGACTCGAGTGCCGCGAGGCGAACCGGCTCTGTCTCGACGTGATCCGCGACGCCGGGCTCGGCGAGTTCATCCGCCATCGCCAGGGGCATGGCATCGGACTCGGCATGCACGAGGCCCCGTGGCTGGAAGACGGCGACGCCACGCTGCTGCAGGAGGGCATGGTCGTCTCCAACGAGCCGGGCATCTACGTCCCCGGCCATGCGGGGTACCGCATCAGCGACAGCATGCTCGTGACCGCCACAGGTGCCGAGCCTCTGACCACCTTCCCCCGCAGCCTCGACGACTGCATCATCGCGCTCTGACGCCCCGGAACCGAGAGAGAGACCACGACATGACATCCACCCCGCCCGTATCCCCGGAGTTCGCCGCAGCGACCAGCGCCCACGAGTGGGTCGAGATCAACGGCAACCATCTCGCCGTCGAGGTGCTCGGCCCGGAGGGCGCGCCCGTCATCATCACGCACCACGGCGCACCGGGGCTCGGCTCCCGCGCGGAGCCTCGGGCCAGCTTCGGGCGCCTCGCCGACGAATACCGTGTCGTGGTGTTCGATGCTCGCGGGAGTGGCCAGAGCGAGGGCGAAGGCACCTACAGTCACGAGCAGTGGGCCGCCGACATCGACGGTCTGCGGGAGTGGATCGGCGCCGACAGGATCGCGATCGCCGGCGGCTCGTACGGCGGCTTCATGGCGATGGAGTACGCGTTGCGGTACCCGGATCGGGTGGCTGCGATGGTGCTGCGGGACACATCTCCCGACAACTCCAACGCTCACCTTGCGCGCGAGAACGCCCTGGCCTCCGACCGCGTGACGATCGACATGGAGAAGTTCGATCGCATCGACGTCGGTCAGGTCCGCGACGACGAGGACCTCAAGGACTGCTGGCGGGAGATCCTGCCGCTCTACGACTTCACCTACGACCCGGAGGCCGTCGAGCGGAAGGTGCAGGCGACGCCGTACCGGTACCGCGCCCACAACTACGCCTTCTCGGTGAACCTCCCGAACTACGACCTCAAGCCGCGACTGCCCGAGATCGGTGTGCCGACACTCATCACGGTGGGGCGGACGGACTGGATCACGCCAGTATCGTGTAGCCAGACGATCGCCGATCTCATCCCGGACTCCGAGATGGTGGTGTTCGAGAAATCGGGGCACTCCCCGCAGATCGAGGAGGCAGAGGCGTGGACGAAGACGGTGCGCACGTTCCTGCACCGGGTGTACCCGCCGACCCGATGAGCGGTATCCACCTGACGAGGGAAGTGAGCGACCTCGACCGCCGGATCGTCGTCGCGTTGCAGCAGGACGGACGGGCGAGCTGGACCTCGATCGCCGAGTTCGCCGGTGCTCCGGTGTCCACCGTCACGCGCCGCGGTCAGCAGCTGCTCGCTGAGGGACTGGTGCGGGTCGGGATCGTGCCGACGCTCGGCAGCGAAGGCCACGTGGAGACGTTCTTCGTGCGGATCAACTGCACCCCGGGCTCTCAGCTGGGCGTCGCGCAGGCGCTGATCGGGTCGCCGTACGTGCGATTCGTGACGCTGGTCACCGGGAAGTTCGACGTCTTCGCCGAGGTCGTGATCCCGGGTGACTCCGCGACGTACGCGCACGTGCTCACCGACCTGCAGGCCATACCGGGAGTCGAGCGCTGGCGCAGCGATCTCGTCGTGCACACCTACAAGGTGAGCTTCGACTGGGGGCGGCAGCTCTACGACGCACATGCCGAGGCCACGACCGACCCGCAGTCGTACATGCCGGCGCCCAACACCTGCGATCCGACGCACTTCGACGACGCCGACCGGGCGATCGTCGAAGAACTGCGTCACAACGGCAGGGCGTCGTTCCAGTCCATCGGCGACACGCTCGACATGAACGAGAGCAGCGTTCGTCGCCGGTACGAGCGGATGCGCAACGCGGGCTGCCTGACCACGGTGACGATGGTGCCGGCATCCGCACTGGGGATGAGCGCCGAGACGCTGCTCATCCTGCGGGTCGAGCCCTCGCGGATCGCGGCGGTGGCGCAGACGCTCGCCCACCACGTATCGGTCCGATTCCTCGCGGCCGCCCTGGAGGAGAACTCGCTGTACTGCGAGATCATCCTGCCGAGCACCGAGACGCTGCACGACTTCCTCACCGGGACGATCGCGCATCTCAAGGGCGTCCGCGGGTGGAACGCGGCGATGGAGCTGGTCTTCATGAAGCGCGGCTTCATCGAGACGCCGTGGTGGCGTGCGCAGGTCGCGTCCGCCGGCGGGGTCGAATCCGTGTCGTAGCGGCGATCGTCCGCCCACCGCATCCTCGGCGCGCGGTGTCAAGGGGCTTCCCCAGCCACGGTCAGGGCCGCACTCTTGAGGAAGAGAGAGTCCTGGAGGGCCCCCAGATGTCTGAACTTCCGGATCCGCGGTTCATCTTGAACCGCATCACCGCGTCGGAATGGGTGATCAACGATCTTCGCTACGCACCCAACGATCCGCGACATGTGGTCGCCTGCGTGTACGAGCTCGCCGAGACCGAGGTCGAGGTGACCTGGCTGCGCGACCTTCCGCTCGCGAGCCGTTACGGGACCGTCTTCGAGGTGCTCGAAGACGTCGAGAGGATGCGAGGGTCGAGCAGGGCGACACGCCCGATCTCGATCGCCCATCGTCCGCCGCTCGCGACCACGTAGCCGCCGCGCCGAGAGCTGTGGCAGAAGCGCGCCTCCTCGATCGTCGAGGAGGCGCGCTTTCCTCTTCGTCCGCGATTCTCAGACCAGCTGCAGGTTCGTGATGCAGGTCGGATCATCGGGTGATGTGGTGGAGATCGGCGCGCTCCCTGTGCGTCCGGCGTGCTCGATCGTGAGTGTTGCCGAGACGCCGCGGGGCACCCAGAGTCCCGCGAAGCCGTTGTCGTACGTGCGCCGTGTCTCGTCGATCAACACCTCTCCGTCGTCGCCGGTCAGGATGACGCGGAGCTCTGTGTCGGCGAGTTCTCCGACACAGGTGGTGAGGCTGTGGAAGTGGCACTCGTGGGTCTGTTCGCGGAACGGCGCGACGGAGATGTACACCTCGTCCGCGGGGAGAGGCATGCGCGTCTCTCGTCCTGTGTCATCGCGTAGCACGAGGGAGTCCGGTTGCACCGACGCGAGCAGGTCGGTCGGGCGGTCCTCGATCGGCATCGCGTCGAGCCGTTCGATGACCTCTCCGACGTCGAGGCCTGCGAGGTCATAGCGGGCGAGGATCTCGTCCGCAGGTGCGGGTCCGGCGGCCTCCGGGGCGGGGGCGGCGCATCCCCGCGAGGGTGAGGCCGGCGACCGCCAGCACGGCGAGCACTGCCGACATCCTCCATCGGCGAGAGGATACGGGAGACGTGGGCCCGGGGTTGTTCATGGTGTGGTCCTTCGTACGGGGTGGGGCCGATGCCGGCCGAACGCTCCGGCACCGGCCCCGTCGAGCGTCGTCAGAGAGCGGCCAGGAGGTCCTTCATCTCCTGGATCTCCTGGTTCTGGGCGTCGATGATCGCCTGGGCGAGCTCGACCGCTTCGGGGTTCTCCCCGTCGTCGACCTGCGCCTGGGCCATCTCGACCGCGCCCTCGTGGTGCACGATCATCTGCTCCAGGAACAACCGCGACGCCTCAGCGCCGTCGGCGGCCTGGAGGGCGGCGAGGTCGTCGTCGCTCATCATCCCGTCGCCGTGGTCCATCCCGACGGCGTCGCGGTCCTCGGCCTCGACGCCCCACTCGTCCAGCCAGCCCTCGAGCTGCTCGATCTCGGGGCCTTGCGCATTCTTGATGCGCTCGGCGAGGGCGGTCACCGCCGGGTCTACGTCCTCCGCGGCGAGCACGATGTCGCTCATCTCGATCGCCTGCTCGTGGTGCACGATCATCATCGAGCCGAACATCACGTCGGCGTCGTTCGCCTCGGTGGATGCGGCGCTCGAGCCATGGTCCATGCCGGGCGTGGAGCCGTCATCGGCGCCATCGGCGCAACCGGACAGGATCAGGACGGCGGACAGGGTGAGTGCGGACACGGCCGCAGCACGAATCTTCATGTGTTCTCCAAATGTGCATAGTCGTCAGCGCGGCCGGATGGCGTCGCGCCGGTGCGAGCGGTGAGCCTGGCGTGGGAACGTCGGCTCGTGTCGGCTCAGGTACGACTGATGCAGAGAACGTGCAGAGAGGGCGCGTGGGGAGGACCCGCGCCCCGGCACCCCGTCGAGAGGCGACCAGAGAAACAGTCGCGTCCATGCCCGCAGGAGGTGCGGCGGGGCGACCAGGAGCAGGAGCAGCAGGAGAGCGAGCACACACGCCATCGCCATGCCCGCGTGATCGTCGGTTCCGCACCCCGCACAGGACATGTCGCGGTCGCCTGACCCGTGACCGGAGTCGCGCCGCCGCGCTGACGTGGTGTGCCGCAGCCGGCTCGGAGACGGACGCCGAGAGAGACGTAGGGGCGTCCGCCGCTGCGGTGCCGTGCAGATTCAGGGTGTGCATCGCCAGGAGACCGACGATGATCCCGGTGGCCAGCAGCCCGACCAGCAGCACGCCCTGGAAGACGCCGCGAAAGCTCTTCCCGGGTCGTGTCGCCAACGCGGAAGCCATGTCTGGAAGTCTACGTGCGTCGTGCGGGCGCCCGGATAGGCTCGAGTGCATGGCAGACGACGTCCGCAACGTGCACGAGGCCCTTTCCGCGATCACCGAGCACTGGCAGCCGCATCGGCTGACGAGCATCAACGACTACGACGTCAAGGTCGTCAAGCTTCAGGGCGAGTTCGTCTGGCACACGCACCCCGACACCGACGAGCTGTTCCTCGTGGTGAGCGGGCAGTTGACCATCCAGCTCCGCGATCGCGATGTCGTCCTCGATCCGAACGACGTGTTCGTGGTCCCGCGCGGTGTCGAGCATTGCCCGAAGGCCACAGAGGAGGTCCACGCGATCCTGTTCGAGCCGAAGGGCACGGTCAACACGGGGGACGCAGGCGGAGACATGACGTCGGATCTGCGGGAGCTCTCCTGACGCCCGGACCTGACGCTCAGACGCTCGGACCTGACGCTCAGACGCCCGTGTCCTCGTCGTCTCCGGCGGCGACGCGGTCGGCCTCGGCACTGTCGATCAGAGCATCGTCGACGTCCTGATCGAGAACGCGCTCCCCGTCCACTTCTCGGGTGGGCACTTCGTCGTTGCCACCAGTGGACACCGGGGGCACGGGAGGGATGAGGGGATTCGACATGAGCGCTTCCTTTCGTCGGATGCCGCTCACGGTACGTCGCCCGTCATGCGGACGCGATCGGGTTGACGCGCACCCAGGAGCGCGGTAGACGCAGCAGCCCCGGTCTCACGGCTTCAGGTGCCTGGCGAGGTCCGCGAGCGACGAAACAGGATCCGCAAACGAAGAAAGCCCCCGGATATCCGGGGGCTTCTCGGTGGACCTGAGGGGACTCGAACCCCTGACCCCCTGCATGCCATGCAGGTGCGCTACCAGCTGCGCCACAGGCCCAAACGCCGCTCCGAAGTAGCCGGAGCAACTTGAAAAGAGTACTACACGAGTCAGCGCCAGCACCAATCGGTGCGGAGCGCCCGGGAGTGTCGTCGTCGCCGGAACATCCCCGACCTTCTGGGCGTTCTGTTCATCGTGAGCATCCTCGACAGTCTGGTGATCGGCGCAGGGCAGGCCGGTCTCTCGGCGTCGTTCCACCTCTCCCGGCTGGGCATCTCGCATGTGGTGCTGGACGCGAACGAGCGTCCGGGTGGCGCCTGGCAGCATCGGTGGGACGCGCTCACGATGCAGGATGTGCACGGCGTCGCAGAGTTGCCGGGCGACAGTCCTCCGCCGCGAGACACCGCACGCGCCAACGCGGCCGTCCCCGCGTACTTCGGCGCCTATGAGCGGGCGCATGCGCTCCCCGTGCTGCGTCCGGTGCACGTCGAACGGGTCGAAGACCAGGGCGGAATGCTCGTCGTACGGGCGCACGAGGGGGAGTGGACGACACGCACGCTCGTGAACGCCACCGGAACGTGGTCGCATCCGTTCCTGCCGCACTTCCCCGGGATGGAGACGTTCCTGGGCGAGCAGCTGCACACCGTGGACTACCCGGGGCCGGAGCACTTCGTCGGCAAGCGGGTCCTCGTCGTCGGAGGCGGAGCGTCGGCCGTGCAGTTCCTCGGCGCCCTCGCGCCGCTCACCGAGACGCTCTGGGTCACCCGCCGCGAGCCGGTGTGGCGGAACGACGACTTCACCCCCGAGGCCGGGGCGGCGGCCGTGGCCCTCGTCGAGAAGCGTGTCGCCGCAGGGCTCCCGCCCGAGAGCGTGGTCAGCGTCACCGGGCTCATGCTGCGTCCGCAGGAGCGCGAAGCCGAGCGCCTCGGCGCCTACGCCGCTCGACGGCCGATGTTCCAGCGCATCGAGCCCGATGGCGTGCGGTGGGCCGACGGGAGCTTCGAGCGCGTCGATGTGATCCTGTGGGCGACGGGTTTCCGGCCGGCGATCAGTCACCTCGCGCCCTTGCGCCTGCGGACCGCGGCAGGTGGCATCCAACTCGACAGGAACGGCCGCGGCACGACCGCCGTCGTGGACCCGCGGGTTCAGCTCGTGGGGTACGGACCCTCGGCGAGCACGATCGGCGCCAACCGTGCGGGGCGCTCGGCGGCGAAGGGCGTGCAGCGGGCACTGCGGTCCGCAGACGCGACCGTCACCACCGGGGCCGTCACCAGCGGTTGAGGACTTCCTCCGCGAATCCCTCGATGCCGTCGACGCGCACGCGGGCCCCGGTGTCGTCGGTCACCCACCCCGACCATACGCCGAACAGCTGATCTGTCCTGCTCGCGATGACCACGGCGTCGGTGCGCGAGCGCTTGTCGTAGAACGGGGTGAAGGCGAGATCGGCGGTCGTCCCGTGCACATGCCAGGGCTTCATGAAGGCCTGCGGGTCGTAGTCCCAGACGAGCTCTTCGCTGATCTTCGACAGGTGGCCGTCGACGAGCAGCGCGTTCTCGGTGGCGCCGGAGCCATCCGTCCACTTCGCGCCGAGCTGCAGACCGATCACGCGACCGTCGACGAGTCCGCTCCCTGCCGCCCAGTTCCAGTGCACGCGGTAGGGCCAACGTCCGCGGCCGTGGTCGAGCACCGCCCAGCTCCCCGGCGGCACGTCATGCGGGGTGCCGTCGATCGTGACGGTTCCGGTGACCGGCCGCGCCACATCCTTGACGGTGTACTGGAAGCGGGAGATCTCGTCTCCGCGCCGCCACGGCACCACGACGCCGAGGGACTCGTGCCCCGGCGGGCGGGTCGCGAGCATGTCGAACGACACGCGAGGAGCGGTTCCGCGCAGCCGAGTGCCGTCGAACGACTCGTCGACGTCCAGGGTGATCCGGCGGGTGCGTGCGCGGGCGGGCCCGTCTCCGAGCGACGGCGGGAGCGTGGCGCTGCGCCCTCCCGGTGAGATCGTCGTCGTGCCGATCTCCTCGCCGGTCGCCCGGTCCAGCACCCACACCTCATGCAACGCCATGTAGTCGACGCACGAGACGGTGAACGCGATGATGTGGGACGCCGTCATGACGTTCCAGTACTCCCACCGCTTGTTGCGGCCCCAGTGCCCACGTCCGGGGATCCCCGACGTGTCGTGCAGCGGCGTCCGCGACCAGCCCAGCGCGTCGTGATTCAGACTTCCGTCGGCGGTGGTGAGGGCGACGGGCGCGGTGATCTCGCGCTCGATCAACGGTGTGGGCATCATCGTCCTGGTGTCGAGGGGGCGCCGTGTCGGGTCGGCGTTGAGCCGAGTGTAGAGGACGAGGGCGTGGGCCGGAGCCGGAGTGATGCATCGGTACGCTGATCGTCATGCTCCGCATCATCCTCCTCATCGTCTGGCTCCTCCTGTCGGCGTGGCTCGCGATCTGGGTCGGGGAGGGGCTCTTCGGGGTCGACCAGCGACACTCGATCCTGCCGTTCGCCGGAGAGGACACGCTCGGCGCTCCGATCATCATCGGCGTCGCGTGGGGACTGCTGCTGACGTTCGGCGGAATGCTCTCCGGACTCGGGCGTCGGAGGAGCGTCCGAGGTGAGGCGCAGATCGGGGTCGGCACGATCGTCGAGGTCTCCCGCACCGGGGTGACGGTGAACGACGTCCCGCAGTACGACATGTTCATCCGCGTGACGCCGAGCACGGCTGAGGAGTTCATCGGGCAGTTGCGGATGCTGGTGGATGCGTCCGAGATCGGCACGCTCCAGGTGGGACTCCCCGTTCCGGTGCGCTACAGCCTGACCGACCAGGACACGGTCGAACTCGCCGACCTCAGCGACCCCGAGGTCCGCGACGCGATGCTGCAGTGGCGGATCGATCGCGGCCTGATCGATCCGACCCAGGTGCGGGCGCGAACGAGCGGCATCCCGGTGCCCGCCTCGGTGCTGGAGGTGCGCCCGACCGGTCGACGACGGGAGGGGCAGAGCGAACTCGCGCTGCGCGTGTTGATGGCTCCCGAGGACGCGGCGACCTGGGAGGCCGACACCACGGTGTTCGTGTACCCGCAGGCGATCCCGCATCTCCAGGTCGGTGCTCCCGTGTGGGCGTATTACCGGCGGGAGGACCCGCAGACCGTCGCGGTGACGATCGAGAAGGAGGCGACGCGATGAATCCGATGGACACGCTCATCTGGCTGGTCGATTTCCCGGCGTCGCACGGCTATGCCGTCGTCTTCATCGCGGGGTTCTCCACGCTCGGTCTGTTCGCGCTGTCGGCGCGGGGCGCGGTGCCCGGTGAGGCGCTGCGTCGTGTCCGCGAACGCGAGGGCCTGCTGCGCTCGGCAGGCCGCCCCCGAGGAGAGATCGGGGGCCGTGTCTTCCGTGTCGCGGCCCGGTTCCTGGCCTTCCTGATGGTCGGCTCGCTCGCGATCGGCATCCTCAGCCTGACCGGTGTCCCCGTCACGCGTGCCTACATCCACGACCACGGCCGTCCGACGACCGCGACGATGGACGGAGACTGGGTGACCTTCACGACCGCGGAGGGTGTGGAGTACACGCTCGAGAGCAACTTCTTCACGCCCGCCGTGTATCCCGACCGGGATGTCTACCTTCCCAGCGGTGAACCGGTCGTCGTGCGCTACCTGCCGAGCCACCCCCAGGCGTTCGTGATCGACAGCGAGCAGACCCCGCGCTGACGTCGGGACGGGCGCGTAGGGTGAAGGTATGTCGCGCATCATCGTCTTCGGCGGCCACGGCCGCATCGCCCTCCTGCTCGCACCGCTGCTCGTCGCTCAGGGCGATGAGGTCACGGGAGTGATCCGCAACCCGGAGCACGCGCCCGAGGTCGAAGCGGGTGGAGCACGAGCGCTCGTCGCCGACGTCGAGAACATGGACGTCGAGGCGCTCGCCGAGATCATCCGCGGGCACGATGCCGTCGTCTGGTCGGCAGGTGCCGGCGGCGGATCGCCCGAGCGCACCTACGCGGTCGACCGCGACGCGGCTCAGCGGTCGATGGACGCGGCAGAGCGCGCCGGCGTCCGCCGCTACGTCATGGTCTCGTGGCTCGGCTCCACTGCCGATCACGGTGTTCCCGAAGGCGACTCGTTCTACCCCTACGCCGACGCCAAGTGGGCTGCAGACGAGCACCTGCGCGCGAGCGGCCTCGAAGGTACGATCCTCGGCCCCGGCACGCTCACATTCGACGCCCCCACCTCGCGCATCCGGATCGACCCGGACGGAAGCGGTGCGGTGTCGCGCGCGGATGTCGCCGCGGTCATCGCAGCAACACTCCACGCGCCGTGCACGATCGGGCGCACGATCCGCTTCGGCAACGGCGACCCGGAATCGTCGGTGCCCATCACCGAGGCGCTCGGTTGCTGACGCGGCGTCCGCGCGCAGGAGTCCTCATGTCCCGGTACCGCAGACGGACGGCGGGGGCGGTGGTCATCGCTGCGATGGTCGGCCTGTGCGCCACGACCACGGCGTCGGCATCCGTCGTTCCTGCGACATCGACCCCGGCTCCCGTTCCGGCCGCGACGTCGAGCACGACTCCGGCCACGACGCCATCCGCGCGCGCTGCTTCGCTGGTGCAGGGGATGACGGTGGCCGAGCAGGCGTCGACCGTGGTCATGGGGCACGTCGCGGGAACCGATCCGGCGGCGCTCCGCGCCTATATGGAGTCAGGGCTCGGCGGCTTCATCCTGATGGGGGCGAACATCCCGGAATCCGAGGCCGCACTGCAGGGCCTGACGAGCGCGCTGACCCTCGATCCCCGACTTCCTCCACTGATCGCCGTCGACCAGGAGGGGGGAATCGTGTCGCGCCTGCACGGCGACGACTTCGCGGCC
The DNA here is from genome assembly GCF_014171575.1 of Microbacterium sp. Se63.02b. Taxonomy (GTDB): domain Bacteria; phylum Actinomycetota; class Actinomycetes; order Actinomycetales; family Microbacteriaceae; genus Microbacterium. Next base: position 2,320,310 of record NZ_CP050453.1, on the reverse strand, counting down.
TCGACGTCGCTCAAGAATCGTCCGGTCTCCGACACGGCGGATGCGTTCTCGGCGCGCGGTGCCCTGGTCGCACGCGCGGGCATCACGGTGAACTTCGGGACCGTGGCGGATTTCACCCCGGATGCGGGCAGCTTCATCTATGGTCGGGCGCTCGGCACCGACGCGGTCGGCGCTGCAGACAGGGTCGCGGCTGCGACGGCGGCGCAGGAGCAGTTCGTCGCGTCCACCCTGAAGCATTTCCCCGGACACGGTGCCGCGCCGGGAGACTCCCATCACGCGATCCCCACGACGGACAGGGGACTCGACCAGTGGCGCGAGACGGAGGCTGCCCCCTTCCGGGCGGGTATCGATGCGGGGGCGGATCTGCTGATGTACGGACATCTCGCCTACACCGCCGTCGATCCGCTGCCCGCGTCCCTCTCGCCGAGGTGGCACCAGATCGCCAGAGACGATCTCGGCTTCGAGGGGGTGGCGGTGACCGACGATCTCGGGATGCTGCTGTCGTCGGGGAATCCGGCCTACGCCGACCCGGTCGCGAACGGTGTGGCCGCGATCGCCGCCGGCAATGACCTGGTGCTCATGATCGCCGGCTCCGACACCCGGACGGCGCAGAACATGGCGGCGGGGATCGCGGCGGCCGTCGATGCCGGGACGCTGCCGGCGCAGAGGCTCGAAGAGGCTGCTGTCCGGGTGGTCACCCTCCGGATGCGGGTGGCGGCGAGCACCGCGCACTGGGCGGTGTGTCCCGACTGCGATCCCGTGGGGTGAGGCTCACGCCGCCTCGGGTGCGCCCTCGCCGAGCCAGGCGTTCAGCAGCGCGGTTCGCAGGGCGGCTCCGCGCTCCGCGAAACCTCGCTGTCGCCGCACGTACTCCGCCTTCCCCTCGGGCGTCTCGATCGGCACGGGAACGACGTCCCACGCGGCGAGGTCGTACGGCGCGGCCTGCATGTCGAGGAGACGGATATCGCGCGCGAGCTCGAACGTGTCGAGAAGGAGCTCGCCCGGGATCAGCGGCCCGAGCTTGGTGGCCCACTTGTACAGATCCATGCCCGCGTGGAGACACCCTGGCTGCTCGAACAGCGGCTGGTCGTCACGGCTCAACGGGGTGCGATTGCGCGGGACCGCTTGCGGGGTGAAGAACCGGAAGGCGTCGAAGTGCGTGCAGCGGAGGTCGTGGCTCTCGACGACCGCATCCGTGCCTGCCTGTCCGAGCCGAAGCGGCACGGCATGCCGATGCTCCTCCGCGCGATAGACCATCGCCCACTCGTGCAGCCCGAAGCATCCGAACTGTCCAGGACGGGATGCCGTGCGGCGCAGCATCCGCTCCACGAGGGCGGCGAGCTCGGGCTTGTCCGCGCCGAAGGAGTCGGCATCGGGGACGACGGACCCCTCCTCGGATCCGGGAGAGTACCAGCGCCACGAGAGACGCTCCCTGGCATCCTCCAGCTCGATCCCGGCACCCGGATGCCAGCGTCGCAGCTGCGCCGGCTTGAAGGAGTAGTAGGTGAAGAGGAAGTCCCACACGGGGTGCTTCTCGTCGTGCGCCGCGCGCCGGCGATGCGCAGCGGTCAGCGCATCCGCGCGCGCCTGATGCGTCTGCTCCCGCAGGAGCCATGATTCGCGGGTCAGCGCCCCGTCAGCGAGGTTCATGTCGACAGGTGCTCGTCAGCGCAGGATGCCGGCTTCACCGAGCAGATCTCGCAGCCCGGCGCCGTCCTCCGCGCTCACCCACGGCGCGACATCCTCGGAGTGCGGTTCCCGCCCCGCACGCCCGCCCGCGAGCACAGCCTCGGCGGGCAGAAGACGCCGGATGGCGACACCCGCGACCGATTCGGGGTGCTCCTCCATGAACTGGCTGTAGATGGCCTCGTCATGCTGACCGTCGTCGCCGATCAGGAGCCACTTCACGTCGGGGAACTCGGTGGCGAGCCGGCGCAGGTTGGTGAGCTTGTGCTCGCGGCCGCTGCGGAACCAACGCTCGTGCGTCGGCCCCCAGTCCGTGAGCAGCATCGACCCGGCGGGGAAGAGATGACGACCGAGGAAGCGCCACAGCGTCGGTGCGACGTTCCACGCCCCTGTCGACAGGTACACCATCGGTGCGCCAGGGTGCTGACGCAGCAGCTGGTCGAGAAGCACGGCCATGCCGGGGACAGGCAGACGCGCGTGCTCATCCAGAACGAAGGAGTTCCAGAACGCGATGAACGGACGAGGCAGCGCGGTCACCATCACCGTGTCGTCGACGTCGGACACGACGCCGAACCGCGTTCCCTCGGCCACGACGAACGCGCGCGCCTCGATCGGCTCCTGACCCTCGACCGAGAAGGTGAACGTCTGCCACCCCGGTTCGAGATCCACGCGGATCATCGCGTCCACGACGCCGCCGCGATCGGCGACCACCTGATGCGTGGTGTCGCCGAAGTGCACGCTCACCGAGGCGAAGCCGACCGGGATCCCGACGAAGCTCCGCCATCCGCGCACGCTCGCCGGCTCGCCGTCGCGGGTGCGACGCTGCGGGGGACGATCAGCACGCGGCCGACCACACGGACCCAGCCCGGCCCGCCGTAGCCGGGGAACGGCAGGATCGTCGCGACGCGGCCGCGACGGCGCGCGCGACCTTCTCGCCACACATGGAAGCGGTGTTCGAGTCGGGCGAACCAGTGGATCCGGGGCGCCGGGGGTGCGGATGCCATTGGTTCAGTCTTTCACGTCGGCGTCGACCTCCGCCTCCGGAGCCTCCAGGTGACGAGCCTCGAGGCGTTGCAGCAGCTTCTTGCCGAGGTAGGCGAGGAGCAGGAAGAGGGCGATGACCCCGACGAAGATGTACCCCGCGAAGTGCACCCGGTCGACGAGCTCGCGGAAGCTGCCGGCCGCGAGCGACGTGACGCTCACGTACGCGGTCGCCCAGAGAGCGCAGGCGGGGGCCGTCCATGCCAGGAACCGGCGATACGGGTACTCGCTCATGCCGACGGTGAGCGGGACCAGGGAATGGAGCACCGGCAGGAAGCGGGAGAGGAAGATCGCGATGCCCCCACGGCGGGCGAGGTAGTTCTCGGCGCGCACCCAGTTGTGCTCGCCGATCTTCCGCCCCAGCCAGGACACGCGGATGTGGGGGCCGAGCCAGCGACCGAGCCAGAACCCGATGCTCTCGCCGATCAGCGCGCCGATCACGACCGCGACACCCATCGCGATGCCTTCCCACACCGTGGCGACGCCCATCGAGGCGATGATGACGATGGTGTCGCCGGGGACGATCAGCCCGATCAGGATGCTGGTCTCCAGCATGACGGCGACACCGGCGACCAGAGTGCGCGTGACCGGATCGATCGACTGCACGGTGTCGAGGAGCCAGAGCAGGAGGTCGTCCACGTGATGAGAATACGGGAGCGGACCGGACCTAGGCTGGAAAGGTGCCGGAACAGCTGAGTGCGCGACCGCTTCCCGTCTGGGCGGAGCCGTCTGCGGTGTTCGCGATGCTCGAGGCGCGGGCCTCCGATGTGTTCTGGCTCGACGCGGGCGCGGAGGCGACGGAGGGGTGGAGCTTCGTCGGGACAGGGGAGCGCTCGACGGTTCCCGTCGACACGCGGCTCGACGTCACTCCCGCCGATGACGACGCATCCCTGCCGCCGTTCCGCGGCGGCTGGGTGGGCTGGCTCGACTACGAGAGCGGAGCCACCGCCGCCGGAGCTCCGATCGCCGGACCCGTCGACACCACGGGCGGGGCCTGGGTGAGGGCCACCCACGTCGTCGCCTTCGACCACGCTCGCCGGCAGACCTGGGCGCTTTGTGATGACGGGGAGATCGAGACCTGGGCGGCGGACACCCTCCGTGCAGGGGCTCCCGCCGAGGGCATCGCTCCGCCACGCGAAGACCTCGGAGACCTCCATCTGGTCGCCGAGCCCCGACACGATCCCCAGGAGTACGAGGCGCTGATCGAACGGTGTCGAGACCTCATCCGCGCCGGCATCGCCTACCAGCTGTGTCTCACGACCCGCTTCACCGTCGCCGGCGTCCACGATCCGGTCGCCGTGTACGCCAGACTCCGATCCGCGACCCCGGCGCACCACGGGGATTCGTCCGCATCGGCGACCGCACCCTGTTGAGCGCGAGCCCCGAGCAGTTCCTCCGCGCCGAAGGGGAGTCCTCCGCACGCGCCCCATCAAGGGCACCCGTCCCCGCGGTGCAGACCCGGTGCAGGATGCCGCGCTCGCCGCGGAGCTCGCGGTCGACCGCAAGGAGCGGGCGGAGAACGTGATGATCGTCGACCTCATGCGCAACGACCTCTCGCGGGTCTGCGTGCCTGGCAGCATCCGCGTCGACGGGCTCTGGGTCGTCGAGAGCTATCCCGCCGTGCACCAGCTCGTGAGCACGGTGAGCGGTGTCGCAGCGGAGAGGACCACGGTCGGCGCGCTGCTCGACGCGACCTTCCCCGCCGGGAGCATGACGGGCGCCCCAAACTCTCGGCGATGACCAGGCTCCACGAGCTGGAGGGCGGACCGCGGGGTGTCTACGCCGGGTGCTTCGGCTACATCGGCGTCGACGGCGCGCTCGACCTCGCGATGGTCATCCGCAGCATCGTGATCGAACCGGAGCAGGCTGTCGTCGGCGCGGGCGGAGGCATCACATGGCTCTCGGTCGCCGCCACGGAGGTCGCTGAGGTCGCGACCAAGGCCAGGGCGCCGCTCGCGGCGTTGGGCGCCGGAATGCCCGCCCTCTGGGGTTCCGATATCCTGAACTGATCCCGCTTTTTCCATCAGATTGGTCGTGCGTTCGTTGTCTGAGAACCTGTCCACCGCTCCTGCCGACGACGAGACTCCGTCGGCGCACGCCATCCAGAAGAAGTGGCAGACGTACTGGGCGGAGAACGGGACGTTCCTCACCGGCGGCGACGACGACACACGACCGCGGCGCTACGTGCTCGCGATGTTCCCCTATCCCTCGGGCGACCTGCACATGGGGCATGCGGAGAACTACCTGTACTCCGACATCGTCGCCCGATTCTGGCGCCACCGCGGACACAACGTGCTTAACCCGATCGGCTGGGACTCCTTCGGGCTGCCCGCCGAGAACGCGGCGATCCGTCGCGGAGCCGATCCGCGCGAATGGACCTATCAGAACATCGCGCAGCAGAAGGAGGGATTCCAGGCCTATGGAGTCTCGTTCGACTGGACGCGTGTGCTGCACACCTCCGACCCCGAGTACTACCGCTGGAACCAGTGGCTGTTCCTCAAGCTGTACGAGCGCGGCCTGGCCTATCGGAAGAAGAGTCCGGTCAACTGGTGCCCCAACGACCAGACGGTGCTGGCGAACGAGCAGGTCGTCGACGGGCGCTGCGAGCGCTGCGGCGCCGAGGTCGTCAAGAAGAAGCTCACGCAGTGGTACTTCCGCATCACCGACTACGCCGACCGTCTGCTCGACGACCTGAACCAGCTCGAGGGCTTCTGGCCGCACAAGGTGCTGCAGATGCAGCGCAACTGGATCGGACGCTCGGTCGGCGCCGACGTCGACTTCGTGATCGAGGGCCGGGACGAGCCTGTCACGGTCTTCTCGACGCGGCCGGACACCCTGCACGGCGCGACGTTCTTCGTCGTGGCACCCGACTCCGACCTGGCTGCCGAGCTCGCCGCCGGTGCGCCGGACGAGGTGCGGCTGCGCTTCCAGACCTATCTGGAGCAGGTGCAGAAGGAGACCGACATCGATCGGCAGTCCACGGACCGCCCGAAGACCGGTGTCTTCCTGAGCGCTACGCGATCAACCCCGTCAACGGCGAGAGGCTGCCGGTGTGGGCGGCCGACTATGTGCTCGCCGATTACGGCCACGGCGCCGTGATGGCCGTCCCCGCGCACGACCAGCGCGACCTGGACTTCGCCCGCGCCTTCGACCTGCCCGTGAAGGTCGTCGTCGACACGACGGCACCGATCACGGGGGCGATGCCGGTGATCGAGGTCGACGAGGACGGGGTGCCGATCGACACGGGCGCCGCACTCGACGAGCAGAACCCGGCATCCACCGGAGTGGCGCTGACGGGCGAGGGTCGCATGATCAACTCGGGTGCGCTGAACGGCCTGTCCAAGCGGAACGCGATCGCGCGGGCGATCGAGCAGCTCGAGGCGTCGGGCACCGGACGTGCCGCGAAGAACTACCGTCTGCGCGACTGGCTCATCTCGCGTCAGCGTTTCTGGGGCACGCCGATCCCGATGCTGCACGCCGAGGACGGTCGGATCATCCCGGTGCCGGAGAACCAGCTGCCGGTGAAGCTGCCGAGCGTGGAAGGCCTCGACCTCGCCCCGAAGGGCACGTCGCCGCTCGGTGGCGCGGAGAGCTGGGTGCGCACGACCGACCCCGAGACGGGTGACCCCGTTCTGCGCGACCCCGACACCATGGACACCTTCGTGGACAGCTCCTGGTACTTCCTGCGGTTCCTCTCGCCGAACAGCGACACCGTGGCTTTCGACCCGGCGCAGGCCGACCGCTGGGCGCCCGTCGACTCGTACATCGGCGGGGTCGAGCACGCGATCCTGCACCTGCTCTACGCGCGCTTCATCACGAAGGTCCTGTTCGACATGGGGCTGATCGACTTCACGGAGCCGTTCTCGAACCTGATCAACCAGGGCATGGTCATCCTCAACGGCACCAAGATGTCGAAGAGCAAGGGCAACCTCGTGCTGTTCCAGGAAGAGCTCGACGCGCACGGCGCGGATGCGCTCCGCGTCGGTCTGGCGTTCGCCGGCCCGGTGGAAGACGACAAGGACTGGGCCGACGTCTCCACGACCGGCGCGCAGAAGTTCCTGGCGCGGGCCATGCGCATCGCCGGCGAGGTCTCCAGCGCGGTGGACGTGGTCTTCGACGGCGGAGACGCCGCGCTGCGACGTGCGACGCACAAGCTGCTGGCCGAGGCGCCCGCCCTCGTCGAGCAGACCAAGTTCAACGTGCTCGTCGCGCGTCTCATGGAGCTCGTCAACGTCACCCGCAAGACGATCGACGGCGCCGCGGGTGCCACAGACCCCGCCGTGCGCGAAGCAGCCGAGACGATCGCCGTCATGCTCGACCTCATCGCCCCGCACACGGCCGAGGAGATGTGGGAGATGCTCGGGCACGAGCCTTCCGTCGGCCTCGTCACCTGGCGCTCGGCCGACCCGGCCCTGCTCGTCGAGGATTCGGTCACCGCCGTGGTCCAGGTGGGGGCAAGGTCCGTGCACAGCTCGAGGTTCCGGCGCGCATCGGCGAAGCGGAGCTCGAAGCACTGGCCAGGGCCGACGAGCGCGTGATCCGCTCGATCGGCGACCGGGAGATCGTGAAGGTCGTGGTGCGGGCGCCGAAGATCGTCAGCTTCGTCGTCGAGGGCTGAGCGGACTTTCATGCCGGTCGATCCTGGGTGATCGCCGGCGCGGCGCCGCCGTCCTCCACAGCGGTCGATCCTGCCGGCTTGTCCACGCCGGCCGTCTCTCGGGTGAGAGGGGCCGGCGCACGCGCTTAGCGTGGCCGGATGACGTCCCCGCAGACTCCTCCACGTCCTCCTCGGCGTCGGCTGCGTCTGAGCGTCGGGGCCGCCGTGGTGCTCGCCCTGGTCGTGCTGTCGGCGGCTGTGGGGTTCGGTCTGCTGCGTGGCCAGGCGCCCCCGTCGGACTCCCTGTCGTTGACGGACGTCACGACGACCGACGCGCCCGCCGGTGAGCTCTATGTGCATGTGCTGGGCGCAGTCGCGCGGCCGGGGCTGTACGTCCTCGACCTGAACGCCCGCCTCGTCGATGCCGTCGCGGCTGCGGGCGGGACGACCGATGAGGCCGACCTCGCGGCGGTGAACCTCGCGCGCACTCTCGAAGACGGGGAACAGATCGTGGTGCCGACGGTCGGCGTCGCGACCGATGCTCCCGTCGCGGACGCACCCGGCGATGACCGGGTCGATCTCAACACCGCCGACCAGGGGGCGCTGGAGACCCTGCCGCGGATCGGCCCCGCGCTTGCCGAGCGGATCATCGCTTGGCGAGAGGACAACGGTCGGTTCCGGTCCGTCGACGATCTCTTGGCCGTCCCCGGCATCGGCGAGAAGCTTCTCGCCGGTCTGCGCGATGCGGTCAGGGTGTGAAGCCACGCGATCTGCGGCTCGTGCCGCTCGTCGTCGTGGTCTGGGGCGTCGCCCTGCTGTGCGTGCTGGTGCCGACCGTCGCGTGGGGCGTGGTGGCGGCGGGGCTCGCGGGGCTCGTGGTGCTCGCGCTGTTCGTTCGTTCTCGCCGTGGCAGGTCGTCCGTCGCGGCTGCCGGGCTCGCACTGCTGCTGCTGGCAGGTGGTGTCGGCAGCGCCCTCGCGGTCGGCATCGCCTCACCGGCCAGGGAGGAGGCGATGTCATGGGACGGTCGCGTCGTAGAAGTCACCGCCGACATCACTTCGTCGGCGTCGGTCGGACGCGACGGGCGGATGTGGGTCGAGGCGTCCACGTCCGCGATGGGTGCTCCCGGGCACCCGACGGCGCTGTCTTCGGCCGTGCGCATCGGGGCGCCCCCGATGGACGGACTCGATCTCGGGGCTCGGCTCCGCGTGGTCGGTGAAGCGGCAGTGACGGAACCGGGTGAGCGGTCGGCGCTGGTGATCTTCGCGAGCGAGACAGAGATCGTCGTGCCGGCGTCCGGGGTGTTCGGAGCGGCGGCGGCGCTCAAGCGCGCCTTCACCGAGCGATCGTCGCGGCTCCCGGAGCCCGGTGCCGGCCTCCTCCCGGGACTCGCGGTCGGCGACACCCGAGCGGTCTCGATGGAACTGAACGACGACATGCGTACGAGCGGGCTGAGCCATCTCACCGCCGTGTCCGGTGCCAACTGCGCCATCGTCGTCGGCGGGATCTTCTGGCTGGTGGCTCTATGCGGGGGCGGTCGCGCGATGCGAGCTCTTCTCGCACTCGTCGGTCTGGGCGGATTCGTCATCCTCGTCACGCCGGAACCGAGCGTGATCCGTGCGGCGGTGATGGCTGCGGTCGGGATGCTGAGCGTCCTGCTGGGCAGGCCGAGCGCCGGAGCAGGTCTGCTCTCCCTCTGCACGGTGGGGATACTGCTCGCCGATCCCTGGCTCGCGGCGACACCGGGGTTCGCCCTTTCCGTGGCGGCATCCGGAGCGCTCATCCTCCTCGCACGTCCGCTCGCCGGAGGACTCGGCAGAGTCATGCCTCGACCGGTGGCGATGGCGGTCGCCGTGCCGGTGTCGGCGCAGCTGGTCTGCGGGCCGATCATCGCTCTGTTCGCGGAGCAGCAGTCGTTGATCGGGATCGCAGCGAACCTCATCGCCGAACCCGCGGCTCCGATCGCGACCGTCGTCGGCCTCCTCGGCTGCCTCGCCGCGCCGGTGCCGCCGCTTGCCGACCTGCTCGTGTCATCCGCCTGGCTGCCAGCGGCGTGGATAGCCACGACGGCCACGACGACCGCTCGTCTTCCCGGCGCGCAGCTGCTGCTTCCGGCAGGGGTCGGGAGCGCTGCGCTGGTGGCACTCGTGAGCGGGGCGATCGCCGTCGTCGTGATCCGGCTGCCCGCAACAGGGCGAGGTCCGCGCGCCGCACGCGGGTTCGCGTTCGTGCGGCGCGCTGGTGCCGCGGTCGTGATCGTGGTGCTCACTGTCGGGGGCCCGCATCCTTCTCGACGGGCCGCTGGCGACGGCGACGGCGCCCGGTGGCTGGTCGATCGCGGCGTGCGACGTCGGGCAGGGTGACGCGATCCTGATCCGGTCGGCGGGCACGGTGGCGCTCATCGACACCGGGCCGGCCCCTGAGCCCCTGGCCGCGTGTCTCCGCGCGCTGGGGGTCGAGCGGATCGATCTACTCGTGCTCACCCACTACGACCTCGATCATGTGGGCGGGACCTCGGCGGTCATGGGGCGGGTCGACGCGGTGCTCCATGGGCCCGTGTCGGAGGAGTCGGACGGCCGTCTCCTCGACGGACTCGCCCGCGCGGGTGCGCGCGTCGACGCGGCATCGGCAGGCCAGCACGGGATGCTCGGCGGAGCGAGCTGGCGGGTCCTGTGGCCGCAGCGGGACTCCGTGGCCTTCCCTCCCGGCAACGACTCGAGCGTGGTGATGGAGTTCGACGGGGAGGGGTGCCCCGCTCCCTCTACCTCGGCGACCTCTCGGCCGCGCCGCAGCGCATGCTGCTCCGCACAGCCCGACTGGGTCGATACGACGTGGTCAAGGTCGCGCATCACGGCAGTGCGGATCAGGATCCTGGGCTGTACCAGGCTGTGCACGCGCGGGCGGCGCTGGTCAGCGTCGGTGCGGACAACGACTACGGGCACCCCGCGCAGAGACGCTCGACCTGCTCGAAGCCTCCGGCTCGCAGGTGCTGCGCACGGAGCGGCACGGCCGCATCCTCCTGGGCGTGCAGGGCGACGAGCTGCGAGTGTGGACCGAGAAGACGACGCGATGACGCCGAGGGAAGCGCTGTCGGTGGGCCCCGGTAGGCTGGAGACATGGCAGCTTCGCGTCCCCCTTCCCGCGGTGGAGCGAAGCCGACCAAGATCCCTCAGGTGTCGTGGCGAGAACCCCGTCCCGCGCCGCTCGTGCTCGTCTCCGGGCCCGAAGAGGTCTGTGCCGAACGTGCGATCGCCGGGGTCCGTGACTACCTCCGCGCCGAGGATCCGGCTCTCGAGGTCAGCGATGTGCGTGCAGACGACTACGCTCCGGGCACGCTGCTGTCGCTGACCTCGCCGTCGCTGTTCGGTGAACCGCGTCTCGTGCGCGTCTCCGGGGTCGAGAAGTGCTCCGATGCGTTCATCCAGGAAGCGGTGTCGTACCTCGACAACCCCCAGGAGGGTGCGACCGTCATCCTCCGCCACACCGGTGCGAGCGTGCGCGGAAAGAAGCTGCTCGACGCCCTCCGGGCCGGCAACGGCGGGGGCATCGAGATCGCCTGTCCGGCGATCAAGAGAGACGGCGATCGGGTCGACTTCGCCGCGGGCGAATTCCGCGCCGCGAAGAAGCGCATCGCCCCTCCGGCTCTCCGGGCGCTGGTCTCCGCCTTCGCCGACGACCTGACCGAACTCGCGGCCGCCTGTCAGCAGCTCATCGGAGACGTCGAGGGCGACATCACCGAAGAGACCGTCACCAAGTACTACGGCGGTCGCGTCGAGGTCTCCGCGTTTGTGGTCGCAGACACGGCGATCGCCGGGCGATACGGCGAGGCCCTCGTCGCGCTGCGGCACGCTCTCTCGTCCGGGGCTGATCCCGTACCGATGGTGGCGGCCTTCGCGATGAAGTTGCGCACCATGGCACGCGTCGCGGGCAACCGCGAGCCCAGCCGACAGCTCGCTCAGCGCCTGGGCATGAAGGACTGGCAGGTCGATCGTGCGCGCCGCGACCTCGCAGGCTGGAACGAGCGGTCGCTCGGGATGGCCATCCAGGCCACGGCGCGCGCAGACGGCGAGGTCAAGGGTGCGGCACGCGACCCGATCTTCGCTTTGGAGCGGATGGTCACGGTGATCGCGACCCGTCAGCCGTTCGGCGAATAGTCGACTGCGCGCCGAGTTCGCTGCAGGCACGAAGAAGGCCCGCCCCGGTGACGGGACGGGCCTTTCTCAGGTGATTCGGCTCAGAGAGACGCGACCTGCTTGGCGAGGGCCGACTTGCGGTTCGACGCCTGGTTCTTGTGCAGGACACCCTTGCTGACGGCCTTGTCGAGCTTGACGGAGGCCTTCTTCAGACCTGCCTCGGCTGCCGACTTGTCGCCGGCGGTGACAGCCGTGCGGGTCGTGCGGATGACGGTCTTGAGCTCGCTCTTGACCGCCTTGTTGCGCTCGCGAGCCTTCTCGTTGGTCTTGTTGCGCTTGATCTGCGACTTGATGTTTGCCACGTGTGGACGCTTTCTGTACAGGATTGTTCGGAATGCCGGCAGCAGAAGAGGGCTGCTGCACAGCGGTCGTGAGGGAAGAACCCACACGCAAGCCAAGAGTCGAGTCTACCAGCAGACGGGCCGCCGACGCGAAACGACCGGAGATGCGCGAAACTCGGTCGCGCACCTGCTGGCACTGGGTGCAGAATCATGACTATCCCGACGTCGATGTCAAGGAAGCCAGATGATCCGCGAATCCCCCCGCCCGTCCCTGCCTGGCCGATTCCGCTGGTCCGCGGCGACCTCCGCCTTCCAGATCGAGGGCTCTCGCCCGACCGGGGCGAGAGGGCGTTCGATCTGGGACGACTTCCTCGAGGTGCCGGGTGCGATCATCGACGGGTCGACCGCCGAGCCCGCCTGCGACAGCTACCGGGATCCGGAGAGCGATGTCGCCCTCGCCGCGGGATTGGGACTCGACCGCTATCGATTCTCGATCCCGTGGGCACGCGTGCAACCGGACGGCAGAGGAGCAGGTGACACCGCGGCGCTCGACCACTACTCCCGCCTCGTCGATCTTCTGCTCGAGTCCGACGTGGTCCCGTTCCCCACCCTCTTCCACTGGGAGATGCCGAGCGCTGTCGAGGCCGAGGGCGGCTGGCTCGACCGGGACACGGCCGATCGCTTCGCCGAGTATGCCGAGATCGTGGCCGATGCGCTCGGGGACAGAGTCGAACACTGGTACACGCTGAACGAGCCCGCGATGACGACTCTCCAGGGTTACGCGGTCGGTGCGCTCGCGCCGGGGAGACAGCTGCTCTTCGGCGCGCTGCCGACGGCGCATCACCAGCTTCTGGCGCACGCTCGAGCTGCCACCGTGCTGCGTGGCCGCGGAGCCAGAGCCGTCGGACTCGTCAACAACCACACCTGGGTCCTGCCCCTGCGCGACACGGCCGAAGACCGGCGAGCGGCGGCGGCCTACGACCTGATCCACAACCGTCTCTTCAGTGAGCCCCTGCTGGAAGGAGGGTATCCGGACCTCGAAGAGCTCGGTCTGCCGCCGATGCCGGTGCGTGAGGGAGATCTTGCGGAGATCGGCCACTCGATCGATTTCTACGGCATCAACTTCTACAACCCGACCACGGTCACCGCGGCGGAGACGCAGAGCCCCGTCCCGTTCGACATCGTGCCGACTCCGGGCGCGCCCGTCACCGGATTCGGCCCGGAATGGCCGATCATGCCTTCGGCCCTGCGGGATCTCCTCGTGGACCTGCACACACGGCATCCCGACCATCCTCCGGTCATCATCGGAGAGAACGGTGCGTCGTTCCCCGAGCCGGATCGTGCGGCGCGCATCGACGACGCCGACAGGATCGAGTGCCTGTCCGGGCATATCGAGGCCGTGGGCGAGGCAATCCGGGCCGGGGTTCCGGTAGAGGAGTACACGGTGTGGTCCCTGCTGGACAACTGGGAGTGGGCGGACGGCTACACCCAGCGCTTCGGGCTCGTCCACGTGGACTTCGCGACCGGCGAGCGCACACCCAAGGCGTCATACGAGTGGTACCGCGATCTCATCGCGCGTTCGCGTTCGGCGGCATCCGCGGCGGAGGTGGCCGGATGAGCGGGGTCACGGGGACGCGCACCGTGCGGGCGGGAGCCCGCTGGATGTCGCTGTTCACGCTGGCATGGCTGGCGATCTGGACCGTGCAGCTCACGCCGGTCCAGCTGCTCCTGCCGCTGCAGCTGGACACGCCGGAAGACGACTGGATCCGCGGGGTGGTCTCGTCCGGTCTCGTGCTCGGCATCGGCGGTCTCGCCGGCATCATCGCGGGTCCGGCCGCCGGCGCACTCTCCGATCGCGGGGCTGCCGGGCGTCATCGCCGTCGTCCCTGGGCTCTGGGTGGCGTCGGTCTCACGGCCGTCTGCCTCGTCCTCACGGGTATCGCCGAGGGGCCGTGGGCCGTGGGCGCGGGATGGGTGGGGGTGTCGGTGGGCGTCGCGGTCTCGTCCGCGGCGTTCACGGCACTCATCGCCGATCAGCTCCCTTCGTCGCAACGGGGCGCCGCTTCTGCCGCCGTCGGTTCGAGTCAAGCGGTGGGGATCGTGCTCGGTGTCGGTCTCGTCGTTCTGCTCGGCCTCGGCATCAGCGAGGATACCTGCTGCTCGCGGCCGTCATCGCCGTCGTCGGATCCGCGGCAGCGCTGCTCCTGCCGGACCCGCCGACCACCGAGGCGCTGCGCCCGAAGCCGCTCGGACGTCGTCCGCTCGCCTCGTTGCGTGATCGCGATTTCGCCTGGATGCTCTCCGGCCGTCTGGTGACGAACATCGGTAACGCGTTGGGGACCGCCCTGTTCCTGTTCTTCCTGCTGCACGGCCTCGGCCAGCCGAGTGCCACCGCGCAGGACAATCTCCTGCTGCTGATCGTCGTCTACACCGTGTTCGTGGTGATCGCGTCGGTGGTGACCGGGATGGTCTCGGATCGCACAGGGAACCGGCGAACGCTCGCCGTCGCGGCCACCGTCGTGCAGGCGGCGTCCGGCGTGGCCATCGCGCTCGTCCCGACGTTCGAGATGACGCTGGTCGCCGCGGCGCTGATGGGCCTCGGCTACGGCGCGTTCTCGACGGTCGGGCTGGCATTCGCCGCTGATCTGCTGCCCGACGAGCAGGACCATGCACGCGATCTCGGGATCGTCAACGTCACTGCGGCTCTCGGGCAGTTGATCGGCCCGGTGCTCGGAGCCGGGCTGGTCGCGTTGGTCGGCGGGTTCTGGCTGGTCTTCGTCGCCGCGGCTGTCCTCTCGATCGTCGGAGGAGTGCTCACCGCGTGCGCACGGCAGCCCGCGCGCTCATGAGCCCGCGGGTGCCTGTTCGACTGTCGCGATCGCGAGCTGCAGCACGGCGTTGAATATCCTCGGCCGCATGGCCGTGACCAGATGGGTCGTGCGGGGCACGATGATCAGTTCGGCGTGCGGCGCGAGTCGGCGGAACAGGGACTCGTTGAGCCGCAGCTGATCGTACTGACCGTTCACGAACCAGAGCGGGACCGTGATCCGGGGAGGGCCGCGGCGATGTCGAGTGCGGCGAGGCTGCGGAGCGCGGCGTCCTGTGTGTCGAGTGCATAGCCGCCCGCAGCGAAGTCGGACCGCGTCTCGAGGGGGATAGTGGCTTCGAGCATCCGTGCGGTGAGCCACATCCCGCGGTCGGGAAGCGCGTCGACGGCCCTGGCGAACAGACGGTAGGCCCGGAGCCCGGCACCGTGGGGAGAGAGGTGCACGCGGCCGCGACCAGTCCCGCGACCGGCGGGCGCTGCGCCCCGCCCGTGTATGCAAGGCAGAGCAGACCGCCCATGGAGTGCCCGACGAGCACGACGGGCCCGTTGGCTGCGGCCGCGCGCACAGCCGCATCGATCGTGTGGAGGGCTTCGTGGAGAGTGAAGTCCTCTTCCATCCGGGTGCCGTGGCCCGGCAGGTCGACGGCCGTGACGGCGTACCCGCGCGCATCGAGGTAGGCGCGCTGCGCACGCCACATGGTCGCGGACGTGCGGATGCCGTGGACGAGGACGATCTGGGCGCTCACGCGTTCAGCATAAGGAAAGCGGGGCCGGTGGATCACCACCGGCCCCGCTTCGACACGATTCGTGTCAGAGGGTGTTACTTCTCCCAGCCGAGGTTCTCGACCGGAGTGACTCCGAAGAGGTCCAGGCCCACGTAAGGCTCCGGCGTGAGGTTCGCCAGGCCCTCCTGGACCACGTAGATCGACGGACCGTTGTAGAGCGGGATGACGCCCCAGGTCTCCTCGATGATCTTCGGCTCGAGGTCCATGGCGGCCTTGGTCCAGCTCTCCGAGTCCTTCTGCGACTCGACCTCGTCAGCGATCTGCTTGTCGATGTCGGCCGTGCCGGTCGCAGAGAGGTTCAGGCCACTGTCGGAGCAGTAGATCTGGCACATCCACGCCGGTCCGAACGGGTCGGAGTCGGTGAAGCGGAGACCGAAGATGTCCCAGTTCTTGGACGTGAAGTCGTCCGAGAAGTCAGCGGATGCACGAACCTCGACCTGGAGGTCGATGCCGAGCTCCTTCTGCTGAGCCTGCAGCGACTTCGCGAGCGCCTCCTGGACGGGGCTGTTGCTGAAGATCGGGTAGACGACCGAGAACTTGACGCCGTCCTTCTCACGGATGCCGTCATCGCCTTCCACCCAGCCGGCGTCGTCAAGCAGCTTCTTGGCAGCTTCGACGTCGTACTTCAGTCCGGCCTCGCCGAACGCGTCTTTCCAGCCGTCCTGGAACGAGTACATGTTCAGCGAGCCTGCCGGCTCCTCCTCGTATCCGAGGCCGTTCCACGCGATCTGCTTCTGCTGGTCGATGTTGACGCCCATGAAGAACGCCTTGCGCACGTTCACGTCCTCGAACTGCGGCTTGTCGCCGTCGACCATGAGAACCGTCTTGGCGGTCTGCTGAGCGCGACGGACGACAGCGCCGTCGACGTCCTCGACCTGCTTCAGACGCTCTTCGCTGCCGGCCTCGACCTGGTCGATCTCACCGTTCTTGAAGGCGTTGATCGCGGCGTCGTCCTCGAGAGCCGTGAAGGTGACCTTGTCGAGCAGGGGAGCGTTGCCCCACCACTCGGGGTTCGGCTTGAAGGACACGAAGCCCGCGTTCGCGTCGAACTCGTCAACCGTGTACGGTCCAGCGCCCCACTCGGCGTTGAGGTTGCCGATGTACGCGTTGTTGAACGTCTCGACGTCGGCGTGCTTCGGGTTCAGCACTCCGCCGGTCAGGAACGCCATGGAGGGCCAGGCGTAGACGCCGTCGAAGGTGACGACGGCCGTCTTGGCGCTGTCGCCCTGCTCGACCGAGGTGATCTGCTTGTAACCGTCGGTCGCGTTCGGGTTGAAGCCCTCGTCGTAGGAGCGGTTCGCCTTCCAGGTGGCGTCGATGGCGGTCCAGTCCATGTCCGTGCCGTCGTTGAAGTGCGCCTCGTCCGTGAACGTGAAGGTGACGGTCGTGTTGCCGTCCGCCTCACCGATCTCGTACTCGTCGAGGTAGGCGTCGTTCTTCTGCACCTCGCCCTCGGGCGTGACCAGAAGCAGCTGCGGCATGTAGTAGTACCACAGACGTGCGGTGTCGGCGCTCGCGTCGCTGTTGAAGGCGTTCAGCTGCTCCGGAACCTCGTTGATCTCGAAGTTGACCTCGCCGCCCTCCTTCAGGTTCTCGCGCGGCTGCGGGTTGTAGTCGGCCGCCTTGGTCTCGACCTTCTCGCCGCCGTCGTCCCCGCCTCCGTTGTTCCCGGAACCGCTCGCGCAACCCGCGAGGGCGAGTGCGAGGGCGCCGCTGATCGCGATCGCCCCCAACAACTTCTTGTTCTTCATGGTGCTCCTTTCGCCTTTCGGCGTTTCATAAGGGGAAGAATAGTTCGGCCCTGGACGTATCACAGCGGTCGAAAGTGAATACCGCCTAACCGTTATCGGACGGTGACCCACATCAGGTGGCATCCGGTTTCAGGTCCGCCCTCACACACTCACGGGACGGGTGCTCATGGTCTCGGCGTCGAACACGACCCGTCGACGGGTGCGCTCGATGTCGGGGTCCGGGACCGGGATCGCCGAGAGCAGAGCCTGCGTGTAGGGGTGCTGCGGGTTCTCGAACACGTCGTCCACATCGCCGTGCTCGACGAAGTCGCCGAGGTACATCACGGCCACGCGGTCCGCGATGTGGCGGACGACCGAGAGGTCGTGGGCGACGAACAGGTACGACAGGCCCAGCTTGGCCTTGAGCTCGTCCAACAGGTTGATCACGCCGGCCTGGATGGAGACGTCCAGGGCCGAGACCGGCTCGTCGAGCACGACGATCTTGGGGTTGGTCGAGAGCGCGCGTGCGATGCCGATGCGCTGCCGCTGACCACCGGAGAACGCCTGCGGGAAGCGGTCGCTGTGCGCCGGGTTCAGCCCGACGAGGTCCATCAGCTCGTCGACGCGTCGATGAGCCTCCTCCTTCGGGGTGCCGATCGCGAAGAGCGGCTCCGAGATGATGTCCGCCACGGTCATGCGCGGGTCGAGGGCTCCCATGGGGTCCTGGAACACGATCTGGATGTCGCGTCGCAGTTTCCGCTCGACCTTGTGGCTGTGGATGTCGTTGACGCTCGTGCCGGCGATCACGATGTCGCCGTCGGTCTGCTTGACCATGTCCATGATCTGCAGGAGCGTGGTCGTCTTGCCGCTGCCGGACTCGCCGACGATGGCCATCGTCTCGCCCTCGCGCACGTCGAAGCTGACGCCCTTGATCGCGTGCACCTCGCCGACCTTGCGCTTGAGGAAGGCACCCTTGAGCAGCGGGAACGTCTTGGTGAGGTTCTTGACCTCGAGCGTGATCGGACGCTGTTCGCGAGGAACTTTGGCCAGGTCGCTCTCCGGGATCTCGCGGACCGGGTACACGGGAAGGCCGCCGAGGAGTCCCCCGTCCTCGATCTCGTGCGACCGGATGCAGGCGGCGCGGTGCGCATCGCCGGAGCCTGTGGCCACGGGCAGCAGCTCGGGCTCTCGCGTGCGGCATGCGTCCATGACGATGGGGCAGCGGTCGGCGAAGGGGCAGGCGTCGGGGAGGTTGATGAGCAGGGGAGGGTTTCCCTTGATCGGGGTGAGCGGTTCCTTCTCCGCCTTGTCGACGCGGGGGATGGCCCCGAGGAGGCCGATCGAGTACGGCATCCGGGTCTTGTGGAACAGTTCGTGCACCGGCGCCTGCTCGACGGGCTTTCCTGCGTACATGACCATGACGTCGTCCGCGGTGCGGGCGACGATGCCCATGTCGTGGGTGATCATGATCACGGCGGCGCCGGTCTCCTGCTGCGCCTTCTCGATGAGGTCGAGGATCTGGGCCTGGATCGTGACGTCCAGGGCTGTGGTCGGCTCGTCGCAGATGATCAGCTTGGGGTTGTTCGCCATCGCGATCGCGATGACGACGCGCTGACGCATTCCTCCCGAGAACTCATGTGGGAACGACTTCATGCGGCGTTCGGGCTCGCTGATCCCGACGAGCGTGAGAAGTTCGATCGAGCGGTTCCACGCATCCTTCTTCGAGAGGCTGCGGTGGACGGTGAGGGCTTCGATGAGCTGGTCGCCGATCGTGAACACCGGGGTCAGCGACGTCAGCGGGTCCTGGAACACCATCGACATGCCGTTGCCGCGGATCACGGAGAGCTGCTTGTCGGTCATGCCGAGCAGCTCCTGGCCGTCGTACATGATCGAGCCGGTGACCTTGGCGTTCTCGTCGAGCAGGCCCATGATCGCGAGCGAGGTGACCGACTTGCCGGATCCGGACTCGCCGACGATGCCCAGAGTCTTGCCCGCCTCCAGGTCGAACGACACGCCTCGCACGGCATCGACGCGGCCGGCCTCGGACGCGAAGCTGACGGTGAGATCGCGGACGGAGAGTACGTTGCTCATGCTCGGCCTCCAGCCGCAGAGGTGGGATCGAGGGCGTCGCGCAGACCATCGGCGATCAACGCCATGGAGACGGTCAGCAGGGTCAGAGCCGCGGCGGGGAAGTAGAACAGCCACGGCGAGGTGATGAGCGAGCTCGATCCGGCGCCGATCAGCGCACCGAGCGACACATCGGGGATCTTCACGCCGAACCCGAGGAACGAGAGTCCGGTCTCGGCCACGACGGCGTTCACGACGCCGAGGGTGAAGTTGATCACGAGCAGGGAGCCGATGTTGGGCAGCAGGTGGCGCACGACGATCCGCATGCCGCGGACTCCCATGTACCGCGCGGCGCTGACGTACTCGCGCTCGCGGAGCGACAGCGCCATCGTCCAGATGACGCGGGCCGGGAAGTACCAGCCGATCACGAAGATCATGATGAACGCGATCACCCGCCAGTCGCCACCGGACTTGTTCGAGATCATCGCCAGGATGAGGAAGCTCGGGATGACCATCATGAAGTGGATGACCAGCAACGTGACCCGCTCGGTCCAGCCGCCGAAGTACGCGGCCGCCGTTCCGACCAGTGCCGACACGATCGTCACGCCCACGGAGACGGTGACGGCGATCATCAGGGACCGCTGCAGCCCGACGGCGACCTGAGCGAACAGGTCGTTGCCGGCGTTGTTGGTGCCGAACCAGTGCTCGGCGCTCGGGGGGCTGCTCAGGTGCAGGAAGTCGAGCTCGATGTGGTCGTAGCGCGCGATGAGCGGTCCGAAGATCGCGAACAGCACGAGCACCACGAAGATGATGAGACCGGCGACCGCGCCCTTGTTGCGGGCGTAGCGGCGCGAGTACAGCGTCCACTTCGACAGACGGCGGGTGGCGACGCGCGTCGTCTCAGGACCGGGAGCGACCTCGGAGGCCTCGACGGTGGGGTCGATCATTTCGGAGGTCATGTCAGCTCACTCTCACTCGAGGATCGAGAACCACGACGGCGATGTCGGCCAGGATGGCGCCGATCGCCGTGAGCACTGCCCCGAAGGCCGCGATGGCGACGGTGCCATGGATGTCGTTCTTCGTGATGGCGTCGATGAAGTACTTGCCCATGCCGTTCCACGCGAAGATCGTCTCGGTGAGGACGGCGCCGGTGAACACGGCGGGGATCGTGAACGCCACCTGCGTGGCGACCGGGATCAGCGAGGTCCGCAGTGCGTGCTTGCGGATCGCCTGCTGCTTGGTCAGCCCCTTCGCGCGGGCGGTCCGCACGTAGTCGGCGCTGATGTTGTCCAGCAGGAGCGACCTCTGCAGGAAGTGGATGCCCGCGTAGCCGATGAGCACCAGGGCTATCGTCGGCAGCGTCAGATGTTGCAGCACGTCTATGAGCACGGGGAAGAATCCCTCGACTCCGCGGCTCGCGTTTCCGGTCACGTAGAAGATGCGCACGCCCGTCGCGTCGTTCAGCGCGATCGCCATCAGGACGATTCCGAAAGCCGCGACGACGATCGGGATGTTCATGGTGATGATGCTCGTGGCCTGGCCGATCCGGTCCGCGAGCTTGTACTGGCGTGACGCGGTGTACACGCCGAGCGCGATGCCGAGGATCGTGGTGAGGATCGTCGCTCCGAGCACCAGTTCCGCGCTGACCCACATGCGGTACGCGACCTGCTCGTTGACGGAGCCGCCGGTCGGACTCACGCCCCAGTCCCAGCGCAGCAGGATCGCGGTGAGCCAGTTCCACCACCGCTCGATCAGCGGGACGGTGTCGCTCAGGTTGCGGGGTTCGAGGACGTTGACGATCTGCTCTTCGGTGAGCGGCGGGCGTCGTCCCACGTAGTTGCTGCGCGGATCGAGGAATCCCCACGCCAGGAAGTACGTGAGGTTCGTCGCGACCACGATCATCAGCAGCCAGCCGAGTGCTCGGCGCAAGAGGTACTTGATCAAGGGGCAGTCTTTCTCTTCTACAGACGCGCTCGGGATCTGCCGACGCAACGCTGAGTCGGGTGGGAACAGCTTCTTTCTCCACCGTCTCCCGCGACGCGACGGCCGTCACGGGGTCTGTGACGGAGTCTTATCGCTTACGGGATCCGGTGTCACGGATTTTTCCCGGGCAACTTCGGGAGACTATCACCGGAATGCCGGAATCGGGGATTAGCGCCGCCTGACCGTACAATCGAGTGGACATGTCCCCACGCGCTCTCACACCCCTTCAGCCTGCCTCGACGCCGGCTGCGCAGATCCGCAACTTCTGCATCATCGCCCACATCGATCACGGCAAGTCGACCCTCGCCGACCGGATGCTGCAGATCACGGGCGTGGTCTCCGACCGTGACATGCGCGCGCAGTACCTCGACCGCATGGACATCGAACGCGAGCGCGGCATCACGATCAAGAGCCAAGCCGTGCGCATGCCGTGGGAGCTCGACGGACAGACCTTCGCGCTCAACATGATCGACACCCCGGGGCACGTCGACTTCACCTACGAGGTCTCGCGCTCGCTGGCGGCGTGCGAGGGCGCGATCCTGCTCGTGGACGCGGCGCAGGGCATCGAAGCCCAGACGCTGGCGAACCTCTACCTGGCGCTGGAGAACGATCTCCACATCATCCCGGTCCTCAACAAGATCGACCTTCCCGCCGCGGACCCCGAGAAGTACGCGAAGGAACTGGCGTCGCTCATCGGCGGCAAGCCCGAGGACGTGCTGCGGGTCTCCGGCAAGACGGGCGTCGGCGTCGAGGATCTGCTCGACCGCCTCGTGCAGGAGATCCCCGCGCCGGTCGGCGACGCGGACGCCCCGGCACGGGCGATGATCTTCGACTCCGTCTACGACGCGTACCGCGGCGTCGTGACATACGTGCGCATGGTGGACGGGAGCCTCTCGCCTCGCGAGCGCATCCAGATGATGTCGACCGGCGCGAACCACGACGCTCTCGAGGTGGGGGTGTCCAGCCCCGAGCCGACGCCCACCAAGGGACTCGGAGTCGGTGAGGTCGGCTACCTCATCACCGGTGTGAAGGACGTGCGCCTGTCGAAGGTCGGCGACACGATCACGACGGCGAGGAAGCCCGCATCCGATGCGCTTCCCGGCTACACCGACCCGAAGCCCATGGTCTTCTCCGGTATCTACCCGATCGACGGCAGCGACTACGCGGAGCTTCGCGAGGCGCTCGACAAGCTCAAGCTCTCCGACGCCTCGCTGCAGTACGAGCCGGAGACCTCCGTGGCCCTCGGCTTCGGATTCCGCTGCGGCTTCCTCGGCCTGCTGCACCTGGAGATCATCACCGAGCGTCTCTCGAGGGAGTTCGGCCTCGACCTCATCACGACCGCGCCGAGCGTGATCTACGAAGTGCTCACCAGCGACACCGGCGAGACCGTGACGGTCACGAACCCGAGCGAGTATCCGGACGGACGCATCGGCTCGGTCTCGGAGCCGATGGTGAAGGCCGCGATCCTGCTGCCCAAGGACTACGTCGGCACCGTCATGGAACTGTGCCAGACCAGACGCGGCACGCTGCTGGGCATGGAGTACTTCTCCGAGGAGCGTGTCGAGCTGCGCTACAACATGCCGCTCGGCGAGATCGTGTTCGACTTCTTCGATCAGCTGAAGTCCAAGACGCAGGGGTATGCCTCGCTCGATTACGAACCCTCGGGCCAGCAGGAGGCCGACCTCGTGAAGGTCGACATCCTCCTGCAGGGCGAGAAGGTCGACGCGTTCAGTTCCATCGTCCACCGAGACAAGGCCTACGCCTACGGCACGATGATGGCCGAGCGGCTGCGCAAGCTCATCCCTCGTCAACAGTTCGAGGTGCCGATCCAGGCGGCCATCGGCGCGCGCATCATCGCTCGCGAGACGATCCGCGCCATCCGCAAGGATGTGCTCGCCAAGTGCTACGGCGGTGACATCACCCGCAAGCGCAAGCTCCTCGAGAAGCAGAAGGAGGGCAAGAAGCGCATGAAGATGGTCGGACGCGTCGAGGTCCCCCAGGAGGCGTTCATCGCTGCGCTGTCGGGCGACGTCGAGGGCAAGGAAAAGAAGTAGCACGGCGGATCGGATCAAGCGATGTGTCGTCGTGCGGCGCGTGGGGGTGTTCGCTCAGGTGACGCGAAGTAGGCTGGAACTCATGCGGCGCGGGACTTTCCGAGACGACACGGTGGACTATGCGGCCGTGGGTGCGACCCATGCGCCCGATCTGATGCAGTACCCGCCGGAGCGGAGCGTCCCTGCGGAGGAATCCTGGCGCATCGGCAGCGGCAGCGAGAGGTTCCAGACCGCCGGCGAGGCGCTTCTCTCCTGGACGGCTCAACGCGCCGCCGGGCTCTCGGTCGAAGACGTGCGTCCGGCGCCGGGCCCCGCCTACGCGGGAGTGAGCTTCGATGCGGCGGGGAACCCCATCGCGCCGAGCAAGCGCGATGTGGAGCCCCGGTACGACGCGGAGGGCATGCCGTTCGTCGGTGCGGGGATGACGCTGCACCTGCGCGGCCGGGTCGCAGGCATGCGCGCCGATGCCGAGCTCCGTGTGATCTCGGTCACCGAGGAGACGCGGCGCATCGGCTTCGTGCTCGGCACGGTCGGCGGTTCCGTGGTTCGCGGCGAGGAGTCCTTCGACGTCGACTGGCGGGAGGACAACGACGAGGTCTGGTTCACCGTCCGCGCCTTCGACGCCCCCAACGCACTGCTGTACCGCACGGTGCCCGCACTCGTGAAGCGCCGCCGTCGCGAGCTCTTCGCGCGCTACCTCCGCGCGATCTCCCCGCTCTACGCGACCCCGCTGTGATGGCGGGCCCCCTCCCTCTCGGAGACCCGGCACCGACGGACGGGCGACTGCCCGTCGATCTTCCGATCGACACGAGTGCGCCGTTCTCGGCGTACCTTCATATTCCTTTCTGCACGGTGCGCTGCGGGTACTGCGACTTCAACACCTATACGTCGACCGAGCTGCGCGGGGCGAAGCAGGAGGACTACGCATCGACGCTGATCGCCGAGATCCACCTCGCTCGACGCGTGCTCGACGGTGCCGGGGCGCTGCGCCCGATGGACACGGTCTTCTTCGGCGGAGGCACGCCCACCCTCCTCCCCGCCGGAGACCTCGCCCGCATGCTCGATGCGGCCTCCTCGGCCTTCGGGCTGGCTGAGGGTGCCGAGGTGACCGTCGAGGCGAATCCCGACACCGTGACGCCTGCGGTCGCGCGCACCCTGGCTGAGGCCGGAGTCACGCGGATGTCGGTCGGCATGCAGTCGGCGGTGCCGCATGTCCTCGCCGCCCTCGACCGCACCCACCGGCCGGAGAACGTCCGCACGGCCGTCGCCGCCGCGAAGGATGCGGGCCTCGCCGTGAGCGTCGATCTGATCTACGGCGCGCCCGGGGAGTCCCTCGCCGATTGGGAGTCCTCGCTCGATGCGGCGCTCGCGCTCGAGCCCGACCACATCTCCGCCTACGCGCTCATCATCGAGGACGGCACGAAGCTCGCGCGCCAGATCCGTCGCGGCGAAGTGCCGACGCCCGACGACGATCTTCAGGCGGACATGTACGAGCTCGCCGATGCGCGCCTCGCGGACGGCGGCTTCGACTGGTACGAGGTCAGCAACTGGGCCCGCACGCCGGACCGACGTTCCCGGCACAACCTCGCCTATTGGCGCGGCAGCGACTGGTGGGGCTTCGGTCCTGGTGCCCACAGCCACATGGCGGGGCTGCGATGGTGGAACGTCAAGCACCCCGCCGCATACGCGCAACGTCTCGCGGCCTCCGAGTCGCCGGCAGCCGGAACCGAGCGCCCCGATGCCGAGTCGCGCACATTGGAGCGCATCCTGCTGCTGAGCCGCATCCGCGAGGGCATCGCGGTCGACGAGGTGCCTGCGGCGAACCGGAGCCGTGTCGCCGGTCTGATAGCCGATGGACTGATCGATCCGGTGGCTGCCCTGCACGGGCGCGTCCAGCTGACGTTGCGCGGTCGCCTGCTCGCGGATGCCGTGGTGCGCGAGCTCACGGACTGATCGGCCGGCGTCACCCGGGGAGCAGGTCCATCCCGGTGGTGCGGCGCTGCGGAACCGTCGAGCTGACCGTGTCGAACAGGCGCGTCTGCCGGCCGGGACCGTACGGCGGCCAGCCGGGTTCGCCGTCGGTCACGAAGCCGACCCAGGCAGCGTTCATCTCGGTCGCGAGGTCACGCGGGGCATCCGGTCCGGCCAGGCGCCTGGCCTCCTCGTCGTCGAGACGATCGAACACGAACCCGAGTTCGAGCGCGTGGGCCGCGCGAAGGTCTCGCACCGGGCTCGGCCACGCGAACTCGTAGACGTGCGTCGTCGCGGGACGGGCAGCCGCGACACGGCTCAGCGGCGCACGCAGCATCATGTCGGTGACGAGCTGCCCGAACACCTCACCCGTGCCGGCACGGGGAAAGCCGAGCGGTACTCGGATACGGCGCGACGGGGATCCGGGAGAGCAGCCGGGCGGCCTGAAGCTTGAGCTCGCCGATGCCGGCGAGCGCCTCCGGCGGGAACCAGAGCCGGTACTCGTCGGTGTTGCTGCCGATCAGCAGCGGGGTGTCGATCTCGCCGAGAACCTCGTGCGGAGACCGCGGCAGGCTGTCGGGATCGATCGCGAACTGGAACCCGGGAGCCCCGCCGAGCGGTGACGAACCGGCGGACTGGGCCGCGCGCGCGTCCAGCAGCTGTCCGGGGAGAGCGCGGCGAAGGAATCCCGATCCGCGGTGACGCCGAGTCGCTTCGCCAACTGCGCCGTCACGCGCCCCGCCTTCTTCGGAGTCTGGGCCGTGAGCGGCCCGGATTCGATGATGGCGCGGGAGATCAGCGCGCGGGAGTCGTCACGTGCGAGAAGCCCGGCGACGACGGCACCGCCGGCCGACTCGCCCATCGCGGTGATGCGCGCGGGGTCTCCGCCGAAGGCCGCGATCTCGCGATGCACCCACTCCAGCGCAGCGGCCGCATCGCGCAGCCCGAGGTTTCGAGGTGCGCCGTCGAGCACCGAGAAACCCTCGGAGCCCAAGCGGTAGTTGATCGACACGAACACGACGCCCGCGTTCGCGAAGACGGTTCCGTCGTAGAGCGGCAGGGCCGCCGTGCCGCGTTCGAGCGCACCGCCGTGGATCCACAGCAGCACCGGCGCGCCGGATGCCTCGGTCGGAGCCCACACGTTCGCCGTGAGGATGTCGTCACCGTCGATGCGCACGGACCCCAGGAGTTCGCCGATCTCGCCGGCGTAGGGGTGCTGGGGTGGCGTCGGGCCGAACCGGGTCGCCTCCCGCACGCCGTGCCACGCGGTCGTCGGCTGCGGGGCTCGGGAACCGGTTCTCGCCGAAAGGGGCAGCCGCATAGGGGACGCCGAGGTAACGGGCGACGCCCTCGCTCTCGGTGCCGCGGACCACGCCGCTCGACAGGGTGGCCCGGGGTG
This sequence comes from Microbacterium sp. Se63.02b, assembly GCF_014171575.1. Lineage (GTDB taxonomy): Bacteria > Actinomycetota > Actinomycetes > Actinomycetales > Microbacteriaceae > Microbacterium. The sequence goes on along the minus strand of NZ_CP050453.1, from coordinate 2,293,696 downwards.
AGGTGGTCATGAGCGTCATCCTAGGGTTGCGGCCCCGCCGTACGGAGAATCACGAGCTGCTCGGGGTAGGATTGGCACTCTGAACGTCCGAGTGCCAGCGGAAGGGAAGGCGATGGTCACAGAGCGAGGACTCCAGGTTCTCCGCGCGATCGTGCAGGACTACGTCGAGACCCACGAACCGGTCGGCAGCCGTTCCATCGTCGATCGGCATTCGTTCGGCGTGTCGGCGGCGACGATCCGCAACGACATGGCGCTGCTCGAAGACGAAGAGCTCATCACGGCGCCTCACACCTCGTCTGGTCGTGTGCCCACCGACAAGGGCTACCGCGTCTTCGTGAACCACCTGGCCCAGTTGCGGCCGCTCTCGTCGGCACAGCGATCGGCGATCGAGTCGTTCCTGGGCGAACCTTCCGACCTCGACGACCTGATGGTGCGCACGGTACGGGTGCTGACGCAGCTCACCGGGCAGGTCGCGCTCGCTCAGTACCCGTCTTTCGCTCGCGCCCATGTCACGCACATCGAACTGGTCGCGCTGGCGCCGAACCGGCTCCTGATCGTGCTGGTCACGGATGCCGGGGGAGTGTCGCAGAGGATCGCGCCTCTCCCTGAGGCGATCGACGAGACGGCGATGGCGCTGCTGCGTGCTCGCGTCTCGGCCCTGATCACGGGTCAGGCGATCGCAGACGCCTCCGACCGACTCCAGACCCTGCTGGCGGCGGCTGAACCGCCGAAGGATCCGGTGCTGCACGCGATCGCCGGTGTCGTGCTCGACGAACTCGGCGGGTTCCGGCAGGAGCGCCTGGTGATGGCGGGAGCTGCCACGTTGGCGCGTCGCGAGCAGGACTTCCGCGGCAGCATCCATCCCCTCCTCGAAGCGATCGAGGAGCAGGTGACACTGCTGCGGCTGATGAGCGAGATGGTGACCGACGAGCACGGCCTCGCGGCGAGCATCGGAACCGAGAACGCGCCGTTCGGGCTCGGCGAGGCATCGATCGTCGCCAGCAACTACGCCGCCCCAGCGGCACGGCGCGCGTCGGCGTGATGGGGCCGACGCGCATGGACTATCCGAGCAATCTCGCGGCGGCGCGGGCAGTCGCCCGCTATCTGTCGCGGATGCTCGATGAAGACGAGGCCGGCCGCTGACGCGGTCGCGACCGGAAGACACACGCAGAAAGGCGATCGTGGCGGACCACTATGAGGTTCTCGGGGTGTCCCGAGACGCTTCCACCGACGAGATCAAGAAGGCATACCGTCGCCTCGCGCGACAGCTGCATCCGGATGTGAACCCGGGAGAGGATGCGGCCGAGCGATTCAAGCTCGTGACGCATGCGTACGACGTTCTCAGCGACGACGACTCGCGTCGCCGCTACGACATGGGCGGCGGTGACGGCGCCGCGGGCAACTTCGGCGGCTTCGGCGGCTTCGGAGACATCTTCGAGACGTTCTTCGGGGCTGCGCAGGGCGGAGGGCGCGGGGCACGCCCGCGGTCTCGTCGGGAGCGTGGCCAGGATGCCCTCGTCCGTGTGACGCTCGAACTCGGCGATGTCGTGTTCGGCGCGCACCGCGACATCGAGGTCGACACCGCGGTGCTGTGCGAGACCTGCCAGGGATCGTGCTGTCAGGAGGGGACGTCCCCGGTCACGTGCGACATCTGCGGCGGCTCCGGTCATGTGCAGCGCCAGGTGCGCAGCCTGCTCGGCAACGTCGTCACCTCTCAGCCGTGCGGTACCTGCGAGGGCTACGGCACCACGATCCCTTACCCCTGCGGCACGTGTGGCGGCCAGGGACGTGTGCGCTCGCGCCGGACGGTGTCGCTCGACATCCCCGCCGGCGTCGAGACCGGTCTCCGGCTCCAGCTGCCCGGCTCCGGAGAGGTCGGCAAGGCGGGCGGTCCGAACGGCGATCTGTACGTCGAGGTGACCGTGAACGCGCACCCGGCGTTCAGCCGTGAGGGCGACGATCTGCTCGCGACCCTCGAGGTGGCGATGACGGACGCCATCCTCCGGGACCGAGACGACCATCCAGGGCTTGGACGGCGAGGTCGAGCTGGAGATCCGCGCCGGCGTGCAGTCGGGCGACGTGCTCACGATCAAGGGCCGAGGGATCACGCCGCTGCGCGGCACCCAGCGCGGTGATCTGCGCGTCGGCGTCCAGGTGCTCACACCCACGAGGCTCGACTCGGCGCAGCGGGCGCTCATCGAGGATTTCGCGAAGAAGACCAAGGCGCCGGATCCGCAGCTCGCGCAGTTCCAGCAGGGACTCTTCTCGAAGCTCCGCGACCGCTTCCGCAGCCACTGATCATGGCGCTGCACTTCCTGGTCGAGTCGTCGACGGATGTTCGCGTCGGCGAGGTCGTGACGCTCACCGGTGCCGAGGCGAAGCACGCGGCCGTGGTGCGGCGGCTGCGTTTCGGCGAGGCCGTCACTGTCGGCGACGGTGCAGGCATCTGGCTGTCGGGCGTCGCCGAGGAGGTCGCGCCGACACGCGTCGATGTCCGCATCACCGCGCGCACGGAGCATCCGGCCCCCGAGCCGCGGATCATCCTGGTCCAGGCGCTCGCGAAAGGGGACAGGGATGAACTGGCCGTCCAGGCCGCGTGCGAGCTCGGCGTCGACGAGATCGTGCCGTGGCAGGCGAGCCGGAGCGTCTCGCGATGGGAGGGCCCGAAGGCCGTGAAGGGGAGGGACCGCTGGGCGACCATCGTGCGCGAGGCGGCGAAACAGGCGCATCGTGCCTGGGTCCCCGACGTCACGGCGCCCGTCTCGACGCGTGAGCTCGCAGAGCGGGCGACCTCGCAACGTGTGCTGCTCCTCGATCCCACGGCGTCCGCGCGCCTGTCGGAGATCACGTCCGACGGCCGCGACCTGGTGCTGGTCGTGGGGCCCGAGGGGGGAATCTCAGGGGAAGAGCTCGACCGGATGGTGGCCGCGGGTGCGGAGCGAGTGCGTCTCGGAGACACGGTGCTGCGGACCTCGACCGCAGGACCTGCTGCCATCGCCGTGCTCGCGGTGGCGCTCGGTCGTTGGTGACCGGCATCGTCTCGTCGCGATGCTCCGGGCTGCACCGTCGTCGCCATCGGTAGACTTGACCGCATGACGGAACCCTCGATCTTCACGCGCATTCTCAACGGGGAGATCCCCGCCGAGATCCTCGGCGAGACGGATCGCCTCTTCGCTCTGCGCGACATCGCTCCGCAGGCACCCGTCCACCTGCTCGTGGTGCCCAAGACCGCGGAGTACCGCGACGTCGCGGAGCTCGCCGCAGGAGACCCTGCGTTGCTCGCCGAGATGATCGCGTTCGCCGGTCAACTGGCGGCGGAGCACACGGACGACGGCGACTTCCGCCTCGTCTTCAACACCGGCGCGAACGCCGGACAGACCGTTTTCCACGTCCACGCACATGTGCTGGCCGGTGGCTTGACCGAGAAGAGCGTCGGTGCCTGAGAATCACGAACCGCAGGAGCGGAGCCTGGGCGCTCGGCCTCCGGAGTCGGTGGAGAAGATGTACGCGGACGGCGTCGCGATGGTGCAGCTGCTCGGCCCGCAGGACCGTCTGCTGAGGATGCTCGAGAAGGAGCATCGTGACGTCCAGGTCCTGGTCCGCGGCAACGAGATCACCCTGAGCGGCTCGCAGGACGATGTGGCGAAGGCGAAGGCACTGGTCGAGGAGCTGCTCGCCATGACCAGGGCGGGACACGACCTCGCTCCGAGCGACGTGTCGAGCTCCGCGCGGATGCTGCGGCAGGAGGGCGGTCCGCGTCCGAGTGAAGTGCTCGGCGAGGCCATCCTCACCACGCGCGGTAAGGTCATCCGCCCGAAGACGCTCGGTCAGAAGGAGTACGTCGACGCGATCGAGGAGAACACGATCGTGTTCGGGATCGGGCCGGCGGGCACGGGCAAGACCTACCTCGCGATGGCGAAGGCCGTCCAGGCGCTGCAGCGCAAGGAGGTCACCCGGATCATCCTCACGCGTCCGGCCGTCGAGGCCGGAGAGCGTCTCGGGTTCCTCCCCGGCACTCTCACCGACAAGATCGATCCCTACCTGCGGCCGCTGTACGACGCGCTCAACGAGATGATGGACCCCGAGATCGTCCCTCGTCTGATGGCGACGGGGACCATCGAGGTCGCACCGCTCGCCTACATGCGCGGTCGCACGCTGAACGACTCGTTCGTCGTCCTCGATGAGGCGCAGAACACCACTCCCGAGCAGATGAAGATGTTCCTCACGCGCCTCGGCTTCGGCACGAGGATGGTCGTCACAGGCGACATCACCCAGGTCGATCTGCCGCAGGGCTCGTCGGGGCTCCGTCTGGTCACCCGCGTGCTCGACGGCATCGACGACATCCACTTCTCCCGGCTCACCAGCGACGATGTCGTGCGTCATTCCCTGGTGGGGCGCATCGTCGACGCCTACAGCGAGTACGACGAGAAGCGCACAGCGCAGCGGTTCGAGCGTGAACAGGCCGCCGAATTCGCCAACCGTGCCGAGCGCAGGGGAGCGCAGCGGCCCGGCCCCCGTGACCGCATGCCGAAACGAGGACTCTCATGATCGAGATCAACAACGAGTCGGCCATCGACGTCGACGAGACGGTGCTGCAGCGCCTGACGGACTTCAACCTCGCGCAGCTGCATGTCAGCCCTGACGCGGAAGTGGCGATCGTCCTGGTCGACGAGGGCGCCATGGAGGCACTCCACGTGCAGTGGATGGACGAGCCGGGCCCGACCGACGTGCTGAGCTTCCCGATGGATGAGCTGCGCCCCGGCACCGAGGATCGTCCGACGGCTCCCGGTCTGCTGGGCGACATCGTGCTGTGCCCGCAGGTGGCGGAGACGCAGGCTCAGGCCGCGCACCATACGCTGATGGACGAGCTGATCCTCCTCACCACCCATGGTCTGCTGCACCTCCTCGGTTTCGATCACGCGGAGCCCGATGAGGAGCGTGAGATGTTCGGACTGCAGAAGGAACTGATCCAGGGCTTCGCCGCCACCGAACGTCGCCGATGACGGCCGTCCTCCTCCTCATCGCCGCCGTCCTGCTGGTGGCGTTCGGCGGTCTCATGGCTGCGATCGACGCCGCGTACGGCGTGACCTCGCGCGCAGGGCTCGCGGACATGGCGACCGAGGGCCGCCGCGCCAAGGCGCTGGGCCGGATCGCGACCGACCTCGACGCGCACGTCAATGCTGTGGCGTTCATCCGCGTGCTCGCGGAGGTGACGGCGGCGGTGCTCGTGACGGTCGCTTTCACGATCCTCATCGAGAACAACTGGTGGGCGATGCTCGCCGCGGCCCTGCTGATGACCGCCATCACGTTCGTGCTCGTCGGCGCGAGCCCGCGGTCGTTCGGGCGACAGCATGCAGAGGGCATGATCCGCGGCACCGCCTCGATCGTCCGTGGACTCCGGATCTTCCTCGGTCCCCTTGCACAAGGCCTCGTGCTGCTCGGAAACAAGGTGACCCCGGGAACCGGGCGCAGCTCCTTCACAAGCGAAGACCAGTTGCTCAGCATGGTGGATGAAGCGGCATCGAACGATCTCATCGAGGAGGACGACCGCGACCTCATCCACTCCGTCTTCGACTTCACCGACCAGTTCGTGCGCGCCGTGATGGTGCCTCGCACCGAGATGGTGACGGTCGATGCGACAGCGACGACCGACCAGGCGATGTCGCTCTTCCTGAACCGGGGCGTCTCGCGGATGCCCGTGGTCGACGACGATGCCGACGACGTCGTCGGGGTGCTCTATCTCAAGGACCTCGTGCAGTTCGCGTACCGGGATGACAGCGCCTGGCGAGCGGCATCCATCCGGCCGATCTCCCGTCCGGCGACCTTCGTGCCGGAGTCGATGCGTGCGGAGACGCTGCTGCAGCAGATGAAGCGCGATGCCGTGCACGTGTGCCTCGTGATCGACGAGCACGGCGGGATCTCGGGTCTGGTGACGCTCGAGGACCTGATCGAGGAACTCGTCGGCGAGATCTCCGACGAGTACGATCAGGTATCGGCGGAGTTCGTCGACCTGGGTCACGGACGTTATCGAGTGAGTTCCCGTCTCTCGCTGGAGGACGTGGGCGATCTCTTCGGTCTCGAGCTCGAGGACGAGGACGTCGACTCGATCGGCGGACTGCTCGGCAAGGCTCTCGGACAGGTGCCGCAACCCGGTGCGACGGCGACCGTCGATGGCCTGGTCCTCACCGGAGGAGCCTCTCGCGGACGCGGCCGTGGGATCGCGACGGTGTTCGTGGAACGTGCGACAGGAGAACCTGACGCTTCGCAGGATGAAGGAGATCGACACGATGGCTGATGAGACTCGAAGCGGGTTCGTGACCTTCGTCGGCCGCCCCAACGTCGGCAAGTCCACCCTGACGAATGCTCTCGTCGGCGAGAAGATCGCGATCACGAGCGAGAAGCCGCAGACCACGAGGCGGGCGATCCGCGGCATCGTGAATCGGCCGGAGGGTCAACTCGTGATCGTCGACACCCCGGGCATCCACAAACCGCGCACACTGCTCGGCGAACGGTTGAACGACCTGGTGGAGCAGGTGCTGGGCGATGTCGACGTCATCGGGTTCTGCGTTCCGGCTAACGAGAAGGTCGGTCCCGGCGACCGCCGCATCGCCGCTTCGCTCGATGGATACCCGCGCGCCAAGAAGATCGCGATCGTGACGAAGACGGATGCCGCTGGTCGAGACGAGATCACCGGCAGGCTGGTGGAGGTCGATGCGCTGCGCGACGACTGGGCGGCTGTCATCCCGCTCTCCGCGCTGACCAGGGACCAGCTCGACGTGCTCTCCGACGAGATCCTCCAGCTGATGCCGAAAGGCCCCGCTCTGTACCCGGAGTGGATCACGACCGACGAGTCGCAGGAAGACCGCATCGCCGAGATGATCCGCGAAGCCGCCCTCGAGGGCGTGCGCGATGAGCTTCCGCACTCGATCGCCGTGGTGATCGACGACATCGCGCCGCGCGAGGGCACCGACCTGACCGACGTGCATGCCTCGATCGTCGTGGAGCGTGACAGTCAGAAAGCCATCATCATCGGGCACAAGGGCAAGCGCCTCAGCGACGTGGGTGCACGCGCTCGCGCAGGGATCGAGGATCTGCTGGGTACGCGTGTGTTCCTCGGCCTGCACGTCAAGGTCGCCAAGGAGTGGCAGCGCGACCCGAAGCAGCTCGGCAGACTCGGCTTCTGAGATGCGCCCAGGTCACGCGTCGAAGGCGGCGGGAAGACCGCCGACCCCGACGATATGAACGTTCGCAGCGAAGACCCGAATCCGCTGCGAAACGAGGTCTTCACCCGCGTGTTCGATGCGCACTGGGCGGCAGTGCGCCACCACGTCGAAGGTGTGGTCGGCGACGACGAGGAGGTCACCGAGATCGTCTCGGAGGTCTTCTTCCACGCCTGGGCACGCCTCCGACCCGCGCGACCACCAGGACGCGTCTGGCTGCTGCGTGAGGCGGACCGTCGTCTGCGCTCGCGCACCACCCGATCATCCATGCCGCACGGCGCTCTCGATGCCGTGCACACGGGCGTGTCAGGGGACGAGCAGCAGCTGGGTCGATTCGGCCGCGTCGAAGTCGTTCGCGCTTTGGGTGTCCTCACACAGCCCCAACGGCGTATCATCATGCTCACGTACTGGGATGGACTCGCGGTGGGGGAGATCGCCGAGCTGTTGCGCGCTTCTGAGTCCCGGGTGCAGAAGACGCTGAGCCGAGCGCAGGATCGCCTGCGGTCGGAGCTGGGCCTGGAGGGGGCTGGTGACGGGTGATGACGCAGAACGCCGTGCTCGAGCGGATATTGAGCGATGCCGACCCCGCGACGACACCACGCGACGCTCTGCCGGACGCACGTGCCCGTGCGACGCGTGACCGCATCCTCCGCACGGGTTCGGCTCCACGGCGTCGCCGCACCCGGACGATCGGCTGGACGGGCGGAGTCACCGCGGCCGTCGCCTCGACGGCGCTGGCGTTCGCGATCTTCTCGCCGCAGGGCGCGGCGGTCGCCGGGACTCCGGCGCCCCTCGACTTCAGCGGATCCAACACCATCGCGCAGCTCGTCGACGATGCGGATGCCGCTCTGGCCGAGACCCCCGGCCCGACGATGCCGCTGCGAACCGTCAAGACGGCATCGTGGTCGTTCTCGGTCGACGTCGACACCAAGACCTCGACGGTCGCTCCGCAGCTCTCCACACTGACGTGGGAGCCGGACGGTTCGGGACGCATGATCATCCTCGCCGGCGTCCCCTACGACCCCACCGATGCGGTCGCCAGCAACGCTGCGGAGGTCACGAGCAGCGGAGAGGTGGTCACCGACCTCGTCATGGCGCCCGGCGATTTCGACACCCCCTGGACGGCCGTTCCCGGTGAGACCCGCGACGACATGGTCGCGATGCTCCGTGCATTCGGAATGCCCGAGGACCCGACGGCATACGAGGTGGAGATGGCGTTCGCGGCCGTCCTCGACCAGTGGACCTTGACGGACGCACAGCACCGCGAACTCCTCCTTCTTCTCGAGGAAGCAGGCGGCGGCGATGCTCTGGGCACGTCGACCGACCGTCTGGGACGCACGGTCACGGGGGTCCGCGTCCAGTCGCCCGACGGAGCCGTGAGCGATCTGGTCCTGGTGTCTCGCGACACGGGACGGATCGTCGGCGTCGAACGCACCGTGCTGACCGCCGATGAGCTGTTCCCCGCGGGGGCGATCATCTCCTACCAGATGTGGGATCTCGATGAGGAGACCATTCGATGAAACGAACGACCGTTCTCGCCACAGCGCTGCTGGGCATCGCCATGATCCTGGGCTCTGCTCCGGCCTACGCCGCCGCTGACGCTCCCCGCGATGTGGATCCGCAGATCGCGGCCGTCCTCGAAGAGGTGCCAGGCGGCATCGTCATCGATTCGACGCATGCGGTGTGGCCGAAGCTGGACATGGAGCTGAGCGTGCCGAGCGCATCCGACCTCGCGGCGCGGTCCGTCGGCAGCTGCGCGACCGGACGGATCTGCGCCTACAACGCCTCCTCTCTCGGGGGCGGCGTGCTGTCGTTCGGCACGTGCGCCGTCCACACGATCCCGTCGAGCTTCACCGCCAAGTCCGTGGCGAATGCGCGCAGCGGCGGGTACGTCCAGGTCCGTAACGGGAGCACGGTGCTCAAGAGCGTGAACGCCGGGACCTGGGCGAACGTCACCGGCACCGTCACGAATCTGCGCTGCATCCTCTGAGCGGCTCGGTGAGACGGTGACAGTGGCACACCACTGGGTGGCGACGCGATGGGGTTCCCCCGACACCTGGAAGTTCGTCGCGCATGAGGTCGCGGCTCCGGAGGCAGGCGAGGTCACGATCCGCGTGCGGGCGGCCGGCGTCAATCCTGCGGACGCGAAGCACGTCGCGGCCGCTCGGTCGGACCTCGATCTCCCCGTACCGATCGGCTACGAGGTGTCCGGGGAACTGAGCGCACTCGGTCCGGACACGCGGATCGGGTCCGGTGCGGCATCGGTCGGCGACGAGGTCATCGCGTTTCGAGTGCGCGGCGGCTATGCCACCGAACTCACCGTTCCTGCCGAGAAGGTGTTCGCGAAACCTTCGACCCTTTCGCACCCCGAGGCCGCGAACCTGTTGCTGGTCGGAACCACGGCGGCGGAGATGCTCGCGATCGCCGGTGCGGGTCCGGGAGAGACGATCCTGCTCCATGGGGCGTCGGGGGCGGTCGGCGTGAGCGTTCTGCAGCAGGCTCGCCTGCGCGGCGTCCGCGTGATCGGGACGGCGAGCGCGGAGCGCTTCGACGAGGTGCGACGGTTCGGCGGCATCCCGGTGCGCTACGGCGACGGCCTCCGTCAGCGTGTGCTCGAGGTCGCAGACGGACCCGTCGTGGCGGCCCTGGATGCCGTGGGCACGGACGAGGCCGTCGATGTCTCTCTGGAGGTGGTCACCGACCGCCGACGCATCGTCACCATCGCCGCGTTCACGCGAGCGGAGTCCGAGGGGATCGTGGCCATCGCGGGCTCGATGCCGGACAGCGCGCGTTTTCGCGACGAGGTGCGCAGCGAACTCATCGCCCTGGCTCAGAACGGCGACCTGGTGGTGCCGGTCGCGCGGACGTTCCCGCTCGCTCAGGCGCCTGAGGCTCAGCGCCTGCTCTCGGCCGGACATCCCGGCGGAAAACTGGCGCTGATCCCTGAGGCCTAGTCGGTCTCGCGCAGCGCCGAGGTGACGATCACCACCCCGTCGCCGTACTCGGCGTCGGCGGCATCCTGCATCGTCCCGTCGTCCCACACGACGGTCAGCCAGACGTAGCCGCGGTCGGTCGCCACCGTGAGCGCTTCTGATCCCAGACGAGCGGCGATGTCGTCCTGGACCCGCACGAGCTCGTCCTCCGCCGTGGTCCCCTCGACGCCGCCGGTCGGGTCCTCCGGGGCGACCGTGTCGTAGAGGGCGAGCATGATCGGCTGGTCGGTGTTCGTGAGTCGTTCGCCGTCGTACGAGGCGTACACCGCGTATTGACCCCAGGTGGTCGTGCCGCTGGTCTCGCTGCCGTCGACGCCGTCCCATGTCCACCCGTCGAGGGGCACTCCCTGGCACTGCGGCGGGTACGACTCCATGATGACCCCCATGCACAGCTGCACGTCACCCGCGACATCGAGCACCGTGCCGACACCGATCACGCGCCCGTCCGGCAGGCCGGGGTGAGCCTCTTCGAGGCGCTGATCGGAGGGGACCGTCGTGCTCGTGGGGCCGGGGTGCTGCCGGGTCCTGAGGCGCAGGCGCTCAGGAGCAAGACTCCGGCGGCAGTCGCTGCGGCGAGGGCGAGGCGACGGTGCGATGTACTCATATCGGGGAGTGTCACCGGCCGCGCGATCGTCTCAGACCCGTCGAAAGTGCCGCACCATCCCTGCTAGCATGACCACATGCCTTTCGGCGGTCTGCTTCTTCTTAGCTGCCGCGACGAGTCCTAAAGCTAGGGCCTTCCTCGTCGCGGCGCTTGTGTTGGCCCGTTCATCTTGACGAAGAGAAGAAGCCCCATCATGCAGAACACTCAGCGCCCGTCCGCGATGCCGATCCACAAGTATCGGCCGTTCCACGAGCAGATCACCGTCCACCTGCCTGACCGCACCTGGCCAGATGCCCGCATCACCGAGGCTCCCCGCTGGTGCGCGGTCGACCTCCGCGACGGGAACCAGGCCCTCATCGACCCGATGTCGCCCGAACGCAAGCGGGTCATGTTCGAGCTGCTCGTGAGCATGGGGTATAAGGAGATCGAGGTCGGCTTCCCGTCGGCGAGCCAGACCGACTTCGACTTCGTGCGGCAGCTCATCGAAGAGGATCTGATCCCGGACGACGTCACGATCCAGGTCCTGACCCAGGCGCGCGAACACCTCATCGAACGCACCTACGAGTCCATCGCCGGGGCGAAGCAGGCCATCGTGCACCTCTACAACTCGACCAGCGTGCTGCAGCGCGAGGTCGTCTTCCGCACCGACAAGCAGGGCATCATCGAAATCGCGCTCGAGGGCGCACGGCTGTGCCGCCGGTTCGAGAAGACGATCCCCGACACGAAGGTCTACTACGAGTACTCGCCCGAGAGCTACACCGGCACCGAGCTGGAGTTCGCCGTCGACATCTGCAACCAGGTGATCGAGGTCTTCGAGCCCACGCCTGAGCGCAAGGTGATCATCAATCTCCCGGCGACCGTCGAGATGGCCTCGCCGAACGTGTACGCCGACTCGATCGAGTGGATGAGCCGCCACCTGAACCACCGCGAGAACATCATCCTCTCGCTGCACCCGCACAACGACCGCGGCACCGCGATCGCGGCCGCGGAACTCGGCTACATGGCCGGGGCCGATCGCATCGAGGGCTGCCTGTTCGGCAACGGCGAGCGTACGGGCAACGTCGACATCGTGGCACTGGGCATCAACCTCTTCACACAGGGCATCGATCCGCAGATCGACTTCAGCGACATCGACCAGGTCAAGCGCACGGTCGAGTACTGCAACCAGCTGCCGGTGCCCGAGCGCAGCCCGTGGGCGGGCGACCTGGTCTTCACCGCGTTCAGCGGTTCGCACCAGGATGCGATCAAGAAGGGGTTCGAGGCCATGGAGGCCCGGGCCGCCGCAGAGGGCGTCACGGTCGACGAGATCGAGTGGGCGGTCCCTTATCTGCCCGTCGACCCGAAGGATCTCGGCCGCTCCTACGAGGCGGTCATCCGTGTGAACTCGCAGTCGGGCAAGGGAGGCGTCGCCTATCTGTTGAAGTCGGACCATGCGATCGACCTGCCGCGCAAGCTGCAGATCGAGTTCTCCGGGGTCGTGCAGGCCAAGACGGATGCCGAAGGCGGCGAGGTCACCTCCGACCAGATCTGGTCGATCTTCAACGACGAATACCTGCCGTCCGACGATTCGGCGGCCAAGTGGGGACGTTTCGAACTCCTGGCGACGCAGACGCGCAGCGACATGTCCGGTGATGTGGTGCTCGACGTCGTGTTGCGTGACGGCGAGGAGCAGGTCGCCGTGTCGGGTAACGGCAACGGTCCGGTCGCCGCCTTCGTCGAGGTGCTGCGTGGTCAGGGCTTCGACATCACGGTGTACGACTACGTCGAGCACGCTCTCAGCGCCGGTGGCGACGCGCAGGCTGCCGCCTACGTCGAGTTGCAGGTCGGCGACCAGCGGCTGTGGGGCGTCGGCATCGACGGCGACATCTCGACGGCATCCCTCAAGGCCATCGTCTCGGGCGTCAACCGGTCGATCCGCACCCGCGAGCAGGAGCTCGCGGCGGTCTGATCGTCCCCGGAGGCGAACCGCGGCCGGCATCGTGTGGATGTCGGCCGCGGTCGTCTGATCAGCGGATCAGTCCTGCGGCTTCACGATCGCGATCGCGCCCGTCTCCGCCGCGACCTTGCGACGGTAGATACGACGCTGCTCCGGCAGGGAGACGTCGAACGTCACCGCGAGAATGCGGATGACGGTGGTGACGGCGATGCCGACGACGGCGGCGATCGTGATCGGCATACCGACGGCGACGGCGATCACGATGAAGGTGCACCCCGCTCCGGCGGCGACCGCGTACAGCGACCCGACGTGCATGATCGCGGTCGGCAGACCCATCAGCATGTCGCGGAGCACGCTGCCGCCGACCGCGGCGCAGACGCCGATGAAGACGGCGGGCACTTCGGGAATGCCGAAAGCCAGCGCCTTGCTCGTCCCGAACGCACCGAACATCCCGATCACGACGGCGTCCAGCACGACGATCGCGGTGTTCAGACGGGTGAAGAGCCCGGCGAGCAACATGCCGAGCAGTGCCGCGCCGGCGGCCGTCACCAGGTACCACTGATTCTGCAGCGTCGCCGGCGTCTGCCCGAGGAGGATGTCGCGGATCAGGCCGCCGCCCATGCCGATCATGATGCCGATGATCGCGACACCCAGCCAGTCGAGGCGCCGCTGCCCCTGGAACCCCGAGGCGAACATCGCGCCCTGGACGCCGCCGAGGCCGACGCCGAGGAGGTCCGCCCACAGCGGAATGGTGAAGAGCGGTTCGGTCACGCCCCCATTCTCGCGTACGGAGGATAATCGAGGGGTGCCCACCTACCGAGACGAAGCGGTGATCCTGCGCACTCACAAGCTCGGTGAGGCGGATCGCATCGTCACGATGCTCTCGCGGCGTCACGGCAAGGTCCGAGCCGTGGCCAAAGGGGTGCGCCGCACCTCGTCGAAGTTCGGGGCCAGGCTCGAGCCGTTCATGGTCGCCGACGTGCAGCTCTATCAGGGCCGCTCGCTCGACATCGTGCAGCAGGCCGAGTCGCTCGGCTCGTACGGCAGCGACATCGCGGCGCACTACGACCGTTTCACCGCGGCGAACGCCATGGTCGAGACGGCGGATCGCCTGAGTGATGCGGAAGCGACGCCGGATCAGTACCTGCTCCTCGTCGGCGGACTGCGCGCCCTGTCGCGCGGTGAGCACGTCGCGCGCAGCATCCTCGACTCCTATCTGCTGCGGGTCATGTCGCTGTCGGGGTGGGCGCCGTCGCTCGACGAGTGCGCGCTGCGGCACGCCGGGTCCGCATTCGCGATTCGTCGCGCAGCTGGGCGGACTGGTCTGCGAGAACTGCGCTCCCGCCGGAAGCCCGCGCGTCTCGGAGAAGACGCTGAGGCTGCTCCGCGCCCTGATCGCGGGGGAGTGGGACGTGATCGACGCGTCGCCTGCCGCCGATACCGCAGCGGCCTCCGGACTCGTCTCCGCCTACGCCCAGTGGCACATGGAGCGCGGCATCCGCTCGCTCGCCCATGTGTCGGACACCTCGTCGGAAGGATCACGGTGACCCCGAAGCCGTACACGCACAAGGACGCCGTGGCCTATCGCCCGCTCGATTGGACGGGGGTGCACCCTCCCACGTTCCGAGCCGTGCCCGAGCATGTCGCGATCGTGATGGACGGCAACGGTCGATGGGCGAATCGTCGGGGGTTGAGTCGGATCGAAGGCCACAAAGCTGGAGAAGAGGTGCTCCTCGACGTGGTCGCCGGCGCGATCCAGGCCGGTGTGAAGCACCTTTCGGTGTATGCGTTCTCCACCGAGAACTGGGCGCGGTCCCCTGAGGAGGTGCGCTTCCTCATGGGCTACAACCGTGATGTGCTGCACCGGCGGCGCGACCAGCTCAACGAGTGGGGCGTGCGCATCCGCTGGGCGGGCCGCAAGCCGCGGCTCTGGGGCAGTGTCATCAAGGAGCTGCAGCACGCCGAGCAGCTCACGCGCGGGAACGACGTGCTCACGCTCACGATGTGCGTCAACTACGGTGGCCGCGTCGAACTGGTCGACGCGATGCGGTCGATCGCCGCGGAGGTCGCTGACGGACGTGTCAAGCCGAAGGCGATCACCGAGAAGATGATCCGCCGGAACCTGTACGTGCCGGATATGCCCGACGTCGATCTGTTCCTGCGCAGTTCGGGGGAGCAGCGCACCTCGAACTTCCTGCTGTGGGAGTCCGCGTACGCCGAGATGGTCTTCCTCGACACGCTCTGGCCCGACTTCTCTCGTGAGGAGCTGTGGCGTGCGATCGGCATCTACCTTTCGCGTGACCGCCGCTTCGGTGGGGCCATCGACGCCCCCGACGCGTCTGCCTGAGCACGCAGCCACTTCTCCGCGTCGCGCGGATGCCGGAGCCGCACGATGACGAGGTGCGGAAACCGCTCCATCAGGTCAGGGAAGCGCCCTGCCCACGTGTGCAGCGTCGCGGTCTGCCACGCGAGGATGTTCTGCTCGGGATCGCGGTAGAAGAGACTCCACGGACCCTTCTCACGATTGCCGTTCCAGAGTTCGCGTCGCAGGATGCCCCTGGCGAGGGTGCGTCCGATCAGACGGCGGCGCACCACGCGGTGGGGATAGTCCAGCCAGATCGCGAGCTGCGCTCGAGGCGGGAGGATCTCGTCGGTTCCCTTGCTCGTGTACTGCCACTCGGTGACCCAGCGCTCCTCCGCGGCGAATGCGCGCACGTCGTCGAGGAACGCGGGCCTCGGCGTCCAGTCCGGCCCGTGGAACAGCCCGTCGATCTCGACATGACGGAGTCCCCACACCCGCCCGAGGCGACGGGCGAGCGTCGTCTTGCCCGAGCCGGAGACGCCGGCCACCAGCACCCGCGACGGCACGAACGGCAGCGGGTCGTCGGCGGAGAGCATCCGAGCATCCTAGCCGCGGGGCGGGGGAGAGGCGGAATAGCTCGTGGGCGCATGCGGTTGGATGAAAGTGTGACTGAACCCATCTCCATCGACATCTGGTCCGACATCGCCTGCCCCTGGTGCTACATCGGCAAGCGCAACCTCGAGAAGGGTCTCGAAGCGGTCGCGGCCGACGAGGACGCACCGCAGGTCAACATCACCTTCCACTCCTTCGAGCTCTCGCCCGACACACCTGTCGACTTCGACGGCGACGAGATCGACTTCCTCGCGGGCCACAAGGGCATGCCGAGGGAGCAGGTCGAGCAGATGCTGTCGAACGTGACGGGCATCGCCGCGAACGCCGGACTCCAGTACCGCTTCGACCTCCTGAAGCACACCAACACGGTGAAGGCGCACGAACTGCTGCACTTCGCCAAGGCCGAGGGACGGCAGCACGAGATGGAGGAGCGGCTGATGTCCGCCTACTTCACCGAGGGCAAGCACGTCGGACGCATCGAGGACCTCATCGAGCTGGCGACCGAAGTGGGGCTTGACGCAGACCGTGCACGCGCGGCACTCGAGAGCGAGCAGTACCTCCCCGCGGTGCGTCAGGACCAGGCTCAGGCCCGCGCGTACGGCATCCAGGGCGTGCCGTTCTTCGTCGTGGACGGTCAGTACGGCATCAGCGGCGCGCAGCCGCCCGAGGCGTTCGAGAACGTGCTCCGCGACCTCTGGTCGAAGCGCGGAGACGTCGAGGCGGAGGCCGAGGCCGAGGCCGTCTAGCGGGTCAGTGCCGCTTCGATCGCGCTGACGATCTCGGGGGCGTCCGGCTTCTGCTTCGGCCGGAAGCGAAGGACGTCCCCGTCCGGCAGCACGAGGAACTTCTCGAAGTTCCACTCGACGCGACCGGCCTTCCCGCCGGCATCCGGGGTCTCCTTGAGCGCCTTGTAGAGCGCCGATGCGTTCTTGCCGTTGACCTTCACCTTGTCGTTCACGGGAAAAGTGACGCCGTAGGTCGTCGAGCAGAACTCGAGGATCTCGTCCACCGATCCGGGCTCCTGACCGAAGAACTGGTTGCACGGGAACCCGACGACCGTGAAGCCGCGATCGCCGTAGGTCCGCTGCAATTCCTCGAGCTGCTCGTACTGCGGAGTCAGCCCGCACTTCGAGGCGACGTTCACCACCAGCACGACATCGGCGCCGAGATCGTCGAGGGTCTTCTCCTCGCCCTTCGCATCGGTGAAGGGGATCGTACGGAGCGCGGAATCGGTCATACTCACAGCCTAAGTCGCCGAATGCCTCGTTGCTCTGCGTCTGGGAGAATGGAAGCGACATGACTCTCGCCACCGCCCCCGCCCGCCCTCTTCGCATCGGCCCGATCGCCCTCGACGTGCCGGTCGTCCTCGCGCCCATGGCCGGCATCACGAACACCGCCTTCCGGCGTCTGTGCCGCGAGTACGGCGCCGGGCTCTACGTGAGCGAGATGATCACCTCGCGCGCTCTCGTCGAGCGGAACGAGACCACGATGCGCCTGATCCGTCATCATGAGTCCGAGACGCCGAGGTCGATCCAGCTGTACGGCGTCGACCCCAAGACCATCGCCGAGGCCGTGCGCATCATCGTCGCCGAGGATCATGCCGACCACATCGACCTCAACTTCGGCTGCCCTGTGCCGAAGGTCACGCGCAAGGGGGGCGGAGCCGCGCTCCCGTGGAAGTCGAAGCTCTTCGCCGACATCGTCGATCAGGCCGTCAGGGCCGCGGGCGACATCCCGCTCACCGTGAAGATGCGCAAAGGCATCGACAAGGATCACCTGACGTTCCTCGATGCAGGCCGTGCCGCCGAAGACGCGGGAGCGGCAGCGGTCGCGCTGCACGCGCGCACGGCGGGGGAGTTCTACTCCGGGTTCGCGGACTGGAATGCGATCGGCGAACTCAAGCAGGCCGTCACGAGCATCCCGGTGCTGGGCAACGGCGACATCTGGTCGGCCGACGACGCCGTGCGCATGATGGAGCAGACCGACTGCGACGGTGTGGTGGTCGGACGCGGATGCCTCGGTCGCCCCTGGCTGTTCGGCGAGCTGGCCACCGCGTTCGGCGGCGAGGGCAAGACCGTCGACGCCACGCTCGGATTCGTCGCAGACGCCTTCCGTCGCCATGCCGAGCTCCTCGTCGAGTTCTTCGAGGACGAGGACCGCGGATGCCGCGACATCCGCAAGCACGTCTCCTGGTACTTCAAGGGCTATCCGGTCGGCGGCGACATCCGCACCGGACTCGCGACCGCGTCCAGCCTTGCGGAGATCGATGACTTCCTCGGGCGACTCGACCGCTCGGCGCCGTACCCCGGCGCCGACGCCGAGGGGCAGCGGGGCCGCTCGGGACACCCCAAGCGGACGGCGCTTCCGGACAAGTGGCTGGAGTCGCGCGAGCTCGCCTCGTCCGCCTCCGAGATGATGCGTGGAGCAGAGATCGAGAACAGTGGTGGTTGACACGACGAACGCCGCGCGCGACGACGGCTACCACCCCCGAGACGCAGAGCGCTTCTTCGCCGAGACCCATCGATCCGAGCGCGATGACTTCGCCCGCGATCGTGCGCGCGTCCTCCACTCCGCCGCGCTCCGACGACTTGCGGCCAAGACGCAGGTGCTCAGCCCCGCCAGCACCGCGGACTTCGCCCGCAATCGGCTCACCCACTCGCTCGAGGTCGCCCAGGTGGGGCGAGAGCTCGCGACGGCGCTCGGCGTCTCGGCAGACGTCGTCGACACCGCCTGCCTCAGTCATGACCTCGGGCATCCGCCGTTCGGACACAACGGTGAGCGCGCGCTCAACGAGTGGGCGGAGCACATCGGAGGGTTCGAGGGCAACGCGCAGTCCCTGCGCATCCTCACTCGCCTCGAGGCGAAGGTGCTCGACGACCACGACCGGTCGGTGGGACTGAACCTCACGCGCGCCAGCCTCGACGCGACCTGCAAGTACCCCTGGACGGTCGACAGCCCCGTGCCCGACCCCGGCGGTCGGCTCAAGTTCGGTGTCTATCCGGAGGACGAAGCGGTCTTCCGTTGGATGCGCGAAGGGGCGCCGGGAAGACTCCGCTGCATCGAGGCGGAGATCATGGATCTCTCGGACGACATCGCATACTCGGTGCACGACTTCGAGGACGCGATCGTCAACGGCTACGTGGATGTCGCTCAGCTCGCGGATCCCCGCGCGCACGACGCGCTCGTCGGACGGATCCAGCAGTGGGTCGGGTACGACTTCACCCGTGACGAGCTCGCCGACGCGATGTACCGACTGGCGTCGCAGCCGATGTGGCTGGCCTCGTTCGACCGCTCGCGACAGTCCCTCGCGCGACTCAAGAACCTGACGAGCGACCTGATCGGGCGTTTCGCGCGGGCCTCGGTGTCGGCCACCAGGGATGCGTACGGCACAGCGCCGCTCGTGCGGTACAACGCCCACGTCATCGTTCCGCGGGTGGTCGAGGTCGAGATCGCCGTCCTCAAGGGCATCATGGGCCAGGCCATCGTCACGATCGAAGCCCGTAAGGGCGTGTACAAGGAGCAGCGCCGCGTTTTGAAGCGCCTCGCCGACGCGCTCTGGTCCACGGACGCGTTGTGGTCTGCGGGGTCCGATGTGCTCGAGCCGGCGTTCGCCGCGGATTTCGTCGACGCAGAGGACGATGCGCAACGCGCCAGGGTCGTGGTCGACCAGATCGCGAGTCTCACCGATCAGAGCGCCATCGACTGGCACAACAGACTGGTGGGGGAGATCGATCCGGCCGAGGTCGGGATCTGGACGCCTCGGCATGCTCGTCCCGGCGCCCGCGCGCACGCCGAGAGGCGGCCCGTCGCCGAAGGGGCGCACTGATGCCGCGGATCCTGCAGGCTGATGTCGACGAGGTCAAGGCGCGCACGAACATCGCCGACATCATCGGCGAGCGGGTCGCGCTCAAGTCGGCCGGCGTGGGGTCGCTGAAGGGCCTGTGCCCGTTCCACGACGAGAAGAGCCCGAGCTTCCACGTGCGTCAGCAGGTCGGGTACTACCACTGCTTCGGCTGCGGTGAATCGGGCGATGTCTACTCGTTCCTGCGGGAGATGGATCATGTGAGCTTCACCGAGGCGGTCGAGCGTCTCGCAGGGCGCATCGGGTACACGCTCCACTACGAGGATGGCGGGTCGGCGCCGGAGACGAGCGGCCGGAGCCGCCTCTACGCCGCGAACACGGCGGCGGCGGAGTTCTTCCGCGCGCAGCTGCTCACCGCGGATGCCGAGGCCGGACGACGGTTCCTCGGGGAGCGCGGATTCGACGCGGGCGCGGCCGCGCACTTCGGCGTCGGTTTCGCGCCGCGGGGCTGGGACGGCATGCTCAAGGCGCTCTCCGCGCAGGGGTTCACCCGCGAAGAGCTCAGCACCGCAGGACTGGTGTCGACCGGGCAGCGGGGTGTCTACGACCGATTCCGCGGACGACTGGTGTGGCCGATCCGCGATGTGTCTGGCCAGACGATCGGCTTCGGCGCACGCAAGCTGTTCGATGACGACAACGGGCCCAAGTATCTGAACACCCCCGAGACGCCGATCTACAAGAAGGCGCAGGTGCTGTACGGCCTCGACCTCGCCAAGCGCGACATCGCCCGCGGCGACCCTCGTCGCGTCGTCGTGGTCGAGGGGTACACCGATGTGATGGCCTGTCACCTGGCGGGGCTCACGACCGCAATCGCGACCTGCGGCACCGCGTTCGGGACGGAGCACATCAAGGTGCTGCGCCGGGTGATGGGTGATGACAACGCCTCCGGCGAGGTCGTCTTCACCTTCGACGGGGACGAGGCCGGTCAGAAGGCCGCGCTGAGGGCTTTCACAGAGGACGACCGGTTCAACGCGCAGACCTTCGTCGCCGTCGCTCCCGACGGCCTCGACCCGTGCGACCTGCGTCTCCAGCGTGGGGATGCCGCCGTGCGCCGGCTCATGGACACCAAGCAGCCGATGTTCGAGTTCGCGATCGACCGCAAGCTGGGCGGCTTCGACCTTTCGACGGTCGAAGGCCGGGTCGGCGCGCTCAGGGCCGCAGCACCCATCGTGGCCGAGATCCGCGATCAGTTGCTGCGTCCGGGGTATGAGCGCGTGCTCGCGCGTCGGCTCGGCATGGACCCGACCGAGGTGCGCAGCGAGGTCGAGCGTGCGGCCAGGGGTGGATCGACGCCGCTGCACACGCGCCGCGAGGTGCCGCAGGTCGATCCGACGACGGGAGCGTCGGGGATCGCCCCGTGACCCTGGCGAGCCTGCCGCGCAGCCCCGACATGGCCGTCGAGAGAGACGCTCTGATGGGGGCGCTGCAGTACGGGCATCAGGTCGACCAGGCCTTGCTCGATCGGGCTCTGGGCGCGCCCTTCCGCACCACAGGGCTGGAGGCGGTGCGCGAAGCGGTGGCGGGTGCCCCCGATCGCACGCGCGCAGGATGGGTGACCGAAGCGGTCAACAGCGTCCGCGAGCCGTATCGCTCGCTCGCCGGTGAGCTGTTGATGACGCCGTTCCCCGCGCGCGATGAGGAGCGCGCCGTCGCGACGGTCGCCGACCTCGCCCGACGACTCGTGCTGCGCCAGCTCGAGAACGAGAAGCAGGAACTCCTGGGCGCCGTGCAGCGGGTGCCGGCTGACTCCGACGGAGGGCGGGCGCTGCGCATGCGGTTGCGGGACATCGACGCCGAGCGTCAGCGCTTAGCCGAGTCGTAACGCCGAGGGGCGGCGCGCAGAGGGCAGGATGGACACATGTCCCGCCGGCCCGAATCCCCGAACGCGATCGACTGCTCGGATCTGGTGATCGACCGGATCGGCCACGGGATGCCGACGCGCGCGGTCGACGGCGTCACGTTCTCGCTCGCCCCGGGAGAACTGATCTGCGTCGCCGGTCCGACCGGGTCGGGGAAGTCGACCTTGGTCGCAGCCTTGGCGGGATCCACGGATCCCTCCGTCAAGGTCGTCGGCGGCAGCGCGCAGGTGTGTGGTGTCGACGTCCGCCGGCCGGGCCGGAAGCACCGCATCCTCACGTACCGCACGGGTTTCGTGCCTCAGGGTGCGGGAGCGGACCTGCCGCCGCGCCTGACCGTGAACGAGGTGATCGCCGAGCCGATCCTGATGAGGGAGCGGAGGGTCAACACCAAGGCGCTCTCGATCCGCGTGGCCACTCTGCTGGACGAGCTGCACCTCCCCCTGGGGACGGCGGCGAAATTCCCGTACGAACTCAGTGCGGGCATGCGGCAGCGCGTGGCGATCGCCCGCTCCTTCGTCTTGGAGCCGAAGGTGCTCATCGCCGACGAGGTGCTCGCGAACCTCGACCTCGAAGTCCGGCCCGTGGTGTTCGACGCGATCACCCGCCGCCGCCGGGAGCAGTCGATGGCGGCGCTGCTCGTCACGAACGACGCCGACTTCATCCGGGAGCTCAACGCCGAGACCTTGATGCTCCGCGGTGGCCATGTCGTAGCGAGGGGCGTCGGTCGAGACCTGCTCTGGGTGCCCAATGCGGAGTCGGATTCGCGTCACTGATCTCGACACGCCCGGCATCCTCGAAGGGCGCCATGGTGGCATGAAGTCCGTCCGGAGTTTGCTAAGCTTGTCGAGTTGCCCGCTCAGCGGACACATTCCTCGGTAGCTCAATTGGCAGAGCAGCCGGCTGTTAACCGGCAGGTTCTTGGTTCGAGTCCAAGCCGGGGAGCCAACGAGAAAAGCCCCCTCCTCGGAGGGGGCTTTTCTCGTCCCGCGCACGGTGGGGTGTAGCGAGTGCGGTGTATGCGAGTGCACGGCTTCGCACCGAGCGGGCGGGGTTCTCGCGAGGAGAACCCGTGCACTCGGTGCGAAGCCGTGCTGTCAGGAGGTGTGCGGGTCAGCCGACGCCCTCCATTGCGCTGGTCTCCGTGTTGCCGATCCGGGCGATCACGTCGGGACGTCGGCGGGCGAGGTAGGCATACCGTGTCAGGGCGAGCGCGACCGTTGCAAGGAACACATACGGGATCACGTTGTACGGGAAGGCCGGCACCGGCCAGACGTTCGCGAAGAAGACGTACGCCATGGTGACGACGGCGACGGTCGCGCACACCTTGACGAGACCGTTCCGCATCTTCGCCCGCTGCGTGTACACCACGCAGGCGATCGCGACGAGGGCGTAGGCGACCATGTAGCCGTACGTTCCCCAGGTGTTGACCCAGACCAGGATGTCTCCGGTGGCCGCGCCCGAGAGCAGGAGCACGATGTCGACCGCGATGGCTGCGGCGCCGGCGATGATCAGCACACGATGCGGAGTCAGGTGCTGCTCGTGCGTGCGGCCGAACCGCTCGGCGACGACGCCCTCCTTGCCCATCACGTAGACGATGCGTCCGATCACGTTGAGCGGCGCGACCACCACGGCGAAGAACGACGCCGAGACCCCGAATGTGAGCACGGCCGCGAACCAGCCGGGCATCCCGATCAGCGCAGACATGCTCTCCAGCGGGCTCGCCGAGGTGGCCAGATCGTCGCCGAGCACCGCGATCTGCGTGTATGCGGCGAACACGTACAGCACGCCGACGCCGAGGGCGCTCCACATGATCGCGCGGGGGATGGCCTTGTATGGCTCCTTCGCCTCGCGACCGAGGGCGTCGGCGGAGGAGAACCCGACGAAGCCCAGGATGCCGAGCACCATTCCGGACGCGATGCCCTGGAACGAGGATCCGGCCGCGAGCACCTGGGCAGGATCCCAGGCGGCGGGGCCCGCCCACGCGAGGGCGGCGATCAACAGGATGAGGATGATGCCGACCGAGAGGAGCTCGAGCACGAGCGACACCCGCGCCGAGAGGCGGATGCCGCGGATGGTGAACAGCGTCGCCAGCCCGCCGAGCACGATGGCGAGGCCCATGTCCCAGCCCAGACCCTGCGCGGGAAGGCCGAGCATGCTGAGGAACTGGGCCATGTAGCTGACGGACCCGCTGAGCGATGCCGCCGCGATGCCGAAGCAGCCGATCAGCAGCGTCACACCGGCGAGGAAGGCGCCGAACGGACCGAGACCCTTGGACACGTAGGTGTACAGCGAGCCGGCCGACGCGTGCTTGCGTGCGAACACCACGACGCAGTATCCGACGCACAGGATCACGATCGTGGCGAGGGCGAAGGCGTAGATGGTGCCATTGCCGGCGCCGAGGAAGATGGCCGCGGCCGTGAAGGCGATGACGGCGCTGGGGGCGATATTGGCGATGGCCTGGGCGGCGAGCTCAGGACCGCTCATGACGCCGGTGCGGAGACCGGCGTCCTTGGGGGCGCCAGGTGGGGCGACGACGGTGTCTGACATGGTTCTCCTGGATTCGGGTTTCAGGGACGGTGACAGCCGGAGGCGGTCAGGGGATGAGAAGGGTGCGCAGGGCGGAGCCGGCTTCGAGGTCATCGAGGGCAGCGGCCGCCTCCGACAGAGGACGACGTCCCGAGATGAGCGGGTCGATCTTCAACTGTCCGTCCATGTACCGGTCGACGAGGGCGGGTACGTCGATCGACGGACGGACCGACCCGTAGTTCGAACCGAGGATGCGCTGGTCGGCCTCGGCGAGCACGAGCGGCTCGAACGACGCGCGCGCGCCCGTCGGCGGCAACCCGACGATGACCGCCGCGCCGCCAAGCCCCAGCATCTGGATCGATTGCTCGGTGGTGGTCGTGCGTCCGATCGCGTCGAAGGCGTAGTCCACGCCGTCGGGGATGAGCTCGCGCAGCTGCGCAACGGCATCGCCCTGGGAGGCGTCGATGCGGTCGGTCGCACCGAACTGCAGAGCCATCTGCGTCTTCTCCGGGCGGACATCGATCGCGATGATGCGCTCGGCACCCGCGAGGCGCGCCTTGGACGACGACGTTGAGGCCCACGCCGCCGCAGCCGATCACGGCGACGGTGGAACCCGGCTCGACGGCAGCCGTGTTCAGCACAGCGCCGACGCCCGTGGCCACGGCGCAGCCGACGACGGCGACGACGTCGAGCGGGGCGTCGTCACGCACCTTGACCGCGCCGGACGCGGGGACGACGACCTCCTCGGCGAAGGAGGAGACACCGAGGTAGTGGTGCAGCTGCTCACCGTCACGGCTCAGGCGCGAGGTCCCGTCGAAGAGAACTCCGAGGGGTGCGACCACCGTGGCGACCTTCTGGCACCTGGCCTCGTGTCCCGCGCGACAGTACCGGCACTCGCCGCACGGCGGAACCCAGCTCAGCACGACGTGGTCTCCGACAGCGAGTGTCGTGACACCTTCGCCCAATTCTGTGACGACGCCGGAGCCTTCGTGTCCCATGACCAGAGGAGCGGCGGCATCCCATTCGCCGCGCTTGACGTGCAGGTCGGAGTGGCACACGCCGGCCGCGGCGATCCGCACCCGTACCTCACCGGCCCGGGGAGGTGCGAGATCGACGTCGACGAACTCGATGGGCGACTGAGGGTCGCGGAACACAACAGCTTTCATGACTTCCTTCGGATGGAGAGGGGCTGGGCACGATGCTAGGAGAGACGGCGAGGCATCGGCATTCGACAAAACGATGGATACCGGCTCGCTCTTTCGACAATCGGTATGATCGAGAGATGGCTCGTGACGTCGCCTCCGTGGCCCGATATCTGCGCGGCGAGCTTCTGCCCGGTGCGGTCCCCGGAGCTCGTGCGGTGAACGCGGTCGTCGACCTCGAGTCCTTCGGTGCTCCGACGGATCACCTCTTCGCGACGCTCGTCGCAGCCGACGAGCGAGAGATCCTCGCCCTCCGCGGCGACCCTGATCGGCGTGCCATGCTGCGCGATGCCGTCGTGGTCACCGGCGCAGACGGTTCCGCCGTCCGCGACGCTCTGCGCGAAGCCGAGATCACGGCGGCCGTCGGCGCGGCCGTGGCCCAGGAGCTGCTGACGCCGACGCTGTCGACGCTCCTCGCGGTCGACCAGGCGGCCGAGGCGCGGGCCATCACGTCGGCGATGCGGGTCTCACCCTCGCTGCGCGGCGCAGCGGCATCACGGGGTCATCGCCGAACTCGCGCACCGCATCGATGGATGGGCGGTGCTCCTCGATCGGCACGGCGAGGTGATCACCACGGCCGGGGCAGGGAGCCTGCACATCGACGACGCGATCGCCGTCGCCGTCGGCCGACCGGTCAGGGTGCGCCACCGCGCCCTGCAGGTGCATCCCGTCGGTCCAGGGCAGGACATCACCGCGCAGCTGGTCACTGCTCCTCGCAACGACAGCTCGGGGAGGGGCAGGGAGCTCAGCTCACAGGCGGCGGCGTTGCTGGACCTCCTGATGCGTACGCGCGACAGCAGTCATCTCGAGCGTCTCGGACGTTCGATGATGTTCGAGACCGTGCTCCAGGGTGGGGAGGGGGCGACACGTCTGCTCCGGCGCTGGGGTGTGCACGAGCGCACCCTGGTGGGGTTCGCCCTCGCGTCGCGGACGAGTGGGGTCGACGTCGAGCACCTTCTGGCCCTCTGGCTCGACGAGCTGGGTGCCGAGCATGTCTTCACCTCGCAGCGCGGGCTGGTCCTCGGGGTGGTGCGGGAGGACCACGCGCAGCAGGTGGCGCATCGGGCGCGCACCTACGCCTCGACGCTCTATCTCGGGCTCGGGAGGCCGGCCGATGTCGACGCACTCGCCCGCACGGTCGACGAGGCACGTCACGCCTGCGAGGCCGCGCGCACCGGCGGCGATCGGGTCGTCCGCTACGAGGCGATCCCCACCGTGTCCCTCGTCCTCGGTCAGCTCGACCGGGAGCAGACCCGGCGCATCGCTCGGCTCCTGGACCCGCTGCGCGCAGCAGATCGTCCGGACGAGCTCCTCCAGACGCTTCGAGTGTTCCTGGCCGCGAACGGCGCATGGGGCGACAGCGCGGCACGGCTGCACATCCATCGACAGACGCTGACGGCGCGCATCCGTCGGATCGAGGACCTGACGGGCCTTTCGCTCACGGACCCGGACGATCGCGTGGCGGTCTGGCTCGCTCTGCGCGCGGCCGACGGCTGAACGGGCCGACCGACGGAGAAGGGCCCCGCCGATCGGCAGGGCCCTTCCTCGGAAGACATCGATCAGCGCGCGACGCCCTTCAGCGAACCGGTGGTCTGTCCGGCCGGGTCCATGATGATGCACTGGATCACGCGGTCGTTGCTCTGTTCCCAGGATTCCTGGCTGGGCGTGAGCGTGGTCACGTCGAAGGCGGAGTCCTGGTAGCTCACGCCGACGAACGCGGTGTACGCGTCGCCGATGCAGCCTTCGGAGGCCGCGTCGATGTCGGCGTCGGAGAACTCGCCGTCCTCCATCGTGATCTCGTGGTAGACCTCCTGGTCGTGCGGCTCGGAGCACGGGAGGATGTCGGCGTCGGTCAGCATTCCTGAGCCGGTCTCGAGCATGCAGTCGCCGAGCTTGATCGAGAAGACGTCGACGTTCGCGCTCTCGGTGACCTGACCGGTCTCCTCATCGCGATTCGCGTCGCCGGAGCCACCGCCCAGGATCCCGTTGATCGCGCTGCAGCCGCTCAGAGCGACCGAGAGCGCGACCGCGGAGCCCGCCAGCATCAGAGCACGTCGAGTGCGCATCTTCATCATGGTGTGTTTCCCTCCCAGGTGTCACGGAGGCATGCGAAACGGCCCCCGCCGCGAACACGCTAGCGGGCAGGGAGTCTATGACGCAACTCGAAGGATGCTGTGGACCGGCTGAGAGCGGCGTCAGCCTTCGAGGTCGTCGACGCCGGGCATCCAACTCGCTCCCGGTCGGCCCCACCCCCGCTTGCGCGCGATCTTCTGCACCGTCTTCCAGTCTCCGTCGGACAGGCGATCCACGTAGAGGATGCCGTCGAGGTGGTCGAACTCGTGCTGCATGATCCGCGCACGCCAGCCGTCGACATCGATCGTCACCGGTCGCCCGTCGAGATCGGTCGCCGTCACGTGGACCCGCTCCGAGCGGCGCAGGGGGAATCGCTCGCCCGGGAACGAGAGGCAGCCTTCGGACTCCAGATCGGGGTCGGGGTCGCCCGGCTCCAGGGGTGTCATCCAGAGCACCGGGTTGATGAGGACGCCACGCCAGGGCTGGTCGTCATCGTCCACGTACGCGTAGGTGTAGATGCGCAGCGGGACGCCGACCTGCGGGGCGGCGAGTCCGACACCCGGTGCGGTGTCCATGGTCTCGAACATGTCGGCGACGAGGGTGCGGATCTCGTCCGTGACCTCTTCGACGGGAGAAGCGGGGGAGTGCAGGACGGGGTCGCCCATGATGCGAATCGGAAGTACAGCCACGTCACAACCCTAGTCCGCGCCGGTCGACGGGTAGGCTCTTAGCGTGACTGCTGGGGTGTGGATGAACGCGGTGGAGGATGTCGGCGACCAGCTCGTCGGCGCCTTCCAGAACCCCGGACTGCTGCTGGGCATCCCCCTCGCCCTCGCGGGTGCGGTCTTCATGTCGCTGGGAGCGCAGTACCAGCATCGAGGAGTCGAGAAGGTCGAACGTCTCAGCGGTGCCGACGGCGCATCGGGCCTGACCTTCGATCAGATCAAGCGCCTGCTGACACGTCCGTCGTGGCTCCTCGGCACCCTCATGCTCGGACTCGCCGTGATCTGCCAGCTCGCCGCGCTCGTGAAGGCTCCGCTGATCGTCGTCCAGCCGCTCGGGGCGATCGCCCTCGTCATCACGACTCTCCTCAACGCCAGAGTCTCCGGGCACGCACCGACGCGGCAGTCTCTCACCGCCATCGTGTGCTGTGTCGGCGGCATCTTCCTGTTCGTGTTCTTCGCTGCGATCTATGCGACCGAACAGGAGGTGACGGATCGCGAGCTCTTCGTGATCCTCGCGCTCCTGCTCGTCGTGATCATCATCCTCGGCGGCGGATGGCTGATCCTTCGGCACCGCATGCGCGCGCTGTTCTATGTGATCGGCGCCGGCGTGCTCTACGGCTTCGTCGCCACACTGGCGAAGGTGGTCATCAAGCGCATCGAGGCAGGTCAGTTCGAGTGGATCACCGCGATCTGCGTGCTCGCGCTGCTCGCCGCGGCGGCCGTGGGCGGCTACTTCGTGCAGACCGCGTACAGCTCGGGCCCGCCCGACCTCGTGATCGCCGGACTGACGGTCGTCGACCCGCTCGTCGCCGTCCTGATCGGCATGGTCGTCCTGGGTGAAGCCGCTGCCGCTCCGCCGTGGGTCATGGTGATCTTCGCGGTCGCCGGCGCCATCGCGGTCTGGGGTGTGGTCGGCCTCGCCCGCTACCACCCGCAGGTGCTCAGCGAGAGCCAGGAGCTCGGTATCGAGCGAGGGAGCACGCCGACGGGTCAGGGAGACGCTGGAGCCGACTCTTCCGCGGCCGCACGGGCCACCGATTCCGGTGCACCGGAGCGCTCGGAGGATCCCGAAGCGCCCGGCACTCCGCCGTGGCGAGCGGGCTCCGGGGAACAGCCCTGAGCGGATCAGGGCTTCAGCCAGGGACGTCGGCTCAGTACGCCTGATCGATCAGATCGGGTGAGACCTCGGATGCCGCCGCCTCGTCGACGAAGAACACCGTGCGCTTGCGGCCTTTCGCGCCCGCTGCGGGCACACTCGTGTAGCTCGCCCCGGCGAGTGCGAGGCCGAGTGCCGACGCCTTGTCCGCTCCGGTGAGCACGAGCCAGACCCGCTTCGACGAGTTGAGCACCGGACGCGTGAGTGTGACGCGCTCCGGAGGCGGCTTCGGGGAGTCGCGCACGGCGAGCACAGCGGCATCGGTGACGGTGACCTCGTCGCGGTCGGGGAAGAGCGACGCGATGTGGCCGTCGGGGCCGACACCGAGGAAGCAGACCGCGAACGACGGCCACGGGTGCTCGGTGGTGCCGAACCCGGCGAGTTCCTCGGCATAGGCCGCGGCCGACTCGTCGAGGGTCAGCCCTGTCTCCGGCCCCGACACCTCGTGCACGTTCTCCGCAGGGACGGCGATGTGATCGAGCAGCGCCTGACGGGATTGCAGGGAGTTGCGGTCGTCGTCGTCGCGGGGGACGAACCGCTCGTCACCCCACCAGAAGTGCACCAGTGACCAGTCGATGTCTGCCGCTCGCGGGTCTTCTGCGGTCGCGCGAAGCACCGCGCCACCCATGGAACCACCGGTGAGGGCGATGTGCGCCAGCCGTCCGTTGCGCGTGCGCGCACGCACGCGCGACAGGAATCGGTCGGCGACACGATGGGCGAGAGCGGTAGGGGTGGCTTCCACCACGACCCGCTTCTCTGCGGACGATACCGGCATCGACGTCACTCTCCAGTCTCGGGCGGACCCAGTTTCTCCCAGCCCTCGGTGATCACTCGACCGTACAGGACGTCGGGGTCGAGCCTGCGCAGCTCCTCCGCGAGGCACTCGCGCAGCGTGCGCCGCGGCAGGTGCAGATCATGGTTCGGCTGATCGGGCTGCGTGAGGATCGCGATGCCGGGGGAGGGGCGCTCGAGCGTGATGTCGCCAGACGCCCGAGTGAGCCGCACGGACTTGATCCCCTCCTGCCAGTGCTCAGGGTCTTCGTACGACCAGTGCACGCGGACGTCGAGGGCCATCTGCAGCCACGCGGCGAGCAGCGCGGTCGACGGAGACGCGGAGCCGCCGCGTACCTCCACACCCGTGATGGGTTCGAACGGCGGCTGGTCGAGCACCGCGGCGAGCTGCTCGCGCCAGTGCGTCAGGCGGGTCCAGGCGAGGTCGGTGTCGCCGGGGGCGTGGGTGCGCCCGAGCAGCGCGAGTCGATCACGCACATCGGGAGACGTCGCGGCGTCGGTGATCCGGCGCTGGGCGATCCGTCCGAGGGGAGATGTCGCCGGCGAGGTCGGAGCCTCCTCCGGCCACCAGGCGACGACCGGTGCATCCGGGAGGAGGAGTCCCGTGATGAGGCTCTCCTCGTTGCTCGCGGCGTCTCCGTAGGCGCGCAGGACCACGACCTCGCTGGCGCCGGCGTCTCCGCCCACGCGGATCTGCGCGTCGAGGCGGGATTCCCCTTCGCCCGTGGTGATCACGATGACGCGCATGGGGTGCTCGCGGGAGGCGTCGTTCGCCGCGTCGATCGCCGCCTCGGCCACGCCGTTGCGGGCCGCGATGACGAGCGTGAGCACGCGCCCGAGAGCGACCGCTCCGCCCTCTTCGCGCACCTTGACGAGCTGCTTGGCGACCTGACTGACCGTCGTGTCGGGAAGATCGATGATCACGGGCGTCTCCAGACTCGTCCGTCGCGGGCCAGCAGGTCGTCGGCGGAAACCGGTCCCCACGAGCCCGGAGCGTACTGTTCCACCGGGCCGCCCACAGCCGCCCAGTACTTCTCGACCGGGTCGAGGATCTTCCAGGAGAGCTCGACCTCCTCGTGCCGCGGGAACAGGGGCGGGTCGCCGAGGAGGACGTCGAGGATCAGACGTTCGTACGCCTCGGGGCTCGCCTCGGTGAACGCGTGGCCGTAGCCGAAGTCCATCGTGACATCGCGGACGTTCGTCCCGCTGCCCGGCACCTTCGAGCCGAAGCGGATCGTGACGCCCTCGTCGGGCTGCACCCGGATGACGAGAGCGTTCTGGCCGAGCTCTGAAGCGTTTCCCCGCCCGAAGAGGTGCTGCGGCGCGCGCTTGAAGACCACGGCGATCTCGGTGACGCGGCGGCCGAGGCGCTTGCCGGTGCGCAGGTAGAACGGCACCCCGGCCCAGCGTCGGGTGTCGATCTCGAGCTTGATCGCGGCGTAGGTCTCGGTGGTCGACTCGGGGTTCATGCCCTCCTCGTCGAGGAAGCCGGTGACCTTCTCGCCACCCTGCCACCCGCCAGCGTACTGACCGCGAGCCGTCGCGATCGACAAGTCGTCGGGCACATGAACCGCGGCCAGGACCTTCTCCTTCTCGGCGCGCAGGTGCTCGGCAGACAGGCTGATCGGCTCCTCCATGGCGGTGAGGGCGAGCAGTTGGAGCAGGTGGTTCTGGATCACGTCGCGCGCCGCGCCGATGCCGTCGTAGTAGCCCGCGCGACCGCCCACACCGATGTCCTCGGCCATCGTGATCTGCACGTGATCGACGTAGTTGCGGTTCCAGATCGGCTCGTACAGCTCGTTCGCGAAGCGCAGCGCGAGGATGTTCTGCACCGTCTCCTTGCCGAGGTAGTGATCGATGCGGAAGATCGAGTCGGCGGGGAAGGCGACCTCGAGTGCGGCGTTGAGAGCGCGCGCGGATTCGAGGTCGTGGCCGAACGGCTTCTCGATGACGACGCGACGCCAGCGCTCGTCGTCGTCGCTGTCCTCGCCGACGAGACCCGAGTCCTTCAACTGCTTGGCGACGAGCGGGAAGTCCTTCGGCGGGATGGACAGGTAGAACGCGTGGTTTCCCATCGTGCCGCGCTCGACATCGAGCTTCTCGATCGTGTCACGCAGCTTCCGGAACGAGTCGGGGTTGTCGAATTCACCCGACACGAACCGGATGCCCTGCAGCAGCTGCGTCCACGTCTCTTCACGGAACGGGGTGCGGGCGTGCTGCTTGACCGCGTCGTAGACCACCTCGGCGAAGTCCTGGTCCTCCCAGTCGCGACGGGCGAAGCCGACCAGGGCGAACCCCGGGGGCAGCAGGCCGCGGTTGGCGAGGTCGTAGACCGCCGGCATGAGCTTCTTGCGCGACAGGTCCCCGGTGACGCCGAAGATCACGAGGGCACTGGGCCCCGCGATCCGGTTGAGGCGGCGATCGTCGGGGTCGCGCAGCGGGTTGTGCCCGCGCGAGATGGGAACAGACATCGGTGGGGGATTCTCCTGCTGTTACTTCTGTGCGGCTTCGAAGAGGGCGAGCACGTCGTCCGAGGACTCGGTGATCGTCAGCGAGACGACGGGTCGGCCGTGCTCGGCGAGCACGGCCGCGTCGCCTGCGGCCTGGGCCTGGATGAGCTGGCCGAACGTGAAGGGCCGCTCCGGGATCTCGAGGTCGACCTCGGTGCGCTCGAGGATCTGCAGGAACACCCCTGCGCCGGTCCGCCCTTGTGGTACTGACCGGTCGAGTGCAGGAATCGCGGACCCCAGCCGAACGTGGTGGGGCGCCCGGAGTCCGCAGCGACCAGCTCGCGCAGGCCCTGGAGCTGCGGCACTTCGAGACGGTTGACGTATGCCTGGATCGACACATAGCCGTCGGCGGGGAGCTGCGCCCAGAGGGCGTCGAGCACACCCTCCACGGTTCCGGACGCCGCGAGGGCCGGGTCCGAGACGCGCACCTCGACACCGTTCTCGACGAAGGCCGGGGCGGTGGGCTCTGGGCGGGCGTCGAGAAGACCGCGCGCGGCGATCTTCGCGGACTCGACGTCGGGCTGGTCGAAGGGGTTGATCCGCAGCAGGTGCCCGGCGATCGCGGTGGCGTACTCCCACACGATGAACTGGGCGCCGAGGGTGCCGCTGACGAGGATCTCGCCTTCGTGGCGTTCGTGCAGATGGAACTCGTTCGCGTCGTCGACGAGTCGGACCACCTGGAGGTCGGCGGGCACGGGGTCGAGCTCGGGGGAGACCGGGAGCAGGACGACGGGGAGGATCCCGGTGCCCTCCTTGCCGGTGGACTCCGCGATCAGCTGCTCGATCCAGTCGGGCAGACCGTTGATGTGCGTGCCGTCGGTGATGAGCCCCAGCTTGTCGCGCCGCGGGGTGGTCGCAGCGATCGCGGCGCCGAGGCGCAGGGCCGGGTTCTCGGCCGAGTCGACCGCGACCTCGAGCAGGGAAGCCTCGGCCTCGTTCAGCAGCTCGTCGATGTCGACGCCGGCGAGGCCGGAGGGGACGAGCCCGAAGGCCGTGAGTGCGGAGTACCGGCCGCCGACGTTGGGGTCGGCGTTGAACACCCGGTATCCGGCCTCGCGTGCCGAGGCATCGAGCGGCGAGCCGGGGTCGGTGACGACGACGATGCGCTCGGCCGGATCGATGCCGAGGTCGCGGAAGGCCGCCTCGAAGGTGCGACGCTGGGAGTCGGTCTCCACGGTCGAGCCCGACTTCGACGACACGACGAGGACCGTGTCGTCGAGGCCCTCGTCGAGAGCCGCGAGGACCTGTCCGGGGGCAGTCGAGTCGAGGATGGTGAGCGGCACACCGGAGGTCTGGGCGATGACCTCGGGGGCCAGGGACGATCCCCCATGCCGGCGAGCACGACGCGGGTGACGCCCTTCGCGTTCAGGTCGGCCCGCAGCGCGACGATCTCGTCCACGAGGGGGCGCGAGACCGAGACGGCCTCCACCCAGCCGAGGCGCACGGCGGCTTCGGCTTCGGCGTCGGGACCCCAGAGCGTGGAATCGCCGCTGGTGATGCGCGAGGCCACGAGGTCGTGCACCAGTGCAGGGACGGTCTCGTCGATCGCGGCACGCGCGGCGCCGGAGGTGTGGATCGCGAAAGTCATCGCTGGGCCTCCAGCGCTTCGGAGACCTGGCTGAGGAGGTCGTGCCAGGAATCGATGAACTTGGCGACGCCCTCCTCTTCGAGCACCTGGGTGACGTCGTCGAAGTCGATTCCGAGTTCCTTGAGCCCGGCGAACACCTCGCGGGCCTCGTCGTAGCCGCCGGTGATCGTGTCGCCCGTCACGACACCGTGGTCGAAGGTGGCCTCGAGTGTCTTCTCCGGCATCGTGTTGACCACGCCCTGCGCGACCAGCTCGGTCACGTACAGCGTGTCGGGGAGGGCCGGGTCCTTGACCCCGGTCGATGCCCACAGCGGGCGCTGGAGGTTCGCGCCGACCGCGATCAGGTCCTGCGCGCGCTTCTCGGCGAACTTCTGCTCGAAGAGCTCGTAGGCGAGCCGCGCGTTGGCGAGGCCGGCCTTGCTCTTGAGTGCTTCGGCCTCAGCGGTTCCGACGGCCGACAGGCGCTTGTCGGTCTCGGTGTCGACCCGGGAGACGAAGAACGATGCGACCGAGTGGATGCTCGACAGGTCGAAGTCGCCGCTGTGCGCGCGCTCCAGCCCCGCCAGGTAGGCGTCGATCACGTCGGCGTAGCGCTCCAGGCTGAAGATGAGCGTGACGTTGACGCTGATGCCGTTCGCGATCGCCTCTGTGATCGCGGGCAGGCCAGCCTTGGTCGCCGGGATCTTGACGAGCAGGTTGGGACGATCGATCTTCGCCCACAGCTCCTTGGCCTGGGCGACGGTGCCTGCCGTGTCGTGTGCGAGGTCGGGGGAGACCTCGATCGAGACGCGACCGTCGACGTGGTTCGATGCCTCCCACACAGGACGGAACACGTCGAGTGCGGCCCGGACGTCCTGCGTCGTGGCGGCGAAGACGGCCTCTTCCGCAGAGGCTCCCGAGGCGGCGAGCTCGGATACCTGGGCGTCGTAGGACGTGTCGTTCTTGTCGGTGATCGCGTTGGCGAAGATCGTCGGGTTCGTGGTGACACCCACGACGTTGCGCGACGCGATCAGCTCGGCGAGGTTGCCGGAGGAGATGCGGGTGCGGGAGAGATCGTCGAGCCAGATGCTGACACCTGCGGCGGCGAGCTGTGCGGTGGGGGTGCTCATGCGTTCTCCTTGGTGCTGTGTGCGGCGATGGTCTCGCGTGCGGCCGCGATGACGGCCTCGGTGGTGATGCCGAACTTCTCGAACAGGGTCTTGTAGTCGGCGGAGGCGCCGAAGTGGTCGATGCCGACCGATCGGCCGCGGTCGCCCACGATGCCGCGCCACGTGAGCACGGAGCCGGCCTCGACGGAGACGCGCGGTGACGGACGACGGAAGCACGCTCGCGGTAGGCCTCGTCCTGCTCCGCGAACCACTCCAGCGAGGGGGCGGAGACCACACGGACGTTGATGCCCTCGGTCGCCAGCGCCTCGCGGGCATTGACGGCGAGCTGCACCTCGGAGCCGGTGGCGACGATGATGACGTCTGGCGTGCCGTTCGGCGCCTCGGCCAGGACGTAGGCGCCCTTGGCCGCGTTGTCGGCGGAGGCGAAGGTGTCGCCAGAGGCCGCGCCCTCGCCGCGCGCGAACACCGGGATGTTCTGACGGGTCAGCGCGATGCCTGCGGGGCCCTCGTGGCGGCGGAGGATCTCCAGCCACGCCGCGGCGGTCTCGTTCGCATCGGCTGGACGGACGACCGTGAAGTTCGGGATCGCGCGGAGCGTCGCGAGCTGCTCGACCGGCTGGTGGGTCGGGCCGTCTTCACCGAGCGCGACCGAGTCGTGCGTCCAGACGAAGATGCTCGGCACGTTCATCAGCGCGGCGAGGCGCACCGAGGGGCGCATGTAGTCGCTGAAGATGAGGAAGGTGCCGCCGAAGGCGCGTGTCGGACCATGCAGGACGATGCCGTTGATGATCGCGCCCATGGCGTGCTCGCGGATGCCGAAGTGCAGCACACGACCGTACGGGTTGCCCGACCACTCGTGGGTCGACCACTCGGCAGGGATGAACGACGGGGCGTCCTTGATGGTGGTGAGGTTCGACTCGGCGAGGTCGGCCGAGCCACCCCACAGCTCCGGCAGCTCTGCGGCGAGGGCGTTGATGACCTGTCCGGATGCGGCGCGGGTCGAGACCTCCTTGCCTGCCTCGAACACGGGCAGCGCGCTCGCGATGTCGGACGGGAGCTCGTGAGCCTCGACGCGGTCGAGCAGCTCCTTCTTCTCCGGGTTCGCAGCGGCCCACGCGTCGAACGACTCCTGCCACGCCGCGCGGGTCTCGGCGGCGCGGGCGGCCAGTCCGCGGGTGCGCTCGAGCACGTCGTCCGCGACCACGAAGGTCTGCTCCGGGTCGAAACCGAGGACCTTCTTCGTGGCCGCGAGCTCGTCAGCGCCGAGGGCGGAGCCATGGATCTTGCCGGAGTTCTGCTTTCCAGGCGACGGCCATCCGATGATGGTCTTGAGGATGATCAGGGACGGCTTCGACGTCTCGCTCTTGGCGGCTTCGATCGCGGCGTGGAGTTCGGCCACGTCTTCGACGTACTCGCCGGTCTTCTTCCAGTCGACGACCTGCACCTGCCAGCCGTACGACTCGTAGCGCTTCGCGACGTCTTCGGTGAAGGCGACGTTCGTGTCGTCCTCGATCGAGATCTGGTTGGAGTCGTAGATCGCGATGAGGTTGCCGAGCTGCTGGTGGCCCGCGAGCGAGGAGGCCTCGCTCGTCACGCCCTCCTGGAGGTCTCCGTCGCCGGCGATCACGTACACGAAGTGGTCGAACGGGCTGGTGCCCGCTGCGGCGTCCGGGTCGAACAGGCCGCGCTCGTAGCGCGCGGCGTAGGCGAAGCCCACGGCGGAGGCGAGTCCCTGACCCAGCGGGCCCGTGGTGATCTCGACACCCTTGGTGTGTCCGTACTCCGGGTGGCCAGGAGTCTTCGAGCCCCAGGTACGCAGCGACTTCAGGTCGTCGAGCTCGAGTCCGAAACCGCCGAGGTAGAGCTCGACGTACTGCGTCAGCGAGGAGTGGCCAGCAGAGAGGATGAAGCGGTCGCGACCGAGCCAGTCGACATCCGCCGGATCATGCCGGAGTACGCGCTGGTAGAGGAGGTACGCGGCAGGAGCGAGGCTCATGGCCGTGCCGGGGTGACCGTTTCCGACCTTCTCCACGGCGTCAGCCGCCAGGATTCGAGCGGTGTCCACCGCGCGTCGATCGATCTCATCCCACTGCAATTCCGACACGTTCATGCCCTTTCCGACAGTTTCGAGGGCGCCCGTATTCCCTGGCGCATCCGCATCATCACGGAGTGGTGTGCACTTCGCCGGGCGCGAGTGTTTTCAGCATAGCGGTGACGTGAGATGCGCTACGCGGGCCCGCGAGCCGGATCCCGTCATCCCGTGTCATACACTGGAGAGGTTGTCCGGTCACACGTGCGGAGGAGGCGATCGAGATCTCGACGATGTCTGATCAGACCGTGAAGGAGTCGTCCATCGGTCGCACGGTGAAGGCGTATGTCACGCTCACCAAGCCCCGTGTCCTCGAGCTGCTGCTCGTGTCCACTGTTCCCGTGATGTTCCTCGCACAGGGTGGGCTCCCGAATCTGTGGCTCGTGCTGGCGACCGTGATCGGCGGGTCGCTGAGCGCCGGGTCCGCCGCGGCGTTCAACATGTACCTGGACCGCGACATCGATGCGCACATGCACCGCACCGAGAACAGGCCGCTCGTGACCGGCGAGGTCAGCCCTCGTGGCGCGCTGATCTTCTCGTGGACGCTCGCGATCGCATCGACGGTGTGGCTGCTCGCCACGACCAACTGGCTCACGGCGACGCTCTCCGCGACGGCCATCTTCTTCTACGTCGTCATCTACACGATGATCCTCAAGCGCCGGACCGAGCAGAACATCATCTGGGGCGGCATCGCAGGATGCTTCCCCGTGCTCATCGGCTGGTCCGCCGTCACCGGGTCGCTCGACTGGCCGGCATTCATCCTGTTCCTGCTCGTGTTCCTCTGGACGCCGCCGCACTACTGGCCGCTGTCGATGAAGTACAAGGACGACTACGAAGACGTCGACGTGCCGATGCTGGGCGTCACGCGAAACGCCTCGCAGGTCGGTCTCCAGGTGATCCTGTATGCGTGGGCCACCGTCGCCTGCTCGTTGCTCCTCGTCCCGATCGCCGGGATGGGCCTCATGTACACCGTCTCGGCGGCGGTGTTCGGCGGATGGTTCATCTACGAGTCGCACCGCCTGTACAACCGTGCCGTGCACGGGACGGAACCGCGCCCGATGCGCGTGTTCCACGCGTCGATCACCTATCTGACGCTGATCTTCGTCGCCGTCGCGATCGACCCGCTGCTGCCGTTCTGACGTCCCCTCCGGTGTGACGAACGAGGCGGCGTCGATCTCTCGACGCCGCCTCGGTCTCGTTCTGGAGTTGCGGTCTCTTGCTGGCGATTGACGTCAGCGCGTGAGGGGCTGCTCCGACGACGAGTCGTCCTCAGAGGAGTCGGCGGCGGAGGAGTCAGCGGACGACGAGTGGTCGTCCGCGGGCGTGAGGGGTGCGTCCGTCACGGTGTCGCCGGTGTCCGCGAGGGGCGCGCCGCTGGTCGATGTCGGAGCCGCCACGGCGGTCTGGTCCTCGGTCGGCGCGGTCGTCCAGTCGATCGCCTCGACGACCGCCGGGGCAGGCGTCGGGACGAGTGAACGAGCAGCGACGAGTCCGAGCGTCAGCAGGATGCCGACGATTCCGGCGGCGAGGACTCCGGCGCCCACGACGACCAGCGACTGACCGACGTACACCTCGACGCCGGTGGCCGTGCCGTCGAGAAGGGTCGTCGTCATCGTCGCGATCTGACCGGAGATGAGCCATCCGCCGACCGCCGTCGTGGCGAGGGACACGACCAGGAGGAGCCAGAATCCGATGCTGCGTGAGAGTGACTTGTTCATGCCCCCACTATCGCTGCGGCTCCGGTGAGTCTGCGATGTGCGAGCTATGGATCGACTGTGGACGTCACTCTTCGATGCGTGCGGGGCGCTTCAGGTGCAGCACGACCACTGTGTACGCCGCCGCCGAGAGCGATGCCAGCACCATGTGGATGCCGACCAGCAGCGGCGGCAGTCCTTCCCGTGCCTGCCAGACCCCGACGCCGACCTGCACGAGGATCGCGATGACCAGGACCAGCAGCCACCGCCTCGGCTCCAGGCGCAGTACCCAGGCGGACACCGTCAGGAACAGGACGAGTGCGGCGAGCACGTATCCGGGCCAGGAGTGCACGTGAGCCAGCACGGTCGCGTCGAATCCGTGCCGCAGCACATCGGCGTCTCCCGAGTGCGGGCCCGATCCCGTCGTCAGGACGCCGAACACGATGGTCACCGCCAGAGCAAGGCCCGTGACATGGGTGACCGCGGCGAACCACGACGGGACGGCGCGCTCTCGCGGGCCCGGGGCGGCCTTCAGCCGGACCAGGAACGCCGCGGTGACGCAGACGAGGAGAAGAGACGACGTGTAGTGGAATCCCACGATGAAGGGGTTGAGACCCGTCAGTACGGTGATGCCTCCGACGAGTGCCTGCGCGACCACGCCGATCAGCACGAGCCACGCGAGCAGCACCAGATCGCGCCGAGTCGGGGTCGTCCGTACGGAGTGCACCGCGGCTGCGATCACCGCGATGAGCAGCACGCCGAGCGCGATGGGCGAAGCAGGGAAGTGGAACGGTGTCGCGATCGCGAAGGCGGCACCGGCGGCGATGATCCCGGCCAGCGCGTACCAGAGCGCCGTCTTGAGCGCACGCGCGCCGCTGATGGTGTGCAGAACCAGCAGGACGACGACGAGGGCGATGATGCCGACCACGCCCGTCATGAGCCGATTCCCGAACTCGATGAGTCCGTGGATGCCCTGCACTTCGAGGATCGGCACGAGCGACTCCGGCGTGCACAGCGGCCAGTCGGAGCAGCCGAGTCCGGAGCCGGTGAGGCGCACAGCACCGCCCGTGCCGATGATGATGGTCTCGCTGACGAACGAGAGCCACGCGAACACCGTCAACGCGCGACCCCACACCGCGGAGCGAGGCGGAACCGCTCGCGTCGTCGAGGAGGCGGGCATCGTCGTATCGGTCATGTGTCCTCCGGACCGCGCGCGAACGGGCGGGCATGGCCCGTCTGGCAGGCGGAACCTGTAGAATCGGATTGTTGCGATGAGCGCTGACCGCGCTGAAGCATCGTCAACAGTTTAGGCGCGATGGAAGCGCCAGTGATGAGGGCCCACCAACGGCACCCGCTCCCGCAGACTCGACGGGGATCAGGTGTGTCGGGGCGGATGACACCGTTTGGGACCTGTGAGGAGAGTGTTGGATGTCGGATGTGCTGATCGACCGCCCGGAGCTTGACGGGCTGGGGGTGTACGAGTTCGGCTGGCACGACGAGGACGCTGCGGGTGCCGTCGCCAAGCGCGGGATCTCAGAGGAGGTCGTCCGCGGGATCTCGGCTCTCAAGAACGAACCCGAGTGGATGCTGAAGACCCGTCTCAAGGGCTACCAGCTCTTCGGCCGCAAGCCGATGCCGACCTGGGGTGCCGACCTCAGCGACATCGACTTCGACAACATCAAATACTTCGTCCGCTCCACCGAGAAGCAGGCGCAGAGCTGGGAAGACCTCCCCGCCGAGATCCGCGAGACCTACGAGCGCCTCGGCATCCCCGAGGCCGAGCGTCAGCGCCTCGTCGCGGGCGTCGCCGCGCAGTACGAGTCCGAGGTCGTCTACCACCAGATCCGCGAGGACCTGGAGGAGCAGGGCGTCATCTTCATGGACACCGACACCGCGCTGCGCGAGCACCCGGAGTTCTTCGAGGAGTACTTCGGCACGGTCATCCCCGCCGGTGACAACAAGTTCGCGGCGTTGAACACGGCCGTCTGGTCGGGCGGCTCCTTCGTCTACGTCCCCAAGGGCGTGCACGTCGAGATCCCGCTGCAGGCCTACTTCCGCATCAACACCGAGAACATGGGGCAGTTCGAGCGGACCCTGATCATCGCCGACGAGGACAGCTACGTCCACTACATCGAGGGCTGCACGGCGCCGATCTACAAGTCGGACTCCCTGCACTCGGCCGTGGTCGAGATCATCGTGAAGAAGAACGCGCGCGTGCGGTACACGACGATCCAGAACTGGTCGAACAACGTGTACAACCTGGTCACCAAGCGTGCGGTCGCACACGAGGGCGCGACCATGGAGTGGGTCGACGGCAACATCGGCTCCAAGGTGACGATGAAGTACCCGTCGATCTACCTGATGGGTGAGCACGCCAAGGGCGAGACGCTGTCCGTCGCCTTCGCCGGTCCTGGGCAGCACCAGGACGCCGGAGCGAAGATGATCCATATGGCGCCGTACACGCAGTCGTCGATCGTCTCGAAGTCGATCGCCCGCGGCGGAGGCCGTGCGGGCTACCGTGGCGAGGTCCGCGTCGATGCCAATGCGCACCACTCCGCGAACACTGTGCGCTGCGACGCACTCCTCGTCGACACCAAGTCCCGCTCCGACACGTACCCGGCGATCGACATCCGCGTCGACGACGTGCAGCTCGGCCACGAGGCCACGGTCTCGAAGGTGAGCGAGGAGCAGCTGTTCTACCTGCAGTCCCGCGGCATGCCGGAGGACGAGGCGATGGCGATGATCGTGCGCGGCTTCATCGAGCCGATCGCCCGGGAACTGCCCATGGAGTACGCGATGGAACTGAACAAGCTCATCGAGATGGGCATGGAAGGATCGGTCGGCTAAATGGCGGCCTCGACGACCGCGCCCAGCGAGGCGCAGCACACGAACGCGCACATCGACCCGGCAGCCCAGGTGGCCGACGCCGGATTCGTCCCGGTGCAGACCCGCTCCGAGCGTCCGCACTCCTTCGAGCCGGCCGACTTCGGGTCGCCCACCGGCCGCGAGGTCAACTGGAAGCACACTCCGGTCGCCCAGCTCGCGCCGCTGTTCACCACGGCCACGGCGAACGACGGCGTGGACGTGACTTTCGTCTCCGGCGGAGAGTACGCCGCTTCCGGCCTGAAAGCCGGTGACGCCCCGCGCGGAGAGGTCTTCCTCGCGGAGGACGTCACCGCAGCCGTGGCATGGCAGGGGAGTACCGACGCCCTGCACGTGCGCATCCCGCGCGAGGAAGAGGTCGCGGAGCCGATCCTCGTCGCCCTCAACGGTCTGGGCGCCGATCGTCGTGCGGATGCG
Source organism: Microbacterium sp. Se63.02b (assembly GCF_014171575.1). GTDB lineage: Bacteria > Actinomycetota > Actinomycetes > Actinomycetales > Microbacteriaceae > Microbacterium. The sequence continues at coordinate 2,251,544 of NZ_CP050453.1, read as the reverse complement.
CACATCGTGATCGAGGCGCTGGAGCACAGCGTCGCGACCGTCGTGCTGCAGCACAAGGGCTCGGCCCAGTACGCGCAGAACGTCGAGATCATCGTCCGCGACGGCGCGAAGCTCACCGTCGTGTCGGTCCAGCAGTGGGACGACGACGCCGTGCATGCCGCGGCGCACCAGGCCCGCGTCGGTGCCGATGCCACCCTCAAGCACTTCGTGGTCAGCTTCGGCGGCGGCGTCGTGCGCGTGAACCCCAGCGTGGAACTCGCGGGCTCCGGGTCGGAAGGCTACCTCTACGGGCTTTCCTACGCCGATGCCGGGCAGCACCTCGAGAGTCAGGTGTACCTGCACCACAAGGGCCCGCACACCAAGGGCGACGTGCTGTACAAGGGCGCCCTGCAGGGTCAGAGCGCCCACAGCGTCTGGATCGGCGACGTGCTGATCGGCGCCGACGCGACAGGAACAGACTCCTACGAGGCCAACCGCAACCTGGTGCTCACCGAGGGCGCGCGCGCCGACTCGATCCCGAACCTCGAGATCGAGACGGGTGACATCCTCGGTGCCGGTCACGCGAGTGCCACCGGTCGCTTCGACGACGAGCAGCTCTTCTACCTGCAGGCCCGCGGTATCACCGAGGAAGAGGCCCGACGGCTCGTCGTGCTCGGATTCCTCACCGACATCGTGCAGCGCCTCGGCATCCCCGCCCTCGAGACCGAGCTGCTGGCGGCCATCGAGACGGAGCTCGCCGAGGTGAGCGCATGACCGCGGAGCGCGTCTGCGGCGTCGCCGACCTCGAGCAGGACACCCCCCTGCGTGTCGAGCCGAGTGGAGTGCCGATCACCGTGATCAAGGACGGGGAAGGTGTGATCCACGCGATCGGCGACACCTGCACCCACGGTGACATCTCGCTGTCCGAGGGCTTCGTGGAAGGCGACACGGTGGAGTGCTGGGCTCACGGCTCCGCATTCTCCCTGCTCACCGGCAAGCCCCAGAATCTCCCCGCATATGAGCCCGTTCCGGTCTACGTCGTCCAGATCGACGGCGACGACGTGCTCATCGATCCGACTGTGATTAAGGAAGTCTGAAGAATGTCTGTTCTCGAGATCCGCGACCTGCACGTGACGGTCGAGACCGAGGCGGGGACCACCCCGATCCTCAACGGAATCAACCTCACCATGAACACCGGTGAGACGCACGCCATCATGGGCCCCAACGGCTCCGGCAAGTCCACCTTGGCCTACACGATCGCCGGTCACCCGAAGTACACGGTGACCTCCGGCTCGATCACGTTCGACGGCCAGGACGTCCTGGCGATGAGCGTCGACGAGCGCGCTCGCGCCGGGCTCTTCCTCGCCATGCAGTACCCGGTGGAGATCCCCGGCGTCACGGTGACGAACTTCCTGCGCACCGCGAAGACGGCGCTCGACGGCGAAGCCCCCGCGATCCGCGGCTGGACCAAGGACGTCAAGGCCGCCATGTCGAACCTGCGCATGGACCCGAAGTTCGCGCAGCGCAACGTCAACGAGGGCTTCTCCGGTGGCGAGAAGAAGCGTCATGAGATCCTGCAGCTCGAGGTGCTGAAGCCGAAGTTCGCGATCCTCGACGAGACCGATTCCGGCCTCGACGTCGACGCGCTCAAGATCGTCTCCGAGGGCGTCAACCGCGCGAAGGAGTCCACCGGACTCGGCGTGCTGCTGATCACGCACTACACCCGCATCCTCCGCTACATCCGCCCCGACTTCGTCCACGTCGTCGTCGCCGGGAAGATCGTCGAAGAGGGCGGACCCGAGCTCGCCGACCGGCTGGAGAACGAGGGATACGACCGTTTCCTCGACCCTGCAGCCCCTATCGAGGCGTAGGCTGATCGCATGACAGCGACCCTCACGGACGAGAAGTACGACGCGGTCACCGAGGCTCTCAAAGACGTCATGGACCCCGAGCTCGGGATCAATGTCGTCGACCTCGGCCTCATCTACGACCTCGCCTGGGATGACGAGAACGATGCTCTCGTCATCCACATGACGCTGACCAGCGCGGGCTGCCCTCTCACCGACGTCCTCGAAGACCAGACCGCTCAGGCGCTGGACAACGTCGTCGATCGGTTCCGGATCAACTGGGTCTGGATGCCGCCGTGGGGTCCGGAGCGGATCACCGACGACGGGCGCGACATGATGCGCGCGCTCGGCTTCGCCATCTGACCCCGCACGAGAGCACCGTCGAGAGGCGGTCTGTGCGCGCGCGTCGGCTCCGATGACACGGCGACGGCGCGTGTCGGAACCTCGGGAGGACCCATGCTTCAGGTGAAGGCCCTGTCTCTGGCGGAGCTTCGTGAGCGCAGCAGCGAGAAATGGCGGGAGTACCCCGCAGACGTCCTTCCGCTGTTCGTCGCCGAGACCGACTTCCCGCTCGCCCCCGCGATCACCGCGGCCCTGCAGCGTGCGGTCGAGCTCGGAGACACGGGCTACGTCGCGTCGAGGACACCGCTCGCCGCCTCCTTCGCGGCGTTCGCTAGCCGACGGTACGGGTGGGAGCCCGACCCTGCGCGTATGCGCAGCACGGCGGACGTGAGCATGGGGATCGTGGAGCTTCTGCGGCGCGTCACTCAGCCGGGGAGCGCGTGGTCGTCACGCCGCCCGTGTACCCGCCGTTCTACGACCTCGTGGAGGAAGCCGGCGCCGAGGTCGAGCGTGTGCCGCTCCGCGACACCGGAACGCGGTGGGAGCTCGACCTGGACGGCATCCGCGAGGCATTCGAGGGCGGGGCCACGGCGATCCTGCTCTGCAACCCGCACAACCCGACCGGCACGGTGCACGATCGAGAGTCTCTCCGCGCTCGCGGAGCTCGCCGAGGAATTCGGTGTGGCGGTGGTCTCCGACGAGATCCACGCGCCGCTCGCACAGCCCGGTACCGGCTTCACCCCGTTCCTCGCGGTCAGCGACGCCGCAGCGCGCGTCGGCTACGCGGTCGTCAGCGCCAGCAAGGCCTTCAATCTCGCGGGCCTCAAGTGCGCTCTGATGGTGACGGCAGATGACGAGACCAGCGCGGTCGTTCGAGGACTCCCGGTGGAAGTCGAATGGCGCACGGGCCAGTTCGGGCTGCTCGCCGCCGTCGCCGCGTTCTCGGAGGAGAGCGACCCGTGGCTCGACGGGTTGCTGCGCACACTGGATGAGAACAGGGTGCTCCTCGAAGACCTCCTCGCCGCGCACCTTCCCGCCGCGCGCTATCGGCTCCCCGACGCCGGGTACCTCGCGTGGATCGACCTCGCCGCACTCGAGTGGGGTGAGAACCCCGCACGACGCATCCTCCGGGACGCGAAGGTGGCCCTGCACTTCGGTCCGGCGTTCGGCGCGGAGGGAGCCGGGTTCGTGCGGCTGAACTTCGGTACCAGTCCGGAGATCCTCACCGAGGCCATCGAGCGCATCGCCGCGCTCGTGGGCCGATGACGCCGCCCGCCGACGTCGCCACGATCTGGGATCGCCACCGCATCTGGGTCACCCTCGGCGCGGTCGCGCTGATCTTCCTCGCAGCGATCGAGGCGCTCGCGGTGACGACGGTGATGCCCATCGTCAGCGCGGCGCTCGACGGGGAGGCCCTGTTCGCGGTGGCCTTCGCCGGCACGCTCGCCACGAGCGTGATCGGCATGGTCGCCACGGGGGCGTGGTCGGATGCGCGGGGGCCGCGCGGCGCGCTCTACGTCGCCGTGACGCTGTTCATCATCGGGCTGCTGCTGTCGGGCTTCGCGGTGACGATGCACCAGTTCCTGCTCGGCCGTCTGGTCCAGGGGCTCGGCACGGGCGGTCAGACGGTGGCGCTGTACGTCGTCGTCGCCCGGTTGTACCCGCCGCACCTGCACGGCAGGATCTTCGCGGCCTTCGCCGCGGCCTGGGTGGTGCCGTCGATGGTCGGTCCGTTCCTCGCCGGGGCCGTGGCAGAGTACCTGGATTGGCGCTGGGCGTTCCTGGGAGTCGCGGTCCTCACCGCTGCGGCCTTCCTGATGATCGCCGTGCGGCTCCGCGGTGTCGACCTCGGTCACGGGGAGCCACAGGATCGTGGTGCGCTCGTCGTCCGCCTCCTGCTCGCCGTCGTCGTGGCGGTGCTGGCCGTCGTGGTCGGCTTCTCGGCCGACATGACGCCGTCCGTCGGGTGGCCGGTGGCGCTCGCTGCGGTCCTCGCCATCGGAGTCGCCGTCCTGCCGTTGCTGCCCCGACGCACGCTTCGGGCGGGGCGCGGGCTCCCGAGCGTCGTGTTGATGCGCGGCATCGCGGCGGGAGCGTTCTTCGCCGCCGAGGCCTACATCCCGTACCTGCTGATGAAGAAGTTCGGCTTCAGCGCGACCTGGGCCGGTATCGCCTTGATGCTCGCGGCGCTGGCGTGGGCGGGTGCATCCGCACTGCAGGGACGCTTCGGCGAGCGGCTGGGGAACCGTCGCATCACCCTGATCAGTCTCGGTATGCTGCTGATCGCGCTCTCCTGCGTCTTCGTCGCCGCGGTCTTCGACGTGTCTCCCCTCCTGGTCGTGGTCGGCTGGGCGTTCGCCGGCGGTGGCATGGGGCTGCTGTACCCGCGACTCACGGTGCTGACCCTGGCCTACTCGGATGAGACCAACCAGGGCTTCAACTCCTCGGCGCTGTCGATCTCGGATGCCACCGGTTCCGCCGTCGCGATCGCCCTCGCGGGTCTGGGTGTCGCGTCTCTGGGCGGCGAGGCCGGCGCGTTCGGGGTGGTGTTCGCCTTCTGCATCGCTCTGCTGGCGGTTGGGGTGGTGCCCGGCCTCAGGCTCGGGCACGCGGCGGAGTCGCCCGTTCGCTGAGGTCTCCTGCGAGAGACGCGACCCCGAGGTCGAAGACGCGATCGAGTCCTGCGGTCACATCGGGCTCGGCTGCGGCGGGCAATGCGCCGTGACTGTCGGCATGCATGCGCTGCTGCACGAGAGTGGCGTGTCCGAGCACGAAATGCAGGAGCGCCGCTCCGCGGTCGTCGGCATCGTTCGCGCCCTGTGCGCGGAGGGCCTCCGTGAGCACGCCCTGCGCGTGCGAGGAGCCGAGCTGGAGGGCATAGGTGCTGAGCACGAGCTCTGCACCGTCCCGGTAGGCGAACAGCGCGTCACGGATGCCACGGGCGGTCGCGAGCACGCCGCGGCCGTCCCCGGGGATCGAGGCTGTGATGCGGTCGGCCAGTTCGGCGAGCAGCTCCTGTTTGTTCGCGAAGTGCCAGTAGAGCGCACTGGGCTGTACGTCGAGCCGGGCGGCGATGCGTCGCATCGAGAGGTCGGCGAGTCCGACCTCGTCGAGGAGGGCGAGTGCGCTGCGGGCGACGCTGTCGCGGTCGTGCCGTGCCTGATTCGTCTCCGGACTCATGCTCCGATTATAGTGAACGACGTTCAGGTGAACGGTGTTCAGGACTGATCCGAGATACGGGGACGATTGCGGGGAGGGGGCGTCATGACGGGCGCAGCGGAGGTCACGGTGGCATCCATCTCGCTCGACCGCGTCTCGGTGCGGCTCGACGAAAGGCCGGTCCTGCACGACATCTCGGTGGAGCTGACCGCTCCGACGATCGCCGTGATCGGTGCGAACGGATCGGGCAAGTCGACGTTCGCGCGACTGCTGAACGGGCTGGTGGCCCCCACCAGCGGGAGGGTCTCGGTGCACGGGCTCGACAGCGTTCAGGACCGCGTGGCCGTCCGACGGCGCGTCGGGTTCGTGTTCACCAACCCGGATGCGCAGATCCTGATGCCGACGCCGGCCGAAGACCTCGCCCTGTCGTTGCGCGGGCGTCCGAAGCAGGAAGTGGCCGACCGGGTGCGTGCGACGCTCTCTTCGCACGGACTGGGCGCGCACGCCGACGTCCCCGCGTCGAGCCTGTCCGGTGGTCAGAAGCAGATGCTCGCCCTCGCCTCCGTGCTGATCACCGAGCCGAAGCTGATCGTGGCCGACGAGCCGACGACGCTCCTCGACCTGCGCAATGCGCGGCGCATCGGCGATCTCCTGCTCGCACAGGAGGCACAGGTCGTGGTGGTGACGCATGACCTCGACCTGGCAGCTCGCTGCGAGGCTGTCGTGCTGTTCGACGAAGGGCGGGTCGTCGCATCGGGCGACCCCGCTGCCGTGATCGACGCGTATCGGCGGGCGTGCGCGTGATCGCGCTGTACCGTGACGGCACCGGCATCCTGCATCGTGCTCCGGCTGGCCTCAAGCTCGCCGCGCTGGCCGTCGGCGCGCTCGTGCTGTCGATGTATCCGCACGACGCCGTGAGCATCGCTCTCTCGCTCCTGGTGGTCCTCGGTTTGTACGGCGTCGCCGGCCTGTCGTTCCGGGTCCCGGTCGCGGAGATCTGGCGTCTGCGGTGGATCATCCTCGTGCTCGCCGCCGCGCTCGTGATCTTCGTCTCGCCGCTCGCTGCGTGGATCAACACGGGCGCGTCGTCGCCGTGCTGCTCCTTGCGAGCCTGCTGACGCTCACGACACGCATGTCCGATCTCCTCGCCGTCCTGCATCGGCTTCTGCGTCCGCTCCGTCGGTTCGGACGGGATCCGGATGCGGTGGCGCTCACGATCTCGCTGACGATCACGACGGTCCCGGTGATCGCAGGGTTCGCCCACCGCGTGCGAGAGGCGGAGCGGGCGCGAGATGTGCGGCTCGGCGTCCGCACGGTCGTCCCCGTGCTGGTGATGGCGCTGCGGCATGCGGACGACGTGGGCGACGCGCTGGCAGCGCGGGGCATGGGCTGACCCTACGCAGGGACGAGCGTGGGCGCGCCGGACGAGGGGAGCGACCCGCCCGCGGCGGCGAGTCTGAGGGCTCCGACGATCAGCGCCACCGCGAGCAGCGCCGTGGCGACCGACGTACCGAGGGCCAGGAGCAGCACGACGCCGACCAGACCGCTCACGGCACCGACCGCGAGGCGAGTCGCCGAAGCGGTGGCCCGCGGTGCCGGCTCCGATTCGAACCGGGCCAGGGCCACGGCCACGAGCCCGGTGAGGGCCAGCGAGGTCGCGAGCCAGAGCGGACGGGCCGCCCACCAGTCCGGGCTGTCGAGCGCCGGGAGAACGGCGCCGGTGGTCAGTGCGTAGACGGCGGTCGCCCCGGCCATCACGAGCAGGACGGGCATGTGCCAGAGGTAGATCGTCATCGTGCGTGCGGTCACGAATCCGGTGAAGGCCGCGACACGCGGGCGGCGACTGAAACGCTCGAGGCGTTCGCGGTGCAGCGACAGCAGACTGGTGTGCGCGATGCCGACGAGCAGGAGTCCTGCGGTCGGCGGGTTGATGTTCGCGATCAGGTCGGGGAGTAGAGCCCCGTCACGAACGTGAGGAGGAGGAGGAGGGACAGGGCTCCGATGCCCGCGACGGCCCTGACGCGGCGGCTGAGGGCGTCGATGCGTCCGTCGGCCAGGAAGAAGCCGAGTTGCTGCAGCGCCATCCACACGAATGCGAGGTTCAGGAAGCCGAGCCCGTCGAGCCCCGTCGCTGCACGCAGCATGTCGACCGCGACGGATGCCGCGGCCAGCGCACCGATCGTGCGGAAGGGGGCGTGCTCGTGGGCCGAGGCCAGCAGAGGAAGCAGCACCTGGCAGAGCAAAAAGACGCCGAGGAACCAGAGCGGCTGCCCGTAGCGGAAGCCGGCCGTCGCGATCAGGTCGGCCGGAACACCGGAGATCGTCAGGAGCGCGAGTCCGACACCGACGACCGCGATCGTGAAGACGGCCGGTCGCAGCAGGCGGTGAACGCGGCCGGCGACGAACCCGACCGCCGTCCCGCCGCGTTCGCGCATCCGACGGTGGGCGAGCAGCCCGGAGAAGCCCCCGATCACGAAGAACAGCGGCATCACCTGGAGCAGCCAGCTGAGCGGGGCGATCCACCCGGTGCCGTCGCTGGCGTTGTCGAACACGGGACCGCCGTCGGAGACCGTGACACCGACCATGATCGAGTGCAGCACGACGACGCCGACAACGCACAGCGCCCTGACGAAGTCGATCCCGGTGTCGCGGGATGCGTGCCGCGATGGTGCGGAAGCGACGGTATGCGGCGCCTGGACGATGGCCATGGGTCCTCCTCGGGAGCGGTGTCCCAGGAGACTATGGACGCGGTGGCCGCGGGGACATCACCCTCGGGTGCTGTTGCGCCCCCTACGGCGGGGTGAGTCAGGAGGACGGCTCGACGAGTCCCGTGTCATAGGCGAGGATCACCGCATGCACGCGGTCGCGCAGGGTCAGCTTCGCCAGCACCTTGCCAACGTGCGTCTTCACGGTCTGCTCGGCGATGAAGAGGTCGCCGGCGATCTCGCTGTTCGAACGCCCCTTGCCGATCAGGATCAGCACCTCTCGCTCGCGGTCGGTCAGCTCTGCCAACGCGGTCGACGAGCGCGGGGCGCGCGGGCGACGACCGGCGAACTGCTCGATCATCCGTCGAGTGACGCTCGGAGCGAGCAGGGCATCTCCGCCCGCCACGACCCGCACCGCGTGCACGAGCTCCTCGGGTAGAGCATCCTTCAGCAGGAAGCCGCTGGCACCGGCCTCGAGTGCGTCGTATACGTAGTCGTCGATGTCGAAGGTGGTCAACATGAGGATCCGCGGGACGTGCGCTGCCGGGTAGGACGGACCGAGGATGCGCCGGGTGGCCTCGATGCCGTCGAGCTCCGGCATGCGCACATCCATCAGGATCACGTCGGGGTCCAGGCGAGCCGCCAGCGCGACCGCCTCGGCGCCGTTCGCGGCCTGGCCTGCCACGCGGATGCCCTCGTGAGCGCCGAGGAGTGCGGCGAAACCGGCTCGCACCATGGCCTGGTCGTCGGCGATGAGCACGCTGATCGTCACGGAGTCTCCTTGTCGAGTGCAGGGGAGGGGGCATGGGGGCACCGGGGTCGAGGGGGAGCACGGCATCCACATCCCATCCGCCGTCCGCCGCAGGTCCGGCGGAGAGGCTTCCCCGAGGATCTCGGCCCGCTCGCGCATGCCGCGGAGGCCGTATCCGCCCACGTGTCCCTCCGGGCGGTGCGGAGGTGCGGCGTTGTGGACACGGATGCGGATGCTGTGGGCCTCGGCGTGCAGGCGAACGGCGATCCGGGCGCCGGGCGCGTGGCGTACCGCGTTGCTCAGGGCCTCCTGGACGATTCGGAAGGCGGCGATCTGCACGGCCGAGGGCGCTCCGGCGGCGGCCTCCCCTCCTTCGAGCACCAGCCCGACCTCGACACCGGCGCGACGGATGCTCGACGAGGGCGGGGATGTCGTCGATGCCCTGTTGCGGTGCCAGCTCGGCCGTCTGGTCCTCGGTACGCAGCACTCCGAGCATGCGACGCATCTCGGTGAGGGAGCTGCGAGCCGTCGCCGCGATGTCGTCGAACTCGGCGGTCGCCGCGTCTGTGAGGTCCGGGATGCGGTAGCGGGCCGTGGAGGCCTGCACCTGGATCACCGACATGCTGTGAGCGACCACATCGTGCAGCTCACGGGCGATCCGGGTGCGTTCCTCCACCAGGGCGCGTCTGGCCTCTTCGAGAGCGCTGTGCTCCTTCTCACGCGAGAGCTCGGCGGCGACCCGCACACGTCCGGCGACCAGGGCGGCGATGAGGAACATGGCCGACGCGACAGCGGTGGTGACGATGAGGTCGGCCGTGGCACTCGCCGAGGACTCGGGCAATGCGACCATGTCGGGACGGAGCACGGGCGCGAGGAGCGAAGCGATCGCGCCGAGGATCAGTGCGAACGCTCCGAGTCGTGCGCCGTGGAGGAAGGTGACGACCCCGACGAAGACGACGAAGACCAGGAGGGCGGGCACGGACCACGGCCAGGGCGATTGGATCGCCGACTCGGGGATGACGATGAGCGGCAGGACGAGTGCAGCGGCGGTGAAGAGGCCGATGGCCCACACCGGGCGGGCGATCGCGAGCAGAGGTGACCCGCACAGCGCGGCCCCGAGGACGAAGGACAGCGGCAGCGGTGTTCCGTAGAGGACCGTCTGCAGCGGCACGAGGGTCGCGTACAGCGCCACGACCGCCGCACCCAGGGCGACGAGCGCGGCGGTGCGACGGTTGATCCGTTGGCGCAGCGGTGGGCGCTCGGCGGCGTGCCATGACTTTCATCCTGCCAGTCGAGGAGACGGTGCGCGGCGGCGACGGGCCGCGGCGACCCGGTCGATCGCGAAGCCGATCACGAGCGCGATGCCGATGCCGGCGCTGAGCAGCGGCTGGTCCTTGATCCACGCCCCGGCGAGGAGGCCGATGACGAGGCTGAAGATGCTCCAGCTGACGCCGGCGATCAGACTCAGCGGAAGGAAGCGGCGCCAGGGGAAGCCGAGAGCGCCGGCCGACATGTTGACGGCCACGCGCCCCACCGGGATGTACCGGGCCCCGAGGATGAGGGTCGCGCTGCGTCGATCCAGCGCACGCTGCGCGTGTTCGAATGCCGCGGCGATCCGAGGGCGCTTCATCCAGGCGAACCGGGTCGTGCCGAGTCCCCTGCCGATCACGAAGGCGATGTTGTCGCCGATGGCCGCGCCCACGGCGGCGACAGCACCCAGGAGCAGTAGATTCCCTTCTCCGGTGGAGGCGGTCACGGCTGCGGCGGCGACGAGCACGGTCTCGCTCGGCACGGGCGGGAAGAAGCCGTCGATGACGGTGACGGCGAACAGGACCAGATACAGCCAGGGCGAGGCGATGGCCTGCATGATGAGCTCGTTGAGGATGTCCACTCGAGCACGTTATGCAGCGGGTGCGTCGGCGGGCATCACTCCCGAGTATCGCTCCCGTCACTCTCCGGAGTGATCTTCCTGACCGTCGCTCCCTGCCGCGCCGCTTATACTGGGAGGCTGGCCGATCGGCCGAACACACCTCCCTGGAAGAACGGACGTCCGCTGTGCTTGCCGTGCACGACCTCGAGATCCGCGTTGGCGCGCGCCTGCTGATGGAGAACGTCTCGTTCCGTGTCGCCGACGGAGACAAGATCGGACTCGTCGGCCGCAACGGGGCCGGCAAGACCACACTCACCAAGGTGCTGGCCGGTGATGTCCTGCCCTCCGGTGGCAGTGTGACCCGCTCCGGCGAGCTCGGCTATCTGCCGCAGGACCCGCGGTCCGGCAACCCGGAGGACCTGGCGCGCACGCGCATCCTGGATGCTCGTGGCCTCGGCCAGCTCAACCTCGGCATGACCGAGGCGGCGCTCGCGATGGGCTCGGACGACCCCGCCGTCGCCGACAAGGCCATGAAGCGCTACGCCCGTCTCACCGAGCAGTTCGAAGCGCAGGGTGGATACGCGGCCGAGGCCGAGGCGGCGTCGATCGCCAACAACCTGTCGCTGCCTGATCGCATCCTCGACCAGCCGCTCTCGACCCTGTCCGGTGGTCAGCGGCGTCGTATCGAGCTCGCCCGCATCCTCTTCTCCGACGCGCAGACGATGATCCTCGACGAGCCGACGAACCACCTCGACGCCGACAGTGTCGTGTGGCTGCGTGAGTTCCTCAAGGGCTACAAGGGCGGGCTGATCGTGATCAGCCACGATGTCGAACTCGTGGGCGAGACCGTGAACCGTGTCTTCTACCTCGATGCGAACCGTCAGGTCATCGACACCTACAACATGAACTGGAAGAACTACCTGCGCCAGCGGGTGGCCGACGAGGAGCGCCGCAAGAAGGAGCGCGCCAACGCCGAGAAGAAGGCGACGACCCTGCAGCTGCAGGCCGCCCGCTTCGGGGCGAAGGCCTCGAAGGCCGCGGCCGCGCATCAGATGATCGCGCGCGCCGAGAAGCTGCTCGCCGGACTCGACGAGGTCCGCCAGGAAGACAGGGTGGCGAAACTGCGCTTCCCCAAGCCGGCGCCCTGCGGCAAGACGCCGATGATGGCGAGCGGGCTGTCGAAGTCGTACGGTTCGCTCGAGATCTTCACCGATGTCGACCTCGCGATCGATCGTGGTTCCAAGGTGGTCGTGCTCGGGCTCAACGGCGCGGGCAAGACCACGTTGCTGCGCATGCTCGCGGGCGTCGATCAGCCCGACACGGGACAGCTGGAGCCGGGGCACGGTCTCAAGGTCGGCTACTACGCCCAGGAGCACGAGAACCTCGACGTGAATCGCTCGGTGCTCGAGAACATGGTCTCGGCCGCACCCCACATCACCGAGACCGAGGCGCGCAAGGTGCTGGGCTCGTTCCTCTTCACGGGAGACGACGTCCTCAAACCCGCGGGTGTGCTGTCGGGCGGCGAGAAGACGCGTCTCTCGCTGGCCACGCTCGTCGTGTCCTCGGCGAACCTGCTGCTGCTCGACGAGCCGACCAACAACCTCGACCCCGCCTCGCGCGAGGAGATCCTCGGTGCGCTCGCACACTACGAGGGTGCGGTGGTGCTCGTGTCGCACGACCCTGGTGCCGTGCAGTCGCTCAACCCCGAGCGTGTGCTGATCCTGCCCGACGGTGTCGAAGACATCTGGAGCCAGGAGTACCAGGACCTCATCGAACTCGCCTGAATGTCGGTATCGGCTTGTAGCGTGACGGAATGGACTTGGATCGCATCCGTGCCGTGTGCTGGGACTGGAACGGCACGCTGCTCGACGACACGGAGATCTGCCGGCAGGTGATGAACTCCGTGCTCGAGGAGCACGCGCTCCCGGTGCTGGCCGACGGGCACGCGTACCGGTCGGTCTTCCGGTTCCCGATCCGTGATTTCTACGGCGCGGTTGGACTCGGCGACGACCTGTTCGTGCCTGCCGCGACGTCGTACCTGGAATTGCTCGCGGCGCGCGTCGGAGAAGCGCAGCTGCATGCCGATGCGCGTTCGACGCTGTGTGCACTCCAGGCGTACGGCCTCCGCCAGGTTCTCGCCTCAGCGACCCTTCCCCAGGCCCTCGCTCGTCAGATGGAGCCACACGATCTCGGCGCTGTGTTCGAGCAGGTGCTGTCGATCGACGACCCGTATCGCGCCTCGAAGCACGAGGTCATCGGCGCGTGGCTCGCCGCGTCGGGGCTGGCGGCGAACGAGGTCCTCGTGATCGGCGACACCAACCACGACCGGGAGATCGCTCACGATCTCGGCGCCGTCTTCCTCCACTTCGACGGCGGTCATCAGGCCTGGTCCGGCGACACCCCGCGCATCGAGGCGCTGGGGGAGTTGGTCGACCTGCTGGCTCCGCTCCGCGTGCGCGTCGGTTCCGTCGAGGTCGACTGAACCGAGGTGTCGGCTGCCCTCCCATGGCATAGTCGGATGCATGGCGGCACGACAGACTCCTTCTTCCTCGGAGTTCCGCGAATGGCTGCGCGCGCAACCGGCTCTCACCGGCACCGCACCGCGTCTCGACCTCACCGACCTCCCCGACGATCCGGTGCCGATGTTCCTCGAATGGATCAGGACCGCTGCCGCCGGCGGGGTTCCCGAACCCCACACGGCGACGCTGGCGACGGTGGACGGGGCGGGGGTGCCGGATTCGCGCACCTTGATCCTGAAAGACGCCGATTCCCGCGGGTGGGCGTTCGCCGGGACGCGATCGTCGGGTAAGGCTGCGCACATCGGCGCGCACCCCGTGGCGGCGCTGAACTTCTGGTGGCAGCCGCACAGGCGGGCGGTCCGCATCCGCGGACGGGTCGAAGAGGTGTCGCCGGCCGAGAGCGAGGCCGACCTCGCCGCACGTTCCGCCGCGGCGCGTGACGGCATCGCCCCCGGAGACTGGGTTCTCTGGCGGATCCTCGCGGAGCGTGTCGAGTTCTGGCAGGGCGCGCCCGACCGCAACCACACGCGGATCGTCTACGAGCGTCGGGGTGGCGAATGGTCGCGCACGGTGACCGGCACGACTCTCGTCTGACAAGCAGACCCGAAGGCGGTGAACGCGCCCGCGTGCTCAACGCACGTCGAGCAGCTCGTCCTCCACGTCGGCATCGTGGTCCTTGCGTTTCGACTTCTTGACCGGAGCGGGGATTCCCTCGACCTCTTCGCGGTGCTTCACGATCTCGGTGCGGATGATGTATCCGATGAAGATGAAGCCCATCAGGGCGAACAGGATCCACTGGATCGCGTACGACAGGTGAGGGCCGGGGTCGTCCGTTGGCGAGTCGAAGCCGCCCAGTGCGACGCTCCCCGCAGGGTCCTCGCTCATCAGGCGTCCATAGGCGCCGGTGATGACCTCGCCGTCGACCTGTTCAGCGATCGACGGCAGGTTGATGGTAGGCACCTGGCCGTCGGGGGCGCCTCGCCCGGACGCAGGCAGCTGCTCGCCCGGTCGCAGACGTGCGGTCACCACGACCTCGCCCTCCGGCGGTGCGGGTACGGCGTCGGGCGCATCGCCCTCACCGGGCGGCACCCATCCGCGGTCGACGATGAACACGCGGCCGTCCACGTCGCGGAAGGGCACGAGCACCTCGAATGCACTTGTCCCGCCGTGTGGACGATTCCGCACGAGGAGCTGCTGCTCGGCGAGGTATTCGCCCCGCAGGGTCACGGGGTGCCATTCGTCCGACGGGTCGAGTTCGCCGTCCTGGCCGATCAGGTCGGCGAGCGGCACCGGCTCCGCGTCGTAGTTCTGCTCCACGAGCTCGATCTGTGCCGCGCGGTCCTCGTTGCGTTCGAACTGCCAGTTCGAGAGGAAGACGCACGCGATGGCGAATCCGATGGCGATCAGTACGTAGACGGCCCACCGGGTCAGTCGTCGACTCATCCGGGAACCCCGTCGCGCACCGTCACCGGGAAGTCACGGGCGGCGAGGTAGTCGCGGAGGAACCCCACGTGCTCGTCGCAGGCCGGCCAGATCTTCTCGCGGTTGGCGGCATGGATGCGGGGGTTGCGCCATACGACGTGGCTGGTGGCGGCGCTCCGGCACCCGGCGCGCGCGCATTCGAGGTCTGTCATCGGTCCTTCGGGCCTTCATGGATCGTGAACACGTGCGTTGCGGGGGCTTCGCCCTCGATCGGAGTCGGCTCCGGGGCATCGAGCTCGCGAACGGGGGACTCGGCCGTCGTCTCGGTGCTGTCGCTGCCGGCATTCGCGAAGACCACGGCGATATACGGAAGAACGGCCGCCGAGATGCCGAAGACCCACGTGTACCACCCATACGGCTGCACGAGCACCATGAGGCCGAAGCACACGATGCGGATCGTCATCGTCAGGGCATAGCGGCGCACGCGATGGTCTGCCTCGTCCCGCGGGGACTGCGGCAGTGAGGTGACAGCCGGGACTTCACGCGTGTTCTTCACGATGACTCAAGCCTACGCCGGTGCGGGCGCGCCGGCATGCCGGTGTGCCTTCGGCTCAGCTCGAGAAGACGAAGGGAAGTGTGAACGCTCCGAGGAACAGGAAGCTGATGATGGTGCTGACGAGCACGAACGCTCCGATGCCGACCACCGCGTAGCCGAGGATGAGGCCGGTGATGGCCAGTCCGCGGCCGCCGATCGACGGATCGCGCTTGGTCTGTCCGAGCGCCATGTGGCCGGTGATGACGGCCGCGATCGAGGCCAGCAGCGGGATGATCGCCCAGAACAGCGCGACTCCGGCGATGCCGCAGACCAGGGACGTGATGGCCAGTCCGCTTGTGGGGCGTTGCGCGACTCCGGGGTACCCCTGTGCGCCGTAGGGTGCGTACCCAGGCTGCTGCGGTGCCGGTTGCATCGGAGCGACAGCGTACGCGGGCTGGGCGAGAGGTGGGGCGTAGCCGGCCTGCGGCGGTGCCGCGGGCGGGGCGCCATAGGCGGACGGGCCGGCTGCGGGGGAGGGCGGCGTGGCCGCCGGATAGGTGGGCGCGGCGCCCGGGTAGCTCTGGATCGGCTGCGGCGCGGGCTCTACCGGATGCGCCGGGAGGGCGGGCGCTGCCGTCGGCTCGACCGGAGGTGGCGGCGGCGGGGGTGGGGTGAACGATGACTCATCGCGGGGGAGGGGGCCTGATTCTCGCTCACGGTGCAGCCTTTCGTCTCATTCAGGGTTCCAGTCGTCGCAGCGTCTGTCAAACGGTCTGCGATGGGCGCTGCCGGCATCGTCGGTAGGATCGGATGTGGCCCGGATCCCCGTGCCGTCGGCCCCTGTCAGGAGTGTGTCCATGAGCGCTGAGCGCGTCGTCCTCGTCACCGGCGGAAATCGCGGGATCGGTCGCGCGATCGCGGAGCGGTTCGTGCGTGACGGCTATCGGGTGGCCGTCACCGCCCGCAGCGGCGAAGGCCCCGAAGGAACGCTCACGGTCCGCGCCGATGTGACGGACGCGGCCGCGCTCGACGCCGCGTTCACCGAAGTGGAGCAGCAGCTCGGACCGGTCGAGATCGTCGTCGCCAACGCAGGCATCACCAAGGACACTCTGCTTCTCCGCATGAGCGAAGACGATTTCGACAGCGTGGTCGCCACCAATCTCGGTGGCACGTTCCGTGTCGTCAAGCGTGCGTCGAAGGGGATGCTCCGCGCGCGCTTCGGCCGCATCATCCTGATCTCGAGCGTGGTCGGCCTGTACGGTTCGGCAGGCCAGGTCAACTACTCCGCGTCGAAGAGCGCGCTGGTCGGATTCGCGCGATCGATCACCCGGGAACTCGGCGCACGGGGGATCACCGCGAACGTCGTGGCTCCCGGGTTCATCGAGACCGACATGACCGCCGAGCTGCCCGAAGAGACGCAGAAGCAGTACAAGGCGAACATCCCCGCAGCGCGCTTCGCGACTCCGGACGAGGTGGCTGGCGTCGTGACGTGGCTCGCGGGTGACGACGCCGGATACATCTCCGGCGCTGTCATCCCGGTCGACGGTGGCCTCGGGATGGGGCACTGACGCCGTCCCCGATCCTCAGCGCGCGATCGCGGCGTCGATCAGTTCGCCGAGGCGCTGCGGCACGGAGAACTGCGGCCAATGGCCGGATCCGATCCGCACGACCTCGGCGTCATCTATCGCGTGGAACTCTGCCGCGTATTCCTGCCACTGATCGATCATCCCGTCGAACGTCGACGAGTCGAGGCCGCCCATCAGCAGTGTCACCGGCACTCGGTACCGTCCGGGATCCGTGAGGGCGATGCCATCGGTCGGAACGCGAGCGGGAACGCCTCGCGTGAGCGGTAGCGTGTGTGCCCTGGTCTCCGCATCGAGATCCTCGATGTCTTCCTCGGGGAAGAAGTCCCAGCCGGGGAAGGGCACGACCCCGTCGACGACGTCGAACTCGCTGATCCCGTTCCCGGGCGGGGGCGGCACGGTGTCGATGAAGATCACCCGGCTCACGTGATCAGGCCGGGCATCCGCGACGCCCCAGGCGACGTTCCCGCCACCGCTGTGTCCGACGACCGCGACGTCGCCGTCGACCGAATCCACGGCCGCCACAGCCGCAGTGACCCAGTCGGCGATGCCGATGTCGCCGGAGTCGGATGCCGGTGCACCCCAGCCGGGCATGGTGAGGGCGTGCACGCGGTGGCCGGCCCGTTCGAGTGTGGGGGTCACCTCGTCCCAGCTCGATGCGTCGAGCCAGAGACCAGGGATGAGGATGATGTCCATGAGCCGACGCTAGTGGCGGGCGCGGACATTCACCACGGTGGTCCTACGGCAGCAGTGCGATGACCTCGGACAGGTCCTGCGGGCCGATCACGAGGCTGGCGGCCTCCCGCACGGCGGGTTTGGCGTTGAAGGCGAGCCCGAGTCCTGCCACCGCCATCATCTGCAGGTCGTTCGCCCCGTCGCCGATCGCGATCGTGGCCCGAGGAGTCACACCGAGCTCTGCCGCCCACTCCTGCAGGGACGAGGCTTTCGCGACACCGTCGACGATGTCGCCGTCCACGCGTCCGGAGAGCGACCCCGCGACCACCTCGAGGCGGTTCGCGCGCCATCGGTCGACGCCGAGTGCGGGCGCGACGTCGTCGAGGATCTCGTGGAACCCTCCGGAGACGACGCCGACGATGCCGCGGCGTTCGTGGACGGCAGCCGTGAGCGCACGCACACCAGGGGTCGGCTCGACGCGTGCCTTGACACGCTCGAACGCCGAGAGGGCACACCTTCGAGGGCCGCGACCCGGGAGCGGAGGCTCGTGGCGAAGTCGACCTCGCCCCGCATCGCCGCTTCCGTGGCGGCCTGCACCTCCGCACGCCGCCCCGCCTCGTCGGCGAGCAACTCGATCACCTCGTTGCGGATGAGGGTGGAATCGGCATCGAGGACGACGAGGAAACGCGCGGCGGTCACGGGTTCGAGCCTATCGAGCGCTCGAGCATGCGATGTGCCGCATGACGTCGTCAGCGTTCGATGAACACGCCCTTGCCGACCACGGTGATGCCGGACTCGGTGACGGTGAAGCCGCGCGCGAGATCACGCTCGCGGTCCACGCCGACGGTGGCCCCGTCCTCGAGGACCACGTTCTTGTCGAGGATCGCACGGTGGATGCGGGCTCCCTGGCCGACCTGCACGTGATCGAAGAC
Organism: Microbacterium sp. Se63.02b; assembly: GCF_014171575.1. Taxonomy (GTDB): domain Bacteria; phylum Actinomycetota; class Actinomycetes; order Actinomycetales; family Microbacteriaceae; genus Microbacterium. Next base: position 2,233,225 of record NZ_CP050453.1, on the reverse strand, counting down.
GACCGAGTCGGTGATCGTCGACCCGCCGCCGGCGAGGGTCCACGGCCCGACGACGCTGCGCTCCAGGTGCGTTCCGGACAGCACGGAGCCGAGCGAGACGATCGAGTCGATCGCGTTGCCGATGCGGCCGACCGAGTCGCGGACGAACTTCGCGGGCGGCGAGTTGACGGCCTGCGAATGGATCGGCCACTCCATGTTGTAGAGGTTGAAAACGGGCAGGGTCGAGATCAGGTCGCGGTGTGCGTCGAAGAACGAATCGATGGTTCCGACGTCTCGCCAGTAGGAGCGGTCCCGCGGTGAGGATCCCGGCACCTCGTTCTGCTTCATGTCGTAGTACCCGGCCTCGCCCCGATCGACGAAGTACGGCACGATGTCGCCGCCCATGTCATGGCCGGAGGTGGGGGATTCGCCATCGGCCTCGACCGCGGCGATGAGCGCATCGGCATCGAAGATGTAGTTGCCCATCGAGGCGAGGACCTCGTGGGGGGAGTCCTCGAGGCCGGCGATGTCGGTCGGCTTCTCGAGGAACTGCTTGATCCGGCCGGACTCCGCGTCCGCGTCGATCACGCCGAACTGCGAGGCCAGGGCGAGCGGCTGGCGGATGCCGGCGACGGTCGCCTTCGCCCCGGACTCGATGTGGGCTTCGAGCATCTGTCGGAAGTCCATCCGATACACGTGGTCGGCGCCGATCACCACCACGATGTCGGGCTTCTCGTCGTTGATCAGGTTCATGCTCTGCAGGATCGCGTCGGCGGAGCCGGAGAACCATCGCTTGCCGAGCCGCTGCTGCGCCGGGACCGAGGTCACGTACGAGTCGAGGAGCGCCGACATGCGCCAGGTCTGTGAGATGTGCCGGTCGAGGCTGTGGGACTTGTACTGCGTCAGCACCACGATCTGGCGCAGGCCGGAGTTGATGAGGTTCGAGATCGCGAAATCGATCAACCGGTACTGTCCGCCGAAGGGCACTGCGGGTTTCGCGCGATCCGCGGTGAGCGGCATGAGTCGCTTGCCCTCGCCGCCGGCGAGGATGATCCCGAAGACCTTCTTTGGAGCGGACATGGCTCCACCATAGATGCGTTCCCGGCCGCTGTACTAGCGTTCAGACATGCGAGTCGAAATGATCACGAAGGAGTACCCGCCCGAGGTGTACGGCGGTGCCGGGGTGCACGTGGCGGAACTCGTCGCCGCGCTTCGCGAACACGTCGACGTGCGGGTCCGTGCGTTCGGGGGACCCAGGGACGAACCGGATACCTTCGCCTATCGGGCGCCGTCGGAACTCGCCGCCGCCAACCCCGCGCTGCAGACCCTGGGCACGGATCTCGAGATCGCCGCCGCCGTCGCCGATGCCGACCTCGTGCACAGCCACACCTGGTACGCGAACTTCGCAGGACACCTCGCCTCTCAACTGCACGGGATCCCGCACGTGCTCACGGCGCACAGCTTGGAGCCCCTCCGCCCCTGGAAGGCCGAGCAGCTCGGCGGCGGCTACGCGATCTCCAGCGGCATCGAGAAACTCGCCTACGAGAACGCCGCAGCCGTGATCGCCGTGAGTGCAGGGATGCGTGCCGACATCCTGCGCAGCTACCCGCAGGTCGACCCGGCGAAGGTGCGCGTGATCCACAACGGCATCGACGTCGAGCGGTGGCGGCCGGTGCGCGACACGGCTTTCCTGCAGTCGGTCGGACTCGACCCCGCGCGGCCGTCGGTCGTGTTCGTCGGGCGCATCACGAGGCAGAAGGGTCTGCCGTATCTGCTGCAGGCTGCGCGGCTGCTGCCTCCGGAGGTGCAGCTCGTCCTGTGCGCAGGCGCTCCTGACACGCCGGAGATCATGGCGGAGGTTCAGGAAGGCGTGCGGGCGCTCCAGCAGAGCCGGGACGGCGTCATCTGGATCGAGCGCATGCTGCCGCGCGACGAGCTGTCGGCGATCCTCACGGCGGCGACGACCTTCGTGTGCCCGTCGATCTACGAGCCTCTCGGGATCGTCAACCTCGAGGCGATGGCGTGCGGCGCGGCCGTCGTCGGCACCGCCACCGGGGGGATTCCCGAGGTCGTGGCGGACGGCGTCACCGGCCGGCTCGTCCCGATCGAGCAGCTGCAGGACGGCACAGGCACGCCGGTCGATCCGGAGCGCTATGTGGCCGACCTGGCCGCGGTCCTCACCGAGGTGGCCATGGATCCGGAACGCGCACGCGCCTACGGCGAGGCCGGGCGGGTGCGCGCACGAGACGAGTTCAGCTGGGCGGCGATCGCGGAGACGACGCGCGCGCTCTACGCGGAGCTGACCGCCTGAGCCGATAGGCTGGGAGCATGCCGAGCGCTCTGGAATTCACCGACGTCGTCGTGCGCCGTGAGGGGCGCAACATCATCGATCACGTGACGTGGGAGGTCGACGATGACCAGCGATGGGTGATCCTCGGCCCGAACGGCGCGGGCAAGACCACGCTTCTGCAGCTGGCCGACACGCTCATGCATCCGACGTCGGGAACGGTGACCGTGCTGGGGGAGACCCTCGGCCGCACCGATGTGTTCGAGGTGCGACCGCGCATCGGGTTCGCGTCATCCGCGATGGCGAAGCGCGTCCCCCGCGACGAGACCGTCCTCAACACCGTGCTCACCGCCGCGTACTCCGTTCTCGGTCGCTGGAACGAGAACTACGAGGACATCGATGAGCGTCGTGCGCTCCGCGTTCTCGGGGACTGGCGTCTCGACCACCTCGCCGACCGCACGTTCGGCACGCTCAGCGACGGCGAGCAGAAGAGGGTCCAGATCGCACGCGCGGTCATGACCGACCCCGAGCTGCTGCTCCTCGATGAGCCGACCGCCTCGCTCGATCTCGGCTCCCGGGAGGAGCTCCTCGCGCTTCTCAGCGGCTACGCGTCATCTCCGACCACTCCGGCGATGCTGATGGTGACCCACCATGTGGAGGAGATCCCCGTCGGGTTCACCCATGTGATGTTGATCCGCGACGGCGCGGTGGTCGCGGCAGGGCCGATCGCCGAGACGCTCACAGCGGAGACTCTCACCGACACGTTCGGCATGCCGATCGTGCTCAGCAGCGACGACGGACGCTACGCCGCCCGCGCGGCGTCCTGATCAGGGTCTGATAGAATCGACCCTTGGTGCTCTCTGCACCGCAGACTTCCCTCGTCCCTGGCACAATCCAGGGCAGCAACTAAGGAATCCCATGAAGACTGACATTCACCCCGAGTACAAGGCTGTCGTGTTCCGCGACCTCGGCTCGGGCGAGACGTTCCTCACCCGTTCGACCGTCTCGAGCGACAAGACCATCGAACTCGACGGCGTGGAGTACCCCGTCATCGACGTCGAGATCTCCTCGGCCTCGCACCCGTTCTACACGGGCAAGCAGCGCATCATGGACTCGGCCGGCCGCGTCGAGAAGTTCAACCAGCGCTTCAAGGGCTTCGGCGGCTCGTCCAAGTAACGACTGCCACGAAGAAGGCCCCATGCTCCTCGGAGCATGGGGCCTTCTTCGTGGTCGACTCCCCGGCGCGGTTCTCAGACGTCTATGACGATGCGACCGGCGTCGATGCGGTTCGGCGGATCGCCTGGCGCCGGCGCCGGCGCCGTCCGCTGCGTCTGGCGGTCCCGTTCCTGGCTCGCTTCATGCGCAGTGGGCGACCACACGCTGTCGAACACCCCCACCAGGCCGCCGTTCGCGACGTGCTCGTACTTCTTCTCCACCGGCTTGCGCGAGAACGTGTGCGTGAGACCCACGATCAGCAGGGCAGGACCCATGGCGAGCACGCCGATCACCGTCGCCCACGCCATCACGTCCTTCATGACAACAGGATAGGCAGCCTGGCGGGCAGCGGCATCCTCCTCGCGGGGGACACGTCAGCGGATGCGACGCCCCTGCGCGAGGTCGATGAGGCGCGAGAGCACAGGTCCCGAGCGGAGGCCGTTGTGCTCGTGCTCGCTGGTCTGCCAGAGCTGGACCCCGGGAATGAGCCTCGCCGTCTCGATCGAGAACTCGTACGGCACGTACACGTCGTTGACGTAGACGGCCGCCGCACCGGTCGCACCCGACGCGGTGATGGCTTCGGCGTCGTAGATGCGTGGCCACTCGAACTCCGCGAGGGCGAGCGTGACGTCTCGCCAGGGCCGGAACGCCGGAACGGTCTCGGTCCAGTCCCGGCGGATGTGCTCGCCCGTGAACAGGGTCGGGTCATCGCGGAAGTCCGTGGGTTCGGTGCGCTCGGCCGACCACCGGGTGGCGTGACCGTCGGCGTAACTCGACTCGTGGAAGGCGAAATACAGCGGGTTCCTGCCGTCGAACGGCATCGCGTGCAGGAGGTCGTACCGGAAGGCGTTCGAGGAGGGGTCGCGCTCGAGCAGGGACCAGACGGTCTGCCAACCGTCGTCCGTGCCGAGTGCGGAGCCCATCGAGCGGAGCCGCGAGCGGGAGACGACCTCGCCGTCGGGAAGCACGATGTCGCCGGCGTCGGCCAGGTCGATCAGACGTCGCATCGCGTCTCGGTGCTCGGGGAAGCGGCGGTAGTAGCGCTCGGACGCGACGCGCATCTTGTCGTAGCAGAGGGCGTAGACGTCGTCGGGGTGACGGCCCACGGCGCTGAGGCCGCCGGTGATGAAGACGTCCGCGAGGGAGGCGGCATCGGACGAGAGGTAGGCGAGGGTCGTGAAGCCGCCGAAGGACTGCCCGAGCACGCTCCAGGTGGGCGCTCCCAGGTGCTCGCGCATCGCCTCGCAGTCGCGCACGATCGCATCGGCGCGCAGATGAGTGAGGTGCTCGGCCACGGCTTCGGCGCCCTGCGCGAGACCGCGGTCGCCGACGGGAGTCGACTGCCCGGTGCCGCGCTGGTCGAGGAGCACCAGGCGGTAGTGGGCGAGCGCCTCATCGAGCCAGGCCGGGGACGTGGAGGAGTGGAATGGACGGGGAGCCTCGTGTCCTGGACCTCCCTGCAGGAAGACGAGGTAGGGGAGGGTCTCACCGCCTTCACGGGAGACCACGCGCGCGAAGATGTCGATGGTACGGGAGTCGGCGGGGTCGCCCCAGACGAGCGGGACGGTGAGCGTGTGCTCTTCGACGGTGAGATCCAGCAGCGTGCGGACGACTGTGCTCATGGTCACATCACATTCCCGATGTAGGAGTACTTGACGAAGACCTCCGAGGCGATGCCCGACTCCTCGAGCACGCCCTGCACGGCGGTCATCATGTAGTTGGAGTCCCAGCCCATGTAGAGGAAGTGCCCCTCGTCGAGTTCATCCCACTGCCCCTTCCAGGCCTTGTCCTGGTAGATCGGGCCGCCATGGGCGGCACAGTAAGCGAGTGCCGCGTCACGGGTGTCGGTCCAGGCCCGTCGGAAGACCCGGTTGAACAGGTACTTGACGTCGGGAACCTCCCAGCGCTCCCCGCGGTATTCGACGTAGTCGAACTCGCGCTCCCATCCGGTCGGCCACCCCCGGCGGCGGACGGCGTCCAAGATCGGCGTCAGGCCATCGTCGTCGATCTCCGGCAGTGCAGGCCGCGCCCAGACGCGGATCAGATCGGATGTGAGTGCGACGGTGCGCTGCGTGATCGCGGACGTGCCCCACGCCGTGACTTCGGCGAGGTCCCGCGTCGCGGGCACCGAGCTGCGGGCATAGGCCTCGGCCCGCTTGACCGGGAAGGCCGCGCCGAACACGCGCTCCGCGAGCGGCTGCTCCAGGAGCGTCAGATTGCCCAGGGTCGGTGCCAGCGCGCGGTGGCTGTTCTGCTCGTCCTCGGAGTACGCGCTCCAGGGGCGTTCCCCATCACCTGACCAGGCGTCGCCGGGAACCATCGGCACGATGTGCTCCACGTCGAAGGCGTCGAGGTTCTCCACGCCTTCCAGTCGCCCCAGGACGTAGGCGGGGTGAGGGAGCTCGCTGTACTTCAGCACGGCGCTCACGCGCTCGTCCGACGGGGTGATGCGGGCGAACGCACGAGCCAGGGAATCGCGTCCGTCGTCGCGCGCGCGGCACAGTCGGGCGATCAGGCGCTCGGCCGGAAGGTTGACCAGCGCTCGACGCAGGTACAACGTCTGCAGCCATTCCAGGGTCTCGATGAGCTCCGCCCTGTCGATGACGCCGCGGACGTGGTCGCTGTACGCACTCATCACGAGCGGGGCCGAAGAGCGGCCGAAAGTGGCCACGTGGCGCAGCTGCTGCGCGATCTCAGGGTCCTGCTCGCGGGAGGGGTCGAGGAGGATCCCGTAGATCTCCGCGTAGTGACGCCACTTGGCGGCATCAGCCTGCAGGTGGGCGATGTCGACCCGGGGGAAGGACTGGCGGAAGGCACTGTACACGCCGTGTTCACCGTTCGCGGCGACCTCCCTGCCGGTCACCAGCACGAGGTAGTGCCGCCAGAACGCGCCGATGGCTTCGCCCGTATGTTGTTCGATGGGCGCCCAGAACCGGTTCTCGACGTCGACCTGCTCCGCGTGGCTGAGCCCCATCAGGATGTAGTTGTGGATGAGCTCGTGATCGCGCAACGGCTCGCCCGTGGAGTTCAGACTCTCGAAGATCTGCTGCGCATTCGCCTTTGCGCCCAGCGTGATCGACACGTGCTCGAGCTTCTGCAGGCCTTCCCAGATGAGTGGCACCTCATCCGCGTGGATCTGGCTGCGGAAGAACGCGTAGTTGTCGTCGAAGCGGGATTCCCGGTCGGCGTCCCCACGGCGGTCGAGCACGACAGACTCATAGAGGTCGGCCCAGGCGTCGTGGGGGCGCAGCTTGGTGCGGGTCGGCGCATCGGCGCGCACCAGGACGCGTTCGAGCTCGGCGCCCAGCAGGGGATCGGAGTCGCGGACCGCATGATGCAACGCGGCGACGAGCAGCATGAGCGTGGTGATGCGCTGCTGCCCGTCGATGAGGATCAGAGCCGCGTCGGCGGATGTGCCGTCCTCCGCAGAGAGGATCGAACCGATGAAGTGACGGTGCGCCTGGTCTTCCCGGGCGACGGCGCGGATGTCGGAGAGGAGCCGCTCGCACCCGCCGATGTCCCAGCGGTACTGGCGCTGATAGACCGGGACCACGATCGTGGTGGTTCCCGTCGCGAGCCACTCGATCGTGTTGACTGCTGTCGCCTCGACGTTGGTCGCGGTGCTCATGCTGGTGTCTCGTCCTCCCGTAGCGACGGGTGCCGAGGCCTCGCCGGGCGCCCCGATCAGTCTATTCGGTTATGCACGGCCGACCTCCGGAGGGCGCGCAGGCTTCGCTGTTAGGCTTGCCTTATCAGGGCCTGTTAAAACGTGCTGGCCCCCGATGAAAGGAACATGACTCGATCATGGGTTACATCAAGTCTGCTGCGCTCGAGGAAAAGGGATTCGTCGTCCTCGACAGCTACAACCAGGAGCTCGACCCCAAGGAGTGGCTCGACATCGAGTACAACGACTGGAAGTCGTCGGGGGACACCCGTTTCGCCCCGCTCGCCAGTGCCTTCGGTGACATCGAGTGCAACGGCTTCTGGAACCACAAGCCACCGCGCACCGACAAGGACGGCGTCTGGATCGACTCGCAGACCGAGAAGGCCCCGAACCTGACGCGCCGTGCGCAGGAGCCGGGCGCCAACGTCGGTCGCTGCCGCGTGATCGAGCTGCAGCCGACGCCCTACGGCGACTGCCTCTACAACCTGCACCAGGACGACAACAACCGCCTGAACCCCGACGGCACCGGCTGGGTGGTCCGCGGGTTCTTCAACCTGACCGACGACAAGGACAGCTACTTCGTCCTGCGCGAGAACCGCACCGACCCGAGCATCGAGTACCGCATCGCCCTTCCGGCCGGCGCGCAGCTCATCGTCGACACGCAGCGTCTGTGGCACGCCGCCACGCACAACGGCACGGAGCCGCGCTATTGCCTGATCACGTCGTGGACCTCTGGCCCCGAGCTCGACGCCTACATCGAGAAGTACCACGGCACCGACGATGTGCCCAACTACGAGGTCGACCAGGAGACGCTCGAGTTCGGTTACGCCGAGCAGGCGCGCAAGGATGCTGCGCGCGCGGCCTACTACGCCGCGAAGGGCCAGCAGGTCAAGCAGGCCATGAGCGAGGCCTGATCCTCTCTCGCTGAGCTCCGACCCGTTCGGTCGCCGAGCTCGTCGAAGCGCACGAAGGCCCCGGTCCGCGCGACCGGGGCCTTCGTGATGAATGACACGCTTGTGATTTCCGACGAACTCGGCGAGAATGGGCGCATAACCGCATATTCTCGCCACTTCGTGGTTCAGGTCGTTGGGGAAGACGCACCTGATGAAACGGAGAGATCATGGCGACGGCTTACGCACGCGGAGTGGTGTTCATCCACTCTGCGCCTCGCGCGCTCTGCCCGCACCTCGAATGGGCGGTGGGTCGCGCTATCGGGCGTGCAGTGAACTTCGACTGGACCGAACAGCCGGTGCTCGAGGGTGCGCGGCGCGCCGAGTTCTACTGGGACGGTCCGGTCGGTACCGGTGCTGCCCTCGCGACATCGATCCGCGGATGGGAGCACCTCCGTTTCGAGGTGACCGAAGACCCGACGCCCCGAAGCGACGGAGGGCGCTGGTTGCACACTCCCGATCTCGGGATCCACTACGCGCAGACCGACGCGGCGGGCAACATCGTCATCGGTGAGGACCGCATCCGGTACGCGATGGAGATCGCGGCCGGGAGTGCCGTCGAGCTCCAGCGCGAGCTCGACATCGCTCTCGGCTCCGCCTGGGACGAGGAGCTCGAGCCGTTCCGCCATGCCAGCGATGACGCACGGGTCGTCTGGCTCCACAAGGTCGGCTAGTCCGGCACCGCAGGCCGGGAGCGGGGGAGGCGTGAGTATCGGATGCCGGTGAATCATCCCGGACGCTGAGAAGACGTATCCCCGCTCCGCACGACGAGGACCCCGCCCCGCGAACCGAGGTGGGGTCCTCGTCGTGTGGGGCCGTCGAGGTCATATGACGGCGGCGTGCTCCAGTTCGTCGGGACGCGACGACGCCCCTCCCCGAACGTCGTCCCAGGCCAGCGCCAATCGCTGCATGGCATCCGTCGCGCGCTCGGGCGGGAGGGTGATGGGTATCCGCAGCCGCCGTTCGAGCACCCCGCCGGTCGTGAAGCGAGGGCCGGGTGGGAGGATCAGACGTCGTTCGCGGGCGGCGAGAGACAGGGCGGTCGACAGCGGGGTGCCGATGTCGATCCAGGCGGAGAGCCCACCGGGAGTGGGCGGCATCGAGAAGCCGGGGATCCGGGCGACGCCGGCTTCGACCGCAGCGCGGCCTTCCTGGAGTCGGCGGCGCACATGGGCCGTGAGCGCGGGCATGTCGCTCAGCAGCTCCACCGCGATGCACTGTTCCAACAGGGCGGTCCCGAGTTCGAACGACGGGCGCACGGCCAGTAGACGAGCGATGATCGAGCGCTCGGCGCGGATCCAACCGATGCGCATGCCGCCCCAGGCGATCTTCGACATCGATCCGACGGTGATGACGTTGGGACCGTTCGCGCCCATCGGGGCGGGTGACCATCCCCGGTCGATGTCGAGCTCGGTGGTGGTCTCATCGACGATGAGATGCGTACCGACGTTGCGCGCCGTCGTCACCAGGCGCGAGCGCTCCTCGTCGGGGAGTGTCGCACCGGTCGGGTTGTGGAAGTCGGGGATCAGGTAGGCGACATGGGGTCGCACGCTCAGGAGTGTGTCGTTCAGGTGCCGCGTGTCCCAGCCGTCCACGTCGACGGGCGTCGGCACGAGCCGGTACCCGTGGCGGTGCAGGGCTTCCAGAGCGTGGGGGAACGTCGGCTGCTCGACGAGTGCCCGCTCGCCCCGCCGGCCGATCCCCGTCAGGATCAGGTTCACGGCGTTCAGTGCGCCCGAGGTGATGATGATCTCCTCGGCGGAGGTCGGCGCACCGCGTTCGGTGAAGCGCTGCGCGACCGCGTCGCGGAGCTCGGGAAGACCTTGCAGCGAGTACCCGCTCGTACCGCGCAGTGCGGCGAGACGCGGAAGTGATCGCACCGTCGCATCGTAGAGTCCCGGAGTCGAGTCCATCGATGCGATCGACAGGTCGATCGCATCGTCGATGGCGTCGGAACCCGGCGCAGCGTGGCCGTGCGGGAGCGTCACGCGGGTGCTGCCGCCGTGCAGGCGCGAGACGTAGCCGTCGGAGTCCAGCAGCCCGTAGGCGCGAGTGATCGTCGAGCGGGAGCGCCGTAGTTCGAGCGCGAGGGCGCGCTCGCTGGGCAGACGCTCGCCCACGGTGAGTCGTCCGTCCAGGATCAGTGCACGGATCCCATCGGCCAGGGTGGCCGCGCCCGCTCCGGCGATGTTGGTCGCTCCGAGCTGTTCCACGAGTCGTGATCCCATGTTTCCAGCATGGCCTAAAGTGGCCTGGAAAACGCAGACCACTTTCCCGAGAGTGGTCTCCCTGATGGAGTGGACGAAGACGTCAGAGTGGAGTCATGTTCCTCTGTGCTGTCCTCCTGCCTGTCACTGCCACATCACCGCGAGACCTCATCGAGCGCCTCGTGCAGCTGGTGGTCGGACTGTTCCTCTACGGGGTGGCGCTCGGCTTCATGGTGCGCGGCGGCATCGGCGTCTCGCCGTGGGACGTCCTGGCACTGGGCCTGGCGGGACAGACGGGGGTCGGCTACGGCGTCATGACGGTGTTGATCTCGATCGCCGTGCTGCTGCTCTGGATTCCGCTACGGCAGCGCGTGGGCCTCGGGACAGTGTTGAACGCGCTCCTGGTGGGTCCCAGCGCCGATCTCGCTCTCGCGGTCATCCCCACGCCTGACTCGGTCTGGATCGGCGCCCCCATGTTCGTGTTCGGCATGCTGCTGCTCGCCTTCGCAACAGGCCTGTACATCGCCGCGGACTTCGGCCCTGGCCCGCGCGACGGTCTGATGACCGGGCTGGTGAGGCGCACCGGCTGGGCGGTGTGGCTCGTGCGCACCCTGATCGAAGGCGGCGTGCTGCTCGTCGGATTCCTGCTGGGTGGACCCGTGGGCGTCGGCACGGTGCTCTTCGCGTTCGGCATCGGACCACTCATCGGATGGTTCCTGCCACGCGTCACGCGCATGCGCGAGTCGCGCTCTCGCCAGCTAGCCTCGGCACCCCGCACCTGACGCGCTGCGGCGGACGCCGTGCACCGAAGACGAAGAGAGCCCCTCGGAATCCCGAGGGGCTCTCTTCGTGTCCGCGGAGGTCAGTCGGTGCCGGCGACCACCAGAACGGCGTTGTGTCCACCGAATCCGAAGGAGTTGCTGATCGCGATCTGCGGTCCGTCACCGAGCGGCGTCGCCTCCCCGGACAGCCGGAACGGCACAGCCGGGTCGGGCTCTGTCATGTTGATCGTCGGCGGTGCGACGCGATCGCGCAGGGCGAGGAGCGAGAAGATCGCCTCGAGCGCGCCGGTGCCGCCGAGCAGATGCCCGGTGGATGCCTTCGTCGCAGATACCGGGATCTCGTCGATCCGATCGCCGAACACCTTCTTGAGCGCGACGTACTCGTTGGGGTCGCCGACCGGCGTCGAGGTCGCGTGCGCGTTGATGTGCGTGACCTGGTCGGCGGTGATGCCGGCCTCCTCGAGCGCCTGGGTGACGGCGCGCGCTGCGCCCTTTCCCTCGGGGTCGTTACCGGTGATGTGGTACGCGTCGGCCGTGACGCCGCCGCCGAGCACATAGCCGTAGATCTTCGCGCCGCGCGCCGTGGCATGCTCCTCGGTCTCGAGGATCAGCGCGGCGGCTCCCTCACCCATCACGAAGCCGTCTCGGTCGATCGCGCCGGGGCGGGAGGCGTGAGCAGGGTCGTCGTTGCGACGTGAGAGCGCCTGCGCCGAGGCGAAGGAGGCCATCGTGATCGGGTGGATCGCGGACTCGGTCCCACCGGCGATGACGACGTCGGCCAGGCCGTCCTGGAGGTGGTGGTATATGTGGATGATGGACTCGGTGCTGGACGCGCACGCGCTGACGACGGTCTGCGCGTAGGCGCGGGCCTCGAACTGCAGCGAGAGGTTGCCCGCAGCAGCGTTCGGCATCAGCATCGGCACCGTGAGCGGCATGACCCGGCGCGGGCCCTTCTCACGGAGCGTGTCCCAGGCGTCGAGCAGCGTCCACAGGCCGCCGATCCCGGTGGCGAAATCCACGCCGAGGCGTTCGGGGTCGACCGCGGGGAACCGGCGTCCGCCCAGGCCTCGCGCGCGGCGATGAGCGCGAACTGCGAGGAGGGGTCGAGGCGCTTCGCCTCGTGACGGGGGAGAACCTCTTCCGGACGCACGATCGCCTCTGCGGCGAAGGTGACGGGCAGCTCGTACTGCTGGACCCAGTCGTGTTCGAGGGTGCGGGTGCCGGACATGCCGGCCAGCAGATTCGTCCAGTTCTCGGGGGCCGTGCCGCCGATGGCGGACGTGGCGCCGATGCCGGTGACGACGATGCGCTTGGTCATGGGGTGTGGTTCCTTGTCGAAACGAAGTCGAACGAGTGGGAGGGCAGGGCGGAGGATGCCACACCCCGCGATCGCAGGGGTGGCATCCTGCCGGGATTACTCCTGACCCGCGACGATGAAGTTGACGGCGTCGCCGACGGTCTTCAGGTTCTTGACCTCGTCGTCGGGGATGGTGACGCCGAACTTCTCCTCGGCGTTGACGACGATCGTCATCATCGAGATCGAGTCGATGTCGAGGTCGTCGGTGAACGACTTCTCCAGCGCGACCTCGGAGGCGTTGATGCCGGTCTCGTCGGTGATCAGTTCTGCGAGGCCGGCGAGGACCTCATCGTTGGTGAAAGCCATGTGGTCTTCCTCTTTCTTGCGGGTTGTTTTCGGAACCGTGGAACAGTCTAGGGAAGGTCAGCGCATTCTCAGGGAAGGACGACGACCTGTGCGGCGAACACGAGTCCTGCGCCGAATCCGATCTGCAGCGCGAGGCCGCCGGAGAGTTCGGGGTGCTCGGCCATCAGCCGGTGGCTCGCCAGGGGGATCGATGCGGCCGAGGTGTTGCCCGTGGTCTCGATGTCACGGGCGATCACCGTGGTCTCCGGCAGCTTCAGCTGCTTGGCGAACTCGTCGATGATGCGCATGTTCGCCTGGTGCGGGATGAACGCCGCGATGTCGGTCGGTTCGACGCCCGCTCTGTCGAGCGCCTCGCGCGCGACCTTGGCCATCTCCCAGACCGCCCAGCGGAAGACCGTCTGGCCCTCCTGGCGGAGGGTGGGCCACGGCACCACGCCGTCCCGGAAGTCGGTGAGAATGCCGTTCATGCCCACGGCGTCGGCCTTGGAGCCGTCGGAGCCCCAGACCGCGGGTGCGATGCCCGGCGTGTCGCTCGGACCGAGCAGCGCGGCCCCCGCGCCGTCGCCGAGGAGGAACGAGATGCTGCGATCGGTCGGGTCCACCACGTCGGACAGCTTCTCGGTGCCGATCACGAGGGCATACCGTGCCGCGCCGGCCTTGATCAGCGCGTCGGCCTGTGCGATTGCGTAGGCGTAACCCGCGCACGCCGCGTTGATGTCGTACGCCGCTGCGGGATTCGCCCCGACACGGTCCGCGACGATCGCCGAGACCGACGGCGTCTGCTTCGGATTGCTGATGGTCGCGACGATCACCAGATCGACCTGGTCGGCGGCGACGCCGGACCTCTCGATGGCTTCGGCTGCTGCCGCGGTCGCGAGGTCGATCGCGTCAGTGCCCTTGTCGGCGCGGGCGCGAGTGACGATACCGGTGCGCTGGCGGATCCACTCGTCGCTGGAGTCGATCGGACCGATCAGGTCTTCGTTCGGCACCGCGTTCTCACCGCGGGCAGCACCGTAGGAGTAGATGCGCGTGTACGCGGGACCTGTGGCCTGGGCGAGGGTGACGCTCATGCGGCTGCTCCGTTCAGCAGCGCGACGGCTGCGTCGAGGTCTTCGGGGGTCTTCACGGCGACGGTCGGTACGCCGCGGAGACCGCGCTTCGCGAGCCCCACGAGGGCACCGGCCGGGGCGAGTTCGATCACGCCGGTGACTCCGGCATCGGCGAAGGACTGCATGCACAGGTCCCACCGCACGGGGACGAGACCTGGTCGACGAGGTAGTCGAGCGCCTGCGCGCCGTCGGCGACAGCGGAGCCGTCACGATTGGTCCACAGCGTGATGTCGGGGTCCTGGGGATCGACGTCCGCGACCGCGTCGCGGAGCGCGGAGACCGCTGCGGCCATGTAGCGGGTGTGGAATGCGCCGGCGACCTGCAGGGGATGACGCGCGTGCCCTTCACCGGCTCCTCCGCGAGGGCGGCCAGGGCAGGGAGCGCACCGGCGACCACGATCTGGCCACCTCCGTTGTAGTTGGCGGGGGAGAGGTCGAGCTCGGCGAGACGGGCGAGGAGGGTCTCCTCGTCGCCGCCGAGAACCGCGCTCATGCCGGTCTGCTCCTGCGCAGCCGCATCGGCCATCGCGCGGCCACGGATACCCACCAGACGCATACCGGTGTCGGCATCGATCACCGTGCTCCCGACGAGTGCGGCGATCTCGCCGACCGAGTGTCCGGCGATGCCGTCGGCGCGTCGACCCGCCCGCTGCGTGAGGGCGTCACCGGCGATCAGCGACGCGGCCACGATGAGGGGCTGCGCGATGCGCGTATCCCGGATCGTGTCGGCGTCGGACACCGTGCCGTGTTCGCGAAGATCGACTCCGGCGGCGTCCGAGTATGCGGCGAGGCGTTCGGTCACCCCGTCGAGCTCGAGCCAAGGGGCGAGGAATCCGGGGGTCTGCGAGCCCTGACCTGGGCATAAGACGACAATCACCCACCCAGTCTGCCAACGTTTGCGGCAGAGCGGTGGATGATCCATCACAAGATTCGGAAAAACCCTTGTGTGTGGCGTACAAACACGCGCTCAGCGCTGCGGGCGCCGGAGCGGTGCGCGTCGACGTACCTGATCCGCGGCGCCGATCGACCCGAGGATCAAGGCCGTCTGCAGGATGAGCGCTTCGCGAGGGCCGGTGGCGTCCCAGCCGATGACCTCGCTCACGCGCTTGAGCCGGTAGCGCACGGTGTTGGGGTGCACGAAGAGCTCCCGCGCCGTCGCCTCGAGGGACCGGCCGTTGTCGAGGTAGCTCCACAGGGTGGTGACCAGATCGGTGGAGTGCGCCTGAAGGGGACGGTAGATGCGCTCGATCAGAGTCTGCTTCGCCAGCGGGTCGCCGGCGAGGGCCCGTTCGGGGAGAAGGTCGTCGGCCTCGACCGGACGGGGAGCGCCACGCCATGCTCTGGCGACAGCGAACCCCGCGAGCGCGGCACGAGCGCTCTGGCTCGCGTCCACGAGTGCGGCCACGGCCGGTCCGAGCACGACGTATCCCGGTCCGAACGACGGCTCGAGGCGAGTGGCGATCTCCTGGAACCCGAGTTCATCGTCCTCACCCTCCTGGCCCTCGGCGCGAGCGCGTCCGAGCACGAGGACGAGCCGAGAACCCTGCACGCCGATGAGCACGTCGACAGCGAGCTTCCTGGCAGTTCGACGGACGAGATCCACATCGAACTGCGGGGGCGTCGTGCCGACCAGCACGGCGACCTCGCCATGACCGTGCCATCCGAGGGCGGCGATCCGGCTCGGGAGCTCTTCGTCCGCCTCTCCGGTGAGGATCGAGTCGACGACGAGGGCTTCGAGGCGGGCGTCCCAGAGCCCACGCGCCTCGGCGGCTCGCGCATACACATCTGCCGCAGCGAAGGCCACATCGCGCGAATAGAGCAGGATCGCCTCGCGGAGATCGTCTCCTCGCCCGGCGACGCGCTCCTCGGTGACCTCGACCGTCACGCGGATGAGCTGGAGCGTCTGCTGGAGGCTGACACTCCGCAGCAGTTCTCGGGGAGCCGCGGCGAAGATGTCGGCGGCGATCCACGGCGTGGAGGTGGGATCTTCGTACCACTGGATGAACGACGTGATGCCCGCCTGCGCCACCAGCCCGACCGCAGAGCGGCGGGCCGGTGGCATGTCGGCGTACCACGGGAGGGTGTCCTCCAGGCGCTTGATCGTCACCGAGGCGATGTCACCGGAGATCCGGCGCAGCCAGGTGAGCGTCGCGGCCTTGTCCATGCCGGAAGGGGATCCTGTCACCGAAGGCTCAGCTTTCGCCGCCCGCGTTGCCGCTGGTTCCGGCGTTCACGTCGTGCAGGCGGTACTTCTCGATGGCCTGCGCTGCGAGCGAGCGGTCGACCTTGCCGTCCTCTGCCAGCGACTGCAGCGTGCGGACGACGATCGACGGTCCGTCGATCTTGAAGAAGCGACGGGCCGCTGCGCGCGTGTCGGAGAAGCCGAAGCCGTCGGCGCCGAGTGTGGCGAAGCGGTTCGGCACCCAGGGACGGATCTGGTCCTGCACGGCGTGCATGAAGTCGCTGACGGCGACGACCGGTCCCTCGGCACCCTGGAGCTTCTGGGTGAGGTACGCGGTACGCGGCTCGGCCTCGGGGTGGAGGAAGTTGTGCTCGTCGGCGGCGAGGCCGTCACGGCGCAGCTCGGTCCAGGAGGTGACCGACCAGACGTCGGCGATCACGCCCCAGTCGTTCTTCAGCAGCTCCTGCGCCTCGAGGGCCCAGGGGAGTCCGACGCCGGAGGCGAACAGCTGTGCGCGGTGGCCTTCGCCCTCGCCGACGGAGACACGGTGGATGCCGCGCACGATGCCGTCCACATCCACGCCCTCCGGCTCGGCAGGCTGCACCAGAGGCTCGTTGTAGAGCGTGATGTAGTACATCACGTTCGGGTCTTCGTGCTCACCGCCGTACATCCGCTCGAGGCCCGAGCGCACGATGTGCGCGATCTCGTAGCCGTACGCAGGGTCGTACGACAGCGTCGCGGGGTTGGTGGCCGCGAGCAGGTGCGAGTGACCGTCGGCGTGCTGCAGACCCTCACCCGTGAGCGTGGTGCGGCCGGCGGTCGCACCCATGATGAACCCGCGGGCCATCTGGTCTCCGGCGGCCCACTGGGCGTCACCGGTGCGCTGGAAGCCGAACATCGAGTAGAAGATGTAGATCGGGATCAGCGGTTCGCCGTGCGTTGCGTAGGAGGTGCCTGCCGCGGTGAAAGCCGCGACGGCCCCGGCCTCGTTGATGCCGACGTGCACGATCTGGCCCTGCGGGCTCTCCTTGTAGGCGAGGAGGAGCTCACGGTCGACCGAGGTGTAGTGCTGGCCGTTCGGGTTGTAGATCTTCGCCGTCGGGAAGTAGGCGTCCATGCCGAACGTGCGAGCTTCGTCGGGGATGATCGGCACGATGCGGTGACCGAAGTCCTTCGAGCGCAGCAGATCCTTGAGCAGTCGGACGAACGCCATGGTCGTGGCGATCTCCTGCGTGCCGGAGCCCTTCTTGGGGAGGGCGTACGCGGTGTCGTCGGGCAGCGAGAGGCCGACGTGCGTCGACCGGCGCTCCGGGAGGAAGCCGCCGAGCGCCTGGCGACGCTCGAGCATGTACTGGATCGTCTCGTCCTGGGGTCCCGGGTTGTAGTACGGGGGCAGGTACGGGTTCTCCTCGAGCTGCGCATCCGTGATCGGGATGTGCATGGCGTCGCGGAACGTCTTGAGGTTGTCCAGCGTCATCTTCTTCATCTGGTGGGTCGCGTTGCGGCCCTCGAAGTGCGGACCGAGACCGTAGCCCTTGACGGTCTTCGCGAGGATGACGGTGGGCTTGCCCTTGTGCTCGGTCGCAGCCTTGAACGCGGCGTAGACCTTGCGGTAGTCGTGGCCACCGCGCTTGAGGTTCCAGATGTCGTCGTCGGAGTAGTCCTTGACGAGGGCGGCTGCGCGCTCGTCGCGGCCGAAGAAGTGCTCCCGGATGTACGCGCCGGATTCGGCCTTGTACGTCTGGTAGTCGCCGTCGGGCGTGACGTTCATGAGGTTGAGCAGGGCGCCCTCTGTGTCGCGGGCGAGAAGGTCGTCCCATTCGCGGCCCCAGACGACCTTGATCACGTTCCAGCCGGCGCCGCGGAAGAACGACTCCAGCTCCTGGACGATCTTTCCGTTTCCGCGCACGGGGCCGTCGAGACGCTGCAGGTTGCAGTTCACCACGAAGGTGAGGTTGTCGAGGCCCTCGTTGGCGGCGACCTGAAGCTGTCCGCGGCTCTCGACCTCGTCCATCTCGCCGTCGCCGAGGAACGCCCAGACGTGCGACTGGGACGTGTCCTTGATGCCGCGGTTCTCGAGATACTTGTTCGACATCGCCTGATAGATCGCGTTGATCGGGCCGAGGCCCATCGACACGGTCGGGAACTGCCAGTACTCCGGCATCAGACGCGGATGCGGGTACGACGGGATGCCGTGCGGCGCGTGGGACTTCTCCTGGCGGAAGCCGTCGAGCTGGTCCTCGCTCAGGCGTCCTTCGAGGAACGACCGGGCGTAGGTGCCGGGGGAGGCGTGGCCCTGGATGAAGATCTGGTCGGCGCCGCCGGGGTTGTTCGCACCCTTGAAGAAGTGGTTGAAGCCCACCTCGTACAGGGCAGCGGAGGAGGCGTACGTCGAGATGTGACCGCCGACGCCGATACCCGGGCGCTGCGCGCGGTGCACCGTGATCGCTGCGTTCCACCGGATCCAGGCGCGGTAGCGGCGCTCGACCTCTTCGTCGCCGGGGAACTCCGGCTCGTTCTCCGGGGCGATCGTGTTGATGTAGTCCGTCGTGGGGACCATCGGCACGCCCAGGTGCAGCTCCTTCGAGCGCTTGAGCAGGCTGAGCATGATCTCGCGGCCGCGGCCGTGGCCCTTGGCATCCACCAGCTCATCGAGGGACTGCTGCCACTCGCCGGTCTCCTCCGGATCGCTGTCGAGTGGGCCCTGGGAGTACGGATCCTGGTCGTGCACGGTCACGGGGGAACCTTTCGTCAAGCTGGCAGGTCATGCCAAGGAAACGGGAAGCGACACGGGCAGCCTTGTCAGCTGTGCACAACGCGCGCCGCCATCAGCCTATCCCTCTTCTCCGACGCGGGTGCGCACCGGACGACCGATAGACTGACGGCACCAGGGCCTTTAGCTCAGCTGGTAGAGCGCCACGTTTACACCGTGGATGTCGTCGGTTCGATCCCGGCAGGGCCCACCGTGAAAGCACTCCGCGAGTTCGGCTCTGGCCGGCGTTCTGTCCCCGCCGCCCGCGAGCCATCGTCATGACTACTGGGATCCGGCCGCGATCAGCGAGCGGGGGACGTGCCCTGCGGCGAGCACGACCGCGGCGAGCGCGATCCAGGGATTTCCGAGCCACGCGGCACCGGCGAGGAACGCCGCGACCGGCAACACCGCCATCGGCACCGGAATGCCGAGAGCCGGAGCGAACAGGGAGGCACGCCGTCTGCCCGAAGCCAGGAATCGCACCCACAGCGCCCAATAGCCGGCGACGCAGAGGATCACCGGGACCACCGCCCACCAGAGCACGAAGGCCCCGACGGTGATGGCCGGAAGGGTGACGCAGAGCGCCTGCCCTGCGCGCTCCAGGATCTCGACGATGAGGGGTGCGTCATCGTCGTCGATCGCGGGCCGGGGCGGAAACCACAGGAGGAGAAGGTTCGGCGCGAAGACGGCGAGGCTCAGCGCCAGCCCGAGCACGGAGAACCCCATGGTCGCGAGCGTATCGGCCGCTCAGCCCTGGCGGGTGCTTCCGCACGGATCTAGGATCCCCGCATGGGACTCTTGACCTTCAGCATCAACGTCACCCTCGACGGCTGCATCGATCACGAAGTGGGGATCGCCGATGACGAGACCCATGCCTACTTCACCCGGCTCATGGACGAATCCGGCGCGATGCTGTGGGGCCGCACGACCTACGAGATGATGGAGGCGGCGTGGCCCGCCGTCGCCCGCGGAGACATGGAGGCACCGCAGGCGCTCCGTGACTGGGCGGTCAAGCTCGAAGCCAAGCCGAAGTACGTGGTGTCATCCACCCGGCAGGATTTCCCCTGGAACGACACCCACGTGATCACGGGAGACCTGCGCGACAGCGTGCAGGCGCTCAAGGATGCGATCCCGGCCGGCGTGCTCCTCGGCAGCGGGAAGCTCGCGACCGCGCTCGACCGGCTCGACCTGATCGACGAATACCGCTTCCTCGTGCATCCGCGGATCGTCGGACACGGCCCGACCCTGTACGAGAGCGGCCTGCTCGCAACCAGGCGGCTCGAACTGGTGTCGACAGCGTCCATGAGCAACGGTGTCATCATCACGCACTACCGACGCGTCGACTGAGTCCCGTCCGCGCGCGACGCGTACGCTGGGTCCACGACCGAGCTCGTGGTCGTGGGACGGAGAACCTCAATGGCGCGACGGATCGTCATCAGCGGAGCGTCCGGCCTGATCGGGTCGGCGCTCGTCTCCTCCCTCCGTGCCGACGGTGTCGAGGCCACGACACTGGTCCGTCGCCCGCCGCGGTCCGAGCACGAGACGCAGTGGGCCCCCGGGGAAAGTGCCCTCGACCCCGAGGTGCTCGACGGCGCTGAAGCCGTCGTCGCGCTCGGCGGGGCGAGCGTGGGACGACTGCCGTGGACGAAGGGCTATCGCCGGGAGCTCATCGACTCACGATTGCAGGCGACGCGCACCCTCACCACCGCGCTGCGCGCGTTGCGCACCGATGCGCCGGCGCTCGTGTCCGCATCCGCGGTCGGTTACTACGGGTCGGCTCCGGGCGAAGTCCTCACGGAGGAATCGGCTGCGGGGAGACGTTCCTCGCCGACCTGACGGTGCGCTGGGAGGCAGAGGCGCGACGGGCCGAAGACCACACCAGGGTCGCGCTGCTGCGAACGGCCCCGGTCATACACCGTCGCGGTGTGCTGAAACCGTTGATCCAGCTCACGCGATTCGGCGTCTCCGGGCCGCTCGGGCGGGGAACCCAGGTGTGGCCGTGGATCTCTCTCGACGATGAAGTGCGCGCGGTCCGCCACGTCCTGGACCGGAAGATCTCGGGGCCGGTCAACCTGTCGGGACCCGCGTCCGCGACGGCGAACGACATCGGCCGTGCCCTCGCCGCGCGGATGCATCGCCCGTTCTGGCTCCCCGCGCCCGCGTGGGCGTTGCGGCTCGCGCTCGGCGACGCTGCCGAATCGCTGCTCCTTCCCGACGCCGACGTCCGCCCCGCGGTGCTGGAGCGGTCAGGCTTCCACTTCCTGCATCCCACGGCGACGGATGCGGTCTCGGCGGCGCTCTGAAAATCACGGTCTCCGCCCCTCCCGGATCATCCGCCCCGCTGCGAGACTGAGCGCATGGAGATCATCGAGAACTCGAAGCTCACGGTCGTCGGTGCGGGAAGCGTCGGTTCGAGCGTCGCGTACGCCGCGCTGATCCGCGGTTCCGCCCGCCACGTCGCGCTGTACGACATCGCGACCGAGAAGGTCGACGCCGAGGTGCTCGACCTCGCCCACGGCACCCAGTTCACCGGCTCGAGCGACATCGTCGGCGGCAGTGACATCGCGGTGGCAGCAGGCTCGCACGTCGTGGTGATCACCGCGGGCGCGAAGCAGAAGCCGGGTCAGACGCGCATCGAGCTCGCCGAGGTCAACGCGGGCATCATCCGCGGCATGATGCCGCAGCTGCTCGAGGTTGCCCCGAACGCGGTGTACGTGATCGTCACGAACCCGTGCGATGTCCTCACGGTGATCGCGCAGGAGGAGACCGGTCTCCCCCCGGAGCGGATCTTCGCCTCCGGTACCGTGCTCGACACCTCCCGGCTGCGGTGGAAGCTGGGCGAGCGTGCCGGCGTGTCGACGGCGAGTGTCCACGCCTACATCGTCGGGGAGCACGGCGACACGGAGTTCCCGCTGTGGTCGCGCGCGACGATCGGCACGGTGCCGATCCTGGAGTGGGAGACACCGGGGCACCCGCGCTTCACGCTCGACGAGTTGGACGACATCGCCGTCGACGTGCGTGACGCCGCCTACAAGGTCATCCTCGGCAAGGGGGCGACCAACTATGCGATCGGCCTGTCGAGCGCCCGCATCGTGGAGGCGATCCTCGGCGACGAGCACGCCGTGATGCCCGTGAGCACCGTGCTGCGCGACTTCCACGGACTCGACGGTGTCGCGCTCTCCGTGCCGTCGATCGTGAGCGCACAGGGCGCGGTGCCGATTCGGAACACGTCCTTCTCCGACCAGGAGCTGGCGCTGCTGCGGCAGTCCGCGGACGCGCTCACGGCAGCGGCGGCATCGCTCCGGCGTTGATCGACCACCGATGCGGATCCGCTGTCATGGAAGTCAGCGCCCGTGGGGGTCGGTGCGGTTGAGCGTGGCGACGACCTGCTCGTAGTCGCCGCGTGCCTCGCCGTAGCGGAGGAACTTCACCCGCTCCACCTGGATCTCGGTGGCATCCGGCTGCGACTCGATCAGGGCCATCACCTCGTCGATGAACTCATCCAGCGGCATCGCCGCTTCGTTCACCTCGTGTCCCGGCATGAGCGGCGTGCGCACGGCGGGCGGTTCCAGTTCGAGCACGGAGACGTTCGTCTCCGACAGCTGCAATCGCAACGACTCGCTGAGCATGTGGATCGCCGCCTTGCTGGCGTTGTACGTCGGCGTCACCCGGAGCGGGGCGAAGGCGAGCCCGGACGAGACCGTCATGATCGTGGCGTCGGGCTGCGCGCGCAGATGCTCGATGAAGGCGGCGATGAGTCGGATCGGACCGAGGATGTTCGTCGTGACGGTCTCTTCCGCGGTCGTGAGGAATCCGTCGCGGATGGTCCAGTCCTCGGCACGCATCACACCCGCCATCGTGATGAGCACGTTCACAGCCGGGTGCGCGGTGAGCACCGTGCGGGTCGCCTCGTCGATGCTGCGGGGATCGGTCGTGTCGATGCGCACGGTGTGGAGACCGGGATGCTCGGCGGCGATGGCCGTGAGCCGCTCCTCCCGACGGCCCCCGACGATCACGGTGTTGCCCCGGTCGCGGAGCCGCAGCGCGAGTGCGAGACCGATACCGCTGGTCGCGCCGGGGATGAAGATGGTGTTTCCGCTGATGTTCATGGGTTCAGCCTCGCCGGGCAGTCGGAACAGCTCCAGAGAGCACTCATCCACGGAGCGAGCGTCCCTGGTTCGGTCGTCCGCATCGGGGCATACTGCAGGGGTGGATCGTGACGCTCTGGCCGAATTCCTCCTCCGTCGGCGTGAGGCCCTGACGCCCGCGGACGTCGGGCTCGCGGCAGGGGCCAGGAGGCGTACCGCCGGACTGCGTCGCGAGGAGGTCGCGCAGCTGGCGATGATGTCGACGGACTACTACACGCGCCTCGAACAGCGACGCGGACCGCAGCCCAGCGTGCAGATCCTCGCCGCTCTGGCCAGGGCGCTGCGGCTGACCGAGGACGAACGCGACTACCTGTTCCGACTCTGCGGGCACAGCGCCCCCGACCGAGCGCACGCCACCGAGTACGTGCGCCCTGGGATCCTGCGCGTGCTCGACCGATTGCATGACACTCCGGCGTTCGTCGTCTCGCTCCTCGACGAGGTGCTGGTGCAGAACGACGCCTCGCGAGCCCTCATCGGCGATGCGAGTGGCCTCGTCGGCTTCGACCGCAGCGGGATCTACCGGTGGTTCGCCCACCCGGAGGAGGAACGACGACGGTACCGGGAGGTCGATCATGCCCGCCAGTCCCGTTCCTTGGTGGGGTCGCTTCGGGCGGCTCACGGGATCATGGGAGCGCGGTCGCGGGCAGGGGAGATCGTCGCGGAACTCTCCGCCCGCAGCCCTGAGTTCGTGGGGCTGTGGGAGGCGCACGAGGTGAGCCGCCGGTTCGAGCAGCACAAGGTGATGGTGCATCCTGAGCTCGGCGAGATCGAGGTCGACTGTCAGGCGCTCTTCACCGAGGATGAGTCCCAAGCGCTGGTCGTTCTCACGGCGGCCCCGGGAAGCGAGGCCGCCGGCAAGCTCGAGTTCCTGCGCGTGCTGGGGACGCAGCGGATCTGACCGACCTCAGGACTCCTCGTGGGTGCGCGGGTCGGCGCCGAACAGGCGACCGTCCGGCCGTCCGAGCGCGGTGATCGCGGTCACCTCGGCATCGTCCAGCGCGATCTCGGCCGCCGCGAGGTTCGCCATCTGGTGCTCGAGCGAGGACGCCTTCGGGATCGAGACCGTGCCGCGCGCGACATGCCACGCGAGGACCGTCTGAGCAGGGGTGGCGTCGTGCGCGGACGCGATCTCGCGGATCACCGCTTCGTCGAGCAGTTCCTTCGCCCGACCGAGCGGGCTCCACGCTTCCGTGAGGATGCCGTGCTCGCGGTGGTACGCGAGCTGCTCCTCCTGGGGGAAGAACGGATGCACCTCGATCTGGTTGAGCACCGGTCGCACGCCCGTCTCCTGCTCGATGCGCTCCAGGTGCTCGGGCAGGAAATTGGAGACTCCGATCTGCCGGACGACGCCGCGGGCCTGCGCGTCGACCAGCGCCGCCCATGCCTGCACGTACTCGTCCTGGCTCGGGTTCGGCCAGTGGATCAGGTGCAGATCGGTGGCGTCCAGACCGAGACGCGAGCGGCTCTCCTCGATGCTGGTGCGCGCCTTGGCCGTCGGGTGGTGGCGGCCCGGGAGCTTCGTCGTGACGATGATCTCCGCGCGATCCACATCGGAGGCGGCGACTCCGCGTCCGACGGACCCCTCGTTCTCGTAGTTGAACGCGGTGTCGACGAGCCGGTAACCCGCCGCGATCCCGCGGGTCACGGCGGCGGCTCCTGCATCGCCGTTGAGGCCGTACGTGCCGAGACCGATCGCCGGCAGCGCGAAGCCGTTGTGGGCGGTGAAGGTGGGGACAGTGGTCATCGTGACTCCTTCGGGGCGTTTCCTCGAGCGTACGCTGAGGGGATGACAGCGGACGCGGAGATGGCGGCGGATGACGTCGTGATCGACGATTCGGCGCGGTGCCCATGCGGGTCGGGCGACATCTTCGGCGGATGCTGCGGGCCGTTGCTCCAGGGGGCGCCCGCCTCGACGGCCGAGCGGCTCATGCGTTCCCGTTTCACGGCCTTCGGCCTCCGCGACGCGGCGCATCTCGTTCGCACCTGGCACGGCTCGACGCGGCCGCGCACCGTCGATTTCGAACCCGACATGGAGTGGCGTCGACTCGTGATCCTCGATCGGCATGCCGGCGGTCCGTTCGACCGCGACGGCATCGTGGAGTTCGAAGCGTTCTGGCGGCAGGGTACGCAGCGAGGCGCGTTGCATGAGCGCAGTCGCTTCGTCAGAGAGGATCGGCAGTGGTACTACGTCGACGGCGACGTGAGCTGATGGGCGGATGTCGTCGCAGCGACTAGATTTGAGAGCGTGAACGCCAGCCCCGAGAACCAGCGCACCCTGCTCGACATCGCCGACCTCGATCGACGCATCGCGCAGGCCGAGCGCGCCCGCACGAAGCCGAGCCAGGCGGGGCGGATCACCGAGCTCGTCGCCATCCGTCAGGACCAGCTCCGCGAACTCACCGCGCTCACGGGCACCCGCGACGACGTCCGCACCGAACTCACGCGGCTCGAGTCCGATGTGGCTCTCGTCGAGCAGCGTCGCAACCGCGACGCCGAGCGCCTCGCCACCGCCACCAGCCCCAAGGATGCGCAGGCGCTCGAGCACGAACTCGCGAGCCTCGCCAAGCGTCAGAGCGACCTCGAAGACGCCGAGCTCGATGTCATGGGTCGCCTGGAAGAAGCGGAAGCGGCCGTCGCCGCTCAGCAGGCTCTGCTGCAGACGACCACGGAGGAGGGGACGGCCCTCACCGCACAGGCGAAGGCCGACGTCGCCGCGGCGACCGAGCTGGGTGCGCAACTGGCGCGCGACCGCGCTGCCGTCGCCGAAGGCGTGTCGCCGCAGCTGCTGGCCGAGTACACCCGCCGTGCGGCGAACAGCGCGGGCGCGGCGCTCCTCACGCGGGGGACCTGCGAAGGCTGCCGCATCGTGCTTCCCAGCACTGACCTGAACGACATCCGACGGGCCGCGGACGACCTCGTCGTCTCGTGCCCCGAGTGTGGGTGCATCCTCGTGCGCACCGAGGAGTCCGGTCTCGCGTGAGCCCGATCCGCGCGCACCGGAGATGACGGCGCCGGCGTCGCCTGTCGAGCGGCGCATCGTGCTCCTCTCGGTCGGTCCGCAGGACTACGTCGCGATCGAGCTCGACGGCGAAGACGAAGAGTCCGGGCGCACCCTGCTGCGATCGGATGGCCTCGCCGAATGGGTGGCGTCGATCGAGGTGAGCGACGCCCCGCGGTGGATCATCCGCACGGCCTCCGAGACCTACGCCACCTTGCTCGCTGAGGGGTGCGCGTCCGTCGCAGCCATGATCTGGTGCTGTGCCACGCCATCCTGCGCGACACCGCCGCGGTGGCATCCCCACTCCCCGGATCCGCGGCGTGGGAACGGCGCGAGTCCACGGTCTCGGCGCCGTCGCTGTTCGACGCCTTCGAGGTGGAGAGCGGCGAAGACACGATCGCCGCGACGCTCGAGCAGTATCGTGCTCAGCGCCGCGTGATCGCCACGGCGCCGGACGGACGTCTCACGCTGCTGTGCGCCGCTGAATCGGCAGGGGGACTCATCGCCGAGGAGATGCGCGTGGCCGGGCTGCCGTGGGACGAGCGCGTGCACGATGCGATCTTGACCGAGACGCTCGGCATCCGGCCGATCGCAGGAGGGCTGCCGAGCCGGATGGTCGCACTCGGCGACCAGGTACGGCAGCAGCTGGGCGACGCCACGCTCCATCTCGACAGTCAGCAGAAGCTGCTCAGGGCGCTGCATCGCGTCGGGGTCGATGTCGAGTCCACGAGCCGGTGGGAGCTGGCCGAACATGATCATCCGGCCATCGAGCCTCTGCTCGCCTACAAGAAGCTCTCCCGACTGCTCAGCGCCAACGGCTGGGCCTGGCTCGCCGAGTGGGTGCACGACGGAAGGTTCCGTCCCGTCTACATCCCCGGCGGCGTTGTGACCGGGCGATGGGCGTCTGCGGGTGGTGGCGCGCTTCAACTGCCGCGCAGTCTGCGCCCTGCCGTGCGTGCCGATCCCGGATGGACGCTGGTCGTCGCCGACGTGGCTCAGCTTGAACCACGGATGTTGGCCGCGATGGCTGCCGACGAGGCGATGGCCCAGGCTGCGCGAGGCCGCGATCTATACGCCGGAGTGGTGGCCTCCGGCGCGGTCGCCTCCAGGGAGGAGGCGAAATACGCCGTTCTCGGTGCGATGTACGGCGCGACGACCGGCGACAGCGGGCGGCTCGTCCCGCGTCTGCGAAAGGTGTATCCGCGGGCGATGGCTCTGGTCGACGCCGCCGCGCGGACGGGGGAGGACGGCGGGATCGTGTCCACCTGGCTCGGCAGATCCTCCCCGCGCCCGTCTGTGGAGTGGATGCGACTGCAGTCCGACGCGACGGGAGCGGACGCCGACCCCGCGGTGGTGGCTCTTGCTCGTCGTCGAGCCCGAGACTGGGGACGCTTCACCAGGAACTTCGTGGTGCAGGGCACTGCCGCGGAGTGGTCTCTGATCTGGCTCGCCGAGATCCGACACCGCCTGCAGCAGCTCCCGGAGGTGTTCGGGGAGGCACCGGCATCGGGGCCGTTCGCGCGGGTGCCTCATCTGGCGTTCTTCCTGCACGACGAGGTCATCCTGCACGTCCCGCTCGAACATGCGGAGTCGGCGGCGACGGCCGTGAAAGAGGCCGCTGCCACGGCGACGACGCGGTTGTTCGGCTCGTTCCCGATCGATGTGCCCCTCGATCTGCGTATCGCGGAGTCGGCGGAGAAGTAGCCGCAGACCGTCGGGCCGGAGAACGTAGAATGGACATGCGAATGGGTCGACTGGACGGCCGCGTTGCGGGAGACCGCACCGAGGAACGTCCGGGCTCCTCAGGGCAGGACGGTGGGTAACGCCCACCCGGAGCAATCCGCGAGAAAGTGCCACAGAGAGCAGACCGCCCCGCAAGGGGTAAGGGTGAAAGGGTGGTGTAAGAGACCACCGGGGGCCATGGTGACATGGCCCGCCAGGTAAACCTCGTCCGGAGCAAGGTCAGACAGAGGATGTTGACGCGGCTCGCCGAGTCCTCGGGTAGACCGCTAGAGTGCCACGGCAACGTGTCGCCGAGAGAGATGGCCGTCGAAGGGGCGAAGAACCCCGGAACAGAACCCGGCGTACAGGTCGGCCCATTCGCCTCACACGAAACGAAGGACCCGATGACGACGAGTCATCGGGTCCTTCGCGTCGTCGGAGTGGGCGAGGGTCAGTCCCCGGCGAGCGAGGCCGCGCCGATGATTCCCGAGTTGTTGCGGTGGATGGCCGGGACGATCGGGGTCTTGAGGTCGAGGAGCGGCAGGAAGTCTCCCGCGTTCTTCGACACACCGCCGCCGACCACGAAGAGGTCGGGGCTGAAGAGGAACTCGATGTGCGAGTAGAAAGCCTGCAGGCGTTCCGCCCACGCCTCCCAGCTGAGGTTCTCGCGCTCACGTGCGGACGTCGCGGCATAGGTCTCGACGGACTCGTACTCGCGGAAGTTGAGATGGCCGAGCTCGGTGTTCGGCAGCAGCACGCCGTCGTACAGGAATGCCGAGCCGATACCCGTGCCGAGCGTGGTCAGCAGGGTGAAGCCGAGCACGTCGCGGGCGGCACCATGGCGGGCCTCGGCGACACCGGCGGCATCGGCGTCGTTCACGAACACGATGTTGCGGCCGAGGCCGTCGCGGAAGAACCGCTCGGCGTCGAAGTCGATCCACTCCTTCGAGACGTTCGCCGCGGAGAGGGTCTTCCCACGCTTGACGATCGCGGGGAAGGCGACACCCAGCGGCAGCGTCGACTCGTGCACGTCGAGGGTCTTCAGCACCGTCTGCACGGCGATGAGCACGTCTTCCGGTGCGGCGCCCTCCGGCGTCGGGACACGTACCCGATCAGAGGCCATGGTGCCGTGTTCGAGGTCGACGATTCCTGCTTTGATACCCGTGCCGCCGATGTCGACGCCGATCGCTTTTGCCATGGCCGATAGCTTAGCGACCACGGTGCACGCCAGTAGGATCGATGACATCACGTGAAGAAGGGACAGACATGTCTGACGGTGACCACAAGTACTGGTACAACTCCGAGACCGGCGAGGTCGAGTTCGGCATGATCTCGCCCTCCATCGACCGGATCGGCCCCTTCGACACGGAGGCCGAGGCCCGCCGCGCTCCTGAGGTGCTCAAGGAGCGCTCGCGCGCCTGGGCCGAGGAGGAGGCGGTCGAACAGGGCTGGGACGTCAAGGGCGAGGCAAAGGGCCGGGGCGCAGAGTAGCCATGGACAAGCAGAGGGACTTCGTCCTCCGCACGATCGAGGAGCGCGGCGTCAAGTTCGTGCGACTGTGGTTCACCGATGTCATCGGAACGCTCAAGTCCGTGGCGATCGCCCCTGCCGAGGTGGAGGGTGCGTTCGCGGAGGGCATCGGGTTCGACGGCTCCGCGATCGAAGGGCTCACGCGCACGTATGAGTCCGACCTCCTCGCGCAGCCGGACCCGACGACCTTCCAGACGTTGCCGTGGCGGGGCGAGATCGACCCGACAGCGCGCATGTTCTGCGACCTCACGACGCCGGACGGCCAGCCGGCCGTCGCCCCCGCGGCATGTGCTCAAGCGCACGCTGGCGAAAGCCGCAGACGCCGGGTTCACGTTCTACACGCATCCCGAGATCGAGTTCTACCTTCTGAAGTCCTCGTCGTTCGGCCCCGACGGCCCGGTGCCCGTCGACTCGGCGGGCTACTTCGACAACGTGCCCGGTGGCACGGCCCACGACTTCCGCCGTCGGTCTGTCCGCATGCTCGAAGACCTCGGCATCTCGGTCGAGTTCAGCCACCATGAGGGCGGACCCGGACAGAACGAGATCGACCTCCGGTACGCCGATGCGCTGACGACGGCCGACAACGTCATGACGTTCCGCACCGTGATCAAGGAGGTGGCGATCGAGCAGGGCGTCTATGCCACGTTCATGCCGAAGCCGCTCAGCGGGCAGCCCGGCAGCGGGATGCACACGCACATGTCGCTCTTCGAGGGCGACCAGAACGCGTTCTACGAGGAGGGAGCGAAGTACCAGCTCTCCAAGACCGGACGCCACTTCATCGCCGGACTCCTCAAGCACGCGAACGAGATCTCCGCGGTCACGAACCAGTTCGTGAACTCGTACAAGCGGCTCTGGGGCGGGGATGAGGCTCCGAGTTTCGTCACCTGGGGCCACAACAATCGATCAGCGCTCGTGCGGGTGCCGATGTACAAGCCCAACAAGGGACAGTCCTCCCGCGTCGAGTACCGCGCACTGGACTCTGCAGCGAACCCGTACCTCGCGTACGCGCTCATGCTCGCCGCAGGGCTCAAGGGCATCGAGGAGGGCTACGAGCTCCCGCCCGAGGCCGAGGACAACGTGTGGGCGCTCAGCGACGCCGAGCGCCGTGCGCTGGGCTACTCCGC
Organism: Microbacterium sp. Se63.02b; assembly: GCF_014171575.1. Taxonomy (GTDB): domain Bacteria; phylum Actinomycetota; class Actinomycetes; order Actinomycetales; family Microbacteriaceae; genus Microbacterium. The sequence goes on along the minus strand of NZ_CP050453.1, from coordinate 2,202,914 downwards.
TCTACCTGCGAGCCTCGACCACGCTCTCGAGTACATGGAGGCGTCGGAGCTCGTCGCCGAGACCCTCGGGGAGCAGGTGTTCAACTACGTGCTGCTCAACAAGCGCAAGGAGTGGGAGGCCTACCGCGGGCAGGTCACTCCCTTGGAGCTGAAGAACAACCTCGAGCTTCTCTGAGGCCCGGCATGGCCCGCCCGGACGACTCCGTCTCGCTCTCCGCCCTGGCCAGGCTCGGGTTCGCCGACCTGAGCGAGGCCGCCGCATCCCTGACGGAGCTGGCGACCATCCTCGACCGACCCCGTGGGGTGCTGCTGGAGGCCTCGGACGCCGCGGATCCGGACGCCGCCGTGCGGGGTCTCCTCCGGGTCGCGCGTCGGAACGAGGCGCCGTTGCGGCGTCTCCTGGACGACGAGGCGACACGCCGGCGCGTCTGGCGCGTCTTCGGTGCGTCCGAGGGCTTGGCCGAGTTCTTCCTGCGGCATCCGGAGGAGCTCACGGTGCTGGAGCAGGCGGTCGACGTGCTCCCGTCCGCGGAGGCCTTGCAGGAGCGGATGCTGGCAGCCGTCGATGCCCGTGACGGGTTCGCGCGAGCAGGGGATGACGACGCGATCGCGGCGATCCGAATCGCCTATCGTCGCGAGCTGGCCGCCATCGCGGCCTACGACCTCATGCATGCGGTACCGCAGAACGTGGTGGCTGCTGTATCCGCCGCACTGGCCGATCTCGCCGGAGCGGCTCTCGAAGCCCCCTCTCGCCGTGGCCAGGACGCGCCTCGGCGATGCGTTCGCGCGCGCCGACCTCGCCGCGACCAGGCTCGCTGTGATCGGCATGGGGAAGGCGGGGGCTCGGGAGCTGAACTACGTCAGCGATGTGGATGTGATCTTCGTGGGGGGCAGCCGTGACGAGGAGACCGTGAGCGAGGCTCGCGCCATCGACATCGCCACCCGCCTGGCACGAGAGACCATGCGCAATCTCAGCGCCATCGAGGTGGAACCCCCGCTGTGGGAAGTGGATGCCGCGCTGCGACCCGAGGGGAAGCAGGGCGCGTTGGTCCGCTCTCTCGCCTCGCATCTGGCGTACTACGACCGTTGGGCGAAGAGCTGGGAGTTCCAGGCGCTCCTGAAGGCGCGGCCGCTCGCGGGCGACCCCGAGCTCGGTGCGGAGTACATCGCCGCCGTGCAGCCGAAGATCTGGTCGAGTGCGGCTCGGGAGGACTTCGTCGAAAGCGTGCAGCGGATGCGTGAGCGCGTGATGGAGCACATCGATCCCGAGGACGCGCCGTACCAGCTCAAGCTCGGCGCCGGTGGACTGCGCGACATCGAGTTCACCGTGCAGCTGCTGCAGCTCGTGCACGGGCTCACCGACGAGTCGCTGCGCACGCGCGGGACCCTCGAGAGCCTCGACGCCCTCGTCGAAGGCGGGTACATCGGACGCGTGGATGCGGCAGCCTTCGCCGACGACTACCGTCTGCTGCGGTTGATGGAGCACCGGCTGCAGCTGCGGGAACTCAGCCGCACGCACCTGATGCCGCGCACGCCTGCGGGCCTGCGGATCCTCGCCCGCAGTTCCGGGCTGGCCGACAGCGGCGAGGGGTGTGTGGGCGCGGTGGGAGGCGGTGCGTCGGGAGGTGCGCGAGATCCACACGCGCCTGTTCTACCGGCCGCTGCTCTCCGCGGTCGCCGGTTTGCCGGAGGAAGAGCGCACGCTCTCCGCCGCCCAGGCCCACGACCGTCTGGCGGCGATCGGGTTCCGGGACCCAGCGGGGGCTCTGCGTCACATCGGCGCCCTCACGAGCGGACTCAGCCGCAAGGCGACCATCCAGCGGCATCTGATGCCGGTCATGGTGCGGTGGTTCGCCGACGGCAGCGATCCCGACTACGCGCTCCTCGCGTTCCGCCGCATCAGCGAGCGTCTGGGCGACACCCCTGGTTCCTGCGGATGCTGCGCGACTCGTCCGGGGCTGCCGAGAGTCTGACGCGCCTGCTGTCGTCCTCGCGGTACGTCGGGGAACTGTTGGAGTGGATCCCGGAGTCGGTGGCATGGCTCGACAACTCGGAGCGCTTGCGTCCGCGCGGGGCATCGGCACTGGACGACGAAGCGCGTGCGATCCAGACCCGACACGACACGATCGGCGATGCGCTGCGAGCCGTCAGAGCCCTGCGCCGGCGCGAGCTCCTGCGCACGGCGATGGGAGCCGTGCTCGATGTGCTCACGATCGAGGAGGTCGCCACGGCACTCACCGAGATCACGGCGGCGACGATCCAGGCTGCTCTGCGCGCGGTGATGCGTGAGGTCGTCCCGCCGCAGGACGAGGCGCTGGACTTCGCCGTGATCGCGATGGGGCGCTTCGGCGGCGCCGAACTCGGCTTCGGGTCGGACGCGGACATCCTGTACGTCTACGACGCGAACGGCGTCGACCCCAGCGTGCGCAACGCCATGCGACGCAGATCGTTGCCGGCCTGCGGGAACAGCTCACGGATCACCGCCTTCCCCTCGATCTGGACGCCGGGTTGCGTCCAGAGGGCCGGAACGGGCCTCTGGTGCGGTCGCTCGACGCCTACGCCGAGTACTACCGCCGCTGGTCGCTGTCATGGGAGGCGCAGGCGCTGCTGCGGGCGAGGGGAGTGGCAGGCAGCGCGAAGCTCATCGCGCGCTTCATGACCCTGGCCGACGCGATCCGCTACCCGGAGTCGGTCGATCTGCAGGGCACGCGCGAGATCAAGCGGATCAAAGCCCGGGTCGAAGGGGAGCGCCTGCCTCAGGGAGCCGATCCTCGACGGCATCTCAAACTCGGCCCTGGAACTCTCAGCGACGTCGAGTGGCTGGTGCAGCTGCTTCAACTCCAGCACGCGTATGCCGTACCCGGTCTGCGCACGACATCGACGCTCGGAGCGCTGGACGCGGCGGTCGCCGCGGACCTCGTCCCCGAGGAGGACGCCGTGCGTCTGCGTGAGGCGTGGTTGCTCTCGAGTCGGCTCCGGTCGGCGATCACCCTGCTCACCGGCCAGACCAGCGATGTCCTCCCTGCGGATCGCCGGCAGCTCGATGCGATCGGACGCCTGCTCGGGTACCCCGATCGTTCGGCGAGCGAGCTCGAAGAGGACTATCTCGGGGTGACGCGGCGCGCCAGGAGGACGTTCGAGCAGTTGTTCTACGGGTAGGCCGCGGCGATGAGTTTGCGGTATCGGACGTCCTGTCGCAAGCTGACGATATGACCCACTCGCGCATCGGCATCATCTGGAACCCTTCGAAGGTCGAGAAGGGGGTTCTGCAGACAGCCGTGAACGAGGTGTTCGGCGATCAGCAGGACATCCGCTGGTGGGAGACCACGCCGGAGGATCCGGGCAGGGGCATGGCCCGCGAGGCGCTCGAAGACGGCAGGGAGATCGTCATCGCCGTGGGCGGCGACGGCACGGTCCGCGCGGTCGCGGAGTCGCTCGCCGGCTCGGATACCGCACTCGGCATCGTTCCGCAGGGCACGGGAAACCTCCTCGCGCGCAACCTCGAGGTCCCGTTGAACAACGTGACAGCGGCTCTCGAGCGGATCCGCGACGGAGAGCCTCGTCGTATCGACCTCGGATGGGTGTCGTACGACGGCACGGAACATGCTTTCGCGGTGATGGTGGGTTTCGGCATCGACGCGCAGATGCTGGTGGAGACCGATGACGATCTCAAGTCGAAAGCAGGATGGCTGGCCTACGTCGAGGCGATGGGGCGTGCCCTCGCCGGCACGGAGATGACCGATCTCACGATCGCCATCGATGGGGACAAGGCGGTCGCTGTGCGCGGGCACACGATGCTCATCGGCAACTGTGGGATGGTGCAGGGCGGAATCCGCCTGCTTCCGGACGCGGTCCTCGATGACGGAAAGCTCGACGTGCTCATGATCAGCGCGGATGGCGCGCTCCAATGGCTGGAGACCCTCCGCTCCTTCGTGTGGGACAACGGGATCCGTCGGATCTTCGGAGCCACGGATGAAGCCGTCAGCACGGACTCCGCGCGTCACCTCCCTGTCGAGACCGTGTCGGTCGAGCTGAAGACGCCTCTCGTGTTCGAGATCGACGGCGAGGAGATGGGCGAGGTCTCGGCATTCGACGTGCGCGTCGAGCCGGGCGCGCTGCTCGTGCGCTGAGACATCGCCCCGGAGCGCGGGTGCCCTGGCCGTCAGGACGTGGTGATCACCGGCGGTGCCTTCTTCCGATCCTGGGAGGGGAAGATCACCTTCTGGACGATGATGATGATGCTCGCCGCGATGGGGATGGCGACGAGCGCACCGAGGATGCCGCCGAGGGCACCGCCGGCGACGGCAGCGATCACCACCAGGGCTCCCGGCACCGCAACCGCACGGCTCATGATGCGTGGCGAGAGGACATATGCCTCGATCTGCATGTAGACGAGGTAGTACCCGAACGCGATGAGAGCCGTCACGGGTGAGACGAACAGGCAGATCAACGAGTTGATGATCGAGGCCGTGAGCGTTCCGACGAGGGGGATCATCGATCCGATGAAGGCGATGAGCGCGAGGAGCGCCGGGACGGGGGCTCCGATGATCGAGAGGACGATCAGGCTCAGCACGCCGTTGATGAGCGCCAGGCTCGCCTGCCCCATCACGTAGCGGCCGACCGCGCCCGAGACGTCCTCGAGGAGCTCGCTGAAGGTGTCGCGCTGGTAGGCGGGGACGAAGCGCGCGGCTGTGCGCTTCATGCCGCGCAGTGACGCCATGAAATACAGCGTCAGGATCAGGACGATCGTGACCCCGGTGAGACCGCCGGCGATGCCCGCCCCGACCGCGAAGACGCCGCCGCCGATGTCGAGGAAGTTGTCCGGATCCTGGACGAAGTCGAGCACGCCCTGCGCCGCGTCCTGGATGGTCGTGCCGAACTGCCCGCTCACATCCTTGAACCACTGGCTGTCCATGAACTCCTCGACCATCTTCGGGCCGTCCTTGATGAGGTTGCCGATCTGTTCGACGAGCACGGGGACGATCGCGAGGATGATGCCGGCGAAGGCGAGGATGACCACGGCGACCACGATGGTCACGGCCGCTGGGCGGGGGAGCTTCTTCTCGATGAACGTGACGATCGGATCCAGGCCCAGCGCGAGGAAGAGCGCGACGCCGATGTAGACGAGCACGGTGGCGAGCTGGTCGACGATCCCGCCGATGGCCAGCGCCACCAGCACGCCGAGGGCGCCGAGCAGACCGAACATGAACGGGTTGGCGCGTGCTGCGGCGACGACCGTGGTCGTCGATCTGCGCTGGGCCGCCGTCGTCTGCGGTTCGTTGGGCGCGATCACTCTCTTGCGGCGCATGGGCCCTCCCTCTTTCCGGACTCAGTCGATCTTCCTCCACGCGGGCCACGCGCGCACTGAGCGACACCCTGCGTCCTCACGGGCGGTGCCGGATCACTTGTCGGGGTCCGTGCCCGGCTTGTCCGCGCCGGAGTTCTCCGCGCCGGGCTTGCCCTTGCCTGGTTTGTCCTCGCCTGGCTTGTCCTTGCCTGGCTTGTCCTTGCCTGGTTTGTGCTGGCCTGGTTTGTGCTGGCCTGGTTTGTCCGTGTCGCCCGACCCCTTGTCGGTTCCGGGTGTCTGGCTGTCGTCGTTCGACGATACGGGCGTCACCGCGGTCGGCTCCTGCGGCGTGGGCTCCGACTGCCCGGCAGGAACCACTGCAGGGTCCTGCCGTGGGGGAGCTGTCGCAGCCGTTCGTGCGATCTCCGGCTCCGCGCTTCCGCTGGTCATCCACGCGACCGAGGCCGTCGATCCGACGATCACTGCGGCGACCGCAGCGCCCACGAGGCCGAGACGTCTCCGACGACGTGCATCCGGTCGACGGCGGAGCCTGCGTGTCGAGTGCTCGAGCGTCTGCGCGTCGACGGCAGGCAGAGGTCTCGTACGCGCTGGTTCGCCAGACGACGGCGCGACGGCGGCGATCCGCGGTCGCGCGACGGCGGCCAGGTCTCTGATCGAGCGCGCCGCCTCGAGCGCATGCGGACGGGTGTGGGGATCGAGAGCGGTCATCCGGGTGAGAAGGGCGACCCACTCGGGTCCGAGCGTCTCGGGGATGTCCGGGGGGATGTGCAGTCGCGCCAGAGCCGACTGCACGCCGAGCCCGGAGGGGAAACCCGGCTGTCCGGTCAGAGCCTCGAGCAGCACGAGTCCGAGCGCATAGATATCGAGCGACGGACGGATGTCCGCGTTCCGAAGCTGCTCGGGTGCCATGTAGGCCACCGTGCCGAGGACGAACCCGGGGGAGGTGACCCGGGACGCGTCCAGTGCGCACGCGATGCCGAAGTCCGCGAGTTTCGCACGCCAGCGGTCGCCGTCGGATGAGGGCGGCACGAGAAGCACGTTCGACGGTTTCACGTCGCGGTGCACGATGCCGGCCGCGTGCACCGCGTGCAGCGCCTCGGCGATGTCGGCCCCGATGTGGGCGACCTCCGCGGGAGGGATGGGTGACCGTGCCATCCTCGTGCTGAGGGCGGGCCCGGCGACGAACTCCATCACCAGATACTGTTCGCTCCCCGGATCCAGCTTGGCATCGAGCAGTGTCACCAGGCAGGGATGATTGAGGGAGGCGAGCAGCGCCTTCTCGGTGTGGGCGCGATCTGCTGAGCCCATCACGGAGCGAGGCTCGCGTCGGATCACCTTGACCGCGACTGTTCGGCCCAGGAGAACGTCCTCGGCGCGGAAGACGGTCGCCATGCCGCCCTCGCCGACCATCTCGGCGAGGCGATAGCGTGCATCGAGCAGCGCCTCGGTCGGCGCCGCATCCTCGGTCCACATCGCTGCCTCCTGGCCGCACGGATCGGGTCATCCCTGCGACTCCGGAGAGACTACGGGTGCCGCGCACGCGGGGCACCGGGCTTGACGCCGAGACCGCGACCTGCAAGCCGGAGGCGCGGCGGCGGTTCGACGAGTGCCCGCCTCGCTCCGCAGGACACCGCGCACCGCATCAGCGTCGCCACGGGCGACGTCGCGCGCCGCTACTATTGTCTGCCCGCGTCCGGCCCGTGCTCGTCTTCGAATGCACGGACCTTGCGACGGTAGTCGAACCAGAGTTTCACGCCGTAGAGCGCGAGGGCGAACGTGACGATCAGCATGACCCCGTCGACGATCGAGCCCGCATCGAACGTGATCGCGCGAAGTACGGTCATCACGCCCCAGCCGATCATCATGATCAGCGCACCCAGACGCCAGCGTCCCAGTTCGAGGCGCTGCTGGATCAGCGACGGGGTCGGCTCAGCGTCGGGTTCGGACATGCGCAGAGCCTAGCGCGAGATCAGCACGGCGGATGCTGTTGCGCGGGATGCAGAAGAGCCCGCCACGGCGGACCGTGACGGGCTCTTCGGGAGACTCTGCGGAGTCCGGTGGATCAGACGCCGAAGTACAGCTCGTACTCGAAGGGGTGCGGGCGCTGGGCCATCGGCAGGATCTCGTTCTCGTACTTGTACGAGATCCAGGTCTCGATGAGCTCCTTGGTGAACACGCCGCCCTCGAGGAGGAACTGGTGGTCGGCCGCCAGCGCGTCGAGCGAGTCGAGCAGGGAGTTCGGCACCTGGGGGATGTCCTTGGCCTCCTCGGGCGGGAGCTCGTAGAGGTCCTTGTCGACCGGCTCGTGCGGCTCGATGCGGTTCTTGATGCCGTCGAGGCCCGCCATGAGCTGCGCGGCGAAGGCGAGGTACGGGTTGCCCGACGCGTCGGGAGCACGGAACTCGATGCGCTTCGCCTTCGGGTTGGAGCCCGTGATCGGGATGCGGATCGCGGCGGAGCGGTTGCCCGCCGAGTACACCAGGTTCACCGGAGCCTCGAAGCCCTTGACCAGGCGGTGGTAGCTGTTCAGCGTGGGGTTCGTGAACGCGAGCAGCGCCGGCGCATGTGCCAGGATTCCGCCGATGTACCAGCGCGCGATGTCGCTCAGCTGGCCGTAGCCTGCCTCGTCGTAGAACAGCGGCTTGCCGTCGTTCCACAGCGACTGGTGGGTGTGCATGCCCGAACCGTTGTCGCCGTAGAGCGGCTTCGGCATGAAGGTCGCGACCTTGCCCCACTCGTTGGCGGTGTTCTTGACGATGTACTTGAACTTCAGGATGTCATCCGCCGCGTGCACCATGGTGTCGAAGCGGTAGTTGATCTCCTGCTGCCCTGCCGTGCCGACCTCGTGATGCGAGCGCTCGAGGATGAATCCCGCCTCGATCAGCTTGAGGGTGATGTCGTCGCGCAGGTCGGCGGTCTTGTCGACCGGGCTGACCGGGAAGTATCCGCCCTTGTACGGCGTCTTGTTGGCGAGGTTCCCGCCCTCTTCCTCACGGCCGGTGTTCCAGGCGGCCTCTTCGGAGTCGACCTTGTAGAAGCTCTCGCCGGCGGTGACCGAGTAGCGCACGTCGTCGAAGATGTAGAACTCCGCCTCGGGGGCGAAGAAGGCGGTGTCGGCGATGCCGGTCGAGGCCAGGTACTTCTCGGCCTTCTTGGCGACCTGACGCGGGTCCTTGGAGTAGATCTCGCCGGTGCGGGGGTTGTAGATGTCGAACAGCATCACGAGAGTGCTGGCCTCGCGGAACGGGTCGACGTAGGCCGTCGTGACATCCGGGATGAGCTGCATGTCGGACTCGTGGATGCTCGCGAAGCCGCGGATCGAGGAGCCGTCGAACAGCTGGCCGTCCGTGAAGAACGCCTCGTCCACAGTCGATGCAGGAATGTTGAAGTGCTGCTGTACACCCGGGAGATCGGTGAAACGGATGTCAAGGAACTTGACGTCGTTCTCCTTGATGTAGGCCAGTACCTCGGACGAATCTTTGAACATGTACGACTCCTGTAATGCGGATCGATGGCTTCACGGCCATTCTGCAGAGTACGGACGGGGGATTTCTCTACGGTATCCGCTTTGTTTCGGGCGTGTTACAGGAGCCGACGGGACGGGGCCGTCTGTGACCCTCGATAGGCTGGGGGAGTGACGGATGCTGTGAACACGTACCCCGGCGAGCGACTCGGGCTCCCCGAATCCGGTTCCGGGAGCATCGCACGTCCCGGTCGTCGCATCGGAGCACTCCTGATCGACTACGCGGCTGCCACGATCATCGCGACGGGTTTCCTCGGTTACGACCAGTTCGCGCTGCCCACCGAGGCCGGACTGACGCAGTTCGCCCCGATGCTCGTGTTCGCTGTCCTGCAGATCGTCTTCATACCGACGGCGGGCGGAAGCCCTGGCCACCGGATCCTCGGGATGCGTCTGGTCCGACGCGACGGCGGGTGGATCGGGCTGTGGCGTCCGATCGTCCGCACGCTGCTCCTCGTGGTCGTGGTGCCAGCGGTCATCTGGGATGCGGATCAGCGAGGCCTCCACGACAAGGCGGTCGGCACGATCCTGATCCGCACCTGAGCCGTGATCAGGCCCTGCCGCGGTTGCGGCGACGCGCTTCCCGTGGTGCGCGGCCGCCGAGGAACGACCGTGCCGGGTCGACGGAGAATCCCTGTCGCAGAGCTTCCCGGCCGATGAGCATGCGGAAGCCCATCTCGTCGCGGTTGCTGAGCGTCACCTCGGCGAGGACCTCCCGGTCGACGAGTCGGATCAGCAGCTCGACGACGAACCGTTCCTGCGCATGTCCTGAGGAGCTGCGCACCGCGCGACGATCGTGTACAGGACACTCGACGACCACCGCGTCCTCCTGGCTGTCCTGCCAGGGTTTGACCTTGAAGCGGACCCAGGGCTGGTCGTCCTGCTCGAACTCCACGACGTCGAATGCGTGCAGGGAAGACGTGCGCGCGCCCGTGTCGATCTTGGCTTTGAGCCAGTCGACCCCGAGATCGGGCAGGCTCACCCATTCTCGCCACCCCGTAAGGGTGTTTGAATGGGGGGTAGTCCTACTCACCTGATACATCCTGGCAGGAAAAATCCCCCGTGAAGATCGCAGTGCTCTCCCGCGCGCCGCAGGCGTACTCCACCCAGCGTCTGCGTGCAGCAGCGCTCCAGCGCGGGCACAACGTGAAGGTGCTCAACACGCTGCGCTTCGCGATAGATCTGACCTCGGATGAACCCGACCTCCACTATCGAGGTCGGCAGCTCAGCGACTACGACGCGATCCTGCCGCGCATCGGCAACTCGATCACCTACTTCGGCACCGCGGTCGTGCGGCAGTTCGAACAGATGGACGTCTACACGCCGAACACCGCGAACGGCATCTCGAGCGCCCGCGACAAGCTCCGCGCCAACCAGATCCTCTCCCGGCACAACATCGCGATGCCGCCGACCGCGTTCGTCCGCAACCGTGCCGACGTGCGTCCGGCGATCGAGCGCGTCGGCGGGGCACCCGTCGTCATCAAGCTGCTCGAGGGTACTCAGGGCATCGGTGTGATCCTCGCCCCCCAGGTGAAGGTCGCGGAGGCGATCATCGAGACGCTGCACTCCACCAAGCAGAACGTGCTGATCCAGAAGTTCATCTCCGAGAGTCGTGGTCGCGACATCCGCGCGCTGGTCGTCGGCGACCGCGTGGTCGCCGCGATGCGGCGTTCCGCCGCCGGTGATGAGTTCCGGTCGAACGTGCATCGGGGCGGCTCGGTCGAGGCCATCGAACTCGACCCCGTGTACGAGCGCGCCGCCGTGCGCTGGGCCTAGTTCCTGGGCCTGCGCGTCGCGGGCGTCGACATGCTGGAGGGCGACGACGGACCGCTCGTGATGGAGGTCAACTCCTCGCCGGGCCTTCAGGGCATCGAGACCGCGACCAAGCTCGACGTGGCGGGTGCCATCATCGACTACATCGCCGGACAGGTCGCGTTCCCCGAGATCGATGTGCGCCAGCGGCTCACGGTCTCGACGGGCTACGGCGTCGCAGAGCTGATGGTGCACGGCGCTGTCGATCTGGTGGGGAAGACCCTGGGCGAAGCGGGGCTCTGGGAGCGGGACATCACGGTGCTCACGCTCCACCGCGGGGTCAGCGTGATCCCCAACCCCCGCAAGCACGTCGTTCTGGAGGCCGACGACCGGCTGTTCTGCTTCGGCAAGCTCGACGAGATGCGCTCGATGGTTCCCGAGCGTCGTCGACGCCGCGCGAAGGTCCGTCGTCTGCCACGGCAGCCGCTCTCCGAGTGAGCACACAGAACGCGGCCGCCCTCCGAGGAGGACGGCCGCGTTCTGCGTGCTTCTGCGGTACGGAGACTCAGCGTGGACGCTGGGAGCGCACCTTGGTCGGATCGATCCCCTTCGGGATCGGCAGCGACGACAGCGACTGCGACACCGAGTCGACGCGGCGGATGACAGCGGCCATCGTCGCCTTGTCGATCGCCTTGGGGAGCTTCTTGATGGTCTTCGCGAGGTCGGCGATCGCGACTTCATCGTCGCCGTGCCCCACGTAGAGGACCGTGACGGGAACGCCGTGCGCGACGCGCTGAGCCTTGCTGCGCTCTTCGTTCACCAGCCGGGTGAGTCGACCACGCGCACCTTCGCCGACCACCACGATGCCGCCACGGCCGATCGTGCGGTAGACGGCTTCCTGCGTCTTGGGGTTGATGCCGACGGGAGTCTCCGACGCCTGCCAGCTACGGCCGAGGCTCGTGCTGAGCACGTGGCCGGTGGCGCCGGGCATGCCGTCGATCTTCGTGTACATCGCCGACGTCGACATGCGCGTCATGAGGAAGAGCGCACCGAGGATGCCCAGCATGAGCCCGGTGACGCCCCACAGGATGAGCGTCCAGATCTGGAACGGCGGAATGAGGTATCCGGCAAGCAGACCGATCAGGACGCCGCCGAGGAGGATCGCGAGCTGCGCCCAGGGAAGCCACGGGTAGGCCTCGCGGGTGAACCGGAAGAGGGACTTGATCTGGGAGAAGAACCCAGGACGCTTTTCGGGTTCAGGAGCACGCTTTGCCATGGAGACCAGCCTACCGAGTCCGCGGGCCGCGTGATGTCGACGTTCGCGTGAAGCGGAGCGGGCGGGCGGACTGCTCCTGCACATCGGGACTTCGAGCGATATCGACGCACATCGCCCAGGAACGAAGAACGCGCGCCGGCAGGTGAGCTGTGATGGAGGAATGGCAGACATCAGGACCGAGGAGTCGGGGGAGACGGCGCTCGTTCCGAGAGCGCATCGCGTGGTCCGGACGCTCGACCCGGCGGAGGGGCCTTTCCCCGGGTCACTGGTGACGTGTGGGAGCGCGGTTGCCGTGCGCCGGGATGCCGAGGAACTCGACGGCTGGGTCGGCTGGCGCTATGCCGGTGCCGAGCACATCGCGGCACCGATCGACGTGATCCGCCGCAGGGGAGGACACGACGTGCTGCTCCCGTGGTGCACGGAACGGATATCGGCGTTCGTGGTCCGCCGCGTGGCTGCGGACGCACCGCTGACGCCGGGAGAGTCGACCACCCTCGTGATCAGCATGCTGCGAGGGCTGGACGAGATCGGCGTCGAGGGGGCCAGCGGGGGCGAGTGGTGGTTGACCGATGGTGGACGACCGGTGTTCGTCTTCGGTGCAGGGACCGACGCTCGCGCGGGAGCGGAGGCGGTCGTCGCCCGCCTGTCGGAGCACAGCTTCGACAAGGTCATGGTGCGTGCTCTGGGAGTGGTGGAGCGCGCACTCGCGAGCTCGGCAGGTCAGCCCCGGGTTCCGCGGAAGCTGCTCGAGGCGGGGAGGTCGAGCTGTTGAACGTGGCCGCACCGCAGCCCCTCGATCTCAGCCTGCACGCGCCAGAAGCCCCGAGTGACGTCCTTCACGCCCTCAGGCCACGCGGACAGACCTCACCGCGCGCGGAGCTGCGACGCAGATCCGAGGCCGACACGGCGACAAGCGGCCTCGGTCGGGTCGCTCTCGGCCTGCAGGCTGGTGTCACCGCGGTCGTCGCCCGCGCCGAGGAACTCTTCAGGTCTGTGTGGCGGCCGCGACGAGCGCCTCAGAAGGCGGGAACCAGCCCGGCTGACATGCGGCGTGGTAGACGGCGGCGGGCGATGATCATCGCGGGGACGGCTGCTGCGGCCGTGCTCGTGGGCGGAATGCTCTGGCCGGTCGGAGGTGCGGAGGGCGCACCCGAGGACAGGTCTCGCCATGCGGTTGCGGACACGCGACCGGACGCCCCCGGTACGCCACGTCGCCCGGGCGATACGCGGGCGGATCAGAGCGACCTCGGAGAAGGCGGATCTGACGAGTCCGGCGCCGTGCCGACACCCCCGGTCTCGTCGCCGACCGACCCCAGCCCCGAGGTTGCGGCCGTTGCCGTGCTCGAGACGATCGCAGATTGTCGCGCTCGGGGATGCGACCTGCGCCGAGGGAGTGGCGGCCGGGGCAGAAGGCGTGGTCGCCGCACTCGGCGCGGCCGCCGATGCCTCGCCGGGAATCGAGTTGGTTGACGAGTACGGAGATGTCGCCGTGGTGCGACTCCTCGTCGACCCGACAGCGGAGGGGAAGGCGGATGCGGACACAGCCGAGCAACTCATGGTCGTGCTCATCCGCGCACATGAGAAATGGCTGGTCCGCGACGTGTATGACGTCGCGGACCAGCCAGGATGATTCTCTGTCAGGCGCCGAGCTGAGAGGCGAACTGCGCCGACTCGAGTCGAGACTTGACCGCGCCGAGGAAGCGGGCGGCGTCCGCACCGTCGATGATCCGGTGATCATACGACAGGGCGAGATACACGTAGGACCGGATGGCGATGGCGTCTGCACCTCCGACCTTCACCAGACCGGGACGCTTGACGACGGTGCCCGTTCCGAGGATCGCGGACTGCGGGAGGAAGACGACGGGCGTGTCGAACAACGCGCCGCGCGAACCGGTGTTGGTGAGGGTGAACGTGCCACCGGCGAGCTCGTCGGGCTTCAGCTTGTTGTCGCGGGTGCGCGCGGCGAGGTCGGCGATCTCGTGAGCGATCTCGGCGATGTTCTTCGAGGCCGCATCCCGGAGAACTGGCGTGAGCAGGCCACGCTCGGTGTCGACCGCGATCGAGACGTTCTCGCTCGCCGGGTAGACGATGTTCTCGCCGTCGACGGTCGCGTTCACGATCGGGAACGCCTGCAGAGCCTCGGCGGTCGCGAGCGCGAAGAACGGGAGGAACGAGAGCTTGTCGCCCGTCTTCTCGAGGAACGACGCCTTCACGCTGTCGCGGTACTCCGAGAGGGCGGTGACGTCGACCTCGACGACTGTCGTGAGCTGAGCGGTCTGCTGCATCGACTCCACGGCGCGCTTTGCGAGCACCTTGCGCAGACGCGACATCGGCTGCGTCGTGCCGCGCAGCGGAGAGACCTCCAGCGGAGCGGGAGCCGCAGCGGAAGCCGCGGGGGCGGTCGCTGCGGTCTCCGCAGCCTTGAGGACGTCTTCCTTGCGGATGCGGCCACCCACGCCGGTGCCCTTGACGGAGGCGAGATCCACACCCTGCTGGGCAGCCAGCCGGCGGACCAGCGGCGTGACGTAGAGGTTGTCGCTCTCGGTCGGCAGCGTGAGCTTCGGTGCGGCCGGAGTTTCGGCAGGCGCGGGAGCGGCTGCAGGTGTTGCGGAGCGGCTGCAGGTGCCGGAGCAGCAGCGGCGGGTGCCGGAGCAGCAGCGGCGGGTGCCGGAGCAGCGGGCGCTTCCGCGGCGGGAGCAGCAGGCGCTTCGGCGGGGGCGGCAGGAGCGGCACCCGAGCCGACACGTGCGAGCACGGCGCCGACGGCGACCGTCTCATCCTCCGCGGCGACGATCTCCTGCAGCACACCGGCGATCGGCGACGGGATCTCGGTGTCGACCTTGTCGGTCGAGATCTCCAGCAGAGCCTCGTCCACCGCGACGGTGTCGCCGACCTGCTTCAGCCAGCGGGTGACGGTGCCTTCGGTGACGCTCTCGCCCAGTTCGGGAAGCACGATGTCGGTCGCGTCTCCGGCCGGTGCTGCCGGGGCTGCTTCGGGTGCCGGCGTCTCTGCGGCCGGCGTCTCGGGCGCGGGAGCCTCGGCGGCGGGCGCGGCCTCGGCCGGTGCTTCTTCGGCAGCGGGCGCAGCGGCTTCGGGAGCGTCCGCAGCAGGAGCTGCTCCGCTGCCGTCGCCGATGCGCGCGAGGAGGGCGCCGACCTCGACGGTCTCGTCCTCGGCCACGAGGATCTCCTCGATCACACCGGTGACAGGGGAGGGGATCTCGGTGTCGACCTTGTCGGTCGAGATCTCGAGCAGGCCCTCATCTGCCTGCACGGTGTCTCCCACCTGCTTGAGCCAACGGGTGACCGTACCCTCTGTGACGCTCTCGCCGAGAGCGGGGAGGACCACGGATGTGCTCATGACTGAGTCTCCTTCAGGAAGTTGTATGACGCTTGTCTAGCTTAGTGACTCGGGCACCGGTTGGTGCTCAGAGGGCGTGCAGGGGCTTGCCGGCCAGTGCCAGGAAGGCTTCGCCGAGTGCCTCGCTCTGGGTCGGGTGGGCGTGGATCAGCGGGGCGATGTCTTCCGGGTGCGCCTCCCAGGCGACGGCGAGCTGGCCTTCGGTGATGAGTTCTCCCACCCGATCGCCGAGCAGATGGACACCCACGACCGGGCCGTCCTTGAGACGGACGACCTTCACGAGACCGCTCGTCCCGATGATCTCACTCTTCCCGTTGCCTGCGAGGTTGTACTCGTAGGCGACGATGGCGTCCGCACCATGCTCTTCCGCCGCCGCGGCCTCGCTGAGGCCGACGGATGCGACTTCGGGGCTCGAGTAGGTGACCTTCGGGATCTGCGCGTCGGGGATGTTCGCGGGCGACATGCCCGAGATGCGCTCAGCGACGGCGATGCCCTGCTGGAAGCCGCGGTGGGCGAGCTGGAGTCCCGGAACGATGTCACCGACCGCCCACACGCCGGGCGCCCCGGTGCGCAGCTCCTCGTCCACGGTGACGAAGCCGCGATCCAGAGTCACGCCGGCTTCCTCGAAACCGAGATCGGCGGTGACCGGACCGCGTCCGACGGCCACCAGGAGGTAGTCGGCGGAGAACTCCTTGCCGTCCTCGAGCGTGACGGTGACGGACGCGTCATCCTGCCGAGCACTCTGGAACCGGATGCCGAGGGAGTACTGGATCCCGCGGCGACGGAACGCACGCTCCAGCCCCTTGCTGAGGGTGATGTCCTCATTCGGAACCAGGTGCGGCAAGGCCTCGATGATCGTCACCTCTGAACCGAACGACCGCCACACGCTGGCGAACTCGACGCCGATCACGCCTCCACCCAGGATGAGGACGCGTTCGGGGATGACGTCGAGTGCCAGCGCCTGCTCGCTCGTGAGGATCCGACCGCCGATGTCGAGCCCGGGGAGCGAACGGCTGTAAGAGCCGGTCGCGAGCACGACGTCGGCGCCGACGTACACGTCGTCACCCACACTCACGCTGCGGTCGGGGTTGAGCCGACCGAGGCCGGCGACGGTCGTGATGCCGCGCGCCTTGACGAGCCCTTCGAGACCCTTGAACTTCTTGGCGACGATCCCTTCGCGGTAGGCGCGGACTCCGGCGGGATCGATGCCCTCCAACGTCGCGGTGACGCCGACCGATGCGGCGTCGCGCACGTGCTCTGCGACCTCGGCCGCGTGCAGCAGCGCCTTGGTGGGGATGCATCCGCGGTGCAGGCAGGTGCCGCCGACCTTGTCCTTCTCGATCAGGGCGACGGACTTGCCGAGTTCACTCGCGCGCAATGCAGCGGCGTAGCCACCGCTGCCGCCGCCCAGGACGACGATGTCGAAGGTGTGGGTTGTCATGTGTCATGCCTCCGTGTGGGATGCGTCGGCGAAGGCGACGATCGATCGGACCATCGCCCCCGTTGGGCCCTTCTCAGTGAAGCCGTACGCTGCGCCGGCGTGCTCGCCGGAGCCCGCGATGTCGAGATGCACCCAGGGGATGCGGGGGGCGTCGTCGGCATCCGATGTACGACCGACGAAGCGGCGGAGGAACAGCCCGGCGAAAGACGCGCCGCCCATCCGATCTCCCATGTTCGCGTTCTGCAGATCGGCGATGGGTGATTCGAGCGACTCCTCCATGTAGGCGGGGAGGGGCATGTGCCAGGCAGGCTCATCCACCTGTTCAGCGGCGGCGAGGAACTCCGCGA
The DNA here is from genome assembly GCF_014171575.1 of Microbacterium sp. Se63.02b. GTDB lineage: Bacteria > Actinomycetota > Actinomycetes > Actinomycetales > Microbacteriaceae > Microbacterium. The sequence continues at coordinate 2,185,909 of NZ_CP050453.1, read as the reverse complement.
CCGTGTCGTCGTCGCCGAAGACACCCGTATGCCGGTGGCCGAGCGCCGCGACGATCGCGCCGGTGAGCGTGGCGACGTCGATGATGACGTCAGGGTGCTCGCGGCTCGCCGCCACGAGTCCGTCCGCGAGTACGAGGCGGCCCTCGGCGTCGGTGTTCTGGACCTCCACGGTCGTGCCGTCCAGGATGCGGATGACGTCGCCAGGGCGCAGAGCGCGGCCGGACGGCATGTTGTCGGTGATGCACAGCCACGCGGTCACGTGCACGGGGAGACCCAGCGTCGCGATCGCTCGCAGGGCCGCGAGAGAGGTCGCGGCTCCCGCCATGTCGAACTTCATGCCCACCATCGACGCCGCCGGCTTCAGCGACAACCCGCCGGTGTCGAACGTGATGCCCTTGCCGACCAGAGCGATGTGACGCGTGGCGTCGGCGGGGAGTAGTCGAGGCGCACGAGTCGAGGTGGCCGGTCCGAGCCTTGGCCGACACCCAGGATGCCGCCGAAGCCCTGGTCGGCGAGCGCCTTCTCATCGAGGATGTCGACGGTGACGTCGAGGTCGGCGACACTCTCGGCTGCGCTCTGCGCGAGCGCTGGGCCGGACTCTGCCACTCGGCTGGGACGTTCACCAGGTCCTTGATGAGCCCCACCGCGTCGCCGATCACCTGCGCGCGCGCAGCACCTTCGTCGGTGAGCGCGGCGTGGATCGTGACCGCGGTCGCGCGCGTCTTGCCCTTCTCGGAGCGGTAGCCGTCGAAGCGGTGGCCGCCGAGCACGGCGCCTTCCGCGGCCGCGTCGGCGAACGTCTCGAGACCGTCGGCGAGGCCGAGCGCGATGTGGTCGAATCCGGTGAGCGAGCGAAGGGCCGCACCCGCCGCACGGCGCACCGCGCCGGCATCCGGTGTGTCGCCGGCGCCCACGACGGCGAAAGGCACCGGAGAGACATCGGGAAGATGGACCCGCGCGAAGGATCCGGCTGAGCCGGTGAAGCCGATCCCGGCCAGCATGTCGGCGAGGCCGGGGTACGAGGCGAGCGATTCCGCCGACTCGGGAAGAGCCGAGACGACGAGCACTGCGGCATCTGCAGCGCTTCCGGGGAACTGATCGGTGGTGTGCGAGAGCACGGGAAGCGTCATGCCTCCATCCTAGGATCACCGTCCGAGCGCGGACGTACGCCCGCGGCCCGCGTGTTCGCTCTCAGCGAGACGGGCCGGGGCCCGGCGCGGAGACGTGCTCGTAGCATGGAGTCATGCCCTTCTCCGGTGAGATCCACGAACGCGTCGCGAATGCGCCGACGGTGCCGCATGGCCTGCCCCTTGTGCTTCTCCTGACAGGTTTCACCGACGCCGGCAGCGCCGTGTCCGGACTGATCGATCATCTGCGCGAGACGGCGTCGCCGGAACCGGTCGTCATCTTCGACAACGACGCGCTCCTGGACTATCGAGCCCGCCGCCCGGTGATCGCGTTCGATCAGGACCACCTCACCGAGTTCCGTCCGCCGCGCCTCGAACTCTCCCTCGCGACGGACGCCCTCGGACGCCCGTTCCTCCTTCTGGCCGGGTACGAGCCGGACTTCGCCTGGAACGGCTTCGCGAGCACGGTGCTCGACCTCGCGGCGGAGTTCGAGGTGTCCGGTCTGCACTGGGTGCACTCGATCGCCATGCCCGTGCCGCACACCCGGCCGATCGGCACGACGGTGAGCGGCAACCGTCGCGAGCTGACGGTCGCTCATTCGGTGTGGCGCCCGCGCACCCAGGTCCCTGCGACGGCGGGGCACCTGCTGGAGTTCCGGTTCGTCGAGCGCGGAGAACGCGCGGTCGGCTTCGTGCTGCTCGTTCCGCATTACCTGGCGGAGACCGAGAACCCGGAGGCTGTGATCGCCGCGGCGGAGCGTCTGATGGCGTCGACCGGTCTCGTGCTGATGCTCGACGCCGTACAGGAACGCCGAGAGGACTATCTGGCGCGCGTCGACGAACAGGTCGCCGGTAACGACGAGCTCCAGCAGATGGTGCACAACCTCGAGCGTCGCTATGACGCGTACATGGCGGGGCGGAATCCGGACGACGACACCTACGACGAGGGCGGGTTCAGCGAACGGGACCTGCCGAGTGCAGACGAACTGGCGGCCGAGTTGGAGCGCTATCTGGCCTCTCGTCCTTCCGGTGACGAAGACAAGCCGGGCCGCGGCTGACTCCGATCGGAGAGAACTTCGCCGGAATGCGTCCGCATCGCCACACGTGTGCGATACTAGGACTCCGACCCGTTGTCAATCAGTGTTTTCGAGCACTGGACTTGACAAGGGTCTTACTAGTGTCCGAAATGTCCCGGGGCTACACAGCAGCCCCGTGAAAGGCGAAACGTGACTCCTGCCACGACGAAGAACACCCGGACGAAGAAGGCTGCCGAAGAGACGACCGCCGACGCTCCGGTCGAGACCGATGCGCCAGAGAAGCCTGCGCCTCTGAGCGCGGCGAAGCGTGCTGCCGCGAAGCGCGCCCCCGTCAAGAAGAAGAAGTCCGAGGACGTCGTCGAAGAAGACGAGGCTCCCGCAGCTGCTGCTGTCGAGGACGACGAAGACGAAGACGCCAAGCCAAAGTTCACCGAGCCGCTGCCGACCGGCGCCATCGTCATCTCGTCGAACGACGACGAAGACGTCCCGGTCTACTCCACGCAGATCACCGGCGCCACGGCCGATCCGGTCAAGGACTACCTGAAGCAGATCGGCAAGGTCGCACTGCTGAACGCGGCCGAAGAGGTCGAGCTCGCGATGCGCATCGAGGCCGGACTGTTCGCCGAGGAGAAGCTCTCCGCGATGTCGGCTGCGGAGAAGACGAGCCAGCTCGGTCTCGATCTGCAGTGGGTGGCGCGCGACGGACAGCGGGCGAAGAGCCACCTGCTCGGTGCGAACCTGCGTCTCGTCGTCTCGCTCGCCAAGCGCTACACGGGCCGCGGCATGCAGTTCCTGGACCTGATCCAGGAGGGCAACCTCGGCCTCATCCGCGCCGTCGAGAAGTTCGACTACACCAAGGGCTTCAAGTTCTCGACGTACGCCACCTGGTGGATCCGTCAGGCGATCACCCGCGCGATGGCCGACCAGGCGCGCACGATCCGCATCCCGGTGCACATGGTCGAGGTCATCAACAAGCTCGCCCGCGTGCAGCGGCAGATGCTGCAGGACCTCGGTCGCGAACCCACTCCGGAAGAGCTCAGCCGCGAGCTGGACATGACCCCGGAGAAGGTCGTCGAGGTGCAGAAGTACGGCCGCGAGCCGATCTCGCTGCACACGCCGCTCGGTGAAGACGGAGACAGCGAGTTCGGTGACCTCATCGAGGACACCGAGGCCGTCGTCCCGGCAGACGCCGTGGGCTTCACGATGCTGCAGCGTCAGCTCGAGCAGCTGCTCGACTCGCTGTCGGAGCGCGAGGCCGGCGTGATCCGCATGCGCTTCGGCCTCGGCGACGGTCAGCCGAAGACGCTCGACCAGATCGGCGACACGTTCGGCGTGACGCGCGAGCGCATCCGTCAGGTCGAGTCCAAGACGATGGCGAAGCTGCGACACCCGAGCCGTTCGCAGTCGCTGCGGGACTACCTCGAGTGATGCAGGCGAACGACGGCAAGGCGCTCGAGACGAGCGTCGACGGAAAGAGCTATGCGCGCATCCCGCTGCGCACCCGCGTGGTCATGCCGGACGACGACCTCGATGCCATCATCACCGAGTACGCGAAGGATGCGGTACAGCCGGGCGACCTGTTGTTCGTGACCGAGAAGATCGTGGCGATCACGCAGGGCCGCTCCTACCGCCTCGACGAGATCAAGCCGCGCAAGCTCGCCCTCTTCCTGTCGAAGTACGTCACCCGCACGCCGTACGGCATCGGACTCGGCATGCCGGAGACGATGGAGATGGCGCTGCGGGAGTGCGGCACTCCGCGGATCCTGTTCGCATCGGCCGTGGCCGCGGTGACCAAGGCATTCGGCCGACGCGGTGACTTCTACCGCATCGCCGGCGACAAGGCGAGGGCGATCGACGGTCCCACCAAGCACACCATCCCTCCGTACAACGAGGCTGTCGTGCTCGGGCCCAAGGATCCGGATGGCGTCGCTGCCCGCGTGAAGGCTCTCATCGGCGGCCAGGCGGAGGTCGCCGTCGTCGACATCAACGACCTGGGCGGCAACATCCTCGGTTCGACACTCGACAAGGCCGGCGAGAATCGGCTCGTCAAGATCCTCGGCGACAACCCGCTCGGCCAGGGCCTGGAGTCCACGCCGCTCGGCATCGTCCGCGCGATCTGAGAACTCCCGTCATGACGAAGGCCCCGGATGCTCGGCATCCGGGGCCTTTCGCCTTCGCGGCCTCAGAAGCCGATGACCTCGCGATAGCGCGGCTTGTGACCGGTGCGGATGCCCGTGACACTCGGCTTGTTCTCATAGACGCCCGCGCCCCAGTTGCCCTCCACGAGCACCGGGCCGTCTGGGGATACGACGATGTCCCAGCCGACGTACTGCACCTGGGGGACGACGCGGGCGACCTCGTCGATGAATGCGCGCACCTGGTCCATGTACGGCAGTTGGAAGTCCGCGATGCGGAAACCCGAGTCGGGGTGCGTCTCGTGCACATGGCCGTGCGAGTCGTACCCGGCGCCGACCGCATGGCCGTTCTCGTCGAGCATGGTGTAGAAGCCGCCGAAGGTCATCTGGTCGCTCACCGCGCCACGGCCGAACTTCTGGGCCATCGCGAGGATGTGCGCCTTCTCGCCATCGAAGAACGCGGTGATCCTGGTCGTGTTCACGGTCCCGGGGCACACGGCCGCGAGAGCGTCGTGCTGACGGATCACCTCTTCGATGAGGAGCTCGCCGCGCTCGAGGAGGCCACGGTGGAAAGCATCCCAGTCATCGATGTCGGCGGCGTGGTAGCGGTGCACGCCGGTGCCCGCCTGGCCGACCGGTTCCTTGGTGACGATCGTGCCGAGGCGCTGCGTGAGCTCGCGGACGGCATCGGCGTTGCCCGCTTCCACGACCAGCCATTCGCGCCGCAGGAACGGCGAGAACTGCTTGTCGAACTCGACCTTGTCCTGGAAGATCCAGCGATAGTCGGGGTGGTCGTACCGCTGTGAGAGCTGGTTGGAGACCGGGTGGGTCATGTACGTCTCGCGCTCGGCCTTCGTCAGCATCGCGAAGTCGTAGTCGATGTAGTCCTGGAACCCGACGTTGTGACGCGCGGCAGACCACAGCATGTCGACGACGATCGCGGGAACCGCCTTGTGGTGCTGCTCGGACGCCTCTTTGGCGCGTTCCACCACCGATCCGACATCGATGCGGCGGGCACGTCCCAGCAGGTAGCGGATGCGGGGCGCGAGGGAAAGACGAGACATGAGGCTCCAGGGTCGGGGTCCTCACCAGTCTACGGGGGCACGGACGCTCGACCTGGGAGCCGGAAGCTAGGCTGGAGAACGTGTGTGAGACGACCTCCAGCGCCCTGCCGCTCGCGATGATCTCCCGGTCGGCCCTGGCATCCGCGGCCTCCGTCGCCGTGGCCGCCGGAGGTCGCACGGCAGATCTCCGGCGTGATGCGTGGGGCCACGGACTCCTCGCTGTGGCACATGCCGTCACGGCGGCGGGCGCGGAGAAGGTGCTCGTCGATGCGCCCGGAGAAGTCGAAGCGCTCCGCCTGGAAGGCATCCTCGGGGTCACGTCGGCAGAGCCGGACATCGATTCGACGCTGCTCTACGGTCTGCCCGATGCGACGGGAGCCCTCGCGACGCGCCCCGTGATGCGCCTGACCGGCCGCGTCATGTCCACCAAGAAGCTCCACCCCGGTGACGCCGTCTCCTATGGGTACACGTTCCGGGCCGAGGTCGCCACCACCGTCGCGCTCGTGACCGGAGGATATGCCCAAGGCATCGTGCGAGCGCTCGGGAACCGCGCCGATGTCGAGGTCGATGGAACGGCACATCCGATCATCGGGCGCGTGGCGATGGATGTCTGCGTCGTGGACCTGCAGGGCGACGACGCCGCGGTCGGAGACGAGGTCACCTACTTCGGCGGCACGGGTCCGGTTGCCGCGGGAATCGCACGATGGGCGGAGATCACCGGTTTGGAATCCTCGGAGCTCGTCACCGTCTCGGGGGCCCACGCGGTGCGGGGGTGGGAGGCGTGACGCGTCCGGAGCTGCGACTGCGCAGCAGCATCCTCCGTGCCAACATCGTCGCCGTGCGCGAACGGGTGTCGCCTTCGGCCCTCATGATCGTCCTGAAAGACGACGCCTACGGACACGGGCTCGCCTGGGCGGTCGAGAACGCTCTGCGCGTGGGCGTCGACTGGTTCGGCAGCTACGACATCCGCGGCGGGATCGTCACCCGTCAACTCGTCGGCGGTGAAGCCAGGATCTTCGCCTGGGCCACCTCGACCGACACCGAGATCGACGATGCGCTGCTGCAGGACATCGACCTCGGAGTCGGGACCGTGGAGTATCTGCGGCGGATCGTCGCCCGTGCCTCCGTCCTCGGCGCGCGTGCCCGCGTTCACCTCAAGATCGATACGGGACTGCACCGCAACGGTGTGCTGGCGGAGGACTGGGCATCGGCGATCGCGGAGACGCGCGCAGCGGAACAAGCGGGCCTCGTGGAGCTCGTCGGCGTGTGGAGCCACATCGCCGAGGCGAGCGATGCCGAGGACGACGAAGCGCAGGCGATCTTCCTCGACGCGGTCCGTGTCGCGGAGCAATCCGGCACCGCGCCGTCGGCTCTGCACCTGACCGCCTCAGCAGCATCGTGGTGGCGTCCGGAGCTGAGGGCACGGTCTCGCGGATCGGCGCCTTCTGTTACGGCATCCGCTCTGCCGAGGGGCCCGACCTCGACGGCGTGACGCCCGCCGCGCAGCTGGTCGCCACCGTCACCGAGACGCGAGAGGAGGCGGTGACGATCGACATCGGCAGCTTCGACGGTCTCCCCTCGACGCTCGCCGGAGTGACCGTCGGAACGCCCGCCGGGGGGCGAACCCTCCTGCGGGTGAACCGCACATCGTCCGTGGTGGACGCCTGGACCGGCGCTCGCGTCGGAGAAGAGGTCGTGCTGTTCGGCCCTGGAACCTCGGGGGAGCGTTCGGCGACTGCTCTCGCCGAACACATCGACACGGTCGGCGAAGAGATCCTCACCAGACTGACGTCGCGGGTGCGCCGAGTGGTCATCGACTGACCAGCGGCGCCCTCGCGATCAGGGGGTGTCGATCAGACGCGCGGTCTCGTCGTGCCAGCTGGTGGCGACGCTGCGGAGCTTCTCTTCGTACTTGCGTCCGTGGTGGGCGCAGAACAGGAGTTCGGATCCGTTGACCTCCGCGGCGATGTACGCCTGAGCGCCGCAGGAATCGCAGCGATCCATGGCCGTCAGACGGAACTCGACGGTGGAGGTGTCACGTTCGGTCGTTGCATTCATCTCGGCGCCTCCTCGGGTGTCGGCTTCGCGGGGGATTTGGTCAATACAACCATGCTGTGCCTGTGTGCATGCCCGGTTTGCGGCGTGTTTCGCTCAGCGCGTACGGGCAGGCACCCGGCTGATGCCGTCCGGGGAGTGTCTGCGGCCGGAGTCGGGGTGGCGAGAATAGACTCGGAGATTGTGAATGCCGAGTATTCCGCCCATCATCTCCAGGTCCTCGAGGGACTCGAAGCTGTCCGCAAGCGCCCCGGGATGTACATCGGGTCGAACGGCTCGCCGGGACTCATGCACTGCCTGTGGGAGATCATCGACAACGCCGTCGACGAGGCCGTGGCCGGCAACGGCTCGAAGATCGACGTCATCCTGCATGCCGACGGCAGCGTCGAGGTGCACGACCGCGGGCGCGGCATCCCGGTCGACGTCGAGCCGCGCACCGGCCTGACGGGCGTCGAGGTCGTCTACACCAAGCTGCATGCCGGCGGAAAGTTCGGCGGCGGATCCTACGCGGCCTCCGGCGGTCTGCACGGCGTCGGCGCCTCCGTCGTCAACGCGCTCTCCGAGCGGCTGGATGTCGAGGTGGATCGCGGCGGCAAGACCTACGCGATGTCGTTCCACCGTGGGGAGCCCGGCATCTTCACGGACTCCGGCGAGAAGCGCCCCGATGCGCCGTTCACGCCGTTCGAGGAGAACAGCGAGCTCCGCGTGATCGGGAAGACCCCGCGCGGGGTGACCGGCACGCGCGTGCGCTACTGGGCGGATCGGCAGATCTTCACCAAGGATGCCGCTTTCCAACTGGGCGACCTCGAGACGAGGGCGCGCCAGACCGCGTTCCTCGTTCCCGGGCTCGAGATCGTCGTGCGGGACGAGCGGACCGACCGCACGGCGGATGTCGCCGGTGACGCCGAGGACATCACCGCTCAGACCGGTGTCGTCGAGACCTCGTACCTCTACGAGGGCGGGATCTCCGAGTTCGTCGACTACCTCGCCATCGACCCGCCGGTGACCGACACCTGGCGCATCCAGGGCGAGGGCACCTTCAAGGAGACCGTCCCGGTGCTGCAGGCGGACGGGCACATGGTCGCGACCGAGGTGGAGCGCGTGTGTGCCGTCGACCTCGCGATGCGCTGGGGCACCGGCTACGACACCCGCGTCCGATCGTTCGTGAACATCATCGCGACTCCCAAGGGGGGAACGCACCAGCAGGGCTTCGAGCAGGAGCTCCTCAAGGTGCTCCGCACGCAGGTCGAGCAGAACGCGCGCCGGCTCAAGGTGGGCAACGACAAGCTCGAGAAGGACGACGTCCTCGCCGGGCTCACGGCGGTGCTCACGGTCAACGTGCCAGAGCCGCAGTTCGAAGGCCAGACCAAGGAGGTTCTCGGGACCCCGGCGGTGCGGCAGATCGTGGCGCAGGTGATCCGCAAGGACCTGGCGCAGCGTTTCGGGTCGACCAAGCGCGACGACAAGAATCAGGCGTCACAGCTTCTCGACAAGATCGTCTCCGAGATGAAGGCGCGTGTGTCCGCGCGCGCACACAAGGAGACGCAGCGCAGGAAGAACGCCCTCGAGTCCTCGACTCTCCCGACGAAGCTCGTCGACTGCCGCACGAACGAGGTCGAGCGCAGTGAGCTCTTCATCGTCGAGGGAGACTCGGCGCTCGGCACGGCGAAGAACGCGCGAAACAGCGAGTTCCAGGCCCTGCTGCCGATCCGCGGCAAGATCCTCAACGTGCAGAAGGCGTCGGTCGGCGACATGCTGTCGAACGCCGAGTGCGCGTCGATCATCCAGGTGATCGGGGCGGGCTCCGGTCGCACGTTCGACATCGGCGCCGCGCGGTACGGGAAGATCATCCTGATGAGCGATGCCGACGTCGACGGCGCACACATCCGCACGCTGCTGCTCACACTGTTCTTCCGCTACATGCGCCCGCTGATCGAAGACGGTCGCGTGTTCGCCGCTGTTCCGCCGCTGCACCGGATCATCGTGATGAACCCCGGCTCCAAGCCGAACGAGACGATCTACACGTACAGCGAGCAGGAGATGCATGCCCTGCTGGCGAAGCTCCGCAAGGCGGGCAAGCGCTGGCACGAACCGATCCAGCGCTACAAGGGTCTCGGCGAGATGGACGCCGAGCAGCTGGCGAACACGACGATGGACCGCTCCGGACGCCTTCTGCGTCGTGTGCGGATGGAGGATGCCGAGGCCGCGGGTCGCGTCTTCGAACTGCTCATGGGCAATGAGGTAGCCCCGCGTCGGGAGTTCATCATCGACTCGTCGGATCGACTGTCGCGCGAGTCGATCGACGCCTGAGTCGGCCGGACGGATGAGAAGAGGGACCAGGTCGCCCTGGTCCCTCTTCTCATCCGAGTCGCCGGTGGGGCGTCAGACGAGGGTCCGGCCGATGCTGCCGATCACGCCGTCGATCGGCTGGCCCGAGGCATCTCGGCGAGCGCCCGTCTCCGGCAGCTTGCGCACTGCTCCCGTCGGGTCGACGGCCTGGGGCGGGCTCGCTCCGACCCAGGCGACCGTGAGGCGGTCTTCGCCCTTCAGGAAGGCATGTGCGCGCACGCCACCCGTGGCGCGGCCCTTCGCGGGATACTCCGCGAAGGACGACACCTTCGCGCGGCCGGGGTCCGTTCCGGGGAGGATGCTCTCGCCGCCGGACACGGTGGCCACGACGGCGTCCGTCGTCGGGTCGACGGCGCCGAAGAAGAGGACCGACGCCCCGGAGCCGAGCTTCACGCCGGCCATGCCGCCAGCCGGGGCACCCTGCGGACGAACCGTCGATGCGGGGAAGCGGAGCAGTTGGGCGTCGGTGGTGACGAAGACGAGTTCGGTGTCGTCCGAGGCCTCGGCCGCACCGACGACGGTATCGCCCGGCTTCATCCCGATGACCTCGAGGTCGGGTCGCACGGGCAGCGAGGAAGGCACGATGCGCTTGACCGTCCCCTGCGCGGTTCCGAGCGCGATCGGGGTATCGCTGTCGAAGCGGACGAACCCGAGGACCTTCTCACCCTTGGTCGTGATGCCGAGATAGTCGCGCAGCGGCGTGCCAGCGGCGAGCTGCACCGATGTCGACGGCACGGACGGCAGGTCGACCGGAGAGAAGCGCACGACACGACCCAGACTCGTCACCGCACCGATCTCCGCGCGGACCGTCGTCTCGATCGTGGTGAGGATGGCGTCGTGCTTGCTTCGCCGTGCAGGGACGCCGAGTTCTTGACCCTCGCCGAGGTCGACCCGCACGGCGCGACCGGTGGTCGACAGCACGAGCACGGTGGGGGCGTCGGCGATCTGCAGGTCGACGGCACCCTTCGTGGCCCGCGGCTTGGGGGCGCCGCGTTCATCAAGAGGGTTCGACGAGGCGTGCCATAGGCGTCGGCGGCGGCATCGAGCTCGCGCGCGACGACGGCGCGCAGCAGCACCGGACTCCCGAGGAGTTCTCGCAGCGACGCGATCTCCGCCAGCAACGCGTCGCGTTCGGTCTCGAGTTCGATGCGCGAGAACTTGGTCAGACGACGCAGGCGCAGCTCGAGGATGTACTCGGCCTGCAGCTCGCTGAGATCGAAGACGGAGCGAAGCCGCGTCCTGGCCTGCTCCGAGTCGTCGGAGGAGCGGATCACCTGGATGACCTCGTCGATGTCGAGGATCGCGATGAGCAGTCCCTCGACGAGGTGCAGGCGCTCTTCGCGTCGCGCGAGGCGATAGCGACTGCGACGCGTGATGACCTCGAGGCGGTGCCCGACGTAGACGCTCAGCATCTCTTTGAGGCCGAGAGTGCGCGGCTGGCCGTCGACGAGCGCGACGTTGTTGATGCTGAAGGAGTCCTCCAGCGGGGTCAGACGGTAGAGCTGCTCCAGGACGGCATTCGGGTCGAAACCGGTCTTGACCCCGATCGCCACGCGCAGCCCGTGGTTGCGGTCGGTCAGGTCGGTGACGTCGCTGATGCCCTGCAGCTTCTTGGCCTGCACGGCGTCGCGGATCTTCTCGATCAGTCGTTCGGGTCCCACCATGTAGGGGAGTTCGGAGACGATGATGCCGGTGCGTCGAGGGCCGAGCGGCTCGATCGAGGTCTTGCCGCGGACCTTGAGAGCGCCTCGGCCGTTCGTGTATGCGTCTTTGACCCCGTCGAGCCCCATCAGGATCCCGCCGGAGGGGAAGTCGGGTCCCGGGACGAACTCCATCAACTCCTCGGTGGTCGCGTCCGGGTTCTCGAGCAGGTGGGTGGCAGCGGCGACGACCTCGATGAGGTTGTGCGGGGCCATGTTGGTCGCCATGCCGACGGCGATGCCGCTGGCGCCGTTCACGAGCAGATTGGGGAACGCCGCGGGGAGCACCGCGGGCTGCTGGAACTGCCCGTCGTAGTTCGGGATGAAGTCGACGACGTCTTCGTCGAGATTCTCGGTGAGTGCGAGGGCAGCGGCGGCGAGACGAGCCTCGGTGTATCGGGCGGCGGCAGGCCCGTCGTCGAGCGAGCCGAAGTTGCCGTGGCCGTCGACGAGGGGCACGCGCAGAGCCCACTCCTGTGCCAGACGCACCAGGGCGTCGTAGATCGCCGAGTCGCCGTGCGGATGCAGCTTCCCCATCACCTCGCCGACGACACGGGCGCTCTTGACGTGTCCGCGGTCGGGGCGCAGGCCCATCTCGGCCATCTGGTAGAGGATGCGCCGCTGCACCGGCTTGAGGCCGTCACGGGCATCGGGCAGGGCCCGTGAGTAGATCACCGAGTACGCGTACTCGAGGAACGAACCCTGCATCTCCGAGGAGAGGTCGATGTCCTGGATGCGCTCCTCGACGGGCTCGGGCGGCGGCGTTTTCGGCATGGACTTCCTGAAGGCGTACGGGAGCCTGTGTCAGACTGGCTCGGATGTCCCTCATGCTACCGTCCGAGTCGCCGAGCGTTCGGAGCGTCGTCGGGGTGGCGGCGGACCTGTCATCCGCGCTCCGCGGTGAATCCGCTGCGCTCCCGCGCGTGGATGCGGCTGTCCTCGTCGTGATCGACGGACTCGGTGCGATCAGCCTGCGCAGTCATGCCGGACATGCGCGCGCTCTGACAGCCGGGATGGCGAAGAAGGACGTCGCCCGAACCGTGTTCCCTTCCACGACGGCAGCGGCGCTCACGAGTATCGTCACGGGTGTGTGGCCCGGCGAACACGGACTGGTGGGCTATCGTGTGCGGGATGCGAGCCGCGACATCCTCGTCAACCAGCTCAGCGGCTGGGAGACGGACGGCATCGACCCGCTCACCTGGCAGGCGGCAGAGACGATCTTCGAACGCGCGGGTCGCGACGGGCACCCGAGCTTCGCGGTCGGATTCGGCGGCTACGCGCACAGCGGGTTCACCAAGGCGACCCTCCGAGGGGCGGAGTTCGTCGCAGCGACGACGGCTGCCTCGCGCATCGAAGCCGCGTACGCACTCGCCCAGGGGAGTGCGGGTTCACTCGTCTACTGCTACCTGCCTGAGGTCGACAAAGCCGGTCACAAGTACGGCATCGCCTCGCGCGAATGGGTCGCCGCGCTCGAGGACATCGACGCCGCACTCTCGGCACGCGTGCCTCCCGGAGTCGGCGTACTCGTCACATCGGATCACGGGATGGTCGATGTGCCGGTGAACCGCCAGGTCGTGCTCGACGCAGAGCATCTCGCCGGGGTGCGCCACATCGGCGGCGAGCCTCGGATGCTCCACGTTTATCTCGAACCCGACGCCGACTCCGCCGCGGTGACTGCGCGTTGGAGAGCCGATCTCGAGGGTGTGGCCGACGTGATCACTCGCGAAGAGGCCGTTCAGCTCGGACTGTTCGGACCGACGGTGACTGAGGCGGCCGCGTCGCGGATCGGCGACCTGCTGGCGATCGCACGCGGCGCATGGGCCATCTACGACGGTACGGCTGCGGACCAGCGAGGGCGCGGAATGATCGGCCAGCACGGCGCTCTCACGCCGGAGGAGCGGAACGTGCCGCTGCTGCGCCTGGGGGCGTTCGCGCGCTGACCGTCACTCGTCGGTGCGTGCCCCGAAGACGATCTCGTCCCATGAGGGCATCGCGTTGCGTCGACGTCGCCGACCGCTGGAGTCGCCCGTCTCGGAGGGTGATGGCTGAGAGGTCTGCGTCGGCTCCGGTTCGTCCTGCTGCTGCTCGAGCGCATCGAAAAGCGCGATCGGGTCGGAGTGATCGTCGTCTTCGGTGTCTTCGAGAACGGGCGCCGTCTCGCGCTGACCGCGCCGGCGACGGAGCGCCTCGAGCAGATCGGCGGTCTCCGGGTTGGTGCTCTGCGCCGAGGGTGCGCGTTTGATCGCCGCATCCTGCGCGGCGACGTCGGAGCGCGCCGGAAGGGCGGGGTCCTCGAGCTCCGCCTCGGGTGCCGGGAGCAGGCGGGGGCCGAACGCCCCGGAGTCGAAGCGGCTCTCATCCTTGTAGGGAGACGTGGCACGGTCGGCCTCGACGGCCCGGAGGCGGGGGATGAGGCCCTCGGGAAGGGAGCCTTGACGTGAGAGCTGGGTGGCATCCGCGTTCAACGGCGAGAGGGCGCTGCGACGCGGGTCGAAGCTCCAGCGCGCATCGTGCTCGACGTCGTTGGCGGTGAACTCGAGCTTGACCGTCCAGCCCGCGTCTCCCTTCCAGCTGGCCCAGCGTTCCGCGGTGGCCGCGACCTCATCGAGCTTCGCGCGGACGGCGGCGCCGAAGGTGGGCTGGGCGTCGGGCTCGACCTCGCTGCCGATGAGGACGGGGACCGCGAGGGCCTGACCGATGATGTGCTCCCGCTCGGCGAGGACCGGGCCCTCGAACCGTGCGACGTCGTCGACGCTGATGCCGAGGAGTTCGGCGACCTCCGGAGCCGTGAGACCGGCGCGGATCTGCGCCTGGATGTCGCGGGGACTCGCGGCGAGCTTCTGGGCGGTGGGCTCGGACTGGCGCGTGGCGCGACGGATCTCCCGCTGCAGCATGTCGTCGATGGGCAGCGCGAACCGCTCGCCCGACTCGGTCGCGAGTACGAGGACTCCTGCTTCAGTGCCGACGATGGTGACGTTTTCCATGCGAATGCCCCTCTGATGGGTGTCCGTTCATGGTGTCACGCGACGAGCGCAGCGGCGGGGAATACCCTGGGCGTGCCGTGAGTTTGCTCTGTCGCACGGACCCGCATTTGCGTTATGCCTTTGCGTCGTGCAAACTATGGCCGCCGAATACCCGACGGCGCACCACCCACTCGCACCATGAAAGTGGAGATCTACCGCATGGCAACCGATTACGACGCCCCCCGAAAGAGCGAAGACGACTCCGAGTCGATCGAAGCCCTCAAGGAGCGTGTGCCGGACAAGAACTCCGGCTCAAGCGGGGACGAAGACTCCGACAACCCGTCGAGCTTCGACCTTCCGGGTGCCGACCTTTCCGATCTCGAGCTCGATGTCGTCGTGCTGCCTGCGCAGCAGGACGAGTTCACGTGCATGAGCTGCTTCCTCGTGAAGCACCGCTCGCAGCTCGACCACGAGGGCGCATCCGGGCCCATCTGCAAGGAGTGCGCTGCCTAGCAGTCCTCCGAGCGACGTCTCACGCGCCCCCGACCCTCCGGTCAGGGGCGCGCTGTCGTTCCCGGGCGCGTTTCCGTCAGGCGCGGGCGGCCCGGATAGCCGCAGCCAGGCGATCGGGCGTGCGGCTGGAGATCGTCCAGGCGACGACGGGATCGTCCGCATCGATGTTCGGCACGATGACGATGCCGTCGATGCCGCCGCGGATCAGGTGCCAGCCACGGGCCGGGAGATCGGGACCGCGCGCCTGTCTGGCCTCTTCTCCGGTCAACGCCACCGGTTCACCGAGGAATCGCGCGTCGATGTGCGCGCGTCCGACGCGGAGCACCGTGCCCTCCACGGCGACGACGGGCGTCGCGAGCACGAACCCGAGCACGAGGAGCGCGGAGACCACCGCTCCCAGCACGAGCGCGAACGTCGAACCGATGGGGACGAAGACGAGTGACACCATCGGTCCGGCAACCGCGACGGTGACGAGAAGCCACAGGCTCGGGGAGAGCCGTTCGCGATAGCGGGTACGTGCGTCTGTGGCGGGGTTCTGCATTAGCCTCATGGGGTGACCGATTCCGTTGATGTCCCCATTATCGCCGCAGTCACTCCCGGGTACGCGCATCCGGGAGACGCCGGTGCAGATCTGGTCTCGGCCGAGGCCGTGCATCTCGAGCCGGGGGAGCGGGCTCTGGTCGCGACGGGCGTGCGCATCGCGCTCCCGGACGGGTACGCCGCCTTCGTGGTGCCGCGGAGCGGTCTCGCCGCGAAGCACGGCATCTCGATCGTCAACTCGCCCGGCACCGTCGACGCCGGATACCGCGGTGAGATCAAGGTGAGTCTGATCAACACCGATACCCGCAGCGCGTACGATGTGGCGGTCGGCGATCGCATCGCGCAGCTGATCATCATGCCGGTGACGCGTGCCACGTTCCTCCCGGTCGATGAGCTGCCAGACAGCATCCGCGGCGACGGGGGATTCGGTTCCACCGGATACCAGGCGGCGCTCCACCAGAACGAAGCAGGACAAGCCAATGACTGACAACAACGACACCCCTTCGAAGTCGGCGCCCGAGAACCGCGCCACCGATGGGCCCTTCGACGACTCCGAGGCGAACCCGGTCCGGCCGTACATCGATCTCGGGGGGATCAAGATCCTTCCGCGTGAAGGCCTGAACCTGCGACTCGAGGTGGAGGAGCAGACCAAGCGCATCGTGGCCGTCGGCCTGGACTACGCCGACTCCTCGTTGCAGGTGCAGCCGTTCGCGGCGCCGCGATCGGGCGGTCTCTGGGATGAGACCCGCGTGCAGCTGCGCGATCAGGTGAAGGCGCAGGGCGGCCGCGTCGAGGAGCGCGACGGTCCGCTGGGCAAGGAGCTGCTCGCCGAGGTCCCTGCGACCGCGAGCGAGGGTTCGGGTCTGCGTCTCGCGCGCTTCATCGGCATCGACGGGCCGCGGTGGTTCCTGCGTGGGGTCATCGGCGGCGCCGGCGCGTCGGATCCGGAGGCCGGGGCCAAGGTCGAGGACCTGTTCCGATCGATCGTCGTCGTGCGCGGTGGTTCTCCCATGCCGCCGCGCGACCTGATCCCGCTGAAGATGCCGGCGACACCGGGCTCGGCGTGAGCACGCCGGAACACGAGCCGGAGCGCGAGAAGCGCACCTCGGAACTCCTCGGGGAGGCGCTCGGCAGTGCGGCTCGCCGTGCCGGACTCGACCCGGCGGAGAGCGCCAGCACCCACAAGGTCGTGTGGTCGGCCATCGGCGGGGTTCGCGGCATCCTCGAATCGGTGCTGCCCAGTCTCGCCTTCGTCGTCATCTTCACGATCCGCCCCGAGCCGCTGATCCTCTCGCTGGGGATATCCGTCGGCCTCGCCGCGATCTTCACGATCGTGCGTCTGCTGCAGAAGTCCCCGCCGTCCGCCGCCATCGGCGGGCTGGTCGCCGCGGTGGCTGCGGCCGGACTGGCACTGTGGACGGGGCGCGGCGCCGACAACTTCGTCCCCGGCCTGATCACGAACGCCGTGTACGGCTCGGTCATCCTGGTGTCGGCCCTGATCGGATGGTCGCTGATCGGCCTCGCCGTCGGGTTCCTGATGGGGGAGGGCACTGCCTGGCGGAACGATCGGCGCAAACGTCGCGCGTACTTCTGGCTCGGCATCGCATGGGCCGCGCTGTTCTTCGCGCGGCTCGCGGTGCAGCTGCCGCTCTACCTCGCGGGTGACGTCACGGCGCTCGGCACGCTCAAGCTCATCATGGGGCTGCCGCTGTTCGCGCCCCTCATCGCCGTCACCTGGCTGGTCGTCCGGGCTCTCCATCCTCGGGGGCCGTCGCGCGAGGATACCGCCGAGGCATGATAGATTTATCTTGACATCAAGATAAATCGCAGGCTTTCGCCGGCGGGCCGCGCGGAGCAGACTGGTTAGGTCCGCCTTGCTAGCCGCAGGAGCTCGCTGGCGAGCAAGATGGAGGCGCCTGTCGCTCCCATCCGAATAGAAGGAGACGGATTCGTGTCCACGGTGAACAGCTTCGGTGCCAAGAGCACCCTGACAGTCGGCAGCACCGACTACGAGATCTTCCGCATCGACACGGTGCCCGGTTTCGAGAAGCTCCCCTTCAGTCTCAAGGTCCTCCTGGAGAACCTGCTTCGCACCGAGGACGGCGCGAATGTGACGAAGGCGCAGATCGAGGCGCTGGGGTCGTGGGATGCCGCGGCAGAGCCCAACACCGAGATCCAGTTCACGCCGGCCCGCGTGGTCATGCAGGACTTCACCGGTGTGCCCTGCATCGTCGACCTCGCCACCATGCGCGAGGCCGTGACGGCGCTCGGCGGAGACGCGAACAAGATCAACCCGCTCTCGCCCGCCGAGATGGTCATCGACCACTCCGTGATCGCCGACCTGTTCGGCTCCGAGAACGCCCTCGAGCGCAATGTCGAGATCGAGTACGAGCGCAACGGCGAGCGCTACCAGTTCCTTCGCTGGGGGCAGACCGCGTTCAGCGACTTCAAGGTCGTCCCGCCTGGAACCGGCATCGTCCACCAGGTGAACATCGAGCACCTCGCGAAGGTCATCTACGACCGGGACGTCGACGGCGTGCTCCGCGCATACCCCGACACCTGCGTCGGCACCGACTCGCACACCACCATGGTCAACGGCCTCGGCGTGCTGGGTTGGGGCGTCGGCGGCATCGAGGCGGAGGCGGCCATGCTCGGCCAGCCCGTGTCGATGCTCATCCCGCGCGTCGTCGGCTTCAAGCTGTCGGGTGAGATCCCCGCCGGCGTCACTGCCACCGACGTCGTGCTCACGATCACCGACCTGCTGCGCAAGCACGGCGTGGTCGGCAAGTTCGTCGAGTTCTACGGTGAGGGCGTGGCATCCGTGCCGCTCGCGAACCGCGCCACGATCGGCAACATGTCGCCCGAGTTCGGCTCCACGGCCGCGATCTTCCCGATCGACGACGTCACCCTCGACTACCTGCGCCTCACCGGCCGCAGCGAGGAGGCCGTCGCACTGGTCGAGGCGTACGCCAAGGAGCAGAAGCTCTGGCACGACGCCTCGCACGAGCCGACCTTCAGCGAGTACCTCGAGCTCGACCTCGGCACGGTCGTGCCGTCGATCGCCGGCCCGAAGCGCCCGCAGGACCGCATCCTCCTCTCCGAGGCGAAGACGCAGTTCGAGCAGGACATCCTGAGCTATGCGACGCCCTCGACGAGCGACGACATCGTCGACCTCGAGTCGAAGCACTCGTTCCCGGCGTCCGACCCGGGACAGGTCCCCGGCGAAGAGGAGCCGACGACGCGCCCCGTGCACATCAGCAGCGGTGCGCCGACGAACGCCTCCAACCCGGTTCCCGTCACCACGCCGTCGGGGGAGAAGTACATCCTCGACAACGGAGCCGTCACCCTCGCCGCGATCACCTCGTGCACCAACACGTCGAACCCGTCGGTCATGATCGCGGCCGGTCTCGTCGCGCGCAAGGCGCTCGAGAAGGGCCTGAAGCAGAAGCCGTGGGTCAAGACGACTCTCGGCCCCGGCTCGAAGGTCGTCACCGACTACTACGAGAAGTCCGGTCTGGACAAGGACCTCGAGGGCCTCGGCTTCTACACCGTCGGCTACGGGTGCACGATCTGCATCGGCAACTCGGGCCCGCTGATCGAAGAGGTGTCGGAGGCGATCAACTCGCACGACCTCGCCGTCACCGCCGTGCTCTCGGGCAACCGCAACTTCGAGGGTCGCATCAGCCCCGACGTGAAGATGAACTACCTCGCCAGCCCGCCGCTGGTCATCGCGTATGCGCTGGCCGGGTCGATGCACTTCGACTTCGAGAACGACGCGCTCGGCAAGGGCAGCGACGGACAGGACGTCTTCCTGAAGGACATCTGGCCGACGCCCGATGAGGTGCAGGAGATCGTCGACTCGTCGATCTCGCGCGACCAGTTCATCAAGCAGTACGCGACGGTGTTCGACGGCGACGAGCGCTGGCGCAACCTGCCGACGCCGGACGACGACACGTTCCAGTGGGACGAGAACTCGACCTACGTCCGCAAGGCGCCGTACTTCGACGGCATGACGATGGAGCTCACCCCGGTGAAGGACATCGAGGGTGCTCGTGTCATGGCGACGCTCGGCGACTCGGTCACGACCGACCACATCTCGCCGGCCGGAAACATCAAGCCGGGCACGCCGGCGGCGCAGTACCTCACCGAGCACGGCGTCGACCGCAAGGACTTCAACTCCTTCGGTTCGCGTCGTGGCAACCACGAGGTCATGATCCGCGGGACGTTCGCGAACATCCGTCTGAAGAACCTCATGGTCTCGGCCGTCAACGACGGACAGGTCGTCGAGGGTGGATTCACGCGCGACTTCACGCAGCCCGGCGGCCCGCAGTCGTACATCTACGACGCGAGCATGAACTACCAGGAGCAGGGTACCCCTCTCGTCATCTTCGGCGGCAAGGAGTACGGCTCCGGCTCGTCGCGCGACTGGGCGGCCAAGGGCACGAGCCTGCTGGGCGTCAAGGCCGTCATCACCGAGAGCTTCGAGCGCATCCACCGCTCGAACCTGATCGGCATGGGCGTCGTCCCGCTGCAGTTCCCTGCCGGCGAGAGCTGGGAGTCGCTCGGACTCGACGGTACCGAGATCGTCTCGATCTCGGGTCTGGAAGAGCTCAACAACGGCGTCACGCCCAAGACGGTCAAGGTCACGGCCACCCCGAGCGAGCACTCGCCCGAGGGCAAGCAGACCGTGGAGTTCGACGCGGTCGTCCGCATCGACACCCCCGGTGAGGCCGACTACTACCGCAACGGCGGCATCCTGCAGTACGTGCTGCGTTCGCTGGTCTGATCGCACAGACGAAAGGGGCTCGGGTCTTCGGACACGAGCCCCTTCCGCCTGTCAAGGGGGTGTCTGTGCAGCGTGCTCTGCGGAGCCCGCGGGGTAGGATCGAGAGGCGCCCGCACCCCCGTCGGGTGCTTCCGGCGGAGCCTGTGAGGAGGCGCAGATGACCATTCTTCCGAGCATCTCAGGACCCCGTGATCTGGACGCCCTCTCGGCCGACCAACTGGAGCAGCTCGCTGCAGAGATCCGAGAGTTCCTCGTCGACAACGTCTCCCGGACGGGAGGCCACCTCGGTCCGAACCTCGGAGTGGTCGAGCTGACCATCGCGCTGCACCGGGTCTTCTCCTCCCCGGACGATCCCTTCATCTTCGACACCGGTCACCAGTCCTACGTGCACAAGCTGCTCACCGGGCGCCAGGACTTCTCCGCCCTGCGGGTGCGTGGCGGTCTCGCCGGGTATCCGCAACGCGGGGAGAGCGCCCATGACGTCGTGGAGTCCTCCCACGCCTCGAGTTCGCTCAGCTGGGCCGACGGCATCTCCCGGGCGCTCACCGCGACCGGTCGGGCGGATCGGCATGTCGTCGCGGTCGTGGGCGACGGTGCGCTCACGGGCGGCATGACGTGGGAGGCGCTGAACAACATCTCCGACGACAACGACCGCAATCTCGTGATCGTGGTCAATGACAACGGACGCTCGTACGCGCCGACGATCGGCGGCATGTCGCGGTACCTGAACCGGGTGCGCACCGCCGCCGCATACAAAGACCTGCACCAGCGCTCCGACCGCCTGTTCCGCGCCTTCGGCCCGGTCGGCCGAGCGGTGTTCCGCGGCGTCCGCGGGGGAACGCACGGTTTCCTGTCGCGGTTCACGAACAACGAGGCGCTGTACTCCAACCTCGACATCAAGTACCTGGGTCCGGTCGACGGGCACGACCTCCCGGCACTGCTCGAGACCCTCGAGCTGGCGAAGTCGTATGGTGCTCCGGTGATCGTGCACGCGATCACCGAGAAGGGGCGCGGTTACCAACCGGCACGCGATGACGAAGCCGACCAGTTCCACGCCGTAGGGAAGATCGACCCGACGACCGGAGAGACACTGTCGTCCGGCGGCCGAGGATGGACCGATGTGTTCTCCGATGCGCTCGTGTCGGTGGGCGAGCAGCGCAGCGATGTGATCGCGATGACGGCCGCCATGCTGCGGCCGACAGGTCTCGCTCCGTTCGCGGAGCGGTTCCCCGATCGGGTGTACGACGTCGGCATCGCCGAGCAGCATGCGGTCGCCTCTGCGGCCGGACTCGCTTTCGGCGGGCTGCACCCGGTGGTCGCGCTCTACGCGACATTCATGGGGCGCGCGTTCGATCAGGTGCTGATGGACGTGGCTCTGCACCGCGCCGGCGTCACCTTCGTGCTCGACCGCGCAGGGGTGACCGGCCCGGACGGCCCCAGCCACCACGGCATGTGGGACCTCGCCATGCTCCAGATCGTCCCGCACATCCGCATCGCCGCCCCGCGAGACGGCGCCCGGCTGACGGAGGCCCTGAACGAGGCCGTCGAGGTCGACGACGCCCCCACGGTCATCCGCTTCCCCAAGGGCGAGGTCGCGCAGGATCTTCCGGCGATCGAGCGCCTGCGTGACGGCGTCGACGTGCTGGCCCGCGGCGAGAGCGAAGACGTCCTGATCGTGGCGATCGGTCCCTTCGCGGAACTCGCGTTGGACGTCGCCGATCGTCTGCGCGCGCAGGGGATCGGGGCGACCGTCATCGACCCGCGCTGGGCTATCCCGGTGCAGCCGTCCATCGTCGAGCTCGCCGGGCACCACCGCCTCGTCATCACGCTCGAAGACGGCATCCGCGTCGGCGGCATCGGCACCCGGGTCCGCCAGGCCCTCCGAGAGGCCGGCATCGACACGGCGGTCGACGAGCTCGGCCTGCCCGACGAGTTCATCGACCATGCGAGCCGCGACCAGATCCTCGCCGATGCGGGACTCACACCGTCGAAGATCGCGCAGGACATCGTCGCCCAGGTTCTCGGAACCCGCATCCCGAAGGCCCGCCACGCGGGGGAGACGGGCGCGATCGACCTTCCGCTGCACGAGCGGCACTGAGCCGAGCGGCCCGAGCCGACGTCTTCCCCGGCACCGCGTCGGCGGGCGTCAGTTCAGTGCGTGCAGCGCGGCGACGGCTTGAGCGCCCCGATCGACGTCGCGGAGTGCCGTCGAGAGGAGATACCCGTCGGTCAGGGCGTCACCGGTCACCATGACGCGCACGAGTTCCACACCGCAGGCGCGGCGCACCTCATCGGCACTCGCGGCGATGACCCTGGTGTTGATCTCGTCGTTGTGCGGCAACTCGGTGCCCTCGAGCCCGCGGATGACATCGCGCAGCGCTGCTCCGACGATGTTCGAGGCCCGCTCCTTGACGTTCACGACGTCGAGCTCGAACACTCGCAGATCTCGACCGCTCGGTATCGGTCGCCATTCGAACGACGCGTGGACCCGGTGCTGGTGACCGTTCGCTCCTCCCATCTCCCGCACCGGGAGATCGGTCGCCCGACAGCGGACGTCGATCAGCCGGTACCAGTAGAACAGCGGGAACGCGCCGTGCGAGCCCGGATCGAGCACGACCACCTCGCCGACCGCGCCCCCGCGATTGGTCGGGCGTCGCTGGGGGCGATTGCGGATGATGGGCTTGCCGTTTCGCGTCCGGATGGCCGCCCAGCCCTCATCGACAGTGACGATGAAGAGCTTCAGGAGAGCGGGGAGTACCAGGAGGGTCGTGAGGATCGCTGTTCCGGTCTTCAACAGCCCTGACATCCCTTTGCCGCCCAGCATCGTGAAGAGCATGTCCATGACACCACTGTGCACGCTCGCGGCGGGCAGTGCGTCGCGTGGGGACCGCGGTCGAGGGGAGTTCATGCGCTGTTCTCCCGCCGTTACCCGCGTTGCCGTGCCGTCGAACCGGGAGCGCTCGGATCCGCCTCCGGAAGGAATCAGGCCCCGTCTGCGAGCGACCTCTGGACGATGGCTTCGACGGCTGCGCGGCACCGTTCTCGGTCGGCATCGACGAGCCCGATGCGGGTCCGCCGGTCGAGGACGTCCTCGACCGTCATGGCGCCCTCGACACGCACGGCGTACTCGACCTCAGCACTGGTCAGGCCCGTCTCCTCGTCGACCGGCTCTCGAGCAACGGGAACCCTGCGGTCGACGAGACGCAATGACGCGGTCCGGCTCGGTGGGGCCGTCAGCCCGCGGGTGTGCAGCGCCAGATCGACCGCGTCCTCGGCCATCCGTCGATAGGTGGTCAGCTTCCCGCCGAGGACCGTGACGAACCCCGCGCCGGACACGGTCACGAGGTGTCTGCGCGAGATGTCGGCCGTCGGAGCCGTGCCCCGGTCGACGAGAGGTCTAAGGCCCGCGAACGCGCCGCGCACCTGCTCGCGTCGGATCGGCGACGCGACCACACGATTGAGGTTCGTGAGCAGGAAGTCGATCTCACGTTCCGTGGGCTGCGCAACCCGGGGCACGGCGTCCGGAGCATCCTCGTCGGTCAGCCCGACGATCACCCGACCGTACGCCTGCGGCAGCGCGAAGACATATCGGCTGATCGACCCTTCGTGGGGGATCGTGAGGGCCGTGTGCGGCGCCCCGAGGTCGTTCGCGTCGAGGACGATGTGCGTGCCCCGGCTCGGGCGCACCCGGATCGCGTCGTCGAGCGAGCCCGCCCCCACGCCGGTCGCGTTGATGACGGCGCGCGCTCTGATATCGAGACGCTCTCCCGTCAGCGTGTCCTCGGCGGTCGCGCCGTCGCCACGCAGCCCGAGAGCTCGGACTCGGGTGAGGATCCGCGCTCCGAGCGACGCGGCTGTCCGCGCCACCGTGACCACGAGCCTGGCGTCGTCGTCGAGCTGGCCGTCGTACGACGAGCATGCCGCCGCGCAGACCACGGCGTTCCAGGGCCGGCGCGATGCGGGCGGCCGTGCGCGCGGACACCAGAACCGGAGCCGGGAGCACGGCCCGGGAGGTGTGCGCTCATCCGCAGGAGGTCACCGAGCCCCATGCCGAGAGCGCCGGCCGTGCGCTGGCGGAGCGTGATGCCTTCGCTGAACGGGAGCAGCTGTCCGAGCGGACGGATCAGGTGCGGGGCGATGGTGGTCATGAAGGTGTCGCTCGTGCGCGCTCTCCCGTGCGGTGGCCACGTCCCCGGTGGCAAGGTAACGCAGGCCGCCGTGCACGAGTTTCGAGCTGAACCGACTCGTGCCGAAGGAGAGGTCCTCCGCGTCGATCAGCGTGACGGAGAGGCCGCGAGCTGCGGCGTCCAGGGCGACGCCGGCGCCCGTGATCCCGCCGCCGATGACGAGAACATCCACCGTCTCCTCCGCCGCTCGTGCAAGGTCGCCCCGACGCCGTGACCCGTTCAGCGCAGAGGATGTCGTGGTCATGGGCGCAGAAGCCCGTCGAGAGTCGTCCGCAGTTCGCGCTCCCATGCGGCCTCGGAGATGAGCTCCGCGACGGTCCCGTGCGAGAGGACGGCGGACTGGGCCACCAGCAGCACCATGACCGCGATCTCTCCGGCCGGATCAGCGCGGACGGACCCATCGGTCTGGGCTGCGGCGATGGCGGCGGCGAGCCAGCGCAGTATCCGGCGCTGACTCGACCCGACGCGCTGCAGCGTGTAGCGGGTGAAGGCCTCCGGCTCGTCGGCGAGCAGACGCGCATACACCGTGTCGCCGCGGAAGAGCGTGATGAACCGCATGACTGCGTCGACCACCGACGCGCGGGTGCGGGCGGGGTCCGGCGGCAGCATCTCGATGAGCCCGATCACCCGACGAAGCAAAGCCGAGCGGACGACGTCGTCGGCATCGGACCAGCTGCGGTAGATCGTCGGACGGCTCAGCTCGAGCGCCGTGCGAGCTCGGCGATCGTCACGCCGTGCACACCACGACGGCTGATCAGGGCGTCGGCAGCGTCGAGGATGCGGGTCTGGGTGGCATCCCACGCGGGGAGCTCGTCTTCGCTCTTGTCGACTTCTGGTTGACGTTCTTCCATGATGTGTCACACTGTAACGCATGGAGCAGGAGAGTGGCAGCGGCGCCGACCATGTCGCGATGCGGTGGAACGGCTGGGGCGATCCTCGCAAGGCCAAGGAGCTGCCGCGCGCGGTCCGCACCCTGCTGCCGCTTCTGCTCGGTCGCATCCGTCGGCCAGAGGAGCCGGTGTCGCTGGACGCCGTCCGCATCGATGACAGCGCTCTGACGGCGGAGGATCTCGACGCTTTCCGCTCCGTCGTCGGCGCGGAGCACGTGGACGAGTCTGCGGAGGCGCGCATCCGCCACGCGGGCGGGCGGTCGACTCCGGACCTGTTGCGACGCCGAGCTCGGGAGCAGCGTGTGCCCGATGCCGTCGTGCGCCCGGCCGCTCACGACGAAGTACGTGCGTGCCTGGAGGTGGCTGGTGAGCGCGGGGTCGCGGTGATCCCCTTCGGCGGTGGTACGAGCGTCGTCGGTGCCCTCGACCCCGACCGCGGGACGCACCACGGTGTCGTGACCCTCGATCTGCGCCGCCTGACCGGCCTGGTGAGACTCGATGAGCTCAGCGGCGAAGCCGTGCTCGCCGCGGGCACCACAGGGCCCGAGGCGGAGTCGCTGCTGTCGGCGCACGGTCTCGAACTCGGACACTTCCCCCAGAGCTTCCGCTACGCGACGATCGGCGGCTTCGCGGCGGCGCGTTCCTCGGGCCAGAACTCGGCAGGCAACGGACGTTTCGAGACGATGGTGACCGGGATCCGCGTGGCGACGCCGACGGGGACCTCGAACTCGGGCGCTCACCCGGCTCGGCGGCGGGGCCCGACCTGATCCGTGTGTTCCTCGGCTCCGAGGGCATCTTCGGTGTGATCACCGAGGTCAAGGTGCGCGTGCATCCGATTCCTCGCGAGCGGTTGTTCGAATCGTGGACCTTCCCCGACTTCGAGAGCGGCGTCGAAGGGCTCCGGCGAGTGGCGCAGTCGGGCGACGGCCCTACCGTCATCCGGCTCTCCGACGAGGCGGAGACCGCGGTGAGCCTCGCCCAGGTGGGGAAGATCGGGAAGGCCCTCGCGAAGGGAGCGAGCGCGGTGACGGTGTACGAGGGCGAAGACATCACCGGTCGGCGGGCCAGGGCGAGTGCCCAGCTCGCCGCAGCCGGCGGCACGTCTGCCGGGGAGGGCGCGGCGGAGGAGTGGCTTCAGGGCCGCTTCGACGGTCCGTATCTGCGGGATTCGCTGCTCGACGCGGGTGTGTTCTGCGAGACCCTCGAGACCGCGACGACGTGGTCGAACCTGCGGCCCCTGCGCACGGCCGTCGAGACGGCGCTGAAGCACGGTTTCGCCGATGCCGGAGCGAAGACGTATGTCATGTGCCACGTCTCCCACATCTACCCCACAGGAGCGTCGCTCTACTTCACCGTGCTCGCCGGTATCCGTGCCGAGCCTCTCGGCGTCTGGGAGGCGGTGAAGGCGCGCGTGAACGACGCGATCATCGCGTCCGGCGGCACCATCAGCCATCACCATGCGGTGGGACGGGACCACGCGGACTGGCTCGGTCAGGAGATCGGCGACACCGGCATCCGCATCCTCACCGCGATCAAGCGCGAGCTCGATCCCGCAGGCATCCTGAACCCCGGTGCCGTGATCCCCGTCGAACGGACACGCTGACGTGGCAGAGCACATCGCCGTGCTCGCGAATCCCTTCTCCGGCAAGGGCCGCGGCAGGAGAGCTGCGGAGATCGCCGTCTCTCATCTGCGCGAACGAGGTGCGGATGTGCGGACCTACGCCGGCGCGTCAGCCGACGACACCGTCCGGCTCGCCGCCACGGCGCTCGCAGAGGAACCGCGCGCACTGGTCGTGGTGGGCGGCGACGGCACGCTCTCCGGCGTCCTCGACGTCGTCTGCGCGGCATCCGTTCCGGTAGCGCTCGTGGCAGCGGGCACCGGGAACGACTTGGCGCGGGCGCTGGGCCTGCCCCGTCGCGACGCCAAGGCTGCCGCGGAACTCGCGCTCACCGGGGTGCCGCGTCCGATCGACGTCGGAGAGATCCGCACAGCGACCGGTCAAGAAGTACCTGACCATCGCTGCTCTCGGCTTCGATGCGAAGATCAGCGAACGCACGAACCGACTCCGCTGGCCGCACGGCGCGCCCCGCTACTACCTCGCGCTGCTCATCGAACTCGCGCGTCTGCGCCCGATGGACTTCACGATCTCCGTCGACGGCGAGATCCCGAGGATGTCTCCCGGCACGCTGATCGCCGCGGGCAGCACAGCGAGCTACGGCGGGAGGCATGCCGATCTGCGTCGGAGCGCTGCCGGACGATGGCCTGCTCGACATCGTGCAGGTCGCGCCGCTCAGCCGTGCGCGCCTGCTTCGGCTGTTCCCGCTGCTCCTGCGCGGAACCCACCTGGATCGGCCGGAGGTCGTCCATCGACGGGCGCGAGCTGTCACGATCTCCGCTCCCGGGCTCGTCGTCTACGCGGACGGGGAGCGGGTCGGTGAGGATGAGTGCGCGATCTCCGTGTTTCCCGGGGCGCTCACCGTCATGGTGTCGGAGGGAGGGCGATGACCGGGTTCGACGAAGACGTCGTGATCGTGGGGTCGGGGTTCGGCGGGTCCGTCGCGGCGTTGCGGCTCCGAGAGAAGGGCTACCGGGTCAGGGTCTACGAAGCGGGACGTCGCTTCGAGGACGAGGACTTCGCGAAGACCAGCTGGAACCTGCGGCGTTACCTGTGGGCTCCCGCGCTCGGCTGCTTCGGGATCCAGCGCATCCATCGCCTGCCCCACGTGATGATCCTCGCGGGCGCCGGCGTCGGAGGAGGCTCGCTCAACTACGCGAACACGCTGTATCAGCCGGGAGTCGCGTTCTTCCAGGACCCGCAATGGCGTGACATCGCCGACTGGGAGTCCGAGCTGTCGCCGCACTATCGCACGGCGAAGCGGATGCTGGGGGTCGTGGAGCGCTATCCGCATACCGGCCCCGTCGAGCGGATCATGGCCGGTGCGGCGGAGGACCTCGGGGTGGGTTCCACGTTCCGCCATGCGCCGGTCGGCGTGTGGTTCGGGCGACCGGGGAGCGCGTCGCCGATCCTTATTTCGACGGCGAGGGACCTGAGCGCACCGGGTGCACGCTCTGCGGCAACTGCATGGTCGGATGCCGCGTCGGAGCGAAGAACACCCTGATGAAGAACTACCTCGCGCTCGCGGAGCGACGCGGTGCGGTGATCGAGCCGATGCGCACGGTCATCGACATCCGCGAGCTCCCGGCCGGGGGCTTCGCAGTCACGACCCGGCGCAGTGGTTCTCGGCTCCGGCGCACGCGGAGAACGGTGACCGCGGAGCAGGTGGTGCTCGCCG
Organism: Microbacterium sp. Se63.02b; assembly: GCF_014171575.1. Classification (GTDB taxonomy): domain Bacteria; phylum Actinomycetota; class Actinomycetes; order Actinomycetales; family Microbacteriaceae; genus Microbacterium. The sequence goes on along the minus strand of NZ_CP050453.1, from coordinate 2,157,269 downwards.
CGGGCACCTGGGGCACTCAGCAACTGTTGCATCGGATGAAGGCGTCCGGCGCGCTGCCGAGGATATCCGATGCCGTCGGACGCCTCACCCGGACGAACTCGGAGGCGCTCGACGGCGCGGTCGCCACGAGGGTGCCGGATTCCCTCGAGTTGGCGAGGGGTGTGGCGATCACCACGTCGTTCCACGTGGACGACCGTACGCACGTCGAGAACGTACGCTATGGACCCGGGTCGAATCTGATGGGAGCGCTCGCGACCGTGCTGGTGACCGGCGAGCGCTCGCTCGGCGCACGAGTGGGAGCCTTGCCCGTCAGGTGATCCGTGCGCCGCTGCGACAGTTCCGGTTGGCGAACCTGCGCAGGTGGGCGAGCGGGGCATCATCGCGCTCGTGATGCAGACCGCCGACAACTCCCTGACGCTGTCGCTGCGTCCACGTCTCGGGCGACTCGTCATGACGAGCGAGCAGGGGCATGGTGAGCCGAATCCGAGTCACCTGCCGCAGGCCCACGCGGCCGCAGCGGCGATCGCGGCGCGGATGCAGGAAGAGGGCGGCGTGTCGGCGGAAGCACGAGGATCGTGGCCCGGGTGTTCGGCATCCCGCTGACCGCCCACTTCCTCGGGGGAGCGGTGATCTCTGCGACACCCGAGGCGGGCGTCATCGACATGTACCACCGTGTGGGGGCACCCCGGTCTGCACGTCCTCGACGGCTCGGCCGTCTCGGCCAACCCCGGCGTGAACCCCTCGCTCACGATCACCGCTCTCGCCGAACGGGCCCTGGCGTACTGGCCCCGTCACGGTGAGACCGACGGGAGGCCGCCGCACTCACCGAACTGAGCGCCTGCACGCGCGTTCGCTCTTCGACGAAGCGCCCCACCGCGAACGGCGGGGCGCTTCGTCATGAAGAGCGTGCGACTCAGCGGCTCTCGACACCTCGGATCTGCGGGGTGTGGAAGGATCCCGCCGAACGCGCGCTCGGATGCCCCTCGCGATCGAGGTAGGGCGACGCACCGCCGTCGATGAACGGCCAGCCGGCCCCGAGGATCAGGCACAGATCGATGTCCTCGACCTCAGGGACGACCCCCTCGTCCAGCATCAGCTTGATCTCCTGAGCCAGCCCGTCCTGCACACGCTGGAGGATGGTCGCCGCCGGCGCCGGGGTCTTGCCGACGGCGGGCTTCAGCACCTTCTCGGCCTGCTTGCTCCAGCCGACGACTCGTCCACCCTTGTCCTTCTCCACGACCTGATCGAGCTCGGCGAGCGCGTGGAAGTTCTCGTTGGCGTAGAACCGGTCGGGGAAGGCGCGCACCATCGTGTCCTGCACGTGGGCGGCGACCTTCCAACCCACCAGGTCGATCAGCTGGAACGGACCCATCGGCAGGCCGAGCGGACCGAAGGCCTTCTCGACGTCGGCGATCGGCGTGCCCTCGTAGACGGCGCGGGCGGCCTCGCCCATGACCTTGGCGAGCAGACGGTTCACGACGAAACCGGGCGCGTCGGCGGTGAGGACCGCGTTCTTGCCCAGACCCTTCGCGATGACGAAGGCCGTCGAGAGCGCGGCGTCGTCGGTGGCGGGCGTCTTCACGACCTCGATCAGCGGCATCACCGCCACCGGGTTGAAGAAGTGGAAGCCGACCAGTCGCTCGGGGTGGGCGAGCTTCGACCCGATCTCCTCGACCGACAGCGACGAGGTGTTCGTGGCGAGGATCGCATCCTCGGCGATGATCTTCTCGATCTCGCCGAACACCTGCTGCTTGACGCCGACCTCTTCGAACACGGCCTCGATCACGAAGTCGCAGTCCGCGTAGAGGCTCTTGTCGGTGGTGCCCGTCACGAGCGCGCGCAGCTTGTTGGCGGAGTCGGAGTCCAGCCGACCCTTCGCCTCGAGCTTGCCGATCTCGTCGTGGATGTACGCGACGCCCTTGTCGACGCGCGCCTGATCCAGGTCGGTGATGAGCACGGGCACCTGGAGCTTGCGCACGAACAGCAGCGCGAACTGGCTGGCCATGAGTCCGGCGCCGATGATGCCGACCTTGGTGACCTTCTTCGCCAGGGCTTTGTCGGGAGCGCCGACGGGCCGCTTGGCGCGCTTCTGCACCAGGTCGAACGCGTACATGGACGCGGCGAACTGGTCGCCAGTCACGAGTTCGGCCAGCGCCTCGTCCTCGCGGGCAAAGCCCTCCGCCTTCGTGCCGCTCTTCGCCTTGTCAAGGAGGTCGAGTGCCGCGTACGGCGACTTCGGGACGGTCCCGATCTTCGACTCCAGCATGCCCCGAGCCATCTTGATGGCGATCGGCCATTTGGTGAGGCGCTCGATCTTGCCGGGCTCGTTCCTGCGCTCGACCTTTTTGCCGCCGAGCACCGCGTCGGCCCACGCCAGCGAGTTCTCGAGGTAGTTCGCGGCGGGGAAGATCGCGTCGAAGATGCCGAAGTCGAACGCCTGCTGCGGCTTCAGCATCCGGTTCTGCTTGAGCGGATTCGAGATGACGACCTCGAGGGCGTTCTCGATGCCGATGAGGTTCGGCAGCAGGTACGCGCCGCCCCAGCCGGGGATGATGCCGAGGAAGACCTCGGGCAGGGCGATCGCAGCGGCGGACGCATCCACCGTGCGGTAGCTGGAGTTCAGTGCGATCTCCAGACCGCCGCCCAGCGCGAGGCCGTTCACGAAGGCGAACGACGGCACGCCGAGGTCGCCGAGCTTGCCGAGCACCTTGTGGCCGAGCTGAGCGATGAGGCGCGCGTTGTCGCGGGAGCCGACCTTGCTGATGTCCGAGAGATCCGCGCCGGCGGCCATGATGTACTGCTTGCCGGTGATGCCGACCGCCTGGATCTCGCCGGCGGCCGCGCGTGCCTTGAGCCCGTCGAGGGTCTCTCCGAGCTGCGTGAGCGTCGCAGGACCGAGTGTGTTCGGGCGGGTGTGATCGCGACCGTTGTCGAGCGTGATGAGCGCGAGGACCTTGCCGGAAGCGAGGCGGATGTCGCGCACGGGGGAGTGCGTGATGACCTCGCCGTCGGTGAGGGCCTGGATGGGGGAGAAGTCGATGTCGTCGTAGTTCGTCACGGGGGCGCTCACTTCTTCTTCCTGCCGTCGTAGTGCGGGTTCTCCCAGATGACCGAACCGCCCTGCCCGAGCCCGACGCACATGGCGGTCAGGCCGTAACGGACATCGGGGCGCTCGGCGAACTGCGCCGCGAGCTGGATCATCAGACGGACACCGGATGCCGCCAGCGGGTGTCCGAGCGCGATCGCGCCGCCCCACTGGTTGACGCGGGGGTCGTCGTCGGCGATGCCGAAGTGGTCGAGCAGGGAGATCACCTGGATGGCGAATGCCTCGTTGAGCTCGAACAGCCCGATGTCGGCGATCGTGAGACCCGCCTTCTTCAGAGCCTTCTCGGTCGAGGGGATCGGCCCGATGCCCATGATCTCGGGCTGCACGCCGGCGAAGGCAAACGACACCATGCGCATCTTCGGCGCGAGTCCGAACTCCTTCACCGCACCGCCGCCGGCGAGCAGCGACATGGTCGCGCCATCCGTGAGCGGAGACGAGGTACCTGCCGTGACGCGGCCATGCGGACGGAACGGCGTCTTGAGGGCGGCGAGGTCCTCCATCGTCGTCTGCGGACGGCGGCCCTCGTCCTCGGTCGCGAGGCCCCAGGCGCCGTCGACGCCCTTGGTGGCGACCGGAACCAGGTCTGGCTGGATCTTGCCGGCGTCATACGCCGCCTGCACCTTGTGCTGGCTGAGCATGCCGAAGCGGTCGGAGCGCTCCTTGGTCAGATGCGGGAAGCGGTCGAAGATCCTCTCGGCCGTGACTCCCATGTTGAGGGCGCCAGGATCGACCATCTTCTCCGCGACGAAACGCGGGTTGGGGTCGGCGTTGCCGCCGATCGGGTGGTGCCCCATGTGCTCGACGCCACCGGCCAGGGCGAAGTCGTACATGCCGACGCCGATCGATGCGCCCATGGTGGTGACGCTGGTCATCGCCCCGGCGCACATGCGCTCGACCGCGAGTCCCGGCACGGTCTGCGGGAGTCCGGCGAGGATCGCCACCGAACGGCCGAGGGTCAGCCCCTGGTCTCCGGTCTGGCTCGTCGCCGCGATGGCGACATCGTCGATGCGGTCCGCCGGGACGGCGGCGTTGCGCTCCATCAGGCCGATGGTCGCCTTGACCGCGAGGTCATCCGCGCGGGTGTTCCAGTACATGCCCTTTTCGCCGGCGCGCCCGAAGGGGGTGCGTACTCCATCGACGAAGAAGACGTCCGAGATCTCGGCCACTCTGCCTCCAAGTTAGTGCGTGACCTCAGTCTATGAAGCCCGAGAAACGGGGAGGAATCGGTTGGATCGAACCTACGAAGCCGGTGCGGGGGTGGTGTCGGGCGATTGCGCGGCCTCTACAAAGGCGTCCGCGATCTTCTGTGCAGTACGTGCAACCTGCCACGGACGAGCGCCGAGTGCCGTCAGCGCTCGGGCGATGTCTTCTGCCGTCTCGCCCGGAAGCTCCCAGGCAACGCGGCGCAGGTACTCCGGTGTGAGGAGGTTCTCGGTCGGCATCCCGAGCTCCTCGGCGACGGCCTCCACGACGGGCCTGGCGGCCTTGAGGCGCGCGTCGGCCTCGGGGTTCCGATCCGCCCAGGCGCGCGGCGGCGGAAGAGTGTCGCTCGGGACGCGTTCGCGCGGGAGGTCTTCGGCCGCGCGGCCGTCGACGATGGCCTGCCACCAGCGGTCCAGCTGGGTGCGGCTCGCGCGCCCCTGGAACTCCTTGACTCCTGCGAGGGCCTGTTTCGACGGCGGGTTCGCCATGACGGCGGCGACGAGGGAGCGATCCGGCACGAGTCGACCGGGGAGACGTCCTGCTGCTGCGCGTACATCTCCCTGGCTTCCCAGAGCGCTCGGGCGACCGCGAGGTTGCGGGATCCGCGCACCTGGTGCAGGCCGCTGAGGCGCCGCCACGGGTCCTCCCGCGGCGGCTTCGGCGCACGGGCCAGCGTCGCGGCGAACTCCTCGGCGGCGATCGCCGTCTTGTCCTGTTCCTCCAGTTCGAGGACGAGGACGTCGCGGACGTCGACGAGATGCAGCACGTCGAGCGCGGCATACTCGAGCCACGAATCGGGCAGCGGTCGAGTCGACCAATCCGCCGCCGAGTGCTCCTTCTTCAGAGTGATGCCGAGCGCGTCCTCGACGACGGCCGCCAGCCCGACGCGCTCGTGGCCCAGCAGACGCGACGCCAGCTCGGTGTCGAAGATCACGGTGGGCTCGAGGTGGAGTTCCCGGAGCGAGGGAGATCCTGGCTCGCTGCGTGCAGCACCCACTCGGTCTCGCCGATCGCCGCCTGCAGCGGGGCGAAGTCGCCGATCGCCGGCGGGTCGAAGAGGAACACGCCGGCGTCGCGGCGGAAGACCTGCACCAGGTAGGCGCGCTGCGAGTACCGGAAACCGGACGCGCGCTCCACGTCGACGGCGACGGGGCCGGTGCCTGCGGCGAGCACGGCGCAGGCGGCGCGGAACTCCTCGGCATCCGAGATCACGGAGTATTCAGTCACGTACAGCCTTTCGCGCGCCGATCACGGCGATGCCCTCGGAGCCGGGCGGAAGTCCCGCCAGCATTCCGACCAGCTCGGCCCATGCTTCGACGTGCGGTCGGATCGGGCCCTCCGGTGTCCAGGACGCACGCAATTCTATCTGGGCGCCGTCGCCTTCGACCGCGAGACCTCCGAAACCCTTCGACAGGGTCTTCGTGGATGTGCCGGATGCGGAGTGATAGATCGCTCCGCGGGAGTCGAGGGCGTCCACGAGCCAGGACCACGTCACATCCGCGAGGAGAGGGTCGGTGCCGATCTCCGTCTCGAGTGGTGCCTGCGCGAAGACGACGATGCGCCAGGGGCCGCCCCAGGCGCCGGGCGCTTCCGGGTCGTGGAGAAGGACGAACCGTCCGGTGCCGTACACCGACTCCCCGTCTCCCTCAGGGCGCACGTCGGCGGCCAGTGCATGGGCGAACGGCGCGAGGCCCTGCGGCGTGGCGATCTCGCGGACCGTGATGTCGTCACGGAACACGGTCTCGCGCAGGTCGGTCACAGCGCTGTCGAATGGCGTCCCGGCTTCGGGGTGTGCGGTCACGGCAACAGGCTAGAGTCAGGAAGCGATGAAGAGTCTCAGGCACGCCGTTACGCTCCTTGTCCCCGCCGTGCTCGCGATCGGCGCCGCAGCGGCCTTTCTCGTGTTCGCCGTCGCCCGTCGGGTGGTCACACCCATCAGGCGTGCCATGGACACCCAGATCCTCGCGGTCGACACGGGCGCGCAGACGATCGAACTGCAGCGCACCCTCGACACCGAGCTGCCGGGTCGGTACGGGCTCTTCACGACAGGCACATACGGGTACGTCAAGGTCGGCGCGGTCCTGAGCGCCGACGGCGCGAGCGTCCGCCGCAAACTCCTGACGCAGATCAAGCCGGGCGCCCGCGTGGACCGCGCCGCCGCTTTCAGCGGCTACTACTACTCATCGCCGAGCGAACTCCATCTGCCCTGGGAGAACCTTCTCATCGGTTCCCCCGCCGGACCCTGCCCCGCCTGGTTCTTCCCCGGATCATCGTCCACCTGGGTGATCCAGGTTCACGGTCGAGGCGCCACGCGCGCAGAGTGCCTGCGTGCCGTCCCCGTCCTGCACGCCGCGGGACTGCCCACACTCGTCGTCTCCTACCGCAACGACGGTGAGGCCCCCCGCACCAGGGCCGGAGCATACGCTCTCGGCGCCTCGGAGTGGCGGGACGTGGACTCCGCGATCGCCTATGCCCTCCGCCACGGTGCCGAGCGGGTGATCCTGATGGGCTGGTCGATGGGCGGCGCTGTCTCTCTGCAGGCGGCCGTGACCTCGGGGCATCGCGACCGTATCGCGGGGATCATCCTGGAGTCGCCGGTCGTCGACTGGCGCACGGTGCTGCGGTTCCAGGCACGAATGGCCGGAGTGCGCGCACCTCTTCCGACACTCGCCATGGGTGCTCTGCAATCACCGTTGACAGCGCGTCTCAGCGGCGCCGACGAGCCGATACGCTTCGATCGCCTCGACATGGTCGCGCGCGCGGACGAGCTCTCTGCTCCGATCCTGATCCTCCACAGCGACGACGATGGATTCGTGCCTGCGGACTCCTCGCATGCGCTGCAGGAGGCGCGTCCGGATCTGGTCACCATGCCGAGGTTCACCGTGGCACGGCACACCAAGCTCTGGAACTACGACGAGATCGGCTGGAGCACGGCGATCACCGAGTGGCTCGACGCGCAGGGGCTCAGCGCTTCTGGACGACCTGGTTCTTCGCACGCATGAGCATGCCCGTCATCCCGCCGATCCGCAGCAGCGAGACCGCCTTGGTGAGCCCGATCGACTGAGGGTAGTCGTTCGGGATCGCCAGTACCTCGTCGGCGGTGAGTCCGGTGAGACCCTGCACCAGGATGCTCGCGAAACCACGCGTGGTCGGAGCCTCCGGGGGAGCCGTGGCGTGCATCGTGACGATGTCGTCGTGCACCTCGACGTGGATGTAGACGGGGGACTGGCACTCCGCGACCCGCTCGTACATCTCGGGGTGGGCGGCGACCTCCTCCGACACGTCGGGGAGCTCGTCGGAGTACTCGAGCAGCAGCAGGAGCCGATCGGACTCCGGAGTCTCCAGGAAGCCGTCGCGGATCTCGGCCAGTGCCTCAGGAACTTCGCTCGCGCTCATCCCTGACATTCTCCCACGATCAGAGGGATCCCGGCTCGGTCCCCGTGACGATCGGAACACGGACGGCGCTGCCCCACTCGGTCCACGAGCCGTCGTAGTTGCGCACGTTCCCGAAGCCGAGGAGGTGCTTGAGAACGAACCACGTGTGGCTCGAGCGCTCACCGATACGGCAGTACGCGACGACGTCATCGCCGTCGCGGAGTCCGGCGCCGTCGCGGTAGATCGCGTCGAGTTCGGCACGGCTGCGGAATCCGCCGTCCTCGGCGACGGCCTTCGCCCACGGCACGCTCTGCGCCGTGGGGATGTGTCCGGCGCGAAGTGTGCCCTCCTCGGGGTAGGCAGGCGCTGTCGTGCGCTCACCGCTGTACTCCTCGGGGGAACGGACGTCGATCAAGGGGCTGCCGATGTGCGCGAGCACGTCCTCCTTGTATGCGCGGATCACGGAGTCGTCGCGCTCGACGATGGGGTACTCCGTCGCGGGACGGTTCGCGGGCTCGCGGGTCAGCTCACGACCCTCGGCGATCCATCGGTCGCGGCCGCCGTCGAGGAGGCGGACATCCTCGTGACCGAAGAGCGAGAACACCCACAGCGCGTACGCCGCCCACCAGTTGTTCTTGTCGCCGTAGATCACCACCGTGTCGTCGCGGGCGATGCCCTTGCGGCTGAGCAGCGCGGCGAAGCCCTCCCCATCGACGTAGTCGCGCACCACCGGGTCGTTGAGCTCGGTGTGCCAGTCGACCTTGACCGCGCCGGGGATGTGTCCGGTCTCGTAGAGGAGCACGTCCTCGTCGGACTCCACGACCACGAGCCCCGGCGTCCCCAGCCGTTCCGCGAGCCACTCGGTGGTGACGAGGCGGCCGGGCTCGGCATACTCGGCGAACTTCGGGGAGGAGGAATCGAACTCGACGGCCATGGGATCTCCAAGCATTGCGCGGGCGAACGGGCGGGTGCGGACGGCGTAGTGTTGATCCGTCCCCTTCGACGATAGATCCCCGCTGAGCCGCCTGCGCCCGATTCGTAAGACTTCGACACAGGCAGGCACCTGATCCAGGACCGTGATGACCGACCCGACCAGCCGCACGGGAATCGTGCACCTCACCGAGCGTCAGCCGACCGTCAGCGGACCTGAGATGCTGGCGAGCCTGGTGCCCCCGCCGCAGTTCGACTCCGCGACCTTCGACAGCTACCGGGTCGACCCCGCGTATCCCTCCCAGGAAGAGGCGAAGCAGACGCTGATGCGGTTCGCCGGACGCGGTGCCCCCGTCAAGCGCGGCGGCTTCTTCCGCCGAGCCAAGAAAGAGCCGGAGCTCAAGCCCGGTGTATACCTCGACGGCGGCTTCGGTGTCGGCAAGACGCATCTGCTGGCCTCGATCTACCATGCGATGCCTGCACGTCGGAAGTACTTCGGCTCGTTCATCGAGTACACGGCCCTGGTGGGCGCGCTCGGCTACAAGAACACCGTCGATCTGCTCAAGGGCGCGGATCTGCTCTGCATCGACGAGTTCGAGTTGGATGATCCGGGCGACACGATGGTGATGACCAGACTCATCGGCGAGCTCGTCCCCACGGGCACGCGACTCGCAGCGACGTCGAACACCCCGCCGAACGCGCTCGGCGAGGGCCGCTTCGCCGCCCAGGACTTCCTCCGGGAGATCCACGCCATGTCGGACAGCTTCCAGACGCTCCGCATCGACGGGGTCGACTTCCGCCAGCGCGCACTCGACGGTCATGCGCTCGTGCTCGACGACGACACCTACGCTGAGGTCTCGGCGAAGGCCGGCGCCGAGAGCATCGTGTCAGACGACCGGTTCGACGACCTCATCCGTCATCTCGCGCAGGTTCACCCCTCGCGGTACATCCGCCTCATCGAAGGCCTCGATCGGGTCGGCCTCCGCGATGTGCATCAGCTCACCGACCAGTCGGAGGCCCTGCGTCTGGTCGCCTTCGTCGACAGGGTGTACGACGCGCAGATCCCGATCATCGCGACGGGCCTGGGCCTCGACTCCGTCTTCTCCGAGGAGATGCTGGCGGGTGGATACCGCAAGAAGTACCTTCGCGCGGTGTCGCGTCTCAACGCCCTGACACATTCTGCGTAAGCCCGCAGGCCCGCGTAACGCGATGTTCACACCCGGGGCCCCGCTGTAACCCTGCGGAAACAAACCCCACGCATCCGCGAAACGGCGCGTCGTCACACTGAAGCTTCAATTACTTCGGATGTGAGGTTTTCCTATGGATGCTCCCGGCAACATCTCGTGGGCGATCACCGCCACGGCGCTGGTCCTGCTCATGACGCCCGGCGTCGCCTTCTTCTACGGCGGTCTCGTCAAGGCCAAGAGCGTCGTCAGCATGATGATGATGAGCTTCGGCTCCATCGGACTCGTCGCCGTGCTGTGGATTCTCTTCGGCTTCTCGATGAGCGCCGTCGACAGCCCGACCGCCTTCGCCGGCAACCCGTTCGCGGACTTCGGTCTCTCGAGCCTGGCCTCCGGTGAGGGATCCAACGTGGCGCTCCTCGGCGTCGCCTACGGCGCGACCTTCGCGATCATCACGGTCGCGCTGATCTCCGGCGCGATCGCGGACCGTGCGAAGTTCGGCAGCTGGCTGATCTTCGCCGGCATCTTCGCCACCGTCGGCTACTTCCCGGTCGCCGCCTGGGTCTGGGGCGGAGGCTGGATCATGAACCTCGGCACCACGCTCTTCGGTGAGGACAGCGGGATCGGCGTCATCGACTACGCCGGTGGAACGGCGGTGCACATCAACGCGGGCGCTGCGGCCCTCGCCCTCGCCCTCGTCCTCGGCAAGCGCATCGGCTTCCAGAAGGGCATCCTCAAGCCGCACAACGTCCCGCTCACGCTGCTCGGCGCCGCGCTGCTGTGGTTCGGATGGTTCGGCTTCAACGCCGGTGCGGAATGGCTCGCCGAGGACATGGGCGGCGTCGGACTCATCGGCCTGAACACCCTCGGTGCGACGGCGGCCGCCATCCTCGGCTGGATCCTGATCGAACGCATCAAGGACGGCAAGGCGACCTCCGTCGGCGCCGCCTCCGGTGCGGTCGCGGGTCTCGTCGCCATCACCCCGGCATGCGCCAACCTCACCCCCGGGTGGTCGCTGCTGCTCGGTGCCGTCGCCGGTATCGTCTGCGCGCTGGCCGTCGAACTGAAGTTCCGTCTCGGGTTCGACGACTCGCTCGACGTGGTCGGCATCCACCTCGTCGGCGGTCTCATCGGAACCCTCTACCTCGGGTTCTTCGCCACGGGCACCGGCCTGTTCGTCGGCGGCGACGCCCGTCAGCTCGCGGTCCAGGTCATCGCGGCGCTGGGCGTGCTGATCTACTCCTTCGTGGTGGCGTTCATCATCGGCTTCGCGATCCAGAAGACGATCGGCTTCCGCATCACGAACGAGGACGAGATCGCCGGCGTGGACCAGGTCGTCCACGGCGAGGAGGGCTACGCACTCGCGGACGCGTGATCAGCGGTTAGGGTGACCGTGTGGGCAAGACCAACGGCATCCTGACAGCACTCGCAGAGATCCTGCTCAAGGCGGTGGGATCGAACCGGGCGTCTCGGACATCACCTCCGAGGCGCCCGGATGCGCGTCTGCGGACCTCTGGCGAGCGATCGACGGCTGCGGAAGGCGCGACGGACCAGGGTCGTGCCCGGGGGACCGAGACGGTCCGCATCGACCCGCACCGGATCGGCGACCTGCGGGTCGCGTATTCTCCGCAACGCGACGGCGCCCCGGATGCGGGCGAAGTCGTCTGGACCTGGGTGCCGTACGAGGAGAACGACGGACGTGGCAAGGATCGCCCTGTGCTCGTGATCGGCCGGGAGTCGGCGGACCGTGTGTACGCCGTGCGGATGACGAGCAAGCCGCACGACGGCGATCGCGACTACCTCTCGATCGGCAGCGGCGCGTGGGACTCGCAGGGACGCGAGTCCTGGGTCGACATCGAGCAGCTGTACAGCGTCCACGAACGGGGCCTGCGGCGTGAGGCCGCCGTGCTCGATCGCACGCGCTACGACCGGGTGAGCGCCGCGCTCACCCGGCTGTACGGGTGGACCGCCGCCGTGTGAGCGCACGGATGGCGTCCGATCAGGCGCTGTGGAACGTGAGCACTCGATCGATGTCGACGGCCGGCTTCTTCTCGCCTGCCTGCACTTCGAAGTCCAGGTGATTCTGGCTCGGCGGAAGCGGACACGTGACGAAGTTGGTGAACGCGCAGGGGAGCGCGGTCAGGTAGTTGAAGTCGATGTGGTCGATCTGCTCACCGTGCTCGTCGGCGAACTGCAGCTCGACGACGCGCCCGGCACCGTACGTCGTCTTCCCGCTGGTCAGGTCGCGGATGTGCGCGACGGGCTGCACGCCGTACGAGGCGTCTTTCCCGATCAGCGCGAGTTCGTACCCGCGGCCGCCGTACTCGAAGGAGAGGGTGCCGATGCGCGCTGTGGTCTCGCGGACGCCCGTCTCGACCGTGACCTGCTCCACGTCTTCACGCACCGCCGGGGTGAAGCGCGCCGGGATGCGCCAGGCAGGGTCGTAGTCGTAGGCCGCGAGGCCGGAGAAGTCCTTTCGGGCCGACTCCCGCGGGTCGCGCACACGCACGGCGAAGATGCGGTCGCCGTCGTCGGTCGTACGGGGATGGTCTCCACTTCGCTCACGCCGAAGTAGACGGGCACGCTGCGGCCGTGCCCGTAGGTCTGATTGCGCCCGGGGATGATCTCGACGGGCGCGGTGGGGTACTCGCCGTCGACGACGAGGTTCGGCCCCTCGGATGGCGGTGTGTACAGGACACGTCCGTCTTCCACGCCCCAGGTGCCGGGGAGACCGTCGAGGACGAGACCCGACTCCCCGTCGCGCAGCCAGTGCTGGGCGACCAGAGCCGTCCAGCCGTACGGGCGCGTGAGCTCCGAGACGCGGGCGTGCCGCCACTCCCGCCACTGACCTTCCAGATGCTCCTTCGCGGGCATGGCTACCGTCCTTCGTGGTCGATGTCGATCGCGTCGGCGGCGGCGGCCGCGTCGGCGGTGCGGTGGATGAATGCGCAGATCTGCTCGAACGAGTGCTCGCTCGCGACGGCGTTGCCGCGGGGAGTACCGCCGTTGGAGTAGTGGACGCCGGAGACGGGGTGCACCCGCTCGATGTCGGTGCTGGGGAGGTGGGGGAGCGCGATGCCGTGCCCGGCCTCCTCGTAGTCGAGGTGCAGACGCTCGGCGCCGTGTCCGTGACGCTCAAGGTGTCGAGCACGATGCGCGAGGCCATGTTCGACGGCCATGCGCGATCGTCCAGCCCCGACACGCACGCGACGGGTCCGGAGAACCTCTCGATCGGGATGCGCGAAGCCCGGGCGAGTTCGCGGTCATGGAGGCCGTCGACGTATACGTCACGATGCCGCGTGGGCGCGGGCGCATCGTTCCAGGGCTGCCAGGTCACGCCGCTGTTGTCGTGCCAGAGGTGGTCGAGCGGTTCACCACCTCGCGTCCACGTCGGCCCGTCCCACCCCTCGGCGGGATCGGCTGCCCCTGAGCGCCGAAGACGAAGGCACCGGGAACGAACGGCGCGATCCCGAGGATGAGCTCGGGATAGGTGGCGGCCAGCAGGAGCGACAGCTCACCGCCGCGGGACTGACCGCTCACGAGCGGCAACCCGCCTTTCGGGGACAGGGTGCGTGCCGCGTATCGCAGCGCGCGTTCGAAGTACTCCAGCGGCGTGCGGGAGATGTGCTCGGGAAGACCCGGGGCGCGGAAGTACCCCAGGGCAAGTGCCTGCACACCCCTGGAGGCGTATTGCGCCGCGCGGGCCTCGTTGATCCCTCCTCCGGAGCCGTTGAGCACGATCACGGTGGGGAGCGGGCCGACGCGACGAGGGCGGAACAGTGTTCCCACGAGACCGTCCGTGCGGACTCCGGTGCGCTCGACGTCTTCGCTGCGGACCCACTGCGTGACGCCCACCGTGACCTCCGCTGCGGGAGCGCCATCGCCCGGAGCGTCCAGGTGCCCCGTTGCAGGCTCTGTCCACGCCGTGAAGACGGTCGAGATCGGCCGATCGACATCGGTCGGCTCTGCGGATCCGGTCGTGCCCGGTTCCCGGCGCTGCGACCAGAACAGACCCATCGAGTCCGCGACCCGGTAGTCGCCGGACACCGGAGCCTGGGTCGCGAGGTCGACCACCCCATGACGGTCGGCGAGGAACGTCGCCTGCGCCGCCCAGTCGCCGCCATCTCTGGCGGTGACAGCACGCACGGTGGCCAGTGATCCGGGGACGGCGCCGGTGAGCCGGAGCGATCGACGCTCCCACAGTGGGCCGATCTGCGGAGTCACGGTGAGGGCGAACGTGGGGGAGGAACCGCTCATGCCCGTGTGGTCCCCGAAGCCGTGTCGCGGAGCCAGGCCACGTCGTCGCCGTCGAGGTCGACCGACGTCGGCAGGTGTGCGGCCCCGGTCGCCAGGATGTCGAAACGCGCGGGCAGGTGACCGCCTGCTGCGCGCCAATCGCGATCGAGCGCGGATGCGGCAGCCGCGGCATCCGTGCCACCCGCGCGAGCCGGGTCGAACGCGATGAGGAGCGCTCCGCGGCTCGACGGCAGTCCAGGGTCGGTGACCCGCCCGCCCACCGCGACGCCCGCGAGAAGCTCGACCACGAGACCGGTCAAGGAGCCCACGAGCCCCGCGGGGAGCAGCGCCGCGACGGCAGCGGGGTCGATCGTGGATGCGCCGTCCGCATCGACGGCTCCTCCCTCGGGAAGCAGGACTCCGGAGGCACGTGCCTCCCGGACTGCGGCGAGTGTCAGCGCCGACGTCGCATAGTCGATCACGAGAGGTGAGGCATCGTCACGCGGGACCCCCAGAGCGAGGGGATTCGTGCCGATCGCGGCCGCGTGCGCGCCCCACGGCGCGACCGACGCCGGCGACTGTGCGGCGAGGAGCGCGACCGTTCCGTCGGCGGCGAGCGACCGCGCGGCAAGCCCGAGGATCCCGAGCGCTCCGGCACCGCGGATCCCGACGATCGCCAGCCCGTGCGCCTCGACGCTCCGACGAGCACGCCGCACACCGGTGGCCAGGGCGACCACGCCGGGCACTCCGGTCGCATCGACGGAACCGATCGCCGCACCGTCATCGCTCGGCGTCACACCGGGACGGCCGAGGTCGGCGAGCCGGTCGAGGTCGCGCCGCAGCATCCGGATGCCGAACTCCGGCAGGTCGAGCATCTCCGCCTGAAGCACCCAGAGCGCCGCCAGGGCGACGTCGTCCGGCTCGGCCTCCGCGACGGCGCTCCGGAGCAGGTCGCGGAGCGCCGCGAGTGCCTTCTCAGCCTCGATGTTCATAGCACCCCGCTCAGTACTTCACCCACGGGACGACGCGACGCTCCAGGAGCGCCCACAGCGCGGTGGCGGCGTAGCCGAGTACCGAGATCGTCACGATGCCGACGTACATCTTCGATACGGCGAACGTGCCCCACGAGCTCCAGATCATGTAGCCGAGACCGCTGTTCGCACCGACGAACTCGGATGCGGCGATGATGACGAAGGCGCCGCCGGTGGCGAGCTTGATGCCGGTGAAGATCGAAGGAAGCGCATACGGGAACGACACGGTCATCCAGCGCTGCAGTCGCGTCGCACCATTGGCATTGGCCACGTCGTTCAGCAGCGGCGGCGTCTGCATGACGCCGCCGAGCGTGTTGAAGAGCAGGTAGAAGAACACGCCGATCGCGACGATGACGTACTTGCTCGTCTCGCCGAGGCCGAAGATCAGCAGCAGCAACGGGAAGATGGCGACCTTCGGCACCGGCAGCAGCGCGGAGAAGATCGGATCGAGCAGAAGTCTCAGCGTGCGCACGGACCCGAGGAGGATCCCGAGGACGATGCCGGGGATCGCGCCCAGCACGAAGCCGATCGCGATGCGGGACAGTGTGATTCCGATGTTCTCCAACAGGACGCCGGAGACCAGGAGCTCGAAGAACGTCTCGATGATCGAGGTCGGCGCCGGGAAGAACCGCGCATCGAGGATCCCGGTGCGGCTCGCGATCTCCCACACGACCAGGATGAGCACAGGGGTGTAGGGGCCGAGCCGACGCACCCACACGGATCCCCGCTCGGCGCGCACGGCTTCCTTGAGCTGTGCTTCGATCTGCGGGTCGGCGATCGTCGTCATGACGCCAGCTCCTGTTCCGTCGCGTTCTCGAGCAGCGACCACAGTCGAGCCGTGATCTCGCCGTATCGGGGATCGCGACGCAGGCCCGCGATGTCACGCGGCCGACCGAACGGGACGAGGATGTCGTCGATGATGCGTCCTGGTCGATGCGACATGACGACGACACGGTCGGCGAGCATGAGAGCTTCGTCGACGCTGTGGGTGATGAACATGACCGATTTCGACGTGCGCTCCCAGATCTGCAGCAGCTCCTGCTGCAGCGTGACGCGGGTCTGCTCGTCGAGGGCACCGAACGGCTCGTCCATCAGGAGCAGGTCGCCGTCGTCGGCGAGGGCGCGCGCTACAGAGGTGCGCTGTCGCATGCCGCCGGAGATCTGCGCGGGGTAGAACCCGCCGAAGTCGGACAGCCCCACGAGGTCGAGCAGCTGGTCCACCCGGTCCTTCCGCTGCGCCCGGGAGAGGCCACGGAGCTTCAACGGATAGCCGATGTTCTGCGCGACGGTCAGCCAGGGAAACACTCCGTGCTCCTGGAACACCACCGATGGCCGGCTGGAGGTCTCGATCGTGCCGAGGCTCGGCTTCTCGAGCCCCGCCGCGAGACGCAGCAGGGTGCTCTTGCCGCATCCCGACGGCCCGAGCACGCAGACGAACTCGTTGTCGGCGATCTCCAGGTCGATGTCCTGCAGGGCGACGAGGAGGTCGTCCTTGCGGTCGGCGTTCGCATAGGCCTTCCAGAGGCCCTGGACGCGGAGGCCGCTCATTTCTTCGAGGAGGCCAGGTCGCCGCTCTCCTGCAGCGCGATCGCGTCCTTCAGGATGTCATCGCGGTAGATGTCCTTGATCCCGGAGTCCCCGTCGAACTCGAGAGCATCGCGGTCGCGGAAGAACTGCTCCTGCCGGGCGACATCGGTCCAGTCGATGGCGCCGCTCGGGTCCTGCGTCGTGAGCGCGATGGATGTCAGCGTCTCGACCGGCAGGTCGGTGTACTCGGCGATGATCTCCTGCGTCGCGGGATCGCTCCAGCCTCCGTCTTCGAGTTCCTTGACGGCCTGGAGGTAGGCGGCGGTGAAGGCGGTGACGGCAGCCGGGTGCTTCTCGACGTACTCGGTGTTGAACACCATGGCCCCCAGCTCCACGCCCGCCTGGTAGTCGATGGGGAGCACTTCGTGGGCGATGCCCTGCGCGATGACGGCGGAGGAGATCGGCTCGATCGACCAGCTCGCGTCCACGGAGCCGTTCGCGAGAGCGGCGGGGATGTCGCCGGGGCTCAGGTTGACGAGCTCCACATCGTCGACGCTCAGGCCGGCGGACTCGAGCGCGAGCGCGACGGAGTAGATGCCGAATCCACCGTCGCCGGGGATGCCGATCTTCTTGCCCTCGAGGTCTGCGGCATCCTTCACGTCCGAGGCGTCCGACGCGATCAGCGGTGAGGGGTTCGCCCCCGACTCCGGGATACGCGAGACGCTGGCGATCACGGAGATCGAGGCTCCCGACTTCGTGGCGTTGAAGAGGCCTGCCCCCCAGGTCGCACCACCCGCGGTGATGTTGCCGGTGCTCACCTGCTGGTAGGTCTCGCCGGAGCTGCCGCCCTTGGCCACGAGCTCGACGTCGAGCCCTGCGTCCTCGAAGTACCCCTTCTCCTCTGCGAGGAAGAAGGGGGCGTAGTCGGCGTAGGGGGAGTAGAGGAAGGTGATCTTGGGAGCGTCCTCCGCCTTCTCGGTCGCCGCGTCGCCCGAACCGGACGAGCTGCAGGCGGTGACCAGGAGCGCGCTGGTGAGGACGAGAGCGGCGCCCACGAGGGCGCGGCGACGAGAGGTCATTTTGTTGCTCCAGGGGTTCGGGTGAGGTGCACGGGCAGCACCTGCTCTCGAATCTATCGATTCCGCGGACCTCCGAGATCGCGCCGCCGTCATATTCGGAAACCGGGGGGGGGCAATCCGATCCGGCGCGTGCGCCGAACCAGTGGTGAGTCGCGCTGAGCGACGCCACACAAGGAGGAATCATGCGCTTCATCCCCACCAAGGTCCACGGAGTCCTCGACTACATCGTCGGCATCGCGCTGATCGCCGCACCCTGGCTCTTCGGCTTCGCCAACGTCGGCGGTGCCGCCGTCGTCATCCCGATCGTGCTCGGCGTCGGGTTGATCGTCTACAGCCTCTTCACGAAGTACGAGTGGGGCCCGTTCGGGTTCATCCCGATGCCCGTGCACCTCGTGTTCGACATCGTCGCGAGCCTCTTCCTGGCGCTGTCCCCGTGGTTGTTCGGCTTCGCTGACGAGGCGCTGAACGTGTGGTTGCCGCACGTCGTCGTCGGCGCTGCCGTGATCGTCGTCGTGCTGTTCTCGCAGCCGCAGCCGGCGACGACGCGGGGGCGCGCAGCCACCGCCTGATCTCCGCGAGACGCGATGCCGGGTGACGGGACTTCTCCGAGCCGTCACCCGGCATCGTCATACGTGGTCAGCCGCGCAACGCGGAGCTGAACCATCGGGCGTACAGCTGCCAGGGATCGCCCGCTCGGCGCAACTCGGCGACGTGCGTGCGGACCTCACTCGAGTACGTGAACCATTCGCCGCCCTCCCGGAGCGCCGCGAACTCCCGATGCCGCTGCTGCTCGAGCGCCCGCCCGCCCTGCTCGAAGGCCAGCACTTCGTCGTGGCGGATGCTCGAGAGTCGCTGACGCGGACGGCGGCTCGTGCCGATCTTCACCCGACGGTCGAAACGGATGTAGTAGACCACGTCGACGCGCGGGAGAGGGAGTTCGGGGTCGGGCGCGTCGCCGTAGCGCCACCCGCACAGGGCGCAGTACCACGCGTCGTCGATATGCGTGCCCGTCGTGCTCGCGCACAGCGGACACGGACCGGGAAGGGTGCGTTGCATGGCCACGGTCGCACCCTACGACCGACCTCGGACACCGACGGAAGAATGCTGCGTCGAGACACCTTCCGCGCAGCGTGCCGCGAGCCTAGGGTCGAAGCGGGCGTGGACCACGTCAGCGCCAGGGACGGAGCCAGGATGACGATGACGGGTCGCCGCGGATGGGCCGCGTTCCTCACGGTGTCTGCCGTCGCCGGCCTCCTCGCCGCGTGCGCTCTTCCCGACCCCGTGCCGCTGCCGTCGCCCGCTCCGTCGACGACCGCCGGTGAGTCGCGTTCGCTGCAGGAGGTCACGATCGCGGACGGCCTGGCGGCGCCATGGTCCATCGCCTTCCACGACGGCACCGCATTGATCAGCGAACGCGACAGCGCGCGGATCGTGGAACTCACCGCAGACGGCACGATTCGCGAGGTCGGGGAGATCGCCGGCGTGGAGACGCGTGGAGAAGGAGGGCTGTTGGGGATCGCCGTGCGCGACGACAGGCTGTACGCCTACTCCACGACGGCGGCCGGCAACCGTGTCCAGCGTTTCGTCGTGAGCGGAGCCGCCGGGGCGCTCGAACTCGGCAAGTCCGAGACGATCCTGTCCGGCATCCCCGCAGGGACGAACCACAACGGCGGACGGATCGCATTCGGTCCCGACAGAATGCTCTACGTGACGACGGGGGATGCCGGAGACCGTCGGAGTGCGCAGGATCTGGAGTCGCTCGCGGGGAAGATCCTCCGCATCGCGCCGACGGGATCGATCCCCGCCGACAATCCTTTCGAGGGATCGCCCGTCTACAGCTACGGGCACCGCAACCCGCAGGGACTCGCATGGGACGACGACGGGACGATGTACGCGAGCGAGTTCGGTCAGGACACCTGGGACGAGCTGAACGTGATCGAGGCAGGCAGCGACTACGGGTGGCCCGACGTGGAGGGCATCGCCGATCGGCCGGGCTTCATCGATCCTGTCCAGCAGTGGTCGCCGTCCGACGCCAGCCCGAGCGGCATCGCGATCACGGACGGGCGCCTCTTCATCGCGAACCTGCGGGGCGAGAGGATTCGTGAGACTCCGTTGGACGATCTGGCTGCTTCCCACGAGCATGTGACGGGCGTGTACGGGCGGCTGCGTGACGTGGTGGTGGCCCCCGACGGAGTCGTGTGGATGCTCACGAACAACACGGATGGGCGCGGTGACCCGCGACCAGGGGACGACCGGGTGCTCCGCCTGACCCTCGGCTGACTCCACCCGCTGCCACTCCTCGACGGCTCCTGTCAACCACCACGGAGAACCGGGCGGCGGTCGGCAGACTCGGCGCATGGTCTTCATCGGATTCCACGCCTCGCACGAGCAGATTCCGCCGAGTGCACTGCTGGAGGCGGTCGTGGCGGCGGAGGACGCGGGCTTCGACGGTGCGATGTGCTCCGATCACCTCTCGCCCTGGCTGCCGGAACAGGGCGAGTCGGGTTTCGCCTTGAGTTGGATCGCTGCCGCTCTGGCGCGCACGGCATTCCCGATCGGCATGGTCAACGCGCCGGGACAGCGCTACCACCCCGTCGTGGTCGCCCAGGCGTTCGCGACGCTCGAGGAGATGTTCCCCGGGCGGTTCTGGGCCGCGCTCGGCAGCGGAGAAGCCATGAACGAACATGTGACGGGTGACGGGTGGCCCGCGAAGTCGGTGCGCAATGAACGCCTGGGAGAGAGCGTCGGCATCATCCGTCGTCTGCTCCGAGGCGAAGAGGTCAGCCATGACGGCCACGTCCGCGCGCATCGGGCGAGACTCTGGAGCCTCCCGGCGCAGCCGCCGCCCCTGTTCGCGACCGCAGTGAGCGCCGAGACCGCGGCATGGTCGGCGTCGTGGGCCGATGGGCTCGTCACGGTCGCCCAGCCGCCCTCGGTGCTGCGACGCGTCGTCGAGGCATACCGCTCCGCCGGCGGCACCGGTCCCTGTTCTCTTCAGCTGCACCTCAGCTGGGCGTCCACCGATGCGGAGGCGTTCGCGCTCGCACGTGAGCAGTGGCGCAACGGCGTGCTCGCCCCGCCCCTGACGTGGAACATCGAGCAGCCGGAGGAGTTCGACGAGGCGGTCGGGGCGGTGGATGAGACCGCTCTCCGAGGCGCCGTCCTGATCGATCACGACGCGTCGTCCCTGGTCGATCGGATCGCCGAGCTGGTGGCGGTCGGATTCGACCGCCTCTACCTGCATCACGTCGGGCAGGAGCAGGCGGGCTTCCTCCGCTTCGCGCACTCCGACCTCATCCCCGCGTTGAAGGGACGACTGTGAAGATCACGGACACGAGCGACCTCTGGTGGAAGACCGCGGTCGTGTACTGCCTCGATGTGGAGACGTTCCTCGACACGGACGGCGATGGGGTGGGCGACCTCCGCGGCCTGGCGCAGCGGATCGACTACCTCGCGCAGCTGGGGGTGACGTGCCTCTGGCTGATGCCGTTCTACCCGACCCCCGACCGCGACGACGGCTATGACGTGAGCGACTTCTATGGTGTGGATCCGCGACTGGGCGATCACGGCGACTTCGTCGAGGTGATCCGCACGGCACGGGATCGCGGCATGCGGGTGATCGTCGACCTCGTGATCAATCACACCTCGGATCGGCACCCGTGGTTCCTCGCGGCGAAGCGCAGCGTGTCTTCGCCCTATCGCGACTACTACGTCTGGCGGGACGACGCCCCGCCGAAGGGGCAGAAGAACGCGGTGTTCCCCGGGCAGGCCGACGGCATCTGGACGAAGGACGAGGCGTCAGGGCAGTGGTACCAGCACAGCTTCTATGAGCACCAGCCCGACCTCAACATCGCCAACCCGGCCGTGCGCGACGAGATCGCGAAGGTGATCGGGTTCTGGCTGCAACTGGGAGTGTCCGGATTCCGCGTCGACGCGGTGCCTTTCCTCCTCGAGGTCCCACGCGGAGCGGACATCCCCGATCCGCATGAGCTGCTGCGCGACATCCGACGGTTCCTCCAGAGGCGGTCCAGTGAGGCCGTGCTGCTGGGCGAGGTGAATCTCCCGTATCGCGAGCAGATCGACTACTTCGGGGGATCCGACGGCGACGAACTCACCATGCAGTTCGACTTCGTGGCGATGCAGGCGTTGTACCTGTCGCTCGTGCGGAGGCAGCCTGCTGCATTGATCGAGGCGCTGACCGCGCGGCCCGCGCTTGGGCCCGAGGTACAGTGGGCGAACTTCCTGCGCAACCACGACGAACTGACGCTCGACAAGCTGGATGATGCGGAACGGCAGGAGGTCTTCGAGGCGCTCGCACCCGATGAGAGGCAACGCGTTTTCGGTCGCGGTATCACTCGTCGTCTTCCCCCGATGCTCGAAGGCGACCCGCGACGCATCCGGATGGCGTACAGCCTGCTCTTCACCCTGCCCGGAACCCCCGTGCTCTTCTACGGCGAGGAGATCGCGATGGGGGAGAACACCGAGGTGGAGGGCAGGGAGGCGGTGCGGACCCCGATGCAGTGGTCGCCCGGGCGCAACGGAGGGTTCTCGGATGCGGCGCCGTCGCGCCTGGCGTCGCGCCCTCCCGCTGACGGATACGCGCCGGAGCATGTCAACGTCGCGGACCAGCTCGACGATCGAGGGTCGATGCTGCATTTCATCCGCGAGCTCGCCGCGCGCTATCGGGTCTCACCCGAGCTCGGCTGGGGGGAGTTCGCGGTGATAGAGCAGGCTGCCGATGCCGTGCTCGTGCACTCGCTCACGGCGGATGTCGGCAGGCTCATCGCGGTGCACAACTTCGCTGAGGTGCCGGCGACCGTGAGGTTCCGGCTCGAGAGCGAACCGGAGGGGACCGAACTCGTCGGTCTGCTCGAGTCCGAGCGCTCGGCTCCGGACGCAGATGGCGAGGTGGTCTTGGAGGTGCCGGCGTACGGCTACCGCTGGCTCCGGGTCGCGCGGCCGGGAGGCGGGCGCATCGCCTGAGGTGACTACGACCCCGACGTGTCCCGGGTGGACCGGGCTGCCGAGGCGGCCGGAAGTGCGGACCCGATAACTAAGACCAGCCCCCACACGACTGCGCCGCCGAGCAGTACTCGACCGACATCCGCGTGCCCGACCAGGACCGCGGTCGCGGCGGCGAGTGCGGCCAGGACGACCCGCCTCCGGCGACGAAGAGCAGGGGCGCCATCGCCCGATGAGCGGAGACCCAGGCGTCGCCGTCGCGGAGTGTGCGCGACGTCCGGTACCCGAGTATCCGCTGCCGCGGGAAGGTGCCGCGACGGCTCGCGCGGGCCCACCAGAGCAGGGCTGCCCCGAACAACACCATGACGCCGGCGCCTGCGATCTCCATCATCGGTCCTCCTGCTCCCTGCTGTCGTCTGCCTTCGAGGCTACGGCGGTGCACGAGGGGTGATCGACATTCCACGGTGCCGATCGCCGCCCTCCGCGTCGTACCGCGGTATGACTGCGGGCGGGTGATCCGGGGCCGTTTCCGTGCCGGGGGAGTAGTCGTGGTGGGCGATACCGGACTCGAACCGATGACCTCTTCCGTGTGAAGGAAGCGCGCTACCAACTGCGCCAATCGCCCATACCCGTGGGGTACGTCACCCGATACTACCCGACGCCGTGGCGCCCTGTTGACCAGTCTGAGAGACACGCGCGAGAATCGCTGCCGGTTTGGCGAAGGGCAGATCTTCGGCTAATGTTTCATGAGTGCCCGGGACAACCGGGAATGAAATGCGGATGTAGCGCAGTTGGTAGCGCACAACCTTGCCAAGGTTGGGGTCGCGAGTTCGAGTCTCGTCATCCGCTCGAGTGCAGCAGGTCTTCTGTCGAAGATCCGCGGCACGTGGGGTCAATCCACACGGTGGCGTGGCCGAGCGGCTAGGCACCGGCCTGCAAAGCCGTTTACACGGGTTCGAATCCCGTCGCCACCTCACGGGAAAACTGAATAGCCCCAACGGGCGCGATTGGCGCAGCGGTAGCGCGCTTCCCTGACACGGAAGAGGTCACTGGTTCGATCCCAGTATCGCGCACAGACAAACCCCCGGTTCTCCGGGGGTTTTTTCGTGCCCGGGTGGGCGTGGGCAACATCTGGGCAACACGATCCGGCAATAGTGCGGCCCGAAACTTTCTTGGTTACAACTGTGTCTCGACGGCGGAGACCTTCTGATGCTCCGCCCAGACAGGGGCAGGCCATGAAGAACCAACCATCGACCGTCGCGCAAGGACCTGGCGGTGAAACGGCTGAGTACGTGTTCGTGACACCGGAACTCGCAGTGAGTTGGCTCGCGCTGAACATCGACAACAACCGCAACGTGCGCAAGAGCCGCATCAACGGTTACGTGCGCGACATCCAGAGTGACCGCTGGGTCGTCACCGGCGAAGCGATCAAGTTTGATACAGCAGGACAGCTCGTCGACGGCCAGAACCGATGCCAGGCGATCGTCGCAGCCGGTAAGGGTGCCTGGGTGCTCGTCGTGCGAGGGATCAGCGAGGATGCGCTCGTCGTCCTGGATTCCGGGTCAGCACGCAACGCAGGCGACATGCTCGTAATCACGGGTCTCGCCGACCGGGCGGACGCGAAGGACGTGGGTGCGATCGCACGCCTGTACTCGGCGTACCAGGCTGGTGATGTAAAGCACGCGGCTTCCAATCTTGGAGGAAGTACCGGCATCACCAAGTCCGAGCTTGCGGACGCCGTGCTGGCGATCCCCGACATCGAGTTCGCGGCCCGTCACGCCCGCGGCATGTATCGGTATCTTCGACTGCCCGTTAGCGCGCTCGGAGTGGCATTCCTTGAGTTCTCAAAGCTCGACGTCGATGACACGGCAGAGTTCTTCAATCGGATCCGTGACGGCATCCAGAACGGCCCTGGTGACCCATTCCTAACACTCGCGCGCCGGGTGTCCAACGACCTTCAGGCTGGCGCCTCCCGGCGCATCGTGCCGGGCCAGGCGCTCTTCTACCTCTTCCGCACTTGGAACGCCTTCCGGGAGAGGGAGTCCCTCGTGAAGCTGCAGATTGGTTCGCCCCAGGCTGGCTTCACGCCGATCCCGGTGCCAAAGTGAATTGGGAACGTTCATGGCGGCACGCTTGCTCGCTCAGCATCGACTACAGAAGAGAGTGATCGTGAAGACGTACGAAGTCACTGCGGAGCGCGACGGCAAGTTCTGGTTCGTGCGCATCCCCGAGCTCGAGGGTGTGACGCAGGCGCTGACCGAGGAGGAGATTCCGGTGATGGCGCGTGACTACATCGCCGTGACACTTGGTGTCCCGGGGGACTCGTTCGAGATCGCCCTCAACCTCTGGCGATCTGAGCCGCTTCCCAACGGCGTGGACGAGATCATTGAGTATCTGGCGAGGAAAGCCCGGGGGTACAACAACCGTCTCAAGTGGAACGAGCAGGAGAAGCTGAAGGCCGACCTGATGAACGAGCCAAACCGCTGGCTTGTCGTCACGCCTGAGCGACTTCGAGCACGAGCCGAGAACGCAGGGATGCGCTCAGAAGATGCGGCTCTGATCTCTGATTACCTACGCCGGAGGAAGCAAGGGCGGCGGCTAGTACCTAAGGCAAGCTACCGCGAGTTCAAGTTCGGGTACGTAGTGGACACTCTTCCTTGACTAGGAAGCTGCGGCCTGGAACTTTTCGAGCAGGAGGCGCGTTCGGCGGATGCGCTGGGATGAGGGGACGCGCTCATCGCGGAGCGCCTTGGCCAGAGCTTCACGTTTGACAGCTGCGAAGTACTCCTCGTCGAGGACCACCTCAACGTCCTGCGTCTGCGAGATGTCAATCATGTTGCTCCCTTCACATCGAGTGTACGTCCGGAATCCGACATTCGGCTGATTTCATCGCTTCCTGGTGGGTGCAGGCCTGTAACCATGAGCTGCCGCCTCGGCCATGCTGAGCACGGCGGCAAGCGCGCCGACGATGGCTACGTCGGCGGGTTCAAATTCATTCGGATTGAGTGAGTTTACGGTCAGGACGCCGACGCCCGCGTCGCCCATCTCGATTCGAAACGTGAGAAATCCCTTGTAGACGTGAGCGTTCGCGTCCCAACCGGCCGGCGCAGAGACGGTGAGGTTCGGATAGATGACAGGTCCGTGGCCGTCGAGAGCCTGCCAGATCTCACTTTGCGGATCATCGGCTTCGACGAACTCGGTTGTCGCGTTGTCGCGGCGGTTGTCAGAGTAGTTGTATTCCGTCCCCCGCATGGCGCGGCGGCCCACTAGCGCGGTGCGGTCCTCCAACATGAAGTAGGTGGCCCGGGCCGTCTTGGAAGCGACTAGCTGCGCCGTTGAGATGACGACGTTAAGGCGGAGGGCGTGCAGTGATTCCTGGCGCTTGGCCGGAGCGCGAAGCGCCATTCGCTGCACCTGCGCGATCATCCGATTCATCGGGCCATCGAAGACTTCGTAGAACTGTGCTCGAAGTGCCTTGATGTCTTCTTTGCGACTATGCACCACGACCAGGTCAAGAATTTTCGTTAGCACGCCGAAGACCGCGGTGGCGATGCCAGTCACCAACAGCCCAACACGAAGGCTGCTGGCATCTATTGCAGGCGTGAGCGCCACAGCAAACGTAAGGAAGGCGGTGACGATACCCGCCAAGCCAGTGAGGATCGTCGTCGACCACCGCAATATGGACACAAGGCCAATATGGCACTGGGCACACCTGGATCCAAGTCAGTCGTAGGTGCGGTGGACGTGCCATCCGTCTTCACCCTTGTAGACGTCGAAAACGAACGAGATTCCCGCCTCGTCGGTTCCTTGGAATCGCCACCCGTAGAGCCCGTGGTGGGGTTCGTCGAGGGGGAGGGTCCAGCTCGAGTGTCGCAGCCGGGTGGGGGTGTCGGTGACGCGCCATCGGCGACCCGCGTAGACCATCCTCGTGGGGATGTCCTTGACCATCCATAGAGTTGCGACGTGTTCGATCGTTGGCGTGTCCATGGGTTAAGAGAATAGAACAGATGTTCGATACTTGCTACCCTTGACCCCAGGCCGGGGAAGAAGGGTGCCGGTGCGGGAAATCCAGGAGCAACACTGTCCGCGTACCGTGACATGCAGTCGCAAGCACGGTCAGTCCTGGAAGCCGCGAAACACGGCCCGTTGCAGTCGCTCACTGACCGGGAGATGGACGTTCGTGGGCAACCGTTGACGATCTACCCTCACGCGTTGCAGAAGCGTGTGCGGGCGTGGGTGAGGTTCGGTCCCGAGGCGGTGCGGGTTGACGCGAAGCTCGTACGCTCCACGCCGCTCGCCGCAGGTATCGAGTTCCGCGCCGAAGACCAAGTATTCCGGTGCTGGGTGTGGGGAAACGCCGTGACTCTGCAGGGGGATGCCTAGGCCGCGGCGCCTTCCGCTCGGACCGTGTCAATGAACGTGACGATGGCGTTGACGCCGGTGCTCTGATCGCCGGTCTTGAGCGCCTGGGCGATGCCGTTCGCGAGGTCTTTCCCTGCGGTCCAGTCGAAGGCGTGGGCCGAGGCAAGCCAGTACCGGGAGACCTGAGCGGCGAGCTGTTCAATGGCCGCCTGCCGAGCCGGGTTGCCCTCGATCCGCGCGTACTCGGAGGCGATCGAGAACAACCCGGTGGCGAACGCACCCAAGTCGTGGCGGCTCACCGCCGAGGAAAGTCCCTTCACCAACCGATTGAGTGCGCTCGCATCGGCCTTCTCAAGGGTGCTGCCGACTCTGCGCGCCGCCCCACCCCAAGTGTCACCGAGAACGTCGAGCGCGTTCGCCACCTGATGAGGATCAATCGCAGCGACACGGGAGTAGCGGTTGCGCTGAATCTCCACGAGGCCCTGTTCCCCCAGGCGGTCAAGGGCATGGCGGATAGGCGTCTTCGACGTCCCGAACGTCTCCGCGATCTCAAAGTCCCGAAGCGGCTCACCGGGAGGCAACTCGCCACTGATGATGGCATCACGGAGTCGGGCGTAGGCCTCGTCACTCATCGATCGACGCTCGAGCGGACCACCGGATAGTGCCATGAGTAACCTCCATGTCGGGATCCCTCGATGATACCTGCTGAAGTTCTACCCCATTGGCGAATGCCACATGTCGAAAGCCAGAGATCGTTGGAGACGGCCCGCCCCAGTTGAGGCCAGGACGGGCCAGAGTGTCACATTCGAACGGATGGCAGACTCTGGTCGTAGTCCGGAAACCTGTGCCAGACAGCTTGGTCCACACGCCCGTTGGACACGTGGGTGGCTTGCAGCTCGCCGCCGATACGCACGAAGGCTTTGCCTTCCTCCCTGAACCTTTCCTGCTCCTCACGGATGCGGCACGCGAGGTCGATCTTGGCCTCGTACGTCTCGGGATAGTCAAGCGTGAACTCCTGCGGTCCAGGCTTCACGGAAACCTTCCCGAGTTCCTCCCGCTTTGACTCGAACTCTGCACCATCCCGCGATGTGTACGAGTAGACGCTTACATGCTCTGAGCCATTAGGGAAGCCGAACAGAGTGATCGTAGAGATCCCGTCGTCGGGGCGCTGCTCCTCAAGGCCGTCCCTGATGTGCCGCAACAGCTCCGGCGCAACGCCATTCACCGCCTCAATATCTTCCCCAGCATCAACTTGCATCAGGGTCCGGTAGAGGTGTAGGCCGATCTCAGCCGTGCCCATCGTCGCCATCGCCAGGTTCAATCCAGGGAGCGCCGACACCTTCGACTGATAGCAAACGGGCGTCACGCCGTCCCCGGCCGTGACCAATGTGTCAGACAGCATTTGCACGTAGTTCTCGTGGTGCTCCCAGATCAGAAGGCTCATGACCTTCCTCCTTCCCAGCGTCCGATCATTGCTGACGGTATCTCCATCACGTGTTCCGGGCTATCGGCAGTGAGTGCATAATCACTTCGAGCGCCTGTCAGCAGTGCTCGCCACTCGCCGATCGCGCTGTGCCCTCCAGCGGCGTCAACTTCGTCCGCAGTGAGCACGTGTTCACCGGGCGCGAGCATTCGGAGCTCTGAGTCTTTGCCCTTCGGCCCCGGCCCGCGCACCGGACCACCCGTCGACATGCCAGGGGCGACTGTGGTGCTGCCCACCCTGAACGATTGACCGCCCTGAGCATCAACGAACACCTTCACCCGCCGGCCATTGTTCAGCGTCACGAACCTGTCGATCTGTGACTGTGCCGTCGCGGTCTCGACGAGCGCGTGAAACTCTTTCTCAGTCGGCATCTGGAAGATCCGGTCAGCGAGCGCCTTCACCTGGTTAGCGTTGTAGCCAGCACTCACGGCCGAGTCGATGAATGCCTGACGCTGAGATGCGAGCGTAGCCGCGTATTTCTTCGCGGACTCATCAGCGCTCATCGTGGTCACGTCCTGCTGTAGCTGCGCCTCAGCAGCCGCCCGGGCCTTCTCCGCGATCTCACCCATTGCGGCAGCGTTCGCTGACCCCGAAACCGTAGACTCGTCCAGAGACAACCCCAACTTCTCCGCCTGACCTTTAAGTCCGTCCATGGCCGACAAGTAATTGGCGTTCGCCGTGATCGCATCGACAGCAACACCGTTCGCCGCGTTGATCCTGTCGATCAAGCTCGTGAGCTGCGAGTTCAAATCCTGAATGGCGTCAGCCTGCTCGATGTACGCACCCGCAGCGCTCTGTGACTGTGCCGTGGCTGCCGAGTTCGCCTTCTCCTCCTGCCCTTTCAGCCTGAGTCCGTCGTCGATCGCGGCGTTCTGCTCCTGGATGCCACCGATCATCGCCTCAAGTGCAAGACGCGTCTCGTAAGCGTTCATACCCGTGTCGCCCTGGATCTTGTTGAACGCCTCCTGGTCGCCACTGAGCGCCGCGTAGTACGTGCTGAGCTGGTCGATCGCGTCGGCATTCTTGAGGGCCGCGTCGGTGACGACATCCGCACCCACACCGAGCTTCTCGGCGGCGTCGTAGGCGGACTGCCAGTTGAACGTGAGCAGTTCCCCGCCCTTCTGGAGTTCGTCGATCGCGGTGGCGCGGGCGGCTTCGGTGAGCTTGTTCGTGCCGTCCTCGATCGCATCGGCGTACTGCTGTGCCCGCTGCTGCGCCTGCTGGTGCTTCGCCGCGAGCTCGCCCACGATCATGAACAGGCCACCGAGGGCGAGGGCCGCGCCGCCCGCGGCGAACCCGATCCCCTTCATCGTCCAGGTGGACGCTTCCACGGTGGCTTTGAACTCCAGCCACTTCGGGATGGCGAGGAACGCGGCGCCACCTGTCAGGGCGACCGCTGCGGCTGCACCGCCGAGAGCCATCACGGTTCCTTGCACGGGGGCGGGGAGATCGTTGTACATGCCGATGAGGCCGGTGAGTGCCTGGACCATCGTGCGGAGGGTGTCGTTCGCCGTGGAGCCTGTATCGATCAGGGCGGTCTCGAATGCCCCTCCTAGGGCTTCCACGTCACCCTTGAGGTTGTCGAGCCGCATGGCGGCTGTGGAGGCCGCGTAGCCCTGGTCATCGACGGCCTGTGTCCACTCGGTGATGCCCTCAGACCCTTGCTGGTACAGCACGGTCGCCGCGCGCACCGCGTCGGCTCCGAAGATCGTCTTGAGGGTGGCGTTCTGCTGCTCGGTGCTCAGACCGGACAGGCCCGCCTTGAGCTTCCCGGCGTACTCGGCGAGGCCCACGAAGTTGCCCTGTGCGTCGTACGCCTGGAGGTTGTAGCGTTCCATCAGTTCGGCGGCCTGAGCCGATGTCGGGTTGAGGGACTGCAACATGCTCTTGAAGCTCGTCCCCGCATCCGATCCCAACAGACCCTGCGCCGCGAACGCCGACAGGCCCGCAGTCGTCTCCTCGATCGAGAGACCCGTCTGCTTCGCCACAAGGGCCGACTGGTTCAGCGCCTGGGACAGGTCGGTGACATCGCCCATCGCCTTACCGGCGCCCGCCGCCAGAAGATCAGCAACATGCGACATCTCGGAACCGTTGAGATTGAACTGCTTGAGAGCCGTAGCCGCAATCCCGGCCGCAGTCGCTACGTCCAGACCACCGGCAGCAGCCAGATCCAAAGCGCCCGTCAGACCCCCACCAAGAATGTCTGCGGTCGAGACGCCCGCCTTCGCCATCTCCTCAATAGCCTGCGCTGACTCCGTCGCGGAGAACACGGTAGCTTCACCCGCATCCAACGCCGCCTGACGAAGAAGATCCATGTTCGCGGCGCTCTCGTGTGTCGACGCTTGAACATTGGACATCTGCGCATCGAAGTCCGCAGACGCCTTCGCAGCCAACGTCAGACCTGCCGTCAGCAGAGTTCCCATCACAAGTCCAGTACTCCCGAGCTGCTGGAAGGCTTGCTTCTTCTGAGCCAGCTTCTCCGCCTCGGTCCCCACCGTCGCCGTCGCATTCGCAGCATCACGCATCGACTTCTCGTAATCCGACACGACCGCCGATAGGCGTACCTTCACGATCCGATCAGGCATTCGGGTCACCTCCTTCTGCGATGAAATCGACAAGCTCCTCGAGAGGCAGATCCCCGACCTCTTCTGCCGGGTCGCCGTCCCGTTCCTTCTTCGCCTCGCGGCGCTGCTTTGGCTCCCAAATATGCAGAGCCCACACCGCCATCCGAAAGTTCTGAGCGTCCTCCGGTGGCATCTCCTTGTAGATCTCAGGCCAGATGTAGACGGCCTCCTTGTCGCGCACTCGATACAGGTCATCGACCTCGTCGCCGACGACCAACGTCATTCCGGGGTAGTTCATCGCGACCTTGTCCAGCGAGAACCACAGCGACGCATCTATGGGGCTGCGCCCGGGAGGGAAGCGCTCTGTCAGTTCGTTGAATTCGTGCGGGTGTACGAACGGTACCCGGAACGTCGCCGGGGTTTCCCCGAAGACGGTCTCGACCTCGACCGGCTCGATCGCCTCGTAGTACGCCTTCGACTCAGCGACAAGCTCCTCAGTGAACTGCTTCTGCTTCTCGATGAGCTCCTTGATCTTGCTCATGGTGATCCTTTCAAACGAAGGACGGCGCCCACCGGAATTGGTGGGCGCCGTATAAAAAAACGGGCTCAGTGCGCACGCATAACGGGAGCGGCTATTCCCGGCGACCTTTTGGGGTGCTGAGGGAGTCCCCCGCACCCCTTGCGGTGTTGGTTCAGTTCGTGAACGCCTTTCGTACTGCGTCTTCGACCCGAGTCGCGTCGTTGACGTTCGTGGGTGTGACGCGCTCGGGCTGTTCTTGCGGACGCGTGTCGACAGGGAAGCGCTTGAGGGTGTGCTTGGACTCGTCGGGGATCTGTCCGTCGATGAGTTCGGCGTGACCGTCGTGAACGAACTTCGCGAGGACTCCTAGGGAGTGGGTGCGGGTGGTCAGTACGGTGCCTGCCTTGTTGCCGCCGAGGTTCTTGAGCAGGCGGACGGCGGTGGTGCTTCCGAGTGCACGACCACGGGTGTCGGAGCTCGGAAGGTTGGCTGGGTCGATGGCCATATGAGCGCTGTCGCTGTGCTTCTGTGTTGTGTGGCGGATGTGGCCAGCGACGGAGCCGATCGTGGAGACGCGGCCACCGCCGATCGTGATGGTTGTTCCGGTTGGGCCTGCCGACGAGATGTGGATCTCGTCGCCGTTAACGGTGAGGCCGGTATCCGGGACGCCGAGTTGCCGCAGTCGGGTGACCCAGCCGGTGATAGCGCTGTTGCGGGTTTCGTTGGCGGTGGTGATGTCTGCGAGTGCCTGTCGGAGCTTGCTGATGGCGTCTTCGATGGGCGTGGTCGCGAGAGCCGGGTCGTCGAGTAGTTCAGCGATCGCGTCGGCGATGCTGTTCCGGTCGGCGAGGTTGTTGAGTTCGGCTTCGGCGGCGTGACGGGCGGCGTCTACCCGCATCGTGGCGAGGTTGAGGCGGTCGGTATGTGCTGCGAGCGTTTCGGCGCCGAGGTTGCCGGCGAGTGCGGAGGCCCTGAGAGTGTCGGTCTGCGCGGTGAGGTTCTCGAGTTCGGCTTCTGCGGCTTCGAGCGCTTCCGTGCGAGGGGATCGCAGGTCGATTGTGTGCTTCTGGATCTTCGTCATGGTGTGAGTTCCGTTCTTCGGGACAGGCCCGTTCTGAGGAAAAAAATGTCGGGGAGGGAGGACGGCAAGCCCCAGAGACCCGCTGGTCGTGGGGTTTGGGGTGCCCTCCCCCTGGGTAGGCGAGAGGGCTCCACGCGTGTGCGCAGAGCCCTCATCGTGTTGCTGCTTACATGTATGCGACAGCTCGGTTGAAGCTGGCGTCGTGAAGCTCGTGCAGCTTCTGGACGTCATGGACGAGCTGTGCCACAGCAGGGTTGTCGGCGGCGAAGGCTTGGCTTGCGTCGTTCCACCGGTTCTCGACTGCGCGCCGATAGAGCGCGTGAGCGAGCGTCCTGTCGTTGGTGCGGATGGCGCGTGCCATGACGGTTGCCGCCTTGTCAGGATCGTCGATGTTCTCGGCCCTGTCCTGCGCATCACGGAATGCCATGATGTTCTCGCTCGTGTAGCCCACGTACCCGTCGAGGCGTCGCTCGAGCTCGGAGATCTTTGTGGTGATGATCTGCTTCTCGGTTGCGATACCGGCTTTGCGTTCGGTGGCTCGGGTGCTTTCGAGTGCGTCGATGCGTTCCTTCTTGCCCTGGTCGCTGAGGCTGGGATCGTTGTTGATCGCTTGAATCGCTCTGCTGTGTGCGGTGCTCGCGGCGGTGTTCGACTCTCGGAGGGTCTTGATGCGGGTGGCTACCTCGACGAGGTTCTCACTGTCGGTGGATCGGATGGTGACGTTGCTTCCGTCGCGGAAGTTCATTGTGGTCATGGTGTCTCCTCGTGTTGGTTAGGCCAGTTCGCCGGTTGCGATCTTTTGGATTCCGGCGTCATTGAGGTTGCCGCCGATTTCTCGGGGAGGTGTGACGGAGTAAATGGCGCCGTACCCGTCGAACCCGTTCTCCTCCTGCTGTTTCGTCCAGCGATCGATGTTGGTGAGGTCTTCGAGGGGTTCCCGCTGGTGGGGGTAGTTGTCGGTGTAGGTCCCGATCACTCCGACCCACTCGAAGTGGAGGGCCCGGGATAGGACGGCGGTGGCGAGTGTGTCGTCGCGGCTGATGCGGGCGCTGATGAGCAGGGCGAGAGCGTGGTCTTCGTCGTCAGGTCCGAGACGAAGTGCTCGGTCTTGAGCATCGCGGTAGGCGACGACTCCCGCGGGGCCGATATCCCGCTGACCGAACAGGTTGCGCTCCACTTCGTCGCGCTTCTTTGCGGTGGTCGTGCGTTCCTCGCTCAGTAGAACCTCCAGCTTCTGCTTGGCTGCGAGGTAGTGCTGTGCGATCTCCTGGCGCTTGGCCTGTGGCGTCAGTCGCCCGTCGTTGCGCACCTTGTCGAGAGCGGTGTCCAAGGTGTCCTTGATGGGTTTTGCGCGCTCGCGGATGGCGTCGATCCGGTTCTCGAGTGTGGTGAGGGCCATGTGGTTCTCCTTTAGTTGGTGTGGTCGGGGCAGGTGTTGGTCCAGTGCCCGTTGGTATTGATGGAGGTCCAGCCGGCGGCGTGTGCTTGCCTGCTGAGTCCTCCGTGTGGTTGTCGTCCGTCTGGGACGTAGACGTTGTCGCATGTGTCGCAGAGGACTGCGGTTCGAATGGTCATGGTTTACTCCTTTCATGGACATCGATCCGCAGATCATTGAGTTGGGTTCGCGACTGGCTGAGGCTGCGGCCCGTAATGGCGCATCGCTGGTGACGGATCGCGTGCGTGGCTTGCTCGCGTCGGGGAAGAAGGACGACACGATCGCGGGCCTTGAGCAGCTCGTCTCGGAGCTCGTTTCTGACAAGAACGAGATCACTCGTATCGCGCAGGCTTATCAGTCGGAACTCGTGGCTCAGCGGCTCAACAGCGGCGACGTGCAGTACATCGCAAACACTGTGGTGCCGCTTCTCGAAGAGTTCGCTGACTCGATGGGCGGCGCAGAGGGAGCGAGCTTCCGGGCGAGCATCAATGGTCTGAAACCGTTGTTGTCTGTCGAAACGGTCAACATTCTCCAGCTGCTCGGCTTCAACTTCCGGCGCGCGATTGGTGAGCCGTTGACCGAGCTCGTGGCCCATCTGATCAGTTCTCGTACGCAGGAGCCGAACGCGTTGCAGGTGGAGAACTTGAAGAACCAGCAGGCGCTTGCAAAGCTCGCGATGGACCCCGACGCCTACGATCGGTTCCGGTCTCTTTTCGGGGCGTAGCGTGCTCCTCCTTTCAGTGGCTTGACCGTTGGATCTTCGGGTAGACGGTGCAGTGCGGTTCGTGTTGTTCCTGCCTGACCCGTGCGCCTGATCCGGTGCGGAACCACCTGACCCACGGCCAGCAAGTGACGCACGTAGCGGGCATGATGCTCACTGGTCGATTCATGCGCTGTTCTCCTTCATCCCGAATCCGTACTCGAACACTGAGTCGGGTTGGCCTGCTGATTCCGCGAAGGCTTTACCTGCGTCCGTGAGCGCGAAGAACTCTGGGTCGCCGGCTTGCGGGTAGTACATGTCGTCGGGTCGGCCGAGCTCTTTGAGGTATCCGCGGATTCTCTGGTCTGCTTCATCGCGGGTGAGGTTGCGCCACCGTTGTAGTTGCAGGTCGTTAGGGATGCCTCCTCCTGTCGCGTAGTTGAGGTGGATGGCAAGGTCTTTCAGGTACGCCACCTGCTTCTCGGTTGCTTCGTCATGCTGTGCATCGCTGAATGTGAATCTGTCTGACCCGACTTCCTCGAAGGCGGGTGTTACAGCTTGTTCATGGATCTGGTTCTTGTAGGTCTTGTTTGGGTGACTCCGAGTCACTGGTGTAGGGCCTGCTTTGTCACTGGCCGGTGACTCGGAGTCACCGGGTTGATCGATTGCGGCTTCAATCAGTGACTCGGAGTCACTAGTGACTCGCTTTGGGATTCTTCGTCCTCTGGCGCTCGTCTCCCAGATCCGGTCAGGTGCTTCGTTCGCGAGCGCGACGGTGTAGATGTTCGGCTTGTTGTCCTTGATCGTGCTTCTACGCTCGACTTTGACCATCTGGCGCTGCTCGAGGCCTTCGATGGCCCGCATGACCGATCGGCGAGAGATGCGCGCACAGTCTGCGATCGTCGACATCCCCGGGTAGCACTTTCCGGTCTTTTGGTTCCGGAACCTGAGAAGAACGATGTACACGATCAGTTCGTGCGCGGAGAGGTCCGCGTCATCGATCAACCAATTGGGGAGTCGGACGAACCCGTCTGTCTTTGCCACGCGTCATCCCCTTTCGCCCGCTGCCGACTCGACGCGATCCGCTCGCGCGCTTCGTGGAACTCCCTCATGCGTCTCTGGAACGCGGTCTCCTTTGTGTTGCGTCTCATGTGAGCCCCTTTCGCGGGGTGATGTTCAGTTGGAGCAGACAACGCCCCTCATCGGCCGGGATGAGGGGCGTCGGTTCTGCTGTGTCGTGTCGGTGGAGTGCTGCCAGAATGTGTGTCCGGTGTCGCGATTAGGGCGCTCACCGCAATGTCCGCATGAAGTCCACCCGTTGCGCCGCGAGCTCGCCCGTCGGGTCCGGGATACCCGTGTGCGTCAGCACGTGCAACTGCTGATGACTGATCGCTCCCCGCCTTAGCGCGTCGATGAGTTGGACCGTTCGGACGAACCCGATCGACCGGAGCGCTTTGCGGATGATCTTTGTCATCTTTGCGGGGGGCACTGCGACCGCATGTCCGGCGTATGAGTAGCGGATGAGCCGTTCAACAGGACCGAGGGTCACGCCACGTCCCGGGTCAGTGGGCGGGTCCACCTTTCAACGCTAGCCATATCAATTCGGATGAGTCGAGGGCCGAACTTCACGGCCCGGATTGTCCCGTCCGTGATGCGGCGCCGTACGGTGTCGGTACTGACCCCCATATCGCCTGCTACCTCAGCGATGCTTCTCCACTCGGTGTGCGACATTCCTACCTCGATTCCATGTTCTAACCGGGGCAGGTAGCCTGTTGCCACCCACTCCGACACCTAAGCGCGTCTCCGTGGTAGCGCCCGCTCAACGCTCTGACCTGTTGAGCGGGCGCGCTTGTACCGCGAAGCTCTTCCGTGTACTGCACGGCACGAGGCCGCATAACTATTAGAGCGGGTCACCGTGACCTTCGCTGGTGCTAGGTCCAAAGCGAATATCGGCGTCTACCTGCTTCCAAGGCACTTATTGTCGCTGTATCCCCGTAATTCCGCGCATTTTCATTGAGGCCGAAGTTGGCGCCGCTGTGAGTTATCCACACGTTATACACAAGTTTTCCGCTTGTGTATAAATGGAACCTGTGTATGGACCGGTCACGGAATGATCTTGTCGGACTCCAACACCGGCTTGAGAATGAACGGGTCTCGGATCGGGTAGCGGCGTCCGATCGTGTACGCGAGGTCATGGAGAGCCCACATGAGCGCTAGCTGTTTGCGGACAGGGGTCCAGAATCGGTTGTCGTCTCGGAACATGTTCTGGTCAATGGCGAGCACGATGAAGTCCGGGTCGTCGGCTCCAACCCAGAGAGACGCGGCGATCCTTCGTCCCACCGCTCGTGTCTGCTCGTCCTCATCAGGTTCGACCACGCCTGTCGTCGGACAGGATTTGGCGCGTTCTTCCGCTTCCCTGAAGACCGAGGGGACGTCTAAGCCGAGTGCGCCGCACATGCGGACCACTTGGTCGATCGGGATGGATGGCCCCATTGGTTTCAACCGAACGCTCACTTGCGCTTGAGACATCCCGGCGGCGGAGGCGAGGTCTTTCTGAAGCATGTGCTTCTCTCGCATCGCCTCCCGGATGATGGCAACGATGTGATCGTCAACGCGGGAACGGGGTCTCTTAGCAGGCATCAGCTATGTCCTCTCGCCACCCGCGCCCGACGCGGCGGACCATGGCCGCGAACTGTCCAGCCTGCGTCTGGTTCCACGCATAATGCGGCCAACGTCTCGAGAGCGTCTTGTTGGAGCAGCCTACGGATCGTGCAGCCTCGCTGATAGAGGCCCCGTCTTCCAGGAGCCGCAGCGCTGTCGCCAGCTTCTGTTGCGGCAGGGGAGAGGCCGGTGGACAGTGGGTCTTGCCTGTTGAGTGCCGCCACCGGACGACTGTTCGGCTGGATACTCCGCAGATCTCTGCGATTGCTCGAGCCGACAGCCCGTCTCGTTCGAGAGCGTAGAACCGCTCATGCACGGCCATCAAACATCTCGATCCGCGAGAGCACTTGTAACGTCTGGGTGGCGCCGAAGTGTTGGCGTAAGTTCGTCGGCGAACTGGTCATACAGGTCCGCAGCTTTCGTAAGGACTGCGGCCAGGTTGCGCAACGTGTTTGTGGGCTCGCCGGGCTCGAGCCAGATTGAGCCCTGGCTGATCTCGAAGTCGAGGCGAGGTTCTCCGTTCCTTACCTCGAGCGTAAATCGTTCCTCGACGTCGCCGACCTCTATGTCGACCCGTTTCTCGTGAACGCCGTCGACCTCGGGGTCGCGGTGATCCAGCTCGCACCACGAGTGCTCGGTGCATTGCTGGTGGTCGTCCGTACTTGCGGATGGGATACTTGAGTTGGTCATTTCGACTCCCAGTTGTTTGACCTAGCCCTCGCCGAGCTGCAACTCGACGGGGGCTCTTCATATGGCGACGGGCGCCGCCACGACTTACGCGAGTTCGCTCATGCGCCTCGCGAGCTCTTCATCCCTGCCTGCGGTGTGCTGGTAGCGCATCGCGGCGGCCACCGTCGAGTGCCCTAGCCGCGCCTGGAGCTCTTTGAGAGTGGCGCCCGCAAGTGCGGCCCTGGTTGCGCCGTAGTGCCGCAGCGCATGCCAGGGCATGTCTCCTCTTCCCGCTGTTCTGCGAGCAGGGTCCCAGTGTTTGTAGAAGGCTGACTGAGCGAGGTGTCCGCTGCCGTCCGCGGATGGGAACAGGAGGCTGTCGGCAGACCGTCCAACGTGTTCATCCAAGTGGGACTCGACGATCTCGTTGACGTGTGGTGGAAGGACGATGGTCCGCACGCCAGCTTCCGATTTAGTGCGCCCAATCACGAACCCTTGGCCGGAGACGTGGGCAACTGCACGCGACACGTTGACGACGATCGAGCCGGGTCCCTCTTCTGTGTCGAGGGCCTCGATGTCACGCCGCCTAAGCTCCGTGAGTTCGCCGTAGCGCAGGCCAGCCCATGCGGCGAGGATAACAGCGGCACGGAACTTTGGTGTGATCGCGTCCACGATGGTTTGCAGTTCGGAGGCCGTAGGCGGCTCGACTTTCTTCCCCGTCGACGCAGACGCAGCGCCGCGTATTTGACACGGGTTCGTCTTGATGCGGCCATCGGCAACCGCGGTGGTGAGGATCGCCTTGAGCAGCTCGTACGCTCGCGCGGCCTGAGTCTTCGTTCCGGACGCGATGAGCGAGGAGTACCAGGCGCGCACCTGGTCGGGGGTGATCGCGGAGAGGCGTGAACCTGCGAAGGGGGATAGGGCGCCTGCAAGGAGCCGGCGGTACTCGGCTGCTGTCCGTGGGCGCAGGTGTTCACCGTTCCGATTGGTGCGGGTGGCAACCCAATCTTCGCCATACTCGGCGAATGTGGCGCCGCGGCCCTTTCCTGCCTGTTCTGCGCGCACCGTTTCGAACTCGGACCAGGTGCCATCGAGTATCCGTGCCTGCTGAACGGCTAGCCACCCGCGTGCGTCAGTGATTCCGTCGAATGTTTGCGGTGCATTGTGACGTCGACCGTCCGGGCCAACGTAAGACGCCTGATAGCGGCCAGAAGAGCGCTGCCTGATGGCGCCGAACGATTCGCGCCTCTTTCGTCTTGTGCCGGCCATGCGGTCCTCCCTGGGCAACAACGGGCAATATCTACTGCGTGCCTGTGCGTCTTCGTGCGTCCCAGTGACCTTAACACGGCTCGGCCCGATCCGCACTATAGCGCGGAGGAACCGCGAGATGGCGCGGCTTCGCCCAGTGTCGCTCATACTGTTTCGATCCCAGTATCGCGCACAGACAAACCCCCGGTTCTCCGGGGGTTTTTTCGTGCTTGGGGGAGTCCGTCCGCGATGGTGCTCACCGGTCCCCACTTCCCGTATCGTCGGGGCCTCCACCAAGCCAGCAGAGACCTTCGCGGCTCGCTGCCGACGACTGAGACGCACTGCTCTCGGCGCTCGCTGGGTCATCCGCCCTCTCGGTGATCCGACTCCCGGCGACCGTCACCCGATAGGGTGTGCCAACAGAGCAGCGAGGAGTCCCTGATGAGTGCACAGATCGTCGATGTCGACAATTTCACGCGGGTCGAAACCGACACGATGATCGAGCGGATGCTGCCGATCATCGGCGGAGTGGGCGTTTTCCATCATGACCGCGCGCTCCCTCCTCTGGACCAGCAGCCGGTGATTCGGCAGAATCGCGACACGCTCTATTCCGTCGCCATCATCGATCTCAGCGCGGGGCCTGTCACCCTCACCCTGCCGGAGGTCGGAGATCGGTATCTCTCCGTCATGATCATCAACCAGGACCACTACATCAATCGCGTCTTCCACCGGGCCGGTACCTACTCCCTCACGATGGAGGATTTCGACACCCCGCACGTGATCGCCGCAGCACGGATCCTCTTCGATCCGGCACGTCCGACCGACCTCGAAGCGGTAAATCGGATCCAGGATCAGATCATTCTCTCCGCGAGCGGTGTCCAGGCATTCTCACATCCCGAGTACGACCACGAAAGCTACATCCAGGTTCGTGAAGCCCTGCTGGTCCTGGGGAAGACGATGGGCGGTCTGGCGAGATGTTTCGGGGCGAAGGAACACGTCGACCCGGTGCGTCATCTTGTCGGCACGGCGCTCGGTTGGGGTGGCCTTCCTGATGCGGAAGCGTCGTACATCAACATCGACCCGAAGCTCCCCGTCGGGCGTTACAGCATGACCTTCCGCGACGTGCCCGCCGACGCGTTCTGGTCGGTGAGCGTGTACAACGCCGCTGGCTACTTCGAACCAGGACCGACCGGCACCACGAACGTCAACTCCGTGTTCGCCGCGAGGAATGACGACGGATCGACCACGGTGCGCCTCGGAGATGACCGCGACGGTGCCCTCAATGCCATTCCCCTCCCCGAGGGATGGAACCTCCTGATCCGGCTCTACCGTCCGCGTCTCGATGAACTCGCCTCCTGGAAGGTTCCGGAGATCATCGCTGCCTGACTCGACCCAGCCGCGGCATGATTCGAATCAGCGCCGAGGCATGCCTCAGGAAGGTTCGCGGGGGGCGCGTCTGACGGCCTCGTACGCCGCGAGGGCCGCCTTGCGCGTCTCGCCCAGGTCGACGATCGGCTCCGTCGGCGCGTCTGCGGCCCAACGCGAGATGTAGAGGTGCTGCGGGTCGAACTTCTTCGCCTGCAGCTCAGGGTTGAACACGCGGAAGTACGGCGCGGCGTCGGCTCCTGACCCGGCGACCCACTGCCAGTTGAACGGGTTGTTGGCTTCGTCGGCGTCGACCAGCGTGTCCCAGAACCACTCTTCGCCGAGGTGCCAGTCGACGAGCAGATTCTTCACGAGGAACGACGCCACGACCATGCGGACGCGGTTGTGCATATAACCCGTGTGCCAGAGTTCGCGCATCCCGGCGTCGACGAGTGGAACACCCGTCTCTCCGTGCTGCCATGCGTCGAGGTGTGCGGGGTCGAGAGGCGGCCACGGGAAGGCGTCGAATTCCGGACGGAGGTTCTTCGTCGCCAGGTCGGGGGAGTGGTAGAGGGTATGCCAGGCGAACTCGCGCCATCCCAGCTCCGACAGGAAACCGCCGGCTCCATCCACCTCGACCGCTTCGTGCCACACGGTGTGCGGACTCACCTCACCCCAGCGCAGCCGCGGAGACAGCATCGAGGTCGCGCCCGCCGCCGGCTCATCCCGCGCGCGGTCGTAAGAGGGCAGGTCGCTCTCGAGGAACTGCTGCAGGCGTCGTCTGGCCGCGGGTTCGCCCGGTTCCCATGTCTCGCGCAATCCCGAGGCCCAGTCGGGAGCGGTCGGGAGGAGCTCCCATGCGTCGAGCGCGTCGGACTTCGGTGGAGCGGCGACTCCTCGGATCTCCCGGGGTTCGGGAAGCGGGGCGCGCGGTGCGGGAAGCGACTGGCAGGCGCGCCAGAACGGCGTGAACACCGAGTAGTGCGTGCCGCTGCCTGTCGTGACGGTCCACGGTTCGTGCAGGAGGGATCCGGCGAAGGAGGCGACCTCGACTCCTCGTGCACGCAACGTCGCCTTGAGCGCGGCGTCGACCTCGCGCTCCGGGCCGCCGTAGCGGCGGTTCCAGAACACCGCCCCGGCACCGACCTGCGCCGCCAACTCGGGGATCACGCGGCCTGCCGGGCCGCGTCGGAGGACGAGAGTGCCGCCGCGCTCGACGAGCCGCTCGGCGAGCGAGGCCAGCGAGTGATGCAGCCACCACCGCGCCGCGCCGCCGAGACGCCGGAACCCGGGCGATTCCTCGTCGAGGAGGAACACCGCGACGATCGGCTCGTCGCGATCGATGGCGGCGCGCAGGGCGGGGTTGTCTGCGAGGCGCAGATCGTCGCGGAACCAGACGAGGGAAGGCGAGGACATCGCCCCATTCTCGTCGAGGGGGCATCATCCGCCGTCGGGGGTCGAACCCGCGCCGAGAAGCTGCTAAAGAGATCGAGGCAAGAGCACGGTCTAACGACGGGTCGGCCTGATGCGTGCTCCGGAATCGGACGTCGCCCACAGCGCCCACGCGACGAGGACCGGCTGCAGGAAGAGCCGCCCGAGTCGCCGACCGTCGGTGTCGAGCCCGGGGTGGAGCGCCGCGTGCGCCATTGGTGGACGTTTCCCGGGAACACCGCGACGAAGAAGGCCGCTGTCGCCCATCCGATCCGGCGGCGCTCGCGAGGCAGAGCGAGGAGTCCTGCGGCGAGCGCGACCTCTGCGGCACCGGAGGCGACCACGATCGCATCCTTGTCCAGACGTGTCAGCCTCGATGCCCAGTCGGGCACCACCACCCGGAATCCTCGTGTGCTCAGGAAATGGGCCACCCCGATGCCCCCGAGCGCGATGGCGAGGATCCAGCGCGCGACTGCTCTGCTCATCCGCTCACGCTACAGGGCGATCCCGTCGCGCGCCCGCCGCATCTGCGACCTCGGCAGCGGTCAGGACACGGTGCTCATGCGAGTAACCTGGGTACCGACCAGATGGAGAGTTTCTGTGCCTGAAAACGCCCGGCCGAATGACGGCTTCGCCCTGTTCACTGACCGAAACGTCGTCGCGATGCGCGTCAACGGCGATCTCAAGGATCTCGCCACGACCGTCACGGACACCGACGAGGTCGAGGCGGTCACGATCGACAGCGCCGACGGGCTGAACATCCTGCGTCATTCTGCGGCCCACGTGCTCGCCCAGGCGGTGCAGCGCATCAACCCCCAGGCGAACCTCGGCATCGGACCTCCCATCACCGACGGCTTCTACTACGACTTCGGCGTCGACACCCCGTTCACCCCCGAAGACATCAAGGCCATCTCGAAGGAGATGCAGCGCATCGTCCGGGAGGGGCAGCGCTTCGTGCGCCGTGTCGTGACCGACGATGAGGCGCGCGCCGAGCTCGCGGACGAGCCGTTCAAGCTCGAGCTCATCGGACTCAAGGGCGGGAAGGAAGCCGCCGAGGGCGCCTCGGTCGAGGTCGGCGAGGGCGAGCTGACGATCTACGACAACACCACCCGCGACGGCGAGGTCGTCTGGAAGGACCTCTGCCGCGGACCTCACCTGCCCAACACGCGCATGATCGGCAACGGCTGGGACCTCACCCGCATCGCCGCAGCATACTGGCGCGGGAGCGAGAAGAACCCGCAGCTGCAGCGCATCTACGGCACGGCCTGGCCGACCAAGGAGGAGCTCCGCGAGTACCAGCACCGCCTCGAGGAGGCCGCAAAGCGCGACCACCGGCGCCTGGGCAAGGAGCTCGACCTGTTCTCGTTCCCCGAGGAGATCGGTTCCGGTCTCTCGGTCTGGCACCCGCGCGGCGGCGTGATCCGCGGCGAGATGGAACAGCACGCCCGCACGCGCCACATCGAGGGCGGGTACACCTACGTGTACACGCCGCACATCTCGAAGGAAGACCTGTTCCTCACCTCGAACCACCTCGTCACCTACAAGGACGGGATGTTCCCGCCGATCGTGATGGACGAGGAGCGCGACGACGAGGGAAACATCACCAAGCAGGGCCAGGACTACTACCTGAAGCCGATGAACTGCCCGATGCACATCCTCATCTACAAGGAGCGTGCGCGCAGCTACCGGGACCTGCCGCTGCGGTTCGCCGAGAACGGCACCGTCTATCGCAACGAGCTCTCCGGTGCGTTGCACGGCCTCACCCGCGTGCGCGGCTTCACTCAGGACGACTCGCACCTCTTCGTCACACCCGACCAGCTCGAGGCGGAGGTCGCCAAGGTCCTCGAGTTCATCCTCTCGATGCTGCGCGACTTCGGTCTGACCGACTTCGAGCTCGAGCTGTCGATGAAGGACGACGAGAAGTCGAAGTGGATCGGCTCCGACGAGTTCTGGGAGTCGTCGACCGACGCGCTGCGCCGCGTCGCCGTGGCCTCCGGGCTCAAGCTGACCGAGGTGCCCGGCGAGGCCGCGTTCTACGGCCCGAAGATCGACCTCAAGACGCGCGACGCGATCGGACGCACCTGGCAGCTCTCGACCGTGCAGGTCGACCCGAACCTGCCCGAGCGCTTCGACCTCGAGTTCATGGACAAGGACGGGCAGAAGAAGCGCCCGATCATGATCCACCGCGCCCTGTTCGGCTCGATCGAGCGGTTCTTCGCGATCTTGCTCGAGCACTACGCCGGCGACTTCCCGGTGTGGTTGTCTCCCGTTCAGGTCGTGGGCATCCCGGTCGCCGACGACTTCGCCGACTACCTCGGCGACGTGATCGACACCCTCCGCTCGCAGGGCGTGCGAGCCGAACTCGACACCTCGGACGACCGGATGCAGAAGAAGATCCGCACCCACACGACCGGCAAGGTGCCGCTGCTGCTCATCGCGGGGGAGAAGGACCGCGACGCGGGCACCGTCTCGTTCCGTTATCGCGACGGCTCGCAGGAGAACGGCGTGCCGATCGCGGATGCCGTCGCCCGCATCCGTGCTGTCATCGACAGCCATGGACTCGTGCAGACAGCGGGGGATCTGGCGTGACCGACGGGGAGCAGCCGCTGGAGGATGCCGGGCGCCTCGCCGGCGTGCCGGACCAGTTCCAGCGGCTGTGGACCCCGCATCGGATGGCGTACATCCAGGCCGGACCCGAGCCGCTGCGCGAGGAGTGCCCCTTCTGTGAGGCGCCGAAGTACCCGGACTCCGAGCGGCTC
Source organism: Microbacterium sp. Se63.02b (assembly GCF_014171575.1). GTDB lineage: Bacteria > Actinomycetota > Actinomycetes > Actinomycetales > Microbacteriaceae > Microbacterium. The sequence goes on along the minus strand of NZ_CP050453.1, from coordinate 2,112,358 downwards.
GTCGTGGCGCGGGGGAAGACCGCCTATGTGCTGTTGAACCTCTTCCCGTACAACTCGGGGCACCTGCTCGTGTGCCCGTACCGCCACATCGCCACTTACGACCAGGCGACTGCCGAGGAGGTCGCCGAGATCGGCGCGCTGACGCAGACGGCGATGCGAGTGCTTCGGGAGGTGTCGCACTGCGACGGCTTCAACCTCGGCATGAACCAGGGCGCGGTGGCCGGTGCCGGTGTCGACGCCCACCTGCACCAGCACGTGGTTCCGCGGTGGGCGTCCGACGCCAACTTCTTCCCGATCATCGCCAAGACGAAGGCGCTCCCGCAGCTCCTCGGCGAGGTGCGCGACGCCGTCGCCGCGGCCTGGCCTCCGGCGGACGCGGCGACGGCGTGATTCAGCGCACCTGGCGGGCCGTGAACTGCATCCGCGGGTGGGCGTAGAACTCCTGCGCCTCGACGAGCTGCAGCTCCCGCGCCCGGACTCCAGGGTCGCCGCGAGCAGGTCGTACACACTCGATGCGGTGCGCTCGAGGGCGATCTTCGCGCTCCCGGTCTCGACGTAGTGCGCGGTGAACAGCGCGGCGGTGACATCGCCCGACCCGTTCGCCTTCATCGGCAGGTGCGGAGTCTGTACGAGCCAGGCGCCCGTGTCGTCGGCAGCCAGCATCTCGATGGTGCCCTCTTCGCGGTCAGGGCGTTCGACGCTGGTCACGAGCACGGTGCGCGGACCCATCGCGTGAGCCAGATCGACCGACGCGAGGGTGCTCTCCAGCGTGTCGGGCTCTGTGTCTGTGAGGAAGCCGAGCTCGAACTGGTTCGGCGTGATGATGTCGGCGACGGGGACGACGCGTTCGCGCAGCAGGACCGGAATCGCCGGGGCCACGAAACAGCCGGACTTGGCATTGCCCATCACCGGGTCGCAGGCGTAGACGGCGTTCGGATTGGCGGTCTTCACCCTGGCGACGGCATCGATGATCACGTCGCCGATGCCCTCGCCGCCCTGATAGCCGCTGAGCACGGCATCGATCTCGCCGAAGACGCCGCGCTCCTCGATGCCGGTGATGACCTCGCGCACATCGTCGGGAGCGATCATCGGTCCTCGCCAGGCGCCGTAGCCGGTGTGATTGGAGAAGTTCACGGTGTAGACCGGGAGCACTTCCACACCGATGCGCTGCAGCGGGAAGACGGCAGCCGAGTTGCCGACGTGGCCGTGGGCGACGGCGGACTGGATGGAGAGGATCTTCATTCTCCGACTCTTTCGTTCAGGCGGACAGGCGTCCGCGGCAGGTGGTCATCGTCCGGCGGCGACGAGGTCGGCGACCAGGGTCCCGGCATCGTCGTCGGACAGATCGTGCACGGTGAGGCGCAGGTGGTGCGAGGGTTCCGCACTCGTCCAGCGCGAAGTCGTCTCCGGTCCTGGCGAGCCATCCGCGCCGCATCAGCCGCTCGGCGACGATGCGTGCCGGTTGCGGGAGCCGGACCCAGAGGCTCAGGCCGTCGGAGACCGTGGCGTCGATGCCTGCCGTCCGCAGCCGTTCTGCGAAGGCGGTGTTCCGCGCGGCGTAGTGGCTCGCTGCCGCGGCGACCTGCGCCATGACGGAGTCGTCGGTCAGCTGGGTGAGGGCGAGCCGCTGCAGCAGATGGCTCACCCACGTGGTGCCGGGGCTGAGGCGCATCGCCAGCCGGCCGGCGGTCTCCGCATCCGTCGCGGCGATCGCAAGGCACATGTCGGGTCCGAGGAACTTCGACACCGAGCGCACGAGCGCGTACCGCCGGTGTTCGGGGCCGATGAGCGACTCGTAGGGTCGCTGTGACAGCACCGAGAAATGGTCGTCCTCGATGATGAGCACGTAGGGGTGATCGACCAGGAGCGCGCGGAGCTGCGCCGCACGGGCGGGCGTGAGGCTCGCCCCTGTGGGATTCTGCGCGCGGGGCGTGCAGATGATCGCGCGGACACCGGCGTCCAGCGCCGCCCGCAGTCCCTCCACCGTCATCCCCTCGGCATCGACCGGAACAGGGACTGCGCGGTACCCGCCCAGGCGGACGGTGTGGATGCTCGCGAGGAAGCACGGGTCTTCGAGCGCGACCGCGTCGTCGCGCATCAGCGCCTGTGCGAGAAGGCGCTCCACCGCATCGACCGCGCCACTGGTGACCGTGATGCGGAAGTCGTCGTCGTCCAGGTCGACCGACATCCACTCCCGCGCCCACTCCTCGAGCCCTCGATCGATCACGGGTTCGCCGTAGAGGACAGGGCGGGAGGCGATCGTCATGAGCGCAGGCGCCGGATCGGGGATCAGACGTGGATCGGGGTTGCCGGTGCCGATGTCCCGCAGCACCGTATCGGGCGCGTACCCTTCCTGGGCGACGGATCCGAGGCCGGCGATGACCGTTCCCGCGCGTCCGCGGGAGACCACGAGCCCCGCTTGGGCGAGCTGCCGGTACGCCGCGACCGCGGTGTTGCGGTTCACGCCGAGCGTGGCGGCGAGTTCCCGCACCGGAGGCAGAACGCTCCCTGCGCGAAGGATGCCGCGGTCGTGCAGCGCACGCACGCTGTCGGCGATATCCGACGCCGAGGTTCCGCTGATCTGGTCGCTCATGGTCCTCCTCGACGATTCTAGGTCGTCGCCGACAGTGTTATGTTTGACCTAGATCAAACCTGTTTTCGGATCATCCCGATAGGAGCTCCACATGACCGAGACCACCACCGGATCCTCGCGCGTCAAGCGCGGCCTCGCCGAGATGCTCAAGGGTGGCGTCATCATGGACGTCGTCACCGCGGAGCAGGCGAAGATCGCCGAAGACGCCGGCGCCGTCGCCGTGATGGCGCTCGAGCGTGTCCCCGCCGACATCCGCGCGCAGGGAGGGGTCTCGCGGATGAGCGACCCCGACATGATCGACAGCATCATCGACGCGGTGTCGATTCCCGTGATGGCGAAGGCGCGTATCGGGCACTTCGTCGAGGCGCAGGTGCTGCAGGAGCTCGGCGTCGACTACATCGACGAGTCCGAGGTGCTCTCCCCAGCGGACTACGTGAACCACATCGACAAGTACGGTTTCACGGTGCCGTTCGTGTGCGGAGCCACCAACCTCGGCGAGGCTCTCCGGCGCATCAACGAAGGCGCAGCGATGATCCGGTCGAAGGGAGAGGCCGGCACCGGCGACGTGTCGGAGGCGATGAAGCACATCCGCAAGATCCGCGGTGAGATCGCGGCTCTCACCGCTCTCCCCAAGGACGAGCTCTTCGTCGCGGCCAAGGAGCTGCGGGCGCCGTACGAGCTCGTGGCAGAGATCGCGGAGACCGGGAAGCTCCCCGTCGTGCTGTTCGTGGCGGGCGGTGTCGCCACTCCCGCGGATGCGGCGATGATGATGCAGCTCGGCGCCGATGGCGTGTTCGTCGGTTCGGGCATCTTCAAGTCGGGGAACCCTGCCGAGCGCGCGAAGGCGATCGTCAAGGCGACCACGTTCTACGACGACGCAAAGGTCATCGCCGAGGTCTCACGCGGACTCGGCGAGGCGATGGTCGGCATCAACGTCTCCGACCTCCCCGCTCCGCACCGGCTCGCCGAGCGTGGCTGGTAGTCCTCGCGTCGGAGTGCTCGCGCTGCAGGGCGACGTGCGCGAACACGCCGCCCTGCTGTCCGGACTCGGCGCCGATGTCGCCCTGGTGCGCCGCCCCGAGGAGCTGTCGACGCTCGACGGGCTCGTGATCCCCGGCGGCGAGTCGAGCGTGATCGACAAGCTCTCCCGCGTCTTCGGGATGCAGCGCCCCATCCGCGACGCGATCGGCGCCGGCCTGCCCGTCTACGGGACATGTGCGGGGATGATCCTGCTCGCCGACGCCGTGCTGGACGGCATCGACGGACAGGAGTCCTTCGGCGGGATGGACATCGACGTGCGCCGCAATGCCTTCGGGCGTCAGAACGAGTCGTTCGAGACGGAGCTGGACGTCCCCGCCCTGGGCGCGCCGACCGTGCATGCGACGTTCATCCGTGCCCCGTCGTCGACCGTGTCGGTGCAGGCGTGCACGTCCTCGCCTCGCTGGCGGACGGAACCGTCGTCGCCGTCGAGCAGGGGGCCCTCCTCGGCACGAGCTTCCACCCCGAAGTCGACGGCGAGACCCGCTTCCATGAGCGCTTCCTCGACAGTGCCCGGGTGTTCCGGGCGGCACGGGAGGGGTAGGCCCTCGGTCTGCCGCGCCGTTCCCGGCGAGCCGCTCCGGTGGCATCACTCGACCGCGAGCGCGCGCGGCACCTCGGTGCGAAGCGCCGCGGCAGTGGGGAACACGGTGGCGGCGAGAAGCAGGAGCAGTCCGCCGCCGGAGATCAGGCCCATGGCGGGGAACGAGACGGCGGCGCCGGGCAGGTCGAGCGCATCGGCGATGAGGAACCCGCCGATGCCGGTGGCCGCGGCGCCCAGGATGACCGCTGTCACGGCGTAGGCCACGGCCTCCCAGACGGCGACGAGGAGGATGGTCGGCGGCGTGGAGCCGACCGCCTGGATCAGCGCGAACTCGCGTCCTCGGGCATGACTCGACATGAAGACCGTGGCGGCCGCGGCGACACCGGACAGGAGCAGCGGGCCGCCGAGCAGGATCACGACCCCTCGGGGGCGAGGGAGAACCCGGCATCGCTTCCGGTGCGCGCGGCCTGCGCTGCGGCCGTCGTCTGCGCGGTCGTGTAGAGACCCCGGCGAGGGCGATCGCCACCATGAGGGGACCGATCGCAGCGTTGGAGCGGCTGAGTCGATAGCGCGCCGAGTTCCTGGCCAGCAGCCATGTGGCAGACGCACGCGCGGGTATCGCCGCGGTCCATGCGCGCAGGACGAGCGGGAACAGGAGAGGTCCCGCGGCCGCGAAGACAGCAGCGATCAGCGGTGTCAGCAGCACAGCTTGCCCGGAGAACGTCGACATCGATGCGCCGCCGTCGAGATTCAACACGAGAGCGACCACTGCGCCCACCGTCGCGACGGTGAGAACGATCCGGAGCCAGCCCATGCGCATGCGCGGCGGCTCCGCATCACGCAGCGCTTCGATCGGCGGTGTGCGGGCTGCGCGCCGCGCGCTGCGGAGTCCGCCGAGGAGCACGACGACGCCGATGGCGACGGTGACGATGAGGATGCTCACGCCGCCGAGATGCACGCTGATCCCCTGCATGTCCGGCCACTCACGGAACACCCAGACGAACAGCGACGGGAAGACGGGGAGGGCGAGGAGGCATCCGACGAACGCGCCGACGAGTCCGACGATGCCGAGCTGGGCGAGGACGACGACGCCGACGAGAGCCGGTCTCACCCCCACGAGCTGCCACAGCACGTAGGTGCGGAGCTGGAGTGAGATCGTGAGGTTCGCTGCAGATCCGAGCACGACGAGAGCCGTGATGACGGTGAACATGATGACGGCGGACGCGGTGCTCGAGAGTCCCTCCTGCACGGCGCCCCCGTGGACGCTCCCGGTCTCCAGGAGGGCCGCCGTGATCGCCCCGACGAACCCGGTGGCGATGATGACGAAGAGGACACCGAGCCACACTCGTGACTGCCGGACCAGATCGCTCACGACGAGGCGGATCATGCGCCGGCCCCTGCCCTGCTCACGGATTCGAAGACCTGTTCCGGTGTCGGGTGTCGCAGCTCGTCATGGATGGTCCCGTCGCGGAGCACGAGAACGCGATCGGCGAGCGCGGCGGCCTCGAGGTCATGCGTCACCATCACGACCGAACGCCCGTGCCCGGACGAGGCGCGCAGGAGTCGGAGCACGTCTGCGCCCGTGGCGGTGTCGAGCGACCCGGTGGGCTCGTCGGCGAAGACGATGTCCGGACGGAGGGCGAGCACGCGCGCGATGGCGACCCGCTGCTGCTGTCCTCCGGAGAGCTGTCCTGGTCGATGGCCGCCTCTGTCCGCCAATCCGACATCGCTCAGGGCGCGGTCGACGTCCGCGCGCTGCACCTTGCGTCGGGCGAGCCGAGCGGGCAGGGCGACGTTCTCCCGTGCGCTCAGCGACGGGATCAGGTTGAAAGACTGGAACACGAAGCCGATGTGGCGACGGCGCAGGGCAGCCGATGCGCCGCGACGCAGCGCCGCGAGGTCCTGACCGGCGACGTGGATGGTACCGGAATCGTAGGACTCGAGACCGGACAGGCACGAGAGCAGGGTGGATTTGCCGGATCCGCTGGGTCCGACGATGCCGATCATCTCGCCGGGATGAACGTCCAGGGAGATGCCGCGCAGCACGGGCACCCGTGGCTGCCTCCTTCCGGCGCCGGGGAAGGTCTTGTGCAGGTTCGCGGCATGGATCAGTGGCTCGGTCACCTGCTCATTCCAGGGGATCCCCGCGATCCGCGCGAGGGAGTGGGGACGAGGATCCTGGTAGAGCTGGGTCTACTCTTCGTGGGAGATGAGCGCCGCAGAAGCGTCCGCTCCCTAGGGTGGAGGCATGGGGGACGAGACCGTATGGCATGCGATGATGCGTGCGCCGTGGCGTTTCCTGGTCGGACGCTGGCCGTGGCGCGTGCTCCTCTACCTCGTGGCCAGTGCCCTGATCGGGGTGCTGCTCCTGCCCGTCCTGATCGTGTCGGTGCTGCTGGTGCCGCTGTGGGGAATCGTCATCGGCGCGATCGAGCGTCGTCGCACCCGCTGGCTCGGCTTTCCCGCCCAGGCGTCGGGGCACGTGCCGCTGGCCCGGGAGCAGCGACACATCTGGCTGGCGGTGCGGATGAGTGAAGGCGCGACGTGGCGCGAGGCGGCGGCTGTGCTCGTCGACCTGCTCATCGGCTGGGTCGTGCTGGCTGTCTTGTTCTTCGAAGGTCTCGGGGCGGTGCTCCTGGTCTACATCGCCGTCTCCGGTGCCCGCGGCCCCACGCGCATCAACCTCTTCGGCGACGCATGGGTGCTCGTCGCTCCCGACACCTGGTGGCCGGTCGTCCCGATCGGGCTGATCGCCGTCTGCGCGATCGCCTACGTCAACGCCGTGCTCGCCGCCGGGCAGGCGTCGCTCCTGCGCGGGCTCTGCAGCCCGCGGCAGCACGAGCTCGTCCGCAACATGGAACGTCTGATCCAGTCGCGCGTGACGCTCGTCGAGGCGTTCGAGACCGAACGGCGGCGCATCGAGCGCGATCTGCACGACGGTGTGCAACAGGAACTCGTCACGCTCGCCGCGCGGCTCGGCCTGGTGAGCCTCGAGCTCGACGACCTCGAAGCGCGAGGTGCAGACACACTGCCCGCTCGCGAGGCCCTCGAGGCCGCGCAGAGCCAGGCGGAGCAGGCGATGGGGACGCTTCGGGACACGGTGCGCGGCATCCATCCCGTCGTCCTCATGGACCATGGGCTTCGTGCCGCACTCGACGAGCTCGCCGACCGTGCCCCGGTGGCGTTGCGTCTCGAGGTCGACGTCGGCAGGCTTCCCGTCGCGGTCGAGACCGCCGCCTACTATCTGGTGACCGAGGCGATCAGCAACGCCGCCAAGCACAGCGTCGCGACGAGGGTCACCGTGCAGGGGCGTGTGGAGCACGGTCTGCTGTCGATGGTCGTCACGGACGACGGGCACGGAGGTGCGGATGCGAACGGCGGCACCGGACTACGAGGCCTTCGCGAGCGCGCAGAGACACTCGGCGGGCGGTTCGCGGTGGTGAGTCCCGCCGGAGGACCGACGACCCTTCACATGATGCTGCCCCTGCTCACGGACGGAACGGTGCCGAATGCGATTGCTGCTCGCTGAGGACTCCGCGCTCTTGCGCGAAGCGCTGACCGCACTGCTCGAGCGGCTCGGCCATACCGTCACGGCGACCGCGCAGTCGGCGCCTGGACTGCTCGAGGCGCTCGGCCGCGCGGCGGACGCCGGAGACCTGCCCGACCTCGTGATCACCGACGTACGCATGCCGCCGGGGAACAGCGACGACGGGCTCCGTGCCGCACTCCGTATCCGCGCCCTTCACCCGCATCAGCCGATCATGGTGCTCTCGCAGTACATCGCCGACACCTACGCCCGCGAACTGCTCACACTCCCGGAAGGTGCGATCGGGTACCTGCTCAAGGACCGGGTGAACCGGGTGCGCGACTTCGCCACCGCGCTCGAGAGCGTCGCCGCAGGGGGACGGTCATCGACCCTGAGGTGGTGCGGCATCTTCTCGGCTCCTCGCGGCCGGGGCCGCTCGACACCCTCACGGTGCGAGAACGTGAAGTGCTCGCGCTCATGGCAGACGGTCAGTCGAACACCCAGATCGCGGCGACGCTCACCCTGACGGACGCCGCGGTGAGCAAGCACATCGGCAACGTCTTCACCAAGCTCGGCCTCGGACCGGTCGAGGAGAACCGCCGGGTGCGGGCGGTGCTGACCTACCTCGACTCCGCACGTTCCTGAGTCTGTGTCAGCAGGACGTCGAGCCAGCGCAGCGCGGGGAGCGCCTGTGCGCGCTGAAACGCCCGGAGCCCGGGGAGCTGAGGAATGTCCGGCTGCGCCTGCGCGTACCAGAGGAACGACGCGAATCCGGAGATGATCGCGATCATCTCCGGGGCGGGCGGGGCCCCGTGCTCTTCGAAGACGCGCCACGCGTCCTCGCACGAGGGACCCCGGCCGCCTCGATGCTGGGCAGCAGGCAGGGGAGGTCCACCCACGGGGCGCCCCTGAGCGCATGCGGCCAATCCAGGAGATGTGCTCGCCCGTCCTGCACGAGGATGTTGTCTGCGCGCACGTCGCCGTGGACGATCACCCGCCCGCTCACGGCGTCGCCGAGACCGCGCTCGATCCGCAGCAGCTCGGCGATCCGCTCCTTCAGCCCGTCGGGAAGGCCGTGCGCCAGGTGTTCGTCGTCGGCGATGTCGCGCCAGCGCGTGAAGCCGGGGATCATGCTGTCGGTGGCATCGGGCATCCCGACGGGCGCGGGGGTCGAGGCGAGAACCCGAAGGCGCTCCGCGATGGCATGAAGGTCATCGACCACCCAGGGGTCCCCGGGTGACGGCCGTCGATGGCGGCGAGCAGGAGTGCAGCGCCGACCGGTTCATCGACGTCGCCCAGCACGGTGGGAGCGATCTCCGAGGGCAGCACGGCGAGTACTCGCATCTCCGCACGGAGATAGGCGAGGGAGTCCTGGTGGCCGTCGTGCGCACAGGCCTTGACGAATGCCGTGCCCCTGGTCGTGGTGACCACCCCTGCGTAACCCGCGCTGAATCCGTTCTGGGCGGGAGCATCTCTGACGAAGCGCCCTCCGATGGCGTCCACGATGCGGGCGCGGAGGAGGAGGGGGAGTGCGGACCACTCAGGTCGGAGTCGGTCGGCGCCTGCGTTCATGGTGTCGTTCCCTTCGCTCGCAGCGTCGCGGCCCCGGGGCACGGGTTCCTCGACGCTAGCAGCACTCCGCGAGCGGGCCGACCGGCGAGATCACGCTCTGCGCGGTGCGGACGCCACGAGGCCCCGGATGGCGTGCACCGTGCGGTCGACGTCTTCGGCGGTCGTCGCCCATGACGACATCGAGCATCGCAATGCCGCACGACCGCGCCACTCGGCACCCGTCACGGCGGCGGTCCCCTCGTCCAGGATCGCCGCGCCGAGGGCACGGGTGCCTTCGTCGGAGTCGAGGGAGAACATGACCTGGGTGTACCCGACCTCGTTGCGGACCTCGACTCCGTCGATCGTCTCGAGACCGGCGGCCATCCGGAGCGCGTTCGCATGGAGGCGATCCATCAGCGCCGCGACGCCGGACCTGCCGAGGCTGCGGAGAGCCGCCCACGCAGGCACACCCCGAGCCCGCCGTGACAGCTCGGGGGTGACGTCCCACGGGTCGAGACCCGAGTAGATCAGGTAGTCGCCGCCGGTGCGGAACGCGGCGATCGAGTCTGCGGGGTCGCGCACGATCGCCATGCCGCAGTCGTACGGGACGTTCAGCGTCTTGTGCGCGTCGGTGGCCCAGGAGTCGGCGGCGGCGATCCCTTCGGTCAGATGATGGCTCAAGGAGGGTGCTGCCGCCGCCCAGAGCCCGAATGCCCCGTCGATGTGCACCCAGGCGCCATGGGCGTGCGCGATCGCGGTGAGAACGTCGAACTCGTCGAACGCCCCTGTGTGCACCTCGCCCGCCTGCAGGCACACGATGAGCGGACCCTCTCCGTCGGCGAGTGCGGGCTCGAGTGCGTCGGCGCGCATCCGCCCCTGGTCGTCGGACGGGACCACGATCAGCTCAGAGCGTCCGATGCCGAGGAATCGCGCCGCGCGGTCGATCGATCCATGACGGTCGGAGCCCACGACGAAGCGCATTCGGGGTGCGTCGCGCATCCCGCTCTCCGCGAGGTCCCATCCGGCGCGGGAGAGCACGGCCTGCCGGGCGGCGGCGAGGCAGGTGAAGTTCGCGAGCTGGCCGCCCGTGACGAATCCGACGCTGGCCGTCGGAGGGAGGCCGAAGAGGTCGAGCATCCACTGCCCTGCGATGCGCTCCATGGCGACCGTCGCGGGGGCCAGCATGGATGATCCGGAGTTCTGGTCCCACGCGGAGACGAGCCAGTCGGCGGCGAGTGCGGCAGGGTATGTCCCGCCGATGACGAAACCGAAGAACCGCCCGCCGGGGATGGCGACCAGTCCGGGATCGGCGTTCTCCGCGATCTCCTCGATCACCTCGGCAGGGTCGATCCCCGTTTCGGCGAGCGGCCCGCCGAATGCGGCGAGCATGTCATCGAGAGAGGCTCGAGGCCAGACCGGGCGCTCGTCGACGGAGTCGAGGAATCGCAGGGCCGCATGATGGGCCGTCTCGAGTGCGTGCGCTCTGTCGTCAGGAGAGTTGCCGGTCATGTCTCAGGACTACACCTGCACGCGTCGGGACACCAGGGGATGAGCGCCCTCATACGGCGCCATTCGGGCGGCTGCGGCGATTCGATAGAATGGACGACGCCCTGGGCACGCTCCGGGGCGGATACGACGAGCGGAGACTTATGTCCGGGCATTCCAAGTGGGCGACCACGAAGCACAAGAAAGCCATCATCGACTCCAGGCGCGCGAAGTCCTGGGCCAAGCTCATCAAGAACATCGAGGTCGCGGCCAAGCTCGGCGGGCCTGATCTCGCGGGCAACCCGACTCTGTTCGATGCGGTGCAGAAGGCGAAGAAGACCTCGGTCCCCAAGGACAACATCGACCGCGCGGTCAAGCGCGGTGCGGGCATCGGCGGTGAGGCCGTCGAGTACCTCTCGATCATGTACGAGGGCTACGGACCCAACGGGGTCGCCCTCATGATCGAGTGTCTGACCGACAACAAGAACCGTGCGGCCGCCGAGGTGCGTACCGCTCTCAGCCGCAACGGCGGCACTCTTGCCGACCCCGGCAGCGTCGCCTACAACTTCAGTCGTAAGGGCGTCATCGTCGTCGGCTCCGAGGGCACGACCGAAGACGACGTCATGATGGCGGCGCTCGAGGCCGGCGCCGAGGAGATCGAGCCGCACGCCGAGGGCTTCGAGATCGTCACAGAGGCGACCGACCTGGTCGCCGTCCGCACGGCGCTGCAGGAAGCAGGCATCGACTACGAGTCGGCGGACGTCGAGTTCGTCCCCAACCTCAAGGTCGAGATCGACGCCGACACCGCACGTAAGATCTTCCGGCTCATCGACGCGCTCGAAGACAGCGAGGACGTGCAGAACGTGTTCACCAACTTCGACCTCACCGCAGAGGTGCAGGCGGAGTTGGAGAACGACGACGCGTAGGCGCGCCGGACGGCCCCTGTCGGCGCTGCGGCCTAGCCTGAGGGGATGACCTCCTCTCTGCGCGTGCTCGGCATCGACCCGGGCCTCACGCGGTGCGGGGTCGGCGTGGTCGATGTCGATCGCTCGCGTCGCGGCACCCTGGTGCACGTCGGAGTGATCCGCTCGTCGCCGGATGCCGAGCCCGGCGATCGTCTCGCCATCGTGGCGGCTGGCATACGCGCCGTGATCGCCGAACACCGCCCCGATGCCGTCGCGGTGGAACGGGTGTTCGCCCAGCAGAACACCCATACGGTGATGGGCACCGCGCAGGCGAGTGGTGTCGCGCTGCTGGTCGCCGCCGAGTCGGGGCTCCCCGCGGCCACCCATACGCCGAGCGAGGTGAAGGCGGCGGTGACCGGCTACGGCGCGGCCGACAAGCGACAGGTGCAGACGATGATCGCGCGGATCCTGCGGCTCGACGCCCTGCCGCAGCCGGCAGACGCCGCCGATGCTCTCGCCATCGCTCTGTGTCACGCGTGGCGTCGCGGAGGGCCGGCAGCGGCGGGGCAGGGGGCTGACTCCCGCGCAGCGCGCGTGGGCGGATGCCGAGAAGCGTGTCGCTCGAACATATCTACGAGCGACGCCGTAGGCTGGCACGATGATCTCCTCACTGCACGGTGTCGTCCTGCATGCGACAGCCGATCAGGTCGTCATCGATGTGGGTGGAGTCGGATTCTCCGTCGCGGTCCCTGCCGATGTCGCGCACACGGCGGCCGTGGGGGAGAAGATGCTCCTTCACACGAGCCTCATCGTCCGCGAAGACGCTCTCTCGCTGTTCGGCTTCGCCGATCGGGGTGAACTGGAGATCTTCGGTCTGCTGATCAGCGTCACCGGAGTGGGGCCCAAGTCTGCTCTCGGCGTGCTCTCACACCTCACCGCGGAGCAGATCGCCGAAGCCGTGACGGCGGAGGACGACGCTCCGTTCCGACGAGTGTCCGGCATCGGGCCGAAGACCGCCAAGCTCATCGTCGTGCAGCTCGCGGGAAAGGTGCAGGCCCTCGCCGCCGCTCCGAAACCCGCCGCTTCGGGCGGGACGGACGTCGTGACCCAGGTGGCGGCGGCCCTGATCGGTCTGGGCTGGTCGGAGAAGGTGGCCACCGAGGCCGCCGTCCAGACCGCTGCCGATGCGACGGAGTCCGAGCGTGCCTCGGTGGCATCGCTCCTCCGACGCACTCTCGCCCTGCTCGGACCGGCACAGGGGGTCAGGCACGTGTCTGATCCGCTCGACGCCACCGAGCCCTCCGACGAGACCGAGCTCGCGATCGAGGGCGCGCTGCGGCCGACGAGCCTCGGTGACTTCGTCGGTCAGCAGAAGGTGCGCGGCCAACTGCAGCTGCTGTTGGATGCTGCGCGCATCCAGAGCCGGCCCGCCGACCACATCCTGCTCGCCGGTCCTCCGGGGCTCGGGAAGACGACTCTCGCGATGATCGTGGCCCACGAGAGCGAGCGGCCGCTGCGGCTGTCGAGCGGGCCCGCGATCCAGCATGCGGGCGACCTCGCCGCGCTGTTGTCGAGCCTTGTGCCCGGTGAGGTCCTCTTCATCGACGAGATCCATCGCATGGCCCGCTCCGCCGAGGAGATGCTCTATCTGGCGATGGAGGATTACCGGATCGACATCATGGTCGGCAAGGGTGCGGGCGCCACGAGCATCCCGCTCGAACTCTCGCCCTTCACCCTGGTGGGTGCGACGACGCGCTCCGGCCTGCTGCCGAACCCCCTTCGCGACCGGTTCGGCTTCACCGGACACCTCGAGTTCTACGAGGAGTCGGAACTCGAGCAGGTCATCGCCCGTTCCGCCGCCGTGCTCGGTGTCGATCTGCCGACCGACTCGCTCTCCGAGATCGCGCGACGCTCACGGGGACACCCCGGATCGCCAACCGTCTGCTCCGCCGGGTGCGTGACTACGCGCTGGTGCACGGCGGGGGAGCAGCGGACATCCACGACGTCCGTGCGGCACTCGAGCTGTACGACGTCGACGCCATCGGTCTCGATCGGCTGGACCGTGCGGTCCTGGATGCGCTCGTCCGTCGATTCCGGGGCGGCCCCGTGGGCTTGAGCACGCTCGCTGTCGCCGTCGGCGAAGAGGCGGAGACCGTGGAAAGCGTGGTGGAACCGTATCTCGTGCGCATCGGCTTCCTCGGGCGCACTCCGCGTGGGCGTGTGGCGATGCCCGAGGCGTACGCCCATCTCGGTATTCCGCATCCGGACGGGATGCTTAAGTTGGATGACCTATAATCGCTGAAGACTTCCCGGTTATCTTCGCGCGCCCAAAGGCTGGAGCGTGCACCTGAGAAAGGCGCTACCTCATGCCCATGGAATTCCTGCTCTTCGGACTTCTCGCCGTCCTCCTCGTCTTCATGATCTTCAACACGCGCAAGCGCACGAAGCAGATGAAGGCTGAGCAGGAGGAGAAGGCGACCAAGACGGTGCCCGGCGCCAAGGTGCTCCTCCAGGGCGGCATCTACGGGACGATCGTCTCCTACGACCCCGAGGACCTCGACACGCCTGCCCTGGTCGAGATCGCTCCGGGCACGATCATCGACGTGCACAGCCAGGCCATCCTGCGCGTCGTCGAGCCCAAGGACGCGGTCGTCGAGGCGCCGGTCGACGCCACCGACGAGCCCGCGCTCGACGAGTCGGTCGCTCCGGCCGTCGAGACCCCGGAGGAGACGCGCGCCCGGCTCGAGCGCGACGCCGACGACAAGTGACCTCGCGGCCGACGCGGCCTCTTCGGATCTCCGTCCTTCCAGAAAGCTGAACACACGTGGCTTCATCCTCTCCCGTCCGTCACGCCTGGCGGGTCCTTCTCGGCCTGCTCCTCGTGACGGGCGTGCTCTTCGGCATCAACTCCCTCGGCGTATTCGTCTTCACCGACAGCGAGGGCGCGCCGGCGAGCTCCTGGACCCCCGAGCTCGCGCTCGACCTCCAGGGTGGCACGCAGATCGTCCTGAGCGCCGAGACGGAGGACGGAACGGCTCCTACGCAGGAGCAGCTCGACCAGGCCGCGGCGATCATCCGCCAGCGCGTGGATGCGTCGGGTGTGGCGGAAGCCGACATCACGACCGAGGGCGGACAGAACATCGTCGTCCAGATCCCCGGCGAGGCGGACGCGCAGACGCGTGAGCGCATCCAGGCCAGCGCACAGCTCGAACTGCGGCCGGTTCTCTACACGGACGCCGCCGGCACCGAGTTCGTGGGCGAGGACGGGAACTCCACTCCGTTCCCGACTCCGGATCCGACTCTCAACGCCACGCCGACGGCCGAGCCGACCGACGCGAGCGACCTGTCCTGGGTGACGGAGAAGCTCGCGGCGGAGTTTCAGGCCTACGACTGTGCGAACCCCGACAACGACCCGTCGCGCGAGCCGAAGGATCAGCCGGTCGTCGCCTGTTCGCCGGACGACGCGCAGAAGTTCCTGCTCGGGCCCACGGAGCTCGACGGCACCGCGATCACCGATGCCTCCGCCGGTCGTGACCAGA
The DNA here is from genome assembly GCF_014171575.1 of Microbacterium sp. Se63.02b. Classification (GTDB taxonomy): domain Bacteria; phylum Actinomycetota; class Actinomycetes; order Actinomycetales; family Microbacteriaceae; genus Microbacterium. The sequence goes on along the minus strand of NZ_CP050453.1, from coordinate 2,097,177 downwards.
AGTCCGGCGCCTGGATCGTGCAGCTGACCATGAACGGCGAGGGCGGAGACGCCTTCGGCAAGGTCAGCACACGCCTGAACCAGAACCGCATCGACGGCCTGTCGCCCCGCGACCAGTTCGCGTTCGTTCTCGACGGCGACGTGATCAGCGCACCGCGTATGAACGGCGTGATCCTGGACGGCCGCCCCAGCATCTCGGGGAGCTTCACGCAGGAGACGGCGACCACCCTTGCCGACCAGTTGAAGTTCGGTGCTCTGCCGCTCAGCTTCACCGTGCAGAGCTCCGACACCATCTCCGCCACGCTCGGGACCCAGCAGCTCCAGATCGGCTTGATCGCCGGACTCATCGGTCTCGCGCTGGTCGCGATCTACTCCCTCATCGTGTACCGCGCGCTGGGCTCGGTGATCATCGCGTCGATCGCCGTGATGGCCGTGCTGACGTACATCATCATCTGCATCCTGGCGTGGCGTATCGGCTTCCGCCTCTCGCTCGCCGGTGTCGCGGGTCTGATCGTTTCGATCGGGTTCACCGCGGACTCGTTCATCGTCTACTTCGAACGAATACGAGACGAACTCCGCGACGGCAAGTCGATCACCGCGGCCGTGGAAGACGGCTGGGGCCGCGCGAAGCGGACCATCTACATCTCGAAGTCCATCAACATCCTCGCGGCGCTGGTGCTGTACATCCTCGCCGACGCCACGGTGAAGGGCTTCGCGTTCACGCTCGGTCTCACGACGCTCATCGACGTCTTCATCTTCGTGATCTTCACGCACCCGGTGATGCAGCTGCTCGCGCGCACCCGGTTCTTCGGCGGGGGGCACAAGCTCTCCGGACTCGATCCCGAAGCGCTCGGCGCCGTCTACCGCAGCCGCTCTCAGTTCCGTGAGGTGGCCACGGCCTCCGCAGGGCGCGGAGCGCGGAACGCACGATCCCGCGGTGAGGCCGACCGCAGGCAGACCATCGCGGAACGCAAGCGCGCCGAAGCGCTCGCGGGCGACAAACCGAACAATGCCGGAAGCGAGGGAGACGCCTGATGCCTTCCATGAATGAATTCGGCAACAACCTGTACTCGGGGAAGACCTCCTTCCCGTTCGTGGGCAGGCGCCGTCTGTGGTTCATCATCGCGATCGTCCTGGTCGTCGGGTCCGCTCTCGTGCCCCTGTTCCGCCCCGTGCAGTTCTCCATCGAGTTCACCGGCGGGTCGCAGTTCACCGTGCAGGCGCCGGACAGCGTCGACCAGGACACGGCGACCGAAGCCGTGCAGTCCGTCGTCCCCGGCGCCGCCACCAAGGTCGTCGTCGTCAACGACACGGACATCCGCGTCCAGACGGATCAGATGAGTGCGGCCGAGACGCAGCAGGTCGCAGACGCACTCGCCGATGCCTATGGCGTCGAGCCGGGTGACGTCACATCGTCCTTCATCGGACCGGCCTGGGGCGAGAACGTCACCAAGCAGTCGCTGTGGGGCCTCGCGATCTTCCTGGCCCTCACGTTCCTCATCCTCGCGATCTACTTCCGCACGTGGAAGATGTCGGCCGCCGCGATCATCGGACTCCTCGACGTCCTGGTGATCACCGTCGGCGTCTACGCGCTGGCCGGCTTCGAGATCTCGCCCGCGGCGGTGATCGGCTTCCTGACCATCCTCGCGTACTCGCTGTACGACACCACCGTGGTGTTCGACAAGATCCGAGAGAACACGACGGAGGACGGGGAGAAATCCGCGCGCCTCTTCGGCGAATCCGTGAACCTCGCGGTCAACCAGACGCTCGTGCGTTCCATCAACACGTCGGTCGTCGCGGCTCTTCCGGTCGGTGCGGTGCTCTTCATCGGCGCCTTCTGGCTCGGGGCGGAGTCGCTCACCGATATCTCGCTCTCGATCTTCGTCGGCATCCTGGTGGCTACCTACTCCACGCTGTTCGTCGCGGCTCCGCTGTACTCGCTGTTCCGCGAGAACGAGCCACAGCTGAAGGAGCGGGACGCGCGCATCCGCGAGGCTCGCAGTCGCGCGTCCGTCGACGCCTGAACGACGCCCAGGGCGGGGCCGAGCCCTGCTCCACACGCGTAGGATGAACTGATCGGGAGGTGAGTTGATGGCGGAACCGCAGACGTCATCGCAGGGTTCGAGTCTGCGACGACTGGTTCCCCGCATCTTCTCCCGCGCGTCGAGGATCAACGACCTCGACAACCTGATCCGCACGGTCCGCGTCAACCACCCCAAGGGCGACTTCTCCGTGATCGAGCGCGCGTACGCGGTCGCGAAAGAGAAGCACGAGGGCCAGAAGCGCCAGAGCGGCGAGCCGTACATCACGCACCCGCTCGCGGTCGCTCAGATCCTCGCGGAGCTCGGTCTCGGTCCACGGGCGATCGCCGCGGCGCTGTTGCACGACACGGTCGAAGACACGGGGTACGCCCTCACCGATCTCACGGCGGAGTTCGGCGACGAGGTCGCGATGCTCGTCGACGGCGTGACCAAGCTCGACAAGGTCAAGTACGGCGAGAGCGCTCAGGCCGAGACCGTGCGCAAGATGATCGTCGCGATGTCGAAAGACATCCGGGTGCTGCTCATCAAGCTCGCCGACAGGCTGCACAACGCGAGGACATGGGGCTTCGTCCCGCCTGAGAAGGCGTCGAAGAAGGCCAAGGAGACCCTCGAGATCTACGCCCCACTGGCGAATCGCCTCGGAATCCAGGCGATCAAGTCGGAGCTCGAGGACCTCTCCTTCGCGGTGCTCCATCCGAAGATCTACAACGAGATCCACAGCCTCATCGCGCAGCGCACTCCCCAGCGCGAGAAGTACCTGAACCAGGTGGTCGAGGAGATCGACGAAGACCTGCGCGATCTCCGCATCCGCGGCAAGGTGGTCGGCCGCCCGAAGCAGCTCTACTCGGTCTACCAGAAGATGGTCATCCGCGGCCGCGAGTTCGACGACATCTACGACCTGATCGGCATCCGGGTGCTCGTCGCCTCCGTGCGCGACTGCTACGCCGTGCTGGGTGCCATCCATGCACGGTGGACGCCGCTGCCTGGTCGTTTCAAGGACTACATCGCCACGCCGAAGTTCAACCTCTACCAGTCGCTGCACACCACGGTGATCGGCCCCGCCGGGCGCACGGTCGAGATCCAGATCCGCACGCACGAGATGCACCACCAGGCCGAGTACGGCGTCGCAGCGCACTGGATGTACAAGGAGCGCATGAACGGCGGGGGCAAGACGGAGGTGCGTGCCTCCGACACCGACATGGCGTGGCTCGCGCACATCTCCGACTGGCAGGCGGAGACCGCCGACCCCGGTGAGTTCCTCGACTCCCTCCGTTTCGAGATCGGCGCGAAAGAGGTCTACGTCTTCACTCCGAAGGGTCGGGTGATCGGCCTCCCCTCCGGCGCCACGCCGGTGGACTTCGCCTACGCCGTGCACACCGAGATCGGCCACCGCACGATGGGGGCCAAGGTGAACGGCCGCCTCGTGCCGCTCGAGTCGGAACTCAAGAGCGGTGACGTGGTCGAGGTGTTCACCTCGAAGAACCCGGACGCCGGTCCCAGCCAGGACTGGCTCGGTTTCGTCGCCAGCACGCGCGCCCGCAACAAGATCCGCGGATGGTTCACGAAGGAACGGCGGGAGGAGGCGATCGAGCAGGGCAAGGAGGCGATCGCCCGCGCGATGCGTCGCCAGAACCTGCCGCTGCAGCGCCTGATGAGCCAGGACTCGTTCGCCGAGGTGGCCAGGGGCCTGCACTACGAAGACGTCTCGGCGCTCTACGCCGCCGTCGGCGAAGGACATGTCTCGACCCAGTCGGTGTTGGAGAAGGTCACCGCACTCGTGGCGGCGAACGATCCCACGACGGGGGCGATCGACCTTCCCGGCAGCGTGCAGACCCGCGAGCCCCGTTCCGGGGATTCGGGTGTGCTGGTGCGCGGTGCCAACGACATCCTCGTCAAGCTCGCGAAGTGCTGCACTCCTGTTCCCGGTGATCAGATCGTCGGGTTCGTGACGCGCGGCAGCGGTGTCTCCGTCCATCGGGCGGACTGCGTCAACGTGAAGGCCCTCAGCTCGGAGCAGGACCGCTTTGTCGACGTCTCGTGGGCGCCGACCACGAAGAGCGTGTTCCGTGTGCAGATCCAGGTCGAAGCGCTGGACCGCTCCGGCCTGCTCTCGGATGTCACGCGTGTACTCAGCGAACACCACGTCAACATCCTCTCGGCGACGGTCTCGACGACCGATGAGCGATTGGCGTTGAGCCGGTTCGTGTTCGAGATGGGCGATGCCGTGCATCTGGACCGTGTGCTCAACGCGGTGCGGAGAATCGACGCCGTGTACGACGTCTACCGCGTCACCTCCTCCTGACCGAGACCCGCCGCAACGCCGACAGCCCGGCTCGACTTCCCGGCACGCGCCTCAACTCGTGGAGCGCGTCCGCTGCGGCATCCGCGACATCGGGGAAGACGATCGCAAGGCGGTGCATCCACACCAGGACCCGAGGATCTCGATGCAGCGTCGTGGCGAGGTCGAGCATCGTCCGTACGGGTCGGGACACCGCGATGCCGCCGACCGTGGCGATGTCTGCCGCGGGGAGCACCGTGTCGTGGAAGACGAGTCGAGAGCTGGTGCCGAGGCGTATCCTGCGGTCGATGCTGCGCTTGACGTGATGCACCGCTGGTGGGGCATCACCTGCACCGTGGACCCATGCCGCCGTCTGGTGCGACGCCGCGGTGCCGGGACGGATCAGTGCGGCGATGCTGCTCGCTCGGACGTCCGGTGCCTCCACCAGGTCGGCGGGGACGTATGCGTCGCCCATCTCGACCACGTGGCCGTCGATGCGCGCGGCGCTGAGTTCGCTCTGGCTCAATCGCTCGCCGGGCAGATAGAGGAACGCGGGGTGCACCACGCCAGTCTGGCGCAGCGCACCCCGCGTGCTCGATGGTCGCGGAGACCTGTGGAGAAGTGATCAGCCGCCGAGGGCACTCAGCCAGGCGCGACGGGCTTCGAGCGCGTCAGCGGCGGCCTTCGCGGCCTTCTTGTCTCCGGCCTTCTCGGCCGCGGCGACCTCGGCCTCGAGCTTCTCGATCGCCTCGAGAAGCTGCGAGCTCATGTCGTTCGCGCGTGCCTTGGTCTCGGGGTTGTTCCGCTTCCAGTCGACGTCTTCGCGGCCCTTCAGCGCCTGTTCGATCGCCCGGAGCTTGTCGTCGAGGGCCCGCTCCTTCTCCCGAGGGAAGATGCGGCCGATCTCGTCCCACTGACGCTGGATCCGCGTCAGAAGCGCGCGAGCACGCTTGATGTCGGATTCGTCGGCGACAGCCTTCGCCTCCTCGAGAAGCGCCTGGCGTGCCTCGATCTTCGGAGCGGAGTCGGCCTCCTCGGCAGCGGCCTGTTCTGCCCGTGCCGCGTAGAGGGCATCGCCCGCGGCCTTGAACCGTGCCCAGAGGGCGTCGTCCGCCTTCCGACCAGCGCGTCCGGCAGCCTTCCACTCGTCGAGAAGGGTGCGGTAGGCGGGGATGCCGTCCGTTCCGCGAGGAGCCAGAGCTTCGGCGCGCTCGACGAGTCGTGTCTTCGCATCCCGGGCACTCTTGTGCGCGTCGTCGAGCTCGGAGTAGAACGCGCGCCGCTGCTTGTCCACGACAGCCCGCGCGTCGCGGAACCGTTTCCAGAGCTGCTGCGAGATCCCCTTGGAGAGCCGGGGGCCGCCCTGCTGCTGGGCCTGCCAGGCGTCGAACAGCTCGCCGAGCTCGGCCGTGACCTGCTTCCACTGCACCTTGCTGAGGTCGCGCGCCGCGATGGCTTCGGCCTGTTCGACGAGAGCGGTGCGGTCGGCGATCGCCTTGTCGACGAGTTCCTTCGCCTGCTGCGCCTCCTGCTCCGTCGCTTCGGAGAGCGAGGCGGTGAGTGCGTTCAGACGCTCGCGGAGGCCCGCCAGGTCTCCGACGGCGGCGGCGTCGGTCGCCTCGTCGATGAGGTGCCCTGCCTGCTTCGCAAGATCGCTCGCAGAGGCGCCGCCGGACTGCTGACGCTGTTCCAGGGCGCGCACCTTGAAGGCGATGTCGTCGAACTTGCGCACGAAGTAAGCGAGCGCTTCTTCGGGGTGCCATCCGGGTACTGGCCGACGACACGCCAGGTCTCGCCTTCGCGGACCTCCACGGTGCCGTCGTCGGAGACGCGGCCCCATTCGGCGGATGTCGATGACGCGGCCGGGACCGGAGCGACGGACGCGACGGCAGCCGGACTCGGCGCCTTTCGCGGCATCGGCACGGCCGGCGGTGCGGGGACGGGGGGAGTCGGCTTCGAGGGCTCGTTGGCAGACACGTGATTCTCCTTGCGCGGTCAGGCCGCGGGAGGCGGAAAGGACGAGGCTCAGCCTAGTACGCCCGACCGGAAGCCGTCGGATCGTCTCGTCCGATGACCGAGCACCCTCGTCCAGGAGCGTCGCAGATCGTTCACCCGCAGGAAACACATTCCGTGACATTCGGGAAACACGACGCGCATAGCGTCAGGGGCGACGGCATGACCGCCGGTGAAAGGAGCTGCCCTGATGTCGACCCGACCGTCACCCCTCGAGATCGTCGTCGTCGGAGCGGGGATGGCCGCGCAACGGTTCGTCGCGCGGCTCGTGGCGTCAGAGTCGGCGCCGGTGCGTGTCACGGTGATCGGGGATGAGAATCGCCCGCCGTACGACCGCACCCGGTTGCGTGAGCTGTTCCTCGGCGCCGCGGCAGGCGACCTCCGGTTGCCGTGTCCGGCATTCGAGGACGACCGGGTCTCCGTGATCCTGGACGACCGTGTGCTGCGCATCGACCGTCGTGCGAAGACGGTGCGTACGCGATCCCGTCGCGTGTACAGGTACGACATGCTGGTTCTGGCGACGGGGGCGTACTCCGCCAGGGTCGCGGTCGAGGGGCGGCGCTGCCTGGGTGCTTCGCCTACCGGACGATCGACGACGCGAAAGATCTGCGACGGTTCGTGCGGACCCGCAGCGACGAACTGGGACGCTCTCTCCGCGGCGTGGTCGTCGGCGGTGGTCCTCTCGGGCTCGAGGCGGCGGGGGCGTTGCAGACGATGGGGATCGCCGCGACCGTCGTCCAGTATGCGGAGCGACTGATGGATGCGCAGCTCGACGTCACAGCGGGAAGCATCGTCAAGCGGCATCTCCAGGCGCGGGGCATCGCCGTCCGCACGGCCACCAGGGTGACCAGGATCGACCCGGACGAGTCCGGAGCCGTCACGGCGATCGAGTTCCAGGACGGATCGTTCCAGAGGGTGGACGTCGTGGTGTTCACGGTCGGGATGCGGGCGCGTGACGAGCTCGCCCGCAATGCCGACATCGAGGTCCACCCGCGCGGGGGCGTCGTGATCGACGAAGGATGCCGTACCTCGGACGCCGCCGTGCTCGCGATCGGCGACGTCGCCTGTTTTTTCGAGGGTCGTCGCGCGGGTCGTACCGGTGCGGCCTACGACATGGCGGAGGTCGCAGCCGAACGACTGCTCGGCGGTACGCGGTCGTTCATCGGATCGGACGAATCGGCGGCGGCGACCGTGGCAGGGGTCGAGGTCGCGAGCTTCGGTGATGCGTTGACACGGACACCGGATGCCGTGGACGTGCTCTACGCCGATCCCGTCGCGGGCGTCTACCGGAAGCTGGTGCTCGCCGAAGATGCGCACACCCTGCTGGGCGGGATCCTGGTGGGAGACGCGTCGGCGTACGGCGCACTTCGCACACTCGTCGGCGCCCGTCTGGAAGAGGACCCCGCGTCCTACGTGCTTCCCGTGCGGGGCTAGAGCCGCCAGGACGCTCGGCTATCCGGCCGGAGTCTCCGTGCTGTCGGGGAGCGGTGTCTCGGTCGGCGTCGCGGAAGGGTCGACTGAGGGAGTGGGCTCCGGTTCCACGGTCGGCGTCGGGGTCGGCTCGGGTGCGGTCACCTGAGCGTGCACGACCTGGCTGCCGATCGCAGCGACCACGATGAGGCCGCCGGCGATCGCGGCGATCGTGTTGTCGCGGACGCGACGTCGGATCTGCCCCTCATGCCATTGCGTGCGGGCGGTGTGCAGTCGCGCGCGCTCCGCCGAGGTGCGCGCCTGTGCGTTCTTCGAACCGCGTGCGGCCATGCCCTGGATCTCCCATCCCGACGCCGGTGCGCGACGTCGGGAGAGAGCCTACCGGGACGTCGGTGCGTTGCCCGAAGTGTCGGCAGCCGCCGGTAGCCTGGAGGGATGACGTCCCCTGCCGCGCTGCTCTCCGGGCAGACGCCTCTCGCCGTGCGCATGCGTCCGGTCTCGCTCGACGAGGTCGCGGGGCAGCGCCACCTTCTGCGCGCAGGTTCTCCCATCGTCGCCCTCGCCGATCCGGAGGCGAATTCGCCCGGTGCGGTGTCGATCATCCTCTGGGGTCCGCCCGGCACGGGGAAGACCACCCTCGCTCAGGCGATCGCCCGCTCGTCGGGGCGCCGGTTCGTCGAGCTCTCGGCGATCACCGCGGGGGTCAAGGACGTGCGAGAGGTGATGCAGGAGGCGATCACGCAGCGTGATCTGTACGGGCAGACGACGATCCTCTTCCTCGACGAGATCCACCGCTTCACGAAGGCGCAGCAAGACGCTCTGCTTCCCGGCGTCGAGAACGGCTGGGTCATCCTCATCGCCGCGACCACGGAGAACCCCTCGTTCTCGGTGATCTCGCCGTTGCTGTCGCGCTCACTGCTGCTGACGCTCCAGCCGCTCACCGACGACGACATCGGTGTGCTCGTCGACCGCGCCGTCTCGGATGCGCGCGGACTCAACGGCGCCGTCGTGCTGAGCGACGAAGCGCGGGCGTCGCTGGTCCGCCTCGCCTCCGGTGACGCGAGGCGCGCGCTCACCGGGCTCGAGGCCGGAGCGGCGGTCGCGCTCTCTCATGCGACCTCGGCCGAACGCGACGCCGGAGAAGACGAGGGCGATGCGACGGCCGAGGGCGGGGAGTCGTACCGGAGGTCTCGGCCGACGACGTCGCGCAGGCGGTCGACAAAGCGCTGCTGCGCTACGACCGGCAGGGCGATGAGCACTACGACGTGATCAGCGCGTTCATCAAGTCGATCAGGGGCTCCGACCCCGATGCGGCGCTGCACTACCTCGCGCGCATGATCGAGGCAGGAGAAGACCCGCGCTTCATCGCGAGGCGTCTCGTGATCTCCGCCTCCGAAGACGTGGGGCTCGCCGACCCCCAGGCCCTCGGCATCGCGGTCGCCGCCGCCGACGCGGTCGCGTTCATCGGCATGCCCGAGGGGCGCATCCCGCTCGCCGAGGCTACGGTCTACCTCGCGACCACGGCGAAGTCCAACGCCGCGTACGTCGGCATCGATGCCGCGATCGCGGACATCCGCGCCGGCGGCTTCGGGCGCGTCCCGTTGCACCTGCGCGATGCGCACTACCCCGGCGCGAAGCGGCTGGGACACGGTCGCGGTTATCGGTACTCGCACGACAGCGAGTACGGCATCGTCCCGCAGCAGTACCTGCCGGACGAGCTCGACGGCAAGCACTACTACGAACCCAAGAACCTCGGCGCCGAGCGCGACATCGGCTCACGGCTCGAACGCATCCGCCGGATCCTCGGCGACCGCTGAGGGCGCGATCGGCGCGGGAATCACGATCTGTTAGACTTGAGCGGCTCGAAACCGAGTTTTCGGGCATCTCCTCGTTCACACCACACCTTGCTGGCGCCCCGGCGTGCGCTCCAAGGCAGAACGCGGACGATACGTCCGTGAGTCGTGAAAGACGCGACCACGTCATCGGAAGGATAACTTCGTGACCACGAAGTCCCAGGACCGCCGCAAGGTGCGTCTCAGCCGCGCCCTCGGCGTCGCTCTCACCCCGAAGGCCGCCCGCTACCTCGAGAAGCGTCCCTACGCTCCGGGCGAGCACGGCCGCACCAAGCGCAAGGCAGACAGCGACTACGCCGTCCGTCTGCGTGAGAAGCAGCGTCTGCGCGAGCAGTACGGCATCCGCGAGAAGCAGATGCGCAACACGTTCAACGAGGCCCGTCGTCACGACGGTCTGACCGGTGAGAACCTGGTCGAGCTGCTCGAGATGCGTCTCGACGCGCTCGTGCTGCGTTCGGGCTTCGCCCGCACCACCGCGCAGGCTCGCCAGCTCGTCGTGCACCGTCACATCCTCGTCGACGGCCAGCTCGTCGACCGCCCGTCGTTCCGCGTGAAGCCGGGTCAGCTCATCCACGTCAAGGCCAAGAGCGAGGGCACCGAGCCCTTCCAGGTGGCAGCAGCCGGCGGTCACGCCGAGGTCCTGCCCCCGGTTCCCGGCTACCTCGAGGTCGAGCTCGACAAGCTCCAGTCGCGTCTGGTTCGTCGTCCGAAGCGCGCTGAGGTCCCCGTGACCTGCGAAGTGCAGCTCGTCGTCGAGTACTACGCGGCTCGCTGATCCAGCGACAGAGAACACAGGCAGGAGGCGTCGGGGATTCCCGACGCCTCCTGTCGTTTCCGCATACGATGGAGGCACCGCGCCCTCGCGGGTAAAGGCAAGGATGGCGACATGAAGAACGTGCTGTGGTTCCTGATCGGCGTGATCGGCGGCTTCGTCGCGGCTCACTTCATGAACAAGGACCCTCGCGGCCACGACATCCTCGCCGAGGTCGATGCCAGGATCAACGGGTTCACCGCGATCCTCGGCGATGCCTACCGCGAGCAGGAGGCACGGCTCACGGAGCCGGGCGACAACTGAACCACCGCAGCGCTCCGGCGCGGCATCTTCACGCAAGGACACCCGGCACCCCTATGAAAACTGCGGAGATCGCGCAGCGTTACCTCGACTTCTTCGAGAAGAACGACCACCTCATCGTCCCCTCGGCCTCTCTCGTCAGCGATGACCCGTCGCTGCTGTTCACGGTCGCCGGGATGGTGCCGATGATCCCGTATCTCACGGGTGTCGTCCCCGCCCCGCATCCGCGCATCGCCGATGTGCAGAAGTGCATCCGCACCAACGACATCGAAGAGGTCGGTCGCACCGCGCGTCACGGCACGTTCTTCCAGATGCTCGGCAACTGGTCGTTCGGCGACTACTTCAAAGAAGGCGCGATCCGCTACGCCTGGGAGCTGTTGACGAGCTCCGAGTCCGACGGCGGTCTCGGCTTCGACGAGAAGGACCTCTGGGTCACCGTCTATGAGACCGACGACGAGGCCGAGGCGATCTGGCGCGACATCATCGGCTTGAAGCCCGAGCGCATCCAGCGTCTCGGGCGTGCGGACAACTACTGGAACACCGGGCAGCCCGGCCCAGGCGGCCCCGACTCCGAGATCTTCTTCGACCGGGGTCCTGCGTACGGCAAGGACGGCGGTCCCGCGGTCGACGACTCCCGGTTCCTGGAGATCTGGAACCTCGTGTTCATGCAGGACTTCATCGAGAACATCCGCAGCAAGACCGAGTTCGACATCGTCGGCGAGCTGCCGATGAAGAACATCGACACCGGCATGGGCCTCGAGCGCGTCGCGTTCCTCAAGCAGGGCGTCGACAACATGTACGAATCCGACCAGGTGCGTCCGGTGCTGGACCGCGCCATCGAGCTCTCCGGTCGCCGCTATGGAGCGGTGCATGAAGACGATGTCCGCTTCCGCGTGGTCGCCGACCATGTGCGCTCCTCGCTCATGCTGCTCTCCGACGGCGTACGCCCCTCCAACGAGGGACGCGGATACATCCTCCGGCGCCTGATGCGTCGCACTGTTCGCGCGATGCGTCTTCTCGGCGTCGACGAGCCGGTGTTCCCCGAGCTGTTCGCCTCGTCGCGTGACGCCATGAAGTCGGCGTACCCGGTTCTCGAGAAGGACTGGTCGGTGCTGTCCGCGTCGGCGTTCGCGGAGGAGGAGACCTTCCGCCGCACGCTCGCCTCCGGGTCGACCATCCTCGACCTGGCACTCGACGAGACGAAGAACCGCGGCGGCAAGACCCTTAGCGGACCTGAGGCCTTCCTGCTGCACGACACCTACGGCTTCCCGATCGACCTCACCCTCGAGGTCGCAGAGGAGGCCGGCCTCGACGTCGACCGCGCGGCCTTCGACTCGCTCATGCAGGAGCAGCGGCAGCGCGCCAAGGACGACGCCCGCAACCGCAAGCGTCAGCTCGCCGACGTGTCGGTCTACCGTGACCTGCGCGCGCAGGGCGAGACCGGCTTCGACGGCTACACCGCGCTCGAGGTCGAGTCTCGTGTGATCGGACTCCTCGTCGACGGTGTTCCGGTCCGCAGCGCATCCGAGGGGCAGATCGCCGAGGTCGTGCTCACCGAGACCACGCTCTACGCGGAGTCCGGCGGGCAGGTCGCCGACAAGGGCACCATCGTCGGACCCGGCTACGAGCTCGAGGTGCTCGACGTGCAGAAGCCAGTGCCCGGATTGATCAGTCACACGGTCGAGGTCGCGCGCGGAAGCGTGGCGATCGACGACGTCGCGACGACGATCGTGGATGCGGCCAATCGCCGGGCCGCACGCCAGGCCCATTCCGCGACGCACCTGGTGCACGCGGCTCTGCGCGACACGCTCGGCCCGACCGCGACGCAAGCGGGCTCCCTGAACCGTGCCGGCTACATGCGCTTCGACTTCTCCTGGTCGCAGGCGCTGTCCGTCGACACCCGCAGTGAGATCGAGGACATCACCAACCGTGCGGTCCAGGATGCCCTCGAAGTGACCACGCGCATCGTGTCGCTCGACGAGGCGAAGGAAGCCGGAGCCATGGCGCTGTTCGGCGAGAAGTACGGCGATGTCGTGCGCATGGTCGACATCGGCGGCCCGTGGTCGCGTGAACTCTGCGCCGGAACCCACGTGAGCACGAGCGCGGAGATCGGTCTGGTGAGCCTGGTCGGAGAGTCGTCCGTCGGAGCCTCGAACCGCCGTATCGAGGCTCTCGTCGGCGCGGATGCGTTCCGCGAACTCGCCGCCGAGCGCGCGATCGTGTCGCAGCTCACCAGTTCGCTGAAGACCCCGCGCGAGCAGCTGCCGGAGCGGATCGCCGACCTCACCGCGAGCCTGAAGGCGGCAGAGAAGCGCATCGCGCAGTTCGAGGCGAAGGAGCGCGCGGGACAGGTCCCTGCCATCGTCGAGGCTGCGACGCGAGTCGGTCCGTTCCGTCTGGCGTCGCAGAGCCTGGGCGAGGTGGCGTCGGCAGACGACGTGCGCGATCTCGTGAACGGTGTCCGCGATCGCCTCGGATCCGATGCAGCGGTCGTCGCGCTCGGCGCCGTCGTCGGTGGCCGCCCGGTCGTGGTCGTGGCGACCAACGATGCTGCGCGGGCCTCCGGAGCGAAGGCCGGTGCGCTGGCGAAGCGTGCCGCAGGCGTGCTCGGCGGCGGGGGAGGCGGTCGCGATGACGTCGCTCAGGGCGGCGGCTCCGACGCAGCGGCTCTGCCGGCTGCGTTGGACGCCATCGCGCAGGAGCTGCGCCTCGCGTGAGCGGCTTCCGCCGCGGGGTGCGGCTCGGCATCGATGTCGGCAGGGCGCGGGTCGGAGTCGCACGCTGCGATCCCGACGGGATGCTCGCGGTTCCGGTGGAGACCGTGCCGCGCGACGAGGCGTCGATCGACCGCATCCTGCAGATCGCGGGCGAGTATGACCTGCTGGAGTTCGTGGTCGGATTGCCGGTCAACATGCAGGGCGCCGACACTCTCTCGACCATCGACGCGCGGGACTTCGCTGCGGCTCTGCACCGGCGCAGCGGGGTTCCCGTCCGGCTGGTCGACGAGCGGCTGAGCACGGTGACGGCGCACGCGGCGTTGCGCAGTTCCGGGAGATCTCAGAAGAAGTCTCGTAGCATTGTGGATCAGGTCGCCGCCGTGGTGCTTCTGCAGCAGGCGATCGACATGGAGAAGAGCACCGGAAACCCGGCCGGTGCCATGATCCCGTCCGACGAGGAGCCCGCCTGACGATGTCCGAACGTGACAGCGCTACCCCCCGGCACGACCCCGAATCGCGCTTGGGCGACCTGTTCGAGAACCTCCCGGAGCCGACTCGACAGATCCCGACCGTCGACAACAGCGCGCCTGCGCCAGGATCGCGCCGCGCCGCCCGCGAAGCAGCAGCGGGTGCGCCAGGATCGGCCCCCGAGCCGTCCCCGGTACCGGTGCGGGCCTCCGCCGACGGCGCCATCCCTTCGAATGCCGGAGGCCCGTCGCCGATCCCGGTCCGTGCGTCCGCCGACGCTGCGGACACTCCCACCCGTGCCGTTCCCCGGATCCCGTCCGAGGCGTCGGCCCCCACCGTGTCCGACGCTCCCGAGCCGGTCATCGGCGGTGGATTGGACGACCTCTTCGCCCCGCACGACGACCACGTCGACACGACGCCGAAGAAGAAGCGCCGCAAGGGATGTCTGATCGCCCTGATCATCGTCCTTGCGATCCTCGGCGGCATCGCGGCCGCCGGGGTGTGGGTGGCGAACACGTACGGCGACAAGATCGCCGACGCGATGGGGTGGGGCGAGCCGAAGGACTGGGAGCCGGGGTTGGCGACCGGTGAGGCCTTCGTCACGATCAAGAGCGGCGACACGGGCTCTCCGGTGTCGAGCGCGCTCTACGAAGCGGGCGTCACGAAGACCGAGGACGTGTTCTACGACTACCTCGTCGACGAGAACGTCGCCGTGACCTTCTACCCCGGCGTGTACCGGCTTCAGCAGAAGATGACGGCCGAGGCCGCTCTCGCGGCTCTGCAGGACGACGGAAACAAGATGGCGAACACGGTGCTGATGTCGGAGGGGGCGACGATCGTCTCGTCGCTGCCCACGATGGCCGACACGCTCGGCATCCCCCTCGCCGACTTCGAGGCCGCGGTCAAGGACCCTTCCGTGTACGGCGTCGACGCGCCGAGCCTCGAAGGCTGGCTGTTCCCGGCGAAGTATGAGTTCGATCCCGACGTCACCGCGACCCAGGTGATCCAGCGCATGGTGGACCGGACGCGCGAGTCGCTCACGAAGGCCGGCGTGCCGGAGGGGGACGCGCAGCGCGTGCTGACGATCGCCTCGATCATCCAGCGTGAGGGCCGGACGGATGACTTCGCGAAGGTCTCGCGGGTGATCCAGAATCGCCTCGACATCGACATGAAGCTGCAGATGGACTCGACGGCGCAGTACGGCTACGGCACCTTGCACCAGGGTGTCGTGTCCAGCTCGGCCGAGGCATTGGAAGATCCCAACGAGTGGAACACGTACTACCACACGGGCCTTCCGGCTACTCCGATCGCGAGTTCGAGCGATGCGGCGATCGATGCCGCGATGCACCCGGCGGACGGACCGTGGCTGTATTTCGTGACGGTCAACCTGGCCACGGGTGAGACGCAGTTCTCCGAGACCTACGAGGAGCATCTCGCCGGCGTCGAGAAGTGGCGTGCGTGGTGCCGAGACAACCCGGACAACGGCGGATGCGCGGCAGGCTGACCGGGAACCGACTCGCCGTCTGGGGCGACCCGATAGCGCACTCCAAGTCCCCGGATCTGCACGCGGCCGCCTATCGCGTGCTCGGACTGGACTGGGAGTACGGTCGGCGGCAGGTGTCTGCCGAGGCGTTCCGCTCCACGGTGGGCGCACTCGACGCGACGTGGCGTGGCCTCTCGCTCACGATGCCGTTGAAGGAGGAGGCGTTCCGAGTCGCCGCAACGAAGGATCGCCACGCGGAACTCAGCGGGGCGGTCAATACGCTGCTCCTCGGCGACGCTCCCGTCGGCTTCAACACCGACGTCGGCGGCATCGTCGATGCGCTGGGCGAAGCGGGAATCACCCGGGTCGGATCCGTGCGCATCCTCGGTGCGGGAGCGACGGCGGCGTCTGCGCTCGTCGCGGCGGCCGAGATGGGCGCGACCCATGTCGAGGTGCGAGCTCGGCGGCCGGAGCGTGCCGCCGGACTGCGGGCCCTCGGTGCCCGTTCCGGCGTCGTCGTGGACACCAGCTCGCTCGACGACGTACCGGCGGCCGTCGAGCTGACGATCGCCACGTTGCCCAGCGGCACGGAGCTCCCCATCGATTCCGCCTCCGCGCTGGCAGAGACCGGCGGCGTGCTGTTCGACGCGGCCTACGCGCCGTGGCCCTCGGCGCTCGCGTCGCGGTGGGGCGATGGCACCGTCGTATCCGGACTCGGGATGCTCCTGCATCAGGCTGTACGTCAGATCCGCATCTTCCGCCACGGCGACCCCACGATCGCGCTCCCCGGCGAGCAGGCGGTTGTCTCCGCCATGCGCGCCGCACTCTGACCTGCACCGAGGACGAAACGCGGCGCAGCGGGCACCCGAACCCGTGGGAGACTGGAGCAATGCTCCGCGTGCTCACGGCCGGCGAATCGCACGGCCCAGAACTCATCGCCGTCATGGAGGGTCTGCCCTCCGGCGTCCCGGTCTCGTCCGAGGCCATCCAGGCCGACCTCGCACGACGCAAGCTCGGTTACGGCCGCGGCTCGCGCATGAAGTTCGAGCAGGACGAGCTCACCGTCTCCGGCGGCGTCCGTCACGGCAAGAGCCTGGGCAGCCCGATCGCGCTGCGCATCGGCAACACCGAGTGGCCGAAGTGGATCGAGGTCATGAACCCCGAGCCCGTCGACCTGACCGACAAGTCACGCGGGCGCAGCGCCCCGCTCACGCGTCCTCGCCCGGGGCATGCCGACCTCGTCGGTATGCAGAAGTACGACTTCGACGAGGCGCGTCCGATCCTCGAGCGCGCGAGCGCTCGGGAGACGGCCGCGCGTCGCCCTCGGAGCGATCGCCCGGTCGTTCCTCGACGAGCTGGGCATCCGCCTTGTGAGCCACACGCTGTCGATCGGCCCGGTCCAGGTGCCCGCGGGCTCTCCGCTGCCGACGCCGGACGACGTCGAGGCCCTCGACGCCGACCCGCTGCGGTGCTTCGACCCCGCGACGTCCGCTCTGATGGTAGCCGAGGTCGATGACGCCAAGAAGGACGGCGACACGCTCGGCGGCATCGTCGAGGTGCTCGCCTACGGCCTGCCGCCGGGACTCGGGTCGCACGTGCACTGGGACCGTCGTCTCGATGCGCGGCTCGCGCAGGCGCTCATGAGCATCCAAGCCATCAAGGGCGTCGAGGTGGGCGACGGCTTCGAGACCACGCGACGCCGTGGATCGGCCGCGCATGATGAGCTGTTCGCGACCGCCGACGGCATCACTCGAGGCTCGGATCGGGCGGGCGGCACCCGGGGGGGCATGTCGACGGGGACCGTGCTGCGCGTCCGCGCGGGGATGAAGCCGATCGCCACCGTCCCGCACGCGCTGCGCACGATCGACATCGCGACGGGCGACGACGCGACCGCCCACCATCAGCGCTCCGACGTGTGCGCCGTTCCCGCTGCCGGTGTGGTCGCCGAGGCCATGGTGGCGGTCGAACTCGCGAACGCCGTGCTCGAGAAGTTCGGGGGCGACAGCATCCGCGAGACGCGACGCAACCTCGAGGGATACCTCGACGGCATCCCGGCGGAGCTGCGTACGACACCGGCGTCCGAGGCGGCGCTCATCGCGCATGACGAGCGCGGCTGATCCGCTGACGCTGGTGCTGGTCGGCCCGATGGCCGCCGGCAAGACCAGCGTCGGTCGCCGCGTCGCGCGTCGGCTCGGCGTCGCCTTCATCGACACCGACAAGCGCATCGTCGCCGAGCACGGTCCCATCCCCGGCATCTTCGCCGAGCAGGGGAGGCCTACTTCCGCGACCTCGAGCGGGCGGCCGTGGCCGAGGCGCTCTCCGACGGCGGTGTGATCTCGTTGGGCGGGGGAGCAGTCACCCAATCCGGAACCCGTGATCTGTTGAAGGATCATCCGGTCGTGTTCCTCACGGTCAGCCCTGAGGCGGTGGCCGACCGGCTGCGGGGCAGCAACCGCCCCCTGCTGGCCGGGGAAGAGGATCCGGTGGAGCGGTGGAAGAAGATCTTCGAGGACCGTCGGGGGTGGTACGCCGAGGTCGCCTCGACGACCTTCGACACCTCGCGTCGTCCGATGCAGAAGATCGCGGACGAGATCGTGGCATGGAGGAGAGAGCAGCGATGAGCACGACGACCATCAGCGTCACCGGGAACGACGCCTACGGCATCACGATCGGACGGGGAGTCCTCGACCGGGTATCGGCGGCCCTCGCGCCAGGAGTGCGCAAGATCCTGGTCGTGCACCCGCCGACGCTCGCCGCACGCGCGGCCGAGCTCCGCGATCGGCTGCTCGCCGACACGGCAGACGGCCCGCGCGAGGTGCTGCTCGCCGAGATCCCTGACGCGGAGCAGGGGAAGCGCATCGAGGTCGCGGCGTTCTGCTGGCAGGTGATGGGGCAGGCGGACTTCACGCGCAGCGATGCCGTGGTCGGTTACGGCGGGGGAGCGGTGACCGACCTCGCCGGGTTCGTCGCCGCGACCTGGCTTCGCGGCGTGCAGCTGGTCCAGGTGCCGACCACGGTGCTCGGCCTCGTCGATGCCGCGGTCGGCGGCAAGACGGGTGTGAACACGGCCGAGGGCAAGAACTTGGTCGGTGCCTTCTGGGCGCCGAGCGCCGTGATCGGCGACCTCGACGAGCTCGCGAGCCTCAGCCCGAACGAGGCGACAGCGGGCTTCGCGGAGGTCGTCAAGGCGGGGTTCATCTGGGCGCCCGAGATCCTCGACATCGTGGAAGCCGATCCGACGCGCGCTGTCGACACCACCACCGAGGAGTTCCGTCGCGCGGTGGAGCTCGCCATCGACATGAAGGCGAAGGTCGTCTCGGACGATTTCCGTGAGGCGGGGCTGCGCGAGATCCTCAACTACGGACACACGCTCGGCCACGCGATCGAGCACGCGGAGCGGTACCGCTGGCGACACGGTGCCGCGATCTCGGTGGGCATGCTGTACGCCGCCGAGCTGTCGCGTCTCGCCGGCCGACTGTCGGATGCCGCCGCGGAACGACACCGCACCATTCTCGAGTCGCTGGGCCTTCCGACCTCGTACCGGGCCGGCGCGTGGCCGCAGCTGCTGGCGACGATGCAGCGCGACAAGAAGAGCCGCGGGGGATGCTGCGGTTCATCCTGCTCGACGACATCGCGAAGCCGACCGTGCTGCAGGCGCCCGATGAGTCGCTGCTCTTCGCCGCGTATCAGGAGGTCGGAGCGTGACACGTCGCATCCTGCTGGTCAACGGGCCGAACCTGAACCTGCTGGGCACGCGGGAGCCGGAGGTCTACGGCACGTCGACCCTCGCGGACGTCGAGCGCATCACCGCCGACGCGGCAGCGGAGTTCGGCTTCGAGGTGCGCGCGGTGCAGAGCAACCATGAGGGCGTGCTGATCGATGCGATCCACGCGGCGCGCGGCGAGTGCGAGGCGATCGTGATCAACCCGGGCGGCCTCACCCACACCTCGGTCGTGCTCCGCGACGCGCTCACCGGGGTGTCGCTCCCGTTCGCCGAGGTGCACATCTCGGATGTCTACGCGCGTGAGGAGTTCCGTCACCACTCGTACCTGCACGATGTCGCAGCGGTGCGGGTCATCGGGCGAGGCGTCGACGGGTACCGCGATGCGGTGCGGGATCTGATCGCGCAGCTCTGACGAGGCACCGATCATCCCGTCAGGGGGATCCACACGATCATCACGCAGATCACCATCCCGAGGAGGGCGATCAGCGCCATCGCGAGGAAGCACCCCGCCATGGCGCGAAGCCGCGGCGGTCCGTCGCGGAGGGTCGACCGCAGCACCACCATCGCGACGAGACTGCACACCACCAGGGTCGCCGTCACGAGGGCGACCGACCCGGCCGGACCGCCGTTCGTGACGATCGCGATCAACGGCACCAGGCTGAGCGCGGCGAACAGCGATCCCACGATGATCCAGATGGCGCCCGAGGACGAACGAAGCGCCGGCTGACTGGTCACCAGCGTGGGATCCAGGCCGGAACCCTGATCCGTCCTGCGCCTGCGTGCGGCCCTTCCCGACATGAGTGCACCTCCTCTGCGCCCAGGGTGAGCGTCGAAGAGCCGCACGTCAACGGGGTGTTCATGCGATGCGTCGCCGCACTATGTTCTCGTGTGGCTGCCGCATTCGACGCGCTTCGCCTCGGGGTCCCGCAATCTCGGGACCACATCCGGGGTGGTCCTTCGAACGTTCGCGGCGTCGTCGGTCGCTCGGGAACGCGGGTGTCGCGCCCGGACGTGCGGGGCCGAGCCGCTGATCCCGTAGAATCGACTGTCGGCTCCGCCCGACCCCGCAGACACACGAACGGAACTCGCAGCGCATGGCATCTACCGCAGACATCAAGAACGGCGTCGTCCTCAGCATCGACGGGCAGCTCTGGAGCGTCATCGAGTTCCAGCACGTCAAGCCCGGCAAGGGCGGTGCGTTCGTGCGCACCAAGCTGAAGAACGTCGTGTCGGGCAAGGTCGTCGACCGCACCTACAACGCCGGCGCGAAGATCGAGATCGAGAACGTCGACCGCCGCGACTACACGTACCTGTACACCGACGGTGATGGCTACGTCTTCATGGACCAGACCGACTTCGACCAGATCACGGTCGGCGCTGCCACGGTCGGCGATGCGAAGAACTTCCTTCTCGAGAACCAGAACGTCACGATCGCCCTCAACAACGGCAACCCGCTGTACATCGACCTCCCGGCCTCGGTTGTCCTGGAGATCACCTACACCGAGCCGGGCCTGCAGGGCGACCGCTCGTCGGCCGGCACCAAGCCCGCGACGCTCGAGACCGGCTACGAGATCCAGGTGCCGCTGTTCGTCGAGGCCGGTACCAAGGTCAAGGTCGACACCCGCACGGGCGACTACCTCGGCCGCGAGAAGTAAGGCGTGAGCGCCCGGACGAAGGCGCGCAAGCGCGCTCTCGACATCCTGTTCTCGGCTGACGTGCGCGGGGATGACCTCGCGGTGACTCTGGCCGCCGAGGCGAAGCGCGCGGCGAGCGAGCCCGCCCGCGAGGCTTCGTGGCTGTATGCCCGCGAGATCGTCGACGGCATCATCGACTCGCGCGACGACATCGACGAGCAGATCACCACGCACAGCCGCGATTGGAAGCTCGAGCGGATGCCTGCGGTCGACCGCGCCCTGCTCCGCATCGCCGTCTGGGAGATCCTCTACAACGACGAGGTGCCGACGGCCGTCGCGATCGATGAGGCCGTGGAGCTGGCCAAGGAGTTCTCGACCGACGACTCCGGCGCGTTCGTGCACGGCGTCCTCGCGCGGGTGGCCCGCGCCGCCTGATCTTTCCGACGCACGGCAGTGTCGGCGGTGTCGGAGAGGATGGGTGCATGGCTCTCCCGCTCGATCCCTCCCGCTCCGAAGGAACTTCGGCCGGCGACTGGCGGTCGATCCTCGGGGGCGACGCGATGAGGCGCAGACGTCGCTCGCGCTCGGCATCGAACTCCGGGTGCGCGACGGCAGCGGTGCGAATCCCTGGGCATCGCGTCCTCCACGCACGGCGACCGCGCGCGACGTCGCGAAAGGCACGGGCGAGATCCTGTTGGGGATCCGCCCGCTCGAGAAGAGCCTGGCGTCTGGCGCGTGGGTGCAGGGCACAGCGACCTGGGATGCGGTGCGACGCTCTCCGACGCAGTACGGACGTGATCGCTCCCGATGGTTCGCCGATCTGCTCAGCATCGCCCGTGACACACTCCTCTCCGGCACAGCGGGCGACTGGCTGGTCGCCGACCTGATCGAATCCGGCCTCCTGTGGGGGCATCTGCGGACCGGGGCGGACATCGGCATCCCGCTGGTGGCCGCGCAGAAGAACACCACCGTCGAGCTCGCCGAGGACGCCACGATCAGGGCGACCGTTGGCCGGGACGACGATGGCGGTCTCGTGGTGCGCCCCACGATCGCCTTCGGCGGCCGCGACGTGGACCCCGTCACCGTCCGGGCGATCGGGCACAGCGGTGTCTACGAGGTCGCCGTGCTCGGCACGCAGCTCCGCGTGGCTCTCGCCGAGCTGCCGATGAGCGAACCGGTCCGTGCCCTGCTGGGCGGCCGCGGCGGCGTGGACGTGCCCGCGCAGGACGAGGCGGCGTTCTTTCGCGATGCCTACCCTCTGCTGGCACGGCGTATCGAGGTGCGCCCCGTCGGCCGCGTCGAGCTGCCGGTGCTGCCCCCGCCGAAAGCCGTGCTGGGTCTCTCCTTCCTCCGCGGCGACACCGTCAGGTACGCGTTCGAGTGGGACTACCGCGGTTTCGGGCGGGTGCCCTTCACCTCGAGCGGGCATGCGGTGCGAGATCTCCCCGCAGAGCAGACAGTGCGCGATGCGCTCCAGTCCGTCTGGACGGAGCACCGGGGAGAGCCGCTCGCCGCAGCGGGCTCCTTCCACGACATCGAGGCCGCCGAGTTCATGACGCGTGTGGTCCCTGCGTTGGAAGCCGCGGGCGTCGAGGTCGCCGTCTCCGGACGGCGCAAGACCTACCATGAGCTCACGGGCGAACCGGAGATCACGGTCTCAACCGTCGAGAGCACCGATCCCGACTGGTTCGATCTCGGTGTCCTGGTGAAGATCGACGGGCGCACGATCCCGTTCGAGCCTCTGTTCACGGCTCTCAGCAAGGGGAGGAAGAAGCTGCTCCTGGTGGACGGCAGCTATTTCTCACTGAACCATCGGGCACTCGATCGGCTGCGGGAGCTGATCGACGAGTCGGGTGATCTCGACGAGTGGGAGACGGGTCCGCGGATCAGCCGCTATCAGACCGATCTCTGGGAGGAGTTCGAAGACCTCGCCGACGAGGCACTGCCCGCCGTGAGCTGGCGCGCGACCGCGGAGAGCCTGCGGAGTGCGACCTCCGTGCCCGCTGTCCCGGCGCCGAGCGGAATCACCGCCGGGCTCCGCCCGTATCAGCAGGACGGACTGAACTGGCTCGCGTTCCTGTGGAGCCATCGGTTGGGCGGCATCCTCGCGGACGACATGGGTCTCGGCAAGACGCTCCAGCTTCTCGCCCTCATGGTGCACGCCCGAGAGGCGGGGGAGAAGCGCCCGTTCCTCGTCGTGGTGCCGACGTCGGTGCTGGCCACCTGGCGGGATGAGGCCGCACGATTCGCGCCGACGCTTCGCGTGCTGCTGCGCCCCAGTACGCAGGGGCCGCGCCTGGACAGCGCCCTCGCCGACGTCGATGTCGTCATCACGACCTATGCGGTCGCGCGCCTCGACGAGGTCGCGTACGCAACTGTGGGGTGGGCGGGTCTGATCCTCGATGAGGCGCAGTTCGTGAAGAACCCGGCGACCAAGTTGCACCGTGCGGTCTCCTCGTTCCAGGCCGATGTGACCTTCGCGGTCACCGGGACCCCGATGGAGAACAGCCTCAGCGAACTGTGGGCGCTGCTCAAGCTCACGGCGCCGGGACTCTTCGCATCGGCGCGGAAGTTCCGCGAGCAGTACATCCAGCCGATCGAGCAGGGAAAGGTACCCGAGAACGAGGAAGGGGGGCCATACCGTCGACGCCGCCTCGAGCAGCTGCGCAGACGCATCCGCCCTCTGCTTCTACGACGTACCAAGGAACATGTCGCTCCGGAGCTTCCGGCCAAACAGGAGCAGATCCTCGAGGTCGAACTGAGCTCGTCCCACCGGGCACTCTATGAGACGGTGCTGCAGCGTGAGCGGCAGAAGGTGCTCGGCCTGCTCGAAGACCTGGACCGCAACCGGTTCATCGTGTTCCGCTCTCTCACTCTGATGCGCATGCTCAGCCTCGCCCCCGGACTCATCGACCCCGAGGACGCGAAGATCGGTTCGCGCAAGCTCGACGTGCTGCTCGAGCGCGTGGTCGAGTTGCAGGCCGAGGGGCATCGGGCGCTCGTGTTCAGCCAGTTCACGTCGTTTCTGGACCTGGCGGCCGCGCGCCTGGACGCCGCCGGCATCCCCTACGCCCATCTGGACGGCTCGACCCGCCGCCGACAGAAGGTTGTCGACGGGTTCACCGCGGGGGAGCAGCCGGTGTTCCTGATCAGCTTGAAGGCCGGCGGATTCGGACTCACACTGACCGAGGCGGACTACGTCTTCCTCCTCGATCCGTGGTGGAACCCGGCGGCGGAAGCACAGGCGATCGACCGTACACACCGCATCGGACAGGGCAGCCAGGTGTTCGTGTATCGGATGATCGCGACCGGGACGATCGAGGAGAAGGTGCTCGACCTGCAACGCCGCAAGGCTCGCCTCTTCACAGCCGTGCTGGATGACGAGGCGCTGTTCTCGCAATCCCTCTCCGCCGACGACATCCGTGGACTCTTCGGGGGCTGACCGGATTACTCCCGGCCCGGTCGACGGGGCGCACAGGGAGCCCTCGGTACAATCGAACCGTTCACTTTCGGGAGGAATGCAATGCGGATCACGGGACTCGGCCACGCCGGGATGTTCATCGAGACGTCGGGCGGGAACATCATCTGCGACCCCGTCCTCGGGCCGTCGTTCTACGGATCGTGGTTCCCGTTCCCCGACAACAGGGGTCTCGACTGGGAGCGTCTCGGGCGCGAAGCCGACTTCCTCTGGATCTCGCACCGCCACCGCGACCACTTCGACCCGAAGCTCCTCGAACGTTACATCCGCAAGGACATCGAGGTGCTGCTTCCGGAGTACCCGACCGACGACCTGGAGCAGGACATCCGTGCCCTCGGCTACACGAACATCACCTACGCTCCGGCCGGCCAGGTGATCCAGCGCGGTGAGCTGAAGATGATGATCACACCGCTGCGCGCACCCAGCGACGGCCCCATCGGCGACTCCTCGCTGAGCGTGGACGACGGCACCGGGTCCATCCTGAACCAGAACGACTCGCACCCGCTCGACCTCGAGAAACTGCTCGACTTCGGCACGCCCGACGCCTACTTCACCCAGGTCTCCGGTGCCATCTGGTGGCCCATGGTCTACGACCTGCCGCTCGACGCCAAGCAGAACTTCGCCCGCCTCAAGCGCGAGGCGCAGAACAAGCGGGCCATGTACTACATCGAGAAGGTGGACGCCCCGCACGTCTTCCCGATGGCCGGTCCGCCCATGTTCCTGCGCGACGAACTGTTCCAGTACAACGGGGTGGGCAAGAACGGCGAGTCGATCTTCACCGATCAGAAGCAGTTCCTCGCGCATATGAAGGAGCTCGCGCCGCAGTACGACGGCCAGCTCTTCATCCCCGGCACGGTCGTCACGGTCGAAGGCGGCGTCGTCAGCACAGAGCAGACGCTGTACACCGAGGCCGAGATCGCCCACATCTTCGACGACAAGTGGGAGTACCTCGAGGAGCAGCGCGCCAGCCGCCAGCAGGAGATCCGTGACGAGGAGGCGACTCGCGCGGAGATCATCCCGCCCGCCGAGATGCTCGCGGCGATCAAGGAGTGGTGGGAGCCGCTCCTGAAGAAATCGCGCACGATCCGTCTCGGCGTCGGAGGGCATGTCCGCTTCCGCATCGGCGACCTCGACATGGTCGTCGACTTCCCGCGGGCGAAGGTCCGGGAGTACGCAGGCGAGGAGTGCGTCTACTGGTACACCATTCCGGCAGACCTCGTCTCGACCAACATCCGCGACCACGAGATCGACTGGTCGAACTCGATCTTCCTCTCCATGCAGTTCTCGGTGGGACGCAGCGGCAAGTTCAACGAGTTCCTCACGACGTTCCTCAAGTGCCTCTCGGTCGACCGCATCGAGTACGTCGAGAACTGGTACCAGGAGCAGACCGATCAGACCGAGGACGCCGAGATCGGCGACTGGGTGGTGCAGCGCCGCTGCCCGCACCTGCGTGCCGACCTCACGAAGACCGGCAAGGTCGATGACGACGGCATCCTGACGTGCAGCATGCACGACTGGAAGTGGGATCTGAAGACCGGTCGCTGCCTGTCGACCGCCGGACACCCGATCCGCTCCTCCAAGATCGACGACGTCACCGACCCGGTGCTGCAGGAAGCCAGCTGACCTGTACCACCTCGGCGCGCCGGTGGTACTCTGCTGACATGCCCACCGCATTGACCCGCATACAGGTTACGCAGACCGCGCAGCTTCGGGACGCGTTGGAACTCGCGGCGCAGGAGTGGCCCGGCATCCCGAAGTCCGAACTGGTCGCCAGACTCGCGAGTCTGGGCGCCGAGACCATCGCGGGGAGGCGCTCAGCTAAGCGGGCGGCGCGACGCGCTGCGCTGGAAGCGACGAGAGGCACGGTCGCCTACCCGCCCGGCTATCTGGACGACCTTCGGAAGGACTGGCCGGAGTGATCGTCGTCGATGCCGGAGTGCTCATCGCGCATCTGTCCATCGATGACGTCCACCAGGATGCCGCGTTCGGGATCCTCGATACGGAGGAGGATCTGGTGATCCATCCGTTGACGCTGGCGGAAGCTCTGGTCCACCCCGCACGCCACGGGACCGAGCTGACCGACCTCGCCAAGATCGATTCCCTCGGGCTGATGCGACGAGAGGAACCCGTCGACGAGCCCGTGCACATCGCGCGTCTTCGCGCGACTTCCTCACTGAATCTGCCGGATTGCGCCGTCCTGGCGACAGCAGAAGCCTTCGGCGCCACGCTCGCCACCTTCGACCGTCGTCTGGCCGACGTCGCTCGCGCACGCGGCGTCGCTGTCGTCGGTGCGTGAACGCTCCGATAGACTGACATCACAAGCAACCTTTAACACCGTCCTGTGAGGCGGAGAAGGGAGCGGCCGATGAGCATGCGCACTGTGCTGCACGAAGCCGACATTTCACGAGCGCTGACCCGTATCGCGCATGAGATCCTCGAGTCCAATCGAGGAGCCGAGAACCTGGTGCTGCTGGGCATCCCGACCCGCGGCGTCGCTCTCGCCCACCGCCTCGGTCTGCTGATCAGCGAGATCGCGCAGCAGTCCGTCCCGGTCGGGGCGCTCGATGTCACGCTGTTTCGCGATGACCTCGCCAAGCACCCGACTCGTTCTCCGCAGCCCACGGAGATCCCCGTCGGGGGCATCGACGGCAGGACCGTCGTGCTCGTCGATGATGTGCTGTTCTCCGGCCGCAGCATCCGCGCCGCCCTCGACGCGATCCAGTCGATCGGCCGCCCCTCGGTCGTGCGTCTCGCGATCCTCGTCGACCGCGGGCACCGCGAGCTCCCGATCAGGCCCGACTTCGTGGGCAAGAACATCCCTTCCGCCCGCACTGAGCGGGTCAACGTGCGCCTGTTCGAGAACGACGGCGCCGAAGAGGTGACGATCGGCGAATGAGACACCTCCTTGACACCCGCACCCTCGACAGAGCGACGGCCCTGCGCATCCTCGACGTGGCCGAGGACATGTCCGACACCCAGTCGCGCGAGGTCAAGAAGCTGCCGACCCTGCGTGGCAAGACCGTCGTCAACCTCTTCTTCGAGGACTCCACCCGCACGCGCATCTCGTTCGAGGCGGCCGCGAAACGGCTCTCCGCCGACGTGATCAACTTCGCCGCGAAGGGTTCCAGCGTCTCGAAGGGCGAGAGCCTGAAAGACACCGCGCAGACGCTCGAGGCGATCGGCGCCGACGCGGTCGTGGTCCGGCATCCCGGGTCCGGCGCTCCGCAGACGCTCGCGACGAGCGGCTGGATCTCGGCCGGCGTCGTCAACGCCGGCGACGGCACTCACGAGCACCCGACGCAGGCTCTGCTCGACGCTTTCACGATCCGCAAGCGTCGTTTCGGCGTGGACAGCCGCGGTCGCGACCTGTCCGGGATGCGGGTCGTGATCGTGGGCGACGTCCTGCACTCGAGGGTCGCCCGGTCCAACGTCTGGCTGCTCACGACGCTCGGCGCCGAGGTCACTCTCGTCGCGCCGCCCACCCTGGTTCCGCAGAACGTGTCGCTCTGGCCCGTCCGCGTGGTCTACGACCTCGATCAGGCTCTGGCGGAAGACCCGAACGCGGTGATGATGCTGCGCATCCAACTCGAACGGATGAGCGCCGCGTATTTCCCGACTGAGCGGGAGTATTCCCGACGTTGGGGGCTGGACGCGCGGCGCGTGGCCGCTCTGCCGGCAGGTAGCATTGTCATGCACCCCGGGCCCATGAATCGGGGACTGGAGATCTCTTCGGAAGCTGCCGATTCCCCGCGCTCGACGGTGCTGGAACAGGTCACGAACGGGGTGTCCGTCCGCATGGCGGTGCTGTACCTGCTGCTGGCAGGAGAACGAGACGACGAACGAGGGGGAGACCTGTGAGCGAGACCCTCGTCATCACCGGTGCACAGCTGCTCGGTGCCGAGAGCGCCGACATCATCATCGAGGACGGTCTGATCACCGAGATGGGCACCGGGCTCACCCGCTCGGGCGCCCGTGTCATCGACGCCGACGGACTCGTCGCGCTGCCGGGACTCGTCGATCTGCACACCCACCTGCGTGAACCCGGCTATGAGGCGTCCGAGACGATCCTCACCGGCACCAGGGCCGCGGCGGCCGGGGGCTTCACGGCCGTGTTCGCGATGCCGAACACCTCGCCCGTCGCCGACACCGCCGGGGTGGTCGAGCAGGAGCTGGCCCTCGGTGAAGCCGCCGGGTACGCCACCGTGCAGCCGATCGGCGCGGTGACGGTCGGCCAGAAGGGCGAACGTCTCGCGGAACTCGGAGCCATGGCCTCCTCGCGCGCGAGGGTGCGCGTCTTCAGCGACGACGGCTTCTGCGTGTTCGACCCGCTCATCATGCGTCGCGCCCTGGAGTACGTGAAGTCCTTCGGCGGTGTCATCGCCCAGCACGCTCAGGACCCTCGACTCACCGAGGGCGCGCAGATGAACGAGGGCACGGTCTCCGCCGAGCTCGGTCTGACCGGATGGCCTGCGGTCGCCGAGGAGTCGATCATCGCCCGTGACGTGCTGCTCGCCGAGCACGTCGGATCCCGGCTGCACGTCTGCCACCTCTCGACCGCCGGATCGGTGGACATCATCCGCTGGGCCAAGAAGCGCGGCATCGACGTCACGGCCGAGGTCACCCCGCACCACCTCCTGCTGACCGACGAACTCGTCCGCGGGTACGACGCGCGTTACAAGGTGAATCCGCCTCTGCGTCGTGAGGAAGACGTTCTCGCGGTGCGCGAGGGTCTCGCCGACGGCACGATCGACATCGTCGCGACCGATCACGCGCCGCACCCCAGTGAGCACAAGGCCTGTGAATGGCAGGCGGCAGCGAACGGCATGGTCGGCCTCGAGAGCGCACTGCGGGTGGTCCATCAGTCGATGGTGCAGACCGGTCTGCTGGAGTGGACGGACGTCGCGCGAGTGATGAGCGCCACGCCGGCACGGATCGGACAGCTCGCCGGGCACGGCACACCGCTCGAGGTCGGACAGCCCGCGCAGATCTCCCTGTACGACGCCTCGGTCGACGGGGTGTTCACCGAGGCGGACCTGCACGGTCGCAGCGTGAACTCGCCCTATCTCGGCCGTGCACTTCCCGGACGCGTGGAGTACACGATCCACGGCGGCATCATCACGGTGGACGGCGGCAGCGTCGTCGAGGAGCTTCGCGCATGAGTGCTCGGGACCTCGCCGTCGCGATCACGATCGCGGTCGCTCTGCTGGTGCTGCTGGCGATGTTCGTCGCCTGGCGACGACGAATCCGCCGCGACTCCGTGTTCACGGCCCCGCTCGGGGTCCCGGAGCACGCGGAGGTGTCCCGCCGCGATGAGGTGCTGTACGTGTCGACGACACGACATGATCAGCCTCTCGAACGCCTGGCGGTCTCGCCTCTCGCGTACCGGGCCCGCGGGGAGCTCGCGCTCACGGATCGCGGCTTCGCGCTCTGCCTCGACGGCGCGCCGACGGTCTTCCTCTCGAAGGACAGGCTCAAAGCGGTCGACCGCGCCACGGTCACCATCGACCGCGTCGTCGAGTCCGGTGGCCTCGTGCGCATCGCCTGGAGCGTCGACGACGACACCGTCGTCGACAGCTATCTGCGCCTCACCACCGGTGACCCCAGGAATCTCATCTCCGACATGCGGCGGCTCGTCCCCGCCGCCCCCGACACAGGAGCAACGTCATGACACTCTCCCCCTCCTCCGGACACGCCCTCGCGGCCCGGCTGCCGGATCCCGCCGTGCTCGTCCTCGAAGACGGCACCCGCCACGCAGGACACGCCTATGGCGCCCGCGGTCGCACCCTGGGCGAGGTCGTCTTCGCCACCGGCATGTCCGGATACCAGGAGACCATCACCGATCCCTCGTACGCGGGACAGATCGTCCTGCAGACGGCGCCGCACATCGGCAACACCGGGATGAACGATGAAGACGCCGAATCCCGCCGCATCTGGGTCGCCGGTTACATCGTCCGCGACCCTTCGCGAGTGGTCTCCAACTGGCGCGCGAACGCATCCCTCGACGAGGTGCTCGTCGAGGACGGCATCGTCGGCATCAGCGGCATCGACACGCGGGCGATCACCCGTCACATCCGTTCGGCAGGCTCCATGCGGGGCGGGATCTTCTCCGGCCCCGACGCGGCGCTCGACGCCGATGAGCAGCTGCGTATCGTCCGCGAGGCGCCGGAGATGGCCGGTCAGAATCTGTCGGCAGAGGTCTCGGTCGATGTCGCGACGGTCACGACCGCGATGGGGGAGCGGATCGGAAACCTCGCCGTGCTCGACCTCGGGGTGAAGCAGGCGACGATCGACAACCTCGCCGCCCGTGGCTTCGAGGTGCACGTCCTCCCGCAGAGCGTCACGATCGATGAGATCCGGGCGGTCGACCCGGTCGCGGTGTTCTACTCGAACGGCCCCGGAGACCCCGCGGCATCGGGTGACCACGTCGAACTGCTGCGCTCGGTCCTCGACGAGGGACTGCCGTTCTTCGGCATCTGCTTCGGGAATCAACTGCTCGGACGCGCGTTGGGTCTCGGCACGTACAAGTTGCCCTTCGGACACCGCGGCATCAACCAGCCCGTTCTCGACAAGCAGACCGGCAAGGTGGAGATCACCGCGCACAACCACGGCTTCGCGGTCGAGGCCCCGCTCGAGGGGTCGTTCGACAGCCCGCACGGCTACGGCAAGGTCGAGGTCAGCCACGTCGGCCTCAACGACAACGTGGTCGAGGGCCTGCGAGCTCTCGACATCCCGGCGTTCTCGGTCCAGTACCACCCCGAGGCGGCGGCGGGCCCGCACGACGCCAACTACCTCTTCGACAGGTTCCGCGACCTGGTCATCGCAAGCCAGAAGGATTCCAAGTAATGCCCAAGCGCGACGACATCAACTCCGTCCTCGTCATCGGCTCCGGTCCGATCGTCATCGGTCAGGCCTGCGAGTTCGACTACTCCGGTACCCAGGCGTGCCGCGTGCTGCGCGAGGAGGGCGTCAGGGTCATCCTGGTCAACTCCAACCCGGCGACCATCATGACCGACCCCGACTTCGCCGATGCGACATACATCGAGCCGATCACCTGGCAGGTCATCGAGACGATCATCGCCAAGGAGCGCCCCGACGCGATCCTGCCGACCCTCGGCGGTCAGACCGCTCTGAACGCCGCGATCGAGCTGCACAACCACGGCATCCTCGAGAAGTATGACGTCGAGCTCATCGGCGCGAACTTCGAGGCGATCAACAAGGGTGAGGATCGCCAGATCTTCAAGCAGCTGGTGCTCGACGCCGGTGCGGACGTGGCGGACTCCCGCATCGCCCACACGATGGACGAGGTCCTGGCGGCCGCCGATGAGCTCGGATACCCGCTGGTGGTGCGTCCGAGCTTCACGATGGGCGGCCTCGGCTCCGGCTTCGCCTACGACGAGAGCGACCTGCGGCGTATCGCCGGCGCCGGACTGCGCGACTCGCCCACCACCGAGGTGCTCCTGGAGGAGTCGATCCTCGGGTGGAAGGAGTACGAGCTCGAGCTCATGCGCGACACGGCCGACAACACGGTGGTCGTCTGCTCCATCGAGAACGTCGACCCGGTCGGCGTGCACACCGGCGACTCGATCACGGTCGCCCCTGCGCTGACCCTCACGGACCGCGAGTACCAGAAGATGCGCGACATCGGCATCGACATCATCCGTGCCGTCGGCGTCGACACCGGTGGCTGCAACATCCAGTTCGCGGTGGATCCGTCCAACGGTCGCATCATCGTGATCGAGATGAACCCGCGTGTCTCGCGCTCCAGCGCCCTCGCCTCGAAGGCCACGGGATTCCCGATCGCGAAGCTCGCGGCCAAGTTGGCCCTCGGCTACCGTCTCGACGAGATCCCGAACGACATCACGGGCGTGACGCCGGCGAGTTTCGAGCCGACGCTCGACTACGTGGTCGTCAAGGTCCCGCGTTTCGCCTTCGAGAAGTTCCCCGCCGCCGACGCCACACTGACCACCACCATGAAGTCGGTGGGCGAGGCCATGGCGATCGGCCGCAACTACGCGACCGCGCTGCAGAAGGCGCTCCGCTCGCTGGAGAAGCGCGGATCGAGCTTCCACTGGGGCGCCGAGGACCGCTCGGTGGAGGAGCTCCTCGAGATCTCGAAGATCCCCACCGACGGCCGCATCGTGACTCTGCAGCAGGCGCTGCGCAAGGGAGCCACGGTCGAGCAGGCGTTCGAGGCGACGGCGATCGACCCGTGGTTCCTCGACCAGATCGTGCTGATCAACGAGGTCGCCGAGATCGTCCGGACAGCCCCCGAGCTCGACTCCGCGACGCTCCGCTACGCCAAGGAGCACGGCTTCTCAGACGCACAGCTGGCCGAACTGCGAGGCACGACCGAGGCAGAGGTGCGCGGCGTCCGGCATGGCCTCGGCATCCGCCCGGTGTACAAGACGGTCGACACCTGCGCGGGGGAGTTCCCGGCTCTCACGCCGTACCACTACTCGAGCTACGACTTCGAGACCGAGGTCGCGCCGTCCGAGCGGACCAAGGTCGTGATCATCGGCTCCGGTCCGAACCGCATCGGTCAGGGCGTCGAGTTCGACTACTCGTGTGTGCACGCCTCGTTCGCGCTGTCGGACGCCGGGTTCGAGACCGTGATGGTCAACTGCAACCCGGAGACCGTGTCGACCGACTACGACACCTCCGACCGCCTGTACTTCGAGCCGCTGACGCTCGAAGACGTGCTCGAGGTCCTCGACGCGGAGGCGGCGAGCGGCACGATCCTCGGTGTCGTGTGCCAGCTCGGCGGCCAGACCCCGCTCGGACTCGCCAAGGGCATCGAGGCGGCCGGATACAAGGTGCTCGGCACCAGCCCCGAAGCGATCGACCTGGCCGAGGAGCGCGAACTGTTCTCACGCCTGCTCGATGAGGCCGGCCTGGTCGCACCGCGCAACGGCACCGCGATCGACGTCGAGGGGGCCGTGCGCATCGCCGAGGAGATCGGCTACCCGGTCCTCGTGCGTCCGAGCTTCGTCCTCGGTGGCCGCGGCATGGAGATCGTGTACGACACCGCGTCGCTGCGCGACTACTTCGTGCGCACAGCGGGCGAGGTCATCATCGAGGAAGGCAAGCCCCTTCTGGTGGACCGCTTCCTGGACGACGCGATCGAACTCGACGTGGATGCGCTCTACGACGGGACCGATCTGTTCATCGGCGGTGTCATGGAGCACCTCGAGGAGGCCGGCATCCACTCCGGCGACTCCAGCTGCACCCTGCCGCCGATCTCGCTCGGCCGCACCGACGTCGACCGTGTGCGCGAGGCCACCCTGGCCATCGCGAAGGGCGTCGGCGTGCGCGGGCTGCTGAACGTGCAGTTCGCGATCAGTGCCGGTGTGCTGTACGTGATCGAGGCCAACCCCGGGCGAGCCGCACCGTACCGTTCGTGTCGAAGGCCCTCGGTATCCCGATGGCGAAGGCAGCGAGCCGCGTGATGACCGGTTCCACGATCGCCGAGCTTCGCGCCGAGGGCATGCTTCCGGAGCAGGACGGCTCGCGCGTGCCGATGGACGCACCGGTCTCGGTCAAGGAGGCCGTGCTCCCGTTCAAGCGGTTCCGCACGGCCGACGGCAAGACCGTCGACTCCGTCCTCGGCCCGGAGATGCGCTCGACCGGCGAGGTCATGGGCATCGACCGCGACTTCCCGACCGCGTTCGCGAAGAGCCAGGCAGCGGCGTACGGCGGCATGCCGACCTCGGGGACGGTGTTCATCTCGGTCGCCGACTCCGACAAGCGCGCCGTCATCCTCCCCGCGCACCGGCTGCAGCAGCTGGGCTTCACGATCGTCGCGACCGAGGGCACTGCCGAGATCCTCGCGCGCAACGGCATCGCCGTCACGGTCGTCGAGAAGTACAGCGAGACGCAGGAGTCCGGGGCGAAGAACATCGTCGACCTCATCAACGAGGGAGAGATCGACATCGTCGTGAACACCCCGTCGGGTGGGGCTGCCCGTGCGGACGGGTACGAGATCCGCGCCGCAGCAGTGGCGGCCGACAAGGCGCTGTTCACGACGATGGCGGTGCTCGGCGCTGCCGTGAGCGGCATGGATGCGGCACACGAGGGCTTCCAGGTCAAGAGTCTCCAGGAGTACGCCCTGGAGCGGAAGGCGGCACTGTGAGCGAGAGCTTCGGCGAGCGGGTCCGTTCCGCGCTGCGCGCGCGGGGACCGCTGTGCGTCGGCATCGACCCGCATGCCGCGCTCCTCGCGGCGTGGGGGTTGACCGACGATGCGCAGGGCGTCCGGGAGTTCGGGCTGCGCACCGTCGAGGCGGCGGCGGGGCGCGTGGCGATCGTGAAACCTCAGGTGTCGTTCTTCGAGAGGTTCGGGTCGCAGGGCATCGCAGCGCTCGAAGACGTCCTGGCTGCCGCCCGAGCTGCCGGGTTGCTGGTGATCGCCGATGCCAAACGCGGCGACATCGGTTCGACGATGGACGACTATGCCCGCGCGTGGCTCACGCCAGGGTCCTCCTTGGAGGCTGACGCGCTCACGGTGAATCCGTTCCTCGGGTGGGCGCCTTGGACGGTGCCTTCGCTCTCGCGGCGCAGCACGGCAAGGGCCTCTTCGTGCTCGCCGCGACCAGCAACCCCGAAGCGCAGCACCTTCAGCGCTCGACGGACCGCGCGGGCACGACTGTGTCGGCGTCGATCATCACCGAGGTCTCGGCCCGGAACGCCGAGACGAGTCGCACAGGGGAGTGGGGAGCTCCTTCGGCTTCGTCATCGGCGCGACGGTGGTGTGGGGCGAGGCCGGTATCTCCTCCTTCGCGCCCGCAGCCCCGATCCTCGCGCCAGGCTTCGGTGCTCAGGGCGCCGCTCCGGCCGATCTCCGGCCCCGCTTCGGGCCCATGGCCGATGCGGTGATCGCGAGCGAGAGCCGCAGCATCCTCTCCGCCGGTCCCGACGACTTGGCGGACGTCGTCGCCGCTCGTGCTGCCGAGTACCTCGAGGTGGCAGGTGTCTGACGCGCAACGGACAGTGCCGGAGGTCGACAGAGCCGCGGCCGCGCGCCGTGCTGTCGAACGTCGCCGTGCCAGGGCGTCGGTCAAACGTGATCTGACGATGCGGGTCGTGACACCCCAGACCGTGCTGCATCGCGCCACCGCGGATGCCGATTCGGTCGAAGGGTCGATGCGGATCACCGACTTCCTGCTCGCGCTCCCGGCCATCGGCGCGGGCAAGCGCGACCGTGTGCTGGAGGAGCTCCACATCTCGCCGGTCAAGAGGCTCGGCGGTCTCGGCGCGCGTCAACGTCGTGTTCTCGAGGAGTGGCTCGACACGCGGTTCCCCGTACCGTCCCCGCGCGGCGCCAGGAGCAGACTGCTGGTTCTCGCCGGCCCCACCGCCGTGGGCAAGGGCACCGTGGCCGCGCACATCCGTGAGCACAATCCGGAGATCCACCTCTCGGTCTCGGCGACGACACGACCGCCGCGCCCTGGGGAGGTCGACGGCGTGCATTACTACTTCGTCGACGACGCGGAGTTCGACCGACTGATCGCCGATGATGAGCTGCTCGAGTACGCCGTGGTGCACAACCGCTCGCGCTACGGCACGCCGAGGGCCCCGATCGACGCAGCGCTGGCCGACGGCAAGACCGTCCTGCTCGAGATCGATCTGCAGGGGGCACGCCAGGTGCGGGCAGCGGAGCCCGCCGCGACACTGATCTTCCTGCTGCCGCCGAGCTGGGACGAACTGGTGCATCGCCTGGTCGGTCGCGGTACTGAGGAGGCCGAGGAGCGAGCCCGTCGACTGCGCACCGCGAAGGTCGAACTCGCCGCTCAGAACGAGTTCGACCACCTCATCGTGAACGAGGACGTCGCCACGGCGGCTCGCGAGGTCGTAGAATTGTCTTCAAGCTCTGCGCGCTGAGCGTCTTCGCGCGCCTTTCGCACCGTCTTCGCGACGATCCCGTCGCCTGATCAGGAGGTCTCACCATGGCCGGACACAACAACGGCATCATCGATCCCCCCATCGACAACCTGCTCGACCGCGTCGACTCGAAGTACGAACTCGTGATCTACGCCGCCAAGCGCGCTCGTCAGATCAACGACTACTACTCCGACCTGCACGAGGGCAACCTCTTCGACAACGTGGGCCCGCTCGTCGACTCGTCGGTCGAGGACAAGCCGCTCACCATCGCGCTGCACGAGATCAACGAGGACAAGCTCCGCCTCCGTCACGCGGAGTGATATTCGAGACTGCGCCTCCCGTGCTGTCGGAGGCGCAGTCCAGAATGGGTTCACACCCTCTCCCTGTCCGTCCCGTTCTGGAGTATCGATGAGCGCCCTGCGTCTGTTCACGTCCGAGTCCGTCACCGAAGGGCACCCGGACAAGATCTGCGACCAGATCTCGGACAGCATCCTCGACGGGCTCATCGCGAAAGACCGCGGCTCGCGCGTCGCCGTCGAGACCCTCGTCACGACGGGCCTCGTCCATGTCGCCGGTGAGATCCGCACCGAGGCGTACGTCGACATCCCCACGATCGTCCGGCAGGTCGTGAACGGCATCGGCTACACGTCGAGCGAGACCGGCTTCGACGGCGACTCCTGCGGCGTCAGCGTCTCGGTGGGGGAGCAGTCGACCGACATCGCGCACGGTGTCGACAGCGCTCAGGAGCACCGCGACGGCTCGTCCGTCGATCCGCTCGACGGCCTCGGCGCCGGAGACCAGGGCATCATGTTCGGGTTCGCGACCAACGAGACCCCGCAGCTGATGCCGATGGCCGCCTGGACGGCCCATCGCCTGGCGGAGCGTCTCACGGAGGTGCGTCGCAGCGGAGAACTCCCGTTCCTGCGGCCCGACGGCAAGACGCAGGTGACGCTCGGGTACGACGGTTTCACACCGAAGACCGTCGATGCCGTCGTGCTCTCCACCCAGCACCACCCCGACATCTCGCAGGAAGACCTGCAGGCGCAGGTGCGTCGTCACGTGATCGACCCCGTGCTGGCGACGACGGGCCTCGACCTCGACGATGTGACGTTCTACATCAACCCGGCCGGTCCCTTCGTCACCGGAGGCCCGAAGGGCGACGCGGGGCTCACCGGACGCAAGATCATCATCGACACGTACGGCGGAGCCGCACGGCACGGCGGCGGCGCCTTCAGCGGCAAGGATCCCTCCAAGGTCGACCGCTCCGGCGCCTATGCCACGCGATGGGTGGCGAAGAACGCGGTCGCCGCGGGTCTGGCCGATCGTCTCGAGGTGCAGGTCGCCTACGCGATCGGCGTCGCCCGTCCGGTCGGTCTGTACGTCGAGACCTTCGGCACCGGGAAGGTCTCGGACGAGGCCATCACGCGCGCGATCGACGAGGTGTTCGACCTCCGTCCTCAGGCGATCATCGAACAGCTCGACCTCCTGCGCCCCATCTACGCCCAGACCGCGGCGTACGGGCACTTCGGTCGCGAACTCCCCGACTTCACCTGGGAGCGCACCGATCGCGCTGAAGAGCTGCGTCGCGCTGCCGGCCTCTGATGGGACTGCGGTCCTGATGCCCCCGGAGAGCCGGCGCATCGCGCGCGTGCTCCTCGATTCACCCCTGCCTCAGCTCGATCGTCTCTTCGACTACGCTCTCCCGGCGGCTCTGGGTGATGTTCCGCGAGGTGTGCGGGTGCGAGTGCCGCTGCGCACCGCGGGTCGGGTGATCGACGGCTACGTCATCGATGTCGACACGGAAGACGACGCGGAACGTCCGTTGTCGGAGGTGGAGACCGTCGTGTCGGCCGTGCCCGTGCTGCCGGAGCGCCTGCACACGCTCGCTCGACGGGTCGCCGATCGTGCGGCCGGGTCCGCGTCCGACGTCCTCCGGCTCGTGATCCCGAAGCGGCAGGTGCGCGTCGAGAAGGCATGGACGGCCGACTCGCCGGTCGTCCGGCCCACGGCCGAGGCGCTCGCCCAGGCGGAACAGATCATCGCGGTCTACGACGGTCTCGCCGATGTGCTCGACGAGGCCGGGCGTGCAGCGGTGGAGGCGGTGCCGCGGCTCGACGACGGAGTACAGGCATGGGCACGGCTGCTCGCGGCGTCGGCGGCGCGGATGCTCGCGGCCGGGAAGTCGTCGATCCTCGTGGTCCCCGACCACCGAGACCTCGATCGGCTCCTGGCCGCGCTGGATGCGCTCGTCCCCTCCGAGGCGGTCGTGCGGCACGACTCCCGTCAGACGAACCCGGATCGGTACCGGGCGTTCCTGCGGACCCTCGAGGATGCGCCGTGCATCGTCGTCGGCAACCGTTCCGCGGTCTACGCGCCCGTCGTCGCCGGACTCGTCGCGATCTGGGACGACGGCGATCCGCTGCTCGGGGAACCGCTGTCGCCGTACGTCAATGCCCGCGATGCGGCTCTGCTGCGCCAGGAGCTGGAAGGGTCGGCGCTGCTGTTCGCGGGTCATACCAGGACGACGGACGTGGAGCGTCTGGTCGTGCTCGGTTGGCTTCAGGACGTCAGGGCGGCACGGCGGGTCCTGCCGCGGGTCGTGCTGAGCACGCCGCAGGAGATGGAGCAGCCGACCGCCCAGCGCATGCCGTCGTCCGCGTTCCTCGCGGCGCGTGATGCCGCGGCGGAGGGACCGGTCCTGGTGCAGGTCTCGCGTCCCGGCTTCTCCCATCGCTCGTGTGCGCGCAATGCCGGGCTCCGGCGCGCTGCGCCCATTGCGGAGGACCGCTGGGGGCACGGCATCGCGGCGCGGTGCCGGTGTGCGGCTGGTGCGGTCGGGGCGCGAGCGCGTGGGCGTGTCCCGCATGCTCGTCCACGAAGGTGCGGCTGGCCTCATCGGGGAGCGAGCGGACGGCCGACGAACTCGGTCGCGCGTTCCCCGGAGTGCGAGTGATCGTGGCGGACAGCGCACACCCCGTCGAACGTGTCGGCGACAGGCCCGCACTCGTGGTCGCGACCCGCGGGGCCGAACCGATCGCCGACGGCGGCTATCGCGCTGTCGTGCTCCTCGACGGGCCGCGCATGCTCCAGGCACCCGACCTGCGGGTGGCCGAGTCGTGTCTGCGCTGGTGGTCCAATGCGGCCGCTCTCGCCGCGCCCGGGGCGCCCATCCACCTCGTCGGCGTGAACGGCGCGGCCGCGAAGGCCCTCGCCACGTGGAACCAGGCCGCTCACGCGCGCGCCGAGTTGGAGAGCCGGGCACCTCTGCACATGCCGCCGACGACGCGTGTCGCCCTCGTGCAGGGTTCCGTCGCCGCCGTCGGGCGTGCTCTCGGGATGCTCACCGAGCTCGCTCTGCCCTCCGACGCGGTACTCGGTCCTGTCCCTGTCGAGTCCGATGAGGTGCCTCCCCGCGTGCGGGCGCTCGTCCGCTTCGACTACGCTTCCGGCGCCCGCGTGGCCACCGCACTGCGCGCGGCCGTCGTCGCCGAGGCCGTGAGCGGTCGCCGCGGCCGCGGTCGCACGACCAAGAGCACGCTCTCGGTTCGTCTCGATATCCTCGATCCAGAGCTCTGACCCTTTCCGGAGAACCTTTCATGCGCCTCGTCTTCGCCGGCACACCCGCTGCCGCCGTGCCCACCCTCCGCCGTCTCGCGACCTCGCACGAGATCGCGGCCGTCGTCACTCGGCCGGATGCGCCTCTCGGCCGCAAGCGCGTCCTGACCCCGTCACCCGTGGCTCAGGCGGCCGTCGACCTCGGTCTTCCGCTCATCAAGACGGCTCGGCTCGACGAGGCGGCGACCGCGCAGATCTCCGCGCTGGAGCCCGAATTGTGTGATCGTCGCGTACGGCGGACTGGTCCGCGAACCGCTGCTGTCGGCGCCGGCCTTCGGCTGGATCAACCTCCACTTCTCGCTGCTGCCCGCGTGGCGGGGCGCCGCCCCGGTGCAGCGTGCACTGATCGCCGGAGACCGGGAGCTCGGCGCGAGTGTCTTCCAGCTGGTCGCGGAACTCGACGCCGGTGACGTGTTCGCCATGCGCTCCGTCGACGTTCCGACGACCGCGACGGCGGGTGAGGCTCTCGAGCTGCTCGCGGTCGACGGTGCCGACCTCACGGCAGACATCGTCGACGCCATCGCATCCGGCACGGCGGTCGCGGTCCCGCAGAGCGGGGAGCCGAGCTTCGCCGCCAAGCTCACGCATGTGGATGGGCTTCTCGACTGGACGCAGCCCCTCGACGCCGTGTTCGCGCGTTTCCGTGGGGTGACGCCCGAGCCCGGTGCGCATACGACCGTCGGGGGACTTTCGCTCAAGGTCCTCGAAGCGGCGCCGGCCGCAGACGCGGAGCCGTTGGCTCCCGGCCACCTCCGCGGGACGAAGTCCGAGCTGCAGATCGGCACCGCATCAGGGCCGCTCGCGGTCACCGCGTGCAACCGGCGGGGCGCGGCGCGATGAACGCCGTCGACTGGTGGCGGGGCCAACGTGGCGGCGAAGAGCTGAGGGCTGGGTCATGAGCGACGCGGAACGGTACCGGCGGTCCCCGCAGTCGCAGGGTCGACGGATGGACGGGAGGGGTTCGGGCGAGCGGCGTCGCAGCGAGCAGCGCGGTCCGACCCGGACGGTGCAGCCCGCACGTCGCGTCGCCTTCGATGTCCTTCGCGCCGTGGCGGTCACCGACGCATATGCCAACCTCGTGCTCCCGCCTGCGATCGCCGAAGCGCGCCTGAATGCTCAGGACGCTGCGCTCGCGACCGAACTCACCTACGGGACCCTGCGGCGGCTGGGCACCTACGACGCGATCATCGCGGCGGCCGCCGACCGTTCGACCGACAGCATCGATCCGGCGGTGCTCGACGCCCTGCGCCTCGCCGTGCATCAGCTGCTCGCGACGCGGGTGGCGCCGCACGCCGCGGTGAACGAGTCCGTGAACCTCGTGGCCACCGTCTCCGGCCGTGGCGCCGCGAGCTTCGCGAACGCCGTACTGCGGCGGATCACCCGGGAATCGGGCGCGGTCTGGCAGGAGCGCATCGAGGAGCAGGCACGGTCCGACGACGAACGTCTCGCGCTGCGATCCGCGCACCCGGTATGGGTGATCAGGGCTCTCCGCCGAGCACTGGCAGCCGAGGGGCGCGTCGACGAGCTCGACGCGCTGCTCGAAGCAGACAACGCGTCGCCGGACGTCACCCTCGTCGCACTCCCCGGGCTCGCCGAGCCGGGGAGCCGCGTCTCCCGTACGCACCGACCGCCTTCGCGTCACCTGGTGGAGACCCCCGCGGTCCGGTCGAGGCATCCGGTGGCACGATCCGTGTGCAGGACGAGGGTTCGCAGCTCGTCGCGCTCGCGCTGGCGGGTGCACGTCGGATCACGTCAGGCGAGCGCTGGCTGGATCTCTGCGCCGGCCCCGGGGCAAGACCGCCCTGTTGGCCGCGATCGCTCGCGAGAACGATGTGGTCCTCGAGGCGAACGAGATCGTTCCCGTCCGTGCGCGACTCGTTCGCAAGGCGCTGCGCGCCGTACCGGGAGATGTGGTGGTGCACGAGCAGGACGGACGAGCTCTCGCCGCGTCTCGGCCGGGGCGTTCGACCGCATCCTGGTCGACGCCCCGTGCACGGGGCTCGGTGCCCTGCGGCGCCGTCCGGAGGCCCGCTGGCGGAAGACGCCCGCCGACGTCGCGGAACTGGTGCCGCTGCAGGTGGAGCTGCTCTCGGCAGCGCTGGATGCGCTCGCGCCCGGCGGCATCGTCGCCTATGTCACGTGCTCCCCGCATCTCGCGGAGACCACGGGGTCGTGCAGGAGGTGCTGCGCACCCGGTCCGACATCGTCGAGCTCGATGCACGCGCAGCTGTCGCGGAAGTCGCCCGCTCTCCGATCGACCTCGCTGCGGACGGTCGCCCAGGAACAGGGAGCGCGCAGCTGTGGCCCCACCGGCACGGCACCGACGCGATGTTCCTCGCGCTCCTGACGCGCCCCACAGCCGCCGGCACCTCAGGTAAGGAAGACTAGGACCGTGGAACTGCCCCGCGCCCCGCGCATCAACCCCAGCATCCTCGCCGCCGATTTCGTGAACATGCAGGCGGAGCTCTCCCGCATCGCGACGGCGGACTTCGTGCACGTCGACGTGATGGACAACCACTTCGTCCCGAATCTCACCTTCGGCACGCAGATGGTCGAGCGGATCCAGGCCACCAGCCCGGTGCCGCTCGACGTGCATCTGATGATCACGGAGCCCGAACGGTGGGCCCCCGACTACGCCGAGATCGGTGCGGCGAGCGTCACCTTCCATCTCGAAGCGGCCGCCGACCCGGTCTCGCTCGCCAGACGGCTCCGTGACATCGGCGCGAGGGCGGGGGTCGCGGTCAAGCCCGCGACTCCGGTGGAGGGCCTCTACCAGGTCCTCGACGAGTTCGACCAGATCCTCGTGATGACGGTCGAGCCGGGCTTCGGCGGACAGGGCTTCATGCCTGAGACTATGCCCAAGCTGCGCGCTCTCGCCGAAGAAGCCAGACGCCGAGGTTCGCAGGTCTGGCTGCAGGTCGACGGGGGGATCTCGGCCCGCACCATCGCGATGGCCGCGGAGGCAGGAGCCGACACCTTCGTCGCGGGATCCGCGGTGTACGGCGCCGATGATGTCGAGGCAGCCGTCTCCCGGCTCAGAGACCTCGCTCGAGCCGCTAGCCTGGAACTGTGAAGACTTTCGACGAGCTGTTCGCCGAGCTCCGTGTCAAGGCCGAGTCCCGTCCTGAAGGATCGGGGACGGTCGCCGAGCTCGACGCCGGTGTGCACACCATCGGCAAGAAGATCGTCGAAGAGGCGGCCGAGGTGTGGATGGCCGCGGAGTACGAATCCGATGAGGCGGCCGCGGAGGAGATCTCGCAGCTGCTCTACCACCTCCAGGTGATGATGCTCGCGAAGGGCCTCACTCTGCAGGACGTCTACCGACATCTGTGATGCGCTCCGTTCCGATCTCCTCGAACTGAAAGCCATCCATGCTGCGCATCGCTGTTCCCAACAAGGGCTCGCTCTCCGAGACCGCCGCCGACATGCTCGCCGAGGCGGGCTATGCCGGCCGCCGCGACCCGAAGACCCTTCATGTGGTCGACGCCGAGAACGACGTCGAGTTCTTCTTCCTCCGCCCCAAGGACATCGCGACCTATGTCGGTTCGGGTGCGATCGACGTCGGGATCACCGGTCGCGATCTGCTTCTCGACGCCCGGATGCCGGGTGCCAGGGAGATCGAGGCGCTCGGCTTCGCCGGGTCGACCTTCCGGTTCGCGGCCCCCACCGGCCGGTACAGCGACGTGCAGGAGTTGGACGGACTCCGCATCGCGACCTCGTACCCGGGGCTCGTCGACGCGTTCCTCGATCAACGGGGCATCGCCGTGGACCTCGTACCCCTCGACGGCGCGGTCGAATCTGCGGTCCAGCTCGGGGTCGCCGATGCCGTCGCGGATGTCGTGGAGACGGGAACGACTCTCCGCCAGGCGGGGCTGGAGGTGTTCGGGCCGGTGATCCTGGAGTCGGAGGCCGTGCTCATCGCGGGGCCCGCCGACGCCGCGGGAGCCGAGACGCTGCTGCGCCGTCTGCGCGGGGTCATGGTCGCTCGACGTTACGTGATGATCGACTACGACCTCCCGGTCGCTCTCCTCGACGACGCGGTGAAGATCGCGGGCGGCGTGGAATCGCCGACCGTGTCTCCGCTGCGCGACCCGGAGTGGGTCGCGGTCCGCGTCATGGTGGCCCGGTCGCGCGTGAACCCGGTCATGGATGCGCTGTATGCGCTCGGCGCTCGTGCCATCCTGGTCACGGCGATTCACAACGCGAGGCTCTGATGACGCTCGCCAGTCGTGTCATCCCGTGTCTGGACGTGGCCGAGGGTCGCGTCGTCAAGGGAGTGAACTTCGAGAACCTGCGTGACATGGGAGACCCTGTCGAACTCGCCAGGCACTACGCGGCGCAGGGCGCCGACGAGATCACGTTCCTCGATGTGACCGCGACGGTCGACGCCAGAGCTACGACGTACGACGTCGTCCAGCGCACGGCGGAGCAGGTCTTCGTGCCGCTGACGGTGGGTGGGGGAGTGCGCAGCGT
Source organism: Microbacterium sp. Se63.02b (assembly GCF_014171575.1). GTDB lineage: Bacteria > Actinomycetota > Actinomycetes > Actinomycetales > Microbacteriaceae > Microbacterium. The sequence continues at coordinate 2,053,021 of NZ_CP050453.1, read as the reverse complement.
CGACGACGTCGCGCGCCTCCTCTCGGTCGGGGCCGACAAAGTCGGCGTGAACTCTGCGGCGATAGCGCGTCCTGAGCTCATCGGCGAGATCGCAGACCGCTTCGGAGCCCAGGTGCTCGTGCTGTCGCTCGACGTGAAGCGCGCCGACGCGACGCCTTCCGGATTCGTCGTCACGACGCACGGCGGTCGAACGCAGACGACGCTCGATGCCCTCGCGTGGGCCCGAGAGGCCGTCGAGCGGGGTGCGGGTGAGTTGCTGGTGAACTCGATCGATGCCGACGGCACCAGGGACGGGTTCGACCTCGAGCTCGTACGCCTCATGCGCGAGGTCGCGTCCGTTCCCGTAATCGCCTCCGGTGGCGCTGGCCGGGTGGAGGACTTCGCCCCGGCCATCAAAGCGGGCGCGGATGCCGTCCTCGCGGCGAGCGTGTTCCACACCGGCGCTCTCACGGTCGGCGACGTCAAAGACGCGCTGCGAGAAGAAGGAGTGGTGGTCAGATGACGTCCGTGGATGAGCGCATCGCACAGGTGGCCTTCAACGCGGACGGTCTCGCGCCGGTGATCGTGCAGCAGTGGGACACGCATGAGGTACTGATGCTCGCCTGGGTGGACGCCGAGGCTCTTCGGCGCACGCTGACCTCTGGACGGGCGACCTACTGGTCGCGGTCCCGCCAGGAGTACTGGCGCAAGGGCGACACCTCGGGCCACATCCAGGTGGTGCACGAGGCGCGCCTCGACTGCGACGGCGATGCGATCCTGCTCCTCGTGGCGCAGACCGGTCCGGCGTGCCACACCGGTACCAGGACGTGCTTCGACACGACCGACCTCGAGGCCGTGGCAGGGACGGACCGGACGTGACCTTCGCGCAGCGCGGCCGCTCCCTCTCGGTCTCCGGGTTCCTTCTCGCCGGGGCGATCGGGATCATCTCCTCGACGCAGACGTGGTTGACCGTCGAACGCATCGATGCCGGCGAGGACATCCTGGTGCCCGGCGCGTCGGCCCTCGTCCTGCTCGCCCCCTCAGCCTTGCAGTCCTCGCCCTCGGCGCCGCGTTGGCGATCGCGGGCAAGGCCGTGCGCCTCGTGTTCGGTGTGCTCGCCGCGGCGACTGCCGTCTTCCTCGGCTGGTCGACGCTCCAGCTGCTGCTGGCGGAACCGTTCGATGCCATCGCGGCGACAGTGACCGAGGTCACCGGTCTCGCGGGAGGCCGCGCGGTGCATGAGGTCGTGGCGAGCATCGTCCCTTCCACGTGGCCGTACATCGCACTCGTCGGGTGGGCGATCCTGCTCGCCGCGTCGCTCGTCGTCCTGACGACGTGGCGAGGATGGAAGGCCGGAGGACGCCGCTACCGCACGGATCCCGTGGATGTCGCCCATGACGGTCCCGTCGACGCCGTCGATTCCTGGGACGAGCTGTCGCGCGGAACCGATCCGACGCGCTGACCCCGATAGACTGAACTCGAACTGCACGCCGTCCCCCGGAGGAGAACATGACCAACCCGATCGCCGATCCCGGCCACGGACACTCGCCTGCCGCCTGGACCGCTGTCGTGATCATGCTGGTCGGCGTCACCGCCGGCACCGTCGCGTTCTGCTTCGAGCAGCCCGCACTCGTGTGGGCGTCGGTCGCCCTCATCCCGATCGGTGCGATCGTGGGTTGGGCGCTGGCCAAGGCCGGCTACGGCGTGAAGGGTCCGAAGTACGCTCCGAAGGCGCACTAATGGTCCTCGCCGACCTGACGGCCGGCGCTGTCGCTGACGCAGAGCGTCGTGCTCTGTCGCGCCCGCTCGCCGTCGTCGAACGCGCGGCGCTGGAGCGTCCGGCAGCCAAGGATGCGCTGTCGTATCTCGCCCCCGCCGATCGCGTCAAGATCATCGCGGAGGTCAAGCGCGCGAGTCCGTCGCGCGGTGCCCTCGCAGAGATCCCCGACCCGGCACTCCAGGCGTCCCTCTACGAGACCGGTGGCGCGTCGGCGATCAGCGTGCTCACCGAGGAACGCCGCTTCGGCGGCAGTCTCGCCGATCTCGAGGCCGTCACGGCGAAGGTCTCCCTTCCCGTGTTGCGCAAGGACTTCATCGCCACGCGCTACCAGGTGCTCGAAGCGCGGGCCGCCGGCGCCGACCTCGTGCTGCTGATCGTCGCCGGACTCGAACCCGCTGTGCTCCGTGACCTCTTCGCGTTCATCACGGACCTCGGCATGACACCGCTCGTCGAGACGCATTCCGGGGAGGAGCTCGAGGCGGCGATCGACCTCGGTGCGCCGCTCATCGGTGTGAACGCGCGGGATCTGAAGACCTTGGAGCTCGACCGCGACCTTTTCGGGCGGCTCGTGGAACGGATCCCCGACTCCGCGGTGAAGATCGCGGAGTCCGCGGTGCTGACCCCGGCCGATGTCGTGCACTACCGTTCCGCCGGCGCCGATGTCGTCCTCATCGGCGAGGCGCTCGTGACCGGAGACCCGGTCGCCACCCTCAAGCGTTTCCTGGAGGCATGATGAGTCTGCGTGCGCAGCACGGCCCCTTCTTCGGCGAGTTCGGCGGGCGCTTCATGCCCGAGTCGCTGATCGCCGCGATCGACGAGCTGACCGTGGCGTACGAGGCCGCGATCGACGACCCGGAGTTCCGGACCGAACTCGCTCAGCTGCTGCACTCCTACGCCGGTCGACCGTCTCCGATCACCGAGGTGCCGCGGTTCGCCGAGCATGCCGGCGGCGCGCGCATCTTCCTCAAGCGCGAAGACCTGAACCACACCGGGTCCCACAAGATCAACAACGTGCTGGGGCAGGCTCTGCTCACCAAGCGCCTGGGGAAGACCCGGGTGATCGCCGAGACGGGTGCGGGGCAGCACGGCGTCGCGACCGCGACGGCGGCCGCATTGTTCGGCCTGGAATGCACGATCTACATGGGCGAGGTCGACACCGAGCGGCAGGCCCTCAACGTCGCCCGCATGCGCCTGCTGGGCGCCGAGGTGATTCCGGTGACCTCGGGCTCGCGCACGCTCAAGGACGCCATCAACGACGCCTATCGCGATTGGGTGGCCTCGGTCGAGACGACCAACTACATCTTCGGCACCGCCGCGGGACCTCACCCGTTCCCGGCGATGGTCCGTGATTTTCAGAAGATCATCGGCGAAGAGGCACGCGCCCAGCTGCTCGACGAGGCCGGTCGGCTCCCCGACGCGGTCGTCGCGTGCGTCGGCGGCGGGTCCAATGCGATCGGCATGTTCGATGCGTTCCTCGACGACGACGACGTCAAACTCTATGGCGTGGAGGCCGCGGGAGACGGGGTCGACACCGAGAAGCATGCGGCATCGATCGAACGCGGCCGTCCCGGCGTGCTGCACGGCGCGAAGACCTACGTGCTGCAGGACGAAGACGGGCAGACGGTCGAATCGCATTCGATCTCGGCAGGCCTCGACTATCCCGGCGTCGGCCCGGAGCATTCCTGGCTCGCAGACATCGGGCGCGCCGAGTACATCCCCGCCACCGATGACGAGGCCATGCAGGCTCTGCGCCTGCTCAGCCGCACCGAGGGGATCATCCCGGCCATCGAGTCGGCTCATGCCCTCGCCGGCGCGCTGCGGATAGGACGCGAGCTCGGCCCCGAAGGTCTGATCGCCGTCTGCCTCTCCGGGCGCGGCGACAAGGACATGGACACCGCCGCCCGCTACTTCCAGCTGTACGACGAGGCCGCTCTGGAGCACGACGTCTCGGCGGAGAGCGACGACGAAGAAGCGGCATCGAAGGGGGAACCGCAGCTATGAGCCGCGTCGAACAGGCGATCCAGAAGGCGCACGACGCCGGCCGCAGCGCGTTCGTCGGCTACCTCCCTGTGGGGTTCCCCGACCTCGACACCAGCATCCGGGCAGCCATCGCCCTCGCCGAGAACGGCGTCGACATCATCGAACTGGGCCCGCCGTACAGTGATCCGGTGATGGACGGCGCGATCATCCAGGAGGCGACGACCAAGGCTCTCGCCGCGGGATTCCGGATGGCCGATCTGTTCACCGCGATCCGTGCGATCACGGCCGCGACGGACGTTCCCGTGCTCGTCATGACGTATTGGAACCCGGTGATGCAGTACGGGGTCGACCGCTATGCCGACGACCTGCTCGCCGCGGGGGGCGCCGGGCTCATCACACCCGACATCACGCCGGAGGCCGCGGGGGAGTGGATCGCCGCCAGCGAGCGGACGGGCCTCGACCGGGTGTTCCTCGCGGCGCCGACGTCGTCCGACGAGCGCCTCGACCTGGTCGTGAAGTCGTCGACGGGCTTCGTCTACACCGTCTCGACGATGGGGATCACCGGAGAGCGGGCGGAACTCGACCGTGCTGCGCGTACCCTCGTCGGTCGGCTGCGCGCACGGCGCCGTTCGCGCCTGCGTCGGTATCGGCATCTCGACCGCCGAGCAGATCGCCGGAGTCTCCGAATACGCGGATGGCGCGATCGTCGGCACCGCACTCGTCCGCGCCCTCCGTGACGGCGGCGTACCCGCCCTCGCCGAGGTCACCCGAAACCTGGCTGCCGGTACCGCGTCGGCACGCCCCGAGACCGAGAACTAGAATCGCACTCATGTCCCTCGCGTTCCCCAGCACCTTCACGAGCGTGCTCGCCAGCATCCCGAGCCCCCTGGTGTCCTACTTCGACCTCGGGCCGGTACGGATCCACTTCTACGCGCTGTGCATCATCGCCGGCATCATCGCCGCCACGCTGCTGACCAACCGTCGGCTCACGAAGCGCGGAGCCGAGCCGTGGGTCGTGATCGACATCTCGATCCTGGCCGTGCCGCTGGCCATCATCGGCGCCCGCATCTTCCACGTGCTCACGCACCCGAACTTCTACTTCGGTGAGGGGAAGAACACCTGGAACCCGTTCGAGCCCGGCTCGGTGTGGGCCATCTGGGAGGGCGGCATCGCGATCTTCGGCGCGCTCATCGGAGGCGCCATCGGCGCCTACCTCGGTTGCCGCTGGACCGGGATCCGGTTCTGGACGTTCGCGGATGCCCTGGCACCCGGTCTCCTGCTCGCTCAGGCCATGGGGCGCTTCGGGAACTGGTTCAACCACGAGCTCTTCGGTCTCCCCACCGACCTGCCCTGGGGACTCGAGATCGAGTCGACGAACTCCGCCTTCCCGCCCGGTCTCCCGGAAGGGACGCTCTTCCACCCGACGTTCCTCTATGAAGTGATCTGGAACGGGCTGGGTGTGCTGGTGCTGCTGTGGCTCGGGCGGAAGCTCTTCTTCCAGTGGGGCCGCCTGTTCGCGATCTACCTCATCTGGTACAGCGCAGGACGCATCGTCTGGGAGTCGATCCGCATCGACCCGAGCGAGATCATCCTGGGTCTGCGCAGCAACGTGTGGGCGGCCATCCTCGGCGTCGTCGTCGGTCTCGTCATCCTCATCGTGCAGACACGCCGTCACCCCGGTCTCGAGCCCTCGCCGTACCAGCCCGGTCGCGAGAAGACCGACGCCGGCGCTGATGTACAATCGCAGAACAATCCCTCTGACTTCGTGGACGTGAGCGAGCCTCCGACCGAGGAAGTCACCGCAGGAGCCACTGCCACAAGCACCGCTCCCACGAGCGAGGACGGCTCCCGATAAACAACGCCACCTCGTGGCGGGAGAACCATTGCACTGAACGAGCGGGCCGACGTCGTCCCCGGGTTTCACTGAAGATCTGAGGACGGTAACTGGTGTACTTCCAGCCACCCTACGGCGCGTCCGGCGCCTACCCCCCGAAGCAGGGAATGTACAACCCGGCGTTCGAGAAGGACGCCTGCGGCCTCGCCATGGTCGCGACCCTGCGCGGCGAAGCCGGGCACGACATCATCGCGTTGGCCCTCGAGGCCCTGCGCAACCTGGAGCACCGCGGGGCCATCGGCTCCGACGCGGGCACCGGGGACGGCGCCGGCATCCTGACGCAGATGCCCGATGCATTCCTCCGCGCTGTGACCGGCTTCGAACTGCCGCCCGTCGGGGAGTACGCCGCAGGACTGGCGTTCCTGCCTCGCGATTCGAGCGAGCGTCGCCAGCAGAAGGCCGGGATCGAGAAGATCGCCCGTTCCGAGGGACTTCGCGTCCTCGGCTGGCGCGAGGTCCCCACAGCCAACGAGAACCTCGGCAAGCTCGCCGACGAGGCGCGTCCCGCGTTCGAGCAGCTGTTCGTGAGCGCCGGTGGGGCGACCCACGCCGACGCACCGCTCACGGGCATCGCTCTCGATCGCGTCGCCTACCGCCTGCGCAAGCGCGCAGGACATGAGCTCGGCGCCTACTTCGTCTCCCTGTCCGCCCGAACCCTCGGCTACAAGGGCATGGTCACGACGCTCCAGCTGGAGCCGTTCTACCCCGACCTGCAGGACGAGCGCTTCGCCTCCGAGCTCGCGGTCGTGCACTCCCGCTACTCGACGAACACGTTCCCGTCCTGGCCTCTGGCGCAGCCGCTGCGCATGCTCGCACACAACGGCGAGATCAACACCGTCGGCGGCAACCGCAACTGGATGCGCGCGCGCCAGTCGCAGCTCGAATCCGAACTGCTCGGCGACATCGCGCCCCTGCTGCCGATCTGCACCGACGGCGCCAGCGACTCCGCCTCGTTCGACGAGGTCCTCGAGCTGCTGACCCTGACCGGGCGGAGCCTGCCCCACGCCATCATGATGATGGTGCCGGAGGCCTACGAGAAGCAGTCCGACATCACGCCGGAGCTGCGCTCGTTCTACGAGTACCACTCGAACCAGATGGAGCCGTGGGACGGACCCGCTGCGCTGATCTTCACCGACGGAACCCTGGTGGGTGCGACCCTCGACCGCAACGGACTGCGCCCTGGACGCTGGACGGAGACCACCGACGGTCTGGTCGTGATCGGCTCCGAGACCGGGGTGCTGCACTTCGAGCCGGAGCGCATCAAGCGCCGCGGACGTCTGCAGCCGGGCAAGATGTTCCTCGTCGACACCTCGCAGCGTCGCATCGTCGAGGACAGCGAGATCAAGCGCGACCTCTCCACGATGCACCCGTGGCAGGAGTGGCTGGATGCCGGTGCCGTGCGTCTCGCGGAGCTTCCGGAGCGCGAGCACATCGTGCACCCGCCGGCATCGATCACCCGACGCCAGCGCACCTTCGGCTACACGGAGGAAGAGGTCCGCATCCTCCTCACTCCGATGGGTCAGACCGGAGTCGAGCCACTCGGCGCCATGGGGTCAGACACCCCGATCGCGGTGCTCAGCAAGCGTCCGCGTCTGCTGTTCGATTACTTCACGCAGCAGTTCGCCCAGGTCACGAACCCGCCGCTCGACTCGATCCGTGAAGAAGTCGTCACGAGCCTCAAGCTGGGGCTCGGACCGGAGAGCAACCTGCTGTCGTGGGGCCCCGAGCACACTCGCACCGTCTCGCTCGACTTCCCCGTCATCGACAACGACGAGCTCGCCAAGATCCGCCACATCGACAAGGCCATGCCCGGACGATGGAGCGCGACGATCCGCGGCCTCTACCACTTCGACGCAGGTCCTCAGACGCTCCAGGACCGTCTCACGGAGATGTGCGCGGAGGTGGATGACGCCATCGAGAACGGCGCCGAGTTCATCATCCTGTCCGACCGTGACTCGAACAAGGACCTGACGCCGATCCCGTCGCTGCTCATGGTCTCGGCGATCCACCACCACCTCATCCGTCGTGAGAACCGGATGAAGGTCGGGCTCATCGTCGAGGCGGGCGACGTGCGCGAGGTTCATCACGTCGCGACTCTCATCGGCTATGGCGCCTCCGCCGTCAACCCGTACCTGGCGATGGAGACGGTCGAACACCTCGTCCGCACCGGGTTCATCACCGGCATCACTCCCGAGAAGGCCGTCGAGAACCTGATCTACGCGCTCGGCAAGGGCGTGCTCAAGATCATGTCGAAGATGGGCATCTCCACGGTGTCGTCATACGCGGGCGCCCAGGTGTTCGAGGCGATCGGTCTCAGCCAGGAGTTCATCGACGCGTACTTCACCCGTACGGAGTCGAAGCTCGGCGGCATCGGGATCGAGGAGATCTTCGCCGAGAACCAGGCACGTCACGACTACGCCTATCCCGAGGATGCCGCCGCCCGTGCGCACGAGCGTCTGTGGACCGGTGGCGAATACCAGTGGCGCCGTGACGGCTCGCCGCACCTGTTCAACCCGGAGACGGTGTTCAAGCTGCAGCACTCCACCAGGACGCGGCGCTACGACATCTTCCGTGAGTACACCGCACTCGTCGACGAGCAGGCCGCCGAGCTGAAGACCCTTCGTGGTCTCTTCCAGCTGCGCACCGGCACCCGCAAGCCCGTCCCCCTGGACGAGGTCGAGCCGGTGTCGTCGATCGTCAAGCGTTTCTCGACCGGGGCGATGAGCTACGGCTCGATCTCCCGCGAGGCGCACGAGACCCTCGCCGTCGCGATGAACAGCATCGGCGCCAAGTCGAACACGGGTGAGGGCGGCGAAGACCCCGACCGGCTTGTCGACCCCGAGCGTCGGAGCGCCATCAAGCAGGTGGCCTCGGGACGATTCGGGGTGACGAGCCTGTACCTCACCGAGGCGGACGACATCCAGATCAAGCTCGCCCAGGGCGCCAAGCCGGGCGAGGGAGGGCAGCTGCCTCCGACCAAGGTCTACCCGTGGGTCGCCCGTACCCGGCATGCCACCGCGGGCGTCGGCCTCATCTCGCCTCCGCCGCACCACGACATCTACTCGATCGAGGACCTCAAGCAGCTCATCTTCGACCTGAAGCGTGCGAACCCCGAGGCGCGCATCCACACCAAGCTGGTCAGCCAGTCCGGTATCGGTGCGGTCTCCGCCGGTGTGGCGAAGGCGCTGAGCGATGTGATCCTGGTGTCCGGTCACGACGGCGGCACAGGCGCGAGTCCGCTCAACTCGCTCAAGCACGCCGGCACGCCCTGGGAACTCGGCCTCGCCGAGACCCAGCAGACGCTCATGCTCAACGGCATGCGCGACCGCGTCGTGGTGCAGGTCGACGGCCAGCTGAAGACAGGTCGTGATGTCATCATCGGCGCGCTGCTCGGCGCGGAGGAGTTCGGCTTCGCCACCGCTCCGCTCGTGGTCAGCGGGTGCATCATGATGCGGGTGTGTCATCTCGACACGTGCCCGGTCGGCGTCGCCACCCAGAACCCGGTGCTGCGCGACCGTTTCACCGGCAAGCCGGAGTTCGTCGTGAACTTCATGGAGTTCATCGCCGAGGAGGTCCGCGAACTGCTGTCCGAGCTCGGCTACCGTTCCCTCGACGAGATCATCGGACGGGCCGACCTCATCGAGGTCGACGCCGCGGTCGAGCATTGGAAGGCCGAGGGCCTCGACCTCAGCCCGGTCCTCGAGGGTCCTGCCTTCCCCGCCGGCGAAGCCCGTCGCAACGCACGCGCCCAGGACCACGAACTCGACAAGCATTTCGACGTCCGACTGATCGATATCGCCAAGAATGCTCTGCTCAATGCGGAACCCGTGGTCGTGGAACTCCCGATCGCGAACACCGAGCGCGCCGTCGGCACGATGCTCGGCCACCAGGTGACCTCCCGGCACGGCGCCACCGGTCTTCCGGAGGGGACGATCGACGTCACGCTCCATGGAACCGCAGGACAGTCTCTCGGCGCCTTCCTGCCGCCGGGCATCGTCCTTCGTCTCGAGGGCGACGCGAACGACTACGTCGGCAAGGGGCTTTCGGGCGGCGACATCACGATCCGACCGCCTCGCGGCTCGTCGATCGCTCCGCACGAGAACGTCATCGCCGGCAACGTGATCGGTTACGGTGCGACATCGGGCACGATGTTCATCTCCGGCGTCGTTGGCGAGCGCTTCCTCGTACGCAACTCGGGCGCCACGGCGGTCGTTGAGGGTGTGGGCGACCACGCTCTCGAGTACATGACCGGAGGCCTGGCGGTGATCCTCGGCTCGACAGGACGCAACTTCGGTGCGGGGATGTCCGGGGGAGTGGCGTATGTCCACGCTCTCGACGCCGGCAAGGTGAACGCGCAGTCGCTGGGCAGCGGCGAGCTCCGTCTCGAGCCCCTCGACCGTGCAGACCTCGAGGTGCTGCGCAGCCTGCTCGTCGCGCACGTCGAGCGCACGGCATCGCCGCGAGCCTCTGCTCTCCTGGAGAGCTTCGAGGAGAGTGCGTCGGAGTTCGTGAAGGTGCTTCCTCGAGACTTCGCCGCCGTGCGGAGCATGCGCGAGGAGGCGCTGGCCGAGGGGATCGACCCCGACGGCGACATCGTGTGGAACCGCATCCTGGAGGTGACCGGTGGCTGATCCCAAAGGCTTTCTGAAGGTGACCGAGCGGGAACTTCCCGCACGACGTCCGGTGCCGGTGCGCATCATGGACTGGAAAGAGGTCTATGAGCCCGGCGACAAGGCGGTCCTGCGTCGCCAGGCCGGCCGCTGCATGGACTGCGGTGTGCCGTTCTGCCATCAGGGCTGCCCCCTGGGCAACCTGATCCCGGAGTGGAACGATCTCACCTGGCGGGGAGAGGGGCGCGCCGCCATCGAGCGGCTGCACGCCACGAACAACTTCCCGGAGTTCACCGGTCGTCTCTGCCCCGCACCGTGCGAGAGCTCGTGCGTGCTGGGCATCAACCAGCCTGCGGTCACGATCAAGCAGGTCGAGGTCTCGATCATCGACGAGGCGTTCGCGAAGGGCTGGGTCGAGCCGGAGCCACCGGAGCGTCTGACCGGGAAGACCGTCGCCGTCGTCGGGTCGGGGCCTGCGGGTCTCGCGGCCGCCCAGCAGCTCACCCGCGCAGGGCACACCGTCGCGGTGTTCGAGCGCGACGACCGGATCGGCGGCCTGCTCCGCTACGGCATCCCCGACTTCAAGATGGAGAAGACGCAGCTCGAGTCGCGCCTTCGCCAGATGCAGGAGGAGGGCACCCGGTTCCGCGCCGGTGTGGAGATCGGCAAGGACATCTCCTGGCCCGACCTGCGCGCCCGTTACGACGCCGTCGTGATCGCCACCGGGTCGACGGTTCCGCGCGACCTGGCGATCCCCGGCCGCGACCTCGACGGCGTGCACTTCGCGATGGAGTACCTGGTCGAGTCCAACCACGCGGTCGCCGGCGACAAGGTCACCGACCAGATCAGCGCCGAAGGCAAGCACGTCATCGTGATCGGCGGCGGCGACACCGGTGCGGACTGCATCGGCACCGCGCACCGCCAGGGGGCGCTCAGCGTCACGAACCTCGCGATCGGCAAGCAGCCCGGCGACACCCGCCCCGACCACCAGCCGTGGCCGATGATGCCGACGATCTTCGAGGTGTCCTCCGCGCACGAAGAGGGTGGCGAGAGGGTCTTCCTCGCATCCACGGTCGAGTTCCTCGGCAACGAGGTCGGCGAGGTCCGCGCGCTGCGGGTCGCCGAGACCGAGTACGTCGACGGACGTCGTGTTCCCAAGAGCGGCACCGAGCGCGAGATCCCCGCCGATCTGATCCTCATCGCGATGGGCTTCACCGGACCGGAGCAGGACGGGTACACCGAGGAGACCCTTCCGCAGGTGAGCGACCGCGGAGCGTTCCGCCGCGATTCCTCGTACGAGTCCACCGTCCCCGGTGTGTTCGTCGCCGGTGACGCCGGCCGCGGGCAGTCGCTCATCGTGTGGGCCATCGCCGAGGGTCGCGCTGCCGCGGCGAACGTCGACCGGTACCTGATGGGAACGACCGTGCTCCCCGAGCCCGTGCGCCCGAGCGATGTCGCGATCGGACTCCAGCCCGCGTAGGCTGAGGCCGGCACCGTCGCCTGATCTACATCCCCCACTTCTACCCTGGAGCAATCTTTGAGACGCGCGAAAATCGTCGCCACCCTGGGCCCCGCCACCTCCACCTATGAGACGGTGCGTGCACTGATCGATGCGGGGGTGGACGTCGCACGCCTGAACCTCAGCCACGGTGACTACTCCGTGCACGAGAACAACTACGCCAACGTGCGTCGTGCGGCCGAGGATGCCGGCCGTGCCGTCGCGATCCTCGTCGACCTGCAGGGCCCGAAGATCCGCCTCGGCAAGTTCGAGGGCGGACCGTACGAGCTCGCCAAGGGCGACCTCTTCAAGATCACCACCGAGGACATCGTCGGGAACAAGGAGATCTCCGGCACCACATTCAAGGGCCTCCCCAACGATGTGAAGCCGGGCGACTTCCTGCTCATCGACGACGGCAAGGTCCGCGTCGAGGTCGTCGAGACCGACGGCGTCACCGTCACCACCAAGGTGATCGTCGCGGGCGCCGTGTCCAACAACAAGGGCATCAACCTCCCGGGTGTCGCGGTGAACGTGCCTGCTCTGAGCGAGAAGGACGAGGACGACCTGCGCTGGGGGCTCCGTATCGGAGCCGACCTGATCGCGCTGTCCTTCGTGCGGAACGCGGCCGATGTGACCCGCGTGCACGAGATCATGGCCGAAGAAGGCGTCAAGGTCCCCGTCATCGCCAAGGTCGAGAAGCCGCAGGCGGTCGACGCGCTCGAGGAGATCGTGGATGCCTTCGACGCCATCATGGTCGCCCGTGGAGACCTCGGTGTCGAGCTGCCGCTCGAGGCCGTGCCCATCGTGCAGAAGCGCGCCGTCGAACTCGCCCGTCGCAACGCGAAGCCCGTCATCGTCGCGACGCAGATGCTCGAGTCGATGATCAACAGCCCCGTCCCGACGCGCGCCGAGACCTCGGACGTCGCGAACGCCGTGCTCGACGGCGCGGACGCCGTGATGCTGTCCGGCGAGACGAGCGTGGGCGACTACCCGGTCGTGGTCGTCGAGACCATGGCCCGCATCATCGAATCGACCGAGGAGCACGGGCTGGAGCGCATCGCGCCGCTCACGACCAAGCCCCGCACCCAGGGCGGTGCGATCACCCTCGCCGCGCTCGAGGTCGCCGAGTTCGTCGATGCGAAGTTCCTCTGCGTCTTCACGCAGTCGGGCGACTCCGCGCGTCGCCTGTCGCGTCTGCGGTCGCGCATCCCGATGATCGCGTTCACCCCGGAGCCGGGTATCCGTCGTCGTATGGCGCTCACCTGGGGCATCCGCTCGACGCTCGTCGACATGGTGCAGCACACCGACCTGATGTATCACCAGGTCGACGAGTATCTGCTCGGCAACGGACTGGCCGAGGAAGGGGACAAGGTCGTCGTGATCTCGGGTTCCCCTCCCGGGATCATCGGATCGACGAACGACCTTCGCGTGCACAAGGTCGGCGACGCGATCCGCGGTGCAGCACCGATCTACAAGGCCGGCGTCTGACACACGGCATCCAGTGGGGGCGGGACTTCGGTCTCGCCCCCACTGTCGTGCGGCCCGGTAGTTTTACTCTCATGAGCCGAAGCTGTGCGACAGGGCGTGTGTCATCGGCATGCTGAGGAAGGCCGCTTGGTGGATCGCCGACTACGTATACGCGGGCTACTGGCAGCTGCGAGCGACGTTCGACCGCACCGATCCCGCGACTTTCGGATCAGGGAGCCGAGCGAACATCGTCGTGCTCCCCGGAGTGTACGAGACGTGGAAGTTCATGCAGCCCCTCGTGGAGCAGATGCATGCGAGGGGGCACGCCGTCCACATCGTCGACACGCTGCGTCGGAACGAGCGTCCTGTGGCCGACATCGCCGCGGCCGTCGCGGAGTTCGTCGAGCGTCACGACCTCACCGACGTGATCCTCGTCGCGCACAGCAAGGGCGGGCTGGCAGGCAAGCTCGTCATGACCGGGCATGCGGGGGAGCGGGTTCGTTCGATGCTCGCGATCGCGACACCGTTCGGCGGCTCGCGTTACGCGCGGCTGATGCTGTCGCGCACCCTGCGCGCGTTCTCGCCAGAGGATCCCTCGATCGTGGGCATGGCCCGACAGCTCACGGTCAATGAGCGGATCGTGTCGATCTACGCGGCGTTCGATCCCCACATCCCGGAGGGCAGCGAGCTGGCCGGTGCGAAGAACGTGCGACTCGAGACAGGCGGGCACTTCCGGATCCTCGCGCACCCCCGCGTCCTGGCCGAACTCGCTGTGCTCGCGGAGTGATCTCGGGTCGTCGATATCTGTGTGCCGGCGGTGGGACTCGAACCCACACGCCCTTTCGGACAAAGCATTTTGAGTGCTCCGCGTCTGCCATTCCGCCACGCCGGCTCGTGTGTCGCGTCTACGACTTTAGCGCAGGGGGCGGGGTGCGTTCGCCGCCGCCGACGCCCTACGGCTCCCTGACAGGGGCACTCCACTAGGATGGTCATGTGACAGAGCACGAAGAGCAGGCCGAACAGCCCACGTCATCCGCACCCCGACGCGTCGTCGTCGCCGAAGACGAGTCGTTGATCCGTCTCGACATCGTCGAGATCCTCCGCGACAACGGCTTCGATGTCGTCGGCGAGGCTGGTGACGGAGAGACGGCGGTGGCGCTCGCGACCGAGCTGCGGCCCGACCTCGTCATCATGGACGTCAAGATGCCTCAGCTCGACGGCATCAGCGCCGCGGAGAAGCTGCACAAGGGCAACATCGCACCCGTGGTCCTCCTGACGGCGTTCAGCCAGAAGGAGCTCGTCGAGCGCGCGAGCGAGGCGGGCGCCCTGGCATATGTCGTGAAGCCGTTCACGCCGAACGACCTCCTTCCCGCGATCGAGATCGCGCTGGCTCGTCATGAGCAGATCATCACGCTCGAGGCCGAGGTCGCCGACATGGTCGAGCGCTTCGAGACCCGTAAACTCGTCGACCGGGCCAAGGGGCTGCTCAACGAGAAGATGGGTCTGAGCGAGCCCGAGGCGTTCCGCTGGATCCAGAAGGCGTCCATGGACCGTCGCCTGACGATGCAGGACGTCGCCAAGGCGATCATCGAGCAGCTCGCGCCGAAGAAGTAATGGTGGCGGCCGGGGTCCTCCGGCTCGACGCCGAGCACATCCTTCGGCCGGTCCGCCTCGGTGACGGTGCTGCTCTCTCGCGGGCGTATCTCGCGAACCGGGAGCATCTCGCGCCGTGGGAGCCGATCCGCTCCGAGGCGTTCTTCGCCGTCGCCTCGCAGGAGCAGCACGCGCAGCAGTGCGTGGAGGACGCAGCCGCCGGCCGCAGCGTCCGCTTCGTGATCGAGTCGGATGACGGCGAGATCCGCGGGCGGATGAACCTCAACAACATCGTGCGCGGTGCCTTCTGGAGCGCGGATCTCGGCTACTGGATCGATGCGTCACGCCTACGCCGAGGACTGGCGAGTCGGGCGGTAGGAGAGATCGCGGGATATGCGCGGGATGAGCTGCGCCTGCATCGCCTTCAGGCCGCGACGCTGCTGCACAACCTCGGCTCCCAGCGCGTGCTGCTCGGCAACGGCTTCGAGCGCATCGGACTCGCGCCGAAGTACCTGCTGATCGCGGGGGAGTGGCAGGACCACCTGCTGTTCCAGCGGCTGCTCGAGGTGCCGCTCAGCTCCCCGAGGGAAGGTCCTTGATCATGTTCGTGATCCGGATCGTCGAGCACCGACGTCCCTGATCGTCCGTCACCACGATCTCGTGCACCGTGATGCTCCGCCCGAGGTGGACAGGGGTGCACACGCCGGTGACGACTCCCGACGTCGCCGATCGGGTGTGCGTCGCGTTGATGTCGACGCCGACCGCGAGTCGACCTGCGCCCGCATGCAGATTGGCTGCCATCGACCCGAGCGACTCGCCGAGCACCACGTACGCTCCGCCGTGCATGAGGCCCACGGGCTGGGTGTTGCCCTCGACAGGCATCGTCGCCACGCAGCGATCAACGCTGAACTCGACGAACTCCATGCCCATCTTCTCGGCGAGAGCGCCCATTCCGCGGGCCGTGGCCCACTCGAGCCCTTCGCTCGTCGCGACGTCGCTCATGATCCTCCTCAGCGGGTGTCTGTCGTCCTCGTTAGGCTGACAGGGTGACGGACTCCGCAAAGCCTACCCTCATGGTCGTCGACGGCCACTCGCTCGCCTACCGTGCCTTCTTCGCCCTCCCGGTCGAGAACTTCACGACCAAGGACAACCAGCACACGAACGGCATCTACGGTTTCCTGTCGATGCTGGTGAACCTCATCAAGGCCGAGCAGCCGACGCACCTGGCCATCGCCTTCGACACCTCGCGTCACTCGTTCCGCACAGACGAGTACCCGGAGTACAAGGCCACCCGCTCGGAGTCGCCGCAGGAGTTCAAGGGACAGATCCCTCTTCTGCAGGACTGCCTCGCCGCCATGTCGATACCGGTGCTGACGAAAGAGGGGATCGAGGCCGACGACATCCTCGCGACGCTGGCGTCTCAGGGTGCCGAGCAGGGCTTCGAGGTGCTCGTCGTCTCCGGCGACCGCGACACCATCCAACTCGTGAACGACGACGTCACCCTGCTCTATCCGTCGGTGCAGGGCGTCTCCCAGCTCAAGCGCTACGACCCGGCCACGGTGCAGGAGCGCTACGGCGTCCGGCCCGAGCAGTACCCCGACATCGCGGCTCTCGTAGGCGAGACCAGCGACAACCTCCCCGGTGTGCCGAAGGTGGGCGAGAAGACCGCGGTCAAGTGGCTGACGCAGTTCGGCTCCCTCGATGAGCTGATCGCGCGCGCCGACGAGATCAAGGGCGTCGTCGGCGGCAACCTCCGCGACCACATCGACGACGTGCGGCGCAATCGCAAGCTCAACCGCCTGCTCACCGACGTCGAGCTGCCGGTGGGACCCGCCGACCTCGTCGTCACGCCCATCGACGCACAGGCGGTGCGCGACATCTTCGCCCGCCTCGAGTTCCGCACTCTGCTGCCCCGAGTCTTCGAAGCCGTCGGAGCAGGCGAGGTGGCGGACGACCCCGCGTCCGTCGTCGTGCTGCCCACCCCCGTCGAGGTCTCGGAGACAGACCTCGCGACCTGGGCGGCCGCGCAGGACGGCGACGTCGCGATCCGACTCGCGACGCAGGGGGTGTGCCAGTGCGCATCGGTGCCGCGACGGCGAGCGAGGTGCGCGAGTCCGCCTGGCCGGATGCTGCGGCCGATGCACTTCGCGGATGGCTCGAGTCCGACGCGCCGAAGGTGCTGCATGACGCGAAGCCGCAGGTGAAGGCGCTGATCCGTCAGGGCATCCGCCTCCGTGGCCTCGCTTATGACACGAGCCTCGCCGGATGGCTGCTGCGCCCGAGCTTCCCCGACAAGACGCTCGCCGACCTGGTCGAGCGCTATCTGGGCGAGAAGCTGCCGGAAGCCGACCCGACGCAGCTCGTTCCCGAGACCGAGGGCGCGACGCCCTCACAGGAGGCGTGGTTCGCCCTCCGGGTCGCGGACGCTCTGCGGGAGGATCTCCCTGAATCAGTCGCCACGGTACTGGTCGACATCGAGCTGCCGACGCTGCTCACCCTCGCCGACATGGAGGTCGCCGGCGTGGCGGTATCCCACGAGGTGCTCTCGACGTTCTCGGGTGAGCTCGCCACGCGCGCCGAGGGGCTCGCGCAGGAGGCGTTCTCGGTCGTCGGACGCGAGTTCAACCTCGGCTCTCCCAAGCAGCTGCAGGAGGTGCTGTTCGAAGACCTCCAGCTGCCGAAGACCCGAAAGACGAAGACCGGCTATTCGACGGACGCCGCCGTGCTCGCGGACCTGCAGGAAAGCCATCCCCATCCGTTCCTGAGCCTGCTGCTGCAGCACCGCGAAGCGACTAAGCTCCGTCAGATCATCGAGTCGCTCGACACGGCCATCGGAGCCGATCACCGGGTGCACACGACCTATGTCCAGACCGGGAGCCAGACAGGGCGGCTGTCCAGCACCGATCCGAACCTGCAGAACATCCCGGTGCGCACCGAGGAGTCCCGCCGCATCCGAAGTGCCTTCGAGGTCGGCGAGGGGTACGAAGCTCTTCTCACGGCCGACTACTCGCAGATCGAGATGCGCATCATGGCGCACCTCTCGGGTGACGAAGGGCTGATCGAGGCGTTCAACAGCGGCGAAGACCTGCATCGCTTCGTCGGCGCGCGCGTGTTCGGCGTCGACCCGAGCGAGGTCACACCCGCGATGCGCACCAAGGTCAAGGCGATGTCGTACGGCCTGGTCTACGGGCTGTCGGCATTCGGGCTGTCGAAGCAGCTGCGCATCGAGCAGTCCGAGGCCAAACAGCTGATGGTGGAGTACTTCGCGAGGTTCGGTGCCGTCCGCGACTACCTCCGCGCGTCTGTCATGAAGGCCAAGGAGGTCGGGTACACCGAGACCATCTTCGGCCGCCGTCGGCCGTTCCCCGACCTCGCGAGTCCCAACCGCGTGCTGCGCGAGAACGCCGAACGTGCCGCTCTCAACGCCCCGATCCAAGGCAGTGCGGCCGACATCATGAAGATCGCGCTGCTGCACATCCATGACGACCTGCACACGGAGGGTCTCGCTTCTCGGGTTCTGCTCCAGATCCACGACGAACTCGTGGTCGAAGTCGCCCCGGGGGAGTGGGATGCCACCGAGCGCATCGTCCGGGCCCGGATGGGTGATGCCGCCGAACTGTCGGTGCCGCTCGACGTGCAGGTCGGGCGCGGACGCGACTGGAACGAGGCCGCGCACTAGGCACCGGTGCGGCGAGGGGTCGGGGATTAGGCTGAAGGGTATGACTTCAGCTCCCCGCACTCCCTCCGCCATCGACGCCGTCGCCGATGAATGGGTCGACACGATCGCGGTTCTGGCGCCCACGCTCGGCACCTACATCGGTCGCGACGAGGTCAACGATCGGTTCGGCGACCTCAGCCCCGCCGGTCACGACGAGATCGCAGCGGCGACCCGAGCGACTCTCGACAAACTGTCGGCGCTCGAACCGACCGACGCCATCGACGAGGTCACGAAGACCGATCTGAGCTCTGAGCTCCGTCTGGATCTGGAGTTCCACGACGCGAAGTGGCATCTGCGCGACCTCAACGTGATCGCTTCGGCACCGCAGGATGTCCGCTCCGCGTTCGACCTCATGCCGACAGCGACCGTCGACGACTGGGACGTGATCGCCACGCGCCTCGCGGCCGTTCCCGCGGCGCTTCGGGGGTACGTCGAGACGCTCCGCACCGGCATCGCCGAGGGCATCACTCCTGCCCGCCGTCAGGTCACAGAGGTCGCGCTCCAGATCGACCGCTACACCGCGGACGACGGTTTCTTCGCGGCTTTCGTCGCGCACGCCGACCCCGACGAGGGTCAGCTTCCCGCGTCCCTCGCCCGGACACTGGCAGACAATTCCGCGGCCGCACGGGTCGCCTACGACGAACTGCGTCGGTTCCTCGCTGAGGAGCTGGCTCCCGTCGCCGGCGAGGTCGATGCGGTGGGGCGCGAGCTCTACGCCTTGAACTCCCGCCGATTCCTGGGGGCGACGATCGACCTCGACGAGACCTACGAATGGGGGCGCGAGGAGCTCGATCGCATGGTGGCGGAGCAGACCGCGATCGCGAACGAGATCCTACCTGGCGCGTCTGTGGAAGAAGCGGTCGCCCACCTGGAGGCCGATCCTTCGCGCAAGCTCGTCGGCACCGACGCGCTCCAGAAATGGATGCAGGAGACCAGCGATCGGGCAGTGGCCGAACTCGCCGCCTCGCATTTCGACATTCCGGAGGCGATCCGCACCATCGAGTGCATGATCGCCCCGACTCAGGAGGGCGGGATCTACTACACGGGTCCGACCGACGATTTCTCACGCCCCGGCCGGATGTGGTGGTCGGTCCCAGAGGGCGTGACGGAGTTCGATACATGGCGGGAGTTGACGACCGTCTATCACGAGGGCGTACCGGGACACCACCTGCAGATCGCTCAGGCCGTGTACAACCGGGCCGAGCTCAACTCCTGGCGTCGACTGCTCGCCGGCACGTCGGGTCACGCCGAGGGCTGGGCGCTCTACGCCGAGCGTCTGATGGAGCAGCTCGGGTACCTCGATGATTCGGCTGACCGCCTCGGCATGCTCGACGGTCAGCGGATGCGCGCCGCCAGAGTGGTGCTCGACATCGGTGTGCACCTCGGCAAGCCCCGCCTCGATGGCACCGGCGTGTGGGATGCCGAGTACGCGCTCGAGTTCATGCGCCGCAATGTCAACATGTCGGATCAGTTCGTCCAGTTCGAGGTCAACCGCTACCTCGGCTGGCCCGGTCAGGCGCCGTCGTACAAGGTCGGTCAGCGCATCTGGGAGCAGGTGCGCGATGGGGTGCGTGCCGCCGAGGGCGAGGCGTTCTCGTTCAAGGCGTTCCACACGCGCGCGCTGGACATGGGCGGCGTGGGGCTCGACACCCTCCGCACCGCGTTGCTCCCACGCTGAGGGGAATGCGCGGCGTACCCCCGGTGTTCATTCACCTGAATAGGAAAGGGATGACATGAGCATCGAGTTCGGGCTGGACACCTTCGGCGACATCACCCGCGATGCGGACGGGGAGCTTCTCACCGGAGCTCAGACCATCCGCAACATCGTGGCACAGGCGGAACTGGCCGACACCGTCGGCGTGGACTTCTTCGGCGTGGGGGAGCACCACCGCACCGAGTTCGCTGTCTCCGCTCCGGAGATGGTGCTCGCGGCGATCGCGGCGCGAACCGAGCACATCCGGCTCGGAACCGCGGTGACCGTCTTGTCGTCGGACGATCCGGTGCGCGTGTTCGAGCGCTTCTCGACGCTCGATGCGCTCTCGAACGGACGGGCGGAGGTCGTGCTCGGTCGCGGCTCCTTCATCGAGTCGTTCCCGTTGTTCGGCTACGACCTCCGCGACTACGATGCGCTCTTCGAGCAGAAGCTCGAGCTCTTCGTCGAGTTGCTCAAGGAAGAACCCGTCACGTGGTCCGGCACGATGCGCGCGCCTCTCGAGAACGCGAACGTCTTCCCCAAGACCGAGAAGGGACTGCGCACGTGGGTCGGTGTCGGCGGGAGCCCTGAGTCCGTCGTGCGCGTGGCTCGTCATGGTCTCGGATTGATGCTCGCGATCATCGGCGGGCCGGCTCATCGGTTCAAGCCGTTCGTCGACCTCTATCACCGTTCGGTCTCGTCCTTCGGAACGACCTCGCATCCGGTCTCCGTGCACTCGCCGGGGCACATCGCCGCGACGGACGACGAGGCGTGGGAAGCCGCGTACTCGGGCTTCGAGGCGATGAACAACACGATCGGGCGGGAACGCGGCTGGCCCGCGTACAGTCGGGCGCGGTTCCAGAACGACGTGGGACCGGAGGGCGCCATCTACGCGGGCTCTCCGGAGCGGGTCGCGACGAAGATCGCCGATACGATCACGACGCTCGGGCTGGGGCGCTTCGATCTGAAGTACGCCACCGGAACCCTGTCGCACGAGTCGATGATGCGCAGCATCGAGCTGTACGGCACGGAGGTCATCCCGCGCGTTCGGAAGATCCTCGCCGACCGGGCCTGACGCGTCATCCGACGCAGGGCGGTATCGGCACGGCTCTACGATGAAGAGCATGGCCAACACCGCCCTGCCGAGTCGATCTTCGCTCGCCGAGCGCCTGGACGTCCTGCCTTTCACGCGTCGACACCTCCGTCTGCTCACCGGTTCTGGGCTCGGCTGGGCGCTGGATGCGATGGACGTCGGGCTCATCTCGTTCATCCTCGCGGCGCTGACGCAGCAATGGGGTCTGACCAAGGGGGAAGCCGGCTGGATCGCGTCCGTCGGGTTCCTCGGCATGGCGATCGGAGCCACCCTCGGCGGACTCCTCGCTGACCGCTTCGGGCGCCGGCAGGTGTTCGCGATCACCTTGCTCGTATACGGCATCGCGACCGGTGCGAGCGCCCTCGTCGGGGGCCTCGCCATGCTCCTGCTGCTGAGGTTCTTCGTCGGTCTGGGGCTGGGTGCGGAGCTCCCGGTCGCGTCGACGTATGTCAGCGAGTTCGCTCCTTCGCGCATCCGCGGGCGGTTGATCGTGATCCTCGAGGCCTTCTGGGCGCTCGGGTGGACAGCGGCTGCGGTGATCGGATTCCTCGTCATCCCGGCGTCCGACGACGGCTGGCGTTGGGCCTTCGCGCTCGGGGCGATCCCTGCCGTCTATGCGATGTTCGTGCGGTGGGGTATGCCGGAGTCGCCGCGATGGCTCGCCTCTCGGGGACGTATCGCCGAAGCCGACCGCATCGTGTCGGCCTTCGAAGCGGATGCGGGCGCTGTGTCCGGCCCCGCGATCCGGAAGGAACCCGCGTCGCGGACCATCGCCGCCACGACCAGAGCGCGCCTGGCCACGCTGTGGAATCCGGAGTTCCGGGTGCGGACGCTGTGCCTGTGGGTGGTGTGGCTCGGGGTGAACTTCGCGTACTACGGGGCGTTCATCTGGATCCCCAGCATCCTCGTCGACGCCGGCTTCGATCTGGTCACGTCGTTCGGATACACACTCATCATCACTCTCGCGCAGTTGCCGGGCTATGCTGTCGCGGCGTGGCTGATCGAAGTGTGGGGAAGGCGGCTGACGCTCTCCCTCTTCCTGGTCGGGTCTGCCGTGTCGGCGGTGTTCTTCGGTACCGCCGACACCGAAGGGGCGATCATCGCGGCAGGAATGGCGCTGTCGTTCTTCAACCTCGGCGCCTGGGGCGCGCTCTATGCCGTGACACCGGAGATCTATCCCACATCGTTGCGCGGGACAGGGGCGGGATGGGCGGCCGGCGTGGGCAGGATCGCCTCGATCATCGCGCCCCTCTCCGTCCCCGTCATGCTGGTCGCCGGCGGAGCGCCCCTCCTCTTCGCCGTGTTCGGGCTCTGCTTCGTCGGCGCGGCGGCCGCGGCGTGGGGCCTGGTCGACCGCGGCGGCGTCGCGCTCGACGATCGCTGAACCGCAGCCTCGTGTGCACGCTTCTGAGACGATCTCCCCGCCACCAGCAGCAATAGGCTGGGACGATGGCAGATGTACGCTTCGTGGCGATCGGCGATTCGTTCACCGAGGGAGTCGGTGACGTCCTCCCGAATGGACAGGAGCGCGGCTGGGCCGACATCGCGGCTCAAGGCTGGGCCGATGCGGCCGGGCACGGAATCCAGTACGCGAACCTCGCGATCCGCGGCAAGCTCGCCTGGCCCATCGTCGAGGAGCAACTCGAACCCGCACTCGCGCTACGCCCCACGCATCTCTCCTTCAACGGCGGCGGCAACGACATGCTCCGACCGCGCACCGATGTCGAGCACATCGCCGACGCCTTCAGCCGCGTTCTGCGACGCTGCGACGAAGAGGGCGTGACCATGATCCTCCTCTCCGGCGCCAACCCGAGCGGTCAGCTCCCGATGGGAAACCTCGTGCAGCGCAGGGGCGACCTCCTCTCTGACGCCGTGCTGCGCCGGATCGAGGACCGTCCTGACGTCGTTCGCGCTCTCAACTGGCCCGACCACGAGCTGTCCCGAGGGGCGTACTGGGCGGATGACCGCCTGCACATGAACGCGGCGGGCCATCACCGTGTGGCGGCGCGTGTGCTGCACGCCCTCGGTTTCGAGCCCCCAGAGACATGGTGGGCGCCGAGTGATCGTCTCGACGGAGGACCCTCAGGACTCGCGTACTACCGCGAGTTCGTCGGGCCGTGGGTGCGACGTCGTGTGACGCGGACGTCGTCAGGCGATGGCCGGTCGGCGAAGTACCCCACCTGGGTAGACCGAGTGCCCTCATGAGCGACACCACCGGGTCCGTATGACCGACTTCGAGCTCGCACGCATCCCGGCAGGGACGATCACACTCCGTGATGCGCGCCGGGGCGAGCAGCGCGACGTGATCCTGGAGTCGTTCGAGATCGGCGTGTACCCGGTCACCGAAGAACAGCTCGCAGAGGTTCTCGGCGTGCCGGCTCGTCATCCGCGTCGCCCGGCTGCCGACCTCAGCTGGCTGCGTGCCGTGCATCTGAGCAATGCCCTGTCGGAGTGGGAGGGGCTCGATCCGGTCTACCGGTTCGACGGCGAGGAAGTGAGCTGGGACACGACAGCCGAGGGCTATCGCCTCCCCACCGAAGCGGAGTGGGAGTTCGCGTGTCGCGCAGGCTCGACAGGCCCGCACTACGCGCCCCTCGCGGATGCGGCCTGGACGGGAGCGGACGGAGTGTCGTCCCCTCAGGACATCGGCGGCAAACTGCCGAACCTCCACGGACTCTTCGATACGCTCGGCAACGTCTGGGAGTGGTGCTGGGACCTCCTGGATCCCGCTCGCTACGACGACTACCGCGTGTTCCGCGGAGGGGGTTCGCCGATGACGCGTGGAGCGTCCGGGCGTCGGTTCGTCGCGGGGAGCGCCCCGCATGCACCATGAAGACGTCGGGATCCGGCTCGCCCGTGGAGCCTTCGACACCCCGGGCGAGGCGCAGGGCTGGTCGGCGCGCGCCGATCGGGAGCGCGCCGTGCAGGAGGGTCCGCTGCCCTCCGGGTGGACGCCGCGCCGTCGCTGACCAGCCGCGTTTTGGACGAGGTGGCCCTCGAATGCCAGGCTGGAGAGATGTCCGATTCGTACTCGCTCATCATCTCTCAAGGCCGCGTCGCCGACCGTACCGACGGTGCTCTCGTCGGTGCGCGTCGAGTCGGTGACGCGGTCTCCTCGCTGCTCGGTCTGGAACCCGAGGTCATCGGCAGCCCGGAGCCCAGCAGAGTCGATGACTGGTCGACCGCGCTCCCGGAGGCACAGGAGACGTTGACCGGTCTCCGCCGCGCGGTGCGTGAGGCGATCCGCGCAGGCGCGACGCCCCTGATGATCACGAACACCTGCGCGGCGAGTCTGGGCACGCTGCCGACCGTCGCGGAGCAGCACCCCGATGCCGTCGTGCTGTGGATCGATGCCCATGGCGACTTCAACACGCCGGCGACCACGGAATCGGGCTACCTCGGCGGCATGGTTCTCGCCGCCGCCTGTGGACTCTGGGACAGCGGGCACGGTGCGGGGCTCGACCCGACCAAGGTGGTCGTCGTCGGCGGTCGCGACATCGAGACCGCGGAGGCCGAGTTGCTGGTTGGTGCGGGCGTCACGGTCCTCGCGCCGGAGGACAGCACCCCGGAACGCGTCCTCGAGCTCATCGCCGGGCGTCCGGTCTGGATCCATGTCGACTGGGACGTGCTCGAGCCCGGCTACATCCCCGCGGCCTATCGCGTGGGTGGCGGACTCCTCCCGCACGACATCGCTGCGATCTTCGCCGCCGTGCCGCAGGGCTCGGTCCGTGGGGTGGAACTGGCTGAGTTCGAGGCCGGGGATGCCGAGGTCCCAGAGCGGGTGAGCGTCGAACTGATCGTCGAGACGCTGCAGCACCTGCTCCGCTGACAGCGCGCTGCGCGGGCTCGGCCCTCAGCGTCGACGCTCGGGGTCCAGGCCCATGCGGATGCGGGTGCGCTTGCGTTCGACAAGGATGAAGAACGTCCCGACGATCCAGAGCGGGATCGGCATGAGGAAAGCGACCCGGAACGCGTCGAGCGTGTAGGTCTCTGGAGTGCCGGCGCCCTGCAGGTCGAGGGCGAGTCCGATCAGGAAGATGGCGATGAGGGCCGCGATGAAGCCGCCGGCATTCGTCACGCCGGTCGCGGTGCTCAATCGGTGGCTGGGATTGTGGGTTCTGGCGTGATCGAACGCGATCATCGAGGCAGGACCACCGGTCGCGAGCGCGATCGCGAGGACGTACAGCAGCCAGATCGGCGCGGGGGTGGGGAACGCGACCACGACGATCCAGGCCGTCATCTGCACTCCGACGGCGGGGAGGACCAGTGCGAGGGAGCGGTAGTTCGGCAGCCTCCGAGAAAGGTCGCCGATGACCGGCCCCAGAAGCATGCCGGCAACGACATATACGGAGATGATGCCCGCGGCATGGGCGGTGTCGAGCCCCTCTGCCGCAGTGAGGAAGGGCATCCCCCACAGCAGCACGAATGCGGTTCCGGCGAATGGCGTGGTGAAGTGCGACCAGAACGCCAGACGTGTGCCCGGGTGCGCCCACGCTGCGCGGATGCCCACACCCGTGTCGATCGCCGAGGTGACGACGCGGACGACACCGGTGTCCGTGTTCACGGTGAGATCGGCGCCGCGTTCGGCCGGGTGATTGCGGATGACCAGCGCGACGAGGATGGTGAACAGGACGCCGAGCCCGGCGATGCTCCCGAACGTGATGGTCCACGATGTCGCGTGCAGGAGTGCCGCGAGCGGAACGAGCGCGATCAACTGCCCGCCCTGGCCGATGATGCCGGTGAACTGCACCATGAGCGGCCCGCGCTGCGCGGGGAACCAGGTCGCGACGAGACGCAGCACGGCGGGGAAGATCGCCGCATCCCCGGCGCCGAGGAGCACACGAGCGAAGATCGCGATCCCGATGCCGGGGGAGAGGGCCATCGTCAACTGCCCAGCGGCCATGAGCAGCATGCCGATGGTCATGATCGGACGGGAGCCGAAACGGTCGAGGAGCACTCCGACCGGGATCTGCATGCCGCCATAGACGGCGAGCTGCACCACGGCGAACAGCGCCAGCGTGGACGCGTCGGCGTGGAACCGGTCGGCCGCTTCCACGCCGACGGCACCGAGCGAGGTCCGGTTGGTGATCGCGAGCACGTATGCCGCGACGCCGACCGACCAGATCACCCATGCGCGCCATCCCGGAATCGAGGCGGGGGAGCGGGAGACCTGCGGCACGTCTCAACGCTACTCCTGCGAAAGACGTTGCCCTGCCCGAGCACGATGTCGGTGGCGGGGATTACGGTGACGCCATGACCAGCACACCGCTTCACCATTCACTCGACTATGTCGAACTCGTCGTCGCAGATCTCGACGCCGCGAAGCGCTTCTTCGCCGACGCGTTCGGGTGGGCGTTCAAGGACTACGGCCCAGGTTATGCAGGGATCCTCTCGCCGCGCAGCGACGGCAGCGAGGTCGGTGGCCTCATGCGTGCCGAGGAGCCGAGACCCACGGGCGGACCACTCGTCCTTCTCTATTCGGACGACCTCGACACCACCAGGGACGCGATCACCGCGGCCGGCGGCGCGATCCTTCAGGAGCCATACGCATTCCCGGGCGGGCGTCGTCTGCATTTCTCCGACCCGAGCGGGAACGAGCTCGGGGTCTGGTCCGTGAGCTGACTCAGCGCCTGTCCCCGGCGTACGCATCTGCGAGTTGGTGCCGCAACCTCTCACGCGCGCGGTGATACCGGCTGCGCACCGTGGCTGACTTCAGACGGAGGACACCCGCGATCTCCTCGAGCGACAGGCCGTCCCAGTGCAGAAGGGTGATGATGTCGCGATCCGTCTCGCCGAGCGCACGGAGCGCGTCGTGGAGTTCGTCGAACGTGGGAGCATCCGCGAAGCCGGGACGGGGCTCGGTGCACAACTGACGACGAAGACGTTCCGCGAGAGCATGTCGGCGCGCGGCACTGCGCCGGTGGTGAAGAAGGATGTTCCGTGCGATGCCGAACATCCAGGGACGGATCTCCTCGTCGCGCGCAGGGAGGGCGTTTGCACGCCTCCACAGGGTGAGCAGGGTGTCGGCGAGAAGGTCGGCGGCCATGTCAGGAGGTTCGACGCGTCGCACGAAGTAGGCAAGCAACGCGGGGGAGTGCATCGTGACCGCCCGCTCGACGCGCCGTCGCTTCTCATCAGCGCGCGCGCTCACGGCGTATCCACCCGGCAGCTGAGACCCATGGCACCGATCGCGACGGTGTCGCCGCTCTCGCCGAGAGTCAGAACGCCCGGTATCGCCTCTCTCGTCATCTCCACGAGTTCGGGATACAGCTCGTTGCCCACTCGGAGTTCGCTGTCGGGGTCATCAGCGACGACCGAGCCGCGATCGTAGAGGTCCTGACCGAATCCGACCCAGTCGCGCGCCCGGATCGCGGCATCGAGTGCGGCGAGATCGCCCGCGCCCGTGTTCCGCAACTCGACGTAGCCGCCGCAGACCTCGACATGCCCTTCATCGGTCGTGTACTCGATGGGGATCCGAATACTGCGCTCGAACCCGTCGGGGAGACTCACCCAGGGCCAGACGGCGAGCTGAGCGGTGGTGATGCTGGCAGCGCCTGTCAGGGCCACGGTACCGGCGACGATCACCGGCATCAGCCAGCGCGGCCGTGGCATATGCCCGCGACGTAAGCGGTCGGGCTTCGTCACAGACGCCAGCGCCGTCGCCCCTGAACCCACTGAGGGCGCAAGAGGGGCGATCGAGTCCGCCAACAGCTCGTCGAGCTCGCGTTCGTTCATGGTCACTCCGTTCGTTCCTCTGCCAGTACATTCCCGGCAGAGGGCGAAACGTTGCACGGCGTCACTGCGACAATACGAGAGTGACTCTCACCCCGGCGATGCCGCAATTGCAGACGCGTCGACTGACCCTGCGTCGTCAGACGGTGGCCGATGCGCCGGTCTTCCACCGAATGTGGACCGAGCGCGACGAACGGGTGCCTTCCCATCGGAGGCTCGACGACGAGGGACATCCCGATGTGCAGGAGATCGCCGCGCACATCGCCGCGGCGGGGGAGGAGTCGTGGCTCCAGACTGCGCAATGCGCGTCGACCGGCGAGGCGATCGGATACTGCGGACTCGTCTTCGGCGGTGCGGTTGTGGGCGATGAGCCCGAGCTGGCATTCGAGTTCCTGCGGGCCGTGCACAACAACGGCCTCGCCACGGAAGCTGCCGAGGCCGTGCTGAGATGGACCGACGAGCTCGGACACCCGCGGGTGTGGGCCGGAGTCTGGGAATGGAACCTCGCATCTCGAAGGGTGCTCGAGAAGCTCGGATTCGAGGAGTCGGGGGAGGAGCGCCCACCCTCGGCGTATGGACGCAACCTTCTGATGGTGCGGAGGAGTCCAGACTCACCGCTGTCAGCGATGGGCGAACGGAGGACCACGATGACGCACACCGTCCGCGCAGGGGTCGCGGCAGACGTCGGGCCCTGCGTCGATCTCTGGGTCGAGGCTCTGCGCCACCGCGACGGTCAGGTGGACGCTGCTCCCGTCGCCGAACGCACGAGGGCGCTCTTCAAGACGCCGCTGCTCAGGTTCGCGATCGCGGGGGAGCCGCTCGATGGTTTCGCCGTCTCGACCACGAAGGGGAAAACCGGGCAGACGGCAGTGTTGGAGCGGCTGGCCGTGCGACCGAGTGCCGCGGGGCGCGGGATCGGACGCATCCTGCTGCATGACGCCTTCTCCGCAGCGAGGGAGGGCGGGTATCAGCGCGTCGAGTTGGCTGTACGCACGGGGAATCCGGCCGTTCGGCTCTACGTACGGGAGGGGTTTCGCGCGGTGTCCACTCCGATCCCGCACCCGCTAGGAGGAGAACCGATGGTCACGTACTCTCGCGATCTCTGAAAGCCCGCGGTGCGACAGGCGTTCCTGGCGCCGACCTTCGCCCTGAGGGACCACGGGTGCGTCATCGAAGTGAACCATCCAGGCGTGAACCTTCGTCCTACCGGAGCCGATGGGAACGGGCGATCCATCGCCGTCGAGGCCTGAGTCGCTCCGGGGAACCGGAGTGGGAGGTGCAGGTGCCTCGGCGAACGCCGCTGCGCCCGGTGGGAGAGTGTCCTTCACGATTCATACTGACATAATGTGCATTATCGGATATCCCGGAACCGCGCTGGTTCCGTGGCCGGTGCCACAATCAGAGCATGACAGACGGTTCCTCCTCCATCACGCTGTGCTGCCTTCTGTGGGCGCGACCAGGACACGCGACTGACTTGACGGCGTATGAAGACAGCGTCCTGGCGTTGCTCGCTGACCACGGTGCGACCGTCTTGCATCGCGTCGTGACGATCCAGGACCCCAGCGCAGCCGACGATCGGCCGGACGAGGTCCAGACGTACAGTTTTCCGAATCAGGCGGCGCTGGATGCGTATCTGTCCGATCCGCGTCGCCGGGATCGATCAGGCGAGCGGGATCGCGTGATCGCACGCACGGTGTTGTTCCCCGTCGATCTGCACGGCGACTGACGGATCCCGGCGCCGTGCGCCCACCCTCACCGCACCCCGCTGTCTGCGCTCCTACGCGCCGACGTAGGCTGCGAGGTGCTCCCCCGTCAATGTCGATTTTTGGGATACCAAATCCGCCGGTACACCTTCGAAGACCACCCTTCCACCGTCGTGGCCGGCCCCGGGACCGATGTCGATGATCCAATCGGCGTGCGCCATGACCGCCTGGTGATGCTCGATCACGATCACGGTCTTCCCGGAGTCGACGAGACGATCCAGCAGACCGAGGATCTTGTCCACGTCGGCGAGGTGGAGCCCGGTGGTCGGTTCATCGAGCACGTAGACATCCCCCTTCTCCCCCATCTGGATGGCGAGCTTTATACGTTGGCGCTCGCCCCCGGAGAGAGTCGAGAGCGGCTGTCCGAGCGACAGATACCCGAGCCCCACGTCCTCCATCCGCCCGAGGATCGCCGCAGCCGCAGGGAGTTTGGCCTCACCGTCTCCGAAGAACACCCGCGCCTCGGACACCGGCAGATCGAGCACCTGCGTGATGTCCTTGCCTGCCAGCTTGTACTCGAGCACTCCGGCTTGGAAGCGCTTACCACCGCAGTCCTCGCACGGCGTCTCGATCGTGTCCATGAAGCCGAGCTCGGTGATGATCACACCAGCGCCCTTGCAGGAGGGACATGCGCCCTCCGAGTTCGCGCTGAACAGGGCCGGCTTCACCCCGTTGGCCTTCGCGAACGCCTTCCGGATCGGCTCGAGGAGGCCCGTGTACGTCGCGGGATTGCTTCGACGGGAGCCCTTGATCGCTGCCTGGTCGATCGCCACGACGCCCTCGCGCTTCGACACCGACCCGTGGATGAGGGAGCTCTTGCCTGATCCTGCCACCCCGGTCACCACGGTCAGGACACCGGTCGGAATGTCGACGTCGACGTCCTGCAGGTTGTTCGCTGAGGCCCCTCGCACCTCGATCCGTCCCGTGCCCGCGCGCACATCGTCCTTGAGTTGCGCACGGTCGTCGAGGTGATCACCTGTCTTCGTGCCGCTGGCCTTGAGGCCATCGACGGACCCTTCGAAGCAGATCTCTCCGCCGCCGCTCCCCGCCCCGGGGCCGAGATCGATGACGTGGTCTCCGATCGCGATGGTCTCCGGCTTGTGCTCGACCACCAGGACGGTGTTGCCCTTGTCCCGCAGCTGCAGCAGCAGGCCGTTCATCCGCTGGATGTCGTGCGGGTGCAGTCCGATCGTCGGTTCGTCGAACACGTAGGTCACGTCAGTCAGGGACGATCCGAGATGGCGCAGCATCTTGATCCGCTGAGCCTCTCCCCCCGATAGGGTTCCCGACGGGCGCTCCAGGCTCAGATAGCCGAGGCCGAGCGTCACGAACGCATCCAGGTTCGCACTGAGCGCCTGCAGGAGCGGCCCTGCTCCTGGGAGATCGAGTCCGCGGACCCAGTCGGCGAGGTCGGTGACCTGCATCCGGCATGCATCGGCGATGCTCACTGCGTCGATCTTGGAAGAGCGCGCCCCCTCGGTCAGGCGCGTCCCGTCGCACTCGGGGCACACCGCGAAGGTCGCCACCCGCTCGACGAAGGCGCGGATGTGCGGCTGCAGCGCGTCGAGATCCTTCGACAGCATCGACTTGGTGATCTTCGGGATCAGACCCTCATAGGTCATGTTGATCCCCGAGATCTTCACCTTGGTCACCTCGCCGTACAGGAACAGGTGGCGCTGCTTCTCCGTGAACTCGGCGATCGGCTTGTCCCCCGGGTAGAACCCCGACTGCGAGAACCCCTTCACCATCCAGCCGTCAGCGGTGTAGCCGGGAACCATGATGGCACCCTCGTCGAGCGACTTCGACTCGTCGACGATCTGAGCGAGGTCGAGGTCCGAGACCGCTCCCCTCCCCTCGCAGCGCGGGCACATGCCACCGAGGTAGATCGCGTCCTTCACGATCTTCTTCTCGCCGCCGTGGCCGGTCATGACACCGCTCGCCCGCTGCGTGGGGATGTTGAACGAGAACGCCGTCGGGCCGCCGATGTAGGGCTGTCCGAGCTTGCTGAACAGGATGCGCAGCATCGCGTTGGCATCGGTGACGGTGCCGACGGTCGATCGAGGGTTGGCGCCCAGCCGCTCCTGGTCGACGATGATCGCGGTGGTGAGCCCCTCGAGGACATCGACATCCGGCCGGGGTACAGACGGCATGAAGCCCTGCACGAAAGCGCTGTACGTCTCGTCGATCATCCGCCGGGACTCGGCCGCGATCGTGTCGAAGACGAGCGAGCTCTTCCCCGAGCCGGACACTCCCGTGAACACCGTCAGCCGCCGTTTCGGTATGTCGACGCTGACGTCCTTCAGATTGTTCTCGCGCGCGCCCTGCACGCGGATCATGTCGTGGGTGTCAGCGGGGTGCGCGTCGACGGTCATGGCGTCCTTCGATGTCTCGGGTGAGGCTCAGGCCTGGTTGATACGGAGCAGATTGCCCGCGGGGTCTCGGAAGGCGCAGTCACGCACCCCGTACGGTTGGTCCATCGGCTCTTGGACGACGTCTGCCCCGCCCTCGACGAGGCGATCGAAGAGTTCGTCGACGTCGTCGCTCGCCAGCGTGAGCGCCCCGTAGCTGCCCTTGGCGATCAGCTCGAGGATCGTCTGGCGCTCGACGTCGGTGATGCCGGGGTCCGTCGCCGGCG
This sequence comes from Microbacterium sp. Se63.02b, assembly GCF_014171575.1. Classification (GTDB taxonomy): domain Bacteria; phylum Actinomycetota; class Actinomycetes; order Actinomycetales; family Microbacteriaceae; genus Microbacterium. The sequence continues at coordinate 2,020,586 of NZ_CP050453.1, read as the reverse complement.
GATGCAGGACGATCGATGTCTCCGGTTGCCCTTCTGGGCCCACCGTGAGCCAGCGGAGACCGTCGTAGCCCACATCGTTGCGCACCTCGAAGCCGAGGGTGTCCCGGTAGAAGGCGAGGGCAGCGTCGGCGTCGGTGTGCGGCAGGAAGGCGTAATGGATGCTGATCTTCATGGTGTTCACGTTAGGTGCGCGTCGGTGCGCGGCGCTTCTCGATTCCTGATCGGTCTGGTGACCTGTTTGGCCTGGAACGCCGGGATCCCCTCGACATTCGCGGCGCGTTCACGGTACACGCTGGGTGCGACACCGACCAGTTCCGAGAATCTCGTGCTGAAGGTTCCGAGCGAGGAGCAGCCGACTTCGAAGCAGACTTCCGTCACAGAGAGGTCCCCTCGTCGCAGCAGAGCCATCGCGCGCTCGATCCTCCGCGTCATCAGATACGAGTAAGGCGACTCACCGTACGCGTCGCGGAAGCGCCGGCTCAGGTGGCCGGCCGACATGTGCACGCCGCGCGCCAACGCCTCCACGTCGAGCGGCTTGGCGTACTCGCGGTCGATGCGGTCCCTGACCCTGCGCATGATCGCGAGTTCGCGCAGGCGGGAGTCGTCCGGGACTGTCACGAGTCGATCCTGCCATGTCGTCACGTGTCCGCACATGACTTGGAGAAACGCGGGCGAAGTCTCCTCCCCATCCCGGCCCACGAGGGCGCTACCCTGAGGGGGCATCCTCACAGGATCTTTTCAGAAAGGGGTCCCCAACCATGTCTGAACCACTCAACGAAGCCAAGTCCCTGTTCAAGTCGATCCGCGTCACGCTCGCCGTCGCGGGCGTGCTGGCCCTCCTCGCCGGCATCGTCCTCCTCGTGTGGCCGGTGAAATCCGCCGTCATCGTGACGGCGATCTTCGCGTCCTACCTGGTGATCGCCGGTCTCGTCTACATCGGTCTCGGCATCTTCTCCAGCGCCAAGGGCGGGTGGGCCCGTGTCGGTCACATCGTCCTCGGGCTCCTCTATGTCGTCGCCGGCGTCATAGCCTTCTTCAATCTCAACGTCGCCGCGGCGACGCTCGCATTCGTCGTCGTGATCTTCATCGGCGTGAGCTGGATCGTCGACGGCGTGGTCGCCCTGACGCTCCTCGGCAGCGACGGCTCGCGCGTGTGGACGGTGCTCTACGCGATCCTCAGCATCATCGCGGGCATCATCGTGCTGTTCTCGCCGATCATCGCCGGATTCGCGTTCTGGCTGCTGCTGGGTATCTCGCTGGTGGTGCTCGGGATCATCCAGATCGTCCGTGCGATCACGATCGGCAAGGATGAGAAGGAGTACGTCTCGGCCGTCCAGGGCGGCGCCGCGAGCTGACCGCAGCCTCGACGAAGGGATCGGCCCCGTTCCGCATCGTGCGGGACGGGGCCGATCCCCTTTGTCACGGGGCCTACTCAGCGGCGAATGCGCTCACGTCTCCGACGAGACGGGTGTTGTCGGAGGGCACCGGCTCGACTGTGGCCTTGGCGACCTCTGCCGCGAACTCGGAGACGTTGTAGAGCTTTCCCGCGGACTCGCGACGTTCGGCGATAGCACCGGGATTCGCCCGCTCGAGCAGAGTGGCTGTGATCGTTCCTTCGATCATGTCGCCGGAGACGACGGTGAATCCGATCCCCTTCTCCGCCAGCCCGGGGATGAGCTCGCGCAAGGCGTCCTCCCCTGCGCGCTTCGAGAGAGCGACGGGCTCGTACTCGGGCATCGTCGGCGTCGTGCGGATGAAGTGCGCCTGGTGGCTCGTCACGAACACGACGCGAGCACCGTCACCGAGCAGCGGTGTCGCGGCGTCGAGGACGTTGAGCTGTGCATCGCGATTCAGCGTGAGGGCGTAGTCCTCGGCCATGCCCGATTCCATCCCGCCCGACGCATTCAGCACCAGGACGTCGAGGCGCCCGTACTCCGCACGGATCGCGTCGAACATCTCCGCCACGGAAGCGGGATCGGTGAGGTCTGCGCCGACCACCAGCGCGCGCCGACCGAGCTCGCGCAGCTGCGCGGCGAGCTTCTCCGCCCGAGGCGCCTTGTTCCGGTAGTTGATCACGACGTCGGCACCGGCCTCAGCGAGGTAGCGGACGGTGTCGGCGCCGATGCCCCGCGATGAACCGGTGACAAGGGCGACCTTGCCGTCGAGGGATCCTGCGGGAAGAACGTCGGTCACGGTGACTCCTCATGATGCGTGAAAAAGCCGTGATCGCACGGCCCCCTCACACTACCAACCGCACGTTGCGGCACCGCGATCAGCACCCTCGTGCGTGATACGTTGACCACAAAGGAGGCCGCATGGACAACTTCGCGACATTCGTCACGTTCATCGACCAATGGGCTTGGATCGGCTGGCTGGTCCTGATCGCCGTCTTCCTCGTCATCGAGATGCTCTCGCTCGACTTCACGTTCCTCATGCTCAGCTTCGGCAGCGTCGTCGGGCTCGTGACCGATCTCCTCGGCGTGCCGGTGTGGGTGCAGGTGATCATCGCCGCGGCTGCGGCCGCCCTGTTCATCCTCTTCCTCCGCCCGCCTCTCATCAGGCGGCTCCATCGCGGCGAGGACCCCACGAAGTCCAATGTCGATGCCCTCCTCGACCTGAGAGGGATCGCCTTGAGCGAGATCACGCAGATCTCGGGGCAGGCGAAGCTCGCCAACGGCGACACCTGGACCGCGCGCAGCTCGACCCCCGTCCCCATCCCTGCAGGCGCGCCGATCGCCGTGAGCGTGATCAACGGCGCGACCGCCATCGTCCGTCCCGTCAACGACTAGGAGTACCACCCATGGACGACGCCTCGTTCATCCCCGCTGCGATCGGATGGATCCTCGCGATCGCGGTGCTCATCTTCGTGGTGGTCACCGTCGCGCGTGCGATCCGGATCATCCCGCAGGCCACCGCCGGCGTGGTCGAGCGTCTCGGTCGTTACCACAAGACGCTCACCCCCGGTCTGAACCTGCTGGTGCCGTTCATCGACCGTCTCCGGCCGCTGATCGACATGCGCGAGCAGGTCGTATCGTTCCCTCCGCAGCCCGTCATCACCGAGGACAACCTCGTCGTGTCGATCGACACCGTGGTGTATTTCCAGGTCACCGATGCTCGCGCCGCGACGTATGAGATCGCGAACTACCTCGGTGCCGTGGAACAGCTCACCACCACCACGCTGCGAAACGTCGTGGGTGGGCTCAACCTCGAAGAAGCGCTGACGAGCCGGGACAACATCAACGGGCAGCTCCGCGTGGTGCTCGATGAGGCGACCGGCAAGTGGGGAATCCGCGTCGGCCGAGTAGAGCTCAAGGCCATCGACCCGCCCATCTCCATCCAGGATTCGATGGAGAAGCAGATGCGCGCAGAACGTGATCGTCGCGCCGCGATCCTCACGGCCGAGGGAACCAAGCAGTCCGCGATCCTCGAAGCGGAGGGTGCCCGTCAGGCGGAGATCCTCCGCGCAGAGGGAGATAAGCAGGCCGCCGTTCTTCGCGCGCAGGGTGAGGCAGAGGCGATCCAGAACGTCTTCAGCGCCATCCACCAGGGCGAACCGGACGACAAGCTCCTCGCGTACCAGTACCTTCAGATGCTGCCGAAGATCAGCGAGGGGCAGTCCAACAAGCTGTGGATCATCCCGAGCGAGCTGACGGAGGCTCTCAAGGGCATCGGCAGCGCCTTCACGCCCAAGCCGGGCCAGGGCCCGACGAACACGCTGCCGGGCGCGTGACGCACCCGTACTTCTCCAAGGCACGGCACCCCCGAGTCCTCGCCCACCGCGGTCTGATCACCACGGGGGCGAGGACTCCGGTGTCTGGGAGAACTCGGCGGCCGCGTTCGGGGCCGCGCACGCCGCGGGCGCCGAGTTCATCGAGACCGACTGTCAGGTGACCGCGGACGGTAATGTCGTGCTGTTCCACGACGCTACGCTCCATCGGCTGACCGGCGACGCCCGCGCCGTTCGCGAGGTCGGCACGCGGGAGCTCCGAGCGACTTTCGCGGATCACGGAGGTCTGCTCACAGTCGAGGAGGCTCTCGCGTCGTTCCCTGAGGTCAGATTCAACATCGATGTGAAGACCCCGGCCGCCGCCGAGCCCCTCGGTCCGGTACTCGCCGAGCACACCCACCGCGTCCTCGTCACCAGTTTCGCCGACACCAACCGCCGCGCGACCCTCGATGCCGTGCGAAGAGCGGGCGCCTCGCTCCGGCCGGCGACCTCCGGTGGCAGTCGCACGATCGCAGCATTACGGGCGTACTCTGCTCTGCACCTCTCCCCCGCGGGAGTCCTCCGCGAGATCGACGCGCTGCAGATCCCTGAACGCCACTCGGGCATCAGAGTGCTCACGCCTGCCCTCGTGCGGGCCGCACACCGGTTCGGGGTCGAGATCCACGTCTGGACGGTGAATGATCCCGACGACATGCGCCGACTCGTGGGATCGGGTGTGGACGGGATCGTCACCGATCGTGCGGACGTCGCCGTGCGCGCCTTCGCCGCCCTCTGACGCCGACGCGCCCCATAACCTCCGGCGCTGGGATTCCGCTGTGAATTCCGCCGAGAAGCCGCCCGCGTGGATGAAGCGCACAGGCTGGAGCGTTATACCTGACAGCGACGAGAGGACCACAAAATGGCAGATCGCAGCCTGCGCGGCATCCGACTCGGCGCCCAGAGCCTACAGAGCGAAGAGGGCGTCGTTTTCATGGAGCGCCGTGAGACCACCTACACCTGTGACACCTGCGGCCACGTCACGAACCTGATGTTCGCGGCGGACGCCGAACCGCCCCAGACCTGGGAGTGCCGCGCCTGCGGCGCAGAAGCACGCCTGAACGTCGACGGCCAGGCCGTCACGCTCGAAGCGAGCGATGAGAAGGCAGCACGCACGCACTGGGACATGCTCATGGAGCGTCGCACGCGCGCGGAACTCGAAGAGCTTCTCGAAGAGCGACTCGCTTTCATCCGCGCCCGCCGAGGCGCAGGAGAAGACCCCACCCGCGAGAAGATCGGGGCTTAGCCCCTCCGGGCGCGCCACCACCCGACGACCAACGCGCCCAGCCCACCCCACAGCAACAGCTGTTGGACCCAGGGCCCCAGAACCACACCAGCCGTGAGGCCGGAGCGGAGCTCGACATCCTCGAGCATCGCCCCGGCCTCGCCTGCGTCGAGGCTCGTCACCGTGGTGCCGTTCGCGCGGATCACCTGGCTGGTGCCGACGGTCGAGACGTTCACGACGCTGCGTCCGGTCTCGATCGCGCGCATCCGTGCGAAGGCCAGCTGCTGCAGGTTCTCGTCCGTCCCGCGGAAGTCGGCGTTGTTCGTCTGGAACACCAGCACTTCCGCGCCGTCACGGAGACCTTCCCAGATCACATCGTCGTAGATGACGTCGAAGCAGATCGCCAGTCCGATGGGGACACCATCGACTTCAACGGTCGGCGGGTTGGAGCCCGGCGTGTATTCACGCTGGATGAGACCGATCAGGTCGGGCGCCAGGGCGTTGAAGAAGGCGCGATCCGGGACGTACTCTCCGAACGGCACCGGGTGCCTCTTGTCGTGCAGCTGATCCGCTGTGCCGTCGTCCTGCCACAGCATCGACGTGTTGAAGTACAGCCCGTCCCGGCCGGTCGCCGCGTTGGCGAGCACGGGCGCGCCGATTCGGTTCGATACCAGAGTCAGGCGCCGACCCATCGAGTCGTCCTGAAACGGGTCGCTGTCGAGTGATCCCTCGGGCCAGACCAGGAGATCCACATCGTCCCCGTACAGCGGAACCGTCGCCTCGGTCTGGGCGTCGACCACAGCGAACGGCTCGCGTTCGTCGAAATACCCGGTCGGCCCGTTCCCCTGCACCGCCGCGATACGCATGGATCCTGCAGAGGCCGTGGGGTACAACGGGGTGAGCAGCAGAACCGCCACGAGCACGGCGGGAGTCACCAGCAGCAGCGGCCGACGCCACGCCCGCAGACGCACAACCTCGACCGCCATCGCGACGAACAGCACCATGAGGAAGCTGAGACCACTCACTCCCAGCCACGACGAGATCGGCGCGAGCGGACTCTGGGCCTGGCTCATCCCGATACGGGCCCAGGGGAAGCCTCCGTAGGGCCAGGAGCCGACGAACAGCTCTCGCCCCACCCAGAGGGCCGCCACAGTCGCGGGAAGCCCCAGAAGGCGTCCCGCGGTGCCGGGGAAAGCGCGGGGCAGCCAGCGGTAGGCCAGCGCGATCGGAATGAGGCCGAGCGCCGTGAGGGTGCCCTCCACGACACTGAGCGCCGCCCACGGGATCGGGCCGAGGTAACGGGAGGTCCAGGAGACCAGAAGCGCGAAGAACACGATGCCGTACACGAGTCCGACCAGTACCGCTCCCCCGAGACGTCGTCCGATCAGAGCGATCAGCAGGAGCGCCGTCGCCGGAAACGCCAGTACCCAGACGGCCGCGTCCGGGTAGGCGAAGTCCATCGTCACGGCGGAGAGGGCGGCGCTCAGGACCGCAGCCCACAACGGCAGGATGGCGCGCTGCGGCGCTCGGGAGTCCGGCATCGTCATCCTTCTCACATCGACGAGTACGCCACGATGCCGCGCCGGACACCGTCGAGCGCGCTGCGGGCGGTGCGGGCGAGTGCCGCGTCTTCCGCGACGATCGAGAGCTGATCGAGCAGATCGATCGTCTGCTTCGCCCAGCGCACGAAGTCGCCTGCCGCCATGTCGGCATCGATCAGTACCCGATCGAGCATCCCGCCACGCGCCCAGCTGTGCATGGCACCGGCAAGACCCGCCGCGAGTGGTTCGCTGCCGGGGAGATGATGATCCTGCTCGAGGTCGTCGAGCTCGGCCCAGAGCGTCGTGGTCTTCTCATAGGCGGAACGGAACGCCCCTCGAGGAAGGCCTCGCTCCCCCGAGTTCGCCTCGTCACGTCGAGGTTCGTACACCAGGCAGCACGCCATCGCTGCGAGCGACGGGGCATCGAGGCCGGCCCAGAGTCCCTGTCGAAGTGATTCCGCCACGAGGAGATCTCGTTCGCCGTAGATTCGCCGCATCGTGCGTCCGGCATCCGTCAAGATGGTCTCTCCGTCGTGCTCGGTGAGGTATTGCAGACTCTCGAGCACCTCCACGACGCGGTCGAAGACCCGAGCCACCGTTCCGGTGCGGGTCTCGATCTGGCGCCGTGTCCGATCGGTCTGACGCTTGAGCTTCCAGTACCTCTCGGCCCACCGGGCATGCGCCTCGCGATCGGGGCAGCGATGACACGGGTGACGCTGCATCTGCGTGCGCAGAGTCTGGATACGCTTCATCCGCTTGTCCCGCGAGGCCCTGGGGGCGCTGCTGTCCTGGCGGTTCTTCTTCTCGAGGTCGCTCAGCTCGCGACGGATGGCCGCGTACTCGGGGAAATCCCCGCGCTCGCACGCCATCGCGCTCTGGTAGCCGGCGAGGGACTCTTCCGCCTCGCGAACCTGTCGCGCCAGCCCGACGACGGCGCGATCGGCCTGGAACTGCGCGAATGACGATTCGAGGATCTGCCGTGCTCTGGCTTTGCCGAACATGTCGATCAGGTTCACGGCCATGTTGTAGGTCGGCCGGAAGCTCGAGTTCAGCGGATACGTGCGACGTGACGCGAGTGCGGCCACGGCCTGCGGGTCCATCCCCTCGGACCACTGCACGACCGCGTGCCCCTCGACGTCGATCCCCCGCCGCCCCGCTCGTCCGGTGAGCTGGGTGTACTCCCCCGACGTGATGGCGACCCGCGCTTCGCCGTTGAACTTCTCCATCTTCTCGAGGACGACGGTGCGTGCCGGCATGTTGATGCCGAGGGCCAGCGTCTCGGTGGCGAAGACCACCTTCACGAGCTTGCGCTGATAGAGCTCCTCGACGACCTCTTTGAAAGCGGGAAGCAGGCCGGCATGGTGCGAGGCGACACCGCGCTCGAGGTTGTCCAGCCACTCCCAGTATCCGAGGACGTCCAGGTCCTCATCCTGGAGCGTCCTGGTGCGCTCCTCGACGATCGCGCGGATCTCCGCGCGCTCCTCCGCCGACGTCAATCGGAGTCCCGCACGCCGCACCTGCTGCACCGCCGCATCGCAGCCCACACGACTGAAGATGAAGAAGATCGCCGGAAGCAGGTTCGCTCGTTCGAGCAGGTGCACGACCTCCGGTCGGTCCATCCGCTCGATGCGACGGGCGTTGGCTGCGCGGACCGGTCGCCGACCGCCGCGCGACGGTCGCTGAGCCTGACGCCCCGCGTGCCTGGCGCTGCGGTACGACTGCGTCTGACGGTTGCCGTCGTAGTTCGAGCCGGTCGACGACCGGATGCGCATCAGTTCCTGATTGACCTGCGCGGTCGCGAGCCCGGCGCGGTCGTCGAAGAGAGGCAGGAGGTCGTCCCGCACGAGGACGTGCTGCTCGAGCGGCACGGGCCTGATCTCCGAGACGATGACCTCGGTGTCGCCGCGTACCGTGTCGAGCCAGTCGCCGAACTCCTCTGCGTTCGAGACCGTGGCGCTCAACGAGACGAGTCGCACCCGCGGGGGAAGGTGGATTATGACCTCTTCCCACACAGCCCCTCGGAACCGGTCGGCGAGGTAGTGGACCTCGTCCATGACCACGAACCGCAGGTCGCGGAGTGCCGTGGAGTCGGCGTAGATCATGTTGCGCAGCACCTCGGTGGTCATCACCACGATGCGCGCGTTGCCGTTGATGTTCGTGTCGCCGGTGAGCAACCCCACCTGATCGGCACCGTAGACATCGACCAGTTCGCGGAATTTCTGGTTCGAGAGCGCCTTCATCGGAGTCGTGTAGAACGCCTTGTCGTTCGGCGTCTGCATCGCGAGATGGATGGCGAACTCACCGACGATCGTCTTGCCGGCGCCCGTCGGTGCGGCCACGAGCACGCTGCGCCCGTTCTCCAAGGCGTGGCATCCCGCGATCTGGAAGGGATCGAGTTGGAACTTCTGCAACGCCGCGAAGGCCGTCGACTCCGGATGCTCCGCTGACTGCTGCGCCTGCGCGTACCTGTCGGAGGGCGAGCTCATACCGGATCCGGCAGTAGCCCGGTCGCCTCGTCGCGCTTGCGCTTGCGTCGGTCGAACAGCAGCGAGAGTCCCGCCGCTGCGAAGAAGAGCACGATCAGGATCCCTGCGAGCATCAACATGCTGACGACGTCGGCCGCAGGGGTCGCGAGCGCCGCGAACACCGTCGCGATGATGATCGCGATGCGCCAGCCTTTGAGGATCGCGCGTCCCGACATGACTCCGGCGAGGTTCAGTGCGACCAGGAACACGGGGAGCACGAAGGAGACGCCGATGACGATCATCAGCTTGAAGACGAAGTCGTAGTACTCCTGCGCATAGTAGAAGTTGGTCGCCCCGTCTGGCGTGAAGCTCCACATGAGTTCGATGACGTGAGGCATGATCATCACGCCCAGGTAGCAGCCGGCGAAGAAGAGCGGGACTGCGGCGACCACGAAGCCGATCGTGTACCGGATCTCCTTGCGGGTGAGACCCGGCATGATGAACGCCCAGATCTGCCAGAGCCAGATCGGTGCCGAGATGAAAAGGCCGATCGAGAACGCGATGCGCATGCGCATGTCGAAGGCCGCCGTGACGGTGCCGAAATTCAACGCACTGAAGTCATCGCCGCGCTTCTCGGTGATGATGCGGATCGGCTCGGTGATGAAGTGGATCACCGGATCCGCCACGATGAACGCGACGACCATGCCGACGACCAACGCCAGCGCCGCATACATCAGGCGCTTGCGCAATTCGACGAGATGCGCGCCGAGCGACATCCGCCGATCCCGCTCCGCCTTCGGCATCACGGTCGGTTCGAGGGCTGCCACGGCCGGTCAGGCGCGAGGCGGAGTCTCAGGGTCTGCGCCCGAGTCCTTGGCCGACGTGGGATCCACGGCGGTCGAGTCGGCGCGAGACGCGTCCTCATCCTTCATCGCCTTCATCTCGCCCTTGAAGACGCGGGCGGACTGGCCCATGCTCTTCGCCAGTGCCGGCAGCTTGGCGGCACCGAACAGAAGGAGGATCACGGCGAGCACGATGAGGAGGTGCCAGCCTTGCATTCCAGCGAACATGTCAGGATTCCCGTCGTCGGTGAGCGTTCGGTTCAGTCTACAGATCAATTCTCTGCATCGGGGCGGTGATAGAGCGCGAGTCCCGAAGCGGCCCACTCCCTCGTCGCGCACCGGGCGATGCCCGGATCGAGGACCTCCATCGCGCCGCCGAAACGGCCGGCAAGCCGCTTGATGCCGCGCGGATCCGCAAGATGGAGCTTGGTCGTGACGGCGCCGCCGACGACCTCGATCGTCTCGGTCGGAACGAAGCCGTTCAGCAGCGGAGCAAGACGCTCGGCGACGCGCACCGTGACCTCGCGCTCATCGCTCAGACCGGCGAACGCCTCGGGCACCTGATCACCGCCGTGCGTGATGGGGATGTCGGTCAACGTGGGTTCGCTGACCCTGTCGAGGTGAAATGTCCGCATGGCCTGCCGCATGTGGCACCACCCCTGCAGATACCACTGGCCGTTCGTGATGAGGATCTGCATCGGATCGACGGTGCGGGTCGTCGGAGCGGCATCGGGCGCCTGGTAGGTGAAGGAGATCGCGACGCCCTCATGCAGCCCTCGCGCGACCGCCTCCCGGACCTCATCGACGGCGCTGGGCGCCACGACCACATCGGCGGGGGCATCTGCTGCGCCACGGGACAGCTTCGAGATCAGCCCGGCGACGAGGCCGGAGTCCGAGACCGCCGGCACCGCGGCGACCATCTGCAGACCGGCGAGCAAGGCGGCGGCCTCTCGCGCCGTGAACCGGGGAACGCGGCGGAGCGCGACGTCGTTGGTGATCTCGATCACGTCTTCGAGGTCGAGGAGGTCCCAGTTGATGTCGAACATCTCCTGGGGCTGCTGCCAGTACCCCGCCTCGCCCGGGAGACCGATGACCGTGAGCTTCTCGACCATTCCCCGCATCTCCTGCGGGGTGACTCCGAACTCCTCCGCAGCCTCGGCGAGCGACACCTGACCGTGTTCGAGGAGATACGGCACGAGGGTGAGGTAGAGCCGCACGCGATCCGCCGCGAGAAGTGGCTTCGACTTCGCGTTCATCGTGTGCCCTCCCGATCGGTGTGGGTGTCGACGACGACCCGCAGACGGGCGATCACGGCCTCACGCAGAGCTTCGGGTTCCACGACGCGGACCTCGGGACCGTAGGACGCGAGCTCGTCGGCGAGGATGTGCAGATCGACGAACGCGACGCGGATCCCCTGCGCCGCCGACGTCGCCCGCCTGCCGAGGCGGAGCGCGGCCTCGGTGCCCGGGGTGACCTCCAGCAGCGCGGAGTTCTCGGCAGCGACCCGCTCGAGACCCGCGAGGGCCCTCTCCCCCGCCCCGTCCCTGAGCGCGGAGTCGAAGGGCGTCGAGGTCACCTTGACGTCGCCGACGATGCGACTGAGCAGGAAGGTGCGGTCCTCGTCGACATCCACGTCCACGCCGAACACGTGCCAGCGCGCTTCGTAGTCGAGCAGTGCCAGCGGGCGGATCCTCCGACGTCGAGGGGCGTCCTCTCCCGGCTTCAGATACTCGAACGTGACCACTCTGCATCGTTCGATGGCGTCCTGCAGCGGGGCGAAGGCGGCGTCGCGAGCAGTGATACGGGGCGCGAAGCCGATGATCGGTTCGTCACCGTCGATGCCGAGAGCACGGATCTTGCGGACGCCGGATTGCGCGTCCCCGGAGACCGACTCCGCGCTCCAGACGCTGCCGGCGAGCCGCAGCACTGCCAGCTCGGCCGGAGAGAATTCGATGTCGCTCGGAAGATCGTATTCCGCCTGAGGAATACGATAACGGGCTTCACGCAGATCGTTCGGATCGGCCGCATCCCCGATGGTCTCGATCGGCACCCCGAGAGTCCGCAGCTCGTCCTTGTCGCGCTCAAACATCTTCTCGAGTGCGTCGGACCGCGTTCCGGCGTCCGCGCGCTGGCGGTACCCGGAGACGTTGTCGAGGATCTGCTGCTTCGTGAGCCCGATCTCCGTGGCCATCAGCGCCACGACGAGATTCGTCAGGCGCTCCTCCGCGGGGATCCGGGTGGCCATCACTGCGTCGGCGCCGTGACCGCGCCCAAGATGTCGACAACATAGGCGACGGCGGGACCGGAGTCGCCTGCGGGCGTCACGACCAGGATCTGAGAGCCGACCGTCTTGCCGATGATCGCCTCGGCGACGCTCGGAGCGGACGACAGGTCACCCGTCGGGCCCTGACCCCACGTGCTCGTCACGACCTTCTTGTCGTCCCAGCCGACCGCCATGACGTTCAACAGCGGGACCTGCCCGGTCGCGACCTCTTCGCCCTCACCCTTGATGAGCGTCTGCACGACCTGCTCCTCCGGGGCGGCACTGTCGGGGATGATGACGCCGGGCGTGCCGTCGGGGGCCCGCACGACGGTGGGCATGCCCTTCGCATCATTGAACTGGGGAGCACCCTCCGCACGCGAGAGGAACACATCCACCACGTCGATCACGAACACGACGTTGTCGTCCGCTGACAGTCCGAAACCTTCGAGATTGTTCGCGCCGAAGTCGTCCGGCGTCAGGCCGGCGACGATCCGGGAGCCCGCGGTCGCGCAATCGAAGACCGTCGCGAGCCCCGGCGACTGCGTGGCCCAATAGCCGGCCGTGGAGACCTGACCCTTGGACTCGTCGTACGACGTCGCGAACACCTGCTTGCCCGTCTCCCCGCTGAAGATCGAGATCTCGGCGACGATCGCCTGGTTGTCGTCCACGATCGTCCGCCCATCGCCGACCGTGGCGTCGGCGAAAGCCGATCTCTTCAGATGAAGTGGGCTGAAGACGCTGACATCCGGGGTGGTCCCGACTTCACCGTCGATCGTGACGGCATCGCGGATCTCGGTCGAACCGACACCGCGATCGCAGGTCGCGCTGCTGTCGGGCGCTGCGGCAGCGCACCCGGTCAGAGCGACAACGGCAAGGCTGAGAGAGGCCAGAACGGCGGACGTTTTACGCACGCGCTCCAGTCTATTCCGTCGTGTGCCCGGAATCGCGCGCAGCGGCTGCCAGGCGCCCCCTCCGCGGCTCTCTCCGCCTCCCGCGCCCGCTTGCGCAGGTTCTTGTCGCTGATCTCGCGATCACCGACAGCCCCGGGAGTCCACGCCTCCACGTCCTCGTCGCCATAGCTGCTCTTGGAGGCACGGCGTTTCACCGACGGCGCGACCGCACCAGGTGCGAGCCGCCTCGCGGTGAGCAGGAAGCCGGTGTGGGCGACCATGCGGTGGTCGGGTCGTACCGCGAGTCCTTCCACATGCCAGCCGCGGACCATGGTCTCCGAGGCGTCGGGGTCGGTGAAGAGGCCGGTGCCTCGGATGTACTCGGCGACTCGGGAGAGCTGGGTGGCGGTCGCCACGTAGCAGAGGACGACGCCCCCCGGCGTGAGCGCCTCCGCGACGACGTCGATGCACTCCCACGGGGCGAGCATGTCGAGCACGACGCGATCGACCGAGCCGGCGTCGACCTCCTCCGGGAGTGCGGCGACCTGGTCGCCGACGACCACGCGCCATGTGTCCGGCTGCTCACCGAAGAAGGTCTCGACGTTGCCGCGTGCGACGTCGGCGAACTCCTCGCGTCGCTCGAACGAGATCAGCGACCCCGCCGACCCCACGGCACGCAGGAGCGCGAGCGAGAGTGCACCCGATCCGACTCCGGCTTCGACGACGACGGCTCCGGGGAAGATATCGGCCTGCATCACGATCTGAGCCGCGTCCTTCGGATACACGATCGCCGCGCCGCGGGGCATCGACATCGCGAAGTCCCGCAGCAGCGGACGTAGTGCCAGGTACTCGTGACCCGAGCTGTTGGCGACGACGGAACCATCCGGGAGTCCGATCAGGTCGCGGTGGCGAAGGACCCCCTGGTGCGTGTGGAGTTCGCCGTCCTCGCGCAGAGTGACGGTGTGCAGTCTCCCCTTCGGACCGGTGAGCTGCACACGGTCCCCCGCCCGGAAGGGGCCCCGCGGGCGCTGCGCGGAATCATTCATCGATCGGCTCCTGTCGGGGTGGTCACTCGGTCGAAGAGATCGGTGAGATCTTCAGCGCCTCTCCCGGCGAGGGTGGTCCAGAGCTCGTGCGCTCCCAGGTGGTCCAGCGGCAGGATGTGCGGCACCGCGAGGGTGAGCGCCCCGGAGGCCAGCCCGGCACGGACGCCGGTCGGCGAGTCCTCGATCACGATCGCCTCCGTGATGTCGATGTCGAGGAGCGCGGCACCTTGGAGGTACGGCTCAGGGTGGGGCTTGGGGTTGTCGACGTCGTCACCCGCCACCACGATGTCGAACGCCTCGAACTCGATCAGGTCGACCACGCTCAGCGCCATGCGGCGCAGGGACATCGTCACGAGGCCTGTCGGTATGCCCGCGTCGCGCAGATCGCGCAGCAGCTCTCGTGCTCCCGGCCGGAACGGCACCCCCTGCGTGCGCAGCGAGTCCTGCACGGCATCCGTCAGATGCGACACGATCGCCACGGCGTCCATCGTGACGCCCGCCTTCTGCAGGATGACGGCACTGTCGAGCAGACCGCTGCCCACGAGCTGCAGCGCATCCTCGTGACTCCAGGTTCCGCCGAAAGACTCGACGAGCGCCGTTTCGGCGGCCATCCAATACGGCTCGGTGTCGACGAGGGTTCCGTCCATGTCCCACAGGACTGCGCTGGGCTTTCTGCTCACTGAACCCATGCTAGCCGGGGCACCGCCCGCATCCCGCCGTCGCGGACTAGCCTGGAAGGATCACGTCCGCGATCTCGAAGGGAGCCCTCGATGGATGTTCTCGGTCCGCGCATCGTCATCGCCGCCTTCGACGGCTGGAACGATGCAGGGGAAGCGGCCAGCGGTGCCGTCGAGGCACTCCGTGCCGCATCGGACTACGACCTCGTGCACTCGGTCGATCCCGAGCTGTATTTCGACTACCAGTACACGCGGCCCTCGACCCGTATGGATGCCGAAGGCCGACGTCAGCTGAAATGGCCGGAGGCCGGACTCTGGCGCCCACGCGATCCGGGGCCCGGGCCGGAGTTCTGGTTGCTGACCGGTGCCGAGCCTGCGCGCACCTGGCAGGCGTTCGCCTCTGAATTCATCGATGTCGCGCTCCGCGACGACATCACCGGGTTCGTCACCCTCGGGGCCATGCTCTCCGATGTCCCCCACACCCGCCCGATCTCGATCTTCGCGTCCAGCCAGAACGAGCAGGTTCGTGAAGCCCACGGCCTTGAGCGTTCGCTCTACGAGGGACCGGTCGGGATCCTCACCGTCTTCGAGCACTTCGCCGAGAACGCGGGAATCCCCACGGCGAGTCTGTGGGCGAGCGTGCCGCATTACGTCGCCTCGGCGACGCCCTCCCCGAAAGTGACGCTCGCGCTCCTCGACCGTCTCGAGGAACTCACCGGAGTCGACGTCGACCGCCACGCCCTCCGCACCGAGGCCGCGGCGTGGGAGGCCTCGATCGACGCCGCAGCGTCGGAAGACGAAGACATGGCGGAGTACATCCGTCAGCTGGAACGGACGCGCGACACCTGGGACTCCCCCGAAGCCTCGGGCGACGCCATCGCTCAGGCGTTCGAGCGTTATCTCCGCCGACGCGACGACGGTCCAGGCGACCGCAAGCGCTGAGGAGACCTCATGCTGCGATCACTCCGGTTCCGAGCAGAACCAGCAGCACCGTGCCGAGCAGGATCCGGTAGATCACGAACGGCAGGAAACTCCGCTTCGAGATCCAGTTCATGAAGAACGCGATGACCCCGAGCGCCACGACGAAGGCGATGCCCGTCGCCGCGAGGGTGTCGCCGAATGAGAAGAACGACGGCTCGTCCCAGCTCTTGAACACCTGATAGAAGCCGCTGCCGAACACAGCGGGGATCGCGAGCAGGAAAGCGTAACGGGCGGCAGCGGCGCGCTCGTAGCCGAGGAACAGCCCCATCGTGATGGTCCCGCCCGATCGGGAGACACCCGGGATCAGCGCGAGCGCCTGCGCGAAACCGAAAGCGATGCCGTGGGGGTACGTCAGGTCGTCGAGCTTGCGACGCTTCGCCCCGACATAGTCCGCGACCCCGAGCAGGATGCCGAACACGATCAGCATGATCGCCACGATCCACATCGAGCGGAACACCGTCTCGATCTGGTCCTGGAACAGCAGCCCGAGCACGACGATCGGGATGCTGCCGATGATGATCATCCACCCCATCCGAGCATCCGGGTCGGTGCGCGGCGTCTTTCCGACCAGCGAACGGAACCACTGCGTGATGATGCGCACGATGTCGCGCCAGAAGAACACCACAACGGCGGCCTCGGTGCCGATCTGCGTGATCGCCGTGAAGGCCGCTCCCGGGTCTTCTCCCGAGGGGAGGAAGGTGCCGAGGATGCGCAGATGCGCGCTGGACGAGATCGGGAGGAACTCGGTGAGTCCCTGGACGATGCCCAGGATCAGTGCTTCGAGCAGGTGCATGGAGAGGCCTTCGGTGTCGTGGCAGCGCGGAGCGGTCGCGCTCAGTACGTGCGCAGCAGATCGGCCAGCACACGCTGGCCGAAGACAAGCGATTCTACGGGTACTCGCTCATCGACTCCGTGGAACATGCCTGTGAAGTCGAGGTCGGCCGGGAGACGCAGCGGCGCGAACCCGTAGCCGGTGATCCCCAGCGCGGCCAGCGCCTTGTTGTCGGTTCCCGCCCCGAGAAGGTACGGGATCACGGGGACACCCGGGTCGTGGCGACCGATGCTCGCGACCATGGCCTCGACGAGCTCGCCCTCGAAGGGCGTCTCCATGCCGATGTCGCGGACCACGGTCTGGATCTCGATGTCGTGCCCGACGACGCTCTGCAGCTCCGCGAGCACCTCGTCTTCGGTGCCGGGAATCACCCGGACGTCGATGAGCGCCTCGGCGCGCTCCGGGATCACGTTGTGCTTGTACCCCGCAGTCAGAGCCGTCGGGTTCGTCGTGGTGCGGAACGAGGAGCGCAGGAACGCCTCCGCGGGGCCGGCAGCGGACGCGAGAGCGTCAGGATCATCGGTGCTGCGGCCGCTGAGCGTGCGGAGTCCCTCGAGGAGAGCCTCGGTGGTGGGCGTGAGCCGGAGGGGCCAGCGGGTCCGCCCGATCGCCGCGACGGCCTCAGCCAGTCGCGTCACCGCGTTGTCCTCGTGCAGACGGCTCCCATGTCCGGCGCGCCCCCGCGCGACCAGTCGGATCCAGATCAGCGCCTTCTCTCCCACCTGGAGCAGGTACGCGCGTCTGTCGTCGACCGTGATCGAGTATCCGCCGACCTCGCTGATCGCGGCTGTGGCGCCGGCGAACCACTCCGGACGCTGCTGGACGACGAGCGCCGATCCCTCGACACCGCCGTTCTCCTCATCGGCGAAGAACGCCAGGATCAGGTCTCTCTCCGGCTGCTCCCCCGCGCGGAGGATCTCCGCCACGGCAGTGAGGATCATCGCGTTCATGTTCTTCATGTCGACGGCGCCACGCCCCCAGAGCATCCCATCGGCCACGGTGCCGGCGAATGGATCGACGCTCCAATCCTCCGCCATGGCGGGCACGACGTCGAGGTGTCCATGCACGACGAGCGCCGGCTTGTCACGATCACGGCCGGTCACGCGTGCCATCACGTTGGTGCGGCGCGGGATCGGCTCGAAGTACTCGACCACGAGACCGAGTCCTTCCAGGTAGGCACCGACGTACTCCGCCGCCTCGCGCTCCCCCTTGGCGTTCCCGCCGCCGAAGTTGGAGGTGTCGAATCGGATGAGGTCGCTCGCGATGCGCGCGACCTCCGGCAGCAGGGGATCGATCATGTGCCCCAGGCTATCGAAACCGGACGCCACGCCCGGGCGTATGGCTCGGTTCGAGAGGCTGCTGAGGACGTGGTAATGTCATTCTTCGGTCGGCAACGATCATCCAACACCTGCGCGGGTGGCGGAATGGTAGACGCGCTACGTTGAGGTCGTAGTGCCCGTAAGGGCGTGGGGGTTCAAGTCCCCCTCCGCGCACAGGTAATGAGAAGGCCCCGGATCTGAGGATCCGGGGCCTTCTCTGTCGTGTCCGTCGGGGTCGGTCCTCCGCGAGGACCGACCCCGACGGCATCACACTGCGCCGACGCCGAAGAGCAACCCGAGGGCGTAGGTGATGGCGGCGGCGCCGAATCCGATCGCGAGTTGCCGGAGAGCACGGCGCAGTGGCGGACCGCCCGAGAGGACGCCCACCATCGCGCCCGTGCTCAGGAGGGCGACGCCGACGAGCACGAGCGCGACGATGATCGCCGTCGCCCCTGAAGGCCGAAGATCCAGGGCAGAACGGGGATGATCGCCCCGGACGCGAACAGCAGGAAGCTCGAGATCGCCGCCGTCCAGTCGCTGCCGACGATCTCATGGTCGTCGCCGCCCTGGATGTCGACGGGCCCCGTCGCTGCGCGCCGGACCCCGGCGCGGGCCGCGGTCACGATCCGCCGAGCGCGGGCAAGGGACTCCTCCTGCGCCATCCCGCGCGCTCGGTAGACGAGCGCGAGTTCGTTCTCATCGATGTCGAGATCCCCGGCCGCGGCCGCCGCATCCTCATTCGCCTCGGTTGCGGCGAGCAGCTCCCGTTGGGACCGCACCGAGACGAACTCGCCGGCCCCATGGAGAGCGCACCCGCGAGGAGTCCTGCGATGCCGCTGAACAGGACGAACCCGGAACTGACCCCGGTGGCACCGATCCCGAGGACCAGCGCGAGGTTGCTGACGAGCCCGTCATTGGCGCCGAACACCGCCGCGCGGAATGATCCGGAGAGCCGTCTCCGTCCCCGCGCGGCGAGGCCGCGCACGACCTCGTGGTGGACCTTCTCGTCAGCCCGCATCGCCGGCGTCGCGTACTGTTCCGCGTCGTATGGGGAGCGCGCCTCTGCGCTCTGGGCGAGCGCGAGAACGAAGATCGAACCGAACCGACCCGCCATCCACGCCAGCATGCGCGAGCGGATCCCCGCCCGGGAAGCCGTGCGGGTTCCGTGCCGAGGAGGTCGAGCCAGTGCTGCTCGTGTCGGCGCTCGGCATCGGCGAGGCTGAGCAGGATCTGGCGTTCCTCTCCCTCTCGGCGCATGGCGAGGTTCTGGTACACCGCACCCTCGGCGCGCTCCTCGACAAGGTAGCGGGCCCAGCGGCGGCGATCGGCGGGCGTGGGGGCGGCAGCGGGCGCTGTCATGGGTCCTCCCGGAGATGATGGTGCCCGATGCGCGGGCAACCGTTCCACGCTATCCGCGGACGACGACGTGAGCCCTGCTCCGACGCGGATTGACAGCATTTCGGGAATCCGAAGCGGGACATCGAAAAGGCGCCCGTGCGGCGTAGGTTCCCGCGCTCAGGAGCGGACGCGCTTGCGCAGGACCTCGATGCGCGACTGCAACTGCGTCACGGTCGCCTGAGCCACCGCGGGTCCTCCACAGATGCGTCGCAGCTCGGCGTGCACCGCTCCGTGGGGCTCGCCGCGCTGTCGTGCATAGAGCCCCACGAGGCTGTTCAACAGCTGGCGCTGCTCCTTGAGCGTGCGGTGCAGCGGCGGCGGCAAGGTGGTCGACTCCGTCGGTCCCGCCGAAGCCTCCCTCGCCTCGCGCAGGCGGGATTGGCGACTCTGACGTTGCATGAGAAGCTCGTGCACGTGCTCGGGCTCGAGCAGGCCGGGGAAGCCGATGAACTCCTCCTCCTCGGGGGTGCCCGGCTCCGCCAGCTGTCCGAACTCCTGACCTTCGAACACGACGCGATCGAAATGCGCGACGGACGAGAGCGCCTGATAACTGAACTCCTGCGTCAGCGCGTCGGAGGTCTCCTCCTCGCGGTTCGCGCTCTCCAGCAACGAGTCGTCGAGCCCGTCGTCTTCCTTCGACTGCCGGTCGAGAGCGTGGTCGCGCTGCTTGTCCATCTCGTTCGCGAGACCCATGAGAACCGGCACCTGCGGCAGGAACACACTGGCTGCTTCTCCGCGCCGTCGTGCCCGCACGAATCGGCCGATGGCCTGCGCGAAGAACAGAGGGGTGGACGACGATGTGGCGTACACCCCGACAGCGAGCCGTGGCACGTCGACGCCCTCTGACACCATGCGGACGGCCACCATCCACCGGGCATCGCTCGCGCTGAACTTCTCGATGCGCTCCGAGGCCGTCGCGTCGTCGGACAACACGACCGTCGGCTGCTGGCGAGTGATGCTGTGGAGGATCTTGGCATAGGCGCGAGCGACCGTCTGATCGGTGGCGAGCACGAGGCCGCCGGCGTCCGGGACGTGGTGACGGATCTCGGTCAGGCGACGATCGGCCGCCGACAGCACGGCGGGCATCCAGTCGCCCTCGGGATCGAGTGCCGTCCGCCACGCCTGAGACGTGACGTCCTTGGTGTTGTCTTGACCCAGATGAGTCTCGAGCTCATCACCCGTCGTCGTGCGCCAGCGCATCTTGCCTGCGTACATGTGGAACAGCACGGGACGCACGACGCCGTCGGCCAGTGCCCGCCCGTATCCGTAGTTGTAGTCGGTGCGCGAGATGCGCGCACCCGACTCGTCGGGGTGGTACTCGACGAACGGGATCGGCGCGGTGTCACTGCGGAACGGGGTGCCCGACAACAGCAGACGCCGCTTCGCGGGCCCATAGGCGTCGCGGATGGCGTCGCCCCAGCTCAGCGCGTCTCCGCCGTGGTGCACCTCGTCGAGGATCACGAGGGTCTGCGCATCCTCGGTGAGATGCCGGTGCACCGAGGACTTCGCCGCGACCTGCGCGTAGGTGACGACTGCTCCGTGATAGTGCCGTGCCGGAGCCCAATCGCTGTTGCGGAAACGAGGATCGAGGCGGATGTGCACTCGCGCAGCGGCGTCGGCCCACTGGGTCTTGAGGTGTTCGGTCGGCGCCACCACGATGATGCGATTGACCTCGCCGATGCGCATCAGCTCGACGGCGAGGGTCAGCGCGAACGTCGTCTTGCCTGCACCGGGCGTCGCGGCGACGAGGAAGTCCCGCTGATCGTCGCGGAAGTACTGTTCCAGCGCCTCCTGCTGCCAGGCACGCAACTTGCTCGCGGTTCCCCAGGGGGCACGTTGAGGAAAGGACGGAGAGAGCATCGAGTCAACGATAATCGGTGCCGGCGACACCGGCTCACCCGCCACGACTCCCCCGCGCGCCCCTCCCTCGTGTGCGCCGCTGCGGGTAGGCTCTGTCACTGCGTCGCGGCCACCGCCGTGCGCGCACGTTCGCGAAGGAGAGCTGGATGACCGACCAGGATTCGACTCGGACCCCGTACGTACCGAACGAGAGCGCACACCCGTGGCGCCGATTCGTCGCGGTCGGCGACTCGTTCACCGAGGGCATCGGCGACCCCGATCCCGCCAACCCGGGGAACCACAGGGGCTGGGCCGATCGTGTTGCGGAAGTCCTCGCCTCTCAGGTCGACGATTTCGCCTACGCCAACCTCGCCGTCAGGGGCAAGCTGATCGCGCAGATCGTCGCAGACCAGATCGAGCCTGCCGTCGCCCTGCGACCGGACCTCGTGTCGATCTGCGCGGGTGGAAACGACGTGATCCGACCGGGGACCGACCCCGATGCGATCGCGAGCCAACTCGAAGACGCCGTGGCGCGGCTGTCATCGACAGGGGCCGCCGTTCTGCTCTTCACCGGAATCGACACCGGTTTCACACCCGTGTTCCGTGCATTCCGAGGCAAGGTCGCCATCTACAACGAGAACGTCCGCGCCATCGCAGAGCGCCACGACTGCATCGTCGCGGACCAGTGGGCGCTCAAGGTCGTGCAGGACATGAGGTTCTTCGACGACGACCGACTCCATTACAACGCGCTCGGTCACCATGAAGTCGCCCGGATGGTGCTCCGTGCCTTGAACGTTCCGAACGACCTCGAAGCGATGCAGCCGGAACCGCTCCCCCTGCGCACCTGGAGAGAAGCACGGTCGGAGGACCTCGGCTGGGCGCGCGAGCACCTGGTGCCGTGGGTTCTGCGCCGACTGCGCCACCAGTCGTCTGGTGACAACGTGATGGCGAAGCGCCCAGACCCCTCGCCGATCATCCTGCCGGGCAGGGACTGAGAGCGTCAGCGCCGCACAGCCCAGAGCGCGACGGCCGCGGCTGACGCGACGTTCAACGAATCGACGCCACCGAACATCGGGATGGTGACGACCGTGTCCGCGCTGTCGATGGCCGTGCGGGAGAGGCCGTCACCCTCTGAGCCCATGACGAGCGCGACGCGATCCGGACGGTCGGCGACGTAGGCGTCGAGCGTCACGGCGTCATCGCTCAACGCGAGTGCGGCGATGTCGAACCCGGCATCGTGCAGGTCAGCGATCGCGGCCTCCCAGTCGACGATGCGGGTCCACGGCACCTGGAAGACGGTTCCCATGCTCACGCGAACGCTCCGTCGATACAGCGGATCCGCTCCCCGAGGCGCGACCAGGACGGCATCCGCACCGAGTCCCGCCGCCGCACGGAACGCCGCTCCGACGTTCGTGTGGTCGCCGATGTTCTCGAGGATCAGGACGACCGATGCTCCCTCGATGACGTCGCGCACGCTCGGGAGCTCCGGCCGATGCATCGATGCAATCGTCCCGCGGTGAACCGCGAAGCCCGTCACCGCCTCCGCCACCTCGTCGGGGACGACGTACACGGGCACGTCGAGCTCACCGACGATGGCGCCGATCTCGTCCACGCGACGCTCCTGAACCAGAACCGAGCGCGGCAGATGGCCTGCCGCGACAGCGCGGGCGATGACCTTGGTCGACTCGGCGATGTAGAGTCCGCGTCCAGGGTCTCCGAGCGATCGCAGCGCGACGTCGGTGAGTCCGCGATAGTCGTCGAGGCGTCGGTCCGCGGCATCGGTCACAGTCTGCAGGTGCACGGCATCCACTCTGCCACCGGCTCGACGGTGCCGCGACCGCGCATGACGGCGATGAAGGCCGGCCTCGCCGCCACGCCGTAGACTCGCTCGAGGAGGTCCTGTGAGCGTGTCGAACACTGCTGAGCTGTCGGGCACCATCGCCCATGCCGCCGAGCTGCTGCGAGAGAAGCGCATCGCCCTGCTGACCGGCGCCGGGATCTCGACGGACTCCGGCATTCCCGCCTATCGCGGAGCAGGTGCACGCACGCGCAGCGATCCGATGACCATCCAGACATACCTGGGCGACGAGGCGGCTCGCAGACGCTACTGGGTCGGTGGACATCTCGGGTGGCGGGCATTCGCTCAGGCGGCTCCGAACGCCGGTCACATCGCCCTCGCCGAGCTCGAAGCGACGGGACGAGTATCGGGAGTCATCACCCAGAACGTCGACGGCTTGCATCTCCGCGCCGGCAGCTCTCACGTGATCGAGGTGCACGGCACGATGCGTCGGGTGCTGTGTCTCCAGTGCGGACAGGTCTTCGACCGCCGTGATGTGGCGGTGCAGATCGAGGAGCTCAATCCCTGGATCACCGTTCCCGAGAACGTGGCCCTCGCTCCGGACGGCGATGTCCTCCCCGAGACCACGGATGGCTTCGTGGTCCCCGTGTGCACCGTGTGCGGCGGGATGCTGAAGCCCGACGTCGTCTTCTTCGGCGAATACGTCCCTCAGGATCGGTTCCGTGCGGCCGAGTCACTGCTCCGCTCCAGCTCGGCGCTCATCGTCGCGGGCTCATCGCTCGTGGTGAACTCCGGCGTGCGTCTGGTCGAGCGCGCACGTCGCCGCAACATCCCACTGATCATCGTCAACCACGAGCCGACGCGCGCGGATGCCTGGGCGGATGTCACCATCGCCGCAGGCACCAGCCATGTGCTCCCCGCCCTTCAGGAACTGCTCACGTGACACATCTCACTCTCGTCCGCCACGGTCAGACCGACTGGAACCTCGCTCGCCGCATCCAGGGGTCCACCGACATCCCGCTGAACGCGACCGGTCGCGAAGACGCTGCACGGGCTGCGGAGCAGCTCGCCACGAGCACCCATCACGCCGTGTACACGAGTCCGCTGCTGCGCGCGCGAGAGACCGCGGAGATCATCGCCGACCGGTTGGGCCTCGAGGTCGCCGGTGTGGTCCCGGACATCCGCGAACGAGAGTTCGGCGAAGGTGAAGGCATGCTCGTCGAGGACTACATCGGCGCGTACGGCGACTGGCACGCCGAGGTCGCCGGCGCGGAGACCCTGCAGCAGGTCGGAGAGCGCGCGATCGCCGCGCTGCATGCGATCGCCCGGCAGGCACGTCGGCGGTCG
This sequence comes from Microbacterium sp. Se63.02b, assembly GCF_014171575.1. GTDB lineage: Bacteria > Actinomycetota > Actinomycetes > Actinomycetales > Microbacteriaceae > Microbacterium. The sequence goes on along the minus strand of NZ_CP050453.1, from coordinate 1,996,360 downwards.
GCCCCCGAGCGGAATCCGTCCTCGTGGTCGCGCACGGAGGCGTTATCCGCGCAGTCATCGACCATGTCTCCGGGGGCACGCTCCCTCGAGAGGGCGACGTGCTGCGCAACGGATCGGTTCATCGCTTCGTGGCGACCCCGGGCTATCTGCGGCTGCTCGAGGAGTCACCCGTCGGCTGACACCTCCGGCCGGCGCACCAGCCCGCTCTGCTGACGGCGAACCCTGCCGAGAATCGAGCCACGACGGCATATCGTCGATGCCATGAACGGCGACGCGTTGACGGAGTGGCTTCGACTCGACGCTCATCCCCTCGCCGGCGAAGACCCCGAGGATGTCTCCGACACCGCTCTGGCGCCGGTGCTCGACATCATCGGCGACAGCCGTGTGGTCGCCCTCGGCGAATCCATGCACCGCACACACGAGTTTCCGGCATGGCGTCGGCGCCTGTTCCGATTCCTCGTCGAGAACGCGGGGTTCTCAGCGATGGTCATCGAGAGCGGGTTCCCGGAAGGCGCCCTCGTTGACCGATGGGTGTCGTCCGGGACGGGGTCGCTCCGACGCGCCCTCACAGAGGGGATCACGTATCACTTCGGCAAATGCCAGGAGGCGCTCGACCTCGTCGTCTGGATGCGCGAACACAACGCCACTGCGGTCGCTCCGCTGCACTTCTACGGCATGGACATCCCTGATTCGGCCGCCTCTCCCCTGCCGGCGCTCACCACCGTCGCCGACGCCCTCGACGGCATGGATCCCGCGTACGCCGAACACCTGCGCCGCACGCTCATCGCGGCGCACGACTTCCTCCCCTCCGACCGTTCAGGGCTCGCGCGCGCCGCCCCCGCGATCCACAGCTATCTGGCTCTCGACGCACCACGGCGTCACGCCATCACGGCGGGAATCGCCGCCCTCGTCGAGCGGCTACGAGCGCGCCGCACCGACTACCTCGCCGACGGCGCCGAGGCAGACACCGTCGATCACATGATCCGTGTGGCGGAGACCGCACGGGGTGCGGATGCGTTCCTTTCCGCCATGCTCGACGGGGCGACCCGCACCTGGCCTGCGGCGAACATCCGCGACCTCACCATGGCCGATACCGTGCAGTGGATCCTGGAGAGGGAGAAGCGGATTCTCGTTTTCGGCGCGAACGGACACGTGCGCAAGACGTCCTACCTGGCGCCGCCCTTCGTGACGCAGCCCCTGGCTACGGTCGGCACGCACCTGCATGCCCGTCTGGGCGACGACTACACCGTGATCGGCACCACGTTCGGCGAGGGGGAGGTCTGGTTGCACAGCCCATCGCCCGATGACCTTCCCGGGCACTCGACGCCGTTCCTCCAGGAGCTCGGCACCCTCCGTCCGGAGAGCCTCGACGCGCATCTCGCGGGATCCGGACTCGGTGCCTTCCTCGTGGATCTGCGAAGAGCATCCCCCGCGGCTTCGGCAATCCTCGACCGGGTCCACGGAACGCACAACGGACCGGAGCTGGAACCGGCCGACATCAGGCGATCGTTCGATGCGGTTCTGCACGTCGAACGTGTCTCCCCGTGGCACACGTGGATAGACGAGCGCGGACGCTGGAGCTGATGCCGTCAGGTTCTTCGCGCGACCACGGATCGTGCGTGGCGGAGGACGGGTTCGTCGATCATGCGCCCCCGGAATTGGAAGACGCCGCGCTCGTGACCGGCCGCCTCGAGCACGTCAGTCGCCCAGGCGACCGTCTCTGCGTCGGGGCGGTATGCGGCTCGGATCACCGCGACCTGATCGGGATGGATGCACGCCGTGGCGTGGAATCCGGAGGCGGCGGCATCCGCGGCCTCCCCCCGAAGTCCGTCGACGTCCGCGATGTCGATGTGCACCGCGTCGATCGCCGCCTTCCCGTGCGCACCGGCCTCGAGCAGAACGCGTGACCTGGCGTAACGCGCGATGTCGCGGTAGCCGCCGTCGGTGGTTCGCGACGAGGTTCCGCCGAGGGACGCGACGAGGTCCTCGGCGCCCCACATCATCGCCGAGACCAGCGGATGGGCAGCGATGCTGTCGGCTGCGTGGACCCCTCGGGCGGTCTCGCACAGCGCGATCAGTGTGTAGCCTTCGTCGAAGACCGAGAGAGAGCGCGCGCTCTCGGTCTTCGCGACCATCACCGTGCGGAAGGCCGTGCGCGCGAGCGCATCGAGATCAGCAGCGAACGCGTCGCTGGACGGAGCGTTGACGCGCACGATGACACGCTCGGGGTCGAGATCCGCACGAACGATGTTCTCCCGGGCGGTGGCTTTCGCGTCAGGGAGGACGGCATCTTCGAGATCGAGGATGATCGCGTCCGCGCGCTCGAGCGCCTTGCCGAAACGCTCCGGCCGGTCAGCCGGACAGAACAGGAGCGCGGGTCCGAGGCTGAACGTCATGCGGGCGATCCTTCCGGGAGACAGTGCACGAGAACCGACCGCACAGCGGTTGCGACGACCGTATCGTCCTGATTGCGGCCCGTGTGTGCGATCGTCACGATCCCCTGTCCGGGCCGCGACGACGACAGGCGCTTGTCCGCCACGACGCTTTCGGTGTACAAAGTGTCCCCAGCGAACAGCGGGTGCGGGAAGGTGATCTCGCCGAACCCGAGCTGCGCGACCAGGGTCCCCTGAGTCAATTGCGCGACCGACGCCCCCACCATCGTGGACAGCGTCCACATCGAATTCATGAGCCGCGCGTGAAAGGGCGCCTGCGCATCTGCGAACGCCGCATCGAGGTGCAGCGCCTGCGTGTTCATGGTGAGCGTCGTGAACAGCACATTGTCCGCCTCGGTTGCTGTGCGTCCTGGCCGATGCAGATACCGGGCGTCGACGACGAACTCCTCGTAGTACAACCCCCGCTGAAGGATGTCATGCGTGGTCATGGGGCCCACGCTACCCGGCGAGTCCGAGCCCACGCGCGATGACGAGGAGCTGCACCTCGGTCGTGCCTTCGCCGATCTCGAGGATCTTCGAATCACGGAAGTGCCGCGCAACGGGGAACTCGTTCATGAAACCGTTGCCCCCGAAGATCTGGGTCGCATCCCGCGCATTGTCCATGGCCGCTTCCCCGCCGACGAGCTTCGCGATGGCTGCGGCCTCCGCAAAGGAACGGCCCGCGTCCCGCAAGCGCGCGGCATGGTGCCACGCGAGTCGGGCGGTGTGCACGCGCGCTCGCATGCGCGCCAGCGTGAACTGGGCGTTCTGCCTCGTGCTGAGTGCCGCCCCGAAGATCGTCCGGCTCTTCGCGTACTCAACTGCCGCCTCCAGGCATCCTTCCGCAGCGCCGGTCGACAGCGCAGCGATCGCGATGCGACCTTCGTCGAGGATGCTGAGGAAGTTGCGGAACCCGGTCCCGCGCGCGCCCAGCAGATTCGATGCGGGCACCCGCGCGCCGTCGAAGGTGAGCGGGTGGGTGTCCGACGCGTTCCACCCCACCTTGTCGTAGGGAGCCTCGACCGTGAAGCCGGGAGTGCCGTTCGGGACGATGATGGTCGAAATCTCCTTGCGACCGTCGTCGTTCCCGGTCACGGCGGTGACCGTGACGAAACGGGTGATGGGCGTTCCCGAGTTCGTGATGAACTGCTTCGAGCCGTCGATCACCCACTCGTCGCCGTCGAGCCGCGCGGTCGTCCTGGTCGCGCCCGCGTCGCTGCCCGCCTCGGGCTCGGTCAGTCCGAATCCCGCCAGCGCCCGCCCCGCGAGCAGGTCGGGAAGGAGCTCCTGCCGCTGGTCTTCGGTGCCGAAGCGGTAGATCGGCATCGCGCCGAGACTCACCCCTGCTTCGAGCGTGATCGCGATCGACTGGTCGACCCGGCCGAGTGCCTCGATCGCGATGCCGAGCGCCATGTAGTCCCCGCCCTGACCGCCGTACTCCTCTGGGAACGGCAGACCGAACAGCCCGAGGTCGCCCATCTGCGACACGACATCCATAGACAGCGTGTGGGTGCGGTCGGCCTCGTACGCCTGCGGTACCACGACGGTGTCCGCGAACTCGCGCACCATCGCCGCGAGGTCGCGCTGCTCCTCTGACAGGTCTTCCATCGTCAATCCTCCTCCGTGGTCACGCGGGCGACCGGTTGGTCACGCCGCACCTGATCGCCCACCGCGACCAGCAGTCTCACGACCCCGTCGTGCGGGGCGAGCACCGGGTGCTCCATCTTCATCGCCTCGATCGAGACGAGCGGCTCCCCCGCAGACACGGAATCCCCGTCCGCCACGTGCACGGCGACCACGCTGCCCGGCATCGGCGCCCGCCCCTCCGGTTCCGTGGTCGCAGATCCCGCGTCACGCGCAGAGAGGCGGAGCCGCATCCGCTGCTTCCTGTCCAGGGGCGCAGCCGCACGGTACGACCGTCCTCGGCGACCCATACCGCCCCGTCGCCGTCACGAGCGGAGTGCACCGACGAGAGCGACCGCGTGGTCGAGAAGTCGTCGAGCTCGACGATCTCGTCGTCGTCGGTGAGCGCCGCGAAGGGCGCGCGGGCCGCGGCGTCGGCGCCGAGGCGCCACCCGGGAAGGTCCCGCCACAGCCCACCGGCGCGTGCCGGCTCTGCGCTCGCCGACGCGGCGTCTCGCGCCGCGGCGAGCTGTGCGGACGACGGCCGCTGAACCGCCAGGGAAGCAACGACTCGATCAGGCCTGTATCGAGGTCGCCGCGGATGACCCGGGAATCCTGACAGAGCGTCCGCAGGAAGGCGATGTTCGTCTCGACGCCCAGTACGACCGTTCGCGCGAGCGCCTCATCGAGCCGTGCCAACGCCGTCGCGCGGTCGTCCGCGAAGGCGATGATCTTCGCGATCATCGGGTCGTAGAACCCGGTCACCTCGCTGCCGCTCTCGATCGCCGCATCGACGCGGACTCCGGGCGGCGGATCGAACAGGAGCACCCTCCCCGTGGACGGGAGGAATCCGCGCTCCGGAGATTCGGCGTATACCCGCGCCTCGACCGCGTGGCCGCGAAGGCGGGGTGCGACATCCAGGGGAAGCCCATCGGCGACGCGGAGCTGCAGCGCGACCAGATCCAGCCCCGTGACCTCTTCGGTGACGGGGTGCTCCACCTGAAGACGTGTGTTCATCTCGATGAAGAACACCTCCTCGGGAGCATCCGCGTCGATCAGGAACTCGACCGTGCCGGCACCGACATAGCGGACGCTCTCCGCGGCGAGCACGGCCGACGACAGCAGCCGTTCCCGCGTCTGCGCGGGAATTCCCGCCGACGGCGCCTCCTCGATGACCTTCTGGTGACGCCGCTGCAGCGTGCATTCGCGCTCCCCGAGGGCGATCACCGTGCCCTCCACGTCTCCGAAGACCTGGACTTCGATGTGTCGCGGTCGTCTGATCAGGCGTTCGAGGATGAGCGAGTCGTCTCCGAAGGCAGCAGCGGCGATGCGACGGGCCGACGCGAGGGCTCCGGCGAGACCGGACGCATCCGCGACCACCTCCATACCTTTACCGCCTCCGCCGGCGCTCGGCTTGACCAGGAGCGGATAGCCGACGCCGTCCGCCTCCTCCGCGATCTCGGTGTCGGACAGTCCCTTGGCGTCGAACCCCGGTACGACCGGGACGCCGTACCGGAGCACGTGATCTCTCGCACGCGCCTTGTCGCCCATCACCTGAAGGGCCTCCACGGACGGTCCGATGAACACGATCCCGCTCTCGGCGCACGCCTGCGCGAGTCCGACGCTCTCTGAGAGGAAGCCGTACCCGGGATGGATGGCGTCCGCCCCTGTGGAGCGTGCCGCAGCGATCACCGCATCGATGTCGAGGTAGGACTCGGCGGCCGGCGCCGGACCGATCCGCACCGCGGTGTCGGCTTCGCGGACATGGGGCGCGCGCGTCCGCGTCGCTGTACACCGCGACGCTGCGGATACCGAGCGCCCGCAAGGTCCTGATGACCCGGCGCGCGATCTCCCCACGATTGGCAACGAGGACGGTGCGAAACGAGATGGTGCTCGAAGACATGGCCATCACATCCGGAAGAGGCCGAACCGCGGTTCGGGAAGAGGGCTGCGGGAGACGACGTCGAGGGCGAGTCCCAGAAGATCACGGGTCTGGGCGGGATCGACGATCCCGTCGTCCCAGAGCCGGGCGGTCGCGTAGTAGGGCTCGCCCTGGCTCTCGTACTGCTCGCGGATCGGAGCTTCGAACTCAGCGCGAGCTTCGGCGCTCCAGGACTGCCCTCTGGAGGAGAGCTGATCCTCCTTGACGGTTGCGAGCACGGAAGCGGCCTGTGCACCTCCCATCACCGATATGCGACTCGCCGGCCAGGTCCACAAGAAGCGCGGCGAATATGCGCGCCCGCACATGGAGTAGTTGCCTGCGCCGAACGAGCCGCCGATGATGACGGTCAGTTTCGGCACCCTGGTGCTGGCGACGGCGGTGACCATCTTCGCTCCGTCCTTCGCGATTCCCCCGGCCTCCGCCTCCGAGCCGACCATGAATCCCGTGATGTTCTGCAGGAACAGCAGAGGGATGCCCCGCTGATCGCACAGCTCGATGAAGTGCGCGCCCTTGAGCGCGGACTCGCTGAACAGGACTCCGTTGTTCGCGACGATGCCGAGGGGATGCCCGTGCAGACGTGCGAAGCCGGTGACCAGGGTCGTGCCGTACTCGGGCTTGAACTCGAGGAACGAGTCAGCGTCGACAAGGCGTGAGATGACCTCGTGCACGTCGTACGCGGCGTTCACGTCGACCGGCACCGCGTCGTACAGGGACGAGAGGTCGGACGGTGCACGGCTGCTCAGCACTTCCCAGGCGGGAGACGCGGGAGGAGGCAGGGTGGCGACGATGTCGCGGAGGATCTCGAGCGCGTGCTCATCGTCCTCCGCCAGGTGGTCGACGACCCCGCTCCGCCGCGCGTGCCGTTCTCCCCCGCCGAGCTCTTCCGCGGTCACGATCTCACCGATCGCGGCTTTCACGAGCGGCGGTCCGCCGAGGAAGATCGTCCCCTGACCGCGGACGATCACAGTCTCGTCGCTCATCGCGGGAACGTAGGCCCCGCCGGCGGTGCACGACCCGAGCACGGCTGCGAGCTGCGGGATGCCCTCGGCCGACATCCGCGCCTGATTGAAGAAGATGCGTCCGAAGTGCTCCCGGTCCGGGAACACCTCGTCCTGCTTGGGCAGGAACGCACCGCCCGAGTCGACGAGGTACAGACACGGCAGCCGGTTCTCCAGAGCGATCTCCTGCGCGCGCAGGTGCTTCTTCACCGTGAGCGGGTAATACGTGCCGCCCTTCACCGTCGCGTCGTTGCAGACGACCATGACGTGTCGTCCGTGGACCAGGCCGATGCCGGCGATGACTCCCGCCCCGGGAGCCTCTCCCCCGTAGAGTCCGTCGGCGGCGAGAGGCGCCACCTCGAGGAACGGGCTCCCCTCGTCGAGAACCCTGGCGACCCTGTCTCGTGGGAGCAGCTTCCCCCGCGCGACATGGCGTTCGCGAGAAGGCTCCGGCCCCCCGAGTGCAGCCGTCGCGAGGCGCTCTCGCAGTTCCTTCGCGAGAGTCTCCTGAGTTGCGGCCATCGTGACGTCCTCCTTGACTCACGTTCGCGCGGGCGAAGCCCTGGCGCGGTACAGGCATTCTCGGTTAGTGTTCACTAACCCGTTGATTCAGGTTAGCGAGGATTAACTGAGATGACAAGCCCGGTCACCGCCCGAGACCGCGCCAAAGCCGAACGGTCCGATGCGATCCTGCACGCCGCCGCGCGGCTCTTCGCCGCGCGTGGATACAGCGGGGTGAGCCTGGAAGACATCGGCACCGCGGTGGGCGTCTCCGGACCCGCCGTATACCGTCACTTCGCGGGAAAGCAGGCGCTGCTCGGCGCCGTGCTCATCAAAGTCAGTGAAGACCTGGTCAGCGGAGGTCGTCGCGTCGCGGCGGCCGCCGACGCCCCCGAGGAGCGGATGCGCGCGCTGATCGGCTTCCACGTCGAGTTCGCCCTGGGGAACGCCGAGGTCATCCAGGTGCAGGACCGCGACGTCGCCTTCCTCTCCGACACGGATCGCGCGGAGGTTCGCCGACTGCAGCGCACCTACATCGACCTCTGGATGGACACGCTGGCGCCCCTGCATCCGATGCCCGAGAGCCTGGATCAGGAAGAGCTGCGTCTGCGCGTCCAGGCCTGCTTCGGGTTGATCAACTCGACGCCGCACAGCACTCGCTCTGCATCGAGACGGCGCGCCGCCACCGCGGCCGTGTTGACCGCGATGGCGGATGCGGCGTTGCGGGCGACTATCTGAGGAGCATCGCGCGACCGGGTTCCTCCAGGACATCAGCGACGTCCTTCAGGAACCGTGCGCCTTCCGCCCCGTCGACCAGCCGGTGATCGAACGAGAGGCTCAGGGTCATCAGCTGCCGCAGGGCGATCTCGCCGCGGTGCTCCCAGGGCTGCCGGCGCACGGCCCCGACGGCGAGGATGCCGGACTGCCCCGGCGGGAGGATGGGAGTACCGGCGTCGACCCCGAACACGCCGATGTTGGAGATCGAGAACGTCCCGCCCGCGAGCTCCGCCGGCGAGGTCCTGCCGGAACGCGCGACCTCCGCCAGCGACCTCACGGCGTCCGCCAGACCGACGAGGCTCAACCGGTCCGCGTCTCGGATCATCGGCACGATGAGCCCGCGCTCGGTGGCCGCCGCGATGCCGAGGTCCACGTAGTTGTGCTGGACGATCTCACTCGCCGCCTCATCCCAGCGCGAGTTGAGACCCGGGGTCCGGCCGAGGGCGAGACACACGGCCTTCGCCACCACTGCGAGCGGACCGATCCGGTGCTCCGCGAGTGCACGGTCCTCGCGCAGGTTCGCCAGCAGGTCCATCGTCGCCGTCACATCGACGGTGTGGAAGACCGTGACGTGCGGAGCGGTGAAAGCGCTCTGCACCATCGCCGCCGCCGTGTGCTTGCGGACACCTCGGATCGGGATGCGTGTCTCCCGTTCTCCTTCGACGAGCGCGGCAGGGCTCGACGGCACCGAGCTCGACCCGGCAGTCCTCCCCGGAGTGGCCGATTCGAGCGTCGGACGCGCCACGACACCTCCGCTTCCGACGCGTTCCGCATACGCGTCCACATCACCGCGCGTGATGAGCCGGTCGCCCACCTCGGCAGCGACGAGCACCAGGTCGATGCCGAGCCGCTTCGCGTGCGCACGCACCGGCGGGTGGACCGGGGGCGCTCCATCACGACGTCGGCGGCGGCAGACGACACGGCGTCGTGCGGTGCCGCTTCGAGAACCGCGGTATCCCCTCCGGCCTGGTGCCCCCGGATTCGACGCGCGCGCCGAGCGGGCTTCCCCGCGGTCGAAGGCGCGGCACCGTATCCCACGAGGTTCGGCTGTGCCTTCTCTCCACCGACCGACACGGGCGAAGGACCTTCCCCCTCCTCGCCGACCACCTCGAACGCGATCAGCGGAGCGCCGACGGCGACGGTCTGGCCGGCTTCAGCGTGCAGCGTCGAGACCGTCCCTTCATAGGGCGAAGGCAGTTCAACGATGGCCTTGGCCGTCTCGACTTCCGCGAGGGTCTGGTTGAGGGCGACGGAATCGCCGGGGGAAACCAACCAGCTCACGACCTCGGCCTCGGTCAGCCCCTCCCCGAGGTCGGGAAGACGGAACTCCGCGATCATGCTCCCGCTCCCGTCAGGCTGTTCGGCCGGTCCAGCACGCGATCGACCGCGTCGAGCAGTCGGTCCAGGTCAGGAAGGTGATACTTCTCGAGCTTTGCCGGCGGGTACGGGATGTCGTGACCCGTGACCCGCAGTGGAGCGGACTCGAGATACTCGAAGCAGCGCTCGGTGATGCTCGCGATCACCTCCGCAGCGACGCCCGCCTCACGGGATGCCTCGTGAGCGACCACGACACGCCCGGTCTTGCGCACCGACGCGGCGACCGAGTCGTAGTCGACGGGCGAGAGCGATCGGAGATCGATCACCTCCAGGGACACCCCTCGTCCTCCGCGGCCTCGGCAGCCTGCAGCGCGGTGGCTACCATCGCGCCGTAGGTGATGAGTGTGGCGTCGGTGCCGTTGCGGACCACCCGCGCCAGCCCCATCGGTGGCGCATCCGCAAGAGGGGCGTCCAGGTCGACATCGCCCTTGTGGTGGTAGAGCCTCTTCGGCTCGAAGAAGATCACCGGATCGTCTGATGCGATCGCCTGCCGCAGGCTGCGATACGCATCCTCCGGGTTCGAGACCGCGATCACACGCAGACCTGCGGTGTGCACGAAGTAGGCCTCGGGCGATTCCGAGTGGTGCTCGGCGGCCCCGATGCCGCCCGCCCACGGGATCCGGATGGTGATCGGCATCTTCACGCGTCCCTGCGTACGGTAGTGCAGCTTCGCGACCTGGGCGACGATCTGATCGAAAGCCGGATACACGAACCCGTCGAACTGGATCTCGACCACGGGACGGTAGCCGCGGAACGCGAGGCCCACCGCGGTGCCGACGATCCCGGACTCGGCGAGGGGCGTGTCGATCACGCGCGCTGCACCGAACTCGTCGAGGAGCCCGTCGGTGATGCGGAACACCCCGCCGAGCTTGCCGATGTCCTCGCCGAGCAGGACGACCCTGTCATCGTCGCGCATCGCCTGGCGAAGCCCCGCACCGAGTGCCTTCCCGAGCGTCATCTCGGTCATGATCAGGCCTCGCTCTCGAAGCTCGCGAGGTACGCGGCGTACTCGCCACGCTGGCGCTCGAGACCGGTGTGGGACTCCGCGTAGACCCCGTCGAACACAGCGAGCGGCGGGCGCGTGACCATCCCGAGACATGCGGCGCGCATCTCCTTCGCCACGGCGTCCGCGGCGGACTGCGTCTCTGCGAGATGCTCTTCCGTGAGTTCGCCGGTTGCGCGCAGGTGCGCTTCCAGGCGCACGATCGGGTCGCGTCGACGCCAGGAGTCGAGCTCGGCCTCGTCACGGTAGCGCGTCGGGTCATCCGCCGTCGTGTGGGGCCCCATGCGATAGGTGACGGCCTCGATGTACGCGGGTCCCTTCCCCGATCGCGCGTGCTCCAGTGCCCAGCGCATCGCGGCCATGCAGGCGAGGACGTCGTTGCCGTCGACCCTGACACTGGGGATGCCGAAGCCCGGTGCGCGTCCGGCGATCGGGTACTGCGACTGCACGGTCACCGGCTCGGAGATCGCCCAGTGGTTGTTCTGACACACGAAGACCACGGGAGCCTGGTACGAGGCGGCGAAGATCATCGCTTCGTTGACGTCGCCCTGACTCGTCGCTCCGTCACCGAAGTAGGTCACCGCGACCTCGTCGGCACCATCGTGCTGGATGCCGAGCGCGTAGCCCACCGCATGGAGCGTCTGCGCCCCGATGATGATCTGCAACGGCGCGACGCCCAGCGCGGCCGGGTCGTAGGCCGCACCCTCCTCACCGCGCCACATGCGGACGTAGTCGCCCGGCTCGGCACCGCGCGCGTAGATCACTCCGGTCTCGCGGTAGCTGGGGAAGACGTAATCGCGCTGCGCGATCGCGCGGGCGGTGCCGATCTGCGTGGCCTCCTGGCCCTGGCAGGGCGCCCAGAGGCCGAGCTGTCCCTGGCGCTGGAGCGCGACGCCCTCGGCGTCGATGCGACGGAGGATCACCATGTCGCGCAGCAGGGAGCGCAGCTGGGCGGCATCCACGTCGGCCACGAAAGGGTCGAGCCGAGGGTTGGAGATGCGGCTGCCATCCGGAGCGAGCATGCGCTCGGACAGCTCCAGGTCCTGGGCGGTGTCTGCGATGGGGGTGATCTGCGGTGACATCGTCGTCCTCCTCCTCGGCGGCCCTCGTGAGGCTCCGCGCGGTGGTGCCGGCGTCATCACCGGCATGCTCTGAGAGTACGTCCGCTCAACACCTCGCTCAAGCATTCTCAGAGGCCTTGAGCATGTTGCTCAATTTGTGGCGATGGCATGCTGCTAAGGTTTGGCACTATGCCAGGACTGGACCGCATCGATCTCGAGCTTCTCGCCGCGCTGGCGGACGATCCGAGGACCACCATCGTCGCGCTCGCCGAGAACCTGGGACTGTCGCGGAACACGATCCAGGCGCGGATGGCCCGACTCGAGCAGAGCGGGATCTTCCTCTCCTACGAGCGGTCGTTCTCCCCCGACGTCCTCGGCTTCCCCCTTCAGGCGTTCGTGAGCATCGGTGTCCGTCAGACCGAGTTGCCCCGCATCATCAATGAACTCGCCCGCATCCCCGAGGTCGTGCAGGCGCACGGGCTCAGCGGTTCCATCGATCTGCTCGCTCGAGTGGCCTGTCGCGATGCACGCCACCTCTTCGACACGGACGCCCGCATCCTCTCGATCGAGGGAGTCGAGCGTACGGAGACCTCCCTCGCGATGGGCGAGGTCATCCCGTTCCGGGTCGCCGGCCTCATCGGCCTCGCGCGACGGGAATCCTGAGGAACTGCCGGATCGCGCCCGCCGCTTCGGCAGGCGTCTCGTAGTGGATGAGATGCCCGACGTGGGCGATCTCGACCAAGCGCGAGTCAGGGAACAACGCCGCCAGGGTGCGTTCCGCCTCGATGGGAGTGATGTCGTCGCGCTCAGCGGCCACGAGCAGCGTCGGCACGTGGATGTCCGGCGCGAACTTCCGTACGTCGTTGGACACGCTCGCGACGAAGGCATCGCGAAGCACGTCCCGATCGGAGAACCGGGAGAAGTACGTGTCGTGCTGGTCGTGGATGAAACGACGAAGCTCGGGATCCTTCGTCTTGGCCATCGTCACGCTCATCACCCGGACGATGAGGCGGTTGCGGAGCAGAGCCGTTCCGAGCCTCTCCGGAAGGCGGGCGCCGAGCGCGTAATAGAGCACGGCGAGGCGCGTCATGAGCCCCTTGGGGCCTTCGAGAGCGGGAGCTCCGATCGGATTCAACAGGATGAGTCGAGGCGTCTGCAGGCCTCCCGCGACGGCAGCAGCGGTGACGATCGACCCGAAGGAGTGTCCGAGGATGACGGCGCCCGGCGCCACAGCCGTCGCGAAGTCGGTGAGCCAACCGGCGTACTCGTCGAGGTCGTGCCGCCGACCAGGCAGCGGATCCGACTCTCCGAAACCGGGAAGGTCGGCGGCGATCACACGGACTTCGGGAAGGTAGGCCAGGACGGGTTCGAGCCCGTGGTGCTCACCGCGGAAGCCGTGCGACGCGATCACCGTCGTCTCTGCATCCTCTGGTCCGTACACCCAGTACGCCGTCGTCGCGCCTCGCAGCTCGATCTCTCGGCGCTGCACAGGGAGTCGACGAAGACGGTCCTCGTAGGGGGAAGGCACGGTCATGCTGCCAGTCTACGAGCCGCCGTGCGCCGTGTCGGAATGTCCGAGGGCGACCGTAGCGTGGGTTCCAGCCGCCATCCGTGGAGTGCTGCCACGCGCACCCGCGATTCGGACGTGGTGAGGTAGCCTCGCGAAGAGATGGTGTCGATGCGAGAACACAAGGAGCAGCGCATGCAGTTCACGTCCACCGACGTCGACCAGGTGGAGTCCACATGGCAGCAGTTCGTTCCGTCGGCATCGCTGCAGAACGCAGACCCTCGCCGCTTCCGATTCGACTGGAGGTCCGAGGAACTCGACAACGTGGCACTGGTGAACTATCGCCTCGCCGCCCAGGTGCAATGCCTCGCCGAACCGCATGACCAGCTGCTCGTGTGCCGCGTCGACGCGGCGGACGCACACGTCTGGTCCTCGCGCCAGAACTTGGATCCGCGTGTCCCGTGGATCTCCGACGGGACGCGGGTCGAGGCCAAATGGGAGCGCACCGCTGACGTGCGCGCGTTCGTCATCGATCGTCGCGCCGCCGAGATCAGGGCCCGTCAGCTGACGGGCGACGACAAGGCGGAACTGCGGGTGAACGGGCTTGCGCCGCACTCGGCGGACGATGCGCGCCGCTGGGAGGCCGCCTTCTCGTATCTCGTCGATGCCGCAGGAACGGTCTCCGCGAACCCGCTCGTGGTCGCGGAACTCGAGCGGCACGCCATGATGATGATGCTCACGGGGTTTCCCACCACGTTCACCCACGCGCTCCAGCGGCCGGCGCAGCGCTCGGGCGCACCAGCGTCCGTGCGCCGTGCCCTGTCCTACATCGACGAGAACGCGCATCGCGCCATCACGATCGACGACGTCGCCGCGGCATCATTCATCTCGACGCGCGGCCTGCAGTATGCGTTCCGTCGCGCCCTCGACATCACGCCGGCCGACGCCCTGCGTCGTGCGCGGCTGGACGGAGCGCACCGAGACCTCCGCGCCGGCAACGGCCGCAGCGTCGCCGAGGTGGCACGACGATGGGGCTTCAGCAACTCGTCACGCTTCACTTCCGCGTACCGAGAGGCCTTCGGCGCGCCACCCACGCTGCGCGCATCGTGACAGCGCGCGAAGACCTCTGTTCGCGTCCGACGGCGAGTCGTTGCTCGACGGCAGGCTCCTGAGACTTCTTTGGCTAGAGTTCGAGTATCCCGGACCGCCTTCTCGGTCCTTCGAGCACTTCATCGAGGAGCACCATGGTCGACGCCTTCTTCGCCGCAGAATCGCGCGCTCGCTGATGGGGAGCCTCTACTACGGCGACGCTCAGACGCCCATCCAGATCGAGGACCGCGCACTCGCACACCTCAAGGTCGTGATCGCGACCAAGCTTCGTCGCAACGAGAGCTTCACCCTCTCGTGGCGGCACCCCGACGGCGAGACTCCCGGACGCTCCACCTTGTGGCTGCACCCCTCGATTCCTCTGCGATTCGTGTTCCAGGAGCCGGAGTCCCCCGAACTGAGCAGAAGGTGGATCGAAGAACTCGCCCACTCGGCGAGCTCCACCGGAGGCATCACTCTGGTCGAGGAGCACCTCGAAGCGGGCGCAGCGGACTGACGGCCTGCAGGCGTCGCGCGTGCAGGCCGTCAGCTGAATTCACACGGTCTCGTCACCACTGGAGCTGACCGAGCGACGTGTGGTCGGCTCCCCGGTCGCGGGGTCGACATACGTCCGTGAGACCGTCTCGGTCCGACGACGACGTGCAAGGAGCACGATCCCGATGAGGAAGATCACGACTCCCGCCCCCATCAGGATGTAACCGACCATGTCGAGGTTCACCCAGGGCACGTCCACGTTGACCGCGAAGACCAGGATCGCTCCGATCACGAAGAGTGCGATTCCACTGCCGATGCTCATGATTCCTCCCGTTCCGCGACACGGTGCCGCCTCATCGGAGGATGGCGCGACTCCGATCCGCCCGCGAGGGGCTTGACAGGCGGCGCCGGGCAGGGGGAATGCGCCCGTGAGCTCAGGCAGCGTGCGGGACCGGCCGCCGCGGCATCGGCTGAGACGAGACCTGACGCCCTGGAACTCGTGTGCGGCATGCACGTCAGCAATCGCTTCGGCTCCGACCACCGGGCCCTCGAGAGAGTGACCCCACGGGCTCACGAAGTTCCGGTACCGTTCTCACCAGGACGAACCCAGAAACGGGGTGGTGGCGATGTTGCTTTCCGGCGGACCACTGGAGCGACGGTCCATCAGCGATGAGGTCTACGCTCGACTACAGAACGCGATCGTCAGCGGAGAGCTCGTCCCGGGGCAGCTCCTGAGGGATTACGAACTCGCTGAGCGCTTGGGAACGTCGAAGACTCCGATACGTCACGCGCTGGATCGGCTTGCCGACATCGGGTTGGTGCAGATGCAACGCAACCGGTACACGCGGGTTGCTCCGATCGAGGTGGACCGTGTCCGGAATGCGGTCGATCTCTTCGGCGACATCTGGATCGGCTCCGTGCGTCATGTGATGCCACTCGTCGAAGATGACGACATCGCCTACCTGATCGACCTGTCTGACGACCTCGCCGTCTCCGCCGGGGCCGCGAACGTCGAGACGTTCGGGAGCGCACTGCGCACGATCGCGACGGGGTTCGCTCGGATCGAAGGCAACAGTGCACGCGTCACGGTCATCGATCTGCTCAGCCCCCAGATCCGACGTTTCGGTCAGCACGCGCGAAGCGCCATCGATTGGACTTCGGTCGAGAGCTTCGCCTCCGAACTGCGTCGCTCTCTTAACGACAGGGATGCTGTCGCCGTCCGCGCCTGCCTCGTCACGCTGTTCGACGATCTGCTCCCGGCCGCGATCGCCCGGGCCTCCCTCTCTCCCTCTACGGAGTGAGTTGTGCCGTTCGAGCGGAAATGCGCGGGCTGCGAAGTAGGGCGGGCGGGACTTGAACCCGCGATCGTTGGGTTATGAGCCCACTGCCTTAACCAGCTTGGCCACCGCCCCGTACGCGCTCAAGCCTAGCGCCAGGGGTGGTCAGAGCCGTGTCGCAGCGTCGTGAGTCCCGACGTGTCCGAGATAGGCATCGGCGTTCCCGATCAGTCCCGCACGTTCGTCGTCGCTGAGGGCGCGGCGGACCTTCGCCGGCACACCGGCGACCAGCGAGCCGGCGGGGATCTCGGAGCCGCCGAGCACCACCGCGCCTGCGGCGATCAGGCAGCCGGCACCGATCACGGCTCCGCTGAGGACAACCGCTCCCATGCCGATGAGAGAGCCTTCGCCGATCGTGCACCCGTGCACCACCGCATTGTGTCCGATCGACACGTTCGCGCCGACCATGACGGGGTGCCCGGAATCCACATGCACCGAGACGTTGTCCTGGACGTTCGCGCCGGGACCGATGACGATCCCCGCGGAGTCTCCCCTGAGCACCGCGTTGTACCAGACGCTGCTGTCGGCCCCCAACAACACGTCGCCGACGATGCGTGCACCGTCGGCGACGAACGCCGTGTCGTCGATGGACGGCACGCGGTTCGGCAAGGCGAGGACCGAGGCTCCGGAGGCGATGCTCATGAGGCGAGACTACCCTCACTTCCGCGGAATCACGCGGAAGTGAGCCGAGCCTCAGCTTGCTTGCGGAATGTCTCAGGCTGAGTAGCGTTGTCTTCATCAGATACGAGAATTCGTTCCGGAGGAGCACAAGATGAGCAAGGCACAGACCGTTTCCACCACCGCCATCGACCCGACCGTGGCTGCAGGGGCGGCCCAGTTCCTCTCCCCTGTCGTCCTCGGCCTGCAGGCGTTGACCATCAACGGCAAGCAGGCGCACTGGCACGTGCGCGGCGCCAATTTCGTCGGGGTCCACGAGCTTCTCGACACGATCGTCGCCCACGCCGGGGATTTCGCCGACACCGCGGCAGAGCGGATCGTCGCGCTCGGCCTGCCGATCGACGCGCGTGTGAGTGCCGTCGCCGAGAAGTCCGGCGCGACCACCGTGCCCGCGGGCTTCACGCAGTCCGACGAGCTGATCCGCGCCGTCATCGCCGACATCGACGCGATCCTGACCGATGTCAAGGCGGCCGTCGAAGGCCTGGACGAGGTGGACCTGACCAGCCAGGACGTCGCGATCGAGATCCAGCGTGGCCTCGAGAAGGACCGCTGGTTCCTGGTGTCGCACATCGCCGCCTGAACAGCTTCATAAGAAGGGCCGGTTCTCCGTCGAGGAGAACCGGCCCTTCGCCTGTCGGCGACCGCTAGCTCGAGTGGGTGACTCGCCCTCCCAGCAGAGTCGCTCTCACCGGCATGGTCCGGAGCTCCGCGCCGTTCGCGGTGCGGGGGTCCACACCGCACAGCGCCAGGTCTGCCGGTGCACCGGGGCGGAGGGCTGTCCGTACGCTCGCCGCGAGCGCCTCGTCGACGGTGATGCGCTCCTCCGGATGCCACGGAGCGCGATCGTCGTCCGTCCGCGACACGGCTGCCGAGATCGCGTGCCACGGATCGAGCTCGGACACCGGGGCGTCCGATCCCGAAGCGAAGCTCCGCACCGGCATCCCGCAACGAGGCGAGCGGGTAGCCGATCGCCGTCTGCTCACGCCAATGACGGTCCACGAGGTCGCGGTCGTCGACGGCGTGCTGCGGCTGGACGCTGGCGACGATGCCCAGACGTGCGAACCGCGCGAGATCGGTGTGCCGAACGAGCTGCACGTGCTCGATCGAACCGACCGCACCGGTGCTCGTGAAAGCGTCGAGTGCCGATGTCACTGCCCGATCGCCGATCGCGTGCACAGCGACGGACAGACCCGCCCCGGTCGCGCGGGTCAACAACGCCACGAGTTCGTCGGAGGGCACGGTCAACATGCCGAAGTTCTCCGGATCACCGGGATAGGCATGAGAGCACGCCGCGGTCCGCGTGCCGAGTGAACCGTCTGTGATGACCTTCAAGGGTCCGACGTGCACGAGCCCGTGTCCGGCCTCCGGCGTGTCGGGTGACTCCCGCACCTCGCCGGTGCGCAGCTCCGCGGCGATGGCCCGATCGAGGTCGAACGGGTACACGGCGAATTCGACCCGATGGGATGCGAAGCCGCCCTCGATTCGCCGCGGCCACGCCTCAGCGCTCCACGCCATGTCGAAATCGACGAGGCCGGTGACGCCCCGTGCAGCACCTGCTCGCCGGCGCGAGCCATCGCCCGGTCGCCATGAGCAGCGTCGACAGCGTTCAGGCGACGCGAGATCTCGAACGCCTCGGTTTCGCGCAGGATCCCGTCGTCACCGCGGAAACCCTCACGCGCGAGCGCTGCGCTGTTGAGCCAGACGCTGTGCACGTCGGCATTGATGAGATAGGTCGGGACCAATCCCGTGGCCGCATCCAGCAGGGCGAGCGAGGGTCGGTCCGCCCACATGGCGTCTCGGAATCCGGTGCCAACGCGACGTCCGTCCGGGAGCGGATCGACCCCGCATCATCGCGCGCGGCCTCCGCCGCGGATTCGACATGCCCGAGGGTGCGCGCTCCGATGTCAGCGCCCACTGCACCGTGTGGACATGGTTGTCCCAGAGCCCCGGGACAACCCACGCCCGTCGGCTTCGAGCACCTCGCCGTGGGCAGCGAGAGCTCCGGTCGGCGCGATGTCGGCGATGCGACCGTCGACGATGTGCACGTCGACCGGCTCGTCATCGATCAGGAACTCACGCCCCGGCCCGGCGATCCTGACAGCGCGGACGGTGCCGATGAGCGCTCCGCGGTCGATCACTGCTGCACGCCCCGCCGCGCGTCCTGTGCACGGCGCATCTCCGCCGCCAGATCCGCATTCGCGTACGGACCCGGCGCGGAGAGCGCGGCGATCACGGTCTCGATCGTCTCCGCGGATTTGTTCTGGCTGAGCTTCCGCTTGGCGACGACTCGTGTCGGGGTCAGCCGGAAGCCCACGGTCCCGGCGGCGAGTCGCTGGACGAACGCGGTGTCATTCGGCCGCTCCCACATCATCCGTGGATCCGGCATCCGCGATTCGAATCGGGCCACCAGCTGGTCGAGCACGGCGAGGTTCTCCTCCTCGGTCAAGATCTCGGGCACTCCGCTCAGGTGCACGGCGGTGTAGTTCCACGTCGGCACCGCAGGCACGTCGCCGTACCAACCAGGCGACACGTAACCGTGTGGCCCCTGGAAGACGACGAGCAGCTCGCGTTCTCCCAGGCCATGGATGAGGTCATCCGGGCGCCCGACATGGCCGACGACCGTCAGGTCGTCGCGCGACTCGTCCAGGAGCACCACGTAGTGCGACGCGACCAGACCGTCATCGCCCGCGCTCGTGATGGTCGCCCAGGGATTCCCCTCGACCACTCGGCGCATCTCGGTCACATCGGCCAGCGTGAAGCTGGGGTTCTGTCGCATACGAACAGCCTAGAGCCGAGATGCGGACTGGCCCCGCGTCTCAGCCCCGGCGGCGTGGGACTACCGGTACCGCCTGCGTCTTCCACTCCTCCCACCCTGGCGTGCCCGCCATGAACGACTCGATCTGATCGCGATCCGCCCGCAGCTTCGGGTCGTTGTCCAGGTACTTCTTCGTCTCCCTGGCGACGAGTCCGGAGAGGACCAGCAGGCCGATCAGGTTGGGAAGAGCCATCAGCCCGTTCATCGCGTCCGAGAATGCCCAGACCACGCCGAGCTGCACGGTGCAGCCGATGAAGACCACGAGGGAGAACAGGATCCGGAAAGGCATCACGGCGCGTCGTCCGATGAGGCGCTCGATGTTCCGCTCACCGTAATACGACCATCCCAGGATGGTCGACCCCGCGAACATCACCAGCCCCACCGTCACGATGATGTGCCCCCAGTCGCCCGGAAGCCCGTGGGAGAACGCAGCGCCGGTCATCAGGGCCGGGCTGAGCTGCTCCCCCGTCTCCGGATCGATCTCCTTCCAGGTGCCGGTCGAGATGATGACGAGACCCGTGCAGGTGACCACGATGATGGTGTCGATGAACGTCTGCGTCATCGACACCAGTCCCTGCCGGACCGGATGGCTCGTCTTCGCTGCGGCAGCAGCGATCGCAGCGGACCCCATTCCCGACTCGTTGGAGAAGATGCCTCGGGCGACGCCGAACTGCACGGCGACGATGATGGCCGAGCCGGCGAATCCGCCGACCGCGCTCGTCCCGGTGAACGCCTCCGAGAAGATCTGCGCGAAGGCAGCGGGAAGTGCACCGACGTTCGCGATCAGGATGTAGAGCGCCCCGAGCACGTAGAAGATGATCATGATCGGCACGAGACCGGCTGTGACGCGGCCGATGGACTTGATCCCACCGACCAGCACCACCATCGCGAAGGCGGTGAGGACGATGCCCGTCACCCAGGTCGGCACATCGAAGCTCGCCTCGAGATTCTGGGCGATCGAATTCCCCTGCGTCATGTTCCCGATGCCGAAACAGGCGATCACCGCGAACACGGCGAAGGAGAGCGCCAAGACCTTGCCGAACGGTCCGCGGATCCCACGCTCGAGGTAGTACTGGGGGCCGCCGGACTTCTCGCCCGCGTCATCTGTCTTGCGGAACCGCACCCCGAGGAAGGCCTCCGAGTACTTCGACGCCATTCCCAGGAGTCCGGTGATCCACATCCAGAAGAGTGCGCCGGGACCGCCGATGCCGATCGCCGTCGCGACACCGACGATGTTCCCGGTGCCCACGGTGGCAGCAAGCGCCGTGGTGAGCGCTTGGAACTGGGAGATGTCGCCATCTGCGCCCGGATCCTTGCGTGTGAGGAGTCCGAGACGCAGCGCCGAGCCGAGACGCACGAACTGCAGTCCCCCGAGTCGGATCGTGAGGTAGAGCCCCGTGCCGAGAAGCAGCGGGATGAGGAAGAACGGGCCCCAGATGAACCCGCTGACGTTCTCGAGGATGGTCTGGAGGGCAGTGAGATCCATATCGGCTCCTGTCTGTGGGGGCGCAAACGCTGTCACCATATTCACAGGGACCGGAATATGACGCGCCGATCGTCGCGCGTGTCCGATGAACCGGCGTCAGGCCTGGCAGCGCGGGCACCAGTACAGCTTGCGTGCCCCGATCTCCTCGAGAGCGATCTCGGTGCCGCATACACGACACGGCAGACCGGCGCGGTGATACACCCAGTGCCGGTCGTCACGGTTCGCCATCGCCGCCCGATAGTCCTCGCCGGTCAACCCGTCCATGGTCATCATCTGCCCGGTCTCGACACCCACGGCGAGCAGCCGCACCCAGTCGTGCCAAAGCGCGCGCACGACATCCTCCGGGACGTCCCGGCCAGGGGTGTGCGGGTTCAGGCGCTGCCGATACAGCATCTCGGCGCGGTACACGT
The DNA here is from genome assembly GCF_014171575.1 of Microbacterium sp. Se63.02b. Classification (GTDB taxonomy): domain Bacteria; phylum Actinomycetota; class Actinomycetes; order Actinomycetales; family Microbacteriaceae; genus Microbacterium. The sequence continues at coordinate 1,974,832 of NZ_CP050453.1, read as the reverse complement.
TGCCGATGCCGCTCACGACGGATTGATCCATCAGCAGCAGCGCGATCACCGTCGACTTCTTGCGCACAGCTCGGACGAATCTCTCCTCGTTCTCGACCGGGTCGCCCACCAGCGGGTCCGGTCCGAGCTTCGCGATCGTGGCCAGCATCTCGTCCGGCGTCTGGAGGACGCACGCGGTCGGACCCCGGAGGTCGGCGGCGGTGATGTCGGTCATCAGGCGAAGACGGACCTGTCCGACGACCGGCGGCGGCCATTCCGCACCTTCGTCAGCCAAGCCCTTCGTCTGCTCGGACATCCGCACGTGCACGCGGGTGCGCCGGGGGGCGCCGATCGACGCGAGTGAGTTCTCTCCTGCGTCATCGAGGATCGGCTCGTCGAGCACGGTGCCGCGTTGATTCGTCTGCCCCATGCGGCCGTTGGCCGAGGCGATCGTCGGGTCGACGAGGATCTCTCCCGCGAAGTCCCACGCGCCGTAGAGCCCGAGGTGCACTCGCAGCCAGAGGTCGCCCTCCGTCTCGAGGAACATCTGCTTTCCGACGGCCTGCACACTCACAGCGGCCCGTCCGTCGAGAAGAGCCGCCCCTTCAGCGAAGCGGCCTTGCGGACTCGACGCACTCAGGGTCTTGCCGACGAAGTTGCGATCGAACTGCCGCGCGATCCGGTGTACGGAGTGACCCTCGGGCATGTCAGGCCCGCGGGTCCGGAAGCAGGGAGCCGTCGCGCTCGAAGTCCGCGATCTGGCCGATGCGGCGGATGTGGCGCTCGTCGCCCGAGAACGGCGTCGCGATGAATCGATCGATGAAGGCGGTCACGTCCTCGTAGGTGTGCTGGCGCGCACCGATCGAGATCACGTTCGCATCATTGTGCTCACGTGCGAGCTCGGCGGTCGAGAGGTTCCAGACGAGCGCGGCCCTGATACCTTCGACCTTGTTCGCCGCGATCTGCTCGCCGTTGCCGGAACCGCCGAAGACGACGCCCAGCGCCTCCACTCCTGCGCTCTGGTCGGCGACCACTGCCTGCGCGGCGCGGATGCAGAACGCCGGGTAGTCGTCCACCGCGTCGTACTCGATCGGGCCGTGGTCGACGACGTCGTGTCCTGCCCCGCGCAGATGGTCCTGCAGCTTCGTCGAGAAGTCGAGACCGGCATGATCGGTGGCGATGTGGATGCGCATGGCTCCCATCCTAGAAGTCGCGGATCACCGGCTGCGCCTCAGGGCGCGACGCCGGCTGCGGCGGGCTTGAACCCGACGCGGACGTTCTCGCAGCACCCCGGACGGCAGACGTCGAATCCCCCGGGCAACGACGTGACGTGCGCTCGCTCCTCGTTCGGACGGCCCCGAAGGCGCTCTTCGATCAGATCGACGATGCCCGAGACGAATGCCGGTCGCACACCCGGCGTCGGTGTGCGGGTGAACGCGAGGTCCGCCTCTTCCGCGGCCTCGGCCGCCTCCGTGTCGAGATCCCAGAGAACCTCCATGTGGTCGCTCATGAATCCCACCGGAACCACGATGACGGCCTTGCGGCCGCGGGCGGGCAGTTCCCCGATGACGTCGCACACATCCGGCTCCAGCCACGGCTGCGAAGGGGGGCCGGAACGCGACTGGTAGACCAGCTCCCACGGCACATCCGCTGCTGCGGGAAGAGCGGCGCGCACCTGGTCCATGGTCCATGCCGCGACGGCGAGGTGCTGCGCGGCGTAGGCGCCGCCCTCCCCTCCCCAGTCGATGTCGCGGGCGCCCGAGCGCTCGGCGTCGGCAGTGGGGATGCTGTGCGTGGAGAAGAGGACCTGGATCTCGATCGCCGCGATGCCCTGATCGAGATAACCCTGCACGGACTCGCGCACGCCGGCCTCGAAGGCCTCGACGAACCCGGGGTGGTCGTAGAAGGGGCGGATCTTGTCGATCGTCACGCTCTCTCCGAGGCCCGTCTCGGTCAGCACGCGTGCGAAGTCCTCGCGGTACTGGCGGCAACTGGAGAAGGAGCTGTACGCGCTGGTCGCGAATGCGAGCAAGGTCGTGTGGCCGTTCGCCGCAGCCTCGGGGACGACATCCTCGAGGTAGGGACCCCAGTTGCGGTTGCCCCAGTACACCGGCAGGTCGATGCCGCGCTCGACGAGTGCATTCTCGAGCGCTTCCTTCAGCACCCGGTTCTGGCCGTTGATCGGACTCACGCCGCCGAAGTGCCGGTAGTGATGTGCCACCTCCTCCAGCCGCTCGTCCGGGATGCCACGACCTCGTGTGACGTTCCGCAGGAACGGGATCACGTCTTCCTGCCCCTCGGGCCCGCCGAAGCTCGCCAGCAGGATGGCGTCGTAGTCGACCGGAGTCGGCACGAAGGGTGCGCCGTCCGCGGCGGCGGGCGAAGCAAAGGGAACGACATTCGGCTCGATCGCAGTCACCCTCTCATCTTCCCACCTCCACGGCGAGCCGATGTCCGCGTCTCCTGCATCCCGGTAGCGGAATCGGAACGTGAGCGGATCCTTCGCTCTGGCGTAGGCTGTCATGGTTGCCGTCGGCGCCAACTGCGCCCAGCCGCGGTGACGTCCCCTCACCCCTGGGAGTACAGCTGTGCCTGGAGAGAACCTCACCCGTGTCGAAGCGCAGGAGCGCCGCAGCGTCATCGACACGCAGTCCTACGAAGTCGCCCTCGACCTGACCAAGGGCGCCGAGATCTTCGGCTCCCGCAGCGTCGTGCGCTTCACGGCGACGCCGGAGAGCTTCACCTTCATCGACCTCATCGCCCGCGACGTCCGGGAGATCTCGCTCAACGGCGAGCAGCTCGACCCGAACGAGGTCTTCGCCGACTCGCGCATCGCGCTCACGGGGCTCCAGGCGGAGAACGTCCTGGTGGTCGACGCCGACTGCCTCTACACGAACACCGGTGAGGGCCTGCACCGCTTCGTCGATCCTGTCGACGGTGAGGTCTACCTGTACTCGCAGTTCGAGGTGCCGGACTCCCGACGCGTGTTCGCGGTCTTCGAGCAGCCCGACCTGAAGGCGACGTTCCAGTTCACGGTGACGGCGCCTGCCGCGTGGAAGGTCGTCTCCAACTCCCCCACTCCCGAGCCCATCGTGCATGACGACGACGTCACGGCGACCTGGGGCTTCGAGCCGACGCCGCGCATCTCCTCGTACATCACGGCCCTCGTCGCAGGACCGTACGAGTCGACGTTCTCGGAGTTGACGAGCGCTTCGGGTCGCGTGATCCCGCTCGGCGTCTACGGCCGCAAGAGCCTGTGGCAGCACCTCGACGCCGACTACATCTTCGACAAGACCCGCGAGGGCTTCGCCTACTTCGAGTCGAAGTTCGGCGTCCCGTACCCGTTCGCGAAGTACGACCAGCTCTTCGTGCCCGAGTTCAATGCGGGTGCCATGGAGAACGCCGGCGCGGTGACGTTCACAGAGACCTATGTCTTCCGCAGCAAGGTGACCGACGCCGTCAAGGAGCGTCGCGTCGTCACGATCCTGCACGAGCTGGCCCACATGTGGTTCGGCGACCTCGTCACCATGAAGTGGTGGAACGACCTCTGGCTCAACGAGTCGTTCGCCGAGTGGGCATCGACCATCGCCACCGCAGAGGCCACGGAGTGGACCGAGGCGTGGACGACCTTCAACGCCATGGAGAAGACCTGGGCCTACCGTCAGGACCAGCTCCCCTCGACGCACCCGATCGTCGCCGAGATCAACGACCTCGAAGACGTGCAGGTCAACTTCGACGGCATCACCTACGCCAAGGGCGGTTCCGTCCTGAAACAGCTCGCCGCCTGGGTCGGCATCGAGGCGTTCTTCGCGGGTGTCTCGCAGTACTTCCAGAAGCACTCCTGGGGCAACACCGAGCTGAGCGACCTTCTCGCGGAGCTCGAGGCGACAAGCGGTCGCGAGCTGAGCACCTGGTCGAAGAAATGGCTCGAGACCGCGGGCGTCAACACGCTCGAACCGGTCATCGCAGAGGACAACGACGGCGCGATCTCTCGCTTCGCCATCACGCAGACCGCCCCCGCCGACTACCCCACGATCCGTCCGCATCGCCTCGGCATCGGCTTCTACACCTTGGCCGACGGCTTGCTCACGCGTACGCACTACCTCGAGGTGGACGTCGACGGCGATCGCACCGAGGTCCCCGAACTGCACGGGATCGCACGCCCCGACCTCGTCCTCCTCAACGACAACGACCTCGCATACACGAAGATCCGCCTCGACGAGAGGTCGCTCGCCACCGCGATCGCCCACGTGGCGGACATCCACGACCCGCTGGCGCGTTCCCTGGTGTGGGGCGCCGCATGGGACCAGACGCGCGACGCCGAGACCGGCGCCTCCGCGTACATCGACCTCGTCCTCGGGAACATCGGCAGCGAGTCCGAGTCCACCACGGTGCGCACCACGCTGGCGCAGCTGCGCACCGCGGCGACCCTGTATGTGGCCCCTCACCAGCGCGAGGCCGCGCGACTCAAGATCGCCGACGGCCTCTGGGCGCTCGCCGAGTCGGCCGAAGCCGGCAGCGACAGCCAGCTGCAGTTCGTCACCGCATTCGCGAACGCCCTTGTGACGCCTGAGCACGCCGGCATCATCGGGCGTCTGCGGTCGGGCGAGGAGACGCTCCCCGGGCTCGAGATCGACGCCGATCTGAACTGGCAGCTGCTCGTCGGCCTTGCCACGATCGGTGCGACCGACGCCGCCACGATCGACAATGCTCTGGCCGCCGACAACACCGCCAAGGGCGCCGAGTTCGCCGCGCAGGCTCGCGCCGCCCTGCCCGACTCCGCGTCGAAGAACGCCGCCTGGGACTCGCTCATCGAGCGCGACGACGCACCGAACACGATCGTGCGCTCTGCGGCGCTCGGCTTCGTGCACCCGGCGGGCGCGTCCGTCCTCGGCGAGTTCGTCCCGAAGTACTTCGACATGCTCCTGCCCGTGTGGGAGTCGCGCAGCTACCAGATCGCGCAGTACCTCGTCGTCGGCCTGTTCCCCACTGCGCTCGCAGACGTCGCCCTCCGTGACGCCACGCGCTCCTGGCTCGCTGCCAACCAGGACGCCCCGCCCGCACTCCGACGCCTCGTCCTGGAGAACCTGGCAGACGTCGAGCGGGCCCTCGCTGCCCAGGCGCGCGACGCCGAGGACTGAGCGCCCGAGGCATCCGTCACGGAGACCATCCGTCCTGTCGCAGGCGTGTCGCACCACGACGCGGCGCGATCCCGGGGCGGATGGCCTCCGCTCGGGCGCTGACACCGTCCAGCCGACGCAGAGGCCCGATCGATAGGATCGTGGGTGATGATCCTTCCCTTCGATGTCACTGAACCGCCGACGGAGACCCCCCTCCCCGACTGGCTGGTCGGCCTGCTCGACGTGCTCGGCAAAGTCGGGATGAAGGCTCTCGCCGTCGCTCTGATCATCATCAGTTGCGTCGTGATCGGTCTCATCCTGCGCCTGGTCATCCGCCGCGTCGTGCACCGTATCGTCGACAGCGCGAAGAACAAGGCCTCGGTCGACGACACGCAGGCCCTCGAGCGCTCGCCGCTCGCCGACATGCGTCTGGTGCAGCGGACTCGCACGCTCGGCACGATCCTGCAGAACATCGTCAACGTGATGCTCGTCGTGATCGCGATCGTGCTCATCGTCAACGCTCTCGACTCGAGCCTCCTCGGCTCACTGACCCTGCTGACGGCGGCCGTCGGCGCCGGACTCGGTTTCGGCGCGCAGAACATCGTCAAGGACGTGCTCAACGGCATGTTCCTGGTCGCAGAGGACCAGATCGGCATCGGCGACGTGGTCGATCTCGGTCTTGCGAGCGGTGTCGTCGAATACGTCAGCGTCCGCATCACGCAGGTCCGCGACGTCAACGGCACCCTCTGGTACGTCCGCAACGGCGAGGTCACCCGCATCGGCAACATGTCGCAGGGGTGGGCGCGATCGATCATCGACATCGGCGTCCCCGCCGACTCCGATCTCGACCAGGTCGAGCACATCATGCTCGAGACCGCACAGGGACTCGCGAAGGACCCGAAGTGGCGCACCCGCATCATCGAGAAGCCGGAGCTGTGGGGACTCGAGTCGGTCGACGGCGACGCCCTGGTCGTACGCATCGTGATCAAGGCGCGCGCGAACGCGAAGGATGACGTCGCGCAGGAGCTCCGCCGCCGCCTCCGGGCTGCGCTCCTGGAGAAGGATATCGGCGTTCCGCGCATGTCCGACGTGGTGCCGACGGGCCTCGATGGAGCACGCCGGGTCCGAGGCGCGAATCCGCCGCGGACAAGACCCAACGCGGTCACCGGGGTACCGGTCATCCCCGACCGCGGCATTTGGCGTCGCAAGAAGCCGACAGACGACGGGAGCCCGCAGAAGTGACGTTCTATGACGAGGTCGGAGGGCACGACACCTTCCGGAAGATCGTGTCGGTGTTCTACCGAGAGGTCGCACTCGACCCCGTGATGAAGCCCATGTATCCCGAGGACGACCTCGGACCTGCTGAAGACCGGCTTCGGATGTTCCTCGAGCAGTACTGGGGAGGCCCGACCACCTACGGTGACACGCGCGGCCACCCTCGACTGCGAATGCGGCACATGCCCTTCCACATCGACACGGATGCGCGTGATCGTTGGCTTCGTCATATGCGCACGGCTGTGGACGAAGCGCAGTTGTCGCCCCTGCACGAATCGACGCTGTGGGACTACCTGGAGCGCGCCGCCTATGCCATGGTGAACACATTCGAGCCATCCGGGATCGGCGCCGCGCCCGGGGGGCGACCGACGATCGAGACCCGATCACGTCAGGAATCAACGGAGAAGCCATGACGACACAGCCCCTGTCCACAGATGTCCTGGTGATCGGGTGGGGGCTCGCGGGACTGGTCGCCGCCGCTGAGGCGCTCGATGCGGGAAAGCGCGTGATCCTGCTCGATCAGGAGCCGCGGACGAACCTCGGTGGTCAGGCCTGGTGGTCGTTCGGGGGCCTGTTCCTCATCGACTCCCCCGAACAGCGACGGTTCGGGATCAAGGACTCCCTGGAACTCGCGACACAGGACTGGTTCGGCAACGCCGGTTTCGACCGTCCTGAAGATGAGTGGCCTCGGCGCTGGGCGGAGGCGTATCTGCAGTTCGCCGCAGGCGAGAAGCGCTCCTGGCTTCGCGAACGCGGCGTCGGGTTCTTCCCGGTTGTCGGCTGGGCGGAACGCGGCGGCTACGGTGCGATCGGCCCCGGCAACTCCGTCCCGCGGTTCCACATCACCTGGGGCACCGGACCCGGTATCATCGCGCCCTTCGCCGCGGCAGTGGAGCAGGGCGAACGCGAAGGTCGACTGACGGTACTCCCTCGGCATCGGGTGACAGCGCTCATCGTGACCGACGGCGCGGTCGTGGGCGCGCAGGGTCGCATCCTCGCGAACAGCGGCGCGAAGCGGGGAGTCGTCTCCTCGCGCGACTCCATCGGCGAGTTCGAGATCACGGCACGGTCCACCGTCGTGTCCTCCGGCGGGATCGGCGGCAACCACGACCTCGTACGTGCTGCGTGGCCGGCACGCCTCGGCACGGCACCGACGCACATGCTCACCGGCGTTCCCGCATACGTGGACGGCTCCATGCATGCGGTGAGCGAGGCCGCGGGCGCGCGCCTGATCAACGGCGATCGGATGTGGCACTACGTCGAAGGCATCACGAACTGGGACCCGGTGTGGCCGTCCCATGGCATCCGCATCCTCCCCGGACCTTCTTCGCTCTGGCTCGATGCCACAGGCGTACGCCTCCCGGTCCCGCTGTTCCCCGGATTCGATACGCTCGGCACGCTCGAGCATCTGCGGAGGACAGGCCACGATCACTCCTGGTTCGTCACGTCGAGGCAGATCGTCGAGAAGGAGTTCGCCCTTTCCGGCAGTGAGCAGAATCCAGACCTCACCGGCAAGGACGTCGGCCTCCTCCTCAGGTCGCGGCTGGCGAAGGGTCCGACCGGGCCTGTGCAGTCGTTTCTCGACGAAGGCGAGGACTTCATCGTGGAGAACGACCTCGAATCTCTCCTGGAGCAGATGCAGCGGCATCAGGGCGGTGAACTCCTGGATATCGACAACGTCCGCCGCGAGGTCCTCGCCCGCGACAGGGAGATCGACAACAGCTTCACCAAGGATGCGCAGATCGGCATGCTGCGTTCCATGCGCGAGTACCGCGGCGACAAGCTGATCCGGACGGCGGTGCCGCACCGGCTGCAGGACCCGTCAGCGGGCCCGCTCGTCGCCGTCAAGCTGCACGTGCTGACTCGGAAGTCCCTCGGCGGCATCAACACCGATCTCGACGGACGCGCTCTCGATGCGCAGGGAGACCCGATCCCCGGTCTCTACGCCGCGGGTGAGGCGAGCGGATTCGGCGGCGGCGGGGTGCACGGTTACCGCGCACTGGAAGGCACCTTCCTCGGAGGGTGCCTGTTCTCCGGACGCACTGCGGGACGAGCAGCCGCAGGCGCGAGCTGACCTGTCGCTCGTGCCGCGCCCGGCGGCTCACCGGTGGCAGAGCGGAGAAGGTCCCGTCTACCACGAGAGACGTCGACCCTGCGATGTCGAGGCCGCGCGGCGGCGGTCAGTCCGAAGTGCCGGTGTCGCGGACGCCGGTCAACCCTGACGCGACGGGGCCGCGGGCCAGCACGTGACCGCGACGGAACGCCAACCGCGTCCAGCGTCCGGACCGCGTCACCGGAACCTGCTCCTCGCCGGAGATGAACCCCATCGCATCCGCTGCGAAGGCGATACCGCGCGGCAACCCGCCGAGATCGGGATCCGGCTCCCCCCACACCGCGGCACGAAGCGCGCGAACCGCCTCCTCCCCCGATCCGACTCCGGCACCGCGTGCCACGGCGGAGATCCCCCACTGTGCGCGCTGCGCGATGACCGACGCGGCCAGAGTCCCCTCCGACGTCCACCCGCCCCGGGGCGGCGCGATCCCCGCCCATGCCGGTGATAGTCCCGTATCGGGAAGGACCAGCTCGTCTGCTTCTTCGGTCGTCGACAGCCGATCCACGACGATGTCGCACTGAAGCTCCGGATCGGCGTGCACGATGCGCATCGCGAGAACCGTCGGCGTCTGATCGAACAGTCCGTGCGGCGCGAGGGCTGCGGTCGTCAGCGCGAGCACTCCACTCGCCGCCTGCAACCGCACGCCTTCGTCGGTGATTCTCGTCGCCCGCCCGACGAACGTGAGGACGTCCTTCGCGGTATCCGGGTCGGCGAGGAGGAGGTGATGCGGCACGCGTTCTAAACTACCAATGGAGCGGCATGTGCGGTCGCGGGGAGGAACTCATGAGCGCGACAGATCACGCCACCCGTACCGTCGAGCGACTGCTCGAGGTCCTCGATCTCGATGCGACACAGGCCAGGACGACAGAGGACATCTTCACAGGGGCCTCGCACCCGATGCCGAGCGGTCGCATCTACGGCGGCCAGGTGCTCGCCCAGACCCTGCTCGCCGCCGAGCGCACCCTTCCGGAGGACCGAGCGGTGCACTCGATGCACGGCTACTTCCTGCGTCCCGGCGACGCGAGTCACGGCATCACGATCGCCGTCGACCGCATCCACGACGGACGTTCGTTCTCGACGCGGCGGACGCAGGCGTATCAGAACGGTGTACCGATCTTCTCGATGATCGCATCGTTCCAGGACGGCGACCCCGGCGTCGAGCACGCGGAACCGATGCCGCAGGGCATCCCCGATCCTGAAGAGCTCGCTCCGGACGAGGAGCGCGTGCGAGGTCTCGCAGAGGCGACCACCCGGATGCTGGCCGAACGCGCCGCGGACATCCGTCACGTCGAGTCTCCCCTGTACGGCCCGAGCGGAGATGACCGCGTCGCCCGGCAGGCGGTGTGGATGCGCCTGCGTGCGCCTCTCCCCGACGACCAGCGGCTGCATCGCGCCGCTCTCGCCTATCTCAGCGACATGACCATCCAGGAATCGATCCTTCGCGCGCACGGCGTGTACTGGGCGCTGCCCGGCCTGAAGGTCGCCAGCCTCGATCACGCGATGTGGTGGCATCGACCGGCACGAGTGGACGACTGGCTGCTCTACGTGCAGGAGTCTCCGAATGCGCGCGGCGGTCGCGGACTCGCGACGGGGCGGATCTACGCGCGCGACGGCGCTCTGATCGCGAGCGTGGCGCAGGAGATCATGATCCGCGTGCCCGACGAACAGCCCTGACCCGCACGCCGCCTCCGAGAGACGGCCGACTCACCGGTGCGTGTACTCGATCGACGGACCGACGAAAGGCTCCCAGGCGTCGCGCATCTCCTGCGTGAGGCGGGTCGGCCGACCGGTCTGCGCGTCGACGAGAACGATGACCGCCGTCGACCGGGCGTAGAGCTGTCGTGGCTCTGCCGTGGGGTCGTTGTGGACCTCGTAGCAGACTTCGACACTCGAGCCGCCGAGCTTGCCGAACCACATCTGCACTTCGAGCGGGCGCCGCTGATAGGGCACCGGAGCGAGATACTCGATCTCCTGGCGGGCGATCAGCGTGAGGATGCCTTCGTCGATGCCGGAGTCGAGAACGGCGGTCGATGGCGCCGCTTCGCCGGGGCCCGCACGCCAGAATGCCCTGACACGCGCCTCTTCGAGGAGTTTCAACATCGAGGTGTTGTTCACGTGATTGAACGCATCCAGGTCACCCCAGCGGAGGTGGATCGGGATGTGCAGGCGCGACCCGGGCGAACTCGACACCTCAGCCTCAGTCGCGCGTCAGCTTGCGGTGCGTGGACCGATGCGGCTTCGCGGCGTCCGGGCCGAGGCGCTCGATCTTGTTCTCCTCGTACGCTTCGAAGTTGCCCTCGAACCAGTACCACTGATCGGGCTTCTCGTCGGTGCCTTCGTAGGCGAGGATGTGCGTCGCGATGCGGTCGAGGAACCACCGGTCGTGCGTGATGACCACGGCGCAACCGGGGAACTCGAGCAGCGCGTTCTCGAGCGAGCTCAGCGTCTCGACGTCGAGGTCGTTGGTCGGCTCGTCGAGAAGCAGCAGGTTGCCGCCCTCTTTCAGCGTCAGGGCGAGGTTGAGGCGGTTGCGCTCACCACCGGACAGGACGCCGGCCTTCTTCTGCTGGTCAGGTCCCTTGAAGCCGAACTTCGACACGTAGGCACGCGACGGGATCTCGGTCTTGCCGACCGTGATGTAGTCGAGTCCGTCGGACACGACCTCCCACAGCGTCTTGTTGGGATCGATGTTCGAGCGGGACTGATCGACGTAGCTGATCTTGACCGTCTCACCGATCTTCAGGTCGCCGCCGTCGAGCGGCTCCAGACCCACGATGGTCTTGAAGAGCGTGGTCTTGCCCACACCGTTCGGACCGATGACGCCGACGATGCCGTTCGGCGGCAGGCTGAAGCTCAGTCCGTCGATGAGGGAGCGGCCGTCGAAGCCCTTCTTCAGGTTCTTGGCCTCGATCACGACGCTGCCGAGACGCGGACCCGCGGGGATCTGGATCTCTTCGAAGTCGAGCTTCCTGGTGCGTTCCGCCTCAGACGCCATCTCCTCGTACCGGGCCAGACGGGCCTTCGACTTCGTCTGACGGCCCTTGGCGCTGGAGCGGACCCACTCGAGCTCCTCTTTGAGGCGCTTGGCGAGCTTCGCGTCTTTCTTACCCTGGATCTCGAGGCGCTCGCCCTTCTTCTCCAGATAGGTGGAGTAGTTGCCCTCATAGCCGATGAGGCGACCACGGTCGACTTCGGCGATCCACTCGGCGACGTGGTCGAGGAAGTACCGGTCGTGGGTGATCGCGATGACGGCACCCTTGTATGCCTGCAGATGCTGCTCGAGCCAGAGAACGCTCTCGGCGTCGAGGTGGTTGGTGGGCTCGTCGAGGAGCAGCAGGTCAGGCTTCTGCAGGAGCAGCTTCGCCAGAGCGACGCGACGCTTCTCACCGCCGGAGAGAGGGGCGATCGCTGCATCTCCGGGAGGTGTGCGGAGCGCATCCATCGCCTGCTCGAGCTGCGAGTCGAGATCCCAGCCGTCGGCCGCGTCGATCTCTTCCTGCAGCGAACCCATTTCGGCGAGCAGGGCGTCGAAGTCCGCCTCGGGGTCGGCCATGAGCGCGGAGATCTCGTTGAAACGGTCGACCTTCGCCTTGATCGCGATCCCATCCTGGATGTTCTCGAGGACGGTCTTGGTCTCGTCGAGCTCAGGCTCCTGCATCAGGATGCCGACGGTGAACCCGGGCGACAGCTTCGCCTCACCGTTGGAGGGAGTGTCCAGCCCGGCCATGATCTTGAGGATCGTCGACTTGCCCGCGCCGTTCGGACCGACCATGCCGATCTTGGCTCCGGGGAGGAACGCCATGGTGACGTCGTCGAGGATGAGCTTCTCGCCCACTGCCTTGCGCGCACGCACCATCGAGTAGATGTACTCAGCCACCGAAAACCGCTCCTTCTGTTGGCGTCGAAGATCGACACTCCAGCCTACCGGCCTCGCGTCATGTCACCAGTCGATCGGGCGCGTGGTGCCGACGAGGCAGCGCCCTTCCGCAAGCTGCGGCAAGACCGTCGTGACCACCTGACCTGTGGAGGGACCCACCTGTCCGACCAGACACTCGGTCTCTCCCCATCGCACCGAGAACTGCAGGCTCTCGGCGGGATTCCCGACCGTCGACCGGTCTTGCGTCACCTGCATAGCACCGCGGTCGAAACCCGCACCGATCAGCGCATCGATGTAGGCGCGCCCCGACCCTCGCTGATCGGTCGCCCAGACCCCCTCGGCGATCGCGGTGAACAACGGGAGGTTCTCTTCCGCGGTGCCGTCGGGCACCAGCACCGGTCCCGCGGGCGCCGAAGGTGCTGGGCTGGGCGACACCGCGGACGTCGGCGAGGCCGAGACCGACGGCTCCGCCGACGTGCAGCCGGACAGCAGAACGAGGGCGGCGACCGAGGCGGCGAAGACACCGACCGTACGCGCCGGCGAGGAGACCGATCGACGAAGCACGAGCCGAGTCTACGTCGGCGCTGTGGCTCGGATGCAGGGAGGCGCTGTCGCATGTGCTCGTGGCGGGTGGATTCCCCGGCACCTCACCGCGATTCCGTGATCGGCGTCGGATGCTCCCACGACAGGGCGAGCGGCGTGGTATCCGGTTCCTCGCCCTCGGGCCTCTGCGTGTCGTCCGCGGTCTCCTGAACCGCGACCGTCGCCGCGGAGCTCCGTGCGGCATCCGGCTCGCTGCTGGTCGATCGCGGCCGCGGTCGATAGGCCGTCGTACCCCACCGCAGATCATGCCCGATGGCGTCGGCCTCGATGTCGACGCTGGTGCCGTGTCTGCCGTTGCTCTCCCAGTCGCGGATCTTCAGCCGCCCGGTGACGATCACGCTGTCTCCCGTGCGCAGAGAAGCCTTCGCATTCTCGCCCAACTGCCGGAACGCGGCCACCGAGAACCAGTTGGTCCCCGAGTCCGACCATTCCTGAGTCGCGAGATCGAATCGTCGGTGCGTGCTCGCGACACGGAAGTTCGTGACGGGCACGCCTCCCGCCGTCTGCGCCTGCGTCGGGTCCGTGGCGACTCTTCCCACGATGGTGAGGGTGTCGATCATGTCTTGTCCTTTCGGTGACCGGAGCAGCAGTCGTCCGGGTCGCCCCAGCCTGCAGCACACGAGAGCGACTGCGGCACCTGTTTCCCGCGTTCCGTGGACAGTTCGCGGGATCGCCGAACAGTGCAGAAAAGGCAGGTCAGCGCGCATGTCGAGGAGAGCGCTTCAATGTCGGTGGTCGGTCATACGTTCGAACCAGGAAAGGAGTTCCGATGTCCGACAGCCTGATCACGTCTCTCCCCGAGGTGCCCTACGCCACGCCTCGCCTCGCGTCCGCCGGCGAGCACCTCGTCCGTGCGGCTGACCACCTGTGGAGAGTGCAGGATCGGAGGGAGCACGTGCTGGGGCACCTGCGCATCGTCGCCCACCCTCTGGGGCTCCGATACCGCGCAGAGCGTCTGCATCTCGCGACGAGTCACTTCCGCGTCATCGGCGAGTTCTGGAACGCCGACGATGCGGTGGCAGCACTCCGCTACTGCTGACGCCGTCGCGGTTCTGCGGCGCGAGGGCGCGCGCAGTGCGTCTCGTTCCGCTCCGGGTTCCGGAGACGTCGGGGAGGCGGGTACCCTAGATGCCGCCCCCTCGTAGCTCAATGGATAGAGCAACGGCCTTCTAATCCGTCGGTTGCGCGTTCGAGTCGCGCCGAGGGGACAGTCCACGCGAGAACGCGCTGGTCACTTGGAATCCCCTCGCCGCGCTAGCGCCATCGAGGGGATTCTGCGTCCACGCCACCGCGCTCTTGTGCCGCCGCAGTGTTCTTGTGCCGCCGCAGTGCTCTTGTGCCGACTACCTCGACGGGAATGGCTCTCGCGTCACTTCTCCTGCCCCTCCGACTCCTTTCTCATGGACGACGTCTGGGTCGTCTGGAACGAGAGGAACGTGAACCGGTGGTAGACAAGAATGCGCAGCAATCTGGCGTGAGCAGGAGGACGATCGTCAAGGGGGCCGCATGGTCCGTGCCCGTCGTCGCTCTGGCTGTCGCGACGCCGCTTGCCGCCGCGAGCGGGCCCATCCCGCCACAGGCAGCGCCGGGCGGGGGCCTGTCCGAGTGGCAGGGGTCGACGTCCGTGGGAACGTGGACGGTCTCGCAGCCGAACCGGGTGCAGATCAACGTCGCCCAGAACGTGGGGTTCAACGTTCTCGACCCCGACACGGGCGATGTGGCAGATGCAGGAAAGTACACCTCAGGCGTCGTGAGCGTCACGATCCAGTGGGGCCCGGGCAGCGGGGTGACCACCCCGACGAGCTACCGCATCGAGGAGCGGAATCTGAACGGCTGGGTTCGCGTCGGACCGCTGCCGGCAGAGGGGACTTCCGGCACGGTCGAATACACCCACGCGGGGATCCTCAACGGCGCAGCGAACATCGCCCAGCTCCCCGTCGTGTGGCTCTACCCGAGCGCGGGCGGGGCTCTCACGCCCACGTACGTCAACACGACATTGTCGGCCGAGTTCCTCAGCGAGAAGACCTCGGGAGCGCGCGTGCCCTAGGCAGCTTCCGAGACTCGTACTCCGCGCACACGCGTCCGACCCCTGCCCGGCCCCGACGGCCAGGTGGGGGTCTCTCGCGTCGCGCGCGTCGCAGCGGCCGAGACCTACCGGAGCACGGGACGCACTCCCGACGGTCTATGTCGGAGCCGTCGATAGTATGGCGAGATGGTATCTGCGTCCGACAATGATCGTCTCGTCTGGATCGACTGCGAGATGACGGGGCTCGATCTGGCAGTCGACGAGCTCGTCGAGATCGCCGTCGTCATCACAGACTTCGAACTCCGCCCCGTCGATCCCGGTTTCCAAGTGGTCATCCGACCCAATGACACCGCGCTCGCGAACATGAACGACTTCGTCACCAAAATGCACGAGACGTCGGGGTTGATCACGGAGATCCCGCACGGAGTCTCACTCGAAGAGGCCGAAGCCGAGACGCTCGCCTACATCCGTCGTTTCGTGCCCATGGAGCGCAAGGCGCCCTTGGCAGGCAACACGATCGGCACGGACCGCATGTTCCTCGCCAAGTACATGCCGAAGATCGACCAGTGGCTCCATTACCGGAACGTGGACGTCTCCAGCATCAAGGAGTTGTCCCGACGCTGGTACCCGCGAGTGTTCTTCCAAGCGCCGCTCAAAGACGGCGGGCACCGCGCTCTCGCCGACATCCTCGAGTCGATCCGCGAACTCCGCTACTACCGCGAAGCCGTGTTCGTCGAGGAGCCCGGCCCCTCGAGCGACGACGCACGTGAGATCGCCGCGCGCACGGTGTCCGAGTTCACTCCGAACATGTAATAGACTCGTATGGTTGCCTGCTCCGGCAGGCACATGGTGGGTATAGCTCAGCTGGTAGAGCGCTGGCTTGTGGTGCCGGATGTCGCGGGTTCGAGTCCCGTTACTCACCCTCTCAGAGAAGGCCCGAATCGCGAGATTCGGGCCTTCTCCGCATCCGGCACGACAAATGGATCGACCCCGCCGCACCCCTAGACTTACAAGGTGTCACTTGCGGTCTGGTTCTCACTGCTGACCGCGAGCGTCGTGATCAGCTTCACCCCTGGCGCGGGTGCGATCAACACGATGTCCAATGCCCTGAACCAGGGATGGCGGCGCTCCATCTGGGGCATCATCGGACAACAGATCGCCCTCGTGGTGCACGTGGCGATCGTCGCTGCCGGTGTCGGGCTTCTCGTGTCCCGCTCCGAATTCCTCTTCAATGCGATCCGTTACGCCGGCGCCGCCTACGTCGTGTTCCTCGGCATCCGCCTCATCCTCACACGTCCCGTCGCCGACGTGGACGACGGCGACGTTCCCATCGACTCCAGGGAGAGCCACTGGTCGATGATCCGCAGAGGGTTCTGGGTCAACCTGTTGAACCCGAAGGCGATCGTCTTCTTCCTCGCGTTCATCCCGCAGTTCATCCGCCTGGATCAGCCGCCGATCCCCCAGTACCTCACGCTGATCGCCACGGTGATCGTCGTGGACGTGATCGTGATGTGGGGATTCTTCGCCGCTGCGGCCCGTCCCTTCCGACGGCTCACCCGCTCCCCGCGCGGTCAGCGGATGCTGAACACCGTCTTCGGCATTCTGTTCATCGCCGTTGCGGGCATCCTCGTTCTTCTGCACTGAACGGTGACGATGTCGAGTGTCCGGCTCTAGGCTGGAAGAGATGGAGATCGATACCGCCGCCTTCGAGGAGATCGTGATCGACGAACTCGATCGACTGCCCGATGACATGGTCGAAGGGTTGGAGAACGTCGTGTTCGTCGTCGAGGATCGCCCGGAGGACGGCAGCCTGGATCTGCTCGGACTGTACGACGGCCTGGCGCTCACGGAACGGACGCAGTACGGGATGGGAGAACTCCCCGACCGGATCGTCGTCTATCGCGAACCGCACTTGGCGCAGTGCGAGACCGAGCAGGAGCTCAGGGACGAGATCCACACGACCCTGGTCCATGAGATCGCCCATTTCTACGGTATCGACGACGAGCAGTTGCACGAGATGGGGTGGGCATGATGGCGCCGACGGCCGTGCCAGCGCTCTCCGAAGACACAGACCTCAGCGCGGCACCGCTGGAGCCGTGGCAGGTCGTGGTGTGGAACGACCCCGTCAACCTCATGAGCTATGTCGTCCGGGTCTTCCGCACCTACTTCGGCTACTCCCTCGATCGCGCGACCGCGCTGATGCTCGCCGTCCATCACGAGGGACATGCGATCGTCGCCTCCGGACCGAGAGAGACCATGGAGGTGCATGCTCAGGCGATGCACGACTTCGGTCTCTGGGCGACTGTGCGTAAGGCGGCGCAGTGAAAGGCGGGACTCTGGTCATGAGCATGACGTTGATCGAGGAGATCCACCTCGCACGCTTGATCGACGACTTCATCGAGCTGGTCGACGGGTCTCGCGACACCGACGATCCTGCCATCGGACGACTGACCCCGAGCCCGTATCCGGAGGACTCCGAGGCGGCAGCCCAGTTCGCGGACTCGACACGCGATGATCTCCTCGAGCGCCGTCTCGCCGACGCGCGCCACGCACGCGTCGCACTCGATGAGTTCGCGTCCGGTGCTGACCAGCTCACGGAGGAAGAGGCGATGAGCATACGCGAGGTTCTCGTCCCCTCCGCAAGCATCGACGCCTGGCTTCGGACGCTCACGGCCATTCGTCTGGTGATCGCCACGCGGCTCGGGATCGCGGACGACGACCACGCCGGAGGATCCGGGCCTCATGACGTCTATGAATGGGTGGGGTACCGCCTCGAGATGATCATCCAGGCGGCTGACGACGCAGATGATCTCGACGGCCACGACCTCTAGGGAACTTCGACGATCCTCGTCGCCAGCGACCGCGGATCGTCGCGCTCGATGTGACGTCGTTCCTGAGCCGCCCATCTGTCCCAGTGCGGGCGGTAGGTATCGCCGTCGCGTGCGAGAGCGCGGGCCTTGCGAGATTCCTCCCCCGACTCCACCCACACCCTGACATCCGCGAGGCCTGCCGTCGACGGGCGCAGGATGCCGCTGCCCTCGACGATCACGCCGAGAGCAGGATCGACGGCGTGGCTCTCCGCCTCCTCCTGCGCCGCCCAGTCCCACCGCCGCCACGTTCCGAGGTATCCCCGACCGTGCGGACGCAGGATCCACTGGAGTGCGCGCTCCGCGCCGTCGTCGAGCCCGTCCCAACCGGGATAGAGCGAGTCGAGCGCGATCAGCTGCACGTTCCCGAGGACGGGCCACCGGCGCACGAGCCGCGCAGCGAGAGAGGATTTGCCGGCGCCGCTGCCCCCATCGATCAGGACGACAGGATTCGCCGCAGCAACGGCACGAACGTCCTGCTCGATCAGCGCGGCGGCATGCTCGAGCGCCGTCGCGACCGGGTCGTCACTTCTTGAGGGCACGGATGATGCGGGAGAGAGCTCGGCCGGCGACCCAGACGAACGGCACAGCCACCACGAGCAGCGTGACGATGTTGGGTTCGAAGCGCAAGCCTTCTTCTCGCCGGACATATACACCCACCGGGACCGAGATCCCGCCGCCTCCTCCACCCTCTCCACCCTCGGCGCTCCCGCCGCCGAATCCGGAGTAGGTGAACGCGACCGGCGTCACGCTCACTCCGTCGACGTCTTGAGGCTCTCCGTATGCGCTCTTCACGCCGAAGGCCGCGGCCTGCTTCCCGAGTTCCAGTGCAATGTTCGGCATACCCCCACGGTAGTCGAGGAACGCAGCCCCCGGGGGATCAATCCAGGCCGTGCGCCTTCGGATGCTGCACAGCACCTCGACCGTCTCCGCGACCGATGTGCCGCGCGCGACTGATCGTCGCTGTACCGAATCGTGCAACGGCCTCATCGACCGCTCCCTCGACCCGGCGCCAGTCCGCGTCGTCGTCCCAGAGTCCCATCCCGCCCCCTCCTGCCGGACGTAGATTCTCGGCGCGGACGCCGACCAGGCGCACCGGATCACGCCTGTCGATCTGGTCGAACAGGGAACGAGCTGCCTCGCCGATGCGCTGACCGACCGCCGTCGGTTCGCTCAGCGTCTGCGACCGACTGAGCGTGCGGAAGTCATCGAAACGGATCTTGATGGCGACCGTCGACGTCTCCCAGTCCGCCCGCCGCAGGCGCGCGGCGACGCGATCAGCGAGTCGGAGGAGCTCGGCGCGGAGGAAAGAGCGGTCGACGATGTCCTGATCGAAGGTCTCTTCATGTCCGATGCTCTTCTCCACCCGCTGCGTGTCGACGGCGCGTGCGTCTTCTCCCCGCGCGAGCTGCACGAGACGTGCGCCGAGCGCCGGGCCCACGGCACGATCGACCATGTCACGCGGGGCATCGCGAACGTCTTGCACCGTGCGGATGCCGCGGGCCTCCAGAGCCTCCGCCGCCTTCGGCCCCACTCCCCACATGGCGCGGACCGGTCGAGGCGCCAGGAAGTCGAGGGTCGCGCTCCCCGCGACGACGAGCATCCCGTCGGGCTTCGCGATCGTCGAGGCCATCTTCGCCACGTGCTTCGTCGCCGCGACGCCGACACTGCACGTGATCCCGACCTCGTCGCGCACCCTTTCGCGGATCAGCTCCGCGATACGAGCCGGACTCCCCCACAGCCGCCGCACACCCTGCACGTCGAGGAACGCCTCGTCGACAGACAACGGCTCGACCAACGGCGTGAACGACTCGAAGATCGCCATCACCTGCCGCGACACCTGCTGGTAGCGGTGGAAGTGCGGAGGGACGACACGAGCGGAGGGACACAGCCTCAGCGCCTGCGAGACGGGCATCGCTGCGCGCACACCGTAACGCCGCGCTTCGTACGACGCACTGGAGACGACCGACCTGCCGTCGGGCGCACCGATGATCAGGGGAAGCCCGCGAAGCGTCGGATCGTCGAGAACCTCGACGGCCGCATAGAACGCATCCATGTCGACGTGCAGGATGCGAGTACCGGTGTCATCGGCGTCGGCGAACGAGACGACGCGCCCTCGTCCGTCACCGTGTCCCATCGGACCATTCTCCCCCGGACCTCGGACATGAGGCCCGGGGTGACGCGCTACTGGGCCGCGCGCTCGAGAATGAGCTCACGGACGCGGGCGGCATCCGCCTGCCCCTTCATCGCCTTCATGACCGCGCCGATGACGGCACCGGCCGCCTGTACCTTGCCGTCCTTGATCTTGGCCATCACATCGGGCTGAGCCGCGAGTGCATCATCGATCGCTGCGATCAGGGCACCGTCGTCCGAGACCACGGCCAGACCACGTGCGTCCACGACCTCCTGCGGAGTCCCCTCACCGGCGATCACACCTTCGAGGACCTGGCGGGCGAGCTTGTCGGTCAGCGTTCCCGCATCGACGAGCGTCTGCAAGGCCGCGACGTTCTCGGGGCTGATGAGTTCGGTCGCTTCCTTCTCCTGGGCGTTGGCCAGACGACTGATCTCTCCGGTCCACCACTTGCGCGCTGTGGCCGGGGTCGCGCCGGCGACGATGGTGGCTTCGACCGCCTCGAGCAGTCCGCCGTTGCGCACGTCCTGGAACTCCAGGTCGGTGAAGCCCCATTCGGTCATGAGACGGCGCCGACGAGCGACGGGCTGCTCAGGGAGGGCCGCGCGCAGCTCGGCGACCAGATCGGCAGGCGGCTCGACCGGCAGCAGGTCCGGCTCGGGGAAGTACCGGTAGTCGTCGGCGTCGGACTTCGGGCGTCCGGGAGAGGTGGTCCCCGTGTCTTCGTGCCAGTGTCGCGTCTCCTGCGTGATCGTTCCGCCGTCTGCGAGGATCTGCGCCTGACGCTGGATCTCGTACCGCACGGCGCGCTCGACCGATCGCATGGAGTTGACGTTCTTCGTCTCGGTCCGGGTTCCGAGCTTCTCCTGGCCACGGGGGCGCAGCGAGACGTTCGCGTCGCAGCGCAGGTTGCCGCGTTCCAGACGCGCTTCGGAGATGCCGAGGCCGCGCACGATGTCGCGGATCGCCTGGACATACGCCTTCGCGACCTCCGGAGCACGGTGCTCGGTGCCGAAGATCGTCTTCGTCACGATCTCGACCAGCGGGACGCCCGCACGGTTGTAGTCGACGAGCGAGTATTCGGCGCCCTGGATGCGCCCGGTCGCTCCGCCCATGTGGGTCAGCTTGCCGGCGTCCTCCTCCATGTGCGCGCGCTCGATCGGGATCGTGATGAGCGTGCCGTCTTCCAGTTCCACCTCGACCGATCCCTCATACGCGATCGGTTCGTCGTACTGCGAGATCTGGTAGTTCTTGCCGAGGTCGGGGTAGAAGTAGTTCTTGCGGGCGAAACGACTCGACTCCGCGATCGAGCAGCCGAGCGCGAGACCCAGACTGATCGACGAGCGGATCGCGGTCTCGTTCACGACGGGCAGCGAGCCGGGCAGACCGAGGTCGACCGGAGCGATGAGGGTGTTCGGCTCGGCCGCGTGATACGCCTCGTTGGCCGGGTTCGGCGCGTCGGAGAACATCTTCGTGTTGGTGTTGAGCTCGACGTGCACCTCGAATCCGAGGACCGGCTCGAACAGCTCGAGCGCCTTGTCGAAGTCCATGAGCTTGGCGGCGGCCATCAGCGGTTCCCTCCTGCGAGCTGCGGTGCGCGGGTGAGCAGCGGCGCACCCCACGAGTCGACGAGCAGCGTCTCGAGCGCGGCGCCGACCTTGTAGAGACGCGCGTCCTCGCGTGCCGGAGCGATGAATTGGATGCCGACAGGCAGCCCGTCCTCCTCGGCGAGACCACTGGGAATCGAGATGCCCGGCACGCCGGCCAGGTTCACAGGGATCGTGGTGATGTCGTTGAGGTACATCTGCAGCGGGTCGTCGATCTTCTCGCCGAGCTTGAAAGCCGTGGTCGGCGCCGAGGGCGTCGCGATCACGTCGACCTCGGCGAAGGCGTTCGCGAAGTCCTGCTGGATGAGCGTGCGGACCTTCTGGGCGCTGCCGTAGTAGGCGTCGTAGTAACCCGCGGAGAGGGCGTACGTGCCGAGGATGATGCGGCGCTTGACCTCGTCGCCGAAGCCGGCGTCGCGCGTGGCGGACATGACGTCCTCGACCGTGGGGTTCCCCTCAGGTGTGACCCGGAGGCCGAATCGCACGGAGTCGAACTTGGCGAGGTTGCTCGATGCCTCCGCAGGCAGGATCAGGTAGTACGCGGCCACTCCGTACTCGAAGTGCGGTGCGCCGATCTCGACGATCTCGGCTCCCTGCGCCTCCATGAGCGCGAGGGCACTGCGGAAGGATGCCGCCACACCGGGCTGGAACCCGCTGTCCGGGAGCTCCCGGATCACGCCGACCTTGAGTCCCTTGAGCACGTCTCCGCGCGCTCCCTCACGAGCAGCTTCTGCGAAGGACGGCCAAGCGTCGGTGAGCGACGTGGAGTCCTTCGGGTCGTGCCCGGCGATCGCATCATGCAGCAGTCCGGAATCCAGGACGGTCCGGGAGACAGGGCCCACCTGGTCGAGGCTGGAGGCGAGAGCTATCGCGCCGTAGCGGCTCACACCGCCGTAGGTGGGCTTGACACCGACGGTTCCGGTGACGTGCGCGGGCTGACGGATGGAGCCGCCCGTGTCGGAGCCCAGCGCGAGCGGAGCCTCGAACGCCGCGACGGCGGCAGCAGAGCCGCCGCCGGAACCGCCGGGGATGCGATCGAGATCCCACGGGTTGTGCGTGGGACCGTAGGCGGAGTGCTCGGTCGACGACCCCATGGCGAACTCGTCCATGTTGGTCTTGCCGAGCGGGATCATGCCGGCGGCACGCGACCGCGCGACGACGGTGGCGTCGTACGGCGAGCGGTAGCCGTCGAGGATGCGCGAGCCGCTCGTGGTCGGCTGGTCTGTCGTGACGAGGACGTCTTTGATCGCGAGCGGCACACCGGCGAGCGGACCGAGGGCCTCACCGGCGGCGCGGCGGGCGTCGATCGCGGCAGCGGCCTCGATCGCGCCCTCGTTGACGTGGAGGAACGCGTGGACGTCACCGTCGACGGCGGCGATGCGATCGAGGTGCGCCTGCGTGGCCTCGACGCTCGACACTTCGCCCGCAGCGAGCTTCGCCGCCAGGTCGGACGCGTTCAGCCGGATGATGTCGCTCACTGCTCTTCTCCCAGGATCGCGGTCACACGGAAACGGCCGTCGGCGGCATCCGGGGCGTTCTGGAGCACCTGCTCGTGCGTGAGCGTCTGGCCCACCACGTCGGGCCGGAACACGTTGCTCAGCGGGATCGGATGACTCGTCGCTGCGACGTCGGCAGTGGCGACCTCCGACACCTTCGCGATGTTGTCGACGATGGCGTCGAGCTGGCCCGTGAGCCGCGTCACCTCGTCGTCGTTCAGCTGGATGCGCGCGAGCACGCCGAGATGGCGCACAAGATCAGGGGTGATTTCAGACACTCCCCCAGTCTAGTTGGCGTGCCTCCAACTCCCGAGCCCTCGTCACAAGCGTCCTATGCTGGGCGGGTGAGCACGTTCCACCCTCCTCGCCCTTGGATCGCCAGCTACGCCGCCGGAGTCCCGGACGACCTTCCTCCCGTCGAGGGGTCGCTGGTCGACATCGTCGCCGCCTCCGCACGCGACTACCCCGATGCGCCGGCGCTCCAGTTCTTCGGACGCGAGACGACCTACGCCGAGCTGCAGGCCGCGATCGACCACGCTGCGGCGGGTCTGCGCGACCTCGGCGTCCGTGCAGGCGACCCCGTCGCGATCGTCCTGCCGAACTGCCCACAGCACATCGTCGCCTTCTACGCCGTGCTCCGCCTCGGCGCCGTCGTCGTCGAGCACAACCCCCTCTACACGCCTCGCGAGCTGCGCAAGCAGTTCGAGGATCACGGCGCGAAGCATGCGATCGTGTGGAACAAGGTCGTATCGACCGTGCAGGAGTTCCCGGCCGACCTGGCCGTGACGAACCTGATCTCCGTCGACGTGACGCGTGCCATGCCGTTCCTCACCCGCCTCGCGCTTCGACTTCCCGTCGCGAAGGCGCGGGAGTCCCGTGCGGCGCTGACCCAGAAGGTACGCGGAACGATCGCCTGGGACTCCCTGCTCTCGACCGCCCCGCTGCCCGCGACGCATCCGCGACCGCAGACCGATGACCTCGCGATCATCCAGTACACCTCCGGCACGACCGGCACACCGAAGGGTGCAGCGCTCACGCATCGCAACCTGCTCGCGAACGCCGCTCAGGCGCAAGCCTGGGTGCCCTCGATCCAACGCGGTAAGGGATGCGTCGTGTACGCCGTCCTGCCGATGTTCCACGCCTACGGGCTCACGCTCTGCCTCACGTTCGCGATGTCGATGGGAGCGCGACTCGTGCTCTTCCCCAAGTTCGACCCCGATCTCGTGCTCGACGTGGTGAAGAAGCACCCCGCCACGTTCCTTCCGCTCGTGCCCCCCATCGCCGATCGTCTCCTCACGGCGGCGAAGACGAAGGGGGTGTCGCTCGACGGCATCGAGGTCGCGATCTCCGGCGCCATGGCGCTGCCGCACGAACTGGTGGTCCCGTTCGAAGAGGCGACGCACGGCTTCCTCGTCGAGGGCTACGGGCTGAGCGAGTGCTCGCCCGTCCTCATGGCGAACCCGGTCGCCGACAACCGTGTACCGGGCACCGTCGGGCTCCCCCTGCCAGGCACCGAGTGCCGGGTCGTCGACCCGGAGAACCCGAGCGAGGACGTGCCGGCGGGATCAGCCGGCGAACTCGTCGTCCGAGGCCCGCAGGTCTTCTCCGGCTACTACGGGAAGCCCGAAGAGACCGAGGCGGTCTTCATCGACGGCTGGTACCGCACCGGGGACATCGTCACGATCGATGAAGCCGGCTTCGTGCGGATCGTCGATCGCATCAAGGAGCTCATCATCACCGGCGGCTTCAACGTCGCTCCCACCGAGGTCGAGAACGTGCTGCGTCAGCATCCGCAGGTCGTGGACGCGGCGGTCGTCGGCCTCCCCAACGAGCACTCGGGCGAAGAGGTCGTCGCCGCGATCGTGGTCGATGCCGGGACCGACGTCGACGTGGAAGCGATCCGCGAATTCGCCCGCGGCATCCTGACGCCCTACAAGGTGCCGCGACGCGTGTTCATCGTCGACGAACTCCCCACATCGTTGATCGGCAAGGTGCTCCGACGCCAGGTGAAGGAGAAGCTGGTCTCCCTGACGACCGGGGCCTGAGGTCGCCCTCACAGGCATCGATCGCCGCCGCGCGCTACCCTTGGGAAGTGACCCCTGAAGATGCAGTGCTGACCGACGCCCCCGAGGACTCCCCCGCGACCCCCGGATTCGAGGAGCTCGGCATCACCGGGCCTGTCCTCAAAGCCATCAAGGACCTCGGCTACGAGACCCCGTCGCCCATCCAGGCGGCCACCATCCCCACGCTTCTCGCCGGCCGCGATGTCGTCGGCATGGCCCAGACCGGAACCGGCAAGACCGCGGCGTTCGCACTCCCCGTGCTCGAGCGCCTCGACGTCTCGCAGAAGACGCCACAGGCCCTCGTCCTCGCCCCCACCCGCGAGCTCGCGCTCCAGGTGTGCGAGGCCTTCGAGTCCTACGCCTCGAAGATGAAGGGCGTGCACGTCCTGCCCGTCTACGGCGGGCAGGGTTACGGCGTGCAGCTGTCGGCCCTGCGCCGCGGGGTGCATGTGATCGTGGGAACACCCGGCCGCATCATGGACCACCTCGCCAAGGGCACGCTCGACCTGTCGCAGCTGCAGTACCTCGTGCTCGACGAAGCCGACGAGATGCTGAAGATGGGCTTCGCGGAAGATGTGGAGCAGATCCTCGCGCAGACGCCCGAGGAGAAGCAGGTCGCGCTGTTCTCCGCCACGATGCCGCCGCAGATCCGCCGCCTCGCGCAGAAGTACCTGCGCGACCCGGAAGAGATCAGCATCAAGTCGAAGACCGCGACCGGCACGAACATCACGCAGCGTTACCTCGTGGTGTCGTACGCGCAGAAGGTCGATGCGCTCACCCGAATCCTCGAGGTCGAGAACTTCGACGGCATGATCGTGTTCGTCCGCACCAAGAACGAGACCGAGACGCTTGCCGAGAAGCTGCGAGCACGCGGCTACTCTGCCGCTGCCATCAACGGCGACGTCCCCCAGGTGCAGCGCGAACGCAGCGTCAACCAGCTCAAGGACGGCAAGCTCGACATCCTCGTCGCGACCGACGTGGCGGCCCGCGGCCTCGACGTCGAGCGCATCAGCCACGTTGTCAACTTCGACATCCCGACCGACACCGAGTCGTACGTGCACCGCATCGGCCGCACCGGACGCGCCGGACGCTCCGGGGATGCCATCAGCTTCATCACCCCGCGCGAGCGCTACCTGCTCAAGCACATCGAGAAGGCCACGCGTCAGCAGCCGACCCAGATGCAGTTGCCCAGCACCGAGGACGTGAACACCACGCGTCTGAACCGCTTCGACGACGCGATCACCACCGCACTGTCGGAGACCACCCGCATCGAAGCCTTCCGCGACATCGTCGCTCACTACGTCCGTCATCACGACGTCCCCGAAAGCGACGTGGCTGCTGCGCTCGCCGTCGTCGCGCAGGGCGACAAGCCGTTGCTTCTCGACCCGGCCGACGACCCCCTGTCGAAGGCGGTCGAGGCCGACAACCGACCGCCGCGGGAACGCGCCGCCAGAGACTCCCGCGAGCCGCGCACGGAGCGCCGCGGACGCGGCGACTACGCGGCCTACCGCATCGAGGTCGGCCGCCGTCACCGCGTCGAGCCCCGTCAGATCGTCGGCGCACTCGCCAACGAGGGCGGACTCGGTCGTGACGACTTCGGAGCGATCAACATCCGACCCGATTTCTCCATCGTGGAGCTTCCTGCGAACATGGATCGCTCCGTGCTCGAGAAGCTCCGGGACACGCGCATCTCCGGACGCCTGATCGAGATCAAGCCCGACCGGGGACCCGGCGGTGCCCGCCGGAGCGGTCCGCGGGACGGTCGCGACTCCGGCGACCGATTCGAACGACGCGACCGCGACGACCGCCCGGCCCGCGACAGCCGCGACGAGAAGCCGTTCCGCAAGCCGCGCCACAAGAACTGACGCTCTCGCGCGGGCGGGGTTCTCCGCTCCGCGCGAGTCGAGGCGCGCGCTCGGCCAGCCCTGGGTGACGATCACACCCCGTCGGTCACGGGCGGGAGCGCGTCGGGCCCCTGCGTCACCAGGATGTGGAACTGTGCGGCGTCGAGGATGCGGAGCCCGAGCTCCTCGGCCTTCGCGAGCTTCGAACCTGCCCCCGGACCCGCTGCGACGTAGTCGGTCTTCTTCGACACGCTGGACGCGGCTTTCCCGCCGGCGTTGATGATGGCCTCCTGCGCGCCGTCGCGCGTGTACCCGTCGAGGGAACCGGTCGCGACGACGGTGAGTCCCTCGAGCACACCTCCGGCGGCGACGGCGGCACCGGGGCCGGGGTGGCCGGGCGTCGTCCATTGCACGCCCGCGTCGGCCCACCGCTGCACGATGTCCTGATGCCAATCGACCTCGAACCAGGCGAGCAGCGAGTCGGCGATGATGCCGCCCCTCCCTCGACCGCGGCGAGTTCCTCTCGCGATGCGGTCCGGATCGCGTCGAGCGAGCCGAACCACTGGGCGAGAGCCCGCGCGGCGACCGGGCCCACGTGACGGATGTTCAGGGACACGAGCAGACGCCACAGATCCTTGGTCTTCGCCTTCTCCAACTCGGCGAGCAGCGTGAGCGCCTGCGACGACGGCTGAGGCCCCTCGAGACCCGCCTTCTTCTCGGCCGCCGTGGGATTCCGACGGAACGGGGCACGCGTCTTCACGAGCCCGTCTTCGTCTTCTTTGGGCAGCCCGGTCTCGGCGTCGCGGACGAACAGCTCGATGGGTACGAGCTCGTCGAGCGTGAGCGCGAAGAGTCCCGCCTCCGTCTCGAGCGGAGGCACCGCAGGAGACGTCGGCTGCGTCAGCGCGGCTGCGGACACCTCGCCGAGCGCCTCGACATCGAGGGCGCCCCTGGAGCCGATGTGCTCGACACGTCCGCGGACCTGCGCAGGACAGGACCGGGCGTTCGGGCACCGCAGGTCGATGTCGCCCTCCTTCATCGCCCGGAGGGGCGTTCCGCACTCGGGGCACTCGGCTGGCATGACGAACTCCCGCTCGCTGCCGTCGCGCTTGTCCACCACCGGACCGAGCACCTCCGGTATCACGTCGCCTGCCTTGCGGAGGACGACGGTATCGCCGATCAGAACCCCTTCGCCTTGACGACGTCCTTGTTGTGCAGGGTGGCCTGGCGGACGACGGACCCCGCGACGTGTGCGGGCGCCATCACGGCGAACGGTGTCGCGCGACCGGTGCGCCCGACCGAGACCACGATGTCGAGCAGCGTGGTCTGCACCTCCTCGGGCGGATACTTGAAAGCGATCGCCCAGCGGGGCGCACGGCTGGTCGCCCCGAGTTCGTCGTGCAGCTCGAGTTCATCGACCTTGACGACGATGCCGTCGAGCTCATGTTCGATGTCGTGACGGTGTTCGCCGAAGTACTCGACGAACTCCACCACCTCGTCGATCGTGCGGCACACCTTGCTGTGCGGACTCGTGGGCAGGCCCCACTCCGCAAGCAGGTCGTACACCTCGCTCTGCGCAGCGACAGGAGGATCGGCCCATGCCCCGACGCCGTGCACATAGAGCGCGAGCGACTCGATGCGCAGCAACCCGGCCTCGAGCTCGAGGCCGTTCTTCTTGTCGATCTGCTGACGAAGGCCACCGCTCGCCGCATTGCGAGGGTTCGCGAACGCAGGGAATCGGCGAGCGGCCGCCGTGCGCGCCTTCTCCTCGTCGAACGGCTTCTTCGCGCCACCGCGTGACTCCCACCGCTCGAGCGCATCGGCGTACGCGCGGTCGCGGAAGGCCGCCTGCGCCGCGTTGAGCCGCTCGAATGCGGCGACGGGGATGAACACCTCGCCGCGCACCTCGACGATCTCGGGGTGGCCTTCTCCTCTCAGACGTTGAGGGATCTCCGGGAGGCGCAGCGCGTTCTCGGTGACGATCTCGCCGACGCGACCGTCACCACGGGTCGCGGCTGAGGTCAGGACCCCGTTCTCGTAGCGGAGGTTGATCGCGAGCCCGTCGATCTTCAGCTCCGTGAGCCAGGCGACCTCTCGCCCCGCAGACGCCTTCGTCTTCGCCGCCCACTCCCGCAGTTCATCGACCGAGAAGACGTTGTCGAGACTGAGCATGCGCTCGGCATGCTCGATCGTCGCGAGGCCCGTTGCCTCTGCCGCTCCGACCATCTGCGTCGGCGAGTCCTGCCCCTGAAGCTCGGGGTGCAGACGCTCGAGCTCCTCCAGGCGGTGCATCCACCCGTCGTAGGTGAAGTCGTCGACGATCGAGGTGTCGTGGCCGTAGTAGGCCTCTTTCGCATCGAGGATGCGAGTGGTCAGCTCGTCGGCTTCGATTCGGGCGTCTTCCAGCGAGATGTTCTCCGGCACTCCGTCAGTCTACGAGCGGGTACGGACACTGCAGAGGATCTACGCGCCGACGGGCACAGCCGACACCGTCGTGTCGATCGTGAACTGTCCGAGCACACGCGTGCCGATGTAGAGGACCGCGGTCTGCCCGGGCGCAACGCCGTCGAGCGGCACGTCCGGAGTGACCCGGACACCCGAGTCCGACACCACAGCCCGCGCGGCCACCGGTTCCGCATGAGCGCGGATCTGCACGTGACATTCGAAGGACGACTCTCTCGGCGCCGCTCCAGCCCAGCTGAACCGCTCCCCTGCGATCTCGGCGATCGCGAGCGCCTCCTTGGGGCCGACGACGACGGTGTTCGAGACGGGGCGCACCTCGAGGACGAACCGCGGTTTGCCGTCGGCCGCGGGAATGCCCAGCTTGAGACCGCGCCGCTGACCGACCGTGAACGCGTGTGCGCCCTCGTGCGCACCGACGACCTCACCCGTGCGATCCACGATCTCGCCCGTGGCCGTTCCCACCTTCTCGGCGAGCCAGCCGCGCGTATCACCATCGGGGATGAAGCAGATGTCGTGGCTGTCCGGCTTCTGGGCGACGCTGAGGCCGCGCGCTTCGGCCTCAGCGCGCACGAGGGCCTTCGAAGGAGTGGTCCCCAGCGGGAAGTAGGTGTGTGCGAGCTGCTCTGCCGTCAACACTCCCAGGACATAGGACTGATCCTTGGCATTGTCAGAGGCGCGGTGCAGCTCGAGGCCGTCGGGCCCGTCGATGAGAGTCGCGTAGTGTCCGGTGCACACCGCGTCGAACCCGAGTTCGATCGCCCGCTCGAGCAGCGCGGCGAACTTGATCTTCTCGTTGCAGCGCATGCACGGGTTCGGGGTGCGACCGGCCTGGTACTCCGAGATGAAGTCCGCGATCACGTCGTCGCGGAACCTCTCAGAGAAGTCCCACACGTAGAACGGGATGCCGAGCATGTCGGCGGCGCGACGGGCGTCGAGCGCGTCTTCGATCGTGCAGCATCCGCGGCTTCCCGTGCGCAGGGTTCCGCCGGCCCGGGAGAGCGCGAGATGCACGCCGACGACGTCGTGCCCCGCCTCCACGGCCCTGGCAGCCGCGACGGCGGAATCGACACCACCGCTCATGGCCGCAAGGATCCGCATGACACCAGTCTACGAGCGTGCGCCTGTGCCGGCGCCGGATGCGCGGGCGTAGGTGTCCGCGATCACGGCGAGCACAGCATCGACGTCGGCGTCGGTCGAGGTCCGGCCGAGCGAGAACCGGAGCACGCTGCGCGCGTCCCGTTCGCTTCGTCCCATCGCCATGACCACATGCGAGGGTTCGGCGACGCCGGCCTGGCAGGCCGACCCCGTCGACGCGGCCACACCCGCGACATCGAGCAGGAACAGCAGGCTCTCCCCACCGCGCCGGGGAAGAGCAGGTGCGCGTTCCCCGGGAGGCGGTCGGTCTGGTCGCCCAGGAGCACGACGTCCGGCACAGCGGTCCGGATGCCGCTCACGAGTCGGTCACGCAGGGTGCGCAGTCGACGCCCCTCCTCCTCGCGCTCGACCTCGGCGAGCTCGAGCGCGGTGGCGAAGGCCGCGGCACCGGGGACATCCTGCGTCCCGGCACGCAGCCCTCGCTGTTGTGCACCGCCGCGCAGCAGTGCCGTCAGGCGCGCCGTCCGTGCGGTCACCAGCGCCCCGACGCCGACGGGTGCGCCGATCTTGTGCCCGGCGAGACTCATCGCGACGAGTCCGACGCCCGGGCCCGCCTCTCCCCGCAGAGCACGGAACGACAGCGGAAGATGTCCGAGAGCGGCGACCGCATCGAGGTGGAGCGGGACATCGGCCCCGGCGGCGGCCCGAGCGAGCGACGCGGCTTCGTTGATCGTGCCCGCTTCGTTGTTCGCGACGAGTGCGGTGGCGAGGGCCGCCCCGCGAGCTGCCCCTCGAACTGCGCCGGGTCGATCCGCGCCTGCTCCGTCACCGGGACCCGCCGCAACTCCGCGCCGTCATCGACGAGACCCGCCGCAGTGTCCATCGTCGCGTGATGCTCGGCATCCGGCAGCACGATCGCCGATGTGCCGTTCGCGCGCGCGTGCCACAAGCCCTGCAGCGCGAGGTTGATCGACTCCGTGCCCCCGACGTGAACACGATCTCGATCGGCTCGGCATCCAGCACGGCTGCGGCGCGCTCGCGCGACTCCTCCAGCAGGCGCCGGGCGTCCTGTCCCGCGGCGTGCGTCGATGAGGCGTTGCCGACGGTCTCGGACGCATGCAGCCAGGCATCGCGCGCTTCCGGGCGCAGCGGCGTGGTCGCTGCGTGATCGAGATAGTGCCGCATCCTTCGATTCTCTCGCGAAACGGCGGCGTGGGGGGTCGCACGTCGGGAACCCGGTACCGGCTGTCATGAGACGGCAACACATCGCGCCTAGTGTGTACTCATGCCCGTGTCCCGAGACCTCGCCGCGCCCGGCGGCTCAGCCCTCGACAACCTCGGCGTCCGTCTGCACGACGGCGTCGGAACGCTGCGCGTCTGGTCGCAGAACGCCTCGTCCGTGGAGCTGGTGGTCTTCGATGCCACCGACCTCGATTGGGCGACGGACGAAGTGCCTCTCGAACGCCTGGCTGGCGGCGTCTGGGAAGTCACCACGGCGCTGCTCCAGCCCGGGGTCCGCTACGCCGTCCGCGTGGGTGGTCCGCACGGACCCGGCAACACCTTCAACCCCGAGACGCTGCTCCTGGACCCTTACTCCCGCGGCCTCGCCCAGGGTGACGGCTACGAGGAATGGCGATCCGTCGTCATCGTGGACGGCTTCGACTGGGGAGAGTCAAGGAAGCCACGCGTGCCCCTCGACCGCACTGTCATCTATGAAGGACATCTCAAGGGCCTCACCAAGCGGCACCCCGACGTTCCCCCGGCGCTGCACGGCACATACGCCGGTCTCGCCCATCCCGCGATGATCGCGCATTTCCGCTCGCTCGGGATCACATCGATCGAGCTTCTCCCCGTGCATGCCTTCGTCCCGGAGCCCCGCCTTCTCGAGCGTGGGCTGACCAACTACTGGGGGTACAACACCCTCAACTTCTTCACTCCGCACACCGCCTATGCCACGGAGGATGCCCGCAAGGAAGGTCCGGAGGCCGTGCTCGCCGAGTTCAAGGGCATGGTGCGCCTGTTGCACGAGGCCGGACTCGAAGTGATCCTCGATGTGGTGTACAACCACACCTCTGAGGAGGGCATCGGCGGCCCCCGCTCGAGCCTGCGGGGCATCGACAACGCGAACTACTACCGCCAGGACGAGTCCGGCGTCTACGTCGACACCACGGGCTGCGGGAACACCCTCAACACCGCGACCGATGCCGGGGCGCGACTGGTGCTGGACTCGCTCCGCTACTGGGCACAGGAGATGCAGATCGACGGCTTCCGGTTCGATCTCGCCACGGCGATCGCGCGGGACGACACTCACACGTACACGCCCGACCACCCGCTCCTCGCTGCCATCGCGGCGGATCCGATCCTCGCCGAGACCAAACTCATCGCCGAACCGTGGGACGTCGGCCTCGGCGGTTGGCAGACCGGGAACTTCCCGGCGGGCTGGCACGAGTGGAACGATCGCTACCGCGACCGGGTGCGCAACTTCTGGCTGAGCGACATCGACTACGCACGACGCGCATCGGCGCCCGTGGGCATCGGCGGGTTCGCCACCCGCCTCGCCGGATCCTCCAACACGTTCAGCGAGGATCGGGGCCCGCTCGCCAGCGTGAACTTCGTCACGGCTCACGACGGTTTCACCCTGCACGACCTGGTGTCGTACGACGTGAAGCACAACGAGGCGAACGGAGAGCAGAACCGCGACGGCGCCGACATGAACCGCGCCTTCAACCACGGCATCGAGGGGCCGACCGACGATCCGACGATCCTGGCAGCGCGGCGAAAGGCCATGCGGAACCTCCTCGGCACTCTCCTGCTCTCGGCAGGCATCCCGATGCTGACGGCAGGAGACGAGGTCGGACGCACGCAACGTGGCAACAACAACGCCTACGCGCAGGACTCCGCGCTGACGTGGCTCGCCTGGGAGTTCGAACCGTGGCAGGAAGACCTCCGCGCTCACGTCTCCCGCCTCATCCGGCTCCGGCAGGACAACCCGGCGCTCCGACCCAGCCGCTACGCACGCCTCGGCGAGCACATCCCCAACGCCTCCGTCATGGACTGGTACGACCAGAACGGCGAGACGATGGAACAGGGACAGTGGGCGGACCCCGGCAACCGCACGCTGCAGTACGTCGCCGCATCCACTCCGGACACCGAGGCGTACAACCGTATCCTGCTCATCGTGCACGGCACCGAGTCTCCGATCGACGTGCGTCTGCCCGACGAGATCGAGGATGCGACGCGCTTCGTGTCGTTGTGGTCGAGTGCTCTGGAGCGCCCGACCGATGAGGAGGAGGTCTTCGCACCTGGTGATGTCCTCCCGGTGTCCGGTACCTCGATGAGGCTCTTCCGCGTCGAGTGAGACCCGCGCCGACGCACCGCGCCGCGCGCTACCCGTGACCTCCTCCGCGCGGTACATTCGGGATGTGCCTGCACGTGCTGGAACTCGGTCCATGACTCTCCGGAGTCCCTCTCAGATCCCGCCGCGCGCCGCGGATGACGCCGATACGCCCGGCGTACTCCGGACGACGCGCATACCCCTGCTGCAGCCATCGCCCGCTGTGCCAGGCGGGTTCACGCCCAAGGCCTTCGTCGGCGAAGTCGTCCCGTTCAGCGTGACCTCGTTTCGAGAGGGCCACGACATCATCGGTGTACACGTCCGGCTCACGTCGCCGTCCGGCGAAGAGACTCTTCATCGACTCTCGCCGCGTGACGACGGCACCGACACCTGGTCGACGGACATCGCTCTCGACGAGCAGGGCGCGTGGCGGTTCCGGTTCGAGGCCTTCTCTGATGACTTCGCGACCTGGGCGCACGCCGCCGAGCTCAAGGTGAGAGCGGCGGTCGACGTGCCCGTCATGGCGGCCCTCGGGGCCGATCTGCTCGCTCGGGCGGCCACCGAGAAGGACCGTCCCGCCGCGCAACGGAAGCACTTGGGCGACGTCGCTCTGGCGCTGCGCAGCGGCAAGGCCGACACGACGCTCGCCGTCTCGACGGATGCGCGACTCGTGCAGATCTTCCGCGAACGTCCTGTGACGAGCCTGCGCTCCGCCTCCTCCGATCAGACGGTGAACGTGGATCGCCTCGCGGCGGGAACCGGCGCCTGGTACGAGTTCTTCCCGCGGTCGGAAGGCGCCCGTCGCCTGAAAGACGGCACCGTGAAAAGCGGGACCTTCCGCACGGCTATGAAGCGCCTCCCCGAGGTCGCAGCGATGGGGTTCGACGTCGTCTACCTGGTGCCCGTCCACCCGATCGGCACCACCCATCGCAAGGGGCGCAACAACACTCTGGTCGCTGAGCCCGGCGACCCCGGCTCCCCTTACGCGATCGGATCCGCAGCGGGCGGCCACGATGCGATACACCCCGACCTGGGCACGCCGGCAGACTTCCGCGCGTTCGTCCGCGCAGCACAGAAGGAGGGGCTCGAGGTCGCCCTGGATCTCGCGCTCCAGGCATCCCCGGACCACCCGTGGGTCAGCGCACATCCCGAATGGTTCACGACGCTCCCCGACGGCACGATCGCTTTCGCGGAGAACCCCCCGAAGAAGTACCAGGACATCTACCCCCTGAACTTCGACAACGATCCGGAGGGGATCGCCGCAGAGATGTTGCGGATCGTGCAGCACTGGGTCGGTCAGGGGGTGAAGATCTTCCGCGTCGACAATCCGCACACCAAGCCTCTGCAGTTCTGGGAATGGCTCATCGCAGAAGTGAACGCGGTCGATCCCGACGTGATATTCCTCGCCGAGGCATTCACCCGACCAGCCGTGATGCGCGCACTCGCCGCCGTGGGCTTCCAGCAGAGCTACAGCTACTTCACCTGGCGCAACACCAAGACAGAGCTCGAAGAATTCCTCACCTCCGTGTCGCACGAGACAGCCGACTACATGCGTCCGAACCTCTTCGTGAACACGCACGACATCCTGACCGAGTACCTGCAGTTCGGCGGAAGGGCCGCGTATCGTATCCGCGCCTGCATCGCGGCCACGGCCGGTCCGGTGTACGGCGTGTATGCGGGATATGAGCTGTTCGAGAACGTGGCGCGTCCCGGCTCCGAAGAGAACATCGACAACGAGAAGTACGAGTACAAGTTCCGGGACTGGAACGGCGCAGAGGCGCGAGGCGAGTCCCTCGCGCCGTTGCTCCGCCGTCTCAACGAAATCAGGCGAGACCACCCGGCGCTGCGGCAGCTCCGCACCTTCTCGACGCACTGGAGCGACGACGACGCCGTGCTCGTCTACAGCAAGCACCTCGACGCGCCCTTCACCGGGACCGGTCGTGCAGACACCATCATCGTGGTCGCCAACGTCGATCCGCACTCGGTGCGCGAGACGACCGTCCACCTCGACACCACGCGATGGGGTGTGCCGCTCGGCGATCGGTTCGAGGTGGAAGATCTCCTCACCGGGGCGGTGTGGACCTGGAGCGACCACAACTACGTGCGGCTCGACGCCTTCGCCGAGCCGGTGCACATCCTGAAGGTGAGGGAGCGATCATGAGTTACGCGGAAGACGTCGCGGCATCCACCGAGTGGGAGGCGATCGCCGCGGCGACCCACCATGACCCGCACTCCGTGCTCGGTGCACACGCCCGCAAGGACGCCGCCGATCGCACGGTGACGGTGATCCGCGTGCGACGCCCACTCGCCGCGCAGGTGGCCGCGGTGTTCGGCGACGGCAGCAGGCTCGAACTCGCGCACGTCGCGCACGGGATCTGGGAGGCGCAGCATGTCGGTCCCCGCTGCCGTACCGGGTCGCGACGAAGTACGCCGACCACGAGGAGACCCTCTCGGGCGACCCCTATCGTCATCGCCCCACTCTGGGCGACCTGGACCTGCACCTGATCGCGGAAGGACGACACGAGCGGCTCTGGGAGGCGCTGGGAGCACACCCGCGGACGCTCGACGGCGAGCAGGGCACCTCGTTCGCGGTCTGGGCGCCCGACGCCACCGCCGTCCGCGTCGTCGGCGACCATGACGACTGGAGCGGCGAGGCGCACGCGATGCGCTCCATGGGGGTGAGCGGCGTCTGGGAGTTGTTCATCCCCGACCTCCCGATCGGCACGCGGTTCAAGTACCAGATCCGCACGCGGGACGGAGCGTGGATCCTGAAGGCCGACCCCATGGCTCTCGCCGCCGAGGTTCCGCCGAACACGGCATCCGTCGTGACCGCATCGTCGTATGCGTGGTCGGACGGGGCGTGGATGACCCGCCGCGCGGCGACCCACGCCGTCGCGCAGCCCTTGTCGGTCTACGAGGTCCACGTCGGCTCATGGCGCGAGGGACTCGGGTACCGCGAGCTCGCAGCGCCGCTGATCCAGCACGTGACGGATTCAGGGTTCACCCACGTGGAGTTCATGCCCCTCGCCGAGCACCCGTTCGGCGGTTCCTGGGGCTACCAGGTCAGCGGGTACTACGCTCCGACGAGCCGATTCGGCTCCCCCGATGATCTGCGCTACCTGATCGACCGCCTCCACCAGGCCGGCATCGGCGTGATCATGGACTGGGTGCCGGGACACTTCCCCAAGGATGCCTTCGCGCTGGCGCGCTTCGACGGCCAGGCGCTGTACGAGCATCCGGATCCCCGCCGAGGGGAACATCAGGACTGGGGAACGCTCATCTTCGACTACGGGCGACCGGAGGTCCGCGGCTTCCTCGTCGCCAACGCCCTCTACTGGCTCGAGGAGTTCCATGTGGACGGGTTGCGCGTCGACGCCGTCGCCTCGATGCTGTACCTCGATTACTCCAGGGCCGCCGGCGAGTGGGAGCCGAACATCCACGGCGGCCGCGAGAACCTCGAAGCGATCCGCTTCCTGCAGGAGGTCAACGCGACCGCGTACCGACTGCATCCGGGGATCATGATGATCGCGGAAGAGTCGACGAGCTTCCCCGGCGTCACTGCACCCACCGATCACGCCGGTCTGGGCTTCGGGTTCAAGTGGAACATGGGCTGGATGAACGACTCGCTCCAGTACATCGCGCGCGACCCGATGTACCGTTCGCATCACGAGGGAGAGATGACCTTCTCGTTCGTCTACGCGTTCGGCGAGAACTACCTGCTTCCCATCAGCCACGACGAGGTCGTGCACGGAAAGGGAAGCCTTCTCGCGAAGATGCCAGGCGATCACTGGCACAAGCTCGCGAACACGCGTGCGTACCTGGCCTACATGTGGGGTCACCCGGGAAAGAAGCTCCTGTTCATGGGGCAGGAGTTCGGGCAGCTCGCCGAGTGGTCGGAGGCGCGCCAACTGGACTGGTGGCTCCTCGACCAGCCGTCGCACGCACAGCTTCAGGACTTCGTCGGCGCGTTGAACCGCACCTATCGCGCCCAGGCGCCACTGTGGGAGCGCGACAACGAGGCTTCGTCATTCCGTCGGCTCGGCGCACCGACCTGGGATCCGTCCGTGATCGCCTTCGAGCGACGTGACGCGCACGGAGGTCGACTCGTCGTCGTCAGCAACTTCGCAGGCACGGAGCTGACGGCACACCCGCTCGAGCTCCCGCGTGAGGGCGTCTGGCAGGAGGTGCTCAACACCGACGCCGCCGAGTACGGGGGCCGCGGGTCCGGCAACCTGGGCATGGTGTACGCCGGATCCGCAGACGGCGGGAGTCCGACAGCCACCATCACGCTGCCCGCGCTGACGACTCTGTGGCTGCGCCACCAGTCCGACCCGCACGTGCCGACCGTGAATCACGGCTGACGACCCTCTGCTCTGCCGCCCGACGCGTTCTAGAACAGCAGCGACGACAATCGGTTGCGGGCGGACACCACGCGCGGATCGGCGGCGCCCACCAGGCCGAACAGCTCGATCAGCCGCTCTCGCACGGGCGTGCGCTCCTCAGACGGCAGCTGCGCGAACAGGTCGAGCAGACGGGCGAAGGCGTCTTCGACATGTCCACCCGAGAGATCGAGGTCGGCCACGTCGAACTGCGCCTGCACATCGAGGGGCGCCGCAGCTGCCGCATCGCGCGCCGCCTGGAGGTCGAGTCCCTGCACGCGGTCGAGCAGACGCACCTGACCGAGCCCGGCGCGAGCATCCTCGTCGCGCGGGTTCTCTGCGAGCGCCTTCTCGTATGCGCGGATCGCGGCCGCGTAATCGCCGGTCTCGATCGCCGCGAACGCCTCGGCATGCAACGGCGGCAGTTCCGGCTCGGCGGGAGCGGCCGGAGCCTCTCCTTGCTCCGCGACCGACAGCGAACCCGTGACACCGTTCTGCGCAGCGACCTGCAGCAGCTGGGCGAACACGTCGCGCACCTGCTGCTCCGGCACCGCACCGGTGAACATCGGGACGGGCTGGCCAGCGATCAGCGCCACGACCATCGGGATCGACTGCGCGCGGAAGCTCTGCGCGAGCTGCGGGTTCGCGTCGACGTCGACCTTGGCGAGCAGGACGCGCCCCTGGAGCTCGCGCGTCACCTTCTCGATGATGGGGCTGAGCTGCTTGCACGGCCCGCACCACTCGGCCCACAGGTCCACCACGACCGGAACGGTGCGGGAGAGCTCGAGTATCTGACCGAACGTCTCATCGGTCGCATCCACCACGACGTCCACGACATTCGGTGCCGGGGATCCCTCGGCCGACGACGCAGGACGATTGCGCAGGCTTGACAGGTCGACCGCGCCGCGCAGCGCGGACGGAGAGATTTCACTCATTTGATCACCTTCACCGAGAGGAGGTCCTGGTGCACAGCCAGGAGCCTGATCTGCTCCGTCGATCCCTGTGCGGGGACGGAGAAGAAGAGCTGGAATTCGTAGGTCGTCTCGACGCCCTTCGCCGACTCGGTCGCACCCGTCAGAGCCTTGGCCTGTGCGTTGTCACCGAACCGGATGACCACATCCGAAGCCGTGGGCGTCACCGTCTCGGTGTCGGTCATCGAGATCGCCACGATCGCGCCGCTGTCCAGGGTCGTCATGGAGATCGGCTCGGCCGTCGTCGGAGCCATGTCGAATGCG
Source organism: Microbacterium sp. Se63.02b (assembly GCF_014171575.1). GTDB lineage: Bacteria > Actinomycetota > Actinomycetes > Actinomycetales > Microbacteriaceae > Microbacterium. The sequence goes on along the minus strand of NZ_CP050453.1, from coordinate 1,935,325 downwards.
GCTTTCGAGGTCTTGGATGCGCCCTTGTCCGCCAGACCCTGCACGACGGCCTGGCGGCTGTCCTTGATGGACTGAGCGAGGTTGAGCGAGAGGTCGTCGAACAGCCCGTAGAACTCGCTCGACTCCCCCGCATCGACGACGTCGGCGAAAGCGGGAGCGAGCTCTGCCGGGGGGACTGTCAGGAAGGCGGAATCGGAGGGCACGAGCGACGTTCCGAGCCAGGTGGCGGCGACATCGGGGAACACGGCATCCGCCGACATCTCGGCCATGTTGCTGACCTTGTAGTTCGCCCACGGGTCAGCCTGGGTCATCATGAGCAGCACGGGAGGAACCGTGTCGTCGCCCGTGCTCTTCGAGAGCATGAGCACCGTGCGCGGCCAGCGATCGGTCGCTTCGGGCAGCACCACCTCGAAGTCGTCGGTCGGAATCGCTGCGGGAGGAGCCGTGTCCGGCAGCTTGGTGCGCAGTGCATACTCGGTGGTCCGCGCCGCGAGAGCCGGGCCGTCCAGACGCGTCGCCGCAAGGTCGGCGTCGCGAGCGGTATCGGCTTCGACCAGAGTGTCGGAGACCGTCTGGAGGATGCGCTTGGCCTGCGCCTCCGTGACAGCAGGCGGCTTCTGGTTCTCGGGAGCGATCACCGTGGGACTGGGTGAAGGAGACGCCGAGACGTCGCCCAGCTGCGGCCAGGATTCAGCGGAGCATCCCGCGGCGAGGAGCGCCGTGAGGCCGAGCGCGGGAATCACGAGCAGTCTGCGGCGGCGAGCAGGCCGAACCGCACGCATGGCGTTCTTCGAATCGGATCCCTTGGTGTCGTCCACGATCTCCGCGTCCTCGATCTCGGTGTCGCGCACCTCGTCTCGCTCGGCAGGAGCCGGGGAATCGGGCTTCTCCTCGGGCGCCTCGATCGCCGCCCGCTCTTCCGGCGGGAGCACGGCGACGTCGATCGGTTCGGTCACCGGAAGCGGGCCGGGGCCCTTGCGGCGGGGACCACGTCCGCGGCGCTGATGGCGGATCGCGAGGACGTACAGGATGAGGCCGACGAGGAGAACGAGCCCACCGGCGACCATGAGCGGACCCGCCCACGGAGTGGTGTTGTCCAGCGGCCAGGACACGACGATGTCGTCGGGTGCGTCCTGGGTTCCGTCATAGGCGATCAGCATGCTGGTCCCCTCGGGGAGCTGCATGTTGTCGGCGACGAGGCGGTTCTCCTTGTCGAAGGAGTCCAGCCACAGATCCGAGCCTCGAGGATCGCGTCCGGCGGTCTCGTCCGTCGGCGCTTCGCCATCACCGCCATCGGCCTGATCCGAGGACTCCTGCGCAGTGACGTGCTCGACGACGAACTCTCCGTCGTCGTCGACGGTGACGTGGTTGTAGTCGGAGTCGGCGAGCCATGCCTGCATGTCTGCGGTGCGGCCGTAGCTGCCGAAGACATCGCCTTGGCCGCGAACGATGAGCGTCTGTGCGCCGGGGTTCGTCCTGAGCACGTCGCCGTCAAGCAGGACGAAAGGCGCCGGTTCATCGATCGCGACTTGCGTCTGCTGCGAATCGGGCCCGATGAACAGGGTGCGCTGGGCGATCCCGGCCCCGATGAGCACCGCAGCCAGCACGAAGGCCACCACGGCCCATACGAAACGCACGAATAGTCTCCTCACGCATCACGGACATCCACCCGCGACGCAACACTCGACATTTCAGACTAGCGAAATCACCTGTGTGTTGCCCACGAGCAGATGCAGTGCGGGCAGGATCGGCACGTCGCCGACCTCGCGGAGGAGCACCTCGATACCCTTGCTGAATCCGTTTCGAGGAGTCGACAGATGAAGATCCACAATCCCTTCCGCACTGCCCTGGTGGCGACTCTCGGCGTGGGATTGGGCATCCTCCTCATCAGCAGTGTGCAGACGTTGTCGAGCGTCCTGCTCTACGTCGGCACCGCGCTGTTCCTGAGTCTGGGACTCGACCCACTCGTCTCCTTCCTCGAACGTCGCAGACTCCCCCGCTGGCTGGCCGTGCTGGTCACGATCCTCGCGGTCCTCGCGGTGTTCGGCGGGATCGTGCTGATCATCCTCCCGGTGCTCGTCGACCAGATCTCGCAGCTGATCGCGCAGATCTCGGCGATCGTCTCCCGGGGGAACCTGATCCCCGATCTCAAGGAGTGGATGCAGGACACCTTCCCGAACCTGCTGGTCGACGACGTGTTCACCTACGTGACGGACTGGCTGACGACGAACCTCGCCGAGATCGGTGGTTCCATCGGCCAGGGAGTCCTCGTCGCCAGCGGCGCCGTTCTCAGCGGACTGTTCGGCGCCTTCATCGTCCTCATCCTGACGATCTACCTGACGGCTTCCACCCCGTCGCTCAAGCGGGCCGTGTACCAGCTGGCACCGGCGTCGAAACGCGATCGCTTCATCGACCTGTCGGAGCAGATCACCGATTCCGTGGGCTACTACGTCATGGGCCAGGTCACCCAGGGCGTGATCAACGGCGTGCTCAGCGCGATCTACCTCACGATCATCGATGCCCCGTTCCCGGCGGTCCTGGCGATCATCGCGTTCTTCTTCTCGCTGATCCCGCTCGTCGGCACCCTCACCGGTTCGACGATCATCGTCCTGGTGTGCCTGATCCCGGGTCTGGGTTCTCCCGGCATCGCGATCGCCGCAGCCATCTACTACCTGATCTACATGCAGATCGAGGCGTATGTGATCTCCCCGCGCATCATGAGCCGGGCCGTGGCCGTGCCCGGCGCCGTCGTCGTCGTCGCAGCTCTCGCCGGGGGAAGTCTGCTCGGACTCCTGGGTGCGCTCATCGCGATCCCGGTGGCAGCGAGCATCCTGATCCTCTACCGGCAGGTGCTCATCCCGCGCATGAACGAGTTGTGAACCGGGAACTGCTCAATCGACCGGCGGCCAGTGCGTGGCCAGGGGCAGCGCTGAGGGGTTGACCGCCGCGACGATCTCGGTGAGAACCCGCCGCGTCTGCGACTCCCCCACCCACAGATGCTTGCCCCCTTCCACCGCGATCAGCTGCGCATGCGGAATGGATGCGAATCGCTCACGGGCCTCCGCCGGACGCAGATAGTCGTCCAGTTCCGGGACGAGCACGACGACCGGCACTTCGCTATCGGCCCATGCCGCGACCTCCGCATCGGTGGCCCGGTGCAACGGCGGGGAGAGCAGGATGATGCCCTCGATGGCGTGCTCCCTGCCGTATTTCAGAGCGAGCTCCGTGCCGAACGACCATCCGAGCAGCCAGGGGCGCGGAAGGGAACGCTCCTGCACGAAGTCCATCGCCGCGGCGACATCGAGCCTCTCCGCAGCGCCGCCGTCGAACGCTCCGTCGCTCGTGCCGCGAGGGGACGTCGTTCCCCGGGTGTTGAACCGCAGGACCGCCAGATCAGCGAGCGCAGGCAGCCGAGCCGCCGCCTTGCGGATGATGTGCGAGTCCATGAACCCGCCCGCTGTCGGGAGCGGATGCAGGGTCACCAGAGTCGCCTCGGGCGTCGCGCCCTCCGGCAGAGCGAGTCCACCGACCAGGGTGAGACCATCCGCGGTGACCAGTTCGATGTCCTCACGCACCGCCGGGAGTTCCAGGGGTCCTCGGATCTCCATGCTCATGCCATCCTCCAGCAGTGTGTGTGCCAGTGCCGCCGAGCGGCGAGGTCCGCCGCATCGCCCAAGACGCCGTCAGCCCGCCACGCCACGAGGTGAGCCGTGCCTGCCTCGATCTGTCGCCCGCACCCCGGACACAGGTAGTCCTTCTGCGCCTGCGCGGCGGAGACGGGCTGCACCGTCCACTCACTGCCGCGTCGGGTCTCGGATCGCTTCCATCCGGCGAGCAGTCGGTCCAACGAGTCGTCGGTGTCAGGGCGCGCCGGAGGGCGTCTGCGGGAGCGTGGCATCGCGCCTGCTCACCACCAGTGGTTGTTGGTCCAGAAGTTGTACGCGCCGGCCCAGCTGCCGTACCGTCCCGTGGCGTATCCCGTGGCCCACCGCAGGTTGTCGACGGGGTTGTACCCGTTGCCTGGCACCTTGCTGCACGGCAACGCCTGCACGAGGCCGCAGGCACCGGACGACGAGTTCGTCGCGTTCGGGTTCCACCCGCTCTCTCGCGACACGATGTAGTCGACGTACTGCCAGTCGCTCTGAGCGATACCCGCCGCGGCCATCCACTCCGCGGGTGCTCCCCCACCGGAGTACGGGGGCAGCGAGGAACCGCCGGAGGAGCCGCCCTTGGAGGTCGACGCCACCGTCGGCGCGGGCTTCGGCTTGGGCTTCGGCTTGACGTACACCTCGAAGGTGCCGCGCTCGACCGGGGTGATGGCCGCTCCGCTCACGGTGACCGTGAGGTTCTGCGTGTCTGCGAGGGCCAGCGAATACGCGGAATCGGGAGCATCCGCCTGCACGGGCTCCGCGAGTGCCACTCCCGTCGGTGCGACGAGCGCGCCGGCGAATCCGACGACGGCGAGGGCGCTGAACACACTGACGACTCCGCGGCGGCGTGACCACCGCCGGGCATCGGAGCGCGCCGAACTCACCTTCGCTGCGGGCACCGGCGAAGAGACGCTTCTTTCGAGATTCATGTCGTTTCGGGAGTTCACGATGAGGGACAGTCTACGCAAAGACAGCTGGATCGACCATCAGGAAGCTCAACGCACAGCGAGAATGACCTCGATCGTGGCGTCCAAGAGCGCGTCGACCTGCTCCTCGCGGTACCCACCGCGTTGCATTCTGAAAGCTGCCGAGCGGAGCTGTTCGGCACTCAGAGCATCGCCGTCGCGGAGGTAGCGCACGATCCGTGTCGACACATGATCGACTTCATCCATGCGGTAGCCGAAGGTGAGGACGCCGGTTCGAGCGAAACGATGCCGCTGCGGTCGAGCCAGATGATCGAGGATGACCTGCGCGTCCGCTCGCGCCTGCTCGACCCAGGCACCGGCTCCCTGAGTGCGCACCACACGCTCGCGCTCCCGTGCTGCGAAGGCGTCTTCCACCCGCCCGAGAGCGGCATCCACGTCCGCGACGACGTAGCCTCCCTTGACGAGCGGGAACGAGGCCGTGCGCACATCCTCAGCGCCGAGTTCTTCGTTCCCGGCTTCGAAAGCTCTCCGCGCGGAGGCGAGGAACGTGTCCACTGCCGCCCGGTGGTATCCGCGCTCACGCCCCGACGTCAGCGCGAACGCCGGCGGCGTCTGCGTCGCGGGCTCCACGAGTCGATCATCGGTCATCACAGCACCACCCAGGGAGAGAGGAGGAAGTAGAGGCAGAGCGCCGGGATCGTGGAGGGAAGGATGCTGTCGAGCCGATCGAGCAGGCCGCCGTGCCCCGGCAACCAGGAGCTCATGTCCTTGATGCCGAGATCGCGCTTGAGCATCGACTCGCCGAGGTCGCCGAGCGTCGCCGACAGCAGGATGGACACGCCGAAGATCAGCCCCGCCCACCAGGGGAGCTCGAGGAGGAAGATCGCCAGGAGCACGCCCGCGATGAGCGAGGCGACCACGGCGCCACCGAATCCCTCCCACGTCTTCTTGGGACTGATCTTCGGAGCCATCGGATGCCTGCCGAAGGCGAGTCCCGCCGCATAGGCACCCGTGTCAGCCGCGACGGCGATGGCGATGAAGCTGAGCACCCACCATTGACCGCCCTCCTGCTCGAGGAGGATGAGGGCGACTCCGGCGAGGAACGGCACGTAGACCTGCACGAAGCCGCTGATGACGGCATCGCCGAGCACGTCGCCGTACGTACGACCGTCCTTGGCGACCATCTGAGCGATGAGGCGCCACACGATGACGAAGGCGACCGCGACGAACAGCATCACCCAGGAGAGCCATGGTTCCGCGAAGTACGCGGAGAGCACGAGGAAGGCCGCAGCTATGAGTTGTGGAACGACATCGACCCGTCGCCCGGACGCCCGCAGCGCCCGAGACAGCTCGTATACACCGAGCAACGCGGCGGCGAGGGCGAACGGCACGAAGAGCGCCTTGATGAACAGCAGCGACCCGAGCAGTGCCGCCCCGAAGGCGAGACCGATGAGGATCGCGAGAACGAGGTCTCGTCCCGTGCGCTCCTTGATCCGCTCGTTGGCCTGGTCGATCTGGTCGCGGGCATGCGAGACGTGGGTGCCCAGCTCGTCCCTCGCCGCACGCCACTGCTCGCGGATCGCGTTGTGGTCGGCGGTGTCGAGCGGTCCGGCGGCCAGCGCCGGGGCGCCGGCAGACGAGGGAAGAGGCGGACGCGGCGGGATCGCTTCCGCGTCGAATGACGGGAACGCCTCGTCCGCGAGCGGGACGCCGTCGGGCAGCGTGTCGTCACGCGCCTCACGGCGCGTCACCGGCCTGCCGTCGTCGGCTTCTCGCTTTTCGTCAGTCATCCTGACTACACCTCGAGGAGTTCGGCCTCTTTGCGCTTCAGCGCGTCGTCGATGAGGTCGACGTGCTGACGCGTCAGGCCGTCCAGCTCCTTCTCGCCGCGCGCGATCTCGTCCTCGCCGAGTTCGCTCTTGAGAGCGTCCAACTCGTCCTTCGCCTTGCGACGGATTCCGCGGACGTGCACCTTCGCGTCTTCGGCCTTCGTCTTGACGAGCTTCACGTACTCCTTGCGCCGCTCCGCGGTCAGCTCCGGCATCGTGACACGGACGAGATTACCGTCGTTCGTCGGGTTGACCCCGAGGTTCGGCATGTCGCGGATGGCCTGCTCGATCGCCTTCAGCGCCGACTTGTCGTACGGCGTGATGATGAGGGTACGAGCCTCCTGATTGGCCAGCGAAGCGAGCTGAGCGATCGGCGTGGGGGTGCCGTAGTAGTCGACGAGCACCTTCTGGAACATCTGCGGGTTCGCACGACCGGTGCGCACCGTGGAGAAGTCCTCCTTGGCAGCTTCGACCGCCCTGTTCATACGAGTGGTGGTTTCAGCGAGGACGTCCGCGATCACGGTGACTCCTATCGTCGGGGTGTTCTGCAAATTCTATCGGGCGAAGCCGTCTCCGCCGTGTCACACGCTCAGGCGGTGACGAGGGTGCCGATCGGCTCGCCGAGCAGCGCACGGGTGACGTTGCCTGCGGGCTCCATGCCGAACACCCGCATGTCCATGCTGTTGTCCATGCAGAGGCTGAAGGCTGTGGAGTCGACGACCTTGAGGCCACGCTGCAGGGCGTCACGGTAGGTGACGCGTTCGATGCGCTCCGCGTCGGCGTGCTTGTTCGGGTCGGCGGTGTAGATCGCGTCGACGCCGTTCTTGGCGACGAGGACCTCGTCTGCGCCGATCTCGAGCGCACGTTGCGCTGCCACGGTGTCGGTGGAGAAGTAGGGCAGACCGGCGCCCGCGCCGAAGATCACGACGCGGCCCTTCTCCAGGTGACGCTCGGCGCGACGCGGGATGTAGGGCTCTGCGACCTGGGTCATCGAGATCGCCGACTGCACGCGCGTCGCTGCCCCGGCCTGCTCGAGGAAGTCCTGCAGAGCGAGGGCGTTCATGACGGTGCCGAGCATGCCCATGTAGTCGGCACGTCCGCGATCCATGCCACGCTGGCTGAGCTCCGCGCCGCGGAAGAAATTGCCCCCGCCGACGACGATCGCGACCTCGACGCGGTCGACGGCCGCGGCGATGTCGCGGGCGATCTGAGAGACCACGTCAGGGCTCACACCCAGCTGTCCGGCCCCGAAGGCCTCGCCGGAGAGTTTGAGAAGGACGCGGCGGCGTCCGGTGCGTTCAGTCATGGGTGGGTGTCCTCTCGTCCCGATTCAAGATAGTGCCTCGTGGGCATGAAGAAGGGGTTCGGATCTTGGCGATCCGAACCCCTTCGACGTTGCTACGCGCCGACCTTGAAGCGCGCGAAGTCCGTCACGGTGATACCGGCGTCCTTCGCGACCTGGGCGACAGAGAGCTTGTTGTCCTTGGCGTAGTCCTGCTCGAGCAGGGCGACCTGCTTGATGAACGCGGAAACGCGACCTTCGACGATCTTCGGGAGAGCCGCTTCCGGCTTGCCCTCGTTGCGGGAGATCTCGGTGACGATCTCGCGCTCCTTCTCGACGGCGTCGGACGGGACATCCTCGCGGGACAGGTAGGACGGGTTCGCGAACGAGATGTGCTGCGCGATGCTGCGCGCGGTCTCGGCGTCGTCACCCGAGTAGGCGACGACGACGCCGATCTGCGGCGGCAGGTCCTTGCTGGTGCGGTGCAGGTAGACCTCGACCTTGTCGCCGGTGATCGTGCGCACGCGGCGCAGCTCGACCTTCTCGCCGATGATGGCGGCCTCTTCCGAGATGACCTGCTCGACGCTCTTGTCACCGGCGGATGCGGCGAGGGCGGCGTCGACCGAGTCGGCCTTGACCGCTGCGGCGGCGTCGGCGACCTTGTCGGCCAGCGCGATGAAGCGCTCGTTCTTCGCGACGAAGTCGGTCTCGCAGGCGAGTTCGATGAGCGTCACGGCGCCGTCCTGCTCGCGAGCGACGATCAGTCCCTCGCTGGTGGAGCGGTCAGCGCGCTTCGCGTTGCCCTTCGCACCCTTGAGACGCAGGATCTCGGTGGCCTTCGCGACGTCTCCGTCGGCCTCCTCGAGCGCCTTCTTGGTGTCGACCATTCCCGTGCCGAGCTGCTCACGCAGCGCCTTGAGGTCAGCGATGGTGAAGTTGGCCATGTGTGGTGGCTCCTTGCTTCGTTATGTATGTGTGTACGAGGGATTACTTGGCGTCTGCAGCCTCGGCAGCGGCGACCTCGGCGGTCTCCTCACCGGAAGCGGCGGCGATCGCCTCGTCGTGCGCCTCGGCACCGGCCTCATCGGCAGCGGTCTCGTCGGCAGCAGGCGTCTCGACGACAGCAGCCGCGTCGTCGGCGGTCACGATCTCGGCGGCGTCGGCGGACTCCTCGACCGGGGTCTCGAGCAGTTCCTTCTCCCACTCGGCCAGCGGCTCTGCGTCGCCCGACTCCGGGTTGTGCTTCTGCTGAAGGCCCTCGGCCGCAGCGTCGGCGATGATACGCGTGAGCAGCGACACGGAGCGGATCGCGTCGTCGTTGCCGGGGATCGGGTACTGGAAGTCGTCCGGATCCGCGTTGGTGTCGAGGATGCCGATCACCGGGATGCCGAGCTTCTTGGCCTCGTCGATCGCGAGGTGCTCGCGCTTGGCGTCGACGACCCAGATGGCCGACGGCGTCTTCGTGAGGTTGCGGATACCACCGAGGGACTTGTGCAGCTTGTCGAGCTCGCGCTTCTTGAGAAGCAGCTCCTTCTTCGTGAAGCCGCTGTTCGCCGGGGTCTCGTAGTCGAGCTCCTCGAGCTCCTTCATGCGTGCGAGACGCTTGGAGATCGTCTGGAAGTTGGTGAGGAGTCCACCGAGCCAGCGCTGGTTCACGAAGGGCTGGCCGACGCGGGTGGCCTGCTCGGCGAGGATCTCCTGCGCCTGCTTCTTGGTGCCGACGAAGAGGATCGTGCCGCCGTGTGCGACGGTCTCCTTGACGAAGTCGTAGGCCTTGTCGATGTAGCCGAGCGACTGCTGGAGGTCGATGATGTGGATGCCGCTGCGCTCCGTGAGGATGAAGCGCTTGACCTTCGGGTTCCACCGACGGGTCTGGTGTCCGAAGTGCACGCCGCTGTCGAGCAGCTGGCGGATGGTGACCACAGCCATGGTCGTCTCCTGGTTCTGGCGCGATTCTGCGCCCTTGAGGTTGTCAAGCCGATCGGATGATCGGACTTCCTGGTGCCCGGCGCACACCCGCCTCCTCGGAGAGAAGGACCTGTGGATGTGGATGCCGCGAATGAATCGCTGTGGGCACGCGTAGTCACCCCGATATCGAGGTGCTCCCCCAGCATACAGGATGGCGCGGCTTCACTCCCCCTGCACTGCCCGTGGCACGTGGGTCTTCTCCCTCCGCCCCGTTCTCGGGCTGGCGTCGACGGATCGGTCGCTCCCTCGGCGCCAGAGGATGGCCTCGTGCCTTCTCTCGTTCGAGCGCTGTCCGCATGCGCAATCGCCGTCGTGCTGTGCCTCACCTCCCCCACCCATGCACCCGCCGCGTCGGTCGCGTCCGGGAGCCTCCCGCAGTGGAGGTGGCCGGTGGCAGGGGCGCATGTCGTCACGCAGCCCTATCGCGCCCCGGCGAGCGAATACGGTGCAGGCCACCGTGGCATCGATCTGGGCACCTCGATCGGGGCGGAGGTTCGCGCACCTGCCGACGGAGTCGTGGCGTTCCGCGGCACCGTGGTGGATCGGCCTCTCCTGACCATCGCCCACGCTGACGGACTCGTGTCGACGTACGAACCACTGGGATCGTCGCTCGAGCCCGGCGACTCTGTCGCTGCCGGCCAGGACATCGGGACCGTCGACGTGGGCGGGCATACCTCGCCGGGTTCCCTCCACGTCGGGGTGAGGCGCGACGACGCGTACATCAATCCGATGCTGCTCTTCGGCGGTGTTCCCCGCGCGGTGTTGCTCCCCTGCTGCACCTGACCCGCGGCCGATGGGTGCGGATCACGCGCGCGGGTGAGCCAGCCGGTACGTGGCCGTCAGACGCTCTGCGGACACATGGGTGTAGATCTGCGTGGTCCCGAGACTCGCGTGACCGAGGATCTCCTGCACCGCTCTCAGATCCGCACCGCCGTCGAGGAGGTGCGTTGCCGCGGTGTGTCTGAGCGCATGGGGCCCGATCGTCTCGGCGCCGACGATCGGCGCGAGGACACGCGCGACGAGCTGATACACCGTGCGCGGGCCGATTCGCGCCCCGCGGCTTCCCAGGATCACGGCGGGTGTGAAGCTCTTCGACCGCGCCACGAGGGCTGGCCTCCCGCGACTCAGATAGGCATTCAGCGCATCGCGTGCGGGGACGCCGAAGGGGACGATGCGCTCCTTCCCGCCCTTGCCCAGCACGCGGGCGGTTCCCCGGTCCAGGTCGAGGTCGTCGATGTCGAGGCCGCAGAGTTCCGACACACGCACGCCAGAGCCGTAGAGCACCTCGAGGATCGCATGATCCCGCAGAGCGATCGGATCGCCGGCTTCTGCCGCGGCCCGGTGCGCGTCGAGCAGAGTCGTCATGGCGTCACGGGAGGCGATCGTCGGCAGGGTGTGCCCCTTCTTCGGGGCGATGAGCCGCAGACTCGGGTCGTGCGCGATCAGCCCTTGTTCCTGCGCCCACCGGAAGAAGGACCGCGCGGCCGCGGATCGCCGCGCGAGTGTCGATCTCGCATCCCCCCGTTGCGTCGCACGCCACAGCCAGTCTCTGAGAGTCTCGAGGTCGATCTCTTCGAGAAGCATGCCGTTCGCCGCGGCGTGCAGGTCGCGCAGGTCCGACCGATACGCCTTCGCGGTCGCCGGAGAGAGCCGACGCACCCTCTCGAGGTGATCGACGAACGCCTCGGCAGCGACCGCGAGATCCATGCCTCCAGCTTGCCCCGTGACCGATTCGGACCCCCGCAGCCTCGCCGGAGTGGGGTCGTGACCCCGGGGCAGGGTGACTCTCCGGATGGGTGATGCGCTGGTCGCGGCTCGTGACCCTACATCTCGGTCGCGACGGCATCAGCGGTCGCAAGGGGTGTGCGGTCGGGTGAGGGCTGAGCCGACCTTCCGGGTCCACCACGGGTTCGGGAGCTGTTCTCGAGGCTGTTGTGCCTGTCGGGTGCTTCCGTGGGATCTTCAGCTGGCGAGTTCATCGATCCAGCTCGATCGCATCCGCAGGGCTCGCTCCGTACTGCCGACGACCGCTGCCAGCCCGATCATCAGATTGATGTGGAGGGGAAGGCGAATGGGAGAGATGAAGGTGCCGATCGATTCGGCGACCGGCGGGATCTGTGAGAGGGCTTCGATGATCTGGGGCACCTCCACGCACAGTCCGATGATGACGAACGCAATGGAGAGAAGGCTGATCAGGCGACTCGCACCGGGGTGCCGCCGATGCAGCCGGGCGCGGCGACCTTCGGCCGACCGCGGATCGGGCGCAAGCTGCTGTTCCACGCCGTCCCTTGGCACGAAGTGGCATCGCTTGAGTCCGAAACCTGTGATCGCCACCTCGATGTGGCCGCCCGGCACCGAGAAGCGGGTGGGCATCTTCGCGTACGACTGCAGCGAGCCATCGACGTAGAGGCGCGCGCGAACCTCGCCGTCCGTCATGTCGCCCGCGTGGCGGACCTCGACGGTGTAGATCGACGTCCCGCCGTCTTCCTCCGTCAGCGTGATCGAGCGGACGGACCGGCTGAACATCTGCCACCAGCGGTACCGCCGCAACGGTTCGCCGGACCCGGCGCGGACGCGGCGATTGCGCCAGTTCATGATGCCCAAGTCGTCGTCCCCTAAACTAGTACAGCGTGATAGCCACGAGCGACCTAAGCTAGCACACTGTAATAGGCACGTCATACGAAGGACGGACATGGATGTCGAATCGAAGGAACCGGGAACGCGATCGAAGATCCTCGTCGCCGCAGCGACGATGCTCGGAGAGAATCCCACCGCGCGCCTGAGCGTGCGGGCGGTAGCCGCCCGCGCCCAGGTGAGCACAGGCTCGTTGCGCCACTTCTTCCCGACGCAGCGCGCACTCGTCGAGACGGTGGTCGCCGCGATGTACGACCTGAAGATTCCCGACGATCCGATAAATGATCACTCCCTGACGCCGGAAGAGCGCCTCCTCGCGTGCCTGCAACTGCTCCTCGCCCAAGTCGGAGTGGGCGACCGGGCCCGGCAGCAGTGGGGCGCCCTCTACGAGGCGTATGTGGCCACGTCCCCGTCCGAAGACGAGGCCGCGACGTACCTCGCTCTGGAACGCATGGGGCGCCACCGGATCGAGCAGTGGCTCACCGCCCTGGTCGACGAAGGCGCGATCCCCGCGGGTCGCATCGAGGCACGAGCCCGGTTCCTGGCTACGGTGACGTCCGGCATCGCGACCGAACGCGCACTGCCCTCGGAGACGGTGCGCGTCGACTCCGAGACCGAGACCCTGCGTCTCGCAGTCCGCGCGATCACGAGCGGGTGGCCCGCCGCGTGAGCTCTCTCCTCCACGGGTCTGCGGTGCGGGCGATCCCATGACCGATGCACTCCGCCGCGGCCTCACCGGAGCAGAGGCGGATACCCGGCATCATGACCCCGAGGCCGACCGGGCCCGATGCCAGCCCACCTCATCGAGCGCGACATCTCCCTCGAGATGCAGCAGACCCAGGAGCGAGCGCACACGATCGGGTGACATGCCAGACCGACGGGCTATCTCCTCGACAGAGACCCTCGACCTGGCGCCCATCGCATCGAGTACCCGCGCGCGGTCCGGGTGTCTCGCCGCATCGGCTGTGTCGGAGGTCTCGACCCCGACCGGCGCCCACAGCTCTCTCACCTCACGGGCGGACGTCACGCATTGCGCGTCGTACTCACGGAACAGCCGGTGACATCCGGCCGAGGACGCGGAGGTCACCGGTCCGGGAACGGCACCGAGCGGGCGGCCGAGCGACGCAGCGTGCCCTGCGGTGTTCAGCGAACCGCTGCGCCACCCGGCCTCCACGACGACCGTCGCCTGCCCGAGCGCAGCGATCAAGCGATTGCGTGCGAGGAAGCGCCACTTCGTCGGCGCGGTTCCGCACGGCGGCTCGCTGACCACCGCGCCATCGCGGGTGATCTGCTGCAAAAAAGCCTTCGGTGGCCGATCGGATAGGCCCGGTCGACCCCGCCGGCGAGGAACGCCACGGTCGTGCCCTGAACGCCGAGCGCCGCGCGATGCGCGGCCCCGTCGATGCCATAGGCGCCTCCCGACACGATCACAACGCCGGCGGATGCGAGATCTCCCGCGAGCTCCGCTGCGACTTGCTCCCCGTACCCGGTGGCGGCGCGGGCACCGACCACGGACACACGCGGTGCGCAGGAGAGGGCAGACGCGTCACCACGCACCCATAGTGCGATCGGCGTGTGAGGTCCGAGATCATCCAGGGACGCAGGCCAATGCTCATCGCCCGGTGTCAGCAGACGCGCTCCGACCTCGTCGGCGCCGCGGATCGCCTGTCGCAGGGCGTCGCCTCGCGCCCGAGGCCGCCACCGGGCACGCCCCTCCGCAAGGACGCGGGAGGCCCGCCCGGTGGCGCTCCATTCCGATGACTGGAGGCCCGCCCCCAATGCAACCGCCAACGCGTCCTCCGGTCCCAGCGCCTCGATCAGAGCACCGGCAGCGGCGTCTCCCGGCTCGGCGATCACCGTCCACGCCGCCCTCGCGAGACATTCGGCGACGTCATCACCCGGGTGGATGCGATGTAGTGCGGCCACAGTGTCCGGGTCTCGGAGCGCTTCGTCCATCATCGGAGGAGCCCTCCCCGCAGGTGCAGCGCGAGACCGACCTCGTCGATCCCCGGCCTGTCGAGTCCCGCCAGGTCGGCCATCGTCCATGCCACCCTAAGCACACGGTCGTAGCCGCGGAGAGTGAGCGCTCCGCGTTCGAGAGCGCGATCCAGCGGGAAGCGTGTCGCCGCGGAGAGTCGCAGCTCCCCCTGGCGGAGCCATGTTCCCCGGAACCTCGGCATTGCGCCGCCAGGGTGTGCTCTTCCACCGCTGTGCGGCGCGTGCACGAGCGGTGACCACCTGCGATCTCGCCTTCGATGTCGTCGTGCGTCCGACTCCCGCCGCCCGTGACGCGGCGACGCGATTCACCTGCAGGCCGATGTCGATGCGGTCTCGGAGGGGACCGGAGAGACGGCCGGAGTACCGACGGATCGACATCGGTGGGCACGTGCACTCGGCGCCCCTGACGCCGTGGTTGCCGCACGGGCAGGGGTTCATCGCGAGAAGCAGTTGGAAGCGCGCGGGGAAATGCGCCGTGAAGCCCGCGCGATTGACCTCGATCACACCGGCCTCGAGCGGCTGACGCAATGCGTCCAGCGCGACACGTGAGAACTCCGCCGCTTCGTCGAGGAACAGCACACCGCAGTGGGCTCGTGCGATAGCCCCGGGTCGTGCCGCACGGGAGCCGCCGCCGACCAGCGCAGCGACGGATGCACTGTGATGCGGCGCCTCGAGCGGTGGCACTCGATCGAGCGTGGCCACGTGCTCACCGCTGAGAGACTTGACCGAGGCGACCTCGAGCGCGTCCTGCTCATCGAGCGGCGGCATGATCCCTGGCAGCCTTCGAGCGAGCATCGTCTTGCCCGCTCCAGGGGGTCCGCTCAAGAGAAGGTGGTGGCCGCCAGCGGCAGCGACGATGAGTGCGTCGACGGCCTCTTCCTGCCCGACGATCTCGGACAGGTCCAGATCGGCTCCTTCTCGCATCGCCACAGCGGGCGGGTGGACGGTCGCGACGTCAGGCACCTCCACGTCGGCCCCGTGCCATACGGCGACCTCGGCGAGAGATGCGGCACCGCGCACCTCGATGCCTGTCACCAGCCTCGCCTCCGCCTCGTTCCCTCGTGGAACGATCACCGCGTCGAAGCCCGCACGAGCGGCCGCGAACACCGCGGGGAGCACGCCGGGAACCGGCCGGACTCGACCATCGAGGCCGAGCTCGCCGATGTGCACCGTCGCCGCGATGGAACGCGCCGCGAGCGAACCGCCGGCTGCGAGCGAGGCCACCGCGATCGCCAGGTCGAATCCCGCTCCGTGCTTGGGCAGGCTCGCGGGCGACAGGTTCACCGTGAGCCTGCGCCGCGGCAGGTCGAGGCCCGTGTTCTTGCACGCGTTGTGGACCCGCTGGACGGCCTCTCCGAGCGATTTGTCCGGCAGCCCGATGATCCTGAACTCCGGGGTCTGATTCGACAGATCAGCTTCTACCTCCACGAGGTGCCCGTCGACACCGGCGAGAGCGACCGCCCAGGTCCGCGCCGTGCTCACGCGATGTCCTCGAGATGCTCGAGCGTACCGGTCGCCGGATCCGTACCGATGATGCCGATCACGTCGATGCGCACGACGAGACCACGAACGGCGTCTGGATTCTCGGCGATCCAGGCCTGCGCGAGTTTCCACAGGCGACGACGCTTTCGATGGTCGACCGCCTCGAACGGATGCCCGAAGGCCATCGACCGACGAGTCTTCACCTCCACCACGGCGAGATGCCCGCCGCGAGCGGCGATGATGTCGAGCTCGCCCTGCGCACACCGCCAGTTTCTGACGAGCACGCGGTATCCGCTGTCTGTCAGGTGCTGTGCCGCTCGGGCTTCGCCTGCCCTGCCGAGTTCATCCTTCTCTGCCATGCCCTCAGCATCATGCGGCGCGACGACGAGATCGCGAGGTCCTCAGTCGCTCGCGCGCCTCCTGGGGAGAACCGCGGGAATCGAACAGATGTGGAGGGCGGCCGTGGACGCGCTCCACAGCCGTAGATCACTCTCCGTCGAGGGAGAGCTCCTGCGGCAGTTCGAATTCGCGCCGCTGCAGCTCCTCGACGTTGACGTCCTTGAACGTCAACACCCGGACGGCTTTCACGAAGCGATCGGCACGATAGATATCCCACACCCACACGTCGCTCATCGAGATCTCGAAGTAGAAGTCGTGCTCGGTGTCGCGACGGACGACATTGACCTCGTTCGCCAGGTAGAACCGGCGCTCGGTCTCGACGACGTACTGGAACTGGGAGACCACGTCCCGATACTCCCGGAACAGGGCCAGCTCGAGTTCGCGGTCGTAATCGTCGAAGGCTTCCTCATCCATGATGTGTCCATCCTAGAGTCGCGCGCGGTGCGGTGCGGCATCGGCGGCTCCCCCGGCTCTTCAGAACAGGGTGGGAGCGTCGGCGATGGCCCAGGACGCCCGATGGAACGGCGACAGACCGTTGTGGCGAATCGCGTCGCGGTGCTCGGGGCTCGCGTACCCCTTGTTCCGATTCCACTGATACGCGGGATGGCTCTCGTGGAGTTCCGCCATGTAGGTGTCGCGCGCGACCTTCGCGATGACCGACGCCGCGGAGACCGACGCGCAGTCGCGGTCGGCCTTGATCACCGGACGGACGCGCAAGGGCTCGGGGTGCACTCTCGACACGTAGTCGTGGTTGCCGTCGAGCAGGACGAGGGCATCGCCCAGGGCCGCGCCCTGATCGGCGATCGCCTGCACGGCTCGTGACGCCGCGAGGCCGAGCGCTCGCATTATGCCGACCTCGTCGACCTCCTGCGCACTCGCCCAGCCGACTGCGGACGCCTGCACCCACGCCGCGGCACGAGCCGCGACCTGCGGCCGACGCTTCTCCGTCACGAGCTTGGAGTCGCGAAGCCCTTCCGGTACCCGTCGACGCGCACCTGCAGCGTCCATCATGGCCGCGCCGACGGCGACAGGACCGGCAAGCGCCCCCCTGCCGACCTCGTCGAGCGAGATGATCAGCTCGCACTCCCCCAGGAGCCTGCGCTCCAGGGTCAGCTTCGGCGTGATGACGGTCATTCCGCGTCCGGAACTCCGTTGAAGATGTCATGGTGCCCGTCGATGGGTCCCAGCCGGTTCAACGGCCACGTCGTCAGGAAGGCCTTGCCGACGATGTTCTCCATCGGTACGAATCCGCCGCTGGGCAGCTCCTGATGCGCGCGGGAATCACGCGATCGGTCACGGTTGTCGCCGAGCAGCCACACCGAGTCCTCAGGGACGACCACGTCGAACGGCTCGTTCGACGCGGCAGTGTCGCCCTCAGGGAGGTTCAAGTAGCTGAGTTCGTCTATCGGCGCGCCGTTGATGGTGATCTGGCCGAGCGCATTGCAGCATACGACGTGATCGCCGGGAAGGCCGATCACGCGCTTGACGAGGTGGTCCTGTGAATCGGTCGCGGAGATGCCGACGAAGTTCAGCACCCAGTCGACGGCCTGCACCAGCGGAGGCTGTGGCGGCGTCTGCGGCTGCACATCGAGCCATCCACCCGGGTCCTTGAACACGACGACGTCGCCGCGCTCGTACGCGGTCCATCGTGGGGTGAGCTCGTCGACGAGGATGCGGTCCTTCACCAACAGAGTGCGCTCCATGGACGCCGACGGGATGTAGAACGAGCGGACGACGAAGGTCTTCACCACGAAGGACACCAGCGCGGCGATCACGATGATCACCAGGACGTCTCGGAGGAAGATCAGGAACCCGCGTCGTCGTCTGGAAGTGCGCGCGGTCGGCGATTCAGTCATCAGGTTCCTTCTCGAGTCGTACACCGCTCTGGCGCGACCGTATCAAGGGTCGCACACCGGGGAGAGAACACAGCACCCCGGGACATCGTGTCCCGGGGTGCTGTGGAGCAGCTGCGACTCAGCGGTCGCGCTTCTCCTTGATCTTCGCCTTCTTGCCACGGAGCTGGCGGAGGTAGTAGAGCTTCGCGCGACGCACGTCACCGCGGGTGACGACCTCGATGTGGTCGATCACCGGGGAGTGCACCGGGAAGGTACGCTCGACGCCGACCTGGAAGCTGATCTTGCGGACCGTGAAGGTCTCGCGGACGCTGTCGCCCTGACGGCCGATGACCACACCCTGGAAGACCTGGATACGGGAGCGGCTGCCCTCGGTGATGTTGACGTGCACCTTGACGGTGTCGCCGGGACCGAAGTCGGGGATGTCGGAACGGAGGGAAGCCGCGTCAACGGCATCGAGGATCTGCATGATCGTCTCTCTCTGCACTCGCCTCAGGTCGGATGCATGATTTCGGAAGGAACAAGAAAGGGGGTGTGCCGTACGGCGCTGATGCGTCCGCGGGCTCCCCTGAGGCAGAACCGGTCACGGCACAAACACCCATTCTGCCACGGATGCTCTGCGCGGCCAAAACCGCGGCCTCAGTCGCGGATGTCCGTCTCGCGGACGACGATGACCTCGTGCGCGCGCGTCGGCGGGGCCTGCTCGTCGGCTGCGGGGATCGTCGACCATGAGATCGTCTCGCGCAGCCTCGTTCCGCTGCCCTTCGCCTCGTTCCACAGCTGCCACAGTTGCAACCAGATGAGACCGATGCCCGCGACGATGGCTCCGGTGAGCAGCCACGGGAACGCCCCGTCGATGAAGAACCCGACCGCGATGGTGAGGCCGTTCCAGACGGTGAAGCCCGCGACATCCCACCAGGACACGGCGCGCTCGATTCGCACCGAGGGGCGGGAACGGGTGAGCAGGGTGAGCAGCAGCTGCCCGAGGAAGACGGAGGGCATCGCGATCAGGAGCACCCAGAGGATCGACCAGCCGCCTTGGAACACCCCCCAGCCGATCAGCAGCCACAGCGGCAGCAGGAAGGCTGCCGGGAGGAGCCAGCGGAAGAAGGCCTGTCGCAACCACATGCTCAGATCGTACGTCGTCTGTTCCGCCCGAGGTGCGGTGTTCGCTGAGAGCGGGCCGCGGAACCCTGCCCTCGAGATCAGGGAGAATGGGAGAGACGAGAGGACACCCGATGATCGAATTGCGCACCCCTGCCGAGATCGACGAGATGCGCGCTGCCGGACGTTTCGTCGCGGAGACGCTCGCGACGCTCCGAGACGACACGAAGGTCGGGACGAATCTCCTCTCGATCGATCGGCGCGCACACGACATGATCCGCAAGGCGGGTGCCGAGTCCTGCTACATCGACTACCACCCGTCCTTCGGCGCCAGCCCGTTCGGCAAGGTCATCTGCACGTCGGTGAACGATGCCGTGCTGCACGGTCTCCCCCACGACTACACGCTTCGCGACGGCGACCTCGTGACCCTCGACTTCGCGGTCGCGGTGGACGGATGGGTGGCCGACTCCGCCGTCTCCTTCGTCGTCGGCACTCCGCGGGACGAGGACCTCCGTCTCATCGACACGACAGAGCGAGCTCTCGTCGCCGCGATCGAGACCTCGACGGTCGGCAACCGCATCGGGGATATCTCTGCAGCGATCGCCGCGGTGGCGCACGGCGAGGGCTACTCGATCAACACGGACTTCGGCGGGCACGGTGTCGGACGCACGATGCACGGGGACCCGCATGTGGCGAACGATGGGCGACCGGGGCGGGGCTTCCCGCTCCGCGCGGGACTCGTACTCGCGCTCGAGCCCTGGTTCCTCGCGACCACCGATGAGCTGGTCACCGACCCCGACGGCTGGACGTTGCGCAGTGCCGACGGCTCCCGGGGCGCGCATTCCGAGCACACCATCGCGATCACCGAAGAGGGACCGATCATCCTGACCGACCGGTCGTTCCTCGGGGTCGACTGACGAGTCCCGTCGCCGAGGTCGGGGCGGGTCTCAATCGCTCCGATAGATGTAGACGTCAGTCACGTGCGGAAGGTCGAACTCGTCCCGACCTCGGGTGTCGACGGCGTCATCCAAGACCGCCTCGATGGCACTCGACATCCGGGCGGCGGTCTCGTCGTCGGCGGTCAGAAAGGTGCTCACGGTCGACCAGCGGCGAAGGTAGTGCTCGCGCGTGAGGCGCTCCACCCAACGCACCTCTTCGTGCCGGGTGAACAGGAAGCCGGGGAGGGCACTGTCGGCGCTGTCGGTGGTGGCGTCGGTCTCGGTCACGGCGGGATGCGCGATGCGGTGGCACGCCCGGTCCCACGCGCACGTGGGATCCGCGTGATTCCACACGAGTCCGAGCGTGCCGCCGTCGACCAGGACTCTCTTGATCTCCGTGCAGGCGACGTCGCGATCGAACCAGTGGAACGCCTGCGCGACCGTCACGACCTGCATCGATGCGTCCGCCAGCGGGATGTGCTCCGCCGTGCCGAGCCACGACTCGACCTCGGGGAGCTTCGACCGGAGCACCTGGATCATGCGCTCGGACGGTTCGACCGCGACGATGCGCTCCGCCCTCCGCGCGAGCATCTCGGTGAACTTCCCCGTCCCCGCTCCCAGGTCGAGCACCGCAGTCACACGCTCGGGGATGATCGCCGACGCGGCGGCCTCAGGGAATCCGGGCCGATAGCGGTCATAGTCGCCCCCGATCAGTTCGAAGGATCTGGCCAGGACGTCATCAGGCATGTCTCGACGCTATCAGCGGTCCGACGAGCAGTCCCGCGACCGACGGCGCCGGGTGTGCCATATTGAGTCCATGATTCCGCAGGACCGTCACGTGCCGGAGCGACTGCTTCTGGCTCGCCATGGCCAGACGACCTGGAATCTGGAGCGACGACTGCAGGGGCAACTGGACTCGCCGCTGACCGCAGAGGGTATCGAGCAGGCCCGTGCGCTGGCGGAGCGCCTCGCCGATGTCGGTGTCGTCAGCGTGTGCTCGAGTCCCCTCGGCAGGGCCTGGCAGACCGCCATCATCATCGCCGACCGTATCGGTGCCGACCTGATCGAGGTCCCGGAGCTTGCGGAGGTCGATCACGGCGAACTCGCCGGCATGACCTGGGAGGAGATCGACGAGGCCTATCCCACAGCCAGGGAGGAACGCGCCGCCAACCGCTATGGGTGGGCCTTCCCCGGGGGCGAGAGCTACGCACAGGCACGCGCCCGTGCCCGAAAAGCACTCAGCAGTTGCGGATGGGCATCGACGGGCGTCCCCCTGCTCGTGAGCCACGAGATGATCGGTCGCATGCTGAGGGCCGAACTGCGGGGACTGGACGCGACGAACGCGCTGGCGCTGCGACACCCGCACGGGGTGGTCTTCGAGATCGACCGGACCTCCGAGCGGATGCTCTGATCCGGAGGGCGGCGGAGAGTGCTGCGCGCCCGGTCAGGGCTGCGGCGTGTCGTCGCTCGGCAGGAGGTCGGGGCGACGACGACGTGTGCGTTCGAACTGCTGGTCCCGCCGCCAGGCGGCGATCGCCGCGTGGTTGCCGCTCAGCAGCACATCAGGAACCGTACGTTCCCGCCACGACGCGGGCTTCGTGTAGGAGGGATACTCCAGCAGACCATCCTCGTGCGATTCCTCGACGAGGCTCTCGGGATTGCCGACGACCCCGGGGATGAGACGCCCGATCGCTTCGATCATCGCCATCGTGGCGACCTCTCCTCCGTTGAGAACGTAGTCCCCGAGGCTGATCAGACGTACTTCGCCGAGCTGCGAAGCGTATTCGAAGACGCGTTCGTCGATGCCTTCGTAGCGACCGCACCCGAAGATCAGGTGCTCACGCGTCGCAAGGTCGCGCGCCGTCTTCTGCGTGAAGACCTCGCCGGCCGGGGACGGGAAGATGATGGTCGGCGGCGCGGCCTCGCCTGCAGCGACATCACCCGCGATCTCATCGAGGGCGAGCCCCCACGGTTCGGGCTTCATGACCATGCCTGCGCCGCCGCCGTAAGGCGTGTCGTCCACGGTGCGGTGGCGGTCGAAAGCCCAGTCCCGAAGGTCGCGCACGCGGAGGTCGAGGATTCCCGCGTCCTGCGCCTTCCCCAGGAGGGAGAGAGTCAGGCCGTCGAAGTAGGACGGGAAGATGGAGAGGACGTCGATGCGCACGGGGGAACCGTATCAGCGGTCACTCGGACGCTTCAGCATCCGGAGTCGCCTGCGGTCCGGCGTCGGCGGCGTCCGCGAGATCTTCGAAGAGCCCTGGAGGCGGCGTCACGATCAGCCGTCCTTCAGCGACATCCACCGTGGGGACGATCGCCGAGACGAAGGGGACCATGACCTCATGATCGCCGCTCTTCACGATGAGGAGATCTTGCGCGGGGAAATGCTCGACGCGCACGACCCGACCGATGACGAGGTCGTCGCGGACGACGTCGAGCCCGACCAGCTGGTGGTCGAACCACGCATCGTCTTCGACCTCGTCGACATCCTGGTCGATCCAGAGGATCGCTCGGACGAGGCTCTCTGCGGCGTCGCGGTCGTCGACATCTTGGAAGAACACCACGGGGTTGCCGTTCATCACGCGGTACTCGCGAACGGTGACATCCTTGCCGTGCCACGGCGATGCCTCTGGCACCTGCAACGTGAAGCCGGCACCCGGGACGAAACGCCCCTCGGGGTTGTCGGTGTAGAGCTCGAGCTTGAGTCCGCCCTTGAGTCCGTGCGCCTTCACGAGGCGACCGACGCGCAGCTGGTTCTTGCCCTGGTTGCGGTCCTTCGGCACCACGTCAGTCGTCCGCGACATCGACGCGGACCCGACGCCCGTCAGCGAGAGCGCTGATGAGGGTGCGAAGGGCCTTCGCGGTGCGGCCGCCGCGCCCGATCACGCGTCCACGGTCATCGGGGTGCACGCGCACCTCGAGGAGGTCGCCTCGCGGCGAAGTGGATTCGTTGATACGCACATCTTCCGGGTGATCGACGATCCCCTTGACGATGTGTTCGAGCGCGGCGGCGAGCACGACGGATTACTCTGCGTCTGCTGCGGGAGCCTCAGCGGCCTCCGCGTCGGCCGCGGCGGGAGCCTCCTCAGCGGGAGCCTCCACCTTCTTCTCGACCTTGGGCTTGACGACGGACTTCTTGGAGGCGTCGATCTCGAAGGGGACCTTCGGCTCGGCGACCTTGAGCGTGGACTTCGCGTCCTTGTCGCCCTTGAACTTGCCCCAGTCGCCCGTGATCTTGAGGATGGCGGCGACCTGCTCGGTCGGCTGCGCGCCGACGGAGAGCCAGTACTGTGCACGCTCGGAGTCGACCTCGATGAACGAAGGCTCCTCGGTGGGGTGGTACTTGCCGATCTCCTCGATCACGCGACCGTCGCGCTTGGTCTTCGAGTCGGCGACGACGATGCGGTAGTAAGGCGCGCGGATCTTGCCCAGGCGCTTGAGACGAATCTTGACAGCCACGATTCTCCTGAATTGTGTGGAAGGAAACGAACTGATCGCCTGGAGAGTGGGGTGCACACCCGGCGGAAGCTCAAATGAGTGTGGACGAAAGCTGGATAGAGGGTCGAGCAGCCGTCCGACCCTCTATTCTGCCAGATGCGAGCCTCGGGCGCGAAACGTGAGGCAACGACGTTGTCGTGTCGCGCCGCACGCGTGTCAGACTGTGCGGGTGAAGCTCGAGTTCGCCTCTTCCGCCCGCTCCACCGTCGGTCTCGAATGGGAGATCATGCTCGCGGATCCCGTGAGCGGTGACCTCGTCGGACGCGCCCCGGAACTGCTCGCCGCGCTGGAAGCCGAGAGCGAGGACGAGCGACACACCGTCACGGGCGAGCTGCTGACGAACACGATCGAGGTGACGAGCGGCATCGGCGACTCGGTCGCGCACGCCGTCGACGACATCGCGAACGCGATCACCGCCGTGCGATCGGCGACCGATCCGGCCGGCATCGAGTTGCTCTCGGCGGGTAGCCACCCGTTCGCACAGTGGTACGACCAGCAGGTCACCGACAAGTCCCGCTATCACACCCTGATCGAACGCACCCAGTGGTGGGGCAGGAACATGATGATCTGGGGAATCCACGTGCATATCGGCGTCGAGGATCACCGCAAGGTCTTCCCGATCATCAATGCACTGTCCGCCTTCCTTCCCCACCTGCAAGCCCTCTCCGCGTCGAGCCCGTTCTGGGCGGGAGAGCGCACGGGGTACGCGTCGAACCGTGCGCTCGTGTTCCAGCAGCTCCCCACCGCGGGTCTCCCCTGGCCGCTGCGCGACTGGTCCGAGTACGAGTCGTACCTCGACGACATGGTCCGCACCGGGGTGATGGCGGACGCCACCGAGGTGCGATGGGACATCCGACCGGCGCCACGCTGGGGAACCATCGAGGTCCGCGCGTGCGATGGGCTCTCGACGTTGCCCGAACTCGCCTCCGTCGCAGCACTGGTCCAGGTGCTCGTCGAGCACTTCTCCCGCATGCTCGACGAGGGCAGGCGACTCCCCCAACTCCCCGCCTGGTTCCACCGCGAGAACAAGTGGCGCGCGGCACGCTACGGACTCGACGCGCGGGTCATCGTCGATGCCGAGGGAACCCAGCGCCCGGTGCGCGACCATCTCTCGGAGGCCCTCGAGGAACTCGCTCCCGTCGCCGTCGAACTCGGCTGCGTCCGCGAGTTCGGCGGCAACGCCGAGACGCTCGAGCACGGCGCCAGTTACGAGAGGCAGCTCGTCATCGCCAATGCGACAGCGGGCGATCTGACGGCGGTGGTGCAGCACCTCATCCGCGAGTTCCGTTCGGGACCCGAATCGTCCACCGACGGGACGTAGCGCGAGCGGGCATCCCCCTCAATCCTCGATCAGACGCCTGGCGAGCCCCTCGTCGAGCACCACGTCCGTGATGAGGCCGGCCGACAACGCCGCGCGAAGACTCACGAGCTTCGGGATGCCTGACACGATGCACACCCGGCGAGGGACACGTCGGAGTCGGTCGAGCCCCGGGCCCGTGGCACGCGCATTGACACGGATGTCGCGCCAGGAGCCGTCCGACCGGAAGAACACGGTGGCGACGTCGCCGATCGCGTGGTCCTCGCGGAGGCTGCGATAGTCGTCGCGTCCGAGGTAGCCGCCGACGTAGACGCGGCTCGGCACCTCAGCGGCCGGCGAACCGAGGCTGAACACGGCGACGTCCATCTTCGCCTGCAGATCCAGCACGCGGCGGGTGCTCCGTTCGCGCCACATCGCTTCGCGTGTCGCCGGGTCGTCGAAGAACGCGGGGACGGGGAACTGCTGCACCTGCGCGCCGAAGGCACGGCCGAAGCGCTGGAGGATGTCGCTGGAGTACTCCACCCCGGTCGTCTGCGTGTTCCCTGCTCCATTGAGCTGCACGAAAGTCGTGTTGTGCGTCTCCTTCTGAGTGAGGCCCCGACTGACCGCACTGATCGTCGACCCCCAGGCGACGCCGATCACCATGTTCGAGTCGACGAACTGCGACAGCAGACGACCCGCCGTGAGCGCGACGCGTTCGAGTCTTTCGACTTCGCTGAGGATCTCCGGCATGGGTACGACGTGTGCCGCGACACGATGGCGGTCGCGGATGCGCTGCTCCAGCATCCCGAGCCGCTCGAGCGGAGAATTGATGCGGATGTCGACCAGGCCGCTCTCCCTGGCGAAGCTCAGCAGCCGGGATACGGAGGACCGCGAGGTCCCGAGCTCCTTCGCGATGACCTCCATGGTCTTGTCCTGCATGTAGTAGAGCTGGGCGGCGGTGAGCGCCGCGATCAGCTTGCTGTCGCGAGATTCCGCGCCTGCACCGGCCATGACTTCCTCCTCGACCTCGATCCTTGCACATATGTGCAATGGGCTTGCGCGGGATGCCACACAGGTCGATGCTGGTGGGCAAGCAAGGAAGAGAGGGTCGACGATGATCGATTCGACACACTCGTCAGCGGAGCGCGCAGAGGTTCGCGCCGTCCGCGAATCCGGACGCACGAGCGTCCTCGTCATCGGCGGCGGGATCAACGGCATCTCCACATTCCGCGATCTGGCGCTCCAGGGCGTCGACGTCGTGCTCGTCGAACGAGGCGACTTCGCCTCCGGGGCATCGTCCGCGTCGAGCCACATGATCCATGGCGGAATCCGCTATCTGGAGAACGGCGAGTTCCGACTCGTCCGCGAATCCGTCGAGGAGCGCAACGGCCTTCTCAAGATCGCCCCGCACTACGTCAAGCCGCTGCAGACGACGATCCCGATCTACTCGACCTTCTCGGGGATCCTGTCCGCTCCCCTGCGATTCCTCACGCACAAGAGCGGCAAGCCGCAGGAGCGCGGCGCATTCCTCATCAAGGTCGGCTTGACGATCTACGACACGTTCTCGCGTGACGGCGGGACGGTCCCGCGGCACCGCTTCCTCGGTCGCAAGAAGTCGCTCGCCGAGCTTCCCTCACTCGACCCGAAGATCAAGTACACGGCGACCTACTACGACGCATCGATGCACGACCCCGAGCGGCTCGCCCTCGATGTCCTTCAGGACGGCCGTGGCGCGCATCCCGGAGCGCAGGCACTCAACTACGTCGAGGCGATCGCCCGTGAGGGTGACGAGATCGTCCTGCGCGATCGCGAGAGCGGCACCGAGTTCTCGCTGCGCGCCGCCGTGGTCGTGAACGCCTCCGGCCCCTGGACCGACCTGACGAACGACGCGTTGGGCGCCGACACCCGCTTCATGGGCGGCACCAAGGGATCCCACATCGTGCTCGACCACCCTGAGCTGCTCGAGGCGACGCGCGGTCGAGAGATCTTCTTCGAGCACTCCGACGGTCGGATCGTCCTGATCTATCCCCTCAAGGGTCGCGTCCTCGTCGGCACGACCGACATCGACGCCGATCCCCGCGAGGTCCCGGTGTGCACCGAGGAGGAGGTCGACTACTTCTTCGACCTGATCCACCATGTGTTCCCGACCATCGACGTCGCGCGCGACCAGATCGTGTACAAGTTCTCGGGGATCCGGCCGTTGCCGCGTCACGAGGACACCGCACCCGGATTCGTGTCGCGCGACTATCGCATCGAGGTCGACGAGAAGGGCGCCGTGCCGCTGGTGAGCCTTGTCGGCGGCAAGTGGACGACGTTCCGCGCGCTCGGCGAGTCCCTGTCGGACATCGTGCTCGGACTGATCGACCGCACGAGGACCGTCTCGACCGTCGGCCGCGCGATCGGAGGAGGCCGCGACTTCCCCCGGACGGAGAAGGCCCGACGCATCTGGATCCAGGAGAACCTCTCCGGCGCCGGAGAGCGTGCCGACCAGTTGCTCGCGCGGTACGGCACCCGCGCCGCGCAGGTGTGGGAGTACGTGGAGCAGGGCGCGGATGCCCCCCTCGCCAACGGCGACCTGTCGACCAGGGAACTCGAGTGGATGGTTCACAACGAGATGGTGACCCGGCTCGAGGACATCGTCCTCCGTCGCACCAGCATCGCCTTCACCGGCGGCGCCGACGCCGAGGTCCTCGACGAGATCGCTGACGCGGTCGCCCCGCTCCTCGGCTGGGACAGGTCTCGCCACGACGCGGAGCTCGAGCAGACCCGGCAGCTGTTGAACGAACGACACGGACTCGATATCCCGTCCCGCACGCGCGGCTGACGGGGTCTCGGACTGCCGCCCTCCTTGCGGCGCACCCCCATAACGTGTCGGGGCAGAGGGGCCCCGACACACAAGAAAGGTCAAAGAAGACATGGCTGATGTGAATCTCGGTCTCTACTTCCTCTCCGAACTGGTGGGCACCGCGATGCTCGTCCTGCTCGGATGTGGTGTCGTCGCCAACGTCGCTCTCGCGAAGAACAAGGGCTTCGGCGGCGGCTTCCTGATGGTCAACTGGGGATGGGGTCTGGCGGTCTTCGCCGGTGTGCTCGTCTCCGCCTACTCCGGCGCCATCCTCAACCCCGCTGTCGGCATCGGCCTCCTGGTCGCCGGCAAGATCAGTTTCGTGATGTTCCTGACGGCCACCGCCGCAGAGCTCGTGGGAGCCGTCCTCGGCGCCATCGTGGTGTGGCTGGCCTACAAGCAGCACTTCGATGAAGAGCCGGAGGCGGCGAACAAGCTCGGCGTCTTCTCGACCGGCCCGGCCATCCGCTCCTACGGCTGGAACCTCGTCACGGAGATCATCGGAACGTTCGTCCTCGTGTTCGTCATCTTCGCCTTCGCCGACTACGGCGACATCGAGGTCGGCACGCCTGGGGGCCTCGGACCGCTCACCGCGCTCCCGGTTGCCCTCCTCGTGGTGGCCATCGGCGCGTCCCTCGGTGGACCGACCGGGTACGCCATCAACCCCGCCCGTGACCTCGGACCGCGCATCGCGCATGCGATCCTGCCGATCAAGGGCAAGGGCGCGAGCGACTGGTCCTACTCGTGGGTTCCCGTCGTCGGCCCGCTCATCGGTGGAGTGATCGCTGCACTCGCCGCACCCGTACTGCTCGGCCTCGCCGGCTGACGCACATCCCGTCCACACTGGAATCAAAGGAGAGCACAAGTGGCTGACTACATCATCGCGATCGACCAGGGAACGACGTCGAGTCGCGCGATCATCTTCGACAAGAAGGGCAGCATCGTCGCGACCGGTCAGAAGGAGCACGAGCAGATCCTTCCGAAGGCCGGCTGGGTCGAGCATGACGCGGCGGAGATCTGGCGGAACGTCCAAGAGGTCATCGGCCTCGCTCTCGGCCGTGCCGACCTGACCCGGCACGACATCGCCGCCGTCGGCATCACGAACCAGCGTGAGACCGCCGTCGTCTGGGACAAGAAGACGGGCAAGCCCGTCTACAACGCGATCGTGTGGCAGGACACGCGCACGCAGGAGATCGTGGACCGTCTCGCGGCCGATGGCGGGGTCGAGCGCTTCAAGCCGATCGTCGGGCTGCCGCTGGCGACCTACTTCTCGGGGACCAAGATCGCGTGGATCCTCGAGAACGTCGAGGGCGCGCGCGAGAAGGCGGAGGCGGGAGACCTGCTCTTCGGCACGACCGACTGCTGGGTGCTGTGGAACCTGACGGGTGGGGCCGACGGCGGCGTGCATGCGACCGACGTCACGAACGCCTCTCGGACCATGTTCATGGACCTCGAGACGCTCGAATGGCGCGACGACATCCTCGAGGCATTCGGCGTCCCGCGTTCGATGATGCCCGAGATCCGTTCCTCTTCGGAGGTCTACGGCACGGCCGAGAGCTCGTCTCTCCTCCGTGAGACGCCGATCGCCGGCATCCTGGGCGACCAGCAGGCTGCCACGTTCGGCCAGGCCGCCTTCCAGACCGGAGAGAGCAAGAACACCTACGGCACGGGCTGCTTCCTGATCTTCAACACCGGTGAAGAGGTCGTGCACTCGAAGAACGGGCTGCTCACCACCGTCGGCTACAAGCTCGGCGACGGTCCGACGCACTACGCCCTGGAGGGATCGATCGCCGTCACCGGATCGCTCATCCAGTGGCTGCGTGATCAGCTCGGCATCATCTCCTCGGCCCCCGAGGTCGAGAAGCTGGCCGAGCAGGTCGAAGACAACGGCGGCGTGTACATCGTTCCCGCGTTCTCCGGCCTGTTCGCACCGTACTGGCGCCCGGACGCCCGCGGAGCCATCGTGGGTCTCACGCGTTATGCGAACAAGAACCACATCGCGCGCGCAGCCTTGGAGGCCGTCGCGTTCCAGACACGTGATGTGCTGGATGCGGTGAACGCGGATGCCGGGGTGGATCTCACCGAGCTCAAGGTCGACGGCGGTATGGTCGCCAACGATGCGCTCATGCAGTTCCAGGCGGATGTGCTGGGCGTGCCAGTGGTGCGACCGGTCGTCGCCGAGACCACCGCACTCGGAGCCGCCTACGCCGCCGGGCTCGCCGTCGGGTTCTGGAACGGGCTCGACGACCTCTCCGCCAACTGGCAGGAGGACAAGCGCTGGGAGCCGTCGATGGACGAGGCCGAACGCGACCGTCAGCTGCGCCTGTGG
The DNA here is from genome assembly GCF_014171575.1 of Microbacterium sp. Se63.02b. Taxonomy (GTDB): domain Bacteria; phylum Actinomycetota; class Actinomycetes; order Actinomycetales; family Microbacteriaceae; genus Microbacterium. The sequence continues at coordinate 1,905,293 of NZ_CP050453.1, read as the reverse complement.
CGTAAGGCCGTCACCAAGTCGATGGACTGGGTCGACGACGACGTCAAGTGATCTGAGGTCACTCGGAAGCGGGTCCGGAGTTCGTCTCGGGACCCGCTTCCGCATTCTCTGACCCGACAGCATCAGCGAACGGAAGGAACGCCCTCGCGACACTCCGGGGCGCTGCGGCATCCCACGCGAGGTACTCCACGCGCACGGGCCCGTCGCGAACGTCCGCGGTCGCCACGTCGACTCCGGAGCGCGCGACTGTTCCCGGAGCCAGCAACGTCACCGCCAACCCGGCGGCGACCAACCCGAGGATCAGCATCGCGGAGTCCGCCTCGAAAGCCACATCCCTCGTCAGACCCGCCGAGGCGAAGGCGGCATCGCTCTGGGCCCGACCGGAGGTGGCGGCGGGAAAGTCTGCGAACGACAGCCCCGCGAGGTCCACGAGGTCGACGGTGCCCCGTTCCGCCAGTGGGTGGTCCCGTGGGAGCACCGCCACGAGCGGGGTGCGAGCCAATGCGCGCCACGCCACTCCGGAAGGTTCCACGCCCTCGCGGAGACCGAGCAGCGCGACGTCGAGATCGCCATGACGGAGCGCAGCAGCCAGAACATCGCTGTTCCCTGCCTGCAGTTCGACCCGGGCGTGTGGATGGGCCGCGCGGAAGGCCGCGAGCACAGCGGGAATGTCGATGGCCGTCACCGTCGGGATGACCCCCATCCGCAGCGTGCCCATCACGAGGCCCTCTGCTGCGGCCGAGGCCTCTTTCGCCCGCTCCGCCGCGCGAAGCGCCGCGCGCGCGTGCTCCGCGAATGCCGTCCCCGCCTCGCTCAGACGAACGCTTCGACTCGAGCGCACGAACAGACGCTGACCCAACTCGCGTTCGAGAGCCGCGATCTGATGGCTCAATGCCGACTGGGTGACGAAGCATCGTGCTGCCGCCCGAGTGAAGCTCCCGGTCTCGGCCACCTCGACGACGTAGCGGAGCTGTTGCAGGTCCATCAATTCATGATGACGCGTCATGAATGAGATGACAACCATGCGTTGGACTCATACTTCGAGCGCGCCCATGCTGAGACCATGAACCGTCCGCTTCTGGTGCTGACCACCGCCCTCGCTCCTCTCGCCTGGGGCACCACCTATCTCGTCACCACCGAACTTCTCCCTCCGGGGCATCCCCTCTTCGCCAGCCTCCTCCGGTCGCTGCCGGCCGGTCTGGTCGCGGTCCTCCTCACACGTCGGCTACCGCGCGGCACCTGGTGGGCGAAATCCTTCGCGCTCGGGGCGCTCAACATCGGCGCGTTCTTCCCCTGCTCTTCCTGGCTGCCGAACGACTTCCCGGCGGTGTGGCGGCCGCGGTCGCGGGGGTGCAACCGCTCATCGTCCTGGTCCTCGGAGCGCTCGTCCTGCGCGAACGGATCCGGCCCCTCGCCGCGGCGGCGGCCGTCGTCGGCGCCGGTGGGGTCGCACTCGTCGTCGTGGGGCCGTCGGCACACCTCGACCTCTGGGGCGTGCTCGCCGCCCTCTGCGGGGTCACCGCGACAGGAGTGGGCATGATCCTCACCAAGCGCTGGGGCCGACCCAGTGATGTCGGGCCCGTCACCTACGCGGGGTGGCAGCTGAGCGCCGGCGGGCTCCTGCTGCTCCCCCTGACCTTGACGCTCGAAGGCGTGCCGTCCGCGATCGATGCGGGCGCCGCGCTCGGCTATCTGTGGCTCGGCACCGTCGGCGGAATCATCGCCTACACGCTCTGGTTCCGGGGCATCCAGCAGCTTCCGGTGATCGCGCCCGGCCTGCTCGCGCTGCTCTCCCCGCTCGTGGCCACCACTCTGGGAGTCCTGGTCGCCGGAGAGAGGTTCACCGTGATCCAGGCGATCGGGATCGTCCTCGCGATCGGTGCGCTGACCGCCGGTCAGCTCATCGCCCGTCCACCCCTGGCGCGCCACGGAGAGGGTCGCGCGCCGGTGACGGCGACGACATCAGCACTGCCGTGAGGAGCGCTCAGCCCTTGCCGAAGAGCTTCTGGATCTCTGCGAGGTCCGCTTCACTGGGAGCCTGAGCACCGCCGCCCCCGAGACCGAATCCCGAGCCGGTCGGAGTGGAGGTCGCCGCGACGCCGGCGTTCTCGGCTGCGCGCTTTGCCGGGTTACCCGAACGGGAGCCGCCCGAGGACTTCCCCTTCTTGCCCCGCTTGGACGATGCGCCGGGACGCCCCATTCCGGGCACCGGTCCCATACCAGGGATGTTCGGCGTTCCTCCGCGCGCGACCGTCTTCATCATCTTCGCGGCCTGCTCGAAACGCTGCACGAGCTGATTGACGTCGGTCACGGTCATGCCGGAGCCGCGGGCGATACGAAGGCGCCGCGATCCGTTGAGCACCTTCGGGTTGCGCCGCTCCCCCGGCGTCATCGACCGGATGATGGCCTCGGTGCGATCGATCTCACGCTCGTCGAAGTCGTCGAGCTGCTGCTTCATCTGCCCCATGCCCGGGAGCATCCCGAGCATCTTCTTCATCGAGCCCATCTTCTTCATCTGCTGAAGCTGGTCGAGGAAGTCTTCGAGCGTGAACGCCTCCGTGGCGAGCTTCTCGGCCATCTTCATGGCCTCTTCCTCATCGAAGGCCTGCTGAGCCTGCTCGATGAGGGTCAGGATGTCACCGAGGTCGAGGATGCGACTCGCCATGCGGTCGGGGTGGAACGGCTCGAGATCCTCGAGACGCTCACCCGTCGAGGCGAAGATGATCGGGCGCCCTGTGACGGAGGCCACGGACAGCGCCGCACCGCCGCGGGCATCGCCGTCGAGCTTCGAGAGCACCACACCCGTGAAGTCGACCCCCTCCTGGAAGGCCTTCGCCGTGTTCACGGCATCCTGTCCGATCATCGCGTCGATGACGAACAGCACCTCGTCGGGGTTCACCGCCTTGCGGATGTCTGCGGCCTGCTTCATGAGCTCGGCATCCACACCCAGGCGGCCTGCGGTGTCGATGATCACCACGTCGTGCTGTTGGCGACGGGCATACTCGACTCCGTCGCGAGACACCTTGACGGGGTCCCCGACGCCGTTGCCAGGCTCCGGAGCGAACACCGTCGCCCCGGCCTGCTCGGCGACGACCTGCAGCTGGTTGACGGCGTTCGGACGCTGGAGGTCGGCGGCGACGAGGAGCGGCGTGTGACCCTCCCCTCGAGCTGCCTCGCCAGCTTGCCGGCGAAGGTGGTCTTACCCGAGCCCTGAAGGCCGGCGAGCATGATGACGGTCGGGGCGGTCTTCGCGAACTGCAGACGACGCTGCTCTCCGCCGAGGATCTGCACGAGTTCCTCGTTGACGATCTGCACGACCTGCTGCGCCGGGTTCAGCGCCTTGTTGACCTCGTCGCCGAGCGCCCGCTCGCGCACCTTGGCGGTGAACTCCTTGACGACGACGAGCGCGACGTCGGCGTCGAGCAGCGCGCGGCGGATCTCGCGCACGGTGCCGTCGACGTCGGCCGCGGTGAGCTTTCCCTTCGTGCGCAGGTTGCGGAAGGTGTCGGTCAGCCGATCGGAGAGCGTGCCAAAGGTAGCCATGGTGCTGTCGATTCTACGCGAGCGGAGCCTCCATGCTCAGCGCGGCACGGAGCTCGGCCTTCGCCCGCTGGTAGCGACCCCGCGCCGTGGATGCCGGCACGCTCAGAAGCTCCGCCGCGTCGGTCAACGAGAAGCCGTCCCAGTGCACGAGGCGGACGAGTTCGGCGAGGTCGGGGTCGAGGCGCGCGATCGCGTCCCTGACATCCGCGCCCGCGTCCGCCGGCGCCGAAGAGAGCACGTCGTCGGCGTGAGAACGCAGGCGATCGGCCAGCGCCCAGCGCCGGCGTTCTCCGCGAGCATGGTTGAGCAGTGTGCCTCGCGCGACGCCGAACAGCCACATCCGTGCGCGCTCCGGCTCGTCCGGCAGTCGGCGCACGCGTCGCCACGCGACGACCATCGTCTCGCCGAGGAGGTCCGCCGCGTCGTCCGGGCCCACTCGACGCGAGAGATACGCGAGCAGGTCTGCCGCGTTCGCCTCGAACGCAGCGATAAGCGCCTCGTCCGCAGGGTGCCGCGTCACGGAGTACCACCTTCGCCGCCCCAGTCCTCCCCCTCGCAATGAAGTTGGCTGTGCGACTCCGTCCCTTCCAGATCGCCGCGACCGCTGTCGATCCCGTGAGCCTTCAGTTCGTCGCCGAGTGCCATCGCGAGTGCTTGATCATGAGCCAGCCACGCATTCAGATCGGGGCGTCTCGGGTCCGCGTCCTCGTGCTGCGCACGCTGGTCCGCCTCGATCTGTGCGAGGTACGTCGCGACATACGGTTCCGCTGCTGCCTCGACGTCGACGGTGGCGAACCAGTCGTCGATGATCCGATCGACCTCGGCCTGGATCAGCGGATTGTGCGTGTTCCAGCCGCTGTAGCGGATCTCGCACTGACCCCACGTGGGTGACGTGTAGGTGTAGCTGCGATCGGGGTTCTCCAAGCCCGCACCCCAGAGCCAGTCCGACGATGCGGTCGCCACGCCCGCCCCGCCGAGCAGCAGGAGCGCCACCGCGCCGCTGAGCACCGCTGCCCTGCGCGGCGTTCGACGCGGGAACACGATCGTTCGCGCGTCGTTCATCATCGTGCGCACTTGTGCGGCGTCGATCGCCATGGATGGCGGTCGCGATGCGTCCAGCCGGTCGTCCAACGGATCCTGGATCATGAGTTCCTCCTCGGGGGTGGGTTCACTCATGACCTGTCCGGCATGCCGCGATTCGTCCGCGACGGTTCAGTCGGACCAGGGCAGATCGTGAATCGCCCCGAGTGCGTCCTTCAAGACGACCTCCGGTGTACCGAGACCTGCGCCCTGCTCTGCCCAGACCCGAAGTGCCGACAACACGGCCGCGGCGTGGGCTGCTCCGAGGATGTCAGCGCGGATGATCTCGATGCCCGCAGGGGCCTGGGAGAGGCGCGCGAGGCGCAGTCCCGTGTCGCGGACCAGTTCGTCCTCCAACCCCATCGCTGCGGCATTGCGCAGCGCCAGCGCGAGGGGATCAGGGGCGAAATCGCGTACGACGAGCAACAGGATGTCGCGGACCGCCGCGCCCGTCGCCGTCCGTCCGAGGAGTTCGAGAGAGCGGGTGGCGAGGCCGATCCGCTCGTCGACGCCCGACCAGAGCACGTCGCTCTTCGACGAGAAGTAGTTGAAGAAGCTCGACCTGCTCACGCCGGCACGCTGCGTGATGTCGGCGACAGAGGTGGCGTCGTACCCGCGCTCGAGGAAGAGTTCGCACGCCGCTTCGGCGAGCGTCTCCCGCGATGACGCCTTCGGGCGTCCGGCCCGACCGGTGGAACTCATGCCCACACGTTACCCGGAGGCAAGGGTCGCACATGCCCATGGCCGACAGGAGGGGTATTGTTGACCTCAGTCCATTTACACGACGAAGGTGGCACCGTGACGCTCGAGATCCTCACCCCCGGATTCGCACCGACGCCCGTCCCCTACCTCGACGGGTGGGATCTCCAGCGCCGCATCCACTCCGAGGTGGTCCAGAGAACGAGGGCGGACACTCTCATCCTGCTCGAACACGAAGCGGTGTACACCGCGGGCAAACGGACCGAACCACAGGAACGCCCGCAGGACGGCACACCGGTGATCGACGTCGACCGCGGCGGCAAGATCACCTGGCACGGACCGGGTCAGCTCGTGGGATACCCGATCGTCCGGCTGGTCGAACCGATCGACGTCGTCGCGCACGTGCGTCGACTGGAACGGCTCCTGATCGATGTGCTGCGCCCCTTCGGTGTCGAGGGGTACCAGGTCGACGGACGGAGCGGCGTCTGGGTACGCCGGCCTCTGTCCGAGGACAAGGTGGCGGCGATCGGCGTGCGGGTGCAGCAGGGCGTGACGATGCACGGATTCGCGATCAACTGCGACAACTCGTTGGCCGGATTCCGCGGCATCATCCCCTGTGGCATCACCGACGCCGGCGTGACGACCGTGAGCGAGGCATCGGGGACCGCGATCGCGCCCCTCGATGTCGTCGACGCCGTGAAAGACGCCTTCCTCGCCGAATACGCCACCCCCGAACTGTCAGGAGCACACGCATGACCGCCGCACCCGAAGGCCGCAAGCTGCTCCGGCTCGAGATCCGCAACGCCGAGACCCCGATCGAGCGCAAGCCGGAGTGGATCAAGACCAAGGCGAAGATGGGCCCCGAGTACACCGCGCTGCATTCGCTCGTGAAGAGCGAAGACCTCCACACGGTGTGCCAGGAAGCCGGCTGCCCGAACATCTACGAGTGCTGGGAGGACAGGGAGGCCACGTTCCTCATCGGCGGCTCGCAGTGCACGCGACGCTGCGACTTCTGCCAGATCGACACCGGCAAGCCCGACGCCTACGACACCGACGAGCCTCGCCGCGTCGCCGAGAGCGTCGCGCGAATGAACCTCCGCTACGCGACCGTGACGAGCGTGGCCAGAGACGACCTGCCCGACACGGGAGCGTGGCTCAACGCCGAGACCGTGCGGAAGATCCACGAACTCAACCCGAACACGGGCGTCGAGCTGCTGGCGAACGAGCACAACGCGGATCCGGGTTTCCTCGGGCAGATCTTCGATGCGCGCCCCGAGGTGTTCGCGCACAACGTCGAGACCGTCCCCCGGATCTTCAAGCGCATTCGTCCCGCATTCCGGTACGAGCGGTCCTTGGACGTGCTGACTCAGGCACGGAACGCGGGGCTGATCACCAAGTCGAACCTCATCCTCGGCATGGGCGAGGAGCCGGAGGAGGTCGTCCAGGCGCTGAACGACCTGCACGACGCCGGGTGCGACATCATCACCATCACGCAGTACCTGCGTCCCACCCCGCGTCACCATCCGGTCTCCCGATGGGTGAAGCCCGCGGAGTTCGTGGAGTTCAAGGAGGAAGCGGAGCGCATCGGCTTCCTCGGAGTCCTCGCCGGACCCCTGGTCCGTTCCTCGTACCGTGCTGGACGCCTCTGGGCGCAGTCCATGGTCTCGAAGGGACGAGTGATCCCCGACCATCTCGCCCACATCGCCGAGAGCGCAGACCTCGGCTTCGCGCAGGCGGTCTGATCGGGCTCGAGTCAGTCGGCGCTCATCACCGACTGAACGGTGCCGTCGGAGCCGAGGTTGACCAGGAGCACATCGTCGGTCGAGCTGTCGTCGAGCGCGTACTCGAGGACGGCGAACGGCTCGGACCCGCCGTGCTCGTCCGCCAGGATCGTCATGCTCATGAGCCGGAGCGACCGGATGATGTCGACGGCCGCATCGCCTGACACGTCCACGAGCACATCAGCGAGATCGTCGCCGTACGCTTCCTGCTGTTGCAGGATGTACTCGGTGACTTCGCTGGTGCGGTCGTCGACCTCGGCGAGCATTCCTCGACGGGCTGTTCCGTCGACGTTCTCCAATCCGGCGATGAGCCCGGCGGCGATGTCGAGGGCGTCCGCGGACACATCATCCTGGTCCGGGGCGGTCAGATCGACGGTGACGCTCTGGTCGCCGAGCTCGACGGTCTCCGACCAGAAGATCGAGCCGTCGGGGCCCGAGGACAGGAGTCCGAAGTAGTCGTGTTCGATCGCCATAACGCTATGAAACCAGCCCGGTGCTCACGGCGGTAGTCCTGTCCTCAACCGACCAGCGACTGGACGAACACATGAGGCGTGAATCCGGTGAGATCGTCGATACCCTCGCCCTGGCCGAGCAGCTTGACGGGGATGCCCGTGCGTTCCTGGACGGCCAGCACGAACCCGCCTTTCGCCGAGCCGTCGAGCTTCGTGAGGACCAGCCCCGTCACTCCAGCGTGCTCCAGGAACGCCTCGGCCTGCATCACGCCGTTCTGGCCCGTCGTGGCGTCGAGGACCAGGAGCACCTCGCTGATCGGCGCCTGCTTCTCGATCACGCGCCGCACCTTGGAGAGCTCGTCCATGAGACCGCCCTTGGTGTGCAGGCGCCCCGCGGTGTCGATGATCGCGATCTCGATGCCTTCGCGCTTCGCGTACTCGACCGTCTGGAAGGCGACGGATGCGGGATCCTGCCCCTCCTGTTGCGGGCGGACGATCGCTGCTCCCCCGCGCTGCGCCCAGGTGGCGAGCTGATCGACTGCTGCGGCGCGGAACGTGTCGGCGGCTCCCACCACGACGCTGCGCTGATAGCCGCGCAGGAATTTCGTGAACTTGCCGATGGTCGTGGTCTTGCCGACGCCGTTGACGCCCACCACCAGGACCACGGCGGGCCGCTCGGTGAGCTTCAGGGTCGTGTCGAACTTGGCGAAGTGCTCTTCGAGCGTCTCCCGCAGCATGCGCTGCAGATCTTTCGGGTCCGTTGTGCGGTAGCGATCGACCTTCGCGCGGAGCTCGTCGACGACGCGCTCGCTGATGTCAGGGCCGAAGTCCGCCGTGATGAGCGCGGTCTCGAGGTCCTCCCATGTCGTCTCATCGATCGTGGGCTTGACGAACATGCCGCGCAATGCGCGACCAAGAGACCAGGACTTCTCCGCCATCCCTCCAGCCTACGGGTAGCACGGACGATCGTCCGCCCGCGCGCCGACCGAGATCACACCGCCGATGCGGCCCGGTCACCCACCCGCTGACCCACGACCGCGGACACGCCGTCCTGCCGCATGGAGACGCCGTAGAGGGCATCGGCGATCTCCATCGTGCGCTTCTGATGCGTGATGATCAGCAGCTGCGAGCTCTCCCGGAGCTGCTCGAAGACCGTGAGCAGTCGGCCGAGGTTCGCGTCGTCGAGTGCCGCCTCGACCTCGTCGAGGATGTAGAACGGGCTCGGGCGCGCCTTGAAGATCGCGACGAGCAGCGCGACCGCCGCGAGCGAACGTTCGCCACCGGAGAGGAGCGAGAGCCGCTCGATCTTCTTCCCGACCGGACGCACCGACACCTCGATGCCGGTCGTGAGCATGTTCTCGGGATCGGTGAGCGAGATGCTCCCCGTGCCCCCGGGGAACAGCAGAGGGAAGACCTGACCGAAGGCCTCCTTCGTGTCTTCGAAGGCGCTCGCGAAGATGGTCTGCATCCGCTCGTCGAGGTCGGCGATGATCGTCAGGAGGTCTTGGCGGGTCTGTGTGAGATCCGCGAGCTGTTCGGTGAGGAACGCGTGGCGCTGCTCGAGCGCGGCGAACTCCTCGAGGGCCAGCGGGTTCACTCGCCCGAGCTGAGCGAGCTTGCGCTCCGCTTCGGCGAGTCGGCGCTGCTGGATGCGTCGATCGAACGGGATGGCGGTGTCGTCGAGCAGCTCGCCGTCCGCGGGCTCGATACCCGGATCACGCGGAACCAGCTGATCGGGGCCATATTCCGCGACAAGAATATCTTCGTCCAGCGAAAGCTCGGACGAGACTCGCTCCAGCAGGCTGCTCAGATGCAGCTTCTTCTCGTGGATCTGCAGTTCGAGTCCATGCACGCTCTCCGTCAGGCCGGCCAGACGCTCGCGCAGGGACGTCTCCTGGGCGCGGAGCGCGACGAGCTCCTCGTTCTGGGCGGACCGTGCCGCCTCGGCCTCGGCGAGGACGACGCGCGCTTCGGTGACCGATCGGTCGAGCGAGTCGAGGATTCGGGGAAGCTCTTCTGTGACGCCCGATGCCGCTTCCCGCTGTGCTCGACGGATCACCGCACGTCGGGCCGCCTCCGCCGCCGCGTCGCGTTCGTGTTCCCTCTGGCGCTCCAGGCTCACGACGCGCGCCTGCGCAGCGCGGACACGCTCGCGCAGCGTCTCGACCTCCAGTCGTGCTCGTACCTCACCCTCACGTGCGAGCTCCAGCGCCTCCAGCAAGCCGTCGCGCGCGGACGCATCGAGAACCGGTCGAGGCGCCGCGACCGCGTCGTCCAGCGCGGCCTTGGCACCCTCCGCTTTCGCCTCCGCCTCCGCCACAGCGGCCTGGGCTTGCGTGAGTCCGGTCTCGAGCCGCTCGCATTCCGCGACGGCAGCCTCGTGACGGACCGTGACCCGGTTCACCTGCTCCGCGTGGGTCGCGAGAGCGGCGTCGTGCTCACGGAGAGCACGCAGTGCGTCCTTCGCCTGACGCCGCGTCGTCTCGACCGCTTCGTTCGCATCCTCCCGGGCTTCGCGCAACGAGTCCACCACGATCTGGATCTCGGCGAGGCGCTCGGTCGCCGCGTCCCGCTCGGCCGCGAGTTCGAGGCGTGAACGCTCACCGCCCGACCCCGTGCGCAGGGTCTGCGCGGTGACCACATCGCCGCCCACCGTGACGATCGTCGTCGCCGTGTCACCCGCCGCATCAAGGCCGCGCGGGCGGCACGTGCCGCATCGAGATCGTCCGCGATGAGCACATGCGACAGCACGCCGAGCACGCCGTCGGGGGCCGTCACGGTGTCGACCGCGGGGATGACGCCCGGTACCGATGTTGTGACGGATTCGGGCCGCCGGGCGTCGGCCACGACGAAGTCGACCACTCCCCTGCGGTGAGCGGCCGCTTCGAAGGCCTGCGCGAAGGCATCGTCCACCGTGTCGATGAGGACGCCCTCCGCAAGCGGCCCGAGGACAGCGGCGATGGCCGCTTCGTACCCGGCACGCACCTGCACGGCGTCGCCCACGAGGCCCCGCACGCCCTTCCCACCGGCCTCGACGATCTCGGCCGCGCCGCCGGACAACGACAGCGCGCTGCTCAACGCCGCGGCCTTCGCCGTCAGGGAGTCCACCTCGCGCTCCGCCGCGTGCAACCGCTCGCGCAGCGTCTCTCGCTCGGCTTCCGCCGCCGTCGCGGCGCGCTGCGCGCTCTCATAGGCCGCGGCATGCTCGACCGCCGTGCCCTCGGGCGCCTCGGCGTCGTCGATCGCTTCAAGGGCATCAGCAGCTTCGCGACGGCGCGCATCCGCGGCTTCGAGTGCGTTCTCCTGGCGAAGCACCGCTCCGCGGACGGCGGCAAGAGCCGAAGCAGCGGCATCGGCAGTGCCGCGCAGCGCCGAGAGCCGCATGTCATACTCCGACACCAGCGCACTCTGCTCCGCGATGTCGACGTCGAGAGTGTCGAGTTCGGCACGGGCGTGCACCACCTCGCGACTCGCCGCCGCCGCCGCATCCTGCGCATCGCCGAGCCCCGCCGAGATCACGTCGATCTCATCCTTCGCCTCGTCGATCGTGCTCTGCGTCACCGTGACGGCGGTGACCGCGGCATCTTCATCCTCCGAGCCGAGCAGCGCAAGACGCTGATTCGCCAGGGTGTAGAGCCCTCGCATCCGCTCCTGAACCTGCTCCAGTCCGAAGGCCACTCCGCGTGCCTGGTCGACCGCGACCGAGTTCTGGTCCTGTTCGAGCCTCGCGATGCTCGCTCGGACGGTCTCCGCCTGATCGGACAGTACAAGTCGCTCGGTATGGCGTTCGTGCTCGGTTCGCGTGTGGTCCGCGAGTGCGGTGCGGAGCGCGACGACGTCGTCGGCAAAGATGCGCGCCTTCGCATCACGCACGACAGCCGCGATCGTCTGGGCCTCACGCGCGATCTCGGCCTGGCGTCCGAGGGGCTTCAGCTGACGCCGGATCTCCCCCGCCAGGTCGCTGAGACGTGTGAGATTCGTCTCCATCGCGTCGAGCTTGCGGAGGGTCTTCTCCTTGCGCCGGCGATGCTTGAGGATTCCCGCGGCCTCCTCGATGAAGCCGCGCCGGTCTTCCGGGGACGCCTGCAGCACGGTGTCGAGTCGTCCTTGACCGACGATCACGTGCATCTCGCGACCGAGACCGGAGTCGCTGAGCAACTCCTGCACATCGAGCAGACGGCAGCCCTCGCCGTTGATCGCGTACTCGCTCGACCCGTTGCGGAAGAGCGTGCGACTGATCGTCACCTCCGCGAATTCGATCGGCAGCGCGCCGTCGGCGTTGTCGATCGTGAGCTGCACCTCGGCACGACCCAGCGGACCCCGCGTGGATGTTCCGGCGAAGATGACATCCTCCATCTTGCCGCCACGAAGCGTCTTCGCTCCCTGCTCGCCCATGACCCAGGCGAGGGCGTCGACGACGTTCGACTTGCCGGATCCGTTCGGTCCGACGATGCAGGTGACGCCGGGCTCGAACACGAAACTCGTCGGCTGCGCGAACGACTTGAACCCTTTGAGCGTCAGGCTCTTCAGATGCATGCGGGCACCGCTCGTCCGGGGAGAATCACGCCGCTACGCTATCGGAATCCCGGCCGACAGCCGTCATCCCGCGCGGGGAGGGACCGAACGCGCAGCGACTCGCGACACGCCGTGGGAGCGGAATGTGCTTGACGTCGTCCAAACGGGTTCGCTACGGTTGCCTCCGGATCGCCACACGAAAGGAGGTTACCGATGATGATCACTCAGCTCAACGCACAGGCCACTGGCCTCGCCGGGCCCGCGCCTTTCGCGCCGCGCTTCGCGTTCTCGGTAACCGCCGGCGTCCGCTCCAGCGCGCTCTCGTAGCAACGCACCGAGATTCCAGGCCCGTAGTGGGCCTCCCGGCCCCGTTCCTCCGCGCCCACCCTCTGATCCGCATCCCGGATCTCAGGTCTCCGCCGCCATTCGCAGACCACGTCCCGTGGTTCGACATGAGCAGCTTCTTCTCGCGCCGTTCCCGACCGCTCCGCCGTCGATGCACGGTGCTTCCGCACCCCTTTCCACCACCACTCGAAGGACCGACCGTGAACACCACGTTGCACCGCAGCGTCTCCCACCCGCCCGATATCGAGGACCGTGAGGTCCTCCAGATCCCTCGCCCCGACGAGTTGCGGCGTCTGTCGTTCGCAGACCGTCTCTCCCTCCGGATCGCTCTCTGGCTGTTCCAGAGGGCACAGCGTCCGCGGCGGCAGCGCCGCGGCCTGTACATCGATCCGGCCGACCTCCTGCTCCTCGGCGAACAGCGTCACCGCTCCGCTGCTGAGTCGTACGCGATGCTCACGTACGACATGCAGCGCGGCATGCGCTGACGGCAGGCCGGTCATGACCGCCGCACAGTTCCCCGCACCCGCCCCTGGCGGGTGCGGGGATCACCCCGCCCCACGCTGCGAAACGAAGGAACCGACATGAAGACGAACACCACGCCGACGATCACGCCGCTCATCGTTCCGGCCTCGTTGCACGCGCCGGACGCCGCGGAGTTCCTCGCGTTCGGAGAACTCAATCGCCGCGTCTGCGACGAGCAGGTGGGCCTCCCCGACCTCGCCCCGGATGCGGCGCAGATGCTGCCGGACTGGCAGGATCAGACCGACTCGCTCGACCTCGGCTTCGTCGCGCGCATCGACGCGGAGATCGTCGGAATGATCACGCTCTCCCTGGCGCTCGAACCCGAAGCCCATGCCGCCGAGATCGACATGCTCGTCCCGGAGAAGAACTGGGGGCGCGGCATCGAAGAAGCGCTTCTCGCGCGTGCCGAGGCGGAAGCGGGCGCACGAGGACGCCGCACCCTGCAACTGTGGAGTCTGCACCGTCCCGAGGAGTCGGAGCGGATGCTCGTCCCCCGCACAGGCTGGGGCCGCATTCCGGCGACACCCCTCTCCGATCTGGCCGAGGCTGCGGGCTTCAGCCTCGAGCAGGTCGAGCGCAACAGCGAGTACGACCTGCGCGGAGACAGTGCTCCGCTCCGCGCCGCCCTTTCCGAGGCGACCGCATTCGCGGGTGCGGAGTACCGCGTCGTCACGTGGGACATGCCGACGCCGCCGGAACGGCGAGACGGTTTCGCTGCCGTGCTCGCACGACTGTCGACGGACGCGCCGAGCGGAGACATGGACTTCGCTGAGGAGAGCTGGGACGCCGACCGTGTCGTGCGTCGAGAGGCGCGGCTCCTCGGCGCCGGTCAGGCTGTGTCCGTCGTCGCCGTGGAGCATGTGCCGACAGGCGAGCTGGTCGCGTACAACGAGCTGCTCATCGCTGCGGATCGCACAGGTGTGACGCATCAGTTCGGCACGCTGGTGCGCAAAGACCATCGCGGCCACCGCCTGGGCATGATCGTGAAGAGCGCGAATCTGCTCCGGTGGCGTGAGCTGATGCCACGATCGACCGTGGTCTCCACATTCAACGCCGAGGAGAACCGCCCGATGTTGAGCATCAACGAGGCTGTCGGCTTCGTCCCTGTCTCGTACGCCGGGGCATGGCAGAAGAAGCTCTGATGGAGGCGCGGACCCGATCTCATTCCTGCGGATGATGTCGGGTCCGCATCGTCATCCGCCGGAGCGACGACATGGCGAGGCGGGATGACGAGGCTGGGAACATGAACATTCCCGTGATCGAAGCCCACGCCCTCACCAAGAACTTCGGCTCGACCCGTGCGCTCGCCGGTGTCGATCTCGCGATCCACCGCGGGGACTCGATGGCGATCATGGGCGCATCCGGATCCGGCAAGACGACACTGCTGCACGTGCTCGCGGGAATCACCTCGCCCGATGCGGGGAGCGTCGTGTTCCGTCCGGGCGTAGGCGCACCCATCGAGGTCACCGCGCTCGGCGAGTCCGCGCGGTCCCGGCTTCGTCGAGAGCGATTCGGGTTCGTCTTCCAGCAGGGTCTGCTCATCCCGGAGCTGACCGCGGTGGAGAATGTCGCCCTCGCCTCGATGATCAACGGGGTCCCGCGTCGTGACGCGATGGGTCACGCGGCATCCTGGCTGGCGTCGCTCGGCCTCAGCGGCATGGAGGACCGTCGCATGGGGGAACTGTCCGGCGGCCAGGCACAGCGCGTCGCGATCGCACGCGCACAGGCTACGGGAGCTGAGCTCGTCTTCGCCGACGAGCCCACGGGCGCCCTCGATTCGCAGACGTCCGCCGAGGTGATGGATGCCCTCCTGTGGTCGACCACTGGTCAAGGACGCACGCTGGTCGTGGTCACCCACGATCCTGAGGTGGCTGGTCGCTGCACCCGCACGATCGCGGTGCGCGACGGCCGCATCGTCTCCGCGGCGGTGAGCGCGTGAACCGCAACGTCCTGGCCCTGCTCCTCCGGCCGGCACCCGGTCAGAACAGCGTGCTCGCCCTGCCCGTCGTCGCATTCGGCGTGGTGACGGCTCTGGTGCTCACCGTCATCGGCGGAGCGCAGTCCTTCTGGGGCTGGACGGACGAGTATGCCCCCTCTACCAGGCCCTCGCGGCCATCGCGCTCGTCCTCCTGGTGGTCCCGTTGATGTCGCTCGGCGGAGCGGCAGCCCGGTTGTCTGCCCGACGTCGGGACGAACGCCTCTCGACGCTCCGCCTGCTCGGCGTCTCGCCCGCGGGTGTGACCGTCGCCACCGTGACGGAGTCCGTCTTCGTCGCCGCCGCCGGAGCACTCGTCGGGGTGATCGCCCACATCGCGATGAGTCCCCTCATCGGCCTGATCCCGTTCCGCGGCGAGCCCCTCGGATTCACCGCCGTCCTCCTGCCTCCGCTGCAGATCGCTCTGGTGTTCGTCGGCGTCCTCATGGTGTCCGCCACGAGTGCCGTCGTCGGTCTGCGTCGCGTCGTGATCTCTCCGCTGGGGGTCCGCACCCGCACGGACGTCACGAAGGTGCATTGGCTCAGAGCGGTCTTCGCCGCAGGAGCGGTCGCCATCGCCTTCGTCCTGATCAAGGTGTTCCCCTCGATCGGCGGCCTCGTGACCACCATCGTCGTGGTCGCCGCACTGTTCGGTGCGGTGCTGGCCGTCCTCAACCTGGTCGGCCCGTGGGTGCTGAAGGTCTCGGCGTCACGGCAGCTCCGGCGTGCCGAGCGCCCGGACCGCCTGCTCGCCGCCCGCATCGGCCTCGACTCTCCCAAGGCGGCTTGGCGTCAGGTCGGCGGCATCGCCATGGCGAGCTTCATGGCCGTGTTCGCGGGGACGGGCGTCGCACTGATGAACGTGATGACGGGGCCTGAGGCATCGTCGACCGATTTCGCGCTCGCGCAAGACATCCGCACCGGCCTCATCATCACCCTCATCGGCTCGTTCCTCATGGTGGCGGCCTCTGTCGGGGTCAACCAGGCGTCCGATGTGCTCGACCAGCGCGAACTGCACCGCAGCCTCCATCATCTGGGCATGCCGCTGGAAACCGTCGACCACGCCCGTCGACGCGCCATCATGTCGCCTCTGCTGGTCACGGCGATCGGTTCGGCGCTCGTCGCCGCGGTGCTGGTCTTCCCCTTGGTCGGACTCGCGCTGATCACGGCGCCCGCGTCGCTGATCACGATCGCCCTGATCGTCGCGATCGGCGTCGGCGTGGTGTGGGCGAGCACCTGGGCGACGCGACCGCTGCTGCATGGGGCGTTCCGGACGGCATGACCCACAGGAGGGCCGCGGACTCGTCCGCCGTCGCGAGCCAGGTCTGCGTGGCAGGGTGTGCGACGGTCAGCGCCGCCGCTGGCACCTCGGGCAGAAGTGCGACGACCGGTTCATGAAGGCGACACGCGTGATCGGCGTTCCGCAGCGCGGGCACGGCTGTCCGCCACGACCGTAGGCGTTCAGGGAGTGCGCGAAGTAGCCGGCCTGCCCGTTGACGTTGACATACTGGGCGTCGAAGCTGGTGCCGCCCTCCGCCAGCGCCTTGGTGAGAACGAGTCGGACCTCTGCGAGCACTCTGCTCGCAGAGACGGTCGAGAGCTTGTCGGCGGAGGTCTCCGGATGGATGCGCGCCGCCCACAGCGACTCGTCGGCGTAGATGTTCCCGATCCCGCTCACGAGGCCCTGGTCGAGGAGCACCCTCTTGATCGCACTCCGGCGGCGCGACAGAGAGGCCAGGAAGGCACGATCGTCGAAGGCGTCGTCCAACGGATCCCGCGCGATATGACGCACCTGGCTCGGCACGAGGGAGTCCCCGTCCTCGACCAGGGCGTCGACCGCGAGAGAGCCGAACGTCCGCTGGTCTGCGAAGACGACGGCGAGTTCGCCGTGGCTGGGATGTTCGATCCCGATACGCACGCGCTCGTGCCGCTCCGCCTCCGCGCCCGGGGCCCGCAGAAGCATCTGGCCGCTCATCCCGAGGTGCGCGATCAGGGCCGACTCCGCGTCGTCGAGCGGAAGCCAGAGGAACTTCCCGCGACGGGATGCCGCCGCGAAGGAACGGCCTTCCAGCCGGGAGACGAAGTCCGCCGCCCCCGCGGCGTGGCGTGTGAGCGCGCGCTCGTCGAACACGCTGACCGCCGTGATCGTCGATCCGACGACAGCCGGCGCCAGACCGGCCCGGACGACCTCGACCTCGGGGAGCTCAGGCACGGTCGCTGAGAGTGCGCCAGGCGCTGAGTGCCGCCGCCATCTCCGCGGTCTTCTTGCTGCTGCCCGTGCCCGTCATGCGCACATCTCCGACCACCACGGTCGCCGTGAACCGGCGGTCGTGGTCGGGACCGCTCGCCTCCACGGAATACTCGGGCGGTGTGGAGCCGACTCGCGCAGCGAGTTCCTGCAAGCTCGTCTTCGGATCCATCGCCGCGCCGTAGCGCTCCGGGTCCGCGAGCAGGGGCTTCGTCAATCGCAGTACGAGGTCGGTCGCCGCGTCGGGTCCGGCGGAGAGGTACGTGGCGCCGATCACGGCTTCCATCGTGTCGGCGAGGATCGAATCCTTGTCACGGCCGCCGGTCTGCTCCTCACCGCGTCCGAGCAGCAGGTGGCTGCCGAGATCGATACCCCTGGCCACCTCGGCGAGGGCGACCGTCGACACGACACTCGCGCGCCGTTTCGCCAGTTCCCCCTCGTCGAGGTCGGGATGCGTCGTGAAGAGCATCACGGTGACGGCCTGTCCGAGCACGGAGTCGCCGAGGAACTCGAGGCGCTCGTTGTGCGGGATGCCGCCGTGCTCGTACGCGTAGGACCGGTGAGTCAGAGCCAACTCCAGAAGCTCCGCGTCGATGTCGACGCGGAGCTTCTCTGGGAGAGGTCTCGTCCCCCCGGGGACCTCCGTCACAGTACGCGACTCAGACGTCGGCGACCTTGCGGCCCTTGTACTCGAGGAAGAGCTCGGTGCCCTGGGAGTCGGTGACGACCTTCGCCTGGTGAGGGCGGCTGTAGACGACCTGACCGTTCTCGATGGTCTTCACGAGGGCGACCGGAGCCGCCTTCCACTGCGCGCGGCGCGAGCGGGTGTTCGAACGGGAAACCTTGCGCTTCGGGGGGTTACCAGCCATGACTAGCTCTCTTCTTTCTCGGCGGCACGAGATTCTTCCGTGCCGTCTTGGTCTGTGATGTTCTGGAGCGCACTCCACCGAGGATCGATGGGAGCGGCTTGCTCCGTTCCGGTGCTCACGGTCAGCCGTTCACCCGTTTTCGGGTCGAGACCCGGGCAATCCGGCTGACACACCGGCTGAAAAGGAAGGGCCAGTACAGCCGCATCCCTGACCAGAGTTTCAAGATCCACGTGGTCGTCTTGAACCTCGAAGTCAGTTTCTTCCTCACCAGGATACGCGAAAAGCTCCTGGAACTCGACTTCGACGGGCCGAGCGATGTCGATCAGGCATCTGCCGCACACGCCGACGTACTCCGCATCGGCTGTTCCCGACACCAGGATGCCTTCGTGGACGGACTCCAGACGGACATCCAGGTCCATGTCGGAACCGGCTTCGAACGTGACGATGCCCTCGCCCCAGGATTCTTTGAGGGCGACGGAGAACTCGTGTTC
This sequence comes from Microbacterium sp. Se63.02b, assembly GCF_014171575.1. Classification (GTDB taxonomy): domain Bacteria; phylum Actinomycetota; class Actinomycetes; order Actinomycetales; family Microbacteriaceae; genus Microbacterium. The sequence goes on along the minus strand of NZ_CP050453.1, from coordinate 1,886,773 downwards.
GCGCATCTCCCCCGGTCGGCGGACGATGTCACGGACGGGGAGCACGAAAGGACCGTTCATTCGAGAGCGCACCGTTCCATGCTACCGGCCGGCACCCACGGTCGCTCTGACCGCACACTCAGGGAACCGGCTCAGATACCGCGACCACCGGTGTCGAGGAAGTCCGCGACGGCAGGCGGGACGAAGGGCGTCACATCACCGCCGAGGGACGCGACCTGGCGAACGAGCGAGCTCGAGACCATGGCGTGCGAAGGATCGGGCAGGAGGAACACCGTCTCGATGCCGGCGAGGTGCCGGTTGACGATCGCCATCGGGGATTCGTAGGCGACATCGATCTGCGACCGGATGCCTTTCACGAGCACGCCAGCACCCACATCGCGCGCGTAGTCGACCAGCAGACCCATGCTCCAGGAACCGATCACGATCTCCCCTGCCATGCCGTCGTCGGCGATCGACCGCTCCAGGAGCGACAACCGCTGCGCGATCGGCAGCATGGCCTCTTTGCCCGGGTTGTGCACGACCAGCACGTGCAGCTCGTCGTACAGGGCCGCCGCACGGCGGATCACATCGAGGTGACCCAGGGTGGGCGGATCGAAGGAACCCGGGACGACGGCGATCCTGCTGCTCATGCGACCAGCCTAGGGCACACGAGGAACGGGTCAGTTCTTCGCCAGAGCTGCCCGATCGTCGTCGCTCACCCTGCGGGCGATGGCCTCACGCAGGCCCGCGTGCTCGTCGAGCGCGGGGTCGCGCGCCAGGATCGTCTCGGCGATCTCGCGGGCCCGCGTGATGAGTCCCGCGTCTTTCACGACCCGGAGGAGCTTCAACGATGAGCGGACGCCCGCTTGCGCAGCGCCCAGGACATCGCCCTCTCCCCGCAGTTCGAGGTCGACCTCGGCGAGGGCGAATCCGTCGAGTGTCGCGGCGACGGCGTCGACACGGTCGCGGGCGAGCGAACCCGACTCCGCCTCCGTGACGAGCAGGCAGAGACCGGGGACACCGCCACGCCCCACTCTGCCGCGGAGCTGATGCAGCTGCGAGACCCCGAAGCGATCCGCATCCAGCACGATCATCGTGGAGGCGTTCGGGACATCGACGCCGACTTCGATCACCGTCGTCGCCAGAAGGAGGTCGATGTCGCCGCGCGCGAAAGCCTGCATGACGGCGTCCTTCTCCTCTGACGGCATGCGCCCATGCAGCACCGCGCGGCGGACACCTCCCAGAGTGGGATGCGTCGCCAATGCCTCGTCGAGCTGCACCACCCCCAGCGGGGGCCATTGCCCCCCCTCGGGCGCGAGCGCGGCCTGCTCCCCCGCCTCCGCCGTCTTCTTCGTCGTGTCGATGGCGGCGCACACCGCGAAGACCTGCCGCCCCTTCGCGATCTCTTCGGCCGCACGCTCCCAGACACGGTTGAACCATCCCGGGTGTTCCGCAAGAGGTGCGACGAAGGACTCGATCCCCGCGCGGCCGGCCGGCATCGTACGGATGACCGAGGTGTCGAGATCGCCGAACACGGTCATCGCCACCGTCCGTGGGATCGGCGTCGCCGTGAGCACCAGCGCATGCGGACTGGAGCCCTTCGCCCGCAGCGCCTCACGTTGCTCGACACCGAACCGATGCTGCTCGTCGACGACGACCAGGCCGAGGTCTGCGAACGTCGTCTTCTCCCCCAGCAGCGCGTGGGTGCCGACGACGATGAGCGCCTGACCGGATGCGACCCGCAGCGCAGCCTTGCGCCGCTCGGCAGCAGGCATCTGCCCCGTGAGCAACGTCGGCATGAGCAGGGGCGCCAACTCGGGGCCGAGCATCTTCGCGATCGAACGCAGATGCTGCCCCGCCAGCACCTCGGTGGGAGCGATCAACGCCGACTGACCGCCGCTCTCGGCGACCTGCAGCATCGCGCGCAGCGCGACGAGCGTCTTGCCCGACCCGACTTCTCCCTGGACCAGGCGGTTCATCGGCCACGCGCCGATGAGGTCCTCGGCGATCTGGCCGCCCACCGTCTCCTGGTCGGGCGTGAGCGTGTACGGCATCGCCGCGTCGAAACGCTCGAGGAGCCCACCGGCCCCGGCAGGGCGCGAGGTCGCGGAGAGCGCGCGAACCGCATCACGCTGTTGGAGCAGAGCCGTCTGCAGCGTGAGTGCCTCGTGCATACGCAACGTCCGCACTGCAGGGTCGATGTCGTTGCGGGTGCGAGGTCGGTGGATCAACTCGAGCGCCGCTCCCGCCGTGAGCAGCTCGTCCCGTTCTCTGATCTCGCCCGTCAATGGATCGGGAACCTCGACGAGGTCGTCGAGCACTCGTCCGATGAGCCGAGCGATCTGCCAGGTCTGGATGGTCGACGTGGCCGGGTAGATCGGGATCGGCACCGCCGCACGCGCATCCGCACTGCGCCGCGCCGCGTCTTCGTCGTCGAAGAGCTCGTACTCCGGATGAGCGAACTGCGTGACGCCGTTGAACTCGCCGACCTTGCCGGAGAACACCCCGCGACGGCCCACCGTCAGATCTTTCGAGCGCCACTCCGCCGCGCCGACGTTCTTTGCGAAGAAGGTCAGGGACATGCGCCCGATGCCGTCGCCGATCACGACGTCGACCATCGCACCCGGTCGGTTGCGCATCCGACGGAAGCTCGACGACAGCACCTCGGCGACGATGGTCACCGTCTCACCCAACGGCAGATCCCTGATCGGCGTGAGCTCGCCCGGATCGGCGTAACGGCGAGGGTAATGGGAGAGCAGATCGCCGACGCTCTGCATGCCGAATGCCCGCCCGAGCGTCTTCGCGGACGCCGCACCGAGCGCGTCCTCCAACGAGGAATCGAGCGTGAGCGACATGTTCCGAGTCTAGGGACAGGGACCGACACCTCGGACATCCGTCCTGTCGTATCGTGAACGGGTGACGAGGATCATCGCAGGAGCCGCACGGGGCGCACGACTCGAGGTCCCCGGTGCCGGCACCCGACCGACGAGCGACCGCGTGCGCGAATCGCTCTTCGGCGCACTCGAGTCGCTGAGCGCGATCGCCGGAGCCAGAGTGCTCGACCTGTACGCCGGGTCGGGGGCACTCGGGCTCGAGGCCCTGAGCCGCGGGGCGAAGAGCGTCGACTTGGTCGAGCGAGGGCGCCAGGCCGCAGCCGTCGTCCGACGCAATGCCGCGGTCGTCGCGAAGGCCGGAGCCCTGCCGGCCGGGCGCGTGCACGAGACCGCGGTCCACGCCTTCCTGCTGAGAGCATCGGGGCCGTTCGACCTCGTCTTCACCGACCCGCCCTACGATCTCGACGACGCGGCGATGACCGCGGATCTCGTCGCGCTCGCCCCGCTTCTCTCCGCGGACGGCGTCGTCGTCGTCGAACGAGCTCGACGGTCGACAGTCCCCGACTTCGCCTCGGCGGGACTGGAGCAGTTCCGGGAGAAGACCTACGGCGACACCGCCCTATGGTGGGCCGAGCCCGCCGAAGACGGCCGAACGGATCGACCCGCCGAGGATCAGCCGCCGACCGCGTCCCAGTCCCGGTAGGGATCCCAGCCGCTGACGTCCACCGGCCGGCCGTCGCAGAGCAGGTCGTGTTCCTCCCGAGGCCGCACGCGTCCGATCATGCGGAACCCCGGCGGCAGCGCGTCCTCAGCGAACGTCGCGAGCAGAGCATGATCCTCGCCGCCGGCCAGGGCACGATCGGGCGTGGCCCCCAGAACCGCTCCGTCGAGGGCGATCGTGACTTCGGATGCCGCCGCCATCCGCCGCGCATCGAGCGCGAGCCCGTCAGAGATATCCATCATCGCGGTCGCTCCGGCCATCGCAGCCACCGCGCCGAGACCGATCGGAGGAGAGGGCCGCAGCTGTGCGGACAGCGCCGCACTCTCCCCGGTGCCAATGTCGTGACATCGACGGGGACCGGAACGTCACCGTCGCGGAACCGCCCGAACAGGACCGCGAGCCCGTGCGCCGCGAGACCGAGCTCACCCGCGACCGCCACGACATCGCCCGGACGCGCACCCGACCGGGTGACCGGAGCACGCCCCTCGAGGTCGCCGAGCGCCGTGACCGCGATCGTCAGCACATCGGACACGGTGAGATCACCGCCGATGACCCGCACCCAGGCGCCAGAGCGTCACAGGCCTCCCGGAAGCCGTCGGCGAGCCGCTCCACGAAGGAGAGTCGGAGATCGCGCGGCACGGCGAGTGCCACCAGCAGCGCCGTCGGACGCGCGCCCATGGCAGCGACGTCTGCGAGGTTCACGGCTGCGGCCTTCCATCCGAGGTCGTAGCCGGTGGACCACGCGAGCCGGAAGTCCGGGCCGTGCACCAGCGTGTCCGTCGTCGCCACCACCGACCCCGACGGCGTCGCGAGCACGGCCGCATCGTCTCCGGGACCGATGAGGGCGTGCGCCGCCCGCGAGGTGCGACTCAGGATCGCCTGGAGGATCCGCCCCTCGGATACATCGCCCAGGCGCGGATCATCGTCGTCGGGTCGGGAGAGCATGCTGTCAAAGGTAGCCTGGAAGCATGCCTCGTTCCCGTCGCCTCGCTGCCCTCGCAGGCGCGGTGATCCTCTCCGCAGCCCTCGCCGGATGCTCGACGACCGTGCACCTCGAGCCCGCCGACGATGCGGACAACCCCGCCTGCGCCTCCGTCTCCGTCTTGCTCCCGGACAACGTGGCGGGCTTTGACCGCGTGTGGACGGATGCCCAGGCCACCGGCGCGTGGGGTGAGCCCACCACCATCGCGCTGCGCTGCGGAGTCGAGCCGCCGGCTCCGTCCGCCCTCGTGTGCACCACCCTGGGCGGCGTCGACTGGCTCGTGCTCGAACAGGAGAAGGAACGTCAGCGGCTCGTCACCTACGGCCGCGACCCCGCGGTCGAGGTGAACATCCGACGCGGCGAGCAGATCGACTTCCAGTCGATCGTGGACTCGCTCTCCACCAGCATCCAGTCCGGCCTCGCGCCCGCGACGGCGAAGTGCACGGACCGCGTGGAGTTCCCCGCGAGCTGACCCGCGGGGACCCCGATCAGCGGCTGAGACCGGTTTCGATGAGCTCGGTGATGAGATCGCCGTAGCTCAGACCGGAGGCGACCCAGCACTTAGGGAACATCGAAATGGGGGTGAAGCCGGGCATCGTGTTCAGCTCGTTGACGACGAGGTCGCCCGCAGGGGTGACGAAGAAATCGACCCGCGCGAGCCCCTTTCCGTCGACGGCTTCGAACACGCGGACAGCCGTGTCGCGCAGCGCGCCGATGAGCTCATCGTCGACATCGGCCGGGCAGACGATTTCGACGCCGTCACCACCCAGGTACTTGCCCTCGAAGTCGTAGAAATCACGCGTTGTCAGTACGACCTCGCCTGGCAGAGAGGCCCGCGCGCGCTCGCCATCGCGTCCGGCGAGAACTCCGACCTCGATCTCGCGGCCCTCGACGCGGGACTCGACCAAGACCTTCTCGTCCTCCGCGAAGGCGATCTCGAACGCCGCATCCAGCCCCTCGCCGTGGTCGACCCGAGAGACGCCGACGCTCGAACCCGCACTCGCCGGCTTCACGAACACCACGGGGCCGAGGTTCTCCACGCGCGCGCGGATGGCCTCGGAGTCGGCGTGCCACTCCGCGCGACGCACCATGATCCCCGGAGACACCGAGATGCCCGCCGCAGTGAGGGCGACCTTCGTGAAGTGCTTGTCGAGCGAGACCGCCGAGTCGAGGATGCCGCAGCCCGCGTACGGCATGTCGATCACCTCGAAGAAGCCCTGGATCGCTCCGTCCTCACCGTGCAGGCCGTGCAGCAGAGGCAGCACGACGTCGACCGTGCCGAGACCCTCGGTCCTTCCATCGGGGTGCACGACACGGAGGGTACGGTCGCCGCCCGGCTCCGGCCACCGCACGCGCGTGCCGTTGTCGACGACCTCGGGCAGGTGGGCGGCGTCGAGCGGGAACTTCGCAGGATCGTCGTCTTCCAGGACGAAAGCGCCCTCACGGGTGATCCCCACGGGGATCACGGCGTAGCGGTCGCGATCAATCGCTCCCAGCACGCCCCCCGCCGTTGCGGAACTGATCGAATGCTCGCTGGAGCGCCCGCCGAAGAGCACCACCACCGTCTGCTTGTCCATGGTTGGTCCTCTCACCCTGCGGGGTGTCGTCGTCCGTCGTCAGGTGGGGTGCGATGTCGCGCGGATCCATCTTGCCGTCGAGCACCATCTTGACCTGCTCGACGATGGGCATGTCGACCTCGGCCTCGCGCGCGAGCTGCAGGATCGGTGCGACGGACGCCAGGCCCTCCGCAGTCTGCTGCATCTGCTTCACGACATCCTGGAAGCTGTATCCCTGGCCCAGCAGGCGTCCGGCCGTGTTGTTGCGGCTCAGGGGCGACTGGCAGGTCGCGATCAGGTCGCCGAGGCCGGCGAGACCCTGCAGGGTCTCAGGGTGTGCGCCGTTCGCCACGGCGAAGTCCGTCATCTCGACGAGTCCGCGCGTGATGATCGACGCTTTCGTGTTCTCTCCGTAACCGACGCCGTCGACGATGCCGATCGCGACGGCGATCAGGTTCTTGAGCACGCCGCCGAACTCGGTGCCGATCACGTCGGTGTTCACGAACGTGCGGAAGTAGCCGTTGCGGGCCGCTCTCGCGACGATCTCGGCGGTCTCCTGGCTGCGCGAGGAGATCACGGCGGCGGTCGGCTGCTCGCGAGCGATCTCCAGCGCGAGGTTCGGCCCGGATGCCACAGCGATGCGATCGGGGTCACACCGCAGTTCCTGCTGGATCACCTGACTCATGCGCAATCCGGTGCCGCGCTCGACGCCCTTCATGAGGCTGATGATCTTCGCGTCGCTGTCGGCGAGCAGCGGTCGCAACGCCTTCAGATTCTCGCGCAGCGATTGGCTCGGCACGGAGAGGTACACCTGGTCGACGCCGTCGAGCGAGGTGGCGAGCTCATGGGTTGCGGCCATGGTCCGCGGCAGGTTGATCCCCGGCAGGTAGCGCGAGTTGCGCTTGGCCTCATTGATCTCCTGCGCCAGTTCGGCACGACGAGCCCACATCGTCACCTGCGCGCCGCCGTCGGCGAGGATCTTGCCGAAGGTCGTCCCCCAGCTCCCCGCGCCGATGACCGTGACCCGCGGTCCGGCGGGAACGGTTCTCTTAGGAGTCAAGGCGTCCGGTCTCCTTCTGGCCATGGCTCGCGGGGTTCCACCGTTCGGCGGGAGCCTTCTCGTCACGCAGTTCCTCGAGAAGCGCGGTGATCGCGTTCATGAGACGACTGGTCGCCTCAGTGAGCGCCGCGGGCTCTCCGGCGCGCCCGCGCAGGTCCGAGACGTCCACGGGGTCGCCCACGAGCACCTGGACGGGTTTGCGCAGCGGCCACAGGCTGAGTCCCTTCTGGTAGCGACCCATGATGGCCTGCGTGCCCCACTGCGCCATCGGGATCAGCGGGATGCCGTCGGCCAGGGCCAGGCGGACCGCTCCGGACTTGCCGCGCATCGGCCACAGGTCAGGATCACGCGTGAGCGTGCCCTCGGGGTACACGATCACGCCGCGTCCGTGCTCCACAAGCTCCTGCGACTGCACCATCGTCTGGCGTGCGGAGGCGGCCGACGAGGTGCGGGCCACCGGGATCATGCCGGTGCGGTGAAGGAACCATCCGAGGACGGGAACCTTGAACAGGCTCTCCTTTGCCATGAATCGGGGGGCACGGCCGATCCGCCAGACCGCCACCGCCACGACGAGAGGATCGAACTCCGAGTAGTGGTTCGGCGCGAGGATGAAAGCACCCTCCTGAGGGAGCTTCTCCGCGCCGCGCACCCGGATCTTCGCGATCAACGCGACCGGCGGGATCACCAGAGCCGCGAGCGGCCAGAACACGCTCGGCCGCGTCGTCTCCGCAGACCGCCTCGCCACCCGGGTCACCGGATGACGTCGAAGTCGGCGCCGAGCGCGTCGAGCTTGGCGAGGAACTTCTCGTAGCCGCGGCTGAGGATGTCGACGCCCGACACCTTCGACTCGCCGGTGGCGGTCAGCGCCGCGATGATGTGGCTGTATCCGCCACGGAGGTCGGGCACCACGATGTCGGCGCCGTGCAGCGGTGTCGGGCCGGTGATCACCGCGGCCTGCTCGAGGTCACGACGCGGAACGCGCCGGGGGCCATCCTGCAGTCCCCGAGGGTGAACGACGATGTCGGCGCCCATCTTGACGAGAGCCTCCGTGAAGCCCATCCGGTTCTCGTACACGGTCTCGTGCACGACGGAGCGGCCGTGCGCCTGCGTCAGGGCGACGACGAGCGGCTGCTGCCAGTCGGTCATGAACCCCGGATGCACGTCGGTCTCGATCACGACGGGCTTGATCTCACCGTCGCGACGGAACAGGATGCCGTCTTCCTGGATGTCGAACCAGCCGCCGGCCTTGCGGAAGACGTTGAGGAACGTCAGCATCTCCTGCTGCTTGGCGCCGCCGACGAAGATCTCGCCATCCGTCGCGAGTGCGGCGGATGCCCAGGACGCTGCCTCGTTGCGGTCGAAGATCGAGCGGTGGTCGTAGCCGCGCAGCTTCTCGACACCCTCGATCACGATGACCCGGTTGGGCTCGTACGAGATGATGGCGCCCATCTTCTGCAGCACGGCGATCAGGTCCATGATCTCCGGCTCGATGGCGGCGTTGCGCAGCTCCGTGACGCCCTCGGCGCGGACAGCCGTGAGCAGCACCTGCTCGGTCGCACCGACGCTCGGGTACGGCAGGTGGATGTTCGCACCGTGCAGACGGTTGCCTCCCGTCGAGAGACGGATGCCGCTCGGGAGCTTCTCGACGATGGCCCCGAACTTGCGCAGCGCGTCGAGGTGGAAGTCGATGGGGCGGTCGCCGATGCGGCATCCACCGAGGTCGGGGATGAACGCCTGGCCGAGGCGATGCAGCAGCGGTCCGCAGAAGAGGATCGGGATGCGGGAGGCCCCGGCATGCGCGTCGATCTCCTCGAAATGCGCGGACTCGACATCGCTCGGGTCGAACACGAGCGAACCGGGCTCATCGCCCTCGCTGACGCGCACTCCGTGCACCTCGAGCAACGAGCGCACGACGGCGACATCGCTGATCGCCGGCACATCGCGCAGGGTGCTCACGGTCTCGCCCAGGAGCGAGGCGACCATGGCCTTGGTCGCCAGGTTCTTCGCACCCTTGACGTCGACGCGACCGCGAAGCGGACGCCCGCCTCGAATGGCGAGGACGTCTCCGGTGAGTGCAGGGACTCCGTCCGGGAGAGCGTCGCGCACAGGTGTCGTCATTCGGAGCCTCACTTCGTTCACGGATTTCGGGGGCGGGTTGCCCCTGGGCTCCCCCGCCCCCACCGTCTACTGGACGGGAAGGGTTCGGGGCCGCCACGACTCGCGACGGGCCTCGAACTGCGCGATCTTGTCTTCGTTGCGCAGCGTGAGCCCGATGTCATCGAGCCCTTCGAGGAGCCGCCATCTAGTGTAATCGTCGATCCCGATCTCGGCCTGGATGTCGCCGATCGACGCGCTGCGCGCCTCGAGGTCGACCGTCATCTGAACGCCGGGACTCTTGTCGATCTCGGCCCAGAACCGCTCGAGATCCTCTTCCGAGATCGTCGCGGCGAGCAGACCCTGCTTGCCGGAGTTGCCTCGGAAGATGTCCGCGAAGCGAGGGCTGAGAACGACCTTGAAGCCGAAGTCCCGGAGCGCCCAGACGGCGTGTTCACGGCTCGATCCCGTGCCGAAATCAGGCCCGGCGAGAAGCACGGAGGCACCCTGGAAAGGTGCCTGATTGAGGACGAACTCGGGGTCCTGCCGCCAACCGTGGAACAGCGCATCCTCGAAACCTGTCTTGGTGACGCGCTTCAGGAAGACAGCGGGGATGATCTGGTCGGTGTCGACGTTCGAGCGCTTCAGCGGTGCGGCGATACCGGTGTGCGTGGTGAACTTCTCCATGATTCAGAACCCTTCCGTCAGGTCGCTCGGGCTGGACAGCGTGCCACGGATCGCGGTCGCCGCGGCGACGAGCGGCGAGACGAGGTGCGTGCGACCGCCCTTGCCCTGACGGCCCTCGAAGTTGCGGTTCGACGTCGAGGCGCAGCGCTCCCCCCGGGGCGAGCTGGTCGGGGTTCATCCCCAGACACATCGAGCAGCCGGCGAACCGCCACTCCGCACCGAAGTCCTTGATGACCTGGTCCAACCCCTCCGCCTCGGCCTCCAGCCGAACCCTCGCCGAGCCCGGGACGACCATGACGCGAACGCCATCGGCCTTCTTCTTGCCCTGGATGATCGACGCGAACGCACGGAGGTCCTCGATGCGGCTGTTCGTGCACGAGCCCATGAACACGGCATCGACCGGCACCTCCTTGAGAGGCGTGCCCGGCGTGAGGTCCATGTACTCCAGTGCACGCTCGGCGGCGGCGCGCTCGTTCGGGTCGGCGATCTCGGCCGGGTTCGGCACCGCGGACGACAGCGAGGTGCCCTGACCGGGGTTCGTGCCCCAGGTGACGAACGGCTCCAGCTCGTCGGCGTCGATGAAGACCTCGGCGTCGAACGTGGCGCCGTCGTCGGTCGGCAGCGTGCGCCAGTAGGCGACCGCATCGTCCCAGTCCTGACCCCTCGGCGCGTGCGGACGGCCCTCGAGGTACGCGAACGTCGTCTCGTCGGGCGCGACCATGCCGGCACGGGCTCCCGCCTCGATCGACATGTTGCAGATCGTCATGCGGCCCTCCATCGAGAGCGCGCGGATGGCACTGCCGCGGTACTCGAGCACGTAGCCCTGGCCGCCTCCGGTGCCGATCTTCGCGATCACGGCGAGGATGATGTCCTTCGCCGTGACGCCGGGCCGCAGCGTGCCCTCGACGTTGATCGCCATCGTCTTGAAGGGCTTGAGCGGCAGCGTCTGGGTGGCCATGACGTGCTCGACCTCGCTCGTGCCGATGCCGAACGCCATCGCACCGAACGCACCGTGGGTGGAGGTGTGCGAATCGCCGCACACGACCGTGATGCCGGGCATGGTCAGTCCGAGCTGGGGTCCGACGACGTGCACGATGCCCTGCTCCGCGTCGCCCAGCGAGTGCAGGCGCACCCCGAACTCGGCGGCGTTGCGGCGGAGGGTCTCGATCTGCGTGCGGCTGGTCAGGTCCGCGATCGGCTTGTCGATCTCCCACGTCGGGGTGTTGTGGTCTTCCGTCGCGATCGTCAGATCGAGGCGGCGCAGCGGCCGCCCTCGCTGCGCAGACCGTCGAAGGCCTGCGGGCTGGTGACCTCGTGCACGAGGTGCAGGTCGATGTAGATGAGGTCGGGTTCGCCGTTCTCGCCCTTGACGACGAGGTGGTCGTCCCAGACCTTCTCGGCGAGCGTCCTGCGGCGTGCGGAATCGGCACCATGTGCGGGGGTGGTCATTGCGTGTCTCCTGTGGCTGGCGGTTCGGCCCACGATGGACTCCGCGACGAGGAGGGGCTCTAGATCGAGGTCTCGCCGCGGCCGCTAAGAAGAAGGAGCACGGTCCGCATGACGTCAGATTACCACCGCGCGGACGTGCTCCGACCCGACATGACACTCTGTTGAGCACCGAACGACCGAGAGGCACCGCATGACCGTCGACACCGCCCGCTTCGCCACCCGTGCGGTCCACGCGGCGCGCAGTCGCGAGACGGCGTCATCTCGTGCGACGCCGATCTACCTGACGGCGGGCTTCGAGTTCGACGACTTCGATCACGCCGCCGATCACTTCAGCACCGGAACCGGGTTCGGCTACACCCGCACGGGGAACCCCACCGTCCGCGCCGTGGAACGCCAGCTCGCCTCTCTCGAGTCGGGCGCCGACGCCGTGCTGGTCGCGAGCGGACAGGCCGCGGTCGCCACCGCCCTGCTCACGGTCGCGGGCGCCGGCGATCACATCGTGTCGTCCACGCACATCTACGAAGGCACGCGCGGACTCTTCCTCGACAACCTCGCCCGTCTCGACATCGAGACCAGTTTCGTCGACGACATCGCAGACCCGGAGGCTTGGCGTGCGGCGATCCGCCCGAATACCAGGGCACTGTTCGCCGAGTCCCTCGCCAACGCACGCAACGATGTGCTCGACGTTCGGGCCATCAGCGACATCGCCGACGAGTACGCCATCCCGCTGATCGTCGACAACACCCTCGCCACACCGGCGCTGCTGCGTCCGCTCGAACACGGCGCAGCGATCGTCGTCCACTCCGCGTCGAAGTTCCTCGCCGGACACGGGTCCGTGCTCGGCGGAGTGATCGTCGACGACGGACGCTTCGATGCCGACCACGCCGGCCACAACGCGCCCCACCTCGTACTGCCGGGCCGGGGCGATACCCCGAGCGTGTTCGCGCGCCACGGAGGGCGTGCACGGATCGGGTACGCCCGCGAATCGGTGGCCCCGCGATTCGGCGCCTCTCCTTCGCCGCTCAACGCCTTCCTGATCGGCCAGGGGGTCGAGACCCTCGGACTGCGTGTCGAGCGGCAGTCCCGGAACGCCCTCCGGATCGCCCGGTGGCTGGAAGAGCACGCGGCCGTCGAGAGCGTCGACTACGTCGGCCTGCCCTCGCACCCCGACCACCGGACCGGTACGCGATACCTCGACGGCGGCTACGGCTCCATCTTCACCTTCACCCTCCGCGGCGGTCTGCCTGCCGCACGGCACCTGGTCGAGAACGTCCGGGTGTTCACCCACATGACCCACATCGGGGACGTGCGCTCCCTGGTGCTGCATCCGGGGACGACCAGTCATGCCCAGCGCACGGAGGAGGAGCGCGCGGTGCTCGGCGTGCGCCCGGGGACGCTGCGACTGTCGATCGGCATCGAAGACGTCGACGACCTCATCTCCGACCTCGCCCAGGTGCTCCAGGCCGTGCGGGAGACGGTGGCATGAGCCGGCCCCAGCACTTCGGATGGTTCCTCGCGCGCGGCTTCGGACCGCAGGGCTGGGGCTATCCGTCCCTCGACTGGGACTACGACTGGACCCGCCCCGACGTGTACCAGGACGCTGCGCGCACACTCGAGCAGGCCGGTTTCGATCTCGTGATCATCGAGGACGCGCCGTCGCTGGGGTCGCCGTCCACGATCGACCTGCGCGTGCGACATGCGTTCGGCGGACCGAAGCACGATCCGCTCCTGCTCGCCCCGTACCTGTTCCAGGCGACGCAGCACCTGGGCGTCGTTCCGACGGTGAACCCGGCCGCGTACCTCCCCTACACGGCCGCTCGTCAGTTCGCGGCGCTTCAGCACTCAGCGGACATCGCCTCGGGCTGAACGTCGTGACGGACACGGGGAGCGCCCGCCACTTCTCCGACGCACCTCAGCTCGGGCACGACGAGGCATACGACCGTGCGGAGGAATGGCTCGCCGGCATCCGCGCGCTCTGGCGCAGCTGGGACGACGGAGCCCTCATCGCCGATCGGGAGACCGACGTGTTCGCCGACGGCACCCGGTTGCGGGCCGTCGAGCACCGCGGCGAGTACTTCTCCTTCGACGGCCCGCTGAACGCGGTGCCGTTCACGGACGGCGACCCGGCGATCGTCTCCCTGGGGGTTCGGGTCGCGGACTGGGCTTCGCGGGCGCGAACTCCGACGTCCAGCTCGCACTCGCCCCGTTGCACGAGAGGTCCGTGCGCGACTACCGCGCCAAGGTGCACGACGCGGCGATCGCGAAGGGGCGCCGCCCGGAAGACGTCAAGATCCTCTTCGCGATCCAGCCCGTCATCACCTCGTCGAGTGAGGAAGCCGACCGCATCGTCGCCGCGTCGGCGCATCCCGATGACACAGCACTCGTGCAGATCGCCCGGAAGCAGTCCAGCGACCTCGAGACCGATCTGACCCTGCTCGACCTGGACAAGCCCCTCGACCTCTCGATCTTCGGAGCGCACGTCTCGCGAGGGAGCATCCAACGCCTGGTCGGCGACCGCGACGACCAGGCTCCGCTGCGTGCCCACCTCACCGCGCTGGCACGTGCCGGCCGGATCTCCGACCGCACCGGGTTCGTCGGCACCGCGGACGAGTTCGCCGATCTGATCGAAGAGCTGGGCGAATGGGGCAACGACGGAGTGCTGCTGTGGGGCGACTTCCACCCGGTCACCCTGCACCGCACCCTCGACGAACTCGTGCCGATCCTGCGCCGCCGCGGGATCCTGCGGCGGCACTACGCAGACGGTGGTCTGCAGGCGAACCTGCGCGCGTTCTGACCCGCCCGCAGGTCCCCGCGCGACTATTCGCTGACGACGGCGTTCTTCTTCGCCCGCTTCTCACGCGACGACGCGATCAGGCTCGCGACCGTGGCGATCGTCATCGACGCCAGGATCACGCCGAGCGAGACCATGTTGCTGATGTCGGGCACCCATTCGACGTGGTGGCCGCCGTTGATGAACGGCAGCTCGTTCACGTGCAGGGCGTGCAGGATCAGCTTGATGCCGATGAAACCGAGGATGACGGCGATGCCGTAGTGCAGGTAACGCAGACGGTCGAGCAGGTCTCCGAGGAGGAAGTACAGCTGCCGCAGACCCATGAGGGCGAAGATGTTGGCCGAGAAGACCAGGAAGCCGTTCGTGGTGATCTCGAAGATCGCGGGGATCGAGTCGATCGCGAAGATCAGGTCGGTCACGCCGATCGTGATGAAGACGATGACCATGGGCGTCCACATGCGCTTGCCGTCGACCGTGGTGCGGATCTTGGATCCGTCGTACGTCTCGCTGATGTCGACCCGGCGACGCAGCAGGCGCACGATGAAGTTCTCGCGCTGCACCTCCCCCTCGTGGTCGCCGTCCGGCATCGCCTGACGGATGGCCGTGTAGATGAGGAACGCCCCGAAGATGTAGAAGATCGGCGAGAAGTTCTCGACGATCGCGACGCCCGCGAGGATGAAGAGGCCGCGCAGGATGAGCGCGATGATGATGCCGACCATGAGGACCTGCTGCTGCAGGCGCCGCGGCACCGCGAACTGGGCCATGATCAGCACGAAGACGAACAGGTTGTCGATCGAGAGACTGTATTCGAGCGCCCACCCCGTGATGAAGTCGCCCGCGTTCTGCCACCCCCCGACATTCCCCAGCAGCACCGCGAACAGCAGCGCGAGCCCCACGTAGAACACGACCCAGAGCGTGGATTCTTTCGTCGAGGGGATGTGCGGGCGAAGCCGGATCAGGAGCAGGTCGGCGATCAGGATGATCGTGAGGACGACCATCGAGGTGATCTCGAACCAGACGGGGATTTCCAAGGGCGCACTGCACCTTTCGCGGAGGGGTCGGGAATGAGTCGAAAGTCTCTCCCCCGCACTGGTGTGCGTCGCGCGCCCGGAGCAACGATGACGGTGCTCGTGATGACGTTACGCGCGTATCCGGGATACTCCCTCTCGCCCGGGCAATGCTACCGGAGCCGTGGCACCGAGCAGTAGCGCCGTGGTGAAATGGTCGGCGTGACTTCGACCCCCTCCCTCCACGACCCCGAGCACGGCATCGCACCGCTCGAGGCAGCCCCCCGCAATCCCTGGGCCCGTTCCATCGGCTCCCTCATCTTCGTCAGCCGTTGGCTGCAGGCCCCGCTCTACCTCGGCCTCATCGTCGCCCAGGTGGTCTACGTCGTCGTGTTCATGGTGGAGTTGTGGCACCTGATCGCCGAAGACGTGTTCGGCGATATCACGCACATCGACGAAGCCACGATCATGCTGACCGTGCTGGGACTGATCGACGTCGTCATGATCGCGAACCTGCTGATCATGGTGATCATCGGCGGCTACGAGACCTTCGTGTCGCGCATCGACACCGAAGGGCATCCGGATCAGCCGGAGTGGCTCTCCCACGTGAACGCCAATGTGCTCAAGGTCAAGCTCGCGATGGCGATCATCGGCATCTCCTCGATCCACCTGCTCAAGACCTTCATCGAGGTCGGCGGAATGGGCGAGGGCGGCATCAGCACGGACGGGGAGAAGTACACGCCGATCGGCGTCCTCTGGCAGGTCGTCATCCACTGCGTCTTCATCCTGTCCGCTCTCGCCCTCGCCTGGATCGACAAGATGTCGCAGAGCACGGCGAAGGCGGCGCACGAGGCCGCGCAGAGCCCGACGCACGGAATCTGAGACGATGGGGCATCGAGCGACACTTCCCGTTTGAGAGACACCGAACGGATTCAGGATGCCCGCGCAGACGAGTGATCAGAGATGGGCCGCCCAGGCTGCGGTCGGCGACGAGAGCGCCTTTCGCGAGCTGTACCGCGCGCACGTGCGGCCCGTGTACTGGATCGCACAGGGAATACTCGGGTCGGCGCCGGACGCGGAAGATGTGACGCAGGAGACGTTCGTCGTCGCCTGGCGCAAGCTCCCCGCCCTCGAGCTCCGCGGAGAGTCGATCCTGCCCTGGCTGGCGACGATCTGCCGCTTCCAGGCCGCGAATCGGCTTCGACAGCGACGCCGTGATCACGCACACACCGCCGAGGCGGTGGACGAGACGGCGCTCCCCGACACGATCAGCGTGGAGGAGCAGGTGATCACGTCCGCGCTCGCCGCACGGATCGCCGCCGAGGTGGGCACTCTGAGCGACCTGGATCGCGAGATCTTCCGCCTCTGCGCCACCGAGGGGTACGCGTACCAGGCCGCGGCGGATCGGCTCGGAGTCACGCATGCCGTCGTTCGCAACCGTCTCTCCCGAGTGCGCACGCAGCTGCGCGGCGCCGTGAACGAAGTGAGAGACGCATGAACGACCAGATCGATGACGACAGCCTGCCGGAGCTCTCGGAGGAGAAGATCGCCCGCATCGAATCAGCGGTCTTCGCGGAGATCGCCGCCGAGCGCCCCCGAATCCGACCGGAAGCGCTGCGTGCACGCACCCGTCGTCGGCGATGGTTGACCGCTGGGGGCATCGCTGCAGCCTTCGTGATCGGTGTGCTCGTGACTCCCCCGATCCTCGGCGCTGTCGGCGGCGGCGGATCCGTCACGGCCGACGGGATGAGCATGCCGGGCGGCGTCAGCATGGATTCGTCGTCCGGCGGGACGGCCGAGTCCGCTCCCGAGGTCCTCCCCGGGAGCGTGTCGGACTCGGCGATCGCCGGCAGCGTCGACGCCGATCGAGAGATCATCGCGACGGCGCAGGCGACTGTGCAGGTCAAGAGCATCCCCGACGCCGCCTCCGCGATCGGCGCACTCGCCGAAGAGCACGGCGGCTATGTCGAGAGCACCGAGATCGGGAAGTCGGTCGCCGTGGACGGCACCTCGAATCCGGCTCCGGCCGATTCCTCGTACGGCTGGATCAGCATCCGCGTGCCGTCCGCCGATCTTCCGGAGGTGGTCGCCGCGCTCCGCGACACGGGCGATGTCCTGTCCTCATCGACGTCGAAGCAAGATGTGACAGCGATCTCGATCGACCTGCAGGCACGCGTCGACTCTACTCGGGCGTCCGTCGAGCGCTTGACGGAGCTGATGGCGCAGTCGGGAAGCGTGTCGGAGCTGATCGAAGCGGAGGTCGCGCTGACTGATCGGCAAGCGCAACTCGAGTCCTATGAACAACAGCTCGAGTCGCTGCAGGATCAGGTCGCCATGTCGTCGTTGCAGGTGCAGTTGACGCGCGAAGCCACCGCGACCACCGCTGACCCCGCAGGCTTCACCGACGGTCTGCTCGCCGGCTGGAACGGTCTCGTGGCGTCGTTGAACGCGCTCGTGATCGCCCTCGGCTTCATCCTCCCGTGGCTTGCGATCGCCGCCGTGGTCGTGCTGATCGTGTGGCTGTTCCGTCGCGCGCGTCGGAACGCCGGGAATGCACGCGCCTCCGCTGAGGACACCAGCGCAGACCAGGGCTGATCCGCCCGGTGCACGAGTCGCAGGCGACGATACGCCCACGTTCTCGTTGAATTTCCGGGGTATACAAGAACCCTTGTGAGTTTGAGACACCGGGAATAGCGTCGTCTCCCGTGGAAGAAATCTCTGTGATCACGGCCGTGCACCATCCGCTGCGCCGCCGCATCTATGACTACCTCCTGCTCTACGACACATCCCAGGTGACGGCGATCGCGCGTGCGCTCGAGAGCCAGGTCGGCAGCATCAGCCATCATCTGCGGATGCTGGAGCGAGCCGGTCTGGTGGATCGTGCCGTCGACCCGTCGGGAGACAAGCGCACGAGCTGGTGGACCATCGCCCGCCGCGGTCTCACGTGGTCGACCGACGACTACGCCGATGCTCCTGCCGACGCCCTGCTCGCGAGAGAGGCACAGCGCCAGGGAATCCGGATGCAGATCGATCGACTGCAACGCTGGCACCGTCGCCGCAACGATCCGGCCTACGCGCAGTACGACGGATCCAACACCGAGACCACAGCCTGGGCGTCTCCGGACGAGCTGCGAGACCTGTCGGCGCGGATCCTCGGCACGATCCGCGAATGGCAGGAGGACATCGACCTCAGAGACGGCACGCCACGGACACCCGTCTTCGTCTTCGCGCACGCCTTCCCGACGGAGCCGTGATGTCCTCGGTCGACGCCCCGGTCGAGATGATCGCGCCGCCGCCGTTCGCCCGCGACCGGATGGTGCATGCGTGGATCGGCGTCAAGGCGCTCTCGGACGCCGGAGACTCCATCTGGACGATCGCGCTCACCTGGACCGCGATCCAGGTCGCCTCCCCTGCCGTCGCTGGCCTCATCGTCGCCGCAGGGACCGTGCCGCGTGCAGTGATCCTGCTCTTCGGGGGTGTGCTCGCGGATCGCGCTGATGCCCGCCGGGTCATGATGGTCTTCAACGTGCTCCGCGTCGGCGTGCTGATCGCGGTCACGGCGTGGGTGCTCGCGGCGCCACCCACCGTCGCACTGCTGCTGTGCGCAGCGGTCGCCTTCGGGGTGTGCGACGCGTTCTACGAGCCCTCGGCCGGGACGATCGCCAGGCAGCTCGTGCGGGCGGCGGATCTCGCCTCGTACGGTGCCGCAGCCCAGACCGCCTCCCGCCTCGGCACGATGTGCGGCGCAGCGATCGGCGGGGTCATCGTCGCCCACGCGGGCCTGGCAGGAAGCGCCTCGGCGAACGCGCTCACCTTCACCGTCGTCGTCGCCTTCATCGCCATCTGGCTCCGCCCGAGATTCCGGCTCGCGCGCGCCGAGAAGGAGTCCGCGCTGCGGGGCATCGGTCGGGGATTCGCGCACCTCGCCGCCAATCCGACGACCCGGACACTCGTGATCGCACTGTCGGGCCTGAACCTCGCCGTCGGGCCCGCTGTCGGGATCGGACTCGCGCTGAGGGCGCACGCCGAGGGGTGGGGCGCGCAAGCGGTCGGTCTGTTCGAAGCGCTGCTCGGACTCGGCGCAGCGATCGGTGCCGTCTCGGTCGCGAGGTGGCGGCCCCTGCATGAGGCGCGCGCCGGCTTCTGGGCGCTGGTCGTTCAGGGCGCAGGCATCGTGGCGTCGGGTTTCGGACCCGCGTGGACGGTCGCTGCGGCGGCATTCGCGATCGGGGCGACCGCAGGCTACGCATCCGTGCTGCTGAGCGCGACGTTCTCCGCCACCGTCGACACCGCCTACCTGGGACGGATGGGTTCACTCACCCGCCTCGGCGACGACTGTCTGATGCCGCTGGCCATGGCCGGCTTCGGCGCGCTCGCGTCGGTCACTGCGCTCTGGGTGCCGTTCGCCCTGTTCGGCGGGGCGATGATGGCGCTCATGATCCTGCCGTTGCGCAACACGACCTTCCGGAGCATGTCGCTGCGGTCCGGGAGCTGACCGGTACCGGAAACAGAGAAAGCCTCCGGGGAACCGGAGGCTTTCTCAATGTCGTGTGACCCCAGCGGGATTCGAACCCGCGTTACCGCCGTGAGAGGGCAGCGTACTAGGCCGCTATACGATGGGGCCGTCTGGCGAGACGTTTCCGTCGCGCGACAACCGTTCAAGTATGCCATGGCGATTCTGGCTGCGCCAAATCGACGCCGCCCAGACCAGGATCCCGGGCGTGGCGCACCGTTCTGTTTGCCGTGCGGCAGCGGAAGGAGTTGACTCTTCCCATGCGCGTCACCAAGTTCGAACATGCCGCCCTCCGCCTCGACTCCAACGGGAAGACCCTCGTCATCGATCCTGGCTCGTTCACGGCCCCCCTGATCGATCTGGACGACCTGGCGGGGATCGTGATCACCCACGAACACCCCGATCACTGGACGTCGGACCACTTCGATCGCCTCTTGCGTGCCGCGCCAGGCACGCCGATCTTCGCACCATCGGGAGTGGCGCGCGCCGCGGACGGGTACGACATCACGGTGGTGTCGCCCGGCGAGACCCTCGAGGTCGGCGGATTCACCCTGAGGTTCTTCGGCGGGACGCACGAGGTCATCCACTCCTCGCTCCCGGTCGTCGAGAACGTCGGCGTGCTCGTGAACGACGAGCTCTACTACCCCGGCGACTCCTATGCGGTCCCAGAGGGTGTCGATGTCGGGACTCTCGCGGCGCCCCTCGGTGCCCCGTGGCTGAAGATCGGCGAGGCGATGGACTATGTCCTCGCCGTTGCACCACGCCGCGCTTTCGGCACCCATGACATGACGCTGTCGGTGATCGGGAAGAACATGCATCGCCAACGCCTCCAGTGGGCGACCGAACAGGGTGGCGGCGAGTTCTTCGTGCTCGAACCCGGCGAATCCCTCGACCTGTGAACGCACCTCGTCGCCTCCTCCCCGGACCGACCGCACGGCTCGTCTTCCGGGAGATGACGGAGAACGATCTGGACGCGATGGCCGACATGCTCGGCGATCCCGAGGTCATGGCGTTCTTTCCCGCACCGAAGACCCGCGACGAGAGCGCGGAGTGGATCGCCCGCATGCAGCAGCGCTATCGGGAGCACGGGCACGGGCTCTGGATCATCGAGACGCACGACGGCGACTTCGTCGGCGACTGCGGACTGACCTGGCAGTCGGTCAACGACGAGCCCGTGCTCGAAGTGGGGTACCACGTCCGCCGGGCGATGCAGCGTCAGGGCTACGCCACCGAGGCGGCCCGCGCCTGCGTCGAACTCGTCACACGAGAATTCGCGCCGACTCTGCTGACCGCGATCATCCACCCGGCCAACGACGCCTCGCGCAGGGTCGCCGAGAACCTCGGCATGACGCACATCGACGACGACCGGGCGCACCCGTGGATCATCCGCACAGTGATGGGGATGCAGGTGACCGCCCGCTAGACCGCTTCGGGGCTCTCCCCCGCTGTGCGCACGCGGATGTCGCGCGCCAGGTGGTCGCGCTGCTCGATCACGAGTCGCCGAAGCGCTGCCGGGGCCGCGGGGTTCGCTGCGAGCCACTCGTCTACCGGCTGCAGCGTGTCGCTCGCCGGGAAGAACCCCAGGACGAGCCTCTTCGCGATCTCGATGCTGCGTCGACTCCAGACGTCCCCGATGCGGTCGAAGTACTCCGCGTCGAAGTCCGCGATCAGGTCGCGGCGCCCACCCGCTCGGAAACCGGCGATCTCGGCGTCCAGGTGGTCGTTGCTCAGGGTGAGGTCGTCCCACGCCGCGTTCCAGGCATCGCGTCGCACGGTGGCGTCAGGGCGCGCGGCCCGCGCTCGTCGTGCCGCGGTGCGCCCGGTACCCGTGTCATCACGCTCCTGCTCTGCCGCGACGTCCGCGAGGTCGGCATGCCCGGTGATCACGAGCGCCGTGAGGAGCTGCCATCGCAGATCGGGATCGACGACGAGGCCCTCGGGCACATCGCCGTCCAGCAGCGCGCGCACGCCCTCGTGGTGCACATCGTCGAAGGCCGAGGCCGTCGCGAGCGCCCTGGCCCAGGAGAGCTGCGCATCGCTGCCCGCTTCCGCAGCCCAGAGGGAACGCCATGTCGTGTCCGTCCACGTGTGCTGCTCCTCCTGCCGGCGCGTGGAGACGAGGAAGTGACGGATCGCGTACGCCGCGTTCGCGAGCACTCCCGTCAAGAGTCCGATGTTCGACTCCGCGCTCGCATGTGCGCGCACGATGGCGAGATAGCGTGCGGGGTCGAACTCGGCGTCGCGCGTCGCGTTCCACAGCGACGACCACACCAGGGCTCTCGCCAGGGGGTCCTCGATCGACGAGAGAGAGTCCTCCACGGTGCGCAGCGACGTGTCGTCCAGTCGTGCCTTCGCATACGTGAGGTCGTCATCGTTGAGGAGCACGAGGTCGCCCTCGGGGATCGTCACCTCGGTCCGTTCGCCGATCACGTCCAGCTCCTGCTGCTCGGTGCGCACGATGCGCCCGTCGACCCGCACGTAGGTTCCGATGCGCAGCCGGTGCGGACGCGGATCGGTCTGCACTAAGAAGCTCCGTCCGTCGTCTTCGGTCTCGATCCACAGGGTGGACACACCTGTCGTCTGCAGCCACGCCGCCGACCAGTCGCTCATGTCCCTACCGGACACGGCGCTCAACTGCACCAGGAAATCGGAGAGCGTCGTGTTCCCGAACGCGTTGGCGGCGAAGTACCGACGTGCGCCTTCGAAGAACGCGTCGTCACCGACGAACGCGACGAGCTGCTTCAGCACGGCGGCGCCCTTGGCGTACGTGATGCCGTCGAAGTTGAGTTTCGCGGCCTCGAGGTCGGTGATGTCCGCGACGATCGGATGCGTCGTGGGCAGTTGGTCCTGCTGGTAGGCCCACGCCTTCCGACTCGCGGCGAACTTCACCCAGGCATCGTCGTATCGCGTCGCGACGGCCGATGCGTGCGCACCCATGTAATCGGCAAACGACTCCTTGAGCCACAGGTCGTCCCACCACGTCATCGTCACGAGATCGCCGAACCACATGTGAGCCATCTCGTGCAGGATCGTGTTGGCACGCGCTGCGCGCTGCGCGTCGGTCGCCGCGCCCCGCGAGAGGTACGACTCGGTGAAGGTCACCAGGCCAGGGTTCTCCATCGCGCCGAGGTTGTACTCGGGCACGAAGAGCTGATCGTACTTGCCCCACGGGTAGGGGTAGGCGAAGGCGTCGGTGAAGAAGTCGAGCCCTTGCCGCGTGACCTCGAGGATCTCGTCGGCCTCCAGGTGCGGGGCGAGCGACCGCCGCACGAACACGCCGAGGGCGATCGACTGCTCGTCACGGCTCCAGGCGCCTTCCACCCGCGTGTAGGGCCCCGCGGCGACCGCCGTGATGTAGCTCGAGATCGGCGATGTCGGCGCGAACTCGACGCGTTGCACCCCCACGCCGAGGTCGGTGTGGGCAGGAGACTGATTGGAGAGCACTTCCCACCCGGACGGCGCATCGACCACGAAGGTGTATTCGGCCTTCATGTCGGGCTGCTCGAAGCACGCCATGACCCGCCGGGAGTCGGCGGGTTCGTACTGCGTGTACAGGTAGGTGTGGTCGTCGACGGGATCGTGGAAGCGGTGCATCCCCTCGCCCGAGCGGCTGTACGCCCCGACGGCCTCGATGCGCACGACGTTCGTCGCCTCGAGGCCTGCCACCGTGATCCGCGCTCCGTCGTGGACGACCTCCTGGTCGACGCCGTTCACCGTGACACGGAGCACGTCTTCGCCGATGAAGTCGAGCCACGTCGTGTCGGTGGTGGCGTCGAACTCGAGCGTGGTCGCGGTCGGGAATCCCGTGCGAGCCCGTTCCGGCGCTCCCGTCAGATCGAGCTCTACGCGGACGCGGTGCAGGGTGACGGCTGCGGATCGCGCTGCGGTCTCCTCGCGGGTGAGGTTGGCGGTGTCCATGCTTCCATCCTGGCATCCTGGCATGCGGCCGACCGCCTGTGCGGTCTCATCGCCGTCGTCTGGATGTCCCTCGACGGCTCACCTTGCGGGATGTCTCCGGCCCGCCGAGCAGCCGACGGATCGCCGTCTCCGGCGTCACGTCGAGGTCGAGAGTGCGACCACGGACGTACTGGCGGAAGACCCGGGGGTCGATGTAGCTGTTGCGGGCGACCGCCGTCGTGTTGCCGAGTGCTGTCGCAGCCGCCTGGACGGCGAGCCGCTCTGCCCGCGCCCGCTGTCCGCGCCGATCCAGCGGCCCGATCCGGGCGAGGGCGTCCGCCGCGATGATCGTGCCGTGCAGGGTGCGGAAGTCCTTGGCGGAGAAGGTCGCGCCCAGCACATCCTTCAGATAGGTGTTCACTTCGGCGGGGGTGATCTTCACGCGCCGGCGCCCCTTCCGATATGCCAGCAGGAAGGCGTTCGAGGCGCCGACCGCGAAGTCCGTGAGGGCGTCGGCCAGGGACTCGTCAGTGATCTCGATCGACGCGGTCCGGCCGCTCTTGGCGGGGAAGGACATAGCCACGTCACGGCCGTCCACCCGCACGTCGCCGCGCCGGAGCGTCGTCAGCCCTCGGCTGCCGTGCCGCGCGAGGTAACGCTCCGAACCGATCCGGAGCGCCGCATCGTCGAGCAGACGGAAGGCGATCGCCAGCGCGCGCTCCCTGGACTGCCCCTCCTCGCGCAGCGCCCTCGTCACCTGGGCTCTGGCGCTCGGGAGTGCCGCGGCGAGATCGAGAGCGCGCACGAACTTCCGCCGGTCACGCGAGACCCGCCACAACGGGTGATACAGATACTGCTTGCGCCCTGCGCCGTCGATGCCCACGGCTTGGATGTGCGCGAGGGGGTCCGCGGCGATCCATACGTCGTGCCACGCCGGCGGGATGACCAGATCTTTGATCCTCTCCCGGTCTGCTTCCGGCGCGGACTCACCGACGGGGTCGACGTAGCGGAAGCCGGATCCGGAACGCACACGCCGGAATCCGGGGTCCTCCCCCGGAACCACCCGAACCAGTCTCGCCATCGTCCAGCCTCCTTCATCTGCGTGAGATCGACGATGCCGATACTCGGAGGCCCGCGAAAGGGAGTGGCGTGCAGGTACCCTCGCGTGCTATCCCGCACACAGCAGGCGGAGACTCCTCGGCTCGGCCGGTATCGGACGGCGCAGGTCGGGGCGACCGGTGAAATGTCTCGATGTCTGCGCCCCTTGACATCGCGAAGGAGTCATGGTGTCCTCTATTCATTCAATAGAACTGCTAGTTTCACTAGTCGAAACGTCTAGGTGGACGAGTGTTCGACGACCACCCCGTGAGGAGCCCGCAATGAAGCAGTCCCGCCGCACGACGCTCACCCTGGCCACCGTCCTCGCCCTCGGTGCGGGACTCCTCGTGTCCGCGGGTCCGGCGACCGCCGCCTCCGACCCGGGTCTGGTGGTGAGCGACGCCTGGAACGTGACCTCACCGTCGACGTTTCCAGAACTCGGCGGCGGAGTCCTCCCCGCCTATCGACCCGCGATCACCCAAGCTCCGAACGGCGACGTTCTCGTCGGATTCAACACCACGACAGATGCCCAGCCAGGCGGACAGCTCCGTTTGATCCGGTCGACAGATGAAGGCGCGACCTGGAGCGCATCCGAGGTCCTTGCCGAACCGACGCTCTTTCCGGGCGGGAGCATCCATCTGCAGCGCGGCATGACCACCCTGGACGACGGCACGATCCTGCTCCCCTACAACGACTCCGTCAACAACGTGACCTACACCGACCGTGAGGCAGCGCTCTTCGTCGCCCGGTCATCCGACAACGGCGTGACCTGGGACGGCACCGACGATCCGATCACCCTGCCCGTCCCCTTCCGCGAACTGTGGGGAGGCGGAGGGCGGATCCTCGAGTTGCAGGACGGCACACTCGTGCAGAGCGTCTGGGGCATCCGCGAACTCACACCCGACTGGGCGACGGATCCCGACCGATACGAGGCGGGTGTGTTGATCTCCCACGACGGCGGCGAGACCTGGCCCGACTACCGTCAGGTGCTCAAGGATCCGCATTCACCGCCTTACGACGCATGGGGGTCGCTGTTTCCTGGCGGAGCGAACGAGAGCACGATCGAGCTGCTCCCCGACGGCACACTGCAAGCCTTCGTGAGGTTCGAGACAGCGGTGGGCGGAGCCGTGGGCCGCTTCTACATGTCTCGGTCTGTCGACGGGGGGCAGTCCTGGAGTCGCGCGGTGACGAGCACCATGGTGGGGTCGACGCTCTCTGCGACAAGCTCTCCGTGCACAGCGCACCTCGACGGCAGCGCGTCGAAACTCGTCCTCGGCTACCGCGGCCCCGGGAGCATCGCCACCGTGAGCGTCTCTTTCGATGAGGGGACGACATTCGCGTCGCCTGTCCGGCTCAAGGATCCCAACACCGGCGGCACGACGTCGCAGTCCGCCGAACCCGACTATCTTCACCTCGCGGACGGACGCATCCTCACGGTGTTCCAGCTTCAGACCGGGACTGCGCCGTTCCGCCTCGTCGCGAACATCCTCGAGGACACGGACGACCCGAACGAGTGCCGAGCTCAGGCGACCGCAGCCGCGGCTGCCGCGACGTCGAATCCCACGATCGTCGTTCAACGGGAAGACCGCGACGACTGGTTCCTGCCCATGTCGAACGTGCGTGCAGCGCACCCGGCGACCAGGACGGTGGCCCAGGTGATCGCGGCACACGCCCAGCAGCTCGTGTGCCTCCCGACGGACTCGCTCGTCCTGAAGGACGCGAGCGGAAACGTGCTCCCGCCGGCGTCGACACTTGCCCAGGCCGGAGTCCAGCACGGGGACACGCTCACCCTGTCGGGGACGGCCGGCGGAACGAACGGCTTCGAGTTCGGATACACCGAACTCGACATCGCTCCGACCGACCGCCACATCGCGAACTGGGACGACGCGTGCGCGCCTGCCCGCATGGCCTTCGACTACCGGAACCGCAGCCTGGGCCTGAAGCTGCTTCCGCCGGTGGGCGAGGTGACCACGGCGATCGAACTCAGAGACGAGGATGCGTCGAGCAGGCTGGACGCGTCGAGCTACACCCTCCTGACCAGCACAGATAACGTGACCTACACTCCGGTCACCGGGTGGACGCTCGTGTCACGACTGGAGTCCGGTCGACTCATCCATCGCTTCGAGGGACTCGCGGTGAGCGCTCCTTATCTCAAGATCGCGCAGAAATTCTCGGACAGCAGCTTCAGTTTCGTCCTCGCCAACCCTCGCAACGACGTGAGCGTCGAGTTCGCGCCCTAGGCGACGGCCGCCGAACCCGCCGACCATCCACAGAGCGCGGGAAAAACAAAGAAACCCCCGCCTGAGCGGGGGTTTTCTTTATGCTGGGGTACCTGGACTCGAACCAAGAATAACGGAACCAGAAACCGTCGTGTTGCCAATTACACCATACCCCAAGGGCGAAACCAGGGCCTCGCACCGAGAATCAAGCCTACCCGAGCGGCGGCGGATCACCAAAACCGCCGGCGTGCGCCGCCGCCCGGGCGCGTCGCGCCTCAGTCCGCGAGGAACGCGGAAAGAGCACGTAGGCGACGCAGCGATTCGTCCTTACCGAGCAGCTCCATCGACTCGAACAGCGGCGGCGAGACCCGACGCCCGGTGATCGCGACACGCGGCGGACCGTAGGCGACCCGCGGCTTCAGCTCGAGCTTCTCGACCAGCTCGGCAGCCAGCGCCTCCTGGATCTTGTCGGGGTGAACTCCGCCAGCGGCTCGAGCGCGCGGACGCAGGCGTCCAGCACCTCGGCGCCATTCGCCGGCAGACCCTTCAGCGCATCCTCGGCGTATGAGACCTCGTCGGCGAACAGGAAGCCGACCATCCCCGGCACCTCGCCGAGGAGCTGCACGCGCTCCTGCACGAGGGGCGCGACACGGAAGGCCATCACGAGCTGCTCGTGCGTGGGCTCATCGAAGAGCCCCGCCGCCGCGAGGTACGGGATGGTGCGCTCGGCGAAGTCCTTCTCCCCCAGCATCCGGATGTGGTCGCCGTTGATCGACTCGGCCTTCTTCTGGTCGAAGCGCGCCGGGTTCGGGTTCACATTCACGATGTCGAACGCGGCGGTGAACTCCTCGAGCGAGAACACGTCACGGTCGGGGCCGATCGACCAGCCGAGCAGGGCGAGATAGTTCAGGAGACCCTCGGGGATGAAGCCGCGATCGCGGTGCAGGAACAGGTCGGCCTGCGGGTCGCGCTTGGAGAGCTTCTTGTTGCCGATCTCACCGAGCACCAGCGGCATGTGCGCGAAACGCGGGACGAACGTCGTGACACCCGCCTCGATGAGCGCCGCGTACAGCGAGAGCTGACGAGCGGTCGACGGCATCAGATCTTCGCCGCGGAGCACATGTGTGATGCCCATGAGCGCATCGTCGACCGGGTTCACGAAGGTGTACAACGGCACACCGTTCGGGCGCACCACCACGAAGTCGGGGAACGAGCCGGCCGGGAAGGTGACCTCGCCCCGGATGAGGTCGACGTATGTGAGGTCTTCGTCCGGCACGCGCAGGCGGAGCGCGGGCTGACGGCCCTCGGCACGGAAGGCCGCCTTCTGCTCGTCGGTGAGGTCGCGGTCGAAGTTGTCGTAGCCGAGCTGCTTGGCGCGACCCGCAGCCTCGTTGCGGGCGTCGATCTCCTCGGCGGTCGAGTAGCTCTCATACAGCGCGCCGGTGGCGATGAGCTTGTCGATCACGCCGCGGTAGATGTCATGACGCTCCGACTGGCGGTACGGCGCGTGGGGCCCGCCGACCTCGACGCCCTCGTCCCAGTCGATCTTGAGCCAGGTGAGCGCGTCGATCAGCTGGCGGAAGCTCTCTTCGCTGTCGCGGGCGGCATCGGTGTCTTCGATGCGGAACACCATCTTCCCGCCGTTGTGGCGGGCATAGGCCCAGTTGTAGAGGGCCGTGCGGACCATGCCGACATGCGGCAGCCCGGTCGGCGAAGGACAGAAGCGGACGCGGACATCGGCACCAACGGCAGTCGTGGTGAGGGGGTGAGGGGTAGCCATAGCCCTTCGATTCTACGGGGACGGCCGCGCCGCGCCCTGCGAAGAGCGGCGGTCTTCAGAGAGCAGCACTCACGGCGACGGCAGCGCGATGTTCGAGCAGCAGCACCCCGCCCACGCTGCGTTCATCGACCACGGCCTCGAACGCGGCACGGAAGCGCTGACGTCCCCTTTCATCGAGTCCGGCATACAGAGCACCGGCGCCGGCCACACCTCCTTCGACGGAGCGCCAGAGGGCCTCCGGCCGAGCGGGCCAGACCCACTCGACCTCGCTCACGGCGAGACGCTGCAGACCGGCTTGTCGCAGCATCCTCTCGAACCCGTCCGCCGTCCGCTCGAAGTCCTCGTCGGCAGGGAGCCGCTCACCCGCGAAAGGCGGGATGCCTGACCGTTGCGTGATCTCGGCCCAGAGCCACGAGGGCGACAGCGTCCAGGTCGTCGCGACGACCGCTCCGCGACTGACGCGCCGTAGTTCCGCGGCAGACGAGCGAGGAGACGCGACGTGGTTCAGCACGAAGTTGGCGGCGGCGACATCGAACGATGCGTCCGCGAACGGGAGCTCCGGCAGCCCTCCGGCGACCACCCCGATCTCGGGATGCCGCCGATGCGAGGCCGCGCGCATGCTCGGCTCCGGTTCGCACGCTGTCACGCTCCACCCTTCGCTCGCCCAGGCAGCGGCGAGAGTCCCGTCCCCGCACCGACATCGACCAGGCTTCGCCCTCGTGCGTCGCCCAGAGCGTCGCGTAGCGCGGGAAGGGTCCCGGCGCACAGCGCGGCGTACGACGCGGAGTAGGCCTCGCCGACACCGACCCAGTCCTTCATCGCGTTCCGGAGCGCGCCAGCGGAGACAGCACCACGATCGCGATCACCAGGATGAACGCCGCGACACCGAGCCCCGAGTACTGGAAGTTCGACAGCACCACGCCGGCCAGGACCGATCCCGCCGCAGCGGACAGGCTCATCAGGGAGTCGCTGCGCCCCTGCCTGCGCGTGCGCAACTCGGGTGCCGATGCCTCGGTGAGCAGCGCGGCACCGGCCACCGTCGCCGCGCTCCACCCGAGGCCGAGCAGGATGAGGGCGACCATGACGCCCCACGCCTCCGTGCCGGTGAAGACCGCGAAGGCGAGCGCGCCGGCGAGCAGCACCTGTCCGAGCAGGACGACCTTGAGCCGACCCCAGCGGTCCGCGAGCACTCCGAACAGGGGCGACAGCGCATACATGCCGCCGACGTGGAGCGCGATCGTGATCCCCACCAGAGCGGAGACATCGGCCGGGGTCGCCGCCATCCCGTCAGAACCGTGCGCCATGTGCGACAGGTGAACGGGCGTCATCGCCATGACCGACGCCATCACCACGTGAGAGCCGGCGATGGCGAAGATCGCGTAACGCGCGACCCGCGGGCGGTCGACGACCGGGGTTCCCACGGCAGCGGCGGTGGCCTTCGCCAGCCGCTGCGCCGCCAGAAGCGGGTCCGGACGCAGCGCGACGATGTAGAGCACGAGCGCTGCGCACTGGGCGACGAACGAGAACAGATACGAGCCGGTCTGCGGCGGCATCCCGACGGCCTGTCCGACGACCTCGCCCGGCCCGAGCAGCAGCGGTCCCGCGACGCCTCCGATGGTGGTCGACCACACGACGATCGAGAGATCGCGCCCGCGATGCTGCGGGGCGGCGAGATCCGTGGCCGCGAACCGTGACTGGAGGTTGCCGGCGTTGCCCGCCCGATCATCAGGATGCCGGCGAGGAGGAGGGGGAAGACCCGCAGCGAAGCCGCGAGGATGACGACGGCGATGCCGACCAGCGCGAAGAGGTTGCCCAGCGTGAGAGCACGACGACGTCCGACGCGCGCAGCGAGTCGAGCGAGCGGATGGCGCAGGCTGCGGCCCCGAGCGTGACGGAAGCCGTCGCCAGGCCTGAGAGCGCCTCGTTCCCCGAGATGTCGGCCGCCAGAAGCGCACCGAGTGAGACCGTGGCTCCGAACGCGATGCCGCCCAGCACCTGCCCCAGCGAAAGCACCAGGACCGTGCGCCGCTGGACCGCTGTCTGCTGCGCGGCGGTCAGGGCGACGTCGGTCATGACACGGGTGCGGCGTCGCGCGCGGTGTTGCGCAGGATCCCCAGTCCGGAGATCTCGACCTCGATGATGTCGCCCGCCTCGAACGTGCCGACACCTGCCGGGGTGCCCGTCATGATGACGTCGCCGGGCAGCAGCGTGAACACCGCGGAGGCATACTCGATGATCGACGCCACCGAGTGGATCATGTCGGTCAGCGGTGCATGCTGGCGCACCTCGCCGTTGACCCGCGTCTCGATGGTCGCCGTCGACGGATCGAAGTCGGTCTCGATCACGGGCCCGAGCGGGCAGAAGGTATCGAAACCCTTCGCTCGCGACCACTGACCGTCCTTGCGCTGCAGGTCGCGTGCGGTGACGTCGTTCCCGATCGTGTACCCCAGCACGTAGTCGAGCGCGTTCTCCGCCTTCACGTTCTTCGCGATCTTCCCGATCACGACCACGAGCTCGCCCTCGTACTCGGTGCGCTCGGAGAGGATCGGGCGCACGATCGTGTCGCCGGGGCCGATCACGGCGGTGTTCGGCTTGAGGAACAGCAGGGGTTCCTCCGGAGCCACTCCCCCCATCTCGGCCGCGTGATCGTGATAATTCTTGCCGACACACACCACTTTGGAGCGAGGGATCACCGGCGCGAGAAGTGCGGCGTCCGCGAGGGGCACCCGTGCACCGGTGGTCTCGTATCCCGCGAACATCGGATCACCGGCGAGCACCACGAGCTCCCGCTCGTCGATGATCCCGTACATGATGGCTTCGTCGTGGCTGAACCGGGCGATCTTCATGGAATCCAGCCTAGCGAGCGCAGAAGACCCCGAGCAGAGGGTCCTGCTCGGGGTCTCCTGCGGAAGACGGTCTCGACGTGACGCCGAGAAGCGGAATGCTCAGGCGTCGAGGCGCAGGAGCCAGCCGTGCTTGTCCTCGCGGCGGCCGTACTGGATGTCGGTGAGTTCCTCGCGCAGCGACAGGGCGAGCTCGCCCAGCGGCTGCGGCTCGTCGAAGCCCTCGCCGACGAGTGCGCCGATCGGGGTCACGACCGCGGCCGTGCCGCACGCGAACACCTCGACGATGTCGCCCGAGGCGACGCCCTCACGCCACTCGTCGATCGAGAT
This sequence comes from Microbacterium sp. Se63.02b, assembly GCF_014171575.1. GTDB lineage: Bacteria > Actinomycetota > Actinomycetes > Actinomycetales > Microbacteriaceae > Microbacterium. Next base: position 1,854,933 of record NZ_CP050453.1, on the reverse strand, counting down.
CGGGCGCTTCTCGACCGTGTAGCCGCGGTCCTCGGCGAGCTGCAGCAGCGAGTCGCGTGTGATCCCTTCGAGGATGCTGTCGGACTCCGGCGTCACGACACGGCCGTCCTTGAAGACGAACACGACGTTCATGCCGCCGAGCTCCTCGACGTCGCGGTTCTCGTTGAGGAAGACGACCTGGTCGCAGCCCTTGGCACTGGCCTCGGCCTGCGGCAGGAGGCTGGAGGCGTAGTTGCCGCCCGTCTTCGCCTTGCCGGTGCCGCCGCGGCCCGCACGGGCGTAGTCCTCGGAGAGCCAGATCCGGACCGGCTTCACACCGCCGGTGAAGTACGCGCCGGCGGGGCTCGCGATCACGTAGTACGCGACCTTCTGCGCCGCCCGCACGCCGAGGAAGGCCTCCTTGGCGAACATGAACGGCCGCAGGTACAGGCTCTGGTCAGCACCGGACGGGACCCAGCGGCCGTCGACCGCGATGAGTTCACGCAGCGACTGGATGAAGTACTCGGTGGGAAGCTCCGGCAGAGCGAGGCGTCGCGCGCTCGCCTGCAGGCGTGCGGCGTTGCGGTCGGGCCGGAACGTGTGGATCGAGCCGTCGGCATGACGGTAGGCCTTGATGCCCTCGAAGATCTCCTGAGCGTAATGCAGGACGGATGCCGCGGGGTCGAGCGGGATCGGCCCATAGGGCTGCACGCGCGGACGGTGCCACCCGCCGTTGGCGGACCAGCAGATGTCGACCATGTGGTCGGTGAACACCACACCGAAGCCCGGGTTCTCCAGCACCTCGGCGATGCGGGCCGGGGAAGCCGCATTGAGGTTCTTCGTCACGGCGAACTCCAGGGGAGCCACGCTCGTCTCGGCGTCGATCGTCGTCATATCGTCATCCATTCCTCGTGGGTGGGCGCATCCTCGCGCCCTGTCAGCCTACGCCCGCCGTTCAGAGACGGGCAGTGATCGCGGAACCGATCTCCGCAGTGGTGCGGGCACCCCTGCGGGCGGCGATGTCCGCCTCGACCGCGGCGCTCACACGCCGACTCGGCAGGAAGGCCGAGGTGGTCGAGCAGCAGCGCGATCGAGAGGATCGCGGCGGTCGGGTCGGCCTTCTGCTGGCCCGCGATGTCCGGCGCCGAGCCGTGCACGGGCTCGAACATCGACGGGAAGACGCCATCGGGGTTGATGTTCCCTGAGGCGGCGAGGCCGATGCCGCCCGTGACGGCGCCGGCGAGATCGGTGAGGATGTCACCGAAGAGATTGTCGGTCACGATCACGTCGAAACGCGCGGGATCGGTGACCAGGAAGATCGTGGCTGCGTCGACATGCAGGTAGTCGACGGCGACGTCGGGGTGCTCGGCGGCCACTTCGTTCACGATGCGCTGCCAGATCGCGCCGGCGTGCACGAGCACGTTGGTCTTGTGCACGAGCGTGAGCTTCTTGCGACGGCGCTCGGCGAGGTCGAAGGCGTAGCGCACGACGCGCTCGACACCGAAGGCGGTGTTCACCGAGGTCTCGTTCGCGACCTCGTGCGGCGTCCCCGTGCGGATCGCACCGCCGTTGCCGACGTACGGCCCCTCTGTCCCCTCGCGGACCACCACGAAGTCGATCGCGCCCGGTTCGGCGAGCGGGCCAGGAGCACCGACGAAGAGCTTCGACGGGCGGAGGTTCACGTAGTGATCGAGGGTGAAACGGAGCTTCAGCAGCAGCCCGCGCTCGATGTTCGCGTCCTTCAGACGCGGGTCTCCCGGGGTGCCGCCGACCGCGCCGAGGAGGATCGCGTCGTGCGCCGAGATCGCCGCGAGGTCATCGTCCGTGAGGGTGTCTCCCGTGTCGAGGAAACGCGCTGCTCCGAGGGAGAACCGGGTCTTGTCGAAGACCACCTGGCTGTCGGCCGTGACCGCGTCGAGCACCTTCTCCGCCTCGGCGACGACCTCGGGACCGATGCCGTCTCCGGGGATGACGGCCAGCTTCACGACACGCGACATGACACTCCTTGCGCACTGCACGGGATGGACCGGCCCTGACCCGCCGTGAGGCGAGCGGACCGGTCCTTCCAGCGTACTGGTCAGTGCGAGGGTGCCTTGCGCAGTGTGACGGCCGCGATCACGGCGGCGACGACCACGAGGCCGGCGCCGATCAGGGACGTCACCATCACCCCCGAGCCGAACGCCGCGGCCGCGGCATCCCACAGCGCCGTCCCGAGCTGGCCCGGGAGCGCCTCAGCGGCGGTGTACGCACCGGCCAGGGTCTCCCCGCCGCATGCGCGACGTCCGCAGGAAGGCCCTCCGGGAGCACGAGCGCCCCGCGGTAGAACGCCGTGATGATGCCGCCCAGCACCGCTGTACCCAGCACAGCACCGAGCTCATAGGCGGTCTCCGAGACGGCGCTCGCTGCGCCCGCCTTGGCGGCGGGGGCGCTCGACAGGATCAGTTCGTTGGAGATGGTCTCCGCCGCACCGATGCCGATGCCCAACACCACGAACGCCACGACGAGTGGGAGCACGCCGTGCTCATGGGTCGTGAACGCCACGATGAGGTACCCGGCCACGGAGAACGCGAGCGCAACGGGGATCACGATGTGCGGCGGGATCCGTCGCGACACCGGGACGACCGAGAGTCCTGCGACGATCATCGCGAGCATTCCCGGCACCAGTGCGAGGCCCGCCGTCATGGGCGACAGACCCAGCACGAGCTGCAGATGCTGCGACACGAAGTAGAGGAAGCCGACCAGGGCGACGACGCTGAGCAGGTTCACCAGGATCGCCCCGGAGAACGAACCGCGGCGGAACAGCGCCATGTCGAGCATGGGCGTGTCGGCGCGCAGTTGACGACGCACGAACAGGTACCCCATCGCGAAGCCGAGCAGCGCCCACGCACCGGCCGTGAGGCTCGGCCCGTCGACGGCGAGCGACTTGATCGCGTAGACCACCGGGATCATCGTCGCCATCGACAGCACGATGCTGACCAGGTCGATACGGCCCGGGTTCGGGTCGCGGCTCTCCGGAACGAGGAGCGGCGCTGCCACGAGCAGCGGGATGAGCACGGGGACGGCGATGAGGAAGACGGAGCCCCACGCGAAATGCTCGAGAAGGAACCCGCCCACGATCGGTCCGAGCGCGGAACCGGCCGAGAATGCCGACGCCCACACGGCGATCGCCATGCGTCGCTGGTCCCGGTTCTGGAAGATCGAACGCAGCAACGAGAGGGTCGAGGGCATCAGCATGGCGCCGAAGAACCCCAGAAGCGCACGGGCGGCGATGAGCAGCCCGGCCGTGGGAGCGAACGCGGCGAGAGCAGACACCGCCGCGAAGCCCGTCGCGCCGATCAACAGGAGCTTGCGCCTGCCGAAGCGGTCCCCCAGGGTCCCCATGGTCACGAGGAGCCCGGCGAGCACCAGGGGATACACGTCGATGATCCACAGCTGCTCGGCTCCACTGGGAGCGAGTGCGATGGAGATCTCGGGGAGCGCGAAGCTCAGCACCGTGTTGTCCACCGATACCAGCAGCACCGGCAGCATGAGGACGATGAGCGCCGCCCAGCCGCGCGCCCCGACGCGGGGAGCATCCGTCTCTGTCGTCGGAATCGACGCAGTACGGGTCATGGAACACCTCTCAGGATCGTGATGGCACGGTTAGTGAACCGTCCGGATGGTATAGTAACAGAGTTCCCGTCACTCCCCCTGTGCAGAGGATCCACGATGCCCCGACCTCCCCTCGCCCGCGAGAAGGTGCTCGACGCCTTCGAAGCGATCCTCATCGCCGATGGCGAGCGGGCCGCGACGCTCGACGCGACAGCCAAGGCCGCCGGTGTGTCGAAGGGTGGTCTGCTCTACCACTTCGGGTCGAAGGAAGAACTCGAGGCCGGGCTGGTGGAGCGCCTCGACCGGCTCACGACACTCGACCTGGAGCGCATGGCAGCCGCCGAGGAGGGACCCGTGTCGTACTACGTGCGAACCTCGGTGATGGAGGACGACGCCCTCGACCGCGTGCTCATCGCGGCCACGAGGCTCGCCCAGGGCGGCTCCATCCCCGCCGCCGACATGCTGCGCGACACGAGACGCCGCTGGGCGGAGACGATCCGACCCCACGTGCGCGACAACGCCAGTCTCGACCTGGTGATGCTGGTCAGCGACGGCCTGTACTTCAACAACTCGCTCGACGTGCACGGGCCGGAACGCCTCGTCCCTCGCAGCCACGAGCTCGCCGATCTGATCGCCCTGGTGCTGAAGGCGACAGACTGACCCACTGACACGAAGGAGGGCGGGAGCATCGCGCTCCCGCCCTCCTTCGCGTCGCAGTCGGTCAGACCTCGGTGATCTCGATCTGACGGAACAGGTCGGCGTCGATCGCGTCGCGGACGTCGTCGAGCAGCTCATCGGACACGGGCGAGTCGAGCGTGAGAACACTGAGCGCCTGTGCGCCGGCCGCCTGTCGGGCGATCTGCATCCCGGCGATGTTGATGCCCGCCTCGCCGAACTTCTGCCCGTAGACGGCCACGATGCCCGGCCGGTCGGTGTAGAGCATCACGACGTGGTGCTTCTCGATCGGCAGCTCGAGCGTGTGGTCGTTGATGCCCACCAGCTTCTCTGCCTGCTTCGGACCCGTCAGGGTGCCGGAGACCGAGAGCTGCGTGCCGTCGGACAGCGCACCGGTGAGGGTGATCACATTGCGATACTCGTCGCTCACGTCGTCCTTGAGCAGACGCACCGCGATGCCACGCTGCTCGGCCAGCAGCGGAGCGTTCACGTACGAGACCGTCTCGCTCACGATGTTCGTGAAGACGCCCTTGAGCGCCGCCAGCTTGAGCACGCTCACGTCGTAGTCGTTGAGCTCGCCATGCACCTCGACGTCGAGGCTGGTGAGCGGCGACGTCGCGAGAGCGGCGAAGATCTGACCGAGCTTCTCGACGAGGGAGATGCCGGGACGCACGTAGGGGTCGATCACACCGCCCGCGACGTTGACCGCGTCGGGCACGAGGTCGCCCCCGAGGGCCAGACGCACGGAACGCGCGACCGAGACACCGGCCTTCTCCTGCGCCTCTTCGGTGCTCGCGCCGAGGTGCGGCGTGACGACGACGTTGGGCAGCTCGAGGAGCGGACGGGCCGTGCCGCCTTCCGCGGGGGCTCGGACGTGAACACGTCGAGCCCGGCGCCGGCGATCTCGCCAGCGACGAGCGCCGCGTGGAGGGCCTCCTCGTCGATCAGTCCGCCACGGGCGACGTTGACGACGAACGCGGTCGGCTTCATGGCCTTGAACTGCTCGGCGCCGATCATCCCGGTGGTCTCCGGCGTCTTCGGCATGTGGATCGTGAGGAAGTCGGACTCCGCGACGAGCTCGTCGAGGGAGAGCAGCTGCACGCCGAGCTGCTGCGCACGCGCGGATGTCACGTAGGGGTCGTAGGCCACCACACGCATGTCGAACGCGGCGAGGCGGGCGGCGACCAGCGCGCCGATGCGGCCGAGGCCGACGATGCCCACGGTCTTCTCGAAGAGCTCGGCACCGGTGAAGGAGCTGCGCTTCCACGCACCGGCCGACAGCGACGCGTGCGCGGCGGGGATGCGGCGCGCGAGGCTGAGGATGTGACCGACCGTGAGCTCCGCGGCCGAGACGATGTTCGACGTCGGCGCATTGACCACCATGACGCCGGCGGCCGTGGCCGCCTTGATGTCGACGTTGTCGAGACCGACGCCCGCGCGAGCGACGACCTTCAGCTTCGGGGCGTGACTCAGCGCCTCCTCGTCGATGCGGGTCGCCGAGCGGACCAGCACGGCATCGGCGTCTGCGAGAGCCGTGAACAGCGCCTCACGGTCGGTGCCGTCGACGTTGCGGACGTCGAAGTCGGGGCCGAGGGCCTCGATCGTGGCGGGAGAGAGTACTTCGGCGATGAGCACGACAGGCTTCGGCACAGTGGATCCTTCGGGGCAGCGCGGCAGGCGGGAGGGGCCGATGCGCCGCACACCATGGGGGCGCGATCGCGTCAACTCTACCCGAGCGCTCGGTGCTCTCCGTGACGTGTGACCGTGTGAGACTCAGGCGCTCGGCATCGTCAGGCTCAGCGCGATCAGGCTCATCCAGAACACCGCGACGACGCCGAGACCCGCGAGGAACACCAGTGCGAGCTCGCCCACCCTGCGCCGGCGGCCGATCACGTAGGCGAAGGCGAACACGATGGCGGGGAACGCGACGCCGAACAGCAGCGTGGCCCACCCGGCGCCGGTGAGGCCGGTCTGCGCCATCGTGATGAGGTGCGCGACGGCGTTCCACACGGCGTACGCGTAGAACAGGCCAGCCAGCCCGATGACGAGTCCGACGAGCCACCGGGGCGAGCCCGCCGCGACGGGCTGAGTGGCCTGAGGCGCGCTCATGATCCGATCACCCCCACCGTGACGAAGGGCCACGGAACCAGCAGGACGACACCGGCGAGAAGCACGGCGACCCGGATCCACGCGGGCCTCGCGCGCGTGAGCACCCAACTGGCGAGGAACCAGAGCGCAGGAGCGGCGATCGCCAGGACGAACCAGGGCAGGAACATCGCGTCGGTGACGAGGAAGGATGCCAACGGCTTGAGCCGCAGCCCTCCGACGATCCAGCCGATCGTGTAGAGGAGGTACACGCCGCCGACCACTCCGAGGATCAACAGCATCGGGGTGCTCAACCCTGCCGGTTCGTCCGAGCCGACGGGGGTGACCGTGCCGTCATCCTCGATCGTTCCGACATCTTCGCTCCCCTTCCCCACGGCGTTCCAGCCGTGCGGAAGGGCGGGATCCTTCGGTGTCGGAGTCTCGTCGCCCTCCCAGTTGAGGGCGTCGTCGGAATCGGAGGTCATGTCCCCAGCGTAGGACACCCCGTCCACTAGGCTCAGGGTTGCCCTGAGCCGGATCGGCGGGCATCGGAGGGAAAGGGAACACCGTGGCCGAGAGCGACAAGACGGACGCCGGCGTCGATCAGCCCACGCAGGGCGGCGCGACCACGGAGCCGCCCGCAGGGTGGGTACCCACCCCAGAGGCCAAGGCGAAGGCGACGCGCTTCCGCTTGATCGCCGGGATCCTCTGGGCGCTCGCGATCATCGGCGAGGCCGTCGGTATCTTCTGGCTCCTGCGGCAGCGGGTGTACGTCGGCGAAGACGGGAAGCTCGTCCGCGACCCCGACACGGGCCTCCTCGAGGAGACCGGCGTCACCGCGCAGTTCCCGCAGTGGGCGTTCATCGCCCTCCTCGTGCTGCTCGTCGTGATCGCCGCGCTGTCGATCACCGGCTCGGTGCTGTGGAAGAAGGCCACCCGTCTCGACCCCGCACGCCGGTCGGACAAGGCACGGTTCTTCGTCCAGAACCAGCTCGGCGCGATCATCGCGATCGTCGCGTTCCTTCCGCTTGTCATCCTCATCTTCCTCAACAAGGACATGGACAAGGGACAGAAGACGACCGCGGGCATCGTGGGCGTCGTCCTCGCGGGCCTCGCCGTCGTGCTCGGCATCGACTTCGCCCCGGCATCCGTCGAGCAGTACACCGCCGACCAGTCCGCGGTCATCCAGCTCCTGGGCAAGGACGAGGTCGTCTGGGTCGACGGAGGAAAGGTCTATCACGTGTGCGACGAGGTCTCCGCGATCCAGACCGGAAGCGAGATCCGCACCGGGACGACCGCTCAAGCCGTCGAAGCGGGCAAGATCCGCCTGACGTTGCAGTTCGCCTCGGAACTGCGCGCGTGCGACCTTCCGGTACCTGAGAACGACGAAGAGATCGCCGAGGCACTGCGGCAGATCCAGGCGGGCCAGGTCGACACGGTCCTGCCTGCACCCGAGTGGGCCGACTCCACCGAAGCGCCCATCGTGGTCGAGGAGGCCCCGGCCGAGTGAGGCTAGTCCGCGTCGAGCGCTTCCACGAGGCGTTCCTCCGCCGACGAGAGGTGCGCTTCGAGAAGAGCCGCCGCCCGCTGTCCTTCGCCTGACGCGACCGCATCGAGGATGTCGGCGTGCTGGGCGGCGATCTCCGCAGCGTCGAGCAGTCGTCTCCCCTGCACCTGAGCCATGCACAGCCGCACCTCGTCGAGGACGCTGCGGTACATGCGACTTGTCCGTTCGCTGTGGAGCCCGTCGATGAGAGCGGTATGGAATCGCAGATCGGGGTCGACGGTCGCGGGATCCGGCCCCGGCGGCATCGCCAGGATCTCGGCATTGGCCGCGCTCGCGAGGTCGGGGACGTTCCTGGTGCGGGCGAGATCCCGCAGGGCTGCGCTCTCGAGGCGCGTCCTCGTCCGGTAGACGTCGCGCACGGTGTCGGCATCGATCCCCACGACGCGCGCGCTCCGGTGAGCGGTCCGCACGAGGAGCCCGCTCGCGACGAGCTGCTCGATCGCCGCTTTCGCGCTGGGCCGCGCCACCCCGAACGTGTGCGACACCGCGGCCTCGGTGAGCGGTGATCCCGAGCGGATCTCTCCGCTCAGGATGCGCGCCCGCAGCTGGGCGGTCACGGCATCCACGACGCCGACGATCCCGAGCGTCGGTTCGCTGGTCGTGATCATCGGGACAGCCTATCGAAACCTCCACCTCTCGGTACACTTGTCAGACAATCTCGACGGAGCAGAGGAGCACCGTGCCGACCACACTCGCCGAACCGCTGGACCCCGCCCTGCTGGGGCCGACCACGGAAGTGCACTCCCGGTCCATCGACCGGTTCGCCCGCGCACATGATGCCTCGCACTACCTGCTGATTCCGGACGCGGTGCTGTCCCCCGTCGATGCCGAGGGGGTCGCGCGAGCCTTCGGCGCGGTGCGCAGTGCCGGTCGCACGCTCACCTTCCGCTCCGGTGGCACCAGCCTCTCCGGGCAGAGCGTCAGCGGTGACATCCTCGTCGACACACGCAGCCACTTCCGAGACATCGCGGTGGAGGAGGACGGCTCCTTCGTCCGGGTCGGACCCGGCGCGACGGTGCGGCAGGTCAACACCCGACTCGCCCGCCATCGCCGCAAGCTCGGTCCTGACCCGGCAAGCGAGATCGCCTGCACCATCGGCGGCGTCGTGGCCAACAACTCCAGCGGCATGGCATGCGGCATCACCGAGAACTCGTACCAGACCATCGACTCGATGACGATCGTGCTCCCGAGCGGCACGATCCTCGACACGGGACGGTCGGATGCGAACGACGTGCTGCGTGCCGCCGAGCCGGCGATCGCCGACGGTCTCCTCGCGCTGCGCACCCGCCTCCTCGACTCGGCTGATCATGTCGCGTTCCTCCGTCAGCAGTTCTCGATGAAGAACACCATGGGCTACGGGCTGAACGCGTTGCTCGACTTCGACGACCCGGTGCGCATCCTCGAGCACCTGATGATCGGCTCCGAGGGCACCCTCGGGTTCGTCGCAGAGGCCCGCTTCCGCACGATCGAGGTGCGGCCGGCGATCGCGACCGGCCTGCTCGTGTTCGAGACGCTGTCAGCCGCGATGACCGCACTCCCCGACCTGACCCGCCTCGGCCTCGCCACGATCGAGCTCATGGATGCCGCGTCCCTGCGGGTCGCACAGGGACTGAGCGATGTGCCGGCGGCGATCGCGGAGATCGAGGTCCAGGGGCACGCCGCACTGCTGGTCGAGGTCCACGCTTCCGACGCCGACGCGCTGGCGGCCTCGAGCGCGGCGGCGCAGGTGCACTTCGACGCACTGCCGCTCGCCGTGGCTCCGCGCCTCACGACGGATGCCGCCGAGCGCGCCGGTCTCTGGCATGTGCGCAAGGGCCTCTACACCGCGGTCGCCGGCGCACGCCCCTCGGGGACGACCGCGCTGCTCGAGGACATCGTGGTGCCCGTCCCCCGGCTCCTCGCCACGTGCGAGCGCCTGATCGAGCTGTTCGCCGAGCACGGCTACGAGGGCTCGGTCATCTTCGGCCACGCCAAGGACGGGAACGTGCACTTCCTGCTCAACGAGCGCTTCGACGATGCGGACGGCGTGGCACGATACCGCCGCTTCACCGACGATCTGGTCGAGCTGGTGCTCTCCCAGCAGGGTTCACTCAAGGCGGAGCACGGGACGGGACGGATCATGGCGCCGTTCGTGCGCAGGCAATACGGCGACGACCTCACCGACATGATGTGGGAGATCAAGCGCCTGCTCGACCCCGAGGGCATCCTCAACCCCGGCGTGGTCCTCTCGGACGATCCGGACTCGTACCTGCACGACCTCAAGCGCGTGCCCACCGTCGAGAAGGAAGTCGACCGCTGCGTCGAGTGCGGGTACTGCGAGCCCACCTGTCCCAGCAAGAACATCACCCTCACGCCACGGCAGCGCATCGTGATCCGCCGCGACATGGCGTGGGCCGAGGAGCAGGGCGACACCGATCTGCTGCGCGACCTGCAGAAGGACTACGACTACGACGGCGTGCAGACCTGTGCCGTCGACGGCATGTGCGGCGTGGCGTGCCCTGTCGACATCAACACCGGAGACCTCGTCCGCCGTCTGCGCGCCGAGCAGTCGAACGCCGTCGAGGGCGCACTCTGGGGCACGGCGGCGAAGCACTGGGGCACCGTGACGCGCGCAGGTGGGGTCGCGCTCACCGTCGCCGATGCGCTCCCGGCGCCGCTGGTGCGCGGAGTGACACACCTCGGCCGGGCCGTGCTCGGCGCCGACACCGTACCGCTCTACGATGGCGGACTCCCCCGCGGTGGCACGAGGCCCCCGCGGGCAGGGAGGGCCCGATGATGCCGAGGTCGTCTTCTTCGGCGCGTGCATCGGCACGATGTTCGGCGCCGAGGGCGCGGGGCACGGATCACGCGATGCGCTGCGCGACCTGCTCGATCGCGCAGGGATCCCGGTCGCGGTCCCCGAAGAGAACGGAGGCCTGTGCTGCGGCACCCCCTGGAAGTCGAAGGGTCACCTCGACGGCTACCGACAGATGTCTGCGCGTGTGCTCGACTCCCTGTGGGAGGCGAGCCGTCACGGCGAACTGCCCGTGGTGTGTGACGCCGCCTCCTGCACGGAGGGCCTCGACGTGATGCTCGCCCAGTCCGTCGCGGAGAACCCGAAGTACCAGGGACTCCGTATCGAGGATGCGACGACGTTCGTCGCCCGGGAGGTGCTCCCGCGGTTGTCTGTGTCGACGAAGCTCTCGACGGTGGCCGTGCATCCGACGTGCTCGACGACCGCACTCGGGGCGACGGGGGCGCTGACAGCCATTGCCGAGGCGGTCGCGGAAGAAGTGTTCATCCCGGAGGGTTGGGGCTGCTGCGCCTTCGCCGGGGACCGCGGCATGCTGCATCCGGAGCTCACCGCCAGTGCGACGGCGCAGGAGTCCGCGGAGATCGCCGCCGCGGATGGTGAGCGGGGCGGCTTCGATGCCTTCGTCTCCGCGAACCGCACGTGCGAGATCGGGATGACGCGGGCGACCGGCCGCCCGTACCGTCACGTCATCGAGATCCTCGAGGAGCTCACCCGACCCTGACGGGTCGAGAACGAGAGAACGGGCGCCCCGGAAGGGACGCCCGTTCTTTCGTCGATGAGAGGATCAGCGCGCGGCGCTGCCGTCGACGTAGTCCTCGTCCTGCTGCTTCCACGCGAAGAGCGATCGCAGCTCCTTGCCGGTCACCTCGATGGGGTGCTGCTCCTCCTTGGCGCGCAGCGCCAGGAACTCCTCGGCGCCGTTGTCCTGGTCGTCGATGAAGCGCTTCGCGAAGGCACCCGACTGGATGTCGGCCAGCACGCCCTGCATGCTCTCCTTGACGCGCTCGTCGATCACGCGCGGGCCCGAGACGTAGTCGCCGAACTCGGCCGTGTCGGAGATCGACCAGCGCTGCTTGGCGATGCCGCCCTCCCACATCAGGTCGACGATGAGCTTGAGCTCGTGCAGCACCTCGAAGTAGGCGATCTGCGGCTGGTAGCCCGCCTCGGTGAGCGTCTCGAACCCGGCCTGGACGAGGTGGCTCACACCACCGCAGAGCACGGCCTGCTCGCCGAACAGGTCGGTCTCGGTCTCTTCGGTGAAGGTCGTCTTGATGACGCCGGCGCGGGTGCCGCCGATGGCCTTCGCGTACGAGAGCGCCAGGTCCCAGGCGTGACCCGATGCGTCGCACTCGACGGCGATGATGTCCGGGATACCGCGACCGGCGACGAACTCGCGACGGACCGTGTGTCCAGGCGCCTTCGGGGCGACCAGGATCACGTCGACGCCCTCGGGAGCATCGATGTAGCCGAAGCGGATGTTGAAGCCGTGCGCGAAGGCGAGGGTCTTGCCCGCCGTCAGGTTCGGCGCGATGGACTCGCTGTAGATGATGCGCTGGTGCTGGTCCGGCGCGAGGATCATGATCACGTCGGCCCACTCGGTGGCCTCGGCGACGGTCTTGACCGGGAATCCGGCCTCCTCCGCCTTGGCTGCGGACTTGGAGCCCTCCTTGAGCGCGATGGCGACCTCGACGCCCGAGTCGCGCAGGTTCTGCGCGTGGGCGTGGCCCTGCGAGCCGTAGCCGACGATCGCGACCTTCTTGCCCTGGATCAGGGACAGGTCGGCGTCGGCGTCGTAGAAGATCTCGGTGCTCACTTTGTGTTTCTCCTTGTTCGTTGCGATTCGTGTCGTATCGGGGCCCACGGCAGCGCGGTACCCGGTGAGTTTCTCGGTTCAGCCGCGCAGGACGCGCTCGGTGATGCTCTTGCCGCCGCGGCCGATGGCGAGGAGGCCGGACTGCGCGATCTCCTTGATCCCGAATGGTTCGAGTGCACGGAGCATCGCGTCGACCTTGCCCTTGTCGCCGGTGACCTCGATCACCAGGGCGTCGGCGGCGTAGTCCACAACCGACGCGCGGAAGAGGTTCACGACCTCGATCACGTTCGACCGTGTGGCGTTGTCGGTCCGCACCTTCACGAGCATGTGCTCGCGCTGGACGGAGGTCGAGAAATCGAGCTCGACGATCTTGATCACGTTGATCAGCTTGTTGAGCTGCTTCGTGACCTGCTCGAGCGGGAGTTCGTCGACGTCGACGACGACGGTGATCCGCGAGATTCCCGGCACCTCGGTCACGCCGACGGCGAGGGAGTCGATGTTGAAGCCGCGGCGGGCGAAGAGCCCGGCGACACGGGTGAGAAGACCGGGGGTGTTCTCCACCAGCAGGCTCAGGACGTGGGTCGACATGGCTCAGTCCTCCTCGTCGAATGCGGGCGCGTGGTCACGGGCGTACTGGACGTAGCTGTTGCTGACACCCTGCGGCACCATCGGCCACACCATGGAGTCGGCGCTCACCACGAAGTCGATCACCACGGGGCGGTCGTTCGTCTCGAGAGCGAGCTGGATGGCGGCATCCACCTCCTCCTCCTTCTCCACGCGGATCGCGAGGCAGCCGTACGCCTCCGCGAGCTTCACGAAGTCGGGGATGCGGATCGTGCCGTGCCCGGTGTTGAGGTCGGTGTTCGAGTGACGTCCGTCGTAGAACAGCGTCTGCCACTGGCGGACCATGCCCAGAGAAGAGTTGTTGATGATCGCGACCTTGATCGGGATGTTGTTGATCGTGCAGGTCGCGAGTTCCTGATTCGTCATCTGGAAGCAGCCGTCTCCGTCGATCGCCCAGACCGGACGCTCCGGCTCGGCGACCTTCGCCCCCATCGCCGCGGGCACGGAGTATCCCATCGTGCCCGCACCGCCCGAGTTCAGCCAGGCGTTCGGACGCTCGTACTTGATGAACTGCGCGGCCCACATCTGGTGCTGTCCGACGCCCGAGGCGAAGATGCCCTCGGGGCCGGTGAGCTCGCCGATCCGCTGGATCACGTACTGCGGGGCGAGGAGACCGTCGGTGGTCGGTGCGAATCCCAGCGGGAACTCGGTGCGCAGCCCATCGAGGTACGACCACCACTCCTCGATGTCCGGCGTCGTGCTGGCCGTCGCACCGCGGAACGCGGCATCGAGGTCGGTCAGCACATCACGGACGTCACCCACGATCGGGACATCGGCGGTGCGGATCTTGGAGATCTCGGCCGGGTCGATGTCGACGTGCACGACCTTTGCGTTGGGCGCGAAGAGCGCCGCCTTGCCCGTCACGCGGTCGTCGAAGCGGGCGCCGAGCGACACCAGGAGATCGGCCTCCTGGAGGGCCAGCACCGCAGGAACCGTGCCGTGCATGCCCGGCATGCCGAGGTGCTGCGGGTGCGAGTCGGGGAAGGCACCGCGCGCCATGAGCGTGGTGACCACGGGAGCACCGGTCGACTCGGCCAGCTCGAGCAGCTCTGCCGACGCCTTGCCGCGGATCACACCGCCGCCGACGTACAGCACCGGCTTCTTGGCCTCGGCGAGCAGAGTCGCGGCTGCCTGGATCTGCTTGCCGTGCGCCTTGGTCACCGGACGGTAGCCTGGCAGGTCGATCTTGGGCGGCCACACGAACGGCGCCGTCGCCTGCTGCGCGTCCTTCGTGATGTCCACGAGCACGGGTCCGGGTCGACCGGTGCCCGCGATCTCGTAGGCTGCGGCGATGGCGCCGGGGATGTCGGCGGCGTCCTTCACCAGGAACGAGTGCTTGGTGATCGGCATCGTGATACCCACGATGTCCGCCTCCTGGAATGCATCCGTCCCCATCAGCGTCGAGAACACCTGGCCGGTGATGGCCAGCATCGGCACCGAGTCCATGTAGGCGTCGGCGATCGCGGTGACGAGGTTGGTCGCCCCCGGTCCCGAGGTCGCGATGCACACGCCGACCTTGCCGGACGCCGATGCGTAGCCCTCGGCCGCGTGTCCTGCGCCCTGCTCGTGGCGCACAAGGATGTGGCGCAGCTCGGAGGCGTCCATCAGCGGGTCGTAGACGGGGAGGATCGCTCCCCCGGGAAGCCCGAACACGTCGGTGACGCCGAGCAGCTCGAGGGAACGGACGACGGCCTCGGCGCCGGTGATCTCCGGCGCAGACGATTGACGGGCGGGCGGCCTCGGCACGGCCGGGGCGGAGTCAGCAGTCATGACTTTCCTTCTGGTGATCTGTGGAGGACGCCGGATGCCGGAGCGTCCGGGTCAGCCGGTGGTCGCTCCCTCGGCGGCGGACCGCACGAGGCGCGAGTACTTGGCAAGAACGCCTCGGGTATAGCGCGGGGGAAGCGGCTCCCAGCCAGAGCGGCGGGAGGCGAGCTCTGCCTCATCGACGAGTAGATCGAGAGAGCGAGCTGCGATATCGACCCGTATCAGATCACCATCGCGCACGAAGGCGATTGGACCTGCGTCCACCGCTTCGGGTGCTATGTGGCCGATGCACAGGCCGGTTGTGCCGCCTGAGAATCGTCCGTCAGTCAAGAGTAGTACATCTTTTCCGAGCCCCGCGCCCTTGATGGCGGCGGTGATCGCGAGCATCTCCCGCATGCCGGGCCCGCCCTTGGGACCCTCGTAGCGGATCACGATGACCGTGCCCGGCTCGATCTCACCCTCGGCGACGGCATCCATCGCGGCGCGCTCACGCTCGAACACGCGCGCGGGTCCTTCGAAGACGGCCGCATCGAACCCGGCGGTCTTGACCACGGCGCCCTCAGGGGCCAGCGATCCGTGCAGGATCGTGAGGCCACCGGTCGCGTGGATGGGGTTGTCGAACGTGTGGATGACCTCGCCGTCGATCGGCTGCGGGTCGAGACCTGCGAGGTTCTCGGCGAGCGTCTTGCCGGTGACGGTCAGCGCATCGCCGTGCAGCAGGCCCTCGTCGAGCATCGCCTTCATGATCACGGGGATGCCCCCGTGGCGGTCGACGTCGTTCATGACGTACTTGCCGAACGGCTTCATATCGGCGACGTGCGGCACCTTGTCGCCGATGCGGTTGAAGTCGTGCAGGCTCAGCTCGACGTCGGCCTCACGGGCGATCGCGAGCAGGTGCAGCACCACATTCGTCGAGCCGCCGAGAGCCATCGCCAGCGCGATCGCGTTCTCGAACGCCTCCTTGGTGAGGATGTCG
The DNA here is from genome assembly GCF_014171575.1 of Microbacterium sp. Se63.02b. Lineage (GTDB taxonomy): Bacteria > Actinomycetota > Actinomycetes > Actinomycetales > Microbacteriaceae > Microbacterium. Next base: position 1,839,062 of record NZ_CP050453.1, on the reverse strand, counting down.
CGGGTCGTGATGCCCTGGCGCAGGAGGTTCACGACGGCCTCGCCCGAACGGTGGGCGTAGTAGTCGCGGCGGCGGTCTGCGGCGGGCGGAGCGGCCGACCCCGGGAGGCTCAGCCCGAGGGCTTCCGCGACCGAGGCCATGGTGTTCGCGGTGTACATGCCGCCGCAGGCGCCTTCGCCCGGGGCGATCGCACATTCGATGCGCTTGAGGTCTTCCTCGCTCATGAGACCGGCACGGCACGCGCCGACCGCCTCGAACGAGTCGATGATCGTGACGTCCTTCTCGGTGCCGTCCGAGAGCTTGACCCAGCCGGGGGCGATCGAGCCGGCGTACAGGAACACGCTCGACAGGTCGAGCCGCGCACTCGCCATGAGCATCCCGGGGATCGACTTGTCGCAACCGGCGAGCAGCACAGAGCCGTCGAGGCGCTCGGCCATCATGACGGTCTCGACGGAGTCGGCGATGACCTCACGGGAGACGAGTGAGAAGTGCATCCCCTCGTGGCCCATGGAGATGCCGTCCGACACCGAGATCGTCCCGAACTGCAGCGGGTAGCCACCGCCGGAGTGCACGCCTTCCTTGGCGCCCTGCGCGAGTCGATCGAGGCTCAGGTTGCAGGGTGTGATCTCGTTCCAGCTGGACGCGATGCCGATCTGCGGTTTGTCCCAGTCGGCGTCACCCATCCCGACGGCACGGAGCATGCCGCGGGAGGTCGTGGCCTCGATGCCGTCGGTGACGACGCGGCTGCGGGGCTTGATGTCGATGGGCGCGCTGCTGGAGGGATCATGCGAGGACATGACGGAAGTCTATTGCTGTGCGGAGGTGCGTTCGTCCGCGAGCGCCTCCAGAAGCGCGGCGATCTGTTGTGGAGTCTCCACACGGAGTGTCGCGGCGCTCTCCCCGGGCCGACCCTGACGCCGAGGTCGCCTGCGCCGAGCACGCGCATCGCATCCTCGTCGGTGACGTCGTCGCCGGCGAACAGGATGCCGGTGGCGTCGAACCGCTGCCGGAGGGCGCTCATCGCCGCGTCCTTGCCCTCGGCGCGCGAGGAGAACTCGAGCACACGGTGTCCTGCACGTCGACGCCAGTGCGGGAACCGCTCGCGCACCAGTGCGTCGATCTCCGCGAACACGCGCTCCTCGGTCTCGGGGTCCGCCCGACGCGTGTGCACACCCATGCCGAAGGTCTTGGGTTCGAACTCCGCGCCCTCGTAGCGGTCGATGATCGGCTTCGCGGCGGCCCAGAGCTCTTCGCGCGTGCCGTCCTCCTCGGCCTGACCTCCCGCGTCGGTGTCACCCTCACCGGGGAACCAGTACTGGACACCGTGCGAACCCGCCAGGGCGATCGCCGAGTCGTCGGTGTGCTCGGTGATCACACGGAGGTCGTGCATGCTCCGCCCAGACACGTAGGCGACCACGGTATCGGGCAGCGCGGCGAGCCGTTCGACCTGGGCGGTGACCTCTGGCAGCGCCCGCGCCGCCATCGGCTCGGGGACGAGCGGGGATGCGGTCCCGTCGAAGTCGAGCGCGACCACCAGGCGCGGGGTCGCGGCCAGCGCTGCGAGATCGGCGTCAGCGGTTCCGGGGTCCAAGGGCGCGTCACGGCGTCTCCAATCACAGGGGGTGAACCCAGTATCACGGGGTCGAGGGATGTCAGCGGGCCCGTACTTCGGCGAGGGCGGCGAGGAACGACGACGACCAGGCGTCGACGTCGTTGTCCAGGACACGCCTGCGCAGAGAACGCATGCGACGTCCCTGCTCCGCCGGGGGCATCTCCACGGCCGTCATGATCGCATCCTTGAGGCCCTCGATGTCGTGCGGGTTGACGCGCACGGCCTGGCGCAGCTCGTCCGCGGCCCCGGTGAACTCGCTCAGCACGAGCACGCCGCGGTCGTCGACGCGGGTAGCGACGTATTCCTTGGCGACGAGGTTCATCCCGTCACGGAGAGCCGTCACCAGCATCACATCCGCGGCGAGGTAGAGCGCGACCATCTCCTCACGCGGATAGCCCTGGTGGAGGTAGCGGATCGCGGAGTGGCCCATCGTGTCGGTGTCGCCGTTGATCCTGCTCACGGCGAGTTCGATCTCGTCCCGCAGGTGCACATAGGCGTCGACCCGCTCTCGGCTGGGACTCGCGACCTGGACGAGAGTCACATCCTCGACCTTGAGCCGGCCTTCCGCGAGCAGTTCGCCGTATGCCTTGATCCGGTGGCGGATCCCCTTGGTGTAGTCGAGACGGTCGACTCCGAGCAGGATGCGCTTCGGGTTGCCGAGGCTCGCGCGGATCTCGGCGGCGCGTGCTCGCACGTCCTCGCGCGCGGCGAGCTCGAGGTAGGGCGTGGTGTCGATGGAGATCGGGAACGCGCGTGCCAGCGCGGTGCGCACACCGTCGCCCTCCGGGACGGCGATGTTCGGTCCTTTGACCTCGTAGCGGAGTCGGCGGCGGACCGCGGTGAGGAAGTACGTCGCGTCCTGCGCCCGCTGGAAGCCGATGACGTCGGCTCCGAGGAGGCCACGCAGCACCTGGTCGCGCCAGGGCAGCTGCGCGTAGAGCCCATGTGCGGGGAACGGGATGTGGTGGAAGTACCCGATCGTCACGTCGGGGCGGAGTTCGCGGACCATCTGCGGCACGAGTTGCAGCTGGTAGTCATGCACCCAGACGGTGCCCTCCTCGGCCACGACAGCGGCCGCCGCCTCGGCGAACCGGCGATTCACCGTGACATACGCCTCCCACCACTCGCGGTGGTACTGCGGCGGAGCGATCACATCGTGATACAGCGGCCAGATCGTGTCGTTCGCGAATCCTTCGTAGTACTCGGCCACCTCCTGGGCGCTCAGCGCGACCGGAACGAGGTCGATCCCGTCGGCTTCGAACGGTGCGAGTTCGACGTCGGCCTGCCCCGGCCAGCCCACCCAGGCGCCGTTCGCGGTGCGCATCATCGGCTCGAGTGCGGCCACCAGCCCTCCGGGGGACGTGCGCCAGATCTCCTCGCCGTCAGGTCCCTCCACCCGGTCGACGGGCAGCCGGTTAGCGACGACGACGAAATCTGCAGCGGTCAAGTGGGGCTCCTCACGCCAGCGGTTGACTCCAACCTATCGAGGATGGCGCGATCGTGCCGCCGACGGCCTCAGCCCTTGACAGGCCGGCGGGCGGGATGCTCTGCGCTGAGGAACCAGTTCGCCACACCGGCGGCGAAGGCGATGAGAGCCGCGACCATCGGCAGGACGAGCGCCGCAGCTGTGCCGAGGTTCTCCGCGATCTCCCCCGCGACCGCCGCACCGATCGACTGCCCCACTACGACTCCCGAGCCGAGCATCGTCATCACGGTCGCCGAACGACCGCGCGGGCTGCGCGCGGCCCCGAAGCTGTACTGGGTCACCAGCGTCGGGCCGATGCCGATCCCCATGATCGCGAGCGCCACCATCATGGTGGCGGGAGAGTCGACGAAGCCGAGCAGCAGCGTGCCCGCCAGCAGGATGCCGGCGAAGACGAGCCACCGAGCGCGCATCGAGAACCGGGCAGGCAGCCACGCGACGCCCAGGGCGAGAAGCGCCGAGCCGACGCCCATGACCCCGTAGAGGAGACCGGCCTGTTCCGGCGCACCTCGATCGGCCATGAACGACGTGAGCGAGGTGAGCATCGTGCCGAAGAAGATCCCCACCCCGAGGATCCCGAGGACGACGATCAGCACCGCGGGACGGAACAGTTCGGAGACGGCCGACGGCGCACGGCCGTGCGCATCCCGATCCTGCGAGACGTGGCGGCCGCTGGGGTGCAATGCGAAAGCCCCGACGAACACCACGGTGAGCACGGCGGCGCCCACGAGAGGTGCCCACGGCGCGATCGCGGACGCGAGGATGCCGACCAGGAACGGCCCGAACACGAACACGGTCTCGTCGGCGGCCGACTCGTAGGCCATCGTGCCCGAGACGGTCTTGTCGCGTCGGGACTCGGGCATCCGCTCACCGATGATCGTGACCAGGCGCGACCGCGAGAGCGGAGCCACCTGCGGAGCTGTCGCGCCGATGCCCACCGCCGCCAAGAGCACGAAGCCGTCCGCCGCCGCGCCGTAGACGACGGCGGTGAACAGCAGGAGCATCGCACCGTTCGCGAGAGCGAGCACCACGAGCACTACACGCTGGCCGAAGCGGTCCGCGGCGGCGCCGAGGAGAGGACCGAAGCATGCGGTTCCCAGTCCCACTGCGGCCGAGGTGAGTCCGCCGAGCGAGAGGGAGCCCCGCGCCGAGACCACCACCGTGAGGACGCCGACCACCATCATGGCGAACGGAAGCCGCGCGATGAAGGCGATGAGGAAGTAGGGAAGACCGGCGAGGCGGAGCAGGCTCGGCTCCAGGGTGCGCGGGGATGCTGTTGCGTGTGTCATGGCTCTCGCGCGTCGACGACGCGATATCGGGTGCCGCCGCTGTCCGTCGGAGTGCCGACGGCCGGTAGATACACGGTGTGCGGCCGCGGGCGAGCCGCGACGGTCCCAGGATAGCGGACGCTCCGAGAGCCGGCACTGAGACGATCGGTGCGCGACGGGTCTAGTCTGGCGTCACCCCGCACCCGCTCGTTCCGAGGAGGATCCCCGTGCCCCCAGAGCCGCAGGCCGCCGTCCCGACGCTCGATCTCCCCGCGCGGTCGCAGCGCGTGGGGAGCGCGAAGACCTCTCCGGTGCGGGATCTGCTGGCCCTGACGCAGCGTCCCGAGGTCATCTCGTTCGCCGGAGGACTCCCGCACCCGAGCTGTTCGACCTCGAAGGGATCCGGAGCGCGTTCGATGCGGCGCTGAAAGCCCCCGGCGCGCTCCAGTACTCCACTTCGGAGGGAGACCCGCGCCTGCGGGACGAGATCGCAAGGCGCTACACCGCCGGCGGGCTTCCCACCGAGGCCTCCGACCTGATCGTCACGACCGGCTCGCAGCAGGGTCTCGGACTCATCTCGACGGCGCTGATAGATCCGGGCGACACCGTGCTGGTGGAAGAGCCTTGTTACCTCGCAGCGCTGCAGACCTTCGCGCTGGCGGGTGCTCGGGTGATCGGTGTTCCCTATGTGGACGACGAACTCGATCTCGATGCCCTGGAGCAGCTCGCCGCCGAGCACCGGCCGCGGTTCTTCTACTCCGTGCCCACGTTCCAGAACCCCACCGGCCGGACGCACGATGTCGCCGCCCGCAGCGGGATCGCGGACATCGCTCGACGCCGGGGGTTCCGCATCGTCGAAGACGAGCCCTATCGCGAGCTGCGTTACTCGGGCGATCCGTTACCGTCGCTCGCCGAGTACGCGCCGGAGCACGTCATCAGTCTCGGGAGCTTCTCGAAGGTGATCGCCCCCGGCCTGCGCATCGGCTGGGTCAGGGCGACTCCGGACATCCGCCCCTCGATCACGATCGCCAAGCAGGCCGCGGATCTCCACACCTCGACCGTCGACCAGGCGGCTGCAGCGCACTACCTCGCCTCCGGCCGCAGCGATTCCGCGCTCGCACGCATCCGGGAGGCGTACGCGGCTCGACGCGATGCGATGCTCGATGCCCTCCCCGACGCGCTGCCCCCCGGGAGCGCTTGGAACCGACCGGACGGCGGCATGTTCGTCTGGGCGCGACTGCCGGAGGGGTTCGATGCCGCAGAGTCGCTCTCGGGTGCCTTGAGCAACGACGTCGCCTACGTCCCCGGCCTCTCGTTCTACTCCGGAACCCCGGATCCGCGGACACTCCGTCTGTCGTTCACGACGTACGCCCCTGCCAGGATCACCGCGGGCTTGTCAAGGCTCGGTGCGAGCTGGGGTACGGGAAGGTAGCGTTGGGGAATGCGCTACCTCTTCAGCACCGGACTCATCGCTGCGATCTCAGCAGGGATCTCGCTGTTGCGAGGCAGCCGCGAACAGCCCATCACCTGGCGTGCCCTGCTGTCCTGGCTGAGCTGGGGCATCACGATGGCACTGGCCGTGGGTGCGGTGGTCGACATGAACCGCGAACGACGCGGCGTGCTCGTCGATGCCGACTCCCCGCAGTCCGTCAAGAAGGCGAAGAAGGCCCAGCGGCTCCAGTTCCGCTCGCAGAAGGCGCTCGCCGACACTCAGGACCACGCCAAGGACGCTCGGCGCTGACACCGGGCGCCCTCGGCGCAGGACTCACCGCGTGAGGATCAGCGCCTCGCCCTGACCGCCGCCACCGCACAGCCCGACGGCCGCTGTCCCGCCTCCTCGGCGCACGAGTTCGTGGACGGCGTGCACGACGAGGCGATTGCCGGATGCGCCGATCGGATGCCCGATCGCGATGCCCCCGCCGTGCACGTTCACGATTCCCTCGTCGAGGCCGAGTTCGACCTGTGACCGCGCCACGACGGCACCGAAGGCCTCGTTGATCTCCACGACGTCGAGCTTCGACGGAGCGATCCCCTGCTTCTCGCACGCGCTCGATCGCCCGCGCCGGCTGCGCCTGCAGGAGTTGTCGGGTCCGGCGGTCTGTCCGCTCGCCCCGATCGTCGCGAGGACCGGCCAGTTCCTGCTCTCGGCCGTGCGCCGGGTCGTCACGACCACGGCGGAGGCGCCGTCGGAGATCTGAGAGGAGTTTCCCGCCGTGATCGATCCTCCCTCGGCGAATGCCGCTCGGAGCCTGGCGAGGGTCTCTTCGGTCGTGTCGGGGCGGACGCCCTCGTCCGTCGTCACCCGCACGGGCTCACCGCGCCGCTGCGGCACCTCGACGGGGATGATCTCCGCGTCGAACACGCCGGCTTCCTGAGCCGCGTCCGCGCGCTGGTGCGACAGCGCCGCGACCCGATCCTGCGCCTCGCGCGTGAGCTCATACCGCGCGTTGTGCCGCTCGGTGGAGGCGCCCATGCTCTCCCTGTCGTAGGCGTCCGTGAGTCCGTCATACGCCATATGGTCGAGGACTTCCACGCTGCCGTAGGCCCAACCGTCGCGGGATCCCATCAGCATGTGCGGGGCGCGGGTCATCGACTCCATGCCCGCAGCGACGACCACCTCGGCATCGCCCGTGCGGATCATCCGTGCCGCGTCGATGATCGCCGTGAGGCCCGAGAGGCAGACCTTGTTCACGGAGTGCGCAGGCACGTCCCAGCCGATACCGGCGCCGATCGCCGCCTGACGCGCCGCGTTCTGTCCCGAGCCGGCGGCGAGCACTTGCCCGACGATGACGGCGTCCACCGCCGCCGGATCGACGGCAGCCTGCTCGAGAGCTCCGCGGATCGCGAGCGCCCCGAGCTGCGGGGCCGTGAACGCGGCGAGCTGCCCCTTCAGCCGTCCCTGCGGGGTGCGCGCCGCGGCGACGACGACGACATCGTTCTCTGTCATGATTCCTGGGTCCTTCCGTTGTGGAGAGCGGGGGCGAGGGTGAGCGGTGGCTGCGTGGCGGTGATGACGTCTTCCACGGTGACTCCCGGCGCGGTCTCGACGAGCACGAGTCCTGCGGCCGTGACGTCGATCACGGCGAGGTCGGTGATGATACGGTCGACCACTCCCCGACCGGTCAACGGCAGGGAGCACTCGTCCACGATCTTCGCGGTGCCGTCCTTCGCGACATGCTCCATGAGCACGATGACCCGACCGGCGCCGTGCACGAGGTCCATGGCGCCGCCCGGTCCCTTGACCATCTTCCCGGGGATCATCCAGTTCGCGAGGTCGCCCGTCGCTGACACCTGCATGGCGCCGAGGATCGCGGCATCGATCTTGCCGCCGCGGATCATGCCGAAGCTCGTCGCCGAGTCGAAGAACGCGGCACCGGGCAGGGTGGTGACCGTCTCTTTGCCCGCGTTGATGAGGTCCGGGTCGACGGCGTCCTCCCGCGGGTACGGGCCGACGCCGAGGATTCCGTTCTCCGATTGGAGCACGACCGTCACATCGCTCGGCACGTGGTTGGGCACGAGCGTCGGCAGACCGATGCCGAGGTTGACGTAGGAGCCGTCACGCAGCTCCGCCGCCGCCCGCGCGGCCATCTGGTCTCTGGTGAGCGCCATCTCAGGCTCCTTCCGTGGCGACGGTGCGCCGTTCGATGCGCTTCGGGATGTCGCTCCCGACCTCGACGATGCGATGCACGAAGACACCGGGCAGGTGGACCGCGTCGGGATCGAGTTCTCCCGGCTCGACGAGCTGCTCCACCTGCGCGATGCAGATGCGTCCGGCCATGGCCGCGAGCGGATTGAAGTTCCGGGCGGATTTGTTGAACACGAGATTGCCGTGCCGGTCTCCGCGTGCCGCGTGCACGAGCGAGAAGTCGGTCGTGATGGCCTCTTCGAGGACGAAGTCGCGCGGAGTGCCGTCGACATCGAAGGTCCGCACGTCCTTCACCGGGGACGCGACCGCGACGCTGCCGTCAGGGTTGTATCGGCGCGGCAGTCCACCCTCGGCGACCTGGGTCCCCACTCCCGTCTGCGTGTAGAACGCGGCGATGCCGGAGCCTCCTGCTCGGAGCTTCTCCGCAAGGGTGCCCTGTGGTGTGAGCTCCAGCTCGAGTTCGCCACTCAGGAACTGCCTCTCGAACTCCTTGTTCTCCCCCACGTACGACGACGTCATCTTGCGGATGCGCTGCGCGGCGAGCAGAACGCCCAGACCCCAGTCGTCGACGCCGCAGTTGTTGCTCACCACGCTGAGGTCCTTGGTCCCCTGCGCGAGCAGCGCCTCGATCAGCGCGATCGGGTTGCCGGAGAGCCCGAACCCGCCGACCGCCAGGGAAGAGCCGTCCGGGATGTCGGAGACGGCTTCGGCGGGAGAGCCCCATTGCTTGTCGATCACGTCTGCTCCTTCGGAATCGTGTCTTCTCCCAGCATCCGCCCTCCGTGACCACCTGCACCCGTCGGATCTTGCGATGTGGGCAGATCCGAACGTAGTGTCCACGATATGGACTCACCCTCACGCTCCGTGCCCGGCGCACAGGCGATCGCCCGCGCGGCGCGACTCCTCCGCCTCGTGACTGCCGCCGGCGCCGACGGAGCGACGTTGCAGGAGCTCGCCCGTGCGGCCGACTTGTCACGCTCGACGGCCCACCGCCTCCTGAGCGCCTTGAAGCTCGAAGGGCTCGTCGACCGGGAGGACGAGAGCACGAGGTGGATGCCCGGCCCGGAACTCTTCCTCATGGGCTCTGTGGCCGCCGCACGATATGACGTGACATCTCTCGCGCGCGATGTGGTGCGCTCGCTCGCCGTCAAAACCGAGGAGAGCGCATTCTTCTCGGTGCGCCGCGCAGACGAGACCGTGTGCCTTCTCCGGGAGGAAGGGTCCTTCCCGATCCGCTCCTTCGTCCTGAGCGAAGGCGTCAGATTCCCCCTGGGCGTCGCCAGCGCCGGTCTGGCGATCCTGTCGTTCCTTCCCGACCACGATGTGGACAGCTATCTGGAGAGACACCCTGAGCTCGAGGACCGGTGGGGACGCTCCCACCGTCGATCCGCTCTGCGCACGCGCCTCGCCGAGACCAAGGAGCGCGGATACGCCGTCAACCCCGGCTTGATCGTGGAGGGCAGCTGGGGAATCGGGGCCGCGGTGTTCGATCGTTCCGGGCGCCCGGAGTGGGCGCTGAGCCTGACCGGAGTCGAGTTCCGGTTCGGGCCCGATCGCATGGCAGACCTCGGACGCACCCTGCTCGCCCATGCGCATCAGCTCTCGGCCCGGATCGCCGGTTCCCGACGATAGGGAGATATACATACCACTGGGTATATACTCGGTGGTATGAATCGCTCGGAGGTCATCTCATCCCTGGTTCTCTCTGGGTATGCACTGGGCCGCATCGCGGCTCAGGACGCCGGGAACGAGGCTCCAGCCGCCCAGTGGCGCGTGCTGAGCCTGCTGGAGCAGGCAGGGTCGCGCAGAGTGGGCGAACTCGCCATGGCTGCGCGCACCACACAGCCCGGCATGACACGTCTGCTGGGCGGTCTGGAGCGCGAAGGACTCGTGCTCCGCTCCCCCGACCCCGACGATTCACGAGCGACAGTCGTCGACATCACACCGGGAGGCGCTTCGGCGCTCGCGGAGTGGCGCACGGAGTTCCGCGAGACACTCGCCCCGAGGTTCGCCGCGCTCACAGATGACGACTGGTCGACCCTCACCCGCGCTGCGGAGATCCTCGCCGCGCACACCACTGATCGAACAGGAGAACCCCGGTGAACACCCCCGTCACCCCCTCGGTGTGGAAGCAGCCAGCGCAGGTATGGGCGGTAGCCTTCGCCTGCGTCGTCGCCTTCATGGGAATCGGTCTCGTCGACCCGATCCTCCCTGCCATCGCGGAGTCTCTTCAGGCGTCGCCTGTCGAGACGGAGCTGCTGTTCACCAGCTACCTCCTCGTGACGGGGCTGGCCATGCTCGTGACCAGCTGGATCTCGAGTCGGATCGGTGCGAAGGCCACGCTGCTCATCGGTCTCGGGCTGATCGTCGTCTTCGCGCTGCTCTGCGCACTGAGCGGCAGCGTGGACGCGGTGATCGGTTTCCGCGCCGGCTGGGGACTCGGTAACGCCCTCTTCATCTCCACCGCGCTCGCGACCATCGTCGGGGCGGCATCCGGCGGGAGCAGCGCGGCGATCATCCTGTATGAAGCGGCGCTCGGCCTCGGCATCGCCGTCGGTCCGCTGCTGGGTGGTCTTCTCGGCGAGCAGAGCTGGCGCGGACCGTTCTTCGGCGTCGTCGCTCTGATGGCGATCGCCTTCGTCGCCGTGCTCGTCCTCCTCCGCGGCCCGGGCGAGAAGCGCACGCCCGTCCCCTTCTCGGCACCGTTCGTCGCCCTTCGTCGACCGGCCCTCGCGATCCTCGCCGTGACGGCGCTGTTCTACAACATCGGTTTCTTCGTCCTCCTCGCCTTCTCGCCGTTCCCCCTCGGCTTCGGTGCGATGGGCATCGGATTCACGTTCTTCGGCTGGGGTGTGGCGCTGGCGGTCACGAGTGTCTGGGTGGCACCGGTCCTGATGCGCCGGATGGCGCGCACGCGCATCATCCTCGTCGTGCTGCCCCTCCTCGCCGTCGACCTCATCGCAGCTGGACTCGTCGTGAGCAGCCCCGCGGCACTCGTGACGTGCATCGTCATCGGCGGCCTGCTCCTCGGCGTGATGAACACTGTGCTCACGGAGGCGGTCATGGAGGCGACCGACCTTCCGCGCTCGGTCGCGTCCTCTGCCTATTCCGCAGTGCGCTTCCTGGGTGGCGCGATGGCTCCTCCCATCGCCGCACTGCTGTGGCATGCGTTCAATGCGACGGTGCCCTACCTGTTCGCCGCGGCTTCCGTGCTGCTCGCCGCGCTGACGATCTTCCTCGGGCGGCGCGTGCTCGCACATATCGACGACGCTCCCGCGGATCCGACCACCGAGGATGCTGCGGCCATCCTCATCGGCGACGCGGCCTGACTTCCATCGGGACCGGACCGGATCATCGCGGTCCGGTCCGGTCTTCGCTGTCCGCTGTCCGCTGTCCGCTGTCCGCTGTGGGTATCGTGGGGGCGATGAGCGACGACGCACTCCTCCCCGAACGCAGCAGAGTCGTGCGCCGGCACCTGTCCGAAGCCGGGATCGAGGTCGCCATCCGCGTCCTGCCCGACTCGGCGCGCACAGCCGTCGAGGCAGCGGCCGCCGTCGGGTGCGACGTCGCGGCGATCGCGAACAGTCTCGTGTTCCTCGCCGACGGCGAGCCCGTGCTCGTGATGACCAGCGGAGGGCACCGCGCGGATCTCGCCGTCCTCGCTACGAGCATCGGTGCCGCAGAGGTGTCGATGGCCCCGGCGTCCGTCGTCCGCGCCGCCACGGGGCAGGCGATCGGCGGCGTCGCCCCCGTCGGACACCCGGCCCCGTTGCGCACCTACCTCGATGACGCGCTTCAGGATCACGGCACGTTGTGGGCGGCCGCCGGGCACCCGCACACCGTCATGCCGGTGACCTTCGCACAGCTGCAGCGGCTGACCGGCGGGACGGTCATCACGGTCGCGTGACCTCGCGGATCTCTGGATGCGGGCGGAGGACCCGCAGTCCCCCGGGACAGCGACGGGCCCTCGTGAGGTCTACACCGTGGTCAGGAGTCCGGCGATGCCGTCGAGAGAACCGGGCACGAGCCGGTAGTAAGCCCAGGTGCCACGCTTCGACCGCGTGAGGAATCCCGCCTCGGCGAGGACGCGGAGGTGATGCGACACCGTGGGCTGCGAAAGCCCCAGGGGTTCCGTGAGGTCGCAGACGCACGCCTCACCGCCCTCGTGCGCCGCGACCATCGAGATCAGCCGCAGTCTCGCGGGGTCCGCCAGAGCTCGCAGCGTGCGCGCCAGGGACTCCGCGGTGTCCTGCGCTATCGGTTCCCGCGTCAACGGAGCGCAGCACGCTTGAAGGTCGCGGACAGGGAGCAGTTCACCGACGGGCATGAAACATAGACTCTCATGAATATTGACAGTCGTCTATGTTTCATCGCACACTTGCTCATGCATCGATAGACATCGATGAAAGGAGGTGAGCATGATGGATACCAACACCCTCTGCATCGAGCTGGGCTGCCCGCCCGAACTCGACCAGGAGTGCTGCCCGCCGGGCTGCTGCTGACATCACCGGTCGTCCCTGAGTGCACCAGGGACGACTGCACACGCCTCGATCAGAAGGAGACCGAGATGCGCGAGACACCCACCGTGCTGTTCGTCTGCGTCCACAACGCCGGCCGTTCGCAGATGGCCGCGGCGTACCTCCGGGAGCTGGCAGGAGAGCGCGTGCGCGTCCTCTCTGCCGGCAGTGAGCCCGCCGACCGGATCAACCCGGTCGCGATAGCGGCAATGGCCGAGGAGGGCATCGACATCACCGAGAACACCCCGCAGATCCTCACGACCGACGACGTGCGGGTCTCCGACGTCGTCATCACGATGGGGTGCGGCGACGCCTGCCCGATCTTCCCCGGCACGCGTTACGAGGACTGGGAGCTGGACGACCCGGCGGGCCTGGACCTCAGCGCCGTGCGCCCCATCCGCGACGACATCAAGCGCCGCGTCACGGACCTTCTGGAGGGCCTGGCCTGAACCACTCGCGGGGAGGCCTCGGGTGGACAGCAGAAAAGCCCCGGAGACTGGCGAGAGTTTCCGAGGCTGATCCGTGCACCCCCTCGGACTTGAACCGAGAACCCACTGATTAAGAGTCAGTTGCTCTGCCGATTGAGCTAGAGGTGCGTGGCCCGGGATAACCCCGACCGAGGAATTACATTACCAGCCGCGCGGCCCCATGCGAAATCGAGGCGACCCCGGGCGCGCCCCGCCACTGCTGACGTCGGATCATGGCCTTTCGGCTCTCCGGCGCCGTGAAGGCGACGACTATTCTGAGAGGGTGACCCCCTCCCCCTTCACCGATGACCTGCGCCACGATCTCGATCTCGCGCTCCGCCTCGCGGATGCCGCCGACGCACAGTCGCTCCCCCGGTTCGACGCGGCCGACCTCGAGATATCGACCAAGGCCGACAACTCCCACGTCACCGACGCGGATCTCGCGACCGAACGGGCGATCCGCCGCATTCTCGAGGCCGAACGGCCCGATGACGGGATCTTCGGCGAGGAGTTCGGCGCGCAGGGAAGCACACACCGGCAGTGGATCGTCGATCCGATCGACGGGACGGCCAACTTCCTGCGCGGAGTCCCCCTGTGGGGAACGATGATCGCTCTGGCTGTCGACGGCGTGCCCCAGGTCGGCGTCGTCAGCATGCCCGCGCTGGGGCGTCGCTGGTGGGCGGCCACGGGCGCAGGGGCATGGACCACCGTGGGAGCAGAACCCCGTCGGATCCAGGCCTCGGCGGTGTCGTCGCTCGACGACGCGAGCGTGAGTTTCCAGAGCATCGCGCAGTGGTCGGATGCCGGCCGGATCGAGACCCTGCTGAGGGTCGCCGGGCGCGTCTGGCGCGATCGCGCGTATGGAGATGTGTATTCGTACATGCTCCTCGCCGAAGGTCGACTCGAGATGGTCGCGGAGTTCGATGTGAAGGAGTACGACATCGCCGCCGCCGTGCCGATCGTCCGGGAGGCCGGCGGCAGGATGACCGCAGCAGACGGGGCTGAGACGATCTCGGCGCGATCGACGCTGGCAACCAACGGCCGTCTCCACGACGACTTCCTGCAGCTCATGAACGACTGATCCGAACCACGAGGCCCGCGATGATCTCCCGCATCACATCCGCCGCTGCGGGCGTCCTGCTGATCATCGTCGCGCTCACAGGGTGCGGGGCGCCCGCGGATCCATCCGCCACCTCGACGCCCGACGCGATAGTCCGCACGCCCGCGCCGACACCCGATCCTGTGGTGTCGAGCGCCCCCGAGACGCCCGCAGCGGAACTCACCTGCGAATCCATGATCTCCGAGGGAACGGTCGCCGCCCTCACCGACGAGGGGTGGACATCGCAGCCCAAGGAGTTCGTCGTCGGCGGCGTCGAACTCACCGATGGCATGTTGTGCTTCTGGGCCGACTACAGCGTCGCCTCCGACCATGGTCAGCTCTATGGGTGGTCGGCGCTGAGCGCGGAGGATGCCGCGGACGCTCAAGCGGGCCTTCTCGCCGAGGGCTGGAAGCGTGAGGACGGCACGGATGGGGTGTACTTCACCGAAGACCCGCAATACGCGATGGGCCTCGACGACGACGGGTACGGGATGACGTATCTGTTCGGCGACGGTTGGGTGAAGTTCGCTGACACGCGACAGGGGCTGATCCTCGTCGAGTGGGCAGGCTGACGGCACTCGAGACCCCCGCTCTGCTACTCTCTGTTCGCCCCGAGGCCCACGCTGGCGCCCCGTCCACTGAAGGATCCCCATTGTCTGAAGACCGTGCGCTCGCCGAGCGTTCTCCGATCTCTCGCCGCACCCTCATCGGCGCAGCCGTCTGGTCCGTTCCGGTGATCGCCCTCGCGGTGGCTGCTCCGGCCCACGCCGCCAGCGGAGGTGCTCTCGACGCCAGCGGTGTCGTGCTGACCTTCACCGGTCCGCAGTGGAGCTCCGAATTCGCGTTGAGCGGGCAGCTCTCGCTGTCTCCCGTCCCTTCCTCCCCCGTGGACGTGACGGCGACCATCACCTGGCAGGGCACGGGCGCGAACGCGGGCGCCGAAGGTCTGTACCTCTACAAAGGCAACATCCCCGGCGGAGACGCGGGCATCATCGGATGGACGCTTCGGCAGGGAGCACCAGACGATCAGCTTCACCGCACGTTCGTGTTCGGC
The DNA here is from genome assembly GCF_014171575.1 of Microbacterium sp. Se63.02b. Classification (GTDB taxonomy): domain Bacteria; phylum Actinomycetota; class Actinomycetes; order Actinomycetales; family Microbacteriaceae; genus Microbacterium. The sequence continues at coordinate 1,823,916 of NZ_CP050453.1, read as the reverse complement.
ACCATCGTCGCCGCGGGCACCGCGGCGGTGCCCACGGTATCGAGTTATGACGGCGACACGACCAGCGCCTTCATGTTCGGGGCGGAGACCCCGAACGGCGGCAGCGCCTTCTGGGACGGCATCATCACGATCCGGTTCTCCGCACCGGGGTTCGCCGACGCGGTGCTCGCCACGCCCTACGTCCAGGACGTCTGAGCCCTTCGGGTCAGCGGACAGGACGATGCCCGTGCGCAAACCCGCCACAGAGGGGCGAGGGGTGGGCTGGGGTCAGAAACGCTCGCCGAGCTTCATGTGGAGCAGCGGATAGGGCCGGCCGGCTTCGTCGGTCTCGCTGCGGCTGACGACTTCGAATCCGCGGTGGAGGTAGAAGCCGACCGCTGAATCGTTCTGCTCGTTCACATCCACCTTGGTGACACCGTGCTCCGCGATCGCATGGTGCAGAAGGGCGGTGCCGATGCCGCTGCCGCGCTGTGCGGCGTCCACGAAGAGCATCTCCAGATTTCCGTCCAGAACTCCGGAGAATCCCACCGGTCGGGCGTCGAGATCTGCGACCGAGATGGTGACCGCAAGGAAGTAGTCGGACTGCAGGTGGCTTTCGATCTCGTCGCGGTGAGCATCCGTGAGGAAGCGGTGTGTCGCATCCACGGCGCGGCGCCAGATCGCAACGAGTGCCGGATAGTCCGCAGGTCCGATGGAGGGCCGGATACTCACAGCAGTCATGATGTTCTCCCTCCGGCATGCAGTGTGCTCATCCGTTCAGTCTGGCATCGTTCACGAGTCGTCCACATGGTCCGCACCGCTGATCGCCGTCGCGATCACAACTCCGCTGGCTGAGCATCCCGCCGGCAGCCCCACCGTTCTTCCGATCACGTGGCCTTCGCAGGCGAACTCCGGATTGCTCTTCTCGACGGCCGACGCGGTGAAGAATCTCTCTGTGGTGTATGACCTCGGGGTGGGTGTCGAAACGGGAGTACCTGGGGCGGTCCGCACCATGGTCGCTCCCGCGGTCATTCCCTGAACCTCTCCCTCGGCAGGCACGAGACCTCCGAAGAAGCCCTCGTCCAAGGCGCGCCGTCCCGTCACAGACCTGCTGCGCCGGCACGTGCACGTGAATCGGGCTGCGGTCAAGGTCGACGGTGTGGCGAGGTCAACCCCGCCAGATGAGTCATCCACAACGCAAGAAAGGCCCACCTCCCCAGTGAGCACTAGGGAGGTGGGCCTCTTGTTGAGTGACAACGGCTGGGTGGAGCTGGGGGGAATCGAACCCCCGTCCAACGCTGAGTCTCCACGCCTTCTCCGGGCGCAGTCTGTGAAGACGTTCTGCTCGGCTCCGACCTTTGTCACAGACACCTAAGTCGACAAGCCCAGCCTGGGAAGAGTCCCACGTGACGTCCAGACGCCGTCACGCAGCAAGATTCCTAGATGACGCCAGGATCCGTATCGGAATCACATACGGCCTGACGGACTATCGGGCTCGCTTATGCAGCGAGGGCGAAGTCGTTGCGCTTGGTTTCGGCAACTATTTTTTTGCAGAGAGCGTTTACGAGATAACTCTGCATCCTCGGCCCGCTTCTCGTGGATTCACAGGCGCTGTCGAAACCGATCAGCCCCGTGGTCCTTCTCTCGAAGGAGCCGCTGTCACACTGTGGAATTACCAGCTCGAGCGAGAAACACCCGAGCATCACAGACTACAACGTTCGACGCCGCCGCGCCATTCCGCGCGAGCCCTCCGGCGAGCGTAGAGTCGCCCCATGAGCGAAGTCACCATCACCGTCCGAGGAGAACACGAAGCTCGCGTCGCCCCCGAACGCGCCACCGTCCGCGTGAGCCTGCGGACCGAAGGCGCCGAGCGCCAGGACGTCGTCTCGAGTGTGATGCAGCTCGCCGAACCGATCCGCAGCAGCATCGCCGAGCGTGCGGCAGGCGGCGTGGTCATCGAATGGAGCAGCACGCAACTCGGCGTGCGGGCGGAACGGCCGTGGAACAGCGAGGGCAAACGCCTCGCGCCGGTCTATCACGCGAGTGTCGACTTCACGGCGACTTTCGCGGAGGCGTCCGAACTCTCGCTCTGGGTGACGGATGTCTCCGCATCGGACGGAGTCGAGGTGGGCTGGGTCGACTGGCACCTCACTGCGGCCACTCGTACGCGCGTCGAGCAGGAGGTCGCGGCCGAGGCTGTCCGCGTTGCTGCCATTCGTGCGAGGGCGTATGCCGGCGCTATCGGACTGAAAGACATCGTTCCCGTCGAGATCGCCGATGTCGGGTTGATCTCGACGGGTCAGCCGCCGCAGGGGGCGCCTCTGATGAAGGCTCGTGGCGGAGTCGCATTCGCGGCCGATGCCGCTCCGGCGATGGAGTACGAGCCACAGGAGATCGTCCTCTCCGCGACAGTCGAGGCACGCTTCCTCGCGCGTTGAGGGGTCAGGCCGGCGTCACGAACGGCGCCAGCTCGGCAGCAAGACGCTCGGACACGCGTGCGTGCACAGCGGTGCCCGCTTCCCGGTGATCTACGGAGAGCAGCATTCCCGTCTCGTGGATCGCGGCGACAAGGTCGCCTCGGTCGTACGGGATCACCGCGTGCACCTCGACGGCGGGTTTAGGAAGCGCCTCCTCGATGACGGCGCGGAGTTCGGCGATGCCCTCGCCCGATCGGGATGACACGAAGTGGGCGTGCGGCTGAAGGCCACGCAGAACCAACCGCTCGTCGTCGTCGATCAGATCGGCCTTGTTGAAGACCACGATCTCCGGGAGGTCACGCACGCCGACGTCGCCGAGGACATCACGGACCGTCTGCAGCTGGCCCGCCGGGTCGGGGTGTGATCCATCCACCACATGGAGGACGACATCGGCCTCACCGACCTCTTCCAACGTCGAGCGGAACGCTTCGACGAGCTGGTGAGGGAGGTTGCGCACGAAGCCCACGGTGTCGGTCAGCGTGTAGACGCGGCCGTCCTCGGTCTCGGAACGCCGCACGGTCGCATCCAGCGTCGCGAACAGCGCGTTCTCGACCAGGACGCCGGCGCTGGTGAGGGCGTTGAGAAGACTCGACTTGCCGGCGTTCGTGTATCCCGCGATCGCCACGGAAGGGATCGTGTTGCGCTTGCGCTCTGCACGTTTCGCCTCGCGTGCCGGACCGAATTCGCGGATCTGTCGCCGGAGCAGCGCCATCTTCGTGCGGATCCGCCGACGGTCGAGTTCGATCTTGGTCTCACCGGGACCGCGCGATCCCATACCCGCACCACCAGCGCCGACCTGGCCACCGGCCTGGCGGCTCATCGAGTCACCCCAGCCGCGCAGTCGTGGCAGCAGATACTCGAGCTGGGCGAGTTCGACCTGAGCCTTGCCCTCGCGGCTCTTCGCGTGCTGGCTGAAGATATCGAGGATCACGGTGGTGCGGTCGATGACCTTGACCTTGACGACGTCTTCGAGCGCGCGACGCTGACTGGGGGCGAGTTCGGTGTCGGCGATGACGGTATCGGCGCCCACCGCGGCAACGATGTCCTTGAGTTCCTGCGCCTTTCCGCGGCCGAGATACGTCGCGGCATCGGGATGCGGCCGGCGCTGAAGAACGCCGTCAAGCACAACAGCTCCCGCAGTCTCCGCCAGTGCGGCGAGTTCACGCAGGGAGTTCTCCGCGTCTTCCTGAGCGCCCTGGGGATACACACCCACGAGGACGACGTTCTCGAGACGCAGCTGCCGGTACTCGACCTCTGTGACGTCTTCGAGTTCCGTCGAGAGTCCGCCCACACGGCGAAGAGCGTGGCGGTCCTCGAGATCCCACTGCACACCGTCCGTGTCGCCGTGGGAAGCGGTGGATTCGTCTTGCAGCGCCTGGGCTGCGCCGAACACGTGGACGTCTGAACGCTTCTCTGCGTTGGCGAGCACGCGATCGACCGTGTGGTCGTCGGTGGAGGGGGTTGTGGTCTCCGTCATCCGTTCCTTGTCTCTGGGTTTCATAGCGAGCCTTAACCTTAGCCCGCGCAGTCCGGTACGCTCGCCGTATGGGGTCCGATCACTACTTCACTGCGGCCCCGGCAAGCCCCGAGAATCTGCGTAGGATCCGCGTCACGCTCGCGGGTCGTGAGCTCGAAGTCACCACCGCTGGTGGCGTCTTCAGCCCGGATCGTCTGGACGCCGGCACTGCAGTGCTCCTCACCAACATGCCCCCGGTGCCCCCGGGCGGCGATCTTCTCGACCTCGGCAGCGGCTGGGGACCGGTCAGTCTCTCGATGGCCCTCGCTGCACCACATGCGACGGTATGGGCCGTCGATGTGAACGAGCGAGCCCTCGATCTCGTCCGTCGCAACGCGGCGGCTCTCGGGCTCACCAATATCAACGCGTCACTTCCCGACGATGTTCCCGAACACATCTCGTTCCGCACGATCCGCTCCAACCCGCCCATCCGCGTCGGCAAGAACGAGCTGCACGGACTCTTGGAGAGGTGGATCCCCCGACTCGATGAGCGCAGTGACGCCTGGCTGGTCGTGCAGCGGAACCTCGGCGCCGATTCGCTGCAACGCTGGATCGGATCCACGTTCCAGCCCGGATACAGCGTCTTCCGCACGGCGACAGGCAAGGGCTACCGGATCCTCAAGGTCCGAAAGCACGGGACACCGCCCACGGAGCCGATCGCTCTCTCAGGTCTCTGAACGCGGCCGATACACCGGCCTCGCCCACGGAGCTCGCCGCCTCAGAGCAGGTCGATCTCACCGCTGAAGACGAGTTGGGCCGGCCCGGACAGCGCGACGTGCTCACCGTCTTCGGCGGGGAACATGCGCACTCCGAGGGTTCCGCCCGGCACCTCGACCTGCCAGTTGTTAGGGGCGCTTTCGCCCGCCCAGTAGCGGACGGCGAGGGCCGTCGCAGCAACGCCGGTGCCGCAGCTGAGCGTCTCGCCCACTCCCGCTCGAAGACACGCATGCGCACATGCCCGACGGCGTCGCGCACCAGGGGCTCACCGGGCACGACGAACTCGACGTTGGCGCCCGCCGGCAGCGAAGGGTCGAGTTCCGGCGCACGGTGCAGCTCCAGCGACGCGAGCTCGAATTCGGACGCGAGCGCCACCACGACGTGCGGGTTGCCCACGTCGATCCCCAGGCCAGGGCGCGTGACCGAGAGTCCGTCGACCCGCACGAGCGGGTCATCGCCGGAGAGCTTCCACCGTCCGAGATCGACCTGGTAGCCGGTCGCGCTCCGCGTCACGTCGCGCACGCCTGCCCGAGTGCCGATGGGGAGCGTCGACCCCGGCTCGATGGTCGCGAGCCCTGCGCGCACCAGGTAGTGCGCGAAGACACGGATCCCGTTACCGCACATCTCCGCGATCGAGCCATCGGCGTTCCGGTAATCCATGAACCACTCGGCCGCGGGCTCTTCCGCCAACGCGGCGGCACCGTCGGCGATCGCCGAAGAGCGCACCACGCGGAGGATGCCGTCTGCGCCGATCCCGAAGTGGCGATCGCAGAGCACCGCGACCTGCTCCACAGAGAGATCGGACACTCCGTCAGGGTCGGCGATGATGATGAAGTCGTTGCCCGTGCCGTGACCCTTGGTGAATGCGACCATGCGTCCAGTCTAGAGAGCGCGACTAGGGGTGAGAGACGACGGCGTAGCGGCCGCACAGGAAGTTGCGGTTCCGTGCCACCTCGAGCAGCTCCAGATCGAGCCGCCGCGGCAGCAGCGGCGCCCCGGATCCCAATGTGACCGGCGCATACTGCACCCAGACTTCATCCAGAAGTCCGGCGTCGGCGAACTGTCCGGCGAGATCTCCCCCTCCCACGATCCAGATGTCCCGGTCTCCGGCGGCCTCGAGCATCTCGGCATGCACCGCGTGCACGGCGTCCTGCGTCAGACGCACATCGGAGCCCTGAGGAAGCTCGAGGTCACGGTGAGTGAAAACCCAGGTGGGCTGGCTGTATCCCCATCGTCCCTCTTCGTGCCGCATCACCCATTCGTACGTCGACGCCCCCATCGCCAGCGCGCCGATGTTCTTCTCGAACGCGTTGTAGCCCATGGGCCCGTCGGGATCGACGTCTTGTGTGAGCAGCCAGTCGAGGGAGTGCTCGTCGGTCGCGATGAAACCGTCGAGGCTGGAGGCCGTGAAGAAATGAGTGCTCATGTGTCCACCATGGCACCAGCCGCCGACACCAGGTCAGACGTCGCCCGGGGCCACAGGTGGGGAATCCAGAAGCGCTTCCGCGTTCCCTGGCGCGTCCCACCACTCCAGCTCCGGATACCTCTTGAACCACGACACCTGCCGTCGGGCGTAGCGACGGGTCAGCGCCTGCGTCTGAGCGATGGCCTCGGCCGTCGTGAGCGCGCCATCGAGCTGTCCCAGTGCCTGCGCGTACCCGATGGCCCGAGGAGCCGTGGTGCCCTTTTCGAGACCGTGCGCGCGGAGGTCTGCGACCTCGTCGACGAGACCCGCCTCCCACATCTGCTCGACACGGGCGTCGAGTCTGGTCACGAGAGCGGCCCGGTCGACATGCAGCCCCACGATTCGGGTATGCGGATGCCACGGCACCGGCTGCGCGGGCAGTGCTGCGCCATGGGTGTTGCTCCCCTGCTCGAGGATCTCCAGGGCGCGGATGACCCGTCGGCTGTTGCGCGGGTCCACCTTCGCGGCGGCCTCGGGGTCCAGCCTGTGCAGACGCTCCAGCAGGCCGGCCAGCCCCTCGGTCTCGATCTCCTGCTCGAGCCGGGCCCGGATCTCGGCGTCTCTGGGCGGGAAGTGGAACTCGTACACGACGCTCGAGACGTAGAGACCGGAGCCGCCGACGAGGATGGCGTCTCCGCCGTTGTCGTGGATCCTCTGGATAGCGGCCCGCGCCGCTGGTTGGTACCAGGCGACCGCCGCGTCTTCGTGGACCTCGCGGACGTCGAACAGGTGGTGCGGTATGTCGCGACGCTCGGCGACGGGCAGCTTGGCCGTGCCGATGTCCATGCCGCGATACAGCTGCATCGCGTCGGCGTTCACGATCTCGGCCGGGTTGCCCCGCGCACGCAGCGCCTCGGCGAGGTCGAGCGCGAGGTCGCTCTTCCCGTGCCCGTCGCCCCGACGATCGCCCAGAGGCGAGGTTCGGTCACACGCCGACGCGGAGGGTCGGAAGCCCGAGAGACACCGCACGTGGACCGCCGTCGGCGGCGGGGGTCGGTACGGCACAGGACTCCGCCTGCGAACGATCCCAGGCGTCTCCCCCGCGCGTGCGACGAATCCGCAACGGAGCCCCGGTGGGGTCGTCGGCAAGAAGGTGGAACGGTGCGCCGTGCGTGACGGTCACCGTGACGACGTCGCCGGGCCGCGGGAGATCGGACCCCGTTGGCACCTGGAAGTGCACGAGGCGATTGTCTTCGGCGCGGCCCGTCAGCCGGTGGGTCTCGGCGTCCTTCTTGCCCTCGCCGGTCGAGACGAGCACCTCGATCTCGCGGCCGACCTGCTTCTGGTTCTCCTCCAGGGAGATCCGCTCCTGCAGGGCGATCAGGCGGTTGTAGCGCTCCTGGACGACCTCTTTCGGCACCTGGTCTTCCATCGTCGCGGCGGGTGTCCCCTCGCGGATGGAGTACTGGAACGTGAAGGCAGCAGAGAAGCGAGCCTGCTCGACGACCCGCATCGTGTCCTCGAAGTCCTCCTCCGTCTCGCCGGGGAACCCGACGATGATGTCGGTGGTGATCGCGGCATTCGGGATGCGGGCGCGAACCCGATCCAGGATGCCGAGGAACCGCTCGCTGCGGTAGGAGCGTCGCATCGCCTTGAGGATGCGGTCGCTGCCTGACTGCAACGGCATGTGCAGCTGCGGCATCACGCTCGGCGTCTCGGCCATGGCGTCGATCACATCGTCGGTGAAGGCTGCCGGGTGCGGGCTGGTGAAGCGGATGCGCTCCAGCCCGTCGATCTCGCCGGCCGCACGCAACAGTTTACCGAAGGCCTGACGGTCCCCGAACTCGACCCCGTAGGAGTTCACGTTCTGTCCGAGGAGCGTGACCTCGATCGCACCATCGTCCACGAGCAGGCGGATCTCGTTCAGGATGTCACCGGGACGACGGTCCTTCTCCTTGCCGCGCAGGCTCGGCACGATGCAGAACGTGCAGGTGTTGTTGCACCCGACGGAGATCGACACCCATCCGCTGTGGGCGGAGTCGCGCTTCGTCGGCAGCGTCGAAGGGAACACCTCGAGCGACTCGAGGATCTCGAGCTCCGCGTCGCCGTTGTGCCGCGCGCGCTCCAACAGACCAGGAAGTGAGCCCATGTTGTGCGTGCCGAAGACGACATCGACCCACGGAGCCTTGTCGAGCACGGCCTGCTTGTCCATCTGAGCGAGACAGCCGCCGACGGCGATCTGCATGCCCTCCTTGCGGCGCTTCACGGAAGCGAGGTGCCCGAGCGTGCCGTAGAGCTTGCCCGCCGCGTTGTCACGCACCGCACAGGTGTTGATGATCACCACGTCGGCTTCGGTGCCGTCGAGGGCTCGCACGTAGCCGGCGCTCTCCAGCGACCCGGAGAGTCGCTCGGAGTCGTGCACGTTCATCTGGCACCCGAAGGTGCGCACTTCATACGATCGCTGTCGCCCGTCGACGTCGACGGCCGCCGACGAGGCGCTGATGATCGTCGGTTCGCTGCGCGGAATAGTCATGATTGAACCATTGTACGAGCCGCTTCCGAGCACAGCTGCGACGTTCTCAGTCGGAATCGACGAACCGGACGCCGGAGGTCGACCCACCGAACGTCGCCTCCCGCAGCGCCGCCTTCGCCGCCTTCATCGCCACAGAACCGTTGTACCCGCGCCGCGACAACTGCCCCACCAGACGCCGAAGCGCGGTGTCGTGGTCGAGTCGGCTCAGCGAGCGCGCTTTTCCACGGGCGAAATCGAGCGCTCGCTCGTCGTCGTCGTCCGGCAGCTCGTCGAGCGCCCCGTCGATCACATCCCGAGGGATGCCACGTTGGGCGAGCGCGCGGGAAAGGGCCACTCTCCCCTGCCCCTTCCGTTCCACCCCCGACACCACCAGGACACCGGCGAGGGCCTCGTCGTCGAGGTAGCCTCGACGACAGAAATCGTCGATGACGTCGTCGACGATTCCCGATTCGAGTTCGAAACCGCGCAACACCTGCCGGGCCTCGGAGACGGACAGCGAACGGGCGCGCAACTTGCGCACGAGAGACTCCTCCGCCGCGACGCGGGCCTCGTCGACAGACTCCGCACCCCCATCGGCAGGCGCCGAATTTTGTCCGCTCAGCGCCCGAAGACGGGGAGCCTCGGTCGCCGTCGTGTGCGGCGAATCGGATCCGGGCCTGCGGGACGCTCCGCGCGCAGGATGACGGTCGCTGGGGCTGCCCCCATCGAGCGCACCGGATCGCGGCCCTCCGATGGACGGGGAGTCCCACGTCGAACGCCAGAGCCCGGCGTCACCGACCTGAGGCCGCGTGACGTCCACAGCAGGCTCTTCATCGGCGTGAGGGCGCTCGGGCTTGTGCGCCGTCTTCCCCTGACCGCCGCCGAAGAGCGGGATGATGGGGGCGATCCGCTCGGGATCGCCCCCACGAGCGTCGTTCATCAGGCCGGACGACGCTCTGCGAGCTCGTCGGCGGCCGCGGGCGCCGCGACCTGGGCACCGATGCCGAGCTTCTGCTTGATCTGCGTTTCGATAGCCAGTGCGATGTCTGGGTTGTTGAGCAGGAACGTGCGTGCGTTCTCCTTGCCCTGACCCAGCTGATCGCCGTCGTAGGTGTACCACGAGCCCGACTTCTTCACGATGGCGTGTTCGACACCGAAGTCGATCAGGCTGCCCTCGCGCGAGATTCCGACCCCGTAGAGGATGTCGAACTCGGCCTGCTTGAAAGGCGGAGCCATCTTGTTCTTGACGACCTTCACCCTGGTGCGGTTTCCGACGGCGTCGGTTCCATCCTTGAGCGTCTCGATACGACGGATGTCCATGCGGACGGAAGCGTAGAACTTGAGCGCCTTGCCACCCGCGGTGGTTTCGGGCGAGCCGAAGAACACGCCGATCTTCTCGCGGAGCTGGTTGATGAAGATCATCGTGGTGTTGGTCTGGTTCAGACCACCGGTCAGCTTTCGCAGTGCCTGCGACATGAGTCGGGCCTGCAGACCGACGTGCGAGTCACCCATCTCGCCCTCGATCTCGGCTCGCGGCACGAGCGCCGCGACGGAGTCGATCACGATGAGGTCGATCGCACCGGACCGGACGAGCATGTCGGCGATCTCGAGGGCCTGCTCACCTGTGTCGGGCTGCGACACGAGAAGTGCGTCGATGTCGACGCCGAGCTTCGCCGCGTAGTCGGGGTCGAGCGCGTGCTCGGCATCGATGAAGGCTGCGATGCCACCGGCGCGCTGCGCATTCGCGATCGCATGCAGGGTCAGGGTCGTCTTACCTGAGGACTCAGGCCCGTAGATCTCGACGATTCGGCCACGCGGGAGCCCTCCGACGCCGAGGGCGACATCGAGGGCGATGGAGCCGGTGGGGATGACGGCCACGGGGGCGCGCTCATCGCTGCCCAGCCGCATGACCGAGCCCTTTCCGAACTGGCGGTCGATCTGGGCGAGGGCGGTCTCGAGGGACTTCTCGCGGTCGGCGGGTGATGGCATGATGTGCTCCTTCTGCGCGCGTGGTGCCGCCTGTAGGCTGTCGCGGCGCTCCCGGCTGGGAGAAACTCTCCGACAAGGCGTATGGCTCTTCGGCTTGTTCTCCACCGTAGGAGGGGCCACCGACAACGACTCGGCGATCCCACCGGATGTGCAGATCGGCTTCTCTGAACCACTTGTGCAGAAGACTACGCTCGTTTCGAACACATCTTCGACGACACGCCGGAATTGGCACACCATGTCCCGTATGTTGCGGACACAGGGCGAGTCGGACTCAGCGCTTGCGCGGCTCCTGACGGCCTACGCCGTAGCGGCGGTCCGCGGGGACATCCATCTCGGCGCAGAGAGCGAGCCAGATCTCCCGGGGTGGGGTTCCGTCAGCGAGAGCCTCCACTGCGGTCCGGCCTCGGAGAGCCGTCAGCCCGAGGTCGTTCACGAGCGAAGTGGCTCGCGCCTGGAACTCGGTATCCACGGCGCGAAGGAACTCGCTACGACGCATCGGTTCCCCTGTGGGAGGTCAGTGCAGTGAAAGCTGCGGCTCGACCGAAGCGACGAGGTCGTCGGGAACGACGTCAGGGAACACCTGGATGCCCTCGAGGACGGAGATGCGGTCGCCGACCTCGCGCATGATCGTGGAGATGGGCACATCGAGCGCATCGGCAACCGACGCGAGGATCTCGCTCGACGCCTCTTTCTGACCTCGCTCGACCTCACTGAGGTAGCCGAGCGCAACCGAAGCCTTGCTTGCGACCTGCCGGAGCGTGCGCCCCTTCTGCAGGCGGAAGTCCCTCAGCACATCGCCGATTTCTTGTCGTACAAGAATCATCGGAACCTCCTCCCCAAGTGATCGATCGAGGTCTCCCCCGATGAGACAGCCAGTCTAGTACGCCTGGCATGCACAGAATCTACCCCTGCACTCTGTGGTTTGAATGTGAGCACACCTGAGATAACCCCAGCGACACCGACACTATTCCGCAAGGGTCTCGAGCACCTCGACGAGCGCAGCCTCTACCGCCTTCGCGCGTATCTCTTCACGATCGCCGTGGAAGAGGAACGCCTTCGTCCGCGAGGCGGTCGGCGTCACGACGCCGATGTGCACGGTCCCCACCGGCTGCCCGTCAGGCGAATCGGGACCCGCGATCCCGGTGGTGGAAACGCCGACGTCGGCGACCCTTCCCCCCACTCGGACGACGCGACGCACGCCGCCGGCCATCTGCTCGGCCACCTGGGGGTGCACCGGTCCGTACGTCGCCAGGAGTTCACCCTCGACACCGAGCACTGTGGCCTTGACCTCCGTCGCGTATGCCACGACTCCGCCGAGCAGCACAGACGATGCGCCGGGGACCGAGACGATCTCGGCGCACAACGCACCCCCGGTGAGCGACTCGGCGACGCCCATGGTCCATCCGCGCTCGCGCAACGCCGACAACACGGAGACGGCGACGGATGCGCTCATGCCCGCTTCTGTCGGGATCCGCGCACCTGCGCGACGATGTAATCGACACCGCTGGCCACTGTGAGCACCAGCACGATGATCATCAGGACCAACGTGACCAGCGTCCAGGCCTCGAGTCCCATCAGGACGTGGAGTGGAAGCAGCGCCCAGCCGAGGGCGACACCCTGGAAGGCCGTCTTGATCTTGCCCATCCAGGCGGCGGCCACCACATGCTCACTGGCGACCATCAGGCGATGGACGGTGATCCCCCACTCGCGCACCAGGATGATCGCGACGATCCACCAGGAGACTTCGCCGAGGATGGCCAGACCGATGAACCCCGCACCCGTGAGCATCTTGTCGGCTATCGGATCCCAGAGCTTGCCGAAGTCGCTGACGATGTCGTACTTGCGCGCCAGGTATCCGTCGACCCAGTCGGTGGATATCCCGACGATGAAGAGGATCGCTGCGGTCCAGCGCAGTGCGGGTGCGAGATCACCATACGTTCCGCCGAGCAGCAGCAGCACGAAGAAGATGACTGCGAGCGGGATGCGCGCGACCGTGATGGCGTTGGGCAGCTGCCGAGGAATGGTCATCAGTCGCGTCCCGTCAGGCCCCAGGCATCTTCATCGCCCTCGGCTTCCACCTCGGGGAGCCCCTCGTACTGCGCAGCGATCGGATCGTGCGCAGCAGGCAGCGGCGGGGCGGGAGGGGCTGCTGGCGATGCGGCACCGGACGGAGCCGCCGGGACATCCTCGCCACGCAGCTTCGCCATCACCTGCGGCAGCTGTTCCGCTGTCGCGAGAACGTCTCGGGCCTTCGACCCCTCGGAGGGTCCAACGATCTCGCGGGACTCCAGGAGGTCCATCAGCCGACCCGCCTTCGCGAATCCGACACGCAGCTTGCGCTGAAGCATAGACGTCGAGCCGAACTGCGACGAGACGATGAGTTCAGCGGCCGCGAGCAGCAGCTCCAGGTCGTCTCCGATGTCCTCGTCGACTTCCTTCTTCTTGGTCGGCTCCAGGGCCTCCTGCACGTCGGGACGATAGTCGGGACGAGCCTGACGCGTGACGTGCTTGACGACCGCGTCGATCTCCTTCTCATCGACCCACGCGCCCTGCAACCGGAACGGCTTGGAGGACCCCATCGGCGAGAACAACGCATCACCCTGACCGATGAGCTTGTCGGCGCCCGGGCTGTCGAGGATGACGCGGCTGTCGGTGACGCTGGTGACAGCGAACGCGAGTCGCGACGGGACGTTGGCCTTGATGAGACCGGTGACGACGTCGACGCTGGGTCGCTGCGTCGCGAGGACCAGGTGGATCCCGGACGCGCGCGCGAGCTGGGTGATGCGGACGATCGAGTCCTCGACATCGCGCGGGGCGACCATCATGAGGTCGGCGAGCTCATCGACCACGACCAGGAGATAGGGGTACGGCTTGAGCACCCGCTCACTGCCGACGGGGACCTCGACTTCGCCGGCACGCACCGCGCGATTGAAGTCGTCGATATGGCGGAACCCGAACGATGCGAGGTCGTCGTACCGCATGTCCATCTCTTTCACGACCCACTGCAGCGCCTCGGCGGCCTTCTTCGGGTTCGTGATGATGGGCGTGATCAGATGCGGAACGCCCGCGTAGCTCGTCAGCTCGACCCGCTTCGGGTCGATCAGGACCATGCGTACATCGGCCGGCCGCGCCCGCATCAGCAGGCTCGTGATCATCGAGTTCACGAAACTGGACTTACCGGAACCGGTGGATCCCGCGACGAGGAGGTGGGGCATCTTCGCCAGGTTCGCGATGACGATGTTGCCGCCGACGTCCTTGCCGACGCCGATGGTCATCGGGTGGGTGCTCTTCTGCGCGGCGGGCGAGCGGAGCACGTCGCCGAGGGCGACCATCTCCTTGTCGGCATTCGGGATCTCGATGCCGATCGCGCTCTTTCCGGGGATCGGCGAGAGGATGCGGACGTCGTTCGACGCCACGGCGTAGGCGAAGTTGTTGCTCAGCTGCAGGATCTTCTCGACCTTGACGCCGTGTCCGACCTCGACCTCGTACTGCGTGACCGTCGGACCGCGGGAGAAACCGGTCACCTTCGCGTCCACCTTGAACTGCGTGAGCACGCTGGTGATCTGCTCGATCACCTTGTCTGTGGCTTCGGACCGCAGGACTGGGGGCGGACCTTCGACCAGGAGCCCGGGAGACGGAAGGATGTACGGAGCCACCGGCGCCTGCGGGCCCCGGTCGCCGGGACCTTCGGTGCCGAACCCGTCGAGGCCAGGGAGATCCGGCACCTCACCGGTATCGGAGGCGTCATCGAGGAGCGCGGTGGTCTGCTGCTCGGCGAGCGAGTCGGCGACCGAGCGGACGTCGGACAGCACCTCGGTCGCGGCGTCATAGGGATTCTCGACCACGACCGCCTGGTCGTAGGCGGGCGTCGGCTCGGAGGTGCTGAGCAGCGCGGTGATGTCGTCGGAGCCGAGTGTGCCCTCGTCGGGATCCTCTTCGCGGCCGGTCTTGTTCCGGCGCCACCAGGGCAGCACGTCGGGGTCGTCGACCTTGTCGGCGTCGTCGATCGCCGCTGCGTCTGCCGAGGGCTTGGCGGGACGCTCCGCGTCGAACATCCATGCGTACAGGTCACCGAGTCGAGAGCCGATGCGGTTCGGCGGAGTCTTCGTCAGGATCAGGATGCTGAGCGCTGCGAGGAGGGACAGGATGATGTACGCGGGGATGTCCGTCAGATACGTCAACGGCTGACCGACCAGCCACCCCAGCAGACCTCCGGCCTCGCTGAGGGCGGGCATGCCCTGGTTCGGATGGGGACGGGGGCCGGCGACGTGGAAGATGCCCGACAGCGCGAGGACGAACAGACCGAAGCCGATTCCGATGCGCCCGTTGTCGTGCACGGAGGAGGGATGGCGGAACAGCCACCCCGCCAGGAGCAGAAGAAGCACCGGCATGATGAAGGCGACGCGACCGACGAAGAGGCCGACGGAGTAGGCGCTGATGTTCGCGGCGACCTCATTGCCGATGAAGAACCACTCGTTCACGGCCCCGAGCGCGGCGAGCAGTACCAGCAGGAAGGGGAAACCGTCGCGGCGGTCGTCCTTCTCGAGGGTCTCGGGTCCGAAGGCACGGAAGAGGCCTCCGACGCCGTGCGCCAGTCCGATCCACGCCCGGACCGCGACGGGGGGCTTGTCGGGCTCGTCGATGTACTTCTTCGGAGCGGGCTGGGCCTTGGGAGACGTCTGCCGCTTGGGGCGCGACGGTGCGCTGGTCGACGCGCGCTCTGTCTTCGTGGTACTCCTGGCCATGCTCTCACGTTACGGCCAACACCCGACATCCCCGCGCAATGACGCGGCTTTCCGCGGATCCGACGCGGTCGATCAGGCCGTGCGACGCGCCATGGTGTCGCGCCTTGCGCCTTCCGCCACCACGGCGAATCCCTCGGCACGATACAAGTTGCGGGCGAAGTTGTCGCGCTCGACGCTCAGACTGATCCGCGCGTGCCCCTGCGATGCGGCGAGCTGAATGAGGCCGCGCAAGAGCGAACGACCGACTCCGCGTGCCCGCCAGAGCGGATGCACGCCGATGATCAGCTCGGGTACCGCGACGCCGACGAACCCGAGTCCTGGCGCGTTCTGCGGGAGCATCCGATACCACGCCGCGCCGACCGGAAGGCCGTCGGTCTCCGTCGCCACGAGACCGTCATCCGCCGCTCGCTTCCACCCCGCGAGATATCTCCGATGTTCCGGAGACATCAGCACTTCATGTCGTGGACGCACTCCGCCGGCACGCCAGTTCGCCGCCTCCACGAGCATGTCGCCGAGGAACCCCGCATCGGTCTGCGCCGCCCTGCGAAGGGCGAATCCCCTGTCCATGACGAGAGCCTAGGACCCGGGTGTTACGTCTCCATGTCGGGCAGCCGTGAGTACCGAAGGCAGTCGCACTTGGGTATAGTTGGCCTCGTCCACGTAACATGTTACATATCAGGAGGAAAGATGTTCTGCTGTTTCTACTTCATCCAGGCGCTCTTCAACTGCTTCTGCGGCTTCGGCGGTGGGTCGACCGGCGGATCGACGGGCGGATCGTCCACCGGCTACTGACCGCAGCCTCCCTCGCCACATGACGATCGAGGGCTCTCGGCGAGACCGGATGGTCTCACCGAGAGCCCTCGGTCGTGTCTGCTGCTACGCCTCGATCACAAGCGGGACGATCATCGGACGACGACGCAGACGCTGGTTCACCCACCGGCCGATCGTCCGTCGCACGATCTGCGACAGGGCATGGGTGTCTCGGACGCCGTTCCCGGATGCCTCCTTGAGCGCCGCCACGATCTTGGGCGTGACATCGTCGAACACCGCGTCGTCCTCCGCCACGCCGCGCGCGTGGATCTCGGGGCCGGAGATGATACGACCGGTGGCCGCGTCGACGACCACGATCACGGAGATGAACCCCTCCTCCCCCAGGATCCGTCGGTCCTTGAGGTCCGCGTCGGTGATCTCGCCGACCGTCGATCCATCCACGTACACGAACCCGAGGTCGAGCTGACCCGTGACCCGCGCGACGCCGTCCTTGAGGTCGATCACGGTACCGTTCGAGGCCATCAACGTGTTGTCCTCCGGGATGCCCGTGTCCTGCGCGAGCTTGGCGTTCGCGATCAGGTGCCGGTACTCGCCGTGCACCGGCAAGACGTTCTTCGGCTTCAGGATGTTGTAGCAGTAGAGCAGTTCACCCGCCGCCGCGTGGCCGGAGACATGCACGCGAGCGTTGGCCTTGTGCACCACGTTCGCGCCGAGCTTGGTGAGTCCGTCGATGACGCGATACACGGCGTTCTCGTTGCCGGGGATCAGGCTCGAAGCGAGGATCACGGTGTCCCCTTCGCTGACCTCGATCGCGTGGTCCATGTTCGCCATACGGCTGAGGACAGCCATCGGCTCTCCCTGAGAACCGGTCGACATGTAGACGATCTGCTCGTCGGGCAGGTCGCGCGCCTTCTTGAAGTCGATGAGGACGCCGTCGGGCACCTTCAGGTAGCCCAGCTGCTCCGCGATCGTCATGTTGCGGACCATGCTCCGACCGAGGAAAGCGACGCGACGACCATGTGCGGCGGCCGCATCGATCACCTGCTGCACGCGGTGCACGTGGCTGGAGAAGCTCGCGACGATGACGCGGCGGGGCGCCTTGCCGATCACCTGATCGAGCACGGGGCCGATCGAGCGCTCGGTCGGGGTGAAGCCGGGGACGTCGGCGTTGGTCGAGTCGACCAGGAAGAGGTCGACGCCCTCTTCACCGAGCCGTGAGAATGCCCGCAGATCGGTGATCCGTCCGTCCAGAGGCAGCTGATCCATCTTGAAGTCGCCCGTCGCGAGAACCATGCCCGCAGGGGTGCGGATCGCGACGGCCAGTGCGTCGGGGATCGAGTGGTTGACCGCGACGAACTCCAGGTCGAACGGTCCGACCCGCTCCTCCTGGCCCTCTCTGACCGTCAGCGTGAAGGCCTTGATGCGGTGCTCCTTGAGCTTCGCCTCGACCAGCGCGAGCGTGAGGCCGGAGCCGATCAAAGGGATATCGCTCTTCAGGCGCAACAGGTACGGGACGGCACCGATGTGATCTTCGTGTCCGTGCGTGAGCACCACCCCGACGATGTCGTCGAGTCGGTCGCGGATCGGTTCGAAATCGGGGAGGATCAGGTCCACGCCCGGCTGATGCTCCTCCGGGAAGAGGACGCCGCAGTCGACGATCAGGATCTTGCCGCCGTACTCGAACATCGTCATGTTCCGACCGATCTCGCCGAGACCGCCGATCGGGATGACCCGCAGCGTCCCTTCGTCGAGAGCGGCCGGTGCTACCAGGGGAATGGACATGCTGTCTCCTCAGTCGGACACTCCGCGCGTCCGTTCGTTCATGGTGACGCGTCTCAGCGCGTCGTGCCGTGCACCTTCGGCAGGGCACCACCCGCAGCCGCATTGCGGTCGGGTCGGAAGTTCGAGAAATCGGCACCGGGGACGTCTTTGACGAGATCGAGCTCATCCTCGATGAGCGCGGCCTCCCACTCCTCCGGGCCGACGAGGGGAAGGCGCACACGCGGACTCGAGATGCGTCCGAGCCCGTGCAGGATGTACTTCGCTGCCACGGTTCCCGGCACGTGCGTCATCACCGCGCGCACCAGGGGCTCGAGGCGCTTGTGCTCCGCGGTGGCCGTGGTGAGGTCGCCCGCGTTGACCGCGTCGATGATCGTGCGGTACGGCGCAGCAGCCACGTTCGCGGTGACGCCGATGAGGCCTGCGGCTCCGATCGCGAGGTGCGGCAGCACATTCGCGTCGTCGCCCGAGAAGTACATCAGATCGGTCTGGTTGAGTACGCGGCTGACCTCCGAGAAGTCGCCCTTGGCGTCCTTCACCGCGAGGATGTTCGGGTGCTTCGCGAGCCGGAGGATCGTCTCGTACTTGATCGGCACCCCCGTGCGGCCGGGAATATCGTAGAGGATCACCGGGAGGTCCGTCGCGTCCGCGACCAGGCGGAAATGCGTGAGGATACCCGCCTGCGTCGGCTTGTTGTAATAGGGCGTGACGATCATGATGCCGTCAGCGCCGGCCTTCTCACTGGCCTTGTACAGCTCGATCGCATGCGCCGTCTCGTTGGAGCCGCCGCCGGTGATGATCTTGGCACGGCCCGCAGCGACGGACTTGCCGACCTCGACGAGCTTGAGCTTCTCGGGGTCCGTCAGTGTCGACGTCTCGCCGGTCGTTCCCGTCACGACGATGCCGTCCGCGCCTGCGGTGATCACGTCATCGATGTGCTTCTCGACGGCGGGCCAGTCGACTTCGCCGTCGGCCGTCATCGGAGTGACGAGCGCGACGAGGACCTGTCCGAAAGGGTTGCCCGAGTGCGTCATGTTCCCAGCGTATCTGGTCGGATACCGCTCATGCGGACGCGGTGACTCGTCCGGTCACGTCGACGATGCGTCCTCCGTGCCGAGTGCCGGCGCGGCTCGGCATACGCTCGGGGGATGGGATGGGTCACGCACCGTACCGAGTCGAAGTACGAGAACGCCTGGATCCGGGTGCGTGAGGACGCCGTCTCGGGTCCGAACGGCGCCGATGGCATCTATGGCGTCGTCGCCACCTGGCATCCAGCCGTGTTCATCGTCGCGGTGGATGACCAAGACCGTATGTGCCTGGTCACGATCGACAGATACACGGTGGGCGTCAGCACGGAGATCCCGGCTGGGGGCAGCGACGGCGAAGACCCGCTCGCGGCGGCGAAGCGGGAACTGCGCGAGGAGACCGGGTACGAGGCGGACGACTGGACGTCGCTCGGCTCCATGTACGCATTGAACGGGATCGCCGAGGCGCGTGAGCATGTGTTCCTCGCACGCGGCGTCCGGGCACTCGCCGCCTCCGAGGACGCCGCCGCGACTCAAGCCGAAGAGGGTATCCAGGCGGTCTCCTGGGTACCCTTCGAACAGGTGCTCAGGATGATCGCGGCGGGTGACGTCACCGACGGCGAGACCATCGCCGCGGTCGCGATGGCGGGCATCGCGCTCGGCAGGTTCCATTGAGACCTGCGTCTCAGACGCGACCTCGCCTTGCCACGCGCGAGGTGAGCGAGCTCGGCAAGAAGCGGGCCACAGCAACGATCACCTTGTAGCGCACCGACGGCACCGACACCGCCTTACCACGGGCGGCATCGCGCAGCCCGGTGCGCACGACGTCGTGCGCGTCCAACCACATGATGCTCGGCACGCCTTCCTGCCCCACAGCCAGCCCCATGCGCTCGTGGAACGTCGTGTGTGTGAAACCCGGGCACAGTGCGGTCACCGAGACCCTGTCACTGCTGTACTCGGCGTTCGCCCACCGGCTGAAGCCGATCAGCCAGGCTTTGCAGGCCGAGTAGGTCGATCGCGAGATGAAGCCGGCCACCGAAGCCACGTTGATGATGCGCCCGCCTCGCCCTCGCATGGACTGGAGCGCGGCGTGCATGAGACGCATGGAGGCTTCGACGTGCACGCGGAGGTGCCTCACCTCATCTTCGAGGTCGTTGTCTGCGAACTGCAGCGGCAACCCGAAGCCGGCATTGTTGACGAGCAGATCGACGGGATCCGAGACATCACGGAGCCGCGCGGCGACCTTCTCGACATCGCCGACCTCCGCGAGATCCGCAGGGAGGACCTCGACGGCGACACCGTATTCACGACGCAACTCGGCGGCGAGCTCCTCCAGCGGACCCGCAGAGCGGGCGACGAGGATGAGATCGGCGCGACGTCGCGCGAGTTGACGAGCGAACTCGGCGCCCAATCCGGCACTGGCCCCGGTGATCAGCGCAGTGGGCATCAGCGCTCGTATCCGAGGAAGCGATAGCGGATGTCGGAGCGAGATGTGTGCCACTCCCCCTCGTCGACGAGGCGCCAGCCGGTCTTCGGCGGCGCGTAGGTGTCTCCGGCGACCTGAAGGTCGAGCTCGGTGACCTCGAGCCGATCGGCGTCGCCGATCACCTGTCGGAAGATCTCCGCTCCGCCGATGACCCAGACCCTGTCGAGTCCGCGCACGGCTTCGGCGACCGTCGCTGCCCGACGCGCACCCTTCTCGGACCAGTCCTGTTGCCGGGTGACCACGATGTTGTCTCGACCGGCGAGCGGGCGGAAGCGCTCAGGAAGCGAATCCCAGGTCTTGCGGCCCATCACCACCGGCGCTCCGAGGGTCACTTCCTTGAAATGCGCGAGGTCCTCGGGGACGTGCCAGGGCATTCCGCCCTCGGCGCCGATCACGCCGCCGCGCGCCTCCGCCCAGATCAGCCCGACCCACGTCATACGGCCACCGCTGCGCGGATCGGGGCGTGATGCTGATAGTCCGACACGACGAAGTCGTCGTAGCGGTAATCGAAGATCGAGTCCGGCTTCCTGGCGAAACTCAGCGTCGGGTAGTCGTACGGGTCGCGGCTGAGCTGCTCACGCACCTGCTCCACGTGGTTGTCGTAGATGTGGCAGTCTCCGCCGGTCCACACGAAGTCACCCGGTTCGAGTCCGACCTGCTGCGCGATCATCTTCGTGAGCAGCGCGTAGGAGGCGATGTTGAACGGGACACCGAGGAACATGTCGGCGCTGCGCTGGTACAGCTGGCAGGAGAGCTTGCCGTCGGCGACGTAGAACTGGAACAACGCGTGGCAGGGCGCGAGAGCCATGTCGGGGATCTCCGCCGGGTTCCACGCCGAGACGATCAATCGCCGCGAGTCCGGAGAGCGTCGGATCTGCTCGATCACCTCGGACAGTTGATCGATGCTCCCGCCGTCGGGCTTCGGCCAGGACCGCCACTGGACCCCGTAGACCGGACCGAGGTCGCCGGATTCGTCAGCCCATTCGTCCCAGATCGTGACGCCGTTCTCGCGCAACCACCCGACGTTCGAGTCGCCCCGCAGGAACCAGAGCAGCTCGTAGGCGATCGACTTGAAATGCACACGCTTCGTGGTGATGAGGGGGAAGCCCTTCGAAAGGTCGAAGCGGATCTGCCGACCGAAGACGCTCGTGGTGCCGGTACCCGTGCGATCGGACTTATGCGTGCCGGTCTCCAGGACATCGCGGAGCAGGTCTTCATACGGCGTCGGGACGGCTTCGCTCATGACAGCCACGATACCGCGACCATCCGCGTCTCGGGCGGAGCCGCTCTGGCTCCCGGCACGTCCGTCATGGTGTGAAACATCGGCCCGCAGCCTTCTTCGCACGGCATATTCTCGCTCTATGTCGCCCACGCTCGCCCTGGGGCTCGCCGCAGCACTCCTCGTGCTCGCGACGACCATCGGTATCGTGCTGCGCCGGCGCGACGGACGACGGCGCGATGGCGGCGCGCTCCACTTCGATCCGGCGGATGCCGCCACAGCGGAGTTCGGCGACAGGGCCACCCTCGTGCAGTTCAGCACCGAGATGTGCGCGCGGTGCCCGCAGGTACGCCGGCTGCTCGACGGTTACGCCTCCGACCACGAAGGACTCCGTCACGTGGAGATCGATCTGACGCATCGTCCTGATCTCTCCGCCCGCTACAAGGTGTTGCAGACACCGACGACGTTCGTCATCGACAGCTCAGGCGCCGTCCGCGCGCGCTTCCACGGCGTGCCGCACCGCCATGCCCTCGCCGACGCCCTGGCCACCGTCTGAGCCCGAAAGTCTGGAGCACAAATGAGCACGCCCGCAGGCATCGACCCCCGAGGCCCACGCTTCGCCGCCACCGTCACGGCCGTCCTCCTGCTCCTGGCGACCTTCCTCGGGCTGATCGGGATCTCGACCGCGCAGGTCCCCGGAAGCTGGTTCGCGATCACTCCCTCCTCGGACTTCGCATTCGTCGCCGGGAGGACCTGGGCCCTCCCCTCTGCGGGGTTCGCCGAACGTGTCCTCGACCCCGGGTTCCTGCTCACGGTGATCATCGCGCTGCTCTTCCTGTGGGGTGTCGTATCGCCCCGCACCGCCCCGTGGAGCGCCCTGTTCCGCACTGCGGTGCGCCCCGGCTCGCTCCGCCGTCCGAGCTGGAGGATCCACGACCGCCTCGGTTCTCGCAAGGGGTCGGACTCTTCGTCGTCACGATCGGACTCGTGCTGCATGCTCTCGGCGTTCCCTGGGCACTCCCGATCGCGACGGCTGCGGCCTTCATCGCGGCCTTCCTCAATGCGGCCTTCGCTTTCTGCCTCGGCTGCCAGCTGTACCTCCTGCTGCAGCGTGTCGGGGTCGTCGGACGCGAAGCTGCAGCGTCCTGACCGCTGTTCCCCCGCGTCGGAGCGCTCGATAGGCTGACCACGAGTCGACGCCGCAGCCCCGCAGCGCGAGAACCGGAGGAATCATGCCCGTCACCAGCGAAGCCGCCAGCACGTGGACCGGATCGCTCATGGAAGGGTCGGGCACCGTGGCGTTCTCGTCGTCGCATCTCGGCACCTTCCCCCTCAATTGGAAGGCGCGTAGCGAGGGCAGCGACACCACCACCACGCCGGAGGAACTCATCGCGGCAGCCCACGCGTCCTGCTTCAGCATGGCGCTCTCGCACGCCCTCGCAGAGAACGGCACTCCGCCGGAGCGCGTCAACACGACCGCATCGGTCACGTTCAAGCCCGGAGTCGGCATCACCGGAAGCCACCTCAATGTCAACGCGAGCGTTCCGAACCTGACGCCCGAGGCGTTCCAGGAGATCGCGAACGGCGCCAAGACCGGTTGCCCGGTCTCTCAGGCGCTCGCAGGCATCGAGATCACCCTCGAGGCGACACTCGCCTGAGCCGCCCGTCAGGGTCAGCGACGAGCGAGACGGATCGCCTCACGAATGCTGGCCCTGGCGTCCTTCCGGCGGCCGGCAGCATCCTGGACGACGCCCAGCCGGTAGCGCGCGCGCCAGTCGTCGTCGGCCGACTCGGCTTCCGCCGCGTACCGAGCGATGAGCGGATCCGCGTCGGCGCGAGCGATCCGCCCACTCGGCGTGAGTTCCGTCTCGACCGGGGGCATGCCGCCTTCGGCATCGAGAAGGCGTCCGAGCCGGTCAGCTCCGAAGCCGAACATCATCTCCCTGACGAGCGCCCATGCTCCGATCGGCGCCAGCACGAGGAGCGTGATCCCCATCCCGATCGACACGGGGGTGCCGACGGAGATGAACATCACCGCGAGCCAGATGGCGACAGCGAGGTAGACGAGCAGCGCCGCGGCCATCAGGCCGACGCCGATGCGCGACATCACGACCGGATGCCGATGTCGATCATGTGCTCGAGGCCCACGACCACGCCGGTCGCGTTGAGGGCGAAGGGCACGGCGAGCCGGATTCCGGGTGCGTACGCCAGCGCAGAGTCGGTGGTGTCGTGGGTGAAGGTGAGCGACTCGCCGGGACCGGACAGGATGACCTCCTGCTTCGCGACCACGCCTGGCCGCCGCAGCGAGTGGATCGGGACGCTGCCGACCTGCTGTCCACGCGCGCGTTGGTCCGCGTGCGGCGCGCTGACGGGCCCGTTCTCCGCCCGAGCGGCGGCGATCAGCTCTGCCGTCCGCACGGCGGTTCCGCTCGGAGAGTCGATCTTGGTCTCGCGGTGCGCCTCGATGATCTCCGCCGACCCGAAGAACGGGGCCGCCGCAGCAGCCAATGCCGAGCCGAGCACCGAGCCCAACGAGAAGTTGGGGATGAAGACCGCACCGGTGCCCGCGGCCTCGACGAGAGGGCGCACGAGCGCGATCCGCTCAGCCGACCATCCCGAGGTCGCGACCAGGACGTTGATACCGCGCTCGACGGCAGCACGCACGACCTCGATGCTCACCTGCGGCGTCGACGCGTCGACCACCAGGTCCACCCCGTCGAGCTCGGAGAGATCGCTGGACGAGGTCAGCACGCGACTCACCTCGAAGCCGTCGAGCTCATCGATCACCGCGCCGATGATCGTGCCGAGCTTCCCGGTTCCGCCGACGAGGGCTACCTGCGTGGTCATGCATCCAGTCTATTTCGACGTCGGCGGGGTCCGGCCGGGGCGCGCGGGCTGCGCTGCGGTTTCCCTGAGAGCCGTGCCCGCTCGGGCACGGCACGTCACGCGCACGGACCGCAGCACAGCGCTGTCCGCGCGCACCGCTTCGAGTACCGCCTCAGACCAGGAGCGCGTCGGGGATGCCGGTGCGCAACTCCACGGGGAGGTGACCGGTGTCGTTATGGGTGAGGAGAGTCCACGGTCGCCCCTGCTTCTGCGCGATGACCGTGAGGCCGCAATGCGACTGGTTCAACGTCATCCATCGCCACTCCGGAGCCGCGAGCACCTCGCGGACGAACCACGAGATCACGAAGTTGTGTGTGATGAGCACCTCATGCACATCCCCGGTCTTGCGGACGAGGAACTCGTTGACCGCGTCCGACATCTGCGCCCGCCCCGCCTCGATCTCCGCCTCGGTGACGGATCCGAAGAACGGCTCGAACACCGCGGGAGTATCTTCCGTCATGCCGGTCGGCACGCAGTCGAACAGCAACGCGGTGGGCTCAGGGTCCACCGAGGGAAGACGAGCGGCGATCGCCCTGGCCGTCTCGTTCGCCCGCAGCAGCGGCGAATGCCAGACAGCATCGAGGGGAAGCCCGGACAGCCGATCGGCGATCAGCTCGGCCTGCCGCTGTCCTCGGGGAGAGAGGGGTCCATCGGCGAGACCGTGCTCCGCATCTTGATGTTCACCGTGTCTGACCAGATATATGTAGTGCGTCACAACTCGCTCGCTTCATCGCCAGCATTCGCCGGGCCTCCTTCCCACCCTATGTCACGGGCGGAGGGAAGCTCAGTTACCGGCCCGGGTGAGCTCGGCGAGGTGGCTGCGCGACAGCGACACCCCCGCGCCCTGCATGAGCTCGTCGACATGATCGGTGGCGAAGGCGTTCACGATCGGCGCGGCGATCGTGCGCTGCGCCAGCAGCCAGGCGATCGACACGGCCGCGACGGGAACCGCGAGTTCCTCCGCGACCTGGTCCAGCGCGCGCAGGATCTTGATCCCACGCCGGTTGAGGTGCCCTCGGAGCTGCTCGCCGCGGACACCCCGCGATGTGAGCGCCTTGTTGCGATGCCGACCGGAGAGGAATCCGTGCTCGAGCGCATGCGACGGGGTCACCGCGAGGTTCTGCGCACCGGCGACCAGGCGCAGATCGCCCTCGAACGGCTGACGCCGGATGAGGTTGTACGGCGCATCGATCACCTGGATGCGCGGGTAGCCCGCTGAGGCGAGGATCCGCGCCTCGACGAGTCGCTCCGGCGCGAGCCCGTAGGCGCCGACGGCCCCGACCTTGCCGGCATCTGCCAACCACTCCACTGTCGCGAGCGTGTCTTCCAGGTTCGTCGTCGCATCGAGGGTGGCATCGAGGTACAGCACGTCGATGCGCTCGACACCGAGTCTGGTGAGCGAGCCCTCCACCGCGCGCACGAGGTTCACGGAGCCGAGCCCCGGGTTGTCGGCGTGCGCGCCGATACGGACGCTCAGCACCGCCCGGTCGCGTCGTCCGCGAGACCGCAGCCACTGTCCGATGATGTGCTCGCTGCGACCACCGGAGAAACCGTCCGCGGTGTGAATGGCATTGCCGCCGAACTCCACATAGCGATCGAGGATGCCGTGGCTCGTCTCGAGGTCGACGTTCCAGCCGAATTCGGCCGCACCGAGCATCAGGGGAAAGGTCTCGAATCCGGTCTCTCCCAGAGGGACGCGGATCGTCTCTCCTATCCCGGGTCCGACGATGGGGATCGGCGCGGACGGATGCTCGGCGGATCCCTGCGGGGCGCGCTCCGCGTCCGCTCCCGCGCCTACGCTGAACAACCGCATTCTCTCTCACCCCCGCGTCGATCGGTGCGTGCCGACCTGCGTACCTGCTGGACCTGCACCCCCCGGTGCGTACTTCGAGGGTAAGCGACTTCCCCGAACGACTTGACCAATCCAGGGAACGGCGCGGAAACGTCCGATAACGATTTGATCACACCGGAACGGCGAAGCCCGGGCCCGTCCGAGACGGACGGACCCGGGCTCCGGTGCGAGCGTCGAGACTACTCGGCGGCAGTGTCCTCCGCCGGTGCGGACTCGGCGGCGGGCGCCTCGTCGATCACGGGCTCGAGCGACAGCTTGCCGCGGTCGTCGATCTTCGTGATCTTCACGAGGATCTTCTGACCGACCGACAGGACGTCGTCGACGTTCTCGACACGCTTGCCACCGGCGAGCTTGCGCACCTCGGTGACGTGCAGCAGACCGTCCTTGCCCGGAAGCAGCGAGATGAACGCGCCGAAGGTCGCGATCTTCACGACGGTGCCGAGGAACTGCTCGCCGACCTCCGGGTTGGTCGGGTTGGCGATCGCATTGACCTGGGCGCGGGCGGCCTCGGCCGAGGGGCCGTCGGTCGCGCCGATGTAGACGGTGCCGTCCTCCTCGATGGAGATCTGCGCACCGGTCTCGTCCTGGATCGCGTTGATCGTCTTGCCCTTCGGGCCGATCAGCTCGCCGATCTTGTCGACCGGGATCTGCACGCTGATGACGCGCGGCGCGGTCGGCGCCATCTCGTCCGGAGCGTCGATCGCGGCGTTGAGGACGTTGAGGATCGTCAGACGAGCCTCACGTGCCTGGGTCAGCGCACCTGCGAGCACCGACGACGGGATGCCGTCGAGCTTGGTGTCGAGCTGGATCGCCGTGACGAACTCGCTCGTGCCCGCGACCTTGAAGTCCATGTCGCCGAGAGCATCTTCCGCACCGAGGATGTCGGTGAGTGCCGCGTAGCGGGTCTCACCGTCGACCTCGTCCGAGACGAGGCCCATCGCGATGCCGGCGACGGGTGCGCGCAGCGGCACACCGGCGTTCAGCAACGAGAGGGTCGACGCACAGACGGAGCCCATCGAGGTGGACCCGTTGGAGCTGAGCGCCTCGGAGACCTGACGGATCGCGTACGGGAACTCCTCGCGGCTCGGCAGCACCGGCACGAGGGCGCGCTCGGCGAGGAAGCCGTGCCCGATCTCGCGACGCTTCGGCGAACCGACACGGCCGGTCTCGCCGGTCGAGTAGGGCGGGAAGTTGTAGTGGTGCATGTAGCGCTTGCTCGTCGTGGGCGACAGCGAGTCGATCTGCTGCTCCATCTTGAGCATGTTCAGCGTGGTGATGCCCAGGATCTGGGTCTCGCCGCGCTGGAAGATCGCGGAGCCGTGCACGCGCGGGATGACCTGCACCTCGGCGTCCAGCGGACGGATGTCCGCCAGGCCGCGGCCGTCGATGCGCGCACCCTCGGTGAGGATGCGGCCGCGGACGATCTTCTTCGTCACGGACTTGTACGCGGCGGAGAACTCGAGCGGGGCCGCAGCCGGGAGCGAGCCCGCCTCGGTGGCCTCGATGAGCTCGGCCTTGACGCGGTCCTTGATCGCGTCGTCAGCGGTCTGACGCTCGACCTTGTCGGCGATCTGGTAGACGTCGCTGAGCTCGGCGAACGCGCGCTCGGACACGAAGCTGTAGACCTCGTCGCTGTATGCCGGGAAGACGGGGTAGACGCCCGGCTCCTTCGACGCGGTCGCGGCGAGCTCGGCCTGAGCCTTGACCAGCTGAGCGATGAACGGCTTCGAGGCCTCGAGACCCTGGGCCACGATCTCCTCGTTCGGCTTGGTGGCGCCAGCCTTGATGAGGTTCCAGCTGCCCTCGGTCGCCTCGGCCTCGACCATCATGATGGCGACGTCTTCCGTGCCATCGGCCTTGGTGACGACGCGACCGGCGACGATCAGGTCGAACACGGCATCTGCGACCTGCTCGGCCGTCGGGAACGCGACCCACTGGTCCGCGTGCTCGCCATGACCGGGGATGAACGCGAGGCGCGCACCGGCGACCGGGCCCGAGAACGGCAGACCCGAGATCTGGGTCGACGCCGAAGCGGCGTTGATCGCGAGAGCGTCGTAGAACTCGCCCGGTGCGATCGAGAGGACGGTGATGACGATCTGGACCTCGTTGCGCAGGCCGTCGACGAACGACGGACGCAGCGGACGGTCGATCAGACGGCAGACGAGGATCGCCTCGGTGGAGGGACGACCCTCACGACGGAAGAACGAGCCGGGGATCTTGCCGGCGGCGTAGGAGCGCTCCTCGACATCGACCGTCAGCGGGAAGAAGTCGAAGCCCTCACGCGGGTGCTTGCCCGCGCTGGTGGCCGAGAGGAGCATGGTCTCGCCGTCGAGATACGCGGCGACTGCGCCCTGAGCCTGCTGCGCGAGGCGGCCGGTCTCGAAGCGGATGGTGCGGGTGCCGAAGCGGCCGTTGTCGAGAACGGCCTCGGTGGCGGTGATTTCAGGACCTTCCAAGAGGTCTCTCCTTCTTTGTTTAGACTCGCGAGTCCGTATGACGCGCGAGCGTGTTCAAAGGAGCGGAACGGAAGGGTTCGGGCGCGCGGGCACTCCCGCGAATCTCGCCTGCGCTGGCCACCAGTAGAAAGCCACCCGACGTGTGCCGAGGAACCCACCACAGGGGACCAGCTTCTCCGCCGATCGCTCCATGAGTCGATATGAAATTGTGCGGTCGGCACACGCCGACCGCATCCACCCTACCAGCGCCGACCGCGATTCCCTCGTGGCGCCGTGCATCGTGGACCGGACATGCGTCGGACATACGACGTTCACCCGACGGATGCCGTCAGGTGGGAGTGATCGGTTCTGCTGAGTCCATGCGCATGTCAGTGATCGGCTGCGGGTACCTCGGTGCCGTGCACGCCGCCGCGATGGCCTCGATCGGGCACGACGTCGTCGGCATCGACGTGGACGAGCAGAAGATCGCCGCCCTGGCGTCGGGCGCTGCGCCGTTCTTCGAACCCCGACTGCCGGAACTCCTGGCCGAGGGGGCTCGGTTCGGGGCGGCTGAGGTTCAGCAGTCGGATGGCGGACGCCGAGGGAGCGGATGTGCACTTCCTGGCAGTCGGCACTCCTCAGGTGTCGGGTGGACACGCCGCCGACCTCCGATTCGTCGAGGCAGCCGTCGACGGCCTGCGCCCTCACCTGAGGCCCGGCGATGTCGTCGCAGGCAAATCCACCGTCCCGGTCGGCACCGCGGCACGGCTCGCCGCGCGTGTGATCGACACAGGAGCGACGCTGGTCTGGAACCCGGAGTTCCTGCGCGAGGGCTGGGCTGTGCATGACACGCTCGCGCCCGACCGTCTCGTCGTGGGGGCGGAACAGGACGCTGACGGCGAGCGGGCCGTCGCCGTGCTGCGCGATGCGTACGCTCAGGCCATCGACGCCGGCGCCCCGTTCCTCGTGACGGACCTCGCCACCGCCGAGCTCGTGAAGGGGGCCGCCAACGCCTTCCTCGCGACGAAGATCTCTTTCATCAACGCGATGGCGGAGATCGCCGAAGCCTCCGGCGCGGACGTCGCTCTCCTCGCGGACGCTCTCGGATACGACACCCGGATCGGGCGACGCTACCTCGGGGCGGGCATCGGCTTCGGCGGAGGCTGCCTCCCGAAAGACATCCGCGCCTTCGCCGCACGCGCCGACGAACTCGGCCGCGGCGAAGCGGTCGGGTTCCTCCGTGAAGTCGACGCGATCAATCTGCGACGACGGGAACGCGCCGTCCGACTCGTGGTCGACGCGCTCGGGGGCTCGTGTTCGGGCGGCGGATCGCCGTGCTCGGAGCCGCGTTCAAACCGTTCAGCGACGACATCCGCGATTCCCCCGCTCTCGACGTGGCCGTACGTCTGCGAGGTCTGGGAGCGGATGTCGTCGTCACCGACCCGGCCGCGATCGACAACGCGTCAGCCGCGCACCCGCAGCTCGGATACGCGCGAGATCGGGATGACGCTCTCCGCGACGCCGACGCGGTCGTCATCGTGACCGAATGGGATGAGTACCGCCGGGACCTCTCGCCGGAGCACGCGGGTGCTCTGGTGCGCGGCCGCGTCGTCGTGGACGGCCGCAACTGCCTCGACGCCACCGCCTGGCGTGCGGCGGGCTGGCAGTACCACGGCCTGGGTCGCCGGTAACCCGCATCGCCCGCGACGGTCGCTGTCCTGCGATCAGCCCACCGTCACGCCGCGACCGGCCGGTGTCCTACCGAGGTAGACGTAGTCCTGGTGCTTCGACGCCCTGCCGTCGCCCGCGGCACGCCCATGCAGCCGGCGCCACACCCAGGGCAGGGCATGACGACGCCACCACACCCCGACGCCGATGGGTTCATGCTCGTGCAGCGCTGCGTCGAGTAGTCCGAGCGCATCGGCATCGGGCACACCGAGCATCTCTCCCGCCCGATACGCGAGGAAGCGATGCCCGCGACTGCTCAGATGCACGAGATCCTCCCCCCAATTGGGCCGCTCCGCGAGAGACGGATACAGGTCGGTGTCGATGAGCATGGCGCCGGTGCGCGCGGCGATTCCCGCCAACGCCGTGGCGAATGCGGCGAACCTCCGGGTGTAGATGACCGCCGCACGCCGCCCCGGCAGGAACGGCGTGACCAGGAGCACGTCGGCGCCGGCCTCCTGAGCCGCACGACCGCACCTTCGAGTTCCAGAGCGAGGGCGGGGACGTCCACGTGGTGCTTCACGAGGTCGTTGGCGCCGATCAGGATCGAGACGAGGTCGGGCGCAGCTCCACCGCCCGCTCCGTCTGCATGCCGGGACGTCACGCACCCGCTTCGACCGGATCGCGAGGTTGGCGTAGTGGAGGCCGCCCTGCGCCGCGAGGAGCAGTGCGAGCCGATCCGCCCAGCCGCGCAGAGCACCGTCGGGAGCCGGATCGCACAGTCCTTCCGTGAGCGAATCTCCGAGCGCGACGAACCGCCGCCAACGACGGGGTGCCACCGCCACAGGCGCCTCGGGCCGGACCGTGCGGCGCGCGCGTGCGCCCCTGTCGGCCCGGTGCAGCGTCCGCGCCTCGTCGTAGTGCGCGAGGAGCTGGTCGCAGACGCTCGCCCAGCTGCGGCTCTGCACGGCGGCGTGGCCTG
Source organism: Microbacterium sp. Se63.02b (assembly GCF_014171575.1). Lineage (GTDB taxonomy): Bacteria > Actinomycetota > Actinomycetes > Actinomycetales > Microbacteriaceae > Microbacterium. The sequence goes on along the minus strand of NZ_CP050453.1, from coordinate 1,792,476 downwards.
CTGCGCCGAATGCCTGTCGCTTTCGGGCGTCCCCTGCGAGGTCGGCCACACGCATCCGAAGGTCCGCGTGATCCCCCGGTCGATACAACCAGCCGTCGATGCCCATCCGCACGAGGTCGAGGGGGCCTCCGCGACCGGTCGCGATCACGGGAACACCGCTCGCGTGTGCCTCCTGGAGGGTCTGACCGAAGGTCTCGCTCTCACCCGGATGCACGAACAGGTCGAACGACGCCATCGCGGACGCGAGCGCCAGACCGTCGAGGTGTCCGAGGAACACCGCCTCGGGGAGCAGGCTCTCCAGCCGTGTCCTGCTGGGTCCGTCCCCGACGATCACGATTCGCGTCCCGGGGATGTCGCGCAGCACGGCGAGATCCTCGACCTGCTTCTCGGGAGCGAGACGCCCCACGTAGCCGATCACGACCTCTGCCCCCAGGAGGCGCGGAGCGCCGCGTCACGGCGTGCGGGCTGGAAGCGTTCGGCATCGACCCCTCTCCCCCAGCGCCGCACACGATCCCACCCCAGTTCGGCGAGCTGCTGAGCGGAGTCGGCGGATGGAGCGAGGGTCAACGTCGCTCGGCGGTGCAATCGCGAGATGTGCGACTGAGCGATACCGGTCGTGGCGGCGATCCGGTACCGCTCCGTGTACGCGGCGACGTCCGTCTGGTAGGCGGCGGCGCTGGGGATGCCGAGGCGCTCCGCAGCAAGTACGCCACGCCAGCCGAGCGCGAAAGGCGAGGCGAGATGCACGACGTCCGGTCGGAACCGCTGGAGCGACGAGGCGATGCGGTGCGCCAGACGTCCCGACCCTGACGTTGCGATAGCCCGGCAGCGGAAGGCTCGGAATCGCCTCGATGAGCGCGCCGTGGACGTGGGCGGGAATCCCGTCGGCAGCGGGCGCGATGACGTGTGCGTCGTGACCCGCGTGCTCGAGATGCCGAAGGATCTGCAGCACCGAGCCGGTGACGCCGTTCATGTGCGGAAGGAAGGACTCCGTGACGATCGCTACTCTCACAGCCCCAGGATGACGGCGATCCCGGCCTGCTCCGGTCGCAAACGGCTGTCAGCACCAGATGTTCACCGGATGCTGGACGGCGGGTCACCGGCTATCCGGCCTTTGGTTCCCGTTCACCGCCGGAAGGCACAGTGGACGACGTGGCTGCCGACCTGCTCACCGAATCGCTCGCGGGCCCGTGGAGTCTGGCGCTCATGTGCCTGCTCGTCGTCGGAGATGCGTTCTTCGTCGTCGTGCCGGGAGAGATCGCGGTGACCGCCCTCGGAGCGCTTGCCGCGACCACGGGTACTCCGCCGCTCTGGGCCGTCGTCGTGTGCGCGGCCGCGGCCGCGACCCTCGGCGATGTCTGCTGCTACGTGCTCGGGCGGCTGGTCGGCACCGAACGCTGGCGGTGGATGCGAGCAGCGCGCGTGCAGCAGGCTCTCGCGTGGGCGCGGCGTCGACTCGACACCGGTACGGCCACCGTCCTCTTCACCGCCCGGTTCGTACCGTTCGCGCGACTCGCGATCAATCTGGTGGCCGGAGCGTCCCGCATCCATCCGCCCCGCTACCTCGCTCTGGTCGCCCTCGCTGCGACGGGATGGGCGGGATACCAGGCGGCGGTCGGCGCCGCCGTCGCTGCCGTCGTCCCCGGAGGTCCGCTCGTCGCGGTGCCCGTCTCGGTGGTCCTCGCGATCGGTCTCGGTCTGCTGATCGACCTCGTCAGTCGACGCAGGAGAGGGTGAGAGACCGCACCCGGTGCTCTAGGCTCGGGGCATGAGCACCGAAGAAGGCGCCACCTCCGCTGAGGAGATGAAGCGCAAGTTCAAGGAAGCGCTCGAGAAGAAGAACGCGCACCACCGGCAGGGCGAGGCACACCTCGACGGCGATTCCGCCGTCCACAGTGCGAACGCCCCGCAGACCCGGCGCGAGTTCCGACGCAAGAGCGGTTGACCGCGCGGATGCGGGAGCCCGTTCACCTGGACTCCCGCGTCCCCTCTCCCTCGCGACGTCCACGCCGTCGCCGAGGATGAGGTCATCTCACCGCTCGCAGCATCACTCGCCGGCGAGGCCGCCCAGCATGTGGCCGAAGGAGCGTCCTTCGCCGAGGTATGTGGCGGGGTCGTACGGGTCCGCCACCGTGGCGGCGTCCCGACGAGCGATGGCCTCCGCGAGCTCGTTCGCGCCCTTCTCGACACGTTTGCCGAGCGGAGCCACGTCGTCACCTGAGCCGCCCCAGTCGCTCGACGCGGCGAACACGCCCGTCGACACCGCCTCGGCGTGCAGGTAGGCGAAGAGCGGCCGGATGGCGTAGTCGATCGCGAGCGAGTGCCGCGCGGTGCCGGCGTTCGCGCCGATCAGCACCGGCTTGCCGGTGAGAGCATCGGGGTCGAGGACGTCGATGAACGACTTGAACAGTCCGGAGTAGCTCGTCGAGAAGATCGGCGTCACTGCGATGAGCGCATCGGCCGAGACGACCGTGTTGATGGCGGTCTCCAGCGCCGGCGGGGCGAACCCGGTGAGCATGTTGTTCGTGATGTCGTGCGCGTAGTCCCGCAGCTCGATCACATCGACGCTCGCCTCGATGTCGCGCTCGGCGAGGGCGTGGACGGTGGCGACGGCCAGCCGGTCGGCGAGCATCCTGGTGGACGAGGGGTTCGACAGCCCGGCCGCGACGACGGCGATCCTCCGAGTGGTCATCTCAGGCCTCCTTCCGGCCGAGTCCGAATGCTGCGCCCGCCGGTGCGGGCGTGTCCTGGTAGGGCGAGTCGCCGGTCAGGTTGTCGCCGCGGTTGGCGCCGGGACGCGCCTGACGGGTGGGGCCGTCGCCGAACTCGGCGCGGACTCGCGCGGCGTGGGTCGGCGCGTCCGGCACAGCGGCCGGTCGATCCTTCGCCAGCTCCTTGCGCAGCACCGGGACGACCTCGGAGCCGAGGATGTCGAGCTGCTCGAGCACCGTCTTCAGCGGCAGGCCGGCGTGGTCGATGAGGAACAGTTGGCGCTGGTAGTCGCCGTAGTGCTCGCGCATGCCCGCGTAGCGATCGATGACCTGCTGCGGCGAACCGACCGTCAGCGGGGTCATCTCCGTGAAGTCCTCCATGCTCGGGCCGTGACCGTAGACCGGGGCGTTGTCGAAGTACGGACGGAACTGGTTCACGGCGTCCTGCGACCTCGCGGCCATGAAGACCTGACCGCCGAGTCCGACGATCGCCTGCTCCCTGGTGCCGTGCCCGTAGTGCTCGAACCGCTGGCGGTACAGCTCGATCAGACGCTGGTAGTGCTCCTTGGGCCAGAAGATGTTGTTCGCGAAGAACCCGTCGCCGTAGTAGGCGGCCTGCTCGGCGATCTCCGGGGTGCGGATGGAGCCGTGCCACACGAACGGCGCGATGCCGTCGAGCGGTCGGGGCGTCGAGGTGAAGCCCTGCAGCGGGGTGCGGAACTTGCCCTCCCAGTCCACGACGTCTTCACGCCACAGCTTGTGCAGCAGTGCGTAGTTCTCGATCGCGAGCGGGAGGCCCTGGCGGATGTCCTGCCCGAACCACGGGTAGACCGGTCCGGTGTTGCCACGGCCGAGCATGAGGTCCATGCGCCCGTCGGACACGTGCTGCAGCATCGCGTACTCCTCGGCGATGCGCACGGGGTCGTTCGTCGTGATGAGCGTCGTCGAGGTGGAGACGATGAGGCGCTCGGTCTGCGCAGCGAGAGCCGCGAGGAAGGTGGTGGGGCTGGAGGACCAGAACGGCGGATTGTGGTGCTCGCCGATCGCGAAGACGTCGAGTCCGACCTCTTCGGCGTGCACGGCGATGGCCGTGGTCGCCTTGATGCGTTCCTGCTCGCTGGGGGTGATCCCCGTGGTGGGATCGCGGGTGATGTCGCTGACCGACATGATGCCGAACTGCATCGCCTGCGCGCCTGACTGCTCGCTCATGATTGCTCCGTGTCTCCGAACCGGATGCTTCGCATCCGTTTCTATTCATTTGAATGTATCTGTGTCAACGCGCTCAGAGCAACTTTATTCCCGGGCTGTAGCCTCGAACGATGAGCAGTACCGGGGCGGACATCTCAGGGCCCACCACAGGAGCGATCCCACGCAAGCGTCGACGCGTGCCGTTCTGGGACAACGCACGATACGTCTGCATCGTGCTCGTCGTCCTCGGCCACGCGATCCAACGGCTCATCTACGACTCCGACATCGCCTTCGCCTTCTATCTGGCGTTGTACGCGTTCCACATGCCGGCGTTCGCGATCATCTCCGGGTACTTCTCCAAGTCCGGTTCTCCGACAAAGACGCAGATGGCGAGGGTCATCACCGACATCCTGGTGCCGTACGTGATCTTCGAGCTGCTGTGGACTCTCACCAAGTGGCTGGTGGAGGGCCAGGCGAACCCCAACATCACGCAGCCCAGCTGGACGCTCTGGTTCCTGCTCGCGCTCGGGATCTTCCGACTCGTGCTGCCGTACCTCGCCCTCCTGCGATGGCCGTTGTTGTGGACCGTGGTGATCTCCATCGGCTCCGGCTACCTCCCCAACGTCGACAGCACATTCTCGCTCTCGCGCACCCTCGGCCTCCTGCCGTTCTTCGCTCTCGGCTGGTGGCTTCGCGACCGCGACATCGTCGATCGACTCCGCCTGCTGGACCTGCGTCCCTGGTGGATCCGCGCCGCGGCTGTCGGCGTCATCGCGGTGACCGGATGGGCGGCATGGAACTGGCTCCCGCTGTGGCAGGCGGTCGACCTGCGGCACTGGCTCTTCTATGAGGACTCCTATTCGGACCTGGTGGGAGAGCAATGGTGGGCCGGCGGCATCCGGATCGCGCTGATGCTGCTCGCCGTCGTCCTGTGCGCCGCATTCTTCGTGCTCATCCCCCGCGGCTCGTACTGGTGGACGCGCTTCGGCCAGTACACGATGTACGTCTACCTCCTGCACTCGTTCGTGCTGTATCCGTTCCGCGAGACAGGCATCCTGCGCGACCTCGAGCCGACGTGGCTGTGGTTGCCGCTGGTCACGGCCCTCTCGGTGGTCGTCGCCCTGCTCCTCGCCACGAAACCGGTGCGCCGGCTCTTCCGGCCTCTCGTCGAGCCGCGACCGCGCTGGCTCTTCAACGACCCCGAGCTCGCGACACGAGAGGGGCGACGCAACGATCCGACCGGGTCACGGCGCCCTCGCCCGACGCCGTGACGAGCGGGAGCCGGGCACACGCCGTGCGCGACCGGATCGTCGAAGCCGCGGATGCCGCCCGCTTCCAGGCCCATGGCCTCCACGTGCGGGTCGGGGCCCATGCTGCCGAGCATCGCTGGGCGCCCGACGTGCGCGAGGACGTGCACTCCGTCGCCAAGGGGGCCTGCGTCCTCGCCGCAGCGATCGCTGCCGACGCCGGACTGATCGACCTCGACGAGAGGCTGGGCGCTCTGCTCCCCGACTTCGAGCTGGGCGACGGAGTGGACGAGGTGACGCTGCGCCACCTGCTGACCATGTCGAGCGGTATCGATCTCCCCTGGTCGGAGACGATGATGACGGACTGGCCGGACCTCGCCCGAGAGTTCCTCCGCCGCCCGTCGCGGGGCCGTGCCTTCCAGTACTCGAACGCCAGCACCTACACCGCGATGGCGGCGCTCGAAACCAGAGTCGGAGACGTGGGCGACTACCTCGACGCGCGACTGCTCACTCCGCTCGGTATCACGGACGTCGTCTGGGCGCGCAGCCCGAACGGCCGCATCGAGGCCGGCGGGGGCCCCTCCGCACGACCGAGATGGCGCGCCTCGGGCTCCTGATCCGCGACCGTGGGATGTGGGAGGGCCGACAGCTGGTGTCTGCGCGCGGGATCGACGCGATGCACGAGAACCCGGTCGTCGCGGGCGAGACGCCCGGCTACGATCGCTATGCCCTCGCGGGGTGGGGTGGCCCCGGTCGCGCCTGGCGATTGCACGGCGCCCATGGACAGCTGCTGATCTTCCTCGACGATGCGGTCGTGACCCTCACCGCGCACGACCACTTCGGAGCCGATGCGATGGCGGCATCGGTCGTCGGCATCCTCGAGGACGCACGGCGCGAAGCCTGAACGCGCTCAGGCGAACAGGTCTGCCCCGACGTACGAGCCGGGAGCCGCACCGGCCGGTACCGCCCAGATCCCCGAACCGACGTGACGGATGTACTCGTTCATGAGATCGGTCGACAGCCGACGCTGCAGCGAGATGAACTGCGCGGGGTCGCGCTGGTAAGAGAGGAAGAAGAGTCCGGCGTCGAGGCGTCCGAGCGCGTTGTTGCCGTCGACGTAGTTGTACCCGCGCCGGAGGATCCGGATCCCGTCGTTGTGCTCCGGGTGCGCAAGGCTCACGTGGCTGTTCGCGTCGATCGCGTGGCCCCTGAAGTCGGGGGCGGTGAATTCGTCACCTCCGGAGAGAGGCGCTCCCACCCCTTTGTCCCGCCCGATGATCGAGTCCTGCTCGGAGAGGCGAACCCGGTCCCAGGTCTCGATGAGCATCGCGATCTTGCGCGCCACGAGGTACGAGCCGCCGGCCAGCCATGCGGGTTCGTCCTCGGCGCCGACCCAGACGTGATCGTCGAGCGCTGCGTCGTCGTCGGCCAGGATGTTGGCCGTGCCGTCTTTGAACCCGAACAGGTTCCGTGGCGTCGCCTGCGTCGCGGTGGTGCGCGATGTCTTGCCGAAGCCCAGCTGCGACCAGCGCAGTCGCGCCCGTCCGAAGGCGATACGACTGAGGTTGCGGATCGCATGGACGGCGACCTGCGGGTCGTCTGCGCACGCCTGGATGCACAGGTCTCCGTGCGAGGTCTGCGGGTCGAGGTCGTCGCCGAGGAAGGCGGGGAGACGCTTCAGGCCGCCCGGGCGCTGCGCGGCGATGCCGTAGCGATCCCCCTCCTCGTTCTCGAACAGACTCGGTCCGAAGCCGAACGTGATCGTGAGCCCCGCCGCAGGAAGGCCCAGTGCCTCCCCGTGTCTTCCGGCGGAGCCTCGGGGGGGACCCCCGACGGCGCCGCTCGCACTGACCTCGAGCCCCTGCGTCATCCGAGACGCCGCGTACGACCAGTCCTGCAGCAGACCGATGAGGTCGTCGCGGTCGCTGCGCGGCATCATGTCGAAGCTCGCGAAGTGCAGATGGTCTTGGACCGGCGTGGTGATTCCGGCCTGATGCGCGCCGAAGAACTCGTACGCGGAGTGGGCGTCATCCGCGGCACGCGCGCGGCCCAGCGCCACTCCTCCGGCGAGGCCGGCCCCCGCGCCGACCGCGAGTCCTGCGACGCCGCCGCCGATGGCGAGGCCGAGCAGTCCGCGCCTGCTCAGACCGCCAGGAGCAGACACCGCCTCCGTCGGCGCGTCGTCGCGAGAGGCCTCCGCTTCCGGTTCGTTCACGTCCGTGATGGTACCCGTCCGATCGCGCTCGACATCGATCAGTCCAGGACCGTGCCGGTGAGCTGCGAGAGCGGCTCGGCCAGCGCGTTGATCAGATCGGTGAACTCGCGCTTGTTCTCCTCGGTCAGTTCCGCGTACCCGACGAAGCCGTCGGTCAGCGAGCCGTGTGCGGCGAGCGAGTTCTCGAGAGCGGCGTACCCCGCCTCGATCTCATCGACGAGCGCGGCGCCCGCGTCGCCCTGTGCGACGGCGAAGTCCTCGACGAGCGAGAAGGCCATCTTCGAGCCCTCGACGTTCGCCGCGAAGTCGTACAGGTCGGTCCCGGACCACCAATCCTCCTCGCCGGAGATCTTGCCGGTGGCCACCTCGTCGAGCAGGGCGATGGCGCCGTTCGAGATGCCGCCGATGCCCTGGTCTTCGAGCGCCGTGGTGAAGTCGTCCGAGTGGACGTAGTCGTAGAGTTCCTGGACGTCCGCGAGGAGCAGGTCGCCGTAGTCGGCCCGCTCCTGCGGGGTCGACGGTGTCCAGTCCTGCCACGCCGGCGTCTCGCCGTCGGCGTTCAGCGCATCCTGCGCCGGCACCCACAGGTCCTTCTCGATGCGGTGGAAACCCGTCCAGTCCAGCCCCTCGGCGACGGCGTCGACCTCGCGGTAGTCGATGCGCGGGTCGAGGTCGCCCAGCGCCTCCGCGACCGGCTCGATGCGCTCGTAGAACGCCCGCGTCCGGGGAAGAGTTCGCGTGCCGCCTCGTCGTCGCCGGCCTCGTAGGCCGAGGCGAGATCCTCGACCGCCGGGACGAGCTGGCCGACCTGGTCCTTCACGAATGCCGCGTAGAGGTCGACGGCCTTCTGCTTCTGCTCCGAGTCGGGGCCGTCGACGGCGACGCGATCGCCGGTCACGGTGAACGCGGCCTTGCCGACCCCGTCGCCGATCATGCCGGGCTTGCACAGGGTGAAGTAGTCGCCGGGCTGCGCGACGACCGTGAGTGTGCGGGATGCGGCAGGCGCGATGTTCTCGACCTCTCCCACGATGCGCAGTCCGTCTTCGGCCAGGAGGTAGAACTCCGAGACCTGGTCGGTGTCGTTCTTCACGGCGAAGGTGAGCGTGCCGCTCTTCGCCGTGTCCGCCGAGACAGCGCATTCGCCGTCCGTCGAGGAGACGTCGAACGCGGCGCCTGCCGCACCGTCGCTCTTCGCGACACAGCCGCTCAGGACGAGCGCTGCGGCGCCAGCCGCGGCCAGTGCGCCCAGGACACGATGCGAGATGGTCATGCTGCTCCTTGTGGTGAGAGGGGAAGGATCGGTCTTCGGGGCCGTGGCGGCGTGCGGTGCGGATGGGCGCTTCACGCGGAGGCCCCGGATGTACAGCGAGCCGACGACGACGACGTACACCCCACGCGATGACCTGCAGCCAGGTCATCTTCGGCATGAAGCCGATCGTCGCCTGCAGCACCGTTGCGAGGGTGCCCCCGGCGCGATCACGGACGACGCGTCGAAGGCCCACCCGAACGGGAATGCGCCCCACCCGACGAGCACCCCGCCGGACGCCGCGTCGATCGGCGCCGCCGCGGTGAACGGACCGGGAAGAGCGCCCGCCTCCTGCAGGTCCATGAAGGCGTAGGCGAGGACTCCGGCGGCGACGATCACCAGGAAGCCGCCGGTCCACGCGAAGAAGCGACGCAGGTCGAGCTTGACCGCGCCACGGGAGATCAGCCAGCCGATGAGCACGGCGGTCGCGAGGCCGAGGAGGGCCCCGAGCAGCGCCGCCGGCGCGTCGCCGAACGCCTGCACCATCGACCACAGCAGCAACGTCGTCTCGATGCCCTCTCGAGCGACCGAGACGAAGCCGATCGCGATGAGAGCCCAGAGCCCTCCGACGGTGAGCGCGCGATCGATGCCGCCCTCGAGGGACGCCTTCATCGTGCGTCCGGCGCGCTGCATCCAGAAGATCATCCAGGTCACCATGCCGACGGCGAGGAGCGACAGCGTGCCGCCGATCAGCTCCTGCGCGGTGAAGGTGAGCTCGTACGCGCCGAACGTGAGGACAGCGCCGATGCCGAGAGCGAGGGCGATCGCGAGTCCGACACCCGCCCACATCCGTGGGAGAGCATCCGTGCGCCCGAGGCGGCGGAGGTAGGCGACGAGGATGCCGACGACGAGTGCGGCTTCAAGCCCCTCGCGGAGGCCGATGAGAAAAGTGGCGAGCACGGAGCCTGACTCCCGGATGATTACTGAGGTAAGGCAGCCCTTACTCACGAGACTCTAGCACCCGCGCCGCCCGCGTCGGAACCGGGGGTGCGGTGCTCGATGTGCGCGACGGTAATGCGACGCAACAGTCGAGCTCGCACCGAGAGAGCCGACATACCCTCGGTCCATGGCTGAACTCTCGCTTCCCATCCTCGACCTGTCCCAGCTCGACGAAGGCCCGGAGGCCGCGGCGCGATTCCGCGACGATCTCAGGGCCGCAACGCACGACGTCGGGTTCTTCTACCTCACCGGCACCGGCATCTCCCCCGAGCTCGAAGCCCGCCTGCACCGCGCAGCACTCGACTTCTTCGCCCTTCCCGAAGCGGACAAGCTGGCGATCGAGAACGTGCACAGCCCGCACTTCCGCGGATACACCCGCATCGGCGGAGAGCGGACGCAGGGGCAGGTCGATTGGCGCGAGCAGATCGACATCGGGCCCGAGCGCGAACCCGTCGACGGCGGCCCTGCGTTCAATCGCCTCATCGGCCCCAACCTCTGGCCGTCGGCGCAGCCCGAGCTGCAGGAGGTCGTCGCCGAGTGGCACGAGACGCTGTCGGAGGTCGCGCGCAGGCTCCTGCGTGAGTGGGCGCAGACCCTCGGCGCGGAGGAGACGTACTTCGACGAGCACTTCGGCGAGCCCTCGACGCTGATCAAGATCGTCCGATACCCGGGCACGCACGAGCCGGAGCCCCAGCAGGGCGTGGGAGCGCACAAGGACTCCGGCGTCCTGACCCTGCTCTGGGTCGAGCCGGGCAAGGGCGGCCTCCAGGTCGAGCGCGACGGCACCTGGGTCGACGCTCCCCGGTGCCCGGCGCCTTCGTCGTGAACATCGGCGAGCTGCTGGAGTATGCGACGGGCGGGTACCTCAAGGCCACGAACCATCGCGTCGTGTCGCCCCAGGCCCCCGACGACCGCATCTCGATCCCGTTCTTCTTCAACCCCGCGCTCGACAAGCGGCTCCCGTTGATCGAGCTTCCCGCCGAACTCGCCGCGGAGGCGAAGGGCGTCACGAAGGATCCGAGCAACCCGATCCACGCGCTGTACGGCGAGAACGCACTCAAGTCACGCCTGCGCGCGCACCCCGACGTCGCGGCGATCCACCATGCCGACCTGGTGGCCTCTCCCGCCTGACGCTCCGCGGTACCCCCGCACGAGGCCCAGGCATGACGAAGGCCGCCCCACACCGTGGGGCGGCCTTCTCAAGAATGTTCTGCGCGATTGAACGCAGGGTCGCGGTGCCTCAGCGACGAAGTCCGAGACGCTCGATCAGCGAGCGGTAACGCTCGATGTCGATGTCCTGGAGGTAGCCGAGGAGACGGCGGCGCTGACCGACGAGCAGGAACAGCCCACGACGCGAGTGGTGGTCGTGCTTGTGCTCCTTGAGGTGCTCGGTGAGGTCCTTGATGCGCTGCGTCAGCATCGCGACCTGCACCTCGGGGGATCCGGTGTCACCGGGGTGCGTCGCGTACTCTTCGATGATCGCCTTCTTGACGTCTGCTTCCAGTGCCATAGATTCGATCCCCTCTCTGCTTGTTGCGCGGCGCCCGACGCCTGATGCGTGGGCTCTCTTTATCCGCGGCCGATCGAACGGCAACCTGAAGAGTCTACCAGCCGGCGGCTCCTCCCGCGCACCGCAGCCGGACGCCCCCCGGTTCCGCCTCAACTAGGCTCGAGAGGTGCAGAAGAAGATCGACGAGTGAGCGCCCGACGCGGTCACCTGATCGACCTCACTCCCCTGAAGACCAGCCCTGCGTTCGCGCGGATGTGGATCGGCTCGACCCTCGCGGGCATCGGCGGCCAGCTCACGATCGTCACGGTGATGCTGCACGTGTTCGTGCTCACGCAGAGCACCTTCGCGGTATCGATGATCGCGGTGGCGGGGCTCGTCCCGATGATCCTGGCGGGCTTGTACGGCGGGATGCTCGCGGATGCATTCGACCGTCGCCGGGTGGCGCTGATCGCCGCCACCATCACCTTCGCATCCACCGCACTGCTCGCGGCGCTGACCTGGACGGGTACCGAGACCATCTGGTGGCTGTACGCACTGAGCATGATCAACTCGGCGGCGAACTCCGTCGGGATGGCGACGCGCACCGCGATCGTGCCACGCCTGATCCCGCGCGCGCAGCTGGCCGCCGCGTCCGCCCTCAACGGCGTCGCATTCGGACTCACCGTGATGGCGGGCCCCGCCCTGGCCGGCGTCCTCGTGGCGCTGACCGGCTATGGCTGGACCTACACGATCGACGTCGTGCTGATGCTGTCGATGTTCCTCGGCTTGTGGACGCTTCCGACCCTGCGCCCAGAGGGCGAGACCGTCCGCCCTGGGCTCGAGTCGCTCGTCGACGGATGGCGATTCCTCCGCAGGGCCGGCAACATCCGGATGCAGTACATCATCGACATCATCGCGATGACCTTCGGGCAGCCCCTTGTGCTGTTCCCCGCCCTCGGCACCGTGCTCCTCGGCGGGGGTGCCGTCACCACAGGCATCCTCACGGCCGCCGTGGCCGTCGGCACGTTCGCGTCGAGCCTGTTCTCCGGTCGCGTCGTCCAGTACCGCTGGCACGGTCGGGGCATCGCGCGCGCCGTCGAGGCCTACGGCGCATCGATCCTGCTGTTCGGGGTCGTCCTGCTCGTCGGAGCCTTCTCCGCCCCCGTCGGCGAAGACGCACCGAATGTCGGCCTGATCGTCGCGGCCTGCGTGGCGCTCGCCCTCTCCGGTGCCTCCGACAACGTCAGCTCGATCTATCGCAACACCATGATGCAGGCCGCGGTGCCCGATGCCATGCGCGGGCGCCTGCAGGGCCTGTTCGTGGTCGTCGTCGCCGGCGGGCCCCGCGTGGGGGCTCTGTACGCCGGCACGCTGGCCACGCTCACCACGCTCTGGTTCCCGCCGTTGCTGGGCGGCGTGCTCGTGATCGCCCTCGTCGCGATGCTCTCCCGCCGCAACCGCCGGTTCCACGACTACGACGCAGAGAACCCCGAGCCCTGACGGGCCCGGGGTTCGGGAGACTGCCGGATCGAGATCAGTCCTGCTGCAGCGCGCCCTGCAGGTCGAGGGTGATCGTCACGTCCTTGCCGACGAGCACTCCACCCGTCTCGAGTGCCGCGTTCCAGGTGAGACCGAAGTCCTCGCGGTTGATCACGGTCTTGGCGGAGGCGCCGGCCTTGTAGTTGCCGTACGGGTCGGTGCCGAAGCCGCCGAAGTCGAGCTCGAAGCTGACCGGCTTGGTGATGCCGCGGATCGTGAGGTCGCCGTCGACGAACAGGTCGTCGCCCTTGACGCGGGCGCCCGTGGAGACGAACTCCATGGTCGGGAAGTTCTCGGTGTCGAAGAAGTCGGCCGAGCGGAGGTGCGCATCGCGGCCGTCGTCCTTGGTGTCGACCGAGGTGACGTCGACAGACGCCTCGACCTTGGCCTCGAGCGGGTTCTCGGGTGCGATCAGCGTGGCGTTCTTGACCCCGAACGTGCCGCGCACCTTGGAGATCATCATGTGACGGACGCTGAAGGTGACCTCGCTGTGAGCGGGGTCGAGCACCCAGGTGCCGGGTCGGTAGCCGGGGATGTCGATGCTGGTCATGGTTTCTCCTCTGGAGACATCGGCCGCTGTTGCGGCTTCGGACAAGGGCCGCGTTCACCGCGACTCCTGTGACAACTTACATTCACCCGCATGTATTCCCCTGAATGGAGAAGAGTTTCGCGACACAGAACGGGGCGCTCCTCTTCCATTGAAGAGGAGCGCCCCGCGCGAGCCCGAGTGGTCAGCCCACCGCGACGAGATCGATGATGAAGATCAGCGTCTTCCCGGAGAGGAAGTGACCTCCGCCGACGGGTCCGTATGCGAGGTGCGGGGGGATGATCAGCTCGCGACGACCACCGACCTTCATGCCGGGAATGCCGTCCTGCCACCCCTGGATCAGACCGCGAAGCGGGAACTGGATGGTCTCGCCCCGACCCCAGGACGAGTCGAACTCCTCGCCGGAGTCGAACTCGACGCCGGCATAGTGGACGGTCACGGTGTCGCCGGGCTTCGCCTCGGCGCCGTCTCCCTCGATGATGTCGCGGATGACGAGCTCCGCGGGCGCGGGGGTGCTGGGGGCATCGAACTCAGGCTTTGTGCGATCAGTCATGCCTCCATCAAACCCGAGCGCGACTGACCCGGTCAACGCGATCGCACCTGCTCACAGCGAACACCCCGAGAAGCAGCGAGGACAAGAACCTCTTGACACCCGCGAGGGCCGGGTGCACCCTGTTTACAGATCAACTCAGCGCCCGGGAGACTCGCAGGCATCGCCGCAGCACCGGGCGCTGAGTCTTGTCCGCGAGGCGCGCCCGGACTCAATCGAGGTAGCCGACCAGCAGTTCCGCGATCTCCCTCGGCCTGCTCAGCATGGCGCAATGACCCCCGGGGACCTCGTCGGCGATGACTCCGAGACGCTCCAGCGCGAGTCGCCGGAGAAAGCTCGGAGGGAAGAACCGATCGTCCGCGAACACGACGAATCTCGTGGGCATGTCGGGCCATCTCTCGAGAGGCCACGGCGTCTGCATCGCCGCCCGCGAAGGGTGTGCGCGCTCTCGTCGAAGCGCCTCGTCGACCAGCCAGCGCGGAACATCCTGATAGAAGCTCACGTAGGGGTCGTCGTTGCCGGTCAGCCCGCCGTCACGGGCGGCCTGCTCCTCCGCCGCAGCGAGGTAGCCGGAGTCCGCCCACCATCGCTCGGGCGGCTCGCCGGGCAGCGGGATCATGCCTGCGGCCAGCACCAGGAGTCGGGATGACAGCCGCTCGGCGACGAGAGGAGCGGTGAACGCCCCGAACGAATGCCCGACCACGACCGTGTCCTGTCGGGCACCGACGGCCGCGACGACGGCATCCGTATAGTCCTCGAGAGTCAGCGAGTCGTCATCGGCGAGAAGGTCCGGAGCGAACACCTCGTGCCCGCGCGCTTCGAGTTCCGCGGCCACGAGATGCCAGGACCAGCCGACATCTCCCCCGCCGTGGATCAAGACGAAAGTGCTCATGCCTCCCTCTCTCCCCCGCGCATCCCGTGGGCGCACCTAGTAGGCCAGCAATGCCGCCCGTGCCGCGCGCGTGCGGATCAGGAGGGGCGCGCTCGTCCTCGACGGCGAGCGGGTCTCGTCCGGTGATCGCTCGTTGGCGGACCGCGGCCAGGGCGGTCGCGTCCTTGATGAACTCCCGCATGAGGGGACGCCGGTCGCCGCGGAGGCCACGCGCCCAGGTGAGGCCTGCTTTGCGCCCACTCGGCGTCGCCAGCATCGTGACCTCCTCGGGCGTGAACCACCCCGCGCTCGCATACTCGGCGAGGCGGGCGCGGGTCAGACGGGCTTCTTCCCGGCGAAGAGCCACGATGCCCAGGATGAACCCGATGAACAGCGGCACCTGAAGGGTGAAGTACAGGCCGAAGAAGTCGGCGAAGGTGGCTGACCCGTTCCACAGCGCGTGGAGCAGGACAGCACCGATCATGCCGACGAGTCCCGCCCCGAACGCGGAACCCGCTGACCCGTGCCTGCGCGCGACGAGACCGATCGCGAAACCGGTGACGGCGGTGAACATGGCGTGCGCGAAGGGCGAGAGGATGGCGCGTACGGCGAACGTCACGGTGAGCTGCTCTCCCCCGCCCTCGATGAGGCTGAGCGCGAAGTACTGGATGTTCTCGGTGAACGCGAACCCTGCGCCCACGAGCGCGCCGTACACGACACCGTCGACCGGGCCGTCGAATGCCCGACGGGCGAGCAGGAAGATCAGGAAGATGCCGAGGCCCTTCCAGAACTCCTCGACGATGGGCGCCTGCACCACGGCGGAGAAGGCATCAGGAGTGGGTCCGATCAGGATCTTCAGACCGATGTCGACGAGGAGTGTGAGCCCCACGGCCGCGACCGCGCCCCAGGCGACCGCGAAGAGCACGAGCCGTTTCGGCTCCGGCTCCCAGCGATCGATCATCCGCACGCCGAGGAACACCACCGTCAACGGGATGAGGGCCAGGATCAGCCCGACCACCGATGCCGTGACGCCGAGAGCCCAGCCGAAGTACCCGATCAGCGCGAGAAGCAGGAAGCCGAGGAAGCTGAACAGCCACAGCGAGATCGTCCGCCCCTTGCGCGTCGGCATGGGCAACGCGGGCAGCGACTCGGCCGGTGCGGGCGCGACCGGGGCAGGCGGCGTGTACGGTGTCGGCTGAGCCAGCGGGGAGGCATAGCCCGGCTGCACTCCCTGGCGCGGAGGCGGCGTGAACGGGGATGGCTGCTGCGGCGGGGGCGGTCCTCCGAAACTCATAGGCAAAGCCTAGGGGCACAAGAGAGCACGCGCCGGTATGGCTGAGTCCTCCACGCGCCCGCAGCCCGCCACCGGGTACCGTAGAACCATGCGGTTCGCTCATCTGCGCCGTCCTGACTCCCCTCGCGCGATGCTCGCCGTGGTGCAGGACTCGGACGCCATCTTCGTCTCTGACCTCCTGACCGACGCCCCTGCCACCCTGCAACGGCTGATCGAGGGAGGGGACGCCCTGCTCGAGCAGTTGCGTGCCGCTCTCGCGCAGAGCACCGCACCGCGCCACCCGCTGGGCGACTGGGAGTTCTCATCCGCAGTGCTCGCACCACCGGCGGTCCTCGCCGTCGGCCTGAACTACGCCGCGCACTCGAGCGAGCTCGGCCTGAAGACCGATGCCGCCCCGACCGTGTTCACGCTGTGGCCGAACTCCCTCACCGGTCACGAGCAGACCACGTCCTGGCCACGGTCTCTGAGCGAAGCGGTCGACTACGAGGCGGAGCTCGGCGTGCTCATCGGCACCCCCGCGAAGGACGTCGGCGAGGCCGATGCGCTCTCGCACGTCTGGGGCTACACCGTGGTGAACGACATCACCGCCAGGAACATCCAGTTCTCGGAGGCGCAGTGGTCGCGGTGCAAGTCCTTCGACGGATTCACCCCCACGGGCCCCTTCGCGGTGACGGCGGACGAAGTCGCCGACCCGCAGGATCTGCACATCTGGGCCGTCGTCGACGGCCACACCGTCCAGGACGCGAGCACCGACCAGATGGTGCGTTCGGTCGCGAAGCTGATCGCCCACCTCTCTCAGTCGCTCACCCTGCTGCCGGGCACCCTGATCTCGACCGGGAGCCCTGGTGGCGCTGGGTACTCCCGCGATCCGCAGATCTTCTTGCGCGACCACTCGACCGTCACCGTCGGAATCGACGGCATCGGCGAGCTCACCACGCACTGTCGGATCACCGACTGAGGTCGTCCGGCATGCAGTGAGGGGACGGACGCCGTGGCGTCCGTCCCTTCACTGCATGAGGTGGCTCAGATCTCGATCAGGTCTTCCGGCGCGATCACCGGGATCGCCGCCGTGATGGTCTCGAGTCCGGACAGGCGAGCGGGCGACAACTGCTTGACGACCTCGTCGCGGGACATGAGCCCGGCCTCGACGACCAGGTCGGCCACGCTCCGGTTGGTCAGCAGTGCGGTCTTCGCCAGTGCGGCGGCGGCGGCGTAGCCGATGAACGGGGTGAGAGCGGTGATGACACCGACCGAAGCGCCCACCATCGCACCGAGGCGGTCGCGGTTCGCGGTGATGCCGTCGACGCAGTTGACGCGCAGCGTCCACATGGCCTGACGCATCCAGGTGATCGACTGGAAGATCGAGTGCGCGATGACCGGCTCGAAGGCGTTCAGCTGCAGCTGGCCTGCCTCGGCCGCCATCGTCACGGTCATGTCCGCTCCGGCGACGGCGAACGCGACCTGGTTCACGACCTCGGGGATGACCGGGTTGACCTTGCCCGGCATGATGCTCGATCCCGCCTGCATCGCGGGGAGGTTGATCTCGCCGAGCCCGGCCTGCGGTCCCGACGAGAGCAGTCGGAGGTCGTTGCAGATCTTGGACAGCTTCATCGCGTTGCGCTTGAGCGTCGACGAGAAAGACATGAAGGAACCGGTGTCGCTCGTGGCCTCGACGAGGTCGCCCGCCGTGCGCAGATCGAGCGCGGTGATCTCCCGCAGGTGCTTGAGCACGGCGGGGGCGTAACCGGGGTGGGTCGTGATGCCGGTGCCGATGGCGGTGGCGCCCATGTTGATCTCGAACATCAGCGAGGCGTTCTCGGTGAGGCGCGTGTGGTCGTAGCCGAGGGTCGTGGCGAAGCCGTTGAACTCCTGACCGAGCGTCATCGGCACGGCGTCCTGCAGCTGGGTGCGACCGACCTTGAGCACGTCGTGGAACTCGCGCGACTTGCCGAGGAAGGACAGACGCAGCAGGTCGAGCTCCTCGAGCAGGGAGCGCAGGGTCAGTGAGAGGCCGATCTTGACGGCCGTCGGGTACACGTCGTTCGTGGACTGGCTGCGATTGGTGTGGTCGATCGGCGACAGGAACGCGTAGTCGCCCTTCTCACGGCCGGCCAGCTCGAGCGCGATGTTGGTGATGACCTCGTTCGCGTTCATGTTGGTCGAGGTGCCGGCACCGCCCTGGATGACGCCGACGGCGAACTGCTCGTGGAACTCGCCGTCGATCACGCGCTGTGCCGCACGGTCGATGAGGTCGGCTCGTTCGGGATCGAGCACGCCGATCTCGCGGTTCGCCCGCGCGCTCGCCTGCTTCACCATCGCGAGCCCGACCACCAGGTCCGGATAGACCGAGATGGGCCGCTTCGTGATCGGGAAGTTCGCGTCGGCACGGGCGGTGTGGATCCCCCAGTACGCGTCGACGGGAATCTCCATGCTCCCGAGCGAATCGGTCTCGGTGCGGGTCAGGGTAGGCGCGGCAGAAGCCATGTCACATCCTCGTGGGTCGTGGCGGGTGAGAAGGGTGGGGGATGCCTTCAGTCTACGCCGGTCATCGACCGGGTTTGCGGGAGAACGCCTCGAGTCGCCCCTCCGGTGTGAGGCTCGCCATGTGCTCCAGCCACTCCTCGGAGAAGTAGTCGCCCGTCGCCGCCTCTGTCACGGGGACGACGGTGTGCGTGATCGTATCGGGGTACACGTGGACGAGGTGGAACGCCTGCGCCGCGTCCATGCCGTTCACCTCGGCGGGAGGGCGGGCCACGTTCATCGTGTAACAGGTCGCGGACGCCACGCTCACCGGCACCCCGGCGAAGGTCCCCTGCGAGGAGTAGTGCAGGTGCCCCGCGAGGATGCCCCTGACATCCGTGCCGCGGATCACGTCAGCGAGCTCCTCCTGGTGACGCAGTTCCAGGATGTCGAACAGCGGGAGGTGGCTCGGGATCGGCGGGTGGTGCAGAGCGAGCACCGTGCCGTGCGGGGCGGGTTCGGTGAGCTGCTCCGCGAGCCAGGACAGCTGGTCGCGGTCGATATCGCCGTGATGCCAGCCGGGAACGCTGCTGTCGAGGGCGATGAGTCGCAACCCGTCGAGATCCCAGACCCCCGTCACCGGGTCCTCCGTCGGCTCGAGATCGAGCAGGCCCGCGCGCAGGGCAGGACGCTCGTCGTGGTTCCCTGCGACCCAGGCCACCGGCGCGCCGAGTTCGCGAGCGACGGGCTCGACGGCGGCGCGCAGACGTCGATACGCGTCGGGCTCGCCCAGATCGGCGAGGTCTCCGGTGATCACGATCGCCGAGGGATGCGGATGCACGGCACGGATCGCGTGCAGCGTGCGGGCGAAGTTCTCCTCCACGTCGTACCGGCCGCCCAGATGAGCCCCTCCGGCGAGGAAGTGGGGATCGCTGACATGGATCAGGACATGCGATGCGGGTTCGTGACGGCCGAAGACGTGTGCACTGGCGGTTCCTGCGGACATGGGATCACCCTATTGCCCGGCGACCACAGCGGGTGTAGTGCTCGGGCTAGGATCGCCTCATGGCGAAGAACGAGGGCAGGCGCCAGGCGATCGCCGATGCCGGACTCGCGGTGCTGGCACGGGAGGGCTCCCGCGGATTGACGCATCGCGCGGTCGATGTGGCAGCCGGCATCCCGACGGGAACCACGTCGAACTACTTCCGCAGTCGGGACGCGCTCGTCGCCGGACTCGTCGAGCGCATCGGAGAACGACTCGCCCCGACGCCGGATGACCTCCGACGGAGATCGAGCGGGGTGCCGGACGCCGCACTGTTCGCCGACTACGTCCGCGACATCGTCCGCCGCCTGACCGAGGATCGCGAGGTCACTCTGGCGCTGTTCGAGCTGCGCCTCGAGAGCAGCCGCAGACCGGAGGTCGCCGCCGTCCTCGGAGCCTGGCAACGCGCTGGGTTCGACGGCGACGTCGCCTTCAACGCCACAGCCGGTCTGCCGGGCGGACGCCGCGAGATCGCACTCTTCCACTATGCGATCGACGGGCTCCTCCTCGATCGCCTCACGACGCCGATCGACCCCGACACGGAGACAGACGACATCATCGACGACCTCGTCGCCGGTCTGCTGGGCTGAGGAAGACCGCCGCTGTGCGATCAGTGGCCGATGACGAGGAGCAGGATCCCCGCGACGACGGCCGCAGCGCAGAGGGCGAAGCACGCGTAGGCGCCGAAGAGGGCGACGAGCTTCTGCCCTTCGGTGAGCGGACTCTTCCGCGCCGCCTTCGCCGCCTGCTTCTCCGCGCGCCGGAGCTCCTTCTCGGTGATCACGGTGATCGCATCCGTGAACTCCGCAGGGCTCACCACGGGTGCACGGCCGCTGCGCACGAGCAGTCGGAGACCGAGCGCGTAGAAGGTCACGATCGCGGCCGCTCCGATGAGAGCCGCGAGGAACACCTGGAGGAAGGCGACCCAGTCGATGACGACGTTCATTCCGACTCCCCGCTCCGAGGCGCATCAGGATTCTTCGATGACACCCCGGTCGTCGAGGACGCCCCCGACTTGGATGCCTTCGCGCTCGCCTTGTCCTGAGCCTTCTTCTTCGCCTTGGCGGCCGCCTCACGCTTCGTCTGGGCCTTCGCCTCTTCCCGAGCCGCCGCTCGCGCCTTCGCCTCGGCCTTGGCCTGCTCGATGCGCTGCTGGCGGCGTGTCGGAGGAGGGGGTGTCGGGAAGGTCGATCGCCATTCCCGATTCGGCGACATCGCTCATCGCGTTCGCCGGGGTGACCGCGTTCCGCCGAGAGCGCATGAACAGGCCGAGGATGATCACGAGTGCCAGAACCGCGTCGATCGCCACACCCCAGTTGCCGAGCCACACGACCAGAAGCGCGGCCAGCGCCCCGACCCCGCCTGCAGCCGGGAGTGTCAGCAACCAGCCGATGCCGATCCGGCCGGCGGTCCGCCAGCGGACGGTCGATCCTCGGCGTCCGAGACCCGAGCCGATCACCGATCCGGATGCCACCTGGGTGGTCGACAGCGCGAAGCCCAGGGCACTCGAGGCGAGGATGGTCGCCGCAGTCGAGCTCTCAGCCGCGAACCCCTGGGCGGGCTTGACGTCGGTCAGCCCCTTTCCGAGGGTGCGGATGATGCGCCAGCCGCCGAGGTACGTGCCGAGTGCGATCGTGAAGGCACACGCGATGATGACCCACAGCTCGGGCTCATGATGCGCACCCGACTGCCAGCCGATCGTGATCATCGCCAGGGTGATCACGCCCATGGTCTTCTGCGCGTCGTTCGTACCGTGCGCGAGGGCGACGAGGGACGAGGTGAAGATCTGCCCCCAGCGGAAGCCGTCGCGTCCGTCCGGCTTGCCGTCGTAACGGCGGGTGACGGAGTAGGCGATCTTCGTCGCCGCGAAGGCGATGAGACCCGCGGTCACGGGCGCGATGAGGGCAGGGAGCACGATCTTCGAGAGCACCATGCCGAAGTCGATGCCGCCGAGGCCTGCGCCGACCAGCGTCGCCCCAATCAGACCGCCGAAGAGCGCGTGCGAGGAGCTCGAGGGAAGCCCCAGGAGCCAGGTGAGCATGTTCCAGGTGATGGCGCCGATCAGGCCTGCGAAGATCAGGGAGAGGAAGAGATCCGCCCCCGCGGAGATGATCGCGTCCTCGCGGATGATGCCGCCGGAGATGGTCTTCGAGACCTCCGTCGACAGGAACGCGCCGACGAGGTTGAGGACGGCGGCGAGGAGGACGGCGGTCTTGGGCTTCAGCGCACCCGTGGCGATCGGCGTCGCCATGGCATTCGCGGTGTCGTGGAAGCCGTTGGTGAAGTCGAAGAAGAGTGCCAGCGCGATGACGAGCACGACGATGAGGGCTGCGGTTTCCACCGTTCGCTTTCGGTCGTTGAGGAAGAAGGAGTTGTCGACGGGATCGACGTGACGAACGAAGAGTTCACCGTGGGTTTGACTTCCGTTAACCGGCCCCGGTAAATCCTCCCACCCTCCCCCGTGCCGGTCAACTCGACCTGGGATAGCGTGGGACGGTGACTGACGCTCCCCTGGCCGCACGCCGCTCCACCCTCCGCACGCACCACGGCGACACGTTCGACGACCCGTACGAATGGATGAGGGCCAAGGACTCCGAAGAGGTCATCGCGCACCTCGAAGCCGAGAACGCGCATACGGATGCCGCGACCGCGCATCTGGCCGATCTCCGCAGTCGGCTGTTCGAGGAGATCAAGGCACGGGTCCAGGAGACCGACCTCTCGGTGCCCACCCGCCGCGGCGGCTGGTGGTACTACAGCCGCACGGAGGAGGGCGCCCAGTACGGCATCCATTGCCGGGCGGCCGCCGCCGAAGACGACTGGACTCCCCCGTCGCTCGTGCCCGGGGTCCCGGTACCCGGCGAAGTCGTCCTGCTCGACGGGAACGTCGAGTCCGATGGCCACGAGTTCTTCTCTCTCGGCGCCTTCGACACCTCGGACGATGCGACGAAGCTGCTGTGGTCGACCGACTTCGAGGGCGACGAGCTCTATACCGTGCACGTGCGCGACCTCACCACGGGCGAGACGCTCGAGGACGAGATCCCGAACACCGGCGGCGCGTTCTTCACACCGGACGGCACGGGCGTGCTGTACACGACACGCGACGAGGCGTGGCGCCCCGACACGCTGTGGCTGCATCGTCTCGGAACACCGGTCGCCGACGACGTCCGCCTCTTCCACGAACCCGACGAGAAGTTCTGGCTGGGCGCCGGGATCACCCGCAGCCGCCGGTACCTCGTGATCGGCGTCGGGTCCAGCATCACGAGCGAGGAGTACCTCGTCGATCTGACCGGCGAACTCACCGCCGAGCCGCGACTGGTCTGGCCCCGCCGCGAGGGCGTCGAGTATTCGATCGACCACGCCGTGGTGGACGGGGAGGACCGCCTCTTCATCCTCCACAACGATGACGCTCTCGACTTCGAACTCGTCTCCGTGGCGGCGTCCGACCCTCGGGGCGAGAAGCACGTGGTCATCGCGCACGAACCGGGACGGCGTCTGCTCGGCATGGATGCGTTCCGCGACTTCGCGACCGTGGAGTACCGCAGCGAAGGCCTCGAGCGCGTCGGACTCCTCGACTACGCGACGGACGCCGTCGACGAGATCCCGTTCGACGAGCCTCTCTATTCCGCCGGCGTGAGCGGGAACCCGGAGTGGCACTCGCCGTTCCTCCGCCTCGGGTACACGTCGTTCGTGACCCCGGGCACGGTGTACGACCTCGATCTGGCAGACCGGACACTCATCCTTCGGAAGCAGGTCACCGTGCTGGGCGGCTACGATCCCGCCGAGTACGGTCAGCGACGCGACTGGGCGACGGCGTCCGACGGGGTGCGCGTGCCGATCTCCCTCGTGTGGAAGCGCGCATTCGGGGAGCCGGGGGCCGGGACCCGACCTGTGCACCTGTACGGTTACGGCTCCTACGAGCACTCCATCGACCCGGGATTCTCCGTCGCTCGTCTCTCCGAGCTCGACCGCGGGGTCGTCTTCGCGGTCGCGCACGTCCGCGGCGGCGGAGAGATGGGTCGCCAGTGGTATGAAGACGGGAAGCTGCTGAACAAGCGCAACACCTTCACGGACTTCGTCGCCTGCGCCGAGCACCTCGTCACCACCGGTGTCACCGCGCCGAGTCAGCTTGTGGCGGAGGGAGGCAGCGCGGGAGGTCTGCTGATGGGCGCGATCGCCAATCTCGCGCCCGAGCTCTTCGCCGGCATCCTCGCCGGAGTCCCGTTCGTGGATGCCCTCACCACGATCCTCGACCCGTCGCTTCCGCTCACGGTGATCGAGTGGGACGAGTGGGGCGATCCTCTTCACGACCCGGACGTGTACGAGTACATGAAGTCCTACACCCCGTACGAGAACGTCCGCGAAGGCGTGAAGTATCCGCGCATACTCGCGGTGACCTCGCTCAACGACACCCGGGTGCTGTACGTCGAGCCTGCGAAATGGGTGGCACGACTGCGCGAGGCCGGGGCCTCCGATGTGCTGCTCAAGTGCGAGATGGTCGCGGGGCACGGCGGGGTCAGCGGGCGCTACAACTCCTGGAAGGAGCGGGCGTTCGAACTCGCGTGGCTGCTCGACACGCTCGGCCTGGCCGAGGACTGAGCGCAGCGGCCGCGCTCGACCCTGCAGCGGCCTCAGACATCACGCGAGTTCAGGCGATCACGCCGAATCAGGCTAATTCCTTCACTTCCTGCCTGATGCGGCGCTATCGCCTGTTCCGATTGCAGCAGAGCGGATGCGTCGACTCCTCCACAACTGCCGAGCCGTCGCACTTGTCCCCTTACCGCGGCTCGACCGCCCCGCGGCATGCCGAGCGTCGGCCAGGGTGGGGCCGTGACGATCTCTGCAGATGAATGGGTGCGTCAGCACGACGGTGCCGCACACTCGTCCGCTCTGCGGACGGCCGGTTTCTCGGACCACGCGGTGCGGCGAACAGTTCAAGATCAGGCAGAAGCTCAGAATCAGGCCGATGCAGTCAGCTGTCGCCTGATTCGGCGCGATTGCCTGATCTCAGGATGCTGGGACGACCCTGATCCGCCCAAGCGCAGCGCTGTCGAGCGAGTTCAGGCGATCAGCCGAAGAGTGCCGCCGCCTCGTCGTAGCGGTAGCGGGGCACCGTGTTGAGTTCGCCCAGCGCATCGGCGAAGGGCACACGGACGATGTCCGTACCCTGCATCGCCACCATCTGTCCCCATGCCTCGTCGACGATCGCGTCGGCGGCGTGGAGGCCGAGCCGCGTCGCCAGCACCCGATCGAATGCCGACGGGGATCCACCGCGCTGGATGTGTCCGAGGATCGTGGCGCGGGTCTCTATGCCCGTGATGCGCTCGATCTCGGGCGCGAGCTGGTCTCCGATGCCGCCGAGGCGAGGACGGTTGAAGGCGTCGAGCCCCTTGTCGCTGTATGCCTCGTCCATGCCGAGGAGCTTGAACCCCTCGGAGACGACGACGAGCGGTGCCCTGCCACGGTCGTGGGCGCTGGTCACGAGCTCGGTGATGTCGTCGATCGACATCGGAACCTCGGGGATGCAGATGACGTGCGCGCCTGCGGCCATGCCCGCGTGCAGGGCGATCCATCCGACGTGGCGCCCCATGACCTCCGCGACCATGCAGCGCTGGTGCGAGTCGCCCGTGGTCCGCAGACGGTCCATGGCATCCGTCGCGATGTTCACCGCGGTGTCGAAGCCGAAGGAGTAGTCGGTGGCCTGGAGATCGTTGTCGATCGTCTTCGGCACGCCGATGACCTTGATGCCGTCCTTCGCGAGCCGGTCGGCGGCGGCAAGGGTGCCCTCCCCGCCGATCGCGATGATGCCGTCGATCTTGTGTCCGTAGAGGGTCTTGGCGATGTTCTCGGCTCCCCCGCGCTCGCCCTCGTAGGGGTTCGTGCGGCTGGTGCCGAGGATCGTGCCTCCGACCTTGGAGAGCCCCTTCACCTCGTGCCGCGTGAGCGGCATGAAGTCGCCGTCGACGAGGCCACGCCATCCGTCGCGGATGCCGACGAACTCCAGGTCGTACGTGGTGGTGCCCTTGAGCACGATGCCGCGGATGACCGCGTTGAGGCCGGGGCAGTCGCCGCCGCTCGTCAGGATGCCGATCTTCATGCTGGTGCCTTCAGACGTTCGGGAGATGGGGGAAAGAGGCCGCGCTGCCTTCGATCGACACTAGCGCCCCGGTGTGCTCGGGCGCTATTCGGGGTCGACGAAAAACGCCGATCTTGACACGCGGTTCCGCCGATATCGACGAACTTCCCGATGCGGCGTGCGAGACGCGTGAATCGTGCGTTAAGAACCGCAGTTCTTGACGATCACGCTCCGCCGAGCGCCTGGCGCAGCAGGTGCATGAGTGCCGCGAGCTGCACGGGCTCGCCGGCCGACTCCTCGACGGCCTCACCGTCGAGTGCCCGCGCCGCAAGGCCCTGCTTCTGGTCGATGAGCTCCGCGATCTTCGTGTCGATCGTGTGGGCGGCGATGATCCGCCACGCGGTGACGGGCTCATCCTGACCGATGCGGTGCACGCGGTCGATCGCCTGCGTCTGCTCGGCGGCCGTCCACGACAGCTCGGCGAGCACGACGTTCGACGCCGCCTGCAGATTGAGTCCCACGCCGGCCGCGGTGAGCGAACAGACCGCGATCCCGACCGAGGGGTCTCCGTTGAAGTCGTCGATCGCCTGCTGACGCGCGGTGGACGTCTGGTCTCCGCGGATCGACACCGCACGGATCCCCGCGGCGGCGAAGTGCGCCTCGGCCTGATCCATGACGTCGATGTGCTTCGCGAAGAAGACCACCTTGCCGACCGAGCGCTGCAGCTGAGCGGCGTAGTCCGCAGCGAGCTGCGCCTTGGCCTGACCGATCCGGCGGACCATGGTGAAGACGTTGTCTCCGCCTGTGCCTGCCGCCTTCGACTCCTCGAGCTCGTTCTGCGCGACGAGACGCACGATGTCGTCGTCGATCTCGCCCGGCGCCAGCCCTCGGTCGCCTCGCGCCTCGATGATGCGGCGGTAGCGGGCGGCGAGCCGCTCACCCAGCTCGCGTTCGGCCTGACGGATGCTGCGCCCGAACTCGTCGTCGAGCTGCACCGGCAGGTCGGCGATCAGCTTGTCGGGCAGGTCGGCCGCGACGTCCTTCTTCTTGCGTCGCACGATGCCCATCGAGATGACGGCATCTCGCGCCTCGGGGTAGAACGCCTTGTCGGCCGGGGTGAAGCCGGTGGCGTCGAGCTTCTCCATGAGCTCGGGACCCGGCTTCTCGCCCGTCGTCCAGCCGAGGAAGCGCCAGATCGCGTCGAAGTCCTCGACGTCGTTGATCAGCGGCGTACCGGTGAGGGCGAGCATGAGCGGATCGTGACCGGGCGTGCGTTCACGAACCTGAGTGGCCAGCGACAGCACGTTCTGCGACCGCTGCGACGACAGGTTCTTGATGAAATGCGCCTCGTCGACGACCATGCCGCGCAGACCGATCGAGGCCAGCCACGACATGTGTCGGTCGAGGATCTCGTAGTTCACGATGAACACGTCGGCGAACGCGTCGATGTCGGTGCCGTCGCCCTGGATCACCGTGGCGCGACGCTGCGGTGTCCACCGCTCGACCTCGCGCGCCCAGTTCATCTTCACGACGTTGGGCACGACGACGAGCAGCGGGTAGGCGCCGGCGACGGATGCGGCGAGGACCGACTGCGCGGTCTTGCCGAGCCCTGGCTCATCCGCCAGCAGGAAACTGCGGTGCCCGGCCTTCACGGCCTCGAGGAACCGGGACTGGTGCACCATGATCTCGAGCCCCTTGGGCGAGAGGTGATCGAACTCTGGCGCCGGAGGGAGCTCCATCGACGCGGCGGAGCCACCGGCCCCGGTCTCGAAAGCCTTGTACAGGGGGCCCATGAGCTCCCAGCCGTCGAGACGCCGACGGGGAGTCGCGGTCGAGCGGGGGTGTCAGATCCGGTGCGAGGAACGGGTTCGCCAGCTGACGAGCCTCGACGGACGGCGGCGTGACCTGGCGTTCGGCGATCGCCGCCGGCACGACCGAGATCTGCACGGGTGCGGCGTCGGCGATGATCAGCTCCTCCGGGGCCAGCTCCGCGCCGGACTCGAGCAGCCAGTCACGGCGCATACGCTTGGCGACCGGCGACGTCGCCTGGTCGGCTTCCAGCAACTGGATGAGCGAGGTGTCGCGTGCGGCCGTCTTGGCGAGGATCGTCGCCACGCCGTCGAGCCGCTTCAGCAGCTCGGCGCGCGCGGGGTCGCCGATCTCGGCGTCCGCCTTCACCCTGGCGCGCTCCTCTCGCACCAGGAAGGCGATCACCTGGAACTTCACCCGATTCGTCGGGCCCAGCTTCCCCCGCTGCGACTTCGCCTCGATCTCGCGCACCTTGCGCGCGAGGATCGGGATGAGGGGTGCCTCGTCGTCGCGACGGGACGTCTTCTTTCGCCGCGTGGCGGCGGTTGCCGTGGTCGGCATGCTCCTCCTGAGCGTGAAGGCTCCGACTTCCCCAGGAAGTCGCGGGCCGTTCTCGTTGTCCGCGTGTGGCGTGAGCCAGGACCGTACGAACAGTGGATCTTCTTCCCGACGAGGCACGCGAGAAGCGCGAGGATCGGCGGGAGCCGAGACCTATTCTATGCCATCACAGCCGAGCCACGGGGATCACCCACGCCGACACGTCGAACCGGAGCGACGATCAGGTGTGCAGTCCGAGAGCCCGAGCGGCATCCGTCACGTCGGTTGCCATCTGGTCCATCAGCTTCTCGATGCCTTCGAAGGCCACCATGCCGCGAAGGCGCTCGACGAACTCGACCGTGACGTCATGACCGTAGAGATCGAGGCCGGTCTCCCCCAGCACATGCGCCTCGACCTGGCGGACCAGGACATCGTCGAACGTGGGATTCGTGCCGACGGAGATCGCGGACGGATGCCGGATCCCGGTGTCGTGATCCACCAGCCACCCCGCATACACGCCGTCTGCCGGAACGAACGCATCGACGATCGTCGAGAGGTTGGCGGTCGGGAAACCGAGTTCGCGGCCACGTTTGAGACCGTGGACGACCTCGCCCCGGACGTCGGGGTAGCGGCCGAGCACCTTCGCGGCGGCGGCGACATCGCCCTCCATCAGGAGTTCACGGATCCAGCTCGACGACACACGACGCTCGGATCCGGGCAGATACACGTCGTCGACGACCTCGACCGCGAAGCCGTAGCGCGGCCCGAGTTCGCGGAGGAGTTCCGGGGTGCCCGCCCCCTTGTTCCCGAAGCGGAAGTCCTCGCCGACCAGCACCGTCGAGACTTCGAGTGCGCCCACCAGGATGTCGACGACGAAATCATGGGCACTGCGCGCCGCGAGCTGTTCGTCGAAGGTCAGCAGGAGCGTCGCGTCGATGCCCAGCTCGCCGAGCAGCTCGAGCTTGCGGTCGACGGTGACCACGTTCTCTGGGCACCGGTCCGGGCGCAGGATCGCGAGGGGGTTGCGGTCGAAAGTGACGGCGACCGACCGGCTGCCGGTGGCTGCGGCCGCCTCGTTCAGCCGTGCGATGACCGCCCGATGCCCCGCGTGGACGCCGTCGAACTTGCCGATCGCGACCGCGCTCGGTCCGAAGCCGGCAGGAACCTCCTCGGGACTCCGGAAGACGATCATGCGCCGACCTCGAGCGGTCGCGCGGCGTCGACCGGGCGGTGCGTGCGCAACCACCAGATCCCGAATACCGGGAGCACCAACGGGATGAACAGATACCCGCGCCCGAACAGCGACCACACGGTCTCGTGCTGGAACAGCGCCGGCATCAGGATGCTCAGAAGCCCGACCACGAGGACGCCCGTGAGTTCGAAGACGATGGCGACCCAGGCGACCGTGTACCAGCCGCGACGACGGGCGAGCACGAGTGCGAGAGTGGCGAGGATGTAGACGACGGCGGCGAGTGCGGACAGCGAATACGCGAGGGGCGCCTCGTCGAACCGGCGGACGATCTGCACGAAGCTGCGCCCCGTGGCGGCCAGCGCCATGACGGCGTAGACGATCACGAGGACGCGACCGATTCCGGTCATCCGAGTGGTGGGGGCGGTGGTGCTCATAGCGCATTCCATCCTAGAGCCGCGCGGGACACCGGGACTCCGCCCCGACGCCGCACGTCACGCCACCTGGATCGCCCAGATGACCTGCATGCGCCACAGCATGATGGCGATGGCCAGGGCAGCGACACCGAGGATGACGGTGCTCCATCTGCTGCGCTCCATCAGGGCCCACAGCACCGCGCCCGCAGGAAGCAGCGCGGCCGAGACGAGGTAGACCCAGTACTCGAGCAGGTCACCCGTCGGCGGGTTGCCCGCGAGGGGCGCGACGATCGCCACGACCACCTGGACGATCAGCAGCACCTCGACGAGCGCGAGGGCTCCGACGGTGAAGTCGCTCGGTCGACGACCCATGAGTCCCGCCACGAGGCAGAAGACCCCGGCAGCCACGGCCACCACGATCTGCACGACAGTGAACCACAGGATCATCGCTCGCCCTCCGGCATGTTCATGGCGCTCTTCAGGTCTGCGCCGCGCTTCTCGACGATACCGATGAGCACCCCGTCTTCATCGACGGCCGCAGCGAGCGCAGCTGTCAGTCGTCCCGCCTGCCCGGCGAGGCGCTTCCCCTGACGCAGGTCGCGCGCGTCATCGCTCGACATGTCCAGCACCGGCAGCAGGCGACCTGCGGCCTCCGCCGGAGTCAGCGTGTCGGCGTCGTCGAGGCCTTCGAGGGCGACGGCGTCGGTCACGTCGAAAGGACCGACCCTGGTGCGCCGCAGCGCGGTCAGGTGCCCGCCGACGCCCAGAGCAGCTCCCAGATCACGGGCGAGTGAGCGGATGTAGGTTCCGGAAGAGCAGTCGACCACCACATCGAGGTCGAGGGAGCCGTCACCTCGCCTCGCCTCGATCAGCTCGAACCGGGAGACGACGACGTCGCGTGCGGCGAGGACGACCTCTTCGCCCGCGCGCACACGGTCGTACGCACGACGTCCGTCGACCTTGATGGCGGAGACGGCACTGGGAACCTGTGAGATCGCCCCGGTGAGCGCAGCGATGCCTGCCCGCACAGCCGGATCCGTGACGGCATCCCAGGCCTCCGGCGCCGCGGTCGCGATCGTCTCCCCTTCGGCGTCATCCGTCGCGGTGGTCTCGCCGAGGCGGATCGTCGCCAGGTAGGTCTTGTCCGCGCCGACGACATAGGTCAGCAGACGGGTCGCGCCCTCGATCCCGATCACCAGCAGACCGGTCGCCATCGGGTCGAGGGTGCCAGCGTGACCGACTTTGCGCGTACCGAAAGCACGGCGCGTGCGGGCGACGACGTCGTGGCTGGTGAGCCCGGAGGGCTTGTCGACGAGGAGGATGCCGGGCGAGACCATCCTCCCAGCCTACCGACGGCACCCGCGCACTCCCGGCGCACCGACGCCTCCGACCAGGGATCCCGCCCGCGCTCGCATAGGCTGAAGGGATGCCCGTACCGCAGGCCCCTGCCGACATCGCGTCGCGCCTGTCGACGTGGTACCGGGCGACCGCTCGTGATCTGCCGTGGCGCCGGCCACAGTTCCACGAGGAGTTCGGGGCCTGGGGTGTGCTGGTCAGCGAGTTCATGCTGCAGCAGACGCCGGTGACGAGGGTCATCCCGCACCTGGAGGCATGGCTCGAGCGCTGGCCTACGCCGACCACCATGGCCGCGGCGTCGACGGCGGATGTCGTGCAGCAGTGGGCGAACCTGGGCTATCCCCGACGAGCGCTGTGGCTGCATCGAGCGGCCGTCGAGATCACCGCCCGACACAGCGGTGCGGTCCCCCGTGACATCGAGTCGCTGCTCGCGCTGTCGGGTATCGGCGACTACACGGCCAGGGCCGTCGCCGTGTTCGCGTACGGTGATCGCCACCCCGTCGTCGACACCAACACGCGTCGCGTGCTCGCCAGGGCGATCGAGGGTCGAGCCCAGCCCGCACCTCCTTCCCGCAGAGACCTCGAGCTGATGGCGTCGCTGCTGCCCGACACGGTCGAGGAGGCCGCAGAGTTCAACGCAGCGGCCATGGAGCTGGGCGCCACGGTGTGCACCTCCCGAGCGCCACGGTGCGACGTGTGCCCGCTCGCGCACGAGTGCGCCTGGCTGGGGGCCGGGCGTCCCGACACCGGAGACGGACGCCGGCGCCAGGCCACCTACGAAGGGTCGGACCGCCAGGCCCGCGGCGCCGTCCTCCGACTGCTCAGAGACGTCGCGCCGGAAGGGGCTCCGTTGCCGTCCGTCCTGCCCGATTGGCCCGACCAGCGGCAGCGTGATCGCGCGATCGACTCGCTGATCGCCGACGGGCTCGCGGAGGCCGACGGGGCCACGCTCTTCCTCCCCGCTGACGACGCGTCAGAGGTGCTGCTCTGCTCGGTGAGCCAACACGGTGAGTTCGACCCGGCTGCGCACCTCCAGCTTGGTGAACACGCGGCCGAGGTGCACCTCGACGGTACGGACCGACACCCTCAAAGCCTCCGCGATGTCACGGTTCGCCGCCCCGCGGATCGCGTGCATCGCGACCTCGAGCTCACGCGCCGTGAGCTGTGACGACCACGCGGCACGGCAGGCCGAGAGCGCATCGATCGCCGGAGCCGTGCTGCCCTCTCGCCGGTCCAGTCTGTCGAGGCGTCGACGGATCGCCCGCGCCCATGCCGTCGCTCCCGAGAGCTCGAACAGCCGCTCCGCGTGAAGAAGATGGATCCGCGCCGACACGTGATCGTCCCGGATAGCGAACTGGGTCCCGAGCATGCCCTCCACCCGCGCACGCGCGAACGGCGAGCTGAGCGTCCGTGCGGCCTCACGGACCTCGTCGCACTCCGACCGCCACCGCCCTTCTCCTGCGCGAGCCAGCCGAGCGCGCAGGCTCTGGGCGCGGACGATGTCGGGCGGCGCCATCGTGACGACCGTGTCCTCACGGATCCCCGCACCCACCGCGAGTTCTTCGAGACCCGGGACCGTCATCGCGGGCCTCACTCCTCCGAGATCGGCCCAGAGGCGGACGCTCGCCACCGCGTCATCGAACGAGCCGGCGAGGTACTCCCGGAGCCCTCGATCGATGAGAAGGTCGATCCGCACGCCCGGTGGCAGCGCGTCGGTGAGCGCGCGGGGTAGGGGGCCGAGTTCGCCGAGGACGATGAGATCGAGGCGGCGGGCGAGCACCACCCCCAACCCTGCGAAGGGCATCGCGACGGGAAGGACGAGCGCGGCCTCGAACAGCCTGTCCCGCGCCGCACCGATATCACCGCGCCACGCGAGCAGAAGCACCTCGACCACGACACGGTACGCCTGCACCAGCGGGGTGCGCTCGTGCTCGGGGACGAGCGGATCGTCGACCGAGAGAATCGCGGGATCATCTCGCGCCAGCAGGCGCAGCCCCGGTCGAGGTCACCGCCCATCGCGGCGCGCAACGCATCGAGTATCGCGCCGCTCACCGAGCGCGAACCCCTCGGCCCGTCGACGTCGCGCTCCCCGGCGATCAGCCAGCTCAGCGCCACGACCTGGTCTCCGAGGTCGCGTTCGACGCCGATGCGGGCGGCGCCCTGCCTGACCTCGTCGAGCCAGACGCGCATTCCGCGGCGATCCTGCCTCTCCGCGCACATCAGCGCCGCGAGGGCCGCGGCTCTCGTCCACTGCCCCCAGTCGTCGACATCCCCGAGCGGACGAAGAGCGCGAGGGTCGACGTCGGGCACCGTTCCCGTCATGAGCGCGTGCGCCACGAACAGGCCGCCGAGCCCTCTCCGCCGACAGCTCGCCGTACCTCCGGGGAAGAGGCGCGCCAGCCATGCGGCGCCTTCTGCCGCGTACCCGGCCGCCACCGCCGAGGAACCCGCGACGAGAACGGCCTCATCGCGGTGGCCTTCGACCGCGTGCGCCGCGGCCTCTCGAGCGAGCAGGAACGCACGCTCCGGGAGCCCCGCTCCGATGAGACGGCGGGCGATCCTGATGAGCTGAGGCGCCGTCGCGGGGTCGCGTTCGAGAGATCCACGCGCGTGATGCCAATCCGCACCGACGTGGTCGCCCCGCCGGCGGAGGATCGCGCTGAGCCGCTCATGCACCCGGGTCGCGGTCGCGGCGGACGACGTCGCCCTGATCCAGACCGACAGCCGCGGATCGACGAATCTGACATGCCCGGCGTGCACGAGGAGATGCTCGCCGATCGGGCCGGAGGTGATCTCGAGGGGCGAACGTCCGTCGAGATCCAGCAACGGAGCGAGGCTGTCGTCGAGTGCGACGGCGACGCCGAGCAGCAGCTCACGATCCCGGCTGTCGAGTTCCAGTCCCTCGAACGCGCTCGCGATGGCGGGCACGGACGGGAGCGGACCCGGCAGCGGACGCAGCCCGTGGCGCTGATCCGCCGACAGTCGTTCGACGACCTGTCTGATCGTCTCGACATCCGAGCCGAGATCGACGGTCAGACGCCCGAGCACGTGCGGTGCGCATCCGAGGCCCCGGTCGTGCAGATCGTCGAGCAGCAGTCCGACGACGGCGGGCGCGACGAAAGAGGTCCCCGTCGTGCTGGTTCCCTCTATACCGATCCCCTTGAGCCTCGCGGGTACCTGACCCGCGAGGCCGAGCGTATCAAACCGCGCCTACTCCGCGTCGTCGTCGGTGCGGTACGGATCGGCGTCCCCCGCATGGGAGGCCGACGATGCGAGCTTCGCGACATCGGCATCGCGTTGCTGAGCCTCACGGAGCAGCGCACCGATGTGGTCCGCATTCTCCGGAAGCGCGTCCGGGATGAACTCGAGTGTCGGCACGAGCCTCGTGCTCAGCTGCCGTCCGACCTCGCTGCGCAGCATTCCGGTCGCCGATGTGAGAGCGGCGCCGCTGGAGATCCGCTCCTCCTCCGTGCCCAGCACGGTGTAGAACACGGATGCGTGCTGGAGGTCACCGCTCACGCGGACGTCGGTGATCGTGACGAAGCCGAGGCGCGGGTCACGCAGCCCCTTCTCCAGCCGTTCGGCGAGGATCACGCGGATCCGATCCGCGAGACGCGCCTGTCGTTCGCCTGCCATTGTTCTCTCCCTGTCCAGGAACCCTCAGGGCGTCCTTCGTCCCGCGCTCCGAGGAGCGGGACCGAAGGACGCCCGAAGGTGTTTCGAATTGATCAGCCGCGAGGCTTCTCGACCATCTCGGTGGTCTCGATCTCGTCACCGATCTGGATGTCGTTGTACTTGCCGAGACCGATACCGGCCTCGTAGTCCGTACGAACCTCGGTGACGTCATCCTTGAAGCGACGCAGCGACTCGATGGCGAGACCATCGGCGAGCACGACGCCGTCGCGGATGACACGAGCCTTGGCGTTTCGCGTGATCGTTCCCGACCGCACGATGACACCGGCGATGTTGCCGAACTTCGAGGAGCGGAACACCTCGCGGATCTCGGCGACACCCGACTGGACCTCTTCGTACTCCGGCTTGAGCATGCCCTTGAGCGAGCTCTCGATCTCGTCGATCGCGTTGTAGATGACGGAGTAGAAGCGGATGTCGACACCTTCACGAGCGGCGCGCTCGCGCGCCTTCGTGTCGGGGCGGACGTTGAAGCCCACGATGATCGCGTTGTCGATCGTCGCCAGGTTCACGTCGGACTCGGTGATCGCACCGACACCGCGGTGGATGATGCGCAGCTGCACCGAGTCGTCGACCTCGATCTTGAGGAGCGACTCCTCGAGCGCCTCGACGGCACCGGAGACGTCACCCTTGATGATGAGGTTGAGCGACTCGACCTTGCCCTCTTCGAGAGCACGGGTGAAGTCCTCGAGCGAGATGCGCTTGCGGGCCTTGGCCAGCTGGGCGTTGCGCTCGACCGCTTCACGCTTCTCAGCGATCTGACGGGCCATGCGGTCTTCCTCGGTGACGATGAAGACGTCGCCGGCGCGCGGCACGGAGTTCAGACCCTGCACCTGGACCGGACGCGACGGGTAGGCCTCGAGGACCTGCTCGCCGTTCTCGTCCGCCATCGCACGCACTCGGCCGTAGGCCGTGCCCGCGACGATCGCATCACCGATCCGAAGCGTTCCGGACTGGATGAGCACCGTGGCGACCGAACCGCGACCCTTGTCGAGCTTCGCCTCGATGGCGACACCGCGAGCGGCCTTGTTCGGGTTGGCGGTCAGGTCGAGACCGGCGTCAGCCGTGAGCAGCACGGCGTCCAGGAGCTCCTGGATACCGGTGTTGGCACGGGCGGACACGTCGACGAACATGACGTCGCCACCGAACTCCTCGGCCACCAGACCGTACTCGGTCAGCTGCTGACGCACCTTCGAGGGGTTGGCGTCGGGCTTGTCGACCTTGTTCACCGCGACCACGATCGGCACGTTCGCCGCCTGCGCGTGGTTCAGCGCCTCGACCGTCTGCGGCATGATGCCGTCGTCGGCTGCGACCACGAGGATCGCGAGGTCGGTGACCTGCGCACCACGGGCACGCATGGCGGTGAACGCCTCGTGACCCGGGGTGTCGATGAAGGTGATGGCGCGCTCGATGCCCTCGTGCTCGGTCCAGACCTGGTACGCACCGATGTGCTGGGTGATGCCACCGGCCTCACCCTCGATGACGTTGGTCTGACGGATCGCGTCGAGCAGTCGCGTCTTACCGTGGTCGACGTGACCCATGACGGTGACGACCGGGGGACGGATCTCGAGGTCGTCCTCGCTCTCCGCCTCCAGCTCGGCCTCGAGGTCGAGACCGAAGCCCTCGAGGAGCTCCTTGTCCTCGTCCTCGGGCGAGACCATCTGGATCTTGTAGCCGAGCTCCTCGCCCAGCACCTCGAACGTCGCCTCGTCCAGCGACTCGGTGGCCGTGGCCATCTCGCCGAGGTTGAAGAGGATCGTCACGAGGGTTCCGGGCTGGACCGTGTAACCGGTCAGCGTCTCGATCTTGTCGGCGAAGTCCGCGATCGATGCGCCGCGACGCATGCGGATGATCTCTCCGTTGCCGCGGGTGACGTTGACGCCACCGACGACCGGAGCACTCCGCATCTCGAACTCTTGCCGCTTCGCCCGCCGCGACTTGCGCTGCTTGCTCTTGCCGCCGCCCTTGCCGAAGGCACCTGCGGTACCACCGCCGGGACCACGGCCACGACCGCCACCGCCACCGGGACGACCGGCGAAACCGCCGCCGCCACCAGGACGGGCTCCGGGACCGCCGGCGCCGCCGGGTCCACCGGCACCGCCGGGACGGCCGGGGCCGCCTGGGCGCTGCTGGAACGGAGCGCCGGGACGACCGCCCTGGCCGCCACGAGGGGCACCGGGACGAGGCGAACCGGGTCGCGGAGCGCCCGGGCGGGTGCACCGGGGCGCGGGGCCTGCGGACGCGGGATGTTTCCCGGCGTCGGGCGCTGGCCCATGCCCTGCGCGGAGGCGAACGGGTTGTTGCCCGGACGCGGACCGGCCGGGCGCTGGCCCATGCCCTGCGCGGACGAGAACGGGTTGTTGCCGGGGCGCGGAGCGCCAGGCGTCGGCGCGCCGTCAGCGGGCTTCGATGCGTCGGACTTCGACGCTTCGGAGGCCGCGGGCGCGGGAGCGGGAGCGGGAGCCGCCGGGGCGGGAGCCGCTGCGGCAGGTGCCGGAGCCGCGGGGGCAGGAGCCTCCGGGGCGGGCTTCGGACCGGGCTTGGGGCCCGGGTGGGTGCCGGAGAGGCGCCCGGCTTCGCAGCAGGCTTCGCCGCGGACGGCTTGGCCGCGGGAGCAGCGTCGGCGGTGCCCTTCAGCGAGGGATCGGCCTCGATCGCCGCGCGCAGCTTGCGCGCAACCGGCGGTTCGATGGTCGAAGAGGGACTCTTGACGAATTCGCCGAGTTCCTTGAGCTTCGCAAGTGCGATCTTGCTGTCGACGCCGAGTTCGGCGGCGATCTCGTGTACGCGTGGTTTACCAGCCACAATTCTCCTGTCTGAGTCGGTCTACCCAGACAGGGCAGACCACTAGTCGCGGACGGGTCTCATTTCGAGCCGTTCACTTTGTTTCCATAGCTGTTCAGCCTTTGTTTCTTGGTGGGTGCTGTTCGAAGTTCCGTGTGTCCAGCTGAGTGGTCACACGCAGTGCTCGTCCGAATGCCCGTCGCCGCAGAGCGGCCTCCATGCATTCCTGTGTCGGATGCACCCACGCGCCGCGCCCCGGCAGGACTGCACGCTCATCGACGATGAGAATGTCGTTCTGGGACACCACCCTGAGCAGAGTGGAGCGGGGAGCACGCGTGCGACAACCGACGCACGTTCGTACGGGTTCCATCTTACACCTGCGTTTCACCCCGACCCGTCCGCGCAACGCGCGATCCGGAAGGCCGGAGTCTTTCAGTCGAGGATGCTGTCCGGCTGGATGTCGATCTTGGCACCCGTGAGCTTGGCAGCCAGACGCGCGTTCTGACCCTCCTTGCCGATCGCGAGCGACAGCTGGTAGTCGGGGACGAGCGCACGGACGGCCTTGGTGGAGGCGTCGAGCACGAACGAGCTCGTGACCTTCGCAGGAGACAGAGCATGGGCGACGAACACCGGGAGGTCCTGGTCGTAGTCGACGATGTCGATCTTCTCCCCCGCGAGCTCCTCGGTGACGGCCCTGACGCGACGGCCGAGCTCACCGATGCAGGCGCCCTTCGCATTGATCGACGGGTCGTTCGCCTTCACCGCGATCTTCGTGCGGTGCCCGGCCTCTCGGGCCAGGGCGACGATCTCGACCAGACCGGCCGCGATCTCGGGCACCTCGAGGGCGAAGAGCTTGCGGACGAGTCCGGGGTGGGTGCGCGAGACCGTGATCTGCGGGCCCTTGAGCCCCTTGGCGACGCTCGTCACATAGACGCGGAGACGCGAGCCGTGGGTGTACTCCTCGCCCGGCACCTGCTCCTCCGGCGGCAGGATCGCCTCGACCGCGCCGAGATCGACGTGGATCATGCGCGGGTTGGGGCCCTGCTGGATGACTCCGGCGACGATGTCGCCCTCTTTGTCCTTGAAGTCGCCGAGCACCACATCGTCGGCGATGTCACGCAGACGTTGGCTGATGACCTGCTTCGCGGCGAAGGCGGCGATGCGACCGAAGTCGTCGGGAGTGGCGTCCTCCTCGCCGATCACGGCGCCCTCCTCATCCCGGACGACCTGGAGCACGGCGACGTGCCCGGTCTTGCGGTCCAGGTCGACGCGGACGCCTTCGGGAGTCGCGCCGTCTTCGGAGACGTGCTTGGAGTACGCGGTCAGGATCGCCTGCTCGATGATCGCGACGAGCTCATCGAAGGGGATCGCCTTCTCCTTCTCGATCCCTCGCAGAAGACTCAGTTCGATGTCCATGACGGCCTCTCTATTCAGCTCTCGTCGCGCCTGTTCGCACGCGCGACATCCGTACCACGATACCCTGTGCCGACCGACTCCGGCGCGGCCGCGGCGGTGTGGGAAGCGGGATCGTTCGAGGAGGAGCACGTGAGCACATTCGACACCATCGTGATCGGCGCAGGGATGTCGGGGCTCACGAGCGCCCGGATGCTCGTCGACGCGGGGCAGAAGGTCGTCGTCCTCGAGGGTCGCGACCGCATCGGCGGACGAATGCACACCGACCGCAGCGCCGGGTACCCGGTCGACCTCGGCGCCTCGTGGATCCACGGGATCGAGGACTCTCCTCTGTGGGACCTCGTCCAGGCACTCGGCGTTCCCACGATCGAGTACACGGTCGGCAGCTTCCAGGTCGGCGGACGCCCGATGGAGTACTTCGACGGGGACGGTCGGCGCATGGGCTCCGCGGCCACCGCCGAGTGGATCGAAGACGTCGACATGGCCGACCGCCTCCTCCTGGAGGAGATCAGCTCCTCCTCCCCCGGCGACACCTACCTGGATGTCACCGAGCGCGCCCTCGACCGGTCGGGCCTGCCTCCCGAGCGCATCGACGAGATCCGAGAGTTCTTCCGCCACCGGGTCGAGGAGCAGTGCGGCGCGTGGATCGGCGACCTCGACGCGCACGGTCTCGACGAGGACGCGATCGAGGGCGACGAGGTGATCTTCCCCCGCGGATACGACGAGCTGCCGAGACGGATCGGCGCCGGCCTCGACGTGCGTCTCGAGCACGCCGTGACGCGGGTGAGTCGTTCCTCCGACGGGGTCGTCGTCCACGCGAACGGGACCGAATACCACGCGGATCAGGCGATCGTGACCGTGCCGCTCGGCATCCTCAAGGCAGGCGCGATCGCGTTCGAACCGGCGCTCCCCGATGCGGTCTCCGGCCCCATCTCGCGGCTCGCGATGGGTGTGTTCAACAAGGTGTTCGTCCAGTTCCCCGAACGCTTCTGGAACGACGAGGCGTATGTGGTCCGCGCGCTGGGCGAAGCCGGCGAGCACTGGCACTCCTGGTATGACGTCTCCGCCGTCAGCGGCGTCCCGACGCTGCTCACCTTCGCCGCCGGCCCGTTCGGTCGCCGGATGCAGCAGCACGCCGATGCGGAGATCGTCGCCGACGCGCTCGGCGCCCTGCGCCTCCTCTACGGACGTGCCGTCGGCGAGCCGCTCGCACACTGGGTCACCCGCTGGGGCGATGACCGGTTCTCGAACGGCTCGTACTCCTATCTGGCCACGGGTTCGTCGCATCACGACCACGACGCCCTGGCCGGCCCCG
The DNA here is from genome assembly GCF_014171575.1 of Microbacterium sp. Se63.02b. Classification (GTDB taxonomy): domain Bacteria; phylum Actinomycetota; class Actinomycetes; order Actinomycetales; family Microbacteriaceae; genus Microbacterium. Next base: position 1,752,496 of record NZ_CP050453.1, on the reverse strand, counting down.
TCGACGGCGTCCTGCACTTCGCCGGTGAGGCCACCTGGGGCGATGAGCCGGCCACGGTCGGTGCCGCCTTCGCCTCCGGTCACCGGGCCGCTGAGCGCATCCTCGGCCGTGCCATCGACCTCGCGGACTTCGCCGATCGGATCACCGCGCGGGAGCGGACGGAAGCGCGTTGACGGCTCCGATCAGCCGGAACAGATTCCCCACCTGCCGCTGATCCAGGTGCAGGATCAGCCGGGGAGGTCGAGGTTGTCGTCGTCCGCGACCTCCGGCTGCCGCGGGGCCGTCCGTTCTATCCGCCCCGACGAGAGCATCGAGGCGAACTGCTCGTTGAGCTCCTCGATCTCGGCGTCCGTCGGCTCGGCCTTCAGCCGCAGCACCAGCGCGTCGCCGACCCACCGCAGCGAGTCGTAGTTGTGCCAGAACCCGGTGATCTCGGCACGGGCGGCCTCGACCGAATCGGTGATCACGACGCGATCGAAGTCGCCCTCCGAGATCACGCCGGTGGGCGCGAGGTGGTCGTCGATGAAGCTGCGAAGCCCCTGCCAGAACGTGCCGCCCGGTTGGTCCAGCAGAACGATCGGCGTCGGCTCCGCCTTGCCCGTCTGTTGCAGCGTGAGCAGTTCGAACATCTCGTCGAGCGTGCCGAACCCGCCCGGAAGGCAGATGAACCCGAGGGACTCCTTGATGAGCATCAGTTTGCGGGTGAAGAAGTACTTCATCGCGACGACGTGATCCTGACCCGTGACGAAGCCGTTCGGCTTCTCCTCGAACGGCAGCCGGATCGACACGCCGAGCGAAAGCGCGGGCCCGGCTCCCTCGGAGGCCGCCTGCATGATCCCGGGTCCTGCACCCGTGACGACCATCCATCCGTCGCCGGCCAGTGCTGTGGCGACATCGCGGGCAGTGAGGTACAAGGGGTCGTCCTGCCTGGTGCGAGCCGACCCGAAGACCGTCACTTTCGGGACTCCCCTGAAAGGCGCGAACAGCCGGAACGCGTCGCGCATCTCGGCCAGGGCCGCCGAGGCGATCTTCAGGTCGAGGCGATCGGCACCATCCTCGCCCAACAGGATCGCCGTGCGCAGCATGCGCATGACCAGCCGTCTGTCGGTGTGCACTCCCGCATCGTCCAGGACGGCGTTGATCTCAGAGCTGAGGGCTTCGGGAAGAGGTTCGTCGATCATGACACCAGGGTGTCATGATCCGGGGCGACCGCGACCCTGTGCCACACCGTCGGGACGAGCGACTCGCGTCCGGGCGACCGCCGCACGGATCTCGTCGTGCGGGAGCGCGGGACTCCTGTGGCCGTCTCGCCCCGTCATGTCCCGTGCCGCGACGAGAGCGTTCCACACAGCCTCGTCCACGGCCTGGACGGCGGCCGTGAGGAACGGATCGATCCGCCCCCAGGGAATCAGGCGCATGGTCTCGTACTCCGCGTCGGTCCCGTCGGGGAAGGCGGAGGTCAGCGCGCCCTCGTTCGCGGTGGAGAAGGCCAGCACGATGTCGCCCGAGAAGTGGCTTCCCGCCGTTCCGCTGCGTCCGAGACCGAGCGCCCGCGACGGGCCAGCGCGGCGCACTGCCCGGGAAGGAACGGGGCGTCCGTGGCGATGATCACGATCGCCGAACCGGCGCCACCCGGCGCGCGCTGTCCTCGGTCCCGAGCGAACCAGTCGTCCTCCCCCATCGGATTCGGGACGGTCGAGCACGCTCCGAGGCTCATGCCCGCGAGGTGCAACTCCTCGCGCGATCCGAAGTTCGCCTGGATGAGCACGCCGACCGTGTACTCCTCGTCGCCGTACGACACGACCCTGGACGAGGTCCCCGTGCCGCCCTTGAAGCCGTAGCAGTTCATGCCGGTACCGCCGCCGACGTTGCCCTCAGCCGGAGCATCGGAGGAGGCGGATTCGAGCGCAGCCCATGCATCCCGGGGCGTGACGTGTCCGCCGTTGATGTCGTTGAGGTAGCCGTCCCAGGTCTCCCCGACCACGGGGAGCATCCACTGCGCGGCGACGTCCGGCGCGATCTCGGCCACCCAGGCCTCGATGCCTGCGTGCACCGCCCCGACCGCATGCGAGCTCGTGATGCCGATCGGCATCGCGAGGGATCCGGATTCATCGATCCAGGAGCGACCGGTGAGCTCGCCGTTTCCGTTGAAGGAGTGGACGGCGGCCGCGCACGGCACACCGACGCCGCCCCGCCCACGAGGAAGAATCGCCGTCACTCCGGTGCGCGCAGCCCCGCGCCCTTCGCCCTCGATCAGAGTCCGGTAGCCCACCGCGACGCCCGGGACGTCGGTGATCGCTCCTCCGGGGCCGGTGCGCCCCTCGAACGGGATCCCGAGATCTCGCCCCCTCACCGATTCGCTCGACGATTCCGACGACAGCGATGCACCCATCCGCATTCCGATCTCACTTGAACAGTTGTTCAGATACTAGGTCACAATTCACGTTTTTACTTGACTTAAGAAGAGACAACCTTTTGACTCCATGTTCAGGCGGTCATCCGACCCCGTGCCGCGCCACCCGACCACGCAGATTCCGGAGCCGCAGATGTCTCAGTCGAATCCTCCCGCCGTCCGAACGACCACGACCACGCTCGCGCAGCGACGTCTCGGCGTCTGGGCGATCGTCTTCTTCGTCGTCTCGGCGGCAGCGCCCCTCACGGTCGTCGCGAGCGCAGCGGCCACCGACTTCCGCCTCGCCGGGATCGGAGGTCCGGGCGCGATGCTCGCGAGCGGTGTCGTGCTGATGCTCTTCGCCGTCGGCTTCACGGCGATGTCGCGGTACGTGCGGAACACCGGCGCGTTCTACGTCTACGGGGCTCGAGGTCTCGGGAAGCCGATCGGCATCGGCATCGTCTTCGTCACGATCTTCTCCTACACGGCGCTGTGCATCTGCTTCTACGGGTTCGTCGGCTTCTTCGGCGAGATGACATTCTCCGCGCTGTTCGGCATCGATCTCCCGTGGACGGTGTACGCCCTGCTGGCACTCGTCGTCGTCGGGGTCCTCGGCTACCACAAGATCGACGTCGGAGCGAAGGTCCTGGGCGTCCTGCTCACGGCAGAGGTCGCCATCCTGCTCATCCTCGCCGTCGCCGTCCTCGCCAAGGGCGGGCCGGAACCCGTCTCCTTCGCCTCGTTCGCCCCCGAGAACGTGTTCTTCGCGGCCGGGAGCGGTGCGCTCTTCGTGTTCGGCTTCGGCGCCTATCTCGGCTTCGAGAGCACCGCGATCTACACCGAGGAGGCGAAGGATCCTGCGCGCACAGTGCCGATGGCGACCTACATCTCGATCGCCTTCCTCGGCATCTTCTACGCATTCACCTTCTGGGTGCTGACCGTCGCCTTCGGAGTGGAGGGCGTGCTGAAGCTGGCGATGCAGGACGACTTCCAGGACATGGTGTTCCATGCCGGCGACGCATACCTCGGCGAGTGGGCCTCGGTGACCATGCGCGTGCTCATCGTCACGAGCTTCTTCGCCTGCCTCCTGGCGTTCCATAACGCCAGCTCGCGGTACCTCTTCTCGCTGGGCCGAGAACGCCTGCTGCCCGGCTGGCTCGCTCAGACGCAGCCGACCTCGCAGGCGCCGCACCATGCCAGCCTCGTGATCTCCGTCGTGTCGCTCGCGGCCATCGTGCTGACGATCGTCAGCGGAGCGGACCCGTTCCTCGGCTTCGCGCTCCCGGTGTACTCGATCGGTGTCGCCGGCCTCGTCTTCGCGCAGGCGGTGGCCGCGATCGCCGTCGTCGGGTTCTTCCTCAGAGGACGACGCGGGCACAGCATCTGGCGGGTCCTGGTCGCCCCCGCACTCGGAGCGATCGGACTGATGGTCGGGTTCGCCCTGATCGCCATGAACTTCGACCTCGTCACCGGCCTCACGGGTCCGATCAACCTCGCCCTCCTCGCCCCCACGCCCGTCCTGTTCCTCGCCGGCATCATCGTCGGCCTCGTCCTGAAGAAGCGTCGACCCCAGCACTATGCTGAACTCACCACGCTCGTTCCCGACGACGAGTAGCGCCAGGCACGAGGAGGATACGTGGCCGAGCAGCGCAAGCATGCGACCAGGCGAGCAGAGCTGATCTCCGCGACCCGACGCGTCGCCGGGCGCAGCGGCATCCTCGGAACGAACGTACGAGCGGTCGCGGCCGAGGCATCGGTCAGCGCGGGAAGCGTGCTGTACTACTTCTCGAGCTTCGACGAACTGATGTACGCGACCGTCGAGGGTGTGCTCGAGGAGATGTACGACCGCCGACGCTCCCTGGCCGAACGGGAGCCGGACCCCGCGAAGCGACTCGTGGCGCTCATCGTGGCCGGAGTCCCGGACGAGATCAGCGACCACCTGCGCATGGCATACGAGAGCATCCCGCTTCTGCGCGAGCAACCCCAGTACCGCCCCCTGCACCGTTCGATCGTCGAGCGTCAGGTCGCCCTCTACCGATCGACCATCGAGATCGGCACCGCCCTCGCCGCCTTCCGACCCCGCGCCGACATCGGCGTCATCGCGCGGAACATCGTGGCGCTCGAGGACGCCTACGATCTCTACCCCCTGATCGGCCTCGAACTGGGGGCCGAGACGTACCGCGCCAACATCCTGTCCTACGCCAGCACGGCGCTGGACTGCCCGCTCGAGCCCTGAGCCGCCCCGAGCGATCGTCCAGGACGGCGCCGTGCGCCGATCATGTTCCCGGGCCGCTGTCAACGCCCGTGCCGTGCCCGCACCTCTCGCGGCACAGTTGCATCATGACGGAGATCACAGGACCCGAAGCCCTCGCCCGCGTCGCCGAGCTCGTGGAGGACATCGACTTCACGATGCTCACCACGATCGACGACGACGGCCACCTCGTCAGTCGACCGATGTCGACCCGGCAGATGGACGACGCCGGCGACATCTGGTTCTTCACCGCGGAAGACACCGAGAAGGTCGAGGAGGCTCGACGCCACCATGACGTGGGCCTGTCCTACTGCGACAGCAAGGGGATGCGCTACGTGTCGGTCGCCGGCACCGCCGAAGTCGTGCACGACAGGGCGAAGATGGAGGAGCTCTACACTCCGTCGCTCGACATCTGGTTCGCCGACGGCCTCGACACACCGGGCATCGCACTGCTCAAGGTGACGCCGACCGTGACGGAGTTCTGGGAACCGTCGAAGGGCAGGATCGCCATGGCCGCCGGAGCGCTCAGATCCCTCGTCACCCGCGACACCCCGGACGACGACATCATGAACCACGGCCACATCGTCTGCTGACGACGCGGCCGTGAGGTTCAGACCGCGGCGGTGAGGCGCGCGACGACCTCGTCGACCGAGACCGCGTCGCGATCTCCGCTGACGCGGTCCCACAGTTCGACCTGCCCATCGGCCGCACCGCGCCCGACGATCACGATCTTCGGCACGCCGACCAGTTCCGCGTCGCCGAACTTCACGCCGGGCGAGACCTTCGGGCGATCGTCGTACAGCACGTCGATTCCCGTGGCCTCGAGCTGCGCGGAGAGGTGCTCCGCCACGTCGAACGCGACCTGATCACGGCCAGCCGCGACGACCTGCACATCGAACGGCGCGACGGACGCCGGCCAGATGAGGCCCTTGTCGTCGTTGTTCAGCTCGGCGATGATCGCCAGGATGCGCGTGACGCCGATGCCGTAGGAGCCCATCGTGACCGTGACGAGCTTGCCGTTCTCGTTCAGGACCTTCAGCCCGAGCGCCTCGGCGTACTTGCGGCCGAGCTGGAAGACGTGTCCGATCTCCATACCGCGGGCGAGTTCGACGGGACCCGAGCCGTCGGGGGCGGGATCGCCCGCGCGGACGTTCGCGATCTCCACGATCCCGTCGGCGGCGAAGTCGCGCCCGGCGACGACGGAGTGCGCGTGCTTCTGGTCGATGTTCGCACCCGTGATCCAGCTCGTCCCCTCGCTCACACGCGGGTCGACCAGGTAGCGGATACCGGTGGCCGACTCCTCGCCCAGCACGGCGCCTGTGGGCGACCAGGGTCCGATGTAGCCCTTCACGAGCAGCGGGTTGTTCTCGAAGTCGTCCGCGGTGGCGGTCTCGACCTCGGCGGGCGCGAACGCCACCTCTGCGCGCTTCTCATCGACCTCGCGGTCGCCGGGAATGCCCACGACGACGAGTTCGCGCGTCCCATCGAGGTGGGTGAGCGCCAGAACGACGTTCTTGAGCGTGTCGGCCGCCGTGTACTCGCCGTCCAGCACACGGTTGCTGTGGGCGACCAGGGTCTCGATGGTCGGGGTGTCGGGCGAGTCGAAGATCACAGGGGTCGCGTCGGGGTCGTATGCGATCGCCTCTGGAACAGCGGTCGTGAAGGCCTCGACGTTCGCGGCATAGCCTCCGGCGCTGCGTACGAAGGTGTCTTCGCCGACCGGGGTCGGGTGCAGGAACTCCTCGCTCCGCGACCCTCCCATCGCGCCGGCATCCGCCTGGACGATGACGTACTCGAGGCCGAGACGCTGGAAGATGCGCTCATACGCGTCGCGCTGCGCCTGGTAGCTGACGTCGAGCCCCTCGTCGGACGCGTCGAAGGAGTACGCGTCCTTCATCGTGAACTCCCGGCCGCGGAGCAGCCCGGCGCGCGGGCGGGCCTCGTCGCGGTACTTGTCCTGGATCTGGAAGATCGTGAGCGGCAGATCCTTGTACGACGAGTAGAGGTCTTTCACCAGGAGCGTGAATGCTTCTTCGTGGGTGGGGGCGAGCAGGTAGTCGCCGCCCTTGCGGTCCTGCAGACGGAAGAGCAGGTCGCCGTACTCCTCCCAGCGCCCGGTCGCCTCGTACGCCTCGCGCGGCATGAGCGCGGGGAAGTGCACCTCCTGCGCACCGGCTGCGGCCATCTCCTCGCGGACGACCGCCTCGATCTTCGCCTTCACGCGCAGGCCCAATGGCAGCAGCCACGCGAAGATGCCGGCGGCCTGTGGGCGGATGTAGCCGGCCCGGATCAGCAGCCGGTGGCTGGCGACCTCTGCGCCTGCAGGGTCTTCGCGGAGCGTGCGGAGGAAGAAGTTCGAAAGACGAGTGACCACGCAGCAAGTCTAGTGAGCCGTGGTCACTCTTCTTTCGCGGTCAGTTGAGGGCCGGCAGGTTCGCCGGGACGACGCCGCCCGCGTACAGGTCGGCCGCGAACTCCTGCAGCGCGGTCAGGGCGACCCGCTGGGGAAGAGGGCCGTAGGAGATGCGCGTGACGCCGAGCTTCTCGTACTCGGACGCAGCGAGAGCTCCGGGAAGACCGATCACGCTGACCTTGCGCTCCCCGATGCCCTCGACGAGTTGGCGGGTGACGTTCATGTCGAGGATGCCCGGCACGAAGACGGCGGTCGCTCCGGCGTCGAGGAACGCGCGTCCGCGCTGGATGGCGTCGGCGATGCTCTCCTGCACCGGTCGGTGCCCTGCTCGGACGAACGCGTCGGTGCGCGCATTGAGGGCGAAAGGCACGCCCTCGGCCTCCGCCGCCTTGACGATCGCGTCGACCACGGCGACGGATTCGTCGAGCGGCTTGAGGCGGTCCTCGACGTTGGCGCCGACCACGCCGGCGCCGATCGCGAGCCGGGTGGTCTCCCCGCGTCCCCGTAGCCGTCGTCGAGGTCGGCGGAGACGGGGACCTCGACTGCCGCGGCGATGCGCCCGACCATGTCGATCATGACCTCGCGAGGGGTCGCGCCGTCGTCGTAGCCGAACGACGCGGCGATGCCGTGGCCGGCGGTGGCGAGGGCCTTCGTCTCCGGGAGGGCGGCGACCGCGCGTGCCGAGACGACGTCCCACACGTTCACGACGCGGAGGATCTCCGGAGCGTCATAGAGTCCGACAAGGGTCTGGGCCTTCGCAGCAGTGGTCATGGCTCCACGCTAACGCGGTCTGGCCGGGCGGGGGCCGGTTCCCTGCTCCTCAGCCGGCTCCTCGCCATAGTGTGGAGCCATGCCCCAGCGCCGATCGCATGTCGCCCCGTCCGCCGCACAGACCGAACTCGCATCCGCGCTCGCCTCTCTGCGGGAGTCGCTGGACGCCCCGTCGTCGTTCCCCGAAGACGTGCTCGCCGAGGCCGAAGCGACATCGCCGACGACTCCCGAACTCGATCTCACCCACCTTCCTTTCGCGACCCTGGACCCCGCGGGTTCGCGCGACCTCGACCAGGCCTTCCATCTCGCGCGCGACGGCTCCGGATACTCGGTCCGCTATGCGATCGCCGACGTCCCCGGATTCGTCCGGCCCGGCGGCGCCGTCGATGCGGAAGCCCGGCGCCGGGGACAGACGCTGTATGCCGCGGACGGCCGGATTCCGCTGCATCCCCCGTGTTGAGCGAGGACCGCGCCTCGCTGCTGCCCGGCGTCGACCGCCCGGCGCTGGTCTGGACGCTGGCGCTCGACTCCGCGGGCGCCGTCACGGACTTCCGCCTCGAACGCGCGCTCATCCGCTCACGGGAACAGCTCGACTACGCGACCACACAGGAGTCCCTCGATCGGGGCGCGGACGGCCCCGCGGCTCTCCTGCCCGTGATCGGCGCCCTCCGACTCGAACAGGAGCGGCTGCGCGGAGGTGCGAGCCTCAATCTGCCCGACGAGGAGGTCGTGCGCACCGAGGAGGGCACCTACGCGATCGAACGTCGCAGTCCCCTCCCGGTCGAGGAGTGGAACGCCCAGCTCTCGCTCATGACCGGGATGGCCGCGGCGTCGCTGATGCTCGAGGCCGGGGTCGGCATCCTCCGCACCATGCCCGAGCCGGACGACGCGGCGTTCGACACGTTCCGACTGCAGACCACGGCTCTGGGGCGCCCCTGGACGAGGGGCACGTACGGCGAATATCTTCGCGACCTCGACCGCAGCGACCCGCTCACCCTTCCCGTCCTCGAGGCCGCCGCATCGCTCTTCCGCGGTGCCGGCTACCGGTGTTCGACGGCGAGACGCCGACGGATGCGCTGCAGGCGGCCATCGCAGCCCCGTACGCGCATGCGACCGCACCTCTGCGCCGCCTGGTCGATCGATGGACCCTCGCCATCTGCCTCGCGGTGTCGAACGGCGATCCGGTGCCGGAGTGGGCGCGCGACTCCTCGCCGACCTCCCGGCACTCATGCAGGAGTCCGGGCAACGTGCGTCACGACTGAACACCGCCACGGTCGCCTGCGTCGAGGCCGCGGTCCTCACCCCGCTCGTCGGGACGATCATCGAGGCGACCGTGATCGAGCTGCGGGGCGAGCGCGCCGAGGTCCAGATCGCCGTACCGCCGGTCACCGCCACCGCCCCGGTGCCTGATGACGCCAAGCCCGGTGACCTCGTGCGCCTCCGCGTGGTGAGCACCGACATCGCCAAGGGGGACGTCGAGCTCGCCCTCTGAGGCGGCCGTCCGGGTTCGCCTTGAAGTGTGTCACCTCATTGATACATAATGTGTCGATACGGTGACACACTATGGAGGCGACCTTGGCCCTGTTCATGCTCCTTCTCTGGGGGCCGATCCTTCTCGCCCTGGGCATCGCCCTCGCCCTCCGATGGACGCTTCTCCGACACACGCCGCGGATGATGGGGCTGGACGCCGTCGCCGCCGTGATCGCGGGAGCTCTCCCCATCCTGGTGGTGCTGGCTCCTCGCGCGACAGCTTTCGGCGGGGGTCCCCGCTCTGGACCGACCTCGGCTTCCTGGCCGCGCTCCCCCTGGTCCTCGGGATCTTCGGCGTCGTCGTGCTCTCGTTCGCGGCGCGACCCGCACGGACGAGCACATCCGCCCGGCTCGCGCCCCGCACGATCGGGACGTTCGTCCGTCCGCGCCAGCCGATCCTGCTGGGATCGCTCGCCGCCATCGCGCTCGCGCTCACCCTGGCCGCCGGCGCCGCATCCGAGACCGACGAGCTCGGTCACCACACCCGGTTCACGATCACCCTCGGCACGTCTGGCACCTCCGCGTCGTCGGGTATCTACGGCTGGTACCACTCCCTTCCGTCCCTGGCCCTGCTCGTCACCGTCCTCGTCGTCACCGCCGTGGCATGGATCCGGCTCCCGCGACCGGCATGGGGCGAAGACGTCGCCCACGACACGGCCATCCGCCGCACCCGCGCAGACAACATCACGCGCCTGGCGTCCGGAGCCGTCCTCCTCCACCTCGCCGTCGTGTTCAACTCCCTCCGCGGCACCGCCTCGATCATGCTGTCGGTGTCGGGGAACGAACTAGGCATGATCTCCCTCGGCACCCCTTTCGCCGCCATGCAACCGGTGCTCTTCATCGCGGGAACCGCCGCGACGGTCGCCGGGCTGGCGCTGTGGATGCTCGCGGCACTCACCGGCGTCGCGATCCGCACACGACGGCAGGTCCCGGTGCACACCTCATGATCATCACGATCACCCGGGACAGCGGTGAGTCCCCGGCGGAACAGGTGCACGGGCAGCTCCGCGGCCTGATCACGACCGGACACCTGCTGGCCGGGGATCGGCTTCCCTCGGTCCGCCAACTCGCATCGGACCTCGGCATCGCACCGGGGACCGTCGCCAAGGCGTATCGCATCCTCGAGGATGACGGTCTCGTGACGTCGCGGATCGGCTCCGGCACGAGGGTGAGCGACACCGTGCAGCCCGTCGCCGGAGGCATCGCCGACGTGGCCCGCGCCCTGTCCGCCGCCGCGAAGGCGGAAGGACTCACGCTGGCGGATGCGCAGCGCGTGCTCCGCGCCATCTGGTGACGGTCGGGGCCGGCGATCAGACCGCGGCCGAGGCCGTCGTCGTCATCACGAGCAGCTGCGGGTCGCTCAGATCGAGCGACACCGAGATCGAGGAGAAATCGGCGAGCGACGTCACGTGGGTGCCACCGCACAGGATCACCGCTTCTGCCTCGGGGAGCTCGCAGTGCCAGCGTCGCCTGTCCACGATCGTCGGACCCTCCGTCTCGATCCGGCTGGAGGCACCCGTCGCGATCCATGCGGCGAGCTGCGCGTTGATCCGCTCCTCACGTTCGGCCAGGGTGGCGGCGAAGGTCTCGGTGTCGAAACCCGCGCGACGGAGGCTCTTGCCGAGGCGATACTCATCGACCGCGCCGTCTTCGCGGATGCGGCTGGACTGATTCGCACGACCTTCGAAGTCGGGGTTCCCGATCGCGTCCTGTCCGGGATCCTTGCGCCACAGATCTGCGAGGGCCAGATCGAGGGCGAGGGAGGCGAGGTGGCAGGCGGTATGGCCGCGGCTGAGACCATCGCGATGCGCGACATCGACCGACATGCTCACGGGCGCTCCCTCGACGAGCGCGGCCGGCGGTTCCCCCTCGATCCGGTGTCCGACCAGCCAGGTCCAGCCTTCGGCGCCGCGCTTGACCGGGATGTCGCTTCCGACGGCGAAGGCCCCTCCTCGGAAGCCGCGACCATGACCGCTTCGACGATCGACGCAGAATCGCCGCCGACGGTGAGAGAGCCGCGGTCACCGGGCTGATCGGGCCACGTGTGGTCCACGGGGTGGAAAGGTGTGGTGTCGACGATCACCACGACTCCATCCTGGCCGCGCTCGACGCGCGTGACGGCGCCGGAGCCCGTGACGGCTCCCCGGGAAGGTCACGATGGTGGGTGTCGACATGGCTCTCCTCGGTGCGACGGCGCTGCCGTCTCGTGACGCGGGTTTCAGACCGTGACGACCTGGGCGGTGCCGAGAGGGGCGCCAGGACCCATCTCTGCGGCGATCCGGTTGGCTTCTTCGATCAGCGTCGCGACGATGTCGGCCTCGGGCACCGTCTTGATGACCTCGCCCTTGACGAAGATCTGCCCCTTGCCGTTGCCGGACGCCACTCCGAGGTCGGCCTCGCGGGCCTCACCCGGGCCGTTCACGACGCAGCCCATGACGGCGACGCGCAGCGGGACGGTCATGTCCTTGAGCCCCTCTGTGACGTCTTCCGCGAGGGTGTAGACGTCGACCTGGGCGCGACCGCACGACGGGCACGAGACGATCTCGAGCTTGCGCTCGCGCAGGTTGAGCGACTGCAGGATCTGGTGCCCCACCTTGACCTCTTCTGCCGGCGGTGCCGACAGGGAGACGCGGATGGTGTCGCCGATGCCCTCGCCGAGCAGGATGCCGAACGCCGTCGCGCTCTTGATCGTGCCCTGGAATGCCGGACCCGCCTCGGTCACGCCGAGGTGGAGGGGCCAGTCGCCCCGCTCGGCCAGCTGCCGGTACGCCTTGACCATCACGATGGGGTCGTTGTGCTTGACCGAGATCTTGAAGTCGTGGAAGTCGTGCTCCTCGAACAGCGACGCCTCCCAGACAGCACTCTCGACCAGAGCCTCCGCCGTGGCCTTGCCGTACTTGGTGAGGATCCGGCGATCCAGCGATCCCGCGTTCACGCCGATGCGCAGCGAGACGCCGGCGGCCTTGGCGGCCTCTGCGATCTTGCCGACGTTGCCGTCGAACTCCCGGATGTTGCCGGGGTTCACGCGGACGGCTCCGCATCCGGCGTCGATCGCCGTATAGATGTAGCGCGGCTGGAAGTGGATGTCGGCGATGACGGGGATCTGACTCTTCATCGCGATGATCTTGAGCGCGTCGGCGTCGTCCTGGTGCGGAACCGCGACGCGCACGATCTCGCAACCCGACGCGGTGAGCTCGGCGATCTGCTGCAGCGTCCCGTTGATGTCGGTCGTCTTCGTGGTCGTCATCGACTGGACGCTGACGGGAGCGTCGCCGCCCACGAGCACCTTGCCCACCTTGATCTGCCGGGACTTGCGGCGCGGGGCGAGGACTTCGGGGATCTTCGGCATTCCGAGGTTCACTGCTGGCACGCTCCCAGCCTACGCCGCCAGGATGCATGCGGGCTGGACGACCGCGCCATGTCATGCACCAGGGGCGCGCACCGCCGGTGTGGTAGTTTCGGCCCATGCTCGCGAACTTCACCTGGTGGCCCGCCTCCTAGGCGGTGTGTTCGCGTTCCCACGAATCCAGACCGCCTCCGGGGCGGTCTTTTCGTTGCGCCGAGCCGGAGCCTTGCACAGGAGACAGCCATGACCCTCTCACGACTCGCCGAGCTCAGCGCGGACCCGGCAGCATCCTTCGTGCTGATCGCGCGCCACGGCGCGGACACCGTGGAGCTGCTCAGCGGCGACGTCGTCGACGTCGACCTGCTCGCCGACATCCCGCTGACGATCGACGGCACACCGCGCGAGGTCTTCGCCATGGTCCCCTATCGCCAGGTGCGCGAGCGCGGGTTCGTGGCGCAGGACGACGGCGCTCCGTTGCGCTGCGTGATCGTCGACGAACATCTCCATCTGCCGACCGGCGAGCTCCTCACGGCGCTGCCCGATACCCCGGTTCCGCTGCACGACGACGGTTTCGACATCGCGGACGCGGACTACGCGACGATCGTCGAGAAGGTCATCGCCGAGGAGATCGGTCGGGGTGAGGGGGCGAACTTCGTCATCCGACGCGATTTCACCGCGAACATCGATGTCGACGACCGCACGGCCGCACTCACCTGGTTCCGCGCGCTTCTCCTGCACGAGCGTGGCGCCTATTGGACGTTCGCGGTCTTCACTCCAGGGCACATCGCTGTCGGCGCGAGCCCCGAGGCGCACGTCGTCGCCCGCGAGGGCGTCGTCACGATGAACCCGATCTCCGGCACGTTCCGTCATCCTGCCGGCGGCGCCACCAAGGAGACTCTCGTCGAGTTCCTCGCCTCCGCCAAGGAGACCGAGGAGCTGTTCATGGTCGTGGACGAGGAGCTCAAGATGATGAGCGCCGTGTGCTCCGACGGTGGGCGCATCACCGGCCCCCACCTCAAAGAGATGTCCCGACTCACACACACCGAGTACATGCTCCGCGGTCGCAGCGTCCTCGATCCGCGCGACATCCTGCGGGAGACGATGTTCGCCCCGACCGTCACCGGCTCCCCGATGCAGAACGCGTGCGCCGTGATCCGACGCCACGAGGAGAAGCCGCGCGGGTATTACTCGGGCGTCGCCGCGCTGTTCACCCCGAACGCGGACGGCGGTCACGACCTGGACGCACCGATTCTCATCCGCACCGTGTACCTGCGAGACGGCGCCCTCAGCGTCCCCGTCGGCGCGACTCTCGTGCGGCACTCCGACCCGCAGGGCGAGGTGTCGGAGACTCACGGCAAGGCCGCCGGCGTGCTGGGCGCGATCGGCGCCATCGACCGGGACCGGGCGGCGGAGGCCCGCAGCGACGCCGATGCACCGACGCAGCAGCAGGTTCTCGCCGACGATCCGACGGTCGCCGCGCTGCTGTCTTCTCGTAACGCGCGCCTGGCGGAGTTCTGGCTCAACCCGCAGGGCGAAGACTTCACGGGTCCATTCGCCGGGCGCACCGCCGTGGTCGTCGACGCCGAGGATCGGTTCACCACGATGCTCGCCCACCAGCTCCGTCACCTCGGTCTCGCCGTCACGATCGCCCCGTGGAACCAGGTGGAGGACGCGGATCTGGAGAAGGCCGACATCGTCGTCGCAGGGCCGGGCCCCGGGGATCCGCGAGACACGGACAACCCGCGGATCGCTCGTATGCGCGAGGTGGTGGCCGACCGACTCGCGGCAGGAAGCCCTCTGATCGCGGTCTGCCTCAGTCACCAGATCCTCGCCGACGGGTTCGACATCGCGCTGACACCTCTCGACGCCCCGCACCAGGGCCTGCAGAAGTCCGTGCCGGTGTTCGGCGAGGACGCCTCGATCGGCTTCTACAACACCTTCACCGCCCGGGTCACGCCCGGCACGACCGCGACCGGGTCGGTGGAGGTCTCTGCGGACCCGACGTCCGGCGACGTCTACGCCCTGCGCGGTCCGCACTTCGCGTCCGTGCAGGGACACCTCGAGTCGATCCTGTCGCGCGACGGCATAAAGACGCTCGAGCGTCTGGTCGCCCACGCACTCGGGTGAGGGCCCATCGGACGTTCAGCCCAGCAGATCCACCGGGTTGAACACGTCGGCGATCAGGAGCAACGCGCCCATCGCGATCAGGAGCACCGCGACGACGACGGTCAGCGGCACGAGCTTCGTGGCGTCGACGGGCGCCGGCGGCGGACGTCGGAAGAGCTTGGCCCATGCCCGCTTGACGCCGTCCCACAGCGCCACCACGACGTGACCGCCGTCGAGCGGCAGCAGCGGGATCAGGTTGAACACGAAGAGGGCGATGTTCAACGAGCCCAGCAGTCCCAACAGGATCGCGAACCGGTTGAGGATGGGCGCATCGGTCGCCGCGACCTCACCAGCCAGACGACCCACCCCGACCACGCTGAGCGGCCCGTTGGGGTCGCGCTCGCCCCCGGTCACCAGCGAGACGCCGATGTCCCAGAGCCGTACCGGCAGAGTGACGATCAGGAGGCGACCCGGCCGACGTTCTCCGCTGCCATCTCGGGCCCGGCGGCAAGCGGCTGCTGCACATACCCCATCTGGGAGAACATGCCCGCATAGCCGACCTCCTTCACCACGGGAGCGCCGGCCTCATCCAGCACCGGCGCGCCGCTGGCGTCGGTGATCGTCCGCTCCGCGGCGATCGGCGTCAGGGTCAGGACTCCTCGCTGCCGTCGCGTCGCACCACGACGTCGAGCGACTCCCCGGGTGAGGCCTGGATGATCGCGGTCGCGTCGGCGAAGGTCGACACCGGGCGTCCGTCGACGGCGACGAGCACATCTCCCGGCTGCACTCCGGCCTCGGCGGCCGGGGACTCCGGGTCGTCTGCCGCGCACTCCGTCGCCGTGGACGAGGACGGCAGCACGCACTCGCTCACCGCGGAGATCGTGGTCGTGCCCTGCTGCAAGCCGATTCCGGAGAGGAGCACGGTGAACACGAGGACCGCGAGGAAGAGGTTCATCAGCGGTCCGCCGAGCATCACGATGACGCGCTTCCACACGGGGAGGCGGTAGAAGACACGGTCCTCCGCGCCCTCGGCGATGGTCTCGTCGTTGGCGGAGCGGGCGTCCTGGATCAGGGAGCGGAACACGCCCGTCGCCGCACCGGAGTTCTTCGACGGCGGGTACATCCCGGACATCGAGATGAAGCCCCCGAGCGGAAGCATCTTGAACCCGTACTCGGTCTCACCGATGCGCTTCGACCACAGGCGGGGCCCGAACCCGATCATGTACTGGCCGACGCGCACGCCGAAGAGCTTCGCGGGGACGAGATGGCCGACCTCGTGCAGACCGATCGAGAGCCCGAGGCCGATCAGCATGAAGAGGATGCCGCCCAGATAGAGCAGGAATTCCACGTGCCAACGCTACTGCCCCCAGCTAGGAATCTGCCCGGCGCTGTCGGCGCGGCTAGGCTGTCAGCGTGAATGCCCGGCAACTGCGACTCGTGCGCGCTGCCGTCGTCTCCACGGTCGCGACACTGCTCGCGGCGGTATCGCACACGCTCGGTGGGGGTGCTGCTCCGCACCCGCTGTTGATCCTCGCCGTCGCGACACTCCTCACCCCGCTCTCCGCCGTGCTGGTGGGTCTGCGCCGGTCACGGGTCCGCGTCGCGGTCGCGGTCGTGCTGTCGCAGACCGTCTTCCACGTCCTGTTCCAGGGGCTCGGGTCGCCGACGGGCGCCTCGACCCGCACCACCGTCGGTCACACGCACGTCATCGATCTCACGGCACTCGGATCGACCGAGGCCGCCTCAGCGCCCGGTGCGACGATGCTGCTCGCTCATGCTGTCGCCGCGGCATTGACCGTCCTCCTCGTGTGGCGCGGCGAGACGACCGTCCGTGCCGTCGCCCGCTGGGTCGAGGCGGTGTTCCGTCGTGCCGTCGCCGCCGCTCCGGCGGAGCACCCGCGGCCCCCGCGCCTGCGCTCGGTGCTCCTCCGGCCTCTCGACACCGCAGTCTCGGCGACTGTACGGCGTCGAGGCCCTCCTGCGCTCGTCAGCGACTGATCCTCGATCCGTCGCACCGCAGCCCGCCGCCCCTTCCTGGCGGTGTCCCTTTTCGCGTGAACGCGCCATCGCGGCGCGCCCGCACAACGAGCAACTGGAGTCTTCTCATGTCCCGTAACACCCGTACCCGTCGCACCGCCCTCTCCGTCGCCGGGGTCCTCGGTGGCGCGATCCTCGCCGTCGCCCTCCCGTCGATGGCTTCAGCGCACGTCGGGGTCAGCCCCGACGAACTCGCTGTCGGAGATCACGGCGTTCTCACCTTCTCGTTCTCGCACGGCTGCGAGGACTCGCCCACCACCGCCCTGCGCATCACGATGCCGGACGGGCTCGCATCCGTCGCTCCCACCATGGACGGCGATTGGAACATCCAGGTCGAGCGCGGCGATGACGGCCTCGTCAGCGCCGTCACCTACACCGCTCTCACCCCGGTTCCCAATGGGCTCCGCGGAGCGGTGAGCATGTCTGTGGGGGTGGATGAGAACACACCGGAGTCGCTCGCCTTCCCCGTCGTCCAGGAGTGCGTCGAAGGATCCACCGAGTGGACCCAGCTGGCCGAGGACGGCGAGGATCCGCACAGCCTTGACGCGCCCGCCCCGGTCGTGTCCGTCTCAGCGGACGCCTCCGGCGCGCATGGCCAGCACGACGATGCGCAGTCCGGCGAGGCGACGTCGGCCGCGTCGGGCGCTGCCGATCCGCTGGCCGTCGCCCTCGGCGCAGGTGGACTCGCGGCCGGGATCGCCGGACTCGTCGTCGCGGTGCTCGCCTACCGACGCCGC
Source organism: Microbacterium sp. Se63.02b (assembly GCF_014171575.1). Lineage (GTDB taxonomy): Bacteria > Actinomycetota > Actinomycetes > Actinomycetales > Microbacteriaceae > Microbacterium. The sequence goes on along the minus strand of NZ_CP050453.1, from coordinate 1,734,913 downwards.
GCCTGACGGCTTCGCGACTCCTCGCGCGTCGCACGATGGCGCGCGAGGGGTCGTGCCGCAGAGAGGTTCCGCAGGCCGTCGTGAGATCATGGAGGCGACATGTCGATTGAACAACAACCGAGCCTGCCTCCCGTGCTCCGCCCCGCGAACCCGCCCCGGCGTCAGCTGTCCGAACTCGCCTCCCGCTTCGCCCGCGCCGTGCGCGGCGACATCGAAGGGGTCTCGCTCTCCGGGATCACCCTCGCCACGGCGGATCTCCGACCAGGAGAAGCGTTCGTCGCGATCCAGGGCGTCAACCGCCACGGCGCGGACTTCGCCGGAACAGCCGCGGAGAAGGGCGCCGTCGCTGTCATCACCGATGAGCCGGGGGCGCTGATCGCGGAACCCACGGGACTCCCGATCATCGTGGTCGATGATCCGCGCGGCGTGCTCGGCGACCTGAGCGCCTGGGTGTACGGCACCGGAGCAGACGACCCGCTCCCCTGCTGCTCGCGACCACGGGCACCAACGGCAAGACCAGCGTCTCCCATCTCCTTGCGGGGATCCTCGACCAGATCGGCGTCGTCTCCGGGCTCTCGTCCACCGCCGAACGGCACATCGCCGGAGAGGTCATCGTCTCCCGTCTGACGACGCCCGAGGCCTCAGAAATGCATGCGCTGCTGGCTCTGATGCGCGAGCGCGAGGTCGAGGCCGTCGCGGTCGAGGTCAGCGCGCAGGCGCTGTCACGCCACCGGGTCGACGGGATCCGCTTCGACGTCGCGGGCTTCACCAATCTGAGCCACGACCACCTCGACGACTACGCCGACATGGAAGAGTACTTCGAGGCGAAGCTGCCGCTGTTCCGCCCCGATCGTGCGAAGCGCGGCGTCATCTGCCTCGACTCCCCATCCGGAGCGATCGTCGTCGATCGCGCCGAGGTGCCCGTCGTTACCGTCGGTACGCCGTCGATCGCAGCAGACCCCGAATCGGCCTCCGCCGCCGACTGGGTCGTCGTGATCGACGACGAGCGCGCCGCCGGGACGACCTTCACCATGACCGGCCCGGAGGGATCGCTCACGACGACGGTGCCGGTGATCGGCCTCACATGGCCGCCAACGCGGCACTCGCGATCGTGATGCTGCTCGAGGGCGGCTACGAGTGGACGCGGATCGTCGATGCGCTCACCCGTGACGGCGGCATCCGCGCCTACCTGCCCGGCCGCACGCAGCTCGTATCCGGCGAGCGGGGACCGGCGGTCTTCGTCGACTTCGGCCACTCGCCCGACGCGTTCGAGAAGACGCTCGCCGCCGTCCGCCGCGTCACCCCGGGCAAGGTGCTCATGCTGTTCGGCGCGGACGGCGACCGTGACGCGAGCAAGCGCTTCGACATGGCACGCACCGCGGTGGAGGGAAGCGACATCCTCGTCGTCACCGACCACCACCCGCGCTTCGAAGACCCGGCTTCGATCCGTGCGACGCTCGTCGAGGGCGCGCGCAAGGCACGACCGGATGCGGAGATCCACGAGGCATCGCCTCCAGAGAACGCCATCGTCACGGCCGTCGGCCTGGTCGGCGACGGCGACGCGATCCTCTGGGCTGGCCCGGGGCATCAGGACTACCGCGACATCCGCGGTATGCGCACGCCGTACTCGGCGCGAGAGCTCGCGCGCAGAGCGCTGCGCGCCGCCGGCTGGCCTGTCCCCGACTCGCAGTGGCCCGTCCCCTACCCCGACGAGGACTGACCACTCGGTGCTGGACTGACCGCTCGGTGGTCGCCGCGTCACACGCCCGGCGCGTGGATCAACGCGCCGCGATCATCCGATCGGCCGTCGTGCGCGCCCAGGCTTCGGCGGCGGCGAGCGTCTCGACCGTCAGTGCATCCGGCGCCTCGTGGGCGTCGACCACCCGAGCGATCGTGTCGACGATGCCGAGGAAGGGCAATCGCCCTCGTGGAAGGCGTCGACCGCCTGCTCGTTGGCTGCGTTGTAGACCGCGGGGAAGGTGCCCCGGCACGCCCGACGGCTTTCGCGAGTGCGACGGAGGGGAACGCCTCACCGTCGAGGGGCTCGAAGGTCCAGGAGGTCGCGCTGGTCCAGTCGAGTGGCCGTCCGACCCCGCCGACGCGATGCGGCCAGTCCAGGCCCAAGGAGATCGGCAGCCTCATATCGGGTGGCGATGCCTGGGCGATGGTCGACCCGTCGATGAACTCGACCATGGAGTGCACGATCGACTGGGGATGCACGACGACCTCGATGTCGTCATACGGCACGTCGAAGAGCAGGTGCGCCTCGATGACCTCGAGACCCTTGTTGACCAGGGTCGCGGAGTTGGTGGTGACCATGCGCCCCATGTCCCAGGTCGGGTGCGCGAGTGCCTCCGCGGGAGTGACGTCGACGAGGTCCGCCCGGCTGCGTCCGCGGAAGGGACCACCCGACGCCGTCACGACGAGGCGTCGCACCTCGGCGTGGGTGCCGGCACGCAGAGCCTGCGCGAGAGCGGAGTGCTCGGAGTCGACCGGAACGATCTGATCGGGAGCCGCAGCGGCCAACACGAGGTCACCGCCGACGATCAGCGACTCCTTGTTCGCGAGCGCCAGCGTCCGCCCGGCCTTCAACGCCGCGAGCGTCGAGCCGAGACCGATCGAGCCGGTGATCGCGTTGAGCACCACGTCTGCGTCCACATCGCGGACCAGCTGCTCGGCCTCTTCGGCGCCGAGCGCGGTGTCTTCGACGTGGAACTGCGCCGCCTGCTCCGCCAGCATCGCGGCGTTGGAGCCGGCGGCCAGGCCGACAAGTTCGAACCTTCGAGGATTGGCGCGGATCACGTCCAGCGCCTGGGTGCCGATGGAGCCGGTGGAGCCGAGGACGATGACGCGACGCATAACGCCAGCCTAGGACACGGCCCGGCCCGGCCCTCTTACTGCTGGACGGCGGTGGTCGCCAGGATGTCGACCACGAACACGAGGCTCTCCTTCTGGAGTTCGTGGCCTTCGCTCGCTCCGTAGCCGTCGGACGGCGGCATCACGACGACCACCTGCGAGCCGACCTTCTGCCCCTCCAGAGCCTTCTGGAAGCCCGCGACGACACCCGTGGTCTGGAACTGCGCGGGCGCGGCGTCGCGGCTCCAGCTGGAGTCGAACTCCGTGCCGTCTGACCACTTGACACCGAGGTACTGCACGACGACGAGGTCGCCGGATCCGACGGTCGGCCCGTCACCCTGCTTGAGGACGGCGACCTTCGTCTCGGCCGGCGCATCTCCGTCGGGGATCGTGACTGTCGGCGCACCCTTGTCGTCGAGTTCGACGGTCGGCATGCCCGGCGTGGGGTCGACGGGGGTACCGGTCGCCACCTCGGGCAGGTGCTCCACGGCCTGGGCGTAGACGACGACGTTGTTCTGCCCCTCGCCCAACGCACTGCCGGGGAGTGACAGCACGATTCGCGAGCCGACGGGCTCGCACTCGAGCGCCGCGACGAAAAGGGACGACTGGTTGGTGTCGAGGAGGACGGGGAGGAGACCGTCCTCACCCCGCGCTGAGGAGTCGACGACCTCGTTGGTGGTCGCGTCGACGATCTGGTACTCGACCGAGACCAGGTCGTTGACGTAGACCTCTTCGCCATCGCCCTCCGACACCACCGTGCGCTCGACGCCCGCGAATGCGGCATCGGCCGGGACGGTCACCTTGGTGTCCGCCCCTTCACCCTCGACCTTCACCGCATCAGAGGTCGCACCGGGCTGCGCGTCCAGAGCGCAGGCACTCGATGCGGACGGGCTCGGCGTGCCGGAACTCGACGGCGCGGAGCTTCCGGCGCAGCCCGCCAGCAGGAAGGTCGCCGCGGCGACGGTGGACAGGACGATGAGCGGACGCTTGCGCACAGTGAGACCTCGGGATCGCGGGCGGGACACTCCATCCTCCCCCATACCCCTTTGCCCTCGCTGGGAGGCGCGGCGCGAATCTTCATTCCCACGAGGGCATGGATCCGGGAGTAGCCTGCTCTGATGACCTCTGCGCCGTCCGTCGAGCCCGAACCCTCGTCAGAAGAGGCATCCTCGTCGACCGGGACTGCGAAGCCCCGTCATGCCGGACTCGCGTACACCCTGGGGCGGAGCCTCATCACTCCCCTCGCGAGGACCGTGTACCGTCCGCGGATCGAGGGCCGGGACAACGTCCCGCTGACCGGACCCGTCATCTTCGCGAGCAACCACCTGTCCTTCATCGACTCGATCGCGATCCCGGTCGCGGCGCCTCGTCCGGTTCACTTCCTCGCCAAGTCGTCGTACTTCGAAGGCACCGGCTTCAAGGGGTGGATGAGCAAGACGTTCTTCGAGTCGATCGGTGCGATCCCGGTTCGCCGCGGAGCGGGCCAGGCGGCATTGGATGCCCTCGACCTGCAGCGCCAACTGCTCGACGAAGGTCTCGCGGTCGCCTTGTATCCGGAGGGCACGCGGTCCACGGACGGGCGACTGTACAAGGGCCGCACCGGGGTGGCGTTCCTCGCGCTGCAGACCGGCGCTCCCGTCGTCCCCGTGGGGCTGATCGGCACGGACACGGTGATGCCGGTGGGCGCCAAGGTTCCCACGCTCAAGGAGCGCATCACGGTCCGCTTCGGAGAGCCCTCGACCTGTCGCCGCACGGACCGGCGACGAGCGGGCGCGCGCGCCGCCTCGCCACCGATGAGATCATGGCCGCGATCCACGGGCTGTCCGGGCAGGAGCTCGCGGGCACCTACAACGAGGCGCCGGCACAGGGCACGATCGAGAAGATCAAGCAGGCGCTCCCCACGAACGTCGCTGACCCGACGCGGGACTCAGCCGACTGCGCTGACCGTCGCCTGGTGGTGCACCGGGAAGTTCATCGAGTTCGCGATGAAGCACCACTCGTTCGCCGTCGCGTGGGCGCGCTCTGCCGCCTCGATCATCGATGCCTCCGCGACGACCACCTCGGGCCGCAGCATCACCTCGACGAAGGCCCCTCCGCCCTTGCCGTCTTCGCGCATCATGCCGCTCGCGTGGTCACGGTACGACACCACGACGACGCCCGCGGTGACGCACGCGTGCAGATAGGACAGCAGGTGGCACTCCGAGAGCGAGGCGAGCAGGAGGTCCTCGGGATTCCACCGCGACGGATCTCCGCGGAACGGCTTGTCTGCCGAGGCCAGGAGCTCGGGCTTGCCTGCTACCTCGATCGTCACGTCGCGACGGTAGTCGCGGTAGCCGCTCGTGCCGGCACCCGTGTTGCCGGTCCACACGGAGGTGAGCGCATAGTGATGTTCGCCGAGGGCGCGGGGGGTCGACTCTGCCATGACGACAGTCTGCCAGGGGCGACGGGCCCGAGGTGAGCCATCGGACGCCCGACGCTAGAGTTGACGGGTGCTGGAGACTCTCACCGTTCAGGATTCCGTGGAACTCGCCGTCGTCGAGCGGAGCGGTTTCATCGAATCCCGTCACGCCGGTGCTGCCGTGGTCCTCTCGTCCGAGGGAGAGATCGTGGCCCGCCACGGCAACACCGACGCTCTGATCCTGCCGCGCTCGAGCCTCAAGCCCCTCCAGGCGATCGCGTGCATCACGGCCGGCGCGGTCCTCGAAGGCGAGCAGCTCGCGATCTCCACGGCGAGCCACGTCGGCACCGACCGGCATGCCGCCGTCGTGCGGGACATCCTGACGGAGGGCGGGCTGACCGAGGACGCCCTCGGGTGTCCTGCGTCGTGGCCGAGCGACTCCTCGACACGCGATGATCTCGTCCGCGAGCACGGAGAGCCGAGTCGCGTACGGATGAACTGCTCGGGGAAGCACGCCGCAATGCTGCGGGCGTGCGTCGCGACCGGGTGGCCGACCGATGGATACCTCGACCCCGCGCATCCGCTTCAGGCCCACATCCGCGAGGTCGTCGAGCGGCTCACGGAGAGAAGGTCGCGCACACCGCGATAGACGGCTGCGGCGCCCCGGTGTTCGCGATGACTCTCACCGGCCTGGCACGTGCACTGCACCGCGTCGGCACGGCGTCTGACCGTTCGCCGTTCGCACTCCATCGCGTCGCGGGTTCCCTGGTGCGTGCCGTGCGCGAGCACCCGTGGACCATCGAGGGGCCCGGCCGCCCCGACACCGTCGCCATCGAGAAGCTCGGAGTCTTCGCCAAGCACGGCGCCGAGGGCGTCATGGTGATGGTCGCTCCGAACGGAACGACCGTGGCGTTGAAGATGCTCGACGGCGCCACCCGCGCATCCACGATCGTCGCCGCCACTCTCCTCGCACGCGCGGGCGGGTTGAGCGACTCCGATGTGTCGGCTCTCCGCGAAGCGCTCCCTCTCACAATCAGCGGCGGAGGTGCCGAAGTCGGCGTCATCCGACCGGCGACCGGGATCTGACGCCACCGTCCCCTCGACGTCTTCCGCCCCTCGGTCTCGATCATCGGGGCATCAGCTCCGGGATGATGACCCGTCGGGGCGAACCCGCGCCGACGATCGCCCAGGCTCGACCTGCATGGGGACGCGCATAGGGCGGAAGTTCGCGTACACCGGCAAGCTGCCGGAGGTCTACGGATTGTTCCGCGCGGATCACGATCTCGCCGTCTGCGCGGATGCGCTGCCAGGAAGACCAGTTGCGCTGCCAGGTCTCCCCGTCTCCCACGACGAGGCAGGGGCGCTCCGGTTCGACGGCTTCCGTCCCCGCGACGATCACCTCGAAGGACGGATGCGCCTTGCGCAACCGAGCCGCGACGGATCGAGCGCCGGCAGTGACGACGCCCGTCACCGCGTAGGACGGGGTCCACGCCGCCGCGGTCGCCTCTTCGTCGCGGCTGTCGGGGCCGTCAGAGCCGTCGGGATCCTCGGGCACCCAGGCCACTTGCACCTCGCGATCACCGATTCTCGCGCGCCCCGGCACGCGATCATGCACGAAGGACGAGGCGTCTCCGCCGGCGGCGAGATGGTCGACGCGCGTCGGCATCCTCAGCAGCGCCCGCTGCGGAATCAGGTCGAGCACCCTTCCCAGAGTCCCTGACGCCCTGGCCGCCGTCACCGCGAACGTCGTTCCTTCCCCGTTCCGCAGGAGCATTTCCCAGTACTGTGCGAACTGCTGTGCGTACTCTGGCGGCAGCCGGGAGATGAGCGCATCCATGTCGTCTGAGAGCACCAACGACGGAGCGCGTCGGCTCCCGGTCGCCCACCCGACGGTGAGGTCCCATGCCTCTTCCGGGTCTCTCGGCACCCATCTCGCATCCGCGCGTTGCGCTGCCAGAGCACGCAGAGCCGCCGTACGCCCAGACCCCGGCATACCGAGGAACAGCACTCCCCTCTCTTCCCCGCAGCGCAGGGTCACGGCAGGCTGGGCCTGATGCGCGGGGTCGTCGGAACGCCCGAGCACAAGGGTCTCCGCCCCGGCTGCGTCGGAGACGACCAGGTCGGTGAGGGGCACGCACGCGGGAAGGGCAGCGAGCCAGGGACTGCGCGGGGGCGCCTCCGTCGCCCAACGCTGTTCCGCAGTGCGAAGGTCGGCAGCACCCGTCAATGCCACACGCATCGCGACGGGCTCGGTGTCGACCGGTCGCCGCACGAGCGCCAGTCCGCGCGAGTCCGCGCCGCCGGGGAGCGCGGAAGCCGCCTCCGATCCGATCATGAGGCGACTGTCGCTGGGATCGCCGACACGAAGGCTGATGCGGAGGGGGCAGTTGGCAGCCAGCGCATCCCGCACGACGCCCGCTGCCCGCTGGGTGCCGAGGATCAGATGCATGCCGAGCGCACGGCCCCGAGCCGCGACATCGGTGAACACCGCTCCCAGGTCGGGGTGTTCCGAGAGCAGCGCGGCGAACTCATCGACGACGATCACCAGTCGAGGCATGTCGACTTCGCCCACGTCTCGCGCGCCGGCCGCGGTGAGGACGCTCTCACGACGTCGCAGCTCTGCGGTGAGGCTGGAGACCCCGCGCCGTGCGCCTTCCTCGTCGAGATCGGTGATGACGGCGGCGACCTGCCTCAGACCGCGCAGCGGCTCGAATGTCGTGCCGCCCTTGAAGTCGGCCAGGACGAAGACGACCCTGTCTGGTCCATTGCGTGCGGCGATGGCCGTGACCCAGCTGACCAGCAGTTCGCTCTTACCTGTGCCGGTCGTGCCCGTCACGATCGCGTGCGGTCCGTCCTCCACGATGTCGAGCACGACCTGCCCACGTGCGCTTCGTCCGATCGCCGCGCTCAAGCCGCTCCTCGGGTCCGGCTGCTCCAGCTCGTCCAGCGACACGGCGTCGGGGAGGACATCGGCGGCATCCTCCGACACGGCGAGGTCTTCCACGATCGCTCCCGTCTGCGCGAAGGAGAGACACTCGACGGCGATCTCGGTCGCGTCGTGCAGCGTGCGCAGACGCGCCCTGCACGGTTCGATGATGTCGATCACCGTTGTGACGCCCTCCGGAACCTCCGCGTCAGCGGGCGCGAGCCAGATCACGGCATCCGCCTCCGTGCGCGCCATCTCGCTCGAGTCGATCGCGAGGACGAACCTGCCTCGACCTCCGCGCGCCGCATGCGGCGCCGCCCCACGCCGCACGCATCGAGGCCCGTCCCCGCAACGACAGCTGCGCCGGGCTGAAGCGCATACCGAGCTGGATGACCAGTGCTCGTGCAGCGGCGGCGATCAGCGGTTGCGCTCCCCGCAGGCAGATTCCACCGCCGAGCGGCACCACGACCGGAGCCGCATCGAGGACGGAGCATCGCTCTCGGAATTCTCTCCCTCGTCGATCATCGCCACCGCTGCAGCGGACGCTGCTCGAGATGCTTCCGGCGCCGACGACCACAGGCGTCGCCGATGCGGGCGGCTCCGCGCTTCGCAGCGGCGGTTGCGCGAGACACGCAGCCGCGTCAGGGTGCCGAAGCCGCAGCGCCGTCCGCTCGTCACCGTGCCGACGCCTCAACTCGGCCTCGGCGAACGCCCACTCCCGCTCGGCCCGCGCATCGCCGTCGCGGCGCTCGCGACGCCGGGCACGAGCCGCATCCAGCAGCGAGGCCCCCATCATCAGGGGCCCCAGAGCCGCGAAGCAGAGCGCGAACGCCGAGCCGGTCACCAGCCACAGCACGACTCCGCCGAGCACAGGAACGACCGGCGCGAGGATCGGCAGAGGAGCACGGCGCGACGGGGCAGGGGCCGTCGGGAGCACGATGGGAAGGGATTCCATCCATCCAGTGGATCGCAACGCGTGCGGTGATCCGGCGCTGTCCACAGCGCCGAACCGCTATTTCGCGGTGTCTTCGTCTGGGGAGGATGAGTCGTCTTCGTCCGAGACCTGGACGATGATGAGAGTCACGTTGTCGCGGCCCCCGTTCTCGAGCGCCGCAGCCAACATCGCATCCACACCGTCGCTCGGATCGCTGTTCTCCCGGAGGAAGTGCTGGATGCCGTAGTCGGTGAGCTCCTTCGTGAGCCCGTCGGAGCAGATGACGAACCGGTCGCCCGGTCGCACGTCGATCGTGACGTAGTCGGGCGCGGTCAACTCGCTCGCGCCGACCGCGCGGGTGATCACGTTGCTGTACGGATGCCCTTCGGCCTCCTCGGGGCTGAGCTTGCCCGCCGTGATCAGTTCCTGGACCACCGAATGATCGGTCGTCACCTGCACGAGGCGCTCATCCCGGAGCAGGTAGACCCGCGAATCGCCGATGTTCAGCGCCACCCACTGCGCGTCTTCGCCCTCGGTGTGGAAGTAGACACCGGTGAGTGTCGTCCCCGTGCCCTCGTCGGTCGTCTCCGGGTGATCCGCGATGTCTCCTACGGCCAGCTCGAGAGCCTTCTCGATCGACGGGCCGCTCACCTCGCCCGAGGATACGACGGCCTGCAGCCGCTCGACCGTGCTGCGACTCGCGATCTCGCCGCCCGCGTGACCACCCATGCCGTCGGCGACGATGAACAGCGGGAACTCTGCGAGAAAGGCGTCCTGATTCGTCTCGCGTCGCCGACCCAGGTCGGTGACCCCCGCCCAGGACAGCAGCAGAGGGCGCTGCGCAACCGTGACGCGATGCGTCTTCGTCTCAGCCACGTGCTGCCTCCGATGGACCTGCGACGGGTCGGGCGTCCGCAGGATACTCACACATCGTAGTAGAACTCCCCTGTCCCATGATCACACTCAGGCCGCCGGATCGGCGGGCAGCGGGAAAAGTCCGTCGATGATCTCGAGGTCGGCGGCATCCGGACGCCACGCATCCCCCGCGGCGGCATTCGCCTCCACCTGCGCCACAGACGTGGCACCGGCGATGACGCTCGACACCGCGGGCCGCGCGAGAAGCCAGCCAAACGCCGCCTGCACCATGGTGATGCCTCGGTCGTCGCAGAAATCTCGGAACGCGTCGAGCGCATCCCAGGGCGCCCTCTCCCACAGGTGGCGGCGCTCGGACATGATCCGGCTCGACGACGGACCTCCATCGCGGGTGAACTTCCCCGTGAGCAGCCCGTTGTGCAACGGAAAGTAGGGGAAGAAGCCCAAGTGGAAGCGTTCCACCGCAGGAAGCACCTCACGCTCCGCGGCCCGTGAAAGGAGGGAGTAGTGATTCTGCGCAGACACGAAACGACCGGTCGAACGTGCGCGCGTGGTGAGCTCGGCTTCCGCCACCTGCCACCCGGTGAAGTTCGAGTGGCCGTAGTAGCGGATCTTGCCTTCGCGCACGAGCTCGTCGAGCGCGTCCGTCGTCTCGGTGATCGGCGTCTCGGGGTCGGGCAGGTGCAGCTGATACAGGTCGATCCAGTCGGTGCGCAGTCGCCGCAGCGACTCCTCGACGGCGCGACGGACATATCGACGCGACCCGCGGGCCGCCGGGAACGCGTACCCCATGTCACGCTCCTGCCCGAACTTCGTCGCCAGCACGACGCTGTCGCGCCGTCCCTCCAGCGCTTCCCCCATCAACGCCTCGCTGGCACCGGCGACCGCTCCGTACATGTCGGCGGTGTCGAAGAAGGTGATCCCGTTGGCGAGGGCGGCGTCGATCACCTCGCGCGTTCCGGCGAGGGACTCGGTCGCGGTTCCCGCGCGTCCGAAGTTGTTGCAGCCGAGGCCTGTGGACGAGACGAGAAGACCGGACGCGCCGACGCGGCGCTGCGACAAGACCATGGCTTCCACGTTAGCGGCCGCTCCGGATCGAGGACCACCCGGGAACGCCACAGGGCTCCCGACCGAGGTCGGGAGCCCTGTCTCAGATGGTCAGGCCGGCGGCTGCGTCGGGTCGCTCGGCGGTGCCGGAGGCGCGGGAGGCGTGGTCGGCGGTGCAGCCGGAGGCGCCGTCGGAGGCGCGGGCGGCGTGGCCGGAGGTGCCGGCGGGGTGGTCGGCGGAACCGGGGGAACCGGGGCGCCGGTCGCGGGGGCCGCGGGGCCTGCGGGCGGTGCGTAGCCAGGCTGCGCGGGCGGAGCATAGCCGGGCTGTGCCGGTGGTGCGTAGCCCTGCGGCGCCGGAGGAGCGTAGCCCTGAGGAGCGCCGTACCCCGCCTGCGGCGCAGCGGCCGAAGGCTGAGCGGGGATGCCGTCCCACACCGTGCGGTCACCGAGGAATCCGTTGCCCGCCCAGGAGGCCGGCTGGATGTTCGGGTTCCAGCGGGACTTGTCGAAGGCGTTGATGCCGAGCCAGACGATGCTCAGGAAGACGTAGAGGATGACCCAGACCGCATCCTTCTGGAGCTTGAGCCCGACTCGCCACGCCGCGATGGCGGAGAGGACGGCGAGTGCGACCGAGAAGACGTAGCCGACTCCGATCCAGCCCAGCAGGGCAGTGCCGGCGATGCCGTAGAGCACGAGCCAGGGGCTCAGATCACCCAGCTTGAAGAAGATCATCACGTTGTACACCGGCACCCAGGCGCGCCAGGCACCCTGCACACCGGCCTTCTGGAAGATCTTCATGTAGAAGAGCGACCCCAGGACGTATCCCGCGAGCCCGATGATGATGCTGAAGATGACGATGCCGGCTATCGCGGCAAGGTATCCCGAGTCGTAGTAGGAGTCCATGATCCCCTCCGGATCTGAATGAACGGACGCGATTCACGCCGCGACACCACCATATCGGTGTGCAATACCCCCGGCAATGAGCCGCGCGGGCGACATGAGGCGCGCCGAACCGGGCGCTATTCGGTGACGACGAGCTCCACGACGCCGGAGTGTTCGCCGTCACGGAACACGATCCCGTGCGCCTGCGCCCACGACCGGAAGCCTCGGAGAGTACCCGTACGTGGCTTGTCCTGGGCCAAAGCACGGACGAGGAGCCCCTTGGACTTCTTGTTGAAGTGGTTCAGCGCCCTCCCCTGTTCGGTCACCACCCGCACGTACACGGATGGAACGGTCGCGGGAACCGGGCCGAGGGCGACGTAGGCCTCGCTGCGCAGGTCGAGAACGAATGACGGTGCGGCGTCGGCGAGGGCGGAAGTGGTCGCGGCGCTCCAGTGGCGTCTGAGCGCAGGAAGACCGGGGAGCGAGGTGCCTGCCGCCAGCCGATATGCGGGGAGCGGATCGAGAGCCCCGACCGGTCCCAACGGGGCGCTGTGGATCCAGACGTGCGTCGCCAACCAGCGACGAGACGCAGCCGGGAGCGTCCGCGCGTCGAGCGCATCGAACAGGACCCCCGTGTAGCGGTCTACGGCCGGCATCGTCGGCGACGTCCGCAGTCTCCTGTTGTGGGCGATATCGCCGGTCTGTCGGTCGCTCAACTTGAGGACGCGTCTGGCGGCGGACTCGTCAGCCGCGAGATCGACCAGCGCGTCGAGGACAGCAGACCGGTGCGATCCGAGCGCCGGCAGTGCGAGGGCATCGAGATCGAGCGGCGGACCGTCACCGCCCTCGCGCTTGGTCTCCGACGGAGGGAGCAGGATCTTCATGAAACCTCTGTGGATGCAGACGCGTCCGCCCCGGGACCCGAACGGGTACCGAGGCGGACGTGTCGAAACGGTTGTCGCTAGGCGATGAGAGCCGCGTTGCCGGCGACGATCGTCAGGGTGTCACCCTCCATGGAGAGGAACCCGTCCTGAGCGTTGGCCAGCACCTTGGTGCCATCGGACTGCGTGATCCGGACCTGGCCTTCGGCGAGGATGGCCAGGACCGGCTCGTGGCCGGTCATGAAGCCGATCTCACCCTCGACGGTCTTGGCGACCACGAGGCTCGCCTCTCCCGTCCAGACCTCCGCATCCGCGGAGACGAGGCTGACATGCAATGCCATGGTCAGCCGTTCTCCTTCTGGATCTTCGCCCACTGCTCTTCGACGTCGGAGATGCCACCGACGTTGAAGAAGGCCTGCTCGGCGACGTGGTCGAAGTCACCCCGGGTGATCGCATCGAACGACTCGATGGTCTCCTTCAGCGGAACGGTCGAGCCCTCGACACCGGTGAACTTCTTCGCCATGTAGGTGTTCTGCGAGAGGAACTGCTGGATGCGACGTGCACGCGACACGACGATCTTGTCCTCTTCGGAGAGCTCGTCGACACCGAGGATCGCGATGATCTCCTGCAGTTCCTTGTTCTTCTGGAGGATCTGCTTGACCGTCGTCGCGACGCGGTAGTGGTCCTCGCCCAAGTAGCGGGGGTCCATGATGCGCGACGTCGAGGTCAGCGGGTCGATGGCCGGGTACAGACCCTTCGAGGCGATCTCACGGGAGAGCTCGGTCGTCGCGTCGAGGTGGGCGAAGGTGGTCGCCGGGGCCGGGTCGGTGTAGTCATCGGCCGGCACGTAGATCGCCTGCAGCGACGTGATCGAGTGACCACGCGTCGACGTGATGCGCTCCTGGAGCACACCCATCTCGTCGGCGAGGTTCGGCTGGTAGCCCACGGCGGAGGGCATGCGGCCCAGCAGCGTGGAGACCTCGGAACCGGCCTGCGTGAAGCGGAAGATGTTGTCGATGAAGAGCAGCACGTCCTGCTTCTGCACGTCACGGAAGTACTCCGCCATCGTCAGAGCCGAGAGGGCGACGCGCAGACGCGTTCCCGGCGGCTCGTCCATCTGGCCGAACACGAGCGCGGTCTTGTCGAAGACGCCCGCCTCCTCCATCTCGTGGATGAGGTCGTTGCCCTCACGGGTGCGCTCACCGACACCGGCGAACACCGACACACCACCGTGGTCCTGCGCGACGCGCTGGATCATCTCCTGGATGAGGACGGTCTTGCCGACACCGGCGCCACCGAACAGACCGATCTTTCCACCCAGCACGTACGGGGTGAGGAGGTCGATCGACTTGATGCCGGTCTCGAACATCTGAGTCTTGGACTCGAGCTGGTCGAAGTTCGGCGCCTTGCGGTGGATGGGCCAGCGCTCGGTGACCTCGATCGTCTCGCCGGGCTCGAGGTTGAGCACCTCGCCGATGACGTTGAACACCTTGCCCTTGGTCACGTCGCCGACGGGGACCGAGATGGCCTCACCGGTGTCGCGGACCTCCTGGCCGCGGACGATGCCGTCGGTCGGGTTCAGGGCGATGGCGCGGACGAGGTCGTCGCCGAGGTGCTGAGCGACCTCGAGCGTGATCTCGGTGGTCTCTTCGTCGACCGTGATCGACGTCTTGAGAGCGTTGTAGATGTCGGGGATCGAGTCGTGCGGGAACTCGATGTCGACAACCGGACCGTTGACGCGTGCGACGCGCCCGACGACCGCGGTCGCCGGCTGGTCAGCCGGAGCGGTGAGGGTCATTTTCGTCTCTTTCCTGATGGTCTATTTGCTCGAGAGAGCGTCGGCGCCGCCGACGATCTCGGCGATCTGCTGCGTGATCTCCGCCTGACGCGCGTTGTTGCGCAGGCGGGTGTAGTCGGTGATGAGCTTGTCGGCGTTGTCGCTGGCCGACTTCATCGCCTTCTGCGTCGCCGCCTGCTTGGCGGCAGAGGACTGCAGGAGGGCGTTGAAGACGCGGCTCTGGATGTACACCGGCAGGATCGCGTCGAGAACGGTCTCGGCGTCCGGCTCGAACTCGTACAGCGGGTAGACGGTATTACCGGCTTCCGACTCATCGGCTTCCGTGATCTCCAGCGGGAGCAGACGCACCGACTCGGGCGACTGCGTCATCATGCTGACGAAACGGTTGTACACGAGGTGGATCTCGTCGACGCCGCCGCCCTCGCCCCCGCGGGAGAAAGCATCGAGCAGCGTCGCGGAGATCTCCTCGGCGGTGTGGAACGACGGGGTGTCGGTGTCTCCGGTCCACTCCGCAGCGGCAGCGAGGCGTCGGAACTGGAAGTATCCGACGGCCTTGCGGCCGATGAGGTAGAAGACCGGCTCCTTGCCCTGCTCACGCAGGAGCTCAGCCACCTCGAGACCCTCACGGAGGATCTGCGAGTTGAAGGCTCCGGCGAGGCCGCGGTCCGAGGAGAAGATCACGACCGCGGAGCGGGTGATGTTCTCGGACTCGCGGGTCAGCGGGTGATCCACGTTCGAGTGCGTCGCGACGGCGGACACGGCTCTCGTCACGGCACGCGCGAAGGGGGTGGACGCCTTGACGCGTGCCATCGCCTTCTGGATGCGCGAAGCCGCGATGAGTTCCATCGCCTTCGTGATCTTCTTGGTCGTCTGAGCAGAAGAGATCTTCTGCTTGTAGACCCTGAGTTGAGCGCCCATATGTCAGTACCTCACGCGGTTACGCGCGACGACCCTTGACGATCTTCTCCTGGTTGACGTCTTCAGCCTCGGCTGCAGCGTGCTCCTCGTGACCAGGGGCGCCGATGGCGTGGCCCTTGCCGCCCTGGAACTCCAGGACGAAGGCATCCGTCTGCTTCTCGAGCTCTGCGACAGTGGCGTCGTCGAGGACGTTGGTGTCGCGCAGCGTGTCGAGAACCGAGGTGTTGCGACGCAGGTAGTCCAGGAGCTCGCGCTCGAAGCGCAGGACGTCTTCGACCTCGATGGTGTCGAGCTTGCCGTTCGTGCCGGCCCAGATCGAGACGACCTGCTCCTCGACGGGGTACGGCGAGTACTGCGGCTGCTTGAGCAGCTCGGTCAGACGCGCACCGCGGGAGAGCTGACGACGCGAGGCCGCGTCGAGGTCGGATGCGAACATCGCGAACGCCTCGAGCGAGCGGTACTGCGCGAGCTCCAGCTTCAACGTTCCGGAGACCTTCTTGATGGACTTGACCTGCGCGTCACCACCGACTCGCGAGACCGAGATACCCACGTCGACCGCCGGACGCTGGTTGGCGTTGAAGAGGTCGGACTGGAGGAAGATCTGGCCGTCGGTGATCGAGATCACGTTGGTCGGGATGTAGGCCGAGACGTCGTTGGCCTTGGTCTCGATGATCGGGAGACCCGTCATGGAACCGGCGCCGAGCTCGTCGGACAGCTTCGCGCAACGCTCGAGCAGACGCGAGTGCAGGTAGAAGACGTCACCGGGATATGCCTCGCGGCCCGGCGGGCGACGCAGGAGCAGGGAGACGGCACGGTAGGCCTCGGCCTGCTTCGACAGGTCATCGAAGATGATGAGGACGTGCTTGCCGCCGTACATCCAGTGCTGACCGATGGCGGAACCCGTGTAGGGAGCCAGGTACTTGAAGCCGGCGGGGTCGGACGCCGGAGCAGCCACGATCGTGGTGTACTCCAGGGCGCCGGCCTCTTCGAGCGCGCCCTTCACCGAAGCGATGGTCGAGCCCTTCTGGCCGATGGCGACGTAGATGCAGCGGACCTGCTTGTTGACGTCGCCGGACTCCCAGTTCGCCTTCTGGTTGATGATCGTGTCGATCGCGATCGCCGTCTTACCGGTCTGGCGGTCGCCGATGATGAGCTGACGCTGGCCGCGACCGACCGGGATCATCGCGTCGATGGCCTTGATGCCGGTCTGCATCGGCTCGTGCACCGACTTGCGCTGCATGACGCCGGGGGCCTGCAGCTCGAGGGCACGGACGCCCTCGGTGGCGATCGCGCCGAGGCCGTCGATCGGGTTGCCGAGCGGGTCGACCACGCGGCCGAGGTAGCCGTCGCCGACCGGAACCGAGAGGACCTCGCCCGTGCGGGTGACTTCCTGACCTGCTTCGACACCGGTGAAGTCGCCGAGGACGACGACGCCGATCTCGTGCTCGTTCAGGCTCTGCGCGAGCCCCTTGGTGCCGTCCGCGAAGATCACGAGCTCGTTCGCCATGACGCCGGGCAGTCCCTCGACGTGCGCGATGCCGTCTGCGGCGTCGATGACGGTGCCGACCTCGGTCGCCCCAGCCCCGGAGGGCTCGTATGCTGCGGCGAAGTCCTTCAGCGCGTCACGGATGACGTCGGGGCTGATCGATAGTTCTGCCATTGTCTTCCCTTTGTATCTGGGTGCGCGGTTCCCCGCGCGAAGTCGTGTTAGCCCGCGAGCTTCTGGCGAAGGTCTGCGAGTCGTGCGGAGATGCTGCCGTCGATGACGTCATCGGCGATCTGCACACGCAGACCTCCGACCACGGCAGGGTCGATGACGACGTTGAGAGACACCTGACCGTCGTAGCGACGCGAGAGCGAATCGCTGAGACGTGCTCGCTGCGCATCGCTCAGTGCAGCGGCGGTGTGCACCGTGGCCACCACGCGACCGCGCTGGCTGGAGACGATGCTCATCGCCCGGTTCAGCAGGCGCCGCACACGACGTTCGCGCGGCTGGCGCACGAGCGACGTGATGATCAGCGATGCCGCAGCGCTCGTGGAGCCTTCGGCCAGGAGGCGCTCGACGAGCGCACCCTTGGCGTCTTCTCCGCCGAGGCGGCTGCCCAGCGCGAGCTCGAGCTCGGGATTGGCTGCGATCACGCGGGAGAACCCGAAGAGCTCTCCCTCGATGTCCGCATCCGGATCGGCGATCGCGGCAGCGCGGATCGCGAGCTCCTCGATACCGTCCACCAGCTCGCCGGCGTTCGACCAGCGTTCCGCCACGGCGGTCTTCAGAACATCCTGAGTACCCGTGGAGAACCCGCCGAACACCGCGGCGACGACGTTCTGCCGTGCCGCGGCGGGTGCGGAGGGATCAGCAAGCGCGCCGCTCAGCTGAGACGACTCGCTCACGGCACGTGCGGCAGCGAGCAGCTCCCGCGCGGTGTCGAGAGTGACGTCCTTCGCTGCGGCAAGCGTCTGGATGGATGCCGCGAGTGCCTGAGTGGTCGCGCTGCCCATTACTGAGCCGCCTTCTCGGATGCCTCGAGGTCGGCGAGGAAGCGATCGACGACAGCCGTCGCACGAGCATCGTCGGAGAGCGTCTCGCCGACGACGCCACCGGCGAGGTCGAGAGCGAGCGATCCGACCTCGCTGCGCAGCGAGACGAGAGCGGTCTGACGCTCCGCCTCGATCTGCGTGTGCGCGGTGGCGGTGATGCGAGCAGCCTCGGCGGTCGCGGTGTCCTTCGCCTCGGCGACGATCTTCTTGCCGTCCTCACGGGCGGCTTCGCGGATCTCGCCGGCCTCGGTGCGCGCCTCAGCGAGCTGACGCGTGTACTCCTCGAGAGCCGCCTCGGCCTGCTTCTGGGCCTCGTCGGCCTTCGCGATGTTGCCCTCGATGGCGGCGGAGCGCTCGTCGAGCATCTTCGTCAGCCGGGGAAGGGCGACCTTCCAGACGACGATCAGGATGACGATGAACCACACGCCCGACCAGATGATGTCGTACCACGCAGGGATGAGGGGGTTGTTCGGCTCCCCCTCAGCTGCGAGGTTCGTGACAAGAGCGTTCAGCATCCTGTCTCCTTCTGAAGTCGGTGAGAATTACGCGGGGAACGGGATGAATGCGACGGCGATGCCGACGAACGCGAGCGCCTCGGTGAAGGCGATACCGATCCACATGAGGACCTGGAGACGGCCGGCCAGCTCGGGCTGACGGGCGACGCCCTCGATGGTCTTGCCGACGACGATGCCGACGCCGATGGCCGGGCCGATGGCTGCGAGGCCGTAGCCGACCGCTCCGATGTGACCGTTGATTTCAGCGAGAACCGTAGTAGCGTCCACGGGTTTTTCCTTTCGTTGGGTGGGAAGGCTGATGCCTGCCCGCTCAGTGCTCTTCTGCGACCGCGAGCTGGATGTAGACCGCGGTGAGGACGGTGAAGACGTATGCCTGGAGGACGGCGACCAGAATCTCGAAGAGAGTGAAGGCGCCGCCGAAGGCGAGGGTTCCGACACCGAGCGCGGCCCAGCCGCCGCCTGCGGTGAAGAAGAAGAACTGGGTCGCGGAGAACGCGAGGACCAGGATCATGTGCCCCACGACGAGGTTCATGAGAAGACGCAGCGTCAGAGTGACGGGGCGGAGGATGAAGGTCGAGATGAGCTCGATGATCGCGACGATCGGCATGGCGGCCACCGGCACACCCTGCGGGAAGAGCGAGTTCTTGAAGAACTTGAATCCGTGTCGCTTGATGCCGGCGTAGATGAAGGTCACGTAGCTGACCACCGCGAGGGTGAGCGGCACCGCCACGATCGCCGTTCCCGGCATGTTCAGGAAGGGGATGATCCCGGTGATGTTCATGAACAGCACCATGAAGAAGATCGTCGTGAGGATCGGCAGGAAGCGATCGCCGTCCTTGCGACCCAGCATGTCGTGGGCGACGTTGGTGCGGACGAAGCCGAGCCCCATCTCGACCAGGCTCTGGAATCGTCCGGGGACGACCTTCATCCGACGCGTGCCGAGCCAGAGGATCAGGACCACGGCGATCACCGCGAGCAACTGGACCAGATGGATCCGGTTCACGGGGATCGGGCCGACGTTGAAGAGGATCTCCGGGAAGAAATCGTCAATCGAAGGGCCGTGGAACTCGCCGTCGGAGGCAAGTCGGGGGGTCAGGGTCGCAGCAAGATTAAACAGCGCGGGCTCCAGCTTCGGGGCACCGGTCTAAACCGGGGCGACGATGGTCGGTGTGCTACACAGCGCAAGCGCTCGCGGGCGAGCGGCGGGCACGTTTCAACAGTATCAGAATCTGAGGGTGCCCTAAGACCGCGGGCCGCCCTCGGCCGGCTCCGGTCCGTCGCCGATCTCGTTCGCACGGCCCGGTGCACGGTCCTCGGGGACCTCGGTCGGCAGGCTCGTGTCGCTGACGTGGGGCAGGCGCATACGGGTGAGGACGATGACGTCGATCGCCAGCGACATCAGCACGCCGGCCACGATGGAGAGGAAGAACACCATCGGATGCAGCCACGGCTGCCCGGCGAGCAGGATCATCGCGACGACGAAGAGCCCGAGCTTGAGCAGCCAGCCGCCGAGGACGATGGCGAAGAAGAGCTGCACGTAGATCGGATCGCCGTACCAGCGGTTGGCGATCAGGATGCTGATGCCGGTGATCGCGAGGAAGAGCGCCGCCAACAGGACGCCGAGCAGGCCGCTGACCAGACCCTCGCCCTGAGCGACGATGTAGCCGATGCCGGCCGCGACGACGGCGAGAACCCCGGTCGCCACAGCCGACCAGATCAGGGTCCGTCGCAGGATCGGGGTGCTGGAAACAGGGCTCGGGCTCATCGGGGCTCCACGGGGGTCTGGTCGGGTTCGGCGGCCGCTGCACGCTTCCTGCGGCGGGTGGGGCTCAGGGTCACGACGAGGCAGGCGGCGATGCCCACGATGCCGAAGCCGACGCCGGGCAGGTACTGACCGGGCCAGTCCTCCCGCGCGCCGACGTACATCAGCAGGACGGCCAGCGAGATGACCGCCGTCCATGCATAGAAGATCAGGACCGCGTCGCGGTCACGGTGTCCGAGATCGAGCATCCGGTGATGCAGGTGCTTGCGATCGGGCGAGAACGGCGAACGGCCGGCGCTCATGCGTCGCAGCACGGCGAGCCCGAAGTCGAGCAGGGGAAGGAGCACCACCAGCAGCGGCAGCAGGATGGGCAGGAACGCACCGACCAGCTGCGAGCGTCCGAGCCGCTCGGGGTCGAGGGCCGAGGGGTCCATCTGCCCGGTGATCGCGATCGCCGACGTCGCCATGAGCAGACCCACCACGAGGGCTCCGGAGTCGCCCATGAAGAGCTTCGCCGGGCTCCAGTTCAGCGGCAGGAAGCCCAGGCAGGCCCCGATCAGCGCGGCGGCGAGGAACGTCGACAGGTTGAAGTAGCTGGAGGCGCCGGAGTCGCGCGTGAAGATGTAGGAGTACGCGAAGAACACGCCGTTCGAGATCAGGCAGACGCCGGCCACGAGACCGTCGAGTCCGTCGATGAAGTTCACCGCGTTCATCACGATCACGATCGCGAACATCGTGATCGTGATGCTCAGCCAGCTCGAGACCACGATCAGATCGCCGAAGGGCAGCGAGAGGATCTGCAGCCCTCCCCCGACGGTGATGACACCCGCGGCCAGGAACTGCGCACCCAGCTTGATCATCCAGTCGATGTCCCAGAGGTCGTCGACGACCCCGATGATCGCGATCAGCAGGGAGGCTCCGAGGATCGACCACATCGTCTGCGGCGGTATCCAGATGCTCTGGAAGAAGGGGTTGATGGCCGAGAACCCGAAGGCTGCGGCGATACCGAGGAAGATGGCGACGCCGCCGAGACGCGGCGTCGGCGTCGTGTGCACGTCGCGCTCACGGATACCCGGGTACAGCTTGAACCGCAGACTCAGTCGCCAGACCGCCCAGGTCAGCGCGAACGTGATCGCTGCCGTGATGATGATCGTGGCGAGGTACTGCTTCACGAATCCGCGTCCTGCTGCTCCTCCACGTGCGCCTGCTCGGCGTGCTCGTGCTCCCCTTGCTCCTCGGGCTCGAGCAGATCGCCGAGCACCTCCTGGAGCTGCTCACGCGAGACCGCGCCGTCGCGGAGGATGCGGACGCCGCCTGTCTCGGAATCGGAACCACGGCGGACCAGAGACGTCGCATCGACGATCGTGGAGGCGATGCCGTCCTTGCTGAGGCCGTCTGCGAGATACACGGAGACGCTGTCACCCAGCATCTTCTCCGCATCCAGTGCGGAGATCGCAGCCGGTCGGCCGGTGAGGTTCGCGCTGGACACGGCCAGAGGCCCGGTCTCGGCCAGCAGCTCCAGGGCGACGCGTCCCTCCGGCATCCGCACGGCGACCGTTCCCAGCGTCTCCCCCAGATCCCACACCAGGGAGGGCTGGGCCGGGAGCACGATCGTCAGCCCGCCAGGCCAGAAGGCCTCGATGAGGCGCTCGACGGGTTCCGGGACGGACTCCGCCAGGGCGGCGAGCGTCTCCTTCGAGCCGATGAGGACGGGCGGTGGCTGATCGCGCCCCCGTCCTTTCGCATCGAGGAGCCGCTGGACGGCTGCCGGGGAGAAGGCGTCGGCGGCGACGCCGTACACGGTGTCTGTGGGCATCACGATGAGGTCGCCACGGCCGATCGCCTGGCGCGCATGGCGCATGCCGGCGAGCAGCTGCGAGTCGTCGCGGCAGTCGAAGATGGTTGACATGACGGTTCGATTCTATGCGGCGCGGATACGGAGGATGCTCGGAGCCTGCTGATCAGGGCCTGAGTGCCGTGGTGGCACGGTCCCGCAGCGTGAGATCGCGATGCGTGGCGGCTCCTCGCCAGCCGTCGGCGGTCAGGATCTCCCTGATCGATTCGCCCTGGAGTTCGCCGTGCTCGATCACCAGAAGGCCACCGGGATGCAGCAGGCGCAGCGCTCGGGTGCTGAGTACGCGGACGATGTCGAGTCCGTCCTCTCCCCCGTACAGCGCCATGTCGGGATCGAAGAGACGCACCTCCGGATCACGCGGGATCGCGGCGTCAGGAACATACGGCGGATTGGAGATGACGACGGATGCGGTGCCGTCGAGTTCGGGGAACGCCTCCGCCAGGTCGGACAGGACGAGGGTCAGATTGTCGACGCCCGCCACGTTGCGGCTGGCCCACGCATGCGCATCCGTGGAGAGCTCTGCGGCGAAGACACGGGCGTGCGGCACCTCGGTCGCCATCGCGAGAGCGATCGCCCCGCTCCCGGTGCCGAGATCGACACCGATCGGCGAAGGCTCCGCCGACGCGAGCAGCGCATCGATCGCGTACTGCACGACGGTCTCGGTCTCCGGGCGCGGCACGAAGACACCGGGACCGACCGCCAGTTCGAGGTGACGGAAGGGCGCTGTGCCCGTGATGTGCTGCAGGGGCTCGCGCGCTGCGCGGCGCATCACCAGTGCGTCGAGAGCAGCCGCAGCCTCGTCGTCGACCTCGTCTCGGCGGATGATCGCCGCCTGCACCTCACCGCGTCGGAGTCCGAGGGCATGACCGGCGAGCAGTTCGGCGTCGACCGCGGGATCCGGGACGCCGGCATCGGCGAGGCGCTGAGCTGCGGCGCGGACGACCGAGCCGAGAGAGGTGTCGGGCATGGGTTCCAGCGTAGAGTGCGCGAGCCCGTCACATTGCCCTCGCGCATAGCCTCCTCCCCTAGGCTGGTGCGGCAGCGAACCCGCACAGGAAGGCTCCCCATGCCCGGCATCCACTCCGACATCACGACCGCTTTCGGCAACACGCCGCTCGTGCGTCTGAACCGCGTGACCGAAGGCCTTGGTGCGACGGTGCTCGCCAAGCTTGAGTACTACAACCCCGCCTCCAGCGTGAAGGATCGCATCGGCATCGCCATGATCAACGCGGCCGAGGCCTCGGGCGACCTCACCCCCGGCGGGACGATCGTCGAGTCGACCAGCGGGAACACGGGCATCGCTCTCGCGATGGTCGGCGCGGCGCGTGGCTACCGGGTCATCTTGACGATGCCGGCGTCGATGTCGAAGGAGCGGCGCGTGCTGCTCAAGGCGTTCGGCGCCGAGATCGTGCTCACCGACCCGACGAAGGGCATGAGCGGTGCGATCGAGGAGACCAAGCGCATCGTCGCCGAGACCCCGGGCGCGATCTGGATCCGTCAGTTCGAGAACGCTGCGAACCCCCAGATCCACCGTGAGACGACGGCTCAGGAGATCCTCCGCGACACCGACGGCGCCGTCGACATCCTCGTCGCCGGTGTCGGAACCGGCGGCACCGTGACCGGGACGGGCCAGGCCCTCAAGGCCGCGAAGCCCGGGGTTCAGGTCATCGCCGTCGAGCCGAAGGACTCCCCGTGCTCACCGAGGGACACCCCGGCCCGCACAAGATCCAGGGCATCGGCCCGAACTTCGTCCCTGACGTGCTCGACCGTGCGGTGCTCGACGAGATCCTCACCGCCGAGTTCGATGAGTCGTTGCGGGTCGCCCGCGACCTCGCGGCCAAGGAGGGTCTGCTCGTCGGCATGTCGTCCGGCGCGGCGGTGGCCGCAGCGCTCAAGGTCGCCGCCCGCCCGGAGAACGCCGGCAAGACGATCGTCGTCGTGATCCCGGACACCGGTGAGCGCTACCTCTCCACCGCGCTGTTCGAGGATCTCCGCGAAGACTGAGCCGTCCGATGGGCATGATCGGGCGAATGCGCGAAGACATCGCGGCGGCTCGCCTCCGGGACCCGGCCGCGCGCAGCGGCATCGAGGTCGCTCTGCTGTACCCGGGTCTCCACGCGATCTGGGCGCACCGCGTCGCGCACGCACTCTGGCGTCGCCGCCTGCGGCTGCTCGCACGGGCGGGGCTCGCAGGTCACCCGATGGCTGACCGGCATCGAGATCCATCCGGGTGCGCGGATCGGGCGTCGCTTCTTCATCGACCACGGCATGGGTGTGGTGATCGGGGAGACGAGCGAGGTGGGCGACGACGTGATGCTGTATCACGGCGTCACCCTCGGAGGACGCACCAGGACCTCTGGCAAGCGGCACCCGACGCTCGCCGACGGAGTCATGGTCGGCGCCGGGGCGAAGATCCTCGGCCCCGTGACGATCGGCGCACGCTCGGTGGTCGGCGCCAACGCCGTCGTCACCCGCGACGCCCCGGAAGACAGCGTCCTGGTCGGCGTGCCCGCCAAGCCTCGTCACCGCACCGTCGGCGACGACACCAGAGCGCTGCTCACCGCGCCGGACTACTACGCGATCTGACCGACGCGGAGTGGACCGCAGGAGGGCACGTGCTTCCGGCGCCGCGACGCCGATCGGCACGCTCAGCGGAGGACGCGGTAGCGCAGATGGGTTTCGCTCGCGAAGGCCGATGTCTCGAGGCGCTCCAGCTCGATGCGTCGCCCGAGCCCGGCGAACAGCGAGATCCCCCCACCCAGCAGAACCGGCGCGACGTCGAGGTGCAGTTCGTCGACGAGTCCGAGCTGGAGGCACTGTCGCGAGATGCTCCCGCCGAGCAGACTGACCCACTTGTCGCCCGCGGCCTGCATGGCCGTCTCGACCGCCTTCGCGATGTCGTCGACCACGAACGTGTAGACGATGCCGTCTCGCTCGATCGGCTCGTGCGCGGTGTGGGTCATGAGGTACACCGGCACCTTCAGCATGCCGCCGTAGGGGATCTCGCCGTCCTCGATGGTCCTGGTCCTGTTCGCTCCCCCGACGATGGCGCCGATGTGCTCCATGGTCTTCTCGACGACGAGATCGTCTTCCGGTGCGGATGGGCGGCCGAACATCCACTCGACCCCGCCATCCTCATCCGCGAGGAACCCGTCGAGGGTCACCGTGGCATGGACGATCACTCGAGCCATGATCTGCTCCTTCTGTGAGAGGTGAGTGGCAAGAGTCACCCGCCGGCGGCGACGGAGGCTAGCGACGCGCGGTCTTGACCGCGTCGACCTTCTTGCGCAGGAAGATCAACGGCAGCAGCACACTTCCCAGTGCGGTGATCAACCACACGATGACCGCTCCGAGGAGCCACCCGGTGAGGTCGGTGATGCGGAGCCCTCCGATGGGCAACAGCACCACGATGATGAGCGAGATGAGCGTCGAGACGATGCCGATGCCGCCCATCAGCACCGGGGCGTAGCGATCGGCGATCTTGCCCACCCAGGGCGAGAGCACGCTCTGCAGGACCGCGAAGATCAGGATGCAGATGACGAAGCCCCACCACTTGTCCCACTCGATCACGAAGCCATCGAGAAGGAGATCGGCGGCGATCAGGCCGAGGCCCGCCGACACGACGTACATGAGGCCGCGGAACAGGAATGTGATCACGGCCAGAGCCTAGCGCTCGGACGGCGTTCCGCGCGTCAGGATTCGGAACCGACCGCGGCGAGCCGAGCTTCCTCATCCGCGGTGATCGCGCTCTCGATCAGCGGATCGAGCGCACCGTCCATCACCTGATCGAGGTTGTACGCCTTGAACCCGGTGCGGTGGTCGGCGATCCGGTTCTCCGGGAAGTTGTACGTGCGGATGCGCTCCGAGCGATCCATGCCGCGGATCTGCGAACGGCGGGCGTCGGATGCGGCGGCGTCCAGCTCCTCCTGCTGCCGCGCGAGCAGCCGCGCACGCAGCACACGCATTCCGGCCTCGCGGTTCTGCAGCTGCGACTTCTCGTTCTGCATCGAGACGACGATGCCGGTCGGCACGTGGGTGATGCGAACCGCGGAGTCGGTCGTGTTGACGGACTGCCCACCCGGACCGGACGAACGGAAGACGTCGATCTTGAGATCGTTCTGATCGATCTGGATCTCCTCGGGCTCGTCGACCTCGGGGAAGACGAGCACCCCGGTGGTCGACGTGTGGATGCGGCCCTGCGACTCCGTGGCAGGGACGCGCTGCACGCGGTGCACTCCGCCTTCGTACTTCAGATGTGCCCAGACGCCCTGCGCAGGATCGGACGAAGAGCCCTTGATCGCGACCTGCACGTCCTTGTAGCCGCCGAGGTCGGACTCGTTGCGCTCGAGCAGCTCGGTCTTCCAGCCCTTGGACGCCGCGTACTGGATGTACATGCGCAGCAGATCGGCGGCGAACAGCGCGGACTCCGCACCGCCCTCCCCCGCCTTGATCTCCATGATCACGTCGCGAGCATCGTCCGGATCGCGCGGGATCAACAGCCGCCGCAGACGCTCCTGGGAGGCCTGCAACTCCTCCTCCATCGCAGGGATCTCCGCCGCGATCGACTCGTCCTCGCGCGCGAACTCGCGCGCGGTCTCGAGATCGTCGGTCGCAGCGACCCAGGCCTCATACGCCGAGACGATGCGCGAGAGCTCGGCGTAGCGCCGGTTGACGCGCTTCGCTCGGGCGGCGTCGGCGTGCACCGCCGGGTCGGAGAGCTCCTCCTGCACCCGGCGATGCTCGTCGATCAGAGTCTGGACGGACTCGAACACGGCTCAGCCGCTCAGCGGATGTTGTTGTCGTGCCCGTGCGCGCCGGAGGGGAGCGTGGGGATCGACTTCTGCATCTGCACGAGGAACTCGACGTTCGAGTTGGTCTCCTTCAGCTTGCCGAGCACGACCTCGAGAGCCTGCTGCTGGTCGAGGCCGGCGAGGGCACGACGCAGCTTCCACGTGATCTTGACCTCGTCGGCCGAGAGCAGCATCTCTTCGCGACGGGTGCTCGACGCGTTCACGTCGACCGCCGGGAAGATCCGCTTGTCGGCGAGGGCGCGGGACAGACGGAGTTCGCTGTTGCCGGTGCCCTTGAACTCCTCGAAGATGACCTCGTCCATCTTGGACCCGGTCTCGACGAGCGCGGTGGCGAGGATCGTCAGGGATCCGCCGTTCTCGATGTTGCGTGCCGCTCCGAAGAAGCGCTTCGGCGGGTACAGCGCCGACGCGTCGACGCCACCGGTGAGCACGCGGCCGGAGGCCGGAGCCGCCAGGTTGTAGGCGCGGCCGAGGCGGGTGATCGAGTCGAGGAGGACGACGACGTCGCGGCCGAGCTCCACGAGACGCTTCGCGCGCTCGATGGCCAGCTCGGCGACCGTGGTGTGGTCTTCGGCCGGACGGTCGAACGTCGAGGCGATGACCTCGCCCTTGACGGAGCGCTCCATGTCGGTGACCTCTTCGGGGCGCTCGTCGACGAGCACGACCATGAGGTGGACCTCGGGGTTGTTCTGTGCGATCGCGTTCGCGATCTGCTGCAGGACGATGGTCTTGCCGGCCTTGGGCGGCGCGACGATCAGGCCGCGCTGTCCCTTGCCGACCGGGGCGACCAGGTCGATGATGCGCTGGGTCAGCTTCTCGGGAGCCGTCTCCAGGCGCAGACGCTCCTGCGGGTACAGCGGGGTGAGCTTGCCGAACTCCACACGCGTGGCGGCGTCATCGACGGACAGGCCGTTGATCGAGTCGACCTTCACCAGCGCGTTGTACTTCTGCCGACCCTGCTGCTCGCCCTCGCGCGGCTGCTTGATCGAGCCGACGACCGCGTCGCCCTTGCGGAGGTTGTACTTCTTCACCTGGCCGAGCGAGACGTAGACGTCGCTGGGACCGGCGAGGTACCCGGTGGTGCGGACGAAGGCGTAGTTGTCGAGCACGTCGAGGATGCCGGCGATCGGGATCAGGACGTCGTCCTCGCCGATCTCGGTGTCGAACTCGTCGGTCGGGGCGCCGTTGCGGCGCTTGTTGCGCTGGCGGTTGCGGCTGTTGCCGCCGGCCTGGTCGTCGTCGGCGGCGGGCTGAGCCTGCTGCTGCTCCTGCGTCGCACCGTTCTGGCCGCGTCCACGGTTGCGGCTGCGGTTGCGGTTGCGGCCACGGCCGCCCTGCTCCTCGCCACCGTCGGAGGAGTCGGATCCACCGTCGTTGTTCTGGGCGGACTCGGCAGGCGCCGACTCCGATGCGGCATCGGCAGCGGGTGCTGCCGCGGTCGTCGCCTCTGCCTCGGCGGCAGGCTTCTGGGCTCCACGGCGGCCACGGCCGGTCGACTTGGGCGCGGGCTCCGCAGTTGCCTCCACCGGAGCAGCGTCGACGGCGGGTGCCTCGGCGGGCGCGGATTCTGCGGCCGGGGCCTCGGCATCGGCCTTCTTCGCCCGGCTACGCCGCGGTGCCTTCGCCTTGGGCGCTGCCTCCGCAGTGTCGGCCGCAGCGGCAGGGGCCGACTCGGTCTTCGGCGCGGCGTCGGTCTTCGGCTCGGTCTTGTCGGCCTCCGGCGCTGCGGCCTTGGCGGCCTCGGCCTTCTCCGCCTTCGCCGCAGCTGTCGCGGTGCTCGCGCGGCGCGGCGCGCGCTTGCGCGCGGCGCGGCGCGGTCGGTCTTCGCCTCGGCAGTGGCCGCAGGCGCTTCGGCGGCCGGAGCCGACTGGTCGTTCTGGGTCTCGGAGAGGTTCTCCACGAGTACTCCCTTATATGTCATGGGGAATGAGCGTTGAACGCGCACAACGGGTGCTGCGCACGATCGCACGGGCTGACGCTCGGCGCCAGCCAGCCTCGGCACTTGTGCCTCAAGGGTTTTGCGTGCGGGTCTTGCAAGAGTTGCAATGGGGCCAGATTCACGTCGTTACGTGGAGCCCTCCGCTCGATTCCCCACTGTACCACCACGGACGTCGACTGCGAGCAGGAGCGCTTCCCACGGGGTGTCGGTGACCCGGTCGGCCAACTCGACCGCGTCCTGACGACTGCCAGGGCCGTCCGCCAGCACGAGCACGCTCGGCCCGGCGCCGGAGACGACGGCGGCGAATCCCGCGGCTCGCAACGCCTGCACGAGCCGCTGCGTCTCGGGCATGGCCCCCGCCCGGTAGTCCTGGTGCAGCCTGTCGGCGGTCGCATCCAGAAGAAGTTCGGGGCTCTGCATCAGCGCCGCGATCAGCAGTGCGGAGCGGGAGACGTTGAACACGGCATCGGCGGTCGAGACCTGCGGCGGCTGGAGCGAGCGTGCCTGCGACGTCGACATCGTATAGGCGGGGACCAGCACCAGCGGCGAGACTCCGCGGTGGACGAGGAGCTTCTTGTGCTGCGGTCCGCGCTCCGACATCCATGCGATCGTCAACCCGCCGAACAAGGCGGGCGCCACGTTGTCGGGGTGCCCTTCGATCTCGGTCGCCAGGCGGAGGAGGTCGGTGTCGCCGATCTCGACATCGCCCTCGAGCAGCCCCTTCGCGGCGAGCACTCCGGCGGCCACGGCGGCACCGGACGAACCGAGCCCGCGACCGTGCGGGACCCCGTTCTCGGCGACGATGCGGAGTCCGGGCATCGGGCGCTGCGCGTCGGCGAACACGTAGGCGATCGTGCGGACGATGAGGTTCGACGCGTCGCGCGGGATCTCAGCGGCACCGGAACCCGACACCTCGATCTGCAGCTCCCCCGCCGGGAGCGCCGTGACCTGGAGGGTGTCGTAGATGCTGAGGGCCAGGCCCAACGTGTCGAAGCCGGGGCCGAGGTTCGCGCTCGTCGCGGGCACGCGGACCTCGACGGTACGCCCCTCGACCGTGTCGCCCGCGGTGGGCTCGAGGGCTGCGGCCATCGTCACTCGCCTTCCACCGGAGCACCGAGACCACGCGGGCGACGACATCACTGTCGGCGAGAGCATCGACGGTCGCGCTGAGGGCTTGCTCGGTCGCTCGGTGCGTGCCGATGATCAGGCGCGCCGTCGGCTCGTCCTCCCCCTCGACGGTCTGCACCACAGTGGCGACCGACACGCCGCCGTCGCTGAGGATCCCGGCCACGGTGGCGAGCACGCCCGGTGCATCGGAGACCTCGAGGGTGATCTGGTAGCGCGTGGTCACGTGTCCGATCGGGACGACCGGCAGGTTCGCCCTCGTGGATTCACCGACGCCGACGCCTCCCGCGATGTGGCGCCGAGCAGCCGAGACGACGTCGCCGAGCACGGCGGATGCGGTCTGCACGCCACCGGCGCCCGCGCCGTAGAACATCAGGGACCCGGCGGCCTCGGCCTCGACGAACACCGCGTTGTTGGCGCCGTGCACGGATGCGAGGGGTGCGAGTTCGGCACGAGCGCGGGGTAGACGCGCACCGAGATCGACTCGGCACCGTTCGCCTCGATGCGCTCGCACACGGCCAGGAGCTTGATCACGAAGCCCGCTGCGCGCCTCCTCGATCATCGAGGCTGTGATCGAGGTGATGCCCTCGCGGTACACGGCATCCAGCGGCACGGCCGTGTGGAAGGCGAGGCTCGCGAGAATCGCGGCCTTCTGTGCGGCGTCGTACCCCTCGACGTCGGCGGTCGGATCGGCTTCGGCATAGCCCAGGCGCTGCGCGTCGGCCAGCACGTCGGCGAAGTCCGCTCCCTCCGTGTCCATCCGGTCGAGGATGTAGTTGGTGGTGCCGTTCACGATGCCCATGATGCGCACCACGCGGTCGCCGGCGAGCGAATCGCGCAGCGGACGGATGATCGGGATCGCTCCGGCGGCCGCGGCCTCGTAGTAGACGGACGCTCCGACGCGGTCTGCGGCCTCGAAGAGCTCGGGGCCGTGCGTTGCGAGGAGGGCCTTGTTGGCCGTGACGACGTCGGCACCGGAGCCGATCGCCTGCAGGATGCTGGTGCGCGCGGGCTCGATGCCCCCGATGAGCTCGATCACGATGTCGGCGCCCAGAATCAGAGATTCGGCGTCGGTGGTGAACAGCTCCTTGGGCAGGTCGACATCGCGCGGCGCATCCACGTCGCGCACGGCGATGCCGGCGAGCTCCAGCTCGGCCCCCGCGCGGTCAGCGAGCTCGGCGCCGTGGCGCAGCAGGAGCGCCGCGACCTGCGAGCCGACCGCTCCCGCGCCCAGCAGTGCCACGCGAAGTCGTCGGTAGTCAGTCATGGTTGCTCCTTCGGAGGTGGGTCATTGGTTCTCCCTCGGGGCGTCGGCCCCGTCGATGCCCGCGTCACGGGCCAGCACATCGTCGATCGTCTCGCCGCGGACGATGATCGTCGAGCGACCGTCTCTGACGGCTACGACGGGCGGACGCGGAACATGGTTGTAGTTGCTGGCCAGCGGAGCGCAGTACGCGCCGGTCGCAGGGACCGCCAGAAGATCGCCTGGCACGAGATCGTCCGGCAGGTACTCGTGGTCGACGACGATGTCGCCGGACTCGCAGTGCTTGCCGACAACGCGGCTGAGCCGCGGCTCACCCGTGCCGACGCGCGATGCGAGGCGTGCCGAGTACTCGGCGCCGTAGAGCGCGGGTCGTGCGTTGTCGCTCATGCCGCCGTCGACGCTGACGTACCGGCGGACGGACCCCGACTCCACGGTCACGTCCTTCGTCGTGCCGACCTCGTAGATCGTGACTCCTGCCGTGCCGACGATGGCCCGGCCGGGCTCGAACGACAGGGCGGGGACCGGGATCCCCGAGCGGCGCATCCCTCCGCCACGGCGCTGACGATGGCGCCGGCGAGGTCCTCGATCGGTGTCGGGTCGTCGACGCGCGTGTAGGCGATGCCGAAGCCGCCGCCGAGGTTGAGCTGCGGGACCGGGCCGTGCGCGAGCAGCGCGGCGTGGAGGTCGAGGACGCGCGAGGCCGACTCACGGAATCCCGCGACGCCGAAGATCTGCGAACCGATGTGGCAGTGCAATCCGGCGAACACGAGGCCGGGGATCTCGCGGATGCGTGCGACCGCCGTCTCGGCCTCCCGAGAGGGAACCCGAACTTCTGGTCCTCGTGGGCTGTCGCGAGGAAGTCGTGCGTCTCGGCATGGACTCCGCTCACCACGCGCACGAGCACGCGCTGGGTCGCCCCGGTGCGGGCGGTGATCGCCGCGAGGCGCTCGATCTCGATCGCACTGTCGACGATGACGGTCCCGACACCGACCTCGACGGCACGCTCGAGCTCGGCGACCGACTTGTTGTTGCCGTGGAACCCGAGCGATGCGGGCGCCACGCCGGCGGCGAGGGCGACGGCGAGCTCTCCCCGGTGCAGACGTCGACCCGCAGCCCCTCGTCGACCATCCACCGCGCGATCGTGGTGCACAGGAACGCCTTGCCCGCGTAGTACACCTGCGCCGTGGTGCCGTTCTCGGCCGCCGCCCGATCGAACGCGTCCCGGAAGCGACGGGCTCGACCGCGCACCTCCTCCTCGTCGAGCACGAGCAACGGGGTGCCGTACGTACGAGCCAGAGAGGTCGCGCTGACACCGGCGATCTCGACGGCGCCGTCGTCGTCGCGCACCGCGGATGCCGGCCACACGCCGTCGGCGAGATCGTTCGCGTCCTCGGGGACGACGAGCCATTCCGGAGCGAGCGAATCGGCAGGGAGAAGCACTTGTCACCAATCGTGGGAAGGACCTCGGGCGGGGGGCGCACATCGAGGTTGACCCCGATTCTAGGGCACCGACTCGATCGCCCTGGCCATGGTGACGCGCCGCGTCAAGCCCCTGCATGGCCTCCTCCCCTGCTCCTAGGGTGGGGGCGTGGCGAACACCGAGACACGAGACGACAGCCCCCGAACGGACGCACGGGCGAAGCCCGGCCTCATCGCGCGCATCACGACGCCGGTCATCGCCTGGGCCCTCGCCAGGCGACCAGTGCGGGCCGCGCTGCTCTACTCCGAGAAACGCGGTCCCGCACTCGCCGACAGCGTGACCTACCGCGCACTCTTCAGCGTGTTCGCCGGCGTCCTGCTCGGCTTCTCGCTCGCCGCACTGTGGCTGGCGGGCAACCCCGATGCCTGGCGCGCGATCGTCG
Organism: Microbacterium sp. Se63.02b; assembly: GCF_014171575.1. Taxonomy (GTDB): domain Bacteria; phylum Actinomycetota; class Actinomycetes; order Actinomycetales; family Microbacteriaceae; genus Microbacterium. The sequence continues at coordinate 1,701,726 of NZ_CP050453.1, read as the reverse complement.
AAGCGGTGCAGTCCGCCGTCCCTGGGCTCATCGGCAAGGACGGTGCGATCGACCCCGCAGACCTCCGCGCCCCCGCATCCCTGTCGATCGCCGGCATCATCTCGCTGGTCGCCCTCGTCGGCGCCGCACTCGGCGCCATCGGCTCCCCTCCGCACCGCCGTCCGGGTTATCGCGGGCACCGTGCAGGACGACATCCTGTGGATCTGGGTGATCCTGCGCAACCTCGCGCTGGCGCTGGGGATCGGACTCGCGTTCGTCGTCTCGGCGGCGCTCACGTTCGTCGGGCAGCTCGGCGTGGCGTGGATCGCGGACGCCCTCGGACTCCCTGCGGACTCCCCGCGGTCGCCTGGACGGTTCGCGCCCTCTCCCTGCTCATCGTGTTCGCCCTCGATGCGGCCCTCATCATCGGGGTGTTCCTGCTGCTCTCCGGAGTGCGTCCGCCCGCACGCTCACTGTGGCCCGGCGCCCTGCTCGGCGCGTTCGGGCTCCTCGTCCTGCAGGAGTTGTCCGGGCTGTTCGTCGGCGGCGCCACGAGCAACCCGCTCCTCGCGTCGTTCGCGTCGCTGCTCGCGCTGCTGATCTGGTTGAACTTCTCCGCACAGGTGATGCTGTTCGCGTGCGCGTACATCGTGACCGCCGAGGAGGAGAGGGCCGATCGGGTGCACGCGCGCTTCGCGGCCACCACCTTCGCTCAGCGGCGCCTGCAGCGCGCCGAGGCCGAGGTCGGTATCGCCACGGCGGAGCTGCGTGCCGCACAGCGCGCCGCAGCGGACGAGCACGCACCCTGACCCGGGTCCTTGTTGTGACCAGTCAGGCTATGCTGGTCACAACGAGAGGATGTCCGTCATGGAACCCCGGCGCTCGCGCATCGACCTCCCGCATGCCACCGTGTCCGTCCTGGAGTGGCTCCCGGCCGAACAGACCGGCGTCCCGGTGCTGCTGCTGCACGGAGGCGGCGCCGACAGCGCAGAGCTCTCGTGGGGCGAGGTCGGCCCTGCACTCGCTGCCGCGGGACACCGCGCGGTGGCGCCCGACCACCCCGGCTTCGGGCAGAGTCCCCGCGCGCACTGGGCGCTGACCCAGGAGAAGCTCGTCCGGCACGTCGCGGAGCTCGTGGACGCTCTGGACCTCACCGACTACGCGATCGCCGGACTCTCGCTCGGAGGTGGGATGACCGTCGGCCACCTGCTCGACCAGCCCGGGCGGGCGCGGGCTGCGATCCTCCTCGGCTGCTACGGCCTGATGCCGCGCCTCGCGGACGGTTTCCTGGGTCCGGCGACCCACCTGTCGTCGTTCCTGCTGCTCCGGTCGGGGCTGCTGGGTGCGCTGACACGCTCGTACGCACGCGACGATGCCGCGATGGAGCGCGCGCTTCGAGACCTCGTCAGGAACCCGCAGGCACGGACACCCGCGCTCGTGCAGGCCGTGATCACGGAAGCAGCCTCGGGCACTGGTCTGGAGGTCTTCGGCGAATGGCAGCGCGATCAGGTGCTCTGGAACCGTCTGCGCACCGTCTACACCGACAGGCTGTCGTCGATCGAGACACCGGTGCTGCTCGTGCACGGCGACCGTGACACCGGCGTCCCGATCGCACGCGTCGAGACCGCAGCCGAGCTGCTGCCCTCCGGCACGATCCTCGAGGTCCCCGGCGCCGGGCACTGGGTGCAGCGGGACCGGCCCGACCTCGTCATCCCGGCGATGCTCGATCATCTGAGGAGTGGCGATCATGCCCCGACCCCGCGTACCGAATAGGCGAGACCGCATCCTGGATGCGGCAGAGGAGCTGGTGCTCGCACACGGCTTCGACCGCATGAGCATCGCCGCCGTCGCCGAGCACGCGGGCATCGGCAAGGGCGCCGTGTACCTCGAGTTCGACGGCAAACGCGGCATCCTCGACGCCCTCCTGCAGCGCGGCACCGCGCGCATGAACGCCCGGGTGCGCGACGAGCTGGGCGACCACCCCGCCTCAGTTCCGCGTATCGAGCGTCTGCACGGGCGCTCAGCGAAGATGCCCTCATGACCGCGGCGTTCCTCGACGATCGCGGAGTGCTCGGCGACCATGTCGCCGCGGTCGAGGACGGCCGCTACCGGGATCGGCAGCGACGAGTCGTCGCGTGGCTCCATGATCTGCAGAACCGCGGGGAGATCGTGGCCGACGTGGATGTCGATGCCCTCGCCCTTGCGTTGTCCAGTGCCTCGATCGGACTGCTGTCGGCCGCGCGCCTGCTCGGGCCCGTGGATCCCGCACACCTCGAACGCGCCATCGACACGATCGGGCGCATGGCCGAGACCTTCGAGAGGAGCTGACGATGCACATCGCCCGCTACGGGCCGACCGACGGCCGACGTGTGCTCCTCCTCCATGGCGGAGGTGTCGCGGGGTGGATGTGGGAGCCCCTTCGCGCGCACCTCGGCGACGAGCACCGCATCCTCATCCCGGACCTCCCGGGTCACGGACGCAGCGCAGACGAGCCGTACGTGTCGCATGCGCAGACCACCGCCGCGCTCGCCGGACTCCTCGAAGACGAAGCGCGACCCGCCATGGTCGTCGGCTTCTCGCTTGGAGCCCAGTTGGCCGTGCATCTCGCCTCCGCGCATCCGCGGCTGGTCGACCATGCCGTCATCGTGAGCGCGCAGGCCGTGCCGATGCGGGCGACTCGACCCCTCTCGCTCTCCTCGGGGCGACGGCGGGCCTCGCGAGGCGGGAATGGTTCGCGAGGCTGCAGGCGCGACAGCTGTTCGTTCCCGACGAGCTCGTCGCGGAGTACGTGCAGACCTCGGCCGGCATCTCGCGGGAGACGCTTCTGCGCACGGTCGAAGAGAATCTCCGGTTCACCCCTCCCCCGCGATGGCGGGCTTTTCCCGGTGCGGCGTCCATCCTCGTCGGAGCCGAGGAGAAGGGCCTCATGAAGCGCTCAGCGGCAGCGCTGCACCGAGACCTGCCGCACAGCGCGCTCGAGGTCGTCGACGGGTGCGGCCACGGGATTCCGCTGCAACGTCCCTCCTGGCTCGCCGCTCATCTCGGGCCGGCCCTCGACGCGCACCCGGACCCCCGCTGACCGGGATTCGCACGGCGTCAGCTCGGGCAGACGCCCTTCTCCTGAAGGGAGGCGTCTGTGACGATCGCGCCGTCGACGTCGATGTCGATCACGGCGGCCCCTCGACGATCTCGAGTCCGGTCAAGGTGAGCCCTGCGGGAAGCTGATCGGCGATGCACACCCGCTGCGGTTCGGTGAGCCGCGCGCCGAGCGAACCGAGATTCGAGCCGAGCTGGTCGAGGTCGATGTCGAGCCCGCCGATGCTGGCCGCGACCGGGTGAGCTCGAGGTCACCGTCGACAGCACCGGGAGTGAGGGTCAGCGACAGCGGAACGGCCGATCCGAACACGTCGATGGACCCGCCGACCGTCGCGTTCGGCGCGGCGAACTCCACCGACTCGATCGGCAGATCGGTGCCGGAGAGCAGCGAGGTGAACTCCTCCTGATCGATGCGGATCGTGCCGGACGCGCCGCCCAGATCGCCGCCGCGCAACGGCACGCCCGTCGCCGTGACGTCGGCCGCACCGGTGATCCCCTCCAGCGTCACGGAATCCGTCGAGAGGTGGAGCGTGTCCAGGCTGCCCCCGATGAGCTGCGGAAGCAGAAGGCCTTCGGTCTCGACATCCAACTGCTGGTCGGCGGGGAGGTCGAGCTGCTCGACCACGATCGACCGCACGATGCCCGGCAGGACGGCGCGCGCGATGAACTCCGCCGCGACGACGAGCAGTGCCAGCACGACGACCACGATCAGCACCACCCATGGCCAGCGACGGCGCGTCCGGGGCGCAGCGTCCGTGGCCGCAGCGGACGTGGAGCCGGGGATCACGAGCGTCGGATGCTCGGCCGAGGCGTCCGGATACGGCAGGGTGTGGTTGTCGTCGCTCATGCCTGCCATCCTGCCGCACGCCCGGAGACGGCGTCGTGCACTACATGCGCTCCGGCGCGCTCACACCGAGCAGGTCGAGCCCGTTGCGCAGCACCTGACCGGTCGCGTCGTTGAGCCAGAGACGCGTGCGGTGCACGCTCTCGATCGGGTCATCGCCCTGAGGGATCACGCGGCAGTTGTCGTACCAGCGGTGGTAGAGGCCCGCGAGCTCCTCGAGGTAGCGGGCGACGCGGTGAGGCTCGCGCACCTCCGCGGCGAAGGCCACGATGCGCGGGAACTCCTGCAGCGCACCGAGCAGGGCGCCTTCGGTCTCGTGCGTGAGCGTCTCGGGGACGAACTCGGTGCGATCGACGCCGGAGTCGGCGGCGTTGCGCGCCACGTTGTGCGTGCGGGCATGCGCGTACTGCACGTAGAAGACCGGGTTGTCGTTCGTGCGCTTCTGCAGCAGCTCGGGATCGAGGGCCAGCGGCGAGTCGGCGGGGGAACGCTCCAGCGAGTACCGCAGCGCATCGGTGCCCAGCCATTCCCGCAGGTCGTCCATCTCGATGATGTTCCCCGCGCGCTTGCTCAGGCGCGCGCCGCCGATCGACACGAGCTGACCGATCAGGACCTCGACGTTCTTCTCCGGGTCTTCACCCGCAGCGCCGGCGATCGCCTTGAGACGGTGCACATAGCCGTGGTGGTCTGCGCCGAGCAGATACAGCTTGTGCTCGAATCCACGGTCGCCCTTGTTGAGGTAGTACGCGGCATCCGCGGCGAAGTACGTGTACTCGCCGTTGGACCGGCGGATCACGCGGTCCTTGTCGTCGCCGAAGTCGGTGGTGCGCACCCAGACGGCGCCCTCGTCGTCGAACACGTGGCCCTGCTCGCGAAGGCGGTCGACGGCCTGGTCGACGAGGCTCACCCCCTGCGCGTTCTTCGCATGCAGGGTGCGCTCGGAGAACCAGACGTCGAAGTCGACGTTGAACTTCGACAGCGACTGCCTCTGCTCCTCGAGCTGGTACCCGTAGGCGAGCTCGCGCGTGACGACGACCTGCTCCTCGGCGGGCAGATCGAGCAGGTCGGGGCGCGCGCCGAGCACGCGTGCGGCCAGGTCGCCGATGTAGCTGCCGGCGTAGCCGCCCTCCGGCGTGGGCTCGCCCTTGGCCGCGGCGAGGACGGAGTTCGCGAAGCGCTCCATCTGCACGCCGGCGTCGTTGATGTAGTACTCCCTCGCGACCGTCGCTCCGGAGGCGGTGAGCACGCGGGCGATCGCGTCGCCGAGCGCCGCCCACCGGGTGTGCCCGATGTGCAGGGGTCCGGTCGGGTTCGCGCTCACGAATTCGATGTTGATGCTCTGACCGGCCTGGGAGTCGTTGGTCCCGTACGCCTCGCCCGCATCGACGATGACCTTCGCCAGCGCGCCTGCGGCCGCGGCATCCAGACGGATGTTGAGGAACCCGGGACCTGCGACCTCAGCCGTGGCGATGCCGTCGACCTGCGAGAGGCCGTCGGCGATCTGCTGCGCCAGTTCTCGCGGGTTCGTGCCGAGCGGCTTCGCCAGGCGCATCGCGATGTTCGACGACCAGTCGCCGTGCTCGCGGTTGCGCGGGCGCTCCAGCACGACGTCGGATGCGGCGAGGCCGAGGGGCACGCCAGGACGTCGTTCCTCGGCGATCGGTGCGAGGACGGCGAGGACGGCGGCGGCGAGGGTTTCGGGGTTCATAGCCTCCCCAGTTTACGGGGCTGGACAGCCGGATCCGACGGCATGAGGCGCGCGGAATTCGCGATCGACGCGCCGTGATCTACTCTCAAGCCATGAAGGCCTCCGCCCCCGACCGTCGACTGCGCACCGCAGGGGTCGCCATCGCCCTGCTCGTCGCCGTCACGGCGGGCGTTCTCGGCATGTGGCGGCCGTGGACTCCGCTCCCCTCCGCGGCACCCGTCGGGGCTGCCGCAGACGGCGTGACCGCGGCTGCGGAAGCGATCGCTCCCGCGGCGCTCACCCTTCCGGAGCACCCCACCGTGCTGGTGTTCGGCGACTCCTGGACGTACGGCTCCGCTGCGTCCGAGCCGACCCTCGGCTATGCCTACGTCTTGGCTGACCTGATCGGCGGCGAGACGATCGTGAACGGCGTGCGCGGGAGCGGGTACCTCAAGCCGGGAATCGACGGACCGACCTTCGGACAGCGCATCGCCGCCCTCGACCCCTCGCTCTCCCCGGACCTCGTGATCATCCAGGGCTCCATCAACGACCGCGCGCAGGGCGCCGCGGGCTACCGGGAAGCCGTCACCGCCGCCTGGGACGCCCTCGCCGCGATCTACCCCGACGCCGCGATCGTCGTTCTCGGTCCGGCCCCGCACGAGTTGCCGGTGGGCGCGACGACGGCGCGCATCGACACCGACCTCGGCGAACTCGCCGGCGCACGGGGCTGGTGGTACATCTCCCCCATCGCCCAGGACTGGATCACCGAAGAGAACTATCTCTCCGTGATCGACGTCGAGGTCGGACGCAAGCACCCTTCGACCGAGGGCCACCGGTATCTGGCCGAGCGCCTCGCCGCAGCCCTCGACGAGATGCGCGTCGCACCCGTCACCGAGGCAGGCGGGTCGGAGACCACCCCCGACGAGTGATATTGTCGACCGGTACGCCTCCGTAGCTCAGTGGATAGAGCGCCGGTTTCCGGTACCGTAGGTCGCAGGTTCGACTCCTGTCGGGGGCACATCGGGTTTTTCTACGCTGACGGTTCGTGAACACGTCAGTCAGACCCTTCACCACGAGAAAGGCCGCCTGGTTCAGGCGGCTTTTCTCGTCGAAGCCCGGTCGTGACAGGACTACTCGGCAGGGGTGCTCTGCATGGCTGAAAGGCTGCCCAGCAAGCGGAGACGCTCTTCCGTCGGCGTGTCTGCGGTCGGGGTCATTGTGAACATCACGAGCCCCGCGTCTGCGGGCAGCTCGAGTGCTTCGTAATCGAACTCGAGGTCGCCGACGTCGGGGTGATGGATCCGTTTGCTTCCGGTGCGGTGGAAGCGCACGTCGTGCGCAGCCCAGCGAGTGCGGAAGACATCACTGCGGGTGACGAGTTCTCCGATGAGGTCGGTGAGTTCCTTGTCGTGCGGATTGCGTCCTGCTTCGATGCGCAGCGACGCGATGATGCTGTTCGCCCCGGCTTCCCAATCGCTGTAGAAGTTCTGCGCCGCGGGGTTGAAGAACGTGAAGCGGGCGTTGTTGCGCTGGCTGGAGGCATCGTCCAGGATCGGCGAGAAGACGGCGTGGCCGATGGCGTTCTCGGCGAGGAAGTCTTTGCGTGCGTTCGAGATGTAGGCGGGCGCATTGATGCTGTCGAGGAGACGCTGGAGCGAGGGCCGGATCACGGGGGTTGCGGGCCGAGGGCGTTTGCGTGCCGCCCCGCTCGGTGCGGCGTTCCGTGCGAGGTCATGGAGGTGTGCGAGCTCGGCGTCGTCGAGGTGGAGCGCCCGGCCGAGCGCCTCGAGCACTTCCGGTGAGACGCCCGACAGGTTTCCGCGTTCCATCCTCGCGTAGTAGTCGACGCTCATCCCGGCGAGCATGGCCACCTCTTCGCGGCGCAGGCCGGTGACACGTCGCCGGCCTCCGCCGATGATGCCGGCTTGCTCCGGGGTGAGACGTGCTCGTCGCGTGGCGAGGAACTCGCTCACCTCGGATCGTAGCGTCATGCCTGCCACGCTATGCCTCCTGGTCGTGTGGGGATAGATGTCCGAGGCCGCTCAGGTCTTCCCACACGAAGGCGAGTTCTCGGCGAGCTCCCACGACGAGAACCGTGGCGGTTGCGGTCATGTCAGTTCTCCGGAATGTCCCGGCCGAACGCCTCGAGGGTGATGGCCTCAGGCTCGGGGCCGCCGCGGACGCCGGTGTCGAGAGCGTCGATGCGAGCGATCTCGTCGTCGGTGAGTTCGAAGTCGAACACGTCGAAGTTCTCCGCGATACGAGCGGGCTTCACGGACTTGGGGATGGCCTGGACGCCGTTCTGGATGTGCCAGCGGAGCATGACCTGTGCGGCCGACTTGCCGTGTGCATCGGCGATGGCGATGATGACCGGGTCGTTGAAGGTGCTCTTCGAGTCGTCTCCGCGGTAGGACGTGATGCCTCCGATGGGCGACCAGGCCTGTGTCAAGATGCCGTGCTCCTTCCCGAACGCCTGCAGGTCGCGCTGCTGGAAGTACGGGTGCACCTCGATCTGGTTCACGGCCGGCACGATCTCGGTCTGGTCGAGCAGTGTGGTGAGGTGGTCGACCATGAAGTTGCTCACGCCGATGGCGCGGACCTTGCCGTCCGCGAGAAGGGTCTCCAGCGCCTTGTAAGCGGCGATGGTCTTGTCGAACTCGCCGGGGAGAGCCTGGTGGAGGATGAAGAGGTCGATGACGTCGACCTGGAGCTTGCGAGCGCTCTTTTCGAACGCGTGCAGCGTCTCGTCGTAGCCGTAGTCGCTAATCCAGACCTTCGACTCGATAAACACATCGTCGCGAGAGAGGTCAGACGCCTGGATTGCGTCGCCGACGCCGCGCTCGTTGGCGTAAGCGGCGGCAGTGTCGATGAGACGGTAGCCCGTGGAGAGTGCGGAAGCGACAGCCTCGACCGTCTCGTCAGGAGGAGTCTGGAAGACGCCGAAGCCCAGTGCGGGCATCTCGACGCCGTTGTTCAGGGTGAGGTGAGTGTTCGTCATGGCATCGACGTTACGACGATCCACCACCCCCTGGGAGTGACTGTCGTTACACGGATAAGTAGTCACTCCCACCGCGACCGGTAGAGAGCTCTGATGGGTGACATGGCATCTCCCTCGACCTCGACCGTCGCACGAATGGCTCGCCCTGGAGCCGTGCTCGCCATCGTGCTGGTGAGCTATTTCATGATTGTGCTGGACAACTCCATCATCTTCACGGGGCTGACCCGCATCCGCGAGGACCTGTCATTCACGACCAGCGGACTCTCGTGGGTGCAGAACGCGTACGCTCTGGTCTTCGGTGGCCTGCTCCTCCTTGCCGCCCGTGCCGGTGACATCGTCGGCCGCCGTCGAACGTTCCTCATCGGCCTGGCGATTTTCGCCGTCGCATCGCTCCTCATCGGCGTCGCCCCGACCTCGGAGTGGATGATTGCGTCCCGCGCGCTCCAGGGTGTCGGTTCCGCGATCCTCGCCCCGACCTCGCTCGCCCTGCTCACCGCGCATTCCCTGCGGGCCCCGAACGCACAAGGGCCATCGCCGCGTACGGGTCGACAGCGGGGATCGGTGCGAGCCTCGGACTCGTCGTCGGAGGTGTACTCTCGGACCTCACCTCGTGGAGGGTCGGGTTCCTCATCAACGTTCCCATCGGTATCGCCCTCGCCATCGCCACCATCGTGTACATCCGGGAGACCTCCCGCCTGAGCGGACGTTTCGACGTCCTCGGAGCGCTGTTGTCCACGGTCGGGATGGCTGCTCTCGTGTTCGGCGTTACCCGCACTGCCGACGCAGGTTGGGACGATGCCACCGCCTTGACCTTCCTCGCCGTTGGGGTCGCGCTCCTGGTCCTCTTCGTGCTCGTCGAGCTGCGGGCGCCGCAGCCGATCCTGCCGATGCGGATCCTCACCAGCGGTGTGCGGGGCGGAGCCTTCATCTCGCGAATGGCGTTCGCCGGTGCGATCTTCGGCTATTTCTTCTTCATCAGCCAATACATGCAGACCGTCCTCGGCTTCAGCCCGCTGCAGGCAGGCATCGCGTTCCTGCCCATGACGGTCGTCCAGTTCGTCCTGTCCTTGCTCGTACCTCGCCTCACCAGACGATTCGGGAACACCGCGCTCGTCACTGTAGGTCTGGCCGTCACGCTCGCCGGCATGCTGTGGCTGAGCTTCATCGGCCCGGATAGCTCCTATTGGACGGCGGTGGCTCTGCCGATGCTCCTGCTGGGAGCCGGTCAGGGACTGGGGTTCGCGCCGCTGACGGCCGCAGGAGTCGCCGGCATCGAAGCCCGTGACGCAGGGGCAGCCTCCGGCGCCGCGAACGTCGCTCACCAGCTGGGTGGCGCCCTAGGGGTGAGCATCATGGTCGCCGTCGCCTCCACGATGACGCCCGTCGAAGATGTCGCCGCGGAGGCGCCCGCAGGCATCGCGACCGGTGCCGCGCTCCTCGGCCTCGCACTGCTATCCGCGGTCGCGCTCGTCATCCCCGGTTCTCGGCGGGCCCGCTGAACTGTGGCTCACGCACGGAACGGGCGGGCATCCGGGATGGATGCCCGCCCGTTCTGTCACTGGTCAGACCTGCGAGGCGGGCCGGAGCAGGATCTCGTTGATAGCGAGGTGCTTGGGGCGCTGCACGGTGAACGTGATGATCTCAGCGACGTCCTCCGCCGTCACCGTCGCCTGCGCGTACATCTCGTTGACGGCCGTGTTCGTCGCCTCGTGCGTGATGTGGGTCGGAAGCTCGGTCGCCACGACGCCCGGCTCGATGAGCGTCACGCGTACGTCAGGAAGAAGCTCCTGGCGGAGAGACTCCGACCATCCGTTGATGGCCCACTTCGTCGCGGCATACACGCCGTTGCCAGCCCGGGCCGTACGCCCGGCAACCGAGGAGATGTTCACGATGTCGCCGCCACCGTCGACGAGCTGGTCGAGGAACACCTCGGTCGCGGTGATGGCGCCGAGGAGGTTCACGTCGACCATGCGCCGGTAGTCCTCCCGCTGTTCAGACGAGAATGGGCCGAGGAGCATGATGCCAGCGTTGTTGACGAGGATGTCGACGCGTCCCAGGCTTTGCTTCACACGGGTTGCTGCTGCGACGAGGGCGTCGCGGTCTGTGACGTCGGCGGCAACCGCGACCGCGCCTTCACCCAGCTCTGCAGCGATGGTCTCGATGCGTTCAGTTCTGCGGGCAAGCAGTGCGACTTTGAAGCCCGCGGCGTGGAACGCGCGCGCCGTGGCCTCTCCGATTCCGGAGGATGCTCCCGTCACCAGGGCGACACGGGCGGTGTCAGTTGTGCTCATGGGTGGATCTCTTCTTCCTTCTCGGCGAAGACGCGCTTCGCGACCTTGATGGCGGACATCGCCTTCGGCCACCCGGCGTAGAAGGCCAGATGGGTAATCACCTCGACCACCTCGTCTTCCCGCACACCGTTCTCCTTGGCCAATCGCAGGTGGCTCTCCAACTGCTCGAAACTGCTCGAGGTGACCAGACTCGCCACCGTCACCAGGCTGCGGTCACGACGGCTCAACGCCTCGTGCCTAGACCACACCTGTCCGAACAGCACATCATCGGTGAGGGAGGCGAGCTGAGGCGCGACATCCCCCACCGCGCTCTGAGCGGGTGTCAGTTCTGTCATTGCAACGTCCTTTCCTTAGAGGTCACCGACAGGCTCCCTCGACTTCACAGTGACGCACCAGTGGCCAGCTATCCAGGTAACAACAGGGCACCCCACGCAGCGAGGTAACGGCATAGCGTCGAAGAATGTCCCGCACCAACGCTTCCCCACAACGATCCGCGACCGCCGGGCGTGGGGTCGCTGCTGCCGCAGGAATCGTGGCATCGGCGGTGTCGCTCGCTGCGTGCGCGACCCCGGCTGACTCGCGGCCCCACAGCTCAGCCGCCCCATCCGCGGTGCCGACTGTCGAGGAGGACGACATGACCCCTGACACGTACCGCGATGGCGAATACACCGCACGCGGCTGGTACGGCTCTCTGCCGTCCCATCACGACGTGACTCTCACCATCGAGAACGGCATCGTTACCGACGTCGACATCACCACACCCGCAGAGGACGAGGTCTCCCTGGGCTATCAACAGCGCTTCGCTGATGCCCTCCCCGCAGAGGTCGTCGGGAAGCCGCTCGACGACGTCGCGGTCGACCGACTCGCCGGATCCAGCGGATGCTCAGAAGGATTCATGAACGCGCTCGCAGACATCCGCGAGGACGCGCTCCGCTGATTCTCGCACGGCACTCGCTCAGACGCTCGGATGCGAAAGGAAGGCCCCAGGTGCACACTCAGCGTGACACTCCCACCTATTCGCCCCTCTGCCGCGGAGACTCACGAACGCCCGAGAGCAGTTGTCTGAAGGTGAACGCTTCACATCCACTTCTGTCGCTTGAAGATGACGTACAGGACGAGCGCGAACGCGACCATCCCACCGACGGCGAGCGGATAGCCGAAGGCCCAGTGGAGTTCGGGCATGTTGTCGAAGTTCATGCCGTAGATCGCGCCGATGAGTGTGGGGGCGAAGAGGATCGCGGCCCAGCCGGAGATCTTCTTCATGTCCTCGTTCTGGCGCTGGGCGACGAGGGTGCCGTTGACCGTGAGGATCTGCGAGAGAGATTCGCGGAGGTCGCTGACCTGTGTCTCGGCGCGGCTGAGGTGGTCGGCGACATCCTGGAGGTACGACTGCAGCGGCTCGGGGATGTCATAGCGGCGGAACCCCTTCCGCAGCGCGGCGAGCACCTCGGCGAGACCCGAGGTCGCCTGTTGGAGGTCGATGACCTCCTGACTCAGACGATAGATACGTTCGGTGACACTGGCGTCGCCGCTGAACACCTGACGTTCGATCTGCTCCCGGTCGATGGCGAGACCACGGAGCACGGGCATATAGCCGTCGACGATGGCGTCGAGCAGGCGGTACACGATGGCTTCGGGGCCGTGGTGGAGCAGTTGCTCGTCGTCGAGGAGGGTGTGGTCGCCGCGGTCGGTCGCCCCGGAGGCGTCATCGGCGTCGAGGCCGTCTATCCACCTCCCGTCCTGACAGAACACGGCCACGGCCTGCGGGCGCACGAGGATGTGGAACTCGGCGAAGTCGACGTCCTCTCTCGCGTCGACGTACCACGCGGACCTCACGACGAGGAACAGCGTGTCGTCGTAGCGTTCGAGCTTCGGGCGCTGCCCGGCATGGAGGAGATCCTCCACGAGTAGAGGATGGAGGTGCCAGCTGCTCGCGAGTTCGGCGACGTCCTCCAGCGTCGGCTTCGGATACAGCAGCAGCGCTGTACGCCGATCGTCCTCGTCGGTGAATGCCTGAGCGCCGTCCACGGTGGTGTCGCGCGGCGCGCGGAGGAGGTGGCCATCATCGACGTAGCGGGTCCGTCGACTCGTTCCCTCGGTGGGTGTCGCCGCGTTGGGCGTGCGGCGACGGAACACTCCGCCACGGGGACGGTTCGTGCCGTCGCTCGTCGACTGTGTCATGTCCTGTCCTCTCACTCTGTTCGGAGTATCCCGCAGATGGCGACGAGGTTCAGGAGAACCGCGGTGCGAGCACGTCTTGGAGCGCCGGCGCGACCACCCGGGCGAGGTCGTCGATGGCGCCTGGTTTCAGGCGGCTTTTCTCGTCGGTGCTCGCCCTTCACCTGTCGCGGAGCCTCCTCCGGCGCGAACGGACCTTCAGCGCCTGCCAGACGAGCAGCACCGCCGACCCTGCCACGATCATTCCGATGACCGTCCATTGCAGGACCGAGTACGCGATACCTGAGGTCAGCGTCTGCAGCAGGAGACCGACGATGAACGCGAAGAGCGGCGCGGCGAGCGCCAGCCTCCGCCACTCCCGCCGGTATCGCCGTCGTGCACCCCGCTCGACCATGTCAGTACGTGTACTCCCAGCCGTCTTGTCCCCCGAGACGCAGGATCAGCGTCCCATGCTCCGTCGGGACATCGAGGACGACGCTTCCGACGCCACGCTCCCCCGGGTTGATATCCGTGTAGTAGATCATCTCGGGGCGGGTCAGACAGGCGATGCCGGACTCGGTGACCGGATCGGTATTCACATTCACCCCGCTGGAGTCGATCGCACTCCAGTCGCTGAACGACAACACGGGAGGCACGCCGCCCTCCTGGTACGCCTGCGTGAGCCCGGGCAGAGCCTCGCCTTGGAGGTCGACACGGACGAAATACCCGTTCTCCGGAACGGGCGCGGCGTCGCCGCCCTCGCACTCCGGCTCGATCGAGATGGCCTGCACCATGAATCGCAACAGGTCTTCGCCGTTCGCGTCGGCGAGACCCGCCACCTCGCCGGGTTGTTTGACGACGTTCCCGCGTTCGCTCACCGAGGGCTCGTCATCGTATGCGGGGAATTCGACCCACTCGATGATGCTCGGAGTACGCGTCGGAGTCGGTGTGGGACCGAGCGTCACGACCGGCGCCGTCTCTTCGACAACCTCCGGCGCTGATGCCGTACATCCCGTCGCGATCGTTGCGGCGGCCGCGAGTGCGAGTATCGCCGGGAACCGGCGCGCAGAAGTAGTCATGAACACTGGTCGCTCTCCCCTTGGCAGTCGTCTCCGTAGACGGCAGCGCGCTCAGTCTCCCAGAGCCGCGGGAACCGCCGACACGGTGGAGCCGAATCGTTACGCGGAAAGGTGAAGCGGCTCGGCACCACGTCATCACCGTCGGTTCAGCCGGCGTGACCTCCCACGAATCGGGACTCTTCGGAGTCGAGGAGGTCGGCGTCGTGCACGAGGGGCGGGATGGTGGGGTCGTCCGGGAGGACGATCGACTCCGAGAGCAGGATGTCCTGGGAGGAGGAGCCCACATCGATGCGGAACTCCCCGCCTTCACGACGCCAGACACCGAATCGACCGTCGTCGCGTCGCGCCGCGGAGTCCCAGTAGGCGAAGTCGCGGTTGCCGAGCGGGAACTCGACCCGGACGCTCTCCCCCGCGTCGAGGAACACCTTCTCGAAACCGCGCAGTTCACGCACCGGACGCGAGACCTCGGCGTCGGGGTCTCCCACGTAGAGCTGCACGACCTCCGCGCCCGCGACGTCACCCGTGTTCGTGATCTCGCAGGTCACCCGCACCCGAGCGGCTTCGGCGTCGATCACATCGACCTCCAGTGCCGAGTACGCGAACGACGTGTACGACAGCCCGTATCCGAAGGGATACAGCACAGGCCTCCGCAGCGCGTCGTACCACCGGTAGCCGATGTAGACGCCTTCGCCGTACAGCACCGTGCCGCGCTCGCCGATCCAGTTCGGGAAACCGGGAGTGTCCTCCACCGCCAGCGGGAACGTCTCGGCGGTCTTCCCCGAGGGCGACAGCCGCCCGAACAGCACATCGGCGACAGCCGCGCCCGTGCCCTGACCACCGAGCCAGGTCTCCACGATGCCGTCCACCCTGTCGTGCCACGGCGCCATCGTGACGGGCGAGCCGTTCGCGAGCACCACGATCAGAGCCGCACCCGTGCGATCACGGAGATCGGCGAGGCGTGAGATCAGTTCGTCCTGCTCCGCGGGGAGGGCGAGCGAATCGCGATCGTTGGCCTCCTGTTCGAACGACAGCGGCAGACCGGCGAACACCACGATCGTGCCCGCGGTCTCGGCCGTCGCGACGGCCTCATCGATCAGCGCCAGCGCCCGGTCGGACAGCGGCCCCTTCGCCTGATGTCGCACGGCCTCGGCGAGCTGGAGCTCCTTGGCGAGGGCGGCCGACCTGCGCGCCACGCGCGGTCGCTGCTCCTCCACCGTGATGCCGTGCACGGCGAGGATGCCGAGATTGTCATCCTGATAGGCGTTCTTCGTGAGGTACGCATAGCCCTCCGCGAAGTCGATGCGTGCGCCGGCGATCGCCCGCAGCTGCTCCAGGGGGACGTCGACGCGCGTGGGATCGACGCCGGACGACCCGCCTCCCTGGATGCGCGCGTGGTGGGCGAACGCGCCGATCACGGCGATGCGTCCCTCCGCGGTCTCGTCGAGCGGAAGCACCGGCCGGCCGCTGCCCGACCGGACCTCGTTGCGCAGCAGGGTGACGCATCCGGCAGCAGCCTCGCGCGCGAGCGCATGGTGCTCGTCGGCACGCAGCAGTCCGAGTTGCGCCGCACTCAGACGCGCGCCCGGCGCGTGCCCCAGGTCCATGACCGCACCGGTCGCGGAGGCATCCCTCGGGTACGCGCGCGCCACGAGCTCCAGCACGCGCCGTGCAGCGTCGTCGACGACCGCTTCGTCGAGCACGCCCGCGCGCACGGCGGTGACGATCTCGGCGTCGGTCCGCCCCTGAGTGCCCGGCATTTCCAGATCGAGCCCTGCGACGAGCGCGGCGACACGATCGTGCACGGCGTTCCAGTCGGACACCACCGCTCCGTCGTATCCCCAGTCCTCACGCAGCACCTCGGTGAGCAACCAGCGGTTCTGCGAAGCGTGCACGCCGCCGATGCGGTTGTAGGAGCACATGACCGTCCACGGATCGGCCTGACGCACCACGCGCTCGAAAGCCGACAGATAGGTCTCGCGCAGCGTGCGGTCGTCGGCGACCACCGAGATGCGCGTGCGCTCGATCTCCTGATTGTTCGCAGCGAAGTGCTTGAGCGACGCGCCGACGCCTGTCGACTGCAGCCCGTTCACATAGGCGGCGCCGAGTTCGCCGCTGTGCAGCGGATCCTCCGAGAAGTACTCGAAGTTGCGACCGCACAGCGGAGAGCGCTTCATGTTGACCCCGGGACCGAGCACGACCTGCACGCCTTCGGCCCTCGCCTCCTCGCCGATGGCCGCGGCGACCCGGGCGACCAGCGCGCGGTCCCACGATGCCCCCATCGCCGACGCCGTCGGGAAGCCGGTCGCCGGCACCCACACCATGTCGACGCCGGTCTCCTTGCGCAACCCGTGCGGACCGTCTCCGACTTCGATCGAGGGGACCCGCGCGGGCAGCCCCTGGCGGTCGAGCGGCTGGGTGAACCAGTCGTCGAGGCCCGACAGGAGCGACGCCTTCTCCTCGAGGGTGAGCGCGGAGACCACAGCCTCCACGTCATACAGGGGCGGGGTCATCGACGGCCCGTCGTCTGGACGCTCAGCAGACGACATCAGCGCAGCGGGGGCAGGACGTCGGCCTGCAGCTCGAGGAACTCGTCGAGCATGGCGACGGCCCGGTTGTGGGAGTCGACGACCGGATCGAGCAGGATCGCCTGGAGCAGCTTCGCCTTCGACTCCTCCGCATACGCCTCGACGAGCAGCTTGTGGATCGAGCCCTGCAGCCGGATCATCGCCAAGATGCCCTCGGGGAGCTCGTCCATCTGCACCGCGACCAGTTCGCCGTCGACGACACGTGCCGGCACCTCGACCACCATCTCGTCCGGCAACCCGGGGATCGCGCCGCGGTTCGGGATGTTCACGGCGGGCAGTGCGCGCTCCACACCGCACGCCACCCACTCGATGATCGGGATCGCGAGCTCTTCGGACGACACGACCGGACTGTCCTCGAGCGACCCTTCGAGGGAGGCGTCGGGGCGCGGCGCATGGAACGGACGGTCGGTGTCGGCGAAACGGATCTCGTAGTACCACTCCGGCGTCGGCGCTCCCGGCCGCCACGGCGAACCCTCGGCGGGGTCATGGAAGTACTGCAACTGCGCCGGCACGTAGTCCTCGGCCCAGGAGATGTACTCGCCGATGTGGTTGGCGCTGGGCGACGGCCACAGCCCGAACCGACGGAACAGGATCCGGGACAGTCCGATCTCGTGCCAGTCGGACACCCAGTTCGCTGTGCTCTCACGCTCGCGGAGCTTCGGATAGAGGTCCTCTCCCGTCCGACGGTCGCGCATCGCCTGGAACCAGGTGAAGTGGTTGATCCCCGCGGCCGGGAGTTCCAGGTCCTCGCTCGGCATGTCGAGCAGCGCCGAGATCTGGCGGACGCCGTAGAAGTACCCGTGGCACAGTCCGACCACCTTGACCGACGTCAGGCGGCTGATCGCCTCGCACACCTTGTGTTCGGGATTCGAGAAGTTGAGGAAGAGAGCGTCCGGGGCGTTCCGCTCGATCGCCCGCGCGATCTCCAGCAGCGGACCGAACTGGCGAAGCGCATGGAACAGACCTCCGGGGCCGCCGTTCTCCCCGTAGACCTGACGGAAGCCATGTGCGCGCGGGACGGTGAAGTCCTGCGACCAGTAGTGGTACCGGTTCACCTCGATCGCGGTGATCACGAAGTCGGTCCCCGTCACCGACTCGTCGAGATCCGTCGTGGACGCCACGGTCGCTGCGTGCCCGAGGCGCTCGATCAGATGCCGGGTGTAGGCCTCCATCTCGGCGAGGGGCGCGGGCGCGATGTCCATCAGGACGATGTCGAGACCCTTCTCGGCGATCGGTGCGCTCAGGAGGAGGTCTCTGACCATCTTCCCGGCGAATTCGCGGCTTCCTGCGCCGATCAATGTGACTTTCATGAGTGAGGTTCTCCGATTCGGATGGGGGTGGATTCGAGGGCGAGGGTGCGTGCGAGCGCCAATGCTCCCCACACGGGTGGACGGTCGAGGACCAGGAGAGTGATGCCGGGTCTCGTGCGGGAGAGGTCGTCGTGCACGGCGGCTCGCATCCGCGGCTGCTTCTCGATGACCGAGCCTCCGGCCACGACGGTCGAGGCGGCGACGCCGCGATCCAGGAGCCGACCGACCAGAACGGCGAGTGCTTCCCCGGCGGCGTCGATCACCGCCGTCGCGAGAGCCGACCCTTCGTCGGCCGCGGCGAACACGACGGGCGCGTGCGCACCCCAGGATTCCGCCGAAGCGGTGTCGGTCAGGGCGAGGGCGAGTTCAGGTCCGTCGACGGCGTCGAACGCGGCGAGCAGCGCTGCCCCGAGCGGATCGGCGGCGGCTCCCCTGTCTCGTTCGGCGAGCACGGCCCTGACCGCGTCGCGCACCACGCCGGGCGCACTGCCCTCGTCGCCGATGAGCCATCCCCAGCCCCCGGCGGTGATCAGCTCACCTTGGTCGGTGCGGGCCGTCGCGATCGATCCCGTACCGACGACCAGGCCGATGGCGCGCCCTGCGTCCATCGCGGGCGCCATGAGTTCGGAATCGTTCACGACCCGCACGGGGCCGCGCCACAGCCGGCCGAGTTCCCGCTCGAGGGTGCGGCACTGCGCGGTGCTGTCGCACCCGTGTGCGCCGACCGCCAGAGGCACCGCGCGCACGCCCTCTCCGAGCACGCCCACGAGCAGATCGCTCAGTCCCCTGGCATCGGCTGCCGGGTCGCCCAACGATCCGCGCCACGACGACGAGGCGACCACTTCGTCACGCACGACGTCGTCCGAGTCGCACCGCAGGAGGGCGAGTCGGGTCTTGGTGCCGCCGATGTCGACGCCGACGGCGGCGTTCATGCGTGGACGACGGCCGCGCCGCGGTCGGCGAAGAGGACGGGCTCTCGGCACTCGGTGATGATGGTCGCCGGCCAGTCGGGGTCGTAGGCATCGGCGGCGGTGATGCGCGCGTAGGCTTCGCGCTTGTTGACTCCCGTCAGGATCATCACGACCTCTGCCGACAGGCTCGCTATCGTGTCGACGCCGACGGTCACCCCCTTGCGCGGCACCATGTCCAACCGGGTGAACTCCGGGAACGTGCCCATATTGTCGCGACGCGTCGCCTCCCCGAGGTCGACCAGATGGGTTCTGGCATCGCGCGGTGTTCCCGGCTGGTTGAAGGCGACGTGACCGTCGCTGTCTCCCGAGGCGAGCAGGAAGACGTCGATACCGCCGGCGTCGGCGATCCGGCGGTCGTACTCTTCCGGATGCGCGGGGTCGGCCGTCCAGATCTCCGTCGGCGCCGTCGTGCCTGCCTTCTCCACGGCGCGCGCGAGCGGGCGAGGATGTCACGACGAGCGAAGCCCAGGCAGGAGTACGACGCATCCGGATCCACGACCGAGAAGCCGCCGTCCTCTCCTCGCTGGACGTAGTCGTCCATCATCACGATGACCAGGGCCGAGAGGTCGGCGCCGTCGGCCGCACGCCGAGCGAGCGCGGCATAGACCGGGACGGCCGTGCGCCCGCTCGGGCACCCGAGCAGGAACGGACCATCACTGCGGAGCGCCATCCGGTCGATGACCAGGTTCGCGACCGTCTCGCCGACCTGATCGGCGGTCTCGAGGACATGAGGGGTGAGTTGCACGATTCCTTGCTTTCGATTCGAAGGAGGGGGATGACGGGGGTCATTCCTTGACGGAGCCCGCGAGCATCCCCGAGATGAACTTGCGCTGGAAGATCACATAGAGGATCAGGACCGGCGCGGCCACGATCAGTCCGCCCGCCGCCATGAGATTGATCTGCGTGACGTACTTGCCCTGGAACACACCCAGCGCGACCGTGGCCGTCTGGTTGTCGCCGTGCAGGAAGACCAGGGAGAGGAAGTAGTCGTTCCAGGTCCACATGAAGCTCAGGAGGATCAGGGTGTACACCGCGGGCATGAGATTGGGCACCGCGATCGACCACAGCATGCGCAGCGGCCCCGCGCCGTCGAGCTCTGCGGACTCGAAGACCGCCTTCGGCAGGGCGCGGAACGCCGCACGCATCCAGAACACCCCGAACGGCACCCCCATGCCGAGGTGGATCAGGATCACCCCGAGCAGGTTGTTCGTCAGGCCCATGGTGCGGAACTGGTAGTACAGCGGCACGATGATGACCTCGAGCGACACCATCATCCCCAGCAGGATGACCGGGAACAGCACCTTCTCGCCGACCACCCCGAGGACGCCGAACGCGTACCCGCCGAACAGAGCGAGGAGGACCCCGACGATCACCACGACCGCCGTGATGATGAGCGACACCGACATCGAGCGGGCGAAATCCGCGTCGTTCCATGCGGTGGCGAAGTTCCCCCACTGCAGATCGACCGAGGGCCGTCCCGCACGATCCGGGCTGAGTGAGGCCGCGAGGAACGTGCCGACCGGCCACAGCACGATGAGCGCCATGGCGGTCAGGATCAGGTAGTTCCAGAACTTCTCCGAGCGAGAGGACACTGCTACTCCTTCTCCGACACGCGGGTGATGACGAGGGCGATCACGAGGCAGAGCGCGGCCATCACGACGCCGATCGCCGCAGCCTGCCCCACGTCGGGGTTGACGAAGGCCGCCTTGTACAACGCGACGGCGGGTGTCTGGGTCGAGGTGCCCGGTCCTCCGCGCGTGGTGATCCAGATCAGGTCGAAGGCACGCAGCGCGGCCGTGATCGTGAGAGTGAGCGCCACGGCGATCTGCCCGCGGAGACCGGGGAGCGTCACCGAGAAGAACTCGCGGAACGGGCCTGCGCCGTCCATCCGCGCGGCCTCGTACAGGTCGGGAGAGATGGCGGCCGCACCCGAGATGAACAGGACCATGCAGAACCCGAACGTCACCCAGGTGCCGATCAGGCCGACGGCGGGCAGTGCCCAGGTGAAGTCGCCGAGCCAGTTCTTCGTCAGAGCATCGAGGCCCAGGGCCCTGAGCGCTTCGTTGATCGGCCCCTCCGGCGCGTACATGCGCTTGAACAGGAGGGCGATCACGACGCTCGTCATGACCTGCGGGAGGAAGAAGATCCACCGGTAGACCGCCATGCCGGGCTGCCGCGAGCGGGTGATGAGCGCCGCCGACAGCAGGCCGAGGACGATGGGGAGCAGAGCGAAGAAGATCAGCAGCACGAGGACGTTGCCGAGAGTCGAGCGCAGAACCGGATCGGTGAAGAAGTTGATGTAGTTCTGCACGCCGACCCACACCGAGGCGGTGACGCCGTCCCACTTGTAGAACGAGTACTGGATCGATTGGATCATCGGCCACAGCACGACGCCGGCGTAGATCAGCAGACCCGGGAGCGCGAACAGCAGCCCGACCCTCCGAGAGCGACGCTGCGCGCGGGAGGCGCCACGGCGACGCCTCCCCGCGGTCACGATCGCCTCGGTCGCCGGGGTGTCGTCGCCGACCGCTCTCGCGGCGACGGCGACACCCGGATTCGGAGTCGACATGTGTGTCAGGATCCGGCGGACTCGGCGAGGAACGCACTGCGGTCGTCGTCGACGGCCGTGGTGAAGTCCTCGGGGTCGTCTTCCCGGCGAGCAGCAGCTGGGTGTTCTGCGTCAGGATGTCGAGCATCGTCGGGCTCGCCCAGTCGAAGTAGGGCACGTAGCCGTCGTCGGCGTCGAGCGTCGCGGTCGCTGCGGCCTCACCGCTCTGGCTCAGCACGTCCGGGGTCTCGACCTCGTTCAGCATCGGGACCAGACCGAGGTCCGTCGCCGTCTGGCTTGCCTTCTCCGACATCAGGAAGTCGAGGAAGGCCGCAGCCACGTCCGGATGCTCGCACTTGGCGGAGATGACCATCGCGCCCGGCGCCGCACCGACGCCCACCGTGGCGTCGCCGTCGGCCTGCGGGAGCTGGATGTAGCCGAACTGGTCGAGCTGATCGCCGGTGAGCCCCAGCGCGCCCGTGTACTCGAAACGGAAGACGCTGTCGCCGTCGAGGTAGTTGGCCAGGGACGTCTGATAGTCGAGGCCCTGGAAGTCCGGCATCAGCCAGCCCTCGGTGTTCCACTCCTGCAGCGTCGTGGCCGCCTTCGTGAAGCCGGTCGTCTCCGCGTCAACCTCGGCATCGCCGTATACGAAGTCGTTGATCTCGTCGGCCGTGCCGTACATGGCCTGAAGGCCCAGCAGCGGCGCGGTGTTGCCGTCGAGACCGCTGTAGCTGAACGGGACCTCCCCGCCGCCTTGACCGCGGCCGCGGCGGATTCGAGCTCGTCGAGGGTGGTCGGGACGGGGATGCCGAGCGCGTCGAGCATGTCGGCGTTGTAGTAGATGCCGATGAGCGAAGCCCGGGCGAGCGGCGTCGCGAACCAGGACCCCTCGCCGATCGTCGTGAAGTCCTTCGTGAACTGGTTCTGGCGGGCGATCGTCGTCGGGACCGCGTCTGCCCACCCGTACAGGTCTGCATAGGCGTCGAGGTTCAGCACGAGCCCACCCTTGGCCAGGGTGCCCAGGGAGGACCAACCGTTGTTCGCGGAGGCGATGTCGGGACCGCCCGCGTCCTGCAGCTGGAGGTTCAGGGTGCCGGTCAACTGGCCCCAGTCCTCCCGCGTGCGCTCGATCGTGACGTTCGGGTACTCGTCCTCGAACTCGTCGATGAGGGTCGTGATCCACTCCTCCTCCGCCGAGCCCCAGAAGTCCGACAGTTTGAGGGTGACATCCCCCGCACCGGCGACATCTTTGGAGACGTCGGTGGGACCGCTGCTCTCGGCTCCCCCTCCGCCCGGTGCACATGCGGAAAGGGCGAGCACCGCCGCGATCCCTGCGGACACCGCTCCCGCGGTGCGCGTCTTCTTCGAGAACATCGTTCACTCCATCGTGGTGGTCGGGTACATGCCGTCGGGAACCGGAATCGAGAACGCTCCGGGTCAATCGGAACGCTAACACTAACGAACCAGTTGCACCAGTGAAATACCAATGTGCGCAAATCTTGATCCAGATAGCCGCTGTGGTATGTTTCTGCCTGTGGTTCTGACTCCTGCCGCCTCCCTGGCCTACGACAAGCTCGTGCACGACATCGAGCTCGGCGTCTTCGCGGCCGGTGCGAGACTCCCCGGCGAACGCGATCTGGCTCTGCAGGTGGGCGTGAGCCGTTCCACTCTGCGCGCAGCGCTCGGTGCGTTGGAGGCAGAGGGAAAGGTGAACCGTTCGGCGCAGCGGGGCTGGTTCACGCCCGCGCAGGTCGTCGGCGAACCGCCGAGCACCCTGCAGTCCTTCAGCGAGATGGCCCGCGCACGAGGCCTGCGGCCGACCGCCGTCATCCTCAGCCAGGAGACACGTCCCGCGACCATCGACGAGGCGACGAGCCTCCGCATCGCACCGACGTCTCCTGTGTTGAAGATCAGTCGCCTTCGCGGCCTCGACGGGAACCCGGTGTGCTTCGACACCGTGGTGCTCCCGCAGCAGCGCACGGCCGCGCTCGTCGACGTCGACCTGACGGATGCGTCGCTCTACGACGCGCTGCGCGACGTGTGCGGGATCGCGATCCACCGCAGCGCCTACAGCGTCACGGCCTCCACCGCCGACGCCGACCTCGCACGACTGCTCGGCACCACCGTCGGCGCGGCGATCCTCGTAGGCGAAGAGATCGCCTACACGAGCGACGGCACCCCCGTGCTGCTCGGCGTCAACCGCTACCGCGGCGACGCCTACCGCTTCGAGGCCGATCTCTTCCGCCGGGTGCAGTGAGCCGCCGCGCCTGAGGCAACCTCCCCGGGTGATTTCCCGCCCTTCCCGCCGGATCAGGACACAGGCGTGGGCAGCCTGACTCGACGGAGGCGCGGCGCTTCCGTCCACGACGGCTGCGGCGGCTCGTCTCAGCCCAGAGAAGGGAAGAGCTCATGGCCGAACTGATCGTCATCTCCTACGATTCCGAGACGCAGGCGGAAGGCGCGTACGAGCAGATCCAGTCGCTGCAGAACGATCTGGTCGTCGAGCTGGCGGGTCTCGCGCTCGTCAAGGTCGATCAGAACGGCAAGACGAAGGTCGAGTATCCCGGGGCCGCCGCCAACGTCGGTGTCGGTGCGGTCGGGGGCGCACTCTTCGGAATGCTGATCGGTCTGCTGTTCTTCATCCCCGTCGCCGGTCTCCTGTTCGGCGGCCTCTTCGGCGCGCTGTTCGCCGGACTGGACAAGACCGGAATCGACGCGGAGTTCCGCGACCGGGTGAAGAGCACCGTCTCGGCCGGCAAGTCGGCGGTCGTCGTGTATGCGACCAAGATCACGCAGGACAAGTTCGCCGCGGCGCTCGCCCCCTACGAGGGCACGGTCGTGCAGACGTCGCTCTCGGCCGAGGAGGAGGCGGAGCTCATCCACGAGCTCGGCGGAGCGAAGTGATCTGACCCCTCACAAGCCGCGCGACACGCGCGACCTCAGCGGTCGAGGATCGCGCGTGTCGTCACCTCCGGCCGCAGGTCCAACCGACGCAGCAGCTGGGCGTTGAGCGCGACGACGATGGTCGACAACGACATGAGGATCGCCCCCACCGACATCGGCAGCACGAACCCGATCGGCGCGAGCACTCCCGCGGCGAGCGGCACGGACAGCAGGTTGTAGCCGGCAGCCCACCACAGGTTCTGCCTCATCTTCCGGTACGCAGCCCTCGAGAGCTCGATCACCGAGAGCACCGAGCGCGGATCGTCGCCGGCGAGGATGACCCCGGCCGACGCGATCGCCACGTCGGTACCCGCGCCGATGGCCAGACCCACGTCGGCCTGCGCCAGAGCGGGGGCGTCGTTCACGCCGTCGCCGACCATCGCGACCCTGCGCCCCTCGCGCTGCAGCTCCTGCACCTTCGCGGCCTTGTCCTCCGGCCGCACCCCCGCGAACACCCTGTCGATGCCGAGATCCGCGGCGACGGTGTGCGCGACGGCTTCGGCGTCTCCCGTGATCATGACGACCTGGACCCCCAGGGCGTGCAGCGCGTCGACCGCCTCCCGCGACTCGGGACGCACCTCGTCGGCGAGCTTGAGCGCACCGATCACCTGACCGTCTTGGACGACGTGCAGGATGATGGCGCCATCCGCGCGCCAGGCTTCGGCGACAGCGAGCTCCTCGCGGCCCTCCTCGGACAGCAGGTGCGGGCCACCGACCCGGACCGTCGTGCTCTCGACCTCCGCTGTGACACCCACGGCAGGGGACGAGGTGAAGTCGCGGCTCTCCGGCACGGGGAGTCCCCGATCGGCAGCCGCGCGCACGATCGCCTTCGCCAGAGGATGCTCACTGTCCGCCTCGGCGGCGGCGGCGAGGGCGAGCACCGCGTCCGCGTCGCGCCCCTCGACGACCGACACCTCCGACACGACCGGCTCTCCCCTGGTGAGGGTGCCGGTCTTGTCGAACAGCACCGTGTCGACGGTGCGCATGCTCTCCAGCGCCAGGCGGTCCTTGACGAGCACCCCGCCCCGCGCGGCCCGCTCCGTCGCGATGGAGACGACGAGCGGGATGGCGAGGCCGAGCGCATGCGGGCAGGCGATCACGAGCACCGTGATGGTGCGGATGACGGCGTCGTCGGGCAGGCCGACGAGCGTCCAGACGATCGCGGTGATCGCGGCGGATCCGAGCGCGAACCAGAACAGCCATCCGGCAGCCGTGTCGGCGAGGCGCTGCGCTCGCGACGACGAGTTCTGCGCCTCCGTGACGAGCCGCTGGATTCCGGCGAGCGTGGTGTCGTCACCGGTCGCGGTGATCTCGACGCGCAGTCCGGAGTCCGTCGCGACGGTACCGGCGGTGACGGGGTCGCCGACGCCGCGGGCGACCGTGCGCGACTCCCCGTCACCATCGACTCGTCCATCGAGGCGCGACCGTCGACGATCCGGCCGTCCGCGGGGATGCTCCCCCGGGGCGCACGACGACGACGTCGCCGACGGCGAGGTCGGCGGGCGCGACGACGACCACCTGCCCGCCTTCCACGCGCTCGGCCTCATCGGGGAGGAGCGCCGCGAGAGAATCGAGTGCCGAGGTCGTCTGCGCGAGCGAGCGCATCTCGATCCAGTGCCCGAGCAGCATGATCACGATCAGCAGCGCCAGCTCCCACCAGAAGTCGAGCTCGTGATGCAGGATGCCGAGGCTCGCCCCCCACGATGCGAGGAAGGCGACCGTGATGGCGAGACCGATCAGCAGCATCATCCCGGGCTTGCGCCCGCGGATCTCGCTCACCGCGCCGACGAGGAAGGGCTTCCCTCCCCACACGTACATGACGGTGCCGAGGATCGGCGACACCCAGCGGAGGCCGGGGACATCGGGGAGCGGGTAGCCGAGGATCATCGCGAACATGCCGGACAGCGCGACGGTCGGCACGGCGAGCACGAGCATGATCCAGAACAGACGCCGGAATTGGGCGACGTGGTCGCCGTGATCGGCGTGACCGCCGTGCCCGCCGTGGTGGCCGTGACCCGCGTGGTCGGCGGGGGTGCCGTGTCCGGAATCCGCGCTGTGCTCGGCGTCGTACGGGTGTCCGTGGTGGGTATCGTGCGCGGGTTCGGGATGCGGGGTGCTCATGAACCTCTCCTCTTCGGGAAGACGGTGGTCGGGGCCGGCACGTGGTCGACGCCGAGCGGGGAAACGATCAGGCTGCTGCGGTGTACTTCGCGGGATCGGCGTCGAACGCCGGTCCGCACCCTGCGCAGCAGAAGTAGTAGCGCGTGCCCTCCCAGTCGCGGAAGAGTCCTGCGGCTTCCGCGTCGGCGATGACGACGGGACTGCCGACCATCACCGGGCACTCTGCCATGCCGGCGGCCGGTGGCGCGAGCAGATCCTTGCGTCCTGCCGGTGCGACGGCACGGCGGGTGTCGATGCTGCAGCACGAGGCTGCGGGGGAATCGGACATGTCGTTCTCCTCGTTCGTTCTCAGATGGTTTCCGCGGAGACGGTCTGCGGTGTGCGCTCGCGCGACGCCGTGGCCGCCGCCGGGGAGGGATCCGCCGCCTGGCTCCGGAAGGAACGCAGGCGGAGGCTGTTGCCGACCACGAAGACGCTCGAGAACGCCATCGCCGCACCGGCGAGCATGGGGTTGAGCAGTCCGAGAGCCGCCAGCGGGATCGCGGCGACGTTGTACGCGAACGCCCAGAACAGATTGCCCTTGATCGCGCCGAGGGTCTTGCGGGAGAGCCGGATCGCATCGGCCGCGCTGCGCAGATCGCCGCGGACGAGCGTGATGTCGCTGGCCTCGATCGCGACGTCGGTACCGGTGCCCATCGCGAGTCCGAGGTCGGCCTGCGCGAGGGCGGCGGCGTCGTTCACGCCGTCGCCGATCATCGCGACGACCCTGCCCTCGCTCTGGAGCCTGGTGACGACGTCGACCTTCTCCTTCGGCAGCACCTCGGCGATGACCTCCGCGATGCCGACCTCGGCGGCGATCTGCTCCGCGACGGCGCGGTTGTCCCCCGTCAGCAGGATGGGTGCGAGTCCCAGGCTCTTCAGCTGCGCGATGGCCTGAGCGCTGGTGGGCTTCACCGTGTCGGCCACCACGAGCACACCGCGGGCCTCGCCGTCCCAGCCGACGGCGATCGCCGTCCCCCGACGCTCGGCCTCGGACTTCGCGGCCGCGAGCGCGGCGGGCAGGTGCTGCGACCACTCGGCGAGCAGCGAGTCCCGACCGACCAGGACCGCACGTCCGTCGACGACGCCCTGCACACCGCGACCCTCGATGGCGGCGAAGCCCTCGACGAGGGGCAGTGTTCCGGCCTCCCGCGTCGCTGCCGCCGCGACGGCCTGCGCGATGGGGTGCTCCGAGGCGTCTTCCACGGCTCCGGCGAGCCTGAGCAGCTCGCCCCGGTCGACTCCCTCTGCCGTGTGCACGGCGGTGAGCGTCATCCGACCCGACGTGACGGTGCCGGTCTTGTCCAGCACGACCGTGTCGACCTTGCGGGTGGACTCGAGGATCTCCGGCCCCTTGATGAGGATGCCCATCTGGGCGCCGCGTCCCGTTCCCACGAGCAGGGCGGTCGGGGTGGCGAGTCCGAGGGCGCAGGGGCAGGCGATGATCAGCACCGCGACAGCGGCGGTGAAGGCGGCTGAGGCGGGGAACCCTGCGCCGAGCCAGGCCCCGAGGGTTGCGACGGCGATGGCGATCACGATGGGGACGAAGATCCCCGAGACGCGGTCCGCCAGCCGCTGCACTTCGGCCTTGCCTGTCTGGGCGTCTTCGACGAGTCTGGCCATCTGCGCGAGCTGGGTGTCGGATCCCACGCGCGTGGCCCGCACGACCAGCCGTCCCCCGGCGTTGACAGTCGCCCCGGTGACAGTGTCTCCCTCGCCGACCTCGACCGGAACCGACTCGCCCGTGAGCATCGACGCGTCGACCGCCGAGGTCCCGGAGACGACGACCCCGTCCGTGGCGATCTTCTCCCGGGGCGGACGACGAACTCGTCTCCTGCTGCGAGCTCCGCAGTGGGGATCCGCACCTCGACCCCGTCGCGGACCACGGCCACGTCTTTCGCTCCGAGTTCCAGCAGGGCCCGCAGCGCCGCTCCGGCCTGACGCTTGGACCGTTTCTCGAAGTATCGTCCGGCGAGGATGAACGTGGTCACCCCGGCGCCGACCTCGAGGTAGATGTTGGCGGCGCCGTCGCTCGGAGCCACGGTCAGCTCGAAGGGGTGCGTCATGCCGGGAGCCCCCGCGGTGCCGAAGAACAGCGCGTACAGCGACCACAGCAGGGCGGCGAGCGTGCCCATCGAGATGAGGGTGTCCATGGTCGCGGCACCGTGTCGGAGGTTCGTCCACGCCGCCGTGTGGAACGGCCACGCCGCCCACATGATGACCGGGGCGGCGAGCGCGAGCGAGAGCCATTGCCAGGAGGTGAACTGCAGCGCGGGGATCATCGCCATCGCTACGACCGGGACGGTGAGCACGATCGAGGCGACGAGCCGGTGCTTCAGACCTGTCAGCTCCGGGTCGGACGCGTCGTCGGGGCCATCCTGACCCCCGGTCTTCTCGGGTGCGGGGAGGGCGGCGGTGTACCCGGTCTTCTCGACCTCGGCGATGAGCAGTGCGGGGTCGAAGCCCTCGGGTGCGCTCACCTTGGCCTTCTCCGTCGCGTAGTTCACGGTCGCCGTGACGCCGTCGAGCCTGTTGAGCTTCTTCTCGATGCGCATCGCGCACGACGCGCAGGTCATGCCGCCGATGTCCAGCTCCATGCTCGTGCCTGCCGCGGGGGCCGCGGACCGTGTGTCCGTCATGATGTCTCCTCGTTCTGTGCCGTTCGCGCCGGATGGCGCATGACGCGCGGTGCCGGTGGGTCAGTGTCCGCCGTGGTCGTCGCCGGAGTCGTCTGCGGCGGCGTCTCCCGGTGCGGCGTCCAGGACGAACTCGGCCGTGTGCACAGCGCCGTCCACCTGGAAGTCCAGGTACAGCAGGTAGCGGCCGGGGTCGGGGTCTGTGCGGTGAAGACCACCTCGGGGCCTGCCAGGTCGCCGGGTTCCGGCTCGTCCCCGTGCGCGTGGACGTGGAGGTAGGCGAGGTCGCCCTCGCGCAGGGCCACCAGATGGCCGAAAGCGCCCAGGTAGGGTTCGAGAGTCGTGACCGGGGCGCCGTCGCGAGCGACCTCGACGGTGAGCTCGCTTCCGGTGCCGGCGACCAGCTCACCGCTGATCGTCACATCGAATCCGGCGACGTTCGCCGAGGTCTGCGTCGCCCTCGGGGCGTCGGGCACGACGGCACCCGAGACGTCGACGGTGCGGGAGAGCGTCACGCCGCTTCCGCCGTCGGCGGTGAAGTCCGCGTAGACGCGGTACGTGCCGGCGGCGTCCCATGTCCACGGCAGCGACCAGGTGCCCGTCTGCGGGTCGAGCGCGGGGTGCACGTGCCGGTAGCGGCTGCCGTCGCTGCGCACGACGATGAGGTGGAGCTGTCTGCCGTGCGCCGTCTCGTATCGGGTGACCGGCGCGCCGGTGGCGTCGCGGATGTCGAAGGACAGCTCGCCCTCCGCATCGACCTTCTCCGGCGCGCTGACCGGTCCGATGGCGTATCCGGATGCGGCGATCGTGACTCCGCTCACTTCGGTCTCCTCCTGCTCTTCTGCGCCCGCGTGCTCCGCGGACTCGTCTGCCGCGTGTCCGTCGGGGCCACGCTCCGTCCATGACGCCACGGCGTCGGCGGGGACGATGGCACCCGCCACGACGAACGCGGCGCCGAACACCACCGCGAGTCCCGCACCGTAGACGCCGAGACGGCCGGCCGTGTTCATCAGGCTCGCACCGCCTGGTACCCCGCTTCGTCGACCGCCGCGAGGATCGCCGCATCGTCGACGGGTTCTGCGCTGGTCACGACGAGCCTGCCCGTCTGCGCGCTGACCTCGATCGCGTCGATGCCGGGGATCTGGCCGACTTCGCCGCGGATGGCGACCTCGCAGTGGCCGCAGCTCATCCCGGTGACCTGGTATTCGCTCGTGCTCATGACGTTCCTCTCCTCGGATCCGGATACCCCCATGGGGTACTCCCTCGACACAACCCTATACCCACCGAGGGTATTCCGCACACCACGATTCCGGCTCATTCCCGGTCCCCCTCATCCCCCGGGGGTGACGCCTGCGCGTGCCACGCGACGCCCGATGTCAGCATGAAGAGGCCGCCGACCATCGAACGAGACGCGAGGATCCGACATGACCGACCACCCCTCCCTGCGCTCATGGCGCGACACCCGGACCCGCCGTGACATCGAGGCCTTCGTGGCCGCCGTCACCGAGGGACCGGATGCCGTCCCCGTCGAGGAGCGGATCGCCGTGTTCGACAACGACGGCACCCTGTGGTCGGAGAAGCCGATGCCCACGCAGCTGCACTACGTGGTGGAGCAGTGGCGGGCGGCGGCCGAACTCCGCCCGGAACTGGCCGAGCGACAGCCGTATCGCGCTGCCGTGAGCGGTGACTTCGGGTGGCTGAGCACCGCCATCGACAAGCACTACGCGGGCGACGACTCCGACCTCACGACCATCATCCAGGCGCTCGTCGGACTCACGGACGGCATGAGCGTGGAGGACTACGCCCGCTCGGTCGAGGACTTCTACCGCACGGCGCAGCATCCGGTCCTGAGACGGCCGTACTCCGAGGCCGTGTACGCGCCGATGGTCGAGCTTCTCCGCTACCTGGAGCACCACGGCTTCACCTGCTACATCGTCTCCGGCGGCGAGCGCGACTTCATGCGACCGATGACACTGTCGAACTACGGCATCCCCCCGGAACGTGTGGTCGGATCCGCCTTCGGACTCACCTGGGACGACTCTGACGCGACCGTGCGCTACTCGTCGTCTCTCGCCTTCTTCGACGACGGCCCGGAGAAGCCGGTCCGGATCTGGACGCGCATCGGTCGGCGTCCCCTGTTCGCCGGCGGCAATTCCAACGGCGACACCGCGATGCTGGACTTCGCCCGTCGAGGACCGCGGTCAGGGTTCGCGATGCTGATCCACCATGACGACCCCGACCGCGGCGACACGCCATACGACGCCGGCGCCGAGAAGGCTCTCGCTGCGGCGTCGGACAGCGGCTACACGGTCGTCAGCGTGCGGGACGACTGGGACACGGTGTTCCCCGGCTCCGTCGCGGACGCCGGGACCTCGTAGTCGGCCTCGGTCAGTCCATCTGCGTCGCGAGTTTCAGCCGCTCGTGCCCGCTCGGTGCCTGCACGGACGGGAGGTCGAACGTGACGGATCGGATCCTACCGGTGAAGGGGAAGAGCCCCCTGCTCGCATAGTCGTCGCACACCGGCGAGACGCAGTCCATCCCGACATCCATCGATTCCGTACCGCATCGCATCGGGATCTGCTCGGGCAGCAGGAGATCGCCGACGACCTGTCCGTCGACCGCCATCTGCACGTCGGCGGGTGCCCCTGGCCGAGGCTCCTGCGGGGTGATCGTGACGGTGACGGTGTGGGCGCCGGGGCCGACGGCCTCCGGCGAGACGATGTCGTACCGGCGGATACCGAAGAAGTTGTAGTGGAACCGCACCTTCCCCTCCCACCCGAACACGGACCAGCCCGCGGCGTCGCCGCCGACCGCGAAGATCACTCCCTCGGCGCCCTGATCGGCGACATCGACGTCCGCCGTGAGAGTGAGCGGGACGCTGACGAGCTTCGGCCCGCTTCCCTCGGGCAGTCGGGTCATCCCCTCACGGAAGGTGACGCGGTCCCGCCCCGCGAAGAAACTCGGGCGCAGCGTCACGTCGAGGCGCTCGGCGAATCGATCATCGAGCGGAAGGACGTCGTACCGGGCCGCCTCTGCCATGAACATGTCCTGCAGCGCGCGCAGTCGCTCCGGTTCACGCGCGGCAAGGTCTTCCGCCTGGCTGAAATCGTGCGTGATGTCGTACAGCTCCCACACATCGTCGTCCCAGCTGTACGACCCCGAGGTCTCCCACGGAAGCCGGCCATGTCGACAGGAGGCGATCCACCCATCGGCGTACATCGCGCGGTTGCCGAGCATCTCGAAGTACTGCTTCTCGTGACGGCTGGGCCGCTCGGCGCTCTCCGCCGCGAACGTGTAGGCGAAACTCGTCCCCTCGATGGGCTTCTGGATGACCCCGTTCACCACGGTCGGCTGAGCGATGCCGACGATCTCGAGAAGAGTCGGAGCGACGTCGATGACGTGGTGGAACTGCGAGCGGAGCGTGCCGGTGTCGGTGATCCGATCCGGCCACGAGACGATCATGCTGTTCCTGGTGCCGCCGAAGTGCGAGGCGACCTGCTTCGTCCATTGAAACGGCGTGTCACCCGCATGCGCCCAGCCGACGGCGTAGTGCGGCGACGTGCCGGGAAGCCCCCAGTTGTCGATGAAACCGATCGCCTCGTCGATCGACGGCTGACGCCCGTTGAGGCTCATGATCTCGTTCGGGGTCCCGATCAAGGATCCCTCACCGCTCGAACCGTTGTCCCCGAGGATGTAGATCACGATCGTGTTGTCGAGCTCTCCCAGCGCGTCGATCGCGTCGACGACCCGTCCCACCTCGTGGTCGGCATGTTCCAGGAAGTCGGCGAAGTTCTCCGCCTGACGAGCGAACAATCGGCGGTGCTCCTCCGGCTGGCTGTCCCAGGACGGGATCTGATCGGGGCGCTCGGTGAGCGCAGTCCCTGCGGGGATGATCCCGGCTTGGAGCTGGTTGCGATGCACCACCTCGCGATACTCGTCCCACCCCATGTCGAAGCGACCCGCATTGCGACCGCGCCAGTCGAGCGGTGGCTGATGCGGAGCATGAGCGGCACCCAGGGAGAGATAGGCGAGGAAAGGGCGATCGGGTGCGATGCCCTTCTGCGTGCCCACCCAGCCGATGCACTTCTCGGCGAGGTCCGTGGTCAAGTGATACCCGTCTTCCGGGCGCGCAGGGGGCTCGACGGCGGTCGTCCCATCGTACAGGGAGGGGTAGAACTGGTCGGTCTCCCCCGCGATGAAACCGTAGAAGTGATCGAAACCCTGACTCGTCGGCCAGTTCTCGAACGGCCCGGCCGGACTCGTCTGGTTGTCCGGGACGTTGTGGTTCTTCCCGAACCACGCAGACGTGTACCCCGCATGCTTCAGAAGCTCAGCGAACGTCGCCGTCGCCTTCGGGATGATGCCGCTGTAGCCCGGATAGCCCGTCGCCATCTCCTGGATGACCCCGGTGGCCACCGTATGGTGGTTCCGACCTGTCAACAGCGCGGCGCGCGTCGGCGAGCAGAGCGCGGTCGTGTGGAACTGGTTGTAGAACAGCCCTCGTCCCGCGAGCCGCTCCGCCGTCGGCATCCGCACCAGACCGCCGTTCACACTCGGCCAGCCGAAGCCGACATCGTCGAGGAGGACGAGCAGGATGTTCGGGGCCCCAGGACGCGCCGTCTTGGGCAGCGGGAAGTCGGGTACCGACTCGGTGGCGTGCATGCCGATCGTGGCATCCGCGTACGTCCATTCCGGTTCGGGGAGGTGGTTCCTGTCGAGACTCACGGGGAACTCGGGATGGATCGTCGGCTCAGGCACGTCGGCTCCTTCTGCAGTTCGTCCGGACACGGTCATTCGCGCGACAGCATCGCCGCGGCTTCGAGCTCGAGGTCGCGGTAGCGTTCGGCGCTGACGTCGATGCCGACGCCGAGCAGCTTCCCGCCGGTGAACGGGAACGGGTTGGCGTACTGCCGGCTCACCGGGTCGGCGCTGTCCCATCCCACGCACAGGCCGTCGCCGCACAGCGTGAACTTGCCGACCTGCGCGCGCATCGGCCCGGAGGCGACCGCGCGATCGTCGACGTACAGCGTGGCCGTGCCGACCGACTCCCCGTGCTCGCCGGCGCCCTCGCGGACGAAGTCGACACCGACCGTGTGCGGTCCCGGGGTGAGCTCCTCCGACGTGAACGACTGCTCCGGAGGGATGCCGAGGAAGTTGTAGACGTACGTGAGGCGGTTGTCCTTGAGGAACAGGGTGTGGCCGCCGAACCTCGAGCCGTGCGCGAAGAGGACACCCTGCGCGCCCTCATCCAGGACCACATCGGCCACGATCTTGTACGAGCGTCCTCGCAGATTCACCGCCACGCTCTCGGGCACGGCGTCGGTGCCCGGGTAGTACACGTAGCGATCCCGCGGCGGTTCCGCCTGTGGACGCTCGACCGTGAGCAGCTCCCGAGCGGACCGGTCGTCGAGCGGGAGCACGAAGTTCTTCTCCGCCTCGTCGAACCATGCGGCGATCAGCTCCTGGAGCTTCTCGGGCTGACTCTCCGCCAGATCGTTCGACTCCGAACGGTCCTCCGCCACGTGGTAGAGCTCCCAGACGTCCTGGTCGAAGTTCCCCTTGCCGGTGAGGGGTGCATGCACGGCTGCCGCCTTCCATCCGTCCTTCCAGATGCCGCGCGTGCCCAGCATCGAGTAGTACTGGACCTTCTTCTCGGTCGGCCCGTCCGGTTCCGCGTCGAAGCTGTACTTCATCGACACCCCGTCGAGCGGATGCTGGGCGACACCGCGGAACGAGTCCGGCATCTCGATGCCGATCACATCGAGCACCGTGGCGACCACGTCGACGGAGTGGTGGTACTGGTGCCGGAACTCCCCTCGGGCGGTGATCCCCTTCGGCCAGTGGATGACCATCGGGTCGCACGTTCCGCCCGCGTACTGCGAGTAACGCTTGAACATCTGGAACGGCGTGGAGAACGCGGCGGCCCACCCCGTCGGGTAGTGGTTGTAGGTGTCGGGCGATCCGAGGCGATCGATCATCGTCAGGTTCTCGGCGAGATCGTCGGGGTAGCCGTTGAAGAACTTGTTCTCGTTGACGGAACCGTCGGGCGACCCTTCACCCGAGGCGCCGTTGTCGGCGCAGTAGAAGATGAGCGTGTTGTCGAGCTGACCGCTCTCCTCCAGATAGTCGACGATGCGTCCGACCTGCGCGTCGGTGTACTCGGAGAACCCGGCGAACACCTCGGCGAATCGTGCGAACAGCTTCTTCTCATCGTCGGAGAGCTGGTCCCAGGGGCGCACGTGGTCCGCGGGGTTCGCGGCATCCTCCGGCAGCGGGTTGATCGGGGTCATCGCCGTGCCTTCCGGGAGGACGCCCTTCTCGATCATGCGGGCGAGCACCCAGTCCCGATAGGCGTCGTAGCCGTCGTCGAACGCACCCTTGTACTTGTCGATGTACTCCTGCGGTGCGTGGTGCGGAGCGTGGTTGGCGCCAGGACAGAACCACATGTACCAGGGCTTGGACGGGTTGGACGCCTGCTGGTTGCGGATCATGCCCAGGGCCTGATCGGCGAGGTCCTTCGAGAGGTGGTACCCCTCCTCCGGGGTCGCCGGCGCCTCGATGAAGTGGTTGTCCTCGACGAGGTCGGGATACCAGTTGTTGGTCTCGCCGCCGAGGAAGCCGTAGAACCGGTCGAAACCGAGCTGGAGCGGCCACATCGAGCGGTTTCCGCCCGGGGCGTTGTCCTCCTCGGGGACGTTGTGGTCCTTGCCCACCCAGAACGTCGAATAGCCGTTCCCCTGCAGGATCTGTCCGATCGTCGCGCACTCAGCCGGAAGTCGTCCGGCGAATCCGGGGAAGCCGTTCGTGCCCTCCATGATGACCCCGGCGCGGTTGACATGGTGGTTCCGTCCGGTCAGCATGGTCGACCTCGTCGGCGAGCACAGCGCCGTCGTGTGCCACTGCGTGTAGGTGAGACCCGATTGCGCCAGCCGATCCATCGTCGGCATGTTGATGCGACCGCCGTAGGGCGACCAGGACGCGAGTCCCGTGTCGTCGTAGAGGACGATCAGCACGTTGGGAGCCCCGTCCGGGGCGACCGGGAGTTCGTACGGCGACCAGTCCGGCGTGGAGTCACGCACGTCGAGCTCGATCTCCCCCGCGAAGTCCGCATTGAATTCCGACATCATCTCTCCTCCGGTCCCGGGTTGCACAACATCGTCCTCCTGCCGAGTATCGGCGTCCCGCCGAGCGGGCAGGCAGCCCGCTCACCCTCAGGGGGTGATCGATCGGGCGAGACCGTCAGAGCGCCGGCGCGGCCGACGACGCCGCAGCGGCGCCGTCCGCCTCACCCTCGTCCTGCACGGCGTCGTCCGGGGAATCGGTGCGCGTCTGCTCCATCTCGACAGGCCCCGGCCGTCGGAGCAGTTCCACCAGGATGGCGAAGACGAGGAGGCCGGCGCTGACGCCGAGCACCGTGCCGAAGGAGACGGGGCGGGTCATGACGAGGACGAGAAGGGCGAGCGCCATCCCGGCGATCAGTGGATCGGTCCGTGGAAGCGGTCGACGGCGAGACCGAGACGCCCCGTCGACAGCCCGCGTCCCTCCCAGGTGCCGCGGATGGCAGAGAAGCCGCTGCCGAGCACGCCACGGATGGCCACGGCACTGCGGCTCGACCCGGCGAACCACGCCCAGATCGCGACGAGCAACCCGACCATGGCCAGTGCAGCGATCGTCGAACCGAGCAGCGCGGTCACTTCGTCGAACAACGCCTCAGCGGCCGCCGACGTCATGATCGACGGACTCACCGCACCGATGAAGAACGTCCTGCCGATCCCCATCCCTGCGGAGAGGAGGAGGAATGCCGCGGCGAAGGCGGCACTGGTCCAGAAGAGGGCACGGGGACGGTTGCGGGCGAGGAGGACCCCGGCGACCACGAGTCCGAGGACGACCCACGGCAACCAGAATCCCGCGGCGACGGCGATCTGATAGATCGTGCGCACCAGGACGAGGGCGTCTGCCTGGGCGATGGGGATCGAACGGTCGATCACGGGGATCAGGTCGGCGAAACCCACGCCGCGCGTGGTCAGCTCCGCCTTGACCCGTTCGACGACCAGACCGAGGTCGATCGACAAGACGCCGTCGTCCGCGAGCTGCACCGCGGTGTCCGGACTGTTCTGCATGATCGCCACGGCACGCTCGTGCGTGAATCGGAGAGTCTGCGCCCAGATGTCGGCGAACTGCTCGGAAGCGACGACGTCGTGGACGACACCGTCGACGAGCGACGTCAGGCCACTGGCCGCCGGCGCCTCGAGCAGAGTGAGAGCCGATGCGGCACGCGGGGGGAGGTCGAGTTCGCGGAGTCAGTCGAAGACCTCGCCGACGACGGCATCGAGGTCGATCTGCTCGTGGATCGCGGTGCTGACCTGGGCGGAGACGAAGTCCTGGACATCGGGGTCGTCCGCCAAGGGGGCGAAGGTCGCGACGAAGCGATCGGAGTCCACGAGCTGGAGGCGGGCCCAGGTGCCCATCGCGGCGATCGGCGCCATCAACACCGCCAGTGCGAGCACGATCGCTGCGACGATGCTCCGTGCCATCGGGCGGCGACGCGGGGCCTTGAGCGTCTGGTTCTCCTGCTCGAGGAGGAGGACGCGGGCGCGCAGGTCATCCAGTTCACTCATTCGTCGTCTCCTCGGGGCGGGCGGCTCTGGTCGGCGCAGACGGACGGCTCCTCAGCTGAGGAGCTTCTGCTTCGCCGCCGCGAACTCCTCCTCGGACAGCACGCCCGAGTCCTTCAGCGACGCCAGCTGCTGCAGTTTCGCGATCATGTCGTCGGCGCCGCCGACTGCGGGGCCTGCGCCGGGGGCGCGGCGTACTGTGCGGCGGCGTTCTGCGCGGCGGCGTCGATCTGGGCCTGTTGCTGTGCGGCTCGTACTGTTGCTGCTCGTACTGCCCCTGTGCGCGTTGTTGCTGGCTCCGTGATGACATGGCGCCGCCCACAGCCGAAGCCGTTCCGGCGACCACGGCCGTCCTGGCGGCGAGGCCGATCAGTCCGGGGGCGACCGAATCTTCTCAATGGCATGTCATTCACCTTCCTGATCGAGGATGTCCATCATGGCGTTCACGACCGGCGCGGGGACCCGCTCGCTGCGGAGCACCTGACCGCCCGCGGCCGCGAGGCTCTGTGCCAGGGTGCGGGCGAAGGCGAGTTCGAGGACCACGACCGCAGCCGACTGGCCGGGGGCGAGGGCCTCGGCGAGCGCTTCGACGTCTTCCTCGCCGGCGAGGCCTGCCGCGATCGGCGCGAAGTCGTCGAGGCCCAGCGACGCGCCGTCCGCGTCCAGCTCGACGATC
Organism: Microbacterium sp. Se63.02b; assembly: GCF_014171575.1. GTDB lineage: Bacteria > Actinomycetota > Actinomycetes > Actinomycetales > Microbacteriaceae > Microbacterium. Next base: position 1,663,148 of record NZ_CP050453.1, on the reverse strand, counting down.
TCGACGTCGCCGCTCGCCGACTTCGACAGCACCACGAAGTCGAGGAGGCGGACCACTCCGCTGTCGACGAGGTCGGTGAGCGCGCGGAACGTGGCAGGGTCCGGACGCTCGCCCTCGAAGCCCACGAGGTAGAACTCGGCGGGGCCGAATCGGAAGTCGTTCATGAATCGTCCTTTCTCACGGTGGCGAGGAGCGGGGCCGTCCGCTCATGCTCGCACCGCCGCCCTCGAGGCGATGCCGTGCTCACCCCAACGGGGTGAGCACGCCGTCGTCCGGCGGCATGGTCCGACTGTTCTGTCGCGGGATCCACACCTTGCGGACCACGATCAGGATCGACGCGGTCAACGGGATCGCGACGAGTGCGCCGAGCAGACCGAGCAGCGTGGCGCCGATCATCGCCCCGATGATCACGAGCACGCCGGGCACCGACGCGGCTCTGCCCATGATCCGCGGCGTCACCACGTATGCCTCGATCTGGATGTACACGAGGTAGGCGACGACGAAGACGAGCGCCGCCGTCGGGCTGACGAACAGCGTCGCGACGCCGCCGATGAGGAGGAAGACGAGTGAGCCGATCATCGGGACCAGGGTGATGAAGAACGCGACGATCGCCATCACCGCGGGGATGGAGGAGCCGACCGCGAGCTGGATCAGGAGCACGACCAGAGCATTGATCGCCGACAGGGTGACGCCACCGGCCACCACTCCCCCGACCGACTGCGTGATCTCCTCCAGCAACGCGGTGAACCGCGCACGCCGATACTGCGGCACCAGGTTCGCGACCGCCGCCTTGACGCTCGTGAGCGACGCGACGAAGTACAGCGTGAGCACCACGACCATGACGAAACTCGACACGGCGCCGATGACGCCGAACCCTGCCTTGAGGACGCCCCCGGAGATCGCGAGGAACGACGAAAGGGTGGTGAGCGAGCGGAGGCCTTCCGAGATCGCCACCGAGAGGTCGACGCCGAGGTTCGCCTCCAGCGTGCGGTACCACGTGCTCGCCTCCATCGCCGCGATGGTCTCCGGCGCCGCTTCGATGGCAGCGGTGATCTGGCGTACCGTCGCCGGGACCAGCACCAGGAGGATCACGGCCACGACCCCGAGGAAGATGATCGCCACGATCGCCACGCCCGCCGCCCGCGTCGTTCGCGCCGCTCCAGGGCCCGCACCGCAGGGTCGAGCCCCAGGGCGAGGAACATGCCGAGGAAGATCGAGATCAGCACGGTGGAGATGCCGGCGATCGTCGTGGCGAGGGCGATCGCCAGGAGCACCCCGACCGCGACGGAGAAGCCGGAGAGCACGGCTGTGCAGGCAGAACCTGCCGCAGCCGGGATCGGCGGCTGCGGTCGTCGGGCGCGTCGCCGCGCATGGTCTGGCTGTCATCCACAGTGCACGCTACGCGCGGGCGACCCGCGCGGACCGTGGCCCTCACCCGTTCCTGGTGACCGCCGTGGCCGCCGGTGCCGAACGGGGTCGCCCGCTAGGGGTGAGCGGTCCTCCCCCCGGCGGCGCGGACGCTGCCACCATCGCGATACGCAGTAACTCAACGAAAGGGGTCCGACGTGTCCATTTGGGAAAGCTTCTGGGACATCATCTGGTGGTTCTTCTGGGTCTTCGTGTTCATCTCCTACCTGATGGTGCTCTTCAACATCGTCGCCGACCTGTTCCGGGACCACAGCCTCAACGGCTGGTGGAAGGCCGTGTGGATCATCTTCCTCATCTTCGTCCCGTTCCTGACGGCGCTCGTGTACCTGATCGCGCGCGGCCGGGGCATGGGCGAGCGCAGCGCTTCGGTGTATCGCGAGCAGCAGCACGCCGCCGATTCGTACATCCGGAGCGTTGCGGGATCCAGTCCCAGCGATGAGATCGACAAGGCGTCGAAGCTCCTCGCGGCGGGGACGATCACGCCCGACGAGTTCGCCGCCATCAAGGCTCGCGCTCTGAGCTGACAGCATGGTTGAGGCGGTCGGTGTGACCCTGCAGGCGCTCGGCGACGTCGAATTCGTCGTCGTGCGCCTGGAAGACGACCGCCTCAGCCCGCGGATCCTCGAAGCACTGCTGCGCCAGGTGGAGGGCGGCACCATCCGCCTGCTGGACTTCGTGATGATGCGGCGTCTCGAAGACGGCTACCACCTGATCGAGATCGACGGCGACGAGTTCACGCTCGCGGGCCTCGGGCTGGACACCCCCGGACTGGTGTGCGAGGACGACGTGCGGTACTTCGCGTCACAGCTGCCGGTCGGAACGCTCGCCGCCCTCATGCTCGTCGAACCGACCTGGAGCGAACGGTTCGCGCAGGACGTCGACCATCGAGAGGACCGTATCCTCGCCGTCCAGCCGATCCCGGCAGAGATCGCGAACACGGTCCTCGCTGCCGCGCTTCGACAGTCGCGACCCGGATGAGGGAGATTCAGACGGTCGTCCGCACGGCCTCACGCCGAGAGGACACTCCGAGCTTGCGGTAGATCGCCCTCTGGTGGGTCTTCACCGTGTTGATCGACACGGAGAGCTCGCCGGCGATCTCGTGCAGGGTGCGTGCCGTCTGCAACTGCTGGAAGACCTCACGCTCCCGATCGGACAGGGCATCCACGAGCGAACCCGCCGCATCGTTCGCCAGGCACCGGCCGATGAAGTCCTCGAACTGGGTGCCGTAGTGCACGTGCTCGCCGAGGAGCTTGCGCACCGCGGTCTCCCTCGGGCCGAACGGCAGTCGGATGTTCTCGCCGCAGGCGACCGCGACCGCGGCCTTCGCACAGTTCGTGCGCCTCCTCGCGGTGCCCCGCATGACGACGCAGCACCGCCGCGGTGATCAGCGTCGCGGATTTCACGTACGACACCCGCCGAACGCACGCAGCGCTCTCAGCATCTCGAGGGCGCCAGAGTACTCCCGGCGCGACGGAGCAGGCCGGCGAGGGCGACGTTGACGACCGGCAGGTCCGGGCACTGGATGTACTTCCTGGCGATCCGCATCGCGCGATCCTGGCGTCCGACCGCCTCCTCGAGCAGAGCGACCGACGACTCCCGGAACGCCGGCCAGAGATGCCGTGGACCACTTCAGCGGGATGTCCTGGATGCCGATCGCCGCTCAGCGACAGGCCGCGACGTCCCCCGTCTCGGCCGATGCATACGCGATCATCATGCGCGCGATGCTCGTGGAACGACCTGTCCGAGCTCCCCGTTCGCGATCACGGTCCCGAACGCCCGGATCGCCTCGTCCGACTCGCCCGCCCAGTACGCGACGCTTACCCGCCGCGGCCGCCGCGCTTCCGCCCGCGTATGTGCTCCAGGGCAGGCTCACGTGCTCGGCGCCCTCGACCGAGGCGAGCGCCGATCGGGCGTCGGAGAAGCGCCCCGCCCACGTCTGGCCGAAAGCGAGATGACCCAGTGAGCGTTTCGCCAGCTCCCGGTCCCCGAGCTCTGCGCCTCGTGCCGCGGCCGAGAAGTACTCGAGGGGGATGGCGGGTTGCCCCCGATGTCGGATCTCGGTCCATCCGAGGAGATAGTTGAGGGCTGCCCGGTCGCCGAGCTCTGTCGAGTCCGCGTCCAGCAGCATCTGCCGCACCTTCGCGCTCGCATCGGCCACCGCCGCGCGCTCGTCGGCGATGAACAGGCGTGCGATCTGCAGGACCGCGGGTTCCCTGCCGTCGCCGGCTCCGGCGATCATCGCCTCCGCCCGCCGGAACAACTCGCGGGCCACCCGATGGTCGCCCAGCACATCGCTCGCGCAGGCGCGGACGAGGAGCACCTGCGCATCGTCCGGCGTGCGACGCAGCATGTCGGTCGAGGCGCGTTCGACCTCTGCGGCGCTCGCCCCGACGACGAGCTTCCGAGCCAGTGGCGCAGCAGAGACTCCCTGCGGGCCAGAGGGTCGTCGGCGCGGAGCGAGTGCGTGATCGACGCGATGGGGTCCGTCGCCTGAGTGCCCCCGCCGCCCGACGATGACAGGCGGCGGCACGAGCCGCATCGTGTCGGAGGATCTCCGCGCACTGTCTGGCGAACGACGCATGCCAGCGGTAGACGACGCCGTCGGGTTCCTCGAACCGGTCGAGGAACAAGCCCAGGCGCACGCAGCTCTCGAGAAGTTCGGCTGCGTCCGGCCGTTCCGTCACCGCCGCCGCCAGCTCGGGTGTCAGTTCGCCGCACACACTCGCCTCGAGCACGAAGTCCGCGACGTCAGGCGGCAGCACACCGAGAACGTGCTCGCGCACGTACGTACCCAGGAAGCTCGACGCACTCTGCGCACCGGAGTCGGCCCTGGCGCCGCCGATCATCATCAGCCGCACGGCGATCGGCCACCCTCGCGTCTCTTCGAAGATCGTCCCCGGATCGAGAGCGCTCGCCTTCGCACCGTGCAGGAGCTGCACCTCCGCCGCCGTGAAGCTGAGGGTGTCCGCGCTCACGAACGACTCCGGATGCATGAGCCGATGCCGCGACAGCGTGACCCTCCAGCAGGGTCGTCCCCACGAGCACGACCCGCAGACCGTCCGGCGCCTGCTCGGCCAGCATGCCGAGGAGACCGCTTCGCCAGTCCTCCCCTGCCCGTTGCGCGTCGTCGACGATGAGGTGGATGCGGGTGTCGAGGTGTTCGAGGACCCGGCAGATCTCGGCGTAGGCGTGATGGGGATCGTCCAGGTCGCGGCCAAGCGCGAGCGGTCGTCCCGCGCGTTCCGCCCCGACCAGGAGCGAGTTCACGACGCCCTGCGCCAGGCGGAGGATCGGCATCGGAGGAGCCGAGCCCGAGCCAGGCGACCTGTTCCAGCGACGCTGCCCAGTCGGCCACGGCCGTCGTCTTGCCGAATCCGCTGGGGGCGCTGACCACGGTCAGCGGATTCCCGCGCCGCCGCCTCGGCGATCGCGGTGCTGACGCGCTCGCGGCGGATCGCACCGGGCTGGGGAGCCGGCGGCCGGAACCGAACCGTCGGTCCCGGCATCGTCGAACGTACGGGGGGCGACATGGCACCAAAGCTAGTGGCGCCGTCCAGCCCCCTTCAAGGGCCTCCCCCGGGTGATCTTTCCCTGCGCCACTCCCTCTGCGGCGTCTCGTTCGAGGGCGTCCGCCGTGCGGATGAAGAGGATGATCCACGTGAAGACGACCGTCCCCGCCACCAGCTCGACGGCGGTGAGGGTGTAGTAGCCGACCGCGAAGAACACCGACAGCACGAGGATCACCAGGACGAACACGTACCCGAGCACGAGAAAGGTCCGCGAGACCCCCGGCACCCACCAGCGGATCGCCACCACGAGGATCGTGTAGGCGACGACCATGCCGGACGCCACCCCGGTGTGGAGGGCGAAGTGCTGATCCACGGGGAACACGCCGACGAGTCCGAGGAAGATGCCGACGATGACGAGGCACGCGCGGACCGAGGCGACCCCGCGCGGATGCGTGGTGGGCAGATCCCGGGTCGCGTACCGGGCGAGCGTCGTCACGAGGATGCCGGCGACGATCAACGTCAGGTTGAAGGCGCGCGCCGACAGATCGTCCGTCATGCCCAGGGCGCTGAGATTCTCCTTCCACCACTGCGGATCGCTCGCCGTGAGCATGCTCGCGAGGACCCCGAGCACGAGGAACAGGGCGAGCACGGTCGCCAGAAGCTGCAGATCCAGATGCGTCGCCGAATAGTAGGTCACGTACGCCGTCAGGCCGGCGGCCGCCCCCGCCAGCAGGAGCACGGGCACCGGGAACCACGACGGCTCCGATGAGCCCCGCCTCGATGATCGTCGCCGCCAGGGTCCACCCGAGCAGCGCGATCATGGCATGAGCGAACGCGAAGGCCGCGACGTCGATGATGTCGAGGGCGCCGAACTTCCGGCCACGCGCGGGGTCGGCTGCGATGATGCGGCCCAGCACGAAGACGACGATCGCCGTGATCGCGGACGTCAGCGCGGCGAACTGTCCGAGTGAGTCCGGTCCCGAGATCGGCGCGGGCTGCATCCGGAAGACGGGAGGCCACGAGCGCGGCGAGGACGAACGCGAAGATCGAGATCTGGAGGCCGATCGCCTCACGCGCTCGCTCCCGTGTCGCACCGTGGGCGCGTGCAGCCGAGAGGAGATCGGGATCGGCCGGCGTCGACGACATGCGTCCAGTGTCCGTCGCGTCCACGAAGCGGGCGACCCCGGGTCATCCGTACCGGGCGAGGTGGTGACGGTGTCAGATCTTGATCGGGTAGGTCGTCAGGACGATGACCCCGACGATCGCGAGCACCCCGCTGAGCGTCACGAAGACGGTCCGCCGCCAGCGCGCGCGCTGGTTCTGGGAGAGCGCAGCGAAGAACAGCACGAGCGCGAAGAGCACGGTCAGCAGCGAATAGTCGTCACCGCGCTGGTTGTTCCGCAGGGCTTCGTCGAACTTCTCGTCTGCACGAGCACCCAGCTCTGCCGCTTCCGCCTCGCCGGCCGGCACGTACTCCTCCATCGCGAACGGCCCGTCCGACACCCGCCCTTCCGCATCCCAGGCATCGAAGGCGACGGCGAACTCCGGTGTGAAGCGCTGTTCGATGAACTCCACCAGGTCGTCCGGTCCCTCGCGATCCGCGAGCACCCACTGCGTGTAGATCGTCAGATCGTATTGGCGCGCCGCCTGCGCTGTCGACTGCGCCGACGCCGCCTGCACCCGCGCGCTGGATGCCTGGCTGGAAGGCGATCGACATCTCGCCGCCCCACTTCGACGCCTCGAAGCCGCACCACGCGGTGATCACAGCCGTGATCGAGAGGAGGAGCACGGTGCTGATCTCGAGCACCCCGTAGGTGCGGTCGTGGCGGAGCGGGCTTGTCTTCCATGCCGCTATCGTGCAGGTCCCGTCGGTGAGCGTCGTTCGGCGCTCACCGTGGTGAGCGCCCCTCCGGCGCATGCGGCACGGGCGCATCCTGGACGCATGAGGCGCACACCCCGGCGGAAGACACCGAGCGGCACGCGACCGTGAGCCTCAGCGACCTCTTCCCCGACGGGCTCTCCGCCTGGCAGATCAGCTGGCGCTGCTGTCGGTGCTCGTCGGATGGCTGTTGTCGCGCTTCGCGCGCAAGGGTGTGCTCTCACTCGCCAAGCGCACTCCCGGGATCTCCGACACGGTGTCTCAGCTGGCAGCCCGACTCACGCAGTACGCCCTGCTCCTGGTCGGGATCGGGGTCGGTCTCGCGTTCCTCGGCGCGAACGTGCAACCGCTGCTCGCGATGACGGCCGTCGCCGTCGTGATCGTGATCCTGGTGCTGCGCGGCGTCGCGGACAACTTCGCTGCGGGAGTGCTGATCCAGTCCCGCCAGTCGGTGAAGATCGGCGAGGAGATCGCGGTCGACGGGCCCGACGGCGTGATCCGCGGCACCGTGCAGGAGCTCAACGGTCGATCCGTGGTCCTCACCACCGTCGACGGCCGCACGGTGCACGTGCCCAACGCCGCGCTGCTCAGCGGGGTGCTCGTGAACGATTCCCGGCACGGGCGCGTCGCAGTGCCGTGGACGTCAGGGATCGTCCGGTCGGACGGCGCCGACCTCGACGAGGTGATCCAGGTGATCACGACCGCGGCGAGCGCCGTCGACGGTGTGCACGCCCGCGAACACCCGGTCGTGCGCGTCGTCTCTGATCTCGCCCGACCGCTGGATGCTCGCTCTCCAGGTCTGGCACCACCCCTGCACGGCGCCGCCATCGTCTCGGCCGCGGTGCGTGCCGTCGCCGACGCGCTGGAGGCCGCAGAACTCACGGCGGTCGTCGTGCAACGCGAGGGCCCGCCGCCGCTCGTCGCACCGGAGTCGTTCTGAGCCGCGCTCGTTTGAACCCCGCGGGGCGACGGGAACCGGCGTCCTGACGGCTACGCTGGCCGCGTGACCACCTCGCCGGCACCCCAGGGTGCCAGACCGCATGCTCTCCCCCAGCCTGCGCGTGCTGCTCGTGCTCGCGGCCGCCGTCGTGACGCTGGCCGGCGTGTCTTCGCACGCGACCTGGTCGGACCGGTCGCGCTCGCGATCGTCATCGTGGTGATCTGCGAACCGCTGCGCCGTCCCCTCGATCGACGCGGGTGGCCGACGTGGGCGAGCACGACGAGCGTGATCGTGGTCGCCTATCTGATCCTCTTGGCGATGGGAGCGCTGCTCTGGCTCGCCGGCACGCAGTTCGCCCGCCTGATCGGCGATCCGTCTCCGAGGGCGGCCTCGCGGACACCGCCGACCAGGTCGTCGCCTGGCTGCAGTCGCTCGGCCTCGACGAGGAGGCCTCGGATGCCGCGGCCTCCGTGCTCGACCCCACGACCCTGTTGGGTATCGCGCGCAGTGTCGGCGGCACGGTCCTCAGCGTCGCCACCGCGCTGTTCTTCGTGTGCGCGTACATCATCTTCATGGCGGTGGACGCCGCGCGGTATCGTCAGGCGCCCGCGCTGTTCGGGGCCACGAAGGGCGTCGTGATCGCCCGCATCGCGCATCTGAACGCGGGCATCCGCCGCTACTACATCGTGAACGCCACGTTCGGTGCGATCGTCGCGATCATCGACGGCCTCGCCCTGTGGTGGATGGGCGTGCCGGCTCCCGTGGTCTGGGCGATCCTCGCGTTCGTCACGAACTTCATCCCCAACATCGGCTTCGTCCTCGGACTCGTGCCCCCAGCGATCCTCGCCTTCGTGGTGGGGGGCTGGCCCCTCATGCTCGGCGTCGTCGCCGTGTACTGCGTCGTGAACGTGGTGCTGCAGGTGCTCGTGCAGCCGAAGTTCGTCAGCGACGCGGTCGACCTCAGCCTGACCCTGAGCTTCTTCTCCGTCATCTTCTGGACGTTCATCATCGGACCGCTCGGAGCAATCCTCTCCATCCCCCTCACTCTCCTCGCGCGCGCACTCGTCCTGGAAGGCGATGCCGATCAGACGTGGGTGCGCTGGCTCTCGGGAGACCGCACCGCCGTGCCACCACCCCCTGAACCGACGCCCGCGCCCACAGCTCGTGGTCGTCGACGGCGCCGCACCGGCGCGTAAATCACCAGGGGAGGTTCGCGGCCAGACATGGTCGCCGCGTCCGTCGCGGTGGGATCGTTGACCCGGACGCGCTCGCCTGAGCGCCGGCGAAGGGAGGCGCTGTGCAACGACCACTCGCGGGTCTGACCCGGCGGAACTTCGTCACCGAGCTGACCGCGGGCGTCAGCCGCTGCTCGCGATCGCGATCCCGCTGAACATCGGATACGCGCAGATCGCGGGTCTCCGCCCACCGCCGGCCTCTACGCGCTGATCGTCCCCACCCCATCGTCTACGCCCTCGTCGTCTCCTCCCGGCAGCTGGTCGCCTCACCCGACGCCGCCGCAGCCGCGCTCGTCGCCTCCTCGATCGGCGGCCTCGCCGCGGCCGGCAGCGCCGACTACGCCACACTCGCTCTCGCCCAGGCGATCATCTGCGGCGGCATGTTCGTGCTGCTCGCCGTGTTCAAGCTCGGGTTCCTGGCGAACTTCCTGTCGAAGCCGATCCTCGTCGGGTTCGTCGGAGGACTGGCGCTCGACATCATGGTCAGCCAGGTAGCGAAGATGCTCGGCGTCACGATCGACTCCGGCAAGGAGTTCACCGGCAAGGTGGCCGACCTCGTCGGGGGGATCACGACGCTGAACGGGTGGGCCGTCCTGATCTCGGTCTGCTCCGTCGCGGTGCTGCTGCTCGGACGCGCGTTCCTGCGATCGGTGCCCTGGGCACTGATCGTCCTGATCGCGACGACGCTCGTCGTGGTCCTCACCGGTCTCGACCAGCGCGGCGTCGATGTCCTCGGCGAGGTCCCGGCCGGTCCTCCGGTGCTCACCTGGCCGATGATCGACTGGTCCCTCTGGCTGGCTCTGGTGCCCTCTGCCATCGCCTTGACCCTCGTCACCACGGCCGAGGGCCTCCTGGTCTCGCGGTCGTACTCCGAGAAGCACGGGTACCCGTTCCACGCCAACCGCGACCTCTTCGCGTTCGGTGTCTCGAACATCGCCGCCGGCGCACGGGCAGCTTCGCGGTCGGCCCTCGACCTCGCGCACCGCGGCCATGGATCAGGCGGGCTCGCGAACGCAGTTCCCCGCCCTGATCCTCGCCGCGGGCACCCTCCTGCTGCTCCTGTTCGGCACGGCGCTGCTGGCCGATATCCCCTCTCCCGCGATCGGAGCGATCGTCGGGGTCGCGATCATCCCGCTCCTCGGCATCCGCGACTTCGTGGACCTGTGGCGCAAGGATCGTTTCGAGTTCCTCATCGGGGCAACCTGTTTCCTCGTGACGCTCTTCATCGGATCGATCCCCGGGATCCTGGTCGCGTTCGTGCTCGCACTCATCAACCTCGCCAAGCGGGCGTCGAACCCCGCCATCGACGTCCTCGAATCCAGCGGCGACCCCGGCGAGTCGCTGCTCGAAGACGCTCCCGCCGGAACCGTGACCGCACCCGGCGTGATCGTCATCCGCCTCGCCGCACCGCTGTTCTTCGCCAACGGCGCCGTGTTCTCGAGCGCCGTCAAGGAGGCCGTCCGGTCGGCCGGGGAAGACGAGGTCCGCGATCTCGTGATCGACATGGAGGCGGTGACCGACGTGGATGTCACCGGCGCGGAGTCCTTCGTCTCCCTCAGGGAGTGGCTCGCGAACCATGCGGTGTCACTGTCCTTCAGTCGGGTCAGGCCGAACACGCTCCAGCGCCTCACCGCCCTCGGGCTGCTCACGTCCGAGACGGTCTATGCCACCAACCGCGAAGCGATCGCACGGCTCGCGCCGTCGACGACGGCGCGGTCGCCACAGGAGAAGGGCCGCTGATGGGCGCCGTCATAGGAGACATCCTTCCGCTCGCGCTCGGGGTCGCGATCAGTCCGATACCCGTCATCGCCGCGATCCTCATGCTGCTCTCGCCGAAAGCACGCGTGACCAGCGTCGGCTTCCTGCTCGGCTGGGTCATCGGGATCGTGGTGGCCGTGACGGTCTTCACGCTGCTGTCGTCGGTGCTGCCGGAGGAGGATCCCGACGCCTCCCGACCGATCCGGGGTGTCGTTCAGCTCGTGCTCGGAGTGCTCCTGTTCCTCCTCGCGTTCGGGCAATGGCGCAAGCGGCCGAAGGCGGGCGAAGATGCCGCACTCCCGAAGTGGATGAAGGCGATCGACACCATCACCTTTCCGGTGGCCTTCGGCCTCGGTTTCCTGCTCTCCGCCGTCAACCCGAAGAACCTCATCATGGCCGCCGGCGCGGGTACGGACATCGGCGGCGGAGCGCTCTCGACGGGCTCGACGGTCGTGGTCGTCCTCCTCTACACGCTCATCGCCGCGTCGACCGTCCTCGTGCCGGTGCTCGGATATCTGGTCGCATCGAACCGCCTGCGCGGCCCTCTGGATGCCCTGCGCGGGTGGTTGGCGCAGGAGAACGCCGTGATCATGGCCGTCCTCCTGCTGGTCATCGGGGTCTCGATGATCGGCAAGGGCATCGGCAGCTTCTAGGCCGCGAGCGCTTCGAGCAGACGGAGGATCCGGCGATGGGCGAACTGATCCTCGACCTCGTCCCGGTCGCTCTCGGCGTTGTCCTCAGTCCCCTCGCGATCATGGCGCTCGTCGCGGTGCTGCTCTCCGGCCGCGCACGAACGGGATCGCTATCTCCTGGGCTGGCTCGGGCTCGGCGGCCTCCTCGCGTTCTTCCTGTGGCTGTTCCCGCAGCTCGCCATCCGCGAGCGGAACGAGCCGCCGCTGTGGGTTCCGGTCGTGCGCCTGCTCATCGGCGCGTTCCTGGTCTGCGCGGCGGTGTGGGTGTATCGCAAGGGCCATGCCCACGTGGAGCAGATGGCTGCGGCCTCCTCGCCCCGCGACGTCGTCGCTGCGTCTCCGCAACTGCCCGGCTGGCTGCACTCGGTGGAGTCCTTCCGTCCCGGCCGCACGTTCCTCCTCGGGGGTGGGGCTGTTCGTACTGAACCCGGTGGATGCGTCGTGCGCGATCCTCGCGGCGCCGACATCTCCCAGTCGGAGGTCGGCGGCACCGCGGGAACCGTGGTGGCGATCGTGTTCGTCGTCGTCGGCACCCTGCCCGTCGCCGCACCCGTCCTCTACGTCATCATCCGCGGCGCTGACGCGCAGCCGGCGCTCGACCGTGTGCGCACCTGGATCGCCGGCAACTCCCACGTTCTCAACGCGGCGCTGCTCCTCGTGATCGGAGCGCTCCAGCTCGAGAAGGCGATCGCCGCCCTGCTGTGAACCGATGCGCGCCGCATGGCGACCGGACGACGAGGAGCGCGCAGAGATCACCCGGATGAACGCGTCCCCGCACGGGTGCTGGGAGAGGCGCGTCCCAGTACCGTGAAAATCCACGGGGCGATGGATGACCCACGATCTGAAGGAGACGATGATGGCTCGCGACTTCCAGGGCAAGATCAACCTCGACGTGCGCGACTCCGTCGCCGATTGGGACGCCTTCCTCCCCACGCGACCTCCGCAGGGGGCGCCCAACGTCCTCGTGGTCCTGTACGACGACACGGGCATGGCCGCGTGGTCGCCATACGGGGGTCGCATCAACATGCCGACCATGGATCGCCTCGCGCAGAACGGCCTCACCTACTCGCAGTGGCACACGACGGCACTGTGCTCGCCGACGCGGTCGACCTTCCTGACCGGTCGCAATCATCACCTGAACGGATTCGCGACGATCTCGGAGTCGTCGACGGGCTTCCCCGGGTACAACTCCCACATCCCCGAATCGAACGCCACGATGGCGCACGTGCTGCGCGACGCCGGCTGGTCGACGTTCTGGGTGGGCAAGAACCACAATGTGCCGATCGACGAGTGGACGGCCGGCGCGTCCAAGAAGCACTGGCCGCTGGCGCAGGGTTACGACCGCTTCTACGGCTTCATCGGCGGCGAGACGAACAACTGGTACCCGTCGCTCGCCGAGGACAACCACTACATCGATCAGCCGTACCTTCCCGAACAGGGCTACCACCTCTCGCGGGATCTGGCCGACCAGGCGTTGACGATGATCCGCGACGTCAAGCAGACCGAACCGGACAAGCCGTGGTACCTGTGGTTCTGTCCCGGCGCGAACCACGCACCGCACCACGCGCCGCAGGAGTACATCGACAAGTACAAGGGCATGTTCGACGACGGCTACGAGGCCTACCGCGAGTGGGTGCTCGCCCGCATGATCGAGAAGAGCATCCTCCCCGACGACACTCCGCTCACGGCGCTCAACCCCATGCCGGACGGCACGTTCTCTCCGTCCGACGAGGTGCGCCCATGGGACTCCCTGACCGACGAGGAGAAGGGGATGTTCAGCCGGATGGCCGAGGTGTACGCCGGATTCAGCGAGTACACCGACTCGCAGGTCGGACGCATCGTGGACTATCTGGAGGAGTCAGGTCAGCTCGACAACACGCTGATCATCTACTGCGCCGACAACGGGGCATCGGGTGAGGGCAGCCCGAACGGATCGGTCAACGAGGGCAAGATCTTCGGCGGGTACCCGGACGACGAGGCGGAGAACCTGCGCCTGGTCGACAAGCTCGGCTCCCCCGACACGTACAACCACTACCCGACGGGGTGGGCTGCGGCGTTCTCGACCCCGTACAAGATGTTCAAGCGCTACACGTACCAGGGCGGGGTGTGCGATCCGCTCGTCATCCACTGGCCTGCGGGGATCCGCGCGCGCGGCGAGGTTCGGCACCAGTACCACCACTCGACCGACATCGTCCCCACGATCCTCGAGGCGTGCGGGGTGGCGTTCCCCGACGTGTACAACGGCGTCGAGCAGACCCCGCTGTCCGGCATCTCGATGGCGTACTCGTTCGATGCCGCCCCCGATGCGCCGACCGCGAAGAAGACCCAGTACTACGAGATGTTCGGTCAGCGCGGCATCTGGCACGACGGGTGGAAGGCGGTGACGGTGCACGGTCCGATCAGCGGCAAGGGGAACTTCGACGACGACGAGTGGGAGCTCTACCACACCGACGTCGACCGGGCGGAGTCCACGAACCTCGCGGCGGAGCAGCCGGAGAAGGTCGAGGAGCTCAAGGCCCTGTGGATGGAGGAGGCGAAGGTCAACGACGTGCTTCCTCTCAACGATCTGCAGATCATCGGGAATCCGAAGGACTTCGAGACGTTCGTCGCGATGGAGTTCCACCAGCCGGCTCCCCCGTCCGGGCGGTTCGTGTACTACCCCGGCACGAGCGAGGTGCCGGAGCGGTCCGCCGCGAACACGCACGGCGTCTCGTACAAGATCGCCGCCGAGGTCGAGTTCACCTCGGACACGCAGGGAGTGATCTTCGCGCACGGGTCCCGCTTCGGCGGCCATGCACTCGTGGTCAAGGACGGACAGGTCCACTACGTGTACAACTTCCTCGGCATCCCGCCGGAGGACCGGGTCTCCGCCCCCGCGCCGACGACCGGGAAGCACATCATCGGGGTCGAGTTCACGAAGGAGAGCATGGGAGAGCACCGCGAGGGTGTCGGGCCGGTGAAGCTGTACATCGACGACCAGGTCGTCGGCGAGAAGCAGATCCGCACGGTGCTCGGGCACTTCTCGCTCTGCGGCGAGGGTCTGACGATCGGACGGGACAGCGCGGATCCGGTGTCGTCCCTGTACGGCTACGGGTTCGACTTCGCCGGCGGCGAGATCACCAAGGTCGTCTTCGACATCGCGGACGACGCGTACCTCGACCTGGAAGCCCACCTCGCGGCGGCCATGGCCCGCGACTGACGCGAAGGATCGGCGGCCGGGCGCGTCACTCGATCCCGAGGGCGTGCGCGGCCGCCGTGACGCCGTCGCGGTCGGAGACGCCCAGCTTGCGGTAGATGTTGCGCACGTGGGTCTTCACGGTGTTCGGAGAGATGAACTCCTGCTGGGCGATCTGACGCAGGGTCGAGTTGCGCGTCAGCGCTCGGAGCACGATCCGTTCGCGCTGAGTGAGTTCCTCGTCCACGAGCGCCCCGGCCGAGGCGAGCCGATCCCTGACCGTGTCGGCGAAGTGCGTTCTCGTTCCCGATGTGGCTCGCGCACCGAGCAGTCGCAGCACCGCAGGATCGGCGTGGGCGAAGCGCCGGACGTGCTCCTCTGGCTCGGCGAGCGACAACGCCGTGGCGAGCGATTCCTGCGCTCTGACCGGATCGCCGCCATGCACGTCGAGTGCGGCCTCGACCAACCAGGCGTCGACCATCGAGGCGGGCAGCAGGCACCGCGACGAGCCGTCGAGGACGGGGGCGAGAGTCGCGCGTGCCGACGCATGGCGATGATCGTGCAGCGCCGCGATCGCCCGAGCACGACGACGTCGCCGGTCGCACCGAGAGCGTGTTCGGCGTCGGCGATGAACTGGTCCCGCAGGGTGGGTTCGTCGAGGCGGTCGAAGGCGTGCACCGCGAACGTGCTCACCATCGCGTACCAGTGCAGCGGAAGCGGCATGTCATCGCGCGGCGCGAGGTTGTCGAGGAGGGCGATCGCCGCGGCACGCGGATCGTCCGCCACGTCGTGCGTGAGCAGGACGACCAGCCCGCGGAGGCCCCGGGCGATCGCCGGTTCGGAACCGGAGTCGATGATCGCCGTCGCTTCGCGCAGCGTGCGGTCGGCATCGACCGTCTGCAGCCGCTCGTAGGGAACCCAGGACCGCCACACCCTGGTCACCTCGTAGAACGCGTCCTCGGGACTCCCGAGCTCGCGCCAGCGGGCGTCCAGCTGCGCACCGGAGTCGAGGACGTCGCGCATCCTCCCGCGGAAGAGCGCACTGGTGTTCCGGATCGCGGATGCCTGCAGCTCCGCGGCGATCGCGCCGACCATGCGAGCCCGATCCCCCGCGAAGTGGGCATAGCGTTCCGCGCGGTCGAGATGGCCGACGTACAGCTCCCCCATGGCCGCCTGGAGGAACGCGTAGGTGTCGACCTGGGATTCACCGGTGACCGCATCGAAAGCGGCTCCCAGCCTGTCGAGCGCCGCGACGATGCCCCCGCGGCGCAGGGCGGTGTGCAGGTCCAGCCCCGCCTCCCAGCGGCGCTGCACCGGCGAGTCGGTCCGATCGTGCGACTCGGCGAGCACGGCGGCCGCGGCGGACGCGTCGCCGCGGGCGAGCTCGGCCGCGGCGACGAGCATCTGCACGGCGGGGTCGGAGCGCAGTGGCGGCGGCATCGTCGCGATCGCCTCGATCACGCGCTCCGCGTGCCCGGTGAGGATCAGCTGCATTCCGCATCGACGCAGGATGACGGAGATGCACACGGGATCGGAGCTCAGGGTCGCATGGCGCAGTGCGGGCAGGTGCTCCTGCTGCTCCGCGAACCACCCTGCGGCCTCTTTCTCGAGACGTTCGACGACCGTATGCCCTCGATCGGCGAGGCGACCGGCGAGGAACTCCCGCAACAGCGGGTGGTAGTGGTACCAGACCGGTTCATCTCCGTGGCGGCTCATCAGCACGTGGAGGTGGGTCAGCCGTTCGACCAGCGCCGCGGCAGGGGCCCCGTCCGAGAGCACGGTGGCGAGCTCCAGGGTGAACGCGTCAGGCACCGATGTCACGATGAGGAAGTCGCGCAGTTCCTCATCGAGATCGGCGAAGACCTCCTCGAGGAAGTAGTCGACCAGGGCGGGAGCGTCCCCACGGAGCGGGCGTTCGTCCGCGCGGTGCTCCGCTCGCGCGAGCAGCATGAGCCGGAGTCCGGCCGCCCACCCCTCGGTACGCTGCAGGATCGCGCTGATCTCCCCCTGCGAGAGCCGATACCCGTGTGCTCGGAACAGCGTGCGCACCTCGGCGGGGGTGAAGGCGAGGTCGCCGTTGTCGAGTTCGAGCGCGATTCCGGCGATGCGGCGCCGCGCCACCGGGATCAGACGTGTGCCGCGGCCCGACAGCACCACGTGGGCGTTGCCCGGTACCGCATGCACGAATGCCGAGAGGGAGTCGGCCAAGTCCGGCGACTCGATGACATGCACGTCGTCGATCACGATCACCACCCGACCGGCGGCACCTCGCAGGGCTCGCGCGAGCGACCGCGCTGCGGCCGTCGAGGTGTCGGACGGAACCCTCGAGAGGCTCTCCCGGAGCCGCGGGTCGTCGACGCGCTCGAGTGCGGCGCGCAGCGAGGTGAGGTCGAGGTCGTCCTTCTCGACGGTGACCCACACGACCTCCATGTCCGCGTGCACGCCGATCGTCTGGGTCCACTGAGCGAGCAGGCGAGTCTTCCCTGCACCCGCCGGCGCCGTGACGAGGGTCAGCGTCCACGGTTGGTCCATCGCGGTGGTGAGGCGATCGAGCAACCGGATGCGGGGCAGGTCGTCATCGACGACCGCAGGGACGAGCGTCCGCTGCACGTCGTCGTCGTCGCCACCTTCCGCCATGGAACCCCCCGGTTCGTCCGTCGACGCCAGGTCAACCGATATTCCGCAGTATGGCATCGCGCGCGCACAGCCTCAAGCGCCTTGCGCGCAGGAACGAGTCACACCGAGCGCACTCCGTGTCGACGGGCGACGAACGACAGGAGCGATGGGACCGCGGCGCCGAAGACCAGTGCGAGCCCGACGCCGAGAAGCGTCTCCAGCGCCCGCTCGAGGAACCGCTCGGCCGGGGGTGCCGACGACGTCACCAGAATCAGCGTCAGGGCGATGAAGGTCGTGAACCCCGGGGCGACGTACCAACGGCTCTCCTGACTCGCACACAAGGCGCCGACCACGACACCCGCGGCGATCCCGATCATGAGGTCGTCCGGTCGGACGACAGCGAAGGCGGCAGCCGCGAAGGCGCCGACGAGAACCGACGCCGCACGACCGATGCTGCGCGCGATGAGCTGCCCGCGCACGGGTCGCATCACGAGCAGCACTGCCGCCGTGGCCCAGCCGACGTGCTCGAGTCCGAGGAGGAATCCGATCGCGGCCGCGATCGCGGCGGCCGCACCGAGAAGGATCCCGTAGACGAGCATCGCCCGCCCCCGAGGGACCGGTGCTGCCGCGGGCGGCGGTTCGTCGCGCTCCGGCCACGCGAGCGACACCACCCACGCGTATGCCGACCCCGCGAGCATGCTGGCGGCGAGTCCGATGGAGACGGCAGACCAGGGAAAACTCAGTCCGATGCCCACCATCGGCAGCGCGAGGATCAGCACCAGCTGCGCCACGCGCCCCCGAGCCGCGGTGACGGCCGCGATCACCGCCGACGCGAACACCGCGACGACGGCGACGACGGGAACCGTCGCCAGCAGCGATCCGAGGAGCACACCGGCGGCGCAGAGCACGCCGACGAGAGGGATGACCGCGCGCCCGCGACGTCGCGGCGGGAGTCGGAACGCCGCCGCCGGCAGCACCCGGCCGCGAGCGCGAGCCCGGCCGTGACGCTGAACGGAGCGACGATCATCGCAGGGAGGGCGAAGATCAGGCCGAGGCCGAACCGCGACCACTGCCAGGTCACGCCGCCGTGGTCATCCACCTCGGCCGCCCCGCCGGCGCGGTCTTCCGTGTGTCGAGCATGCGAGTCCCCCGTTCCCCGATCACGACGGCGGTCTCCGCCTACCGTGTTCGGGGCCAGCCTAGGCATCTCCCGGTCGGCCGTCAGCGGGCCTCGTCGACTTCACCAGGGTGAACGGCGCCATCGGAGGCATCCGTCGGTGCGGCGGCAGCGGCGTCCATCCCGTCGCGCACGGATCCATGCACGCGGCCCGCAGACCGGAGCGAGGTGAACCACGGGGTGCGTTCGGCGACCGCGACCGCTGCGGCAGGAAGCCCGGCGAGGTGCAGAGTCACCTCCTGCGTGGCGAGTTCCCTGTCGAGCTCCGCGAGTGCGTCGAGCACCGTGATCGTCATGACCTCCTGCTGCTCGAGCCCGAGCACGAGCGCGCGGATCGGCTCTTGCGCTCCCCCGACGATCTCGAGGATCCTGCGTTCGTTGGCCTGCGCGTTGGCGGTGTACAGACCGCGGTCGAGCTCGACCCCGAGCACGCCGCGCGCCTGCCCCACCACTCGTGCCTTGGGCACGTTCAGCTCTCGCAGCACCAGGATGAGCGTGACGACGACCCCGATCGCCACGGCGGGGAGCAGCCCCGCCGTGAGTCCGATGATCGCGACGGAGAGCGCGATCCAGAAGTCGACCCGGCTGATGCGTGCCCAACGGACGAGCTCGGGGATGTTGATGAGCCCGGCGACCGCGACGAACACCATCGCGGCGAGGGTCGCCTCCGGCATCAGACTCAGGACGGGGCCCAGGAACAGCGCGACGAGGATCGCGAGGACGACGGTGGCGACGGTGGCGAGTTGGGATCGCGCACCCGCGCTCTGGTTGACCGCGCTCTGCGAGAAGCCCCCGCTGCGGGCATCGCGCCGAAGAAGGCGCCGACGCCGTTAGCGGCGCCGGTGGCGAACAGCTCCTGGTCGCTGTCGACCTGAGGCTCGGATGCGGTGCGCAGGCTCCGCGCCACGGCCGCAGATTCCAGGAAGGCCATGACCGCGATCGCGAGCGCGCCCGGCACCAGTGCCGTCGCCTGGGCGAAGTCGGGCACCCCGGGAAGCGGCAGTCCGCCGGGGACGGGGGCGATGAGGTTCACACCGAGGTCGTCGATGCCGACGAGCCACACGAGGAGGA
Source organism: Microbacterium sp. Se63.02b (assembly GCF_014171575.1). Taxonomy (GTDB): domain Bacteria; phylum Actinomycetota; class Actinomycetes; order Actinomycetales; family Microbacteriaceae; genus Microbacterium. The sequence continues at coordinate 1,643,668 of NZ_CP050453.1, read as the reverse complement.
TGCCCCCGACCACGACGACGAGAGTGCCGGGGATCCGCGGCGCCACCTTCTTGAGGATCACCAGCACCGCGATCGATCCGACCGACAGCGCGACCGTCGGCCCGTTCAGGCTGTCCAGCGCCTGACCGACGGCGAGGAGCGAACGGAAGAAACCATGGCCGGAGAAGTCGAAGCTCTCCCCAGCAGCTTCGGCAGCTGTCCGACCGCGACGGTCGCCCCGACGCCGATCTTGAGGCCGAGCACCGTGGCGCCGCTGATGTTCTCGACGAGCGAGCCGAGTCGGCACAGCCGCGCGAGCAGCAGCACCACCCCGACCAGCAGGGTCAGCATCATCAGGGAACCCATCGCATCGTCGGCTCCGGCAGCCACTCCCGCCGACACCAGGGTCGTGGCCGTCAGCGTCGCGATCGTCGACGTCGTCGAGACGCTCATCGCCCTGCTCCCGCCGAGGAACGCGTAGACGATCATGGGCACGATGCACGTGTACAACCCGACCTGCACCGGCAGGTTCGCGATCGTCGCGTAGGCCATCGCCTGCGGGATCACCACGGCGCCGGCCGACAGTCCCGCGACCAGGTCGCGCACGATCCATCGACGCTGGTATCCCCCGAGCGTGCTGAACAGCCACGGTGGTCGTCTCACAGTGCTCACCTGCCTCCAGGGTGCTCGATGGCCCCGAGCGTACAGCGAGCGTGCGCCGGAGCATGCGATCGCTCACCCCGCGCGGGTGGGTCGTGCCATCCGCGCTTTGGGTTGTGCACAACTCACTTGTGTGCGATGCTTCTTTCATGGCCATGACCGACGAGATGGTGTGCTTCTCCCTCTATTCCGCCACTCGGGCCACCACCCAGGCGTACCGCGCGCTCCTCGCTCCCTGGGGCCTGACGTACCCGCAATACCTCGTGCTCGCGGCACTGTGGCTCGACGGAGAGCAGACGATCGGCTCGCTCGGCGAGGTGATGCGCCTCGACTCCGGCACGCTGTCGCCCCTCGTCCGTCGCCTCGAACAGGCAGGGCTCCTGTCACGGACGCGCAGCGCCGCGGACGAGCGGGTGGTCGCCGTGCGACTCACGCCCAGAGGCCAGGAGCTGCGAGCCGAGGTCGCTCCGATCCACGCCGTCGTCGCCGAGGCCGCCGGCCTTGACGATGACGAGCATCGCCGCGCTCTCATCTCCGAGCTGCACGACATCACGCAACGGCTCCAGCGCGTGAGCGCCGGCATCGCCTCGTCCGCCCGCGCCGCCGACACCCCTGAACTCTCACGAAAGAACGGAAACCCCATGCGCGCACTCATCCATCCGACGTTCGGTGATCCCGAGCTGGTCCTCCACGTCGAGGAGCGTCCGCTGCCCGTGCCGGGCGCCGGCCAGGTGCGTCTTCGGACGCTGCTCTCCCCGATCCACAACCATGACCTGTGGACGGTCCGCGGAACGTACGGCTTCACCCCGGAACTGCCCGCCGCGTCCGGCACCGAGGCGCTCGGCATCGTCGACGCTCTCGGCGACGGGGTCGAGCACCTCGCCGTCGGTCAGCGCGTGGCGACCGGAGGCACGTTCGGCGCGTGGGCGGAGTACTTCCTCGCCGACGCCGCCGGCCTGATCCACGTTCCCGATTCCCTCCCGGACGAGAGCGCGGCCCAGCTCGTGTCGATGCCGTTCAGCACGATCACCCTGCTGCGCTTCCTCGACGTGCAGCCGGGCGAGTGGATCGTGCAGAACGCGGCGAACGGGGCGGTCGGGCGCATGCTCGCCCAACTGGGCGCCGCACGCGGTGTCCGGGTCCTCGGCCTCGTCCGACGGACCGCGGGGGTCGACGAACTCCGCACACAGGGCATCGGTGATGTCGTCGCCACGGATCAGGACGACTGGCGCGAGCAGGTCGCCGCGCTCACCGGCGGAGCACCGATCGTGGCGGGCGTGGACTCCGTCGGCGGCTCCTCCGCCGGAGACGTGCTCTCCCTGCTCGCGGAGGGCGGCACGCTCGTGGCCTTCGGCGCCATGGACTCCCCACGATGGAGATCGCCTCCTCCGACGTCATCTTCAAACAGGCGACGGTGAAGGGATTCTGGGGCAGCAAGGTCATCCCGCAGCTCGAGCCCGCCGTCCGCAGCGAGCTCTTCGGCGAACTGTTCCAGCGGATCGGCGACGGCACGCTGACCCTTCCGGTCGCTGCGACCTTCGACGCCGCCGACATCCGTGCCGCCGTGCAGGCGAGCAATGCCCCGGACGCGTGGGCAAGGTCCTGCTGCGGTTCTGATCCCCGCGACATCGGGGTTACCGTTGTCCGTCCTCCGGAGCAGAGTGTGCACATGGAGATCACACTCACTCAGCCGGAGGGGCTCGTCGTCAGCCCTGCGTTCAGTCACGTCGCCGTCGTGCCGCCCGGAGCGACGACGATCTATGTCGGCGGCCAGAACGGGGTCGACGCCACCGGTGCCGTCGTCTCCACGGATGCCGGAGAGCAGTCGCTCCGCGCCGTGGAGAACGCGCGCATAGCGCTGGAATCCGCTGGCGCAGGACTCGACGACGTCATCAGCTGGACCGTCCTGATCCACCAGGATGCCGACCTTCGCGCCGCGTACGGCGCCGTCGGTGCGAGACTCGCACGCGACGGCGCACCTCCCTGGTCACGGCGGCGCTCGTGGCGGGTCTGGGAGTACCGGGGGCGCTCATCGAGGTGAGTGCCGTGGCCGCGGTGATCCGCGGGTGAGCCCGGCCGGTCGAGCTCACCTGCCGTGGGCCGCCCGATCGCTCAGATCCTCCCGCGCACGGGTGTCCGCTCGACGTCGTCCGCCGCGTCGGGCATCGTCATCTCCGCACGCACGCCGAGCAGACGCACCTCCCGGTCGACGTCGAGGGCGGCCGCGAGTGCGAGCGCCGCGGCGACGAACTCGTCCCGGTCGCCGGTGGGGGCCGGCAGCTTCCGGCCGGACGTCTTGGTCTCGAAGGGCGCGTAGCGGACCTTGAGGTGCGCACGGACGACGGGTCGGCCCTCCGCCGCGCAGTCGTCGAACGCCTGCACGGCGAGCTCCCGGACCGCGGACTCGACCTGTTCGGGTGTGGTGAGGTTCTCCTGGTACGTCGTCTCACGGCTGTGGCTGCGGGCGACCCAGGGGGTGTCGTCCACGACGCTCGGCCCCAGGCCGGATCCGAGTCCGTGATACCAGACACCCATGCGCGGTCCGAACTCCGCGATGAGAGTCTGCTCGTCCGCATCGGCGAGGTCACGAACCGTGGCGATCCCGTGCGCGGCCAGACGCTTCTGCACCTTCGAGCCGATGCCCCACAGATCACGGGTCGACTTGGCGCCCATCACCTCGAACCAGTTCTCCGCGGTGAGCCGGAAGATCCCGCCGGGCTTGCCGAACTCGGTCGCGATCTTGGCGCGCACCTTGTTGTCGCCGATGCCGACCGAGCAGTGCAGTTCCGTCGCCTCGAGGACAGCGGCCTGCGCGGCGCGCGCGACCCCTTCCGGATCGTCGGTGGAGACGCCGAGGAAGCACTCGTCCCAACCGACGATCTCGACCACGACGTCGGGCAGGGCACGCAGCGCTGCCATGACCTCCCCGGAGGCGATCCCGTACGCCTCATGGTCGACGGGGAGGAACACCGCGTCCTCGGGGGCCTTCCTGGCGGCGATCTTGAGCGGCATGCCAGAGCCGATGCCGAATGCGCGGGCCTCGTACGATGCGGTGGACACGACGGCGCGCTCGGTGGGGTCGCCACGGCCGCCGACGATCACCGGCCGCCCTGCGAGCTCCGGCCTTCGGAGCACCTCGACGGCGGCGATGAACTGATCCATGTCCACGTGCAGCACCCAGTCGGCCATGCATCGAGTGTGACGGGTACCGGCGCGGCTGTCACCCCGGGAATGGGACGGCTCTCAGCCGGCGGCCACCCCGATGGCCGTCACGACGACCGCGAGCAGCGGGAGCGTCCCCTGCATGGCGGCCGCACGCACCTTCGTCCGGTCCGAGAGCACCAGCACGAGCGCGGCGGCGAGCATCATGGCGGTGCCGGCGAACACCAGGGTCAGCCCGACCGTCTGCGCGCCCACGATCACCAGGCCGATGCCGAGCAGCGTCGTCAGCGCCAGGAAGAGGTTGTAGAAGCCCTGGTTGAAGGCGAGCTGCTTCATCGTGACGGCGTCCGCCTCGCTCGCGACACCGAAGATCTTCCTCGTCTCCGGTTCGGTCCACCTCAGCGACTCGAGCGCGAAGATGAAGACGTGGAACGCAGCGGCGGCTGCGGCGAGGACGAGTCCGACGATGAGCATGGCCTGATTCTCTCGTCCCCACGACCGCTCGGCAACCTGAGCTCTCGCCGCCCCTCAGACGAGGAAGATCGGCAGGAGGCCGGGGTTGTGTGCGTGCACGAGCACGGCGAACACCACGGCGTCGAACAGCAGGTGCACGGTGACGACGTAGGCGAGCGAGTGCGTACGGAGGAAGATGTAGCCCTGGAGGAGCGCGAACGGGATCGTCAGCAACGGTCCCCACTCGCGGTAGCCCAGCTCCCACAGGAACGACACGAACACGATCGCCTGCAGCAGGTTCGCGAGCAGGTCGGGAAAGTGACGGCGCAGGAGGGCGAACACCGTGCAGATGAAGAAGAGTTCGTCCCAGATGCCGACGGCGCCGACGCCGACGAAGAGGCGCGCGATGAGGTCCGGCGTGTCGACCACCGGCCAGTTCTGGTAGACCCCGCTGGTGATGAAGTAGAACGGCAGGATCAGCCAGCCCAACACGAGCACGGCCACGAGCCAGCCCCACTGCAGCCGACCCCAGCGCCGATGCGTCCGCCACGGGAAGCCGATGGCACGGTCGCGGTAGACGAACCGGGAGATCGCATACGGCACCGCGACCGCCCCGCCCAGAGCCAGCGTGAACCGCAGCATCGCGAGGTTGTCGAGCTCGGCGGCGAGCGGGATGATGCTGACGATCAGCAGACCGACGGCGATCAGGGACAGGTCGCGGGTGAGCGAGGGCGGGCGATGCACGCCGAGCACCTTCGCGGTATCCCGACGCGCTCCCATGCTCACGACCTGATCCTCGGCGTGGCGGCCGCGCTCGAGCAGCCACGAGGCACCGATGCCGAGCGCCAGCAGCGCCCACCCCAGCCACGGGATCTCGAGCACGAAGAACGCCGGGGCCGCGGCGCACACGAGCAGTGCGGGCAGGATGCGCAGCCTCGTCGTCGTGGCGCGCCGCACCTCGGTCACGGGCGCGCCCGGCGCCGATAGACCAGGTCGCGGATGTCTCGCCCCTTGGCGATGCCCTTTCGTTCGAAGGCCGTCATCACGCGGCCGTCGAAGCGTTCTGCCCACTCCCCTCGAAGGCGCGCTCGAACAGCGGTTCGGCGTCGAGCACCTCGCGCATCTGGAGCGCATAGTCCTCCCAGTCGGTCGCGAGTCGCAGCAACCCGCCGTCGCGCAGAGCCCGCGCCGCGGTGTCGCCGAACCCGGCACGGACCAGGCGCCGCTTGGTGTGCTTCTTCTTGTGCCAGGGGTCGGGGAAGAAGATCCAGACCTCGCGTGCGGCAGCCTCGGGCAGGTACGACGAAAGCACTTCCGGCGCATTCGCCTCGACGACGCGCAGGTTGCGGGCTCCCTCGCGGTCGGCGTCGAGCATCGTCCTGGCCAGACCCGCGCGGAACACCTCGACCGCGAGGAAGTCGTCATCGGGTCGGGAGGATGCGGCCGCCACGATCGCGTGGCCCTGCCCCGAGCCGATCTCGACGTACAGGTCGGCTTCCCGGCCGTACTCGGTCACAGGGTCGAGGCGCGCTTCGGGGTGCACCGACGTCCACGCGACGTCGCGGGGGACGTCGAGCAGATAGTGCGGCCCGAGTTCGGCGAAGGCGCGTTCCTGAGCGTCGGACATCCGGCCGCTGCGGCGCACGAACGACACCGGTTCGTCACGGAAGGTACGGGGTTCGGGCATGATTCCAGGGTAGCCGCCGCCGTCGTCGGTCCTCGCTCCCTGACGCGGCGGACTCAGGTCGCCGGCGCGGTCACGAAGTCGATGAGCTCTTCCACCCGGCCGAGCAGCGCCGGCTCGAGGTCGCGGTACGTGGTGACCTTCGACAGGATGTGCTGCCAGGCGCGCCCGGTGTCGCCCTGGGTCTCGTGGGGCCAGCCGAACGCCCGGCAGATCCCGGTCTTCCAGTCGGTGCCGCGCGGGATCTCGGGCCACTTCTCGATGCCGAGCGCGCGCGGGGTCACGCACTGCCAGACATCGACGAACGGGTGCCCGACGATGCGGAGGTGCCTCCCGTGCGGGCCGCGTGCGATGGCCTGCGCGATCCGTGTCTCCTTCGACCCCGGCACGAGGTGATCCACCAGGACGCCGTAACGACGCGTCGCGCTGGGGGGCTCGGCCGCCAGCAGCTCGTCGAGCAGGTCGATGCCCTGCAGGAACTCGACGACGACTCCCTCGACGCGCAGATCGGCACCCCAGACCTTCTCGACGAGCTCGGCGTCGTGCTTGCCCTCGACGAGGATGCGACTGGGGAGGGCCACCCGTGCGCGCTGGTCGGAGACGACGAACGAGCCCGATGCCGTCCGCCGTGGTCCCTGTTCCTTCGCCGCGGGGACCACGAGTCGGACCGGAGCGCCGTCGATGAGGAAACCGCCCCCGAGCGGGAACAGCCGTCGGCGGCCGAGGCGATCCTCCAGCTCCACGGTGCCGCCGTGCACCCGGGTGACCGCACCACAGAACCCGTCGTCGGCGACCTCCACGACCAGATCGGCTTCTGCGGCGACCTGCGCCACCTGCTTCGCACCGCGGTCGCGCCAGCCGGGTGCCAGCACATCCGAACCGTACATGTCGTCCATGCCTTCCAGCGTATGTGCCTCCGCTGACGGCGAACGGTGATCAGGGGCCCGGAGCTGTCGCGTGTCGTGGTCTGTGCATAGACTCGTGACATGGGGCTCGGCTGCCGGTCGGAGGGAACACGATGACGAAACGGTGGCTCGCGCTGGCCGCACTCGCACTGGCCGCCGCGATGGGGACGCTCTCCGCATCCGCCGCCTCCGCCACCGACCCGGTGACGCTCGACGCCGGGTTCGTCACCGATCAGGCCGACGTGCTCAGCGCCGATGAGGAGGCGACGGTCGAGGCGCGCCTCCAGGAGCTGACCGACAACTCCACGGCCGACCTCTTCGTGGTGCTCGTCGACGACTTCACGAACCCGAGCGACAACGTCGAGTGGGCCGACACGGTAGCGGAGGCGAACAACCTCGGCACCGACCAGTACCTGCTCGCGATCGCCGTCGACGGCCGCAACTACTACATCTCCGCTCCTGCCGACGGTCCGCTGAGCTTCGGCCAGCTCGACGACATCGAAGAGAAGATGGTCCCCCTCGCCGCCGACGGCGACTGGGTAGGCGCCATCACCCTCGCCGCCGACGAGATCCAGGGCGACGGCGGCGCAGGGGCGATCCGCACGGTCCTGATCGTCGTCGCGATCATCGCCGTCGGCTTGCTCCTCTGGCTCATCATCGCGCTGGTGCGGCGGTCGCGCCGCAACGCCGAGGTCCGCAGGCGTGGCGCCATGCCGGAGAAGCCCGATCCCGCCGATCCCTTCTCCACGCTCACCGATCAGCAGGTCGAGACGCAGGCGGGGCTCGCCCTCGTACAGGCCGACGACGCGATCACCTCCAGCAAGGAGGAGCTCGGCTTCGCGGTCGCCCAGTTCGGAGAAGGCGCCACCGAGGAGTTCACCCGTGTCGTCGAGGCGGCGAAGGCGAAGATCGCCGAGGCGTTCGATCTCCAGCAGAAGCTGGACGACGAGATCGAGGACACTATCCACGACCGACGCGCGTGGCATATCCGGATCATCCAGATCGCGGCAGAGATCGACGACGTGCTGGACGACAACACCGAGGCTTTCGACGCGCTCCGCAAGCTCGAGCAGAACGCGCCTCAGGAGCTCGAACGCGTACGAGGCGAACGCGCGGCGCTCGATCCCGTGCTCGCGGCCGCCGCGCCCGCACTGGCGACGCTGTCGGCGACCTACGCTCCTGACGCGCTCGGCACGATCGCGGACAACCCGGCGCAGGCACAGGAGCGGGCGGCTCTGGCCGATCGCTCCATCGCCGCCGCGACTCAGGCGATCGCCGCCGGTCGATCCGGCGAAGCGGCCTTCGCGATCCGCACCGCAGAGCAGTCCGTCGCGCAGGCCGCTCAACTCGCGCAGGCCGTCACCACCCTCGGCAGCGAACTCGCCGGGATCGAGACTCAAGCGCAGGCACTCGTCACCGAGCTGCAGGGAGACCTCGCCGCCGCGCAGCAGCTCCCGGATGCCGATGGCACGATCGCCGCCGCGGCGTCGGCGACGGCCCGCCAGCTCCAACTCGCACAGGCGGATCTCGCAGGTACTCCCCGCAACCCGCAGCGCGTTCGAGGCCCTCACGGCTGCGAACACCCAGATCGACGCCGCCATCGCCCGCGGCCGCGAGGGCGTCGAGCGCTCGCGTCGTGTGCAGCAGATGCTCGAGCAGACCCTCGCCCAGGCCAACTCCGAGATCCGCGCGGCCCGCGAGTTCATCGAGACCCGCCGCGGCACGGTCGGGTCCACCGCTCGCACCCGGCTCGCGAGTGCCGAGGCGAGCCTCGCCCAGGCCGCGAACCTGCGCGCCACCGATCCGGAGGCCGCACTGTCCGAGGCGAACCGCGCCCTGGCCCTTGCCGGGCAGGCGACGTCGGCCGCGCAGTCCGACGTGCAGTCCTACCGTCCGAGCAGCGACGACGACGGGTGGGGCGGCCTCTTCGGCGGCTCGGGTTCGTCGTCGGGCGGCTCGGGAATCGGCGGCGACATCCTCGGCGGCATCATCGGCGGCTTGCTCGCCGGCGGTGGCGGCGGGTCGTCGCGGCGGAGCGGCAGCAGCGGCTGGCGCTCGTCAGGGGGCGGCGGACTCCGCAGCTCCGGCTTCGGCGGCGGCGGTTCCCGCGGCGGAGGCGGCCGCAGCGGTCGATCCGGAGGTAGACGCTTCTGATCCCCTACACAGACACATACGACAAGCTCTCGAAGACGCCCTCTGAAAGGAACCACGCATGACCAAGCAGTCCATCTTCGGACGTATCTCGACCCTCGTCCGCGCGAACATCAACTCTCTGCTGGACTCTGCGGAAGACCCGCAGAAGATGATCGACCAGCTGGTTCGCGATTACACGAACAGCATCGCCGACGCGGAGTCCGCGATCGCCGAGACCATCGGCAACCTGCGCCTCCTCGAGCGCGATCACGAAGAAGACGTCCAGGCCGCGACCGAGTGGGGCAACAAGGCGCTCGCCGCCAGCCGCAAGGCCGACGAGATGCGCGCCAGCGGCGACGCCACGGATGCCGACAAGTTCGACAACCTCGCCAAGATCGCCCTCCAGCGCCAGATCAGCGCCGAGCGCGAGGCCACCGGTGCCGAGCCGCAGATCGCGGCGCAGACCGAGATCGTCGACAAGCTCAAGAGCGGCCTGAACGGCATGAAGGACAAGCTCGTCGAACTCAAGAACAAGCGCAGCGAGCTCCTCGCCCGCGCCAAGGTCGCCGAGGCGCAGACGAAGGTGCAGGACGCGGTGGGGTCGATCAACGTGCTCGACCCCACCAGCGAGCTGGGCCGGTTCGAAGACAAGGTCCGCCGCCAGGAGGCCATCGCGCAGGGCAAGATCGAGCTGGCAGCGTCCAGCCTCGACGCGCAGTTCGAGAGCCTGGAAGACCTCGGCGAGCTCACCGAGGTCGAGGCCCGTCTCGCCGAGCTCAAGGCCGGCGGCAGCGCTCCCCGTCAGGCCATCGAAGGCAACTGACACGATCAGCGGATGCCCCGGGCTGCTCGCTCGGGGCATCCGCGCTCTTCTTCCCGGAGGCACCCATGGTGCGATTCCTCGTCGTCCCGCAGTGGCAGGGGTCTCCTGCGCCGCGCGCGATGCTCCTCATCGACGGCGCCTCCGCGATCGCCGGTGACCTTCCCCGTGCGGCGACGACGGTGCTGGAGGTGCCGGTCGAGGCCGGAGAATCCCTCGGCACCGGCGTCCGTCGCCTCAGCGCTCTGCTGCGCACGCGCGAACTCGTCCACGGTCATATCGACGCCGACACCGTCGTCATCGGCGGCGACTGCAGCGTGACGGTGGCGGCTCTCGACGCCCTCCCTGGGGGCACGGGCGATCTCGCGGTCGTCTGGTGCGACGCCCACGCCGACATGCACACGCCCGAGACCTCGCCGTCCGGCGCCTTCTCCGGCATGGCCTTGCGCGCGCTGCTCGGCGATGGCGAGGAGCAGCTCGCGCTCTCCCCGCGATCCCCGCCGAGCGCGTCGTCACGGTCGGGGTACGCAATCTCGACGACGCGGAGGTCCCGCAGCTCGACCCGCTGACGAACCTCTCGGTCGCCGACCTGGACCGACCCGATGCGCTGCTCGAAGCCGTGCGCGGGACCGGCGCCGCGCGTGCGTGGGTCCACATCGATGTGGACGTGCTCGATCCGCCGGACTTCTCCGGGGTCTCCTCCGCGGTGCCCTTCGGCCTCTCTCCGGCAGCACTCGCCACGGCGATCCGGGTCCTCCGTGCGGAGATCCCGCTGGCGGGCGCGACGATCGCGGGCTTCGCCCCCGGTCGCCCGCCGATGCCGTCGATGACCTGGGTGCCCTGCTGCGCCTGGTCGGGGCCGTGGCGTGACCCCGCGCTCGGACTGGCGCCCTGCTGCCGACGAGGCACTCGCCCGCGGACGGCGGGCCGACCTTCGCATCCCGTCATTCCTGCTGCGGTCGCCGATCAGCCGCCTCGGCTACGCGTGGGGCACCGCCGTGGGGTGGTTGTGGGGCTCGCTGTGGAGCACCGGTCCCGTGGAGCGCCGTGCAGGACTCTGGATCTTCCGCGGCATGCCCGCGTGGACCTTCAATCGCGGCGGGGTGTGCGTCGGTGGCTGCTTCCTGACCGGAGATGAGCGTCCGAGCGATGCCGTGCTCCGCCACGAGGCCGTGCACAAGGCGCAGTGGCTCCGCTACGGTTTCCTGATGCCCGTCCTGTATCTGTTCGCGGGGCGTGATCCGCTGCGCAACAGATTCGAGATCGAAGCGGGTCTGGAAGACGGGAACTACGTGCGGCGCACGCGCTGACCGCGATCGGCGGTGCGACTCAGTGCGGGGCGGGCAGCAGGCCGAAGCGCTCGGGGGCCTGGATGAGCGCCGGGGAGATCTCCAGCGAGCTCGTGAGGTGCTCGACGATGTCGGCGGTGCCGAGGTAGCCGCCGAGCAGGGTGACATGCGTCTCGATCTCGTCGTCGCACATCATCTCGTCGGCCCAGGCGCAGGTCGCGCGGGCCAGGGCCTGCCCTGGTGCGCAGGAACGACCGCTTCCCGGAGTTCCGGAACGCTGCTCGCGGGCGAGCCAGGTGACGGTCATGCGGCCAGGCGCCTGGATCACTCCGATATCGGCGACTTCGGGCACCTCGATGAAGATGCGCCCGGATGCGCAGAGCGGCAGCGTCGTCAGGAACACCTCGAGTTCGGCGAGCGACTGCTCGTCTGCCGTCACCAGGTGGTGCGCCCGCTGACGGGCCGCGCGGCGTTCGGCTCGCGTGCTGCGGGTCTCGAGGGAGGTGTTCATGATGCCTCCATCGTACACCAAGAGAAGGCTTGCCTAACCTTGCTCCTGCGAGGAGTGTTCGTGGGGGGCGCCGCCTTCACTCGGCTCGACGAGGACGGCCCTCAGCGCTGCGAGTTCCTCCTCGGTCATCCCGTTGGCGCGCAGGTACCCCGCGGCGGATCCCCATCGCTCATCGACCTCTTCGAGCAGATGACGCATGACCGGCGCGGGCGATTGCGTCGCGAGAGCCACCGCGTGCACCGCTTCCGGATGCTGGGTGCGCAGATACTCGGCGATGCGCTGCGACCGCTGCGCGGGGAGCTGCGATTCGGTGAGCGCGTAGTCGGCGATCACCGCTTCCCTCTCGGCACCCACCGCAGAGAGGGCGAGCGCCACCGTGACGCCCGTGCGGTCCTTGCCCACCGTGCAGTGCACCAGGGTCCGCTCCCCCGCCGCGATGATCCGGATCGCGTCGACGATGCGATCTCCGCTCTCCTCGAGCAGGTGCAGATACAGCTCATCGAGACTCGTGTCCGCCTCGAAGAAAGAGCGGACCGACCCGAGGAACAGCGGAAGGTGCGTGGTGTCGGGGCCCTCGATCTCGGTCGGCTCCGCCGCGACCTCCTCGCCGTCGCGGAGGTCGACGATGTGCGCGACGTTCGCACGCAGCATCGCCGCTCCGCTCGTCGTCGCGCCGGACAGCTGACCCGACCGCAGCAGGACACCGGAACGGATGCGTCCGCCCGCCGTGGGGATGCCGCCGACATCGCGGACGTTCGTCACGCCCTCGACATCGAGGATGGTCATACCTCGGCCTTCGGTGCGCGTGCCGGGACGGGGTAGCGTCCGGCGATCACGACACGGTTGAACGCATTGATCGAGACGCAGGCCCAGCTCAGAGCCGCGTACTCCTTCTCTGTGAACACGCTGCCGACCAGGTCGTAGACCTCATCCGAGACACCGTCCTCGGAGATGAACGTGAACGCCTCGGCGAGTTCGAGCGCCGCGCGCTCCCGCTCGCTGAACACGCCGCTTTCACGCCAGGTCGGGATCTGGGTGAGCGTGTCGGTGTCGATGCCGGCCGCGACGGCGCGATCGACGTGGATCCGCGCGCAATAGGCGCATCCGTTGAGCTGGGAGCAATGGATCATGACGATCTCCTTGAGGCGATCGTCGATGCCGTTCGCGGCGCAGATCTGTCCGACCGTCTTGGAGAACGCATCGAGTGCCTGATAGGCGGCAGGCTCGGTCTTGGACAGGTGCACACGCGTCTCGCTCATGCCTCCATGATATTCGCCGTCCGTCCGCACGGGCCCACCTGGCGCGATGACGCGGAATGCAGAAAGACAAGACATGACGGTGAACAGCACGCATAAAGCGCATATGTTACGCATCAATGATGGGCACTCTGCTCTCGCATTTCTCTCGCGATGTCGCAAGGGCGCAGAATGTGGACGTGGCGATCGACAACAGCGAGTTCAGCTATCTTCCCGCACAGGCCGACGCACTCGGCGTCCCCCTCCCCCCGGTGGAGCGCCTGACGCTCCCCCTCGCCGACGGACGCACTCTGAGCGCTCTCCGTTTCGGCACGGACACTCCGCACGTGACGCTGCTGCACGGCGCGGGCCTGAACGCACACACCTGGGACACCACGGCCCTCGCTCTGGGACAGCCGCTGCTCGCGATCGACCTCGCCGGTCACGGAGATTCCTCGTGGCGCGACGACCAGGACTACACACCGCGAACCCTCGCGCGTGACGTGGCCGAAGCCCTCGAAGCCTGGTCGCTTCCGCCGCAGCTAGTCGTCGGACAATCGCTCGGCGGCCTCACCGGTGCGGCGCTCGCCGCGTCACGCCCCGACCTGGTGTCGGAGCTCGTGATCGTCGACATCACTCCGGGAATCGATGTGACCGCGGGTCCTGCCGCCCTCCGCGCGTTCTACGAGGGCCCCACCGACTTCGCGACTCGCGATGAGCTCGTCGACAAGGCGATGTCGCTCGGTTTCGGCGGCAGCCGCCCCGAGACCGAACGCGGCGTCTTCCTCAACACGCGCGTGCGCCCCGACGGACGCATCGAATGGAAGCATCACTTCGCACATCTCGCCGCGCAGTCCCTCGCCGCCCACGACCCCGGACCCTCCGCGACACCGTCGGCGCTGCATGAGACCGGGTGGGACGACCTGGCCGGTGTCGAGGCCCCGCTCACGCTGGTCCGCGCGGCGCGCGGATTCGTGAGCGAATCGGATGCCGCCGAGTTGCAGCGCCGTGTCCCCTCCGCGCGCCTCATCACCCTGGAGGCGACGCACAACGTCCAGGAGACGGCGCCCGTCCCCTTGGCCTCGCTCATCGGCTCCGCGTCCGCCGCGCGCGGAATATGACGATTCGTTCCACACCCGACCCGCACCCCGCCACGCAACTCTAGGCTCGATCCAACGGCACACAGCATCTGCCGCACCGAGAGGAAACACCCCATGTTCCGACGCACCCGACGTCTCGCGCTGATATCCGCGCTCGCAGCCACCGCGGTGGTGCTCAGCGCCTGCGCAGGCTCTTCCGCGCCGCAGCCGTCGACGACCACGGGAGCGCCCGACCCCGATGCGACCCTGCACGTCGGCCTGGTCCTGGAGCCGACCAACCTCGACATCCGCCACACCAGCGGCGCCGCCCTCGAGCAGATCCTGATCGACAACATCTACGAGGGTCTGGTCAGCCGCACTCAGGAGAACGAGATCGAGGGCCGCCTCGCCTCCGACTACACGGTGTCCGACGACGGCCTGACGTACACGTTCACCCTGAACGACGGTGTCGCGTTCCACGACGGGACGGCGCTCACGTCGGCCGACGTCGTCTCCTCATACGAGACGGTCCGCACGGACGCGACGGTGCAGGGCAACGCCGATTTCGCCTCCGTCGCATCGATCACCGCGCCGGATGCGACAACGGTCCAGATCGTCCTCGCCGCTCCGAACCAGAACTTCCTGTTCGCGTTGACGGGGCCCGCCGGGCTGGTCTTCAAGACCGGCGACACGACCGACCTCAAGTCGGCGGAGAACGGCACCGGGCCCTTCACGCTGACCCGGTGGAACAAGGGCAGCACCATCACCTTCGCGCGCAACGACGACTACTGGGGCGAGAAAGCAGGCGTCGCCCAGGTCGAGTTCCAGTACATCCCCGACTTCACGGCCGGCGTCAACGCCGCACTCGCGGGCGACGTCGACGTGCTCACCGCAGTCGACCCCAACCTCGCGCCGCAGCTCGAGGATTCCGGCGACTTCGCACTCACGAAGGGCCGCACGACCGACAAGGCGACGCTCGCCTTCAACAACAAGAAGGCACCGCTGGACGACGTCCGCGTGCGCGAGGCGCTGCGGCTGGCCATCGACCACGAGGCCCTCATCGAAGCGGTCGGAGCCGGGACGACCCTGTACGGACCGATCCCGGAACTCGACCCCGGCTACGAAGACCTGTCGGATGTGATCTCCTACGACCCCGACAAGGCGAAGGAGCTGCTCGCCGAAGCGGGCCAGGAGAACCTCGACCTCACGCTCACGATCCCCTCGTTCTACGGAACGACCGTGCCGAAGGTACTGATCTCCGACTTCAAGAAGGTCGGCGTCTCCCTCGAGGTGAACTCGGTCGAGTTCCCGACCTGGCTGGAAGACGTGTACACCAACCACGACTACGATCTCAGCTTCGTGCTGCACGTCGAGCCGCGCGACTTCGGCAACTTCGCCAACCCCGACTACTACTTCGGCTACGACAACGCCGAGGTGCAGGAACTGTACGCGCAGGCGCTCGCGGAGGTCGACCCGGACAAGTCCGCCGAGCTCCTCGCGCAGGCCGCGCGCATCGTGTCTGAGGACCACGCGGCGGACTGGCTGTACAACGGCGAGACCATCACCGCGGTGAGCCCGATCGTCGCCGGCTTCCCTGAGGACTCGATCAACTCGCGCATCAACCTCGCCGGAGTCACCGTCTCCGCCGAGAAGTAATCGGCGACGACACCTCCGTGATCCGCTACACGCTCGTCCGAGGAGCCCTGCTCATCGCAGGGCTCCTCGTGTCGAGCGTGCTCATCTTCCTCACCCTTCGCGTGTTCCCCGGTGACGTCGCCCAGTTGATCGCCGGCACCCAGGCCTCTCCGGCCGAGGTCGACGCTCTCCGCGAGTCGCTCGGCCTGAACCGCCCGCTGTTCGCGCAGTACACCGACTGGATCGGCGGCATCTTCCGAGGCGACCTCGGAACCTCGCTCCTCTCGGGCGCCTCCGTGAGCGAGGAGTTGCTCCTCAAGGCCCAGGTCACCGTGCCCCTCGGCATCATGTCGCTGCTCATCGCCGTGCTGATCGCCGTCCCGTTCGGCATCCTCGCCGCACTCCTCCGCGGTCGTCGCGGCGGCACAGCGCTCAGTGTCGGTGCTCAGGCGCTGGCCGCGGTGCCCGTCGTGTGGGCGGGCATGATGCTCATCGTCGTGTTCTCCGTGTGGCTGGGCTGGTTCCCGCCGCAGGGCTTCCCCGCACCGGCTGGTCCACACCCTGGCAGGCCATCGAGTCCCTGCTGCTGCCGGCGCTGACGATCGGCATCGTGGAGGGGCGATGCTCATGCGCTTCGTCCGCAGTGCGACCCTCCAGGCGGCCGGGCAGGACTTCGTCCGCACCGCCGCCGCGAAGGGACTCACCCGCACGCGTGCGCTGATCCAGCACGGGATCCCCGCGGTCGGACTGTCGATCGTGACGGTGCTCGGGCTCCAGGTCGCCGGCATCATCGTGGGGTCGGTCGTGATCGAGCAGCTGTTCACCCTCCCCGGTATCGGCCGCATGCTGGTGGCCGACGTCGGAACCCGCGATCTCATCAAGGTGCAGAGCGAGCTCCTCGTGCTGACCGGTTTCGTGCTGATCGTGGGTTTCCTGGTCGATCTCCTGCACCGTGCGATCGACCCCCGTCAACGGGAGGCCGCATGATGCCGCGCTGGCTCGGCAGGCTCTGGGGCACCTCGACAGGTCGCTTCGGCGTCATCGTGGTCGCCGTGATCGCACTCACCGCCGTCGTGGCGCTGTTCTGGACCCCGTTCGACCCTCAGTCCTCGGACATCGGCGACCGCTGGCTGCCGCCGAGCTGGCCGCACCTTCTCGGCACCGATGACACCGGCCGCGACATCCTGAGCCTGCTGATGGCCGGCGCCAGGACGACCGTCTTCGTGAGCGTCGGCGCCGGGATCGTCGCCACACTCGTCGGCATCGCGCTGGCGGCTCTCGGCGCCCTGACCGCACGATGGATGCGGGAGACCGTCGCGGTGCTCGTCGACATCCTGATCGCCTTCCCCGTCCTGCTGATCGCGATGATGATCTCCTCGGTGTGGGGCGGTTCGCTCTGGGTCGTGATCTGGGCGGTGGGCATCGGGTTCGGCGTGAACATCGCCCGCGTCACCAGGCCCGAACTGCGTCGCGTGCAGCAGAGCGACTTCGTGCTGGCCGCCCGCGCGGCGGGGCTCACCCCGTCGCAGAGCCTCGTGCGGCACCTGCTGCCCAACGTCGCGCCGGTGTTCATCGTGCAGCTGTCGTGGTCGATGGCCGTGGCCGTCCTCGCCGAAGCCGGCCTGTCGTACCTCGGTTTCGGCGCATCGGTGGTCGAACCGAGCTGGGGTCTGCTCCTCGCCGATCTGCAGCGTTACATCGGCGTGCATCCGCTGTCTGTGATCTGGCCAGGACTCGCCATCACGATCACGGTGCTCGCCCTCAACCTCCTCGGCGACGGGCTGCGTGAAGCGACCGACCCCACCCTGCGGCACCGCGCCGCCGAGATCCACACTCCGGGGTGGTCGCATGAGTCTCTCCGTGCAGGATCTGGTGATCGAGATCGACGGGCGCCGCGTCGTGGACGGCATCTCCTTCGAGGTTCCGGACGGCGCGCGACTGGGCCTGATCGGCGAGTCCGGATCGGGCAAGTCGCTGACCGCCCTCGCCGTGCTGGGTCTGCTCCCCGACGGGGCGACCGCGAGCGGCAGCATCCGCTGGAACGGCATCGAACTCATCGGAATGCCCGACAGCGAACTGGCGAAGCTGCGCGGCGACGACATCGGCATCGTGTTCCAGGAACCGCGCACCGCACTGAATCCCATCCGCACCGTCGGCAGGCAGATCGCGGAGTCGATCCGCATCCACGAAGGTCTGGGCCGCAGAGAGGGCAGAGAGCGCGCGATCCGGGAGGCCGCGCGCGTGCGACTGCCCGATCCGGAGACCATCGTCGACAGGTATCCGCACCAGCTCTCCGGCGGCCAGCGGCAACGCGTCGCGATCGCGATGGCGCTCGCCTGCCGACCCAAGCTGTTGATCGCGGATGAGCCGACGACGGCCCTCGACGTCACGATCCAGGCCGAGATCCTGTCGCTGCTGCTCTCCCTCGTCGCCGACGAGGGCATGTCGCTCGTCTTCATCACGCACGATCTCGCGGTGCTGGCACAGGTCGCGACAGAAGGTGTCGTGCTGGAACACGGCCGTGTGGTGGAGGCCGCCCCCGTCTACACGCTCCTCTCGACGCCCGCGTCTCCGATCACGCAGGGTCTTCTCCGCGATGCGACGGCGACGTTGTGGCGGCCGGACGGCGGTGTCGCATGAGCCTGATCGAAGCCAGGGGTCTGCGTCGGGACTTCTTCGTCCCGAAGCGCGCGACGTTCGAACGCACGCGCACGCAGACCGCGCTGGCCCCGACCGACCTCGACGTCGTGGAGGGCTCGTCTGTCGGCATCATCGGCGAGTCGGGATCGGGAAGTCGACCCTGGTCCGGCTGCTGCTGGGCCTGGATCGGCCGACGGCGGGCACGGTGTCGATCGACGGTCGCCCCGTGGACGCGACCGCCTCGGCGAAGTCGCTGCACTGGCTGCGCCGCGAGACCGGACTGGTCTTCCAAGACCCGTATGCCTCGCTCGACCCTCGGATGACCGCAGGGCAGATCGTCCGGGAACCGCTGTGGGCGCTGGGCATCGACGGAGACCATCGTGCGCGGGTGCGCGAGGTCCTGGCGCAGGTCGGGCTCGAGTCCGACGCGGGCGACCGCTATCCGCATGAGTTCTCTGGCGGTCAGCGGCAGCGGATCGCCCTGGCCCGCGCGATCGTGCATCGACCACGCATCCTCGTCGGCGACGAGCCGCTGTCGGCCCTCGACGTGACGGTGCGCGCGCAGATCCTCGAACTGCTGATCGAGCTGCGGAAGACGACCGACCTCACGCTCCTGCTCGTGTCGCACGACATCGGGGTGGTCCAGAACCTGTGCGACACGGTCGTCGTGATGAAGGACGGGCACATCGTCGAGCGCGGCCCGACGCAGGACGTGCTCCTGCACCCGACCCAGGACTACACGAAGACGCTGCTCGCCGCGATCCCCGTCATCCCGGATCGCTGAGGCTCTCGGCGGGTGTCAGCGTCGGGCGCCGAAGAGCGAGCCCCGTCGTCTCCCTGTGGGTGTGAGCGCACGTCGCATGTAGACGGTGCCGAGGTCGCGGCCGAACTTGTGCCCGACCCGCCCCATCCGTCCCGCCTCGACGAAGCCGAGCTTCTCGTGCAGGCGGATCGACGCCTCGGCTCCGCGGTCGCTGATCACCGCGACCATCTCTCGGAGTCCGATCTGCTCGCACGCGTCGATGAGCGCCTGCAGCAGCACCGCGCCGAGGCCCTTGCCGCCTGCGCCGGGCCCGAGGTAGATCGAGTCCTCCACCGTGTACTTGTAGGCGTTCTTGCCCGCCCATGGCTGTGCGAGCGCATATCCGATCACCACGCCGGCCGGTGAGACCGCGACGAGGAACGGCAGTTGCAGCCGGGTGAGCAGCGCATATTTCTCGCGCCAGTACGGGATGCTGCTGCGCCGCTCGTCGAGCGTGACCGCCGAGTTGCTGACGAAGTGGTTGTAGATCTCCCGCACATGAGGAAGGTCGGCGGGCCGAGCGGCGCGGATCGTGTAGGAGAACACCTCCGGCGCGACATCAGGGCGCAGATGGCGCGGGAGGACGCGACGACGGTCCCCCGGTTCGAACTGCATGCGCTCAGCTTAGAGACGGAGGGGCTTCGCCTTCCACCCTCCAGTCGACCGGCGCGGCACCCTGCTCTTCGAGGAGGGTGTTCGCGCGGGAGAACGGGCGGGAGCCGAAGAAGCCCCGACTCGCCGAGAGCGGAGACGGATGCGCCGAGGCGATGACGGGCGTCGACCCGAGCATCGGCTGCAGATTCGCCGCGTCCCGCCCCCACAGCACGGCGACGAGCGGCTGATCACGCGCGACCAACGCGCGGATCGCGAGCTCGGTCACCTTCTCCCAGCCCCAACCGCGATGCGAGGCCGCAGCCCCTGGACGGACGGTGAGCACGCGGTTCAGCAGCAGCACGCCCTGGTCGCTCCACGCCGTCAGGTCGCCATGCGGCGCTGGCGGGATCCCGAGGTCGCTCTCGCGTTCCTTGTAGATGTTCGCGAGGCTGCGGGGCAGCGGGCGCACGTCGCGGTCGACAGCGAACGACAGACCGATCGGATGCCCCGGCGTGGGATACGGGTCCTGGCCCGTGATCAGCACCCGCACGTCGGACAGCGGCCGCTGGAACGCCCTGAGCACGTTCTCCCCGGCGGGCAGGTAGCCGTGCCCCGCCTGCTGCTCGGCACGGAGCCGGTCACCGAGTGCGGAGATCACGTCCTGCACAGGAGTGAGCGCCTGCGTCCAGCCCGGATCGATCCGGCCATCCGCCGCGAGCTCGGCGAGTGATCGCGCCATCGTCAGTCGATGGATCGCACACGCAGGGGGCCGCGCGCGAGCAGATGCTGGGCCGACTGGGCGACGGGTCGCATCGTGATCAGGTCGAGGTTCACGTGCCCGGGCGACTCGAGGGCGTAGGCGATCACGTCGGCGACATCGTCGGCGACGAGAGGTGCCTCGACCCCGGCGTACACGGCCTCGGCGGCCACGGAGTCCCCACCGAGACGGTTCAGGGTGAACTCCTCGGTGTGGACCATGCCGGGCGCGACCTCGACGACGCGGATGGGCTCGCCGTTCAGCTCCTGACGCAGCACCCGCACGAGCATCGCCTCTGCAGCCTTCGCCGCGTTGTACCCGGCGCCTCCTGCGTACGCCGACTGCGCGGCCGTCGAGGTGACGAAGATCGTGTCGGCGTGACCGTCGGCCGACGCGGCCTTGCGCAGCAGCGGCAGCAGCCCCGCCACGAGCCGCTGAGTCGCGAGCACGTTCGCCTCGAACATCCACTGCCAGTCCTCGACCGCGGCGTCCTCGATGCGGTCGGTGCCGCGCGCTCCACCGGCCACCTGCACGAGAGCGTGGACAGGCCCCGACGCGGCGAGCTGCTCGACGAGAGCGTCGACGGCGGCGGAGTCGGTCAGATCACACGCGATGGCGGAAGCCCCGGTGGCTGCGGCGAGCGCGGACAGCCGGTCCTCGCGTCGCGCCACGCCGACGACGTCCCATCCACGCGCACGGAGCGCGCGCACCGTCGCCTCCCCGATGCCCGAGCTCGCACCTGTCACCACTGCACGTCTGTTCACCATGCCTCCACCGTACGATGTTCGCGGCCCTGCGCGGACAGACACCGCGCCTTCGCGCGAATCTCTCAGAACAGGGTGGCGGTGCGCGTGTGCACGAACCCGTCGGTGGGGCTGCCGGTCGACGTCACGGTGACCGACACCCCGGAGTGCAGCGGCGTCGGGCCGAGGATGCCGAACGTCACGTGCGTCACCCCTGCCCCGGGAGGCTTCCGGCGTAGGCGAGCGTGTACGTCACGGTGCCGTCGCCATTGTCCGAGACGCCGGCGGCGGTCCAGGTCGGATCCGTGTTCGGGAGTGCGGGGACGGTGGGGCTCGAGCCGCCGGCGTTGGCGATCACGACGGGAGCGAGCGTTCCGGCGTCGGCCAGTGCGAACGTGACCGTGACCGTGCCGCTGGTGATGTCGGCGACCGGGAGCGACGCGGCCTGCGTGTCATCGTTGCGGAGTTGCAGCGATGCACCGTAGTAGTCGGGGTTCACCCACGTGCCGCCCTGCATGGTCTCGATCACGAAACGGCCAAGCGCGGCGGTCGAAGCCGCCGCTGCCGGGGTCGCGACGGCGACGGCGACGACAGGGAGCGACCACGCGGCTCCGATGAGCACCGTCCGCCGCGCGACGCCCGGTCTCGACGCCTCACGCCCGCTGAGGACACTGGTCGGTTCCGACTCGGCAGTCATCTGACGTTCCCTCCTCGCTCCGACGTGCGCGGTCGTGAGCACTTGAGCCACACAGTACAGAAATCCTTCGCGACCCGATACCCGCACTCCGGATGTCGGTCGCGCGTCGATCCTGTCGCTCCATCCGCCGCAAACCGCGTGATTCCGGGCCTCAGCCGTGTTACGTCACATTTCCCGGGTGTTGTTGACAACGAGCGGAGTTCCGTACTCTCGCTTCAACGGCATCCGCCATCCGACCTTCCGACCTCCTGGGGGAACATCATGTCCGCACCCGAGTCCTGGCGCTTCGAGACCAAGCAGATCCACTCCGGTGCTGCCCCCGATCCCGTCACGAAGGCCCGCGCGACGCCGATCTACCAGACCACGTCGTACGTGTTCGACAGCGCCGACCACGCGGCGAACCTCTTCGCCCTCGCGGAGTTCGGCAACATCTACACGCGCATCCAGAACCCCACGCAGGACGTGCTGGAGCAGCGTCTCGCCGCGCTGGAAGGCGGCACCGGCGCCCTCGTGCTCGCCAGCGGCCAGGCGGCCTCGACCTTCGCGATCCTGAACATCGCACAGGCCGGCGACCACTTCGTCGCCTCGAGCTCCATCTACGGCGGGACATACAACCTCTTCAAGTACACGCTCGCGAAGCTCGGCATCGAGGTCACGTTCGTCGAGAACCAGGACGACCCGGAGGAGTGGCGCCGCGCCGTCCGCCCGAACACCAAGCTGTTCTTCGCCGAGACGATCGGCAACCCGCAGATCAACATCCTCGACATCCGCACGGTCGCCGACATCGCGCACGACAGCGGCGTCCCGCTCATCGTCGACAACACGATCGCGACCCCGTACCTGATCCGTCCGTTCGAGTTCGGCGCCGACATCGTCGTGCACTCGGTCACGAAGTTCCTCGGCGGCCACGGCACCACGATCGGCGGCGTCATCATCGACGGCGGGAAGTTCGAGTGGTCGAAGAACGTCGACCGGTTCCCCGGCCTCACGGTTCCCGACCCCTCGTACCACGGCGCGAGCTACACCGCCGCGGTCGGCGACCCGCTCGCCTACATCATCAAGGCCCGCGTGCAGCTGCTGCGCGACCTCGGTTCGGCCATCGCCCCGCAGAGCGCGTGGAACCTCATCCAGGGTGTCGAGACGCTCTCGCTGCGCATCGAGCGCCACGTGCAGAACGCCCAGGAGATCGCCGAGTGGCTCGACGGCCGCGACGACGTCGCGACGGTCAACTACTCCGGCCTGCCCTCCTCCCCCTGGTACGCCAAGGCCAACGAGTACGCGCCGAAGGGCGTCGGCGCGGTGCTGTCGTTCGAGCTGAAGGGCGGCGTCGAAGCCGGCCGCGAGTTCGTGAACAGCCTGTCCCTGTTCAGCCACCTCGCGAACATCGGCGACGTGCGCTCGCTCGTCATCCACCCCGCCTCGACCACGCACGCGCAGCTGACGCCGGAGCAGCAGCTCACGGCCGGAGTCACGCCGGGCCTCGTGCGCCTGTCGGTCGGCATCGAGAACATCGACGACCTCAAGGCCGACCTCGACCAGGCTCTCGCCGCGGCCCGCGCCGTGTCGGAGGCCGCTCGCGCCTGACCCGCACCGCCTCGACGATGCCCCGGACCGCACGGCCCGGGGCATCGTCATGTGCGGGTTCCCTCTGCGCCCGTGCGGAGCAGACCCGAAACCCGGGTCGTAACCTGCCGCCGTCGGGCATCCGGCCACGCGAGAATGGATGCATGGACTGGCAGACGACCTCCGAGGACACGGTGCCGTCGGCGCCCGTGACGGAGGCCGACGTGCGGCTGCTCCGTGCCCGCCCCCGGCGACGGGCGCATGGCGCGACGGCGACCCCGTCGGCGGCCGACGCTTCGCCGCGTTCGGGCCGTTCTCCACGGAGAGCCGCGCCGAGCTGCCCGGCATCCGCATCGCCTACGAATCCTGGGGCGAGCTCAACGCCGCCCGCGACAACGCGGTCCTCGTGCTCCATGCCCTCACCGGGGACAGTCACGTGCGTGGTGCCGCGGGCGCCGGCCACCCCACCGTCGGCTGGTGGGAGGACATCACCGGTCCCGGTGCTCCGCTCGACACCGACCGTTGGTTCGTCATCGCCCCGAACATGCTCGGCGGCTGCCAGGGGTCGACGGGGCCGGCCAGCGTCGCCCCCGACGGCTACGAATGGGCCTCCCGCTTCCCGTACCTGACCATCCGCGATCAGGTGGCGGCGCAGGTGCGGCTCGCCGACGCGCTCGGCATCGACAGCTGGGCGGCCGTCATCGGCGGTTCCATGGGCGGAATGCACGCCCTGGAGTGGGCGGTCGCCCACCCCGAACGCGTGCGACGTCTCGCGGTGCTCTCCTCACCGCCGGTCACGACAGCAGACCAGATCGCTCTGAACACCGTGCAGCTCGAGACCATCCGCATGGATCCGCGCTTCCAAGGCGGCGAGTACTACGACCTCGGCGACGGCGAGGGCCCGCACCGGGGACTCGCTCTGGCACGGCGCATGGCGCTGCTGAACTACCGCAGCCCGATCGAGCTCAACCAGCGGTTCCAACGGTCCTGGCAGTCGGATGTCTCCCCGCTCGGTCATGGAGGACGCTTCGCAGTGGAGTCCTACCTCGACTTCCACGGCAACAAGTTCACACGTCGCTTCGACGCCAACAGCTACATCACCCTCGTCGAAGCCATGAACTCGCACGACGTCGGACGAGGGCGGGGCGGCGTCGAAGAGGCGCTGCGTGCGGTCACGGCGACCACCCTGGTCCTCGGCATCGACAGCGACCGTCTGTTCCCGGTGGACGGGCAGCAGCGCATCGCCCGCAGCATCCCGGACGTGATCGGCGGGGAGGCCGTGGTGCTCGCCAGCGACTTCGGCCACGACGGGTTCCTCATCGAGACGGACGCGGTCGGCGCGAACCTGCGGCGCCTGCTCGACAGCTGAGCCCGATGCACGAGTCGCGGCTCAGCCGGCGATGAACCGCCACGGCAGGGTGCCGGCTTCGAGTCGTCCCTGCTCCCAGGCGAAGACCTGTCCTGTCTCCGAGCCGAGCACCCGTGTCTGGAACAGCTGCGCAGCCCCACCGGAAGACAGGACGGACCGCGCATCGGTGAACGCCGAGAGCTGGTGCAGGGTCATCCAGGTCGGCGGATACAGCGTCCACTCCCCTGCTCCGTGCCGGGCCAGCGCCTCCTGCGGACGGACCCAGGCGACCTCGGCCACTTCGTCGGCGGACGGCGAGACCTCGGCATCGGGTGCCTCCGCGAGGAAGAACCAGGTGCGGATCCGGGTCGGCGCCTCGAGGGGCGGCTGCCACTCGGAGAACATGACGAGGTCGTCGACGTGAAGGCCGACCTCCTCGAAGGTCTCGCGGACCGCGGCGCGGCGTGCCTGTTCGACCTCGCCGTCGCCCGGATGCCGGTCCGCCTGGTCGACCTTGCCGCCGGGGAAGACCCACGCGCCGGCGAAGGATCCTCGTTCGGGACGGCGCATGACGAGCACCTCGAAGCCCTCGTCCACCGCACGCACGAGTACGGCGGTGCCGGCGAGAGGCAGGGGACGATCGGCTGTGCTCACCCCGTCACTCTATGACGCACCGGCTACGACGCGACGGCTATCACGCGACCGCTACGACGCGACGAGCTGCGGGACCGCTGGACGGCGCCTTTCGACCCGATAGGAGAGCAGAGCGATGAGCAGTCCGGCCACCGCGAGTGCCGCCCCGGTCCATGCGGGCGCCGTGAAACCCCACCCTGCCGCGATGACCACACCCCCGAGGAAAGCGCCGAGGCTGTTGCCGATGTTCAACGCCGAGTGGTTCATCGCCGCCGCGATCGACTGGTTGTCCCCTGCGACGTCCATGAGCCGTGTCTGGATCGTCGGGCTCAGGATCGACGAGACGAAGCCGACGACGAGCACCAGCAGGCCGAGGGTCACGATCCAGAACGCCAGCAGCGCGAGCAGCACGAACACGACGCCCATCGCCGCGAGGCCGAGGAGCAGAGTGCGTCGCAGGTCGATGTCGGCGAGATGCCCCCCGACGAGGTTTCCGGCCGTCATCCCGAGGCCCATCAGGACGAGGACGATCGGCACCGCCCACTCCGGGGATCCGGCGACCTCGGTCACGAGCGGCGCGATGTAGCTGTAGACCGCGAAGAATCCGCCGAAGCCGATCGCGCCGACCCCGAGCGTGAACCACACCTGAGGGATGCGGAACACGCGCAGCTCCTGGCGCATCGTTCGACCGGGATCTCCAGGATGCTCGGGCACGAACAGCGCGATGAACAGCGTCGCCAACGCGAACACCAGCGCGACGACCGCGAAGGCCGCCCGCCACCCCCACTGCTGCCCGAGGAACGTCCCCAACGGCACACCGACGACGTTCGCGACCGTCAGACCGGTGAGGATGAACGCGACGCCCTTCGCTCGTTTGCCCGGCCCCATGACGTCGGCGGCGACGAGCGCACCGATCCCGAAATAGGCACCGTGCGGAAGGCCTGCGAGGAACCGTGATGCGGCGACCAGCTCGAAGCTCGGGAGCACGACCGTGAGCGCATTGAACAGGGCGAGCGACAGGGCGAGCACGATCATCACGCGATGCCGCGGATAGCGCGCTACGAAGCCGGCGATGGTCGGAGCACCCACCACGACGCCGAGCGCATACAGCGAGATGAGCCATCCGGCCTGACTCAGCGCTTCTTCCTGGCTGGTCGCCCAGAGCGCAGGCAGCAGGTCTGCGGCGATGTTCGGCAGCAGCCCCATGACCACGAACTCGGTCATGCCGATGCCGAAACTGCCGATGGCGAGAGAGAGGAGCGCCCACTTCGCCGCACCCCTCGATTCAGTCGAGGGATTCACCGGTACAGCTTAGCGGTCGCCTGAGTCCTCGATCGCCGCCTCGAGACGTTCGATCTTGGCGTCCAGCTCGCCCGAGTAGCCGGGGCGGATGTCGGCCTTGAGCACGAGCGAGACGCGCGAGCCGAATGGCATGACCGCCTCGGTGGCGCGCTTGACCACGTCCATGACCGTGTCCCAGTCCGGGCCCTCGATCTCGGTGAACATGCTCGTGGTGCGGTGCGGCAGTCCCGACTCGCGCACCACACGCACGGCGGCGGCGACGGCGTCGTGCACGGAGGCGTCAGTGCGCTCGGTCCCCTCGGCGGGGACGCCGCTGGGGGCGACGGAGAAGGCGATCAGCATGGAATCACTCCTGAGGTTTCGAGGGACGGATGGCGGGTACCCGCACGAGTGCGCGGATGCCGAGGATGAGCAGGACGAGTAGGAGGAGGTTGCGCATGGTCAACACGGCAACCGCGAGAACGTCCGCGCGCAGCAGGGCGTCGTAGCCGAGCGGATACACCAGACAGGTGAACAGGCACAGCGCGAGCACGATGACCGCCGGCACGCGTGCCCTGGATCGATCGAGGACGATCCACAGGATCACCGGTGCGAGCAACCAAGTCTGGAACTGGGGCGACCCGACCTTGTTCGTGACGATCAGGGTGACCACCAGCGTCAGGGCAAGCGGAGGGAACAGTCGGGCGAACGCGGCACCGCGGACCGCCTTCACCGCGCCGATCCCGGTGACCGCAACGACGGCGATCGCCATGACGGGTGTCAGGGCCGCAGCGACCGCATCGACACCCGGTGCCGTGATCTGGAAGGTCAGGATCTCGAAGCTGTACTCGATGCGCGCAGCCCCCGCGACCGCCAGCCAGAGGAAGGGCGTCGCCGCGACGGCCTCGATCTGTAGACCTCGTCCTGTCTGCTCGGTGAGGAAACCGAGGATCTCGGTGTCCGCGCCGAGCAGCAGCAGCACGACGGCGACCGCTGCCGTGACGACCACCGCGCCGAACAGCATCCGGAGCCTCGCACGCGCCGCGACCAGCGCGGCGACGACGAGCGCGCCGGGCCAGATCTTGATCCAGGCCCCGATCGTCAGCAACGCGGCGGCGATCGTCGGCCGGGAGACGAGCCACAGCCCGGCGATCACGGCGATCGGTACGGTGATCGCGTCGATCCGATACAGCGCGATGGGTCCGAGGAACAGCAGAGCGGCGCACCAGAACCAGCCGGCTGCGCGCCGAGCGCGAGACGGAGACCTGCCGACCAGCACGACGAAAGCGATCACGTCGAGCACCACGACCAGCACCGCCCAGCCCACCAGGTAGGCGCTCGAGGCTCCGAGGAGCGGCACCAACGGCGCGGCGAGTCCCGCAGCCAGGAGCATGGGCACGAGGGCGAGCTGCGGATACACCCACGTCTCGGTGACACCGACGATCGCGCCTCCGCCGAGGGCCGACGACGCCCAGGGTTCGTACACCAGCACCACGTCACCCATCGGCTGGCTCGGATACACCCATCCCAGTGCTGCCGTCAGCACGTGCGCGAACACGAACGCCGACCACAGCGCGAGCACTCCCGACCTGAGGCGGCGGTTCACTCCCAGACGTCCCTGATCGCGAGCGGAAGGGCTTCGGCGACGTCCATCGCCACGATCGGATGCCCGGGACCGCCGTCGATCACGTCGGCGGCGATGCGCGCGGCGTGACCGTGGAGCCATGCCCCCGCGGCCGCGACGTCGGCGAACGGCGCACCCGGATTCGCGGCGGTCACCGCACCGAGGACTCCGGCGAGCACGTCTCCGGTTCCGGCGGTGGCCAGCCAGCCCGTCCCCGCCTCGACCGCGATCACCTCGGCGTCAGGAGCGGCGATCAGCGTGCGCGCCCCCTTGAGCAGCACGGTTCCGCCGATCTTCACCGCGACCTGGTGCGCTGCCTCGGTCCGATCGTCGCCATCCGTCTGCACGCGCAACCGCTCCTGCAAACGCGAGAACTCCCGCGCGTGCGGGGTCACGAGGAACGGAGCACGGGCCCCTGGTGCGAGATCCAGGGCCCCGGCGTCGATGACGACGGGAGCCGCGCCCGCGAGGATCTCCCGGAGTGCGATGCTCTCGTCGTTGGTGCGTTGGGCGGGGTCGGTGCCCGAGCCGATGACCCAGGCGTCGACGCGCGAGTGGCCGGCATCGGCGCCGACGACCGTCTCCGGCCGGCGCGAGAGCACCCGGTCCGCCACGCGCTCGTCGCCGACGAACCGCACGAAACCGGCACCTGCGCGCCAGGCGGCTTCGACGCCGAGCACCGCGGCACCCGGATAGGCGGGCGATCCGGTGCGCACGGCCACCACGCCGCGCGCATACTTGTCGTCCTCCGGCGTCGGCGGACGGAAGTACCGCGCCGTATCGCTGCGTGACCACTCGCGCACCTCGACCATGGCTCCACGTTAGTGCGACGGCCCTCGGTGCGCGTGCGCGACGGTAGCGTCGAACCGTGAGTCTTCTCTTCTCCCCCTTGCACCTGCGCTCCGTCACATTCCGCAACCGTCTCTGGGTCTCCCCGATGTGCATGTACAGCGCCGTCGACGGCCTCGTGCAGGAGTGGCACCACACGCACCTGTCTCAGTTCGCCTCCGGCGGGGCGGGGCTGATCGTCGCGGAGGCGACGGCGGTCGTCCCGGAAGGACGGATCTCCCCGCGCGATGCCGGACTCTGGAACGACGAGCAGCGGGATGCCTGGACACCGATCGTGACGGCGATCCATGACCGCGGCGCGACCGCCGGCATCCAGCTCGCCCATGCCGGGAGGAAGGCCTCGACGTGGTGGCCGTGGGCGGATGCGCGCGGGTCGGTGCCCTCCGCAGACGGCGGGTGGACGACGACGGCTCCCTCCGCGATCGCGTTCGACGGGTTCGCCGCTCCCGTGGCTCTCGATCTCGAGGGAATCGACCGCGTGGTCGACGCCTTCGCCGCCGCACGCCGCGCCGTCGATGCCGGCTTCGACGTCCTGGAGATCCACGGAGCACACGGGTACCTCCTGCACCAGTTCCTGTCGCCGCTGTCGAACCTCCGCGACGGCGAGTACGGCGGCTCGCTCGAGAATCGCGCGCGGCTGCTGCTGCGCGTCGTGGACGCCGTCCGCGAGGTCACGGGTGACGGCGTCCCGCTCTTCGTCCGTATCTCTGCGACCGACCATGCGGACGGCGGGTTCACGGCCGAGGAGGCGACCGTCGTCGGGGACTGGGCGGCAGCACACGGCGCGGACCTGATCGACGTGTCCAGCGGCGGCCTCGTGGCGCATCAGCGGATCGACGTCTTCCCCGGCTACCAGGTGCCGCTCGCCGAGACCGTGCGCCGGGGCGGACGCATCCCGGTCTCGGCCGTCGGACTCATCACTGCGGCCGCACAGGCGGAGCAGGTGCTCGCCGATGGTGCGGCCGACGCGATCTTCGCTGGCAGGGAGTGGCTGCGCGACCCGCATTTCGCCCTGCGCGCGGCGCACGAGCTGGGCGCAGAGGTCTCCTGGCCCCCGCAGTACGAACGCGCACGCTGGCGCTGACGCACCCGATCATGACGATGGCCGCCGAACCCGTCCGGGTCGGCGGCCATCATCATCGGATCAGCGCCCGCGGAACCGCCGGGTCGCGTCCTGCACCTCTCCGACCAGCTCCTCGAGGATGTCCTCCAGGAACAGCACCGCGGTGGTGTCGCCCCTGGCGTTGCGCACCTTGGCCAGGTGCCGTCCGGCGCGGCGCATGACCGCGAGCGCGTCCTCCAGATCGGTGTCCTCCTGCACGGGCACCATGTGATGAATGCGCTTCGCCGGGAGGGGTTCGACCATCTTGGTCTCCGCGTCGGGTCCCTCGGAGGCGCGAAGGATGTCCTTCAGGTGCACGTAGCCGATCGGCACCTCGGCGTCGTCGACGATCACATAGCGGGAGAATCCGTAACGGGCGACGGCCTTCTCGATGTCTTCCGGGGTGGTCGATTGCGGAAGCGTCACCAGGTCGCTCAGGGGCACAGCGACGTCACGCGCCTTCTTGTCCGTGAACTCGACGGCTGCCGTGACGGTGCCCGCCGCATCCATCAGCACGCCCTCGCGCCGCGACTGGCTGACGATGGTCGCCACCTCGTCGAGCGTGAAGGTCGATGCGGCCTCGTTCTTCGGCTCGACGCGGAAGAGACGCAGCACGCCGTTCGCCGCCGCGTTGAGCACCCAGATCACCGGCATGAACACCTTCGACACCCACACCAGCGGCGGGGCGAGGAGCAGCACGGCACGGTCGGGCACCGAGAACGCCAGGTTCTTCGGCACCATCTCGCCGAACACCACGTGCAGGAACGACACGATCAGCAGGGCGATCGTGAACGACACCGCATCCACCGCGCCGTCCGGCCATCCGAGCGCGTGCAGCGGCACGGCCAGCAGGTGGTGGATGGCCGGTTCCGACACGTTCAGGATCAGCAGCGAGCAGATCGTGATGCCGAGCTGCGATGTCGCGAGCATGAGCGTCGCGTGCTCCATCGCATACAGCGCGGTCTTGGCAGCGCGCGACCCCTGCTCCGCGCGCGGCTCGATCTGCGACCGTCGCGCGGAGATGACGGCGAACTCGCCACCGACGAAGAACGCGTTCGCGACGAGAAGCACGACGAGCCAGGCGAGTCCTCCCCAATCGTTCATCGGGTGGCCTCCTCGTCGGCGTCGACCGGTCTCGGCACGTAACGGACACGATCGACGCGCCGGCCGTCCATGCGCACGACCTGCAGGGTGCCGCTGTCGAGGGGCACCTCGTCGCCGACGGACGGCACACGCTCGAGCACGCTCATGACGTAGCCGCCGACGGTGTCGTACACCTCGCCCTCCGGCACCTCGACGCCCGCGCGTCGGCGCACCTCATCAGGTCGGAGCTCGCCGGGGAACGTGATGCCCTCGCGGTTGCGGATGACGCCGGCCCTGGTGCGGTCGTGCTCGTCGGCGACCTCGCCGACGAGCTCCTCCACGAGATCTTCCAGCGTCACGAGTCCCGCCGTGCCGCCGTACTCGTCGACGACGACGGCGAGCTGATATCCGCGCGCACGCAACTCGGCGATCAGGCCGTCGACGTGCACGGTCTCGGGCACACGCAGGGGCTCGGTCGAGAGCGCACCGACCGGCACTTCCGCCCGACGGTCGCGGGGCACCGAGATCGCCGCCTTCAGATGCACGACGCCCGTGATGTCGTCCAGGTCGTCGTCGTACACGGGAAAGCGGCTGTGGCCGGTGCGGCGGGCGAGCTGGATGACGTCGTCGACCGAGTCGCTCGCGGCGATCGCGTGCATGCTCGGGCGGGCCGTCATGACGTCGGCGGCCGTGAGCCGGGAGAAGGTGAGAGTGCGGTCGAGCAGCGTCGCGGTGTCAGCTTCGAGCAGGCCGGCGCTGGCGGAGCGTCGGACGAGCGACGAGCTCCTCAGCGCTGCGGGCGCCGGAGAGCTCCTCCTTCGGCTCGATCCCCATGCTGCGCAGCACGCCGTTTGCGCTGCCGTTGAGCACCACGACGGCCGGCTTGAAGATCGTGGTGAAGGCAGTCTGGAACGGGACGACGAGCTTGGCGGTGGCCAGCGGCAGCGCGAGCGCGAAGTTCTTCGGGACGAGCTCTCCGAGGATCATCGACAGCACGGTGGCGACGAGCATCGCGACGATGGTCGCGATCGGCGCGACGGCGGCCTCGGGAATGCTCCAGGCGATGAGCGTCGGTCGGAGCAGGTTCGACAGCGCGGGCTCCATCGTGTAACCGGTGAGGAGCGTCGTCAGGGTGATGCCGAGCTGCGCCGCGGAAAGATGCGTCGATGTGTGCTTGAGCGCGCTGATCGTGAGCGAGAGCCGGGATTCGCCTCGTGCCTGCCGCGCCTCCAGATCGGCGCGGTCGAGGTTGACCAGCGCGAACTCGCTCGCGACGAAGAGGCCGGTGCCGACCGTGAGCAGGAGCCCCACGCCCAACATGATGTAGTCCATCAGAGGTTCCTCTCCGGTGAGAGAGGCGGACAGTGGGGCGATGTTCTGCAACTGGGAGGGTCGTCCATTATGCGGACGATTGTACAGAAGACGGCTGTGCGCGCGCTCGCCCGATCACCAACTGACCGGCAGCGCCTTCCCCTCCTCGTACCCCGCGGCCGACTGGAGTCCGACCAGCGCGCGGTCGTGGAACTCCGGCACCGATGAGGCCCCGGCATAGGTGAACGAGGACCGGACGCCCGAGGTGATCATGTCGAGGAGGTCCTCGACACCGGGGCGCAGGGGGTCCAGGTAGATCTTGGACGAGGAGATGCCCTCGGCGAACAGCTCCTTGCGAGCCCGCTCGTACGCGTCGAGGCGTCCGAACCGCGCCTGCACCGCCTTGGTCGACGCCATGCCCCACGACTCCTTGAACAGACGCCCCTCGGCGTCACGCTGCAGCTCCCCCGGCGCTTCGATGGTGCCGGCGAACCATGACCCGACCATGACCGATGCCGCGCCGGCCGCGAGGGCGAGAGCCACGTCGCGGGGATACCGCACGCCACCGTCGGCCCAGACGTGGGCTCCGAGTTCCCGTGCGGCCTGCGCGGTCTCGAGCACGGCAGAGAACTGTGGGCGTCCGACGGCCGTCATCATCCGGGTCGTGCACATCGCCCCGGGCCCGAC
The DNA here is from genome assembly GCF_014171575.1 of Microbacterium sp. Se63.02b. Lineage (GTDB taxonomy): Bacteria > Actinomycetota > Actinomycetes > Actinomycetales > Microbacteriaceae > Microbacterium. Next base: position 1,610,409 of record NZ_CP050453.1, on the reverse strand, counting down.
GCCGACCTTGAGGATCGATGCACCCGCGTCGACCAGGTCGGCCACGCCGTCGGCCGTGACGATGTTGCCCGCGACGATGGGCAGCCCGAGATCGAGGGCGGCGACGGCGCGCAGCGCCGTGAGCATGCCCTCCTGGTGGCCGTGGGCCGTGTCGACGACCAGTACGTCGACACCCGCCGCGGCCAGTGCACGGGCCTTCGCGGCGACGTCGCCGTTGATGCCGACAGCGGCCGCGACGGCGAGACGGCCGTCCGCATCGACCGCGGGGGTGTAGAGCGTCGAACGGAGCGCACTGCGCGCGCTGAGCGTGCCGACGAGGTGACCGTGGTGCACGACCGTGACCATCTCGACGTCGGCGTCCGTGATGACGTCGAACGCGTGCCGCTCCGATCCGATGTCATCCGCGTCGATGGACGGCGTGCCACGGTGCACGAGGTCGCCGAGCTGCGCATCGGGCAGCGCGGTCGCGAGGCGTGTCGCCGGGAGCACTCCGACGATGCGTGCCACCTCGAACGGGGCGGAACCCTGCGCGACCACGATCCCGTGCCCAGGGGTGGCGGGGAGCAGCCGGAGCGCGTCGGCGACCGAGGCCTCCGGCGGGAGGACGATCGGCGTGTCCCACAGCACGGGCTGGGCCTTCACCTCGCGGATCGCGGAGTCGAGGTCCTGCAGCGGCAGGTCCTGCGGGAGAACGCCGAGCGCCCCGCGGCGCGCGAGGACGGCCGCGATGCGGGGACCCGTGACCGAGTTCATGTTCGACGCGACGATCGGCAGGGTGGCCGGGGTGCCGTCGAGCGGCGCGAGGTCGACCTGGAGGCGACTGGTGACGGCGGATCGGCGCGGCACGAGGAACACGTCCGAGTAGGTCAGATCGACGGTCGGTTGCGCTCCTGAGAACTCCATGTCTCCACGGTACTCAGAACACGCCGGTATGGGCGCACGGCTTCGACGATTCCCCGAGCGAAACAGGTTAGGCTTGTTGGTCGAGAGTGTGCGGGCCCGAACGCATCCTGCGTCGTGCGCCCCCACAGGACAGCTTCAGCGATGAAAGAGGGCGATAGAGCGTGTCGAACCAGGTGACCGGCGTCGGTGGCGACGGGGGGTTCGGAGCCAATTCCTGGCTCGTCGAAGAGCTCTACGAGCAGTTCAAGGTGAACCGCGACTCGGTCGACAAGGAGTGGTGGCCGATTCTCGAGAAGTACCACTCCGAGACCGGGGGTCCCGGCGCGGGCGCACCCGCCGCGGCGAACGATCAGACCGCGCATCCGGTCACCGCACCCATACCGGTCATCGGCTCGCAGCCGGTGGCCCGCACGACCGCCAAGCCGGCCGCCACCGCCCCGATCCCCGCTCAGGCCCCGAAGCCCGCGCCGAAGCCCGAGACGAAGGAAGCGGTCGAGCCCGTCGAGGAGGACAAGGTCACGCCGCTGCGCGGACTTCCGAAGACCCTCGCCGCGAACATGGACGAGTCGCTGACCGTCCCGACCGCCACCAGCGTGCGCACCGTGCCCGCGAAGCTGATGATCGACAACCGCATCGTCATCAACAACCACATGGCGCGCACGCGCGGCGGCAAGATCAGCTTCACGCACCTCATCGGCTGGGCGCTGATCCGCACGCTCGACGAGTTCCGCAGCCAGAACGTGTTCTACGCCGAGGTCGACGGCAAGCCCTCCGTCGTCGCGCCGGCCCACGTCAACCTGGGCATCGCGATCGATCTGCCCAAGCCCGACGGCACGCGCGCGCTCATGGTGCCCAGCATCAAGCGTGCCGACACCATGACCTTCACCGAGTACCTCACCGCGTACGAGGATCTGGTCACGCGTGCCCGCGGCAACAAGCTGACGGCTGCGGACTTCCAGGGCACGACCGTGTCCCTCACGAACCCCGGCGGTATCGGCACCGTCCACTCCGTCCCCCGGCTCATGAAGGGCCAGGGCTGCATCATCGGCGCCGGCGCGCTCGAGTACCCGGCCGAGTTCCAGGGTGCGAGCGAGAAGACGCTCAACGAGCTCGCGATCGGCAAGACGATCACGCTCACCAGCACCTACGACCACCGCGTCATCCAGGGTGCAGGCTCCGGCGAGTTCCTCAAGAAGGTGCACGAGCTGCTCGTCGGGCAGCGCGGGTTCTACGACGACATCTTCGCCGCGCTGCGCATCCCCTACGCACCGATCCGGTGGAACCCGGACATCGCGGTCGACCTCGCCGAGCGTGTCGACAAGCAGTCCAGGGTCCAGGAGCTCATCAACTCGTTCCGCGTGCGTGGTCATCTGATGGCCGACATCGACCCGCTCGAGTACGTGCAGCGCTCGCACCCCGACCTCGAGATCGAGAGCCACGGCCTCACCTTCTGGGACCTCGACCGCGAGTTCGTCACCGGCGGTTTCGGTGGTCGCCGCGTCGCGAAGCTCCGTGACATCCTCGGCGTGCTCCGCGACTCGTACTGCCGCACGCTCGGCATCGAGTACATGCACATCCAGGACCCCGAGCAGCGCCGGTGGTTCCAGGAGAAGGTCGAGGTCAAGTACCAGAAGCCCGGCCACGACGAGCAGCTCCGCGTCCTCCGCAAGCTCAACGAGGCCGAGGCGTTCGAGACCTTCCTGCAGACGAAGTTCGTCGGGCAGAAGCGCTTCTCGCTCGAGGGCGGCGAATCGCTGATCCCACTCCTCGACGAGATCCTCCAGGGCGCGGCGACCGCAGGGCTCGAAGGCGCCGCGATCGGCATGGCGCACCGCGGCCGCCTCAACGTGCTCACCAACATCGCGGGCAAGACCTACGGCCAGGTTTTCCGCGAGTTCGAAGGCACCCAGACACCCGGCAACCAGCGCGGCTCCGGTGACGTGAAGTACCATCTCGGCACCGAGGGCACCTTCGTCGCCGACGACGAGTCCGAGCTGCCGGTGTACCTCGCGGCGAACCCGTCTCACCTGGAGACGGTCGACGGCGTGCTCGAGGGCATCGTCCGCGCCAAGCAGGACCGCAAGCCGATCGGCACCTTCGCCTGGCTGCCGATCCTCGTGCACGGAGACGCCGCGTTCGCCGGGCAGGGCGTCGTGGTCGAGACGCTCCAGATGTCGCAGCTGCGCGGCTACCGCACGGGTGGCACGATCCACGTCGTCGTGAACAACCAGGTCGGCTTCACCACCACCCCGAACGACGGACGCACGTCGATCTACTCGACGGATGTCGCCAAGACCATCCAGGCGCCGGTGTTCCACGTGAACGGCGACGACCCCGAGGCCGTGATCCACGTCGCCCAGTTGGCGTTCGAGTACCGCGAGCGCTTCCACCGTGACGTCGTGATCGATCTCGTCTGCTACCGCCGACGCGGACACAACGAGGGCGACGACCCCTCGATGACGCAGCCGCTGATGACCGACCTGATCCAGGCGAAGCGCTCCGTCCGCCGTCTGTACACGGAGTCGCTCGTCGGCCGCGGTGACATCACCGAGCAGGAGTACGACGAGGCCAAGGCCGACTTCCAGAACCGCCTCGAGATCGCGTTCGCCGAGACGCACGCGGCCGAGACGGGCGCGACGCCGATCGCACCGGAGCTGCCTCCCGTCGAGGACCAGGTCGGCGCCCCCGAGGTCACCGGAGTGCCGAGCGAGGTCATCCAGCTGATCGGCGACGCCTTCGTGAACAAGCCAGAGGGCTTCACGGTGCACCCGAAGATCCAGCAGCTGCTCGAGAAGCGCCTCGACATGAGCCGAAACGGCAGCATCGACTGGGGCTTCGGCGAGCTGCTCGCGTTCGGCTCGCTGCTGGTCGAAGGCACCCCGTCCGTCTCGCCGGACAGGACGCCCGCCGTGGCACGTTCGTGCAGCGCCACGCCGCTTTGCACGACAGGGCGAACGGTCAGGAATGGCTGCCGCTGTCGAACCTGTCCGACGCGCAGGGCCGGTTCTTCATCTACGATTCGCTGCTCAGCGAGTACGCCGCGCTCGGGTTCGAGTACGGCTACTCCGTGGAGGCGCCTGAAGCCCTCGTGCTCTGGGAGGCGCAGTTCGGTGACTTCGTCAACGGTGCGCAGTCTGTCATCGACGAGTACATCTCGGCGGCCGAGCAGAAGTGGGGGCAGCAGTCGAGTGTGACGCTGCTCCTCCCCCACGGCTACGAGGGCCAGGGACCTGACCACTCGTCGGCTCGCATCGAGCGCTTCCTGCAGCTGTGCGCGCAGGACAACATGATCGTGTCGCGCCCGTCGACTCCCGCGTCGTACTTCCATCTGCTGCGACGCCAGGCCTACGCCCGTCCGCGCAAGCCGCTCATCGTCTTCACCCCGAAGGCGATGCTGCGTCTGCGCGGCGCCACGAGCCCCGTGGAGGCCTTCACCCAGGGTCGCTTCGAGCCGGTCATCGATGACGACCGCGGGCTCGACCGCAATGCCGTCAAGCGCGTCCTCGTGCACTCCGGAAAGGTGCATTGGGATCTGCGCGCCGAGCTCGAGAAGAACCCGAACCCCGAGGTCGCCCTCGTCCGGCTCGAGCAGCTGTACCCGACGCCGATCGACTCCCTCAAGGCCATCACCGACTCGTACCCGAACGCCGAGCTGGTGTGGGTGCAGGAAGAGCCGGAGAACCAGGGCGCCTGGCCGTTCCTGGCCCTGGCCTTCGCCGACGTCCCCGGCGACCGGTCGTTCCGTCCCGTCTCGCGTCCGGCCTCCGCGTCGCCCGCGACCGGATCCTCGAAGGTCCACGCAGCCGAGCAGGCCGCACTGATCCGCTCGGCCGTCACACCCGGCTGATCGCGATCGACGACGAAGGGCGCCTCGACTCGGTCGGGGCGCCCTTCTCGTCTTCACGGCCGGCCTGCGGCGTGGCTCAGCCCGTGACGAGCGGCACCCGCGCCAGGCGCAGGTCGGAGCCCAGGTGGCTCCTGGCACGCTCCAGCGCCGGAGCAGCCGCCCCGGCCGCGCCCAAGACGAGCAGGGCTGCGCCCAGCACCGGCGGGGCATCGACGATCTGCAGGCGGGCCGCCGGCGCGTGTTCCGCCAGCCCGGCCCGGATGGTGTCGAGCAGAAGGGGGTTCCTGCCTCGGGCGACGCCCCCGCCGAACACCACGGGCACCTCGACTTCGCGGAGCCCGAGCCGGTTCACACAGGCGCGCACGAAAGCCACCACTTCATCCGCCTGCCTCTGCACGATGCCCCGAGCCACTGCGTCGCCTGCCGTCGCGGCCTCGAACAGCATCGGGCTGAGGGTGGCGAACCCCTGCTCTTCCCGCCGACCGAGGTGAACGTCTTCGATGAACGCCGCCACCGTCGTCGCCTCGACGGCACGCAGGAGCAGTGGGACGAGCGCGGTCTCCGGTCCGCGACCGTCTTCGGCGCGGGCGGCGTGCCAGACGACGGCGTCGCCGAGCTCGGAACCACCGCCCCAGTCGCCGGACAGGGGTCCCAGTGCGGGAAAGCGCACCTGTGCGCCGTCAGCGCGGACCCCGATCGCATTCATGCCGGTTCCACAGATCACGGCGATCGCGTCCTCCGCGTCGGTGCCGGCACGAAGGAGCGCGTGCAGATCGTTCTCGATGACGGCGCCTTCCGCCCAGGGCAGCGAGGAGATCGCGTCGCGGAAGGCCGCGATCTCCTCCGCGAGATCGAGCCCGGAGAGATACAGCCCCACCTCGATGAGCTCACCCGGCTGGTTGTCTCCGAGGGCACGGCGCACGAGGTCGTCGATCACCCGCACCGACTGGTCCAGCCCATCGATCTGCGGGCTCGATCCGGGTCCACGCTCCCACGCCAGGACACGGCCGGTGATGTCGAGGAGCACGACATCCGTCTTGGAGCCGCCGCCGTCGACGGCGAGGACCAGCGCCGGTCGATCCGTGGCGCTCACGCCCACTCCAGGAACCGCGAATTGGCAGCCAGAAGCAGGTCGGTCAATTTCTCCGCACGTTCGTGCTGCAGCACCAGCGGGTGCGCACGCATCGCACGAAGCACCCGATCACGCCCACCGCCGATCGCGGCGTCGAGCGCGAGGCGCTCATATCCCGCGACCGCACCGATCAGGCCGCTGATGTCGTCCGGGAGGGCGGCGACCGGCTCGGCCACGAACCGCCCGTCGATGTGGCGCGCGGGGACCTCGATCACGTGGTCGTCGGGGAGGAACGGCAGCACACCGTCGTTGCGCAGGTTGACCACTCGCGGCTGATCCGTGCCACCGCGGATCGCGATCAGCAGCTCGATGGCCGCTTCGGAGTAGAACGCGCCACCACGCTTCCCGAGGATCTCCGGCTTGGTGTCGACGCGGGGGTCGGCGTAGAGGCCGAGGAGGTCGTTCTCGATCGCGCGCACCTCGGCAGCCCTGGTGTCGTTGTGGCGCTGTTCATGCAGCACCTCGTCGTGTGCGTAGTAGTAGCGCAGGTAGTACGAGGGGATCACTCCGAGTTGAGCGAGCAGCGCCGGAGCGAGCTCCACCGTGTCCGCCAGCTCGCCGACGCGGGTCTCGAGCGCCTCGGGCAGCCGGTCGACGCCGTCGATGAAGACGCCGCGCTCCCAGGTGAGGTGATTGAGCCCCACATGGGCGAGGGCCACCCGATCGGGCTCCACTCCTGCCTCTTCGGCGAAGCGCCGCTGGAAGCCGATCGCGACGTTGCACAGTCCGACCGCGCGATGCCCCGCCTGCAGAAGCGCGCGGGTGACGATGCCGACGGGGTTCGTGAAGTCCACGATCCATGCATCGGGCTTGGCGTGCCGGCGCACGACGTCGGCGATGCGGAGCACGACCGGCACGGTCCGCAGAGCCTTCGCGAGGCCGCCCGGTCCCGTCGTCTCCTGGCCGATGCAGTCGACCTCGTGCGGCCAGCTCTCGTCCTGCTCCCTGGCGTCCTGTCCACCGACGCGCAGCTGGATGAGAACCGCATCCGCTTCGCTCACACCCGCGACCAGGTCATCGGTCGTGAGAAGCCTGGCGGCGTGTCCTGCCTTGGCCAGCATGCGTCGGGACACGGCTCCGACGAGCTCCAGACGGGTCGGATCCGAGTCGACCAGCACCAGCTCCTCGATGGGCAGTTCACGCTGCAGGCGGATGAATCCGTCGACGAGCTCCGGGGTGTACGTCGATCCTCCGCCGACGATGGCCAGTTTCATCTGGTCTCCTTGTTCCTGATGGTCGTCCGCCCGCCGATGGGCGTCAGTCTGTGGGGATGCGTTCTTCGAGAAGGGTGCGGATCTGTTCGACGAGCAGTCGACGCGCGCCCACGAGCACGGCGCTCTCGCCCGTGCCGCTGACACGCACCGCCGGAACGGGTCTCTCGTCGGCCGCGGCCGCTCCGCGACCAGCTCCGCCAGGCGGCGCCCGCCAGCAAGGCCCGTGGGTCCGCCCAGCACGATCATGGCGGGGTCGAGCACCACGAGCACCGGTTCGATCGTGAGGGCGATGCGCTCAGCGACGGTGCGCAGGGCTGCGTCGTCCTCGGCGAGGGCACGGATGCCGCGTGAGTTCGTGCCGTGATCGGCGAGGAGGTCGAGGATCACCTGCGAGCCCAGCAGGTCGGTGGTCACGGCTCCGGGCTTCCCGGTTCCGGCCGACACCGTCAGGTACCCGATCTCACCCGCGCTCCCGTGCGCACCGCGATGGATCGTGCCGCCCAGGTCGACGCCGACACCGAGGCCGACGCCCACCCAGAGGAAGGCGAAGCTATCGACCTCCTGCGCCACACCGACGGCGCGCTCCGCCATCGTGGCGAGGTTCACATCGTTCTCCAGAGTGACGGAGACGCCGAGCTCGGCCTCGATCCGGGCTCTGGCACCGAACGCCGGCCACCCGGGAAGGGAGTCGGTCAGCGACAGCGTGTCCTGCCCGCTGCTGACGGCGGCCTGCACGCCGACGGTCACCGCCTCGATCGTGGTGCGGTCGGAGCCGGCGGCGTCACAGGCGGCGTCGATGGCACGGGCGATGTCCCGCTCGGGCGAGCGCTCCTCGTCACGGACCGGAAGCTCGACGATGGGGTACTCGGTCCCCGCCGCGTCGACCAGCACCGCCTGGATGCTGTCGTCGAGCATGTTCACGGCCACACCGGCGACCCGGTCAGTCCGCACGCCCCAACTGACCGCACTCGGCCCGCGGCTCCCGGCGATCTCGCCGACCGGCAGCACCAGATCCGCACGCTCGAGTCGCGCGATCATCTGGGTCGCCGTCGGTTTCGACATCCCGGACAGCTCGCCCAGGCGCGAACGCGTGAGCGGGCCGTGCTCGAGGATCAGCCGCAGCGCCTCGCGGTCGTTCCTGGTACGCAGCCAGGCCGAGGTTCCCGGGTCGATCTGTGACATTGACTCTTCCTTCCGAGCAGCCTTTTCAGGCCACGCCGAGTTCGGTGCGGACTTCGTCGCGGAGGCGGCCGAGGTTGTCGGGTTCGGGTGCGGCTCCGAGGAGTGTCTTGGTGTATTCGTGCTGCGGGTTGAGGATGACCTCGTCCGCGGGTCCGCGTTCCACGACGTCGCCCTTGTAGAGCACCATGATCTCATCGGAGAAGTGGCGGGCCGTGGCCAGGTCGTGCGTGATGTAGAGGACGCCGAGGTTCTCCTCACGCTGCAGGTCCGCGAGCAGGTTCAGCACGCCGAGGCGGATGGACACGTCGAGCATGGACACGGGCTCGTCCGCGACGATGAACCGGGCGCCGGGAGCGAGCGCACGTGCGATCGCCACACGCTGCCGCTGCCCTCCCGACAGCTCGTGCGGGCGGCGTTCCGCGAAGCTCTCGCCGGGGTCAGCCGTACACGCTCGAGCAGTTCGACGGCGCGTTCCCTGACCTGTGCTCGGGAGAGCTCCGGCTGGTGGAGGCGGATCGGACGCTCCAGGTGATGCACGATCGTGTGGAACGGGTTCAAGGACGCGAACGGGTCCTGGAACACCATCTGCACGTCCGACCGATACCGCTCCAGTGCGTGCCCCCGCGTCCCCGACGGCTTGCCGTCGAGCAGGATCTCCCCTCCCGTCGGCGTCTCCAGCTTCATCAGCATGCGTGCGATCGTGGACTTCCCCGACCCCGATTCGCCCACCAGCGCGACGGTCTTCCCGGCCTCGATCGTGAATGACACATCCTTCACCGCGTGCAGGATGCTCGTGCGGAACCCGGAGCGCAGGGAGAAGTCCTTGACCAGATTCCGCGCCTCCAGGGTCGCGGTCGGCATGGCAACGCTCATCGGACGCCCTCCTGGCTCACTCCGGTGCGAACGAAGTCGCCCCGCTCACCCGTCAGCGACGGGAAACTCGACAACAGCCGCTTCGTGTACTCGTGCTGCGGGGTGCGGTAGATCTCTTCCGCCGTCCCCTCCTCCACGATCCGCCCCTGCAGCATGACCGCGATCCGGTCGCTGATCTCGATGAGCATGGGCAGGTCGTGGGTGATGAAGATCACCGCGAAGCCGAGCTTCTCCCGCAACCGCATGATCTCGCGGATGATGCCCCGCTGGACGACGACATCGAGCGCGGTGGTCGGCTCGTCCATGATCATCACCTGCGGATCGAGCGCCAGGGCCATCGCGATCATCATGCGCTGACGCATACCGCCGGACAGCTCGTGCGGGAAGCTCGTGAGCCGGTTCGGATCGACGCCCACGAGCGAGAGCAGCTCCTCGGCGCGCGCCGTCTTCGCCTTCCTGCTCATCCCCGGACGATGCGTGTCGAAGATGTCGAAGATCTGCGCCTTGACGCTGATCACCGGGTTGAGGGAATTCATCGCCCCCTGGAACACCATCGAGATCTTGTCCCAACGGAACGCCCGGAGCCCTTCGCCGTCGAGGCCGACGATGTCGACGTCATGACCATCCCGGTCATGGAAGACGATCTCCCCACCCGTCATCAGCGCCGGAGCCTTCAACAACCGATTCATCCCATACGCCAGAGTCGTCTTCCCACACCCCGACTCCCCCGCGAGCCCCAGGATCTCCCCGCGGTGCAGCGTCAACGACACGTTCCGCACGGCTTTCACCGGCGGGTCCACCTCGTATTCGATCGACACATTCCGCGCCGTCAACACCGCCGCTCTCTCGGTCACGCGACCGCTCCCTCTCCCCCGACACCATGGCCGGCACGACGCGCCAGACGCTGCCGTCGCGCGGCCACCGGCACCAGACGCAGCTTCGGATTCACGATCTCGTCGATCGCAAAGTTGATGAGCGACAAAGCGGTCCCGATGAGCGCGATGATCAGGCCGGGCGGCACGAACCACCACCAGGCGCCACTTCCCACGGCCTGCCCCGTCTGCGCATCGTTCAGCACCGTGCCGAGGGTGATGGATCCGGTCGGACCGAGGCCCAGATACGAGAGCCCTGCCTCACCGAGCACCGCGAAGATCACCCCGAAGATGAGTTGGGCCGCGAGCAGCGGAACGAGGTTCGGGAGGATCTCGACGAAGATGACCCGCAGCGGACGCTCGCCCGCGACGACCGACGCCGCGACGTAGTCTCGGGTGCGCAGCGATCTGGCGGTGCCGCGAAGCACCACGGCGGAACCCGCCCAGCCGGTGATGCCGAGCACCAGGGCCACGAGCAGCGAACTGCGCGCGAGGTCGCCGAGCCCCTCGGTGTGCTGCACGTACGCGGCGATCACCATGACCAGCGGCAGCCCGGGGATCACGAGCATGATGTTCGTGGCGAGCATCAGCGTCTCATCGAGGGCTCCGCCGAAGTAGCCGGCGAGCACACCGAACACCAGGGCGAGGAACAGCGCGACGACGCCCGCGACCGCGCCGACGAAGAGCGACCCCTGTGTGCCGGTCGCCACCTGGGCGAGCACGTCGAAACCGAGCTTGGTGGTGCCGAGCGGATGCTCGGGGCTCGGCGGCAGCAGCGGGTCGAAGCTCGCGTCACGCGGATCGCCGAGGAGCAGCGGTCCGATCAGCCCGAAGAGCACGATCACACCGAGGAGGATCACTCCGACGAGGAGCTTGCCGGAGATCCGGGGAAATCCGTCGCGCAGCCGTGCCGTCCGCGCGACGGCGACGGCGTGCGTGGACTCGGACGGGGAAACGATCAGGTCAGCCATCACGTCGCACTCTCGGGTCGATGAAGCCATAGAGGAGGTCGATGAGGAAGTTCGCTGCCAGCACCGTGAGGGTGATGACGAGGAATACTCCCTGCATCAGGGCATAGTCGAGCCCTTGCACGGACTGGATCATCAGCTTGCCGAGACCGGGATAGCTGAACACCTGCTCGGTCACGATGGAACCGGCGACCACGAAGCCGAGGGCGATACCGAAGCCCGCGAGGCTCGGGATCGAGGCGTTCCGCGCCGCATACGCCGTGCGGATGCGGGAGGGCCGCAGCCCCTTGGCCTCGGCAGTGAGCACGTAGTCCTCCGCCATGGTCTGCACCATCATGTTCCGCATCCCCAGCAGCCAGCCGCCGACCGAGGAGATGACGATCGTGGCCGCAGGCAGCAGGGCATGCACGAACGCACTGGCGAAGAAGGCCGGCGTCCACTCCGGACCCGCGGGGAACTCGAACACGTCGTACCCCCCGATGATGGGCAGCAGCCCGAGCTGCACCGAGAACACCGCGACCAGCACGAGGGCCAGCCAGAAGTACGGGATCGACTGCAGGAACGTGGTGATCGGCACGAGCTGATCGACCCACGTCCCCCGGAACCACCCCACCCACGCGCCGGCGATGATGCCGAGGACGAACGAGATGATGGTGGCTGCTCCGACGAGAGTCACCGTCCACGGCAGCGCCGCCGCGATGAGCTCGCCTACCGGCGCCGGGTATCGGGTCGATGAGACCCCGAGATCACCGTGCAGCAGCCGGCCCCAGTAGGCGAGGTACTGATCCCACAGGGTCGATCCCTTCTCTGCGCCGAGAATCGAGGTGATCGCCTTGATCGTCTCCTCGGAAAGCGGCCTGCCCCCGTTCGCACGCCGGAGCTTGCCCAGCATGATCGCGGCAGGGTCGCCGGGGAGCAACCGCGGCAACAGGAAGTTGAGGGAGATCGCGGCCCACAGCGTGATGATGTAGAACGCGACGCGGCGCATCCAGAACTTCACGAGCCTCTCCTCTCGACGGATCGATCCATGGGTGCTGTCCTACTTCTTGGCGGGACGGAGATGGGTCAAGATCACAGCCGACGCCGTCGACAGGTACGGCAGCGGTGCTGCGTACAGGTCGTCTTCGGTCGGCCATCCGGTGAAGTCCGCCGTGTTGAAGAACGACTGCGACGCGTTGAGCACCACGGGGATGTACGGCAGGTCCCGGGCGATCTCGGTCTGCACCGTCGCGTAGGCGTCCTTCTTGATCGCCTCATCCTGCGTCGCCCCGGCCTGCTTCACCGCCGCGTCGACGGCGGGGTTCGTGTAGCGCGAGTAGTTCTGCCCCTTGGCCGGCTCCTCCCCGACCTTCGCACTCGCGATCGTCGTGAAGTACTGGTCGTAGTTGGAGAACGGATCCGCCACGAGCGACTGCGTGATGCCATAGAGGGCGAGCTGGAACTCGCCGGTCGAGATCGGCGTCCAGTACTCGGCCTCGGAGACAGTCCGCGCGTTCACGCGGATGCCGGCCTTCGCCGCCTGCGCACTGATGAGCTTCGCTGCGTCGTTGTAGTCGGTCCACCCGTCGGGCGAGAAGAGGTCGAGCTCGATGGCCGTGCCGTCCGTGCCGTAGAAGCCGTCGTCGCCCTTGGTGTAGCCGGCCGCCTCGAGGATCCCCTCCGCGGCCGCGGCATCCGGTTCCTGCGGGCTGACGGCGAGAGAGGGGTCGCTCAACCACTTCTCGTCGCGCGGGAGCAGCGCGAAGCTCGGCGACGCCTCGCCGGAGAGCCCCGCGAACGCCTTGCTGCTGATGGCACCCCGGTCGATAGCGACGTTCAGCGCCTGGCGCACGGCCGGGTCGGTCTGCGCCCCCGTGCATCCCATCGACGCGTCAGCGCAGGTCATGATCACGGTCGGATCCTGCTGCTGGTTCATCGTGCTGATGCGTCCGTTCGAGGTCACCCCGTCCGGGTTGGCGATGAACTGGCCGACCCAGTCGAGCTTGCCCGTCTTCAGCAGGTCCTCCGACGACTGGTTCGAGTCGATGCCGATGTCCTGCACCTCCGTGATCGCGGGAGCCCCGTCGCGGAAGAGCGGGTTCGCCTCGAGCGTGTACGCGGCGTCGGTGAACGACTTGAGCGTGTACGGTCCGGAGCCGATGGGCTTCGGGTTGGTCTCCGTCATGTAGTCGTCGATCTCGGACCAGATGTGCTTCGGGATGATCCAGGTGGAGCCGAGGATCAGCGAAGTGGCCGTGAACTTGGCGGAGGAGTAAGTGACGACGACGGTGGTGTCGTCGGTCGCGTCCGCGGAGACCATGTCGGGATCGAGGTTCGAGCCGTAGCCGAGGCTGAACGCAACGTCCTCAGCCGTGAGGTCCTCACCGTCGCTCCACTTCAGGTCGGGCTTGATCGTGATCGTCAGCACCGTCCCGTCGTCGTTGAACGCGTACGAGTCGCCGAGCATCCCGACGGGGCCCTCATCCGAGAGCTGGTTGAAGAAGAACAACGGCTCGTAGATGGCCCCGAAGGTCATGTGCGTCGCCGTGTCGACCGCGAACGGATTGAAGTTGTTCGTGATCGGAGTCATCGATCCTGACCACATGCGGAGCGGTCGATCACCACCGGATGAGCTGCCTCCGGGCGTGCAGCCGGCCAATGCCAGGGCGAGCGCTGCAGCGCCGGCGACGAGAGGAAGGGTCTTCCTCCAGCGGTTGTCGTGCATGGGAACCTCGTCTCAAGAGCTTCGTTGCGGAAGTCGAGCAGGGCGGAAGGGCATCCGCTCTGAGGCGAGGTTATAGTAAAGGTTCTTTCCAGTAAAGAGGTTTCTAGTTTATTCTCATGCCAGACGTTCTTGCGGCGACGGTGTCGCTCGAGGCGAGGGGAATCAGTACCAGATGTCCAGGGAGGGCGCAGGGAAGGCGATCAGCGCCCGGTCGAGAGCCTCGACAGCCGCCGCGTCACCCGAGATCCGCCCGGCACCGTGCAGCGATGCCGCTCGGACTCCGCCCGCGTACAGCGAGGACAGCGCCGAGACATCGAGCGCGATGTCGGCGTCGCGGCCTTCGGTCGCGACCTCGACCTCCGCGACGCCGGATTCGTCGACGCGCAGCCGCCAGTCGCCGTCCGCGAATCCGAGGGAGTCCTCGACACGCAGCACCGTGTCCAGCGGCGCCGAATAGCGTCGTGCCGTCAGTGCGGCCGGCAGATCGAGGATGCGCAGCCACCCGTGGTCGTGCAGCACCTGGGTCACTCCACGAGAGTCGGCCACCAGCCAGGGCAGCGGGTCGTCGAGCGGCCGCAGGTCTGCCGTGACCTCGTCGACCAGATCATGCTGGAGGGCGTACCGCCAGAGCGCGGCGACGGCCGCCGGGGTCTCGCCCACGAGCATGCGCACGCGAAGCCGGAACCGGAACGTCCCCCCCCATCTCCTCGAGGGTGTACGCCAGCACGCCGCGAAGGACGTCGTCCTGATCGAGAAAATGCACGCCACGCACCCGGTCGCGGTCCGTGTCTGCGCTGGCCAGGCCCGCGATCCCCGCCCATCTGGCGCTCCATCCGGGCACCTGACCCGGGCGCCCTCTCCGCGCGCGCTCGTGCACAGCGCCGAGGTCGGCGGCGAGCTGCTCGCGGTCGACGTATTCGAAACGGCCTCGCGACGGCGTGGCCGCCCATCCGGCGCGGCGTGTGTCGACCGTGAGGTGAGAGACGGGAACGGCAGCGCCGAAGCCGTAGCGTCCGTAGATCGTCGCCTCGGTCACCGTGAGTCCCGCAAGCGCGACACCCGCCTGCGCAGCGGCCCGGAGTTCGCCCTCGAGGAGCGAGCGAGCGATACCGCGGCGCCGATGGGTGCCGGAGACGGTGACCCCGCTGATCGCCCACATGCCGATGTCGCCGCCGGGCAGCGTCAGCGGCGTCACCCACGAGTCGATCGTCGCGACCGGGAGGGTCCCCCGCGCCGTGCCCCGCTCGTACACGCCGATGTTGCGATGGGAGCGCACCGTCGGCAGGCCCTCCTCGAGAGTGGCGGAGGTCGGCTCGGCGCCGAGGAATCCGCGGGACATCGCCCGCTGGAAAGGCACCGCCTGGGCGGGGTCGTCGGGGTCGACGACGCGATAGTCGAGGTCTTCGCGCGCGAGCCGCTCGACAGAGGTCTGGTCAGCGGGAATCCCGCGTGCATCGATGAGGGCCATGAGAACAGCCTACGGTCGCCCTCCGACGCGAGGTCAGTGCTGGACGGCCTGCACAGCGCGCAGACGCGCGAACACCTGGTCGCGCAGCTCCTCTGGAGCCGTCTCCTTGCAGGCACGTGCGACGACCTCGGTCAGGGTCTTCGCGACGAGCGCCTCGTCCCGACAGGACGGGCAGTTCTCGAGATGCTCGCGGATCTCGGTGTGCTCGGTGTTGCACACCTCGTTGCGGAGGTACTCCTCCAGATCCTGGCGAGCTTTGTCGCAGCCGCAGTCGCTCATTTCTTGCTCCTCGTGTCAGCCGCGGCGATGCCCCGCTCGGCGGCGTACTCTGCCAACAGCTCCCGCAGCATCCGTCTGCCACGGTGCAGACGGCTCATCACGGTGCCGATGGGGGTCTTCATGATGTCGGCGATCTCCTGGTACGCGAATCCCTCGACATCGGCGAGGTACACGGCCAGTCGGAAATCCTCGGGAACAGCCTGCAGCGCGTCCTTGACGACCGATGCCGGCATCCGGTCGATCGCCTCGGCCTCTGCCGAGCGGCTGTGCGAGGCGGTCGTCGACTCGGCACCGCCCAACTGCCAGTCCTCGAGCTCGTCGATCGTGCCCTGGAAGGGCTCGCGCTGCCGCTTGCGGTAGATGTTGATGTAGGTGTTCGTGAGGATGCGGTACAACCACGCCTTGAGGTTCGTGCCCTGCGAGAACGTCGACCAGGAGCCGTACGCCTTCACGAACGTCTCCTGAACGAGGTCGGCGGCGTCGGCGGGGTTGCGCGTCATGCGCATCGCGGCGGCGTAGAGCTGATCCATGAAGGGGATCGCCTGCTCCTCGAACTCGCGCCGAGGGTCGCCGACGGTGTCTGCGGTTGCGGTGTCATCCATCACCGGCCAGTCTAGGCCGCTGAGGTCGATCACCTCGCGCTCGAGCGTCGCCGGCATTCTCTCTCCTTCGTGACGGAAGCCCCGTGTCTGACGACGAACCTTCCCGCGTTTACTAAGGTGAGAACCGATGAGCGCCAACAGGTATTCCCCCTCCCGCGTGCAGGGCGCCTATCCTGCGCCCACCACCGACGTGCCCGTGCACGCCGAGCTCACGATCCCCGGCTCGAAGTCGCTGACGAACCGCGAGTTGATGATCGCCGCGATCGCAGACGGCCCCGGCAGACTGATCGCTCCGCTGCACTCCGACGACTCCGCCCGTATGGTCGATGCGCTCCGGGCGCTCGGCGTCGGCATCGAGGAGGTCGACGCCCGCCACGAATTCGGCCCCGATCTCGTCGTCACGCCAGCAAAGCTCCACGGCGGCACGACGGTCGACTGCGGACAGGCGGGCACGGTGATGCGTTTCATCGCTCCCCTGGCGGGCCTCGCCGAGCACGACGTGCACCTCACCGCGCACGAGACGGCGCTGCACCGGCCGATGGGCGGCCTCATCAGCGCTCTCCGCGACCTCGGTGTCGACATCGACGACGAGGGCACGTGGGCGCTCCCCTTCACGATCCGCGGACATGGTCGCATCCGTGGTGGTCGCGTGGAGATCGACGCCTCGGCGTCGAGTCAGTTCGTCTCCGGTCTCCTCCTCGCCGCTCCCCGCTTCGATGTCGGCCTCCATCTGGTGCACACCGGCGAACACCTCCCGAGCCTTCCGCACATCGACATGACGATCGAGGCCCTGAGCCGCCGCGGCATCCGGATCGAACGTCCTGCCGTCGGCGAATGGCTCGTCGAGGCCGGCGTCCCGCGGGCCAAGGAGATCGCGATCGAACCGGATCTCTCGAACGCGGCGCCGTTCCTCGCGGCAGCGCTCGTCACCGGAGGCTCGGTCGCCGTCACCGGGTGGCCGGCGCACTCCACCCAGCCCGGGGCGTTGCTCCCGGACATCCTCCAAGCAGCGGGAGCGCACGTCAGCCGACACGGCGGCACCCTCACCGTGCGCGCCGGCTCAGGCATCCGCGGCCTCGACCTCGATCTGTCGGCGGCGAGCGAGCTCACACCGACGCTGGTCGGGCTCGCCGCCTTCGCCGACTCGCCGACGACGATCCGTGGGATCGGCCACATCCGGCTTCACGAGACCGACCGGATCGCGGCGCTCATCGGCAATCTCCGGGCGCTCGGCGGCGAGGCGGAAGAACTGCCGGACGGACTCCGCATCATCCCCCGCCCGCTGCACGGCGGCACCTGGGCCGCACACCACGACCACCGCATGGCAACGACCGGAGCGCTCGTCGGGCTACGCGTCCCCGGAGTGGAGATCGACGACATCGGCACGACCGCCAAGACCCTCCCGGAGTTCACGATGCTCTGGGAGCGGATGCTGCGAGGCTGACGGTGAGCTGGCTCGACGACAACGACGACCTCGACGACGACTTCGAGGACTACGACGAGAGCAGTATCCGGACACGACCGAACCCGAAGGCCAACCGCCCTCGGACCAAGCGCCGCCCTGCGCACGACGACGCCGAGATCGGACGGGTGCTCGGCGTGGATCGCGGCCGCTACTCCGTGCTCCTCGGCGAGGACACTCCCGACGAGCGCATGATCACGACCACGAGGGCGCGCGAGTTGCGGCGGATGCCGATCGTGACCGGCGATCAGGCGCGTGTGGTCGGCGACACCTCGGGAGACGAGGGCACGCTCGCCCGCATCGTCGGCATCGTGGATCGCACTTCTCTCCTGCGGCGGAGCGCCGACGACACCGATCAGGTGGAGCGGGTGATCGTCGCGAACGCCGACCAGATGCTCGTCGTCGTCGCTGCCGCCGACCCCGAGCCACGCGCGCCTGGTCGACCGGTACCTGGTCGCAGCGCTGGATGCCGGGATCCGACCTCTGCTCGTCGTGACCAAGACCGACATCGCCGATCCCTCGGAGTTCCTCACCCACTTCGACGGCCTCGATCTGCGGGTGTTCACGAGTGCGCAGGATGAGATGCCGATCGACGAGATCGGTGAGGCTCTCGTCGGTCACTCGACCGTGTTCGTCGGGCACTCCGGCGTGGGCAAGTCGACGCTCGTCAACGCGCTCGTCCCGACGGCTGGTCGCGCGACGGGGCACGTGAACCAGGTCACCGGACGCGGCCGCCACACCTCGTCGTCGACGGTGTCGCTGCGCTACGAGGGGACGCACGGCACGGGGTGGGTGATCGACACCCCGGGCGTGCGGTCGTTCGGCCTCGGCCATGTGAACCCCGACAACATCCTCGCGGCGTTCACCGAGCTCGCCGTGATCGCACAGGATTGCCCCCGCGGGTGCACTCATCTGGCGGACGCTCCCGACTGCGCCCTCATCGAAGCTGCGGAGCGGGGCGAGCTCGGCGAGACCGGCCGCGCCCGCCTCGACTCCCTGCAGCGTCTGCTGCAGACGTTCGCCGACAAGGCTGAGCAGGCGCCCGGCCGATAGGCTGAGGGGGTGACTCAGCGCCTGGAACCCGGAACCGCCGCCCCCGACTTCTCCCTCCTCGATCAGGACGGCACGACGGTCCGTCTCACGGATCTGCGCGGGCAGAAGACCGTGCTGTACTTCTACCCCGCCGCCATGACGCCCGGATGCACGACCGAGGCGTGCGACTTCCGCGACAGCATCTCGTCGCTCCAGGGCGCCGGCTACCGCGTCATCGGGATCTCCCGCGACGAGCCCGCGACGCTGGCGAAGTTCCGTGAGCGCGACGCTCTCACGTTCCCCCTCCTCAGCGACCCCGATCACTCGGTCCACTCCGCCTACGGCGCCTGGGGCGAGAAGATGAACTACGGCAAGGTCGTCGAGGGCGTCATCCGCTCGACCTTCGTCCTCGACGAAGACGGAACCATCGACATCGCCCTCTACAACGTCAAGGCGACCGGACACGTGGCGCGGCTGCGCAAGCAGCTCGGCATCGACGCCTGACCCCTCCCCTCCGCGCACACACCGGATCCCCCGCACGCACCGACCCTCCCGAACGCCTTCACCCGTCGGGAGAAGTCACGGATGTCGGGGCGGAGACCACTTTCCCGCCCTGCACCCGTGCGAACTCCCGACAGGTGTCCCGGTGCCGGACGGACGTCACTCCGCGGTGCGCTGCGGCCCTTCGCGACGTGCACTCGAGATCAGCAGTGCGAATCCGAGGAGGCCGGGGAGCCCGACGCCGAGCGTGAACGTCCAGGAGACGGGCTGCACGGTGAGCGACGCCAGGGCGAGCGCCACGGCGAGCAC
Source organism: Microbacterium sp. Se63.02b (assembly GCF_014171575.1). Lineage (GTDB taxonomy): Bacteria > Actinomycetota > Actinomycetes > Actinomycetales > Microbacteriaceae > Microbacterium. The sequence goes on along the minus strand of NZ_CP050453.1, from coordinate 1,591,061 downwards.
CTGGAACACCACTCCTCCGGAACGCGCCCACGACTTGCCTGCGCGCGTTCCGACGGCGAACGCTGCGAGGGCGGCGGCGGCGATCAGCGTGAGCACGATGAGTGCCAGCGCAGTCGGCAGCGATGCGGCGTCACCGGCCCCGAGACCGGCGAGCTCGATGATCGCGAAGACGAGGAGCGCCACCGCTTCGAGAGAGAGGACCGCCGCGGCCGCGAGGGCGATTCCAGGTGCGCGCACGGGGTACTCCCAGGGATCGAAAGAGAAGAAAACCCTTGATTTCAGGGTATTCATGTAACAGAATAGACAAAGTCATGTGCTCCCACAGCGGCGTGGGGCGAGCGTTCACGCTCGCATCACAATTCGCGGGCATTCCGTCCGCATCTCAACAGGGTAGCCGAACCCGAACTGCTACCCGAATCCGAGAAGTCGCATCGCGAAATCTCACGATATCCACACCGAGGAGCCCCCATGGACTGGCGCGATAAGGCCGCCTGCCTGACTGTCGACCCCGAGCTTTTCTTCCCCGTGGGGAACACCGGCCCGGCCGTCGATCAGATCGAGAAGGCGAAGACCGTCTGCGCCACCTGCACGGTCACCGAGATCTGCCTGCAGTACGCCCTGGAGACCAGCCAGGACTCCGGCGTGTGGGGCGGCCTCTCCGAAGACGAGCGTCGCGCTCTGAAGCGCCGCGCCGCCCGCGCCCGCCGCGCCTCCTGACCTTTCGGCAAGCGGCCTGAGAGCACGTCTCAGGCCGCTTTTTCGCATGCGGGGCGTCGCGCCTCAGCGCTCCAGCCAGCGCAGCGGGATGTCGATCACGACCTCGGTCCCTTCGCCGTCGCTGCCGTGCCACTCGATGGTGCCGCCGAGTTCACCCTGGATGAGCGTCCTGATGATCTGCGTCCCCAGCCCCTGCCCGATCCGCCCCTCAGGCAGACCGTGTCCGGTGTCTCTCACGGTCACGCGGAGATTCTCCTCGGTGCGTTTCGCGTCGATCGTGACGACGCCCTCCTGACCCGCGAGGCCATGCTCCACCGCATTCGTCACGACCTCTGTCAGTGCGAGGGCGAGCGGTGTCGCGTACTCGCTCGGAAGCACCCCGAACCGACCGGTCGACTGTGTGCGGGCACGCGTATTGGGCGCGGATGCCACCTCGGCCACAAGCTTGAGGACCCGGTGGAAGACCTCGTCGAAGTCGACCTTCTGCGTGAGGCCCTGGGCCAGCGTGTCGTGCACGACGGCGATCGCGTCGACGCGCCTCATGGCCTGCGTCAGTGCGTCCCGAGCCTCGTCGGAGTGGGTACGACGCGCCTGGATCCGAAGGAGCGAGGCCACGGTCTGGAGGTTGTTCTTCACCCGGTGATGGATCTCGCGGATCGTCGCGTCCTTGGTGATGAGTTCCTGCTCCTGGTGGCGCAGCTCCGACACGTCGCGGCACAGCACGATCGCACCGATGCGGGTCCCATGATCCTTCAGCGGGATCGCTCGCAGCGACACCGTGACACCGCGTGCCTCGATGTCGGTGCGCCAGGGCGCGCGACCGGTGACCACGACGGGCAGGGACTCGTCGACCTGCCGCGACGGCGGGACGAGGCGGGTGGTGACCTCGGCCAGAGACTCGCCCTCGAGCTCGTCGTCGAACCCCATCCGGTTGAACGCCGAGAGGGCGTTGGGGCTCGCGAAGGTGCTGATGCCGTCGACGTCGATGCGGATGAGCCCGTCGGAGGCGCGCGGCGCCCCCGTCGCGGTGACGTCGGAGCGGCGAGATCGGGGAAGCTGCCGTCCGCGATCATCCGGAAGAGATCGTTCGCGCATTCGTCGAACGTGATCTGCTGACGCGATGGGGTCCGCAGCTCCCCCAGGTTCGTGTGCCTGGTGACCACTCCGATCACGGTGGCCGCAGAGTCGGCGGCGCGCCGTTCGATCACGATCGGCACGGCCCGAACCCTCGTCGGCGTCTCCTCGAACCAGTCGGGCGACGACGAATCGACGATCTCCGCCGAGTCGAAGGCGCCCTGCACCTGGGTGCGCCACTGCGGTCTCACCCGTTCGCCGACGATGTCGCGGTAGAAGAGCGTCGCGGCACCACTGGGCCGCGCGTGGGCGACCGCGATGAACGACCCGTCGTCGGTCTGGATCCAGATGACGATGTCGGCTGACGCGAGGTCGGCGAGGAGCTGCCCGTCGCCGGCTAGTCGGTGGAGCCACTCGACGTCGTTGTCGGTGAGGAGGCCCTGGGCATGGGCGAGATCGCTGAGGGTTGACACCTCACCAGCCTACGGTGACCTGTGTCAGAGAATCGCCAGGGATGTGGCGCGCCAGCGTCGGTCGAAGCCGTCCAGACGTACGGCGACCGCACGCGTCCGGCCCGGCCCCGCCACCACCACCACGGCTTCGATCACGCCATCACGAGGCTCCGCAACGCGGAGGGACACGATCTGGAAGGTCGGGCGCGCGGGCGCGACACCCCGCGCACTGCGGGCCCTGGCCGACAGGTTCGCCCTCGTGACCAGGCTGCGGTACGCCTCTTCGCTGAACCAGCGGGCGAGCTGATCGACCTCCCGCACACCGGCGAGCACTTCGAGGACCCCCTGCGTGAGGCTGCGGAGCAACGGCGCGGGATCCGGGAGGTCACTGGTCGACGTCGGCTGGGGTGCGAAGTACTCATGTGGCGTCATGTCGAACCTTCGATCGGGGCGGTCTGCGAGGCCGTCAGTACAGCACCGCATCGCTCGACCGCGTGTGTCGGCGGCGTAAGTATGTGGATAACTCGTACATCGGATCTCCCGCTCCCCTACGCTCGGGCGAGTGCACTGGGACCGCCTGTTCGAAGACCTCGAAGGTCAGCTGGAATCGGACTGGGAGGCGGAGCGCGCGGTGCTCGACGCCGAGTCCGAGAGGCTCCGCATCGCCCGGCTCGACCTTCGTGCGCGCCTGAGGTCCCTCTGCCGGACCGGCACCGATGCCACGGTCGACCTCGTGGACGGACAGCGTCTGGCTGTGACGATGCAGACGCTGGGAGCGGAGTGGATCGCCGTCGCATCACGAGGCACGACTGTCGAAGGCGGACGCGCGACGGCATCCGCTCTTCTCCTCCCCCTCGAAGCGATCGCGGGGATCACGGTGGACCACGGTGCTCTCCTTGCGAGCCTCGACGCCCTCGTTCCTGCAGAGCACTCGCTCCGAGAGCGGATGACGCTCGGATTCGTCCTCCGCGATCTCGCCAGGCGCCGCGTCTCCGTCCACATCAGCACCCGCACCGGGCACGACGCACACGGCACCATCGACCGCGCGGCGGCGGATCACCTCGATCTGGCCGTCCATGATCCGGGGCAGGCGCGCCGCGCGGAGGCCGTGCACGGGTTCCGGATCATCCCCTTCGCGTCGGTGGTCGCGATAAGGACCTCAGGGGATCAATTCCCGTGAGCGGATGACGTGCCCCAGACCTCCGGGAAGCTGGCCGCCGCCGACTGCCGCCACAGGGCCATCCGGCGGAGGTCTCGGACTCCTCCGCCAGATACCCGGCGAGGCTCGACTCCTCGACTCGCCACCGCGGCGGCGAGCCCAGCTGTGCCCCACGAAGCCTGCCCTCGTGCAGGAGTTCGATCACCTCGCCGACCTCGATGCTCAACAGCTCGGCGACCTGCGAGGGAGCCAGGAATCGCGGTGCATGCGAGGAGGGGGCTGCCATGACCCCATTCTCCACGACCAGCATTCCGGGGGAACGGCCGAGGCCCGGCTGTGGATAACCGCGGTCGACCCGTCACGATATCTGTGACCATATGGCCATGGTCTCCCACTCTCGTCCACGGCGCGCGTTCTGGGGCGACGTGCGATTCCTCGTCGGCATCGCCCTGGTGGCCGTCTCCATCACCGCGGTGTGGCTCATCGTCACCGGAGCGGACGACGCGGAGCCGGTGCTGCGTGCCGGCCATACGATCGTGCAGGGCGATGCCTTGAGCTCCGATGACTTCCAGGTGGTCGACGTGGATCTCGGGCCATCGACCGACGACTATGCAGGCGCCGATGACCTGCAGCCGGGTCAGATCGCCGCACGTACGCTCATGAAGGGCGAACTGGTTCCGCACGCCGCGCTGACGGATGCGGAGAGCAGTCGCACCACCACGATCGTCATCGCGTCCAGCACCGGACTCCCCGACGAGGTGCGGGCCGGAACCGTCGTCGATGTCTGGAGTGCCCCGCCCATCGACGACGGACGATCCTACGACGTCCCCCGCGTCCTGGTCGCGGGTGTCGTCGTGCGCGACGTGCGCGAGCCGGAAGGCGTGCTGGCCGACACCGGCACGTCGCTCGAACTCGTCATCGAACGGTCTGATGCCGCCGACGTGCTCGCCGCCGTCAACGGAGGATCAGCCCTCTCCGTGCTTCCGGTGGGGGCGGCTCGTGACGCGGGTCGTCGTGGCGATCCCCGCGCCGCGTGCGAACCGGTTGGCGGCAGAGCTGGAGCTCGAGGGCATCACCGTGGTGGCGACGCTCGCACCTGCCGCTCCCCTCCCCGAACTCCCCTCCGATGCCGAGGCACTCATCGTCTCCCCCGCGCGCACCCTGCTCACAGCCGAACTCGTCTCGAGGTGCGACCGCGCGGGCGTGCGCATCCTCGTCCTCGGCGGTACGGACAGTCGCCTCCTCGGTCGGCTGGGGCTGTCAGCCGCGCTCTCGTCCGAGGCCACGGGCTGGGAGATCGCCGCTGCGCTGCGAGCGGATGCGCCCGCAGCCCCCGCGCTGCGCCCTCCGCATCCGCATCGCGTCGTCGCCGTGTGGGGACCCCAGGGCGCTCCTGGTCGCTCCACCGTGGCGATCGATCTCGCCCTCGAACTCGCGCGCACCGGTCGCAGCGCGGCTCTGATCGATGCCGATACGGTGGCCCCGTCGCTCGCCCTGCTCCTCGGCCTCAGCGATGACGCCCCCGGCATCGCCGCTGCCTGCCGGCGCGCCGAGCGGGGCGTGCTCGACGACGCCGAGCTCACCCGCCTGTCGATGCGGATCGGCAGCGGAGGCGACGACGTCCAGGTGCTCCCCGGAATCAATCGGCCCAACCGCTGGCCCGAGCTGACCTCAGCCCGCGTACGCGCGACGTTGAACGCGTGCCGGCAGTGGGTCGAGGAGACGGTCGTCGACGTCTCCGGTGCATTCGATGCCGACGAGGAGGTGACGTACGACCTCATCGGGCCTCGGCGTCACGATGCCACATCCGCAGCGCTCCGGGAAGCGGACCACATCGTGGCGGTTGCGGCCGCCGATCCCCTGGGCATCAGCCGCTTCCTGCGGGATCATGCGGAGGTGCGACGCCTCACGGCACCCGCTCCGGTCACCGTGGTCGTCAATCAGGTCCGACCCGGGCCCCTCGGCATCGACGCGCGCGGGCAGGTGAGACGCACTCTCGAGCGTTTCGCGGGGATCACAGAGGTGACCTTCCTGCCGTTCGATCGACGAGCGGCAGACGCGGCGCTGCTGCACGCGCGACCGGTGACCGATGTCGCCCCCGATCGAGCTTCGTGGCCGGCGTGCGACGGCTGGCTGCGACGCTCTCGCCTCGGGGCGCGGAGGGCGTCACTGTCGATAGCTCGCCAGGAAGTTCCCGAGTCGCTCGACGGCTTCGCTCAGCACTCGGGGCTCGGGAAGCGTGACGAGGCGGAGGTGATCCGGCGTCGCCCAGTTGAAGCCGGTGCCCTGCACCAGGAGGATGTGCTCCGACACGAGAAGATCGTAGACGAGCTTGGCATCGTCCCTGATCTCGTGCACGTTCGGGTCCAGGCGCGGAAACGCATACAGCGCGCCCTGAGGCTTGACGCAGGAGACCCCCGGGATGGACTCGAGTCCTTCCCAGGCGATGTCGCGCTGCTCGTGCAGACGTCCGGTCGGCGCGATCAGCGCATCGATCGACTGCACCCCCGAGAGCGCCGCCTGCACCGCATGCTGAGCCGGCACATTGGGGCAGAGACGCGTCGAAGCCAGCAGTGTGATCCCCTCGAGGAATCCCTTGGCATGGTCCTGCGGACCCGTGATGACCATCCACCCCGAGCGATAGCCGGCGACACGGTAGGTCTTCGACAGCCCGTTGAAGGTCAGGCACAGCAGGTCGGGCGCGAGAGTCGCGGTCGGGATGTGCACGGCGCCGTCGAAGAGGATGCGGTCGTAGATCTCGTCCGAGAGCAGCAGCAGCTGATGCTCTCGGGCGATCTGCACCAGGCCCTCCAGGATCGGCCGTGAATACACCACTCCCGTCGGGTTGTTCGGGTTGATGATCACGAGCGCCTTGGTCTTCGGCGTGATCTTCGACCGGATGTCTTCCAGGTCGGGCTGCCACTCGTCGTCCTCATCGCACAGGTAGTGCACAGGGGTACCGCCGGCGAGACTCGTCATCGCCGTCCACAACGGGTAGTCGGGCGCCGGGATCAGGACCTCGTCGCCTTCGTCGAGCAGAGCCTGCATGGTCATGGTGATCAACTCGGAGACCCCGTTGCCGAGGTACACGTCGTCCGGGTCGAAACGAGGGAAGCCCTCGATCTGCTCGTAGCGGCTCACGACGGCCCTGCGAGCGGAGATGATGCCCTTGCTCTCGCTGTAGCCGTGCGCCGTCGGCAGTGCGGCGAGCATGTCGTGCACGATCTGGTGGGGTGCATCGAAACCGAAGATCGCCGGGTTCCCGGTGTTCAGCTTGAGGATCTTGTGACCCTCGGCCTCCAGACGCGCCGCCTCGACGAGGGCGTTTCCGCGGATCTCGTACAGGACGTTCTTGAGCTTCGACGACTGATCGAAGTTGCGCGTTGGTGTCATCGACCAAGCCTACAGCGACGAAAGGAGGGCCAATCCTCTCGGACTGGCCCTCCTTCCGTCGAGCACTACTTCTTCTTCTTGCCCTGGGCGCGTCGCTGTTCCCGGTTGCCTGCGGCCGGCGGTTCCGCCTCCGTACGCTGACCGAACGCTCCGCGCGGAGCCTCCTCGGCATCGGGCTGCGGGGCCGGAGTGCGCGCCGCAGCCTGGCGTACCCGATCGGTCGCCGCCTGCTGCACCTGCCCGCGGTCGTTTCGCACCTCGACCTCGCCCGCATCATTCGCGGCGGAGTACTCGAGACGCTGCTCGCCGCCGCCCGTGGAGAGCCCCTTGGCCTCGACCTCGGCGGTCTCCGAGTCGCCGGCGCGACGCACCTCGACCTCGAGGTTGTAGAGGTAGCCGACCGACTCCTCCTTGATCTGCCCCATCATCGACTGGAACATCGCGTAGCCTTCACGCTGATACTCGATCAGCGGGTCGCGCTGCGCCATCGCCCGCAGGCCGATGCCGTCCTTCAGATAGTCCATCTCGTAGAGGTGGTCGCGCCAGCGGCGGTCGAGGACCTGCAGCACCACGCGTCGCTCGAGTTCACGCGTCGCCGCCTCGCCGAGGGACGCCTCGCGGGTATCGTACGCGATCTTGGCGTCGGAGAGGAGTTCGCGAGTGAGCCCGTCGGCGGTGATGCCGCCCTTGCGGCCCGCAGCCTCGGAGACGACCTCGTCGATCGTGACGCCGACCGGGTAGAGGGTCTTGAGCTCGGTCCAGAGCGCGTCGAAGTCCCAGCTCTCGTTGTGCCCCTCGCCGGTGTGGTCGCGGACCACGCTGCTGATGGCGTCTTCGATGAAGTGCTGCACGCGGTCGGCGATGTCATCGCCCTGCAGGATCTGCCGACGGTCGGCGTAGATCGCCTCACGCTGGCGGTTCAGGACGTCGTCGTACTTGAGCACGTTCTTGCGCATCTCGGCGTTGCGCGCTTCGACCTGCGATTGCGCGCTGCGGATGGCCCGCGACACGAGTCCCGATTCGATCGGCACGTCATCGGGGAAGTTCGTCCGGGAGAGGATCGCCTCGGCTGCGCCCGACTGGAACAGCCGCATCAGGTCATCGGTGAGGCTCAGGTAGAAGCGGCTCTCCCCGGGGTCTCCCTGTCGGCCGGAACGTCCGCGGAGCTGGTTGTCGATGCGACGAGACTCATGCCGCTCTGTTCCGAGCACATAGAGCCCGCCGGCCTCGATGACCTTCTCGGCCTCCTCGGCGACGACGGCCTTCATGGCCTCGTACGTCTCGTCCCAGGCGACCTCGTACTCCTCGGGCGTCTCGACGGGGTCGAGTCCCTTGCCCTTGAGCTCCTGAACCGCGAGGAACTCGGCGTTCCCGCCGAGCATGATGTCGGTACCGCGACCGGCCATGTTCGTGGCGACGGTGACGGCGCCGAGGCGGCCCGCGCGGGCGACGATCTCGGCCTCACGCGCATGGTTCTTCGCGTTGAGGACCTCGTGCTTGACGCCCTTCTTCGCGAGCAGACGCGAGAGGTACTCGCTCTTCTCGACGCTCACGGTTCCGACCAGCACCGGCTGACCCCCCGCGTGACGTTCCGCGATGTCCTCCACGACCTGTGCGAACTTCGCCGTCTCGTTCTTGTAGACGAGGTCGGCCTGATCCTTGCGGATCATCGGCTTGTTGGTCGGGATGGGGATGACACCGAGCTTGTAGGTCGACATGAACTCGGCCGCCTCGGTCTCGGCGGTACCGGTCATGCCGGCGAGCTTGTCGTAGAGGCGGAAGTAGTTCTGGAGCGTGACCGTCGCGAGGGTCTGGTTCTCGGCTTTGACCGGCACCCCCTCCTTGGCCTCGATCGCCTGGTGGATGCCCTCGTTGTAGCGGCGACCGACGAGGATGCGACCGGTGTGCTCGTCGACGATCATGACCTCGTCGTTCATCACGACGTAGTCGGTGTCCTTCTTGAAGAGGGCGAGCGCCTTGATCGAGTTGTTGAGGAACGAGATGAGCGGGGTGTTCGCGGACTCGTAGAGGTTGTCGATGCCGAGGTAGTCCTCGACCTTCTCGATACCGGGCTCGAGCACACCGACCGTGCGCTTCTTCTCGTCGACCTCGTAGTCCTCGCCGACCTCGAGGGTGCGGGCGATCTTCGCGAACTCGGCGAACCAGCGGTTGGCCTCGCCCGAGGACGGGCCGGAGATGATGAGCGGGGTGCGCGCCTCGTCGATGAGGATCGAGTCGACCTCGTCGACGATCGCGAAGAAGTGCTCGCGCTGGACGAGGTCCTCCTTGCGCCACGCCATGTTGTCGCGCAGGTAGTCGAAGCCGAACTCGTTGTTCGTGCCGTAGGTGATGTCGGCCGCGTACTGCTCGCGACGGACCGCGGGGGTCTGGCCCGAGACGATGATGCCCGTGGTCATGCCCAGGGCGCGGAACACGCGGCCCATCAGCTCCGCCTGGTAGCTCGCGAGGAAGTCGTTGACCGTGATGACGTGCACGCCCTTGCCCGCGATCGCGTTCAGATAAGCGGGCAGCGTGGCGACGAGGGTCTTGCCCTCACCGGTCTTCATCTCGGCGATGTTGCCGAGGTGGAGGGCGGCGCCACCCATGACCTGCACGTCGTACGCGCGCATGCCGAGCGTGCGCTTGGCAGCCTCACGCACCGCAGCGAACGCCTCGGGCATCAGCTGGTCGAGCGTCTCGCCCTTCTCGAAGCGGGCGCGCAGCTCGGTGGTCTCGTTGCGCAGCTCGTCGTCGGTGAGCTTGGAGATGTCCTCTTCCAGCGCCCCCACTGCCTTGACGACCTGATTCAGACGGCGGATGACCCGCCCCTCGCCAGCACGCAGCAGCTTCTCAAGAGGATTGGCCACGGATGTCATCTCCCTGTCAGTGGGTAAATCGCCGGCAGCCGGTGAACCCGACGCGAGGCATGCTTTGCCATGTTACCGGGCTGTGACCTGCACGTCGCCTGCAAGGAGCGACCGGTGCGTCATCCGCGTGGCGCGATGCGCGAATACCGAGTATGCATATACTCGGTATTGCATTCCGGACGACCCACCAGGAGATCACCCATGTCGGTACGCCAGAGCCTTCTCGCCATCCTCGATCAGGGACCCTGCTACGGCTATCAGCTGCGGCACGAGTTCGACCGGCGCACCGGCTCCACCTGGCCCCTCAACGTCGGACAGATCTACAACACGCTCGAGCGGCTCGAACGCGACGGGCTCGTGCAGCGCGGCGATGCAGACGACCAGGGCCATATCTACTGGCAGATCACGGAGAGCGGTTCGGCCGAAGTCGCGCAATGGCTCTCCTCCCCCGTGGTGCGGACGCAGGCGACCCGAGACGAGCTGGCGATCAAGCTCGCGGTCGCCGCGACACTGCCCGGCGTCGACGTCACGGCGGTCATCCAGGCACAGCGCACCGCGTCGCTCCGTCAACTGCAGGCTCTGCAGCGCGCCAAGTACGCGGGTGGCGATGCGGACGGGCCCGAAGAACTCTCCTGGGCGCTGGTCGTCGACTCGATGATCTTCGCCGCGGAGGCCGAGGTGCGCTGGCTCGACCACACGGAACAGCGGCTCGCGCTGCATCCCCGCCACGCGATGACGCTCGAACTCGCCACCGAGCGCCCCAAACGAGGTCGTCCGGCCAAGGCCGGAGCCGCACTCGCGGATGCCGAGCCCACGCCGTGAGCGACGAGACGGTCCTGAGCCTCGTCGGCGTGACTCAGCAGTACGGTCACGGCGCGACGGCGGTCTCCGCACTCGGGCGTGGATCTGGAAGTTCGACGCGGTGAGCTCGTCGCCGTCATGGGTGCTTCCGGCTCCGGCAAGTCGACGCTGCTCGCGATCGCGGGCGGTCTCGCCAGGCCCACAACGGGCGAGGTCGTGATCGAAGGCGCGTTCCTCAGTGAACAGAGTGCTGCGGATGTCGCCCGCCTGCGCCGGAGATCGCTCGGGTTCGTCTTCCAGGACTTCAACCTGATCCCCACGCTCACCGCGATCGAGAACGTGACTCTCCCGTTGGAACTCGACGGCTTCCGCAGGCGGGTCGCGCGCCGCGCCGGCAAGGACGCCCTCGAGTCCGTCGGGCTGGCCGACAAGCTCGACTCCTACCCGGACGACCTCTCGGGAGGTCAGCAGCAGCGCGTCGCCATCGCCCGCGCAGTCGTCGGCGGCCGACGGCTCATCCTCGCGGACGAACCGACCGGCGCACTCGACTCCGTCACCGGCGAGCTCGTGCTCCGGATGCTCCGTGGGCGCGTGGATGCGGGAGCAGCGGGCATCCTCGTCACCCACGAGGCGCGGCATGCGGCGTTCGCCGACCGGATCGTGTTCCTCCGCGACGGCAGGATCGTCGACGAGACCCGACGCGATGATGCCGAGGTGCTCCTGAGCGGAACGGGCCGATGACCTCGACCGTCGAGCGGCCGGAGACACGGACGTCCCGACGTCTCCCCGCCGGTGGGCCGCGTCCGGGGACAGGGATCCGCTGGCGCGTCGCCGCCCGGCTGGCGCGCCGGCAACTGCGTCGCACTCTCCTGTCCAGCGCGCTCATCGGCGTCCTCGTCATGCTCCCGATCGCGGCCATGACGGCCTATGCGGTCATCGGGGCGAGCATGGTCGGCACGGCTCAGGAGCGCGTGACCGCGGAGCTGGGGCAGACGGAGGCGTGGATCTCGGTGGCAGGCGCACCGGGGAGCGGTTTCTGGCAGTCGCCGACCGATCCCACCTGGTTCGGATATCCCGAGAACACGAGCACCGCCCCGGAGGTGACACCGATCGCCGACCCGACCGCCCTGCTCCCGTCCGGCACCGAGGCCATCCGCGTGGTCGAGACCGACGTGCGCGTGGAGACACCGGACGGCGTGACGAGGATCCCGGCGTGGGGCGGTGAGGTGTGGGATGAGCGTTTCCACGGACGCTTCGAACTCGTCGACGGGACCACCCCGCGCACCGGACGCGAGATCATGGCGACCCCCGCCACGCTCGAGCGACTCGGAGTCGCGATCGGCGGCGAGGTGGTCCTCACCGACAGCGACCGGACCTACACCGTCGTCGGAACGCTCGACTCCGCCGTGCTCTCCGATGCGACCTCCGCGCTGTTCCTCCCGGCGAGCGCGGGGCTCGAGGGCGACGCCCGCTGGTACCTCCCCGATCTGACGCTCAGCTGGTCGGACGTCGAGAAGCTGAACGAAGACGGAGTCGTCGCGTACGCCCGATCGGTGATCCTGGACCCACCCGACATCGCCGACGACTCGAGGCGCGGGTGGTCCGGAGCCGACGACGGCGCATTGTGGACGATGCTCATCGTGCTCATCGCCGGAGGGCTCTTCGCGGCCTACGTCGTCGTGATGCTCGCGGGCGCCGCCTTCGCCGTCGCCGCGCGTCGCCAGCAGCGATCCTCGCCGTCGCCGCGAGCGTCGGTGCGTCAGCTTCCGACCTCCGCCGCGTCATCCTGCTCCAGGGAACCGCGCTCGGACTCGTCTCGGGGTCATCGGACTCGCCCTCGGCGTCGGCGCCGCCTCCATCACGATGGCGGTGCTCGCCGACGGCACGGCGACGCAGTTCTGGGGCTTTCACGTCCCCTGGCTGATCCTGGCCGGAATCCTCGCGTTCTCGGTGCTCGTCGGCACCATCTCTGCGGCTTTCCCGGCGCGGACGGTGGCGCGCTCCGACACTCTCAGCGCCCTCCGCGGCGCACGTCGCCCGCAGTCGCCCCGTGCGTCGAGACCCATCTGGGGATCGATCCTGCTGCTGGTCGGCGTCGCTCTCACGATCGGCAGCGCTTTCGCTGTCCTGGCGATCGTCGTCACCGATCTCCCGTGGGACTCCCCCTGCGGACCATCCCGCCGTTCGGGATCGTGATCGGGCCCGTCCTCGTGCAGATCGGCATCCTCCTCTCGGGACGCTGGCTGCTGTGGGTCACCGCCAAGGCGCTGTCCCGGCTCAGCCTCGCGGCCCGCATCGCCGCGCGCGACGCCGCTGCGAACTCGTCTAGGACAGTTCCCGCCTTCGCCGCGATCGCCGCGACCGTGTTCATCGCCGTCTTCGCCATCGGTCAGACCTCCATGCAGAACGCGTGGACGGCCCGTGATTGGATGTACCAGGCACCGGTCGGCACCCTCGCGATCAGCATTCACGAGACCGGGACGGGCGCTCCCCTCGATGACCCGGCGGCGGCCGAGGCCGAGAAGGCGGGCATCGAGCTCGCGGACGCCGTGGGGGCTTCTGGTATCGCTGTCGTCTCCCACCAGCCGGAGATCTGGTCGTACGCCAGCGCCGGCGATGTCCCCGCTGATGCGACCAGAGTCATCGCCGTGATGCCGGAGCGCCATCTTCTCGACCCGGTCGAGCAGGACTCGTTCTCCGGCGGGCAGAACCGGGCGAATCCGATCGCCGTGATCGCCGCGGACGAGGTCGAGGACGCGCTCGGGATCACGATGACGTCTGCCCAGCGCGCCGCCTACCGAAGCGGCGCCGCCATCGTCACAGACCCGGACTACGTCACCGACGGCACGATCGACGTCGGCGCGTGGACCGGCAGGGAAGCCTACGAAGGAGAGATGCCCGACAACATCTGGACCCGGTGGGAAGAAGGGCCCCCGCGCAGCGAACCGATCTGGGAGAAGAAGGTCGACGCCATCGAACTCGACCTCCCCCACCAGGGAATCGCGGTGGCGATCGCCCCGGAGACCGCGACGGAACTCGACATGGAGATTCGCCCGTTCCTGGTGATCGCGTCGTTCGACGGCCCCGTACCGGTGGAGGTGCGGGACCGCGTGCAGGAGCAGGCCGACGCGTCCACCGCGGATGCGTGGGTCCTCGCCCCGTACTTCGAAGACGGTCCACCGGATGACTCCCTGTGGATGATCCCGATCCTGGCGGCCGTGGGTGTGCTCGTCCTCGGAGCAAGCGGTGTCGCGCTGAGTCTCGCTCGATTCGAACGCCGGCCCGACGACGCGACTCTCTCCGCCGTCGGTGGGACGGACTCGCTCCGTCGCCGGATCGGGTTCTGGCAAGGGCTCATCATCGCCGGGTTCGGCACGATCGCGGGGGCTGCGGCCGGAGTTCTCCCGCCGATCGGATTCGCCATCCAATCGCGCGACGTTCTGCTCATCTCCGACATCCCCTGGCTGGTGCTCGCTCTGCTGGCCGTCGCCCTGCCTCTCGCGATCGCGACGGTCAGCTGGCTCGTCCCCCCGAGGAAGGCCGAGTTGACACGACGGACAGCGATCGCGTGACGTGCCCTGAGCGAACACCGCCCACCTGAAGCGGATGCTCAGCCAGCTCCCGCACACGGGAAACTAGGATCGGTTCATGGCTGGATTTTGGGGCAGACGCAAACGCGAACAGGAAGAACTCGCCGCACAGGACGCCGATCTGGCGCGTCGCGCCGAGCAGGCCCTGGTCGGGGCGGACGAGCGGATCCGCACGACCTCGGATGAGCTCGCGTTCGCGGAGGCCGAGCTCGGCGAGTCGCTGACCGCTGATCTGCGCAAGGCGCTGATCGCCGTGCGCACTCACCTGCGCGAGGCATTCCAACTGCACCAGCTGAACCACGACGAGATCCCCGACACTCCTGAGGAGCTGCGCACACGGAATGCGCGCATCCTGCAGCTGTGCGATTGGGCCCAGGATCTCCTCGACGAGAAGACCTCCGTGCTCGCGGAGTCCGTGGCGAAGGTGCGACGAGCGCCGGAGATCATCGCGCAGGTGCGCGCCGAGGCTGCCGCCCTGAGCACCCGCATCCCGCAGACCAACGAGACCGTCGCACGTCTCTCCGCCCGCTACTCCGATTCTGCGATGCACCAGATCACCGCGAGCGCTGCCGAGGCGGAGCAGCTCATCCGCTTCGCGACCCACAGCGCCGATGTCTCCGGAGCGCCGCCGGGCGGCGAAGCAGAACGAGGAAGCGAACGTCGCACTCGAGACCGCGACCGAGGCGACCCGGCGTGCCTCGGCCCTGCTCGACGCGGTCGAGGACTTCGAGATCGAAGCGCTGCGGGCGGAGTCCACCCTCGCAGAAGTCGTCGCGGACTCGCGGGGCGACCTCATCGCGGCTCGCACCGCACCAGCGGTCCCCGCCGTGGCCGACGCGGTCGCCGCGCTCCAGGCGGCGCTGGCCGCGTTGACGCCGTCCGGGCAGCCCAACGACCCCTTCGCCGAGCTCTCCCAGCTGCGCGAGGCCAACTCCGCTCTGGACGACGCGATCGCGAAGGCGCGTCATCGCGCCGAGAATCCGCTCCCGAGCGTCGCGCAGGTGCAGCACGCGATCGATGACGCCGACCGGCAGCTCGGCGTGGCGCGCGGCCTCATCGCGGGGCATCGCGGATGGATCGGCGCCGACGCCCGCACTCGACTCGCCGAAGCCGAGCGGCTGCGTGTCGACCTCTCCGATCTCCTCCCCGCGGAAGAGACGCGGGAAGCCGCCCTGGTACAGGCCCGGCGAGTCGCTCATCTCGCGTCGGAGGCCCTGCAGCTCGCGCAGCGTGACATCGATTCGTCCCGTCCGCCGGACCAGGACTGGGGCGGCGGCGGTTGGGGCGGAGGACCGCGACGCGGTGGTGGTGGCGGCGACCTCGCTTCCGGCATCCTGGGCGGCCTCGTGATCGGCAGCCTCCTCGACGGCATCTTCGACTGACGGCTTCCGCCGCACGGACGCCGGAACGGCCCGGTCCCTCCGAGGGACCGGGCCGTTCTGCGATGCGGCTCAGGACGCGAGGGCCGCCGACGGCGGGGCCTGCGTGCTCAGAGCGATCACACCGTAGTCCCACCCCTTGCGGCGGTAGACGACGCTCGGGTGATCGGTGCGGACGTCGACGAAGAGGAAGAAGTCGTGACCGACCAGCTCCATCCGGTCGACCGCCTCCTCGACGGTCATCCATTCGGCGTCGAAGCTCTTGGTGCGGATCACGACAGGAGAATAGGCCTCCTCCTCGGACTGCTGCACGGGGACGCTGCCCGTCGCGACCGCATGGAGCACGTCGGCGGATGCGGGCTGGACATCGATGCCCTCCAGTGCGCCGCTGCCCTTCTCGAAGTGGGCGCCGCGGGGGTGCTGTCGACCATCGACTCGCTTCTCCTTCGCGCGACGCAGTTGCTCGGACATCTTGTCGACGGCGAGATCGAGAGCCACGAATTTGTCGCCATCGGTCGCTTCCGCGCGGACGACGGGTCCCTTTCCGACCAGCGTCAATTCGACGGTCTCATCGGGGATGCGGCCATTGCGATACACCCGATGGGTGACTTTCACGTCCAGTCGTTGCGCGCGAGACGCGAGCATCTGGACCTTGGCGATCTTCTCTTCGACAACGGTTCGGAAGCGATCGGTGATACCCACTCCGACGCCAACGATGCTTGTTTCCATTGCTGCCTCCTTGTCCCGGTCCTCCCGGCCAAGGGCGGACCGTGGTCGCCTTGTGTCCCCCCACCGTAGTCCGCCCGCCGACGGATGTCACGGGGTCCTGCCCCTGTGTCGCCGGTGCGTTCTCGATGAGGTTCCTCAGAATCCGGATCGACGCGGCGTGGCGGCGAGCGCGACCGCCGCGATGACGCGGAAGCCGGCGACATCGAGGGCCCGGAATGCTTCGTCGAACGTCGCTCCGGTGGTGACGACGTCATCCACGATCACGGCCTCGGCGCCGTCACCGCGCCGCCGCGCACGCATCGTGTGGTGCACGTTCATCGCCCGGGCGCGGGCCCCCAGCCCTCGCTGATCGACGCTCCTGGTGACGACGGAGAGCACTCGCTGCTGGGGGAGGAGGCCCGCCCGACGGATCAGCAGCTCGGGGACCCGGTAGCCGCGCCGACGGAAGGCCGCGCGCGCCGTGGGCACCGGCACGACCCAGGTCGCGGGGTGACACAGGGAGCGAGCACGGTCGCGAGAGCAGATCCCAGCGGACGCGCGAGGACCGTGGCGCCCTCGCCCTTGAGCCGACGGATGCAGCGCGCGGCGACTCCCTCGAAAGCGAGTGCCGCCTGGACCGGCAGCCCGCCGGTGGTCACCCCTGATGCGGTCGCGGTGCCAGCTCCTGCCGGCAGCGGGCGCACAAGGTGCTCCCCGGCACATCGCATCCGGCGCACGTGGCCGCCGAAAGGAACGCCGCGACCTCCGCGCCGAGGCGGAGCATCCGGGAGTCTGATCGCATCTCCCGATTCTGCGGGCGAGAAGCGCGCCATGACACCCGGATCGCATCGTCGAGAGAACTCGGCGCGAGCGCCTCCATCGTGGAGGAGGAGTCACTCCCCCGCGCGTGTGCCGAGGACGGAGATCCCGGAAGCGACCTCCCGCCAGGCGGACCCGGCGTGGGCGAACAGCTGCCCGCTCGCACCCAGGATCCGGACACCCGCCGACGTGCGCGCACCGGCCACCGAGATCGCATCGCTCGGTGCCGCCTCTGCCGACCCGGGTCCGCCCACCATCTGGGTGAGGAGCCGCGGGCCGGTCGGACCGGTGAGGATCCCGAGACGATCCGGCCCCAACCAGACGAGGCTGGTCGCCGGTTCGGTCAGCTGGGTGACCTGCTTGGCGTCTCCGAGCTCGATCGGGACCCCCGCCGAATCGCGGATCACGGCCGCGACGACGACCCAACGCTGCTTGCCGACCGCCACGACCGCGGCCACTCGTGCCCCATCTGCCGACACCCGCATATCGGAGATCGCGGAGGCCGTCGGCCATGCGTTCGCCACGGCCTGCGGTGCGACATCCGGGTCGCTCCCCGAGACCTGCACAGCAGAGGGCTGTCCTTCGGGAACGGACCAGGTGTACCCCCACGGATCGAGCGACGGCTCGATGAGGCCGGGGCGGGCATCCACCTCGTCGCGACTGTCGTCGTGAACCGCGTAGACGTGACCGTCGCCCAATTGGACAGCGGCGCGGGAGTCGTCTGCGGCGACGTCGATCGAGACGACCGGTTCTTCGATGGCGGCGATCTGCGCACTGATGTCGGCGACCGGCACGATCTCATCGCCCACGAGCCGGCCGAAGACGCCGTCCTGCAGCACCAGACTGCCGATCTCCGCTGTGGGCTCGACGACGTCGGCGACCCCGGCATCGAGGGAGCGCCCGTCGACCGTGAACTGCACGCGGGTGACGGCGACCCCCGCGGCCTTGAGCGTCGCCTGCAGCTGGGTGCGCATGCGGGAGAGGGTCGTCTCGTCGAGATCAGCCGCCGGCCGGGTGAGGGCGACCTCGGCGACCTGCCCGACGACGGGAACCGCATCCTGCGCGAGTTGGACATCAGCGGGGAAGGCGTTCTGCACCGCGGGCTCGAGCCATTCGCTGGGGCTCCGCCGATCAGCGCCTGGGTCACGGTGGTCGCGGGGCTCAACCGCCGCGGGTACCACCTCATGTCGGGCACGAGTCGCGACCAGGCGAGATCGAAGTACTGCAGCGGATACCCCTGGAAGACGGTGGCGAACCGCGGGGCGTCGATCACGATCCCGTCGAGTGCCTCCGTGATGCGCCACTCACCGTCGTCCATCCGCTCGAGTGCGAACGGCATGGTGGACGCACCGAGCGCGTCGGAGTACGCCCCTGATTCGTCGACGCTCGCCACCAGATCGAGCAGCACCTGCACCTCCGCCGAGTCGGCGTCCTCCACCTGTTCGACGGGAACGGTGGAGGAGATGGTGCGCGTGTCCGTACCGAGATCGATCGACACCCCCGCCGCGGGCCGCCAGGTGCGCTGCAACTCCGGCGCCAGGAACTCGCGGGCCGTCGCCCAGTTGTCGGAGGTCGTGATCCCCGCCTCGAGGAAACCCTCGACGATCTCCTCGGGACCGGCTCCCTCGATGGGACCCGATGCCACCGGGAGGAAGTCCAGGTCCTGCGTCGACTCGCCGAGTTCGAGGCCGACCGACACGCCGCCGGTCGTCGGCAGACCGGCGCAGGCAGGGAGCAGGAGCGCGGCGAGCGCGAGACCGGCCGCGCGCAGCACCTTCTTCGACGTCGCCCGCCTCATGACCGGTCCCTCTCATCGAACAGGTCGGGACGGCTCTCGGCCAGTGAGATGGGCTGCGTCGCGTCGCCGAGTTCGGCGAGGGGCTCCTGTGGCTCCACGGGAATCGGACTCGGTCCGTCCAGGACGCCTTCGTGACGGGGAATCGTGAGCACGAAGTTCGTGCCGACACCGAGCTCCGACCACACCGCGAGCGTTCCGCCGTGCAGGGTGGCGTCCCCGAGCGCGATGGACAGCCCGAGACCGGTTCCACCGATCGTGCGCTGCCGGGAGGGATCCGCACGCCAGAACCGGTCGAACACGCGTTCGGCGTCGCCCGGCTCCATGCCGAGCCCGAAGTCCCGGACTCCAGCGGCCACCGCATGCTGATTGCTGTCGACCGTGATCACGATGGGGCGGCCCTCGCCGTGCTCGATGGCGTTGCCGATCAGGTTGCGCAGGACTCGACGGACGCGCCGCGGATCCATATCGACCGGAGAGTAGCCGCCGGGGGCGACGAGCCGCAGTTCGCTCCCGCGTCCCTCCGCGAGCGGGACCATCTGTTCGATGATGTCCTCCGCCAGGTGGGCGAGGCTCGTGGCCTCGAGCTCGAGCTGCACCGATCCCGCATCGTAGCGACTGATCTCGAGCAGGTCGGAGAGCAGCGTCTCGAATCGCTGCACCTGGGCATGCAGCAGTTCCGCAGTACGCGCGGTCGTCGGGTCGAACTCCTCACGCTGATCGTTGAGCATGTCCGCGGCGAGCCGGATCGTCGTCAACGGTGTGCGAAGTTCGTGCGAGACGTCGGAGACGAAGCGCTGTTGCACCATCGAGAGCTCGCCGAGCTCCTTGATCTGCGCCTCGATGCTGTCGGCCATCGCGTTGAACGAGCGCCCGAGGATCGCCAGCTCGTCCTCTCCGTGCACCTCGAGCCGCACGCCGAGATCTCCCGCAGCGAGCCGTGCACTCGTCTCGGCCGCCTGGACGATCGGCGTCGAGACCGCGCGCAGCACGATCCAGGAGATGGCGGCGACGATCGCCACCAGCCCGATGCCGGCGATCCAGAGCGTGCGCTGCACGAACACGAGCGTCTGATCGGCATCGGCGAGATCGTAGGCGAAGTAGATCTCGAAGGCCCCGGCCTCCGGCACCTGCAGCTGCTGGCCCACGACGATCCCCGGCACCACCCCGCCGTCCGCCACCGGCAGGGCCACGGACTGCCAGGCCTGGCGATCGTCGAGCTCGACCACCCGCCGCTGCAGCTCTGGACTGAGCAGATCCTCGTTCAACCCCGCCTCGAAGCCGTTCAGACGAACGCCGTCCGCTCCGGTGTCGATCTTGTATCCGGCCAGCTGGTCGGTGCTCGAGGTGCGGGCGAGCGTGTCTCGGATGCTGTCCCAGAGCGTCGAGAGCGCCGCAGGGTCATCGCCGACCTCCGCGACGTCGAGGATGCGTTGGGCCTGGTCGACGGCCCGCCGGGCATCTTCCAGCGCGACGTTCTTGCGCGAGATGAAGAGGTCGTTCTGGATCACGAGCGCCATCGTCACGCACGTGATGAAGATCGCCAGCGAGGTCGCCAGCAGTGTGATCGACAGCGTCCGGAAGCGGAGCGAACGCCGCCACAGCATGCCGAGCATGGTCGGCCAGCTCCGCCAGTCGCGCAGGACAGCGACCGTGGAGGTGGTCGCAGTCGTCGCGGCCATCGTGCTCCTAGCCGACGCTCCCGGCCCGATAGCCCACGCCACGCACCGTCATCACGATCTTCGGGTTGTCCGGGTCGAGCTCGACCTTGGCACGGAGGCGCTGCACGTGCACGTTCACCAGCCTGGTGTCGGCCTTGTAGTGATAGCCCCACACCTGCTCGAGCAGCATCTCGCGGGAGAACACCTGTTGCGGCTTCGACGCGAGTGCCACCAGGAGCTGGAACTCCAGCGGCGTGAGCGCGATCGGCGCCGTGCCACGCCGCACCTCGTGCGCATCGACGTCGACCGTGAGATCGCCGACCCGCAACTGCTCGCTGGTCGTCTGCGGGGCAGGACGGAGACGGGTGCGGATGCGCGCGACGAGCTCTTTCGGGTTGAAGGGCTTGACCATGTAGTCATCTGCCCCCACCTCCAGCCCGCGCACCACATCGGCGGTGTCGCTGCGGGCCGTGAGCATGATGATGGGGACACCCGATTCGGCGCGGATGCGCGTGCAGATCTCGATGCCGTCCATCCCGGGCAGCATGAGGTCGAGCAGAACCAGGTCCGGTCGCTGCGCGCGCCATTCATCGACAGCTCGCGCACCGTCAGCGCAGAATACCGGCTCGAAACCCTCGGTGCGCAGCACGATCCCGATCATCTCGGCGAGCGCTGTGTCGTCGTCGACCACGAGAATGCGTGAGGTCATAACAGTTACCTTATGGCACCGAGTCCCGCCGACCCCAGGTCTGCGCACCACGCGCGGGATATGACACGATGGGAGCGCACGATGGAGGGAGTGCCTGTGAGTGGCCAGACGTGGACGCCCGCCCCGAAGAAGGGGATCATCCCTCTTCATCCGCTGACGTTCGGGATGCTGCTGGGAAAGGCCTTCGCGGCGCTCCGCCATAACCCGAAGGTGCTCTTCGGCTTCGCCGTCGCCATCCAGCTGGTCGTCGTCATCGCCACGGCCGGCGTCATGGGGGTCGTGCTGTTCACGACGTTCTCGCGCCTGGAGACGGTCTCCCCGTCATCCCCCGACTTCGAGGCGGTGCTCGCCGGGACCATCGGGATCAACATCATCGCCGGGGTCGCCGTCGGACTCGCCTCGATCGCATTCACCGCCATGATGCAGGGCGTCGTCGCGGCAGAGATCGGCTACGCGGCGGTCGGCGTGAAGGCCACCCTGCGGATGCTGTGGCGGAGGATGGCACCGTCGTTCTGGCGCCTGGCCGGC
The DNA here is from genome assembly GCF_014171575.1 of Microbacterium sp. Se63.02b. Classification (GTDB taxonomy): domain Bacteria; phylum Actinomycetota; class Actinomycetes; order Actinomycetales; family Microbacteriaceae; genus Microbacterium. The sequence continues at coordinate 1,569,409 of NZ_CP050453.1, read as the reverse complement.
TTCGCCTCCCTGTCGGTCGTGGCGCTCTTCGGCATCTTCGCGATCGTCGCGGCCGTGATCGCCGCGTTCGTCGCCGGCGGTCTGGGCGGCAGCGTCGAACTCATCGGGGTCGTCGTGCTCGTCGTGATCCTCATCGCATTGGCAGCGGTGCCGCTGAGCGTGTGGCTGACGACCAAGCTGCTGCTGGTGCCCTCGATCCTCGTGCTCGAGCGGGCCCGCTTCCGCGAGGCGTTCGTCCGCTCGTGGCGCCTCACCCGCGGGCGCTTCTGGGTCGCCTTCGGAGTGACCTTCCTCATCAGTCTCATCATGGGCCTCGCCATGCAGGTCGTGAGCTTGCCCGTGACCCTGCTCAGCAGCCTCCTCGGCTCCGTCGTCGCCCCGACCGGCGCGGAGGAGCCGACTGCCGCGATCGGGTTCGTCCTCACGCTGCTCGCGCCGCAGATCCTGCTCCTGGTGATCCAGGCGATCGCGCTGGTGGTGCAGAGCACCGGGTCGGCGCTCGTCTACCTGGACTGCCGGATGCGTTACGAGGGGCTGGATCAGACGCTCATCGCCTTCGTGGAGCGCCGCGACCTCGGCTGGACCGAGGAGCAGCTCGGCGATCCGTTCCGCGTCGACCCGACACGAGCGGTGTCCTCGGCGCCCCCGCCCCGGCAGGTGCCCGAGCACGTGATGATGACCCAGGGGTACGCCCAGAGCGCCTACGCGATGCAGCCTCCGGTGGCGCAGGGATACCCCCCGCAGAGTCACCCGACGCAGCCGTGGCCGGGGCAGCCCTTCGCACCCCAGCCCCCATGCCGCCGCACCGCAGGGCACGTCGCCCGCGGCGTTCCCTCCGCCTCCCCGCCCGCGCCGACAGCAGCATCGTCGGACACCGCGCCCGGTCCGACGGCGGCGGAAAGCGCCTGGGCCGCTCCCGGCGGCGACGACCCGGCATGATCCTGCGGTTCGACGACCTGATCGTCCCTGACGGGGACGAGGCACGACGCTGGGCGCAGGACGAACTCGCCAACCCCAAGTACGCCGACGCCACACCGACCTGGTTCGACCTCGTGGCCCGTGACATCGGCCGGTTCCTCGCCGATCTCTTCAGTTCGGAGAACGGCGCCAACGTGGGCCCATGGGCGCTCATCGTCGTGAGCGCCATCATCGCGGCGGCACTGATCGCCGCTCTGCTCATCTGGGGCAGGCCCCGGAGCTCGCGAGCGGTCCGCCGCGCACGCACCGACCTTCTCGGTGAGAGCGACGACCGCACGGCCGCCCAGCTCCGCTCCGACGCCGATCGCAGTGCCCGCGACGGCGACTGGGACCTGGCGACGATCCTCCGCTATCGTGCGCTCGCTCGCGGCCTGCTCGAACGCGACCTGATCGACCCGGCGCCCGGAGCGACCGCGCAGGCGATCGCGCGCGAAGCGAGCACCGTCTTCGCCGATGAGGCGGACGCGATGCGGCGGGCGGCCGTCCTGTTCGACGACGTCCGCTATCTCGGACATCCGGCCACCGCGGAGAGCTACCGCGATCTCGCGGACACCGACGACCGGCTCCGCGCCCGTCGGCCCGAGGCGGTCCCGGCGTGACGACGACGGAGAGCGCCCAGAGCACGTCCGCTCCTTCGACCGCGGAGCGCAGGCCCCGCCGGGCGAAGACCATCCTCGGCTGGACGATCGTGGTGATCCTCGTGCTCGTCGTCTCGTTCGTCGCCCTCCGCGTCGCCGCGAGCCCTCCCGGCGGACGAGGCGCCCTCGACCCCGAGGGTCGCGACGACGCCGGCGCCCTCGCCCTCGCGGAGATCCTGCGGGATCAGGGCGTCGAGGTCGAGGTGCACCGCTCCCGGGCCGACGCGCGCGACGCTATCGACGACGACACCACACTCGTGATGGCGAATCCGTACACGCTGACCGATGAGGCCCTCGAAGAGCTGATGGAGCCCGCCGACCGTGTGGTCTTCCTGTCGACGAGCACTCACCTGCTGAGCGCACTGGGGATCGGCGAAAGCGCTCCTGGAACGCTCCCGGCCGTCGCCGCCGACTGCAGCGTGCCCGAGTTCGCGAAGGTCGGGACGATCCGCGCCGACCGGCTGTTCTCCGCGGAGCCCGAGGTGAAGGCCTGCTTCGGCGACGACGAAGGCTCGGCCGTGCTCGTCGACGACCGTTCCGGCACCCGCCGTGTCGTCGTGGAGGGCACGAGACTGTTCGGCAACGCCTCTCGCCGAAGACGGGAACGCCGCCCTCGCCCTCGCGCTGCTCGGCCAGACCGATCGCGTCGTCTGGTACGTGCCGAGCTATGCCGACTCCGACATCGAGGGCGAGTCCATCGACACGCTCGGGAGCCTCACGCCGCCCTGGGTCACCCCCGCCATCCTCCTGCTGATGCTGGCCGGAATCGCCACCGCCGTCTGGCGCGGCCAGCGCTTCGGTCCGCTGGTCGCCGAGACGCTGCCAGTGACCGTCCGCGCATCCGGAGACGATGCACGGACGCGCACGCCTCACGGCCAAGGCCGCCGACGCGGCGCATGCCGCGGACGCGCTCCGGGACGGCGCGCGACGACGCATGGCTCGCCGGCTCGGGCTCGCCCTCCACTCCGGTGCCGATGAGGTCGCCGATGCCGCGTCAGACCGGCTCCGGATCCCTCGTGGCACGCTGCAGGCGCTTCTCACCGGCCCGCTCCCCACCGACGATGCCGCGCTGATCGACCTGGCGCGACGACTCGACGAGCTCGAGGCGGCCGTGGAAGCGAGCGCCCGGACCACCAGGGGCGACGAATGATCCGTACCGCACACCCGTCCATCCATTCCAGAGAAGCCGAGGGAACCCCGTGATCTCCGAGAATCAGACCGCCGACGACGCCGCGCTCCGTCAGGCCATGCATCGCGTGCGCACCGAGGTCGACAAGGCGGTGGTCGGTCAGGCCGGAACCGTCACCGGTCTCCTCGTGTCTCTCCTCGCCCGCGGACATGTGCTCCTGGAGGGTGTGCCGGGGGGTGGCCAAGACGTTGGTGGTCCGCTCGTTCGCGCGCGCTCTCGGACTCGACACCAAGCGCGTCCAGTTCACGCCCGACCTGATGCCGGGGGACGTCACCGGCTCGCTCGTGTACGACGCCCGCACCGGCGAGTTCGACTTCCGGGCGGGGCCGGTGTTCACGCACATCCTGCTCGCGGATGAGATCAACCGGACGCCGCCGAAGACGCAAGCAGCACTGCTCGAGGCGATGGAGGAGCGTCAGGTGTCGGCGGACGGCGTCAGTCGCGCCCTGCCGGATCCGTTCCTCGTCGCCGCGACGCAGAACCCGATCGAGCACGAGGGCACGTACTCGCTCCCCGAGGCGCAACTCGACCGCTTCCTGATGAAGCTCGTGGTCGGCATGCCCGAGCGCGATGCGGAGGTGGCCGTGCTCCGCCGACACGCCGAGGGCTTCTCCCCCGCGAGCTCACCGGTGTCGAGGCCGTGGTGTCGGCGGAGGAGATCCGCGCAGCGCAGCAGGCCTCCGCGGCCGTCGAGGTGACCGACGACGTGCTCGGGTACGTCGTCGACCTGGCCAGGGCGACGCGGCAGTCGCCATCGGTCGAGCTCGGGGCAAGTCCCCGTGCCTCGACCGGGCTCCTCGCGGCGGCGAAAGCCTGGGCCTGGCTCAACGCCTCGTCGGCTGTCACTCCGGACCATGTGCAGACCATGCTGGTTCCCGTGTGGCGCCATCGCCTCCAGTTGCGGCCGGACGCCCAGATGGAAGGCGTCTCCGCCGATGCCGTGCTGACGTCCGTGGTCCAGCAGACGAGGGTTCCGATCTAGGTGTTCGTCACCGGCCGCCTCGCCGTCGCTCTCGCCGTCGGAATCGTCCCGCTCGTCCTCGCCGGACTCGCGGGGTATCCGGCGTACCCCGTGCTGGGAGCGTGGATCGGCCTGTGCGCTGTGCTCGTCGCGATCGACCTCGTGCTCGCCGCCAGCCCTCGCTCTGTGACCGTGAGCCGCCGGGTGCCGAAGCGCGCGCCTGGGCGAGCGGGTCCCCGTGAGCGTCGCCGTCCACAACCACGGGACCAGGGTGCTCCATGCGGTGCTCAGGGACGCCTGGCAGCCGACGGCGGGTGCGCCCACCGAGCGACAGCAACTGCACGTGCCGTCGGGCGAACGCGGCCGCGTGGAGATACCGCTTCTCCCCGCCGCCGCGGCGAACTGGTCAGCGAGTTCGTGATGATCCGCTCGCGTGGACCTCTCGGCATCGCCGGTCGTCAGGCCACGCACTCCGTCCGCGGAGCGATCCGGGTGCTTCCCGCATTCTCCTCCCGCAAGCACCTGCCGTCGCGTCTCGCCCGGCTGCGGGAGCTCGACGGCAACACCAGCATCCAGGTGCGCGGCCAGGGGACCGAGTTCGACTCGCTCCGCGAGTACGTGCGCGGCGACGACGTGCGCTCGATCGACTGGCGGGCCACGGCGCGCGCGGGGACGACGATGCTGCGGACGTGGCGGCCGGAACGCGACCGGCACGTGGTGATCATCATCGACACCGGGCGCACCGCGGCTGCACGTGTCGGTGACGGGACCCGCGTCGATGCGTCGCTCGAGGCCGCTCTCCTGCTCGCCGCACTCGCCTCCCGTGCCGGAGACCACGTGCACCTGCTGATGTACGACCGCGTGGTGCGCGGTCGAGTGACCGGCGTCGACGGTGCGGCGCTCCTTCCGGCGATGAGCGATGCGATGGCGCCCGTGCACGCCCGCCTGGTGGACACGGATTGGCACGGCGCGTTCGCGTCGGTGCGCACCCTGACGACGCGGCCTTCGCTGATCGTCGTGCTCACGGCGCAGGACGCGGCCGAGTCGGCCAGAGGTTTCCTCGGAGCGTTCCCCCGACGCCTCCCGCGCGACCACGGTGCTGGTCGGATCTGTGACGGACGGCGGGATCGCCTCCATCGCCCGCCGACGCGACTCCCGCGAAGACGTGTATCTCGCCGCAGCCGCCGAGCGGACTCTGCGCGATGCGGAGAACGTCGCCGAAGCGATCCTGCGCGCCGGAGGCGAGGCGATATCCGCCGACCCGGACGACCTCCCGCCGCGCATCGCCGACCGCTACCTCGAGCTCAAGGCCGCAGGACGGCTCTGATCGCGGTCGCCCCGCGCCGACATCTGCGCGGGGCCACCGGGCGCAGGTGCGGTGGAGGAAGAGGCTCACCCCGCGACGAGGCGCGGGGTGCCCGCCTCGTACTCGACCAGGTCGCCGGTCTCGCCCTGCCGGTGCGCCCTGCCTCCGACGACGAGCATGTAGATGAGGAACACCGCGAGCGCTCCGGCACCGATCCCGATCTTCACCGGCCACGGCAGGGCCCAGCCCGTGACGAAACCCTCCACGAGGCCCGCGAGGAGCAGAGCGAACACCAACCCGATCGCGACGGTGGCGAGCGCCCTTCCCTGTTCTGCGAGGGCCTCACCACGCGAACGGCGGCCGGGAGCCACCCAGGCCCAGAACACGTGCAGTCCCGCAGCCGCGGCGACGAAGATGCAGGTCATCTCCAACATGCCGTGGGGGAGGATGTACAGCACCATGACGTCCGCCTTGTCATGCGCCGCCATCACCGCGCCGGCGGTGCCGATCCCCATGGCGTTCTGCACGAGCATGTACACCGGCCAGATGCCGGTGACGCCGAAGAGCACGCACTGCATCGCGATCCACGCATTGTTGGTCCAGACCATGCCCATGAACGTCGCAGCGGGGTTCTCGGTGTAATACCCCGTGAAGCTCTCGTCCGCGTACTGCTCGAGCGCGTCGGGCGGGCCGAGGGTCGCCACGAGTGCCGGGTCGCCCGCGATCCAGGCTGCGGTACCGACGGCGATCGCGACGAAGGCGACCGCGATGACCAGGGTCGTCCACCGCAGGCGATAGAGAGCGGCGGGCAGCTGCAGCCGGAAGAATCGCGCGGTCTGGGTCAGGATGCTGTCGGAAGCTCCGGTCAGGCGCAGTCTGGCGCGGACCAGGATCGTCGAGAGATACGCCCCCTGCGGGGTGTCGCCCACCGACGTCTTCAGCTCCGCGAGGTCGGCCGAGGCTGCGCGATAACGCACGATCAGCTCGTCGACTCCTGCACCGTCGAGGCGCGCACGGCTGAGCTCCTCGAGCCGCTCCCATTCGGTGCGGCGTGCATCGGTCAGCGCATCGGCATCCACCTGATTTACTGTACTCATGTCCGTCCCGATCGACGTCTCCGACGAGGTGCTCTCCGGCGAAGCCGTCGCGATCGACGTGCAACCGGTCGGCTTCCTGCTGCGAGCGCTCGGCGCCGCGATCGACATGATCGTCGGCTACGCGGTGTTCATCCTGTGGCTCTTCCTCCGCATCTGGCTCCTCGATGCCGGTGTGCTGGATGAGGCCACCGACCGCATCGCGACGGTCGCAGCGCTCGTCGTGAGCTTCGTGGTGCTGCCGATCACGATGGAGGTGGCGCTGAAGGGCCGCAGCCTGGGGAAGCTCGCCGTCGGCGGCCGCATCGTCCGCGTCGACGGAGGTGCCGCAGGATTCCGACACGCGTTCATCCGGGCCCTCCTCGGGGTGCTGGAGATCTACATGACCTTCGGCGGTCTCGCGGTGCTCACCGGGGCGTTCAACGCGCGATCGCAGCGTCTGGGCGATCTCGTCGCCGGCACCTATAGCCAGCGCGTCCGCACGCCCGCTCTCCCCTCGCACGTGCCGGTGCTCCCACCTGCGCTGGCGGGATGGGCTCAGATCGCCGACGTCGCGCGGATGCCGGATCGACTCGCTCGTCGCATCTCGCAGTTCCTGGTGAGCGCACCACGCATGCTCCCCGATGCCCCGCGCGCGTCGCCCTCGAGCTGCTGACCGAGGCGACCCCGTTCGTCTCACCGGTCCCGCCCGTTCCGCCCGAGCAGGTGCTCATGGGCATCACGGTGCTGCGCAGAGAGCGCGAGCGACGCGCTGGAGAACGCCGACCGTCGGACCGAGAGGCTCACGGGCCGTCGGATCGGCGTCTGATCATCCGTCGGACCGCACCGGATTCGGGTCAGTAGCGGTAGTGCTCGAGCTTGTAGGGGCCCTCCACCGGAACGCCGATGTACGCCGCCTGCGCGTCGGTGAGCGTGGTCAGCTGCACGCCCAGCGCATCGAGGTGCAGGCGCGCGACCTTCTCGTCGAGCGCCTTGGGCAGAACGTACACCCCCGTCGGGTAGGCCTCGATGTTCGTGTAGAGCTCGAGCTGCGCCAGCACCTGGTTCGTGAATGACGCGCTCATGACGAAGGACGGGTGTCCTGTCGCGTTGCCGAGGTTCATCAGTCGACCCTCGCTGAGCACCAGGACGCTGCGTCCGGTCGGCATCCGCCATTCGTGGACCTGCGGCTTGATCTCGACCTTCTCGACGCCCTCCAGCGCCTCGAGGCCCGCCATGTCGATCTCGTTGTCGAAGTGGCCGACGTTGGCGACGATCGCGAGGTGCTTCAGCGCCTGGAGGTGCTCGGTCGTGACGACGTCACGGTTGCCCGTTCCGGTGACCACGATGTCGACCGCGCCCGCGACGTCGATCAGGCGCGCCACCTGGAACCCATCCATCGCCGCCTGGAGGGCGCAGATCGGGTCGACCTCGCTCACGATCACGCGCGCCTTGACCCCGCAGGGCTTCGGCCGCACCCTTGCCCACGTCGCCGTAGCCGCAGACGAAAGCGACCTTGCCGCCGATGAGCACATCCGTCGCGCGGTTGAGCCCGTCGGGAAGCGAGTGCCGGATGCCGTACTTGTTGTCGAACTTGCTCTTGGTGACCGAGTCGTTGACGTTGATCGCCGGGAACAGCAGTTCGCCTGCTGCGGCGAGCTCGTACAGCCGGTGCACGCCGGTGGTCGTCTCCTCGGTCACGCCGATCAGACCCTCGGCGAGCTTCGACCAGCGGTCGGAGGACGAGGTGAGCGAGCGGCGGAGGACGTCGAGGATGATCCCGTACTCGTGCGAGTCCGCCTCGGCGGTGTCGGGGACGACTCCGGCCTTCTCGAACTCGACGCCCTTGTGCACGAGCAGGGTCGCATCGCCGCCGTCGTCGAGGATCAGGTTGGGGCCGTCGACGCCCGATGCCGACCAGTCGAAGATCCGCTCGGTGCATGCCCAGTACTCTTCGAGCGTCTCGCCCTTCCACGCGAAGACGGGCACGCCCGCCGGGGCGTCGACCGTCCCTCGAGGGCCGACCACGACCGCAGCGGCTGCTTCGTCCTGGGTCGAGAAGATGTTGCAGCTCGCCCAGCGAACCTCGGCTCCGAGCGCGACGAGGGTCTCGATCAGCACGGCGGTCTGCACGGTCATGTGCAGGGATCCCGCGATCCTGGCACCCTTCAGGGGCTGGGTCGCCCCGAACTCCTCGCGCAGTGCCATGAGTCCCGGCATCTCGTTCTCGGCGAGCCGCAGCTGATGGCGGCCGGATTCGGCGAGGGACAGATCGGCGACGCGGTACTCGAGCTCAGGCATCTCCCCATTCTTCCATCACGCCGCAGCCGGACTCGCGTGTGTGTCCGACGCGTGATGCTCAGGCGCGAAGGGCTTCGTGGCGCACGACGAGCCACCCGGCCGGCACCGAGAGTCGGTCGGCATGCGGTGAGCACAGGTCATGGGCCTGGGGATCGTTCGCGGCGCCCAGCGGACCGAGCGCCGCCATCTGGTCCCCATAGTCGTAGGTGAGGGTGGCCACGGCTTCTCGCGCGCAGCCGACCTTCGAGCACAGTCGTCCGTCCATCTCCGTCAGAGTACGTCCCTGGAGTCCCCCGATCGGGATGCCGCGCCGCGCACGCGGGCACCGCCTAGACTTTCGTCATGCCCCGTCGTCGCGCCGCCCATGCCTCCGCCGCCCCACGGCGCGGTGCACGACACGGACGCCATGGACGGCTCGGCCGGAGCGAGGTCGTCCGGCTCCGCTCGCGCCGCTGGACGGACGCATCGATCGTTTCGACCTGACCGTGAGCACGGCCGTCGAGTTCCTCCGTGGAACGTGGCCGGAGCTGCAGGACGTCCGCTTCGAGATCGGCGCGATCCCCGGTTTCGACGCGACCGAAGAAGTCCCGCGCTGGTATCTCGATCGGGAACGCGGGCGCATCGTGCTCTTCCGCCTTCCGATCGAACGGTTGCTCCCCGGGGCACGACGACGCCGCGCACCGCCGGATGGCGATCGAGAGCGCCGTGTTCCGCGCGGCGGCCGAGTACGTCGGCCGCGAGCCGTGGGATCTCGGTCACGAGCATTGACCACCGTCCGCTGTCCACGCGGAAGCCGGAGCACGCTCAGGGGTAGACGGCGATCGCCTTCTCGACACCCGCGTTCGCCTGCAGGGGCAGCACCGCGAGCGCACCAGGACCGGTGAGGGTCACGGCGGCGTGGACCGGCCCCGTGGCGCGCAGCAGATACGTCTCACGGGCACTGACCTCGAGCCCCACGCTCTGCCCCGCCGCCACAGTGACCTCCTCCGGCTGTCCGCTGTCCAGGGCCTCGAGCGTCACCGTCGCGTCCTGGTCCGATGCGTTGACCACCTGGACCCGGGGTGAGGGACCCGCTGGCACCGCGAAGAGGACGTCGTCGTCGATCTCCTGAGCCGGTGTGATCCATGCGAAATCGGACCCTTGACCGAACCCGTCCTGCTGGCGCAGAGCCGCCACGACCGGCGCATCGGCCACGACATCGACTGTGTACGCCCCGGGTTCGAGGCCGCTGAGCGACACCTGGGCCGGCATGTCGGGCTCGAGCGGAACGGTGAACTCGTCGACGGCGCTCGATGAACCTTCGGGTGTGACCCTGACCTGCACGCGGGCGTCGGCCCCAGGGGACAGCACTCGCAGGACAGCCATCTCCGCGTCGTCCCCGTTCGCGGCGAACACCTGCACCCCGGAGAGCACGAGCCGCTGCTGTGGACCGGGCACCGCATCCTGCAGGTCGATCCCGGCCGGGTCGAGGACCTGCACGAGCGACGACTGGAGCACGGCGCGCACCGGAGCACCGGCGGCCTCGACGCGGACGACCGGGGCGGCGGTGCCCGCGGCGACGGAGGTCAGCGGAAGCGCAGCCTGGGTCCGTGCGGGAACCACGACGGTGCGCGTTCCGCGGGTCTCGCCGTACACCGTCAGCGTCACGGTCGACGGAACCTCTGCGGCATTGGTCAGGATCACGATGTCCTCGGTGCCGGTGTCCGTGCTGCCACCCACGAGCCACGAGTCGAGCCGCGGCGTGCCGCATGCCGCCGCGGCGTACCCGGCGAGGTCATCGGCCGCGAGCGTCGCCGACTCGGACGCGGCGATCAACGGCGCGGAACGCCCCTCCACCGCCCCGGTGAACACGCTCACCTCTCCGGCACCGGGCAGATCCGGCACCGCCAGCTGTTCGGAGGACGGATCTCCCGAGGTTCCCCCGATGGTGATGCCCGGCCGCCCGGCCGAGACCATGCTCAAAGGATCTGCCGCGTCACGTCCGAGCGCACGCATGTCACCGTTGCACACCACGATGTTGTCGCCAGGGAGCGGGGTCACCTCGACCTGAGCCGGGTCGTGGCCGATGATCGGCCACGGTGCATGCACCGCGGCCGTGACGCCGACGACGCACGCGGCGATCACGACGAGTCCCGTCACGACGCGAGCCCCGGTCGCCGCGACGCGGAATGCGCGAGAGCCGCTCATCGGTCATCCTCCACGGTGGTCGGCTTCGGTTCGTCGACATCGTCCGATGGCGGTGACGACTCCTCCGGGTCGGACGGCTCCTCATCGACAGGTTCGGCGATCGGTGCGAGCGCCTCGTCGTTCAGAGCCGCCTCGTCCTGCGGATCGTCGACAGCACCCACAGGGGCCTCCTCGTCGAGCGTCGCCCTGTCCTCCGCATGCCGTGGCAGGACGAGGGGCTCGTCGGGGGCCCGGCCGACGATGCGTGATCGGGCCCGCGCCGCGCGCCGCGAGGCACGCGTCGGAATGGACAGCAGCAATGCTGCCAGCACCGCCATCAGCTGGATGGTGATCACGAGACGAGCGGTGCCCTGCTGCGCATTCGTGAGGCTCGCCGGACCGGCGACGTCGACGTCGGCCTCGAGCCGCCACAGGACGCCGCGATCGGTCGTTCCCGCATGAACGAGTCCAGGACGCTGATCGATCGATGCGATCGCCGCGGTGCGGAGGGTGCGGGCCTTGTCCGCTTCGCCGCCGGGGATCTGCGCCACCAGCACGTAGCTGATCCCGGCCGCGGCGAGTTCGCCCGGCGCATCGAAGTCGCGGGCCGACAGGAGGTCGACCGCCAGAGTCGAGATGTCGGCGCCCTGCGGCTCGACCGCCGTCGAGATCATGGTCGACTGCGACCCGAGCGTCTCGCTCGCGCCCCAGACGGCCTCGACCGCGAGACCGCCGTCGTTCTGCGGGGTCAGCACGAGCGTGGCGATGTCACGGTCGCCGGCGGCCTGGGCCGCGACGTAAGCGGGAAGGGTCGACTCCGGTCCGTTCGCGAGGACGGAGCGCTCGGTGTGGAACGCGGTGAGTGCGGGAACCGCGCAGATCCCGAGGGCGACGGCAGCGACGACCGTCGCGAGGGCGCGCAGCCGGGGAAGCGTGATCGCCGTGTCCAGCGTGACGAGCGCGGCCCCCACCAGCCCCGCCCAGGCCAGGCTGAGTCCGGCACCGGGCCAGATCGCCACTCCGATGCCCTGGGCGAAGCTCACGGTGATCCCGACGGCGAGGAAAGCGGTCGCGAGACCTGCGAGCGCGACGACGAGGAGCGTGATCCCGGCGCGCCATCGCGGGGCGACCGCCGCGCCGAGGGCGAGGAGGGCGATCGGCGCGCACAGCAGCGGTGCCCAGGCGGCGATCGGGGCGGGAAGCAGCGACATCCAGCCGGCGAGATCCGTGGTCGGGAAGCCCGTGGCGAGCGCCAGACGACCTGCCGTGTCCGCTGCAGCCTGCGGCCCGACCCAGATCGACCCTGGATCACCGAGCAGCGCCAGAGGCGTCCCGTGCGCGAGCTGCCAGAACACGAGAGGAGCGAAGAGGGCGGCCGTCGGCACGGGCACCCACAACAGCCGTGCCGCCCCGCGGAACTGTGCGGTACCGAGCACGATGCCCATCGCCACCACCCAGAGCAGCACGAGAGCGGGCACCAAGGACGGTGCGCACGCGCTGACGGCGGCGAGCAGGAGCGAGGCGCTCCCGGCCGCACCCCAGGAACGGTGCGCCACCACCGCGCTGTGGAACAGCCATGGCAACAGCAGATGGACCAGGACAGCCGTCGGGCGTCCGTCGACCAGCGCCGTCAGGAATGTGGGCGCGAGGGCCCACGCGACACCGGCGAAGATCCGCAGCCCCGATCGGTCGGTCACCCTGGTCGCGGCGAACCACCCGCCGAGCACGGCGAGAGGAAGGGCGAGGACCCACAGCAGAACCATCGCGAACGACGGAGCGCCCGGCCACAGGGTGCCGAGCACCGCGACGACAGCGGCGAACGGATCGGCGGGACCGATGAGGTCGACCGCGGTTCCACGCACCCCCACGCCGCGTCGCTCCACAGCGCTGCGACGGTCTGCCGCAGCGGCAGCAGTCCCCCGCCGCCGAGCGCAGGCCAGGCCAGCAGCGTCGTGAAAGAGGCGATGCTGACCACGAGAGCCGCGAGCACGACCCATGCACCACCCCGGAGAAGAAGCGGAGCTCGCTCACGGCGCCGCCCTCGCTCCCATGACCGTCGTCGAGGCGTCGCCGCAGATCCGAGGAGGTCACGCGCAATGGTGCGATGCTCGCCCAGCTGGACGAGCGGAACGCACGGATACGAGACCGCGACCGCGTGATCGCCCCGATCCGGAGCATCGCGGTCAGCGCCGCGCCCCATTCCGGCAGGACGGCTTCCGGCCGCTTGCCGATGAGGTCGGCGGCGGAGCGCCAGAGAGCGAGAGGAAGCAGACTCAGCCAGTGGAAAGGCACAGCGACCGCCGGCGCATAGGCCAGACGACGGTGCAGTTGCGCGAGCCGGGTGACGTAGGCGCGACGGAATCTGCCCGAGGGCAAGGCGGCGGGGCCATCGGGCGCCACGGAGATCCTCGCACTCGGCGCGAGGACGACGCGGCCTCCCCCCAGGCGCGCGCGCACGCCGAGGTCGAGCCCCTCGTCGGCTCCCGCGAGCGCCGGATCGGGGCGCAGCGCGTCTCGGACCTCACCACGGATGAGGATGCCGCGGATGTCGGATCCGAGCGCGTCGTCCATCCGATCGTGCTGTCCCTGGTCGAGTTCTCCCGCGGCGAGCTCGACCGAGCGACCCAGCGCGGTCATGCTGACCCCGAGCGACACGATCTCCCTGTCGTTGTCTGTCGCGACCAGCTTGGGCGCGATGACAGCCGCGGAGGGCGAGCGCTCCAACATGCCGCGAAGTCGCTCGAGGGCGCGAGGATGGGGCGCCGTGTCCTGGGCCAGCAACCAGATCGCGGACCCTTCGGACACCCGGGGTCGCGCGAGTTCGACCGCCTCGGCGAAGGACGTCGTGGCGCGCGCCTCGATGATGCCCTCGACGGTCGCGGCGACGGCTTCGCTCTCCCGCGCAGACGAGGCATCGCCGCACATCACGAGAGTCACCGCATCGACGGGGGCGGTCTGGGAGCGCAGTGCTTCGAGAGTGCGGAGGAGCTGCGCGCGGGAAGAGGATCCGGGGCGCGCGACGATGATGGCGTGAACACGGGCTGGCATGACGTCGTCAGCCTATGCGCGCTCCGCGTGGGGCCGGAGCAGTGGACGCGGCGCGCCCGCGAAGCCGCGGGATCCGGGTCGCACGGAGGCCCTCGGCGCGAGCGCGTTCACCGCGCGACGTCACGTCGGCCGGATCCCTACAGAAACCCGACGGGAGCGTCAGCTCGCGCGGCGCTTGAGCTTACGACGCTCGCGCTCGGAGAGTCCGCCCCAGATGCCGAACCGCTCGTCGTTGTTGAGCGCGTACTCGAGGCATTCGCTGCGCACGTCGCACGTGGTGCAGATGCGCTTGGCATCGCGGGTCGAGCCGCCCTTCTCGGGGAAGAAGGCCTCGGGGTCGGTCTGCGAGCAGAGCGCATCGCTCTGCCAGGCGAGAGCGTTGTCATCATCGGTGGCGTCTGCACGACGCACACCGGGAACTCCGAGGTTGACCGGGTCGACGAACCAGTTCTCCGGCACTTCCGAACGGTAACCCGTCATCTCGACCTCCAACCCTTCAATCCGCCCCCCTGGCGGGCCGTGCGCATGACTAATTACACCCGTGTCATTCGCTGCGGTCAAGTCGCGGATCGTAAACCCTCAAGCGAGTCTTGAAGGTTCACGGCGAATCGTCGGCGTGTCGCGACACCACGCGGAGCGCCCGCTCAGCGCCCAGGGCTCGCGACGAAGGCCTCGCCGACACCCGAGAGAGTGAGAGCGGATTCGTCCGCGCTCGCGAAGCCCGTCGTCCCGACCGCGAGCGCCAACTCCTCCCCGTCGCCGACGTGACGACGACGGAGCCTGCGGTGGCGAGGACCATCGTCGGTCCGGCGACCTCGATCACCACCGGATCGCCGTCGAGCGTGATGCGCGTCAACGCGAAGTCCGGCACCGGAACGGGGTACTCGGTGACGACCTCCCCTGCCGCAGGCCGCAGCACCGGCACCTCACCGGGAGACGTGTCGAGGATGGCGAGGAGCTCCGGCACGTCGATGCGCTTCGGGGTGAGGCCGCCGCGCAGGACGTTGTCGCTCGCGGCCATGATCTCGACGCCGAGCCCGGAGAGGTACGCGTGCAGCAGACCGGCACGCAGGAAGAGACCATCGCCGCGACGCAGCACGACATGGTTCATGAGCAGGGCGACGACGACCCCGGGATCGCGCGGATAGGTCTTCGCCACATCCGCGATCGCGCGGAGGTTCGCACTCCACTCCCCCGCGTCGTCGCGCTCGGCGGCCGCGACGACGGCCTCGATGATCTGGTCGACCTCGCGCTGCGCCTCACCGCCGAGAAGCCATCCGATCGCGTCGCGCAGCGGGTCGCCGGCGGATTCGAGACGCGCACGCAGCTGGGCGACTCCTCGCCGCTGCCGAGGAGGCCGAGCAGGGCGACGGTGCGGTCGATCGGCCGCAGACCGCTCAGAGACTCGAACCTCTCGCTGAGGGCGACGATGAGCTCCGGCTTGTGGTTGTCATCGCGATAGTTGCGCTGCGGGTCGTCCGCGGGGAGCCCGAGTTCGCGCTCCCACCCCGCCCGTGCCTGTGCGATCGTCGGGTGCACCTGGATCGAGCGGCCGCGCCGCGGCGAGCAGCTTCAAAAAGGTACGGGAGGGAGCCACCGGTGACCTGGTCGAGCGTGCCGCCTCCCACCACATCGGCGGGGTCACCCGGATGGTCTCCGAACCACACCTCGGCTTCGGGTGCACCGGTGGGCGCACGCCCTTCGAGGGAGGCCAGGAGGGAGGCGGAGCCCCAGGCGTAGTCGCGGGGCTCATTCGTCAGGCTCAGCAGCATGTCCCCCAGCGTAGAGCCGCGCTGCGGCGTTCAGGGATGCCGGGAGCGCGGCGCGGTAGCCTGAACGCGATGGCCCAGTACACCAAGCACCCGGTGACAGCCCCGCCCTCGGCGCCGGAGCGCGAGTCGACGGGGCATCTCCTGCTGCGCGGTTACGTGATCCTCGTCCTCATCGCGACGTTCGCGCACAGCGCCGTGTACAACCTCCTCGGCATCGAGGGGGCCGCCGTCGTCCTCGTCGTGTTCACCCTCGCGACGATCGGCATCGGCGTCCCGATGCTCACTCGCAACAGACCGCAGGCGTTCCGCTGGCGACGCCTTCCGTGGACGGCTGTCGGCTATGTCGCCTTCGCCCTCCTGTCGGTCGCCTGGTCCCAGTGGCGCGGGCCGACCCTCATCACCTGGGTCCTGCTCGCGGCGGTCACCGTGAACGGCCTGTTCATCGCGCACGTGCTCACGTGGCACGAGATCGTGCGGGCGCTGTCCTCCGCCTTCAAGTGGATCCTCGGCCTCTCGCTGGCGATCGAACTGTGGGTCTCCCTCGTGCTGCACGGACCGCTGCTGCCGAACTTCGTGACGCTGCCGGACGGCGAGATCGACCCGCAGTGGTACTGGGTGCGCGACAACCTGTTCGACGGTGGACGCATCCAGGGCATCGTGGGCAATGCGAACCTGCTGGCGATCATCTCCCTGTTCGCGATCATCACCTTCGGTGTGCTGTTCGCCGCTCGCGCTCGCTGGCGCACCACACTCGCACTGTGGATGCTTCTCGCGGCATACTTCCTGTTCCGCACGTCCTCGGTCACCGCGCTCGCGTGCGCCGCAGCGTCGCTCGTGGTCCTCGTGGTCGCACTGCTGATGCGACGGGCGCGCACTCCCGGTGCGCGAACCCGCATCTACGTGATCGCGATCGGCGGCACCTCCGTGGCGGCGGCCGCCGCGTGGCTGCTGCGTGACCAGCTGCTCGGTCTCGTGGGGCGCAGCTCCGACCTGACCGGCAGATCCGACCTGATCTGGGCCAAGGTCCTCGAGCGTGTGAGAGATCACCCGATCTTCGGCAACGGCTTCTCCAGCCCGTGGATCCCGACCGATCCTGCGTTCGACCGCTGGATCACCGACCACGACATCACGGTCTTCCACGCCCACAACATGTGGCTCGACGTGCTGTTCCAACTCGGCGTCGTCGGGGTGGTCCTGATGGGCGTCGCCTACCTGAGCATGCTCTGGCGGTCCTGGTTCTTCGCCGTCGACCGCCCGCGATGGGACCTCGATGCCGGGCGCCCCTTCTCGCCGCTGACCCTGCTCCCCAGCCTCTTCACGGTGGTGCTGCTCGTGCAGGGGTTCTCCGAATCGACCCCGATCATGCTGTGGGGGTGGATGCTCGTGGTCCTGCTGTCGTTCAAGCTCAAGTCCGTGCCGCTCGTGGGCGTCGGAGAGCGGGACCTCGTGTTCGAACGCGGCACGCGGCAACGGCGGGTGCCGTGACGTCGGCGCGTCCTCTCGTGCGCCTCCTCGGCTCGGCGGAGTTCGCGCGGGCCTTCACCCTCGCCGCTCTGACCGCGGTCTTCGGCTCCTTCGCGATCGAGCGGATGGCCTCGGGCGTCACACTGGCCGCCGTCATCACCGTGCTGTGCGTCCTGGGCGCCGCGATCCTCTGGGTCCGTCGCGAAGAGCTCTCTCCGCTGAGGATCGCTCCCTCGTCTCTCTTCGCCTTCCTCGGCTGGGCGCTGGTGAGCCTGGTGTGGACGACGGATCGCTCCGACACGTTCTTCGGGTGGATGTCCCTGTTCGGATTCGCCTTCCTGGCGATCACGATCGGCCATATCCGTGACACGCTGCAGACCGTACGTGCGATCGGCGACACGCTGCGCGTCCTCCTCGGCGCCTCGCTCGGACTCGAGATCCTCTCGGGCATCCTGCTCGACGTCCCCTTCACGTTCCTCTCCATCCAGGGCGATCTGGCGGAGGGCGGTCCGATCCAGGGCCTGTTCGGCAGCCGTAACATGATGGGATTCATCGCAGTCATCGCGCTCATCACGTTCGTGATCGAGTGGCGCACGCAGTCCGTGGATCCGCCGCTCGCCGTCGTCTCGATCGGGCTCGCCGGGGCGCTGGCATTCCTCTCCGCCTCCCCCACCGTGCTCGTGCTCGCCGTCGCCGTCGGCATCGTCACGCTCGCCCTCACGATCGTGCGGCACACCGCGCCGCACCGGCGCAACGTCGTCCAGTGGATGCTCGGAGCCCTGGTCGCGCTCGCTCTCGTGATCGCCTTCGCGTTCCGCCACCAGATCATCGCGCTGCTCGACGCCGGGTCCGACTTCTCGATCCGGGCGTCGCTGTGGAACACGATCCTCGACTTCGTCGCCCTGAAGCCGATCCAGGGGTGGGGATGGTTCGGCGATTGGGCCCGCGGCGAATACCCGTTCACGTTCATCAACTTCCAGCTCGACGACCACCACCAGAGCGCGTTGAACGCGTTCTTCGACGTGCTCCTCCAGCTCGGCTGGGCAGGGCTGGTGCTGTTCCTGCTGCTCGGTGGAGTGGCCCTGATCCGGTCGTGGCTGGTGGCGAGCGCTCGGCGGTCCGTCGTCTACGCCTGGACACCGATCATGCTCGTCACCCTCGCCGTCGACTCGATGTTCGAGAGCTTCACCCTGGTCGGTGCGGGGTGGTTCATGCTGGTTCTCTGCGCGCTGCGCGCCGGGCAGTCGCGGTCGTGGCGCGAGAACATCGATGCCGCGCACACCGGGGCGATCCCGACACTCCGCCCACAGCAGTAGTGGCGCGCGCTCGGGGAGGCGTCAGCCCAGCGAGCGCAGCTTCTCCGCCCACGCGATCGCGTCGCGCACGCCGTCGTCCACCGAGCGTTCCGCACGCCAGGCGAGCACATCGGCCGCGCGGTCGACGATCGCGTACGCGCCCGCCTGGTCACCCGGGCGGCGGGCGGCCTCGACCACGGGGAGCGGCTCTCCGGTGACGCGCTCGAAGGCGCTGATGAGTTCGCGAACCGTCACCCCGGCTCCTGTGCCGAGGTTGATCACCTGAGAGGGCGCGTCAGGGGTTGCGACCTGGTCGAACCTCTGCACTGCCGCGACATGCGCGAGAGCCAGATCCCAGACGTGGATGTAGTCCCGAAGCCCCGTCCCGTCCCGCGTCGCCCAGTCGGTGCCGGTGATCGTGAACGGCTCCCCGGACGCGCGTGCCTGCATGATCCGGCCCAGGGCGTGCGAGGGGGTCGGGTTCTGCAACCCGGTGCGCAGCCGCGGGTCCGCTCCGATCGGATTGAAGTAGCGCAGCGCGATGGCACGGAAGTCCCCCGCTCTCGCGGAGTCGTCGAGGATCTGCTCGATCATGGCCTTGGTCGCCGCGTACGGGCTCGCCGGCGCGAGGCTGCCGTGTTCGTCCACGCCTTCGCCGGACTCGCCCGCATACACCGCCGCCGAGGAGCTGAACACGATCCGGGGGATCCCCGCGTCGCGCAGCCCCTGCAGGAGCGTGATCGTCTTGCCGACGTTCGCGTCGTAATACCCGAGCGGGTCCGCGACGGATTCCGGGACAACGATCCGCGCGGCGCAATGGATGACCGCGTCGATGTCGGGGTGATCGGCCAGCAGCGTGTCGAGCACGGCACGGTCGGCGATGTCGCCGATGTAGAGATCGCGCCCCTCGCCGAAGGCCTTGAGCCCGGTGGAGAGATCGTCGAGGATCACGACCTCGATCCCTGCCTCGATGCATGCCGTCGCGACAGTCGCGCCAATGTAGCCGGCACCGCCGGTGATCAGTACCTTCATCGCGGTCAGTCTAGCCAGTGCGTCTCGTCGCCCGGCGGGAGGCTCTCCGCAGATCCAGAGGTCATCGACGGTAGGCTACTCACTGCTCGTCGAATCCCGCGCCGTCCTCCGACGGCGGCCTGTGGCATCAACATCGGAGAACCTCCCAGTGGCTCACGTCCTTCAGAACGTCGTCTTCCCACTTGATCGCGACCCCGATCTGCTCCCCCTCTACGCCGACCCGGAGACGTGGTCGGTGATCGAGAACGAGCCCGTGCGCGTGTCCAATCGTGCGCACCTCGGAAACATCCTCGGACGCCACCGCGCACGCATCGTGGCAGGGCGTCGCGTCTCGCTCGGGACCTACTTCAACGCGTTCCCCGCCTCCTACTGGCAGCACTGGACGAGCGTGCGCGACGTGCGGCTCACCGTGCGGACCACAGGACCCGCCACCATCCTGGTCTACCGCTCCAACGGGTCGGGCGTCCGCCAGCGCGTCGCCACCCGCGAGGTGACCGGCGAGTCATCGACGTCCTTCGACCTCGAGCTCACGCAGTACAGCGACGGCGGGTGGATCTGGTTCGACATCGTCGCCGACGAGAAGCCGGCCGTGCTCGAGGGCGCCGTATGGACCACAGAGCAGGAGCCCGCGCGGACCGGCAAGGCCTCGCTCGGCATCACGACCTACAACAAGCCCGACTACTGCGTCGAGACGCTGCGCGCGCTGGCCGCATCCCCCGACGCACTGGAGTTCGTCGACCGGATCTTCCTGGTCGACCAGGGCAACCGGCTCGTCGCCGACCAGGACGGCTACGACGACGTCGCCGCGAGTCTCGGGGAGACTCTGCAGGTGATCCGGCAGGACAACCTTGGCGGCTCCGGCGGATTCGCCCGTGCCATGCATGAGGCGCTGCAGCGTCCGGAGAGCGACTTCGTCCAGCTCCTCGACGACGACGTGCGGCTCGAACCCGAATCGCTGCGCCGTTCGATCGTGTTCGGTCAGTACGCGACCAGTCCGCTGCTCGTCGGCGGGCACATGTTCGACCTGCTCGATCGCCCCAAGCTGCACGGCTGGGCCGAGGTCGTCGACGAGGGCCCCTTCATGTGGCGCAACCTCTATCAGGAGAAGATGCCGCACGACTTCGGCGTCTCGAACCTCCGTCAGTCCACTCTCCTGCACATGCGCATGGATGCCGACTACAACGGCTGGTGGATGTGCCTGATCCCGCTCGACGCCGTCCGGAAGGTCGGTCTGTCGCTTCCGGCCTTCATCAAGTGGGACGACGCCGAGTTCTGCCTGCGCGCCGGAGAAGCGGGTTTCCCGACCGTGTCGATGCCGGGAGTCGCGCTCTGGCACGTCGCCTGGGTCAACAAGGACGACACGATCGACTGGCAGGCGTATTTCCACGCGCGCAACCGCATCGTCGCGGGCTTGCTGCATTCCAACGCCCCCCGTGGGGGTCGCCTCATCGTGCACAGCCGACGCGTCGACCTCAAGCACCTCATGATGATGCAGTATTACCCGGCTGCCCTTCGCGCCAGGGCGCTGAAGGATGTGCTCTCCGGTCCGGAGCACCTGCGCCGAGACCTCGCCACCGCGATGCCCGCAGCGCGCGCCCTCGCCGCGGACTTCCCGGAGACCGTCGTGCATCGCGACCCGTCGACGGTGCTGCACTCGCGGCGCGGGCGTCAGGTGTACAAGCAGCTGGACAAGAACGATCTGGACAACCCGAAGGGCCTCCGGCTGCGCTGGTTCACCCTCGCCACGCTCGCGTCGCACTTCCTGCACCGTCCGAATCCTGCCAACGTCGCCCAGCCCGAGGTGGAGTTCGGCAAGGAGGATGCGCACTGGTGGCGCGTCCCCGCCTTCGACAGCGCCCTCGTGAGCGCCGCCGACGGGTCAGGCAAGAACATCTACACGCGTGACCGCGCGAAGTACCGCCGGATGCTGCGAGAGACGCTGCGGCTGCACGCCGAACTGCGCCGCCGCTGGCCCGAGCTGCAGAAGCAGTATCGGCAGGCGCTCCCCGATCTCGTCTCCCCCCAGTCCTGGCAGAAGATCTTCGAGGAGAAGGCATGACCGCGGCTCCCGCTGCATTCGACCCGAAGTCCGCGACGATCGTCGTCGTCACCTTCAACCGCTCCCACCTTCTCTCGGGCCTGCTGACCAGCATCACCGCGATGGACCCCAAACCGGGGCGCGTCGTGATCATCGACAACGCCTCGTCCGACGACACGACCGACGTGGTCGAGTCGTTCCGCGACGACATCGGCACCGAGATCGTGTACCGACGACTGGACACCAACACCGGCGGCTCCGGCGGCTTCAGCGAGGGCATGCGCACCGCGTACGAACTCGGCTCCGAGTGGATCTGGATGATGGACGACGACGTCGAGGTCCTCACCGAGGGTCTCGCGAAGATGGGCGCCTGGAGCAGCCGGTTCAAGAGCATCCAGGGACGCCGCTTCGACTACGACGGCAGCGAGTTCTACTGGCAGTACCGCATCGCCGAGCGCATGGGCATCCCGATCCCGTTCGCCCCGTCGGGCTTCGACGAGACCGGATACAAGGAGATGAACAGCGGATGCTTCGAGGGCATGTTCATCCACCGCTCGATCGTGCAGCAGATCGGATTGCCCGACCCCCGGTTCTTCATCTACTGGGATGACCAGATGTACGGGTGGCTGGCCTCGCGTCTGACCACCGCGGTGATCGTCGACGAATTCGTGCTGCGTCGCACCCGTGAGATCAAGCAGTGGGACATGGGCATCCGCCACATGAACGCGTCGAGCAACGCCTACCGCTACTACATCATGCGCAACCGCGGCTTCATCAAGCAGTATTACCGTGTCCACGGGGTCTACAACCCCGTGCTGTTCGGCCTCGGCACCGCGGCGACCTTCTTCAAGGAGCTCATCCGCCTCGTCTTCGTCGAGCGGACCGTGCGCGGTACGAGCAACCTCTTCCGCGGCATCCGCGACGGGGGTAAGGCGGGCCGCGACCGCACCTGGCAGCCCATGCCCCCTCTGGAGGCGTGAAGCATGGACGAACAGGCGCCGGAGCTGCGCTGGGCTCCCCTGCCCCCGCAGCCGAAGAGGACGGGACGAGTCTGGCTCATCGTGGGGCTCGTCGTCGCGGCGCTCGCGATCGTCGGAGCCCTCCTCTTCTTCCTGGTGCCGCGCGGCGAGAACACGCCGCCGTCGGAGTCCGCCTCCCCTTCGCCCTCCGCTTCCGCATCGCCCACCCCGACGGCGACCCCGACCGCTTCTCCGACGCCCTCCGCCGTACCGGAGCCGACGCAGACCCCGATGGTGACCCCACCGCCCGTCGCAGACCCCAGCCTCGAGGTCTTCCGCGAGCGCGTGAGCGGCCCGCTGGGCGCCGCTCCTCGCGGCCTCGACATCATCGCCGGGTCGAGCGGGCAGGACGCCCTCTCCGTCGTCGACACGCTCCAACTGGACGCGCAGGGGCTTTCGGATGCCCGGCCGCCGTCATCGATCGATGCGGCCTGGCACGACGGGGTGTCGGCGTACAGCGAGCGCCTCACGCAGCTGCGCACGGCGATCTCGAACCAGTCGGGCGTCTCCGCGGCCGTGGATGCGGCCAGGGCGTCCGTCCAGCAGCTGAGGACAGTGGTCGGACTCTGAGCCGGAGGCGGTCGTGGTCCGTCGGGATCGCGCTCGTTACACCGCGTAGTCGGCGTTGTAGCGGTCGAGCACCTCGGCGATCGGGGCGTCGAGCGCCAGCGCTCCCTTGTCGAGGTAGAGCCCCCTGGTGCAGAAACGTCGCAGGTCGCGCTCGTTGTGACTGACGAAGAAGAGCGTGCGCCCTTCGGCGAGCAGCTCGTCGATGCGCTTGTAGCACTTGTCGCGGAACGCCTTGTCGCCGACGGCGAGCACCTCGTCGACGAGCAGGATCGGCTCGTCGAGCTGCGACACGACCGAGAACGCGAGCCTCACCTTCATCCCGTTGGAGAGGTGCTTGTACGGAGTCTCCTCGAACCCGGCGAGTTCCGCGAAGGCGATGATGTCGTCGTAGCGCCGAGAGACCTCGTCGCGCGACATCCCGTGCAGGCCCGCGGTCAGACGGACGTTCTCGCGCACGGTGAGGTCGCCGACGAATCCGCCGGTGATCTCGATCAGGGGGGCGACTCCCCCGTTCACCGAGACGGTGCCCTCATCCGGGAGCAGCACCTTCGCGACGAGCCGGAGCAGCGTGGACTTGCCCTGCCCGTTGCGCCCGACCACCCCGATGGACTCCCCGGGCTGCACGGTGAAGGAGACGTCGCGAAGCGCCCAGAACTCGCCGGGGCGCGACCTGCGCGAGGCTCCGGCGAACAGGTCCTTGAAACTGCGGCGTCCTCGCCTGTTCCGTCGGAAATGAACGCCGAGCCCCTGGACTTCGATCGCCGGTGCCATCACAGCTCCTTCAGCACGGGGCGCTCGAGACGGCCGAACGTCCACATCCCGAGCGCGAGGATGCCCACGCACATCACCGCGCTGATGAGAACCGGCATCGGCTCCCACAGGTCGGGGAAGAAGCCGACCCGGTACAGCGTGAAGATGCCCGCGAGCGGGTTGAACGCCCCGATGATGTCGAAGGGCGCGGGGAGGTCGCGGAAGCTGTAGATCACGGGCGAAGCGTAGAAGAGCGCCCGCAGGATGAGCGCCGTCGTGCGTTCGAGATCGGCGTACAGGGCGCACAGCGGCGCCACGAGGAGGCCGAGTCCGACGAGAAGGACGGTCTGCATGAGGATCGCCACCGGGAACCAGAGCAGCATCCAGGAGACGTGCGCCCCGCTGAAGACCGCGAAGAGGACGAGCACGGGCATGGAGAACAGGAACTCGATGCCCTTGCTCAAGACGATGCGGTTCACCCAGATGGAGCGGGGGATGGCGGTGGACCTGACCAGGCGGGAGTCCTTCTTGAACGCCCGTGTGAAGTCCGACACCGAGGTGTTGAACCAGACCCACGGCAGCAGCGCGACGATGAGGAACACGATGTACGGGTCCTCACCGACGCTCCGGTGGAAGATCTGCGTGAAGACGAACCAGTAGATCGCGCTCATCACGAGCGGATCGAGGATCGACCACAGGTAGCCGAGGGAGCTCGTCGCGTACCGGACCTTCAGGTCGCGGGCGGACAGCAGCCACAGCGAATGCAGATAGCGCCGGGGCGTCCCGGGCGCCCCGACAGCAGCGTGACTCACGATGTCGAGTCTAGGAGAGAGTGTTGTTCCAGAGCGACAGCGCCGAGCCGATGGCCATGTGCATGTCGAGGTACTGGTACGTTCCGAGGCGGCCGCCGAAGTGCACGTCTTGCTCGCCCTTGGCCAGCTCGCGGTAGGCCAGCAGCCCCTCGCGGTCGGTCGGGGTGTTCACCGGGTAGTACGGCTCGTCCTCCCGTTCCGCGAAGCGCGAGAACTCCCGCATGATCACGGTCTTGTCCGACTCGTAGACGTCCTTGCGCTCCGGGTGGAAGTGCTTGAACTCGTGGATGCGGGTGTACGGCACGTCCATGTCGGGGTAGTTCATGACGCTCGTGCCCTGGAAGTCGCCCACGTTCAG
Source organism: Microbacterium sp. Se63.02b (assembly GCF_014171575.1). GTDB lineage: Bacteria > Actinomycetota > Actinomycetes > Actinomycetales > Microbacteriaceae > Microbacterium. Next base: position 1,544,639 of record NZ_CP050453.1, on the reverse strand, counting down.
CACCTCCTGCTCGAAGTCGAGCGTGCGCCAGCTCAGCGCGCCCTCGGCGTAGTCGAAGTAGCGGTCGACCGGGCCGGTGTACACGACGGGGACCTGCCCGACGGTCGCCTTCTTGCTGAGCGGCTGCGCGTCGTCGAAGTAGTCGACGTTCAACTTCACGTCGATGTTCGGGTGGTCGGCCATCCGCTCCAGCCACGCGGTGTAGCCGTCTGTGGGAAGGCCCTCCCAGGTGTCGTTGAAGTAGCGGTTGTCGTACGTGTAGCGCACCGGGAGGCGGCTGATGATGTCTCCGGACAGCTTCTGCGGATCGGTCTGCCACTGCTTCGCGGTGTAGTCACGGAAGAAGGCCTCGAAGAGGGGACGTCCGACGAGCGCGATGCCCTTCTCCTCGAAGTTCGCAGCTGTCTTGGCGTCGAACTCGCCCGCCTGCTCCTTGACCAGCGCGCGCGCCTGATCGGGCGTGTACGCCGACTGGAAGAACTGGTTGATCGTCCCGAGGTTCACCGGCATCGGGAACACCGTGCCCTTGTGCGTCGTGTAGACCCGGTGGACGTAGTTCGTGAACGACGTGAAGCGGTTCACGTACTCCCACACGGTCGCGTTGGAGGTGTGGAAGAGATGCGCACCGTAGCGGTGCACCTCGATCCCCGTCTCGGGCTCGGCCTCGCTGTAGGCGTTGCCGCCGATGTGGTGGCGGCGGTCGATGACAGTTACCTTGCGGCCCGCTTCGGCGGCACGCTCAGCGATGGTGAGGCCGAAGAAGCCCGACCCGACGACGAGAAGATCCATGCCACCCATGGTATCGGCGCGTGGCTGGGAGCCCGTCCCGCGGCGGCGTCCCCTCCCGCTCTCCCCAGTTTGTCCACGCGCGCGCACTCGACCGCTACGCTGAGCGGCATGCGGGAACGCCGCAGCCAGTTCACCACAAGATGGAGTTCCCATGTCCCGACGTGCGGTACCCGCTGCTCTCGCCGCGGTCGTCTTCGCTGCCTCTCTGCTCACCGCGACCGGGATGAGCGCGTCCGCCGACGTCACGCGACCGTCGGAGACCGGCACCGCAGCCGACATCTCCTTCCCCGCCGGGGTCTCACGTCTTGCGGGCAACGACCGCTACGACACCGCGATCGCCGTGTCGAAGAAGTACGCTGCGGGCACGGATGCGGTCTTCGTCGCCACCGGCGCGAACTTCCCTGACGCCCTGTCCGCGGCCGCGGCCGCGGCACGCCTCGGCGCACCGCTGCTGCTCACGCCGGGCACGGCATTGCCTGCCGCCGTGCGTACGGAGATCACGCGGCTGAGCCCCTCGACCATCTTCATCGCCGGTTCCGAAGGTGCGGTCGGCGCTGGCGTCGAACGCGCGCTCACGGCGATCGCGCCGGTGGAGCGACTCGGGGGCGCCTCCCGATATGAGACGGGAAATGCGCTGGTCCGCCGGGTCTTCCCAGGAGCCACCCACGCCTTCATCGCGACAGGAAGGACGTTCCCCGACGCCCTCGCCGCCACCGGCGCCGCAGGTGCCACGTCAGCACCGGTCATCCTCGTGGACGGCGCAGCCGCCTCGCTGCCGACCGACACTCGAGACCTGCTCGACGCTCTCGGCGTCTCCGCGGTGACCATCGTCGGAGGGGCGGGTGCGGTCTCCCCGGCATCGAGGCGGAGCTCGCGAACGCGTACGACGTCCAGCGGCTGGGCGGCGCCGGCAGGTTCGACACCGCGGCACTCATCAACGATTCCTTCTTCTCCGCCGGCTCGGCCCCCGCGGCCTTCCTCGCGACGGGACAGAACTTCCCTGACGCGCTGGCCGGTGCCGCGCTGGCAGGACGCACCAAGAGCCCGGTCTACGTCACGAACGCCGCCTGCGTGCCCGAATCCGCGCACCTGTCGCTGCAGCGACTCGGCGCCCCCAGCACGGTGGTGCTCGGAGGGGTCGCCGTGGTCGGCGCTCAGGCCGCCGCGAACATGGGCTGCCTCACGGCGGGAACTCCGACGATCTCCGGCACCGCCCAGGTGACCGGCTCGCTCACGGCGAACGTCGGGACGTGGACGGCGGGGACGACCTTCCAGTACCAGTGGCTTGCGAACGGGAGCCCCCTGACGGGGGCGACGGGGGCACGACTCCCGCTGAATGCAGCGCATGCGGGCAAGCAGATCTCCGTGCGGATCACCGGCTCCAACCCCGGCTACGTGTCGGCGACGGTGCTCTCCGGACGGACCTCGACCGTCTTCTATCCTGCGCGCACGACCCCGATCGACAGCTGGAACTGCCCGAGCTGGGCGCCGATCAAGGGGAACATCGGGGACAAGGAGAACATCTATCACATGCCAGGCGGACGTTACTACGCGGCTACGAACCCCGAAGAGTGCTTCCGCACGGAAGCCGCCGCGAAGAGCGCCGGCTACCGCCGCTCGAAGCTGTGACGACGTCGTCTCCGATCGCCCTGGCGCCCGGCTCGCGGCACGATAGGATCACGCAACGGCCCCGGGCTCTCCGGCGCCTCGAAGAGAAACGATGACTCCTTGAAAACACGTTCGCACCGTCGCGCCGTCGTTGCCGCGACCGTTCTCGCCCTCGCGCTGTCGACTCCACTCGCCGCAGCGGCCGCCGGAGACCAGGAGCTTCCGCAGCTCGATCAGACCGACTCCTCGACGCCGCCTGAAACGCACTTCCGGCTGGACGAGGCGCCGGTCTCGAGCAACCGCTCGGCGGAACCGAAGGCGCTGGCCGCTGCAGAAGCGCCCGGCACCGTCACGGGTGTGACCATCGGCGATGTGACCTCCACTGACGCTCACGCCGCCTGGGCCGCGCCCGCGGACAACGGTTCGACGATCATCGGGTACCACCTGCAGCTCCTCATCGGCGGCTCCGTCATCGAGGAGTTCGTGTCTGACACCCCCGTGCTCGGCGCAACCCTCTTCAACCTCGCCCCCGACACCACCTACGGGTTCCGCGTCGCTGCGGTGAACGCCGTCGGCACCGGTGCCTTCTCCGCGGTGCAGTCCTTCACCACGACGCATACGTGGGTGGAGCGGCAGTTCGGCGCCGACCGCTTCGAGACCGCCGTGCGCGTCTCCGAGAGCGCCTTCCCCTACGAGGGGTGCCGGTCACGTTCATCGCGAACGGTCTGAACTTCCCCGATGCTCTGGCCGCGGCCGCGGCCGCCGGCACCTTCGGTGGGCCTGTGCTCCTCACGCGACCGACCAGCGTGAGCGTCGGAACCGTGGACGAGGTCGCCGCGCTGAAGCCGGAGTACCTCTTCGCCGCCGGAGGAAAGGCCGTCGTCGGGGATTCCGTGTTCAACAAGCTCTCGCCGTACGCGACCATGGGCTCCGACCGCGCTGCGGGCGCGTCGCGATACGAGACCGCCGGCCTCATCTCCACGCTGTGGGAGTCGACCGGTACCGTGTACCTCGCCAACGGGATGAACTTCCCTGACGCCCTGGCCGGTGCTGCCGCGGCGGGGTACGAGGGCGCTCCGGTACTGCTCACGAAGCAGGGCTCACTCCCGCCGGAGACGGCGGCGTACCTGAACTACCTCCGACCGACGAGACTCGTCATCCTCGGTGGTACCGGCGCCGTCAGCCAGGCCGTCGTCGACCAGGCGCAGCGGGCAGCCGGCGGATTCGTCGCGTCGATCCAGCGCCTGTCGGGCGACAGCCGCTACGACACCGCGGTCGACATCTCCCGTCGCACCTTCACCGCGCCGCGGGTGCCCGTGGTGTACATCGCCAGCGGGCAGAACTTCGCCGATGCGCTCGCGGGAGCTGCGGCGGCCGGCGCCCTCGGTGGACCCGTGCTGCTGACAGAGCCGAACGCGATCAGCGACGCGACCATCGCCGAGATCGAACGACTGGACCCGGTCCGCGTGGTCGTGCTCGGGGTCCCGCGGTCGTGAGCGACACCGTCAGGACCGCATCGCGAACGCGCTCGACTGACCGACTCGGAACGGTCGCGGCGCCCTCGTGCCGCGACCGTTCTGGTGTTCTCGGCCCGTACCGAAAGGGTTTCCCTTGTCTCCCCGATCACGACGCCGCTCCTTCACCGTCGTTCTGACGCTCGCCCTCGCCGTCGCCACGCCTCTCGCTGCTCACCCCGCCGCGTCCGCGACCACGGCCGCACAGACCTCGGTCGAGCGGATCTTCGGCACCGACCGCTACGAGACGGCGGCAGCGGTGTCAGCCGACGCGTTCTCGCGCGGCGGAGTGATCACTGCCTTCGTCGCGAGCGGCGTGGACTTCCCCGACGCCCTCTCCGCCGCTGCCACCGCCGGACTCATGGACGGCCCTGTCCTCCTCACGAAGCCGGGGTACCTGCCTGCGGTGACGGCGCAGGAAGTCGACGCCCTCGAGCTCGATTCGGTCTTCGTGACCGGCGGAACCGGCGCTGTGAGCGACACGGTGCTGCGTCAGCTCGAACCGCTCACGGCCGAGGGGTCGTTCCGCTTCGGCGGTGCGGACAGATACGCCACCGCGGCCGCCATGCTGCCCTGGTGGACCCTCGAGTTCCCTGACACGGTCTTCCTCGCGAGCGGCGCCGACTATCCGGACGCGCTCTCGGGAGCGGCGGCGGCAGGATTCCTGCATTCGCCGGTCCTCCTCACCGCGCCCGACGCCCTGCCCGCCCAGACCGCGGACGCACTGCGGCGCCTCGCCCCGTCCACCGTGATCGCGCTCGGGGGCACCGGTTCCCTCAGCGACGCCGTGCTGGAGAGCGCGCGCCTCGCCACCGGTGTCGACGATGCGACGACCGAGCGCCGAGGCGGCCAGACCCGGTACGACACGGCCGTTTCCGTGTCTCAGGGGACGTTCGCCACCGGCGCACGCGTGCCGATCGTGTACGTCGCCAGCGGCGAGAACTTCGCCGATGCCCTCGCCGGAGCGGCGGCCGGAGGCAGTCTCGGCGGCCCCGTTCTGCTCACCCCGGCGCAGGACGCCCCCGCAGCCGTGCTCGCAGAACTCCGAAGGCTCGACCCGCAGCGTGTCGTGATCCTCGGAGGGCCGAGCGTGATCAGCGACCACGTCGCCACTCAGATCGCCGCCGCCCTGGGCTGAGGCATCTCCCCAGGGGTGGCGACGATGCCGCTTCCGGTGCGGAGGTGCGGTGTCAGCCCGCGGTACCGACGACGATGCGCGGCGTCCCGGCCCACAGAGCCGGATCGGTAGCCGCGCGGCCGTCGACGATCAGCTTGATGCCGGGCAGCTGCGCAGGCGTCAGCTCCTTGTAGTCGGCGTGGTCGGTCTGCAGGACGGCCAGGTCGACCTCGCCCCGATGGCGTAGGGCTCGAATCCGAGGCCGCGCAGCTCGTCGTCGCTGTACAGCGGGTCGTGCACCACGACCTCGGCCCCACGATCCTTCAGAGCCTTCACCGTCGGGAACACCCCGGAGAACGCCGTCTCCTTCACGCCGCCGCGGTAGGCCGCGCCGAGGACGACGGCGCGCTGGCCGCTCAGGTCGCCGAGGATGCCCTCGGCCTGCGCGACGAGGCGCTCCGGCATCGAGGCGTTGAGCTGACGTGCGACGCGCACGATGTCGGCATCGGGGTCGGTCGACAGGTACAGCCGCGGGTAGACCGGGATGCAGTGACCGCCGACAGCGATGCCGGGGCGGTGGATGTGGCTGTAGGGCTGCGAGTTGCAGGCCTCGATCACCTTGTAGACGTCGATGCCGTGGGAAGCGGCGAAGAGCCCGAACTGATTGGCCAGCCCGATGTTCACGTCGCGGTAGGTCGTCTCGGCCAGCTTCGCCATCTCAGAGGCCTCGGTGCTGCCGAGGTCCCAGACGCCGTTCGGCTGAGCCAGATCGGGGCGCTCGTCGAACTGCAACACGGCCTCGTAGAACTCGCGGGCGCGACGATTGCCCTCGTCGGAGAGGGCGCCGATGAGTTTCGGGTACTTGCGCAGGTCGGCGAAGACACGGCCCGTGAGCACGCGCTCCGGAGAGTAGGCGAGGAAGAAGTCGGTCCCCTCGGTGAGGCCCGATCCCTCCTCGAGCATCGGCTTCCAGCGGTTCCGCGTGGTTCCGACCGGAAGGGTGGTCTCGTAGGAGACCAGGGTGCCCGGCGTCAGATGCTCCGCGAGCGAGCGGGTGGCTGCATCCATGTACTTGAAGTCGGGTTCCCAGGTCTCATCGTCCACGAACACGGGCGCGACGAGCACGACGGCGTCGGCCCCGGGGATCGCCTCGGCGTAATCGGTCGTGGCACGCAGTCGACCGGCGGGGATCAGCTCCTCGAGACGCTCCTGCAGCTCGGCCTCGCCGGGGAACGGCTCCTTCGCGGCGTTGATCAGGTCGACGGCCCTCTGATTGACGTCGACGCCGACCACATCGTGACCGGAAGAGGCGAACTGGACGGCGAGAGGGAGCCCGATCTTTCCGAGGGCTACGACGGCGATACGCATGATCCCCAGTCTACGGGCGCGTCAGACGACGCGTCGCAGACCCGGGACCCGCCGCATCAGGAAGACGACCAGGAACGAGGAGCAGACGACGACGAGCCACTCGAGCACCGACAGCAGCAGCGACCCCGCTGCGGACTCGAAGGGCGGGAGTGCACGCACCAGGAGCATGATCGCGAAATGCACGAGGAAGACGCCGAAGGCGCAGTCGGACAGCTCGCGCACCATACGCTGGGCGCCCGGTCCGGGGTTCCACCGCCCCAGCGCGCTGTTGACGCAGATGAAGACGCCGAGCGATGCGGCGGCCACCACGGGCCCGAAGTAGCTCAGGGGAAGCACCGCGTCGACCAGCGGCAGGGAGGGACGCAGTCCGTACTGGACGATCGAGGCGACGATCGCGAGGACGGTGAGTCCCAGCACCACGACGAAGCGCCAGCCCGACACACGGACCGCACGCAACGCCCACCCCGCCAGGAAGTAGCCCGCGTAGGGCAGCCACTGCGTCAGCGCGAGCAGTGTCAACGGGGCCGCATCCCCCATCGCCGTCAGGACGCTCGAGGAGACCCCCGTGACGACGGTCGCACCGAGCGTCACTGCGGCGAAGATGACGGCTCGACGCTGTCCGCCGCCCTGAAGGAACGACGCCAGGACGGGCGCCACGACGTACAGGCCCACGATGAGCCACAGGAAGTACAGATGCGTGTAGGGCTGGCCGTCCAACACGAAGCGCGCGAGATCGAGACGGGTCGGCGCGATCTGCGAGAACAGCGTGCGGATGAGCACGAAGTAGAGGAGCGACCAGAAGACCAGCGCGGTGAGGAGCCGCGGAAGCCGCTTCCGGTAGAACAGTGCCGGACCGCCGGCATGCTGCCGCGGGGCCAGCACGAGGGCACCGGAGATCATGACGAACACGGGGACGACCCACACGAAGCCGATGTCGGCGACGACGGCGCCCCACCAGCCCGCCGTGCCACGGACGTCGGGATTCGCCACCATCCCCGCGAAGACATGGATCGCCACGACCCCGACCACCGAGCCGATGCGCAGGGCGTCAAGCGCCCACTGACGCCCGGACGCGGCGGACCTCGCTCGCCCAGGAGCGCCGGGCGAGCTTTCCTGCGCGGGTTCGGACGTCACGTCCGGTCCTGGAGCACCTGCACGACACGTTCTGCTGCACGACCGTCGCCGTAGGGTGCCGCATCGGTGGGCTGCGGGCGCTCACGGGCGACACCGCGCGCGATCTCCGCAGCGTCCTGTGCGAGGACGTTCCACCCGAGCTCGACCGTCTCGACCCACTCCGTCTCTGTCCGCACCGTCGTGCACGGCACTCCCAGCAGGAACGCCTCCTTCTGCAGGCCTCCGGAGTCGGTCACCACTCCGGCACTGGACAGCATGGCAGCGACGAGTTCGGGGTAGGCCAGCGGCGCGTGGACGATGAGCGATCCGCTCGCGAGGTCGATGCCGTGCTCTTGCGCCTTGGCGACCACCCGGGGGTGTGCGAGGAGGACGACCGGACGATCCAGACTCCCCAGCCCGGCCACCACCTCGGCGAGTCGTGCCGGGTCATCGGTGTTCTCGGCACGGTGAATGGTGGCGATGTAGTGTCCACCGACAGGGAGGCCGAGCTCTTCGACCAGCGGAGAAGGACGCGAGGCGACCTCGTCGCGAACCGTGAAGAGGACATCCGTCATCACGTCGCCGACGAGCACGGTGCGTTCGGCGAGCCCTTCCGCCGCGAGGTGATCGACGGCGACCTGCGTCGGTGCGAGCAGGAGGTCGGCCGCATGATCGGTCATCACCCTGTTGTGCTCCTCCGGCATGCGCCGGTTGAAGCTACGGAGCCCTGCTTCGAGGTGGGCGACGCGAATGTGCATCTTCACCGCGCTGAGCGCGGCCGCGACGGTGGAGTTGGTGTCTCCGTACACGAGCACCCAGTCCGGACGGTGCTCGTCGAACACCGCGTCCAGAGCCGCCAGCATCGCCCCGGTCTGGACACCATGAGACCCGCTTCCCACGCCGAGGTGGACGTGGGGGGCTCCGATGCCGAGGTCCTCGAAGAAGACATCCGACAGCATCGGGTCATAGTGCTGACCCGTATGCACGATCACATGGTCCACTCCTGCGGCCACGAACGCCTTGTGGATGGGCGCGAGCTTCACGAACTGGGGACGGGCGCCGACGACGCTGACGATCTTCACAACAGGCAAGTCTACGGAAGACGGAGGGCAGCAGTCATCGCCGTCCCGCCCACCAGGTCGCGGCACTGAATCGCAGCGGAGCCTCCCGAGCGAGCACACGCGGCAGACGCGCGGGAAGCAATGCCTTGATCGAGACGAAGCGCCGGCGGCGTCGGGACAGGTCGTCCAGGGCCTCATCGGAGACGGTCGGGTCCGCTGCGCCGGCGATCAGTGCGCGATCCGCGAGCGAGAGAACCCCCGCCGCTGAGGGCGAGAACGATCGCAGCGCCCGCACGATCTCCCGCAGCGCCTCGCGATCGTCGGATCCCCAGTCCCCTGCGCGATAGTGCACGGCGCCGAAGACCGTCACCCGCCAGAGCTTGACCGCGAGGGCCTCGCGATCACGGCGGGAGAGCGCTCGTGCGAACGGCGCGGCGAGGAGCAGTCCGACCGCCTCGAGTTCCTCGCGCAACGGGCGCGCCGTGAAGGTGACGCGCTCCTCCCCATCGTGGATCAGGTAGTCGTCCGGCCCGGCGTGTCGACTGATGCGAGCGCCGGAGAACCAGAGCCGGGCGCCGAAGTCCAGGTCCTCCCCGTCGCGACCCCCGGGGTGAATCTCAGCCCGCCGAAACGCGGCACTGCGATCAGGCCGAGCGGCGCGGTTCGATAGGCGAGGCGATCGCGGCGACCGCGAAGGTCGCGGCGTCGAAGCGTCGGCGGCGTGGGCACGCGGTGGCCGCCCGCATGACGCAGCGGCGCCACCACCATGTCGGACGCGTCCTGCTGCGCGGTCCGACGCCAGGCGTCGATCGCCCCCGCCGTCACCTCGTCGTCCGAACCCATCACCGCGACGTAGAGGCCCTCCGCGGCGTCCAGTCCGTGGTTGAAGGGCCCGGCGGGACTGCGCACCCCGTCGCGCAGTTCCAGGAACCGCACGCGGACGTCTTCCGCCGCCGCGCCCGCGGCCCGGCGGATCGCGGCCTCGTCCACGTTGTGGCACACCACGTGGACGGCACGCACGCTACGGGAAGTCAGGACGGACGAGATCGCGCGGCCGACGTCCCTGCGGGGGTCGTGGGCGGCGATGACGACGTCGACGTCCTGGGGAAGCGGGTCTGCCTCCGTCTCGGCGGCCGCGAGATACGCCGCACGCGTGGCGTTGCGCCGCTCCTCGGGATCGAACAGGGCCGACGCCGCCGACGCGATCTCCGCCGCGGAGCGGTCGCGGTTGAGCTCCTGGACGCGCTGCACGGCATCGGCGTAGTCGGAGGCCGACCATCCTTCGACCAGCACGCCATCGGGCCCGAGACGAACGAGGCCTGCTCTCCGGACGCCGACACGACGACCGGCCGTCCCGCGACGAGCGCCTCGGCGATCGCCACCCCGAAGGTCTCCATGCGCGTGGGGAGGATGAAGACGTCTGCCTCGGCCAGGAGGCCCTCCACCTCGTCCGGCGAGACCCGCCCGCGGAGTTCCACATGGTCGCGCACGCCGAGCTCCTTCGCGAGCGAAGCGACGGATTCGCGCATCGGACCGTCGCCGGCCCAGAGGAGTCGGGCATCCTCGCCCCGGCCGCGGAGCTCGGCGACGGTCCGCACCGCGATGTCAGGTCCCTTGCGCGCGATCAGGCCTCCGACGCCGACCAGAGTCAGCACACCGCCGTCCGGCCGTGCATGGACTTCGACCGGGCGCGGCACCGCGTTGGGGATGATGCGCGTCCGCCCCCGCCGCGTCTTGCCGATGGCGGTCGCCAGATCGTGACCAACGGCGATCACGACATCCGGACGGCGGAGCAGCATACGCACGAGCGGCAGCGAGACGCGAGCCGACACCGGCGCCGTGGAGGGCGCGAGGAGGGCGGACCAGTGCTCCGTGTGCACCCACGGGCGCCCGATCCGTCGGCCGAGGAACGGGAGGAGCGCCGACGCGGCCATGGAGTGCACGAGATCGGCATCTCCGGCGCGCTCGGCGATGACACCCCCGGCGCGCCGGATGCTGCGGGGGTCCGCCGTCGACATGCGCACGGTCGTGACCGGGAAGTCCACGGTGGCCTCTTGCCCGTCCGCGGAGAGGTGGATGACCTCCACGTCGTGATCCGCGCGCAGCATCTCGATGTCGCGCCGGATGAAGACGCCGATGTCCGGTCGCCCTGCGGTGGGAAGCCAGGGTGTCACGACCAGAACCTTCACGGTACGAAGCTATCAGGGTCGCTCATGCTCACGACGTGGTCCGCTCGCGAGAGAGCTCACCAGCTCTGCGGCGCGCGCGCCGGTACGCTCGGCGTCGTACTCCGATTCCCATCTCTCGCGAGGGGCGTATGTGCCCGGCGCTGCGTCGAGCACCGAGGCCAGTGTCGCCGCGACCGTTCCGCTGGACGCTTCGGCCTCGACCAGCTCACCGGTGCGCAACGCGGAGCCCACGATCTCCGGAGTCCCCCCGACGGCCGTGGCGACGACCGGCACGTCGTAGGCGATGGCCTCCATGATGCTGACCGGGACGCCCTCGGATGCCGAGAGATTGACGAAGAGATCCACCTCGCCGGACTCGTAGAACGCCGCGATCTCCGAGTTCGGCACCTGTCCGCGCAGATCCACCTCGATCCCCTCCGGGAACGCGCCGACGTGCTCACGCAGCTGTGGCATGAGCGGTCCGTCGCCGAAATGAACCCAACGCACCGGCCGCGACGGGTCGACGGCATGCAGCTCGCGGACGGCCTCGGCGATGCGATCGACCCGCTTCACCTCGCTCACCGCCGAGCACGACACGATGGTCGGTGCGCCGTGCAGTCGACGCTCGGGGCCTGCGGGGGCCGTAGGCGCCGAGCCTGCTCAACCGGACCTTCCCCGGACCTCGGAGTAGCGACCCTCCAGGTAGCGCACAGCGTCGTCGGAGATCGCCAGGACCCGATCGGTGCGCGCGAAGAAGAAGGGACGGAAAGGCAGGTAGCCGCCGATGGCCCGCTCCTCGTAGAGGTCATACCGATGGACCCGCACCACGCGGGCCGACACCCCGAAGCCAGGGCAGGACGAGCCCCCGCCCATGGCCCAGAAAGCGTAGGCGACGGTGTCACGGTCGCCCGCGACGGCCTCGCGCACCGCGGATCGGTGCGCCTGCGTCATCCCGACCTTCGCCCCCATGGCGAAGAGGCGCGCGTTCCGCAGGAGGCGGCCGCTCCACAGCTCTCGCCACGTCGCCTGCAGGAGCAGGAGGAGCGGGGCGAACTCGAGCAGTCTCCGGGGCGCGTCCTCCGGTGCAGGCACGAAGAGGTTGCCTCCGAAACGGACCCCCTCGGGGAGGTCGACCATGCCGGCACTCGTGTCGCGTGCATGACAGAACACGATGACGTCGTCGAATCGCGCGGCGAGCGCCTCGATCTCCTTCTCCACGAACACCACGTCGCCGGTGCGATAGGGATAGTCGTTCGTGAAGAGGAGCAGCCTGCTCATCCGCGCTCCTGACGAGGCGGCGCCGCCATCAGAGCGGCGAGGGCCTCGGCCCAGCGCTCGGCCTGCTCTTCACCGGAGAGTTCCCTGGCTGAGGCGTCGGACGCCTGCTTCCACTCCCGCACCCGCTCGGCGTCGAGTTCGTCGATGAGGCGCGTGAGCGCGGCCGCGTCGAAGCCGTCCGCCACGGCACCGAAGCCTCGTTCCTTCAGGACGCGGGTCATCTCGGGCGAGGGCCCGATGATCACGCCGAGTCGCGCCTGCACGTAGTCGAAGAACTTGTTCGGCAGCGCCCACGTGTTGTTGAAGTTGACCGGCGGGAGGAGATGGACGCCGACATCGTGGGCGTTGAGGGTCTCGCCGAGCTCGGCGTACGGCACGGGGTCGTGGAGCTCGACGCGCTCCGACGCCGCCGCCCTCGCACGGACCTCCTCCAGGAATCCCGGGTCGTTCGGCGTGAGGTAGAGGGCGAGCCGGACGTCAGCGGACGCCGCCTCGACCGCTTCCATGATCGCCACGATGTTGCGATCGCGGAGGGCGGCACCCGAGTGCACGAGGCGGATCGGCGACGCGACAGGGTGCGGGGTGAGTTCCGCATAGGGGGCCGCATTGGTCACCACCGTGGCCCTGATCCCGTAGCGTCGCTCGTACTCCTCCGCGATTCCCTGGCCGACCGTGGTGACGGAGTCGGCGCGTATCACGAACGTCCGGCACATCCACCGGACGAAGGGAGCGACGAACAGTCGCCACTTCCAGACGTCTTCCTTCTGACGGGGCGCGTACTCGTGCAGATCGGCATGCACCCCGTGCACGGATCGCTGAGCGAGCGCGAGTCCCACGGCATCCACGTCGTTCGCGAGCACGAGGTCCCAGTCCGTGTCGCGCAGCGCCGTCACGGCGGCGGCGATCGCGGGGTTCGACCAGTACGCGTGGCGGTATCGGCGCAACAGCACGGACGCCCGGTCGTAGCGCCAGATCGGGTGCTCGTCGGGGATGCGGATGTGGCCGCTCACACCGTCCGGGGTCTCGCCGTACCCGACCGTGTGCACCTCGTAGTCGCGGCGCAGACGAGTGATCTGCTTCAGCAGCCGCGCGTCGGCCCTGATCGTCGAGAACGAGATGATCAGGAGCTTCGGGGCGGTCATCGGCGGCCCTTCGCGACGAGGCCGTGGATGATGCGATCCCACTTCTGGACCTGCCGTTCGCCCTCGAGCTCGTGCGCACTGTCATGGGCGTGCTGTTTGTACGCCGCGACGGCCTCCGGCGTCAGCTGCTCGATCCTCTCGCGCAGCGCATCGACCGTGAAGTCGGAGGCCACCGACCCCAAGCCGTACCGCTCGACGTACCCGGCCATCTCCGGCGAGGGTCCGACGATGATCCCGAGTCGCGCCTGCACGAAGTCGAAGAGCTTGTTCGGCAGGGCGTGCCGGTAGTTGAAGGTCAGCGGCGGGAGGAGGAAGACCCCCACGTCGTAGGAGTTCAGGGTCGTCACCAGCTCCGAGTACGGCACGGGATCGAGGACGCGGACCCGGTCGGTCGTCGCCGCGTACTCCTTGAGCTCCTCGAGATAGGCGGGGTGGTTCGCGGTGAGGTAGAAGTCCAGCGTGACGTCGGCCTGCGCCGTCGCCACCGCCTCCGCCATCAGGTGGAGCTGACGATTGGTGAGGCCGGCCCCGCTGTGGACCAGTCGGATCGGGGCCGAGACCGCGCCGGGGCGCAGCTCGTGATACGGGGTCGCGTTGCTGACGAGCTCGGCGTGGAAGCCGAAGTTCCGCTCGTACTCCGCAGCGAGTCCTTCGCTCACCGTCGTCCAGGCCGCTGCCTTCGTCACGTAGGTGCGCACCACCCACTCGAACCACGGCGTGATGCGCTGGAACCAGAGCTCGTTGTCGTCATGCAGCCGCGGCGAGTACTCGTGCAGGTCCGCGAGGACACCGAACCGCGGACGCATCTTGACCGCGACGGGGACGGCCTCGACGTCGTTCGCGATGATCACGTCGAACCGTCGCCCCTTCAGCGCCGCCCGCGACCAGCGCACCGCGGACAGCCGCCAGTACGCCGTCCGATAGCGCTTGAGGGTGATGAGCTTGCCGTCGAGGTCGTTGTAGCGGACCTCCTTCGGCATGGAGAGGTGGTCGACCACTCCCTCCGGAGCGTCACCGTATCCCAGAGTCGTCACGTCGAAGTCGCGGGTGAACCGTGCGATCTGCTTCAGCACCCTGGCGTCGCCGGTCAGAGGCGAGAACGACATGATGAGCATGGTCGGGCGGGCGGTCATCGGGTTCTCCTTCGCTCGCGCTTGCAGAAGTAGAGGACGTATCGGCGCAGGGTGGATTCGCGCGCGAAGCTGTGCACCAGGTCGGGAGTGAGCCACCGGTCGCGCCGCCCTGCGCCGCGCGACGACGCCACATCGGACCGCAGCCGGGCAGCGCGAGGCTCGGCCAGCAGCCCGTCGAGAATCCGGCGGTCCTGGCGGTTGAACGGCAGCAGTGCCCGCGGCGCGACATCGAGGAGCCGATGGAGCAAGGTCGAGAAGGCCGCGACATCGTCGTCGTCGAGCTCTTCTGCGAGGGCCTGCGCATTGCCGACGATCGTCACCCTGATGAGTTTGACGGCGAGGGCGGTGCGGGCGCGAGCGGAGAGATCGGCGAAGACCCCGTCCTCGAAGAGCCGCACGATCGGGGCGAGCCGCTCGGTGACGGTCATCGCGCCGAGAGTCGTCCGCTCCGCGGCGTCCTCGCCGATCACGTACGTGCCGGCACCACGGAGGAGGTCGATCCGTCCACCCTGCGCCCAGAGCCGGATGCCGAACTCGAAGTCCTCGCCGACGCGGACGCCTTCGAGCATGCGCAGCCCCAACTCGCGCACCCGGGCAGTGCGGAACAGCCCGAGCGGTGCGGTGCGGTAGAAGAGTCGGTCGCGAGCGGCGTCGAGTCGCCGGTGGCGTCCGAGTCGCACGAGCGGGTTCGGCATCAGGCCTTGGCCCTGCAGCCGGATCTGCGCGATCGCGGCGTCCGGCCGTTCCGCGCGCACATATCGGACCCACTGCGACATCGTGCCGGGTTCGAGGAAGTCGTCCGAGCCCATCACACCGCTGTACTCCGCGTCGACAGCCGCGAGGCCGTGGTTGAACGGTCCGGCCGCGCTGCGGATGCCGTCCTGGAAAGGCAGCACACGGATGTCGCCGTCGATCCCCGCGAGGCGCCGTTCGAGGATGCCCGCGTCCAGCCCGTGAGCGACGACCGTGACGCGTACGACGTCGCGCACGTCATCGTCGTGAATGAGCGAGGCGACGGCCCGCTCGATCGGTCGCCGTTCGTCGTGGCAGGCGATCACGACGTCGACGAAGGGCCTCGTCACGTCAGGCCAGCCAGCTGAGCCTGCTCGGCGAAGTTCGGCACCCGGGCGACGAGTTCGTCGAACGTGCCCTGGTCGGCGATCGTGCCGTCCTGCATGAAGCAGACGAGATCGCTGTCGCGGATCGTCGAGAGCCGGTGCGCGACCGAGACGATGGTGACTTCCCCCTTGAGGCTGCGGATGGCCTCCGTGACCTTCGACTCCGTCTTGGTGTCGAGCGCACTCGTCGCCTCGTCGAGGACGAGGATCAGCGGGTCGCTGTACAGCGCCCTGGCGATGCCGAGACGCTGACGCTGCCCTCCGGACAGAGAGAGACCGCGCTCACCGATCCGGCCGTGCATGCCGCCGTCCCGCGCCTCGATCGTCTCCCAGAGCTGCGCGCGTTCGAGGGAAGCACGCACCCGGTCGAAGTCGATGTCCTTGTCGTCCCAGTCCAGGGCGACGTTCTGGGCCACGGTGCCGTCGAAGAGCGAGACGTCCTGGGGCACATATCCCACGCGGGAGCGCCAGGCGGCGAGGACGTCGTTGAGGTCCTGGTCGTCCAGGCGGATCGAGCCCTTCTGCGGGACGAGGAGACCGAGCAGGATGTCCACCAGAGTCGACTTGCCCGCGCCGGACGAACCCACCAAGGCGAGCGAGCTGCCGATCGGGATGCGCAGGTCGATGTCGTGCACCGCCGGCGTGTCCTCGTGCTTCGGGTATCCGAACGACACGTCGGTCAGGGTGAGCACGCGCGGCTCCCCCTCGATCGGCTCCTGTCCGAGGCGCTCCGCCACCGAGATGTACTTCTCCGACACCTTGATGTCGAAGATCACGGCCTGCACGTGCGGCACGTTCGCCGTGGTGGTCGTCACGATCGACTGGAATCCGGTCAGTGAGGGGACGAGGCGGAACCCCGCCACGGCGAACAGCGCCACCGACGCCAGCGCCTCCTGCATGCCCCCCAGCGCGTAGCCGATGCCGCCGACGAGCACGAAGCCTCCGACCAGCGCGGAGTTGAGGACGAACCCGGGGACGGAACCGAGGAAGTTCATGTTCGCACGAGCCCGGGTGCTGAAGGAGCGGTTGTACTGCACGATGCCGGCGACCTCACCGGTCTTGTTCCGCAGCGTGATCTCCTTGAGAGCCTGCATCATCTCGGTCATCAGCGTCGCGACCTTGAAGGAGTAGTCGCGCGAGACGCGCCCGGCCTGCACCGACCGTCCGGAGACCACCCAGTAGAGCAGCGCCATGATGCCGCCGAGGTAGACGACGGTGATGAGCGCTGTGAGCGGCTGGGCGACCACGATCACCGCCAGGATCAGCACGAAGCTCACGATGATCGACGGCAGCTGCACGATCGGCAGGAGGAAGCCGCTGATGGTGTTGGCGATGCCGACGTCGGCGATGCGGACGATCTGCGCGGTGTTCCGACCGAGACGATAGGTCCACGGCGCCTTGATGTAGCTGTCGAAGAGCTGCCGGCCGATCTCGAGTTCGAAGGAGGCGAATCGACGGGTCGCGAACCACTGCTGCAGCAGGGCCAGCGCGGACTTCACGAGGATGAGCACCGCCACGGAGCCGATCAGCCAGACGTAGTCGTCTTCCCCGATCTCGCCGATGACGGGGAGAGTGATGGTCGTTCGCGCGATCATCGGGGTCAGGCTCAGGGCGAGGAGCATGATCGCGCCGATGTCGAGGATGGTGAGCAGACAGGAGACCACGACGTAGCGCAGCAGGTAGGAACGCGCATCTGCGGGGAGATAGGTCACAAGCTCCCGGTAGGTCTTCGCAACGAGCTTCATGACGCGGAGTCCTCAGGGTATCGATCAGCGGGCATCGGTCCAGTCTTCCATGTGGGACCCTGCCGCGCCTTCACGTTCACCCAGGAACCCGGCGAGCGCATCGGCGGATCGGCGTCCGGAATGAACGGCCCGCACGAACTCGGGTCCGGCTGCGGCGATCCCCTTCGCCCGGTCCCGGTCGGCGAGGATGTCCCGCAGCACCCGTTCGAGGTCTGCCGCCCGAGCCTCGAGCACCGGGAGATCTCGCGACGTGCGCGCCCGCACCCTCTTTCGCACGACCTCGGACACGTGGCTGACCACGACGCGTCCGCTCGCCAGAGCCTCGCACGCGGCGACGCCGTAGATGCCGAGGGAGAACTGATCGAGCACGATGTCCGCTTCTCCGTACACCTCCGGCATGCGCGACGCGGGGACGCCGGTGATCTCGCGGTACTCGATGGCGCCTTCGTCGTGCAGACGGCGCATGGTCGGAGTGATCAGTGCCGTCCCCTTCAACCCTGCGCGACTCGGGGCGTGCACGACCACGGGACGATCGCGCACGAGGGGCGCTGACGGAGCCGCGTCGGCCCACCTCGCCGCATCGACGACGACGGGAAGCCAGGTCGCCTCCGGCACGTCCGTGAGCAGGTCGGGTGTGGAGACGAAGGCCGGGAGCTCGAGGGTCCGCAGCAGACGATGATTCGCCTCGGTGATGGCCTGGAGCCGCGGTTGCTCGGGATAGCGCCCTTCGCGGAACGGGGAGTCGGCATCAGTCCGCGCGTGCTGGTCCGGCAGACGGATATCGCTGCCGTGCCAGAGGAGCGCGACCTGGATGCCCCGTCGGCGGAGCCAGGCGATCTCGTCGTCGGGCGTCGAGCTGCCGCCCAGCACCTGCCGACCGGATTCGACGAGCACATGGGTGAACCCCCGGGCGATCGCCCGACGCTGCGCGGCCTGCCATCGCCGGTTCTGGACGAAATACGCCGTCGAGACCGAGTGGTCGGCAGGGTAGGCGAAGACATCGTCCGCACCGCGGTACATGAAGTTCGCCGCACTCACATCGGGAAGCCGCTCGGCCGCGCGGGCCCAGGCGAAACCCTGACCCGCGGAGTTCACCGGAGCGATCAGCAGCCTTGTCTCGGCGGGGGCCACCCCGATGACACCCGCTTCGCGGAACGCCGCGCGCTTCCAGGGGAGGATGCGCTCGGCCACGGGGTCGGGAATCGCCTCCGTCACGGCTCTCTTGAGCCCCGCCAGTGCGCTCATCCCGCTCCTCGCGTCAGGTGTCCAGAAGAGGAAGGGCGTTCCCGGTCCGCGAAGACTCGAGCGCTGCTTCGACGACCACGAGCGTGCGCAGTCCCTGCTCCATGGTCACGACGTCGGTCTGCTGCCCGAGCACGGCATCGCGGAAAGCCTCATGCTCGACGCGCAGCGGCTCGCGCTTGGCG
The DNA here is from genome assembly GCF_014171575.1 of Microbacterium sp. Se63.02b. GTDB lineage: Bacteria > Actinomycetota > Actinomycetes > Actinomycetales > Microbacteriaceae > Microbacterium. The sequence goes on along the minus strand of NZ_CP050453.1, from coordinate 1,526,058 downwards.
AACGCGTAGCGCGTGACGTCTCCTTCGGAGACCCCGCGGAAGGAGGACACGGATTCCCATTCGAGGGGGATCGTGCCGTTGGCGTAGAACGTGAGGTCGCCGGTCGAGGTGTCTGCGACGAATGCGCCCTTCTCCCCCGTGACGACCGTCAGTCGTTCCTTCATCGGGCTCAGCCAGTTGACGATGTTGTTCACGATGACGCCGGACGCCGTCCGTCCGGTGATCGTGATCATGTCTTCGTGCTCGCGACCGCTCTTGAACGCCGTCTGCGCGAACACACGGTCGTAGTCGCTCTGCACGACCCACGCGGTGAGGTCGACGTCGTGCGAGGCGAGGTCCTTCGCCACGCCGACGTCGGCGATACGCGAGGGGAACGGCCCCTGCCGACGGGTGACGACCTGGTAGACCGCCCCGAGCTCGCCCGCCTCGATCCGGCGTCGCAGTTCCTGGACCGCAGGGTTGAAGCGCTCGATGTGACCGACCGCTCCGACGAGCCCGGCGGAGGCGAACGCGTCGACCATGCGCTGCCCGGCCTCGACGCTGTGGGCGATGGGCTTCTCGACGAGAGTGTGCACCCCGCGGCAGCCAGTTTGAGGGCGGCATCCTCGTGGAAGCGCGTCGGCACCGCGACCACCGCGATATCGATGCCCGCCGAGATCAGGGCATCGATGTCGGGAAGGATCTCGAGGTCGCCTGCCACGCCGTGCGGATCCCCACCGGGATCGGCGATGGCGACGAGCTCGACCCCGTCGAGTTCCCGCAGGACGCGGGCGTGGTGACGGCCCATCATCCCGACGCCGAGCAGGCCGGCGCGCAACGCCATCAGGCGCCCGCTCCGGCGACGGCCTCGACCGCGGCGACGATGCGCTCGAGGTCGGACGACGTCAGCGAGGGGTGGACGGGCAGCGAGACGACCTCGCGCGCCGCGCGCTCCGTCTCGGGCAGGTCCAGCCCCGGGGCGTACGGTGCCAGCGACGGCAGGCGGTGATTCGGGATCGGGTAATAGACCCCTGCTCCCACGTTGTGCTCGGACTTCAGCGCGGCGACGAAGCCATCGCGATCCTCCGGCACGCGCACGGTGTACTGGTGGTACACGTGCACCGCGCCCTCGGCGACGGGCGGGATCACGACACCCCGCAGGTTCGCATCGAGGAACGCGGCGTTCGCCTGACGGGTGCGCGTCCACGCGTCGACCTTGGTCAGCTGCACACGGCCGATCGCGGCGTGGATGTCGGTCATCCGCGCGTTGAAGCCGATGATCTCGTTCTCGTACTGGCGCTCCATGCCCTGGTTGCGCAGCAGCTTCACGCGACGCGCGACCTCATCCGTCGCGGTCGTGACCATGCCGCCCTCGCCGCTGGTCATGTTCTTGGTCGGGTACAGGCTGAACATCGCGAACTCGCCGAACGAGCCCACCGGCCGTCCGTCGAGGGAGGCGCCGTGCGCCTGGGCGGCATCCTCGTAGAGGGCGACGCCGCGCTCGGCGGCGAGGGCCTCGAGCTCACGCATGCGTGCGGGGTGACCGTAGAGGTGCACCGGCAGGATGCCCTTCGTCCGCGGTGTGATCGCGGCGGCGACGGCCTCGGGGTCGAGCGTGAAGGTCTCCGGCTCGATGTCGACGAACACCGGGGTGCCGCCCGTGAGCGCGACCGAGTTCCCGGTCGCGGCGAAGGTGAAGGACGGCACGATGACCTCGTCGCCGGCGCCCACGCCCGCGGCGAGCAGACCGAGGTGGAGCCCTGCCGTGCCCGAGTTCACCGCGACGGAGGGACGACCGGGGACGAAGTGGTCCGAGAACTCCTGCTCGAACGCCGCGACCTCGGGTCCCTGGGCGACCATCCCGCTGCGCAGGACTCGATCGACGGCGGCACGCTCGTCGTCTCCGATGATGGGCTTTGCGGGGGGGATGAACTCGGTCACACGGTCTCCTTGATCAATGTTCCGTCGGACTCGACGAATCGAGCACCGGTCGAAGGGCATATCCAGATGCCATCGCGCTCGCCTGCCGTGAGCGGCACGCCGGACTCCCCACCCAGCCGATGCGGCGGGCCGGAACCCCGGCCACCAGGGCGTATGCGGGGACGTCCTTCACGACCACGGCGCCTGCTGCGACGGTCGCCCAGGCTCCGATGGTCACCGGCGCGACGCAGGTGGCACGCGCGCCGATAGCGGCGCCGGTCTCGATGGTCACGCCGACCGGCTCCCAGTCGTGGGCGCTCTTGATGGTGCCGTCCGCGTTGATGGCCCTCGGGTACGTGTCATTGGTCAGCACGACGGCCGGTCCGATGAAGACACCGTCGGCCAGGCGGGCCGGTTCGTAGACGAGCGCATAGTTCTGGACCTTGCAGTTGTCGCCCATCACCACGCCGGTCCCGATGTACGCACCACGCCCGACGATGCAGTTCTCGCCCAGCACGGCCTCCTCGCGGACCTGGGCGAGGTGCCAGATCGACGAGCCGTCACCGATGCGCGCATCGGGCGAGACATCCGCGGACTCCACGATCCGCACACTTCCGGTTTCGGTCACGCAAAAGGCCTTTCATCGGGTCCAGAACGCGCGGGACGCGCAGGTCCGATCTTAGTCGTCCGCCGTTCACGAACCTGCGAGGTGACTGCGGCGACCCGCTCCGCGACGGCGGTGAGCGAGACGTTGGCACGCGCCCAGGCGGCCCGCGCGGTGCGCTGCTCCGCTGCGCGCCCCGAGCGCTCCTCGGCCAGCAGCTCTCGCATCGCGGTGGCGACCGACTCCGGGTCGAAGTCCACCGACGTTCCGAGATCGGCGTCCCGCACGAGACGCGCACCGGTTTCCGGGCCCGCGAAGAGAACGGGCGTTCCGACGGCAGCGGCGGCGTACGTCTTGGTGGGGCGAGCGAAGTCGTAGCCGATTCCCGGGACGATGCTCACCAGCGCCGCCGTCGCACCGCGGATCCACGAGGCCGATTCCTGCGGGCTCACCACTCCCCCGAACTCGACCCGCCCTGGGACGATCTCCTCCGCCAGAGCACGGAGGTCGGCTTCCACCGCCCCCTGACCGAAGAAGCGGATCCGCGCTGCGGGCTCCTCCTCCGTGATCAGAGCGAGGGCGCGGATGAAGAGGTCAGGGCGCTGCCACTCCGACATGGTCCCGGTGTACACGAAGTACGGGTCGACCCCCGTCGGAAGAACGGCATCCGGGGTGAAGATCGACGTGTCGATCCCGTTGCCGACCGTCTCTATCCTGGTCCGATCCGCGTCGAGCGCGACGAGCCGCTCGGTGACCTCGTCGGAGACGGAGACGATCGCCTGGGCGCGACGGAGGACGATCCTCTCCATCCAGCGCATCACGGCGATCACCGGGGCGGGAGCACCCATCGAGATCACGCCGTCGGTCCAGACGTCGGCGGCGTAGTACACGACCGGCTTGCGTCGCAGCGCCGCGACCGCGGTCACCACGAGACCCGTGGTGGGCGGCGATTCGGCGACCGCGACGTCGAACGACGAGAAGAGCAGGCGGAAGAAGAGCGGCGCGTCGTAGCTGAGGTACTGGATGTAGCCGCGGACGTTGCCTCCGCTGTCGCGCAGAACAGGCCACCGACGAACGACCACACCCGGTGCATCCGCCGTCTGCGGCGCATGTCGCGGCGGACGCGTCGTGAGGACGACCACCCCGTCTCCGCGTTCGTGCAGCGAGCGGGCGAGCGCGCCGAGTCGGAACGCACCGGCACTCACCTCGGGCGGGAACAACCGTGACGCGATGAGGATGCGGGAGCGCCCGCTCACTGCTCGTCCTCCTCGTCCGGGCGCGCGCCCCGTTCATGTTCGGCGGCCTTCGCCTCGAGGGCTTCGATCCGCGCCTCATGGAAGGCGGACTTCTCGGCGAGGGTGCGCATCTTCTCCTCCGTGCGCGTGAGCTCGGCACCGTACTGGAGGCTGACGAGGAACAGCAGGGCGATCGCGATGAAGAAGACGAGGTTCACCGGCAGCGCGATCCCGAGGGCTCTGGCCGCCCAGGTGAGCGTCTGCGGGAACACGGCGATGACGAGGGCGAGCAGGCCGCCGACGAACCACCACACGGCATGCCGCTCGCGAAGAGTGCCCCTTCGCATGAGTTCGACGATCGCGATCAGGGCCAGCACCGCCGCGACGATGCCGAAGGCGTACGTGACGGGGTTCATGCGATGTCCTCCATCCGCGCGCGCGGACGCATCATGGCGAGCAGGAAGGCCGCACATGCCCGGAGGAGATAGACCGCAGCCTTCCACGGGCGGTGCGACGGCTCGCCGCCCTGCCGCTGTCGCATGACGACCGGCAGCTGTCTGATCTTCAGACCGGCACGCGCGCCGATCACGAGGGCTTCGATCGTGTCGCCGAGGTATTCGGCGGGGAAATTGTCGGCGAACAGCAGCACGGCGCGCGGTCCCGCGGCCTTGAAACCGCTCGTGACGTCGGTCAGTCGTGTCCCCGCCACGCGACTCATCACGGCCGCGAGCACTCGCATCGCCCAGCGGCGAGGCCCTCGCACCCCGTAGTCCCCCACGCCGGCGAATCGTGCGCCGATGACCAGATCGGCGTCGCCCAGTGCGTCGATGAGGGCAGGGATCGCCGCGGGGTCGTGCTGACCATCCGCATCGACCTGCACCACGACGCCGTGTCCGTTGGCGCGGGCGTATCGGAACCCGGCGCGCATCGCCCCGCCGACACCGAGGTTGTACGGCAGCGACAGCACCTGCGCTCCCGCCTGCCTGGCTCGGGCCGCGGTGGCATCCGAGGATCCGTCATCGATGACGAGACACCGTGCAGAGGGGAGAGCAGCCACGACCGCCCCGACGACCTCTCCCACGGAATCCTCTTCGTTCAGCGCCGGGATGACGACGAGAACGGAGGTAGCTGACGGACGCATCGTCTGCGATCCTACAGACGGTGGGGCCGTGCTCACCGCGCGCACGCTGTGATCCGCCAGAGGGAGACCTCGCCGACCTCGGCGACGCGCTCGAATCCCGGCTCGCTCGCGAAGTCGGTCATGCCCGGCATCTCGAAGCGACCCGGTGTGTTCTCCCCTGGCCCGAAGTCGAGGACATACTGCGGATCCCCGTACTCATGAAGCGCCTCGCACACGGCCGGGTCGGATGCGGCGTTCCGCAGACCCTCGGCGAGCACCGTCCAGGTCTCGGTGCGCGGAGCCGACCAGGTCCGCGGATACACGTCAACGCCGCTGAGCATGTAGCCGAAGCCAGCTCCGGTCGAGGGATTCGCGATCACCCGCTCGTCCGTCCCGACGATGCCGTCCAGGGACTCGAGCAGCGTGCGCTCGTCGGGCGAGAGATAGCTGTCGGATACGGCGAGATAGCGCGATTCCCTGTCGAAGGTGCCCTCGATCACGGCCGGCATCGCGACAGGACGGACCAGGATCAGGACGACCATGAAGACCACCGTCGCCGCGAGCGCGCTCACAGCGAGAGTGTCGCCCCCGAACGCACGGGAGGCATCCCCGGTTCGACGACGGATCACACTCCCCACCCGGACGACGAGGTCGTGCATGCCCACGGCGGCCAGGGGGATCACTACGAGGGGTGCGAGCGCGGCGATCCGATAGGGGTCCGCGTACCACGCACCGAGGATGTCGATGCGCACCAGGGGCGCGCCGATCGCCGCGACGAGCAGGTAAAGGGCCGAGATGCCCGCCCACCCGAACACCAGCCAGCGCAGGCGCCGAGACCGCCAGGCGACGACGAGCCCCCAGATCATGAGCACGCTCACCCCGACCGCGAAAGGTATGCGCAGGTGACCGTTGAGCAGCACGTCGAGGAACACCTCGAGCTTGCCCCGGAAGGGCGGCCAGTGCGAACCGCTGGTGCTCCGCGAGAGTACGACCCAGAACGCCGCGAACACGATCCACATGCCGACGATGACGCTCCAGCGCCGGAGGGACGACCACCCGTTCGCGGCCTGCAGCAGTCGCGCGGTCAGCCACACCAGCACCAGCGCGATCCACGGCAGCAGGGCCGCCGGCTGGGCGAGGGCGAGCACACGCCGTGACGACCGCGAGGAGCATCGCGCGCACCGTGGTCTTGATACGACCACCACCGTCACGCCACGTCGGCAGCGAGATCATCAACGCCACGGCGGCGGGCAGCAGGGCGGTCGAGAGCGCGTTCGGGAACAGGACCCCCCACTGGAACATCAGCAGCGGGAACGTCTGGAGCGCGCCGGACAGCACCGCCGACATCCCCGCGATCAGCGGCGAACCGGTGATCGCGCGCGTGAGCCAGGCGATGCCGAGGGGCCAGAGGAGAGCGCCGATCACGAGCGTGAGCATGTTCGCCGCGACCGGGATGCTCGCTCCGCTGATCAGCACGATGAGCGAGACGAGGGCGTGCCACGCCGCCGGATAGAACGAGCTGCCGCCGATCACGCCGTTCACGTGCAGGGACGACGCATCCGAGGTCTCCAGGATGAACCGCACCGCGTTCATGTGGAAGACGGCGTCGTTCGTCTGCGAGATCCCGGCGGGGTCGGTGATGTACGTCGCCAGTCGCCAGACGCCGAGCACGACGCCGACGACGAGGAAGACCGGCAGTATCCACCGTCCGCTGTCCGCGCGGAGCGGTGCGAGACGTCCACCCAGGATCCGTCCGACGATGAACGACGCACCCGCCAGGAGCAGCATGGCCGCCGCCCAGCTCCAGGCCGACCATCCGACGCCGAGCATGCCGAGAGCCAGGGCGACGACGCCCGTCGCCGCCACGCTGAAGATCGGAGCAGCGGCGAGCAGTCCGAGTCCACGCACCCCCACACCCCAGAGCGCGAGCAGCCCTGGAAGGAAGACGATCGCCACCGCCACCAGGAGCGTCGGCGTCTGCGCGAGCCAGTCCAGCATCACGCATCCACCAGAGCGATCGCTCCTTCGACCTCGCCGTCGTAGATGACTTCGCCCTTGTTGATCACGATTCCGCGCGTGCAGAGTTCGCGCACCATCTCCATGTCGTGGCTGACCACGACGAGGGTCTTGCCGGACGCGATGAGCTCTTCGAACTTCAGACGGCACTTCTCACGGAAGGGTGCATCACCGACCGACAGGATCTCGTCGACGAGGAGGACATCCAGTTCGACGTGGATCGCGACCGAGAACGCGAGCCGCATGAACATCCCGGACGAGTAGTGCTTGACCTCCTGATCGATGAACTGCTCGATCTCGCTGAACGCCACGATCTCGTCGTAGCGGGCTTCGATCTCGTGCTTCTTCATCCCCAGGATCGCGGCGTTGAGGAACACGTTCTCACGTCCGGAGAGCTCCGGGTGGAAGCCCGCTCCCACTTCGATGAGACCGGCGACCCGACCGCGCGTGAGCACCTGCCCCTCGTCGGGCTCCATCACGCCGGACACGAGCTTGAGCAGGGTCGACTTGCCGGAGCCGTTGAGCCCGAGCACAGCGACGGACTCCCCCTCCCCGATGACCAGGTCGACGCCCTTCAGCGCCTCGAACTCGCTCGTGAGCTTGCGTCGCTTGATCCACGCCACGACGGTGTCTTTGAGGGAGAACGCGTGGTTGAGCGTGAACCGCTTCTTGACACCGTCGATGACGATGCTGGGGCGGAGCGTGGTGGGAGCACTCATAGGTCCTGTGCGAACCTTCCTTCGAGACGGCGGAAGACGAGTTGACCGATGAGCAGGGTGCCCACCGCGATGAGGAAGGTCCACAGGGTGTTCCAGGCGAGCCCGGGCGGGAGCGCGAAGGCGGTGTCGGTCACCGGCCGCCAGAACGCGTAGTGGAAGAGCTCGACCCCCTGGGTGATGGGGTTGAGCATGTACACCTCGACCACCCATTGCGGCCAGCCGAGCTTGTCGACGACCGCGTCCTGCACCTGTGTCCAGGCGTACAGCACCGGGGATGCCCAGGTCGCGAGGAGGAGCAGGAGTTCGACGATGTTCTCGGCGTCGCGGAAGCGGACGTTGATCGCTCCGAAGAACAGTCCGAGCCCCAACGCGAACGTCATGACGATGATCATCCCGGCGAGGATGGCGAGGACCGAGAGGATCGAGATGTGCGCGACCCAGCCGAGGAGGAGGCAGACGATGAGCAGCAGAGCGACCTGAGGAAGAAAGTGCACGAAGGCGACGATGACGGCCGAGACGGCGAACAGCTGACGCGGGAGGAAGACCTTTCGCACGAGGGGCGCGTTGCCGACGATCGACGTCGTGGCGTTCTTGAAGGCCTCGGAGAAGAGGTTGATCACGACGATGCCGGAGAACAGGTAGATCGCGTAGTTCGGGATCCCCCTGTCGAGGTTCATGAACAGCCCGAGGACCACCCAGAAGACCAGGAACTGGGCGGCGGGACGGACATAGGACCAGGTCCACCCGAGCACGGAGTTGCGGTAGCGGGTGGTGACGCCCGTGCGGACCAGGAGGTGCAAAAGATAGCGCCAGCGCACCACATCGATCAGCCCGCGGCTCTCACCAGGGGTGTCGAACGCGGAACGCGGGACGGCAGCGAAAAGATCTCGGGTATCAGTCACAGGCCCACTCAATCGACGACACGACGGCATCCCGTCGCCGTCTCAGTATCCCATAGCGCCTGCGACCGCCCCCTCAGGTTCGACCGCGCGGCCGAGCTCAACCGAGACTCGAGATGCTCTGCCAGCCCGACCCGATCTGAGCGCTCGCACCCCATCCGCCCTTGCCGTTGCCGGCATAGAAGAACATCGCACCGTCCTGGCGGATGGCGAGGACATCCGTCGAACCGTCGCCGTTGAAGTCCCCGGGGCCGACGAGCTGCTTCATCCCGCCCCAGCCCTTGCCGATCTGGACCATCGCGCCGAACCCGCCGGCGCCGGTCGTCGGGTAGAGGCGGAGGGCGCCGTCCGACGTGCGTGCCAGCAGGTCGCTTCGGCCGTCCCCGGTGAAGTCGCCGGCGTTGATCAACAGGTCCACCACGCCCCAGCCCTTCCCGATCTGCACGCCGTCGCCCTGGAAGCCGCCGCTGCCGTTGCCGCGATACAGCATCATCGTCCCATCCGCGTTGACCGCGATCACATCCACTTTGCGGTCGCCGTCGAAGTCCACGCCGCCGACGATGTGGACGAAGGATCCCCACCCGTGGCCGATGCGCACGGCCTTTCCGAATCCGCTGCCCGTGGCCGGCAGGAGCGAGAAGATCCCGTCGCCGTCGATGCGCCCGAGATCGGCACGGCCGTCGCCGGAGAAATCGCCGAGCGAGACGATCCTGTCCGTGGCGCCCCATCCCGTCGCGAGAACGCTGGAGGAACGCCAGGTGCCGGTGCCGGAACCGCCGTACAACCGGAGCTCGCCCTTGTTCGTGAGTGCCACGACGTCGTTGCCTCCGGCGCCGTCCACGTCGCCGAATCCGGCGGGCAGCGCGCGCGGTCTCGTCACCGCAGGTCCGGCCGACGACTTGACCGACAGGTTCTGCCATCCGGAACCCACCGTTCCCACGCCGGCGACGAACGAGGTGGAGCGTCCTTCATAGGCCATCAGCACGCCGTCTGCCGTGTGCGCGAGGAGATCGGGCGTCCCGTTGCCGGTGAAGTCACCGGGGCTGAAGACGGAGGTCATCCCCGACCAGCCGCTGCCGATCTGCGAGCGTGGCCCCCAACCGCCGCGACCGTCGCCCTGATAGAGGAGCAGTCGACCGGTGGAGTCGCGCGCGATCAGGTCGGAACGACCGTCGCCGTTCATGTCGAGTCCTCCGACGAGCATGCTCATGGAGCTCCAGCCGCTTCCGATGAGCTTGGCCGCACCGAACCCGCCCCTGCCATCGCCCGCACGCAGATAGAGCGCTCCGGATGCGTCCGTCGTGAAGACGTCGGGAAGTCCGTCGCCGTTGAAGTCTCCCGCGGGCACCACGAGGACCGTGCCCGACCAGTTGCCGCCCAGTCGTGTCGGCGCGCTCAGCTTCGTCGTCCCGTCGCCGTAGAGTGCGGACGGCTGACCGCTCGCGTCGACGGAGAGGAAGTCGCGATTGCCGTCGCCGGTGAGGTCGCCGACCCCGAAGAACGCCTTGACGGTGCCGAGTCCCGTCGCCATCTGCACGCGGGTGCCCCAGGCCTTCTTCGCGAACGGATACGCCCACACCGTCCCCGCGGCATCCGCCCCGACGACGTAGCTCGAGGTGTTGGCCGCCGAGATCACCGGAGGCGCGGTCGCCGGTGTGCCCTGCGTGGAGCCGAACCAGTCCGTGAAGTAGTTGTAGAAGTTCCGGTTGCCGTATGCCGAGCAGCCGTCTCCCGTGCCGTAGCCCGCCCGGAGCGCCGCAGCGTTGGGCTGGTAGGGCGTGTAGTAGTACAGCGCCGACGTCGCCTTGTTCGCGACGCGGACCGGTGCGGAGCCGCAGGAGGCGTTCGGGTTGTAGAGGATGTTCCAGGTCTTCCCCGGCGCATACCACTGGAACCACTTCCCTTCCATGTAGATCTGCATCTGACGCGCAGCGCCGTAGATCTGGTGGAAGAAGCCGATGTAGTTCGGATCGCACGGCGCGGTGTCGGGGCACCCCTGCCCCAGGGCGATCCTGTAGCGCCAGGCGCTGGGCCAGATGTGGGTGACGAGGCCCTGCTCCTTCTGGAGCATCACGATGAGCACCTGCGGGTTGATGTTGCAGGCTTGCGAGACACGGTAGATGATGCGCGCCGCTGACTCGTTCGCTGCCCCCGTGTACCCCGTGCAGTACTGATCCGCCGGGCGGGTGACCGTGTTCATCCGAAAGTCCTTGAGGCAGACGATCGCCTCGTTGTTCTCGTCGCGGCCGCCCTGGCACTTCGACACCTTGCTGTTGAAGAAGGTCTGGATCTGCGCCTCGGTCATCGTGTTCTTGTTGGTGAACACGGCGTCGCTGATGATGTTGCCCGGAGTGAAGCCGACGAGAGTGCTCTTCGCGATCCCCGTCGCGGCGGGATCGGTGGAGGCGCCCGCCATGCGGGCGACGGGCGCGGAGACGGAGGCTTGCGCGGCGGCGGCGGGGACGACCGTGCCGAGAACCAGGGCAGAGACAGCGAGGAAACAGGTGAGGAGTCGGGAGGTCCTCATGGTGTTTCGCGAGCGTGGGGCACGTCGAGACATGTGACCAGTGTGACGGAAGTTGCAGGATGATGCCACTGTTGCCCCGGTTACGTCGCAACATTCCCGCGTGTCGCGCGTATGCGCAGGTAGCTCCCAGCAGATCAGAGGTCGGCGTGCAGCCCCCAGAGGCGCTCCGCCGAACTCGCCCAGGAGAAGGCCCGCGACCGGTCGGCTGCGAGCACGCGCAGCCGCTCCGCGCCGCCCGCCGTGGCGTCCGCGACGGCCTCAGCGAGTTCCGCCGCCGGCACCAGCATTCCTCCGTCTGCGATGACGTCACGATGCGAACCGCTGTCGACGGCCACCACCGGGAGTCCGAGCGCCATGGCTTCGACCGCCCGCCACGGCCATCCTGCTGTCGCACTGGTGGCGACGTAGGCCGCGGCCCCCGCCAGAACCGCCGCGCGCTCTTGCGCACCCGATGCGCCCCGGATGTGCGCACGCCGCTCCGGCAGCCCGGCTGCGGATGCGATCTCCGCATAGTGGGGTTCCGCGCCCTCGGGGGCGTCGAGCACGACGGCATCGACACCCGCCGCCATCGCTCCTCGGAACCCCTCTGCCAGCGTCGCCGGGGATCCGCCGACCACCACGTACCGTTCCGGGAGCGACGCCGCGGCGCGGCGCTCAGCGGCGTCAGGTGGCGCGGCGTAGCCCTGGGGAGGCGCACCGGCGATGACGCGGACCCGATCGCCGAGTCGCGCGAGTTCGGAGAGCCGTTCCGCGACCGCGTGCGACGGCACGACCACCGCGTCGGCATGCTTCACAGCACGACGGAGCATGCCCCGCTGCCACGCGACCTGGCCTTTGAGAGCGTCTCGGGTGCGTCCCACGCCCGCAGATCCCACAGCGTGACCGTGGTCTGGTCGTTGTCGTGCACGCGGTCGTGACGCACGAGCGGCGCCATGAGCGTCGGTGAATGGATCAGCCCTCCACCCACTCCCGGCGCGATTCCGAGCTGCCACGATGTCGCCAGCTCCCGACGCGCGAGGGCGAGGGTGCGCACGTCGCTCACACCGCCGATCGGCACCTCGGCGCCCGCCGTCACGATCGCGTCCACCGTGCATCCGGAAGGCGACGTCGCCACGAGTCCGAGCGTGAGATCGAGGGATGCGGCGGCCTGATCGGCATCGACGACATGCACCAGCTGATCAAGAACCACACGCAGCCGAGCACCCATGGGATCAGGCTATCCTCGCCGCGCCGTTCCCCCGTGGAGCACGACGCCCGCGCCGCGTGAATGTCAGCGTTCCCACAGATTCGACCCCCCACCGGCTCAGGGGTTCATGCTTGAATGCTCGGGTGAGCGATGGTCGACTTCCCGTCCGGCGCCGATGGATCGGGTGGACCGTCGGCGTACTGTTGGCGCTCCTCGTCATCGCGATCGGCTGGGTGACGGTGCGCGGCATCGGCGCGGTGAACGACCTCCAGCAGGTCGCGAAGGGCGCCACGCAGCTCAAGGAGTCGATCGCGAGCGGCGACCTCGACGGAGCAGAGCCGATCGCTCGGAGCATCGCCCGCAACGCGGCATCCGCCGATGACCTCACCTCGGACTTCGTGTGGCAGGCGTTCGGGGTGGTGCCGCTGCTCGGGCCGAACTTCCGCGCCGTGAGCGAGATCGCCGACATCGCCGATGACGTGTCGACCGATGCCCTCGCGCCCCTTCTCGACGTGGCGAGCGGCCTCGACCTCGCAAGCCTCGGGTTCAGCGGAGGTGCGATCGATCTCGCACCTTTCGCGGCGATCGAGCAGCCGCTCGGGACCGCCAGCACCGCGCTCAGCGCCGCCCAGGTGCAAGCCAGGCGGATCGACGCGGATGCCACACTCCCGCCGCTCGCCGAGGCGATCGGACAACTGCGCACTGCCGTCACGCAAGCGGCGACCGCCGTCGGTTCTCTGCACGGCGCTGCGGTGCTGCTGCCGACGATGCTCGGGGGCGAAGGGCCACGGAACTACGTGCTGGCGATGCAGAACAATGCGGAGCTGCGTTCCTCGGGAGGCATCGTCGGCTCCATCGCTCTCCTGCATGCCGAGAACGGCAGGATCTCTCTCCAGACGCAGGCGTCGACGCGCGACTTCCCACCGCTGGACACATCACTGCCGCTGAGCGAATCCACGATCGCGCTGTTCGAGGACCGCCCGGGGAGGTACCTGCAGAACATCACCAGCATCCCGGACTTTGCCGAGGCCGGCGAGACGATCGCCGCACGCTGGACGGGACGCTTCGGCGGCACCGTCGACGGCGTCATCGCGGTGGATGCGGTCGTCGCGAAGCACCTCATGGCCGTCACGGGAGACCTGACGTTCGGCCCTTTCACCGCGACGCCCGAGAACGTGACCGACATCCTCCTGTCCGAGATCTACGCCGCGGTTCCCGACCCCGCGGTCCAGGACGAGATCTTCGCGCAGGCGGCGGGCGCGCTGTTCAACGCCGCACTGTCGGGCGGGAACCCGAAGGCGCTCCTCGGCGCGCTGGCCGACTCCGCCGCCGAGGGGCGGATCCGCATCTGGAGCGCCCATGACGAAGAGGAATCGCTGCTCGCGTCCTCCGCGCTGGGCGGCACCATCCCGAAGGACGGACCCGACGGCACGTACGTGGGCGTGCTGATGAACGACAGCACCGGCGGGAAGATGGACTTCTACACGCGCGCGACCATCGCGACAGCGATCGGCACGTGTCAGGGCTCCCCACCACGCAGGTCCGCGTGACGTGGACGAACACCGCTCCCGCCGATGCGGCCACCTCGCTGCCGGCCTACGTCACCGCCGACGGCTTCTACGGCGTGCCCGCAGGCTCGACACGCACGCTGATCGCGATCTACGGTCCCGCCGGCGCCACGCCGTCGCACGTCGACCAGGACGGGAAGGAGCCCGGAGTGCAGACGGCCGTGCTCGAGGATCGTTCCGTGATCCAACACGAGGTGTCGCTCGCTCCCGGCGAGTCGACCACCGTGACGGTCGAGTTCCAGGGAACGGGCGCCGGAGAGCGGCTCACCGAGGTGCTGCACACCCCCCTGATCGAGGCGCCGGACACGCCCAGAGAAACCCTCACCTGCGCTTCGTGACATTCGACGTCCGATAGGGTACTGTCGACTCACTGGGGAATATATTGGAGTCTGCAATCCTGCCGTGGGGGCAGGGAGGCTTCACGCAGTCGGATGCAGGGGTGTATCCGGAGGCGATTCCGCGTGAAATTCTGGGGAGAGATCATGCTGAAGAAACTGGCTGCCATCAGCCTTACCGCTGGCGCGCTCGTACTCGTCGCGCCTGCCGTCGCAACCGCGGCGCCGACGTCTGTTCCGACCGCGTCGTCCGACTCGTACCCGTCGCCTCCCGGCGTCAAGGTCAGCGACCCGATCATCGACACCTGCGAGGTCTCGACCATCGTGTTCGGATCCGGGTACTTCCTGCCGTCCGAGAACGTGAACGTCTCGGTCTCCGGCCTGAACGCCGGCAACGCCGCCGTCTCCGGAAACACGGCCGCGACCGACGGGAGCATGACGCTCACGTTCCGCCCGCCGTCCGACGGTGAGGGCTCTTACGCCGTCGCCTTCGGAGGCTCGCGCTCCTACACCGCGACGGTGGCGGTGTCGCATGGCCACGATGCCGCTTCCTCCTGCGACCACGACCCCGGCGTCGCTCCTGCAGGAGCCGAGCTGCCCCTCACCGGAGACGGGTTCGAACTGGCGCTCACGGGCGGAAGCGTGTCGCCGTGGGTCCTCGGTGGCGGCGCTGCGGCGCTCGTCGCCGGTGGTGCCCTCGTCGCCGTCGGAGTATCTCGCCGCAAGCGCGCCTAGGTCCGGCTGCCGCCTCGTGCGGTGGTCGACTGGACGACGGTGATCCCTCCCCCTCCGATCACCGTCGTCTGGTGCATCCGGTGGACTTCACCGGCAGCCCACGACTCGTCATCACCCGAAGGTGACGGTCGTGGGCTCTGGCGCGCCCGGGAAGAGTGCGGCCGGGTGGCGAGGACGACGCCCCCGGTCGTCACGGCGTAGGAGTCGGGGACTCCGTCGGCGGATGCAACGACTGCTGGATCATGGTGTGGATGAAGTCGTAGTCGGGCTGATGCTCATCCACGCCGAAATCCGGTGTGAGCTCGATCGTGATCACCTGCTGCTCCTTCGCCTTGAGCATCAGATCGAAGAACTCGGGCAGCTTGTCCGAGGGAAGGTCCGTGCTGATCAACGCCGTGCCGGCTGCCGCCACCTCGTTGAACCGCGTCAGCACCGTCTGCGGAGTGAACTGGGCGAGGATCGCCTCCTGCAGCTCGCGCTGCCGCTTCATGCGGTCCCAGTCGCTGGTCGTGTACCGCGAGCGGGCGTACCACTGCGCGGTGTCGCCGTTCATCCGCTGCTTGCCGGGCTCGATCCAGCCGATCGCCCACTCGTTGACGTCGGTACCGGTCCATCCCTCCGGCGGCCCGCCCTTCGGAAGGCGCTCCGTGACGTCGATCTCGACTCCACCGAGAGCATCCACCAGTTCCGCGAAGCCGTGCATGTCGACGAACACGTAGTACGGGATCTCGATGCCGAGAACCCCCTCCGCCGCATCCTTCGTGGCTTCGATGCCCGGCTCGGAGCCGTTCGCCTCGGCGTCGGGATAGAGTCCCGCTCCGCCGTCCTCCCGGCATACCTCCGCGGCGTTGCGGACATGGTTCATCCAGCCGTTCCATCCGCACGACGACGACTGGTGCCCCTCGAAACCGTTCGGGTAGAGCTCCTGCATGGGGCTGCCGTCGCTGAAGGGCGCGTTCGGAAGCTCTCGCGGGATACCCGTGATGGTCACCGCCCCGGTGTCGGCGTTGACGGAGACGACCGAGATGCTGTCGAAGCGCATGGAGTCTCGCCCGTCGCCGCTGTCCGCTCCGAGCAGCAGGATGTTGTAGTAGCCGTCGCTGGGTTCGACGCTCGGGCCGCTCTGCCCGAAGATCGCGCCGATCGTGCTCCGCACCGACCCAACGGCGGTGGCCGCATAGGCGGTCCCGCCGCCCACGAGGCCGAGCAGCACCAGAGCGACCACGGGGATCGCGAGGCGGGATGCGCCAGGGACCTTGACGAGCCGGACCAGACGGAGGGCATCGAACGTCAGCACGATCCAGAGCACGATGTAGCCGACGAGGACCACCTGCACGACGGTGAGGATCGCGGCGGAGAAGAACCCGCCCCCGATCGTGATCCACAGCAGCACCGGCCGCGCGAAGAAGGCCAGTCCTGCGGCCACGATCACGAGCACCCATGCGGTCACCGTCGCACCGAGACCGAAACGGCCGAGTCGACGGTTGCCAGCGAGCACCTGCGCGGAGCCGGGCAGCAGGAGGTTCAGCGCGACGAGCCACCAGCCGCGCTTCACCATCGTCCCGCCGTCGGCGACGTCCGGGTACCGCAACGGCCGAGTCTCGATCAGCGGGCGCTGTGGTGCGCGCGGAGGCGCAAGGGTCACAGCGAACCCTTCAGCCGATCATTCTTCTCTTCGACCTGGGCCTCGAGATCGAGCGCATACGCCTCCACCCGGTCGGCGAGGTCCTCGTCCGCCGTACCCAGGATCCGCGCGGCCAGGAGTCCCGCATTACGAGCGCCCGCGATCGACACGGTCGCCACCGGGATCCCCGCGGGCATCTGGACGATCGACAACAGGGAGTCCATGCCGTCGAGATAGGCGAGCGGGACCGGCACCCCGACGACGGGCAGCGGAGTCATCGAGGCGAGCATGCCGGGAAGGTGCGCTGCTCCCCCGGCGCCGGCGATGATGACGCGGATGCCGCGAGACCGCGCTTCCCGCGCGTAGGACATGAGCTTGTCCGGCGTGCGATGCGCCGAGACGACTTCGACCTCATGCGGGATCCCGAAGTCCGTGAGCGCCTGGGACGCATCGCTCATGACACGCCAATCGGAATCGGATCCCATGACGACGCCGACCAGAGGAGCGGCGGAGGAATGCAGTGGCTCGGTCACCAGATCAGGCTACGGTCTGCCGCTGTGAGAAACCCCGAACGGCACGCGTCTTGAGGCGCATGTCTCCCCACGATCGACGCAGCGACGACCTCACGGATCATGCGAAATGCGCGGCGGCGGCGCGCGCGACGTACACGGCGTCGTCGAGGTCGTCCTCCGCCACGTTCACATGGCCGACCTTACGGCCCGGACGCGGCGCCTTCCCGTACGTGTGGATCTTCGCCTGCGGGTGCTCCGCCATGGCAGCGCTGAATCGCTCCTCGAGCGTGCCCTCAGCGGGGCCGCCGAGGATGTTCACCATCACCGACCACGCCGCGCGAGGCTCTGGGCTGCCCAACGGGAGGTCGGCGACGGCGCGCAGATGCTGTTCGAACTGCCCCGTGACGGCGCCGTCCTGGCTCCAGTGCCCGCTGTTGTGCGGGCGCATCGCCAGCTCGTTGACGAGGATGCGCTCATCCACGGTCTCGAAGAGCTCGACGGCGAGCATGCCCGTGACGCCGAGGCCTTCGGCGATCGTGCGGCCGATCTCGTCCGCGACCTGCACGAGACGTTCTCCTGCGGCCGGTGCGGGCGCGATGACCTCCCGCGCAGACACCGTCGCGCTGCACGGTCTCGACGACCGGGTACGCGACCATCTCTCCGTGGGGGCGACGCGCCACCTGCTGGGCGAGTTCCCGCACGAAGGGCACGAGTTCCTCCACGAGGAGCGCGTCGTCGTCGGCGAGCGCATCGAGCCAATCCTGCGCCTCCTCCGCCGCACGGACCACGCGGACGCCCTTGCCGTCGTATCCCCCACGCGGGGTCTTCACGACACCCGCTCCCGCGTGCGCGTCGAGGAACTCCTGCAGCTCGGCGACACTGCGCACCGCCGCCCATTCGGGCTGCGGGACCCCGAGTTCGGCGAGGCGTGCACGCATCACCAGCTTGTCCTGCGCGAACTGGAGCGCATCCGGTCCGGGATGCACGACGACTCCGTCGGCCACGAGCGCGCGCAGCACGGACTGCGGCACGTGCTCATGATCGAAGGTGACGACATCGACGTCGGCGGCGAACGCGCGCACCGCCTCGAGGTCGCGGTAGTCACCGACCGCTGTGGCCGCCAAGCCCGCGGACATCCCCTCGTCTTCTGCGAGCACCCGCAGTTCGAGTCCGAGTTCGACCGCCGGGGCGATCATCATCCGGGCCAGTTGTCCTCCGCCGATCACGCCAACACGCAACGCCATGTGCCGTCTCCCTTCGTCTGCACCCATTCTCCCGCACCGCTGCGGACGGATGTGACACACTCCGGACGACCGCAGGTACGCAGCGGCGTCGGACGAACGGCGCTCACCGCTCGGCGGGGTCGTCTCCGATGGCCTGCGCGTCGCGGTGCGCAAGGATCTGCCCGACCTCGATCTGGTCGGCGAGAGTCTCGTGCACCAGGGTCACGTTCGGGACGTTGGCGAGCCGCAGTGGGGCGTCCACGCCGTTCGAGAGCGTGATCGTGCCGGAGCCCCACATGCGCTGCAACGGGCCGCGACGCACGGCGATCGTGTATCCCCTGGCATGAGACATCTCGCGGCGTCGGCGCGCTCCGATGCCGTTGTGCGCGATGACGCGCCTCGTCGTCACGGTGGTGCTCCGCGAATACCAGACGATGAAGGGCACCACGACGGCGACGACGACCAGCACGCCCGCCGCAGCGAGCAGCATCCAGTCCTCGAACCCCGCAGGCAGGTTGCCGTAGAAGTACGCCGTCGCGCCGAATGTCGCGATGAGCACGAGTGCCGACCAGAACAGCCGCCGGGCGTGACTGCGGAAGCGCGCGATCAAGAGCTCCTCGGAGGTGTGCCGGGCGGCGGCATCAGAGGCCGCCCACCGAGAGTCACGGGCTGGGTCACCCCACCATTGTGCCTGTGATCTGCGACATCGCCGTCTGTGGAGCGGCGTGTCAGCTTCCCGCCGGACGCACGTGCACCACATCGCCCGCAGAGATCGCGTGCTGCTCCCCCTGCGGTGACCACCAGGCGCCCGTCGGCGTCGAGTGCCGCGGCTGTGCCCTCCACCACGTGCCCGCCGGGCATCGACACGCGGACGGCCTGCCCGAGCGTCGCGCACCGCGCGGTCGCCGCAGAGTGCAGCCCGCTCTGCAGTGCGCCCCCTGTCGCGTTGAGCTCGGACACCAGAGCGTCGAGCAGCCGCAGGTAGGCGGCCAGCAGCCGGTCGTCGTCGGCGGCGACCCCGAGAGCGCCGAACGACGTCGCTGTCGGCACCGGGAGCTGCGCAGAGGTCATCGCCGTGTTCACACCGGCCCCGATGATCACCGCATCCGCGGTCGCCTCGGCGAGGATGCCGCAGATCTTGCGTCCGTCGACGAGGACGTCGTTCGGCCATTTCACCGCCACCTCGTGCTCCGGGAGCTGGGCGGCGATGGCGTCGCACATCGCGACACCCGCTGCGAGCGGGAGCCATCCGCGGGCCGCCGGCTCGTCGGGGAGTTCGCGGAGCAGGACGGAGACGGCGATCGCCGAACCCTCCGGGGCCACCCACGTGCGGTCGAGACGCCCGCGTCCCGCAGTCTGATCGCGTGTCACCAGGGTCGAGAGGTGCGGCCAGCCGATGGCGTCGGCGGCGTGTGCGCGCAGGTCGGCGTTCGTCGAGCCGGTCCGAGCGACGGACTCCACGCGGGGCGCGACCTCACTCGCCAGCGGGAACGGCACGCTCACACCTCTTCATCATCGGCTTCCTCGTCATCGTCGTCCTCGTCTTCGCGGATCGCGCCGACCTCATGCGCCTGCCATTTCTCCCACTCCTGCATGAGCTCGTCGATCGCCGCGTGGAACTTCTCGGTCGCGACGCCCTGTGTCGTGTCGCCGAAGTAGTGCTGCACCCACATCCGCAACCGTGCGATCGCCGCTTCGTCTCCGCGCACGCGCTCGACCTCGGCGACGATGTCGGCCGCCGCATCCGCGGTCAACCACTCGCAGTCCGCCAGGTAACCGTTCGTGTCGATCGAGGCACGTTCGTCTGTCGGCCTGGTGATCATCAGGGGCTTCCCCGCGGCCAGCCGGTCGTAGACCATGGCCGAGATGTCGACGACCGCGACGTCGGCGGCGGTGAGCTGCCAGCCGAGCTCGGGCCCGTGGTCGTAGATGTGCTGCGCGCTCGGGTCCGCGGCGTTCGCGGCGCTGATCGCCGCGAGGATCCTCCTGTGGGCGGCGCCGTACGCCTCGTCGATGACCCCGCTGCGCGGATGCGGGCGGTAGATCACGCGATGAGCACCCGTGGCCAGGAGACGGGTGACGAGTGTCTCCCCATGGGTGGCGATGGACCCGTAGTGGGCGCTGGGCCGGTCGCCCTCCCAGGTGGGCGCATAGAGCACCACGGTGCGGTCATCCGGAGCGTAGGGCAGCGTTCCCGAATAGTGGTCCGCCTGCGGACGTCCGATCTCGATCGTGCGCCGGTCGACGTCGTAGTCCCACAGCGTGCGCGAGAGACGGTCGCGCGCCGCCTGTCCGGCCACGAGGGCGTAGTCATACGCCTTGTACTGGTTCGTCGTCATGTACATCTTGTCGGACTCGCCGTGATTGATGAACACGTGCCACCGTCGCCCGTAACGGAACATCTGGAAGTTCCGGGTGTTCTGGTTGACGTACAGGACGACGCGGATGTCCTGGGTGGCGATGAACCGCTCGAGGTCGCGGATCTTCGGTACGAACGCGACGGGCGGCGATGCCTCGTCGAGCAGCTTCTCGGTGCCGGTCGCCTGCCGTGAGAGCACCACGACGGGCCAGCGTGTCGCGAGGTCGGCGAGCGGGCGGTACCACTGCCGCATCTGGTACATGTTCACGGCGCCGTCGGCGAAGTACACCGCGACCTTGAAGTGGTCGGTCGGGTACGGCTCCCGCTCGGAGAGCCGCCGTCGTACGCGCTGCACGGCGGTGCGGGAGGCGAGCGCCCGCTTCAGCAGACGGTACGCCTTCTTCGCGTCAGACAGTGCACCCATCCCTCCAGAATAGTTCGTCGTCGCGCCGCCCTCCTGCGGCTGTGGAACGATCCGCCGCGCCTGGTCAGGAACCGGGAGAGCCGCCGTGACATGATCGTCATGTGCCAGCCGATGAAACCGCAGCGCCCCTGCCCGGGGTCTCTTTCGTGATGCCGGTGCTCAACGAACGCGCCTACCTCCAGCACGCGATCGAATCCGTGCTCGCTCAGGACGTCGACGTGCCCACCGAGCTCGTCCTCGCGCTCGGTCCGTCCACCGACGGCACGACGGAACTCGCGCGACGACTCGCCTCGACGGAGAAGAGGATCCGCCTCGTCGACAATCCGGCCGCGCACATCCCGGTAGGACTGAACGCGGCGATCCGTGCGAGCCGCTACGACACGATCGTCCGCGTCGATGCCCACTCCGAACTCTCCCCGGCTATGCCGCACGCGCACTCCGGACTCTCGAACGCACCGCCTCGGCCAACGTCGGGGGCGTCATGCACGCCGAGGGTCGCACGCCGTTCCAGAAGTCGTCGCCCGGCTGTACAACTCCCCCGTCGGACTCGGCGGAGGCGCCTACCATGGGGGCTCGCAGGAGGGTGAGGCCGAATCGGCGTACCTCGGTGTGATGCGCCGAGAGGTTCTCGAAGAGGTCGGCCTCTTCGACGAGTCGATCCGGCGCGGTGAAGACTGGGAGCTCAACCTCCGCATCCGCCAGGCTGGGCACCGCGTGTGGTTCGACCCCGAACTGTCGGTCACCTACTGGCCGCGCGAGAGCTGGCTGCGACTGGCACGGCAGTTCCGTGCGACCGGAGCGTGGCGCGGCGAGCTGGTGCGCCGATACGGCCGTCGGAACGGGATCCGCTACTTCGCCCCGCCCGCCCTCGTCCTTGTGGTCGCGCTCGCTGTCGTTCTCGCCGTGCTCCAGCTCACGGGCGTCGTCAGCGGCGTGGCCTCGATGATCGCGTCGCTCGTGGTCGGCGTGCCGCTGGCGCTCTACCTGCTGCTGGTGCTCGGGGTCGCCCTCGCGCCAGGAGGCGGCGGTGTGCGACAGCGATCATGGACCCTGCTGGTGCTCCCGACGATGCATCTCTCCTGGGGTCTCGGATTCCTCGGCGGAGTGCTCCGCGGCGCGCGGGACACCGTCGACGCCTCGCGGCTGGGCACACGCAACACGCCGCTCCCCTGACCTGACGTTTCGTGCCGTCAGGGCGTGACGAAACCCAGGTCGAGGATCCGATCGACGACGCGCGCCGCGGCATGGCCGTCGTCGCGAGTGTTGAACTGCCGGCGCCAGGCCGCGTACCGTCCGGCGAACGCCGCATCGTGATCCGTGTCCGCCAGAGCCGCCGCGAGCTCCTCCTGCGTTCGGACCAGAGGTCCCGGCGCGCGTTCGGCGAGATCGAAGTAGAAGCCACGCAGCTGCCCGCGGTAGTGATCGAGGTCCGGTACGAGGAAGTACATCGGCTTGCCCGTGACGCTGAAGTCGAACATCACCGAGGAGTAGTCGGTGATCAGAGCATCGGCCGCGAGCAGGAGCCTGGCGGTCTCGGGGTACCCGGTCACGTCGATGACGCGCGCGCCGGAGCGATCTCGTCCCTGCTCGAGGGTCCGGGAGTGTCCGCGCACGAGGACGACGGCGTCGGCCTGCTGCGCCAGAAGCTCGGGATCGACGAAGTCGACCATCTCCGACCGGTCGTCCCGCCAGGTCGGCGCATACAGCAGCACCCGCTCATCGGCGCGGATGCCCAGGGCGGTGCGGACCGCTGTGCGGTCCTCGGTGGCGAGCACGTCGTTCCTCGGGTAGCCCTCCACCCAGATCGGCCGCCCGAAGAAGGCGTATGCCTTCCGAAGAATGCGCTCGGAGTATGTGTTCTGAGCGAGGAGGACATCCCAGCGCCGAGACTCCTTCACGACCGCGGCCATCCGCCGAGGATCGAACCCCGGGCGGTGCAGGGCGAGCCTCTTGAGCGGGGTGCCGTGCCAGGTCTGCAAGACCTTCTGTCCCGGCTTGCGGGCGAAGCGACGACGGAGCCAGTCGTTGACCACGAGAAGGCGCGCCGCTCCCCTGGCATGCCACCACTGCGGGGTGCCCTCGACGACGGCGATGGCACCCTCCGGCACCTCGACCGACAGGTCGACGACGCTCCAGTAGCGGCGCACGTCGGGTGCTCTGACCGCGAGCTCACGGTCGATCGCACGGGGGTTGCACCCCACGCTGCGTCCGTAGAAGCTCTCGAAGAACACCGCGTTCTCGGTTCCGCCCGCCTGCGCGACGTACCTCTCCTCCAGGGTCGAGCGTCCTTCTGCGGTCTCGTACACCGGGTCGATCGGAGGCGCGATGCGGACGCTGCCGCCGTGGACGGCGATGCGCACCCCGGTGAGCACCACGGGGTCGATGCGGATCCCCTCGATGTCGGCATCCGCGATCCGCAGTTCGTACTCCCCGCCGGCAGCGGAAGCGAGGGTCCGCCCCAGCGCGACGCCTGGAGCGGGAACGTCGCCTTCCACGTCTTGCCGCCTCCGCTGATGCGGGCTTCGACACGCGCACGCGGGCCGATCAATGCGGCATCAGCAGGTCGCTGGCCGGTCCCTGCGATGACCAGCGCCTCCGCTGCGTCATCGATGCGGGCCGTTGTCATGCTGCTCCCTTCGGCGCGGGGATCCCCGAGCGCGGATCGCCTGGTACACGCGATCCGTGTTGCGTCCGTCCCGATGCGCGTGCATCGTCGCGCTGAGCGTAGCGGATCTGCGGGACGCTCCTTCATACGCGTGGCGGTCGGAGAGCAGTGGCTCGAGCTGTGCGAGCACTGCTGCCCAATCGGCGGCCGCATCGGTACCAGCGACATCTTCGAACCGCCCGTAGAAACCGCGCGTGCGCGCGTACTCTCGCGCGTCCGGTGCGAGGAACAGGACCGGCATGCCCAGCAGCCCCACGTCGTACGCGAGCGATGAGTAGTCGGTGATCAGGACGTCCACCGCGGCGAGTGCCGGCGTCACATCGGAGAGGACGGCGGCGCCCAGCGGCCGCACTCGTCTGCTGGGCAGCGGGGGTGCGTAGCCGCCGGCTCCCAGGGGGTGGGAGCGCACCAGCAGGATCGCGTTCTGCTCCTCGAGCAGGCGGAGGATCAGGATCCACTCCGCCGCCGTCGGCACCGCGGGATCCGGGGCCCCGTCCCGCCAGGTCGGCGCGTACAGGATCGTGCGGGCGGCCTCGTCGATCTCGCCGACCGCGTCCCGCAGGACGTCGGACGCGTGCGTGCGACGTTCCGCGTCGGTACGTGCCGAGAGGACGTCGACGCGAGGTTCGCCCGTCACCACCACACGGTCGTCGCCGAGACCGAACGCCGACTCCAGCCGCCCACGTGCCCGGTGCGAGGCGGCGGGGAGCACACGGATCCGCTGCGCAGCGGCCCGGTACAGGACGGCGACGATTCCACGCAGCACGCGTGCGCCGGGGATATCGGGGACCTGCGTCGTCGCCGGCGAGTCCAGCCCGATGCGCTTCAACGGGATACCGTGCCAGAGCTGCACCACGAACGCACCGCCATCGGCATAGCGATTGACGTCGCCGAGGCCGTGCGTGACGACGATCACGCCTGCTCTGGCCGTCGCCCACCACCCGCGCACGCCGCTCTTGCGCACGAAAGGGATGCCGAGAGCGGTCGCATCACCGTCTTCTCGTTCGGAGGCCGTGAGCCACAGGGTGTCGTGTCCGAGTGCCGAGGCGTGCCGCTGCAGAGCGAGCGCGCCGTCGCCGATCCCCGCGCCGCAGCCGAAGACCCATCGTCGCCCGCGCGGGACGAGGAGCGTACCGATGCGTCCGACGGCATACAACGGGATCCGGAGCAGCTTGGCCGCATTGCCGGTGCCGAAAGAGAAGGACGCCACCCCGCGAGCCTATCGCGGAGGTGGCGTCCTTCTCTGAGAGTCGCGGGTCAGCCGGCGAGTTCGCCGAGCGTCACCTCGACGTCGTACTCCTTGCCGCCACGGACGTATGTGAGCTCCGCCTTGCTGCCGGCGGCCGCTGCCCGTACCTGAGCGGTGAGGTCGGTCGCGCTGGTGATCGGCACCCCGTTGAACGAGGTGACGATGTCGCCCTCCTCGATGCCCGCGTCTGCGGCCGCGCCACCGGCGCTCGCCTTGGCGATGTATGCGCCGGCCACGGTCGCGCCCTCGATACTGGATGCGTCCTGCACCGATGCGCCGAGGAGGCCGTGCGTGGCCTGGCCATCGGCGATGATCTCCTCGGACACGCGCTTGGCGATGTTCGACGGGATCGCGAAGCCGATGCCGATCGAGCCGGACTCCTCGGAGCTGCCCGAGCTCG
The DNA here is from genome assembly GCF_014171575.1 of Microbacterium sp. Se63.02b. Classification (GTDB taxonomy): domain Bacteria; phylum Actinomycetota; class Actinomycetes; order Actinomycetales; family Microbacteriaceae; genus Microbacterium. The sequence goes on along the minus strand of NZ_CP050453.1, from coordinate 1,500,759 downwards.
CGATCGCCACGTTGATGCCGATCAGCTCGCCCTTGCTGTCCACCAGGGCGCCACCCGAATTGCCGTGGTTGATCGCGGCGTCCGTCTGGATCACGGCGATCGAGATGGAGTCGGTGGCCTGCTGACCCGAGCTTCCCGGAATGTCGAACTGGAACGGTCCCTGCTGCCCCTCCTCCGGCGCCTGCTCCTGCGGAGCATCTTCCGAAGACGAGTCGGGCAGGGCCGACGATGCGATCTGGATGCTTCGGTTGAGGGCGCTGACGATGCCGGTCGTGACCGAGTTCGCGAGCCCCAACGGCGCGCCGAGGGCGACCGTGGTGTCGCCGACGTTGAGCTTGGACGAGTCCGCGAACTTCATGGGCGTGAGCCCCTTCGCATCCTTCAGCTTGATGACGGCGAGATCGTAGATGGGGTCGGTGCCGACCACGGTGGCCTCGTAGAGGCGCCCGTCCGACGTGGTCACGCGGATGGTCGGATCGGCGACCGCACCTCCGAGCGTCACCACGTGCGTGTTGGTGAGCACGTATCCGTCGTCGCTGATGATCACACCGGACCCGCTGCCGGCTTCGCTGGATCCCGCGACCTCGATCGTGACCACCGACGGCAGCGCCGAGGTCGCCACGGCGGTGGTCTCGTTGACCGAGCCCGGGTTGTTGACCGTGACCGTCTGCGGTCCTGTCGCCGTGCCGGAGGACGGGCGATCCTGGATCCCGTTGAGCAGTGCCCCGCCGCCGAAACCGGCGACGCCGCCGACGAGCGCCGCGGCCACGATGAACGCGGCGAACTTCGCCCCGCCCCGCGGCTTCGCGTCTTTCGTCTTCGTGCCGTCGCCCGCGGCGGGCTCCGTGCCGAACGGCTGTGTCGGCTGCGTGTACGAGGCGGCCGTCGGGATGCCGAAAGCCGCCCCCGATGCCGTGGCCGCTGTGGGTGCCGCCGACGCGTCGTATCCGCGAGGGACGGACTCGATCACCGGAGCCGGCGGGGTGTGCGACGTGAACGTCGACGGAACCTCGTGTCCCTGCGCAGGAGCCGCGGGCGCTGCGGCGGCCGGAGCTGTGGGGTCGGCGGCGGCGTCCGTCGCCGGCTGGGCGGCGACCTCTGCGGCCTCGGTGGACGGTACGGCGTCGTTCGACGCGGGTACCGAGTGGTCCTGGGTGTTGTCTTCGTTCATGGTGTGTGCTCCTTCAACGACCATTTCAGAATGACGCGTGTATCTGTGCGTTCCTTATGTCGAGGATGAGTTTCAGCTATGGCCTTAGCCTGTTCTTCATGAGTGTCATCCCCGGCGCATGGCGTCGCACAGCCGCCGGAGCCGGTCTGCTCGCTGCGGACGGAACCGTCGCGCCCACCATCTTCGCAGAGATGTCCGCCGCCGCGGCCCGAACCGGAGCGATCAATCTCGGTCAGGGTTTCCCCGATGAAGACGGTCCGGCCGTGGTGCTCGAGGCCGCCCGTCACGCCATCGCCGACGGCGTGAATCAGTACCCGCCCGGGCGGGGCTTCCCCGATCTGCTCGCTGCGATATCCGCACATCAGCACAGGTTCTACGGCTTGGAGGTCGATCCGGGCAGCGAGGTCATCGTCACCGCCGGCGCGACCGAGGCGCTCACCGCGACGTTGCTCGCGCTCATCGACGGCCCCGACGACGAGGTCGTGGTCTTCGAGCCGTACTACGACTCCTACGCCGCCGCCGTCGCTCTCGCCGGCGCCAGACTCCGCACGGTCCCGCTCCGCGCCCCGGACTTCCAGCCCGATCTCGACGAGCTCGCAGCCACGGTCACCGACCGCACGCGCCTCATCCTCGTCAACGACCCGCACAATCCCACGGGTGCCGTGTTCGGTCGCGAGGTGCTCGAGGAGGTCGTCCGGCTGGCGACGCGCCATGACGCCGTCATCGTCACCGATGAGGTGTACGAGCATCTGACGTTCCATGCGGCCCACACGCCCATCGCCACGCTCCCCGGAGCCGCCGAGCGCACCCTGACCATCTCCTCCGCCGGCAAGACGTTCTCGACGACGGGCTGGAAGATCGGCTGGGTGCACGGCCCTGCCGCCCTCATCACGGCGGTGCTCACGGTCAAGCAGTACCTCACCTACGTGAACGGGTCGGCCTTCCAACCCGCCGTCGCCGTCGGGCTGCGGATGGACGATTCCTACTTCTCCGACGCGGCTGCCGTGCTCGCTCGAAAGCACGAGATCCTCGGCGACGGTCTGCGGGCCGCCGGCTTCACGGTGCATACCCCGCAGGGCGGCTACTTCACGGTGGCGGATGCGACGGCGCTCGGCGGCGAAGACGCGGCAGCGTTCTGCCGCACTCTTCCGGAGCGTGCCGGCGTCGTGGCGATCCCGCTGACCGCTTTCGTCTCAGAAGAGCGACGGAGCGAGTTCTCCGGTCTGGTCAGGTTCGCGGCGTGCAAGCGCGTCGACGTGCTCGAGACGGCCGCCGCGCGACTCGCTGCGCTCACCGTCTGATCTCGGCGGAGACCGGTCGGCGTTCTCGTCAGCGGGGAGCGACCGAGTACCGTCGCACGCGCAGCGACGGATTCCTCTCTCGCACCCGTGCGAGAGAGGAGCGTTCGACGACCGCCACAGCGATTCCCGGTGCCGTACCCACGCCCGCCAGCACGACACCCTCCGGATCGACGATCTGCGAGTGTCCGACGCCGATCGGTGCCGGGTGGTCCGCCGCCACGACGTACACCGTGTTCTCGATCGCCCGAGCGGCGAGCAGCGTCGTCCAGTGGTGTTCCTTGAGCGGTCCCCTGACCCACTCGGCGGGGACGACGAGCACATCCGATTCCGCGTCGACGAGGGTGCGTGCGACCTCGGGGAACCGCAGGTCGTAACAGGTCATCAGCCCGAAGCGCAGACCGCCGAGCTCGAAGGTCGCGGCCTCCCCCACAGCGCCGGGCTCGATCCAGTCGGACTCGGTCTGCCCGAATGCGTCGTAGAGGTGCTGCTTGCGGTAGACCGCGAGGATGCCGTCTCCGCGCACCGCGACGACGGTGTTCCGCACCCGATGCCCCTCGGCCCGCTCTGCCAGTCCGGCCACGATGACCAGCGCGTACTCGGCCGCGAGGGCGGTGAGAGTCGCGACGAACTCGCCGTCGAGCTCTTCCGCGTTGGCGGAGAGGCTCTCATCCATCGGGTCGACGAAGTAGCTCGCGTACTCCGGGAAGACCACCAGCTTCGCTCCTCGTGCAGCGGCATCCGCCGTCAGCTCCGCGATGCGTTCGCGGTTGTCGGCGCGGGATGCCGTCGGCGCGAACTGGCAGACGGCGACGGGGACGGCGGCGGTCTCAGACATGTCTTCATCCTCTCGCATCGACGACGCGCCCGGGCCGCACGCGGGCGGGGCCTCGATTCGCCCGCCTCCCGATTCCGTGATAAGTTACTTCTTGTGCCGCGGGGTGGAGCAGTTCGGTAGCTCGCCGGGCTCATAACCCGGAGGTCGCAGGTTCAAATCCTGTCCCCGCAACAAATGAAGGCCCTGAGATCATCACGATCTCAGGGCCTTCACCTTTTGGGTCCGACGCCGATGACACGCGCACAGCGCCCGGCGGTGCCGCGTTCCTGACGACGAAAGGGCGCCCCGTGAGGGACGCCCTTTCACCGTGAGGAAGCGATCACTGCCCCGCAGCGGACTCCAGCTCCAGTAGCTTCTCGACAGCCGCGGTGAGGCGCTCATCGGCCTCCGCGAACTTGGTGAGGTCGCCCGACTTCAAGGCGGTCTCGCGGTCGATCAGCGCCTGCTGCGCCGACGCCAGGGCAGTGGCCTGCGCGTCCGTCGGCTGCGTCGGCTCTGTCGGCGTCTCACCGGTCTCCGGGTTCTCCGTCTCCGGATCGCTCGGTTCGACCGTGTTGTCGCCGCCCGTCGCCCCGGAGTCGCCGCCGAAGAGAGTGTCGAGTGCCTCGGTGAGAGTGTTCTCGAAGGCGACCCGGTCGCCGAACGCGACGAGCACCTTCTGCAGGCGCGGCAGCTGCGTACCTTCGGAAGACTGCACGTACACGGGCTGCACGTAGAGCAGACCGCCACCCACGGGCAGCGTCAGCAGGTTGCCGTAGATCACCTCGGACTCACCCTGTTGCAGCAGGTTCAGCTGCGGGACCACCGAGGTATCCGAGTTGTAGGTGTTCTGCACCTGGCCGGGACCCGGAACAGTGGTGTCGGTGTCGATCTCGAGCATGCGCAGCTGACCGTAGCCCTCCGCCTTCACGCCCTTCTCCGATCCGGCATCCGAATCGACCGCGAGGTAGCCCATGAGCACGTCACGGCTCCCGCCGGCACCCTGCGAGTTCGGGATGAAGGTCGAGAACATCGAGAACCGCGGCGACTCCTGGCCGGGCATCTGCATCGTGAGGTAGTACGGCGGCTGCAGCATCGCGTCACTGCGCGGGTCGTTCGGCGTCTGCCAGCGGTTGTCCTGCTGAGCGAACGAACCGGCCTTGTCGACGTGGTAGACGCCGAGGATGTCGCGCTGCACCTTGAACAGGTCGGTCGGGTAGCGCACGTGGCTCATGAGCTCGCCCGACATCTCGCTGACCGGCTTCAGGGTCGACGGGTAGATCTTCTGCCACGTCTTGAGCACCGGGTCCTCGTCGTCCCACGCGTAGAGGGTGACGGAACCGTCGTAGGCGTCGACCGTCGCCTTGACCGAGTTGCGGATGTAGTTGATGTCGTCGATGGCGAGAGTCGGCGACGGCACGTTCGAGTCGGCGATCGCGTCGGACAGGCTCACGCTCGTCGAGTACGGGTACGTCTGGCTGGTCGTGTAGCCGTCGACGATCCAGACGATGCGGCCGTCGACCACGCTCGGATACGGGTCGCTGTCGAGTTCGAGGTACGGCGCGACCTTCTGGACACGCGTCTTCGGATCGCGGTCGTAGAGGATCTGCGAGTCGTCGTTCACGAGGTTCGAGAACAGGATCTGCTCCGACTGGAACTTCAGCGCGTAGAGGAGCTTCGTGAACGTGTCGCCGATCTTCGGACCGCCGTTCCCGGAGAACGTGGTCTTGGTCTCGCTGGAGCCGTCCTTGCCGCGCGGATAGTCGATCTCCGCGGGCTCCGACCCCTCGGGGGCGCCGACGATGGAGTACTCGGGCGAGTTCTCGCCGAAGTAGACGCGGGGCTCGAAGTTCTCCCGATCCGTCAGGAACCCGGACGAGGGGATGCCGCGCTCGAGGAAGACGGGCTCGCCGTCGGTCGTGCGCTGGTTGCCCGCAGCGGCGACGAGGCCGTAGCCGTGCGTGTAGACCGCGACCCGGTTGTTCCAGTTGTCGCCGTCGCCGAGCCCCGACATGTCGAGGTCGCGCACGGACACCACGGTGTCCTGCATCTCGCCGTCGATCTCGTAGCGGTCGACGTCCATCGTCTTCTGGAACTGGTAGTACCCGCGGTACTGCTCGAGCTGGCGCACCGTCGGCGGGATGACCTTCGGGTCCATGATGCGGGTGGACGCCGTCGTCTCGGCGTCGGCACGCAGCTGGCCGGCCTCGGCGTCGGTCTCGGCCTCGAACGGCGTCGTCTCGAGGTTCGCGACCCCGTACGCCTCCTTGGTCCCGTCGATGTTCCGCTGGTAGAACTCGGCCTGATAGGCGTTCTGGTTCGGCTTCACCTGGAAGGTGGTGACGACCCACGGGTACCCGACGCCGACCACCAGCGCGGCGACGATCAGGAGCGCGGTAGCCGCGAGCGGGAAGCGCCAGCGGCCGATGACCGCGGTGACGAAGAACAGGATCGCGACGACGGCCGCGATGATCGCGAGGATCGCAAGACCGGGGATCGTCGCATTCACGCCCGTGTACGCCGCACCGGTGATGCGGTCATCGGGCTGGACGAGGGTCTTGTACTGGTCGAGCCACAGGCTCGCCGCCTGGACGAGCAGGTAGAGCCCGGCGATGACCGCGAGCTGGATGCGCGCCGGCTTCGAGATGCGCAGCTCACCCTGACCGATGCGCACGGAGCCGTACAGGTACGACACCAGAGCGGTGACCAGGAGCGAGAGCAGCAGCACCGCGGACACGAACGCGAGCAGGATCGAGTAGAACGGCATCGCGAACATGTAGAAGCCGGTGTCGATTCCGAACTGCGGGTCGACGTCGGAGGTGGCGACGCCGTTGGCCCAGAGCCAGACGGTCTTCCACTGCCCGGCCGCGGCGAAGCCGGCGAACAGGCCGAAGAAGATCGGCATGCCCCACATGGCCAGTCGACGCAGGGGCTCGATGACCTCCTGGTACCGGTCGAGCTGCGAGCTGAGGCGCACGTACACCGGACGCAGCCGGTAGGCGAGCTGGATCACCACGAACAGCGGCACGGCCATACCGAGGAAGCCGACCACGAACATCACCGCCGTGGCTATCCACTGCGTGGTGAGGACACCGGTGAAGCCCACCTGGTCGAACCAGAGGAACTCGGTGTAGAGGGAGGCGAACACGAAGAACACCGCGATCAACGCGGCGATGATCACCAGGGAGATGCCGAGGATGCGTCGGGAGGTTCGAGGCGTGGCCGGATTCGGAGCTGAGGTCGAGGTCACCCTCCCATCCTAGGCACCGCTCACTGTGCGCAGGCTGTCATCCCGATCACGGCGAGGTCACGGCGACGCCCCGCGGGTCAGGAACCGGTGCGCTCGCAGCTCGGCAGCGCCGCCACATCCCCGCCGTCCGCGATGACCTCGAGCGCGGCGAGCGACTCGTCCAGCGTCGCGGTGCGGATCACCTGCAATCCGTCCGGGATGTGCCCGACGACCTCGTCGCAGTTGGCCTCAGGGGCGAGGAAGAACTCCGCCCCCGCGTCCCGTGCACCGTAGAGCTTCTGCCGGATCCCGCCGATCGGACCGACCGTGCCCGCGGCATCGATCGTGCCTGTTCCTGCGACGTTCTCGCCGCCGTTGAGTTCGCCTTCGGTCAGCGTGTCGATGATGCCCAGTGCGAACATCATCCCGGCGCTGGGTCCGCCGACATTGTCCAGCTGGATCGTGACGTCGACCTCGAAGTCGTAGTCGGTGCGCAGGGTGACCCCGATGAGCCACGTCGTGTTCCCGGCCTCGGTGTGCTCCTCCGGCGTCACCTCGACCTGCTGCTCGTCCCCGTCGCGCAGCACGGTGAGTTCCACCGGGTCCCCACCCGCATCCTGGATCGCCTCCCGCAGCTGCGTGGCGGACGTGAGATGGGTGCCGCCGATCGCGGTGATCACATCGTCGGCCTCGAGAGGGTGCCGTCAGCGGGCGAGTCGGCCACGGCATCCACGACGACGACCTGGGCGCCGGTGTCGTAGCCGAGCTCGTTCAGAGCGGCCGCCGTGGCCTCGTGCTGCGAATCCACCATCAGAGTGGCATTGCGCTCATCGCGCTGCTCGGTCGTGACGCCCTCGGGGAAGACGGAATCCAGCGGGACCACCGCCCGCGAGGAGTCCATCCAGGCGAGCGCCAGCTCGAACCAGCTCGGCGTGCGCTCGCGGTTGCCGATGACCTGCACGGTGGTGAGGTCGAGGGTCCCTGCCGTCTCGAAGGTCTCGGCGCCCTCGACCTTGATGAGGGGAACCTCGTCGCCCTCCTTGTCGGTCGCGGTGCCGAGCGTGTCGTACACCGGCCCCGGCCTCTGGATCACGTACGGCGACGGCAGGAAGGTCAGCACGACCAGAGCGATGAGCGCGACGATCAGCGCCCAGACACCGAGTCCGAGCTTTCCAGACCGCGTTCGATCCACAGCATTCCTCCGTCGTTCGCGAGCGGCGTACACCGATCTGCCCGCATCGGGGTCGCGCGCAGAAACCTGTGACTAGCGTAGATGCCACGGCAAGCGAAGTGCTGAGAGGGCGATCGACATGGCAGACAACGACCCGACACCCGAGGATTTCCAGGAGTTCCTGCGAAGGATGCTCGCGAATCAAGGCGGTGGCGACATCGACCCCGCGGCGCTCCAGGGCGCCTTCGAGGGGATGGACGGCTTCACGCTCGACCCCGCCATGATGCAGACGATCATGTCGCAGCTCCAGGGCGCGTTCGGCGGCGACCCGTGGGAGAACGCGCTGCGACAGGCGCTGTTCATCGCCAATCGCGACGGCCAGGGGATCACCGACGGGTCGCGCACCTCGCTCGCGGATTCCTTCGCCCTCGCGAACCTGTGGCTCGGCGAGGCGACCACGATCTCCGAGCTCTCGGAGAACCCGACGGCGATGACGCGTGGCGAGTGGGTCGAGAAGACCCTGCCGGTGTGGAAGGAGATCGCCGACCCGGTGTCGACGAGCATCGCCGACGCCCTGACCTCCGCGCTCGACACCCAGGTCCCCGAAGAGATGCGGGGCGTCGTGCAGGGCGCAGGCCGACTCATGCGCGGGCTCGGCGGCTCGGTGTTCGCGGCGCAGTTCGGACAGGTGCTCGGCAACCTCTCGCTCGAGGTCGTCTCCGGCGGCGACGTCGGCATCCCCGTGCTGCCCGCAGGCACGGCTGCCGTCATTCCGCAGAACCTCATGGCGTTCGGAGAAGGACTCGAGATCCCCGAGGATCAGATCGCGCTCTACCTCGCCACCCGGGAGCTGGCGTATGCCCGTCTCTACCGGCACGCGAAGTGGCTGCACCTGCACGTGATGGCGCAGATCACGGACTTCGCCCGTGGTGTCACTGTGGATGTCGATGCACTCGAAGACGTCGCCAGCCGCCTCGACCCCTCCGACCCGGAGGAGCTGCGCGCGGCCATCGAGGGCGGGGCGCTCCTTCCGGTGCAGAGCGAGGCTCAGCGCGAGGCCCTCACCCGGCTCGAGAACCTCATCGCGACGATCGACGGGTGGGTGGACGTGGTCACAGCGCAGGCCACCTCGCGTCTGCCGGACGGAGCCCGCATCGCCGAAGCAGCCCGTCGTCGACGCGCCGTCGGCGGACCGGCAGAGGATGCGCTCGGAGCACTGGTGGGCCTGAAGCTGCGCCCCCGACGGATGCGCGAGGCATCCGCGATGTGGCACGCGGTGACAGAGGCCGTCGGCATCGGCGCCCGCGACTCCCTCTGGGACTACCCCGACCTCATGCCCACCGCCGAGGACATCGACGACCCGAGCGCCCTCGTCGCGCGGCTGCAGGCCGCCGAGCGCGGAGAACGTCCGGTCGCCGACGAGTTCGACGAAGCGCTCGCGCGGCTGCTGGACGGTGACGACTTCTCTGCGGAGGAAACGGACGCCGCGTCCGAGGCGGAGAACCACGACGACGCTCTCGAGGGCGACGACACTCCCGAAGGCGACCGACCGGTCTGACCTGCGCGCTCCGTCACGAGGGGATCCGGGAGCCGACTTCTCCTCCCCCTAACGCGGGGCGAGCCGAAGTTGTCCACGGATGCGAAGTCGTCGTCCCGGTCGACCGGGAACAGCTCCAGAATCGGAGGGATGCCGCTCACTCCCCCGATCCTCACCCGCCTGACTCCGACCGCGCCGCTCCTCTGGCGCGACGAGCGCACACTCCAGCTCGGCGACGACGGCGACATGCGCTTCGACGCGGACGATCCGTGGGTCGAGCTCCTGCTCAGCCGCCTGCGCTCCGGCTTCCGCCGCGCGTCGTTCGACGTGATCGCGCACGCCACCGGCGCACCACGGGACGCGGCTCGGGCGCTTCTCGCCCGCATCGCCCCGCTGCTCCTCGACGACCCGCCCACACCGCGCCCGGCGTGGATCGAGAGCATCGGACTCGCCGACGGCCGCAGCGAGTACCGCATGCGGGAGGCTCTCGCCGACGAGGGGTCCCGCTGGTCGACCACAGCACAGCCGACGCGGTGGCGGTCGTCCTGGTCCGGGGAGCCGCAGCCGCGCTGCAGTTCGCACGCTTCCTGCGAGACGACACGCCTCACCTCCCGGTGGCGTTCGAACCGGGACGCGTGATCGTCGGGCCGCTGGTGATCCCCGGAGCATCCGCCTGCCTCGCCTGCCGTGACGCCCACTCAACCGCCCTCGACCCGGCGTGGCCGTTGCTGCACACGCAGATGATCGACCGCGACCCCGGACCTCTCCGCGCCGTCCAGGTCGCCGAAGCCGGCCGACTCGCCGCCCAGCTCCTCGCCGAGCACGAGGACACCGGTCGACTCGTGCGGGTCAGCGCCGATGGCTCGCGCGAGTGGCGTTCGGTGTCGTTTCACGAAGAATGCCGGTGCCGCGAGCCGTGGTCCCCATCTCGGCGAGGAACCTCGACGGTGCCCGCTCCCCGCGACCAGCCGACCTCGACCACGACAACGACAACGTTCGCGCGGCCCGCGTGACGCCCACGTACGCCAGACGCCGCTCCTCGTCGATGGACTCGAAGCTCGTCGCGTACGAGATGGGCAGCGACCCCTCGGCCCAGCCCGCCAGGTACACATGCGGCCACTCCAGGCCCTTCGCAGCATGCAGGGTCGAGAGCGTCACCGTCCGCATGGTCGGTTCATGCTGATCCTTCGCCCGCGCCATGAGCGCATCGCTGAAGCTGCGGAGGTCGGCGTCCGGTCCGGCCTCCTCGGCCAGCCGCAGAATCGCGCGTCGCGCCTCCCATCCGTCACGCTGAGCGCCGCCGGCCACAGGAGGCTCCTCCGTCAGGCCGAGCTCGCGCAGCACACGCTGGACACCGGGCAGGAACCCGTGCTCGGTGGGGGCCACGGCTGCCGCCCGGAGCGCCAGGATCGCCTGGCGCACCTCCGGCATCGCGAAGAACCTGGTCCCGCCCAGGACCGACGTCGCGATCCCCTCCGCGGCGAGCGCCTGCTGGAGCACGGCGGACTGCGCATGCGCGCGATAGAGCACCGCGATCTCCGACGGTGACGCGCCGTCCGGAGGCGCGCGGAGATCCCCGCCGCGATGCCGGCCGCCTCCTCCCCTCGGTGTCGTACGCGGTGACGGTCGGAGCATCGGCCGAGAACTGCTCTCGCGCCGGAACGAGCTCGAGTGCACCGGGGCGGCCGTGCATCAACGCGTTCGCGACCGTGAGGATCGGCGGCTGCGACCGGTAGTTCGTCTCCAGTCGCACGACCGTCGCGTCGGGATGGCGGCGTTCGAACTCGAGCAGGAACCGCTGCTGCGCACCCGCGAAGGAGTAGATCGTCTGACTCGCGTCGCCCACGACGCAGATGTCGTGCCGATCGCCCAGCCAGAGCTCCAGCAGCCGGTTCTGCAGCGGAGAGACGTCCTGGAACTCGTCGACCGTGAAGTGACGGTACTGCTCGTGGACGGATGCCGCGACGCGGGGCTCCGCCTCGAGCATGCCCGCACAGGCGAGGAGCACGTCCTCGAAGTCGAGTTGACGCCGGTCGTCCTTGAGCGCCTCGTACCCGCGCATGAGTTCGACGAGCTGCCCCGCATCGACGCCGCTGATCGGACGCCCGAGCGCGGCGTACTGATCGATCGAGAGCATGGACACCTTGCGCCACTCGATCTCGGAGGCGATGTCTCGGAGTGTCGCCGTGCGGGGACGCAGTCGCATCGCATCGGCGGCCTGCCCCAGCATCCGCACCTTGTTGTCGATGATCGACGGGGCGGGAGAGCCGGCCAGCGTCGGCCAGAAGAAGTTCAGCTGCGCGAGCGCGGTCGCGTGGAACGTGCGGGCGGCGACGCCCTCTCCACCGAGGGCGCGCAGCCGTCCGCGCAGCTCGCCGGCGGCCTTGGCCGTGAAGGTGACGGCCATCACCCTCGACGGCGAATAGGCACCGGTGTCGACGCCGTGCGCGATGCGGTGCGTGATGACGCGGGTCTTCCCCGTGCCGGCGCCGGCGAGCACGGCGACCGGTCCCCGGAGGACGGATGCTGCTGCCCGCTGCCGCTCATCGAGGGCATCGAGTGCGCTCACGTGCGGCCCTCGTACCAGTCGACGATCAGGGCGCGGGCGATCGACGCGGGGCCGGGAAGCCCGACCGGTCCGCGCCCTTCGAGCGCGGACGCGATCTCTGCCCGAGTGAACCACCGCACGTCGATGATCTCCTCCCCGTCGGCGAGCGCCGCATCCTCGTCGTCGACCACGGCACGGAAGCCGACCATGAGCGAACGAGGGAACGGCCAGGCCTGCGAGGAGATGTAGCGCAGCGACGACAGCCGCACGCCGGATTCCTCCTCGATCTCGCGGTGCACCGTCGACTCGAGCGACTCCCCGCCTCGGTGAAACCGGCGAAGCACGAGTACATGCGTCCGCCCCAGTTCGCGTTCGCGCCGAGCAGCAGACGTTCGCCGTCGCGACTCTCGACCGCCACGATCACCGCCGGGTCGGTGCGGGGAAGTGCTCACGGGCGCACACGAGGCACCGTCGCGACCACCCGGCCTGCCGCAGTTCGGTGCCGCCACCGCACGTGGGGCAGAACGGCGCATCACGGAGCCAGCCCGCGAGCGCGACGGCGCCGACGAGCACCTCGGACTCCTGTTCGTCGATCCGTCCTCCGAGATCGCGCAGCCCGAGCCAGACCTCATCCGGCGCGGAGTCGAGCGCGTCGGTCTCCGGCGGGGCGGCGGCGAGGGCAGAGCGGAGCCGTCGGCGTCGCGTCCGAGCAGGGCCCACGTCGCATCGCCGACCGCGGAGGCCGGAACGCGCAGGAGCGCGGAATCCACGACCCGCAGACGCCCCTCACGGACGACGACGACCCGCGTGGCGGCGTCGCCGCGAAGACGGTCCAGGACGCCCGGTTCCTCACGGAGTTCGGCTGCACGGTCGAACGACGGGCGCTGAATGGTCATCGACTCCCTCTCTCACGGGCGTGGCGGAGGCGGGACCGCCCCTGAGCCGACCTACCCTGGGGGCATGGGACGCTCTCCTTTCACTCTAGCCGCGGCCGTGACCGCTGCACTGCCCGGGGCGGAGGTCACGGGCGCCCGCAGCCTGAGCGCAGACGGCGACGGACGGTTCGACTCCGCGGTCGCTTCGCTCGCCGATGGACGCGAGCTCGCGATCCGCGTCGCCGATGACGACGACGCCGGGCGCGAACTCGCCGCCGAGGCTCTCGCCCTGCGCGCACTGACGGACGGAGCGCGTGCCATGCTCCCGTTCCGCGCCCCCGCATACATCGGCGAGACGCGCATCGGTGACGCGAGCGCGCTCGTCACCGAGCTGCTGCCCGGGTTCCAGATCGAGGCGGCCATGGTGCCGCCGGGGCGTGGCGCCGCCGAGTCGATGGGCGCGTCGATCGCGGCCGTCCATGAACTGCCCACCTCCGTCGTGCGCAGCGCGGGACTCGCGACGCGTAGCGCCGAGGAGAGTCGCGCCGACCTGGAGCGCCTCGTCGACACCGCTGCGGCCACAGGACGCGTGCCCGCCCGTCTCACCGTCCGCTGGCGCGAAGCCGTCGCCGACGACGACCTGTGGCGGTTCGAATCGACCGTCGTCCTGGGCGGCGTGCAGGCCACGTCCTTCCTCTTCGACGACGACCCCGAGCGCGGCCCGGAGGTCATCGGCCTGGTCGGGTGGCATGGACTCTCCGTCGGAGACCCCGCGGTCGATCTCTCCTGGTTGTCTGCGGCGCCGGACGCCGCGGACGACGTGCATCGTGCCTACGCCCGATCGATCGATCGGGCGACCGACAGCGGACTGGAGGTGCGTGCGCGTCTGCTCGCCGAGCTGGAGTTCGCACGCTGGCTCGTGCATGGGGACTCGATGCGTCGAGCGGACATCGTCGACGATGCGGCCGCGCTTCTCACAGCGCTCGCTGATGGACTGCGCGCCGACGACCTCAGCGTGATCCACGCCAGGAACGTCGGCGTCGACTCCGCCCTCGACGCTCTCGATCGTGTGCCGAAGACCGCGGTCGCCGACGTCGACACGTCGATGCACACCGACGCCTACAACCCCGAGGAGCTGTGGTCGGAATCGGCGGACGAGTCGGACGCCCGCTCCGACACGGATTCCGACGGAGGACCCGAATCCACGCCAGACATGCTGCCCGGCGTCTCATCCGGTCGACGCACCGACGAGGAGGAGCGCCGCGCCGCGATGCTCGACATCCCGACCGAGGACCTCTCCGGCGTCGCGAGCCTGTTCGCGGGGACCAGCGGCGTCGCCGGCGCGCGCGAGGACTCCCATCCGCTCGCACCGCCCGCCACCGCAGCCGCACCCGACGACGACGACTCGGACGAAGCTCAGCGTGCCGCGCGTGCAGCACTCCAGCGCTGGAAGAGCTCCTCCTCCGAGTAGACGCGGTCGCCGCGGATGATCAGGTCGTCCGCCACGTAGTACAACGCCACGTCGATCTCGTCGAGCGGCACACCGAAGCGACGGTGGTAGGCGAGCCGGTACAGGGCGAGTTGCAGCATCCGCTCATCCCGTTCCTTCTCGGTGCGCGGAGCCCGCCCCGTCTTCCAGTCGACGATCTCGATGCGGTCGGCGCGCCGGTAGACGGCGTCGAGCTTGCAGATCACGATGTGCGCCCGCCCCTCGTCGTCGGTCTTGTCGGCGTCGGCGCGGAGCGCGAAGTCGATCTCGATCTCGACCGCGATCGGTTTCAGTCCGCCCCACTCGCTGCGCTCGAACGTCGCCTGCAGGACCGCGAGATCTGCGGCATCGGCCGATGTCCCCGGAGCGTCGGCCCGCGGGGCCGGATCCGGCGACACGTCTTCATCGACCTCCCACAGCGCCTCGTCGATGCGGCTCCCGACGCCCACGAGTTCGGAACGCTGCTCCACCCAGGCATGGAACAGCGTGCCGAGGCGCGTCTGCCGATACGGGCGTTCCGGCATCGGTCGGACGATCGACGACAACGTCCCGGCGAAGTCGGTCACGTAGTCCTTGAACCGCGATGCCGGCACACGCGTCGGCGCCTCGGCGTCGGTGCCGCGCTGCCGGGCGGCGCGTTCGGCGAGCAGCCGTGACAGCTCGATCGTCGGCTCCGCGGCACCCGCTCGCACAGCGGCCTCCACCGTGGACGCCGCCGCGGTCACGGCCTCCCTCCGTGCCCCCAGCGGGTCGAGCGGCCACCGGAGTGTCGCACCGGGGCCGTCGTACGGGTTGTCTTCGGGATCCACGGACTCGATCGGATCGAGCCCCCGCACCTCGATCGCCTCCGCGAGGAAGGGACTCGGGGTGCGAGGGGCCTTCTGCCCTGCCCAGTGCGCACCGCTGAGCAGGAGGTCGGTCCGTGCACGCGTGACGGCGACATAGGCGAGACGCCGCTCCTCCTGCTGCTGGTAGGCGCGATAGGCGTCTTTGAAGCGTTTGAGCGCACCACCCTGAGGGTTCGCCTTCGTCGCGCCGCCGGACAAGGACGCCTGGGCGAGCTTCTGCCGCTTGCCGGGGTCGGTCTCACCGCCCACGGCCTCGAGGGGGTCCCACTCGAAGCGCGGGAGCGCACCGCTGTCGCCGCGCAGCTCGAACGGCACGACGCCGAACCCGAACCAGCCCGAGGTGTTGGACACGCGGCTGGGAAGCTCGTCGACGACCAGCCGGACCACAGCGACCGCGTCCCACTCCAGTCCCTTGGATCCGTGGATCGTGAGCAGCTGCACGACGCCGGCCTCCGGAGGTTCCGGACGCGGCATCAGCTCGTCCGTGCTCTCCGCCTTGTCGAGCCAGGCGAGCAGACTGCCGATGCTCCCCGGTCGTCGGCGGCGAGGAATGCGCGCACCTCGTCGGCGAAGGCACGCAGCTGCGTTGCCGCGATGCGTGCAGGGCCCCTGGTCTCGTTCGCGGCGAGTTCGATGTCGAGGCGCAGCTCGAGCTCGATCAGCCGGATCAGTTCGGGGATCGGCTGCGAGGAGGCCCGCCGCAGCCGCTCCAGCATCTCCCCCGCCGCCCGGATCCGCGCGCGACCCTCGGGCGTGATCGCCTCGAGCAGTCGATAGTCGTCGCGCACCGCTCGCACCACGTCGACCGCATCGACGATCGACACCGCTTCATCGGCACCACGCGAGGATCGCAACCGTGCGCGCACCTCCTCCGGCAGCGGCGCCATCGCCGTGTCACGCTCGGAGAGCGTACGACCGAGATCGTAGAGAGCCGCCATGTCGGCGACGCCGACACCGAACCGCGGCCCCGTGAGGAGACGGATCAGCGCGGACCCCGCCGTCGGATCGTGCACGACTCTCAGCGTCGAGACGACGTCGACCACCTCCGGCGTCGCGAGCAGCCCGCCGAGGCCGAGGATGCGGTGCGGTATGCCCCGTGCCGCGAGCGCCGCCGCGAAGGTCTGCATGTGACGCTTCGACCGGAACAGGATCGCACCCGTGTGGGGGCGCGATCCTGGCCCGGACCCGCGCGCATCGTGCTCGGCTCTGCGTGCGGCGAACCACTCGGCCGCCGCTGCCGCCTCTTCGTCGACCGTGAGCGGATACGCGACGCTCACGCTGCCCTCCCCTGCTCCTGGACGCGGTTCGAGCGGCGGGACATCCAGGCCGGGGCGCTGCAGTGGTTCGAGCACACGGTTCGCGATCCCGAGGATGCCCCGATCGTTGCGCCAGCTCGTCATGAGACTGTACGTCTGTGCCGTGCCCGTGCTCGAGAACGTCCCCGAGAACGCGTAGAGGTTGTCGGCGCTCGCACCTCGCCAGCCGTAGATGGACTGGTGCGGGTCGCCGACGGCCATCACCGCCGAATCGCGGAACAGCTCCGCCAGGAAGCGCGTCTGGATCACCGAGGTGTCCTGGTATTCGTCGAGCAGCACGACGCGGTGCTGCTCGCGCAGTTCGGCCCGCACATCGGGCGCGGACTCGACGATGTCGTAGGCTCCCCCGACCTGATCCGCGAAGTCGAGCACGCCGCGGCGCTCCTTCTCGGAGATGTAGTCGCGGACGAGGCGCGTGAGCGTCGACAGGCTCAGCAGATTCACCGCGGCCTTGTCGACGTCGGCATTGCCCCGATAGGGCTCGAACGCGACGGCCTGCTCCCTGGCGATGCGCTCGGCGAGATCGAGGTCCACGCGATGGTCCAGCGCTTCTCCGGCGAGCCGCTGCACCGCGTCGATGACGGTGCCGAGCGCGAACTCGATGTTCTCCAGCTCGGGGATGTCGCTGCGGAGCACGACCTCCCGCGCGAGCATCCACGACGCGGCCTGGCTGAGCATCGCCACGTCGGGATCGCGCCCGATCCTCGCAGCGTGCTCGCGGACGATGCCGTCGGCGAAGGCGTTGTACGTGGAGACGCGCGGTCGGATCATCAGGTCTTCCGCCGCCCGAGGCGTCGCGGGAGTCCAGCCCGTGCCGTGATGCGCCGCCAGTTCGTCGAGCACGTGCGCGCGGACGAGTTCGCGCTGCCTGCCCTGCGCGGCCTCGTCGACACGGCGCAACGCGCCCGATGCCACGATCTCCGCAAGGTGCGGGAGAAGACCGCGGCGCCCGTACTCGTCGATGACCGCGAGCCGATGCCCGATCCGTTCCGCGAGCTCGCCCGCCGCTTTGCGGGTGAATGTGAGGCCGAGGATCTCGTCCCGCCGCACGTGCCCGTTCGCGACCAGCCACACCACTCGCCCAGACATCGTCTCGGTCTTGCCGCTCCCTGCTCCCGCGACGACCAGCGCCGGCGCCGGCGGGGCCTCGATCACGCGCTGCTGCGCCGGGGTCGGCGAAGGCTGCCCCAGAGCCGCGGCGATGTCGGTGGCGGATATCCCCTCTCCCGTCGTCCACGCCGTCACGAGCTGACCGCCGGCACCGTGTGGATGCGGCACGGGTGCACACGGCGCTGTGTATCCGCGCAATGCGACTCGACCTGGGCGGTGAAGCTCGACGCCGACATACCGCGGGCGGCGTCGGAGACCCGCCGCAGGAACGCGGAGCGGGATTCGTCGTCCAGCGTGTGCTGGTGCGCGATGCGGTAGTCGCTCTTGGCGAGGGTCTTGGAGACGACGACCAGTCGCGCACCCGCGAGCGACGCGGGCGATGCGCCCTCGATCAGCCCCTGCTGGACGGCGATCTGGTAGGCGGAGAGCTGCGCGTGTTCGAGCACCCCGGAGTCGGACTCCGGGTCGTTCTTCCCCGTCTTGAGGTCGACCACGACGGTGGAACCTTCCGGGCCGCCGGACATCCGCTCCCAACCGCGGCCGCGTGCATGGGCGTGCTCTCCGGCACCGGGCGGATATGCCTCGACCCGGTCGATGTAGCCGTGGATGACCGCCTGGTTCGCGCGATCCTCTCCCACCGGACGCACTGTGGGAACGTCTCCGCCTGCCGTCTCTCCGGCGACGTCGACGGCGAACCGGAACTCCGACTCGCTGCCGATCACGCGGCCGCCCTCTCGGCGCACGTCCCCGATGTAGGTGTGCAGTCGATCGACGAGCACGTCTGCGCGGCGTCTCTCTTTACGGCCGATCCACTCGGTCTCGAAGTCGAGCTCCGGCCAGTGCTCCGCGACGATCGCGCGCATCCGCTCCAGGTCACCGTCGGGGACGCGCTCCATCGCCTCGTGCACGATCGTGCCGATGCCGGCCGTCGGCGGCATCACGGTATCGCCACCGAGCGCCGACACGACCCAGTTGAGGCCGCACTCCTCGTACGACTCCATCTTCGACGGCGAGACCCGTGCACCCGCGACGGCGAGGTCGCGCAGCGGAGCGTCGGTCGACGCCGGCACCACCCCGTACCACTCGGCGGGAGCCGCACCGGGCACGCCCTCGCGCGCGAGGACGGCCAGTTGCTCTGCGGCGTCCGCTCGCGTCGACTCCGCGTGCGCCGAGGTGAGCGTGCGGCGATGTCTGGCCACGAGTCCGCGCAGTGTGAGCGGATGCTCGGCGGAAGCGTGGCGTCCCGGAGGCTCCGGAGCAGGCAGGAAGCCGAAGAACGGACTCGGCGTCAGATCGTCGTCATCGACCGCGGTGATGAAGAGCCGATCCCGCGCCCTCGACACCGCTCGGACGAAGAGCCGCAGTTCGTCGTGCAATGCCGCACGTCGTCGGTCGAGGACGCCGGGGGCTCGACGCTCGTGCCGGTGCGTGCCGCCTGGATCGTGTCGGCCAGGCGCCAGGTCTGCAGCAGCCCGCCTCGCAGTCGGACGTTCGGCCAGACGCCGTCCTGCACGCCGGCGACGACGACCGCATCGAACTCGGTGCCCAGGGCCGTGGCCGGAGTCAGCAACGTCACCTTCCCCGGCCGGTCGGGAGTGGACAGCGAGTCCTCCGGCACCTCGCTGTCGAGGATGTCACGCACGAACCTCTCCGCGTTCTCGTGGGGCGTGCGCTCGACGAAGCGCTTCGCCGCATCGAAGAGCGAGACCAGGGCGTCGAGCGATCGCGCGGTCTCCGCTCCGGTGGGCAGCTGAGAGATCTCGCGCCACGCGACCTGCAGCCGCCGCCCGTCGACGGCGCGCGCCTGATCCCATACCCGCCAGAGCAGGTCGTGGATGGTCTCTCCCTCGAGCGCAGCCCTGGAGGTGGCCGCGATGGTCTCCGCGAAACGCTCGGCCGTGCGCGACTCCGGCGCGTCGATGAGCGTCAGATGGGCCGGGTTCGCCATCGCCTGGCGCAGCAGTTCGCGTGCCGGCGTCGACCCACCCTGTTCGAGCTCGATGTGCCGGAGCCGCCCGCGGAGTCGCCGGAGACCGATCGCGTCCATCCCGCCGAAAGGCGTCCGCAACGCCTCCTCGAGTGCCTCCGAAGTGCGCTCCTCGATCGGCGTCAGCGCCAGCCGCACGATCCCGACGATGTCTCGCACGATCCCCTCGCTGCCCAGAGGGCGCTGGACTCCCGCGGCACGTGTGGGTATCTCGCGCGCAGCCAGCTCCGTCTCCAGTGTCGTGACCTGTCGGGTGTCGTGGGCGATGACCGCCATCCGATCCCAACGGACCCCTTCGGAGAGATGCCAGTGCCGCATGACTCCCGCGATGCGGTCGAACTCTTCATACGGCGACGGCGCGATGAACGTCGACACGGTGGACTCGATCTCTTCGGCGCCAACGGCCGCGGGAGCACGGCGATGCTCGACCCGCCCGGAGACGCCGATCGCCTGGGTCACTGTACGTGTGAGCGCGGTCAGCGCCGGCCGCTGCCGGTGCGCGCCGTCGAGCACGTGCACCTCGCCCAGGGCACCGACGAGCTGGGCGAAGAGCTCCGGGCTGGCGCCGCGGAAGGACCCGGACGAGATGTCGGGATCGCCGAACGCCAGGACGGCGATCCCGCGGCCGCGCAGCGCACGGACCATGGCGACCCCGCCGCGTGTGAGCTCCTGCGCGTCGTCGATCAGCACGACCTGCAGGGGCGCGAGCGGACCCAATGTCGAGGGCTGCGCCCGCTGGAGGACCGTGCTCGCCTCGGCCAAGAGGTCGGCGGCATCGCGGTGCGCCGCGCGTGAGGCGTCGAGCACCGCCCGATACTCGACGAGGAACTCGGCCGCCGCCACCCACACGTCGTCGCCGGACTCGCGGAGCTCTTCGGGGTGGATGCCGCTCTCGGTGCACTCGGCGAGGAAGGCGCGGAGCTCGGAACGGAAGCCCTTCGATGCGCGCACCGACGGGCTGAGCGCCTCGGGCCAGGCGATGCGACCGTCTTCGGCGTCGCCGGCGAGGAGTTCCGCGATGATCCGGTCCTGGTCCGCGCCGGTGAGCAGAGCAGGCGGCTCCGCTCCTTCCTGCACCGTCGCTCCGCGCACCAGCTGGAAGGCGAAGGACCCGAGCGACCGCGCGAGGGGTCCCGGTGTCGCCTGGCCGATCCGCACGCCGACCCGATCGCGCAGCGCCGTCGCAGCCTGGCGACTCGGGGTGAGCGCGAGCACCTGCTCCGGGCGCATGCCCTGCTCGTCGAGCAGGTGGACGATGCGGTCGACCAGCGTGCGCGTCTTGCCCGTCCCCGGCGCTCCGATGATCACGCCGGATGCGGAGGGCTGTGCGGCGATCACGGCTCGCTGCGCGGCATCCGATGTCATGCTGTCCACGCTATCCGGACGAGCCGACATCGTAGTGCGGTCGCGCCCGTCGCAGGGACCCGGCGGCCCTGCGCGCGCCTGTGCGCTCACGGCGAAACCGCCCCTGCGGCCGATCCCCGCCGCGGCGTGCGGGGTAGAGTTGCCCCAGTCCCCGAACTTCAAGGAGCACGCGTGGAAATCCGCATCGGCATCATCAACACCGGCCGCGAACTCAGCTTCGACACCGCCTCGAGCGCGGACGAGGTCCGCACGCAGGTCTCGACCGCGCTGGAGCAGAACGCCACGCACGTGAGCTTCGCCGACGTCAAGGGCAACTCCTACATCGTGCCGACCGCGAATCTCGCCTACATCGAGCTGGGAACCGAGGAGTCCCGCCGCGTCGGCTTCGTCGCCTGATCCGACGATGTACATCCTCCTCGCACTCATCGGAGCGTGCGCGCTCGGGATCGCGGTGCACTTCATGATCGCCGACCGAGAGCTGCGCGGAGTGGCGCTCGCCCCGGCCATCGCGACGGCCGCGTCGGCGCTCCTCTACACGGGTCTGCAGTGGGCGGGCGTCGGCGAAGACAGCATCTGGCTGTGGCTCGCGAGCGTTCTGGGCGCTGTCGCGATCGCGGCGCTGGCGACATGGGCGACCACTCGTCTGCGCCGCCGGTCCGATGCGGCGGCCCGCGCCGCGCTCGGCATCTGACGTCGGCGTCGTCCGCTCAGGAGGCGAGCCCCATCGCATCCATACGGCGTGCGTGTGCACCCATGAGCTCGGTGTAGACCGGCTCGATGCGGTCATCCGACACTTCGAGCAGTTCCGGCCGCAGCGCCGAACGGCAGACGAGGATCGTGTCGCCGACGAGACGCCGCGCCCACATCGACAGGAGCGAGCGCCACTCCTCGTCGCTCTCGATCGTCTCCTGGATGATCGCGACGATCTCATGGCGCGCGTCGTCCTCGCGGAGGACCTCGGCTGCCCGCCGCCCGATCTCGCCGTAGCTCGAAGCGAGTGCGAGGTAGAAGTCGTCGAGCATGCCGGCGGTGATGTAGACCGCCAGCAGCGTCTCGCGCGGTCGCGCGCCGATCGTCTTGCGTCGGAACGCGTCGAGGTTCTCCCGGAACGGGAGCATCACCTGCGTCGGGTCGTCGCCGCGCTCGGCGATGAGGTCGACGATGCCGCGGTGCTTGGTCAACGCCGCACCGGCCGCACGGGACAGGGACTCCTTCTCCGACAGTTCGGGTGTCGCGCGGATCAGCCGGGTGAGGGTCTCGAAGTAGCCGAGCTGCAGATACGCGGCCTGACCGAGGAAACGGTCGAGCTCGGGGGCGAGCTCGGCGAAGTCGATGCGCGTCGCGTCGCTCTGCTCCCCTCGGCTGCGCAGAGCGAGGGTACGTCGGGGCGCGTCTTCGCGCTGCCAGAACCACTTAACCACGAGGTCTTCCTCCCGAGTCCACCACGACGTTCACAATACCCGCGCCGTCGCCTCCTTCCTGGTCCGCACCACCCCTCGGGTAGGCTGGGCGTGTCCCCGCCGTCGGAGCGGGGCCCCGCGCCTGTGGCACAAGAGACGGCGTGGCTCCGTTTACGTGGCGATCCCGCAGGGTCGCCGGACAGGCAATCTGAATAAAGTGACAACTTTCGCCGATCTCGGCATCGATCAGGACATCGTCGACGCACTCGCCGCGAAGGGCATCGTCGACGCGTTCCCCATCCAGGAGCAGACGATCCCCCTCGGTCTTCCCGGCCAGGACATCATCGGCCAGGCGAAGACCGGAACGGGAAAGACCTTCGGCTTCGGCATCCCCGTCGTCCAGCGGCTCGGAAAGGACCCGGAGCACGGTGTCAAGGCGCTCATCGTGGTGCCGACCCGCGAGCTCGCGGTCCAGGTGTACGAAGACATCGATCTGCTCACCAGCAACCGCTCGACGAGCGTCGTCGCCATCTACGGCGGCAAGGCCTACGAGGGTCAGATCGATCAGCTCAAGGCCGGCGCGCAGATCGTCGTCGGAACTCCCGGGCGTCTGATCGACCTCGCCGGACAGCGGCTGCTCGACCTCTCGAACGCGACCGAGGTCGTGCTCGACGAAGCGGACAAGATGCTCGACCTCGGCTTCCTCGCCGACATCGAGAAGATCTTCCAGAAGGTCCCGGCGGTCAGGCACACCCAGCTATTCTCGGCGACGATGCCCGGCCCGATCGTGGCGCTGGCCCGTCGTTTCATGACGAACCCGATCCACATCCGCGCGAACGACCCCGACGAGGGCCTCACGCAGGCCAACATCAAGCACCTCGTCTACCGTGCGCACTCCATGGACAAGGACGAGGTCATCGCCCGCATCCTGCAGGCCGAAGGCCGGGGCAAGACCGTGATCTTCACCCGCACCAAGCGTGCGGCGCAGCGCCTCGTCGACGAGTTGAGCGATCGCGGCTTCAACGTCGGCGGCGTGCACGGCGACATGGGCCAAGACCAGCGCGAGCGCTCGATGGCCGCGTTCAAGGCCGGCAAGAAGGACGTGCTCGTCGCGACCGACGTGGCCGCCCGAGGCATCGACGTCGACGACGTCACCCACGTGATCAACCACACCATCCCCGATGAGGACAAGACGTACCTGCACCGCGCCGGCCGCACAGGACGCGCGGGCAAGACGGGCATCGCGGTCACCTTCGTCGACTGGGAGGACCTGCACAAGTGGGCCCTCATCAACCGCGCCCTCGAGTTCGGCCAGCCGGAGCCCATCGAGACGTACTCGTCGAGCCCGCACCTCTACGAAGACCTCGACATCCCCGCCGGAACGAAGGGCCGCCTCGTCTCCGCTCCGAAGACGGAGTCGGTGAAGACGGAGCGCACCCGCCGTCCGGAGCGCGCTGCCGACGCAGCCGCCGAAGGTACCGACGAGGGCGGCACGCGTCGCCGGCGTCGTCGCCGCAACAGCACCACCCCGGTCGGCTCGACCTTCGTCGAGGGCGCCGCCGAGACGTCTTCCGGCGAGGGAGAGTCCTCCCCCGCGCCCCGCGGCGCCGAGGGGCAGGCACCCACGACGGTGCAGGCAAGGAGCACCACGACGGCAAGCCGGCTCCGGCGCGCCGCCGCCGCCGTCGTCGCGGCGGCTCCGGCGCGGGCGCCGCACCCGTCACGGGGGCCTGAGACACGATCGCCTCACGAAGGGCGCGTGCAGCGGAGGGTCATCCGCGGCACGCGCCCTTCGTCGTCCGCGTCACGCCGAGGTCGGCGACGCGTCAGAGTCGAGCCCTCGCCTCGTCCTCCCGGAGCAGCGCCGCAGGCACCTGCGGCGGATACACCCAGGCGACCAGCACGACCGAGATGATCATCAGCAGGAACCACGAGCTCAGCTTGCTCAGGGACACGGGCTGCCATCCCTCGGCCTGATCGGGATATGCCCATGCACCCGCCCACGTTCCGATGTTCTCCGCGAGGTAGATGAACAGGGCCACGCCGGCGAACACCACGAGCAGCGGGAGCCTGATCGTCCGACGCCAGATGCGTGCGTGCATCACGGTCGGCAGCCACAGCACGACGACACCGGCCAGCAGCACCCAGCGTGCATCCCACCACCAGTGATGCGCGAAGAAGTTGACGTAGATCGCCGCCGCGAGGACGGCCGTGATCCAGCGGCGGGGGTACCGGGTGAAGCCGAGGTCGAACAGGCGGTAGACGCGCACCATGTACGAGCCGACGGCCGCATACATGAAGCCGCTGAACAGGGGAACCCCGCCGATGCGGAGGAACCCGTCTGCGGCATACGCCCACGAGCCGACATCGGTCTTGAAGAGTTCCATCACGGTGCCGGTGATGTGGAAGAGCACGATGACCCACAGCTCGCGGCCGCTCTCCAGCCGGAAGACGAGCATCGCGATCTGGATGAGGACGGCCGCGATCGTCAGCGCGTCATTGCGCGCGAGGGCCGCGTCGTCGGGGTACCACAGCCGGGCTGCGACGATCACGACCAGCAGCGCCGCGCCGAAGATGCACGCCCATGCCTGCTTGAGGACGAAGACCGTGAATTCGATCAGGCCGGCGCGGATGCCGTCCGCCGGGGCGTCGCGGAGAAGGCGGTGAGCGATCCCGTCGACGCGGCGCTCCAGAGAGGTCGCTCGCTGCATGCCAGGAAACCTAGCGGTCCCGGTCGACAGGTCGCCGGGAGATGGCCGACAGAGTGCCGAGGATCAGGGAAACCGCGGGGCTGTGCCCGTCGCGCGTGCTATGAGCCGGGCGACCATCTCGTCGGACGTGGTGTTCTCGCCGGGGCGGTTCGGCTTCCCGCTGCCGTGGTAGTCGCTCGAGCCGGTGACGATGAGGTCGTGCTTCGCGGCGAGCTCGCGCAGCACCCGCTTGCCCGCTGCCGTGTTCTCCCGGTGGTCGATCTCGAATCCGCCGAGTCCCGCAGCGATCAGGCGCTCGATGAACGGCACTGGCATCATCCGATCGCGGCCGGTGGTGACGGGATGCGCGATGATCGCCACGCCCCCGGCCTCGGTGATCAAACGGACGGCGGTCAGCGGGTCCGGCGCGTAGTGCGGCTCGTAGTACCCCTCGCGGGGGTGCAGGATGCCGTCGAACGCCTCTGTCCGGTCCCGCACGATACCCCGCGCGACGAGCGCGTCGGCGATGTGCGGCCTCCCCACCGTGGCATCCATGGTCGTCTGCGCGACGACATCGTCCCAGTGCAGGTCGTAGTCGCGGCCGATGCTGCGCACGATGCGCTCGGCGCGGCCGATGCGGTCGCCGCGGATCCGGTCGGTCTCGGCGCGCAGGGCCTCGTCGTCGGGGTCGAACAGATAGCCCAGGACGTGCACGCTGCGCCACTCGTGCTTCGCCGACAGCTCCATGCCGGGGATGAAGGTCATCCCGAGTCCTGCGGCGGTCTCGGCGGCCTCTCCCCATCCCGTCGAACGGTCGTGGTCGGTGAGGGCGGCCGTCCGGATCCCGTGTGCGTGCGCCTGTCGCATCACCTCGGCCGGCGACTCCGTGCCGTCGGAGTGGTTGGAGTGCAGGTGCAGGTCGGCGGGACCGGCGAACCCGGAGGACGGAGTGGCCATCCTCCGAGCGTACCGAGAGCCGCACGGCCGAGACGCGCAGGCGCTCGGAAACGGGATGTCGAGGCAGGGACTTCACAGGGTGCGCTCCTAGGCTGGAAGGGATGTTTCGACTACTGGGGATCCTCTTCACCGTGCTGCTCGCGATCGCGACGGCGGTCGTGGTGTGGCCGCAGTTCTTCCGCCTCGAGCAGACCTACCCGTTCGCTCAGCTCGTCTCGGCACAGGGGCTGGTCCTCGGCGGCTTCCTGGTGGTGGCGGTGCTCGCCCTGCTCCTGCTGTTCGCCCGCCCGCTGCGCGGATTCGCCGCCTCGGTGCTGATCGTCGCCCTCCTCGGCGCCGGAGCGACGGGTCTGATCGGCGTCACCCGCGGGTTCGGCGCTGCCGACCTCCCCGCGAAGACCGAGAGCAGCGTCCGCGTGCTCACCTGGAACACGGCGGGCGAGGCCGTCGCCGCGGAGGAGATCGCCCGGCAGATCCTCGATCAGGGTGCCGACATCGTCGCTCTCCCCGAGACGACCGAGGCCGTCGGCGAGCGCATCGCCATCATGCTGCGGGAACAGGGGCACCCGATGTGGGTGCACCACGTGCAGTTCCGCCCCGACATCCCGGACGGGCCCCAGTCCTGGCAGACCACCGTGCTGGTCGCCCCCGACCTGGGTGAGTACTCCGTGATCGAGTCGTCGAAGGACGGCTCGAGCAACACGGGTTCCGTGCCGAGCGTGGTCCTGATGCCTGTCGACGGCTCCGGCCCCACCATCGTCGCCGTGCATGCCGTCGCCCCTCGCATGGAGGAGATGCGGCAGTGGCAGAGCGACCTGCAATGGATCGCCGACCAGTGCCCCGCCGGCGACTTCATCCTCGCCGGCGACTTCAACGCGACGATCGATCACATGGCTTCTCTGGGGTGGAAGGCGGCGACATGGGCTATTGCCGCGACGTCGCCTCTCGCACGGGCAGCGGTCTCGCCGGCACCTGGCCGAGCTCGCTCCCCGCCCTCGCCGGCGCACCGATCGACCACGTGATGGCCTCCCAGAACTGGACGCCGACCGGTTCGGTCGTTCTCGACGACGCCGGCGGCAGCGACCATCGCGCCCTCGTCGTACAGCTGGAGCCCGCGGGCTGATGTCCCCCTGCCGCCCTGCAGATGACAGACTGGAGGGATGAGCACCGGAGAGCGCGACACGATCGCAGAAACCCCCGTCGAAGCGTCCGCCGAGAACAGCACCACGAACCGCAAGCAGCCGTTCCCCCAGGGCTTCCTCGACACGATCTCCACCGGCTGGGCCGAGCGCCCTGAGACGCTCCCTGCCCCGCGCGCACAGGCGGCGTACGCGGCCGTGCGCCGTGCCGCGGTCTCTGCGGCGTTCCCCGGGCGACGACTGGTGCTCCCGGCCGGCGCGCTCAAGCAGCGCAGCAACGACACCGACTACGTGTTCCGTGCGCACTCCGCCTTCGCGCATCTGACCGGGTGGGCGTCCGACGCCGAACCGGACTCCGTCCTCGTGTTCGCCCCCACCGACGACGGGCACGACGTCACCCTGTACTTCCGCGAGCGCGCCGACCGCACGACCACCGAGTTCTACGCCGATGCGACGATCGGCGAGTTCTGGATCGGACCGCGTCCGTCCCTCGCCGGCGTCGCGGCCGACCTCGACATCGCGACGGCGCACCTGCACGAGCTCGAGCCCGTCGACGGCGAGCTCGTGCTCGACGAGGACGAAGCCCTCACCCGCTTCGTCTCGGAGCTGCGCCTCATCAAGGACGAGTTCGAGATCGCCGAGATGCGGCGTGCCGTGGAGATCACGGCGAAGGGCTTCGACGACATCATCCGCGAGCTGCCCTCCGCCGTGGCTCACGCGCGCGGCGAGCGGGTCGTGGAGGGCGTCTTCCACCGTCGCGCCCGCGAAGACGGCAACGGCGAGGGATATGACACGATCGCCGCGTCCGGTCCGCACGCGTGCTATCTGCACTGGACCCGCAACGACGGCACGGTGGTTCCCGGCGACCTGATCCTCGTAGACGCCGGCGTCGAGGCCGACAGCCTGTACACCGCCGACATCACCCGCACCCTGCCGGTCTCCGGCACGTTCACGGAGGTGCAGCGTCGGGTGTACGAGACGGTGCGCGAGGCCGCGGACGCCGCATTCGCCGCCGCCCAGGTGGGAGTGCGTTTCCGCGACGTGCACGGCGCCGCCATGAAGGTCATCGCCCAGCGCACCGCCGAGTGGGGCCTGCTCCCCGTGTCGGCCGACGAGGCGATCGATGCCGACAAGGGCGGCCAGCACCGTCGGTACATGGTGCACGGCACCTCGCACCACCTCGGCATCGACGTGCACGACTGCGCGCAGGCCCGGCGGGAGATGTACTACGACGGCATCCTGACGCCCGGCATGGTGTTCACGATCGAGCCCGGTCTCTACTTCCAGATCGACGACCTCACGGTGCCCGCAGAGCTCCGCGGCATCGGCGTCCGCATCGAGGACGACATCCTGATGACCGAGGACGGTCCCGTGAACCTGTCGGCGGACATCCCGCGCACGGCCGACGAGGTCGAGGCGTGGATCGCACGACTGCAGGGTTGACGGCCGCGGATGCACGACTCCGAGCTCGCGGTCGACGACGCGCTCGCCAGGAGCCTGATCGGCGCAACGTTCCCCGACCTCGCTGATCGGGAACTTCGCCGGGTGCACACCACCGGCACAGTCAACACGATCATCCGTCTCGGAGACGACCTCGTGGCGCGTTTTCCTCTCCTCCCAGCCACACGCGCGGAGGTGGAGGCCGAGGGCGGGCGCTGACGGCCTTCGCGGCGTCGTCGCCGTTCCCGGCCCCCTGCCGCACGGGGCCGGGGGCGGAAGCGATGCGTACCCGTCCGCCTGGTCTGTGCAGACCTGGGTCCCCGGCGACACCGCGCACTCCGGCGCCCATGCGACGTCCGTCTCCTTGGCGCACGACCTGGCCATCCTGATCCTGGCGCTGCGGTCAGTCGACCCCGGCGGCCGGGTCTTCGACGGTCACGGACGCGGCGGCGACCTCGCCGACCACGATGAGTGGGTGACGCAGTGTCTGGTGCGCAGTCGTCACCTGATCGACGTTGGGCGCGCGACGGCGCTGTGGTCGACGCTCCGCGAGCTCCCCGTATCGGGGCCGGACGTCATGAGCCATCGCGACCTGACGCCGTTCAACCTGCTCGTCGACGAACGCGGCGGCGAGACGCGTCTCTCGGGGTCCTCGACGGCGGCGGATTCGGCCCCGCCGACCGGGCGCTCGACCTCGTCGCGGCATGGCACGTCTTCGACGCGCCGGCGCGGCAGGTGCTGCGCGACGAGGTCGGCGCCGGGGAGATCGAATGGCGGCGCGGCGCTGCGTGGGCCTTCCAGCAGGCGATCGGGCTCGGCTGGTACTACGAGGAGTCGAACCCGGAGATGAGCGCGCTCGGGCTTTCGACACTCCGGAGGATCCTGGCCGACCCTGAGCTGTCCTCGCTCGTCTAGAGGCCGATGAACGCGGCGACGACCGGCGCGAGCGATGCCCCGATCTCTGCGGCGGGACGCTTGCGCCCCTTCACCTCGAAGGTGTGACCTGCCCCCTCGATCCACTCCACGCGGGCATCTCGACACGAAGCGACAGCTTCCTGGAACTGCGGGATCGGTTGGATGAAGGGATCGTTCGTCCCCTCCACGAAGAGCTGGGGCACGTCGATCGCGGGCAGATGCTCCACACGGGGCTTCTCCGGGCGACCCGGTGGATGCAGCGGATAGCCGAGGTAGACCAGGCCGTCGACCTCGAGGCCGTCGGCCACCGCCATCGAGGCCATACGTCCGCCGTAGGACTTGCCGGCCGCCCACACGGGTGCCTCCGCATCGTGCGCGCGGGCGAAAGCCACGACCGCGTTCCAGGTCGCGATCGCATGTGCGGCGGGCCCCGGCATCCTCCGGCCCTGCTCCACGTACGGGAAGTTGAACCGCAGCGTCGAGAAACCGCGCTCGCCGAGCGCATCCGTGAAGCCGGTGAGGAACGGGTGGTCCTTGCCGGTTCCTGCACCGTGGGCCACAGCGACGATCGCGCGGCCGTCCCCGGGACTCCAGTCCGCCGAGACCGTCGTGGTCCCGGTGGGGAGCTCGACGCGGATGTCGGTCATCGCACGCGCGGGGACAGCGTCACCGTCATGCCCTGCCGCCCTCGACGCCAGGCGCGCCGGGGTGGAATCGAGTCGGTCGACTCTGCGGCATCGCCCGCTTCCGGCGTCGGCTCCGTACCCGGCTCGGCGACGGGCTCGGCCACCGGGTCCGCTGGGCGCGGCGGGATCACGGGCTCCTCCGGTGCCGGAGCAGGCGCCGTGGCGCCCGGAGCGATCCGCTCGCCGTACTTGGGCGGCTCGTCGAGGTTCACCGGCGGACGCACGGGGGCGACCCTGGCTGCCCCCAGCACCTGACGCGCCTTGGCGAGCGAGGCTGCCAGCACGGTGACCTCATAGTGGTCGGCCGCGAACTGCGTGACGCTCGCGAAATCGCGCCGGCGTCGGACGATCGCGTACGTCACGAGGCTGAGGATCATGCCGACGGCGACGCCGATGAAGACGAAGCCGACGAAGAGCTGGATCGGCACCTCGGGATTGCCGAGCACGAGGATCGCCGAGAGGAACAGGCCGATCAGGACGCCGTTGATCGCACCGGAGCGCGCGGCCGCCGCATAGCCCAACTTGCCGGTGACCCGCTCGACCGTCCGCACGCTCTGCCCGACGATCGCGATGTCCCGTGCAGGCACCTCCCCCGCGATCAGCTTCGACACCGTCTTCTGCGCGCTCTCGTAGTCGCGCATCGAGGCGACGATCTCGCCAGTCTCCGTGCCGCTCGCGGGGCGGTTCAGCATGCTCATCCGGCTATTCTTCCACGCGTGCCGATGGACGGCCCGAAGCGCGGCCATCCGCCGCAGGACGAAGCCGCCGACTACTCTGGAGAAGTGAGCACACAACGGGTTTTCGCCGCGCGCCTGGCCGGGTGCGCCGTCTTCGACCCCGTCGGCGACCGGCTCGGCAAGGTCCGGGATGTCGTCGTCGTGTATCGAAGTACCGCGGCGCCCCGTGTGATCGGCCTCGTCGTCGAGATCCCCGGGCGACGACATGTGTTCCTCTCGATCGGCCGGGTCACCTCGATCCGCTCCGGACAGGTCATCACGACGGGGCTGATCAACGTGCGGCGCTTCTCTCCCCGCGCCGGTGAGGTGCGTGTGCTCGCAGAGATGCTGGGACGGCGGGTCAGCTTCGCCGACGGCAGCGGAACCGCCGTCATCGAAGACATCGCGATCGAGCCGAACCGCCTCGGCGAGTGGGCGATCAGCCAGCTCTTCCTCCGCCGTCCGAAGACCAGCGCCTCGCCGTTCGCGAAGGGCCCCACGACCTTCGCGGCCTGGAGCGAGGTCGCCGAGGAGCGTGCGCCCGGCGAGTCCCAGTCGGCCGAGCAGCTCATCGCGTCCTACTCGGAGCTGCACGCGGCCGACCTCGCCAACACGCTCCTCGATCTCCCCCAGCAGCGCATGATCGAGGTCGCCGAAGAGCTCTCGGACGACCGCCTCGCCGATGCCCTCGAAGAGATGCCGGAAGACGAGCAGGTGCACATCCTCGATCGTCTGGGAGATGAGCGCGCCGCCGACATCCTCGATCAGATGGAGCCCGACGACGCGGCCGACCTGCTCGCTCAGCTGGCACCGGACCGTCTGGAGCAGCTTCTGGAGCTCATGGAGCCGGAGGAGGCCGAAGACGTCAGGATGCTGCTGCGCTACGGGCCCGACACCGCGGGCGGTCTGATGACTCCAGAGCCGATCATCCTGTCCGCCGACGCCACGGTCGCCGAGGCTCTGGCACTGATCCGGCGGCACGAGCTGCATCCCGCGCTGGCCGCCGCGGTCTTCGTGACCCTTCCCCGTTCGAGACCCCGACCGGACGCCTGCTCGGGCTGGTACACTTCCAGCGGATGCTGCGCTATCCGCCGCACGAGCGTCTCGGGGCCATCCTCGACGACAGCCTGGAACCCGTGCCGGTGACGGCATCCGCCGCCGAGGTCGCGCGAATGCTGGCCAGCTACGACCTCGTCTCGCTGCCCGTGATCGACGCGGCGCACCGCCTCGTCGGGGCCATCAGCATCGACGATGTGCTCGACTACCTGCTCCCCGACGACTGGCGATCCCACGACAGCGATGACGCTCCGTCGACGGCGAAAGAGACACGCTGATGGCTCGCTCTCCCCGTCTCGATGCACCGGGCCGCAGCACCACCCGTCCTCGCACGACCTCACGAGACCGGTTCGGCAGGTTCACGGAGTGGGTCGCTCGGGCGATGGGCACACCTGCTTTCCTGCTCATCCTCAGCCTGTTCTGCGTGGTCTGGATCGTGTGGAACACGCTCATGCCGGAGAGCGTGCGCTTCGACGACGCCGCCCTCGGGTTCACGGCGTTGACGCTCATGCTGTCTCTGCAGGCGTCCTATGCCGCACCGTTGATCCTGCTCGCGCAGAACCGGCAGGACGACCGCGACCGCGTGCAGATCGAGCAGGACCGCCAGCGCGCAGAGCGCAACCTGGCCGACACCGAGTACCTCGCTCGCGAGATCGTCGCTCTGCGGATGTCGCTCGAGGAGCGCAATTCGCAGATCGTCACCCGCGACGTGC
This sequence comes from Microbacterium sp. Se63.02b, assembly GCF_014171575.1. Lineage (GTDB taxonomy): Bacteria > Actinomycetota > Actinomycetes > Actinomycetales > Microbacteriaceae > Microbacterium. The sequence goes on along the minus strand of NZ_CP050453.1, from coordinate 1,468,286 downwards.
TGCGGCAGGAGTTGAAGGCCCTTCTCGCGGAACTCGAGGAGACGTCGGACACTCCTCGGCCGGACGCGGACTCGTGACGGAGTCCGACCGCGTCCGTGCAGCCGTCTCCGCCGTGACGGATCCCGAGCTGCGGCGCCCCATCGGCGACCTCGACATGGTGCGGGAGATCTCCGTCGACGGCGACAGAGCCCACGTCGGCATCGTCCTCACGATCGTCGGCTGCCCCGCTGCGGCGCGCATCGAGTCGGATGTGCGGCAGGCGGCGGCGTCCGTCCCCGGTATCGCCGCCGTCGATGTCGAGGTGGGTGTGATGACCCCGGCCGAACGCAAGGCGCTCACCGAGAAGCTCCGCGACGGCAGGCCGCCTCGGCAGATGCCCTTCGGCCCCGACTCGCTCACGCGGGTGATCCTCGTCTCGAGCGGCAAGGGCGGCGTCGGCAAGTCGACCGTCACCGCAAACCTGGCCGTCGCCCTGGCCGATCAGGGTCTCGCCGTCGGTCTCGTGGATGCCGACGTGCACGGGTTCTCGATCCCCGGTCTGCTGGGAATCCCGGCCGGTACGCAGCCGACGCGCATCGACGACCTGATGCTGTCGCCGGTCGCGCACGGCGTCAAGACGATCTCGATCGGGATGTTCCTGCGCGACGGCGAGTCGGTCGTGGCATGGCGCGGACCGATGCTCCACCGCACCGTGCAGCAGTTCCTCACCGATGTCTTCTTCGGCGACCTCGACGTCCTCCTCATCGACATGCCGCCCGGCACGGGTGACATCGCGATCTCGATCGGCCAGCTGCTGCCGCACGCGGAGGTGCTCGTGGTCACCACGCCGCAGACGGCGGCCGCCGAGGTCGCGATCCGCAGCGGTCTCGTCGCCCGGCAGACGGGTCAACGTGTGATCGGGGTCATCGAGAACATGGGGCGTACACGCTCCCCGACGGCACGGTGATCGATCTGTTCGGCTCCGGTGGAGGTGCCGCCGTCGCCGACGCGCTCTCCGAACCGGGAGCCCCGGTGCCGTTGCTCGCATCCATCCCGCTGAGTCCCGCGCTCCGTGAAGGCGGCGATGCCGGGATCCCGATCGTCGCGGCCGAGACATCCGACGCGGCGGCCACGACGATCCGCGATCTCGCCCGCTCCCTCGCCCGGCAGGGTCGTGGCCTCTCCGGCCGCTCGCTGCCGATGTCGATCGGCTGAGCGCGCGTGGAAGGATGAGACGATGCCTCCCCGTTCCCTGACGGTCGACGAGAGCCTGCTGCGTCGGATGGCGCGCGACGCGGCGATCTACTCGCTCACCCGCCCCGTCGCCATCGTCATGTGGGTCGCCCTCGCCGGCGCGTTGACGCTCAGCATCCTGAATCAGAGCACGCCGCGCGCTCCCGGACAGGAGCCGCCATTCGGTGCGGGCTGGATGCCGACGATCGTCCTCGGCCTCGCCGCCTACGCGGTCGTGATGTCGGTAGCCACCGCGCGACGTGCCGTCCGCACCGCCATGCCCGTCGAGACGGTCGTGTGGGTCACGGTGGACGACGACGCGCTGAAGCTGGGCAGCGGAGACCGCCGCTCGGACATCGCGTATGCCACGTTCCAGAACATGCGGGTGGGCAAGGATGCCGTGCTGCTCAAGGTACGCGGGGCCTCCGTGGCCACGGCGATCCCCGTGCTCTGCTCACGGACGAAGACATCGCCGCGCTGCGCTCCCGGATCTCCTAGGCAGCGGTCAGCGAACAGCGGCCGCGCCCGGATCGCCTCCCTGCGTGCGCGACACCCTGGCACGCGTGACCAGTCGCCGGATGAGGATGACTGCGGGGAGCAGCACGACGATCAGCGGGCAGAAGACGGCGCCGAAAGCGAGCAGCGTGCCGACGGCGAAGTCGCTCCCGCCGGTGCGTCCGAGGCCGATGGAGCCGCGCCCGAAGGCGTCACCGGCGACCAGGAATTCGCCGTCGTACGTGTCGAGGGAATCATCGCAGATCACCGTGTACGTACCCGCCTCAGCGGAGGTGAACTGCGTGCTCTGCTCGAAGCCGGGCTTCGGCGTCATCCACCAGAGCGTGTCGTCCCACGACAGGGACGGTCCGCCGTACTGCGGCGCCTCCGCGGCATCGGGTCCCGTCGCCGTGCACTGCATCGTACCCAGCATCGCGGAGATCCCGCTGCCCCAGATGCCGACGCGTTCACCGGCATCGAGGTCGACCGAGACGGCCGACCCGAGGGGCTCGGGGTGCGCATCGCCGACGGATGCGGCCACCGGCAGCACCCACAGCACCCAGATCAGCGCGCCGACGCATCCGCAGAAGGCGGAGAATCCGAACGCCACGGCATCGCGATGCGCGAGCCGCGCTCCCCTCACGTGGCTTCGGGGTCGAACGGCGGACGATTGGTCGCGCTGAACTCCTGAGGAATCGCGCGGGGAGCGACCGGCTCCGCGATGGTCTGGCGCGCCTGCGTCGGTGTCGGCGTCTGCGGTTCCTCGAACAGCGCATCGCGGATGATCCGGCGCGGGTCGTACTGACGAGGGTCGAGCTTGCGCCAATCGACGTCGTCGATCTCCGGGCCCATCTCCTGACGCATCCGGCTCTTGGTGTCGCGGAGGTACTCGCCGGCCTTGCGGACCATGCGGGAGAAGCTCTCCGCGGCCCGCGGGAGACGCTCAGGGCCGATGATGAGGACCGCGATGAGGCCGATCAGCAGCAGCTTCTCGAAGGTGAGCCCGAACGTCATCTCTACAGGCTACCGCCGCGCCTGCGTTCCCCGCGCGCGCCGAGCGAATACGCTGGGAGGAATCATCAGGGCAGGCAGGGAGAACAGGCCATGAGCGAGCACGACGCGAACGCGCGTTTCCTTCGCGAATCCATCGTGGAACCGGACTCGATCGCCCGCGCCAGAGCGCACGCGGTCGAACTGGGAGCAGCACCCGTCAGCGCGGTGGTCGGCTCGCAGATCGCGGTGCTCGCCGCAGCCACGGGCGCTCGATCCGTCGTCGAGATCGGCACCGGCGCCGGCGTCTCAGGGCTCTGGCTGATGCGAGGCGCCCCGCAGGCCGTTCTGACGTCGATCGACAACGAACCGGAGCATCTCGCCGCCGCACGTCAGGCGTTCTCCGATGCGAAGGTGCCGTCCACACGCGTGCGCTTCATCACGGGTCGCGCCATGGACGTGCTCCCGCGCATGAACGAGGCGTCGTACGACATCGTGCTGGTGGACGCCGACCCCGAGCACATCATCGAGTACGTCGAGCACGGGCTGCGTCTCGCCCGCGCGGGCGGAATGGTCCTCGTCCCGCGCATCCTCGCCGGAGGACGCGTCGCCGACCCGGTGCAACGCGACGAGGTCACGTCCGCATACCGGTCGCTCGTGCAGGAGACGCAGGAGTCGTCTGCGGTGCTCGCGACCGTGTCGCCTGCCGGCGAGGGACTCCTTCAACTGATCCGTCTGGCCGATCGGGACTGACCCGAGCGCCCCCGGGTTCCGGGAATCGACGAAGGGCGGGGGATCCGAGGATCCCCCGCCCTTTCGGATCCGCGGATGCGGACCCCTGGTCGATCAGGCCGGCGCCACGACGGCGGCGAGCACGTCGTGGAGTTCCTTGGCCTCGGCGTCGTTCACGGAGACGACCAGACGGCCGCCGCCTTCGAGTGGAACGCGCACGATGATGAGTCGTCCTTCTTTCACGGCCTCCATAGGTCCGTCTCCGGTCCTCGGCTTCATCGCTGCCATCGTGGCTCCCTTTCCTCCGGTGGTATGGAACGAGTTTATCGGGTGTCATCGGGACCTGGAGGTCACCGAGCAACATTGGGGTCGCAGAACGGTGTCACGGCACCTGCCAGAACGTGCTCCCGTGCGCATACACGTGAGAGATCCAGAACCACTGGCCGAGGAGACAGAGCGCCAGGACCCCGATCCTCCACGCACGTGATCGAGGTACCGCGACGGCGCCCCAGAGCGGGCTGAGAGGCAGCAGCAGCCGGAACGTGCTCGACTGCGGGAAGAACACGGCCAGCAGGTACAGCAGGTAGCTGGCGCTCCAGAGGCGCAGATCGCTTCCGAGAGCCCGCACCTGCGGCGAGTACAGGAGTGCCGCTCCGGCAGCGACGACCGAGAGCGCGAGCGCGATCGGCCCCCACCATGAGGGCAGACCCCAGAGTCCGAACCAGAACTGCGAGGCCTGCACCCAGCCCTCGAACGGCACGAACCCGTCGACGCCGCCGACGATCCAGTGTCGACGCCAGGCGAGTTCGGTCGCGAGGTAGGCGCCGGGATCGCCGGTCACGACGCCCGCGATGACCTGCCAGGCGAAACCGGCCGTCGTCGCCAGCGCACCCAGCGCGATGATGTGTGCGATCTCACGGCCGGACAGCGGATCCTCCCTGCGGCGGATCCAGCGGGTGATCCCGTGCAGCCCGAGGAAGAGCGCGAACGCCAGGATGCCGGGGCGCGTGAATGCCATCACCGGAATGAAGAGGTACAACCGGGCGTAGTGGCGTCTGGTCGTCGCATCGAGCGCGAGGAACAGCAGCAGCAGGAACAGGGTCTCCGCGTAGCCGACCTGGAACATCGCCCCGAGGGGTCCCGCCGCGAAGAAGACCACCGCCCACAGCGCCGCGGAAGCGCCGACGCGATCCCGCAGCAGCCGGTGCAGGGCGAGGCAGGCGAAGTACCCGGCCACGAGCGAGATCAGGAGCGCACCCGCTCCCCACGAGCCGAACACGAACCCGACGGCCTTCGCGGCGTATGCGAACACCGGCATGAAGGCCCAGGCGTTCTCGGCGACCTCGCCGGAATCGGTCAGCGGGAGCTCGCTCGGGTACCCGTTCTCGGCGACGAGCCAGTACCACTGCGCGTCCCAGCCGAGCACGAAGTCCGCGAGTCCCGGGTCTGCCCCGAACCGCGAGAACGAGGTCGACAGCGATGCGGCGAGCACGAGGAACAGCGTCGTCACGACGCGCGCCGCGAGGTACACGACGGCGATGCGCAGAGCCAGGGGTGACTGCGCCCAGCGGCGGGCTGCGCTCAGTGCGAGGTGAGCCATGCGCGCAGGCCCCGCTCCACGGCGTCGATCTGCGCGAGCGGCACCCGCTCCTCGTCGTGGTGAGCGAGATGCGGGTCACCGGGGCCGTAGTTCACTGCGGGGATGCCGAGCGCGGAGAACCGGGCGACATCGGTCCAGCCGTACTTCGGACGCGGCTCCGCGCCGACGGCGGCGACGAACTGCTTCGCGATCTCCGCATCGAGTCCGGGGCGGGCACCTTCTGCGGCATCCGTGATCTCGACGTCGAAGCCCGCCAGCACCCCGCGCAGGTGCGCTTCCGCGTCGGCAGCGGACTTGCTCGGAGCGAAGCGATAGTTGACCTCGACCTCGCAGGCGTCGGGGATGACATTGCCGGCGACGCCACCCGCGATGCGCACCGCGCTCAGGCTCTCGCGATACAGCAACCCTTCGACGAGCACCTCCCTGGCCCGGTACTCCGCGAGACGGGTCAGGATCGGCGCGGCGCGATGGATGGCGTTCTCCCCGATCCACGCGCGGGCGCTGTGCGCGCGCACCCCTGTCGTGCGCACGATGGCTCGCATCGTGCCGTTGCATCCGCCTTCGACTTCGCCGTTGGAGGGCTCCCCGAGGATGGCGAAGTCCGCCTGGAACAGGTCGGGCCGGACGGCTGCGAGGAGTCCGAGCCCGTTCTTGGTGGCTTCGACCTCCTCGTTGTCGTACCACATCCAGGTGATGTCGACGGCCGGGTCGACGAGCTCCGCCGCGAGCTTGAGCTGCACCGCGGTGCCGGCCTTCATGTCGACGGTGCCGCGTCCCCAGAGGTGGGGGACGCCCTCGATCTCGACGTCTCGCGTCGGCAGGTTCTCGTTGATCGGCACGGTGTCGATATGTCCGGCGATGGCGACACGCTGTGCGCGTCCGAGGTTCGTGCGGGCGACGATCGTGTTGCCGTGCCGGATCACCTCGAGATGCGCGAGGGGGGCGACCGCCTGCTCGATCGCGTCGGCCAGCGTCTTCTCCTCGCCGGAGACGCTCGGGATGTCGCAGATCGCACGGGTGAGGTCGACGGAGGACGCGGTCAGATCGAGCACCATGCGTCAAGCCTACTTACCTCGTCATGAGTGACGTCGCACGGAGCGGAGCGCGCTAGCGTTGAGGGATGAGCGACGCGCGCACGGTATGGGGTATCGGACTGACCACGATCGCCGGAGACGGCACGGTTCTCGACGCCTGGTATCCGGAGGTGCGCACCGGCCGCGCGGCCGCCGACGACGCCGCCGTCGCCGCACTGGAACCCCTCGTCGGACGTGATGACCGCCGCAACGTCAGCGTCGAGCTCGTTCAGCTCGAGATCGACCTCGACGCCGCCCCGACCTCGACAGCCGACGCGTATCTCCGCCTTCATGCGCTCTCGCACCTCGTGGTGCGCCCCAACGACCTCAACCTCGACGGCATCTTCGGACACCTGCCGAACGTCGCCTGGACGAATGCGGGCCCTGTGCTCCCTGCGGACGCGGCGCGTCTGCGCGCACACCTCCAGCGCGCCGGCATCCAGGTGCAGGGACTCGACAAGTTCCCCCGGCTGACCGACTACGTGCAGCCGAGCGGTGTCCGGATCGCGGATGCCTCCCGTGTGCGCCTCGGGGCCCACCTCTCCCCCGGGACGACGGTGATGCACGAAGGTTTCGTGAACTTCAACGCCGGGACGCTGGGGGCCTCCATGGTCGAAGGTCGCATCTCGCAGGGGTGGTCGTCGGCGACGGCAGCGACATCGGCGGTGGTTCCTCGATCATGGGCACGCTCTCCGGCGGGGGCACCCACCGTGTCTCGATCGGCGCGCGCACCCTGCTGGGCGCGAACGCGGGTATCGGCATCTCCCTGGGCGACGACTGCGTCGTCGAAGCGGGCCTCTACGTGACGGCGGGGACGAAGATCGTGCTGGTCGACGGCCCTGTGACAGCGGACGGCGGACGGCGGACGGTGAAGGGCGCTGAGCTCTCCGGCCAGGATGGGCTGCTGTTCCGCCGCAACTCCCTCAGCGGTGCCGTCGAGGCCGTGCGCCGGGCCGGCGTCGGAGTGACGCTGAACGAGGCTCTGCACGCCTGAGCGGAGCAGGTGAGGGAGTCGTCGACACCCTCGCGGCGGATCGGTCGACTCGCGCTGCATGGGCGCATGCAGGCTCCGACCCGTCCGCACTGGTAGACTGTTGTCGTTGCACAGACCGCCGGTCTCGCAATATCGTCGTCGTCACGGGGTCTCCGAGGACCGAAGCGAGCGGAACTGCTCCCATAACCAGCATGAGCTGGCCTTTCGAACGGCGAACCGATGCGCACCTCCTGCGCCGTCGCCCACCTCACCCCTTATCTCGCGCCGTTCATTCGTGCGCTGACGGAGTTTCTGCATGTCTACTTTCCTTGAACTCGGCGTTCCCGCCGAGCTCGCCGCTGTTCTCGCCGCCTCCGGCAAGACCGAGGCGTTCGCCATCCAGCGCGACACCCTTCCCGACTCCCTCGCCGGTCGTGACCTCCTCGGTCGCGGCCGCACCGGCAGCGGCAAGACCATCGCCTTCGCCCTCCCCCTCGTGGCACGTCTCGCCGCCTCCGGCGGTCAGCGCCGCGCCGGCCTCCCGCGCGGGCTCGTCCTCGCGCCGACCCGTGAGCTCGCGACGCAGATCGCCGCGACCATCGCTCCCTCGCCGAAGCCGCCGGCCTGCGCGTCACGACCGTCTTCGGCGGTGTCAGCCAGCGTCCGCAGGAGCAGGCGCTGCGCGGCGGCGTCGACATCGTCGTGGCCTGCCCCGGTCGTCTCGAAGACCTCATGAAGCAGCAGGTCGTGCGTCTCAGCGCGATCGAGGTCACCGTGCTCGACGAGGCCGATCACATGGCCGACCTCGGCTTCCTCCCCGGTGTCACGCGCATCCTCACGGCCACTCCGGCCGGTGGCCAGCGCCTGCTGTTCAGCGCCACACTCGACCGCGGCATCGACACCCTCGCCCGCCGCTTCCTCTCGAACGCCGTCAGCCACGAGGTCGACGAGGAGAGCGTGCCCGTCGGCGAGATGACGCACCGAGTGCTGGTCGTCGACTCCACCGACAACAAGACCGCCCTCGTGCGCGACCTCGCGTCGGGAACCGGTCGTCGCATCCTCTTCACCCGCACCAAGCACCAGGCCAAGAAGCTCGCGAAGCAGCTGACCGCCGCCGGCATCCCCGCCGTCGACCTGCACGGCAACCTGTCGCAGAACGCTCGTGAGCGCAACCTCGGCGCCTTCTCCGCTGCCCCGGAAGACGGCGGCGTGCGCGTGCTGGTCGCGACGGATGTCGCCGCTCGCGGTGTGCACGTCGACAACGTCGACCTCGTCGTCCACGTCGATCCGCCCGTCGAGCACAAGGCGTACCTGCACCGCTCCGGACGCACGGCGCGCGCCGGTGCCGCCGGTACGGTCGTGACCGTCGTGCTGCCCGAGCAGCGCCGCGACGTCAAGGACCTTCTCCGCAAGGCCGCGATCACCGCTCCCCTGGAGGACGTGACCTCGGCGACGATCACGGCTCTGGTGCCGGAGCGCGCACCGCACGTGCGCCCGGCCCCCGTGCAGGCGCCGCAGCAGCAGCAGCGGCAGTCGTCGAAGCAGCGTCCTGCCGGTGGCGAGAAGAACGGTGCGGCCAACCCGCCGTCGCGTCGTCGTCGCCGTCCCCGCTCCAACGGCGCAGGTCAGGGCGGCAGCTACTCCACGCAGAGCGGCCAGTCCCGCCAGGGCGGCCAGTCCCGTCAGGGCGGCGGCCGCGGCTCACAGGGTCGCTGACCCCACCACATCGAAAGCGCCCCCTCCACTTCGGCGGAGGGGGCGCTTTCGGTTCTGCGCTCAGCGAGCGGGGAACGACCGCTCGGGCGATCCCGTGTAGAGCTGCTGAGGGCGACCGATCTTGGTCTGCGGGTCGAGCTGCAGTTCGCGCCACTGTGCGAGCCAGCCGGGCAGACGGCCGATCGCGAACAGCACGGTGAACATGCGGGTCGGGAAGCCCATCGCCTTGTAGATGACGCCCGTGTAGAAGTCGACGTTCGGGTACAGGCGACGCTCGCGGAAATAGTCGTCTGCGAGCGCGAGCTCCTCGAGCTCCTTCGCGAGGTCGAGGAGCGGATCGGTCACGCCGAGCGAGGAGAGCACCTCGTCGGCGGCATCCTTGACGAGCTTGGCGCGCGGGTCGTAGTTCTTGTAGACCCGGTGCCCGAAGCCCATCAGCTTCACGCCCTCTTCCTTGTTCTTCACCCGCTCGACGAAGCGCGAGACGCTCTGGCCGGAGTCGCGGATCTGACCGAGCATGGTGAGCACGGCCTCGTTCGCGCCACCGTGCAACGGGCCGGAGAGGGCCTGGATGCCGGCCGAGATCGACGCGAACTGGTTCGCTCCGGTCGAACCCACCAGGCGGACGGTCGAGGTCGAGGCGTTCTGCTCGTGGTCCTCGTGGAGGATCAGCAGCAGCTCGAGAGCCTTCGACATCACCGGGTTGACCTCGTACTCCTCGCTGTGCACGCCGAAGTTGAGCTTCAGGAAGTTGTCCACGAAGCTCAGCGAGTTGTCGGGGTAGAGGAAGGCCTGGCCGACGCTCTTCTTGTGCGCGTAGGCCGCGATCACAGGCAGCTTGGCGAGCATGCGCACCATGTTGAGCTCGACGTGCTCGGGGTTGTGCGGGTCGGTCTGGCCCTCGTAGTAGGTCGAGAGCGCCGCGACAGCGGACGACAGCACCGACATGGGGTGCGCCGTGTGCGGCAACGCCGAGAAGAACCGCTTGAGGTCTTCGTGCAGCAGCGTGTGGCGGCGGATCTTCTCGTCGAACTCGGCGAGCTCGGAGGCCGACGGCAGTTCGCCGTAGATCAGGAGCCAGGCGACTTCGAGGTAGCTCGTGGAACCCGCCAGCTGCTCGATCGGATATCCGCGATAGCGCAGGATGCCCTTGTCGCCGTCGATGAACGTGATCTCCGACTTGGTGGAGGCGGTGTTCACGAACCCGTAGTCGAGGCCGGTGTACCCCGTCTGCCGCGTCAACGTCGAGAAGTCGATGCTGTCGTGCCCGGCCGTGCCGCGCAGTAGCGGGAATTCGGCGGTCGTGTCGCCGATCGTCAGCTTCGCCGTCTGGTCTGCCGCAGCGCTCACGCGGACCTCCTCCTGGTGTCCGGGCCCCGCTCGTCGCGGCGACATCGGACAAGATCGTGATCAAGTCGGAACTGGCGATCTCACGGCGCTGTGCACCAGGTCGGGTCACGACCGAATCGCCTTTACAGCCTAGTAGGCACACAGGCCTACTGTGACATCCGCCAAACAGATGCCGGGTGTGAGGTGAGAACCTACAGAGACGCGCTCGCGAGTCGGCGCGCAGCCTCGATGACCCGATCCGTCGGGGCCGTGAGAGCCAGGCGCACGTGCTGGGCGGAACTCGCCCCGTAGAAAGGTCCCGGCCCGGCGAGGATGCCGAGATCGGCGAGCCGACCCATCGACTCCCAGGCGTCGCGGCCTTCGGTCGCCCAGAGGTACAGCCCCGCTTCCGATCCGTCGATGCGGAAGCCGGCGGATTCCAGTGCGGGACGCAGCGCGTCACGCCGCGCGCGGTAGAGCTCCTTCTGCACGGCGACGTGGTCGTCGTCTCCGAGCGCGACGGCCATGGCGTGCTGCACCGGTGCGGGCGGCATGAGCCCGAGATGTTTGCGAGCCGTGAGGAGGTCACCGGCGATGCGGGCGCAGCCCGCGACGAACGCGGCGCGATACCCCGCGAGGTTCGACTGCTTGCTCAGGGAGTAGACGCTGAGCAGGTTCGCGCGGCTGCCCCGGTGACCCGCGGGTCGAGGATGGAGGGGATCGGCTCGGTCGCCCAGGGGCCGTCCCAGCCCAGCTCCGCGTAACACTCATCGCTGGCGAGCACGGCGCCGAGCTCACGGGCGCGGCGCACAGCTGCGGCGAGTTCCTCGACCGTCCAGGTGCGCCCGTCCGGGTTCCCGGGGTGTTGATCCAGATCAGCGCCGTGCCCTCCGGCCACTCCGCCGGATCGTCGGACGGGAACGTGGTCGCTCCCACGACGCGGGCGCCGACCTCGTAGGTCGGGTACGCCACGCTCGGGTGCACGACGATATCGCCGTCGCCGAGTCCGAGCAGCGTCGGCAGCAGCGCGACGAGTTCCTTGGAGCCGATCGTGGGCAGCACGTTGTCGACCGTGAGGTCGAGCACCCCCTGCGCCGCGCGTACCAGTCGACGATCGCCTCGCGAAGACTCGGCGTCCCGACGGTCTGAGGGTAGGCGTGCGCGTCGGTCGCGTCGGCGAGGGCCTGCCGGATGATCTCCGGCGTCGGGTCCACCGGCGAACCGACGGACAGGTCGACGAGGCCGTCGGGATGCTGCGCTGCGCGCTCGCGGAACGGGACGACGGCATCCCACGGGTAGTCGGCGAGGTCGCGGACGCTCACAGGACGCGCCTACTCGCCCTGGGGCGGGAGCGCGGCGATGATCGGGTGGTCGAACGCGTAGACGCCGACCTTGGCGGCTCCGCCGGGCGAGCCGATCTCGTCGAAGAACTCGACGTTGGCCTTGTAGTAGTCCTGCCACTCGTCGGGCAGGTCGTCTTCGTAGTAGATCGCCTCGACGGGGCACACGGGTTCGCAGGCGCCGCAGTCTACGCATTCGTCGGGGTGGATGTACAGCGAGCGTTCCCCCTCGTAGATGCAGTCAACGGGGCACTCGTCGATGCAGGCGCGATCCTTGACATCGACGCACGGGAGGGCGATCACATACGTCACCGCTCCAGTCTACGACTCGTGCGGCTCGGGTTCCTGCGCGGCGGGCGCCTCGGTGCGCACGGGAGGCCGTGAGAACGACGGCCACGCGATCACGAGCAGCACGATCCCGGCGACGAGATAGGTCCAGACCTGTCCGCTGAGCGAGTCGGGCACGACGACGGAGCCCCGGGGCCGACACCCGAGATCAGCACCAGCATCCCGATCATGCCGAGACCCGCAGCCACCGCTGCTCCCCTGTCGTGCGTGAGTGCGCGCACCGCGATGAGGATCGACGCGCACGCGATCGCGGCGACGATCAGGCCGACGGGGATCGGCCCCCACGCCACGCTGTGCGCGATCGTGCCGGCGATGCCGTAGACGCCGCCCACCACGGCCGCCGCCACCCAGGACAGGACTCTCGACACCCAGCTCACGCGCACCCGTCGATCCTACCGGCGACGGCTGCGGGGCCGCGGAGGAGTCGTCAACCTGCCCGAGGCCCAGAAGACGCAGGACCGCCGCGACCAGCGCCGCCGCGACCACCACCACGAGAAACGACTGCCGGAGCCAGAGGAGCCCTCCGGCGACGAGGAGAGCGGGCACCCGGGCATCCACCGTGATCGCCTGACCGTCGCCGAGCGTCTGCACGGCGACGAGCGCGGCGAGGAGGGCCACTGTCAACAGGTCGGAGATCCGCGCCGTGCGCGGTGCCTCGAGCACTTTGGGCGGAACGAGGTAACCGGCGGCCTTGAGCGCCAAGCAGATCAGTGCGGCGAGCAGGATCGCGCTCCAGAGGCTCATGCTTCTCCTCCCGATGGGGTGTCCGCCTGCTCCGTCCGCGGCGGCGACGCCCGACCGAGCCAGTTGAACCAGCCGACCGCGATCGCGACGACCGCGGCGACGAGCACCGGGAGCCCTGGCATGAGCAGCGGCGTGAAGGCCGCGGCGACGACGGCTGCCGCGGCGCCGACGGCCACCGCCTGCCGTTGCTTGAGCCGCGGCCAGAGCAGCGCGAGGAACGCGGCGGCGGCGGCCGCATCCAACCCCCAGGTCTTCGGATCGCCGAGCACGTCGCCGACGAGGGCTCCGACGAGAGTCGTGATGTTCCACCCGACGAAGATGCCGATGCCGGTGATCCAGAATCCCAGCTGCCGCAGCCGGGGCTGGCTCTGCGAGATCGCGACCGCTGTCGACTCGTCGATCGTGAAGTGCGCGGCTGCCGCCTTGCGGACCGGTCCGCCCGCCACGATCGGTGACATCCGCATCCCGTATGCGACGTTGCGCACGCCGAGGAGAGCGGCCGACGCGATCGCCGAGGGCAGCGCGGCGAGGCCGCCGGCCGTGAACACTCCGACGAAGGCGAACTGCGATCCCCGGTGAACATCAGCAGGCTGAGGACGCACGTCTGCCACACGTCGAGTCCGGATGCCACTGCCAGCGCGCCGAAGGAGATGCCGTACGCACTGGTCGCGAGCACGACGCCGAGCGCCTCGCGCCAGACCTCGCGCTCAGCGGTCATCCTGCCGCCCCAACTCCTTTGTTCGCTTCAGTGAACACATGACTATCATTCTGAACAGTCCCGCGTGGATAGTCAAGCGAACGAACGTTTGACATGATGAACGTATGGAGGATCTCCGCACACGCATCGCCCGCACGCTGCGCCGTGAACGGGAGGCTGTGAGCCTCTCGGTCTCCGAGCTCGCCCGACGGGCAGGTGTGTCGAAGGCGACGGTGTCACAGCTCGAAAGCGGCGCCGGCAACCCCAGCGTCGAGACGCTCTGGGCCCTCGGGGTGGCACTCGGGGTGCCGTTCGCCGTGCTGGTCGACCAGCAGGCGAACGCTCCCACGCTGATCCGCGCCGACGACCTCGCGGGTGTCCCCTCCTCCGCCGCGGCCTACAGCGCGACACTGCTGTCGGCAAGTCCTCCCGGCGCGCGACGAGACGTCTACCTGATCCAGGCCGAGCCGGGCGACCCGCGTCGCTCCGACCCCCACCATGCCGGCACCATCGAACACGTGATCCTCATCGCGGGCCAGGCGCAGATCGGCCCCGTCGGCGATCCCGTGCTGCTGAACCCCGGCGACTACCTCACGTACGCCGGCGACGCGCCGCACATCTTCGAGGCGACGGTGCCGGGCACCAGCGCCGTGCTCATCTCCGAACTGCGCTGAGCGTCACTCCGGCCCGCCCGCAGGCGAGGGGTCGGGGATCTCGTGCGGACGGTACTGCGGCAGCCGCGACGCGGGGAGGATCGCGAGTGCGCTGATGCCGGCGAGGATCAGCAGCCCGAGCTTGAGAGTGCCCAGACGGGACTCCTCGTTCACCGCGACAGCCGCATCCACCTGGGCAGGAGTCGCGTCCGTCGATTCCAGAGCCACCCGCAGATCGTCGTTGCTGATGAAGTTCAGATTGTCCATGTCGACCTGCGCCACGAGCGACGGCGGCAGCTCAGGATGCTCGACGACGGCCCTGCCCACGCTCAGCGCCAGCAGCGACACGAGCAGGGCTCCGGCCAACGCGGTGCCCACCGCCGACGCGAGGTTCTGGGTCGTCCCGCGCAACGAACCGACATCCCCTGCCAGTTCTGCGGGGGCAGCCGTGACGAGGACGTTGAACACCAGGGTGACGAGGGCGCCCTGTCCGATGCCGAACACGATGAGTCCCGCGATCGTCGGGATCGTCTCCCAGTTGTTGTTCACGACGAACGACAGCCAGACGAGCGCCGCAGTGGTCAGGATGAACCCGAACACCCCGATCGTGCGCGGCGGAAAGCGCCGGTAGAAGCGCACCACGAGCGTCGCCGTGATGAAGACGGTGAGGTTGAACGGCATCATGGCGATGGAGGTGTCGAACGGCGTGCGCCCCTGCACGATCTGGATGTACAGCGGGATGGTGAAGTTGACGCACGCCTCCAACGCGACCACGATGAACATCGCGTACACCGCCGCACGTTCCCGACCGGAGCCGAGGACGCTCAGATCGATCAGCGGGACCTTGCCCTCGGCCATCCGCTTCCTGGTCCACAGGAAGAACCCCTGCCCCAGCACCACACCGACGATGATGAACACGGGCGCAGGCGACAGGCCGAGGATGCTGAACGGCGCGGCCTCCGTCGCCGCGAGCGCGCCCCAGCCGTTCAGGTTGTTGAAGCCCAACGTCAGCAGCACGATCGCGGCGCCGATGAGCAGCGAGGCGACCAGGTCGATGCGGATCGAGGCGTCCCCCTGTCTCCGCGCAGCGTGAAGCTCAATGCGAAGACCAGCACCGCGATCCCGAGCACGATGAAGAACATGGGGCGCCATCCCACGAGCGTCCCGAGGGTGCCTCCGATGAGGAAGGCGCTGACGCCGGAGATCGCGCGGGCGGACCCGATCGCGCCGATCGCCGTCGCCTGCTGCGGTCCTCGGTAGTTCTCCGCGATGAGCGCCACGATCGACGGCACGATGATGGCGGCCGCCGCCCCGGCGACAGCCTGACCGGCGATGGCCCAGGCGATCGTGGGCGCGACGAGCATCATGACCGCCGAGCCGGCGAACAGCGCGATGACCACGCGGAAGATGAGCACCCATCCGATGCGCTGTCCGAGCTTCGCTCCCGTCATGACGAGCGCCGCGACCGCGAGCCCGTACATGACGATGGTGGTGCTGGCGACCGTCGGCGGCACGCCGAACTCGCCCACCATGCCGCCGAGGGAGATCGGCAGCGCAGCGACGTTGAACGACATCAGCACCTGCGCGAGGAACAGGCTGACCATGGGCAGCCAGGAGGTCTTCGTCGGGGTCTGTTCTGTGGTCGTCATTTCTCCTCCAGGGGTGCAGAGAGGACCCCGGTCGTGTCACGAGCGGGGACGGATGCGAAGAGGTTGAGCCCGAGCGCCCGCGAGAGGTAGCCGATCGCCATCTGCGACCTCACCGAGTTGCCCGCTTCGTCGAGACGCGGCGAGAACCCCGCGACGGCCCCCTTGCCGGGAGCGATCGCGACGATGCCTCCGGCGACCCCGGACTTCGCGGGGAGACCGATCTCGAACAGCCAGTCGCCTGAGCGCTCGTAGAGCCCGGTCGATGCGACCACGGCGAGGGTGTCCCGGCAGACCTCCTCCGAGACCACCCGCTCCCCCGTGACGGGATTCACGCCGCCGTCCGCCAACGTCGCCCCCATGACCGCGAGGTCGTGCGCGGTGACGCTGAGCGCGCACTGGCGCGTGTACACGTCGACCACCGCGTCCGGGTCGCCGTCCAGCCGACCGTAACTGCGAAGGAGACGTCCGAACGCCCGGTTGCGGTCGTTCGTCGCCGCCTCCGACGAGTAGACGACATCGTCGAGGGCGAGCGGCCGCCCCGCGAAGGCGGAGAGTCCATCCCTGATGCGCACCCACTGCTCGTCCGGCGTCGCCCCCGGTATCAGCCCGGTCGTCGCGATGGCGCCCGCATTGACCATGGGATTCATCGGATGCCCGTCGTTGAGCTCCAACGCGACGACCGAGTTGAATGCCAGGCCCGTGTTGTTCACGCCGACGATCTCGCGCACCCGCTCATGCCCGTGCTCCTGGATAGCCAGCGCGTAGACGAACATCTTCGAGATCGACTGGATCGAGAAGGCGTGCATCGCATCGCCGGCGTCGTGCAACCCGCCTGCGACCTCGATGACGGCGAGGCCGAACAGCTCGGGGTCGGCCTCCGCGAGGACCGGGATGTAGTCAGCGACACGGCCGCCGTGCTCCGAGGAGTACCGCAGATGCGCCTCGCGCACGATCTCCTCGACCCGGTCCCAGCCCGGGAGCGCGCCGGTCGACACCTCCTGCGCGACGCCTTGCCATGCGACGGGGTCGAGCATGTGTCCTCCTGGGGTCCGCGACGTCCCCAGGCGTCAGTGCCACCGTAGCGGCAGCCGGCCTCTCCGCACAGGAGTATTTCGGATCAGTACCAGTTCATGGCCTGCGAATGCGACCAGGCGCTGCAGGGGCTGCCGTACGCGCTCGAGATATAGCCGAGCCCCCAGGCGACCTGGGTCGCGGCGCTCGTCTGCCAGTCCGCCCCCGCGGCGGCCATCTTGCTGCCGGGGAGCGCCTGGGGGATGCCGGTGGCTCCTCCGTCGGCGTTGTACGCCTGGTAGTTCCAGCCCGACTCCTTGGTCCACAACGACTCCAGGCACGAGAACTGATCGGCTCCCCACCCGTACTGGCTCGACATCAGCTGTCGCGCGGTCGCCTTCGCACCCTCGACGGTGTTCGCGGCGGCCAGGTCGGCTGCGGCCTTCTCGGCGGCGGCTGCCTTCTCGGCGGCGATCCGTGCCGCCTCCTCCGCGGCCTTCTTCTCCTGAGCCGCGGTGAGCGCCTGCTGGAGAGCTTCGGTACCGGAGACCACCCGAGCCGTCTCGGACGCCGTCTCATCGGCGAGGATGTCCATCAGCAGCACCGGCATCACCTCGCGCTCGGCGAGCTTCTCGATGTCCTGCTCGAGTGCGGCCGTGTCGACGGTCGTCGAGCCGCCGACGTCGAGCCCCGAGGCGACGACCGCGTCGCCGAGATCCTCGGCGGCCAGCACGGCGCTCTTCGCCTCGACCAGGGTGACCCTGGCCTCCTCGCCGATCTGAGCCAGGGGCTCCGCACCGACGACGGTGCGAGGGACGGCTGCCGACGCGGCGGCGTTCACGGCGCCGGCGGCGGGCGTGGACGCGAGCCCCACGCTGAGCGTGATGCCCACGAGTGTCGCGGCGGTCACGCCGAGGATGGTCATCGGGCGTCGGGCGGTGACGGCTGCGCGAGCGGATGCCGCGGCGGAGGCGCGCCGAAGCGCACGGGTCTTCTGAAGCATGGGTTCGACTTTCGGGTGGTCGACTTTCGGATGGTCGCACGCCCATTCAGGAGACTCATCGGGTGATCGTCCCGGGCGCAAGTGACCGAGTCTGCATGATCAACCTGAGCGAAAACTAGCCCTCACCTGGGATTTACATGAGAAGAGGGCCTCGCACGGCCTTTCGGCGGTGCGAGACCCTCTTCCACGGAGCTGTGTCCGGCGATGTCTCAGGCGTTCGCGTCCTGACGCTTCAGACGCGCGGTCTCCCGTGCGCGGGTGTTCGCGTCGAGGTTGACCTTGCGGATGCGGACGACCTCGGGTGTGACCTCGACGCATTCGTCGTCGCGCGCGAACTCGAGGCTCTCCTCGAGCGTCAGCACGCGGGGCGGTGTCATCGACTCGAAGGTGTCGGAGCTCGCCGCACGCATGTTGGTGAGCTTCTTCTCCTTGGTGATGTTCACGTCCATGTCGTCGGCGCGGGAGTTCTCGCCGATGACCATGCCCTCGTAGACCTCCTGCGTGGGCTGCACGAAGAACGACATGCGCTCCTGCAGGGCGATCATCGCGAACGGGGTGACGACACCCTGGCGGTCGGCGACGATCGAGCCGTTCTGACGCGTGGTGATCGAACCCGCCCAGGGCTCGTAGCCGTGCGAGATCGCGTTCGCGATGCCGGTGCCGCGGGTCGTGGTGAGGAACTCGCTGCGGAAGCCGATCAGGCCGCGCGAGGGCACGATGAACTCCATGCGCACCCAGCCGGTGCCGTGGTTGGTCATGTTCTCCATGCGCCCCTTGCGGTTCGCGAGGAGCTGCGTGATCGCGCCGAGGTGCTCCTCCGGAGTGTCGATCGTGAGGTGCTCGAACGGCTCGTAGGTCTTGCCGTCGATCTTCTTCGTGACCACCTGCGGCTTGCCGACGGTGAGCTCGAAGCCCTCACGGCGCATGTTCTCGACGAGGATGGCGAGGGCGAGCTCTCCACGCCCCTGCACCTCCCACGCGTCGGGCCGTCCGATGTCGACGACCTTGAGCGACACGTTTCCGATGAGCTCCTTGTCGAGACGGTCCTTGACCATCCGGGCGGTGAGCTTGTGCCCCTTGACCTTGCCCATGAGCGGCGAGGTGTTGGTGCCGATCGTCATCGAGATGGCGGGGTCGTCGACCGTGATGGCCGGCAGCGGACGCACGTCTTCAGGGTCGGCGATCGTCTCACCGATCGTGATGTTCTCGAAGCCGGCGATGGCGACGATGTCACCGGGGCCGGCGGACTCGGCCGGGTAGCGCTCGAGCGCGCGGGTCTTCAGGAGCTCGGTGATGCGCGCGTTCTGGTGCGTGCCGTCTGCGCGGACCCAGGCCACGGTCTGGCCCTTCTTCAGCGTGCCGTTGAAGACGCGGAGCAGCGCGAGGCGGCCGAGGAACGGGCTGGAGTCGAGGTTCGTGACCCAGGCCTGCAGCGGGTGCTCGTCGTCGTACTCCGGAGCGGGGACGTGCTCGAGGATCGCCTCGAACAGCGGCTCGAGGTCGTCGTTGTCCGGCAGCGATCCGTCGGCGGGGCGGTTCTGCGATGCGGCGCCGGCACGACCGGACGCGTACACCACCGGCACGTCGAGCAGGGCGTCGACGTCGAGGTCGGGCACATCGTCGACCAGGTCGGAGGCGAGACCGAGCAGCAGGTCGTGCGCCTCTTCCTCGACCTCCGCGATGCGGGCGTCGGGGCGGTCGGTCTTGTTGACCAGGAGGATGACGGGGAGCTTGGCCTCGAGCGCCTTGCGCAGCACGAAGCGGGTCTGCGGCAGCGGTCCCTCGCTCGCGTCGACAAGCAGCACGACGCCGTCGACCATGGACAGGCCGCGCTCGACCTCTCCGCCGAAGTCGGCGTGACCCGGGGTGTCGATCACGTTGATCGTGATCTCCTTGCCCTGGGCGTGCTTGCCCTTGTAGGTGATCGCCGTGTTCTTGGCGAGGATCGTGATGCCCTTCTCACGTTCCAGGTCGTTCGAGTCCATGGCGCGCTCATCGACGTGGGCGTGTTCACCGAAGGAGCCCGTCTGACGCAGCATGGCGTCGACGAGGGTCGTCTTGCCGTGGTCGACGTGGGCGACGATTGCGACGTTGCGGAGGTCAGAGCGAAGGGCGTGCGCCATGCAGGTGTCCTAAAAGATGTGGGGTTTCGCCGGGAAGCCGACGTTTCAGGATAACGCAAGCTCAGGGCGTGTTCCTGAAAAGCAGGTCGTAGCATCGAGATCGTGACCCGACCGCAGGCTCCGTGGGACCTCCCCGACCTCTCCCCCGCTCCGTCCCGTACGCGACTGTGGTGGGAGATCTCGATCGTCCTGGCCCTGGGCCTCGGCCAGTCGGCGGTGTACGCGGTCGTGCAGTTCGTCTACCGTCTCACCGACGAGATACCGATCGCCGATCAGGTCGCGAAGCTCAACCCCTCCCGCAGCGACAGGGAGGCCTTCGACCTCGTCTATCAGGTGCTCGCGATCGGATTCTCGCTCATCCCTGTGCTGTTGGTGTGCTTCCTGCTCTGGCAGTCCCGACGACCGCACCTGGGCCGTCTCGGCCTCGACGGCACGAAGACCGGCGCGGATGTCGGACGAGGCGTCGTCCTCGTGCTCGCGATCGGCATCCCCGGGCTCGGGCTCTACTTCGCCGGACGCGCACTCGGTCTCACGGTGGCGATCGACCCCGCGGGGATCGACGCCTACTGGTGGACTGTGCCCGTGCTGCTGCTGTCCGCGGCGCGCGCCGCCCTGCAGGAAGAGGTCGTCCTCCTCGGCTACCTCTTCACCCGGCTCAGACAGCTCGGCTGGGGACCTTGGTGGATCATCGTCGGCACCGCGGTCCTGCGTGCGAGCTATCACCTCTACCAGGGGTACCCCGCGTTCATCGGGAACCTCGCGATGGGTCTGCTGTTCGGCTGGCTCTACCAGCGCAGCGGACGGCTGATGCCGTTCCTGGTCGCCCACTTCCTGATCGACGCCGCAGCGTTCGTCGGCTACCCCTGGGCTGCGTCGATGTGGCCCGACCTGTTCGGCCTCCCTGGTTGAGCGGCAGTCGGTCCGGCTGAGCGGGGGCCGGTCAGCCGGCGTTCGCGATGAGGATCGCGAGGATCGCCCACACGACGATCACCGCGAGCGCGACCAACGCCGGGCGGTCCCAGCTCCGACGGATCGGCGCATCCGCGGCGAGCGAGGCCGCGTCACGGCGCTGTTCGATCTCGGCCAGCGCACGGAGCCCCGCCGGCACCCGCTCCTCGCTGTCGCCGCGCGTCGGCATCCGAAACGAACCCGCCTTCGCGGGACCGCCGTAGCACGACACATCGCTGCCGTCGTCGAGAGAGAACACCAGCTGCCAGCGCAGCTCCACATCGCGCACCCGCCGCCAGCCGAACTCGATGCGGCGGAGCAGGTTCTGCACCGCGACGCCCTCATCGTCGATGCGCACCGACGATGCATAGGAGTTCACGTACACGATCCACAGCACGAGGAGGACCCACGGCGCCAGCAGCAGCATCTGCCCCCAGCCTGCCCGCAGGACGGCATCGCCGAGCAGGAACACGGCAAGCAGCGATCCGATGACCACCGCGGCGGGACCGGAGGGTGCGCGGAATGTCCGCACACCCTCCGACTGCTCGCTCCCACTCACGGTCAGTGGCCGCCGAGCGTGATAGCCGCACCGGGGATCGCCTGGAGCAGACGCTCGGTGTACTCCTGCTGCGGGTTCGCGAAGATGTCATCCACGGTGCCGTGCTCGACGACGCGGCCCTGCTCCATGACGCAGACCCGGTCTGCGATCACGCGCACGACAGCGAGGTCGTGGGTGATGAACAGATAGGTCAGGTCCAGCTCGGACTGGAGCTCGGCGAGCAGGTTCAGCACCTGTGCCTGCACCAGGACGTCCAGCGCCGACACGGCCTCGTCCAGCACCACGATCTCCGGCTTGAGGGCCAGCGCCCTGGCGATCGCGACGCGCTGTCGCTGACCGCCGGACAACTCGTTCGGATACCGGTCGGCGACGCTCGAAGGGAGCGCCACCTGATCGAGCACCTCGAGCACGCGCTTGCGCCGCGACGCGCTGTCGCCCACACCGTGCACGCGCAGCGGCTCCGCCACGGTGTTGCCGATGTTGTGCAGCGGGTCCAAGGATCCGTAGGGGTCCTGGAACACCGGCTGCATCTGGCGACGGAGGGCCTGGAGTTCGGGCCGCGAGAGCGTGTCGGTGTCGCGCCCGTTCACCAGGATCGAGCCCGACGTCTTGGTCTCCAGGCGCAACAGCATCTTGGCAGCCGTGGACTTGCCGGACCCCGACTCGCCGACGATCGCCATCGTGGAGCCCTTCGGCACCTGGAACGACATCTTGTCGACGGCCGTGAAGTCGGTGGAGCGGAAGCCGCTCCCCCGGATCTTGTAGACCTTCGTGACGTCGCGGAACTCGATGACCGGTTCGGCCGGCACCACCTCGGTGTGCGCGAGCGATGCGAGATCGACCGTGCCCGTGGCCTCCGTGAGCACCTCGGCGAGAGGATCCACATCACCGGACACGGCGGTCTGGATGCGCTTCGACGCCAGGCTCGGCGCCGCGGCGACCAGGCGCTGCGTGTACGGGTGCTGCGGATTCTGCAGGATCTCCAGAGCGGGGCCCGACTCCACGATGCGACCACGGTGCATCACGACGAGGTTCTCGGCACGCTCGGCAGCGAGGCCGAGGTCGTGTGTGATGAACAGGACCGCGGTGTTGCGCTCCTTCGTGAGGGTGTCGAGGTGATCGAGGATGCGCTTCTGCACCGTGACGTCGAGCGCACTGGTGGGCTCGTCGGCGATCAGCAGCTTCGGATCGGAGGAGAGCCCGATGCCGATGAGGACGCGCTGGCGCATGCCGCCCGAGAACTCGTGCGGGAACTGACGCAGACGCCGATCGGCGTCGGCGAGCCCTGCCTCCTGCAACACCTGGATCGCACGCTTGCGCGCGGCCTTGCGGCCATCGGCCTGCCCGTTCGCGAGGATCGTCTCCTCGACCTGGAACCCGATGCGGTGCACCGGGTTGAGGCTGTTCATCGGGTCCTGGGGAACCAGGCCGATGAGGTTGCCCCGCACGTGCTCGATCTCGGAGCGCCCGAGCTTCGTGAGGTCGCGCCCTTCGAACTTGACGGCGCCACCCGTGACCTTGCCACTGCCGGGCAGCAGGTTGATGATCGCGTGCGCAGTGGTCGACTTGCCCGAACCGGACTCGCCCACGATCGCCATGGTCTCGCCCGGATAGATGTCGAAGCTCACGCCGCGCACGGCCGGCACGAAGCCGTCCTGCGTCTTGAACGCGACCTCCAGGTTCTCGATCGAGAGCAGAGGGACGTCGGTGTTGTGGTCGGCGGTCATCGCAGTGCCCTCGCCTTCGGGTCGAGCGCGTCACGCACCGTCTCGCCGAGCATGATGAACGACAGCACGGTGAGCGAGAGGGCGATCGACGGATAGATCAGCGGCATCGGATCGGTACGCAGACGCTGCTGCGCCATGGCGATGTCGTTGCCCCAGGAGATGAACTCCGGCGGCAGGCCGACTCCCAGGAAGGACAGCGTGGCCTCGGCCGTGATGGCTGCGGCCAGACCGACCGTGCTGAGCACGATCACCGGAGCGATCGAGTTGGGCATGACGTGCGAGAACATCGTGCGCACCCGGGAG
The DNA here is from genome assembly GCF_014171575.1 of Microbacterium sp. Se63.02b. GTDB lineage: Bacteria > Actinomycetota > Actinomycetes > Actinomycetales > Microbacteriaceae > Microbacterium. The sequence goes on along the minus strand of NZ_CP050453.1, from coordinate 1,445,061 downwards.
ACCCCGAGCGCCTCGGATGCCATCACGTAGTCGGCGGAGCGCACCCGCAGGATCTCGGCGCGGAGGATGCGCGCCACGGCGGGCCACCCGAAGAAGCCGATCGCGAGCGAGACCACGAGGATGTTCCGGTTGTCCAGGAACATCGACATGATGACGACAGCGGCCAGCACGTAGGGGATCGCGAAGAACATGTCGCCGATGCGCATGAGCAGCGAGTCGATCCAGCCTCCGAAGAAGCCGGCGAACGCGCCGATCACGATTCCCATGGCGGCGATGATGATGGTCACCAGGATGCCGACCGACAGCGAGGTGCCGGCGCCGTGGACGACGCGCGAATACACGTCGCAGCCCTGGAAGGTGTAACCGAACGGATGTCCTGCGGATGGCGGGTCGTTCGAGAATTTCAAATCGCACTGGAACGGGTCGACCGGAGCGAACAGGTCGGGGAACGACGCGATGATGACCAGGATCACGACGAAGACGCCGGCGGTCCAGAACATCCAGCGACCACGGAGGTCGCGCCAGGCGTCGAGCCACAGGTTGCTCTTGCGCTCGCTGACGCGGACGGCGTCGACGGCGCCGAGGCCGCCCTCGTCGGCCTCGGCCACGTAGTGCGCCATACGGCGGGTGGGACGGTTATCGGACATAGCGGATCCTCGGGTCGAGCACACCGTAGAGCAGGTCGATGAACAGGTTGACCAGGACGTAGATCACGACGAGCACGGTCACGATCGAGACGATCTCCGGCCCGTCGTGCTGGTTGATGGCCTTGAACAGCTCGTTTCCGATGCCCGGCACGTTGAACACGCCCTCGGTGACGGTGGCGCCGACGATCAGGATGCCGAAGTCGGCAGCGAGGTTCGTCGTCACGGGGATGAGCGAGTTGCGCAGCACGTGCACCGGGATGACGCGCCGCGTGGGGAGCCCCTTGCCGAAGGCCATCCGCACGAAGTCCTGCTGACGCGTCTCGATGACCGAGTTGCGGGTGAGGCGGACGACGTAGGCGAAGTTGAGAGCGGCCAGGACGATCGCCGGCAATATCAGGTCGGCCCATGGCGCGCCTCTGCCGACGGTCGGCCGGAACAGATGCAACTCGATCGCGAGGAAGTACTGCGCGATGAACGCGAGCACGAACACCGGGATCGAGATCAGCACGAGGCTCAGCAGCATCGAGGCGTGGTCGAACAGGCTGTTCTTGCGCAGGCCCGAGATGAGGCCGACGACGACCCCGAAGAGGAGCTGGATGACGATCGCCAGCAGCGCGAGGCGGAGCGTCACCGGGAACTTCGCGGCGAGGATCTCGTTGACGCTCTGACCGCGGAAGGTCGTTCCCAGGTCACCGCGGAACAGGTCGCCGAGGTAGATCAGGTAGCGCGTGAAGAACGGCTGGTCCAGGTGGTACTGCGCCTGCAAGGCGGCGTACTGCGCGTCGGTCGGCGTCTTGTCGCCGAACAGAGCGAGGATCGGGTCGCCCGGAAGCAGGAAGACCATCGAGAAGATCAGGAAGGTCGCCCCGAGGAAGACGGGTATCGCCTGGAGCAGGCGACGAATGATGTAAGCAGTCATAGCGTGAACCGAACCGCGCCGTGCGGGGCGACGCTTTGCGCATCGCCCCGCACGGCGGGTTCAGATCAGAGCGGGAGTGTTACTCGCCGGCCTTGGTGATCTCGAAGATGATCGGCCAGCTATCCCAGCCGTACTCGACGTTGTCAACCAGCGTCGAGAACCCGGCATTCGTCGAGCGGTACCAGAGGGGCAGCACGGGCAGGTCCTTAAATAGGACCTCCTGCGCCTGCTCGAAGAGCTTGTTGCCCTCTTCGACCGACGGTGCCGTCGCGCCCTCCTGGACGAGCTTGTCGTACTCGGGGTTCGAGTAGTCGCCGTCGTTGGAGCCGGCGCCGGTGATGAACAGCGCACCCAGGATGTTGTACGCACCCGGGTAGTCGAACTGCCAGCCCGAACGCGTCGCGGCGTTCAGCGAACGGTTCTTGATCTCCTCGCGGAGCGTCGCGAGGTCAGGGAACGACTGACCCGCAGCGTCGATGCCGAGCGTGTTCTTGATCTGGTTCGACACGGCGTCGACCCACGCCTGGTGTCCACCATCGGCGTTGTACGCGATCGTGAACGTGCCGCTCCACGGCGAGATGGCGTCGGCCTGAGCCCACAGGTCCTTCGCCTTGGTGGCGTCGGCGTGCGTGACCTCGGAGCCGGCGATCTCATCGTTCCAGCCCGCGATGACCGGGGAGGTGTAGTCGACGGCCGGAGTACGGGTGCCCTCGAAGATCACATCGGTGACCTCGTCGCGGTCGATCGCGTAGGAGATGGCCTGACGACGCAGGTTGCCCTCTTCGTCGTTGCCGAAGTGCGCGAGACGCGAGGGGATGGTCAGACCCTCCCAGATCGCGGCCGGCTGGTCGACGGCACGGTCGCCCAGGTCGTCCTTGTACGTGGCCAGAGCCGTCGGCGGCACGCCGGGGTTGAGCACGTCGAGGTTGTCCGAGAGCAGATCGGTGTACGCGGCCTCGGCGGTGGCGTAGCTGACGAGGTCGACCCCGCCGTTCATCGCCTTGCGCGGACCGTCGTAGCTCTCGTTCGGAAGCAGCGAGATCACGGAGTCGTGCTCCCACTTGTCGAGCACGTACGGGCCGTTGCCGACCGGTGCCTGACCGAACGCCTCGGGGTCGTCGAAGAACGACTCGGGCAGCGGCGCGAACACCTGGTAGCCGAGCGTGGTCGGGAAGTCCGACTGCGGGGCGGCGAGCTCGACCGTGAAGGTCGTGTCGTCGACGACATCGAGCGCGAGGGAGTCTTCCTTCACGGCGTCGGCGCTGTAGCCGGAGAAGTTCGCGAACCACCACTGGTTCTCGAAGGCGGGGTCGGACGCGGCGTACTGCCACGCCTCGGTGAAGGACTCCGCGGTCACGGGGGTGCCGTCGCTGAACTCCTCACCCTCCTTGATCTTGATCGTCCAGGTCTGGTTGTCGTCCGACTCGATCGACTCGGCGAGGTCGTTGGCGAGAGCACCATCGGCTTCGTAGTAGACGAGACCGGCGAAGATGTTCTGCAGAACGAGTCCGCCGCCGACCTCGTTAGTCACTGCGGGCAGGAGCGGGTTCTGGGGCTCGTTGCTCTGCACCGTGACGATGCCGGTCGAAGCCTCGCCGCCGCCTTCACCGCTGCCGTTGTCGTCGCCGGATGCGCACCCCGCCAGGGCGATAGCGCCGACGGAGAGCAGACCGATACCCGCGAGGGCAGTCCTGTTTCTTTTCACTTTTCGTCCTCCTGTGGACAGTGCTGAGTCTGCACGCTCACCATCGAGCACGCAGGGATACCTGAGCGTAACCCGGGGTATCGCCGCCGCCGTCCTCAGCTAACGAACTGTTACTGAGTGGTGACCATCCGTAATTTCCCCGAAACAGGCGGAAATACGCGCGGCGCCGCGCCTCCTGCACGGAAGCGCGGCGCCGTCTGCTCAGACGAGCACGAACTCAGGCGAATGCCTCAATGGGAGGGCATGCGCACACGAGGTTGCGGTCGCCATACGCCTGATCGATGCGGCGTACCGGAGGCCAATACTTGCCCGCGACGAGTGCACGAACCGGATATGCGGCGTCCTCCCGCGTGTAGGCGTGATTCCACTCCCCCGCGATCAGCGAGACCGCCGTGTGGGGAGCATGCACGAGCGGGTTGTCGTCGGCGGGCCAGCGCCCGGCCGCCACGGCATCCGCCTCAGCCTTGATCATGATCATGGCCTCGATGAACCGCTCGATCTCGTCGAGATCCTCCGACTCCGTCGGCTCCACCATGAGGGTGCCCGCGACCGGGAACGACATCGTCGGCGCATGGAACCCGTAGTCGATCAGGCGCTTGGCGACGTCGTCGACGGTGATCCCGGTTGCTTCCTTGAGCGGGCGGAGATCGAGGATGCACTCGTGCGCGACACGCGCGTTCTCGCCCGTGTACAGCACGGGGAAATGCGAGCCGAGGCGTTCGGCGATGTAGTTCGCGGAGAGGACGGCTGCTGCCGTGGCACGACGCAGTCCGTCAGCCCCCATCATGCGCACGTACGCCCACGAGATGGGCAGGATTCCCGCGGAACCGTACGGCGCTGCCGAGATGACCCCGCCGTCGAACGTGAAGCCGCCGAAATGCTCCGCGCGCTGCGCCAGCGGGTGCGACGGCAGGAACGGTGCGAGGTGGGCCTTCGCCGCCACCGGACCGATGCCGGGGCCGCCGCCACCGTGCGGGATGGCGAACGTCTTGTGGAGGTTCAGGTGCGAGACGTCGCCGCCGAGGTCGCCGAAACGCGCGTAGCCGAGCAGCGCGTTCAAGTTGGCGCCGTCGACGTAGACCTGCCCTCCCGCGTCATGGACAGCGCTCGTGATCTCGACGACCTGCTCCTCGTAGACGCCATGCGTCGAGGGGTACGTGATCATGAGGGCCGACAGGTCATCGGCATGCAGCGCGATCTTGGCGCGCAGGTCGTCGAGGTCGACGTTGCCGAGCTCGTCGGTCGCCACGACGACGACCTTCATGCCTGCCAGGACAGCGGATGCGGCGTTCGTGCCATGCGCCGACGACGGGATCAGGCACACCGTGCGGTGCTGGTCGCCGTTCGCGTGATGGTAGCCCCGGATCGCGAGAAGCCCTGCCAGCTCCCCCTGCGAACCCGCGTTCGGCTGCAGGGAGACGGCGTCGTACCCGGTCACCTCGGCGAGCCAGCCCTCGAGCTGGTCGATGAGCTCGAGGTATCCCTGCACATCGGCCGCCGGGGCGAACGGGTGGATGCCGGCGAACTCCGGCCACGTGATGGCGGCCATCTCGGTGGCGGCGTTGAGCTTCATGGTGCACGAACCCAGCGGGATCATGCCGCGGTCGAGGGCGTAGTCCCGATCGGAGAGGCTCTTTAGGTACCGCATCATTGCGGTCTCGCTCCGATGCGCGTGGAACACCGGGTGCGTGAGGAACTCATCCTGCCGGCGCAGCTCCGCAGGCAGGGCGTCCGCACCGTCGGAGAACCCGAAAACGCGCTCCTGCGCGCCGCCGAAGACCATCGACACCTGGTGCAGCTCCGCCACCGTCGTGGTCTCGTCGACCGAGATGCCGATCGTGTCGGCGTCGGCCACCCTGAGCAGGATGCCGTAGCCGTCACGGGCCTGCGCGGCATGCTCGGCCGCCCGACCGGGAACCCGCACCGTGAGCGTGTCGAAGAAGGACTCGTGCACCACCTCGGCACCGGCCTCGGTCAGCCAGTCGCGCAGGAGGGCCGCCTTGGTCGCCGCTGCGGAGGCGATCGCCCGCAGCCCGTCAGGTCCGTGATACACGGCGTACATCGACGCCATCACGGCGAGCAGCACCTGGGCGGTGCAGATGTTCGATGTCGCCTTCTCACGCCGGATGTGCTGCTCGCGTGTCTGCAGCGACAGCCGATACGCCGGCTTGCCGCCGGCATCGACCGAGACACCCACGAGGCGCCCGGGGAGCTGACGCTCGAGCCCGGAACGCACCGCCATGTAGCCGGCATGCGGACCGCCGAAGCCCATCGGCACGCCGAAGCGCTGGGTCGTGCCCACGGCGACGTCGGCGCCGAGCGAACCCGGTGAGGCGATCAGCGTGAGGGCGAGCAGGTCGGCCGCCGCGACCGCGAGACCACCGGCGAGATGCGCGGCGTCGAACACCGCCGACGGGTCCCAGACCCGACCGGATGCACCGGGATACTGCACGAAGACGCCGAACAGGCTCTCCGGCAGCTCCTCGCCCGCCGAGAAGTCGACTGTGACGAGCTCGATCCCGAGCGCCTGCGCGCGCGTGGCCAGCATCGCCGCGGTCTGCGGGAGCGCATCGGCGTCGACCGCGAACACGTTCGAGGAGGACTTCGAGGCGCGCCGAGCGAGCAGCATGGCCTCGACCACCGCCGTCGACTCGTCGAGCATCGACGCATTGGCCGTGGTGAGCCCCGCGAGCTCGGCGACCATGGTCTGGAAGTTGATGAGCGCCTCCAGGCGCCCCTGCGAGATCTCCGGCTGGTACGGGGTGTACGCGGTGTACCAGGACGGGTTCTCCAGCACGTTGCGCTGGATCACCTGCGGCGTGATGGTTCCGTAGTAGCCGATACCGATCATCGGGCGGTTCACGGTGTTGCGCGACGCGAGGCTGCGCAGCTCGGCGAGAGCCTCGGTCTCACTCGCCGCCACCGGAATCAGCGACGTGGCATCCGACGGGCCCGTGTAGATCGACGCGGGCACGGCCTGGCGCATGAGCTCTTCGACCGGGGTCAGCGCCTCATCCGTTCCCGAGGTGTCGATGCCGAGCGCGTCGAGCATCGTGCGCTGCGCGGCGTCTGTAGGTCCGATATGACGATCGGCGAAAGCTACCACGGGGAGATCAGCCCTCCGTGAGAGCGACGTAGGCGTCGCGGTCGAGCAGTCCGTCGAGTGCGCCGTCGGCGACCTCGACCTTGAGGAGCCAGCCGCCCTCGAACGGGGCGGAGTTCACCAGAGACGGGTCGTCCACGACCGCGTCGTTGATCTCGACGACCGTGCCGGACACCGGAGCGTACAGCTCGCCCACCGACTTGGTCGACTCGATCTCGCCGACCACCGATCCTGCGGTGACCTCGGTACCGACGGCGGGCAGTTCGACGAACACGACGTCGCCCAGCTTCTCCGCGGCGTAGTCGGTGATGCCGATGGTCACGGTGCCGCCGTCCGCGGCGATCCACTCGTGCTCATCGGTGTAGTGGAGTGCGTTGAGGTCGGTCATTTGGTCCTCCGGTAGAAAGGCAGGGCGGTCACGGTCGCGGGGATGCTGGTCCCCCGCACATCAAGGAATACTGCGGTTCCGTCCGCAGCGGAAGACGGATGCACATAGGCCATCGCGATCGGATGGCCGAGCGTCGGACTGAGCGCACCGCTGGTGATCTCTCCGAGCGTCGCACCACCGGCATCGACCACGGCGTATCCGGCTCGCCCGGCACGCTTGCCCTCGGCGACGAGTCCGACCAGCACCGGCGCATCGGGTGCCGGTTCGATCGCATCCTTGCCGACGAACCGCTCCTTCGCGGTCACCACGACGCGTCCGAGTCCGGCCTGGGCCGGTACGGTCTCGAGGGTGAGCTCGTGTCCGTACAGCGGCATTCCGGCCTCGAGGCGCAGAGTGTCGCGGGCGGCGAGGCCCGCCGGGACCAGCCCGCGCGGCTCTCCCGCGGCGAGGAGGGCGTCCCACAACGCCTCGGCGCGCGCGGCGGGGACGAGGAGCTCGAAGCCGTCCTCCCCCGTGTAGCCCGTGCGGGCGAGCAGGAGCGGCTCGCCCGCGAATCGCGCGGACGCCCAGGCGTAGTACTTCTGCTCCGACCACGGCGTGCTCACGTCGGTGATCTCGTCGGTCGCTGCGAGGACCGCCTCGGCCTGCGGCCCCTGCACGGCGATGAGGGCGTAGGCGTCCGACACGTCCTCGACCACGACATCGGCACCTTCGGCGCGGGCGGTGAGCGCTGCCGACACGGCCTCCCTGTTGCCGGCGTTGGAGATGATGAGGAAGTCGTCGTCGGCGAGGCGGTAGACGATGACGTCGTCGATGATCCCGCCGGACTCGGCGAGCAGGAGCGAGTACTTCGCCTTGCCGACGGGCAGCGCCGACAGGCGCCCCGCGAGCGCGTAGTCGAGGAACTCGCCGGCCGCACCGCCGCGGACCGTGAACTCGGCCATGTGCGAGATGTCGAAGATCCCGGCGCTCCGGCGCACGGCGTGGTGCTCGGCGAGGTCGGAGGTGTACCGGACCGGCATCTGCCAGCCGCCGAAGTCTGTGAACGATGCGCCGAGGGACTCGTGGCGTTCTCGGAGCGGGGTGTAACGAGGATCGGACATGGAGTTCTCCCGGGTGCATGCGGGCGGCATGACGGCATCGCCATACCTCGGAACTCCCCCTCTGTCATGGGCCTGAGAGTTTCGCCCGTGCACAGATGCGGGGCTTTCACCGTCGGCGGATCCGTCGCTTCGCTCGGGATCGCTTTTCAGAGTGGCCGGAACCGCGCGGTACGCATACCTGAGAGATTGGCGGGGAGGCTTGCTCCTTCGGTGCCCGGCTGCGTTCGCCGGGGCTCTCCCGCGGGGGTCATTCGGCCTGTCTTCAGTTGTGCGCTCAGTCTAGCCGGTCGCTCCCTCGTATCCGCGTCCGCCTCGACATACTCTTCGACGCGCGACCGACGCGGGACCCGAGGTCAGACGTCGAGGGCGAGCTCGGCGCGGACCTCGTCGCGGAGGCGGCCGAGGTTCTCCGGCTCCGGCGCGGCGCCGAGAAGCGTCTTGGTGTACTCGTGCTGCGGGTTGAGGATGACCTCGTCGGCCGGCCCCCGCTCGACGACGTCGCCCTTGTACAGCACCATGATCTCGTCGGAGAAGTGCCGGGCCGTCGCCAGGTCGTGCGTGATGTACAGCACGCCGAGGTTCTCCTCACGCTGCAGATCGGCCAGCAGGTTCAGCACGCCGAGGCGGATGGACACGTCGAGCATGGACACCGGCTCGTCGGCCACGATGAACCGGGCGCCGGGAGCGAGCGCACGTGCGATCGCCACACGCTGCCGCTGCCCTCCCGACAGCTCGTGCGGGCGGCGTTCCGCGAAGCTCTCGCCGGGGTCAGCCGTACACGCTCGAGCAGTTCGACGGCGCGTTCCCTGACCTGTGCTCGGGAGAGCTCCGGCTGGTGGAGGCGGATCGGACGCTCCAGGTGATGCACGATCGTGTGGAACGGGTTCAAGGACGCGAACGGGTCCTGGAACACCATCTGCACGTCCGACCGGTACCGCTCCAGTGCGTGCCCCCGCGTCCCCGACGGCTTGCCGTCGAGCAGGATCTCCCCTCCCGTCGGCGTCTCCAGCTTCATCAGCATGCGTGCGATCGTGGACTTCCCCGACCCCGATTCGCCCACCAGCGCGACGGTCTTCCCGGCCTCGATCGTGAACGACACATCCTTCACCGCGTGCAGGATGCTCGTGCGGAACCCGGAGCGCAGGGAGAAGTCCTTGACCAGATTCCGCGCCTCCAGGGTCGCGGTCGGCATGGCAACGCTCATCGGACGCCCTCCTGGCTCACTCCGGTGCGAACGAAGTCGCCCCGCTCACCCGTCAGCGACGGGAAACTCGACAACAGCCGCTTCGTGTACTCGTGCTGCGGGGTGCGGTAGATCTCCTCCGCCGTCCCCTCCTCCACGATCCGCCCCTGCAGCATGACCGCGATCCGGTCGCTGATCTCGATCAGCATGGGCAGGTCGTGGGTGATGAAGATCACCGCGAAGCCGAGCTTCTCCCGCAACCGCATGATCTCGCGGATGATGCCCCGCTGGACGACGACATCGAGCGCGGTGGTCGGCTCGTCCATGATCATCACCTGCGGATCGAGCGCCAGGGCCATCGCGATCATCATGCGCTGACGCATACCGCCGGACAGCTCGTGCGGGAAGCTCGTGAGCCGGTTCGGATCGACGCCCACGAGCGAGAGCAGCTCCTCGGCGCGCGCCGTCTTCGCCTTCCTGCTCATCCCCGGACGATGCGTGTCGAAGATGTCGAAGATCTGCGCCTTGACGCTGATCACCGGGTTGAGGGAGTTCATCGCCCCCTGGAACACCATCGAGATCTTGTCCCAACGGAAGGCACGGAGCCCTTCGCCGTCGAGGCCGACGATGTCGACGTCGTGCCCGTCGCGGTCGTGGAAGACGATCTCGCCCTCGGTCATCAGCGCCGGGGCCTTGAGCAGGCGGTTCATCCCGTACGCGAGCGTCGTCTTGCCGCAGCCGGACTCCCCGCGAGCCCGAGGATCTCGCCGCGGTGCAGCGTCAACGACACGTTCCGCACGGCTTTCACCGGCGGGTCCACCTCGTATTCGATCGACACGTTCCTGGCCGTCAGCACCGGCTCGCTCATGCGGTGACCCCCTTGGTCTTGGCGGCCTTGCGCACACGACGGGCCGCATCGGGCGCATTGCGCAGCTTCGGGTTGATGACCTCGTCGATCGCGAAGTTGATGAGTGCGAGCCCGGCTCCGAGGATCGCGATCATGATGCCCGGTGGGACGAACCACCACCACGCACCGCGTCCGAGAGCCTGCCCCGACTGTGCGTCGTTGAGGATCGAACCCCACGTGATCGACGAGTTCGGACCGAGGCCCAGATACGAGAGTCCTGCCTCTCCGAGGATCGCGAAGATGATCGCGAACAGGAACTGCGCCGTCAGCAGCGGAAGCAGGTTGGGCATGATCTCGACGAGGATCACCCGCAGCGACTTCTCGCCGGCGACCTTCGAGGCGTACACGTAATCGCGGGTGCGCAGCGACCGGGTCTGCAGGCGCAGCACGTACGCGGCGCCGGCCCAGGAAGTGATACCGAGCACGAACGCGACGAGCTGCCAGCTGCGCTGCGGGACGAACGAGGCGATGACCATCACGAGCGGAAGACCGGGGATCACGATCATCACGTTCGTGAGCAACGCCAGGATGTCTTCGCGCCAGCCGCCCAGGTATCCCGCGAGGACACCGAACAGGAGCGACAGCACGATGGCGATGCCGCCGGCGGTGACGCCGATCAGGAGCGAGCCCTGCGCGCCGACCGCGAGCTGGGCGAGCACGTCGTTGCCGAGTTTGGTCGTGCCGAGCCAGTGCTCCACCGACGGGGCGGCGAGGGCGGGGTTGTCGGTGCTGCGCGGGTTCTGCGTGAAGAACGGCGCGACGATCGCGAAGAGCACGATGGCGAGGACCAGGATCGCGCCGACGATGAACTTCGGGGAGGTGCTCGGGAGGATGCGGCGGCGCTTGCGGTCCAGCCGCTGCGTGGCCAGCGAGATCGTGCTCGCGGGGGCGGTGGTCGGAGGCTCCTGGGTCAGGAGCGGATTCTTCGTGTCAGACATTCTGGCGCGCCCTCGGGTCGATGAAGCCATAGACGAGGTCCATGAAGAAGTTGGCGACCAGCACCGTGATCGTGATCACGAGGAACAGCCCCTGCATGAGTGCGTAGTCGTTGTTGGTGACGGCCTGGAACATCAGCTTGCCGACGCCGGGATAGGTGAACACCTGCTCCATGACGATGGAGCCGGCGACGACGAAGCCGAGCGTGATGGAGAAGCCGGCGATCGAGGGGATCGCGGCGTTGCGGGCGGCGTACGTGGTCATGATGCGCCGCGGTCGCAGGCCCTTGGCCTCGGCCGTGAGCACGTAGTCCTCGGCCAGCGTGGAGACCATCATGTTGCGCATCCCGAACATCCAGCCGCCGACCGAGCTGATCACGATCGTGATCGCGGGGAGGAGCGAATGCGCGACGGCATCGGAGAAGAACGCCCAGGTCGGCTCGGGGCCGTCCGGGAAGTCGAACACGTCGTAGCCCCCGAAGATGGGGAACCACCCCAGACCGACCGCGAACACGGCCACGAGGATCAGAGCCATCCAGAAGTACGGGATCGACTGCAGGACGGTGGTCGCGGGGATCAGGTGATCGACCCAGGTGCCGCGCTTCCATCCGGCCCAGGCGCCGAGGACGACGCCGAGGACGAACGAGATGACGGTGGCGGTGCCGACGAGGACGAGCGTCCACGGCAGCGCCCCTGCGATGAGCTCGGCCACCGGGGTGGGGAACTTCGTGACGGAAACGCCGAGGTCGCCCTGGAACATCCGGCCCCAGTACGCCAGGTACTGGTCCCAGAGGGAGGAGTCGTCTCCCCCCAGCAGGAGCTTGATGTTGCGGATCGTGGTCTCGGAGACGTCGCCGCCGGCCCGCTGCATCTTGGCGATCATGATATCCGCCGGGTTCCCCGGCATGAGCCGGGGAAGAAGGAAGTTGATGGAGATCGCGGCCCAGAGCGTGAACGCGTAGAACCCGATTCTTCGTGCATAGAACTTCATGTCACTGTTTCCTGACTTCCCTCTTCCCCGGCTCCTCTCGCTACTTGACCGGCTGCAACTGCGTCAGGACGTAACCTGCCGCGATCGCACCCCAGGACGGCGGGAAGGCGTACAGGTCCTCCTCGGTCGGCCAGCCCGTGTAGTCCTTCGTGTTGTAGAAGGTCTGCGTGGCGTTGATGACGAGCGGGATGTACGGCAGGTCGCGCGCGATCTCGGTCTGGATCGTCGCGTAGAGCTCCTTCTTCGTCGCCTCGTCGTTCGTGCTGATGGCCGACTGGATGGCCGCGTCGACCGTCGGGTTGCTGTAGCGGCTGAAGTTCCAGCGGCCTGCCGGCACCTCGGTGCCCACCGGGCTGGTCGACTCGACGGCCGTTCCGCCGAACCAGTCACGGTAGATCTGGAACGGGTCCGCGACGGATGTGCCGATCACGCCGCCGACGATCAGCTGGAACTCGCCGCCCTGACGCGAGTCGGAGAACTCCTGCCACTGCACGGTCGACGCCGTGATCTTGATGCCGGCGGCCTCCGCCTGCTCGGCGATCAGCTTCGCTGCGTCGTTGTAGTCGGTCCAGCCGTCGACCGAGGTGAGCGTGATCTCGAGCGGGACACCGTCCTTCTCATAGATGCCGCTGGAGCCCTTCGTGTAGCCGGCGGCTTCGAGGATCGCTCCCGCCTCGGCGGCGTCGGCCTCCTGGGGGCTGACCTCGTTCGCGGGGTCGGCGAGCCACTTCTCATCGCGAGGGAGCAGCGTGAAGGCGGGCGAGATGTCACCGGTGAGTCCGACGAACGCCTTGTCCTTGATCGTCGCGCGGTCGATCGCGACGTTGACCGCCTGACGGACGGCGACGTCGGTCTGCGGTCCGGTGCAGCCGAGCTCGGCGTTGGAGCAGGTGTACAGCACCGTCGGGTCCTGCGGTGTGTTGATCCACTCGATCTTGCCGTTGCCGGTCACGTCGTCCGGGTTCGGGATGAACATGCCGGTCCAGTCGAGCTTGCCGGCGGCGAGCAGGTCCTGAGCGGTCTGGTTGTTGTCGACCGCGATGTACTGCACCTTCTTGACGCCGAGCTCATCCGCGTCGCGGTAGTTCTCGTTCGCGACGAGGGTGTACGACTCGCTCGTGGTCTTGTCGACGACGTAGGGGCCGGAGCCGACGGGCTCCTCGTTCGTGAAGTCGGCGAAGTCCTTCACGTCCTTCCAGATGTGCTCGGGGAGGATGTAGCTCGAGCCCATGCGCTGGAACTCGGTGGTGTACTGCGCCGAGGCGTAGGTGAGCACCACGGTCGTGTCGTCGGTGGCCTCCGCCGAGACCAGGCCGTTGCCCTCGGGGTTGTTGGCCTCGTAGTTGAAGGAGAAGGCGACGTCTTTCGCGGTGAGAGGCTCGCCGTCGCTCCACTTGAGGTCGGGCTTGATGGTGACCGTGATCACCGTGCCGTCTTCGTTGTACTCGAACGAGTCGCCGATGAGGCCGACCGGCTCGGAGTCCGCCGTCTTGTTGTAGAAGAACAGCGGTTCGTAGATCGGCCCGAGCGCGCCGTGGAGCACGGTCGGGGCGAACGGGTTGTAGTTCGCGGCGATCGGCGTCTGGCTGCCGGCCCAGACACGCAGGGCCCGATCGCCGTCGGCGTCGCCGCTGTCGCTTCCGCCACCACAGGCGGTGAGGCCCAGGGCGAGGACGGATGCTCCGGCAATCGCGGTGAGCGCAATCTTGCGCCTTCCGTTTCGGATCATTTTCTCTTGTTTCCTCTCGGTGCTGCACTGCAGGAGGGATCGCTCCGGATGGAGCAGAACCCCGGAAGCGGGGTTCGTGGGCCCTGCGAGGCGACCGCTGGCCACTCCCGAAGGGGTTTGTTAGGACAGTAACCTAACAAACCCCTCCACGGGGAGACAAGCGTTCCCGCGCCCCGGAGATAACGTTTCGGACTCGACGCCGAAATGCGTCACAAGGAACCCCTAAGGGTCCGAATGACACTAAGATCGAGAACGGAGGTTAAGGTGTCTATGACTCGAAGCAGTGACATCAGGGTCGCCGTCTCGACGGTCATCCTCACGCTGCGGCGTACCGATGACGGCGGCGCGGTGCTCGCACTCCCCCTCGTGCTGCGCACCCGCGAACCCTTCGCTCAGCAGTGGGCACTCCCCGGAGGTTGGCTGACGCCTGCCGAATCACCCGTCGACGCGGCCGCACGCACGCTCGCCGAGACGACCGGACTCGCCCCCAGCTACCTCGAGCAGCTCTACGCCTTCGGCGCCGTGGACCGCTCCCCCACCCGGGTCGTCTCGATCGTGTACTGGGCTCTTCTCCGTCAGGACGACGTGACCGCGCAGATCGCCGCACACCGCGCGACCGGAAGAGCACCGGAGAATGTGCAGTGGTTCGACGTCGACCAGCTGCCGCACCTCGCGTTCGATCACTCGAAGATCGTCGACTACGCCCTCTGGCGACTGCGCAACAAGGTCGGCTACAGCCGCGTCGCGCAAGGGTTCCTCCCCGCGGAGTTCACACTCGCCGAACTCCGAGAGGCCTACGAGGCCATCCTCGGACGGAACCTTGACCCCGCGAACTTCCGACGCCAGGTCGAGGCGGCGGGCAACCTGCTCCCCACCGAGCGGTTCCGCACCGGAAGCCACCGTCCTGCACGTCTGTACCGCGACAACACCGATGTCGAGCTGGCCGATCGCGGCCCCCTCGGCCCCGAAGAAACGAGCACCCGATGAGCATCACTTTCGTACCCGCTCCCGCCGTCCCGCCGCTGGACCCCTCCGTGGATCACGCGATCCAGGCGATCGTCACCGGGGCCTCGACCGACGCCACCTGCGCCACCGACCTCGCCGCCGGGCCCTGGGACTTCGACAGCCGCCCCGGCTACGGCCCCGGCTCGTCGATGGGCGACGTCATCCCCACCGGCGCCCCCGACAGGGCGAGCTCCCCGTCGAGTACCGCGAGGCGTCGGAAGAGGACCTCGACCGACGCATCCGTGCGGCGAAAGCCACCCTCGGAGACCGGGTCGTGATCCTCGGGCACTTCTACCAGCGCGAGGAGGTCGTGCAGCACGCGGACTACGTGGGCGACTCCTTCCAACTCGCTACGGCAGCCAAGGGCAGAGCGGACGCCGAGGCCATCGTCTTCTGCGGAGTGCACTTCATGGCCGAGACGGCCGACCTGCTGTCGAAGCCGGAGCAGGCGGTGATCCTGCCGAATCTCGCGGCCGGGTGCTCGATGGCCGACATGGCCGACATCGATCAGGTCGAGGACTGCTGGGAACAGCTCGAGGACGTCTTCGGCGACCTCGACGCCCCCGACGAAGAGGGGCGCGTCCCCGTGATCCCCGTGACCTACATGAACTCCTCGGCAGCGATCAAGGGCTTCGTCGGGCGACACGGCGGGATCGTGTGCACCTCGTCCAACGCGCAGACCGTGCTGGAGTGGGCGTTCCAGCGCGGACGGCGCGTGCTGTTCTTCCCCGACCAGCACCTCGGGCGCAACACCGCCAAGGCGATGGGCGTGCCGCTCGAGCAGATGCCGATGTGGAACCCGCGGCGAGCGCTCGGCGGTTCGACGGCCACCGATCTCGTCGACTCCCGCGTGATCCTCTGGCACGGCTTCTGCTCGGTGCATCGGCGCTTCACCGTCGATCAGATCGATCAGGCACGCGCCGAGCACCCCGGCGTCCGGGTGATCGTGCACCCGGAGTGCCCGATGGAGGTCGTCGACGCCGCCGATGAATCCGGCTCCACCGAGTACATCCGTCGCGCGATCGATGAGGCTGCCGAACCGACGACCTTCGCGATCGGCACCGAGATCAACCTCGTGCGCCGGCTCGCGGCACAGTACCCGCAACACGAGATCTTCTGTCTGGACCCGGTGGTGTGCCCGTGCTCGACGATGTATCGGATCCATCCCGGCTACCTCGCCTGGGTGCTCGAGGAGCTGGTCGCCGGCCGCACCCCGAACCGGATCACGGTGACCGGCGACGTCGCCGACCCGGCGCGGGTCGCTCTGGAGCGGATGCTCGCGGCGAAGCCGCCGGTGCCCGCCGGCGTGCGATGAAGGTCGTCGTCGTGGGCTCCGGCATCGCCGGGCTCACCGCGGCGCTCCACGCCCACGAGCGCGGACACGCCGTGACCATCGTCACCAAGGGGCGGCTCGGAGACGGATGCACGGGTCTCGCCCAGGGCGGCGTCGCCGGGGTATACGGCCCCGAGGATTCGATGCAGCAGCACGCCGACGACACGATCGAGGCCGGCGCGGGTCTCTCCGACCCTGAGGCCGTGCGCGTCCTGGTCGAAGACGGGGCGTCCAGGATCGCCGAGCTGATCGCCCGCGGCGTCGCATTCGACCGGACGCCGTCCGGCAGGCTGCAGCTCGGGCGGGAGGCCGCGCACAGCCACGCACGTATCGTCCACGCCGGAGGGGACGCCACAGGGGCGGCGATCGCGGCGGCCCTCGTCGCCGCAGTCCGGGGCACGTCCATCGCCATCGTGGAGCGCGCCCTGCTGACGGATCTCGTCCTGACGGACGGCACCGCGCGTGGCGTCCGCCTGCTGATCGGCACGGCCCATACCGCACTCCCCGCCGACGCCGTGATCCTCGCCACCGGTGGCGCCGGCCACCTGTACGCGCACACGACGAACCCCGCCGGCACCACCGGAGACGGCATCGCGGCCGCTCTCCGGGCCGGAGCGGCTGTCGCGGATCTGGAGTTCGTCCAGTTCCACCCGACGATCCTGGCGACCGGTCCGGCGTTCCTGATCTCGGAGGCGGTGCGCGGCGAGGGAGCGACGCTCCTCGACCACACCGGTCGTCGATTCGCGTTCGACAGCCACCCCGACGGCGAACTCGCTCCGCGCGACGTCGTGTCCCGCGCGATAGCGAGGCAGGCGGCGTCACAGGGCGCACCGGTGCGACTCGACGCCACGATGCTGGGGGCCGAACGACTCGCCACCCGGTTCCCGACCATCGACAGGGTGACGCGGGAGCGGGGATTCGACTGGTCGCGTGATCCGATCCCCGTGACTCCCGCTGCGCACTACCTGATGGGAGGCATCGTCACCGACCTCGACGCCCGCACGACCATCCCTGGGCTCTTCGCGGTCGGCGAGGTGGCACGCACCGGGGTGCACGGCGCGAACCGGCTCGCCTCGAACTCGCTGTTGGAAGGTGCTGTCTTCGGCGCGCGCGCCGCGTCCGCCTGGACCAGCCCTGGCGGGCGATCCTCCGCGAGACGCCCGCTCCGGCCGATCGCGCACCGGAGGACGTCGGCGACGCGCGTTCCGCCTTCGACCGCAGCGCGCTGCAGGAGCTGATGTGGGCCGAGGTCGGACTGCTGCGCACCGGCGACGGACTCGCGCGCGCCCTCCGCACCCTGCAGGGGTGGGCGGCCGCCACCCCCGCTCCGATCACGACCGCCGAGCACGAGGACGCGAATCTGCTGCTCCTCGCGCGAGCGACCGCCTCGGCCGCCCTGGCCCGCACGGCCTCGGTGGGTGCCCACCATCGCGTCGATGCCGCCGCCGAAACGGATCTCGCGTCCACCGGCACCCTCCCCTCGATCTTGGAGACCGTCTGATGCTCACCCGCGCAACCCTGAACCGCGCCGTCGAAGCCGCCCTGGACGAAGATGCCCCGTGGGGCGACCTCACCAGCACCACCCTGATCCCTGTCGAGGCGACGGCCACCGCCGACCTCGTCGCGCGAGAAGCGGGCGTCTTCAGCGGCGGCCAGGTCTTCGCCGCCGCGTTCACCCTGACCGACCCGCAGCTCACCGTGGACATGCACGTCGGGGACGGAGACGAGTTCGCGCCGGGCGACGTCCTCGCCTCGGTCGCCGGTTCGGCACGCAGCATCCTCACGGCGGAGCGCGTGGCCCTGAACTTCACCCAGCGGATGAGCGGGATCGCGACGCTCACCGCGGCCTATGTCGCCGCGGTCGAGGGCACCGGCGCCCGCATCGCCGACACCCGCAAGACGACGCCGGGACTGCGGGCGTTCGAGCGGCATGCGGTCGAGTCCGGCGGCGGACGCAACCACCGTCACTCGCTCTCGGATGCCGTGATGGCGAAGGACAACCACCTGGCCGTCCTCACACGGTCGGGACTCGACCTCGCGACGGCCCTGCGCGATGCGCTGTCGCGGCTGCCGCACACCACGCACGTCGTGGTCGAGGTGGACAGGCTCGACCAGATCCCGGCCGTCCTCGAGGGCGGCGCACACACCGTCCTGCTCGACAACTTCTCCCCCTCCGAACTGCGGGAGGGCGTCGCGCTGATCGACGCTCGTGCCACGGTCGAGGCGTCAGGCGGGGTGACTCTCGAGACCGTCGGCGAGATCGCCCGCACCGGCGTCGACGTCATCTCGGTCGGGGCGCTCACCCACTCCGCGCGCGCCCTCGATCTGGGCCTCGACCTCCGGATCGACTGAGCACCGTGCTCTACCTCGACCATGCCGCGACATCCCCGGTCCGCCCGGAGGTGCTCGAGGCGATGCAGCCCTCCCTCACCGGAGTGTTCGGAAACCCGTCTAGCCATCACACGGCGGGTGAAGCGGCAGCGAGCGCGCTCGACGACGCGCGCGCACGGGTCGCTCGCGTGCTGGGGATGCGGGCGGGCGACATCGTGTTCACGGCGGGCGGCACCGAGGCGAACAACCTCGCCGTCAAGGGCATCGTGCTCGCCGCACTGGACAGCGGCCGACGACACCTCGTGATCTCGCCCATCGAACACGAGTCGATCCTCGAGTCCGCCGAGTACCTGCGCCGCTTCCACGCCGTCGAGGTGACGACCCTGCCCGTGGATCCGCGCGGCCGGATCGCACCGGACGCGCTGTCCGCCGCGATCAGAGAAGACACCGCTCTGGTCTCGATCGGTCATGCCAACAACGAGATCGGCACGGTGCAGGATGCGGCAGCGCTGGCAGCCGTCACCCGTGCGGCTCGGGTGCCGCTGCACCTGGATGCCGTGCAGTCCGCCGGCTGGCTCGCGTTGAACGCCCTCGGCGCGGATGCCGTGTCGATCGCCGGGCACAAGCTCGGCGCACCCAAGGGCATCGGAGCGCTGGCGGTGCGTGGGCGTGTGCCCGTGGAACCGGTGCTGCACGGCGGAGGTCAGGAACGGGGGCGACGCTCCGGTACCGAGAACGTCGCGGGGGCCGTGGCGCTCGCGACCGCCCTGGAGCTTGCAGACCGGGAACGCGAGACGGTGTCGTCGCTCGTGGGTTCGACCACGGCGCGGTTCATCACGCTGGTGCTCGATGGCGTCCCCGATGCCGCGCTGACCGGGGACCGCGATCACCGTCTCCCGGCGACGGCGAGTTTCACCTTCGCCGGGACGAGTGGCGAGTCGGTCCTGCTCGAACTCGAGCGCCGCGGAGTCATCTCGTCGAGCGGTTCGGCCTGCGCCGCCGGCAGCGACGACCCCTCGCATGTGCTCCTCGCCTGTGGCGTGCCGGCGGAGGTCGCACAGACCGCCGTCCGTTTCAGCTTCGGGCGGGAGGCGCTGCCCACCGACGCCCCTGAGCGTCTCGCTGCCCTCGTCGCGGAGTCTGTGCGCGCGGCCCGAGGATGATGCACGGCCATAGACTCGGCTGGTGACCGCCCCTCCCCGATCGTGACGCTGATCGTCCCCGGTCGCGATATCGCCGCCTTCGCCCCTGCCGCTCTCGACTCCCTCCGCGCGCAGACCGAGCAGCGCTGGCGGGCGATCCTCATCGACGACGGCTCGACCGACGACACGGGGGCCGTCTTCGCGGATGCGGCCGCTGCCGACGGACGGTTCCGGATGATCCACCACGAGGCTTCGCGGGGACTCGGCGCCGCCCGCAACGTGGGCATCGAGCACGTCGACACCCCGTACCTCGGGTTCCTCGACGGCGACGATGTGCTGCTCCCCGACGCGCTCGCGCGGATGACGGGCACCCTCGAACGGACAGGAAGCGATTTCGTCGCCGCCGCCTATGTGCGCTCACGACCTCGAGGCGATGCCTACGTCGCCGGACGTGTGCAGCCGTGGGTGGCGGCTGCGACCTCGCCGGAGCGTCTGGGCACCACGCTCGCCGCACACCCGCACGCGGTGTCGAACATCGTCGCGTGGTCGAAGGTGAGCCGCACCGACTTCTGGCAGGATCTCCGTTTCCCCGAGGGCGTCGCGTACGAAGACCAGGTGATCGCGCAGTCGATGTACACGCGGGCGCGCGCCTTCGATGTGATCCCGGACGTCGTCGTGCACTGGCGGCTCCGCGCCGACGGGACCTCGATCACGCAGAGCAAGGCACAGCTGACGGTGCTGCGCGACTACCTCGCGGCGCTGCGAGGGGGCATCCGCGTGCTCCAGGAAGACGGGGCGCGCGACGCGGTCATCGCCCGCCTCGAACTGATCCTGGCGATGGACATCGCCCCGCTGCGCGAGATCGCGGACACGCACGCCGATCCGTCGTATGCCGCGGAGGTCGACGCCTTCATCCGCGAGCTCCACGCCCTCCCCGAATTCGCCGACGCCTCGCCCGACCCCGACATCGCCGCCGCGCTGGCGTGGTGACCCCTACCGCCCCGACACACCTGGATCTCCCATGAACGATTACCTCGCTTCTCTCTTCTCGCTCGAAGGACGCACCGCGGTCGTGACCGGCGGCAGCTCCGGCATCGGCAGGGGGATCGCCACCGCGCTCGCACGTGCCGGGGCCGCGACGGTCGTGGTCGCCCGCGGCGAGGCCCGCATCGAGGAGACCGTCGACGAACTCCGCGCGCACGGCTGCCGTGTCGCCGGCGTCGTGGGCGATCTCGGCAGCAGAGCAGGGATCCGCGCCCTCGCCGAAGCCGCCGCCGTGACCTTCGGCGAGCCGGACATCCTGGTGAACTCGGCGGGCATCAACATCCGTCCACCGTTCGCGGAGATCACCGAAGACGACTGGGACGCGACGATGACGGTGAACGCCCTCGCACCTTTCCTGCTCGGGCAGCGCTATGCGCCCGGGATGGCCGAGCGCGGGTACGGCAGGCTGATCCACATCAGTTCGCAGCAGGCGCACCGCGCGTTCGTCGGCAGCGGCGTGTACGGCGCTTCCAAGGGCGCGGTGGAATCGCTCATGCGTTCCGAGGCCGAGGCGTGGGGCGGCACGGGCGTGACGAGCAACACCCTGGTGCCCGGATTCGTGCTCACCCCGCTGAACGCCCGCCTCCAGCAGGACCCGGAGAAGATCGCCGAGCTCGCGGCACGCACCATGATCGGGCGCAACGGCCTCCCGGAGGACTTCGCCGGCGCTGCGGTGTTCCTCGCCGGCGCCGGTTCGGCCTACGTCACCGGGCACTCGCTCTTCGTCGATGGCGGGCTGTCGGTGCATTGAGCGCGCCGGACGGCGCTCACGGCTCCGGCGGGTAGATCCTCTCGTCCGGGCGCGGCTCGGCGAGCAGCGGCACGGCGGCGGTGATCGCGGCGACGGCGTCGGCGCCGGCGGAGTCGACAGGGGCCCTGTCCGCCCGCCGGTCGGTGAACGCTGCACGACCGTCTCCGACCAGCGCCTGCTCGACGGAGGCCTCGGTGTCGAGCACCCGCGAGGCCGCGACCTGTTCGGCCGCGAGTTCCGCATACAGCCCCCGTGCGCCAGGAGTTCGGCGTGTGTGCCCGACTCGACGATGCGTCCGGCCTCGAGCACGTGGATCACGTCGGCGCCCATGACCGTGGAGAGCCGGTGTGCGATGGACAGTGTCGTGCGCCCCTTCGCCGCTTCGTCGAGCGCCTCCTGCACGACCCGCTCCGACACGGTGTCGAGCGCCGACGTCGCCTCGTCGAGCAGCAGGACGGGTGGGTCCTTGAGCAGGACCCTGGCGATCGCGATGCGCTGCTTCTCGCCCCCGGAGAGGCGATAGCCGCGTTCACCGACCACGGTGTCGTATCCGTGCTCGAACCCGGCGATGATGTGGTGGATGTTGGCGGCCGTGCACGCCGCGATGAGCTCGTCCTCGGTCGCGTCGGGCTTGGCGTACCGCAGGTTGTCGCGGATCGTCGCGTGGAAAAGATAGGTCTCCTGCGAGACGATCCCCACGTGGTCGATGATCGACTCCTGGGTGAGCGTCCGCACGTCGGCGCCCGCGAACAGCACGGCCCCGCCCTTCGCCTCGTAGAGCCGTGGGGCGAGGTAGAGGATGGTGGTCTTCCCCGCACCGGAGGGACCCACGAAGGCGACGTGCGTGCCAGGCTCCGCGATGAACGAGACACCGTCGAGTGTCGGCCGCGCGTCGGGCGACGCGTCGGAGTAGCGGAAGACGACGTCGGCGAACTCGATGCGCCCCCGGGGGCCCGGCGCCTCGTCGACGGAGATCGCGTCGGCCGCGTCTTCGATCTCGGGAACCAGGTCGAGGTACTCGAAGATGCGGGCGAAGAGCGCGGACGAGGTCTGCAGATCGAGCGAGACGCGCATCAGCCCCATGAGCGGCATCAACAGGCGCGCCTGCACGGTGGTGAACGCGACCACGGTTCCCGCCGTGATGGCCCCGCTCCCCCCGGCGATCAGATAGCCCGACACCAGGTAGATCACTGCGGGGACGCTGGCCATGAGCACCTGGACGACGGCGAAGAACCCTTGCCCGCTCATCGCCCTGCGCACCTGGAGCACCACCTGGTTGCGGTTCTCGGCCTGGTAGCGCTCCGACTCCGTGCGCTGACGGTTGAACGCCTTGGACAGCAGCATCCCCGACACGCTCAGCGTCTCCTGCGTGATGGAGGTGAGCTCCGACAGCGACTCCTGCGTCTCGCCGGCGATCCGTGCGCGCACCTGACCGACCTTGCGCTGCACGAAGATCAGGAACGGCATCATGACGACCGCGATGAGCGTGAGCCGCCAGTCGATCAGGATCATCGCGACGAGCGAGGCGACGACGGTCACGACGTTGCCGAGGATGCTGGTGACGGTATTGGTGAGCACGCCGGACACCCCGCCGACGTCGTTCTGCAGCCGCGACTGGATGACGCCCGTCTTCGTGCGGGTGAAGAATCCGAGCTCCATCGCCTGAAGGTGCTCGAACAGCTTCACGCGGAGATCGCCGGTGACGCTGTTGCCGACCGTCGACGTCAGCCAGGTCTGCGCGACGCCGAGGACCGCGGAGAGCAGGAAGAGGCCGATCATCGCGCCCACGAGCCACGCCAGCAGTTCCAGGTGCGGACCTCCCCCCGCGACGGGGAACAGCGCATCGTCGAAGATGCGCTGCACGATCAGCGGCGGGATGACGGCGATCGCGGCTCCCGCGACCACGAGGATGCCCGTGAACAGGATGCGCCAACGGTACGGACGGAACAGGGAGACCACGCGTGCGCCGAGACCGCTGATGCGCGGTGCCTCTGCGTTCAGCTTCCGCTGCGCGTCTTCATCGACCCCGCGGAAGCCACCGCCCCGTTGTCCACCGCCCATGCTCATGGCGCCAGCGTACTCAGCCTCGGCGACATCGAGGCGGTGCGCATCCGCCCTCAGCGGATTTCTGTGAGTTCGGAATGAAATGTCGTCGGTCGCCGTTACGCTGAAGGACTCTTGCGAACTCTCGCGATACTTCCGTTTCATCTTCGCCCAGGAGGCCGCCCATGTCTGCCGTCGATACCGGCTCGCTCTCGACGACCCCCGCACCGGCAGGGGGCGAGATCCCCCGCAAGGACATGCGCGTGATCTGGCTGCTGCTCGTCGCCGCCTTCGTCGCCATCCTCAACGAGACCACGATGGGGATCGCGATCCCGCATCTGAACGCCGACCTCGGCATCCCGCCGGAGCTCGGGCAGTGGCTGACCAGCGCGTTCATGCTCACCATGGCCGTCGTGATCCCCACCACCGGGTTCATCCTGCAGCGCTTCACGACGCGACAGGTCTTCATCGCCGCGATGATCGCGTTCTCGCTGGGTACTCTCGTCGCCCTCGTCGCGCCCGGCTTCGGTGTGCTGCTGGTCGGCCGCGTGATCCAGGCCGCCGGTACCGGCATCATGATGCCGCTGCTGATGACCACGATCATGAACGTCGTCCCGCCGCAGTCCCGCGGACGCATGATGGGCCGCGTCGGCCTCGTCATCTCGCTGGCCCCTGCCCTCGGCCCGACCATCGCCGGCGCGGTGCTCGAGACGCTCAACTGGCGGGCGTTGTTCGCGATCATCCTCCCCATCGCGCTCATCTCCCTGTTCATGGGCGTGAAGTGGATGACGAACCTCGGCGAGACGCGCGTCGCTCCCCTCGACGTCCTCTCCATCCCTCTCGCAGCGCTCGGCTTCGGCGGCATCGTGTTCGGCCTCAGCCAGTTCGGCGGCGAGGGAGGGTCGGGCGAGACCACCGGCATCATCGCTCTGGTCGTCGGCGCCATCTCCCTCGCGCTGTTCGTCTGGCGTCAGCTCGCCCTGCAGCGCGTCGACGACGCCCTGCTCGACCTGCGTGTGTTCCGCTCGATCAACTTCACGTTCTCGGTGGTCATCATGACCATCCTGGCGCTGTCGATGTTCGGCACGCTGACGCTGCTCCCGCAGTACCTCCAGAACGTCGCGGGGCTCAATCCGCTGGAGTCGGGTCTGATCCTTCTCCCCGGCTCCGTGTTGATGGGTCTGCTCGGTCCGGTGATGGGGCGGCTGTACGACGCTCGCGGCACACGCCCGCTGCTGATCCCCGGCACGATCCTGGTGTCGGCCGCGCTGTTCTTCTACTCGACGGTCGGCGAGCACACGGTCTGGTGGGTGCTGATCATCGTGCAGGCGGCCATGTCGGTCGGACTCGCGATGTCGTTCACTCCCCTGTTCTCCGCATCGCTCGGTTCGCTGCAGCGCTCGTTGTACTCACACGGTTCCGCCGTGCTGAACACGCTGCAGCAGGTCGGCGGGGCAGCCGGTGTGGCCCTGCTCACGGTCACCTACTCGGCGATCCTGCACGCGGGCGAAGACGAAGGACTGTCGCAGGCCGTCGCCGGCGCCCCGGGGGCGCGCATGGCGTTCCTGATCGCGGCGATCATCTCGCTTGCAGCGGTGGCGCTGAGCCCGTTCGTCCGTAAGCCCGCCGACGACGCCGGCGAAGGCTTCCACGGAGGTCACTGACCGCGCAGAGCTCGCAGAAGACGGCGTCTGCCGCTTACTCGGCCTTCGGGGCGGGGAAGTGGCAGACGCCGTTGCTGCAGTAGCCTGCGGCGTCGCCTTCGAGCAGGTTCAGAGCATCGGGCAGCGGCTGCAGCCCGGAGGGCGCATCCTGCTGCACGGAGTCCTGCTGCGTCTTCTTCATCCCTCGATCGTACGCCTGCGGAGAGGCGGTGGCGCCGCACCGGCCGCCAGCGGATCGACAGCCGTTCTCCTCTACGGTTGATCCATGCTCAAACGAACCCTCGCCCGCGTGTTCTGGGCGTTCAGCAGATGGACGCTCGCGAGTGAGGCGGCACCGACGCGACCCACCGTGCTGGTCGGCGCCCCGCACACGTCGAACTGGGACTTCGTCTTGATGCTCGCCATCGCCTGGCGGCTCGACATCGACGTGCATTGGCTCGGCAAGAAGAGTCTCTTCCACGGATGGCGAGGTCCGATCATGCGCAGGCTCGGCGGAATCCCGGTGGATCGCGCGGATCCCGCTCGCGTGGTGAAAGACGTCGTCGGACAGGTGCATGCGGGTACGGTCTTCGGGCTGGTCGTCACGCCGGACGGAACCCGTGGCGGCAACGAGTACTGGAAGTCGGGCTTCTACCGGATCGCGCGCGAGACGGGCATGCCGGTGACTCTGGGGTTCGTCGACCGGACGACGATGACGAGCGGTCTCGGCCCCACCCTCGATCTGACGGGTGATGTCGCGGCGGATATGGACCGCATCCGCGCCTTCTATGCCGACAAGGCCGGGGTACGCCCCGAGCGCCGCACCGAGCCGCGCCTGCGCGAGGAGACCTCTGCAGCGACGCCGCCAGAGGGAGCCTGAGTCCGTCGCGACCGACGAGCGATCAGCCCGACTCCCCCGCATGCGATCGCGCGTATGCGAGGTCGTCTTCGGTGAGGGACTCGACCATCCCGACGACCGCGCCCGTGATGACCCGGATCTCCTCCCGCACGGCCTCGCCGAGGTGGGGTGAATCACTGTCGAGCACGTCCTCGCGTGCGTCATCCGACAGCTCGGACCACCATTCCCTGAGCGGTGGAAGCGTCATGGGGTAGCTCCTTTCGATCCGTCGTCGCAAGAGTCTGGACATCGTCCGAGAAACGGCACGACACTGTGTTCATGACTTCGGAAGGACCGCGCGAAGAACGCGACATGGACGACCGCGTCGACGGTCGCGACGAGACGGCTAACGAACGGGCGGACCGGAACTGGGACGAGCTCCTGCAGGAGCTGCGGGTCATGCAGACCGGAACCCAGATCCTCACGGGCTTCCTCCTGGCCGTCGCCTTCCAACCGCGGTTCACCGACATGGACGCCCTCCAGCGCGACGTGTACGTCGTGCTGGTCGCCCTGGCGGCCGTGGCCACCATCCTCGCTCTCGCACCCGTCGGGATGCACCGTGCGCTGTTCGGACACCGTCGCAAGCCCGATCTCGTGCGCATCGCGGCCCGGATCGTCAGGATCGACCTCGTGGTGATCGGTGCTCTGACCATCGGCGTGACCACTCTGATCGTCGACTTCACGGTCGGCCGCATCGCGGGGATCATCGCGCTCATCGCGGCACTGATCCTCGTGGTGTCGCTGTGGGTGGCGCTGCCCCGCGTGATGCGGGGGAGGCCTCTCTCCCGCGGGGGCGGATCACGCCCCCGCGGATGAGAACGCTCAGCGTCCGGCGGGGCTCCGGTTCTCGGCGCTCACCATCCAGGCGAACTGCTCGAGCCGCTCGATGATGGCGTGCAGGAGATCCGCCGAGGTCGGGTCTTCCTCGTCGACGGCGTCGTGCACGTCTCGCACGGTCGCCACAGCCGCCTCCAGACGCGCCGTGACCAGGTCGATGGTCTCCGTGGTCGACACCTCGCCGGCGGGGAACTCCGGAAGAGAGCTCGTCTTCGCGATCGTCGCGCTGCGACCGTCGGGCACGGCGTGCAGCGCCCGCATGCGTTCCGCGATCGTGTCGCTGAACGCTCGAGCGTCGTCGATGATCTCGTCGAGCTGACGGTGCGTGTCGCGGAAGTTGCGGCCGACGACGTTCCAGTGCGCCTGCTTGCCCTGGATCGCGAGATCCAGCAGGTCGACGAGGACCGACTGCAGGTTGCTCGCGAGAGTGGAAGAGGCGGTGAAGCCCTTCTCCGCGTTCTGCTGCCTGGTCGTCTTGACCGCGCCCTTCGACGCGCTGCCGCTCTTCTTGGTGGTCTTGCTCTCAGCCATGGTGTGTCCTCCTGCGCACGACGCTAGCCCGCGCCCTCCGACGGATCGAGGGGGTTGACACCGCACGCGCCAGCCCCGAATGTGGCACAGGATCAGAAAGGCGCAGAAGTGACGGACGACCAGAGCAGAGACTCCTCGGAGATCGTGATCTCCCCCCTCAGCGAGGCCGACGCCGGCGAAGTGCTGACCGTTCAGCGCGCGGCCTTCGTCTCGGAGGCGAAGATCTACGGAAGCGTGGACATGCCGCCGTTGACACAGACACTCGCCGAACTCGAAGCGGAACTCCGCTCGGAGTCGGGTTTGGCGGCGCGGATCGACGGGCGCCTGGTGGGCGCGATCAGGTTCGTCGAGAAGGAGGACATGCTCCTCATCGGACGGATCGCGATCGCCCCGGACGTCCAGGGCGAGGGCGTCGGGCGCATGCTGCTGGAGAGCGCGGAGAGGTCCTCCAGTGCAGGGATCGCCGAGCTGTTCACGGGGAGCCTGAGCGAGGCGAACATCCGTCTGTACGAGAGATGCGGGTACGAGGAGCACGAGCGCGTCCCGGATGGCGACGGCACCGCGCAGGTGTTTCTCCGCAAGAAGCTGCGAGCAGGGTAAGAGCCTCCTCCGAATCCGCGCAAGGGGGTTGAGCGGGTCGCCGGTGTCGGGCATCGTAGCCCGGACATGTCGCGACCGCGGCATGCCCCAACCGGAAGGAGAGTCTCGTGCTCACCCTCACCGACAACGCCTCCGCCATCGTGACGACCCTCGTGAGTCGTCAGACCGATGCGCCGGACGCCGGCCTGCGCATCCACTCGACCGCACCTCAGGACGCGGAGGGCGGTGCGCGCCTCGCCGTGCTCGTCACCGCGGATCCGGAGCCCCAGGACCAGGTCGTCGAGATCTCCGGCACCCGTCTCTTCCTCGACGAGTCGGCCGTCGCCGCGCTCGACGACAAGATCCTCGACGCGGGTGTGGACGACGAAGGGTCCGTGTCCTTCGCGGTCCTGCCGCAGGTCGCCTGACCGAAGGATTCCGGATGCCGCGGCCGCTTCGGCCGCGGCATCCGTCGCGTCTGCACATCACGATTCAGGGACGACGTCGCGTCGCGTCTCGGATGCCGCGACAGGGCCCCTAGCATCTGACCATGCGACGTCCTCTCACACCGACGCTGGTGCTTGCCACCTCGGCGCTCCTTCTCCTGGGTTGCGCTCCGGCCGCGCCCGCAGCTCCGACCCCGACAGCAGAGCCGACCCCGATGACCACGTCGTCCTCGCCCGCTCCGACGCCTGAGGTCGACCCGCAGATGGTGGTGTCGCTCGACGGGATCACCGCCACCGATGCGTCCGGCACGAGCAGCGCCGACTACGACGACCCCACGGCGCTCCTCGCGCTCCTCGAGAAGTCGACCGGAGAGCTTCCCGAACCGGAGACCGTCGAGATCTTCCCCGGAGAGCCGTCGACTCTGCAGCGCTTCGACTGGGATGGTCTCTCGGTTCTCGCGGACAGCAAGCGCGATAGTCCCGCCTCCCTCACCATCACTGCCGCGGACATCAGCGGAATTCCGGTGAGCACGGCTGAGGGTCTCCGCGTCGGCTCGACCAGGGCGGAGCTCGTCGACACCGGCGCCTGGGCGCTGACCGACGACCAGGATGCGGCGACGGCGACCGACCTCGGCCTGGGAGGGCAAGAGGTGCCGGGCACACAGTCGCTGACGCACCCCGGGTCCGTCGGCATCCTCTTCACGCTGTTCGTCCTCGAGGGCGATACGGTGACGCGCATCCTCGTCCCGTCCAACGACTTCAGCGACCTCTGAGCCGACAGCGCACCGCGTAACCTGGAGCGTGCCTACACTCCAGGGCACACCGTCGAAGGGTCACCGTGAAGATCTCTCTGCTCCGCCGTTTCGTCGTCCTCGCCGACGAACGGCATTTTCCTCGGGCGGCGGAGAAGCTCGGCATCCCCCTGGCGTCGTTGTACACCTCGATCGACAAGCTCGAGGCGGAGGTGGGGCATCCGCTCGTGCACAGAGACGGTCAGACGCGTCTGACCCACGTCGGCGAACTCTTCCTCGAGGAGGCGAGGGCCGAGGTCGCCACAGCTCCCGAACCCGTGAAGAGCGCTCCTGCCCCTCGCGGTGGCAAGGCGAAGGCATCGAAGGGCAAGGGCCGCGCGCCGGCGGTGAAGGGACAACCGAAGCCGTACAAGAAGCGGCAGGGCCGCTAGCAGCTCAGTCCCAGTCGAGGTACTCCTCGATCACGACCGCCGTCTCGATCGGGTGCGTCATCGGGAACAGGTGCGCTCCCCCGTCGATGCTCTTCACGCTCGCCCGCTCCGGGGCCGTCGCCTGCAGACGCTCGCCGTTGACGAACGGGGTGTCCGCGTCTTCGGTGCCCTGGATGATCAGGACTGGCATCACGGGGGCGAGAGGGGTGTCGTCGTCTTCGACGCCGAGCAGCGCCAGACCGTTCACGCGGTCGGTGTGGGCGACAGCGAATGCCCGTGCGATCGTGCCCCCGAAGCCGTGGCCGCCGATCCAGGTGTCGCCGAGGCCGACGTGGTCGATCACCGCGAGCGCATCTTCGACGCGTTCATCGATCGACGCGTCGGCGCCGTCGGCACGGTGGCCGATCCGCACGACGTGGAAACCGGCCTCTTCGGCGAGGTAGTGCGCCACGACACCGAGGACATCGGCTGCCACATCGCGCTCCTGGATCAGCACGAGCTTCACGGGCCCGTCACCCTCGTCGACGAAGGGGATCGCGCGGCCGTCGGGCTCGAAGATCTGGGTCTCGGTCATCGGCGTCAATCTCCTCGTGCCGTCGGTGTCAGGTACGCAGGCGGACGTTCACGGCGGGCGTCAGCGACCGACCGCGGCGCGAACCGCCATGTTCCAGCGTATCCCGCGCGCAGGCCGGCCGCTCGACCCCGGTGTCACCTGCACGGACGCGTGGTCAGAGCTCTGCGACCTGCCCCGCCTCGACGCGCCAGTGTCGGTCGGTCTTCACGGTCGCGAGCATCCGCCGGTCGTGCGTCACGAGCAGCAGGGTGCCCTCGTAGGATTCGAGGGCCTGCTCGAGCTGTTCGATCGCGGGCAGGTCGAGGTGGTTGGTCGGCTCGTCGAGCACGAGGAGGTTGATGCCGCGCGCCTGGAGCAGCGCCAGTCCTGCCCTCGTGCGCTCGCCCGGCGAGAGCTCGTCGACGGCGCGGGTCACGTGATCGGCCTTGAGCCCGAACTTCGCGAGGAGGGTGCGGATCTCGGCCGAGGCCATCTCCGGCACGAGATCCTCGAAGGTCACCGCGAGCGGCTGCGAACCCGCAAGCAGCGCCCTGGCCTGATCGATCTCGCCGATCTGCACGCTGGCGCCGAGGCTCGCCGTCCCCTCACTGGGATCCTGCCGACCCAGCAACCCTCGAAGCAGCGTCGACTTGCCGGCGCCGTTCGGGCCGGTGATGCCGATCCGCTCCCCCGCGTTCACCTGGAGCGACACGGGCCCGAGCTGGAACGAGCCCTGACGGAAGACCGCCGACCTCAGGGTCGAGACGACCGAGCTGGACCGCGGCGCAGAGCCGATCGTGAACTCGAGCTGCCACTCCTTGCGCGGCTCCTCCACCTCGTCGAGCCGCGCGATCCTGCTCTCCATCTGACGTACCTTCTGCGCCTGCTTCTCGCTGGACTCGGCAGATGCCTTGCGCTTGATCTTGTCGTTGTCCGGCGACTTCCTCATGGCGTTGCGCACACCCTGGCTCGACCATTCGCGCTGCGTGCGCGCTCGCGCCACGAGGTCGGCCTTCTTGTCGGCGAACTCCTCGTACTTCTCGCGCTGATGCCGGCGAACCGTGGCCCGTTCCTCCAGGTAGGCGTCGTAGCCCCCTCCGAACACGCGGTTGCTGCCCTGGGCGAGGTCGAGCTCCAGCACCCTGGTCACGCACCGCGCGAGGAACTCCCGATCATGGCTCACGACGACAACGCCGCCCCGGAGCCCGCGGACGAAGGCCTCGAGCCGCTCAATGCCGTCGAGGTCGAGGTCGTTGGTGGGCTCATCCAGCAGCGCGATGTCGAACCGCGAGAGCAGCAGCGCCGCGAGGCCGACGCGTGCCGCCTGTCCGCCGGACAGCGAGGTCATCATGGCCGCAGCAGGATCTTCACCGAGGTCGAGTCCGAGATCGGCCAGCACGACGGGGAGCCGTTCGTCGAGGTCGGCGGCACCGCTGGCCAGCCACCGCTCGAGCGCGGCCGAATAGGTGTCGGCCGGATCCGTGCCCGGGGCCGCGAGCGAAGGGTCGCCGAGAGCGGCGGCTGCGGAGTCCATGTCTCTGGTCGCTGCCGCGCAGCCGGTGCGGCGCGCGATGTAGTCGACGACGCTTTCGCCGGCGATGCGCTCGTGCTCCTGAGGCAGCCAGCCGACGAACGCGTCAGCGGGAGCGAGCCTGACCGTGCCTGCCTGTGGCTCGTCGACGCCGGCCAGCAGTCTCAGCAGCGTCGACTTCCCCGCGCCGTTCGCACCGACGAGGCCGACGACGTCGCCGGCCGTGACCGTCAGGTCGAGAGAGTCGAACAGTGTGCGGTGGCCGTACCCGCCGGCCAGCCCTTGGGCCACGAGAGTTGCGGTCATCCGTCAATCCTCTCAGCCGCAGGGCATCAGAACGTCCCGATGCTGAATCCGCCCGAGAACAGCACGGCCCCGAGACCGACGACCGCGAGACCGACCAGAAGCACGTAGGCGACGACACGCACACCGGCAGCGGTCGGGCGCCCGATGGCGGGGAAGGCGATCAGGACGACGGCGGGGATCAGCATCAGGCCTCCGAACAGGAGAGCTGGAGCGACTCGGACATCGGGGGCAGGGCACGGGTTCGCCAGGGCGCACAGCGTGGGGATTCCCTGAGCCATCCACAGGAGCAGCCAGGTGACGAGCAGGATCGCGAGCGCGGGAAGGATCTCCCGGTACCCGCGGCGAGGAACGTGAGCATCTTCCACGGGGCCAGTATGTCAGCGCTGCGATCCTGATGGACGACGTCGCCCACTTCCGCAGGGCGGACTGCAAGAATGACACCCATCTCATCACCCACCCATGAGAGGACAGCCCGCACCATGGCACGACGTCTGGCGAGCCCCCAGTCGATCCGCGCCTCTCGGGACGGCCTGGTCCACGAGGCCACGGTCGCGTGGCGACTGACCGACGACCACCGCTGGGCCGTGACGATCTCCGGTCGGGCGTTCGGCACGGCTGAGGCCGTCGCCGACGACGCCTTCGAGGCGCTCTGCATCGTCCGTGAGCAGCTCGAACCCTATGGTTGGCGGATCGGCGTCGCGGGCGCACAGGTCGATGTCTGGCCGAGCGGCATGGCGCGTGACCAGGGCGGCGGGTTGAAGGTCTACCGCATCACGGCCGAGCACGTCGAGGATCTCGTCGACACGTTCGAGCCGGTCGATCCCTCGACAGCGACCACAGTGGCCCTCCAGCGAGCCGAGACCGATCGGATGCTCGATGAGATCCGTCGGCGACTCAGCGCCCGCGCCGACGCACATCCGCTTTCGAGCGACTAGTTGTTGAAGCGGGACTCCACGACATAGT
This sequence comes from Microbacterium sp. Se63.02b, assembly GCF_014171575.1. GTDB lineage: Bacteria > Actinomycetota > Actinomycetes > Actinomycetales > Microbacteriaceae > Microbacterium. Next base: position 1,412,332 of record NZ_CP050453.1, on the reverse strand, counting down.
GAAACAACCTCTGGTGCTCTAATCCTGTTCGATTCGCAGAACACGAACTTCGAAGTTGCGGCCCCGAGCGGGAGCCTCGTCGACCACGAACACACACGTATGGGACCGGCATACTTCAGGCATGAGCACATCTCCAGGCGCCGGACGGTCAGCCAAAGCAGATCAGGTAATGGACCTGGCCGAACTCGAGAGAGAACTCTTGAGAAAACTCTCGCAGAGAGTAACAGGGAGTGTCACGTCCTACAGACGTCGAACTCCGAACGCTGACCCACGCGAGAAGGCGCGCGACTTCCTTGAGAATCTCGACTGGCACCTTCCAGAGGACCTCGCGGAGCTTGGCTCGGCGGCTCGCGCAATCCCAGACCTGGTGAGCGACTCGGTAGCTGGGCTTCTAGACGAGTCAATAGACTTCGTCGCGGCCTATCTGTCGATCTGCGGTCATGTGCTGGCATCCGCCGGCACTCGCTGGCTTCAGCAGGGACGCCCGCGTCGGAAGGCGGAGGCTTTGGCAGGACTGCTCCAACGGGCCATGACCGCAACTAACGAAACCTTCGCACTGCTCGAACGCGGATTTCCCGACGGAGCCGAAGCCCGCATGCGGACCGTCGTGGAGCTCGGTGTGATCGCGACGTTCATCGAACGAAGCAGCACGGAGATTGCACGACGATTCGAGGCAAGTCACCATGTGGAGATGTGGCGCCGCAAGGAGGACGGTCATATTCGGGGCCTTTCTGACGAGGCTTCTCAAACAATAGACAGGCAGTATCAGCGCGTGATCCGGCAGCATGGCGTCTCAATGTCCAAACCATACGGCTGGGCATCGCCCGCCTTCGACGACCGTCGCGTGACCTACGCAGACATAAGCAGAGCGTACGGAAACGACGATGCAAGCTCCCGCTTTTCGAACGCCAGTCACCACGTCCACGCCTCGCACAGTGGATCGGTGAAGTCAGCAGTCGCGGACTCCTCGGGTGTCTTCCTCCATGGCCCAAGACCTGTGGGCTTCTACATGCCGGCGTACGAGTGCATGGATAGCTTGAATCAGAGCGCCACGGCCTTCCTCAGGGCCGTCATGAGCTCGAGGCGGCACGTAGAAATTGTCTACTGGACGGAGTTGCTCCATTACACAATGAAAGAAGCCCAACTGCAGATCACGTACGCGCAAGCCATGGTTGACCCCGAGTGGGCACGGCGGTCGATGGCCAAGTTGCCGGAGCTGGACATCGCCAATATCTTGCGTCGGAACTAATCTCAGGCGTCCGCCCTCGGATCATGTTGTCCGCGCGCCACTCGGATCATGTCGTCCAGACCTCAGTTGTTGAAGCGGAACTCCACCACGTCGCCGTCCTGCATGATGTAGTCCTTGCCCTCGAGACGGGCCTTGCCCTTGGCGCGGGCCTCGACGACGGATCCCGTCGCGACGAGGTCGTCGAACGAGACGATCTCGGCCTTGATGAAGCCCTTCTCGAAGTCGGTGTGGATCACACCCGCCGCCTGGGGAGCCTTGGCCCCTTGGGGGATCGTCCACGCACGCGCTTCCTTCGGCCCGGCGGTGAGGTATGTCTGCAGACCGAGTGTGTCGAAGCCGATACGCGCGAGCTGGTCGAGACCCGACTCGTCCTGCCCGGTCGATGCGAGGAGCTCCGCCGCATCCTCGGGGTCGAGGTCGATGAGCTCCGACTCGATCTTCGCGTCGAGGAAGATGGCCTTCGCCGGCGCGACGAGCGCGGCCAACTCCGCCTTGCGGGAGTCGTCGGTCAGCACGGCCTCATCGACGTTGAACACGAAGATCACGGGCTTGGCCGTCAGGAGTCCGAGCTCGCGGATGGGTGTCAGATCGATGCCCGCAACCGAGAGCAGCACGCCGCGCTCCAGAGCATCCTTCGCCGCGTTCGCGGTCTCGAGCACGACAGGCTCGATCTTCTTCCCGCGCACTTCCTTCTCGTACCGGGCGATCGCCTTGTCGACGGTCTCCAGGTCGGCGAGCATGAGCTCCGCGTTGATCGTCTCCATGTCGGATGCGGGATTGACCGCACCGTCCACGTGGACCACGTCGTCGTCGGCGAAGCCCCGCACGACCTGCGCGATGGCGTCGGCCTCGCGGATGTTCGCGAGGAACTTGTTGCCGAGCCCCTCGCCCTCGCTGGCGCCGCGCACGATGCCGGCGATGTCGACGAACGACACCGCTGCGGGGAGGATCCGCTCACTGCCGAAGATCTCGGCCAGCTTCTCGAGCCGCGGGTCGGGGAGGTTCACCACGCCGACGTTGGGCTCGATCGTCGCGAACGGATAGTTCGCCGCGAGCACGTCGTTCTTGGTGAGAGCGTTGAAGAGGGTGGACTTGCCGACGTTGGGCAGGCCGACGATGCCGATAGTGAGAGCCACGGGGCACGAGTCTACCTGGCCGGAGCTGCGCGGCCCTGCGGAACGCTGTGCGTCCCGCGGCCCGCGTCAGTCGCGCACGGCGCGGAACGCCCGAGTCATGTAGGGCAGGTCGACCGTACTGTCGTCGTCCAGGCCGATCTCGTCGAACAGCTCATCCATCTCCCGCCGGATCCGCGCCTTCTCCGCGTCGGATGCCGTGATCACGTAGCTGCGCGATGAGGCCATGCGGTGGAGGTGCTCCCTGGTGATGGGGCGCGCCCACTCCCACGAGCGTTCCTCGAGCGCGCCGAACGGGGCAGCGACCTCGGGGCCGCCATCCGCGAGCATGATCTCGGCGTTGCTGCCGTGCATGATCTCGGTCAGGCGACGCACCCACTCGATGCGGTCGTCCCTGATGTTCCAGATCAACCCCAGCACTCCCCCGCTGCGCACCACGCGACCCACCTCACGGGAGCCGGCGACCGGCTCGACCCAGTGCCAGGCCTGTCCGAGCACGACGGCGTCGAGGCTCGCAGCGGGAAGCGGGAGCGATTCCGCCGTCCCGGTGAACGTCGGCACGCCGGGCACAGTGGAGCGGTGCATCGCGAGCATCTGCGGATCCGGGTCGATAGCGACGACCTCGGCTTCCGGCGCCGCGGCGAGGACTCGCGTGAGCTTGCCCGTCCCTGCTCCGACATCGGCGATACGGCGCGAGTCGGGCGGCATCCGCTCCAGCATCCATGCCACCGCGTCGAACGGATACTCGGGTCTGCCGACCTCGTAGTCTCCCGCCTGCGCGCCGAACGACGTCGCCATGTCTTCAGCCATGCCGCCAGCCTACGGCGAGTCTGCCGCCCGCTCGCGGACGACGGAGGGAGAGTGGAGACGTGCCACTGGACTTCACTGCGATCGACTTCGAGACCGCGAACTCCAGCCCCGCCTCCGCTTGTTCTGTGGGACTCGTCCGGGTGCGCGGCGGCGAGGTCGTCGCGATGACCGGATGGCTTATCCAGCCTCCGCCCGGACACGACGAGTTCCAGGAGTGGAACGTGCGCATCCACGGGATCCAGCCGGAGGATGTGTCGACGGCCGCCACGTGGGTCGAGCAGTTCGACCGTCTCTGTGCCTTCGCAGGAGCCGACGTCCTCGTCGCCCACAACGCCGGCTTCGACCTCAACGTCCTGCGCCGCGCCTCCGAGGCCACGGGACAGATATGCCCGCCGTATCGCTCGCTGTGCAGCCTCCAGGTCGCCCGCAAGACCTACGAACTCGACTCCTACCGTCTGCCCAGCGCCGCGGCCGCGGCCGGATTCGCCGAGTTCTCCCACCACGATGCTCTGGCCGACGCGCGCGCCTGCGCACAGATCGTGATCGACGCGGCGTCCAGAGCCGGAGCCGCCGACGTGTTCGCCCTCGCCGACGCTCTGAGCCTGCGCGTGACCGCCCCGGTCGCGCCGGCCGCGGTCGCACCCGCCTTGGAACGCGCGGTCGCCTGACGCCCCGCCCCTCGCAGCGCGCCGACCTCCGAATGTCGGACGCCGGTCGCATCATGAACACATGGATGCACTCGTTCTCGTTCTCGCACTCGTCGCGCTCGCGTCGGGCGTCGCCCTGGGGTGGTTCCTGCGCGCGGGGCGCGGTGCAGCAGAGCTCGCTCGCAGCGAGGCCGAGTTGGCGGCGGCGCGCGACGACCGCGACCGTCAGTACGACCTCTATCGCGATGCGGTCGAGCACGCACGCAACGAGCAGCGCGCCGAAGCGCAACGAGTACAGCAGCAGAACGCGGTGCTGACGGCCCTCGCTCCCGTGCGGGAGAGCCTGCAGGAGATGCAGAGCAAGGTCACCGCGATCGAGCGCGAGCGGCATGCGCAGTTCGGCACCCTCGAAGAACAGCTGCGGCGTGCCCAGGAATCGGACGAGGCGCTTCGCGCGACCACGGAGTCGCTCGCGGGGGCGCTGCGCTCGACAGCGACCCGCGGCGTGTGGGGCGAGACGCAGCTGCGGCGCGTGGTCGAGGCTGCCGGTCTGACCCGACACGTCGACTTCGACCTGCAGTCGACGATCTCGTCGGATCGCGGCCAGGGGCGCCCCGACATGGTCGTGCGCCTCGCGGGCGGCAGCTCGATCGCGGTCGACGCGAAGGTCCCGCTCGACGCCTATCTCGAGGCATCTGCACTCCCCGCGGCCGATTCGCACGAGCCGCAGCGACGCACCCTCCTGCAGAAGCACGTCAAAGCGGTCCGAGCGCACGTCGACGCGTTGGGGAAGAAGGCGTATTGGGCGGGACTGGAGGCGAGCCCCGAGTTCGTGATCTGCTTCCTGCCGAGTGAATCGCTGCTCGCCGCCGCGATCGACGAAGACCCGACACTTCTCGACTACGCGTTCAGCAAGCGCGTCGCCCTCGCTTCACCCGTGAATCTGTGGGCCGTGCTGAAGACGGTCGCCTTCACCTGGACGCAGCAGGAGGTGTCGACCGAAGCCCGCACGCTGCTCGCCCTCGGCACGCAGCTGTACGACCGGCTGGGCACCCTCGCCGGCCACGCCGACGATCTGCGGCGTGCACTGGAGCGCACGGTCGACAGCTACAACCGGTTCGCCGGTTCGTTGGAGACGCGGGTGCTCGTGACCGCCCGGCAGTTCCCCGGCATCGATGCCTCGGCACTGTCGAGTGCGTCGCCTGCCACAGCGGGAACCGGACGGCGATTCACCGCGCCCGAGCTGATCGGCGATGAGCGGCCACACGAAGACACGATCGACGAAGCGGCCGTCACGACCCCGGAACCGGTACGCGCAGACGTGGGCGAGGTGCGCAGGCGCCTCGACGAGGTCTAGAGCCCGATGATCAGGCGATTCCGGGCACGCCGCTGAGCAACAGGATCACCAGACCGCTGGTGGCGAGGAACGCTCCGATCATCCACCAGGCGCTGATCTCGTGGCCCTCGTCGCGGCGGACGCGGAACAGCACGTCTGCACGACGTGCCGGGTCAGCGATCGCGGCAGGCGGAGTCGTCACCGGCGGAGTGCTCGCTGCGCCGGCCTCGGTGTCGGCGCTCACCCGGAGAATACGTCCCGTGTTCGTCGTGATGATCTTCGTCGCGGCGGCCTTCGAGCCGCTCGTGTGCTGCGTTGTCATCCGTTCGCCCTCCTGTGCCTGCGGTGCCTGACGGCTCCGTCGACGGCGACAAACCCAGTGACAATTGTGACACGATGCTCCGGAAAGCGTGGATCACGCCACTCCGCGCGGGTACCGGCTCGATAACGATGGCACACCGCACCGCTGCGATCAGCGCGATGCAGAACGCGCCGGAGTGCTCAGAGCCACTTCGAGACGAGGTGCTCCGATGCGATGCGACGCAGGGTGCCTGAAGCTCCGCGGAGGACGACGCTCTCGGTGTACACGTAGCCGCGCTCACGGCGGACACCCGCGACGAGCTGACCGTCGGTCACGCCGGTCGCGACGAAGATCGTGTTGTTCCCCTGCACGAGATCGTCGGCCTCATAGACCTTGTCCATGTCGAGCCCGGCGTCGATGCCACGCTGACGCTCATCGTCGTCACGCGGCCAGAGGCGTCCCTGGATGTGTCCGCCGAGCGCCTTGATGGCGCAGGCCGTGACGATACCCTCGGGACTGCCGCCGACGCCGACGCACATGTCGGTGCGCGCATCGTGACGTGCGGCGTTGATCCCGCCGGCGACGTCGCCGTCGCTCATGAGTCGGGTGCCGGCGCCCGCGTCGCGGATCTCCTGGATCAGCTGCTCGTGACGCGGCCTGTTCAACACGGACACGACGATCTCATCGACCGGCTTGTCGAGAGCACCCGCGAGCTTGCGGATGTTCTCGCCGATGGGAAGGCGGATGTCGACGACGCCGACACCGGCAGGGCCCGTCACGAGCTTGTCCATGTAGAAGACACTCGAGGCGTCGAGCATGGTGCCGCGGTCCGAGACCGCGATCACCGAGAGAGCGTTCTGTCGACCGGCAGCGGTGAGGGAGGTGCCGTCGATCGGGTCGACCGCGATATCGCACAGGGGTCCGCGCCCCGTGCCGACGATCTCGCCGTTGAAGAGCATCGGGGCGTTGTCCTTCTCGCCCTCGCCGATCACGACGCGTCCCTGGAAGTCGACCGTGCCGAGGAACGCACGCATCGCGTCAACGGCCGCGCCATCCGCAGCTTCCTTCGCACCGCGCCCGATGAAGGGGACCGCACGGATCGCCGCCGCCTCTGTCGACCGCACCAACTCCATCGCGAGGTTGCGGTCGGGACGAAGCGGGCTCAGATCAGCAGTCAGACTCACCATGCGGTCAGCCTACCGATCGGCGCGCGCGAACCATCCCGTTTTCGGCCTCGGCAAGACGAAGGAATCGCGATTCTTAACACCAACGCAGAAGCACCAGCGCGTCGACGTCGTCCATCCCGCGGTATCACCGCGCGCGCCCCGATAGAGTGGCTCCTGTCCCGGCTTCCCTATCGCAGGAGTTCTCATGCCCGTCGCCACCCCGGATCAGTACGCCGAAATGCTCGACCGCGCGAAGGCCGGCGGCTTCGCGTATCCCGCTTTCAACGTCTCGAGTTCGCAGACGATCAACTCCGTCCTGCAGGGCCTCACCGAGGCCGGCTCCGACGGCATCATCCAGGTCACCACGGGTGGCGCGGACTACTTCGCCGGTCACACCGTCAAGGCACGCGCCACGGGTGCGCTCGCGTTCGCACGCTTCGCGACCGAGGTCGCCAAGAACTACCCGATCACCGTCGCGCTGCACACCGACCACTGCCCGAAGGACGCCCTCGCCGGCTTCGTCGAGCCGCTGATCGCCGCTTCCGAGGAAGAGGTCAAGGCCGGTCGCAACCCGATCTTCCAGTCTCACATGTGGGACGGCTCGGCCGTTCCCCTCGCGGAGAACATCGAGATCGCCAAGGATCTGCTCCCCCGCATGAAGAACATCAACGCCATCCTCGAGGTCGAGATCGGCGTCGTCGGCGGCGAGGAGGACGGCGTCCAGCACGAGGGCTCGAACGAAGCGCTCTACACGACGTTCGCCGATGTCGACCAGGCCGTGCAGGCCCTCGGTCTCGGAGAGCAGGGCCGCTACATCGCCGCGCTCACCTTCGGCAACGTGCACGGCGTGTACAAGCCCGGCGGTGTGAAGCTCCGCCCGGAGCTCCTCGGCGAGATCCAGGCGGAGGTCGCCGCGAAGTACAACACGGGCCCGAAGCCGCTCGACCTCGTCTTCCACGGCGGCTCCGGCTCGACCGACGAGGAGATCGCCCTCGCGGTCGCGAACGGCGTGATCAAGATGAACATCGACACCGACACGCAGTACGCCTACACGCGTGCGATCGCCGACTACATGTTCAAGAACTACGACGGCGTGCTGAAGGTCGACGGCGAGGTCGGCAACAAGAAGCAGTACGACCCGCGCGCCTGGGGCAAGATCGCCGAGACCGCGATGGCCGCCCGCGTCGTCGAGTCGACCCGTCAGCTCGGCTCCTACGGCCAGTCGAAGAGCTGACCGACAGGACACACCAGAAGGGGTTCGGCTGCCTGCCGGGCCCCTTCTACGTTCTCCGAGGGTCCGCACCGACCGGCGGCCTCGCCTCAGATCAGCGCGTGGTCATCTGTTCGATGTAGGCGATGAACGCCGGATCGCCCATCATCGGCACGGAGATGCAGATCGTCACGATGATCATGGTCGCGAACGCGCCGACGATCGGCAGCCACCACGTGATGCGACCGCGGCGCAGCCGCCGGATCGACAGCGCAGCGGTGATCGACCAGCCGACCGCGAGCACCACCGCGGCGACGGTCCCCAGACCCTTCCCTGTGCGAAGTTCGTGAACTCCCCCTCGATGCCCAGGATCGTCATCGTCTGGTTCAGCACCGTCGGCAGGTCCAGATACGACAGACCGGTGATGACGATGTTCACCAGGCCGTAGGCGAGCAACGCGAGCGTCACGAGACGGTCGACCGGGTGCGGACGCGCAGATGAGGCCGTCGCATCCTGCGCTGTGATGACGGCTGGGGCGACAGGAGGCGCTGCCGGCGCGACGGCGACCTCCTCGAGCGGCGGCAGGCTCGCGGCCCGTCGCTGTTCCTCGGGAGTCGCGAGTTCACCGTACTGGGGCCGCTGATCGGTCATCCCGCCATGCTAATCGCACCGGCTCAGGGTGGCTCACAGCGGCGATCAGGTGAGAAGCGTGCGGAAAACGATAGCGGCCCCGGAGAAGTGGGGACTCCTCGGGGCCGCGGACGTGAAGCGCTGGGGACGCTTCTCATCCAGATTGACCACCGGCGCTGGGGACGCCTGGGGGTGATCAGTAGCGTTCATGTATGCCGCTACTCTCCTGATCATAGGAAAACGCATGCCCGAGCACCAGGGCCGTATCTTCAGATAGTGAACTCCGCGCCGTCGGAGCCGGCATCGAAGGAGTCGGCGCCCAATTGCAGCGAGAGCCGCTGCGCTGCACGCTGCAGCGTCGACACGAGGCGACGGTCGACGACCGCGAGATCGGCAGGCAATGAGATCGCGAGCGAAGCCGTGACCCCCGGGGCGATCACGGGGACCGCGACGCACGTCGCACCGACGACGTACTCCTCGTGATCGACGGCCCACCCCGGCGAATGCTCGAGCTGCGTCAACAGGGTCCTGCGATCGCTGATGGTGCGCGGTGTGAGCTCCTCCAGACGGTGCCGGGAGAGGTAGTCGAGGCGCTGATCGTCCGGTAGATCCGCGAGGATCTGCTTTCCCAGGGCCGTCGCATGGGCGCTGGACTGCAGACCGACCCACAGTTCGACCCGGGGGTTGCGGACCGCGTCGACGATGTCCACCAGGTGCATCTCGCCGTCGTCGAAGCGGGAGAGATACGCGGTCGCGCCGAGATCCTCCGTGACGTCGCGCAGAGCCGAGCGCACACGCGCCAGGAACACTCCCCGCGAGTCCAACTGGGTCTGGAACGAGGGGAACCGGGAGCCGAGCACCAGCCCGTCCGGTTCGGCACTCAGATACCCCTCGTGGATGAGGGTGCGCACGAGGTTGTACGTCGTGCCCGGCGTGAGCCCCGTGATCGCCGCCAGCATCTTGGCCGGAAGCGGACGAGGCGAATTGGCGACGATGTCGACCAGCCGCAGCGCGCGCTGCACCGACCCGATGAGGGTCGGCTCCGCTTCCGCGGCGCTCAACGCTACGCGCCTCCTCCAGTGGCACGACCGCCGAGTGCACGATCGTCGCGCTGGCCGGAGGCGTCATGACGAAGTTCCTTCGGGAGCGAGAACATGAGGTCCTCTTCCGCCGTCTTCACCTCTTCGACGTCGCGGTACCCGGCGTCGCCGATCGCATCGAGCACTTCGCGCACGAGGACCTCCGGCACCGACGCCCCGCTGGTGATGCCGATGGTCTCGACACCGTCGAGCCACGCCTGCTGGATCTCCTCCGCGTAGTCGACGCGGTATGCGGCCTTCGCGCCGTACTCGAGAGCGACCTCGACCAGGCGCACGCTGTTGGAGGAGTTCGACGAGCCGACGACGATCACGAGGTCGGCGCCGGCTGCGACCTTCTTGATCGCGACCTGACGGTTCTGCGTGGCGTAGCAGATGTCGTCGGACGGCGGGTTGTGCAGGTCGGGGAAGCGCGTGCGCAGGCGGTTGACCGTCTCCATCGTCTCGTCGACGGAGAGGGTGGTCTGCGAGAGCCACACGACCTTGCTGGGGTCCTTCACGACCACCGTGTCGGCCTCGGCCGGAGAGTTCACGACCGTCACATGGTCGGGGGCCTCGCCTGCGGTGCCTTCGACCTCCTCATGCCCGTCATGGCCGATGAGCAGGATCTCGAAGTCGTCCCGCGCGAAACGCACGGCTTCGCGATGAACCTTGGTCACCAGCGGGCATGTGGCGTCGATCGCATGCAGTCCGCGGTCGGACGCCGCGTTCACGACGGCGGGCGAGACACCGTGTGCACTGAAAACGACATGCGCACCCTCCGGCACCTCGTCGACCTCCTCGACGAAGATCGCCCCCTTCGCCTCGAGCTCGGTCACCACGTGGATGTTGTGCACGATCTGCTTGCGCACGTACACGGGCGCTCCGTAGCGCTCGAGCGCCTTCTCGACGGCGACGACAGCGCGGTCGACACCGGCGCAGTAGCCGCGCGGTGCGGCGAGCAGAACCCGCTTGCGTCCGACCACCGGGTTATCCTGAAGCCGTCCGGCCGCCGCACGTACACGTGGGAGCCGCGGGATGGGGAGATGAACAGCAGTCGAAGTCACCCCTGAATTCTACCGCCGCACGGCTGTGCGAGGCCGGGGAGACTCCGGCAGGAACGGGAGCGGATGACAGTCTTCGAAGCGACGACGGGACACGGCGAGACGCCGCCGGCCGATTCGGTCGCCCCGCGCGACTCCACCGCCGACGCCCCGACCTCGGTCACCCGGCTCAACGCGACCATCCGCGACTTCATCGCGCGTTGGAACACCGTCTGGGTCGAGGGCGAGATCACGTCATGGAACGTGCGCGCCGGCAACGTGTTCGCGCGGCTGAAAGACACCCGCTCCGACGCGCAGATCTCGATCCGCGTGTGGTCGAGCGTGCGCGGGCGCATCCCGTCCGACATCGGCATCGGCGACCATGTCGTCGTCGCCGTCAAAGCCGACTACTTCGTCAAGGCCGGTGACTTCAGCTTCGCCGTCTCCGCCATGAAGCACGTGGGGCTCGGCGATCAGCTCGAGCGTCTCGAGAGACTCCGGGTGCAGCTGCGCCAGGAGGGACTCTTCAACCCGGCCCGCAAGTCACGTCTCCCGTTCCTCCCGCACGTCATCGGACTCATCACCGGCGAGCGGTCGGACGCCGAGAAAGACGTGCACCGCAACGCCGAGCTGCGGTGGCCGCAGGTCCGCTTCCGGACCGAGTACGCGGCCGTGCAGGGCGATCGGTGCGTACCCGACACTCTCGCGGCCCTCGCCAAGCTCGATGCGGACCCTGATGTCGACGTCATCATCATCGCCAGGGGCGGCGGCGACCCGCAGACACTCCTCGGGTTCAGCGACGAACGTCTCGTGCGGGCGGTGGCCGCGGGCCTCCACCCCCATCGTCAGCGCGATCGGACACGAGAACGATCACCCCTGCTCGACGACGTCGCCGACCTGCGAGCCTCGACACCGACCGATGCGGCGAAGCGCGTCGTGCCCGATGTGGGAGAACAGCGCGCACTCATCGCGCAACTGCGCTCCCGCGCGACGACGCGCCTCACCCAGCGCCTGACGCACGACATCGCGCAGCTCGAACAACTGCGCTCGCGTCCGGTCCTGCGCTCACCCGATCCCCTCATCGACGGTCGCGCTCAGGAGCTGTGGCTGCAGCTCTCGCGCGGACGGGATGCCGTGACCAGGCAGCTCGACGCGGCCGGTCGCCGCACGAGCGAATTGCGCGCGTCGTTGCGCGCCCTCTCGCCTGCCGCGACGCTCGCCCGCGGGTACGCGATCGCCCATCTCGAGGGGGCGTGATCCTCCGCGACGCCGCGGACGCCCCTGCCGGCAGTGCCCTCACCATCACCGTCGATCGCGGCTCGGTGGCGGTCCGTTCCGAAGGCGAGATCCCCGAGTCCACCTGAGCAGGACCGCCACGACGCACGACGTAAGATGGAGGAGTGAGCGCCCTGAACGACACCCCCGTGGACACGCTGTCGTTCGAGGCAGCCCGAGACGAACTCGTCAAGGTCGTCGCCGAGCTCGAACAGGGCTCCCCCACCCTCGAGCATTCGCTCGCGCTCTGGGAGCGGGGCGAAGCACTGGCCGCACGATGCGAGGAGTGGCTCCTCGGGGCGAAGCGCCGACTCGATGCCGCCAGAGCCGCGGCATCCGACACCGAGACGCCAGGCGGACAGTCATGAGCAAGCAGACCACCGGGGCGCCCATCGTCGCCGAACTCGGTCGCCCCGAGACGCCGGATGAGACCGCCGCGCGCAAGGCTGCGTCCAGCAAGGCGTACCGCTCGAGTCAGACCTTCCGGAACCTCATCGCCGCCCTGCTGGTCACCGTCGCCGTGGTCGCCGTCATCATCTTCGCCGTGCCGCGTGGGGAACCGGTCGAAGCCGAACCGATCGACGTGGCCGGCATCGCCGAAGGCGTCGAATCCACGATGGACGGCCCCGTCCTCGTCCCCGAGCTGGGTGACTTCTGGCGCGCGAACTCCGCGAAGCTGCTCAGCGGCGCCACGGTGGTCTGGGAGGTCACCCTCGCGCCCGCCGCTCAGGACGAACGCGGCTTCATCAAGGTCGCCCAGGCGTTCGACGCCGACGTGTCCTGGGCACCGCAGCGCCTGAACGGCATCGCCCCCACCGACACCGTGCGCATCGGCGGACTCGATTGGGACGTCTTCGAGCCGAGCAACGCCGACTCGAACGCGAACGTCTCCTACGCCATCGGCACTCAGGCGGGCGACGACTACGTCCTGCTCTACGGCTCCCGCTCCGCCGACTCCACGGCCGAGCTCGCCGAGTCCCTCATCCCGCAGATCCGTGCCATCTCGGAGGCCTCATGACCCATCCCCTGACCCCCTCCGCGGCCTGGCAGCAGATGCAGGACGGGAACCGCCGCTTCGTCGCGGACGAGCCGCAGCACCCGAACCAGAACGTCGCCAGACGCAAGGACCTCACCGCCGCCCAGCATCCGGTGGCCACGCTCTTCGGGTGCGCCGACTCGCGCCTCGCCGCCGAGATCATCTTCGACCTCGGACTCGGCGATCTGTTCGTCGTCCGCAACGCGGGTCAGGTCATGGGCGAGTCGATCGTCGCGAGCCTGGAGTACGCGGTCGCCGTCCTGGAGGTGCCGCTGATCGTCGTGCTCGCTCACGACTCCTGCGGTGCGGTCCGCGCCGCCATCGACGGCACGGCGATCGACGCTGCCCCTCTCCCGCCGCACATCTGGAAGCTGATCGCGCCGATCGTCCCTGCCGCGCGCAAGGTGCTGGCCGAGAACGGCGGCACGACCGTCGCCGACATCGACGCGGAGCTGGTCGGCATCGAGCATCTGCGCAACACCGTTCGCGACCTGCTGCAGTCGTCCGAGATCATCAGCAACGCCGTCGCCGAGGGTCGCCTCGGCATCGTCGGAGCGAACTACCGTCTGGCCGAGGGTGCTGCCGTGCCCGTGATCACGGTCGGAATCGACGCCGACGGCGTCAACAACGAGGGAACCGACGTAACCAAGGAGGGTTCGGAATGACCGACACCGACCAGCGCAGCGGCGACGACTCGCTGCGCTACCGCATCGAGCACGACACCATGGGCGAGGTGCGGGTCCCCGTGAACGCGCTCTACGGGGCGCAGACGCAGCGCGCCGTGGAGAACTTCCCGATCTCGGGCAAGGGCCTCGAGTCGACACAGATCGCTGCGCTCGCTCGCATCAAGAAGGCCGCCGCACTCGCGAACAAGGAGCTCGGCACACTCGACGCCGCCATCGCCGACGCCATCGCGCAGGCCGCCGACCAGGTGGCTTCCGGGGCGCACGACGGCGAGTTCCCGGTCGACACCTATCAGACCGGTTCCGGCACCTCCTCGAACATGAACATGAACGAGGTGCTGGCGACGCTCGCGACGCGCATCCTCGGCGCGACCGTGCATCCCAACGATCACGTGAATGCCTCGCAGTCGTCGAACGACGTGTTCCCCACCTCCGTGCACATCGCAGTCACCCAGGCGCTCATCGACACGCTCATCCCCGCTCTGGACCATCTCGCGGTCGCCCTCGAGGCGAAGGCGGAGCTCTGGAAGGACGCCGTCAAGTCCGGTCGCACCCACCTGATGGACGCGACCCCGGTCACGCTCGGCCAGGAGTTCGGCGGTTACGCCCGTCAGATCCGCCTGGGCATCGAGCGCGTGCAGTCGGCCCTCCCCCGCGTCGCCGAGGTTCCGCTGGGCGGCACCGCCACCGGCACCGGGATCAACACGCCGCTCGGCTTCCCGCAGAAGGTCATCGCGCTGCTCGCGGCCGAGACCGAGCTGCCCATCACCGAGGCGAAGGACCACTTCGAGGCGCAGGCCAACCGCGACGGTCTGGTCGAGGCGTCCGGCGCGCTGCGCACCATCGCGGTGTCGCTGACCAAGATCAACAACGACCTCCGTTGGATGGGCTCCGGCCCCAACACGGGCCTCGGCGAGCTGCACATCCCCGACCTGCAGCCCGGCTCCTCGATCATGCCGGGCAAGGTCAATCCGGTCGTCCCCGAGGCGGTGCTCATGGTGTGCGCCCGCGTGATCGGCAACGACGCGACGGTCGCCTGGGCAGGAGCATCCGGTTCCTTCGAGCTCAACGTCGCGATCCCGGTGATGGGCACCGCGGTGCTCGAATCGATCCGCCTGCTCTCCAACGCCTCGCGCGTGCTCGCCGACAAGACGATCGACGGTCTGCAGGCCAACGTCGAGCGGGCCGCGGCGTTCGCCGGCATGAGCCCGTCGATCGTGACGCCGCTGAACAAGCTCATCGGGTACGAGGCCGCGGCGAAGATCGCCAAGCACGCCGTCGCGAAGGGCATCACGGTGCGCGACGCCGTGATCGACCTCGGCTACGTCGAGCGCGGCGACCTCACCCTCGAACAGCTCGACGAGAAGCTCGACCTGCTGTCCATGACCCACCCGGGCTGACCCCGGAGCACGACCGGACGCCGCGCGGACTCGTTCCCCGCGGCGTCCGTCGTCTTCGTGATCGGGTCGCACACAGGAAACAGCGGATGCCGCGAGGTCAGACCCCCGGGGCATCCGCTGCCATCCGTCGTCAGCTGAGCTCTCCACCCTCCAGGAGCTCGGTGACGAGGGCCGCGATCGCCGAACGCTCGGAGCGCATCAAGGTCACGTGGCCGAACAGGTCGTGTCCCTTCAGCGTCTCGATCACGCTCGCGATGCCGTCGTGGCGTCCGACGCGGAGGTTGTCGCGCTGCCCGACGTCGTGCGTGAGGATCACCCGCGAGTTCTGTCCCATGCGGCTCAACACCGTGAGCAGCACGTTGCGCTCGAGCGACTGCGCCTCATCGACGATCACGAACGCGTCGTGCAGGGACCGGCCGCGGATGTGCGTGAGCGGAAGCACCTCGAGCAGTCCCCGCTCGATGACCTCTTCGATCACGTTGCCGGACACGACCGATCCCAGGGTGTCGTATACCGCCTGGCCCCACGGCCCCATCTTCTCGCCCTGGTCGCCGGGAAGATACCCGAGCTCCTGGCCTCCCACGGCGAACAGCGGGCGGAACACGATGATCTTCTTCTGCTGCTGACGCTCCAGCACGGCCTCGAGTCCGGCGCACAGGGCCAGCGCCGACTTGCCGGTTCCGGCGCGACCGCCGAGGGAGACGATGCCGACCTCCTGGTCGAGCAGCAGGTCGATCGCGATGCGCTGTTCCGCGGAGCGTCCGTGCATCCCGAAGATGTCGCGGTCGCCTCGAACCAGCCGATACTCGCCGTCGCCGGTGACCCGGCCGAGCGCGGATCCCCGCTCGGAGTGGATGATCAGGCCCGTGTTCACGGGCAGGCCCCGCGCCTGCTCGCTGATCCCCACCTCGCTCTCGTACAGGTCGCTGATGTCGTCGCCGGAGAGGTCGAGGGTGGATATCCCGGTCCACCCCGAGTCCACGGCCTGCTCTGCGAGGTACTCCTCGGCGCGAAGACCGAGAGATGCGGCCTTGACGCGCATGGGAAGGTCTTTCGACACGATCGTGACGTCCTGGCCGTCCTGCGCGAGGTGCATGGCGACCGAGAGGATGCGCGTGTCGTTGTCGCTGAGCCGGATGCCGGCGGGGAGCACCGAGGAGTCGGTGTTCGCGAGCTCGACACGGAGGGTGCCGCCCTCTCCCACCTCGACGGGGAAGTCCAGACGTCCGTGCTCGATGCGCAGGTCGTCGAGATGGCGGAGCGCCTGCCTCGCGAAGTAGCCGATCTCCGGATCGTGGCGTTTGCCCTCGAGCTCCGTGATCACGACGACGGGGATGACCACCGAGTGCTCGGCGAACCGGAAGAACGCCTGCGGATCGCTCAGCAGCACCGAGGTGTCGAGGACATACGTGCGCAGATCCTGGTCTGGATCGGCGGACGATGCGCGCCTCGACGTCTTACGGGTGGACTGCTGCGCGGTGCTGGCGGCCTGCTGCGCTGTACGTGTGGTCACGACCCACTCCCGACCCGGGGGAATCCCGGCTATTCGAACGAGTCGACCAGGGGGTCACGAGTCGGAGGCCTCAAGGTCGACTCGGTCGGGCGCCTTGCCCGATGCCTAGAACGTACGACCGCCCGGGGACTTAACCCGATCAAGACACGCCAGCGATTCGTTACGCGCTGATGAACGTCTCGTTGCCGAACGCGTGCAGGGTGTCGTCCAGGAGCTGCAAGGTCTCGGTGTCCGTCCCCGCGTGCGGAGCGATGCGCACAGACGCACCGCGCGCCGTGACCACCAACCCGGCGTTGGCGAGCGCTGCGGCCAGGCGTGCCGGTTCCTCCGGGGCGAGCGCGACGATGCCGGCTCGCTGCGAGCGTTCGCGCGGTGAACGGACGGCGATGCCGTGACGGTCGGCGATCTCGATCACGGCGTCGACCTTGTCGGCGAGGCGATCCTCGATCGCTGCGATTCCCGCATCGCGCACGTCGCGCGCCCCGATCGCGAGGCGTCCAGCCGCGAGGGTGTCGGGCTGGCTGACCGTGTACGCGCGCGCGGACGCCGCGGGTGCGGGAAGCTCGTCGACGAAGAGGCCGGAGGCGGTCGTCCCCGTGATCCCCGAGAGCAGAGGACTGATCCGCTCTCTGGCGCGTGGCGCGAACCAGGCGAAAGCGCTCCCCCGACCGGCGCGCAGCCACTTGTATCCGTGGCCGACCACCACGTCCGCCGGCGTGTAGTCGACGTCGATCACGCCGAAAGACTGCACGGCGTCGACGATCAACAGCCGGTCCGGACCGATGGCATCGCGCAGTGCGGCGAGATCGGCACGGTACCCGGTGCGGAAGTCGACATGGCTCACGGCGATCGCGACCACCTCATCGTCGAGCGCGTCGACGACGGCGTCGGCGGTCACATGCCCGTCGTCCGGGGTGATCCAGCGGGGTCTCACCGCATGGTCGGTCGCTGTCGCGGCCCGCTCGACGGTCAGACTCACGCTGGGGAATTCCGCCGTGCTGGCGATGACGGTTCCGGTGAGACCGTACAGAGCATGCATGAGACCCTGGGTGGAAGACGGCTGCACGGTGACGTCGTCAGCTTCCCCGCCGAGCAGCTCGGCGATGATCTGCTGTGCTTGCCCGACCCGCTCCGCGACAAGGGACAGCGACGAGGGTCGTCCGCTTCCGAGCAGGTCGGCGTCGGCGAACACCTCCGCGCGCACGGAGGGTGACAATGGGCCGAAGGCCGCCCAATTCAGGTAGCCGGGCTCGTTGTCGAACGTGTCGACATAGTCCTGAAACGTGCTCATTTCGTCATTGTGGCACGCTGACGTGGCCCCCGTGCGCCGCTCAGCGTCCGAAGCGACGGTCGCGATCCGTGTAGTCGCGTATCGCGCGGAGGAAGTCGACCTGCCGCAGATCGGGCCCCAGAGCCTCGACGAAGTAGAACTCGCTGTGCGCGCTCTGCCACAGCAGGAAGTCGCTGAGACGCTGCTCTCCGCTCGTCCGGATCACGAGGTCGGGATCCGGCTGCCCTCCCGTGTACAGGTGCTCGCCGATCATCTCGGGCGTGAGGTGGGCTGCGAGGTCCTCCATGGTCCCGCCGGATGCTTCGTGCTTGGTGATGATGCTCCGCACGGCGTCGACGATCTCGTTGCGTCCGCCATAGCCGACCGCGAGGTTCACATGCAGCCCGCTGTGGTCTTTCGTGCGTTCCTCGGCGTCTGCGAGGACCCGTGCGAGTTCAGGCGGCAGGATGTCGGAGCGCCCCACATGTTTCACCCGCCAGTTTCCCTCCTGCGACAGCGCTTCGGCGAGTTCCGCGATGATCTCGATCAGATCGGCGAGTTCCGCCGAATCGCGCTTTCGCAGGTTGTCGCTGGACAGCAGATACAGCGAGACGACGCGTACGCCCAGTTCGTCGCACCATCCGAGGAATTCGCGCATCTTCGCCGCGCCGGCGCGATGCCCGTCTGCCGGGGTGGCGAACCCGAGCTGACGAGCCCATCGTCGGTTTCCGTCGATCATCATCGCGACGTGGTGCGGCACCGAGGCCGGATCGAGGTGGCGACGCAGGCGACTGGTGTAGAGCCGATACAGCGGCCCTCGCACCGGGTTCTCGCGTGATATCACCTCCCTACGCTACCGTGCCGAGACTTTTGTCACGGTGTGCGGATGCTGGGTATATGTGCTCGGCGAGGAATGCGCATCCGCTTAGAGTGAGCACGTGAGCACACCCGAGTCCCCCGGTCCCGAAATCCCCGAGCTGCCGCTGCTCGACGCCGCGGCCGTGGACGCCGCGGTCGAGATCAAACCCACCTGGCGCGGCTGGATCCACGCCGCCACCTTCCCCGTCGCCGTCGTCGCGGGCATCATCCTGATCGTCGTCGCCGAGGGTGCGGCGGCGAAATGGGCCGCAGCGGTGTTCATGCTCACCTCCATGCTGCTGTTCGGCAATTCGGCGCTCTACCACCGCATCGACTGGTCACCCAAGATGAAGGTGCTGCTGAAGCGGATCGATCACGCCAACATCCTGCTGCTGATCGCCGGCACCTATACACCCCTCGCGGTCCTGGCACTGCCGCCCGCGAAGGGCGTGCTGCTGCTGAGCCTGGTGTGGGGCGGCACACTGGTCGGAATCCTGTTCCGCGTGTTCTGGATCAACGCGCCACGTTGGCTCTACGTCGCGCTGTATCTGCTGCTCGGGTGGGCTGCGGTGATGTACATCGTGGATCTGCTCGACGCCAATGTCGCGATGATGGTGCTGGTGATCGTCGGCGGACTCCTCTACACCGGCGGCGCGATCGTCTACGCGCTCAAGAAGCCGAATCCCTGGCCGGGGCATTTCGGTTTCCACGAGATCTTCCACGTGTGCACGGTTCTCGCCTTCCTGTGCCACTGGACGGCGTGCCTGCTGATCGCCCTTGCTCCGCTCTCACCATCGCTCGGCGCCCCGTAGAGGGCGCTCCTCGACCGACGATGTCCCGGTGCGCGAGGAACTCAGCGAGCGGGCGGTTCTTCGTCTCCGTCGTCCGGCGTCGCCCCTCGAGGATCGTCCGTCGCGCCTGTCCCGGCCTCGGACTCGCCTGCGGCGCGGGCCGCTTCCTCCGCGTCGAGCTCCTCGCGGACCTCGTCGCGATAACGGACCCGGCGGATGCGTCGGTTCATGTCCCAGATCAGCAGGATCACCGCGATCACGACCAGGACGATCGCGGCGAAGCCGACGAACCCCGGAGTGACGGAAACCGGATCCACCGTCATGCTGGGCGTCGGCATCGGAGTCTCGGTCAGAGAGAGCATGAATCGGCCTTTCGTACTCAGGTCGCATAACCTGGTAACCACCAGCCTAACGACCGGAAGACCCCCCCCTGTGACGACCGCGCAAGAGCTCGATGAACGCTATGGCCGAACCCGACGGCGGCGGACGCCCTGGATCATCGGCGGCGCCGTGGCCCTGCTCCTGGTCGGCGCGTTCGGCTGGATGACCGTCGCCCAGTCGATGAGCTCCGTCGATGCCGACGACCTGGGCTTCACGCTCGTCGACGAGCACTCCGTCGATGTGAGCTTCCAGGTCACCGGCGTGCAGGGCAAGGCCGTCGTCTGCGCCCTCGAGGCGCTCGATGAGGAGTTCGGCGTCGTCGGCTGGAAGATCGTCGAGATCGAGGCCGGAGACAGCCACTCGCAGGCACGTTCCGTGACCATCCCGACCGTGTCGGAGGCGACGACAGGTTTGGTGAACGCCTGCTGGGTCGCCTAGACTCGTGCCAGACAGACGACGCCCCGGCACCGTGCCGGGGCGTCTTGGCATATCCCCCGCAGCACGTCGGAGGGATCCGGAAAGAAGGAGCTTCGTCATGTCCACCGATGCTCAGGTTCCCTTCCTCACGCAGGAAGCGTATGACCGGCTCGTCGCCGAGCTGGAGCACCTGTCGACCGTCGGCCGCGACGAGATCGCCAAGCGCATCGAGGCGGCCCGCGAAGAAGGCGACCTCAAGGAGAACGGCGGGTACCACGCCGCGAAGGACGAGCAGGGCAAGCAGGAAGCCCGCATCCGCACGCTCGAGGGTCTGCTGAAGACCGCCAAGGTCGGTGAAGCTCCCGCGAGCCGTGGGATCGTCGAGCCCGGCACGGTCGTCACCGCCGTCGTCGCGGGCGGAGAAGAGGTCTTCCTCCTCGGCAGCCGCGAGATCGCCGTCGGCAGCGACCTCGACGTCTACAGCGAGGCCAGCCCGCTCGGCCAGGCGATCCTCGGCCTGAAGGTCGGCGAGAAGTCGTCGTACGAGGCGCCGAACGGACGCGACATCAGCGTCGAGATCGTGAAGGTCGAGACCTACACGGGCTGAGACGCATGCGAAAGCGCCCCCTCATCCGCGCGGACGAGGGGGCGCTTTCACGTGCGGCGCTGAGATTCAGTCCGGGACGAGGATGGGCTCGAAACCGGCCCGACGCAGCGTGTCGAGCGTGTGCTCGGAGTGCTCGGGACCACGTGTCTCGACGCTGAGTTCGAGGATGACGTCACTGATCTGGAGCCCGTGGCCGTGCCGCGTGTGCATGGCCTCGATCACGTTCGCGCCGGCCTCGGCGATGAGTTCGGAGACGCGGGCGAGCTGCCCGGGGCGGTCGGGCAGCGGGATCCGGATGGTGAGATATCTGCCCGAGGCCGCGAGGCCGTGCGAGACCACGCGCTGCAGCAGCAGCGGATCGATGTTCCCGCCCGACAGGACGGCCATCGTGGTCCCCGGCCCCGACACCTTGCCGGCGAGGATCGCCGCGACCCCTGCCGCGCCCGCCGGCTCCACCACGACCTTCGCCTGCTCCAGCAGGATGAGGATCGCGCGCGCCAGATCGTCGTCGGAGACCGTGACGACCTCGTCGACGAGATCCTTGATGATGTCGAACGGGATGTCGCCGGGGCGCGCGACCAGGATGCCGTCGGCGATCGTCGGACGCGTGACGATGTCGACAGGCTCACCGGCCGCCAGCGACGGAGGCACCGCCGCGGCGTTCTCGGCCTGGACTCCGATGATCCGGACCGTGCGCCCGAGTTCGGCGGCTCGCGCCTTGACCGCTGCGGCGACACCGGCGATGAGCCCGCCACCGCCGATACCCAACACCACCGTGTCGACGTCGGGGGCGTCCTCCAGCAGTTCGAGTCCGAGGGTTCCCTGACCGATCACGACATCGCGGTGGTCGAACGGGTGGATCAGCACCGCGCCCGTGCGGTCGGCGAACTCGGCGGCGAGACGGAGCGAGGTCGCGACCGTCTCCCCTCCAGCACCACCTCGGCCCCGTACCCGCGGGTGGCGAGGGAGCTTGGGGACCGGGACGCCGAGCGGCATGAAGATCGTGGCGGGGATGCCGAGCGCCTGTGCCGCGAGGGCGACTCCCTGAGCGTGGTTTCCTGCCGACGCCGCGACCACACCCCGCGACCGCTCCTCGGCGCTCAGACGCGAGAGCCGGTAGGCCGCGCCGCGGATCTTGAAGGAGCCTGTGCGCTGAAGGTTCTCCATCTTCAACACGACGGGTCCGCCGTGGATGTCGGAGAGGGCTCGCGACGGCAGCGTCGGCGTGTGCGAGATCACCTCAGCCAGACTCTGAGCAGCGTGCTCGAACTCGGTCAGGCTGGGGACTGCGCTCATCGATTCCTCCGTCTCCGCTCGCGCGGAACTGTGCTCCAGATAAGGTCGCCGCTCGGACCGGCGCCCGTGCGCCACGACCCCGAGCTGATGGTCACGGCCGCGACGTTGACGAAGGCCGCCAACGGAACGGCGAAGAGGGCGCCGGGGATGCCGGCGATCATCGCTCCACCGGCGACCACGAGGACGACGGCGAGAGGATGGACCTTGACGGCGGAGCCCATCATGATCGGCTGCAGGATGTGCCCCTCGATCTGCTGGACCGCCAGCACGACGACGAGCATCCACAGGGCGATCCAGGGACCGTTGTAGACGAGCGCGAGGAACACCGCCACGGCTCCGGTGACCACGGCACCCACGATCGGGATGAAGGAGCCGAGGAAGACCAAGACGGCGACCGGGAGCGCGAGGGGCACCTGCAGGAGGAAGGCCCCGAGCCCGATGCCGATCGCGTCGATGGTCGCGACGAAGAGCTGTGTCCGCGCGTAGTTCACGATCGTGGTCCACCCGTTGCGGGCGGCGCCGTCGACAGCCGGCCGCGCCTTGCGCGGGAAGATCTTGACGGTCCAGCGCCAGATGCCGGCGCCGTCGGCCAGGAGGCAGATGAGGATGAACAGCGACAGCAGCGCGCCGGTGGCGACGTGGCCGACGGTCGTCCCGATGGCCAGAGCGCCGGTCCAGAGCGCCTGCGTCTGCTCGGTGAGGAAGTCGAGCCCCTGTTGCACGTAATCGGCGATCTGCGTGTCGGAGAGGCTCAGCGGCCCCTCGTGCAACCACACCTGGAACTGGTCGAAGGCCTCGGTCGAGCGCGCCTGGACATCGGGCAGCTGCGCGCGCACCTGCCAGACCACGAGCCACATCAGCCCGGTGACGATCGCCGCCGTGCCGATCAGGAGATCGCGATCGCCAGCCAACGCGGGAACCCGCGCCGCAGCATCCAGGAGAACGCGGGCCACAGGAGGGCGGTGATCAGGATGCCGACCATCAGCGGGATGACCAGGAGCTTCAGCAGCATGACCAGCCAGATGAAGACGCCGATCGCCGCCGCTATCAGGAGCAGGCGCCAGGCATAGCCCGCCGTTATCCGCAGCGGCAGAGGCACTGCCTCGTCGGCCTCGGTCGTCACGGTGCGGTCGGTGGAGACCGGGCGCGGACGGAAGAGATCTCGCAGCCGGGGTCGCTGGTCCTCGCTCATCGCCCAAGTCTACGGTCAAGCCGTATGCCGTTCGACGCATCCTTCATCGAACATGACGATGTCGGCGGCCGGAGATACCCTGGCGACGTGACCGACACCCTCAGCTCGACTCAGGCGCGCCGCATCGCGCTGGCCGCTCAGGGTTTCACGCGCGCCCGCCCCTCGACTGTCACCGCACGTCACGTCCACCGGGTGATGGACCGCCTCGGGGTGCTCCAGATCGATTCCGTCAACGTGTTCGCCCGTTCGCACTACCTGCCGCTCTTCTCGCGGTTGGGCGCGTACGAGCCGGCGCTCCTCGACCGGGTCTTCCTCTCCCGCACCACGCACTACGTCGAGTACCTCGCTCACGAAGCGACGTTCATCCCGGTCGCCGACTGGCCGCTGTGGCGGTTCCGCATGGACGACTTCCGGCGGAAGTGGACCGACGCGGACTCGTGGATGAGCACCAACGCTCGGACGGTGCAGTGGGTGCAGGACGAACTGCGCGCCCGGGGTCCGCTGCGGCCGGCTGACCTCCGCGTCGATGTCCCCGAGAGCGCGGAACCTGGTGGGACTGGGACGAGGTCAAGCTCGCACTCGAGCACCTCTGGCGGACCGGCGATGTCGCCGTCAGCGGACGCAAGGGTTTCGAACGGACGTATGCGCTCGCCGAGCAGGTCATCCCCGAGGGCATCCGCTCGAAGGAGATCTCCCGCGCGGATGCGATCCGGGAGTTGACCCGCCGCGCGGCCCGCTCGAGCGGCGTCGCAACGCAAGCCGACCTGGCCGACTACTACCGGATCCGCGACAGAGCGGCGGTCGCCCGGTCGATCGCCGATCTCGTCGATGCAGGCGAGCTCCACCCCGTGCACGTGCGTGGCTGGGAGCGTGGCGGCCGTCCGCTCGCCGCCTGGCGGCACCACGAAGCGGTCCTTCCCCGGAGGGTCGGGACGGCCGCCGTCCTGACCCCGTTCGATCCGGTGGTCTGGTTCCGCGACCGCGCACTCCGGGTGTTCGACCTCGACTATCGCATCGAGATCTACGTGCCCGCCGAGAAGCGCAAGTACGGCTATTACTCGCTCCCGGTGCTGGTGGGAGACAGGATCGCGGCACGCGTCGATCTCAAGGCCGACCGCGCGACCGCGACGTTGCAGGTGCAGTCCGCATGGTGGGAGCCGCAGGCGCGTCCCGGCGACGCCGAGGCCATCGCGAGCGAGCTCGCCCTCGCTGCGGCATGGCAGGGCCTCGAACATGTGTCGGTCTCCGGCTGGGGCGATGCGACGGCGGCGCTGCATGCGGCTCTGACGGCACACGCCACCACCTCCGTGCACCGACACCTGCACGCGCGGGAGACCGCCCCATGAGTCGACGTCGGTGGGCGCTGATCGGGGCTGCGGCGGGTGTCGCGGCGATCGCGGCCGGTGCGGGGATCTGGTTCGCGGCCACGCGCTCACCGACGCCGCAGGAAGCCGCCCTGGGCTATCTGCACGCTCTCGAATCAGGGGATCCCTCCGCCGTGGAGGACACGGGCGTCGACGCATCCCCGACGGCGCTCGATGCGTTCGCTCACGCGAGCGCTCACATCGAGGATGCCGCGGTGACGTCGGTCAGCGAGGCCGACGGCGCGCCCGGACAGCGCGTGACCGCCGAGATCACGTTCCGACTGGGTGGAGACGAGCACGCCGCCGCGCTGACCCTCGTGCCCGCGAGCGGACGTTGGATTGTGGACGCCTCCGGAATGGGCGCCGTGACGGCCACGGCGAGGATCGGCTCGTTCGTGACCATCGGCGACCAGACGGTTCCGGTGGGCGAAGAAACGCTTCTCCTGCCCGCGGCCTATGAGGTCGCGGCTGCACCATCACGACTGCTCGATGGACGGGGGACGGTGGTCGCGCTGCCCGGCGGATCCGCGGAGGTCGACGTCGAGAGCACGCTGCGTCTCGAGGCCACGACGGCGGCGCAGAAGACGCTCGACGCACAGCTCGCCGCCTGCACGGAGCCGGCCGAGACGATGCCGGAGGGCTGCGGCATACGGATCCCCTGGGGGACGGAGTTCCGGTCGGTCTCCGAGATCCGTTATCGCGTGGAGCAGCTACCCGTGCTCACACTGTCAGACGACGGCTTCGATGCGGTCGGGGGTGTGCTGGTCGCCACGGTGAGCGGGACCGGTCAGGACGACGCGGAACGAAGCACGACGTATCGGACGACGTCGTGGAGCGTGCGCGGAGACGTGTCCTTCACGGATGACGACCTGGTCCTCACCTCGTGGTGAGAGCGCGTCGCGTCAGAACTGCACCCGCGGAGGCTCGGAGATCGCGCTGCTGTCGGCGACCTCGAAGAACTCGCGCTCAGTGAAGCCGAGGCCCTTGGCGAAGAGGTTGTTCGGAAAGACCTTGATCTTTGTGTTGAGCTCGCGCACACCACCGTTGTAGAACCGGCGCGCGGCCTGGATCTTGTCTTCCGTGTCGACCAGAGCCTGCTGCACCTGGAGGAAGTTCGTGCTCGCCTGAAGCTGCGGGTACGCCTCGGCGACCGCGAAAAGACTGCGCAGGGCCTGCTGGAGGTGCCCTTCCGCGATGCCCGCCTCCCCCGGACCGCCTGCCGACAGCGTCTCGGCCCGTGCACGGGTCACGTTCTCGAACACGGCCTTCTCATGGGAGGCGTAGCCCTTGACCGTCTCGATGAGGTTCGGGATGAGGTCGGCCCGTCGCTTGAGCTGCACGGTGATGCCGCTCCACGCCTCGTCGACGCGCACCTTCAGCTGCACCAGCGAGTTGTACGTGGCCCACAGATAGATGCCGGCGAGCAGGATCACTCCGACAACGATCAGTACCGGCACGAGCCATTCCATCAGAGGCCCACCCTTCCTCGTGTTTCTCTCATCCTAGACGCGCACCCTGCACGTGGACTGGGCGCGCGCGACGGGTATCGTGCCCTCTCGGATCACGAGCCGAGGACCCGCTCGAGATAGCGGTTCGCGAATCGCCGGTCGGGATCGAGGCGGTCGCGCAATGCGACGAAGTCCCCGAACCGCGGATAGCGATCGCGCAGCGTCTCCTCCGTCAGCGTGTGGAGTTTGCCCCAGTGCGGGCGTCCGCCGAACTCGAGCATGATCTCCTCCACGGCGCCGAAGTACTCGGTCGGGTCCGCGCGCCAATAGCGGTGCACGGCGATGTACGCGCTCGCGCGCCCGTAGGCGGTCGACAACCAACGGTCGTCTTCGGCCGCGAAACGCACCTCGATCGGGAACTCGATCCGCCATCCGCGGCGGGCGATGAGGGCGCGGACCGCCTGGAAGGCGGGCACGACGTTCTCGACCGGGAGCGCATACTCCATCTCACGGAAGCGCACCGTCCTGCTCTGGATGAGCACGCGGTGCGAACGCTCGGTGTACTCGCGATCCCCGGTGAGCTTCACCGCGAGACGGCTGAAGGGCGGTGTGATCGCCGGAGCGACCTGCCCGGCAGCGCACACCGCGCGGTACACGCCGTTGGACAGCAACGTCTCATCGATCCAGCGCCCGATGACCGGAAGCGGCCGACGCACGGTCGACTCCGGCAGACGCGTCTGACGCTTCGTCAGAGCGACGTCGGTGTGCGGGAACCAGTAGAACTCGAAATGGTCGGCTCCGGCGACGCGCTCGTCGAGCGTCTCGAGCACGTCGTCCAACGGCGCCGGTTCGTCGATCGCGTGCATCACGAAGGCGGGTACGCACTGCAGAGTCACCTCGACGATGATGCCGAGTGCGCCGAGTCCGAGAGCCACTGCCGGAAGCAGCCCGCTCTCGTGTTCGTCGTCGATGCGGAGGAACTCCCCGGCGGCCGTGACCATCGTCACCCCGACCACCTGGGTCGCCAGGCCGCCGAACGCCGCCCCGGTGCCGTGGGTACCGGTCGAGATCGCGCCGGAGATGGACTGCCGGTCGATGTCGCCGAGGTTCTCCATCGCGAGTCCGTAGGGCGCCAGCAGCCCCGGGATGCGATGCAGCCGCGTACCGGCGAGCAGTGTCACACGCCCTGTGGCGGCATCCGCCGAGACGAGGCCCTGCAGGTCGTCGAGCTCGAGCAGGACCCCGGGCGCGACCGCGATTCCCGTGAAGCTGTGCCCCGCGCCGACGGCCTTCACGGTGAGGCCGTGCTTGACCGCTGCGATCACGGCCCGCTGCACCCCCTCGGGACTCCGCGGACGCTCCACACGCACCGGACGAACCGAGGCGGATCGGCCCCAGTTCTGCCAGGAGCCGCCGATTCTCGTCACAGGAACGCCTTTCCCTCGCCGCGATACGTCGGGAGTTCGTCGATGACCTGCTCCCCCGATACCAGGTGATACCGGTCGATCCGCTCCGCGGGCTCGCCGCTCTTGGCGTGTCGGAACCAGACACGATCCCCACGCCGAGCGACGTGGCCGCGGGACCCTGCAGCGGGGTCTGCACCTCGCCCGCCGCTTCGCGCGGGAGCGTCCGCAGCCCCGCGGGCCAGACCGGCAGGGGCTGACGGGAAGCGACCGGGGGCCGGACGCGATCCACCCTCCACCGAGCACCGTGGCGATGTCGACCGCCGGGCGTCGCACGACATCGAAGGCGAAAGCGGAGGCCGGAGCCGGGCGGAACGAACGGTATCCGTCGAAGAGGTGCCCGCCCAGAAGACCGCTGCCGGCGCTCGCCTCGGTGAGCGACTCGTCGCTGCCCGTGAACTCGAGCGACCCCGTGCCGCCGCCGTTGAGGAACTCCATCGGCGCGATCGCGGTGACCGCCCCGACGATGTGCGCCCGCCGATCGCGCAACTCGTTCCGCGATCGCGCCTGCACCATGCGGATCAGCGGGGCGTCCGCGCCGGCATCGTCGCCCTGCCCCGCGATCTGCGCGTCGTACATCTGCAGACCGACGAGGCGGAATCCCGGTCGCGCGACGACCTTCCTGGCGAAGGCCGCGACCTCCCCGGGCTGAAGAGCGCTGATCGACGCACGCCGATGTGCCCGAGGAGGGACGAGCGCCACGAGGCGTCCACGTCGATCGCGACACGGATCTCGGGGCGTGCCGACGGACCGGCGACGCTGTCGATCAGGTCGAGGTGCACGAGGTCGTCGACCATCAGGGTGATGCGCTGCGCCGCCTGTTCGTCGGCGAACAACCGCTCGAGGCTCGCCCGGTCCACGGTCGGGTACCCGATCACGATGTCGTCGTGCGTCTCTGCGAGCCAGAGTGCCTCTTCGAGCGTGAACGCGAGGATCCCGCGGAATCCCGGGAGCTTCAGCACCGCATCGAGCACGGCACGGACACGCACCGACTTCGATGCCACGCGGATGGGGAGACCGCCTGCACGGACCAGGAGGTCCATGGCGTTGTAACGGAGGGCGTCGCGGTCGATCACCGCGACGGGCGCAGGCAGGTGCCCGGTGGCGGCCGAGAGGCGCGGCCAGTAGCGAGCCGGGTCCTCCCACTCGGGAGCAACAGAGGACGCACCGTGGACGGGGCTCAGTTCATCGATGAGGTCGAGCACTCCCCCACCCTAAGGCCTCCTCGTATTCCGGATCACGTCCCGCGGCACCGGGTCGCACCTGCAGCGCGGCGATAGGCTGGCGGCGCGGCCCCCGTAGCCCAATGGCAGAGGCAGGCGACTTAAAATCGCTTCAGTCTGGGTTCGAGTCCCAGCGGGGGCACCCGGTGGAGGCGGCGAGACACGGCGCCAAGTCGCCCCGGTCCCTCAGTCCTCCTGCTCGGTGAGAGCCTTCTTCGCGCCCGCCGCCTCCCGCACGCGTCGCACGACCAGGACCACGAGTGCGACGGCGATCGCCGTGTACACGACGTAGTCGAGATAGCCGAGGTAGTGCTCCAGCTGTTCGTGCTGTGTGCCCAGAGCCGCCCCGACGCCGATGAGCAGCGTGTTCCACGCACCGCTGCCGATGACCGTATACACGCTGAAGGTGATCAGGTTCATGCGGGATGCGCCGGCCGGGATCGAGATGAGGCTGCGCACCCCTGGCACCATGCGCCCGACGAGCACCGTCCAGCCGCCGCTGCGGACGAACCAGTCGGACCCCCGCTCCAAGTCGGACCGACTCACCAGTCGTGTCGCGGCCAGCAGCCGCACCGCCCTCTTCATACCGATCGCC
Source organism: Microbacterium sp. Se63.02b (assembly GCF_014171575.1). Classification (GTDB taxonomy): domain Bacteria; phylum Actinomycetota; class Actinomycetes; order Actinomycetales; family Microbacteriaceae; genus Microbacterium. The sequence goes on along the minus strand of NZ_CP050453.1, from coordinate 1,382,919 downwards.
GCTCCGAGGCCGTAGAGCAGCAGGGCCCCGAGCCAGGAGGCAAGGGTGCTCCAGAAGATCAGCCAGCCGAGGTGCAGATCTCCGCTCTGGCTCAGGTACCCCGCGAACGGCAGGACGACCTCGCTCGGGATGGGTGGGATCAGAACCTCGAGGAACACGAGGACGCCGACCCCGACATCGCCGAGGGCGGTCAGGACGTCGGCGGCGAAGCCGGTGAGGCCCGTGAACCCGTGGTCGGCGGTGCTGGCGAGGCTCATCGATCAGCGCCCGAAGATGTCGCCGAGCCCGGGTATCCCGAGGTCGCCGAGCCGCTCACCCCACCCGCTCGCCGCATCGCCGATTCCCGACACCGCTTCCCGGCTGATCCCATCAGATCCCCGGCCCCGCCCGCGAGCGACTCGACATCGATGCCGGCGGCCAACGACTCGACGTCGACGCCCTCCGCCAGCGCGCCGAAGTCGACGCCGATGTTCGCCGCCTGCTCCAGCAGAGGTCCTGCGACGCTGCTGAGGACTGCTCCCCGGCCACGACTCCGAGCATTCCGACGGCCGCGCCACCGGCGGCGACCGCAGCACCCCCGGCACCTGCGCCCCGTGCCCGCGACAGCAGACCACGCATCCGGCCGGGCTTCATGGCCTCTGCGCGCCCGGCGGCACGGGCCAGGTCATCCGGCGACGAGGACCGCGGACGCTCGCCCGGCTCGAACTCCTGCCGCATGCGGGCTTCGACGAGCGCGCGCTGTTCCGGAGTCAGGCGCGCGAACGCCTCGCGGTGGATCTGCTCGACGCGCTGCGGATCCGCCGTCCGAAGCAGGTAGTCGTAGCGGGCGATCGCCGCCCGGTCGACGTCGGTCGCGGTCTGCGCGTTCCGTGACGTCCCTGGTGCCGGAGGCGCATACCCGTCGGCGACAGGCGCTGCCGTGTACGTGGAGCGCGACCGCTCCCCCGGTGCGGCGGGTGGCGCATACGGGTCGCTTGACGCCGGAGGTCGCCGATCGGACGGCTCGCCCTGCCCACGGACGGCATCGACGGCGCCGCGGAGCATCCCGCTCCAGTCCGTCGACCGGGCTCCGTCCGACGAGTGCGAGCCGCGCCCGGAGCTCTTCTCGAGTGCGTCGGAGGCGATGCCCATCAGGCGGGAGAGCTTTCCCATGGTGTCCCTTTCGTGGGGCGAGCCACCGGGATCCATGGCGCCAGGACGACGGCAGGGGTTTCTCGGCGACCCGCAGTGCGGGTGCCAGGTCTCTTCCACCCTCGCGGGCCAGCGGGCCGGAGCACGTTCTCATGCTCGTAATGACGACGACGCTGCAGACGGGAATACTCCCCTTGCACCGGTGACGTTACCGATCCCACCTGTGCGTCGCCTCGGAGACGCGCCGCCGGAACGACGATCGGCCCCGGGCGCAGTGCGCTCCGGGGCCGATCTCGAGGTGCGTCGTGGACGACTACTTGGCAGCAGCCTCCGCGGGCTCAGCGGCCTTCGAGGCGGAAGCCTTCTTCGCCGCAGGCTTCTTCGCGACGGGCTTCTTCGCGACGTCCTCGGCCGCAGCCGCAGGCGCAGCCTTCGCCGCAGGCTTCTTCGCGACAGGCTCTGCCTTCGTGGCCGGAGCAGCATCCGCAGCGGGCGTCGCCGGCGCGGCCGGACGGGGACGAGCGGCGAACTCCTCGAAGACGTAGCGCGGGTTCTGCACCGTCTCGAGGTTCACCAGGTCGCGACCGAGCCACAGGTTGTTCCACCAGCCCCAGATGACGCGGAACTTGCGCTCCCACGTCGGCATCGCGAGACCGTGGTAGCCGCGGTGCGCGACCCAGGCGACGAAGCCCTTGAGGGCGATCTTGCCGGACTGGAAGACGCCGTTGTACAGGCCGAGACCCGCGACGGCGCCGAGGTTCTTGTGGAAGTACTCCTTGGGGTTCTCGCCACGGAGGACGGCCACGAGGTTCTTCGCGAGGAGTTTCGCCTGACGAACGGCGTGCTGGGCGTTCGGCACGCAGAAGCCGCCGACGCCACCACCCGAGAGGTCGGGGACAGCCGAGACGTCACCGGCCGCCCAGGCGCCTTCGACGAACTCCTCGGGGTGCCGACGCGGAGGTCTGCACGGGTCTGGATGCGGCCGCGCTCCTCGACGGGGAGGTCACCGCCGCGCACGACGGTCGGGTTGGCCATGACCCCGGCCGTCCAGACGATGACGTCGGTCGGGATGACCTCGCCGGTGGAGAGCTCGACGTTGCCGTCGATGGCACCCGTGACCTGGGTGTCGAGGTGCACGTTGGCGCCGCGCTTCGCCAGGTCCTTGAGGACCCACTCGCTGGTCTTCAGCGACACCTCGGGCATGATGCGGCCCATCGCCTCGATGAGGTGGAAGTGCGTGTCCTCGAAGCTCAGCTGCGGGTACTTGCCGACGAGGGAGGAGGCGAGCGAGCGCAACTCGGCGAACACCTCGATACCCGCGAATCCGCCGCCGACGACGACGACGGAGAGCAGACGGTCGCGCTCGGGGCCGGCAGGCAGCGACGCCGCCTTGTCGAAGTTCGACATGACCTTGTCGCGGATCGCGACGGCCTCCTCGATCGTCTTCAGCCCGATCGCGTTGTCGGCGATGCCCGGGATGGGGAAGGTGCGGGAGACGGCGCCGGCGGTGACGACGATCTGGTCGTACGCGAACTCATACGAGTCACCCACCGGGGGTGTGATCGTGGCGACCTTCTGCGCATGGTTGATGTTCGTCACCTTGGCGGTGATGACGTTGGTGCGCTTGAGGTGACGGCGGTGCGCGACCACCGAGTGCCTGGCCTCGATGGAACCGGCGGCGACCTCGGGGAGGAACGGCTGGTACGTCATGTAGGGCAGCGGGTCGACCATGGTGACGTCGGCCTCGCCCTTGCGCAGGTGCTTCTCGAGCTTCCACGCGGTGTAGAAACCTGCGTACCCTCCGCCGACGATCAGGATCTTGGGCACAGTGCTGTTCTGAGGCACAGAAGAACTACTCCTCGGAGTCGGGAATTTGGCGTACGGGAACGCGCGCCGATCGGATGCGCCGGGCAGCTGCGGTGACGCCAAGCGCTATCAGGATACCAGGCAGAGTGAGCGCGATGAGCGGCAGGGTACCGTAGCGCAGTGAATCCGCGCTGGGAAGCAACGGGGAACCGGGCTCGCTCGGCGCGTCGGCCGCCGGAAGAGGCGGCACGGCGACCGGCGTCGTCGTGGGCACCGGCTCCGGCTCGGGCTCCGCATCCGCTCGACGGAAGAATCGGATCCACTCGGCCAGGTCCCCCATCGGGTTGACGCTCACGGGTGCGACGTCGGCGGAGATCGCGGCTGCCGCGTCGACGAGTCCGTACCCGTAGAGCGGGTCCTGGGGCTTGATCGCGTCCGGCACCGGGATCGCCGTCTTGATGATGCGGTTGATGACGTCGATCGCCTTGATGTCGGGGTGGGCGGAGCGGATCAGAGCCGCGACGCCCGCGACGATCGGAGCAGCTCCGCTGGTGCCGCGCCATCTCGCGACCTCGCCGTCGGCGGAGACGCCGAGCAGTCCCTCGCTGGGTGCCGAGATCCCGATCGTGATGCCCTGGGTGGACGCCTCGACGCTCGCGGTGCCCGTCTGGTCGACGCCGCCCACCGTGAGCACCCCGGGGATCGTCGCGGGCGCGCCGATGATGTTCGTGCCGCTCCCGCGGTTCCCCGCCGCGACCACCACCACGACGTCGTGCTCGAACGCATAGAGGAACGCGTCGTCCCAGCTCTCGTCCCAGTCGAGCGTGTTCGTCGTGAACGAGAGATTGATGATGTCGGCGCCGTTGTCGACGGCCCAGCGCATGCCCTTGGCGACCTGCTCCGTGAAGGGTACGGCTGCGGCGGCGCCGAATCCGACCGAGATCGACAGCAGATCGGCCTCCGGAGCCACCCCGATCATGCCGGTGCCGTCCGCTGCGCCACGGCCTGCGGCGAGCGAGGCCACCCACGATCCGTGGTTCCCGTCGATCGCGCCGAGCGGCGTGCGGCCGTCCGGTGTGCCGGCTCCGGACACATCGGTGCCGCCGACCACCGCATCGCCGAACACCCCGGGCACCTTGCCGATACCCGTGTCGATCACCGCGATCGTGACGCCTTCTCCGCGCGTGGTCTGCCACGCCTCCCGGATCCTCGCGCCGTCGAGCCAGTACTCCGCCGCGCGCGTCGGATCCGCCGGATCATCCGGGATCGGCGGCGGCGTCGCCGACGCGCCGAGGAGCGCGACGGACGCTGCCACCACCACCATGGCGGCAGCGCTGCGCAGCGTCCGACGCGCGGTCATGCCGAGGGCGCCGACTCATCACGCGTCGCCGCACCGGGGTCTTCGCACCGGCAGACCATCGGCGACCAGGACGACCGCGCCAGGGCAGCGTCGCCGATCGGGTTCACGCCGGGCCCCGCGGCGAGCGCATGTCCTGCCAGCGCATGCAGGCACTTCACGCGCGTGGGCATGCCTCCTGCCGAGATGCCGTCGATCTCGGAGACGTCACCGAACTGCGCCCGGTCGGCGAGATACGCCTCATGGGCGGCGAGGTAGGCCGCAGCCACGTCCTCGTCGTCGGTGAGGAGCGCCGCGAGCTCCGGCATCACCTGCGTGGCTTCCAGAGTCGACATCGCAGCCGTGGCCGCAGGATGCGTCAGGTAATAGAACGTCGGGAACGGCGTGCCGTCCGGAAGGCGCGGAGTCGTCGCGACCACTGTCGGGTTGCCGCAGGTGCACCGGGCCGCGATGCCGACGACGCCGCGAGCGGGACGACCGAGCTGGGCCGATACGACAGCGAGCTCGGCGGGCGTGGGGGCGGGGAACGGCGGCGTGGTCACCCCTCCAGCGTAGGGGAGCCGCCCGGGAGGATGCTCCGAGCCGGTCGTCAGGGAGCGACGGCAGCCGTGCCGCTCAGCCCCGTCGAGACGAGGGTCTTCAGCAGCTGCGGCATCCAGTCGGAGGGCTTCTCCTCGAGTGTGTCGCTGACGGGCTCCTGCTCGCGCGGCAGAGCCGAGGGATCGAGGTCGTTGTCGATCAGGTAGACGACCTCGCCGGGTTTGACGTAGTAGAGACGCTCGCGGGCCTGGGTCGTGATGTACGCCGGGTCGTTCCAGCGCTCTCGTTCGGAGACGAGCGCCGCGATCTCCGCTTCGCTCACCTGCACCGAGGCCTCGAGCGCCGCGATCTTCTGTCGCTGATCGATGAAGGTGCCGAGCGTCGGGACCAGCACCCAGGCGCCGAGGACCACCAGGGAGAGCATGATCACGGAGAACGCGGACAGGCGGATGCCCGCTGTCCATTCCCGTACATCGACCCTGGCACTCGCGCCGCCACGCGCGCGGGACGGCTTCGCGGCAGATCTGGTCGTCGAAGACGCCTTCGGGGTCGTCGACCCCACGGGCCGCTGCCCCTTCGGCGCCGGAGACGGCGAAGGAGGAGCCGGTCGTCGTGCCACGGCTCCTCCTTCGTCAGACCGCTGCGCGGCGGGGTTTCCCGCATCCGCGCCGGCGGTTCATCGTGTGTCTCAGCGGCGCTCAGGCCCGGTAGCGCGGGAACGCCGAACGACCCGCGAAGACCGCGGCATCACCCAGCTCCTCCTCGATGCGCAGAAGCTGATTGTACTTCGCGACGCGCTCGCTGCGCGCAGGCGCACCCGCCTTGATCTGACCCGCGTTCGTGGCGACCACCAGGTCGGCGATCGTGGTGTCCTCGGTCTCGCCCGAGCGGTGCGAGAGCATCGCCGTGTAGCCGGAGCGCTGCGCGAGGCTGACCGCGTCGAACGTCTCGGTGAGCGTGCCGATCTGGTTGACCTTCACGAGCAGCGAGTTGGCGACGCCGCGCTCGATCCCGTCGGCGAGGCGCTGCGGGTTGGTGACGAACAGGTCGTCGCCGACCAGCTGGACCTTGGAGCCCAGAGCGTCGGTGAGGTGCTTCCAGTTGTCCCAGTCGTCCTCGGCGAGCGCGTCTTCGATCGTGACGATCGGGAAGTCGTTGACCAGGCCGACGTAGTACTCGGTGAGCGCGGCGGCGTCCCAGTCCTTGTTGTCGAGGCGGTACACGCCGTCCGTGAAGAACTCGGTCGCCGCGACGTCGAGGCCGAGGGCGATGTCGGTGCCCGGCGTGAAGCCGGCCTTCTCGATCGCCTTCACCAGGAAGTCCAGACCCTCGCGGTTGCTGGGCAGGTCGGGGGCGAAGCCGCCCTCGTCGCCGAGACCGGTCGCGTAGCCGGCGGCCTTCAGCTCGGCACGCAGCACGTGGTAGGTCTCGACGCCCCAGCGCAGGGCCTCGGAGTACGTCTCGGCGCCGATCGGAGCCAGGAAGAACTCCTGCATGTCGATGCCGTTGTCGGCGTGCTCGCCGCCGTTGATGACGTTGAACAGCGGAACGGGCAGCACGTGCGCGTTCGGGCCGCCCAGGTAGCGGAACAGCGGCAGGTCGGCCGAGTCGGCGGCGGCCTTGGCGACCGCGAGGCTGACGCCGAGGATGGCGTTGGCGCCGACGCGCTTCTTGTTGTCGGTGCCGTCGACCTCGATCAGGATCTCGTCGACGATGCGCTGCTCGCTCGCCTCGACGCCCTCGATCGCCGGGCCCAGCTCGTCGATGATGGCCTCGACGGCCTTGAGCACACCCTTTCCTCCGTAGCGGCTCTTGTCGCCGTCGCGGAGCTCGTACGCCTCGAACGCGCCGGTGGATGCCCCGGACGGGACGGCGGCCCGCTGCACGATGCCGTCGTCGAGGAGGACCTCCACCTCGACGGTCGGGTTACCGCGCGAGTCGAGAATCTCGCGTGCGCCTACAGCCTCGATCAGTGCCACTGATGTGCTCCTTGCTCAGGGGGAAAACGTGGTGTGGAGCGTCGTCGATCCGCGCCCAGTCTAGCCCGCCGTCCGACGGCTTCAGAGAGGCGCCGGACGGGACGACGTCGGTCAGACGACGACAGCTATCGCGAAGCCGTCCCACCCCTTCGCACCCACGGTCTGCAACGCCGTGGCGTCGAACCGCGGGTCCTCCCCCAGCATCCGGAGTCCCTCCCGCGTGCCGATCACCTTGGAGTCGGCGGTGTCGTCACGGACGATCTCACCGTCGCGCCCGATGTTGTCCAGCACGATCACGGTGCCGGGGTGGCCGAGCTTCGCCGCCCAGTCGAGGTAGATGGTGTTGGATTCCTTGTCGGCGTCGATGAACACCAGATCGAAGCCGCCGACGAGTGTGGGCAGCACCTCCGCGCCGCGCCCGATCCGGATGTCCACGCGGTCGCCCACACCCGCGGCATCGATGCTCGCGCGCGCGAGCATCGCATTGTCGGACTCTGCCTCGACCGTCACCACCCGCCCTTCCGGACCGACAGCACGCGCGAGCCAGATCGTGGAGTAGCCGCCGAGCGTGCCGATCTCGAGCACGCGGCGCGCGCCGCTGATGCGCACCAGCAGGTTGAGGAGCTTTCCCGCCACGGGCGCGACTTCGATCGCGGGCAGACCGGCAGCACGCTGTGCGGCGAGCGCCGCCTCGAGTGGGGCATCAGGACCGACGAGCGTGTCGGCGAGGAACGAGTCGGTCAGGGACCAGGCTGCAGGAGAGGAATCCATGACCTCAGCCAACCCCCGCCGCCCCGGCCCGTCAAGACCGCGGCGGCGAGAGCAGACGCCCCTGCGCGTCGGCGAGCTCGGGCTGCGTGCGGAACTGTCCGGTCAGCACCAGGACGAGCGTGACCACGGCGATCACGATCCATGCCGCGACGCCGAGAGGCCCGGCCAGCGCCATGTCGGGTTGCGTGGCCGCGACGACCACGACGAGGCCGGCAGCGGCGTTGAGCGCTCCATGCGCCAGCACGGCGGGCCACACTGACGCCGACCGCAGGCGCAGCCAACCGAGCAGGATGCCCCACGCCACGCATCCGCCGATCATGAACAGCACTCCCGAGATGTCGGTGCGACCGAAGTTGTACCCGAGCAGGATGATCGGGCTGTGCCAGAACCCCCAGATGACGCCGCTCAGGATCAGGGCCGGCCAGGTGCCGAGCGGTCGGAGCGCCGGCACCAGCCATCCGCGCCAGCCGATCTCCTCACCGAAGGCGAAGACGCTGTTGAACAACGCCCCGAGAGGGATCATCGCGAACTGCGCGAACACGAGCAGGCCCATCGGAGGCAGCGGCGCACCGGCGGGGAGGGCCTTCTCGATCTCGGCCGCGAACGCGGAGAACGCGAAGTCCAGCTGCACGAAGCCGAGGCCGGCGGCGACGAGCACGCTCGCGACGACGATCACCGGCGGCACGAGCCAGCCCGCCACCATCAGCCAGATGACGCGCTTGGCCGGGCGCAGCGGCCACACTCCGAGGAACCGTGCGCGCTCCCCGCGGGCGGGAACCCTCATCAGGAAGGTGACGACGAGCACCGCGACCGCCGGGGTGAACATGATGACCGGCAGCAGCACGACGGCGGCCGGCTCGGCGAGACCGTCACCGAGCCACAGCGGCAGAGCCACGACCCACGCCAGGGCGCAGGCCACGATCACGAAGACGATCACCGCGGGCCACGGCACGCGTCTGGTCTGGGGGTCGAGTCGTTCACTGCTTCGCCTCTCTCGTCTGGTCGGGCTTCGTGCCCGGGGTTCTCGTGCCGTCCACATAGGCCTGCAGCAGCGCGGCCGCCTCCTCCGCGCCGTCGATCGTGGCGATAAACGGCCGACGGTCACGACGCGACACCTCGATCGCGGACCCGCGTCGCATGACGATCCCGTTCCTGCCGTCGACCGAGATGCGCCAACCCCAACCGCCGAACTCCCCGAACGGCGAGATCTCGACCGCACGGGCGGATTCGACCTCGGCGAGCGGGATGCGGATCCGCGGCCATCCCAGCAGCGACCGCGCCGCGAAGCCCTCCGGGGTGACGCGCACACGGAACGACGAGGTCGCCAGGAGCGCGAAAGCCACGAAGATCACGACCAGGACGACGATCCAGGCCCCCTCGACCCCGGCGATCAACATGAAGGCGGCGAGCGCCACGAGGCCCAGCTGCACGAGGACGAGGAAGACCAGTGGTCCGCGGGGCATGGATGTGGTCCCCACCCAGACGACGCGCTCGCCCTGCGCGACCGCGACGCTGTGCCGGGGCTCGAGGGTGCGCCCCTGTTCTGCGCGGACGCGCGGTTGGACGATCCACGCGACGGCGCTCACCACGACCAGCGCCGCGAAGCAGAGCGCCATGATCCCGCCGATGCCCGGCACGTCAGAGGGGTCTGTCAGGTCGCGCTGCATGGCGAGGGATCCGAGGCACATGACCGCCGCGAAGACGGCCATCCCGGCCGCAAGCGCACCCATCAGTCGGGCCGCGCCGCCCCAGTGGGCGCCGACCGACGCGAGTGGTGACGGCCATCAGCAGCGGCAGCACGAGTCCGACGCCGATCAGGAGCCAGACATAGGTCGACGGCGGGCCGAAGCCGTCGGCCCCGTTCACGCCCCAGTGCGTCGCGACCTGCTCCGGCAGTCCCGGCAGCCACGAGATCAGCACCAGGAGCGCGACCGCGGTGATCACGACCGGGACGACGACCGCCACGATCAGGAAGGTCAGACGTGCGCGTCGCAGGAGCCGAGGCGGGGTTCGGGTGAGGTCGTGCGTAGTCATGGCGAGTCCTCCTCGCGGCTCTCGGGCTTCATGGGGGCGGGTCGGGGTGCGGACACATCGCGGTGCGCGTGAACGATGCCGGCGAGCGTGTCTGCGGAGACGCCGAGGGCTGCCGCACGTCGCACCAGGAGATCGATCTCGTGCGCGAGTTCAGCGAGGGGTGCGGCGGTCGCGGCGATGACTGCTCCCCTGCCTCTGCGCAGGTCCACGAGGCCCTCGTCGCGCAGTCGCTGATAGGCGTGGAGCACCGTGTGCTGGTTGATGTCCAGCGCTTCCGCGACGTCGCGCGCGGCCGGCAGTCGATCGCCCGGCGCGAGGATGCCGGCGAGGATATCGGAGCGGACGGACGCCGCGACTTGGTCGAAGAGTGCGCGCGGGCTGTCGGGGTCGACGCGGATGAGCATCCGATCCTCCTCTCAGGGAATCGCTACTTATTCTATATGAACTAGAACAACTGTGGCAACCCTCCACACGTCTTCGTCTCCCTCGGCCCGATCGTCCACACTGACCTCATGCGCATCACTCCCCGTCGTCTCGCGATCGGCATGAGCCTGTGGATTCCCAACCTCTTCAGCGGCATCCGGGTGCGCCGCTTCAGTGAGGACTGGACACACGCCGCGGTCGAACTGCACGTCAACGTGTTCACCCGCAACTACGTCAAGACCGCGTTCGGCGGATCGATGTCGGCCATGACCGACCCGTACTTCTTCATGCTCGTGATGCATCAGCTCGGGCGAGATCACGTCGTGTGGGACACCCGCGGCGAGATCGAGTTCCTCAAGCCGGGGCGCGGCGTGCTGACGGCGGAGTTCGAGGTGTCGAAGGAGAAGGCGGACGAGATCCGCGAGCGCGCGCGCGGCGGAGCGAAGGTGCTGGAGTGGTTCGAGACGGTCATCACCGACCGCGAGGGCGACGTGGTCGCGAAGGTGCGTCGCGAGGTGTACATCCGCGAGAAGAAGCGGGTCACCGCAGCCCGGAGCTGACCACGGGCGCGAGCGTGGACGCCCTCGCGACCAGAGCAGGGGCGAGCCGCATCGTCCCGTGCGCGGTCGTCGCTCCCGACACCAGGCCGAGAACGAGCTCGAGTGCCGCGCGTCCGCTCTCCTCGAACGGCTGCCTGACGGTCGTGAGATCGAGTGCTGCTGCGACCTCGCCGTCGTCGTAGCCGACCACGGCGAGCGGGGCGGTTCCGTGGTCGGCGCGCAGTGCTGCCAGCACCGCGACGGCGAACTGGTCGTGGTTCGCAACGATCGCCGTCGCTCCGGCCGCCCTGGCCGCGGCGATCACCCGCCCGTCGACCGCGGACGGATCGGCGACCGCCAGATCGGTCATGGCCAGGTGCTGCGTCAGCCCCTCGACCCTGAGCATCCCCGCCGACACGTACGCCGGCGAGCGCTGCGGCTCGTGTACGAAGAGGACACGGCGATGCCCCAGCCCGACGAGGTGGCGGCCGATCTGAGCCCCGCCGTCGCGGTCGTCGACGAGGACGACGGGGCCACCGACGTCGGAACGCGTCGGCACGACGTCGACGTAGACGACCGGGATGCGTGCCGCTCTGCTCGCCCGCCGCGCAGCTCCGCCGAGCGGAACACCCATCACCACGAGACCGGTGACATCCGTGCGCGTCGGCAGCACGTCGAGCAGCGGCTCATCCGCCGCCGCGGCCGAATCGAGGTCGTACGGGATGATGTCGACCGCGGCATCCCTGGCCCGACGGAGCATTCCGGACAGGCGGCGCAGATACGACGGATACGTGGTGAACGGGGCGGCGACCGCGACACGGGCCGCTCCCACGCGCCGCCCCTGCGTCATGCGATACCCGAGCGCTGTGGCCGCGGCGACGATGCGCTCGCGGGTCTCCGGTCGCACCCGATGCGGAGCACTCACCGCCAGCGACACGGTGGAGATGCTCACTCCCGCCCGCTGAGCGACGTCGTAGATGGTGACCCGTCCCGGTCGTGCGCGCATGCTCTGACTTCCTTCTTCATCGAAGTTCTTCGATTGCCAAGACTAGGGCGGAAGTCGGAGGCGGGGTACCCGCCGGCGAGGAACACATCGAAGGAGATGCGATGCCGACAGCACGAACCCGATTCCGGCGCCCCGCGCTCGACAACGCGGTGGCGGCGTGGGAGGAGCGGGTCGCTCCGCTGCTCGACGAGGAACCCGGTGACCCGGCGGGGCGACGTCGGGTCGCCGCGAGGAACGACGACGCCGTCAGCGCGGCACTCGGGATCACGCCTCTGCCCACGGCGTCCGAGGAGCACATCGTCGCGGTCGACGGGCACCCCGATGTGCGCGCGTCCGGGTGTACTGGCCCGGTGCGGAGCGCACACCGTCGGGGAGCGGCCTGCCCGTGCTGGTGTACTTCTACGGCGGCGGATTCACGATCGCCGGGATCGACTGGGTCTCCTGGGATGCCCGCCTCCGGAGCAGAGCACGGGATGCGGGCATCGTGATCGTCGCGGCCGACTATGCGCACGCGCCGGAGCGGAGATTCCCCACTCAGCCGGAGCAGTGCTGGTCGGCGTTCGAATGGACTCGCGCCCATGCGGAGCAGCTCGGAGCCTCGCGCAACCGGATCGCCGTGGGCGGAGCGTCCTCGGGGGCGACCTCGCCGCCGCCGTGACGCTCATGAACAGGGATCGCTCCGCCCACCCGATCGCACTGCAGCTGCTGGAGAACCCCGCCCTCGATCTCACGATGGGACACGCGGACATGAGCGGCATCGACGCGAGGATGCCCGGGGTCATCGTGCGCGCCGCCGGCCGCACGCTGGTGCGGCAGTACCTCGGCGACGACTCCGCGACCGCCCGCCGACCGTACGCCTCGCCGCTGCTGGCCGCATCGCACGAGGGTCTCCCGCCCGCAGTGATCCTCACCTCCGAGCTCGACCCCCTGCGCGGCGACGGGGAGGCCTATGCGCGGGCGCTCTCCGCCGCGGGTGTACCGGTGACCGCGATGCGCTTCATCGGTCAGACCCACGGATCTCTGGGCTCGACCGGGTTCGTGCCCGCCGCGGACGCCGCGCACCGCATCGTCGTCTCCGAACTGCGCACCCTGCACGAAGGTTCCAGGGCATGAGCGACCATGACCAGGGCCGACCGCCGATGAGTCCGGAGATCCAGGAGTGGATCCAGCGCATCCGCGAACACTCCGCGACTCTCCCCGACCTGGACTCCCCGAGATGGGTGCGCGCCGTCGGGCGCAGCGCGAGCTGAGCGATCTCCTCGCCGTCGAGTTCACCGAACCGGTCCCCGCGGGCGTGGAGATCGACGACCTCACGATCGCCGGCGGAGGGGGTCCGCTGCGAGCCCGTCGTTTCCGCCCCGCATCCGTGATCGGCGCGCTTCCCACGATCGTCTGGCTGCACGGCGGCGGCTGGACGGGCGGCACGATCGACGAGCTCCTCAACGACCGCCTCTGCGCAGACCGCGCACTGCGCTCCGGTGTCCAGATCATCGCGCTCGAGTACCGGCTCGCGCCCGAGCACCCGTTCCCGGCTCCGGTCGACGACGCCGTCGCGGCGCTGGCCGACCTGCGCGAGCGCGCCGACGGTCTCGGGGTCGATGCGGAGCGACTCGGCATCGGCGGCAATTCCGCCGGGGCGACGATCGCCGCGACGACGGCGCTGCGCCAGCGCGACATCGGCGCACCGCTGCATCATCAGACCCTCGAGGTGCTGCCGGCGGCACTGCGGATCGTCGGCGCGTCGATGGGTCGCCTTCTGCTTCCCGCGGAGAAGGAGAGCGTCGAACGGCTCGCCGACACCTATCGCGCCGGGGCTCCGCTCGCCGAGGCGTCGCCGTTGGACGCCCCCGAACACCGAGGGCTCGCTCCCGCACTCATCCTCGCCGCCGAGTTCGATCCCCTCAGGGACGGCGCCACCGCCTACGCCGACACCCTGCGGCGAGCGGGCGTCCCCGTCGTGCTGCGCATCGGTCGCGGCCACGATCACGCGTCCCCCCGGTCTCACCGCCCGCTGGGATAGTGCGCGGCGGTGGCGTGACGTCTTCGTCGCCGAGCTCGCCGACGCCTACCGGACGCGCCGCGCGAGCGCCGAACCCGACGAGCATCGTCGGAGTTCGCGCATGACCAGCCCCACCCCGACCGAGACCAGGAGACGATGATGTCCACCCACGCAGTCGACCCTGTCTTCCCCGCGGACCCCACGCCGCCGCCCACTGCGGACGCGATTCCCGGCCGACGCCAGAGCCGATGGTTCTGGATCTGCTTCGTCCTGGGATGGCTCGGATCCGGCATCGCCCAAGGCGTCGCCAGCGTGGCGGTCCCCCAGCTGCTCAAGGAGTGGGACCCTGGTCAGGCGACAGGCAACCTCAGCATCATCCTGACATTCGGCGGCGCCGCCATCCTCGTCACGACACCCATCTTCGGGCGCCTCAGCGACCGCTCGATGTCGCGGCTCGGCATCCGCCGCCCCTGGATCCTCTCCGGATCGCTGATCGCCCTCGCGGGATACGCGGTACAGGCCACCGCCCCCTCGCTCCTCCTGCTCGGTGTCGGCACGATCCTCGTCCTCGTGGGCTGGGGAGCGGTGTCGATGACCGTCCACACGCTGTTCGCCGACCAGATCCGTCGAAGCATCCGTGCCATCATGTCGGCCGTCACCGGCGCCGCCACCGCGATCGGAATCCTGGGAGGTGTCTCCCTCGCGGGCATCGTCGCCCCGGCGGGCCAGATCGGCATGTTCCTGATCCCCGGGGCCCTCTCCGTCCTCCTGGCGATCACGTTGTTCTTCACGCTGAAGGACATCCGTCGGCTGGGGCCCGCCGAACCGATGGACTGGAGCGGCGTGCTGGCGACCTTCTGGCTGAGCCCGCGCCGCTACCCCGACTTCGCCTGGGCGTGGGTATGCCGCTTCTTCATGACGGCATCGATCGTGTCGGTCACGAGCTACCTCTACCTCACGATCTCCGGACGCTTCGGCATCGACGACCCGACGGCGATCGCCGCGGTGCAGACGCAGGCGACGGCGGCGTTCACCCTGATGAACCTCGTAATGGCTTTCGTCTTCGGCGTGATCTCTGATCGGACGGGGCGTCGCAAACCGAGTGTCATCATCGGCGCTCTCGCGAGCGCGGGCGGACTGGTCCTGGCGATCTCGTTCGGCGACATCGCGTTCTTCCTCGTCGGGATCGCTGTCGTCGGGGCCGGACAGGGCGCCTACATCGCGGCTGATGTCGCCTTGATGACGGAGTGCCTCCCCTCCGTCGAAGACGCGGGCAAGGACCTCGGGATCGTGGCCCTCGCCTATCTGCTGCCCGGCATCCTCGTGCCCGCCTTCGGATTCTTCGCGACGCGCATAGGCTCACCGACAGGTGAGAACTTCGGGGCGCTCTACGTCGGCGCCGTCGCGATGGCGGTGATCGCCGCATTCGCGGTCACCAGAGTGAAAGGTGTGCGATGACCGATGCTCCCCGCCTCAGCGGCGCGGCCCGCCGCGAGTACCGGCGCCTGACCCGAGCCGCGGACATGCCTGAGCCGACGCACCGGAGCGTCATCAGGACACCCGACATCCCGGTCGCCGCGGACGACGGCACCTCGCTTCTCACCGACCACTGGCATGCCGAGGGTGCCGGCGAGCACACGGTGCTGATCCGCACCCCTATGGGCGAGACGGCATCGCCGGGGTCGCCCTGTTCCTCGCAGAACGCGGACACCACGTGGTGGTGCAGAGCTGTCGCGGGACGTTCGGGTCGGGCGGGAGCTTCGATCCGCTCCACGACGAGGTCGACGACGGACAGGCGACGATGCGGTGGCTGCGCGCACAGTCGTGGGCGGCCGGGCGCGTGCACTCCTGGGGCGGCAGCTACTTCGGCGTGACCCAGTGGGCATACTGCGACGGCGCCGACCGCCCCGACGCGATGGGCATCGCGATCTCGGCACGCTGCTTCGACGACGCGATCCTGTACCCGGGCGGCGGATTCTCGATCGACACTCCGCTCACGTGGGCCTACGTCCTCGACATGCAGGAACGGTCCCTGCCGGCGAAGGCCCGGGCGCTGCTGCGTGCCCGCCGCGGGTTTCGACGCGGCGCGCTCGCGATACCACCCGCGGACGCAGTGCGGGTGGCGCGCGGCGCCGACCCGCAGTTCTTCCGCGACTGGGTCGAGCACAGCGACCAGGGCGACCCCTGGTGGAACCCGATGCACTTCGCGCAGGACATCGACACCGTCCCGCCCGTCACCCTGGTCGCCGGGTGGCAGGACCTGTTCCTGGTCGGTCAGCTCGCCGATCATGCCGCACTCCGCGATGCCGGACGCCCGGTGCGCCTGATCATCGGCGACTGGGTCCACGGAGCACCGGAGATCACCGTGATCGGCGTCCGCGAGGCGCTGCGGTCGTTCACACCGGACGCTCGCACGGAAGGCGTGCACCTCGAGGTGACCGGCGGAGGCGGGTGGCAGGAGCTGAACAGCTGGCCCCCGCCGCACGCCACGGTCACCGCCGCGCTCACGGCAGACGGCAGACTCGACCTCAGCGGCGCCGAAAGCCCCGCCGCCGCCGCCACCTATCGCTATGACCCCGCGGATCCGACACCGGATGCCGGCGGTAGAACCCTCAATCCGTTCTCTGCAGGACGTCGCAGACAGCGCGCCCGCGAACGCCGCCGGGACGTGCTCGTCTTCACCGGCGCCCCCCTCCCGGACGACCTCGTGGTCATCGGAGCACCGGAGATCACACTGTCCTTCGCATCGACGAACCCCCGGGCGGACCTGTTCGTGCGGCTGTGCGAAGTCGATTCTCGAGGCGTCTCGCGGGCACTCACCGACGGATATCGACGGCTCTCCCCGGAAGCGGCCGGAAACGACGCCGACGACACACGCTCCCACGACGCTGGTCGGGTGACGCTCGAACTCGCCCCGCTCGCCCACCGCTTCGCCGCCGGGTCGCGCATGCGCGTGCAGGTGTCCTCCGGTGCGCATCCTCTGCATCTGCGCAATTCCGGGACGGACGATCCGGTCAGGGACCATTCGCGACTGATCCCCAGCGATCAGATCCTGCACGTGGGCGGCTCGACCCCGGCGCTCCTCGCTCTGCCGGCACAAGGGACGGTCTCGGGGAGCGAGCCCTCGCGTCACCCGCCGTTCACCGCCGCGTGCCACGATGACGGAATGCCTCTCGCGCGACGACTGACACTCGGGGATGCCGTCGCCATCGGTCTCGGCTCCATGATCGGCGCCGGCGTGTTCGCCGTATGGGCACCGGCGGTCGGTGTCGCCGGAAGCGGCATCCTCATCGCCCTCGCGATCGCCGCCGTCGTCGCGTACTGCAACGCCGCCGCATCGGCGCAGCTCGCCGCCGTGCATCCCGTCGCCGGGGGACGTACGCATACGCCCGCGCCGAGATCGGACCGTGGTGGGGGTTCGTGGCCGGGTGGAGCTTCGTGATCGGCAAGATCGCCAGCTGCGCCGCGATGGCCATGACCTTCGCCGCCTATGCGGCCCCCGCCGGGTGGCAGGTGCCGGTCGCCGTGGCAGCCGTCGCCGCGCTCGCCACGGTGAACTGCTTCGGTGTCACTCGCACGGCGCTGCTCACCCGCATCCTGGTCGTCTGCTCGCTGCTCGGCCTCGCGATCGCCGTCGGATTCGGGTTCGGCGCGGCGTCTGCATCGACACCGACGCCGCTGCCCGATGCCACGGCATACGGTGTGCTGCAGGGGGCCGGCCTGCTGTTCTTCGCCTTCGCCGGGTACGCGCGCATCGCGACCATGGGCGAGGAGGTGGTCGACCCCGCGAAGACCATTCCGCGCGCGATCGGCCTCGCCCTCGCTGGCGCGGTCGTCGTCTACACGCTCGTCGGCATCGCGGTCATCCTGGTCCTCGGCGGGGACGCGATCGGCTCGACAGCGCCGCTGGTCGACCTGCTCGACGCGGCAGATGCCTCGGCATGGGCTCCGGTCGTCCGCGTGGCCGCCGCCGCCGCCTCGCTGGGCGCGCTGCTGGCCCTGCTGACCGGGATCGGTCGGACGACTCTCGCCATGGCACGGGAGAGCGACGTCCCGAGGTTCCTCGCCACGATCGACGAGCGCCACCACGTGCCGCAGCGCGCCGAGATCATGATCGCCGTCATCGTGATCGCGATCGTCCTCCTCGCCGATCTGCGAGGGGCGATCGGATTCTCGTCGTTCGGCGTGCTGCTGTACTACCTGATCGCGAACGCGGCAGCTTTCCGGCAGACAGGGCCTGCGCGCCGCTACCCCCGCGCTCTCCAGGTGCTCGGAGCGCTCGGGTGCCTCGTGCTGGTGAGCACCCTTCCGATCCTCGCCTCCAGCATCGGCGCCGGCGTCGTCCTGCTCGGCGTGGGCTATCGGATGCTGCGACTCCGGCTCACCCACGCCTGAGGTCAGCGGTTCGACTCCGCGCGATACACGCGAGGCGCGATGCCGAGCACCGTGCGGAAGTCACGCGTGAGATGCGCGTGATCGGCATATCCGAGTTCGGCGGCGATCGAGGCGAGATCGATCCCCGGCTCGTCGCGCACCCGCTGCGCCGCCTCCTGCAGACGCCGACGCCGGATCATCGCGGCCGGCGAGAGACCGACATGGCGGTGCGTCATCCGCTGCAGGGTCCGCACCGAGACGGCCAGCCGCGTCGCGGCCTCCTCCGGAGTCAGGGCCGCGTCGTCTCCCATCAAGACCTCCATGAGCGCGTTCGCCTGTCGCGCCGGCGCATCCACCTGCCCCGCCCGCTCCACCAGCCAGCGGGCGAAGGCGGCGACCGCACGCTCACGGCGCCCGTCACCGGTCGCCATGGCCCCGGCGACGGCGTCTCGCAGGCCGGACACCCCGGCGGTGACGAGCACGCGCTCGCCGTCGACCAGGGAGGAAGGATCGTCGCTCAGCGCGGCGACCGCGGCGGGGCGCAGCAGTGCGCCGACGGCCCACCCCTTCCCTCGCAGATCGCGGTGGGACGCACGGGTGGTCGCTCCCGACAGGGTCACCGTCTCGGCGTCGACGACGAGGTTGAGGGCCGGATACGCGACGATCTCCTGCCGCGAGGAGCGGCCAGGATCGATGTCCCACTCCGGGATCCAGAACCACGCGACGAGTTCCGCGACCTCGACCGGCGCGGGCAGCCGATGGAACTCCGGAAGCCGCGCCGGATAGAGCACGCCGCGTGTGGGGTCCACCATGCGCCCAGCGTAGGCGCCCGCACCGACATCGGAAGGTTGTCGCGGATCTTCAAGTCGCCGCCATGCCGTGCGACCTAGCGTGGCGACATGACCGACGACAGCACGACGACCCCACCTCCACGACCGGCGCGAACGGGCGTTACACGACCGACGGCCGTCCGAACGGAGCCACCTCGCTCACGCCCTTCCTCGCCATCGCGGACGCGAAGCAGGCGATCGATTTCTACCGCGACGTCTTCGGCGCCCGAGTCATCGACGTGACCGAGTTCGGCGGCGTCGTCGCGCACGCCGACCTCGACTTCGGACTCGGGCTGCTCCAGCTCGGAGAGCCGAACCCCGATTACCACCTCGTCCGCGCACCCGGAGGAGAGGACGACTGCTACTCGATGGGCCTGTACGTCTCCGATGTCGATGCCGTCGTGGAGAGGGCCGTCGCGGCAGGAGCCACCGTGCGCGAGGCACCGGCCCCCTTCGTCTCGGGTGACCGCTTCGCGAGCATCCGTGATCCGTTCGGGGTGCGCTGGTCGGTCATGACCCGCGTCGAGGACATCTCCGAGGAGGAGAGCAGCCGCCGGGTGACGGAGTGGGCGGCGTCGTTCAGCGCGGCACCGGCAGACGGCTCGAGCTGAGAGACCTCTCGGCCGCCCGGCACACGGCGGGCAGCAGCGCTTCGGCCGTGCGGCGGTAGCCCAGCGCGCTCGGGTGGAAGCGGTCGAGACTGAACATGGCCTCCGGCTCGTCGAAGAACATCGGCCCGACCGCGCGGCGCAGGTCGACCGGCTCGGCGTCGGCCCGTCGCGCCGTCTCGTCCTGGATCTCGGAGAGACGGCGGGACAGGCTGGACGCGATCCGACGGAGCGGCTGCGGCACCGCACGCAGCGCACCGAGGTCCGGGCACGTCCCCACGACGACCTCTGCCCCCATCGCTCGGAGCCTCCGGATCGTCTCGTGCAGATGCTGTGCCGACAGTGCCACCGGCAGCCGATGCGTCACGTCGTTGCCCCCGACGACGATCACGGCCACGTGCGGGCGGTACTCCCCGGGGAGGGTGTCGAGCTGTCCCGGCAGATCGGGCGACTCCGCGCCGACGACGGCCGCCGTGCGCAGTCGTACCGGCCGATGCATCCGGCGTCCTGCCGCCTTGGCCAGACGGCCCCCGAGTGTCTCCTTGCGGTGTTCGGCGCCGAGGCCCGCGGCTATCGAATCCCCGAGCAGCAGCAGCTCGAGCGGCTCGCCGTCGAGGGCGCGCCGCCAGACACGATCGGCATCCAGGGACTCTCCCCCAGCGGCTTCCCGATCCGCCGGCGGGCGAGGGCCGCCTGCTGCACGAGGACGAGACGGATGCCGCCGAGCACCGCTGCGGCGGCGAGCGCCACGACGACCGGGATGCGGATACGACTCACGCCCCGATTCCACCCCGCCACCGTGAACGCGACGTGAACGCCCGCCCGAGGTCGCGTTCGCGGGGTGCCCCGCCGGGAGCGCGCACACGTCGGGAGCGCGCACACATGTCGGACGGAACGGCGACGAGTCCCCCGACAACCGCGCATCCTCCCGACGGGTGTCCGGAAGATGCCCGGTCCGGCCGGGTCAGGAGAGCGGCTTGACCTCGAGGTCGCCTGTTCCGGCGGAGACGGTCGCGAACGCCGTGTAGCCGTCGGCGGCCGACCGCTCGAGCAGCGCCTTGACGTTCTTGGTGCGTCGCTCGAGCCGCACCCTGGCACCGCCCGCGATGAGCGTGGCCTTGTGCCGGACGAGCTCCGCGACCGGCACATCGGCATCGTGGATGAGCACGACCGCCCGCGCACCCGCGTCGGCCTCCTCGGCGATCAGGTCGACCAGACGCTCGAAGCCGAGGGAGAAGCCGACAGCCGGGACCTGCTGCCCGAGGAAGCGGCCGATCATGCCGTCGTAGCGTCCGCCGCCCCCGAGCGAGTATCCGACCGAGGGGTGCGCCAGCTCGAAGATGGTGCCCGTGTAGTAGCCCATGCCCCGCACGAGGAACGGGTCGAAGACGAGGGGGATGTCGCTCTGGCCTCGGCCTGCCGCGACGGCCTCGCCGATGCCCACGAGGTGCTCGACGAGTTCGGCGGGCGCACCGTCGGGCAGCGCCTTGCGGATCTGCCGCTCGCCGAACGGGTGGTACTCCATGGTCTGGGGACGTCGGAGGAAGGCGTCGAACGCATCGGCGGCCGCGGTCGAGGCACTGCGCTCGCGGAGCTCGGCGGCGACCCCCTCGGGCCCGATCTTGTCGAGCTTGTCGATCGTGATGAGAACGCCGGGGCGCTCGGCCTCGCTGAATCCGAAGCTGTCGAGCATCCAGTCGAGCACCCGCCGGTCGTTGATGCGCACCGTCGCACCCTCGAGACCCAGCGCGTCGACGGCGTCGAGCGAGGCGACCATCAGCTCCGCTTCGGCCCGCGCGGAGTCGTCGCCCATGATGTCGATGTCGCACTGCACGAACTGCCGGTAGCGTCCCTTCTGCGGCCGCTCCGCGCGCCAGACCGGTCCGATCTGGATCGAGCGGAAGACGGCGGGGAGCTGGGCCCGGTTGCTGGCGTAGAAACGCGCGAGCGGCACCGTCAGGTCGTAGCGCAGCCCGAGATCGGAGAGCGCGGCGGGATCGTCGGCGGCGGCACGGATCGCATCGGCGTCGAGGCCCCGGCGCAGGATGTTGTACGACAGCTTCTCGTTGTCGCCGCCGATGCCGGCGTGCAGGCGGCTGTACTCCTCGACGACAGGCGTCTCGATCTCGTCGAAGCCGTGCGCGAGGTAGCGCTCACGGATGACGGAGAGCACGCGCTCACGGCGAGCCTTGTCGGCGGGGGAGGATGTCGCGCATGCCGCGCGGCGGGTTCACAGTAGCCACCCGTCCATCTTCCCAGGTCGGCCGGTGCCGTCGCGCCGAGCGTCAGGATGCGGCTTCGGCGGCGCGCACGTCGTCTTCCAGCACGCGCAGCCGCTCGCGCAGAGCACGCTCCGCATCCCAGCCCCGAGCCCGCGCGGTCGAGACCAGAGCCAGCAGCGCCTCTCCCAGCTCGGCCTCGGACTCCGGCGCCGCCGACGACGGAACCGGAGCCACCGCCACACCGGCTCCCGCCGCGCGCCCGGCGAGCTTCTGTGCGAGCGCGAGGGCGGGCATCCCCGCGGCACGCCGTCGAGGACGCTGCTGCGGGTCCGCTTCTCGGCTGCCTTCGCCGCGTTCCAGTGCACCAGCACCTGCTCCGGGGTCTCGGCGACCTCGCCGGCGAAGACGTGCGGATGCCGACGCACCATCTTCTCGGTCAGCGTGCGGGCCACATCGTCGATGTCGAACGGGTCGTCCGGGTCCTGCGCCGCGATCGCCGCATGGAACAGCACCTGCCAGAGCAGATCGCCGAGTTCCTCGCGAAGGTCGTCGCGGGTGCCGGCCTCGACGGCGTCGATCACCTCGTGCGACTCCTCGATCAGATACGGCACGAGGTCGCGGTGCGTGATCCGCTGCGACCAGACGCAGCGCTCTCGGACCGCGTGCATGGTGTCGGCGGCGATGCGGAGCGGATCATCCGCATCCGCACGATTCTCGGGCTGCGAGCTCACGCGTCCTCCTCGGTGATCGGGATCCGGGTCACGCGCTCACGAGGAGGCGGATGCCACCCGACGGTACCAGCGCGCCCGCAGCGACACGACGAAAGCGGAGAGGACGAGCGCGATCAACGAGCCGACCAGGACGCCGAGGATCGCCTGGTCGCGGATCCCGCCGTCGCTCGCGAAGGCCAGGTTCGCCAGCAGCAGGGACACCGTGAAGCCGATGCCGCCGAGCGTGCCGGCCGCGAGGATGTCGGCGAACGGCAGGGCGGGCTCCGCACCTTTCGGACGGATCCGCATCGCGAGCCAGCCGAACAGCGAGATGCCGATGATCTTGCCCACCGGAAGCGCGACGACGATGGCCCAGAACGCGGGCGACAACTGCGTGGGCGAGAGCGCGGGGATCACGACGAAAGCCGCGACGAAGGCGAAGATCGGCAGGATCGCGCCGTTCACGGTGGGTTCGAGCGCATGACGGGTGCGTCCGGCCGGCACCGGGGACATCACGAGCCCCAGCATCACCCCGGCGATCGTGGCGTGGATACCCGACGAGGCGACCAGACCCCAGGTGACGACACCGACCACGGCCATCGCGACCGCGATCAGCGGTGCCCCTTCGCGTGCAGGAGGCGGCTGAGCGCCCAGAACGCCGCGACGCCGACGATGGCGAGACCGAGCTGCAACCACTGCACGTCGCCGGCGAAGAGGACCGCGATGAAGATGATGCCGATGATGTCGTCGAGGATGGCGAGGGCGAGCAGGAACACCCGGACACGCGAGGGCAGGCCCCGGCCGAACATCGCCAGCACGCCGAGGGCGAAGGCGATGTCGGTGGCTGTGGGGATCGGCCACCCGGAGGCCGTCGACGGGTCGCCGCCGGCGATCAGCAGGTACACCGCGATCGGCACGAGCACGCCCCCGCTCGCAGCGATCGCGGGCTGCACGGCCTTGCGCGGCGAGTCGAGTTCACCGTGGGTCAGCTCGTGGCGCAGCTCGATGGCGACGACGAGGAAGAAGACCGCGAGGAGCCCGTCCGACACCCAGTGCGCGATCGACAGGTCGAGATCGGTGCCGGGTACCGCGATGTGGAAGTCGAGGAACGCCGCGAGGCCGTCGTGCGTCGGCAGGTTCGCGAACAGGAGACCGAGCCCTGCGGCGACGAGGAGGAGGACAGCGGGGAACTGCTGCCCGCGGAGGGTTCGCTGAGATGCGCATCCCTTCCATCGTAGGTCGGGACTCGTCGCCGCGGTCGCCATCGATCCGCGCGGGACGCCCTCGTGCGTCATGCGTGCAGGACTCCCCCGCGACGCGGGATACTCTCGAGGAGTGACCCCCGCACATTCTTTTTCCGAGCCGACGAACACCGAGGCGATCCGTGTGATCGGCCGCTTCGAAGCAGGCCAGGGCATCCCCGATGCCATGCGCACCGACGTCCGCATGCTCGGCCAGCTGCTCGGCCAGGTGCTGCGCGAGGCCGGCGGCGAAGACCTCTTCGACGATGTCGAGCGCCTGCGCCTCGCGACCATCCAGGCCTACGAGGACGAGACGTCCGACGCGTTCGAGCGCGCAGCGGCGATCGCCGAATCGTTCACGGTCGCTCGGGCCGACGAGGTCGCTCGCGCCTTCACCTGCTACTTCCACCTGGTGAACCTCGCCGAGGAGCATCAGCGCGTGCGCGTGCTCCGCGAGCGAGCGGGACAGCCGGGGCGGGAGGACGCCGCGGACACGGTCGCCACCGCCTACGCGCGTCTGCGCACCGAGGTCGGCCCGGAAGAGGCGCGCCGTCGCCTGGACGGTCTGCGCTTCCACCCCGTGTTCACCGCGCATCCGACCGAGGCCCGGCGCCGCGCGGTCTCGTCCAGCATCCGCCGTCTCTCCGAACTCCTGACCCAGCACGACGCGGCGAGCACCGGCGGTGCCGAGGAGCACCGCGCGCGCCGACGGATGCTGGAGGAGATCGACACGCTCTGGCGCACGGCGCCGCTGCGGTCGCAGAAGCCCTCCCCGACCGACGAGGTGCGCACCGTGATGGGAGTGTTCGACGAGACGCTCTTCACGACGGTGCCGCACGTGTACCGCCGCATCGACGATGCCCTGCGTGGCGAGGACTCGGGCGCCAGTGCCCCGATCGTCCCCGCGTTCGTCCGCATCGGCTCCTGGGTGGGCGGCGACCGGGACGGCAACCCGTTCGTCACGGCGTCCGTGACCAGGGAGGCGTCGCAGATCGCGGCCGACCATGTGCTGCGAGGTCTCGAACGTGCCATCGACCGCATCGGCCGTACGCTGACGCTCGCCGCCGACGACACACCGCCCAGTGCCGCGGTCGTCTCCCTGTGGGAGCGGTTCGCCGCCACCGAGTCCGACCTGGCAGCGGACCTCGCCACCCGCTCCCCCGACGAGCCGCATCGCCGCGTGCTCCTCGTGCTGGCGCGTCGGGTCGCCGCCACTCGACGCGGTGACGCCGAACGGGGATACACACGCCCGGAAGAGCTGCTCGCCGATCTGCGTGCCGTGCAGTCGTCGCTCGCGGATGCCGGAGCCACGCGTCACGCGTTCGGCGGCGTGCAGCATCTGATCTGGCAGGTCGAGACGTACGGCTTCCACCTCACCGAGCTCGAGGTGCGTCAGCACTCGCAGGTGCATGCGAAGGCACTGGCCGAGCTCGACGCGGGCGAGGCCATCAGCGCGCAGACCGAGGAGGTGCTGGAGGTGTTCCGCGCGATCGCGGAGATCCAGCGCGACCGTGGTTCACGCGCGGCCGGGCGGTACGTGGTGTCGTTCACCCAGGCCGCATCCGATCTCGCCAACGTCCATCGCCTGGCCCGCTATGCGCTCGGCGACGATGCGCCCGTGCTCGACGTGGTCCCGCTGTTCGAGACCTTCGCCGACCTGCAGGCCGCTCCCGGCATCCTCGCGGAGGCGGTGACGTTCCCGGAGTTCCGCGAGCGCATGGCCGCGACCGGCAACCGCCTCGAGGTCATGCTCGGCTACTCGGACTCGTCGAAGGACGTCGGCCCTGTCGCGGCGAACCTGGCCCTGTACGAGGCGCAGGAGAAGATCGCACGCTGGGCGCAGGAGTCCCGCATCGAACTGACCCTCTTCCACGGTCGGGGCGGTGCTCTCGGCCGCGGTGGCGGCCCCGCGAACTCCGCGATCCTCGCGCAGCCGCCGCACTCGGTCGACGGCCGCTTCAAGCTCACCGAGCAGGGTGAGGTCATCTTCGCCCGTTACGGCGAGCCCGCGATCGCGATGCGGCACATCGATCAGGTCGCCGCGGCGACCCTGCTCGCGTCGTCGCCCACCGAGGAGGCACGCACCAGCCGCGCGGCCGAGCGCTACGCCGAGGTCGCCTCGATCATGGACGCCGCCTCCCGCGAGCGCTTCTTCTCGCTGGTCAAGGCGGAGGGGTTCGCGCCCTGGTTCGCCACCGTGACGCCGCTGGAGGAGATCGGGCTGCTCGCGCTCGGCTCGCGTCCGGCCCGCCGCGGGCTCTCAGTGGAGTCGCTCGAAGATCTGCGCGCGATCCCCTGGGTGTTCGCGTGGACGCAGGCGCGGATCAACCTCGCCGGATGGTTCGGGCTCGGTACAGCGCTCGACGCCGTCGGCGACGCGGAGCTTCTCACCGAGGCGTATCGCGAGTGGCCGCTGCTGCGCACCATGATCGACAACGTGGCCATGAGCCTCGCCAAGACCGACGAGCGCATCGCCCGCCAGTACCTGGCTCTCGGCGACCGCGACGATCTGGCTCAGCTCGTGCTGGACGAGCTCGCGGTCACGCGGCGCTGGGTGATCCGCCTCACCGGCGGCGAGGGCCTGTTGGAGAACAAGCCCGTCCTCCAGCGCGCCGTGCAGTTGCGAAGCCCCTATGTCGACGCGCTGTCGCTCCTGCAGCTCCGTGCGCTCCGGGCGCTGCGCTCCGCGACAGACGGACCGACGGGTTCGGGCGCCGACGGCGAGCAGCAGCGGCTGCTCCTGCTCTCGGTCAGCGGCGTCGCGGCGGGGCTCCAGAACACCGGATGACCGGCATACCGTGCGGCCGCGTGCGTGACCCGCATTCGGCCGCCGCTAGAGTGAAATCTCGCGCCGACTCCGGCGAAGCCTCACGCGACACGATCGCCTGCACCACCATCCCCCACCAGAAAGCCACTCCCGCGTGACCGCTACGACTGCTGACTTCCACCCGCTCGCCGCCTCCGTGCAGCCCGTCTTCGACACGGTGCTGACCCGCAGCCCGTACGAGCCGGAGTTCCACCAGGCCGTCCACGAGGTGCTGCACTCCATCGCGCCCGTCCTGGAGCAGCGGCCAGAGTACGTCGACGGCGGCATCCTCGAACGCCTCGTCGAGCCCGAGCGCCAGATCCTCTTCCGGGTGCCGTGGATCGACGACTCCGGAAAGCTGCAGGTCAACCGCGGCTACCGCATCCAGTTCTCCTCCGTGCTCGGACCCTACAAGGGCGGGCTGCGGTTCCACCCCTCGGTGAACCTGTCGATCATCAAGTTCCTCGGCTTCGAGCAGATCTTCAAGAACGCACTGACCGGTCAGGGCATCGGCGGCGGCAAGGGCGGCTCCGACTTCGATCCGCACGGCAAGTCCGACGCCGAGGTCATGCGCTTCTGCCAGTCGTTCATGAACGAGCTCTACCGCCACCTCGGCGAGCACACCGACGTCCCCGCGGGCGACATCGGCGTCGGCGGCCGCGAGATCGGCTACCTCTTCGGCCAGTACCGCAAGGTCACCAACCGTCACGAGTCGGGCATGTTCACCGGCAAGGGCACCGGTTGGGGCGGTGCGGAGGTGCGCACAGAGGCCACCGGGTACGGTGCGGTGTTCTTCGCGCAGGAGATGCTCGCAGTGCACAACGACTCCCTCACCGGCAAGCGCGTCGGCATCTCCGGCTCGGGCAACGTGGCGATCTACGCGATCCAGAAGGCCACCCAGCTCGGTGCGACCGCGGTGACGGCATCCGACTCCTCCGGCTACGTCGTCGACGACGCCGGCATCGACGTGGATCTGCTCCGCCAGCTCAAGGAGGTCGAGCGCGCCCGCATCGTCGAGTACGCGAACCGCCGTCCGGGCGCCCGCTTCGTCGAAGGCGGCAGCGTCTGGGAGGTCCCGGTCGACATCGCCGTGCCGTCGGCGACGCAGAACGAGGTCGCCCTCGCCGACGCCGAGGCGTTGATCGCGAACGGTGTCCGTGCCGTGTCGGAGGGCGCGAACATGCCCTGCGTGCCCGAGGCCGTCGAGGCCTTCCAGAAGGCCGGCGTGCTGTTCGCCCCCGGCAAGGCCGCCAACGCCGGCGGCGTCGCGACCTCCGCGCTGGAGATGAGCCAGAACGCCTCCCGCCAGCGCTGGACCTTCGCCGACAGCGAGAACAAGCTGCGCGAGATCATGGCCGACATCCACGACGCCGCCTTCGATGCGGCAGAGCGTCACGGCGTCGGCGGAGACTACGTCGCCGGCGCCAACATCGCCGGCTTCGAGCGCGTCGCCGCCGCGATGCTCGCCCAGGGCGTCATCTGACCCGGACTCGCCATCGCTCGCGCGCGCTCCTCGCGTGAGGGGCATGACACGCCGCGCGTCCGCACGAGGACAGAGCGTGTCTCGACCCCTCGCGGGAAGGGACGGCGAGAGGTCTCAGCGGGCGGGGCGGTCGGGGAGCGGGCGATCGTGGGCGTGACGGGCGAGGGAGCTGCCATAGCGCTCGGTGAGCTGCACCATCAGGTCGGGTGTGTCGCGGTCGACGCCGAACACGTGCCCGGGGAAATCGAGTTCCGGTTGTGCGGCCGCGATCTCGTCGTCGCGGTCGGGTGAGAGCAGCTGCACGGGGTCGCCGACCGCGACCCATCCGATCGGCACGACGGTGCCCTCCGGCAGCACGGCGCGGCGATGCACGATCGCGTTGACGCGCACCTCGCAGCGGTCGCCCACCAGAGCTCCGTTGAAGACGCGGGCACCGGACGCGAAGAACACCTCCTCGCCCACGGTCGCCCCGGCGATGCTCGCGAGGGTCCCGACCAGGGTGTGAGCGCCGATGTGCACGGCATTCGCGGCGGTCGCACGGATCAGCGCGTTCTCCATCACGATCACATGCGCCCCGAGAGTGATCGGGCCGCCCTCGGCCGTGATCACGGCACCGTGCAGCACCTGGCACCCCGGCCCCACCTCCACGTCGCCGGAGATGACGGCGGTGGGGGCGATGACGGCGGTGTCATGGATGCGGGGGCGAGCCCCGAGGTGCTCGTACAACATGCGGCCAGACTAGTCCCGCCGCTGCCGCGGTGCGCTACTCGACCTTGACGGGTTCGGGGAAGATCGCGGTGAACAGCTGCGCGACCCACTCCAGCAGCTCGGCGTCAGGGAGCGGCTCGACCCCCACGCCGACGGCTGAGGCGACGGTCGGCATCGGCACGACGAGCGCCTCGCCCCCGGAGACGAGCTTCGCCTTCGGGTAGAGCCGCTGCAGCCGCACCTTGATCGAGTCCTCGAGATGCGCCGGGGCGATGCGGAGGTTCGACCCCATGGCGACCACGTCGGTGAGGCCCGCCCGTGCGGCGCGCCGTCGCAGCCGCGCGATCGCGAGCAGCCCTCGACCTCCGCCGGCGGTGCGCCGTAACGGTCGACGAGCTCGTCGACGACCAGGTCGATCGCCCCGTCCTTGGCGGTCGCCGCGGAAGCGGCCGACAGCTTCTGATACGCCTCGAGACGCAACCGCTCGCTGTCGATGTAGTCCTCCGGGATGCGAGCGTCGAGCGGGAGTTCGAGCCGCAGCTCCTGACCGGTCTCGACCTCCTCTCCGCGGAACGTCGCCACGGCCTCACCGATCATGCGCAGGTACAGGTCGAAGCCCACGCCCGCGATGTGCCCTGCCTGCTCCGCGCCGAGCATGTTCCCCGCACCACGCAGCTCGAGGTCCTTGAGCGCCACCTGCATGCCCGATCCGAGCTCGTTGTTCACCGCGATCGTCTGCAGACGGTCGGCGGCCGTCTCCGACAGGGGCTTCATCTCGTCGTACAGGAAATACGCGTAGGCACGCTCGCGGCCACGGCCGACCCGGCCTCGGAGCTGGTGCAGCTGACTCAGGCCGTACTTGTCGGCGCGGTCGATGATGATCGTGTTGGCGTTCGAGATGTCGAGGCCGGTCTCGATGATCGTCGTCGAGACGAGGACGTCGAACTTGCGCTCCCAGAAATCATCGACGACCTGCTCGAGGGAGTGCTCGCCCATCTGCCCGTGCGCCACGGCGATGCGCGCCTCCGGCACCAGTTCGGCGAGCTGCGCGGCGACACGCTGGATCGACTGCACCCGGTTGTGCACGAAGAAGACCTGCCCCTCTCGGAGGATCTCCCGGCGGATCGCGGCGGCGATCTGCTTGTCGCTGCGGGGTCCGACGAACGAGAGGATCGGATGCCGGTCCTCGGGCGGCGTCGCGAGGGTCGACATCTCGCGGATGCCGGTCACCGCCATCTCGAGCGTGCGCGGGATCGGGGTGGCGCTCATGGCGAGGATGTCGACATTGGTCTTCATCTTCTTGAGCGCGTCCTTGTGCTCGACGCCGAACCGCTGCTCCTCGTCGATGATCATGAGTCCCAGGTCTTTGAAGAGGACCTGATCCGTGAGGATGCGGTGGGTTCCGATCACCATGTCGACCGTGCCGTCGAGGAGTCCCTGCAGCGTGAGGCGCGCCTCCTTGTCGGTCTGGAAGCGCGAGAGGGGGCGCACCTTCACGGGGAATCCCGCGAAACGCTCCGTGAACGTCTCGAGGTGCTGTTTGACGAGCAGCGTCGTCGGCACCAGCATCGCGACCTGCTTGCCGTCTTGGATCGCCTTGAACGCCGCACGGACGGCGACCTCGGTCTTGCCGAAGCCGACGTCACCGGAGAGGAGGCGGTCCATCGGGATGGGACGCTCCATATCCGCCTTGATCTCGTCGATCGTCTGCAGCTGATCGTGCGTCTCGGCGAACGGGAACGCCTCTTCCAACTCGCGCTGCCACGGGGTGTCGGGACCGAACGCGTGCCCCTTCGCACTCATCCGCGCCGAGTACAGCTTGACGAGTTCGACGGCGATGTCGCGGACGGCCTTGCGGGCCTTGCCCTTGGCCTGCGCCCAATCGCTGCCGCCCATCTTCGACAGTGTCGGCGCTTCCCCTCCGACGTACTTCGACAGGGAATCGAGCTGATCCGTCGGCACGAACAGCTTGTCGCCCGGGTACCCGCGCTTGGAGGGTGCGTACTCGAGCACCAGGTAGTCGCGCACCGACTTCGTGGCGTTCCGGCCGCCCGTCGACACCTCGCGCTGCGTCATCTCCACGAATCGCCCGATGCCGTGGGTCGCGTGCACGACGAAGTCGCCCTGCTTGAGCTGCAGCGGGTCGACGACGTTCTTGCGTCGCGACGCCAGCTTCTTGACGACGCGCTGATCGCCGCCGATCGTCCGCCCGTAGAACTCGTTGTCGGTGAGGACCGCGAGCTTCGCCTCCGGCACCTGGAAGCCGGCCTCGACCGAGCCGGTGACGAGGGTGACGACCCCGGCGTCCGGCGCATCGGTCACCGCATCGACCACGCGGGCCGCGAGGCCGCGGTCGGAGAGCACGTCGCGCGCCCGGTCGACGAGCCCGTGGCCGGCGGCGATCACGACGACCCGCCATCCGGCGGTCGTCTTGGCCTCGACGAAGGAGATCGCCCCGTCGACGTTGCCGTGGAAAGACGGGATCACCGACGCGGCGGCGTTCGCGGCGTCTTCATCCGAGGCTGCGTCGCCGTCGCCGAGGCTGATGCCGAACGGGCTCACCCGCCACCACACGCCGCCGCGCTCGCGCACGACGTCGCGGAGCGCGTCGATGGTCAGGAAGTCGCCGGCGCCCAGGTCGATGGGAGCCGAGGCACCCGACGTGGCTGCGCTCCACGCGGCATCGAGGAACTCCCGGTTGGTGTCGCCGAGCGTGATCGCCCTGGCGGTGGAGCGATCGGGATCGACCACGGCCGTCGCGCTCCCCGCCGGCAGGTACTCGGCGAGCGACTTCAGCGGTCCTGCCACGGCGGGCAGCAGCGACTCCATACCCTCGACCGGGATGCCCTCGGCCATCTTCTCGAGCATGCCGGCGATGGCCGGGAAACCGCCGACGAGCGCACGCGCACGCTCGCGGACGTCCGGTGTGAGGAGCAGCTCGCGGCTCGGAGGAGATCGACACCGGGGACATCGCCGGGAAGCGACCGCTGATCGGCGACGGAGAACGCGCGGATCTGGTCGATCTCGTCGCCGAAGAACTCGACGCGGAACGGATGCTCCGATACCGCGGGGAAGACGTCGAGGATGCCGCCGCGCACCGCGAACTCACCGCGGCGCGAGACCATGTCGACACGGGAGTACGCGCGCTCTACCAGCTGTTCGACGACCCGGTCGAGCTCATGGCCCCGGCTGCCCGCGGCGAGTTCGAGCGGCGCGATCTCGCCGAGGTTGCCCGCGATCGGCTGCAGCGCGGCCCGCACGGAGGCGACCACCACGAGCGGATGCTCGCCCGACCACTCGGCGATCCGGCGCAGCGTCTGCAGACGGTGCCCCACCGTGTCGGGGCTCGGGCTGAGCCGCTCGTGCGGCAGCGTCTCCCACGCGGGGAAGGTGAGGACCTCGGCCTCGGGCAGGTACGACTCCATCGCCACGGCGAGGCTCTCGGCCCGGCGCCCCGTGGGGACGACGGCGAGGAGCGCCGCAGGATGGCCGCCGTTCGCCCTCTTCTCGAGGAGACCGGCGAGGGCCGGCGCATCGAGGCCGTCGACCAGGCCCAGGTCGGCGTCGGTGTGCGCCCACTGGAGGGCGTCACGGTACAGAGACGCCTCTTCCAAGGCGCGCAGAATCCCCGGAACAGTCACCGGACAAGACTAGTCGCGCCCACCGACACTCCGGCCGCGCGCCTTTAGGCTGATCTGATGGATTCCGTCACCCTCACCACCGGACGACTCGTGCTGCGCGCGCCGACGGCAGCCGACGTCGACGCGATCACGGATGCGTGCCAGGATCCGGAGATCCAGCGCTGGACGACGGTGCCGAGGCCGTACGGCCGCGGAGACGCCGAGACGTTCGTGCGCCTGGTCGCTCATCAGTGGGCGGAAGGCTCCGAGACCGTGTGGGGCATTCGCGCGGACGACGAACTGGTCGGCATGATCGGCCTGCACAACGTGGGCGAGCACTTCACCGGTCCCGACGCCGAACTCGGCTTCTGGATCACGCCGAGCGCTCGAGGCAAGGGCTACCTCGGGGAGGCGGCCAGGGCGGTCATCGACTGGGGCTTCGCCGAGTTCGGCCTCGTCCGCATCCGCTGGCAGGCCGTGGCGGGGAACGTCCCCTCCGCGCGGGCCGCCCGTGCCCTCGGCTTCTGCTACGAGGGTCTGCAGCGTCAGGCCCTCACGAGTCCGCGCGGCCGGGATGACGGCTGGATCGCGGGGCTGCTGCCCGACGACGACCGCACGCCGGTCGACTGGCCCGTGCTCTGACGAGGTCCGGTCGATCGGTGTGCGGGCACCGCGTGACAGTGTCCGACGCCGATGACAGGATGAGGGCATGCCGGAGATGCCGGAAGTCCAGGGGCTGACCGCCTTCCTCGCCGAGCGCGCCGTCGGGCGCACGATCACCCGCGCGAGCGTCGCGGCCATCGCCGCGCTCAAGACCTACGATCCGCCGATCAGCGCGCTGCAGGGCGCCACGATCACCGCATCCGCGCGTCTCGGCAAGTTCGTGGTCCTCTCCTGCGGCGACGATCTGCACCTCGTGTTCCACCTCGCGAAAGCCGGATGGCTGCGCTGGTACGAGAATCTGCCGACGACCCTGATCAAACCAGGCAAGTCGCCGATAGCACTGCGCATCGCACTCGACGACGACAGCGGGTTCGACCTCACGGAGGCCGGCACCAAGAAGTCGCTGGCCGTGTACGTGGTGCGGGATCCGCAGGAGGTTCCGGGAATCGCACGGCTCGGCCCCGACCCGCTCGACCCCGCCTTCACCCGCGACGCCTTCTCCGCCCTGCTGGACGATCGGCGGATGCAGATCAAGGGCCTGCTGCGCGACCAGGGGGTCATCGCCGGGATCGGCAACGCCTACTCCGACGAGATCCTGCACGCGGCGCGGATGTCGCCGTACGCGATCGCCGGGAAGCTCGACGACGCCGAGGTCGATCGCCTCTTCGAGGCCATGCGCGAGACCCTGACCGAAGCGGTCGCCGAGGCGTCGGGCAAGCCCCCCGCCGATCTCAAAGATGCCAAGCGCCGAGGGATGCAGGTGCACGCGCGCCGCGGCGAGACCTGTCCCGTGTGCGGAGACACGATCCGCAGCGTGTTCTTCGCCGATCGCTCTCTCGAGTACTGCCCCACCTGCCAGACGGGCGGCAAGGTGCTCGCCGATCGGCGGCTCTCGCGTCTGCTGAAGTGACGATCGTCACCGTCGCGGAATGAAATGTGCACGGACGCGTTGAGTACACTCAGAGCAACACGTGCTCCGGGGTCGGTGAGAATCCGAACCGGCGGTGACAGTCCGCGAGCGTCTCGAGAGATCGGGATGCCGATCCGGTGGAATTCCGGGACCGACGGTGATGCGAGGGAGACCTCGCTAGTCCGGAAGGGAGGCAGCACGAGGCGCATGCATGCGTCCGTTCCGCCACCCCTGTCCGCTCCGGAGCCTCAGAGGAGGACGACGGATGGCAGTGAACGCGGCAGAGCGTGACGCGATGGATCGCGCGCTCCAGCTCGCCGTCCGAGGACCACGCGGGGCGAACCCGCAGGTCGGCGCGGTCCTCCTCTCCCCCGACGGCACGGTGCTCGCCGAGGGCTGGCACCACGGCGCCGGCACCCCACACGCCGAGGTCGACGCCCTGTCGAAGCTCGCTCCCGGCGACGCACGAGGAGCCACGGCGGTCGTGACCCTTGAGCCGTGCAACCACACCGGGCGCACCGGACCGTGCGCCGTCGCGCTGATCGAAGCAGGCATCGCCCGCGTCGTGTACGCCCTCGACGATCCGGGGGCCGCTTCGGGCGGGGGCGCCGAGCGTCTTCGCGCCGCGGGCGTCGAGGTGGAGGCCGGTGAGCAGGCATCCGCCGCGCACGCTCTGATCGACGGCTGGCTCACAGCGCAGCGACTCGGACGCCCGCAGGTGACGGTCAAGTGGGCGCAGAGCCTCGACGGCCGCGCCGCGGCGGCCGACGGTTCGAGTCAGTGGATCACCGGACCAGCCGCCCGCGCAGACGTGCACCGCCGCCGGGCAGAGGCCGACGCGATCGCCGTCGGAACCGGCACCGTGCTCGCCGACGACCCGGCTCTCACCGCCCGCGACGGCGACGCGCTGCACCAGCACCAGCCGATCCCCGTGGTCATCGGTTCACGTCCGGCTCCGACCGACGCCGCGGTGCGCCGGCACCCGCACTCCCCGCTGTTCTTCGACACGCACGACCTGCACGCCGTCATGGCCGACCTGCACGCCCGCGGCATCCAGAGCCTCTTCGTCGAAGGCGGCCCGACCCTCGCGAGCGCCTTCATCGAAGCGGGACTCGCCGACCGTGTGCTCGCGTACCTCGCTCCGGTGCTCCTCGGCGGCGACCGCCTGGCGCTCACCGACATCGGGGTGGCATCCATCACCGACGCACGTCGCCTGACGATCGAGGAGTGGGTCCCCCTCGGACCCGACCTGCTGGCGATCGCGCGGCCCGCACAACCCCACGACACCCCCACGGACGAAGGAGCCGCCTGATGTTCACCGGAATCATCGAGGAGATGGGCGAGATCACCGCCATCGCGCCCGCGGGCGACGGCTGGCGCCTGACCGTGCGCGCACCGCGTGCGGCGGCGGATGCCGTGCACGGCGAATCCATCGCGGTCTCCGGCGTGTGCCTCACGGTGGTCGACTCGACCGCTGACACGTTCGACGCCGATGTGATGAAGCAGACTCTCGACGTCGCCGCGATCGGCTCCGCAACGGTCGGCACCCGTGTGAACATCGAGAAGGCGATGCCGGTCGGGGCGCGACTGGGCGGGCACATCGTCCAGGGCCACGTCGACGGCGTCGGCGAGGTGCTCGAGGTGCGCCCCGGCGCGCAGTGGAGCGTGCTGCGCATCAGTCTGCCCGGCGACCTCGCCCCGCTCGTCGTCGACAAGGGCTCGATCTCGGTCGACGGCACCTCGCTGACCGTGAGCGCCGTCAGCGCGCCCGCAGACCCCTCCCCTGGTTCGAGATCTCGCTGATCCCGGAGACGCTCGCCGCGACGACCCTCGGCATCCGCGCCGTCGGAGATCGCGTGAACCTGGAGACCGACATCCTCGCGCGGCACGTCGAGCGTCTGCTCGCGTTCCGCACCGCACCGGAAGGAGGCTCGCGATGAGCCTTTCCACCATCCCCGAGGCCCTCGACGCACTGCGCGCCGGGCGCCCCGTGCTCGTCGCCGACGACGAGAACCGCGAGAACGAGGGCGACGTCGTGCTCTCGGCCGAATTGGCGACCCCCGAGTGGGTGGCCTGGACGGTGCGCTGGTCTTCGGGTTTCATCTGCGCTCCCATGCCGGCCGACCTCGCCGACCATCTGAACCTGCCGCCCATGGTGGCCGCGAGCGAGGATGCCCGTTCGACCGCGTACACCGTGAGCGTCGATGCCGCTGAGGGCGTCACCACCGGCATCAGCGCCGGCGACCGCGCGCACACGCTCAACGTGCTGGCGAACGCGGAATCGACCGCGACCAGCATCATCCGCCCTGGGCATGTGCTGCCCCTGCGTGCGGTCGACGGCGGTGTACGCGAGCGCAGCGGTCATACCGAGGCGGCCGTCGAACTCATGAAGCTGGCCGGCCTGCGCCCGGTCGGCGCGATCGCGGAGGTCGTGGCCGAGGACGGCAGCATGATGCGTCTTCCCGGTCTGCAGGAGCTGGGAGCCCGCGATGGCGTTCCGGTGATCACGATCGAGCAGTTGATCGCTCACCTGAACGAGATCGACCCCGAAGACGCGACACCGACCGCACACCGCGGGCGTCGAGTGAGCCTGCGCGCCGATGCCACCGTGCCGACGACGCACGGGGTGTTCCGCTTCCTCGCCTACAAGGACCGCGTCACGGGCACCGATCACATCGCCGTGGTCTCGGGTGAGCTCGGCGAGACCGCGCTCGTGCGCGTGCACTCCGAATGCCTGACGGGCGAGGCATTCGGCTCGCTGAAGTGCGAGTGCGGCCCGCAGCTGGACTCGGCCCTCGACGCGATCGAGCAGGAGGGCGGCGTGGTCATCTACATGCGCGGACACGAAGGGCGAGGGATCGGGCTCATCAACAAGCTCCGCGCCTACAGCCTGCAGGAGGAGGGCCTCGACACGGTCGACGCCAACCTCGCACTCGGCCTCCCTGCGGACGCCCGCGACTACGCCGCCGCGGCGGGGATCCTCGCCGACCTTGGCGTGTCGAGCGTGCGGCTGCTGACCAACAACACCGACAAGGTGCAGCAGCTCCGCGAACTCGGCCTCGACGTCATCGAGCAGGTGCCGCTGATCGTCGGTGTGGGGCCCAACAACCACCAGTACCTGGAGACCAAGCGTGACCGGATGGGTCACATCATCGGCGAAGCGGAGCTCGCACAGGCGCTCGCCCACGGAAAGGACGAGAGATGAGCGGCGCAGGAGCACCCCAGACGGGCGACATCGACGGACGCGGGCTGAACGTCGTGATCATCGCCGGCACCTGGCACGAGACGATCTCGAACGGGCTCATCGCCGGCGCAGAACGCGTCCTGGACGCGGCACAGGCCACGCATCGGCTCGTGCGTGTGCCGGGATCGTTCGAACTCGCTGTCGCCGCGCAGGCCGCCTTCGCCGGCGGAGCCGACGCCGTCGTCGCCCTCGGCGTGATCATCCGCGGCGGCACCCCGCACTTCGAGTACGTGTCCGCCGCGGCGACGGACGGGCTGACCCGCGTCTCGCTCGACGCAGGCAGGCCGGTCGGTTTCGGCCTGCTCACCCTCGACGACGAGCAGCAGGGACTCGACCGCGCCGGGCTCGAGGGGTCCAAGGAGGACAAGGGAGCCGAAGCCGCGGACGCGGCGCTTCGCACGGCGCTCGTGATCAGGCAGCTGCGCGGTTGAGGTCAGCCTGCCCTTGCTAGCGCAGAGCTGCTCGATCCTCGTACGGTGAGGGCATGGAGACCCTCCGCCACATCGTGCTGTTCGTCCACCTGATCGGCTTCGCCGTGCTCTTCGGCGCGTGGGCCGTGCAGGCCTTCGGGGGCAAGCGGGAGTTCACCCGGCTGATGAGCATCGGCATGACGATCGCCGCGATCGCCGGTCTCGCTCTGGCTGCACCGTGGGGTCTGCCCGAAGGCGTGGAGATGAACTACGCCAAGATCGGCACGAAGCTCGTGATCCTGCTCGTGATCGGTGCCCTGCTCGGCATCGGAGCGGGACGCCAGCGCAAGACCGGCACGATCCCGCCCGCGATGTTCTGGCTGGTCGGCATCCTCACCGCAGTCAACGCGGGCATCGCCGCGATCTGGCGCTGAGCCCGTCGCCGCCGGTCGCCTGCGCCGGATGACGGTGGCGCGCTAACCGCCGGCGCACTCCTTCCAGAGCGCGGCTGACCGGGTGGAGACCTCCGAGTCGTGGACGCGCTGCCAGTTTCGGCCGCCGCGGGCGAAGGTCGCGCGCACCGCGGCAGGAACCTCCGACGCGTCGATCGGCGCCTCGCCCCACGCACACGGGCGCACATGGACGAGATCGACCGCCTGCGCGGCCGCCGAGGGATCGTAACGCCATGCGCCGGCCAGGCGACCGAGCCACAGCAGCCCCTCGGCGTCACGCGTCCACACGAATGCGCCATCCGGTGCGGCGGCGAACCTCTCGAGCCGTCGGGCCAGGCGTTCGCCGTGACGCGCATCCACCGCGGCGAGGGCCTCCCTGATCGATGAGGGAACGCGCTCCAGGCGACCGCCCACTCCGCACACGCCGAGCGTGAGCGCCCGTTCGACCGCTGCCCCCGCGGCGACCCCGTCGTCTCGCGAGCGCATCGGAGCCCGGAAGACGGGGGCATCCTCTGCGGCGAGCTCTCCTCGCACCATCACAGCACCGGAACGAGCGCCGCATCCACGCGGTCGCCGTCGATCAGGACCGTCATCATGGTGCACACCGGCTGCCGGCGCCGATCGGTCGGCGACCCGGGGTTCACCAGGCGCATCCCCGCTGGTGAGACCGAGTCCCACGGGATGTGCGAGTGCCCGAACACGAGCAGATCGGTGTCGGGGAACCTCGCGTCCATGCGCGTCTCGCGTCCTGAGGCCTGACCGGTCTCGTGGATCACCGCCATCTCGACGTCTTCGACCCGCAGCATCGCGACCTCCGACAGTCGTGCGCGGAGGCCCTCCCCGTCGTTGTTGCCGTAGACGGCGCACAGCCGCCGTGAGCGCGCCTCGAGCAGGTCGAGCGTCGCCTCGTCGATCCAGTCCCCGGCGTGCACGACCAGATCCGCCTCGTCCACGGCGCGCAGCACCGCGTCGGGAAGCCGTCGCGCCCGCGCAGGAACGTGAGTGTCGGCCAACAGCAGCATCCGTGTCGTCATCGCACGTCCCCTCCCGGTCGCACCCGACTCTACGCGCGGGCGGAGTCGGTGGCTGCGCACAGCAAACACTCAGGAAGGCGTAAACTCACCCGGGTGCCTTGGTATACCAGGGCTGAACGGAGATGAGAGATGAGTACTGCCACTGCGCCAGCGAACCCCCGTTCGCGCGTCATCACTGCGAGCCTCGTCGGCACGACGATCGAGTTCTACGACTTCTACGTCTACGCGACGGCGGCCGTGCTCGTGTTCCCGACGCTGTTCTTCCCCAGCGACAATGACACCGCCTCGCTCCTCTCCTCCTTCGCGGTGTTCGGCGCCGCGATGGTCGCGCGACCGATCGGCGCCGTCGTGTTCGGGCACTTCGGCGACAAGTTCGGCCGCAAGGCCACGCTTGTCGCCTCGCTGCTCACGATGGGCATCGCCACATTCCTGATCGGCCTGCTTCCCACGTTCCAGCAGATCAACTGGGTGGCACCGCTGCTCCTGCTGCTGCTGCGGCTCGCACAGGGCTTCGCGCTGGGTGGCGAATGGTCGGGTGCGGCCCTGGTGGCCACAGAGAACGCCCCCAAGGGCAAGCGCGCCTGGTACGGCTCCTTCCCGCAGCTCGGTGCGCCGCTCGGCTTCATCATCGCGAACGGACTGTTCCTCGCGATCAACTGGCTGCTGCCGCACCCCGAGAGCCCGATCCTGAAGTCCGAGGCGTTCCTCGCCTGGGGATGGCGCATCCCGTTCCTGTTCTCCGCCGTCATGGTCATCATCGGCCTGTGGGTCCGGCTCAAGCTCGTGGAGTCCGAGACCTTCAAGAAGGCCGAGACCAAGGGCACGATCCGCAAGCTGCCCCTCGCGACGGTCTTCCGCCACCACTGGAAGCAGCTGATCCTCGGCACCTTCATCATGCTCGCGACGTACGTGCTGTTCTACCTGATGACGAACTTCACGCTCACCTACGGCACCAAAGCCGCGGATCTCGAGACCGCGTCCGCTGCGGCCAGGGCTGCCGCGGAAGCGACGGGCAAGGCCTTCGACCCCGACGCCTTCGCCGCACAGTTCTACCCCGGTCTCGGCTTCGGCTACACGGACTTCGTCCTGATGCAGATCATCGGCGTCGTGTTCTTCGGCCTCTTCACGCTGCTCTCCGGCCCGATCGCCGACGCCATCGGCCGACGCAAGCTCCTGCTCTGGGTCACCGGGCTGATCGTCGTCTTCGGCCTCTCGTTCAACACCTTCCTGCTGCCGGCCGTCGACCCGAAGTTCACGGGTGCACTGGTGCAGGCGTTCCTGGTGTTCGGCTTCATGCTGATGGGAGCGACCTTCGGGCCCATGGGGGCGCTGCTGCCCGAACTGTTCCCGACGAACGTCCGTTACACCGGTTCGGCCATCGCGTACAACGTGTCGTCGATCCTCGGTGCGGCGGTGGCTCCCCTGATCGCGTTGAAGCTGTGGGAAGCAGCGGGCGGCGCGCCGTGGCTGGTGGGCCTGTACCTGTCGGCGATGGGCGTGCTGACCTTCATCGCGCTGGTCTTCACCCCCGAGACGAAGGATCACGACTACGAGGACGACCTCGGCCTCGCGGCAGCCGTCGAACTCTAGGCCGCCGCGGGCCGCGCCCGCGGCGTGTGGTTCGCCCGCGGCCATGTGGCGGCATGTGGCGCGGCTCGCAGTTCGGAGCGCAGTTCGGAGCGCAGTTCGGAGCGCAGTTCGGAGCGCAGTTCGGAGGGTATCCGCACTCGGGAGGACAGTTCCCTCGTATCCACCCTCCCCTGCGCGGATCCCCTCCGAACTGCGGGGGCCATCCGCATGCGCGACGCCACGAGGTCACGCACGGGAGCACGCCACGGGCGGTGCGGCATGGACGTCACGAAGCGCGGTGCAGCCCTTGCGCCACCGCCCGCATGATGAGCTCCTGCAC
The DNA here is from genome assembly GCF_014171575.1 of Microbacterium sp. Se63.02b. Taxonomy (GTDB): domain Bacteria; phylum Actinomycetota; class Actinomycetes; order Actinomycetales; family Microbacteriaceae; genus Microbacterium. Next base: position 1,342,110 of record NZ_CP050453.1, on the reverse strand, counting down.
CTGGGGCCAGTGGTTCATCACCTGCTCGTACCCCACCCGGATGACGTGATAGCCGCGGAGCATCAGCCGCGCGTCGTGGTCGATGTCCTCCGAGCGCTGCGGGCCGACGTGGTGTCCGCCGTCGATCTGCAGCACGAGGCGGTCGCCGATGAGCAGATCGACCCGATGGCCGAGGATCCAGACCTGACGACGGAGCGGCAGCTGGAGCCACCGCAGACGAGGAACCACGATGCTCTCCAAGCCGGAATCCGCGAAGGGCGTCGCCTCGTCGAGAAGCTCCCGCGCCCGTAGGGGAAGAGGGAGACTGCGCAGCAGCTGCAGGTCGACGAGGCCCGCGCGGAGGGCGGAGTTCCACACCGCGAGGGCCGCGTCTCTCGGCTGACATCGCGCGACGATCCCCAGGACGTTCTCGATCGGGTCTTCGAGGAGTGCGGGCTCTCGTGGGACGACCGGTCGTTCCCAGTGGACGTGCGCCTGTACGTGCACCCTGCCGGCATGAGGACGCGCAGCCACGTGAGTGCGACCGTCGTCGATCACCCAGAGGCCGAGCCGCTGTGCCTGGGTGATGCAGCTCACCATCACTCCCGCCCTCGCCGCCGCGACGAGCATCGGATCCGCTTCCGGTGTGCTCACCCATCCGCGTCGCACGCGGATCAGCTCCCCACGCGCGATTCCCCTCATGACGGCATCCCGCGTTATTCCGGCCTCGATGAGTGAGCGTACGGTCATGACCCCACGTGCTCCGGTGTCGGAAGTCGTCTCCGCATCCCCTCACCGTGTCAGCGCGGCGGGGCGCGCATGCGGGCGCCGGCGAGGCTGCGGCGGCGGCGGCGGAGAACTCGTGGGCACACCAGGATGTGCAGGGGGAGCGCTGGCCCTCGGATGCCTTCACATCGGAGGAGATCTGCGCACCGGAGGAGATCTGCGCAACGGAGGAGATCTGCGCAACGGAGGAGATCTGCGCAACGGAGGAGATCTGCGCAAGGGAGGGCCGAATGCGCTCAAGCACCCTCCGAAGCGCGGATCTCCTCCGAAGCGAGGACCGGAGCACGGGGCACGGGAGCACGGGGCACGGGGCACGGGGCACGAGAGCACGAGGGCACGAGAGCACGAGAGCACGAGGGCACGAGGGCACGGGAGGGGTCAATGCGTGTTGACAAAGCGGCCGTGCGTCAATGAGTATTGACGCAGGAGGTTCCGATGACACTGCCGACACTGAGGAGTCAGGATGACGGGGGCGAGCCGCTCGCCACCCTGCACCGGCTCGCCGAGACCCGCAAAGAGATCGCCCGCGCCGAGGAGGCGAACGTGCGCCGCGCCCGCAACCTCGGATACTCGTGGCAGGCGATCGCGAGCGCACTGGGCGTGAGCAAGCAGGCGGCGCATCGCCGATTCGGCCGTTCCTGAACCGCATACAGCCCGCCCATAGGATTCGAGCGCGCACGAAGTACGGTCGAAGTACCATCTCCAGATCGAGGTCACCCATGTCCGGTTCCGCGACCGCACGCCGCCGCGGCCGTGGCGCACAGCCCGAAGGCCCCGCGCCACCTTCCGCCAGCTCCTCCCCTTCCTGTTCGAGCACAAGCGCACCCTCATCGTGGTCGCCGTGCTCAGCGTCGTCGGCGCCGCGACCTCGCTCGTGCAGCCGCTGCTCGTCGGTCAGGTGATCGAAGCCGTGCAGTCCGACACCGGGATCGGCATCCTGGTGTGGCTCCTGGTCGGCTTCGTGATCGTGTCGTCGGTCATCTCCGGCTTCCAGCACTATCTGCTGCAGCGCACCGGGACCGCGGTCGTGTACTCGAGCCGTCGCAAGCTCATCGCACGGATCCTGCACCTTCCCACCTCGGAGTTCGATGCCCGCCGCACCGGTGACCTCGTCTCGCGCGTCGGCACCGACACGACGCTGCTGTACGCCGTGCTCACCCAAGGCCTCGCGGATGCCGTCGGCAGCGCCGTGCTCTTCCTCGGTGCGCTCATCGCGATGCTGGTGATCGACCCCGTGCTGCTGCTGCTCATCGTGGTCGTGATCGGCATCTCGGTCACCGTGGTCGTACTGCTCAGCGGACGCATCCGCACCGCGTCGACGGCGCAGCAGATGAAGGTCGGCGAGCTGGCGTCCGGCGTGGAGCGCGCGATCGGCTCGATCCGCACCATCCGCGCCTCCGGGGCGACAGAGCGAGAGGCCGCCGCGGTGACGGACCTCGCGTCGGAGACCTACGGCATCGGCGTGCGCATCGCCAAGATCTCCTCCCTCGTCGTGCCCGTCTCGGGTATCGCGCTGCAGCTGTCACTGCTCGTGGTCCTGGGTGTCGGCGGGTTCCGGGTCGCCGCAGGGGCGATCACCATCGCCTCGCTGATCTCGTTCATCATGTTCCTGTTCCTGCTCGTGATGCCCCTCGCGACGACCTTCGGCGCGATCACCTCCGTGAATCAGGCGCTCGGCGCCCTCGGCCGCATCCAGGAGGTGCTCGACCTGCCGACCGAGTCGCAGGACGACGCCGCCATCGCCGCCACCGTCCCTCGGGAGGAACCCGCTCCGGATGCACCGGCTATCGAGTTCCGCGACGTGCGCTTCCACTACCCCGCCAACGTCGTGGCCGCCCGCCAGGCTGCGGCGAAGGAGGCCAGGACCCTGCTCGCCGACGCCCACCTGGAGTCCGCGGAGGATGCCGCCCCTGCCGTCGAGGACCATGAGGTGCTGCGCGGGGTCTCCTTCGCCGTTCCGAGGGGCGCCCGCGTCGCCCTGGTCGGTCCGAGCGGTGCGGGCAAGAGCACGATCCTCTCGCTCATCGAGCGCTTCTACGACCCGACCGGAGGGTCGATCCGCGTCGCCGGCCACGACGCGCGCACCTACCCTCGTGACGAGCTCCGCGCCCACTTCGGGTACGTCGAGCAGGATGCCCCCACTCTCGCCGGCACGCTGGCGGAGAACCTCCAGCTCGCATCCCCCGACGCCTCCGACGCGGACTGCGAGCGCGTGCTGCGCGCGGTGAACCTCGCGGACGTGCTCGAGCGCAACCCCCTCGGCGTCGACGCACCCGTCGGAGAAGACGGCGTGATGCTGTCGGGCGGCGAGCGTCAGCGTCTCGCGATCGCGCGCGCCCTGCTCACGGATGCCCCCATCCTGCTGCTCGACGAGTCGACGTCGTCACTCGACGGGGTGAACGAGCAGCGCATGCGCGAGGCCATCGACGCGGTGTCCACCGACCGGACGCTCGTCGTCATCGCGCACCGCCTCTCGACCGTCGTGGACAGCGACCTGATCGTGGTGCTGCAGGACGGCGCCGTGGTCGGTCAGGGCACGCACGCCGAACTCGTGGAGTCGACGCCCCTGTACCGCGATCTCGCCAGGCACCAGCTGCTCGCCTGAGGAGTCAGCCTTCCGGGGGCGCTGCGGCCTGCCATGCCGTGACATGAACGGTCGCGCCCTGGATGATGTCGAGCGGCATCTCCCAGGAGAGTCTCTCCTGCCCTGGGGCCACGGCGATCCACAGGCTGCGGGCGGCGAGCTGCCCCTGCTCCGAGTTCGCGTCCCATCCGAGCACCGCCGAGGCCGACTCCCCGGGCTGGAGGGTGATCGGCGCGGCCCCCGGATCCTCCGCCATGAATGAGCGGCCGTGTTCGACCGACACGTCGAGGAGGTGCCCGTTCTGGTCGCCGTACGCGACGTCGGGATACCCCTCGATGACGCACGTCTCGTCCGAGACGTTCACGAGCGACAGCGACTGTCCCCTATGGCCCGTCGCGCCGTCGGGCGCGGGAGCGAGGATCGTCGTGCTCTCGGCGGTGCGCCCCCTCCGCGGCCGAGCCTTCCGCGGGTGCCGCCGTCGGGACCGGTTCTCCCGCTGCGGACGGGTCAGGGGCCGCTGCGCCGCTCGGATCGGCCTCCCCTGCGCTGTGGCCTGTTCCTCGCGCAGTCGCTCCTGCGTGGCGGCGGCGCCGGCTTCGGCCGCGATGGGGAGCAGGATCAGCGCGAGCACCGCCACCAGCGACACGACGAGCGACCCGGTCGCGCGAGACGCGCGAGGGGGCACCGGTTCGGTGTCGGGCATCGGACGCCGCCGCATGCTCACGAGAGCCGGGAGCCACCCAACGACCACGGCCCACCAGGTCGACTCGGATGCGGCGCCCATGGTGCCGACGGCTCCTCCGATCCCGAAACTGCCCACCCACGTGAAGAAGCTGCCCAGATCGAGGGCGGCTCCGATGGCGAAGGCGCTCAGGACCGCCGCGAGCCAGCCACCGGCGAACGACGCGCGACCTGCGGAGAGCCTCGTGGAGAGCACGGCGAAACCCGTGACGAGCACCGTCGCCATGAGCAGCTGCACGATGACGGCCCACAGGAGCGGACTGCCGAAGACGCCTCTGCCCATCGGTGACGGGATCAGCTGCGCCAGCGTCGCCAGGCTCCCGCCTGCCGCCGACAGGAAGTACGGGACCCATCCGCACACGAACCACAGGACGGCGAGCACCGCTCCACCGATCAGACCTCGCCGCATCGCATTCCCCCCGCACGAATCCGCAGACGCGCGGATGTCACGACCCTATCGTCGCGACGCGGGTGTTCCCGACAACACGAAGGCGGGACGTCTGAGACCACTCAGCCATGGGTTCGTCTCGGATGTCCCGCCTTCGCGGATCTGCGGGGCGTGGGGCCCCAAGGTGCCGGCTCCCCCGAACCGGCACCGGTCTGTGGGCTACGCCTTCGCGAGGCGGTAGCGCAGCGAAGCCAGCTCGGCGCGCAGCGCCGCGGGGACCTTGTCGCCGAACGTGTCGTAGAACTCCTCGGTCAGGTCGGCCTCGGTCTTCCAGGCCTCCGCGTCGACCGAGAACAGCTCGTCGAGGTCGGCGGCGGGGAGATCGAGTCCGTCGAGGTTGAGGTCGTCCACGCGCGGCAGGCGTCCGATCGGGCTGTCGACCGCGGGCACGTCGCCGGCGACGCGACGGATGATCCAGTCCACGACGCGCGAGTTGTCGCCGAAGCCGGGCCACAGGAAGCGGCCGTCCGCACCGCGGCGGAACCAGTTCACCTGGAAGATGCGCGGCGCGCGGTCGAAGCGGAGCCCCCGGCCCACCGAGAGCCAGTGCCCGAAGTAGTCCGCCATGTTGTAGCCGCAGAACGGGAGCATCGCGAACGGGTCGCGGCGCAGCTCGCCCACGGTGCCCTCGGCCGCGGCGGTGCGCTCGGACGAGATGTTCGAGCCCAGGAAGACGCCGTGCGTCCAGTCGGTCGCCTCGACCACGAGCGGCACGTTGCTGGCGCGGCGTCCGCCGAAGAGGATGACGTCGAGCGGCACGGCCTCTTCCCAGTCCTCGGAGATCTGCGGGCACTGTGCCGCCGACACCGTGAAGCGCGAGTTGGGGTGTGCGGCCGGGCGACCGGAGTCGGGCGTCCACTCGTTGCCCTCCCAGTCGATCAGGTTCGCGGGCGCCTCGTCGGTCAGGCCTTCCCACCAGACGTCGCCGTCGGGTCGGAGCGCGACGTTCGTGAAGATGGTGTTGCCCCACAGGGTCTCGACCGCGGTGACGTTGGTCGACTCGCCGGTGCCCGGCGCGACGCCGAAGAAGCCGGCCTCGGGGTTGATGGCCCAGAGGCGACCGTCCTCCCCGGTCGGATCCAGGCGATGTCGTCACCGAGGGTCTCGACCTTCCAGCCGGGGATCGTCGGGCGCAGCATCGCGAGGTTCGTCTTGCCGCACGCCGAGGGGAACGCGGCGGCCACGTGGTAGGCCTTGCCCTGCGGGTCGATCACGCGGATGAGGAGCATGTGCTCGGCGAGCCAGCCCTCGTCGCGGGCGATCACGGAGGCGATGCGCAACGCGAAGCACTTCTTCGCGAGGATCGCGTTGCCGCCGTAGCCCGAGCCGTAGGAGTAGACCTCGAGCGTCTCCGGGAAGTGCACGATGTACTTGTCGTCGTTGCATGGCCACTCGACGTCGGGCTCACCGGCGGCGAGCGGCGCACCGACCGAATGCACGGTCTTGACCCAGGGCGCACCCTCGGCGATCTGACGAGTGACCTCGTCGCCGACGCGCGTCATGATGCCGATCGAGGCCACCGCGTATGCGCTGTCGGTGATCTGCACGCCGATGTGCGAGAGGGGACCGCCGACGCGACCCATGGAGAAGGGCACGACGTACATGGTGCGACCGCGCATCGAGCCCTCGAAGATCTCGTCCATCTTCGCGTGCATCTCGGCGGGAGCGGCCCAGTTGTTCGTGGGGCCGGCGTCTTCCTCGCGCTCCGAGGCGATGAACGTGCGACCCTCGGTGCGGGCGACGTCGCTGGGGTGCGAGCGAGCCAGGAAGGAACCGGGACGCCATTCGGGGTTCAGTTTGATGAGCTTGCCCTCGTCGACGAGTCCGCGCAGCAGCCAGTCGTTCTCGGCGCGCGAGCCGTCGACCCAGTGCACGGCGTCGGGCTGGGTGAGCTCGCGGATCTCCTCGACCCACGCGGCCAGCTCCGCCATCGCGGGAGTGTCATACGTCGGCGCCGTGCCGAACGTGCGCGTCGCGGAGACGGGAGACGTGCGGGGCGTGAAGACTTCGGCCATGGCCATGACTGCTCCTTAGATGTGTGGGGCGTTGCATCCATCTTCTTCGCACTCCTGGGGAAGTTTTCGCCAATCCGGGCGATAAGAATCACGATTCTTTCGCTAGACTCAAACAATGGCGTCCTCCGGCATCCACCTCACGACTCTCGGTCATCGCATCCGGCACCACCGGCTGGACAACGGGTACACGCTCGACGAGCTCGGCGCCCTCGTCGGCGTCGCCGGTTCGCAGCTGAGCCTCATCGAGAACGGCAAGCGCGAGCCCAAGCTGTCGCTCCTGCAGGCGATCGCCCAGGCCACGAAGACCGAGGTGACCGACCTCATCTCGGGCGAACCCCGAATCGACGTGCCGCACTCGAGATCGCCCTCGAGCGGGCGCAGGAGAGTCCGCTGTTCCGGCAGCTCGGCATCGCGCCCGTGCGCGTCACGAAGGGCATGAGCGACGAGACGATCGAATCGATCCTCGGCCTGCACCACGAGCTGGAGCGCCGCGAGCGCGAAGCCATCGCGACGCCAGAGGAGGCGCGACGCGCCAACACCGAGCTGCGACTGCGCATGCGCGCCCAGAACAACTACCTCCCCGACATCGAGCGGCTCGCCGAGAAGCAGCTCAAGGCAGCGGGCCACACGCAGGGCGCACTCACGCACCGCACCGTGAGCATCATGGCCGAGAAGCTCGGCTTCGAGCTGATCTACGTCAACGACCTCCCCCACTCCACCCGGTCGGTGACCGACCTCGAGAACGGACGCATCTACCTGCCGCCCGCATCGATCCCCGGCGGACACGGACTGCGATCCATGGCGTTGCAGGCCATGGCGCACCGGCTGCTCGGACACACCCCGCCCACCGACTACGCCGACTTCCTGCAGCAGCGCCTGGAGATCAACTACTTCGCCGCGTGCTGCCTCATGCCGGAGACCGCGGCCGTCGCCTTCCTGCAGCAGGCGAAGAAGGACCGCAACCTCGCGGTCGAGGACTTCCGCGACGGATTCGGGGTCACGCACGAAGCCGCGGGCATGCGGATGACCAATCTGCTCACGCAGCACCTCGGCATGTCGCTGCACTTCCTGCGCGTCGACTCCACCGGCGCGATCACCCGCGTGTACGAGAACGACGACCTGCCGCTGCCGATGGACGTCACGGGCGCCGTCGAGGGGCAGCGCGTGTGCCGCAAGTTCCAGGCCCGCGCGGCGTTCACGCAGCAGAACCGCACGGTCGAGCACCACCAGTACACCGATACGCCCTCCGGCACGTTCTGGTGCTCGACGCAGACCGGCTCCTCGACCGACGGCGAGTTCTCGGTCACCGTCGGAGTGCCGTTCGACGACGCGCGCTGGTGGCGTGGACGCGAGACGAACGATCGCGCCGTGTCGACCTGCCCCGACGAATCCTGCTGCCGTCGCCCCTCCACCGAGCTGACGGAACGCTGGAACGGGAAGGCCTGGCCGAGCGCGCGCGTGCACACCCACATGTTCTCGCCGCTGCCGCGCGGGGCGTTCCCCGGCGTGGACGACAACGAGGTCTACAACTTCCTCGGACGTCACGCCAGTGAGTGATTAAGATATATTCAATTCACTCATTGATCCCGAGGGAGCCCCGTGACCGAGCAGACCCCCGCCGCCGCAGACGCCGACATCGAGACGTTCACCTCGCGCCGCCACCGCATCACCGCAGGAGGACGCTCGATCGACTACGCCGCGGGCGCCGGCACGGTGATCGTGCGCGACGACGAGCACCGGCCGCTCGCCAGCGTGTTCTACACCTCGTACGTCGCGGATCGAGAGGAGGGGGCGCCCGTGCGGCCCGTCACCTTCCTCTTCAACGGCGGGCCCGGTTCGGCGAGTCTCTGGCTCAACATCGGCGGCTTCGGTCCGCGACGCACGCCCACCAACACGCCGCGGGCGACCCCGCCCGCGCCCTACGTCACGGGCGACAACCCGCACACGCTGCTCACCGAGTCCGACCTCGTGTTCATCGACGCACCCGGCACCGGATACTCCCGACTGAGCGGCGATGCGACAGCGTCCGACGTGTGGGGCGTCGACCAGGACGTCGACGCGTTCGCCCGAGCGATCACCCGCTGGCTGACGATCACCGACCGGTGGAACGCCCCGCGCTTCCTGTTCGGCGAGTCCTACGGCACCACGCGCGCCGCGTCCCTCGTGCACCGTCTGCAGAACCAGGGCCTCGACTTCAACGGCGTCGTGCTGCTGTCGACCGTGCTCAACTGGGGAGAGAGCAACCTCGGCGGCCCCCGCGAGTACATCAACCTGCTCCCCTCGTTCGCCGCCACGGCCTGGTACCACGGCAGGGCGCGCACGGCCCACGAGGAGCTCGAGCCGTTCCTGGAGGAGGCGAGGGCCTTCGCCCAGGGACCGTTCGCGGCGGCGCTGCTGCAGGGCGACCTGATCTCGCCCGAGGTCGAGGACGAGGTCGCCGAACGGATGAGCGCCCTGATCGGCCTCGACGCCGCGCTCCTGAAGAAGAACCACTTCCGCATCGGCATGGAGCCCTTCCGCTACGCGCTGCTGGCCGACGAAGGACGTGTGATCGGCCGCTTCGACACCCGGTTCACGGCCGAACACCAGTACGTGGTCGGCGGCGGCTCGCACGACCCCGCGACGGACGACGCGGCGACCGCCGGGGTCAACAGCGCACACCTGTCGACCTACCGTGCGCATCTCGTCGAGGACATCGGCTTCACGAGCGACCTGCACTACCGGCACCTGCACAACATGCCCATCTCCCGCGCGTGGGACTGGAAGCACAAGGCGCCGGGCGTCGACGCACCCCAGCTCGTGCCGGATGTGTCGCTCGACCTCTCCGCCGCCGTTCGGCGCAACCCGAACCTCCGGGTGTTCGTGATGGGCGGCTACTACGACCTCGCGACGCCGTTCTTCGGACCCGAGATCGACGTGGCGCACCTGTACCTCGCGCCGTCGCTGCGAGAGAACATCCGCTTCACGTTCTACGAATCCGGACACATGACATTCGTCGACGAGGACGCGGTGCAGAAGATGAAGAGCGACCTCGACGCGTTCTACCGCGACGCCACAGCGCGCTGATGAGCGCGCGCGAGACGACGGGCCGGCTCGGCGAGCTGGAGTACGTCGCACGGGTGGAGGAGCTGCCGCTGCGGCGCTCCGACGGCACGCGCCAGGGCACGCTGTCGGCGTTCAGCTACACGGTGAATGCCCCCGGCCGGCCGGTCGTGTTCCTCACCAACGGCGGGCCCGGTGTCTCGTCGATCTACCTGCACCTGAGCGGAATCGGGCCGTGGCGGGCGCGCATCCCCGTGGACCCGGACGACGCCGGTCAGCCGCCGTACGGCATCGAGGAGAGCCCGTCGAGCATCCTCGACGTCGCCGACCTGGTGTTCCTCGACGCACCGGGCACGGGCTTCGGCACCTTCGCAGACGACGCCGACCACGCGCTCTTGCGCACCGTGGAGGGCGACGCCGACGCGATCGCGGCCGCGATCGGCGACTGGCGCGACCGGCACGGCCGCTGGGACGCGCCGACGTACTTCCTCGGCGAGAGCTACGGCACGCTGCGCGCGGCGTTCCTGGCGACGAACCCGCACGGCATGGACACCGCACCGCTGGCCGGGATCGCCCTGCTCGGTCAAGCCGTGAACATCCAGGAGACGCAGGATCGCCCCGGCAGCATCGTCGGCGCCCTCGCCAACCTGCCTTACAAGGCCGCCACCGCCTGGTACCACGGCATCGGATCGCGCCGGCATGCGACGGTCGAGGACGCCACCGAGGACGCCCTCGACTTCGCGCGCGGCGATCTGGCCGCGGCCATGCTGCAGGGCGATGAGCTGCCCGCGGCCGACCGGGATGCCGTCGCCGAACGGCTGTCCGCGATGATCGGCATCCCGGCCGAGGAGCTCGTGCGCGACCGACTGTGGATCAGCAAGACCGACTTCCGCGAACGGCTGCTCGCGGGCCAGGTGCTGGGCGTGACGGACAGTCGATACCGCGCCCCCGCCGCCGACCGCCGCTTCGGGGAGCTCGACCACGATCCCGCCGACACCGCGCTCTCCCCGCGCTACGTCACCGGGCTGTCGCGCCTGCGGCACGACGTGTTCGGCGACGACTCCGCACGTCCGTACCGGGTCGTCGACACGGAGGCCGGCCGCCACTGGGACTGGCAGGAGCAGGGCGGCGCCGCGTTCCCCACCTACGGCCGACCGTCGCCGTTCCACACCTACCCCTACCCCGCGCGGCTGTCGCGATGGATGAAGCAGAACCCGCATGCGCGACTCTTCATCGGCACCGGGGTGTACGACGCACTGACCACTGTGGGGGCCGCCGACCATCTGCTGCGGCACTTCGGGCTGCCCCGCGAGCGCACCGAATCGCACTGGTATCGGGCCGGTCACATGATGTACAGCGACCCCGACGTGGCGGCGCGACTGAACGGCGACCTGCGGGCATTCCTCACGCGGTGAGCATCGCGGCGACTGCGGCGACCGCGGCACGGCGCATGCCCGCCCCGTTCAGGCCGTGAGCCGACCGAGGGCGAACGCGGCGAGCGCGGCCGCCTGATCGGCGAGCACCGCGTCGTCGAACACGACCGTCGGCGAATGGTTCGGTGCGGCCGTCTCGAGGTCGACGTCCTCCGGGGTCGCGCGCAGGAACAGGAACGCACCGGGGACCTGTTCCAATACGAACGAGAAGTCCTCCGACCCCATGACCGGGTGCGCGGTCTCCCACACCCGCTCCTCGCCGAACAGTCCCTGCAGGGTGGTGCGCACGTGCTCGACCGCCTGCACATCGTTCACGGTGGGGGCGCACAGCAGCGTCACGTCGACCGTCGCGGTGCAGCCGTGCGCCGCAGCCAGCTCCTGCACCAGGGCGGGGATCTCCGCCTGGACGCGGGCGCTGTTCTCGTGCGACAGCACGCGCACAGAGGCGACGAGCGACGCGGTGTCGGAGATGATGTTGCGTGCAGGCCCACCGGCGTGCAGCTGTGTGACGCTCAGCACCACCGGGTCGAACACGTCGAAGCGCCGCGTGACGAACGACTGCAGTGCCGTGACGAGCTCGGCCGCCACCGGCACCGGGTCGCGTGTGAGGTGCGGTGCCGAGGCGTGCCCGCCCGATCCGGTGATCGTGACCTCCACCTCGATCGCTCCCGCCATCAGAGCACCAGCCCTCGTCGAGAACACCCCGAACTCGCCCGGCACCACGTGGATGCCGAAGGCGGCGACCGGACGGGAACCGGTCACGTCGAGCAGGCCCTCCCCGAGCATCCGCGACGCCCCGTCGCCGAGCTCCTCACCCGGCTGGAACATCAGCAGCACGTCGCCATGCAGCTCCTGACGCCGGGCCGCGAGCAGCTGCGCCGCTCCGACGAGACCGGCCACGTGCAGGTCGTGCCCGCACGCATGCATGCGTTCGCCGGACGCGGCATAGTCGAGCCCGGTGTCTTCGGTGAGCGGAAGCGCGTCCATGTCGGCGCGCAGCAGCACGGTGGGACCGGGGTGGGCCCCGCGGATCACGGCGGCGATCGAGCTCAGGCCGTTCCCGAGCGTGACCTCGACGCCGAGCGGCTCCAGGGCGTCGAGCACCCGGCGCTGCGTGCGGGGCAGCTCGAGCCCGAGCTCGGGGTCGGCGTGGATCGCGCGGCGGAGGGCCACGAGTCCGGGGAGCAGGTCGCGGGCGTCGTCGAGCAGGGGCATTCAGGATCCGATCGCGTGCAGGAGGTGGTCGGTCCCCGCGTTCTGGATGCGCGGGATGGCGGCCACGAGGGACTGCGTGTAGGTGTGCTGGGGGTTCGACACGATCTCGTCGGCGTCGCCGTGCTCCACGATCCTGCCCTTGCGCATCACGGCCGTCGTGTCGGCGATGTAGCGCACCGCGGCGAGGTTGTGGGTGATGAAGAGCACCGACAGCTCGAGCTCACGCTGCAGCTCGCGCACCAGGTTGAGCACCGCACCCTGCACGGAGGCGTCGAGGGCGGAGGTGATCTCGTCGGCGATGATGAGCCGGGGCTTCACGGCGAGGCACCGTGCGATAGCGACGCGCTGCCGCATGCCGCCGGACAGCTGCGAGGGGTACTGGTCGGCCGTGCCCGGCTTGAGCCGCACCAGGCGCAGCAACTCCTTCACACCGGCCGCGCGCTCCTTGGCGTTCCCGGTGCCGTGGAGGGAGAGGGCCTCGTCGAGCGTGGCGCCGATGGTCATGCGCGGATTGAGCGAGGAGTACGGATCCTGGAAGATCATCTGCACGTCGCGGGCGCGTGTGAGGCGCTGTCGACCGGTCGCCGGACGCAGCTCTTCGCCGTCGAGCAGCAGCCGGCCGGCCGTCGCCGGCTGGAGACCGGCGATCACCCGCGCGATCGTCGACTTCCCCGACCCGGACTCCCCCACCAGGCCGACGATGCTGCCGTGCGGCACCGTGAGCGAGACGCCGTCCACGGCGTTGAACGAGGAGTCGCCGTGCCCGAAGGTCACGACCAGATCTTCGACGACGAGTGCGGCCATCAGCGCACCTCCTGCGTGTTCTGGGTGCCCGTCAGGACGACCGGCTCTCCGAGGATGCCCTCGATCGGCACCCCGTCCTGGGGATGCCAGCAGGCGACGCGTCCGCCGTGGCCGTGCGCCACCGGCTCCGGCGTCACCGCGCGGCACTGCGCCGTCGCGAACGGGCATCGCGGGGCGAAACCGCAGCCGACGAGCGGCAGCGACAGGTCGGGCGGCTCGCCCGGAATGGTCGCGAGCGGCTGGACGCGGTCGGTGTCGAGGTCGGGCAGCGACTCCGCGAGCGCCCGCGTGTAGGGGTGCGCGAGCTTCTCCGGCGTCGCGAGCAGGCGCACATCCACGTCCTCCACGATGCGCCCCGCGTACATCACGAGGATCCGCTGGCAGAGTTCGGCGAGGACCGCGATGTCGTGCGACACCACGATCGCCGCCGCACCGGTCTCCTCGCACTCCCGACGCAGCAGCGCGAGCACGCGCTGCTGCACCGTGACGTCGAGCGCCGTGGTCGGCTCGTCGGCGATGATGAGGCGTGGCTTGCCGATCTGCGACATCGCGATGAGCGCACGCTGCCGCATCCCGCCCGAGTACTCGTGCGGGAACTGTCGCGCCCGCCGCTGCGGCTCGTCGATCGCGACATCGTCCAACGCGGCGACCGCCGCAGCCTGCGCGGCCGCCCGCCCGCTCTTCGCGTGGAAGCGCGGGATCTCGGCGAGTTGCGTGCCCACGCGCAGTGCAGGGTTGAGGGCCGTGAGCGAGTCCTGGAAGACGACGCCGATCTTGGTGCCGAGCCGCTTCTTCATCACGGCGGGCGGGAGGTCGAGCAGATCGTCGCCGTCGAAGCGCAGTCGCTGCGCGGTCACGGCGGCACCCGCGGCGGAGAGCTGGGCGATCGCCATCAGCGCGACCGACTTGCCGCTGCCGGATTCGCCGACCACGCCGACGATCTCCCCGGCGCCACCGAGAAGGTCACGTCCTGCACCGGGCGCACCCATCCGGACGGCGAGGGGAACGACACCGAGAGTCCGTCGACGACGAGCAGCGCACCCTCGTCCGGCACGCTCTCGCGCTGCGGCACACGCGGCGCCGGTCCGAGCTTGCGGCGCGACAGCACGCTCCCTCTGCCGTGGCTGCGCAGGTGGGCGGCGAGCGACTCGCCGAGCGTCCCGAAGGCGACGCCCGCGAAGACCACGGCGACACCTGGGCCCACGACCGCGGTCGGGTTCGTGTACGCCTGATCGAACGCCTCGCTCAGCATCCGCCCCCAGTCGTAGTCCGGCGGCTGCACGCCGACACCGAGGAAGCTCAGGCTCGACAGCGCGAGGAGCCCTCCTCCGATCGAGAGCGTGACGTTGACGATGATGGGCTCCGCGATGTTCGGGAGCACGTAGCGGGTGAACTGCCGCCCGCGCGAGACGCCCATCATCCGCGCCGCCGCGAGATATTCGGAGCCGCCGACGCGCGACGACAGGGTCTGCGCGAGGCGGGCGAACGAGGGCACCATCGTGAGGCCGAGAGCGATCACCGCCGACGTCGAGCTCGGCCCGAGGAGGATCACGGTCAGCATCGCGACCAGCAGCACGGGAAAGGCCAGCCAGGTGCTGATGATCGAGCTGAACAGCCGCTGCACGCGGGGTCCGAGCACGGAGGGCAGGGCGCCGAGCAGCAGACCGAACACGAGTCCGATCACGGTGGCGATCAGTGCCATGCCGAGCGACAGTCGTGTCGCGACGAGGGTGCGCAGCAGCAGGTCCCTGCCCAGTCCGTCGGTGCCGAGCGGGTGCGCGTCGCTCGGCCCCTGCAGGAGTGCGGATGTGTCGGTCTGCGTCGCCTGCGGACCCCAGATCTCCGGGGCGAACAGCGCCAGGAACACGAGCACGAGCACCATCACGGCGCTGATCGCGCCGAGGGGGTTGCGCAGGAAGGTGAGGATCGAGCGCATCAGGTCGTCTCCAGGAGGGTGGTTCGCCGGTCGAGGAGCGACAGCACGATGTCGACGGCGAGCGTGATGACGAGGATGATCGCGGCGTACACGAGCGCCAGGCCCTGCACGATGCCGTAGTCCTTCGTGGCGATGGCGTCGACGAAGGCCGAGCCGAGGCCGGGCCAGTTGAACACCTTCTCCACGAGCACGCTCGACGCCACCATGGTCGACAGCAGGGTGCCGCCGATCGTGAGAGTCGCGGTGAGCATGTTCGGCAGCGCGTGACGGAAGTAGACCCACGATGCGGGGATGCGCTTGGAGCGGGCCGTGCGCACGTAGTCGTCGGAGAGCGTGTTCAGCGCCTCGACGCGGGCGATGCGCGACAGCGACGCCCACGAGGCGACCGTCATCGCCAGCACCGGCAGCACGTACGAGGCGGGGCCCGAGCGTCCGGCGACGGGGAACCAGTGCAGTCCCACCGCGAAGACCACGACGAGCGCGACGCCGAGGAGATACTCGGGGATCGCGGCGATGAGGCCGGTGATCCCTGTGAACGACACCTCGACGCCCCGGCGTCTGCTGCCCTGCGTGAGGATCGCGACCCCGAGGCCGACCGGGATCGCCACGAGCAGCACGATCAGGAAGGAGATGCCGGCGAGCTCCAGCGTCGCCGGCAGCCGGTTCTGCACGAGCTCGGACACCGACCGGCCGGTGATCAGGGACGAACCCAGATCCCCGTGGAGGATGCCGGTGAGATAGTTCCAGAACTGCACGATCAGAGGGTCGTTGAGACCGAGCTGATCGCGCCGCGCCTGGACCACGGCCTCGTCGGCCGTCGCGCCGAGTGCGGCGCGGACGGGGTCGCCGCCGGATGCGCGGAGGACGAAGAACGCGACCGCGATGATCACGAACATCGCCACCAGCATCCGCAGGGTGCGGCGCAGGAGGAATCTCAGCCAGGGGTTGCCGTGGCGGCGCTTCCGGAGAAACACCGCCACGGTATCCGTTCTGGCGGACGCGTGGTCCAGCATGCGGCTCCTAGCCTCGGAGGCTCGTCGGGATGAGCAGTCCGTTGGTGGTGACCTCGAACTCCACGCCGGCGCCGTACAGGGTGCTGGTGGACTCCGCGAACGGCATCACCTCGAGGTTACCGATCGCCGAGGCCTGTGCCGCCGTCCAGGCGTCGCAGCTCTCTTCGCCGGCAAGCTGCTGCGCCTCGGCCGTGAGGTCGAAGAACTCCTGGTTCGTGTTGTACGTCCAGTTGCCGCCGTTCGGGGGGAAGTCCCCGGCGAGGATGCCGGCCCAGGTCGAGGGCAGCGTGGTGGAGATCGGGGCCCAGATGAGGTCCCAGTCGCCGCCCTGGAAGATGACGTCGGTGTACGACGACGACGGGCTGGGCGTGACCTCGACGCCGATCTCGGCCAGCTGCTGCTGGATGAGCTCGATGCCGGCGACGACCGACTGCGCCTCGGTGGAGGGATAGACGAAGCTCAGGGCGAGCTTCGCACCGTCCTTCTCGCGCACGCCGTCGGCGCCGACCGTCCAGCCGGCCTCGTCGAGCGATGCGGCCGCGGCATCGGCGTCGAAGCCGATGAGCGAGGTCGTGGCATCGGCCCCGACGCACACCGCGGTGAACGAGGAGACGAGCGAGGTCATCAGTTCGCCGCGGCCACCCGTGGAGACCGAGGCGACCTCATCGCGGTCGATTCCGCCGGCGATGCCCTCCCGCACGAGCAGGTCGTTGGTGGGACGCCCCTCTGCCTGGTTGAAGAACATCAGACCGGGTCGCGCCGGCACGTCGATCGTGAACAGGTCGCCGCTCTCGAGCCGGTCGCGATCGGTGCCGCCGACCTCGGCGACGTTGATCTCGGACGACAGGAGCATGTTGGCGCGGGTCGGCTCGGTGTCGACGACTTCGAGCTCGACCGTCTTCGGCAGGCCTTCCGTCTCGCTGGTCACGTCGCCGGGACCCCAGGTGTAGTCGTCGCGCAGGGCGAGCGTGTAGGTCTGACCGGGCGAGGAGTCCTCGAGCGTGTAGATGCCCGTGCCGACGGGGTGGCGTCGAGCGACGCGGGGTCGTCGACGCCGGCCGCGCACACGACAGGCATCTGGCCGATGTTGCTGAGCAGGAAGCTCTGCGGCTGCGCGCTGGTGAACGTCACGGTGCGCGAGGCGTCGTCGGCCTCGACCGTCAGGCCCTCGCCGGGGAAGTAGACGCCCGCGTACGGTGAGGCCGTCTCAGGATCGGCGGCGTAGTCGAACGAGGCCTTCACGTCGGACGCCGTGAGATCGGAGCCGTCCGTGCAGACGATGCCGTCCTTCAGAACGAACGAGACCTCGGTCGTCGACTCGGTCCAGCTCTCGGCGAGCAGCCCCTCGGCGTCCTTGCCGTGGGCGAAGGACATGAGCGTCTCGTACAGGTACGCCGAGACCTCCTGCCCTGCCTGGGTGGCGTTCGTGATCGGGTTGAGCGAACCGGGATCCGCGGCGATGGCGATGGTGGCCTTCTCGACCGTGCCTTCGCCTCCTCCGTCTCCCCCGCCGGCGCAGCCGGTCAGGGCGAGTGCCGTCACGCCGACGACCGCGGCTACGATGCTGCGTCTCATGGGTGTCCTCTCTTCACGGAACCCTCGGGCGGGTTCCACCTAATTGAATGTTATGAATTGCTCTTTATTGCCTCGTGTCGGCGGTGTTTCGAGATTGTTACCGGTCACGAATGGTCGTCGACGAGGGCGGCGGCGCCCATCACCGACTTGAGCTCGAGGAACTCCTCGAACCCGTGCACCCCGCACTCCCGGCCGACACCCGACTGCTTGTACCCCCCGAAGGGAGCACCCACATCGAGCCCGGCGCCGTTGATGCCGACGGTCCCCGTCCGCATGCGCAGCGCGATGCCGAGCGCGCGTCGAGGATCGCTCGACCACACACCGCCCGACAGTCCGTACACGCTGTCGTTCGCCAGGTCGACAGCCTCATCGACCGTGGCGTAGGGAGTGATCGTGAGCACCGGACCGAAGACCTCCTCGTGGAAGATCCGCATGTCGGGCGTCACATCGGTGAAGATCGTGGGCTGCACGTACGCGCCACCGGCCGTCGGTTCGACGATATCGAGGCCGCCGGTGAGCACGCGCGCGCCCTCGTCGATCGCGGTGGCGATGTGCGCGCGCACGCGCTCGCGCTGCAGCTCCGAGGCGAGGGGACCCGTCGCGGTGACCTCGACGCGCGGGTCACCGGGCGCCCAGCCGGCCGCGACCTCGACGACGGCCCGCTGCCACGCCTCCTGCATACCCGCCGGCACCAGAACCCTGGTCTGCGCGGCGCAGGTCTGCCCGGCATTCGCGAAGCACGAGGCCAGCACACCGCGCACCGACTCCTCGAGGGGCGCGTCGTCGAGGACGATCGCCGCGGACTTGCCGCCGAGCTCGAGGGCGACCTTCTTGATGGTCGCGGCGGCCGCGCGCGCCACATGCTCGCCCACCTGCCGCGAACCGGTGAAGGTCACCATGTCGACGCCGGGGTGCGCCACCAGCGGTGCGCCGACACCGGCGCCGTCGCCGTGCACGATGTTGACGACGCCGGCCGGGAGTCCGATCTCGCGGAGGATGTCGCCGACGATCGCGGCGTTGAGCGGCGCGGCCTCGCTCGGCTTGAGCACCACGGTGCATCCGGCGAGGACGGCCGCGCCGACCTTGAGCATGATCTGGTGCAGCGGGAAGTTCCACGGGGTGATCGCAGCGACCACGCCCACCGGCTCCGACACGACGAGGGAGTTCGAGACCGCCGCACGCTCGACATGAGCGCGGGCGGCCTCGATCAGGAGGAGAGATCGGCGATCGCCACCCCCACCTGGGCGGAACGCGCGAACGCGATCGGCGAGCCCATCTCGGCGCTCAACGTCTCAGCGAGCAGCTCCCGGTGGCGCGCCAACCCCTCGGCGAGCGCCTGGACGTGAGCGATGCGCTGCGACATCGGCGTCGTGGACCAGCTGCCGAACGCCTCCGCGGCCGCGGCCACCGCCCGATCGACGTCGGCGGGACCTCCTGCGACGACGGCGCCGATCACGGTGCCGTCGGCCGGGCTGACGACATCGATGGAGGCCTGCCCTGCGGCGTCCTCCCTGATGCCGGCGATGTCGTGCCCGATGACCATGTCAGACCCCGGCCCTCTGCACCAGGTGCGCGTCGGGTGCGAGAGGCGCCGGACGCGGCACACCCTCGTGGATGAGGTGCCACGGCGAGGGGAACTCCCCCACCGGGACGTCGATCAGGATCGGCTCGTTGGCCGGCACGGCATCCGCGAGCACCCCGGCCAGCTCCTGCGGGGTGTACGCCCGCGCGGAGCGGATCCCGAACGCGTCGGCGAGCTTGCCGTAGTCGGGGTTGGTGAGATCGCTCGCGAAGTACCGCGCGCCGTAGCGGTTCTTCTGGATGCGGCGCACGTTGCCGTAGAAGCCGTCGTGGAAGACGATCGTCACGAGCCCGAGACCGTACCGCTTGGCCGTGGACAGCTCCTGAAGCGTCCACGAGAACCCGCCGTCGCCGTTCACCGAGACCACCGCCCGCGAGGGGTCGGCCGCCTTGACGCCGAGCGCGGTGGCGAAGCCGTACCCGAGGGTGCCCTGGTAGCCGGGCCCGATGTAGGTACGCGGCTGGTATGCGGGGTACGACGCACTGGCCGCGTAGCCGACCTGGGTGAACTCGCTGACGAAGACGCCGTCTTCGGGGAGCGCTCCGCGGATGGCGGCGAGGTACTCGCGCTGGGGGCGATGTCGGCGAACTGCTCGGCGATCCACGTGCGCACCCGAGCGAACTCGCTCTCGCGCGATTCGCGCGCCGGCGACCCGACCTCCGCCGCGAGCGCAGCCAGGGCGAGGCGGGCGTCCGCGTGCAGGGTCTGCACCGCGGCCCTCGGTCCTTCGAGGTCGGCCGCCTCGGCGTTGACGAGGATGACGGGGGCGCCGTTCGTGTCGACCTGCGTGCCGAACGTCGAGACGAAGCGCGTGCCGACCGCGAGCACCAGGTCGGCGTCTTCGCGGAAGGCCCGGAGCGCGAGGGCGTCGAAGGCGAGGCGGTGCCTGGCGTCGATCGCACCGCGGCCGTTCTCGGTCATCAGCACCGGGGCCTCCAGCGCCTCGGCGAGCGCCTGGAGCGCGACCGACGCGTTCGCCGCGAGCACTCCGCCGCCGACGACGATCATCGGGCGCTTCGCGGCGACGAGGCGCGCGGCGGCCGCGCGGATCTGCTGCTCGTCGGGCGTCAGGGGCGCGGCGGCGACGCGCTCGGCGGCCGCGGCGCGCGACGTGGCAGCCAGCACGTCCGGCGGCACCTCGATCGCGACGGGGCGCGGTCGCCCGGTGCGCAGCTGGGTGAAGGCCTCGTGGACGAGGCCGGGGATCTCATCGGCGGACCGGGCGGTGCCCGTCCACTTCGTGAGCCGCTGCAGGATGCCGGTCTGGTCGGGGATCTCGTGCAGGGCGCCGAGACCACGGCCGATGGCCTGCGAGTCGATCTGCCCGGCGATGAGGAGCATGGGCGAGTTCGCGGAGTATCCGGTGGCGACGCCGGAGAGGGCGTTGAGGACTCCCGGTCCTGGCACGACCATCGCGACACCGACGTCTCCGGTGCTCCGTGCGTAGCCGTCGGCCATGTAGGTCGTGGCCTGCTCGTTGCGGGCGCAGAGGAAGTCGACCTTGTCGGCGCGGGCGTGGAGGGCGTCTGCGGCGGCATCGAGCTGAACGCCCGGAATACCGAAGATCCGTGAGACTCCCTGGTTGATGAGGGAGTCTGCGAGCAGATCGCCACCGGTGTGGTCGGTCATCTGTTTCCTCTCGTGAGCGGCATTGCGTGATTGACTGTATTAGATACATTCAATTATGGCAAATGGGAGAATCGCCCGGGGACACCGCCCCTGCTCGCCGCTCGCTCCTTAGGATGTGAGAGATCCGCCCCGCCCCCTCCAACCGAAGGACCCCCGTGGCAACCACCCAGGATGAAGCGCGCACCTTCCAGCGCGTCGCCCCCGCGCAGTCCGTCGCCGACCGCGTGGTCACCGAGGTCGAGGCGATGATCAAGTCCGAAGGACTCGAGCCGGGACACCGGATCGGTACGCGGCAGGAGCTGTGCGAGCAGTTCGGCGTGGCGCCGGCGACGCTGGGCGAAGCACTGCGCGTGCTGCGCGCCCGCGGCTCCGTCGATCTGCGCCCTGGACCCGGCGGTGGCATCTTCGTCGCCGACCAGTCGCCGCTGATCCGCCTGGCGCACAGCGTGCTGCGTCTGCGGCAGACGGGGGCGCCCGTGAACGACGTCATCAAGGTGCTGGATGCGCTCGACGAGGCGGTCATGCAGGACGCGGTGCACAACCGCACGGATGCCGACATCGCCGACCTCGACGCCGTGATGGCGGAGCTCACGGAGCACTGGCACGACCCGATCGAGGGTCTGCACGGCAACTGGCGACTCCACCGAAGGATCGCCGAGATCTCGCCCAACGCCGTGCTGCGCACGTTCTACCTCAACCTCGTCGACTACATCGAGGGCGAGACGGCCGGCGCCGCGAGCGAGGACGCCCTGGCCGTGCCCGGATTCCGCCAGGACACGGACGAGCGTCTGCGCATCCACGAGGCCCTCATCGCCGCGATCCGCTCCGGCGACCCGGAGGTGGGCCGCAAGGCCGTGCTCGACCACCGCACCCTCGGCCGCTGACGCGGACGCCGCGGCGCCGTCCGACGGGCGCCGCAGCGGGACTACGCGTCCCCGACCCCCACGTGCCGCCAGGCCAGCGCGGCGAGTGCGGCCGCCTGGTCGCCCAGCACGGCGTCGTCGAACTGCGCATGCGGCGAGTGGTTCATCGGGATGTCGTCGGGGTCGACGTGCGGCGGGGTCGCGCACAGGAAGAGGAACGTGCCCGGTACCTCCCTGAGCACGAATGAGAAGTCCTCGGATGCCATCCAGGGGACGTCGAGCTCTTCCACGCGGTCGTCGCCGAACGTGGTGCGCAGCACCTCCGTCGCCGCGGCCGTCTCCGGCGCCGTGTTGACCGTGACGGGGTAGCCGACGATGACCTCGACGTCGACCGTGCAGCCGTGCGCCGCGGCGATCCTCTCGATGAGCGGAGGCAGCTCTGCCTGCGCCTGGGCGATCGAGGCCTCGGACAGGGTTCGCAGGGTCGCCGCGAACCCGGCCTCCTCGGGGATCACGTTCGTGATCTCGCCCGCGTAGAGCGTCGTGACGGACAGCACCACGGGGTCGAACACATCGACGCGGCGCGTCACCCATGCCTGCAGGGCGAGCACGAGCTCTGCCACCACGGGCACCGGATCCACGGCCTGCTGCGGACGGGAGCCGTGCCCGCCTCGCCCGTGCACGCGAACCTTCAACACGTTCGCACCGGCCATGATCGTGCCCGGCTTGAGCTGGAACCGTCCGCGCTCCCCCGGGCCGACATGGATGCCGTACGCGGCCTCGACCCTGCGCCCCGAGGCCTCGAGCACACCGTCGCGGATCATGAGCGGAGCCCCGCCCCCTGCCTCCTCGCCGGGCTGGAACATGAACACCACGGACCCCGCGATGCGGTCGCGGCGCGCGGCGAGCAACCGCGCGGCACCCACGAGCCCTGCGACGTGCAGGTCGTGTCCGCACGCGTGCATCGCCCCGTTGGTCGCGGCATAGTCGAGACCGGTCTCCTCGACGATCGCGAGCGCATCCATGTCGCCGCGCAGCAGCACGGAGGGACCGTCGACGGCCCCGCGAAGGACCGCGGTGACCGAGCTCAGGTCGGTGCCGGAGGTGATCTCCAGTCCGAGACCCTCCAGTGCGTCGAGCACGGCGCGCTGGGTCTGCGGCAGGTCGAAGCCCGGCTCGGGGATGCGGTGCAGCTCCCGCCGCAGTGTCACCAGCTCCGGCAGCAACCGGGCGGCGTCATCACGCAGCGTCATGCCTTCTCCTTCTGCGATGCCCCGCCCGACACGTACACGGTGCGGCCGTCGATGAGGACCTCCCGGACGGTCGAGGCGACGTCGAGGGGGTCTCCGCTCCACAGAACCACATCGCCGTCCCTCCCCGGCTCCAGCGCGCCGACCCTGTCGTCGATGCCGGCGATGGACGCTGCGGTCGAGGTCATCGCGGCGAGCGCGGTCTGCCTCGGCAGTCCCGCCCGCACGGCGACGGCCGCCTGCATCGCGAGCAGGCCGATCGGCACGACGGGATGGTCGGTCGTGAGCGCGACGCGCACGCCGGCGGCGGCGAGCGCGGCGAGGTTCGCGGGGTCGGCCTCCCGCACCTCGACCTTCGACCTGGTCGAGAGGATCGGACCGTAGATGACCGGGATGTCGCGGGCGGCGAGGACGTCGGCGAGCTTGTGCGCCTCGGTGCCGTGGTTGAGCACGAGGCGCAGACCGAACTCCTCCGCGATGCGCAACGAGGTGGCGATGTCGTCGTGGCGGTGCGCGTGCTGCTCCCAGGTCAGGGTGCCGTCGAGCGCCTCGGTGAGCGCCTGCATGCCGAGGTTCACGGCGAACGGCGCCCTTCGGCCCTGGCCTTGTCCCGCCGCGCGCCGTAGTCCCGCGCGTCCATGAGCGCCTGCCGGATGACGAGCGCGATGCCGAGACGGGTCGACGGCAGCTGCTTGCGCTCCCCGTACGCCTGCTTGGGGTTCTCGCCGAGCGCCGACTTCATGCCGAGGGCCGCGCGGATCACCTGCTCATCGACCGAGCGGCCGCCGGCGGTCTTGATGGCCACGCTCTGTCCGCCGATCGGGTTGCCCGATCCGGGTTTGACCACGACGGCCGTGATGCCGCCGGCGAGCGCGTCGCGGAAGGCGATGTCCTCGATGTTGATCGCATCGAGAGCGCGCACTCCCGCGGTGACGGGCGACGAGACCTCGCTGCCGTCGAAGCCGGCGGGTCCGTTGGCCTCCTCGTGGGCACCGATGTGGCTGTGCGGGTCGATGAGCCCCGGCAGCACCCAGCATCCCGCGGCGTCGATCACGCGCGCGCCCGCTGGCACGACGACGTCCGCGCCGACGGCCTCGATGAGGCCGTCGATCAGCAGCACCGCGCCGCCATCGAACTCCTCGCCGAGTCCCGTGACGACCCGTCCTCCCACGATCGCGACGGCATCCGTCATGCGTCCTCCTCCTTCGTGCGGCGCTCGACGAGCTCCCGCGTCCTCGTCAGCAGATCATCGACATCCAGGCTGAGGATGCCGGCAGCGGGGTCGACCCGCACCACGATGCCGTCCTCGCACTCCGGGGGCTCGCCGCTCAGGTCGACGAGCGGGTCGTCGACCCAGACCCACGGCAGACCGTCGGCGTACCGGCGGATGTGGGCGAGCTTGTCGAACTGCACCGGAAGGAACGGCCACGGCTCCTCCGGCAGCTCGAGCGGCTCGCGGAACGCGGTGTGGGCGTTGTGCCCCCACTCCGATGCCCACACGATGTCGAAATGCGCGGCGAGGTCGTGCAGGCGCTGCGCCGCGGCGTCCGGGATCGCGACGTCGCGCACCCAGCGCCCCCACGCCGACAGGTGGTGCATCGTGACGGGCACGGTCGGCTCGCCCTCGATCACCACCACGTCGCTGATGCCGAGGACGAGCACCGGCCGGTCGCCCCGCGGCGGTCGCGCCGTGTACTTGGCCATGTCAGTCGTCCACCGCGTCGGCGAGCAGCGGCGCGTCGGGGGCTCCCTCGAAGTAGTTGCCGCCCTCGATGCGCACCAGGCGCTCCGAGTCGTCGAAGAACACGCCAACCGGATCGCCGCCCCCGGCGACGGCACGATGCTGCTTGGCCATCATGCGGCGGATCATCGCGATGCCCTGGTCGGTCGTGGTGAGGTGGTCCTCGGAATGCAGCGAGATGGCGCCCTGCGACTTCTGGGCCTCGTAGTCGCCGGGAAGCCGCTGGTGCTCCAGGTCGGTGAGCTCCTTCCACGGCTTGCCCTCGTGCGTGGAGCGGAGCTTCGCGAGGAAGTCGGGGTCGCTGTCGCGCGCGACCGTGAAGATGCGGAAGTGCGTGTCGTCCATCGGCACGACCCAGCCGATCATGTTCGTCTGGCCGGAGGCGAGCTTGGGGCTGGCGACCACGCGCAGGTTCGGGAAGATGACCTCGGTGACGCGGCGCAGCTGGCGCCCGTCGCCCAGTTCGCGCATCTGGATGCTCCGCACCCCCAGCGGCGTGTACTCGTAGCTGACCTCGGGGATCAGCGCCATCTCGGGTGTGAACTGGTTGCCGCTGAAGCGCGCGTGCAGGATCGGCACGTGGAACGGATCCATGACGTTCTCCCAGTGCTGCAGCCAGTTGAAGTCGAGCTCGGCAGGGCCGCCGCCGCCCACTCCCTGGTCGTTCACGATGAGCTGCTCGCCGTCGCCGAGCTCCTCGAGCGTGTCGTAGCGCGGAAGGACCGGCTTCTTCTCCGGCGGTCCCATGTAGGCCCAGATCAGGCCGTACTGCTCTTCGACGGGATACCACGGCTGCCGCACACGGTCGCGGTGCAGCCCGAGTTCGGGTTCGCACGGCTGCTCCAGGCAGTGACCCTCGGTGTCGAACACCCAGCCGTGATAGCAGCAGCGGATGCCCTCATCTTCGACACCGCCGTAGAACAGCGAGGCGCCGCGGTGGATGCAACGCGGATGCAGGAGACCCGCCTTGCCCTTCCTGGTGCGGAACAGCACGAGTTCCTCCCCCAGCACCCGCAGCGAGATCGGGCGCGTCGTCGCATCCTCGACCTTCGCGACCGGGTGCCAGTAGCGACGCAGCACCTCGCCGTAGGGCGTGCCTGGCCCGACCTGCGCGAGTTCGTCGAGTGGCTGCCCGAGGCGCAGCCCGTATGCGGTTCCGGTGTCCATTGGTCGCTCCGTTCGTTGGTCAGATGTCGAGGACGAGCCGGTCGCCGAGAGAGCGGGAGACGCAGATCATCATCGTCTCGTTGCTCTCCCGCTCGTCAGGGGTGAGGACCGAGTCCCGGTGCTCGGGGGCGCCATCGATGACGGCGGTCTCGCAGGTGCCGCACACGCCCTCGAGGCACGAGCTGGGCACGCCGATGCCGGCGTTCTCGAGCATCTCGAGGATGCTGCAGCCCCGGTCGACCGTCACCACGAGGTCGGAGCGGCGGGCGACGACCTCGAAGGAGTCGGCCCCCTGCGATTCACCGAAGGTCTTGGCCTGGAACCTCTCGACGTGCAGCACGCCACGCGGCCAGTCCGCGCTGAGCTGTTCGAGCGCGTCGAGCATCCGCTCGGGGCCGCAGGCGTACACGCCGGTGTCGGCCGCAGGGGCGCCGATCCATGCCGCCAGATCGAGGCGGTCGTCGGTGTCGCCGCGCACGAGCAGGGTCTCCCCGCCGGCGAGCTGCGGCGCCGAGAGGAACGCCATGCGCTCCCCCGCCGAGCCGAGGTAGGCGAGTCGCCACGGGACGCCACGCCTGGTGGCGTCGGCCAGCATCGGCAGGATCGGTGTGATGCCGATGCCGCCGGCGATGAAGACGTACTCCGCGTCCGGTGCGAGCGCGAAGTGGTTGATGGGTGCCGAGACGGTGACGAGGTCGCCGACGCGCAGGCTCTGGTGCACGTGGCGCGAACCACCACGGCTGGGGCTCTCGGCGAGGACCGCGACCCGCCACATCGTGCGGTCGTCGGGATCGGAGCACAGGGAGTACTGGCGTTCGACGCCGTTCGCGAACCGGAGATCGATGTGCGCGCCCGGTTCCCACGCCGGCAGCTCGGCGCCGTCGGGGGCATCGAGCTCGAGGGACAGCACGTCACGCGCCTCCTGGCGCATGGCGCGCACGCGCAGGGTGAAGCGCTGCTCCGGGGTTTCGACCGCTGTGTGGGGCACCGTCGCTCCGCTCCTTCCGTCGTCCCGACCGGGAGATCAATTGACAACATTCGTTATATTCAATTACGATAGTATGAAGTCCGCCCTGGGCCTGTCAAACGGACACGGCCGGAGCGGGCACGAGAGAAGGGCGATCGGATGTCGGAGCTGAGACTGCGCGGAGACCTGGACGCGATCCCGGGCTACAAGCCGGGAAAGGCTGCACCGCAGTCCGAGACGGCAGACGCGGTGCACAAGATCTCCTCGAACGAGAACCCCTATCCTCCGCTCCCCTCCGTGACGGCGGCGATCGCCGACCAGCTCGCCCACATCAACCGCTACCCCGAGACCGCGGCGACCGCCCTCACCTCCGTGCTGTGCGAGCGGTTCGGGGTCGACCCCGTCAACATCGTGCTCGGCAGCGGCTCGGTCGAGGTCGTCTCGCAGCTCATCCGCGCGACCGCCGGCGAGGGCGACGAGGTGCTCTTCGCCTGGCGCTCCTTCGAGGCGTATCCGATGCTGGTCAGGGCGGCCGGCGCCGTGCCTGTTCCCGTGCCCCTCACCGCCGATCACCGGCACGACCTCGACGGCATGCTCGCAGCCATCACCGAGCGCACCCGCCTCATCCTCGTCTGCAACCCGAACAACCCGACGGGGACGACCATCGGCGAAGCCGAGCTCGACCGATTCCTCGCTAGCGTGCCCTCCGACATCGTCGTCGTGATCGACGAGGCGTACGTGCAGTTCAACGACCGCACGGACTCCCCGGTCGGGATCGAGCATTTCCGCCGCCACGCCAACGTCGCCGTCGCGCACACGTTCTCGAAGGCGTACGGACTCGCCGGGATGCGCGTCGGCTACGCGATCGCACCGGCACCGCTGGGCATCGCGCTGCGCAAGGTCGCCATCCCGTTCGGCGTCACGAACCTCGCACAGACCGCCGCCGTGGCCTCGCTCGCGGCCGAAGAGGAACTCGGTGCGCGCGTCGCGTCGCTCGTCGCGGAGCGCGAGCGCGTGATCGCCGCCTTCGCCGCAGCCGGCTTCCCGCTTCCGGAGAGCAAGGGCAACTTCGTCTGGCTGCCGCTCGGCGAGGCGACAACGGCCGTCGCCGAACTGCTGGAGCGTCACGGCCTGCTCGTGCGCCCGTTCGCCGGAGAGGGACTGCGCGCCACGGTCGCCGAGACCGAGGCCAACGACATCCTGATCGCGCTCGCGCCGGAGATCGCCGCCTTCGTCGCCGCCTCGCCGGAAGTCGCCCCCGCGCTCGCGAGAAGCTGAGAGCACGGTGTTCCTCGGACGGCGTCACTCCCGAGGAACACCGAGAACCGGGTGAGGGCGGCCTCGACCGCCGCCGCGTCCGCCGGGGTGTCGAACAGCTCGGGCGGGGTGTCTCTGGCGGCCGTCGCGTGCGTCCAGCAGCCGATCACGCGACCGTCCTCGACGAGCGTGGCGCGCACCATGCCGTTCTTGCCGGGGCCGATGGCGGACAGGTGCTCGGGCGCCGCGACAGCCGTGCGGTCGGCGTACGAGATGTAGTACTCGTCGAACGCGCCGAGGGCGAGCACACTCGACGCACCGGCCGGACGACGCGGATGTGCGCGCGCGACGAACAGCCCGTCTTCGACCTCGGTCACACGGGCGGCGGCGTGCACCACGGCCTCGCGGGACTGCCCGAGAGTGAGACCCGACCACCATGCGAAGTCGGCGACGCCGGCGGGTCCGTGCCCGTCGATGTAGCGCACGAAGAGCTCGGCGAGAGGGTCGTCCGGCCGCGCGTGCTCCCGGATGTGCTCGTCGACCAGCACGAAGCGCTGCTCCCTGGTGATGCCGGCCCTCGCGACCACGGGTCCCTGGCAGATGAGGCCGTCGATCGTCAGGGTGAACAGCAGATGGATGCCGCGCTGCCCCGTAGGGTCGATGCCGACGCTCTGCAGGATCTCGAACACCTCGGCCCGCGTGCGCCCGCCGTCTCGCAGCTGCGGGGTCAACGCACGCACGGCCGCGGCGATCATGTCGTCGTCGATGCCGAGGTCGCGATGCCGAGAGGCCGCCTGCTGCCGCTGCCGCCCCGCCGTGACCTCCAGCATCCAGCCGAGGTCACGAGCCGGCACGGTGTGCAGCGTGCCACGCATGGTCCATGCCCGTACGAGGTCGCCGCGGTCGAACGCCCGATCCACGTCGCGCAGCCGCACATCGCCGCGGGTGCGCACGGCGAGCGCCCACCGTCCGGCCGTGAAGTCCTGGCTCTGCACGGCGAGCATGTGGTGCGCGGCATCCGTCACGGTGCGCGTCGGCGCGGTCAGACGGTGCGATCGGAGGCGCTCGGCGCGAAGGGTCGCGGTCTTCATGACCCCATCATGCCGGGCGCCTCCGACGCGGCGCAGGGCGGTCAGCCCTGCAGGGTGACCTCGCGGCGCTCCGGGAGCACGATCGGGTGCGAACCGGCCATGACCTCGAGCACCCGGATGACCTGGCACGAGTAGCCGAACTCGTTGTCATACCAGACGTACAGGATCAGGGTGTCCTCGTCGGCGATCGTGGCGAGCCCGTCGACGATGCCGGCACGGTGCGAGCCGACGAAGTCGGTGGAGACGACGTCGGGGCTCTCGACGTAGTCGATCTGCTGGCGCAGCTTCGAGTGCAGCGAGACGCGGCGCAGATAGTCGTTGACCTGCTCCGTGGTCGCTGGGCGCTCGATCGTCAGGTGCAGCACCGCGAGCGACACGTCGGGGGTGGGTACACGGATCGAGCTCCCCGTGAGCTTGCCCTCGAGCTGCGGGAGGGCTTTCGCCACGGCCTTCGCCGCGCCGGTCTCGGTGATGACCATGTTGAGCACGGCAGAGCGCCCGCGCCGGTCGCCCTTGTGGAAGTTGTCGATCAGGTTCTGGTCGTTCGTGAACGAGTGCACCGTCTCGACGTGCCCCTTGACGACGCCGTACGCCTCGTCGATCGCCGCGAGCACCGGCGTGATGGCGTTCGTGGTGCACGAGGCGGCCGACAGGATGCGGTCGGAGTCGACGATGGTGTCGTCGTTGATGCCGTGCACGATGTTCTTGAGGGGGCCCTTGCCCGGCGCGGTGAGCAGCACCCGGGCGACGCCCTGCGAGCGCAGGTGCTGCGAGAGGCCGGCCTCGTCGCGCCAGCGCCCGGTGTTGTCCACGACGATCGCGTCGTGGATGCCGTGGGCGGTGTAGTCGATGGTCGCGGGGTCGTCGGAGTAGATGACCTGGATGCGCGTGCCGTTCGCGATGATCTGCTCGGCGTCTTCGTCGACCGTGACGGAGCCGGCGAATCGGCCGTGCACGGAGTCGCGCAGCAGCAGGGACGCCCGCTTGACGAGGTCGTTCTCCGCGCCGCGGCGGACGACGATCGCGCGCAGTCGGAGCCCGCTGCCGCCGCCGGTGTGCGCGATCAGGATGCGCGCGAGCAGACGGCCGATACGCCCGAAGCCGTAGAGCACGACGTCGGTCGGCTCGGCGGCGACGGCGCCCATCGCCGGCGCGAGCACCTCGGCGAGGTACGCCTCGAGGGGCTGGTCGCTCTCGGCGTGCTCGGCGACCAGCCGCGCGACGTCGAGGGAGGACGCACCGGGGGCGAGGGCGCTGATCGCCTCGAGCACCGCCAGGGTGTCTTCGATCGGCAGCCGTTCGTGGCCGAGCTGGGCGACCCGCTCGTGTACCTCGACGAGGCCCGTCGCCGAGAGCCCGAGCAGGCGGTGGCCGTGGAGCGAGGTGACCACGTCGTGCTCGCGGCGGAGCGCGCCGATGAGCGGGATCATCCGCTCCGCCAGCTCTTCGCGCTCTGTCCATCCTTCGCGGTGTGCCGCGGAAGCGTTCATCTGCGTCCTTGCATGTGTGAGCGCGCGCCGAGATCGCCGGCGCGCGAGTTGCCGGGTGAATCGGGGATGCGTCCAGCGTACAAGCCTGAGAACCGCGCGCCGAATCGGCGGCGCTCCGCTCGCGGCACCCGGCATTTTCCGTCTACACTGGTGGAATAATGAGCGAGACACTTCCCGGCGACGACGCCGACCTGATCATCCGCGGCGGTCGCATCCACACCCTCGATCCCGCGGGCCGCACCACCACCGCTCTCGCCGTGCGCGACGGAGTGATCGTCGCGCACGACGCCGACGCCGAAGCGCTCGACGCCTGCGAGGTCGTCGAGCTCGACGGGCGCACCGCGATCCCCGGCATCAACGACGCCCACCTGCACGGCGCGTGGCTCGGAGCCCGCTGGCCGCACCTCTTCTTCTCCGACACCGCGCCCGAGGACCAGCCGTCGGGCCCCCTCGTGACGACTGCGGGCGAACGGCGATCCGCCCTGCGCCGGGCCTGGCGCCTGCTCGCCGAACTCGGCATCACGAGCTACACCGAACCCGGCATCGGTCCCGGCGAGGACGCCGGCGAGACGGGCTGCTTCGGCACCGACATGCTCGACACATACTGCGAGCTGCACCGCGAGGGCGCGCAGACCTCGCGCGTCACCCTCCTGCGACTGTTCGGGACGATCGACGGCGAGAGCACACTCGACGACTTCGAGCGGGGCATCCTCACCCCTCCCCGGCGACCGACCGACGGTGGCTCGCGATCCCCGGCGTGAAGATCTTCGCCGACGGCATTCCACCCCTGGCGACCGCGTGGGTCGAGGAACCCTACGCCGACGGCACAACGGGCGCCCTCCTCACCCGCGGTGGCGCCGATCCCCTGTCCGCGTTCCAGCGGATGGTGGAGCTCGCCGCCACCCGTGGCATGCAGATCGCCGTCCACGCGACGGGCGACCGGTCGATCGCGGAGTTCCTCGCCGTCCTGGAGCACCTCCGCGACGCCCCCGCCCCCGCCGGCCGCACTACGTGGTGCACGGCGACCTGGCCACGCCCGAGCAGATCGCACGCATGCGCGAGGTGGATGCCGGTTTCGCCGTGCAGCCCCTCATCGCGGCGCACACCCACTCGTGGGCCGCCGTGCAGCTCGGTGAGGCCCGCCTCGCCACCGCGTGGCCCCTGGCCGAGATGCTCACGTCGGGGACGCTGACGACCGTGACGAGCGACGCCCCGATCGCGAGCCCCGACTGGCGACGCGGCCTCGACGCCGCGCTCGCCCTGCTCACCGACGCCGGGGTCGTGGACGACGCCGAGACACGGCGACGGCTGTTGCGCACGATGACCGTGGATGCCGCCCGTCAGGACGGCGCGTCGGCCTGGAAGGGATCGCTCGCCCTCGGCAAGGTCGCCGATCTCACGGTCCTCGACGAGGATCCCCTGACGCCGGGACGCGCGTTCTCGTCGCTCGGGGTCGACAGGACCATCGTCGACGGCCGCACGGTCTTCTCCCGCGACTGAGCCGGGCGTCCGGCGGCGCCGCGGCCCGGCGACCCGGACCGACGCACGCACGCACGAAAACGGCGGGCGGCATGTTCACGCATGCCGCCCGCCTCTGATCCCCTCGGACCAGTCTGCGGCCCCGACGCCGGGCTCCCGACGTCGGGGCAGGTCTCACACCGCGGTCGCGACCAGCACCCGCGGGCTGCCGGGCAGGGCGACCTTGTCGCGCACCACCCAGCCGGCATCGGTCAGCCAGCCCCGAACCTCGGACTCGGGATACACGACCGTCCCGTCGATCACGAGGTACTCCCCCGCGTGCAGCGCGTCGATCCCCCGCTGCTCTGCGTCGTCGTCGAGGAAGAAGTCGAGCACGGTCAGGGTCGCGTCCGGAGCCGCGGCCGCCCGCAGATTGCGGAAGATCTGCGCGTTCTCCTCCGCCGAGAACCGGTGGATCACGTGGTTCGCGAACACGGCGTCGTACTCCCCTGCGGCGTCGCGGTCGCCGTGTCCGCGACCTCCACGGCCGTGCGGTCTGCGAGCCCCGCCGCCGCGACCGCCTCGACGATGCCGTCCTCGAAGCCGGGCGCGTAGACGAAGGTCGTGTGCAGCGCCGGGTTCTGCGCCATGACCGACAGCGCGAAGTCGGCGGAGAGCCCACCGAAGTCGAGCGCCCTGGTGGCGCCGGAAAGGTCGAGGTGACGCCCGAACTCCTGAGCGTGCAGCCGGTTGTACGTCATGACGCCGGCCATGAACGTCGCCCACCGGGCGTCGTCCATCTGGAGGTCGCCGGGCTGCGTCGTGTCGACGGTGTGTGCGAACTGGAGCCAGTGCGGGTAGCTGATCTCGTCGAGGAAGGTGAGGAAGGGGGCGAGGTCGATCGCCGCGTCGTCGCCCGTGAGGTAGGCGGCGGCATCCGGGGCGACGGCGTAGCGGCCGTCGGCACGGAGCAGGAGCCCCTTGGCCGCCATGGCGTCGGCGAGCAGACGGGCGATGCGCTCGCTCACTCCGCACGCGACGGCGATCGCCGAGACCGTGTCCGAACCGTCGGCGACAGCGGCGAACAGGCCGATGCGGCTGGCATGGAAGAGCTGCTTCGACGCCATGTAGCCCGTGGCGATGTCGAGGATCCGCGCGGCGTCGGCGGTGGGGGTGTCGGTCATGGTGATGGCCTTTCGTTATTTATCTACAACTGTGGGAATTAAAGGGCAGGGAGGGGCCGACTGAACGAGACGCGCTCAGTCCGACAGGAAGGCGCGCGTCGCGGCACGGAACTCGGCCGTGTGCACCGCAGCGACGTGGTCACCGGGAACACGCTGCGTGTGCGCATCGGGGAGCAGCCGGGCGAGATCGTCGATCCCTGCCGCCATCGCGTCGTCCATGCCGCCGAGCAGCAGCGTCGGCTGCGCCGGCCCGTCCGACCCGGCGACGAACGGCTCGGAGGCCAGCCCCTCGACCAGGTCGACGAGCTCCGCCGGCCGGTTGCCCTCCTGCGATGCCAGGTGCACGATCATGCCGGTGAGCGGATCGGCCGGTGCAGCGCCGCCCGACACGCTCGCGCGCGCGCGGCGGCGAGGTCGACGAGCGCGAACGGCTCCCCCCGCGCTGAGGCCGCCGAGCACGAGACGCCGCACCGACACCCGCGGATGCCGCGCCAGATCCCACGCGAGTCGCGCTCCGAGGGAGTAGCCGACGAGGTCGATCTCGTCGGGACCCACCGCCGTCGCGAGTGCGTCGAGCACCGTCGATGTGGGCGCGGTGCCGAGCGACGGACTCGCACCGTGCGCGGGAAGGTCGACCACGACGCGGGGGCGGTCGCCGAAGACACCCGCCCACTCGCTCTCGGGCCAGTCCTGCGAACCGCGCGAGGCGAGGCCGTGCAGGAACGCGACAGGCCGCCCGGTGCCCGGGTGCCGCTCGACGAACAGGGGTGTGGTCATGAGGCGCCGTCCTCTCGGATCCGGCGCACCGTGCTCAGCGCAGGCGTGCCAGGAACTGGTCGATGTAGTTCTCGTAGTCGGCGATCCGCTCGCCGTCGGGGTACATGAGGTTGATCACGGTCGCACCGACTGCGACGGAGATGAACTCGTTCGCGAGGGACGCATAGTCCTGATCCCGGATGACGCCGGCATCGCGAGCCGCTTCCATCCGCTCGACGAGCATGTCGCGCCAGCGTCCGAGGTGCGTGCGATACAGCTCCGTGAGCGAGTCGTTCGACATCGCGTACTCCCACAGCGCGAGCAGCACGCGTCCGCTGGCGATCTCTTCCACACCGCTGGGCAGAGTCCCCTCGAGCACCTGCCGCAGCATCCGCTCGGGGGTCGCACCCTCCGACATCGACTCCTGCAACCAGGTGTCGTGCTCGTGCAGCACGGTCTCGAAGGTCGCCGCGACGATGCTCTCCTTGCCCGGGAAATAGTGCTTCAGGGCGCCGTTCGCGAAGCCGGCCTCCGCCGCGATGCTCCGCATGGTCGCGGCCTCGAAGCCGCCCTTGAGGATGATGCTCTTGGCCACCTCGACGATATCCCGTCGACGCTGGTCGTGATCGATGATCTTCGGCATGGGGTCCTTCCGGCCGATTGCGATGCGGGGAGCGATCCGGCCTGGAGCTACCGTACCGCCGCATCGCGCACCTCCCGCAGAGCGAGCCACTGCGCACGTCGCTCGCGTTGCGCGATCGGGTCGGCGACGGGCGAGGCCAGACGCAGCCGCTCGGAGTAAGGATGCCGGGGGCACGGGTGACCTGCTCCCCTCGCCGACCTCCACGAGCTCGCCGCGGTACATCACGGCCACCCGGTGGCAGACGCGCCGGACGACGCCGAGGTCGTGCGAGACGAACAGGTATGCCACCCCGGTGTCGCGCTGGAGCTCGATGAACAGGTCGAGGATCGTCGCCTGCGTCGTGAGGTCGAGGGCGCTGACCGGCTCGTCGCACACGACGAGTCGCGGTCCCCGGACGAGTGCGCGCGCGATCGCGACGCGTTGGCGCTGACCGCCCGAGAACTCGCTCGGGTAGCGGTCCATCGCGGTGCTCGGAAGGCGCACGCGATCGAGCATCTCGCGCACCTTCGCCTCCGCCGCCTTCGCGCCGATCCCCGTGGTCAACAGCGGCTCGGCGAGGATGTCGCCGATCGTCATGGCGGGGTTCAGCGAACCGTACGGGTCTTGGAACACGACCTGCACGTCGTCGGCGAGCGCTCTGCGGGCGCGACCGCCGAGTCGGCTGATCTCCTGACCGTCGAAGCGGATGCTCCCCGCGGTCACGGGCGCGAGGCCGAGGATCGCCTTGCCGAGTGTCGACTTGCCGGATCCGGACTCGCCCACCAGGCCGAGGCATTCGCCGGGGCGATGTCGAGGGAGACCCCGTGCAGCGCGCGGAAGGCGTGGCGGCCACGGCCGTATTCCACGACCAGGTCTTCGACGGAGAGCAGGGCGCTCATGCGGTCACCTCGATTCTCGCGCGGTCCAGTTCGACGCGGCTCTCGACATCGTCGAGGGAGGCGGCGATCAGTTCGCGCGTGTAGTCCTCGGCGGGGGCGGCGAACAGGTCGTCGACCGGTCCCGACTCGACGACGTCGCCGCCGCGCATCACGATCACGCGGTCGCAGATGTCGGCGACGACGCCGAAGTTGTGGGTCACGATCAGCAGCGCCATGCCGTACTCGGCCTGCAGCTCGCGGAGGAGTTCGAGCACCTCGGCCTGCACCGTGACGTCGAGCGCCGTGGTGGGCTCATCGGCGACGAGCAGCGAGGGCTTGCCTGCGATCGCACCCGCGATCAGTACCCGCTGCGCCATGCCGCCGGACACCTGGTGCGGGTAGCTGCGCATCACCCGGTCGGGATCGGTGAGGCCGACGCGGATGAGCATCGCGCGAGCCCGCTCCTTCGCCGCCGCAGCGCTGAGACCCTGCGTGTGACGTAGCGGCTCGATCAGCTGGTGGCCGATCGTGTACGAGGGGTCGAGGTTGCTCATCGGCTCCTGCGGCACGTAGCCGATCGCGCGTCCGAGCAGGGCATGGCGCTGCTTCGGCGTCGCCTTCGTGACGTCGGTGCCGCCCACCCAGATGGCGTCGGCGATCGCCCGGCCCGTTGAGGGCAGCAGGTCGAGCACCGAGAAGACCGTCTGCGACTTCCCCGATCCCGACTCCCCACGATGCCGACGACTTCGCCGGGGGCCACATCGAGGGTGACGCCGTGCACCACCTCGGTCTCGCCGTTCGGGGTGGCGTGCACGACGCGGAGGTTCTCCACTCGGAGGGCGGAGGCCTCGGCCGCGTGCTGCGCGGTGCCGGTCGGTGCGGTGGTCGCCGCCGCGGCGACCTGCGCCGCCTTCCGACGGGACGCCCGAGGCGTCCGTACCTGCACGAGCTCGGCGAGTGTGGACCCCATGATGGCGAGCACCGCGATCGTGAGCCCCAGTGCGGCCGAGGGCCACAGCAGCATGAGCGGGTAGGTGAGCATGAGGCGGAAGCCCTCGAGCATCATGGCGCCCCAGCTGGGGACGTTGGAGTCGCCGATGCCGAGGAACTGGAGCCCGGCCTGCATGCCCATCGCCATGCCGGCGGTGAGCGCGGTCTGAATGATGACCGGCGGGTACACCGCCTTGATCACGTGACGGAAGATGATGCGCCCGTCGGAGAGACCCGAGACGCGGGCCGCATCGATGTACGGCTC
The DNA here is from genome assembly GCF_014171575.1 of Microbacterium sp. Se63.02b. Taxonomy (GTDB): domain Bacteria; phylum Actinomycetota; class Actinomycetes; order Actinomycetales; family Microbacteriaceae; genus Microbacterium. Next base: position 1,305,349 of record NZ_CP050453.1, on the reverse strand, counting down.
GCTGCGGACGGCGAGGGTCTGCGACCGCGCGATGCGGAAGTACCCCGGCACCATGAACACGCCCACCGTGGCCATCAGCAGCTCGAAGTTGTTGCGGCTGCCCGCAGCGACGACGAGCAGGATGATCATGCCGGGGATGGACTGCAGCGCGTCGCTGACCCAGGTGGCGACGCGGTCGAAGACCCCGCCGAAGTAGCCGGCGGCGACACCCGCCGGAACACCGATGACGAGCGCGGTGACGATCGTGATGAGCGCGCCCCACAGGGTCGTGCGCGTGCCGTAGATGAGTCGGCTGAGGATGTCGCGCCCCGTGGAGTCGCCGCCGAGGAGGTGCTCTGGCCCTGGGGGCGCCTTGGCCGCGGCGAGGTCGACGAAGTTCGGGTCCATCGTGCGAGGAGCGGGGCGAGGACGCCGACCAGGACGATGAGGACGAAGATCGCCAGCGGGATGTAGCCGCCGGGGTGGCGCAGGAAGCGTCGGAACAGGCCGGAGCGGCGCTTCTGGGCGGCCTTGTCGAAGGCGACGCGGATGTCTGTCGTGGTCATGCGACGCGCACCTTCGGGTTGATCCAGCCGAGCACGAGGTCGAGCAGGAGGTTGATCAGGACGACGAACACGATGGAGATGACGGTGATGCCGAGGAGCATCGGGATGTCGCCGTTCTGCGACGACTGGTTGGTGAGTTGCCCGAGGCCGGGAAGGCTGAAGATCTGCTCGACCACGATGGCGCCCGAGAGCAGCCCGACGAACATGAGGGCGATCACGGTCAGGGCCGCGGGTGAGGCGTTGCGGAGGATGTGCAGGTTCACCCTGGTCGCGGAGAGTCCGCGGCTGCGGAGCGTGCGCACCCAGTCCTGGCGGCTCTGCGCGATGACGGCGTTGCGCAGCTGCTCGGAGACCGCGACGATGCCGCCGAGGGCGAGCGATATGGCGGGCAGGGTGATCGAGCGCAGCCAGCCCTCGACCGACTGGGTGGGCGGCACGTAGCCGACCGCGGGGAACCATTTCAGCTGCACGGCGAGCCACATCACGAGCACGAGGCTGACCCAGAAGCCGGGAAGGGCGAAGAGCACGACCGAGATGCCCTTGATGATCCGGTCGAACCAGGTGCCGGGGCGGAGACCGGTGATCATCCCGAATGCGACGCCGATGACCGCGGTGATGAGCGTGGCGAATGTCACGACCGAGAGGGTCACGGGGACCTTGATCGCGAGCTGTGCGCTCACGGGCTGGAAGTTGCGCCAGGAGACGCCGAAGTCGAGCAGTGCCGCATGCGAGAGCCAGTCCCAGAACTGTACGAGGAGCGGGCGGTCGATGCCGATCTTCTCGGCGAGCGCGGCCTGCTGCGCAGGGCTCGCCGTGGTGCCGAGGAGCGAGGCCGTCGGATCGCTGATCGCCAGGTGGGCGAGGAAGAACGTGCCGATCGAGACCGCGACGAGCAGGAGGATGCCGGACAGCACCCGCTTCGCCGTGAACAGGAGCATGGGAGCCTCTCGGGAGGTGGCGGGGTCGGAGGGGGAAGGAAGTGCCGGGGCGGCCGTCGTCGCGGCCGCCCCGGCGGGGGCGTCAGCCCTGGGTGATGTAGCGGAGCGTCGGGAACATCATGCCCACCACCGGCTGCAGCTGGATGCCGGGTGCCGTGTAGTAGATGTTGTTCGCCTGGTACCAGACCGACCACCATGCCTGGTCGACGAGGGCCTCGTTGAGCTCCTTGACGGCCGCGGTCTGGGCGTCGCCGCGCTCGGTCTGGACCTTCTCGACGAGAGGGGCGATGACCTCGTTCTTCGCGTAGTCGGGCTCCGGGTTGAACCACTGCACGCTGGTCACCTGGCGGGCGACCGTGGCGACGTCGTTGCCGTCCATCGCGAGGAACGAGATGAACATGGGGTAGTTCGGTGCGTTCAGCTGGTAGTCGGGCATCTGCATGTTGTCCCAGGTGACCTTCACGCCGAGCTCGGTGAGCGCCTGCTCGGCCGAGGGCTTCCACATCTCGAAGATGGGCGACATGGGCATCGAGATGGCGAACCCGTCGGGGTATCCGGCGTCGGCCAGCAGTTGCTTGGCCTTGTCCATGTTGTAGGCGTAGGTCTCGTTGAGCGCCGGGTCGTTGATCGGCCCGCCGTCGGGGAACACCTGGTTGGTCGCGACGCCGGCTCCGCTGCCGACGGCGGCGAGGATGGCCGCTCCGTCGAAGGCGTAGTTCAGCGCCTGGCGCACCTCGAGCTTGCCGAGCGGCTCGCTCTTGACGCCGGTGTGGTCGGTGATGACCAGGCCCGCCCAGCCGGACACGCGCTCGGCCGTGTTCCAGCCCTGCTGCTTCGCCTGCTCCAGGTTGGCGACATCGCCGTACTGCACGTTGATCTGACCGCTCAACATGGCGTTGTGGCGCGCGGTGGCGTCGGTGATCGGGAAGATCGCCAGTTCGGAGAACGGATAGGCCTCGGCGTCCCAGTGGTCGGCTGCCTTGGTGAAGTGGTACTCGGCGCCGGCGACGCTCGTCGTGCTGTCGAGGACGTAGGGTCCGGAGCCGATCGGCTCACTCCCGAGTGTGCCGGCTTCGATGGCGGCCGGGGAGGCGACGTAGCTGCGGCCGAGGCCCATGAAGTAGAGGATCGTGTCGTCGCGCTGCGTGAGGACGATGCGGACCGTGTCGTCGTCGACCTTGTCGAAGGCGGAGACGTTGACGTAGGCCTCACCCGAGCGGGCGCCGGCCTTGAGGTATTCGAGGCTCGCGATCACGGCGTCGACATCGACCGGGGTGCCGTCGCTGAACACGGCGTCGGTGCGGATGTCGAGGTCGATGCTGAGGTCGTCGTCGGCGACGGTCCACTCGGTGGCGAGCGACGGGATCGGATCGCCGTCTTCGTCGAGGGCGATCAACGCGTCGTACACGGCCGACAGGTACGGCCCGTCGAAGCCGATGTCGGCCAGCGACGGGTCCCACGACGTGACGTCGAGGAAGTTGCCGATGTTGAGGGCGTCGGGGCTCTCGACACCGCTGCCGTCGGACGGCGAGGGTGTGGCGCCGCCGCTGCAGCTGGTGAGCGCGAGCGTCGCGGCGACGGCCGCGGCGAGCGCGAGGGGCATTCGTTTCATGGTTCCTTCTCTCGGGTGCAGGGGGTGGTGAAGAAGGTTCGACGTGCCGCTTGACCGGAGGCCGGATCGACGTCACTTCGATGTGTCGTGGTGGTTAGTCTACATGCGTGGAAAAAGAGCGCAAGAGCGTTTCTCGTCCGCGAGGCGCCGACTCATGCCTCGGGGTGCACCGGGCTTGTCCGAGCGCGCAGGCATAGCGGCGCCAGCGGACGTCAGCGCTCAGCCGACGCGCTCAAGCGGCGCACTCACACAGCGCAGCGCAGCCACGCGGCGCACTCACGCGGCGATGTCGAAGCGCGCTCTGCCGCCCAGGCGCGGGACGCGCGCAGAGTCGACCGCAGCGGGCGGCACGAACCACACCCTCCCGCACCCGCCACCGCCGTCGACCCGGATCTCCCATCCGTTGTCATGGATGCGGTGGTGACACGTCTCGCACAGCAGCACCCCGTTCGACAGGTCGGTCGGCCCGCGGTCGCGCTTCCACCACCGGATGTGATGCGCCTTCGTCATCTCCGGCGGCAACCCGCACATCGCGCACCCACCATCCCGCTCCACCAACGCCAACCGCTGCGACCGCGTGAACAGGCGCTTCTCACGCCCCCAGTCGAGCACTTCGCTCGCAGCGCCGAGCACGCACGGGATGACTCCCCCACCCGCGGCCATCCGCCGCGCAGCGCCGATACTGACCGGATGGTCCAGACCGTCGAGGGCTGCCGACCCCGACCCGGACTCGAGGTCTTCGAGGCTCATCCGCACCACGACGGTCGCACCCGCCAGCGGCACCTTGGCTTCACATCCGAGCACGTGCGCGGCGAACACGGCGAGCGCGTCGGCCTGGATCATCGGCACCGTGCGACGGTCGGCATCGCACGAATCGGGCGCGGCAGCATCCTTCCGCGCAGCGAACGCGGCGGTCACGTACCCGCGGATCGCGGTCACCACGGGAGCCGCGGTCTCGACGTCGAGGACCGCGTTCAGATGCACCATCCCGTCGCGCTCGTGGACGGTCAATGATCGACGGGAGCGCTGCTCCTCGAGGCGCGGCTCCACCCCGTCCGGGTCCAACCATGCCTCCGCCCGCACGATCAGCTTCCGCACGTCGTCGAGCGCGAGTCCGATTGCCTCCTCGACCAGCAGCCGCTCCGCCTCGGCGACACGCACCGCCCCGGCCGCCACCCGACACCGGTCCAGAAGAGCGACGATCAAGGCCGCCACCTGCGCGCTCAGCATGCCGGCGCCGAGCGCCTCCCGCACGGCCGGATACCTCGCCGGGAGGGGCGCACCGAGGAGATCGGCCCGCGGTGCGACCGCTTCTCCCACCTTCACGAGCCGAGTCGCATCACCGCGTGACACGCCGACCGTCGCCGCGATCATCGTCGCCGGATTGCGGAACCCCTGCTGCTTCGCGAGGCTCTCGGCGCCCAGCTCCGGACGGGACTCGCGAGAGATACACGCGGCCACCTCGATGTGCACCGCATCCAGCCGCCTCTGCAACACCCCGATGGATGCGCTCACGGCGATCAGCTGCTGCCGGGACAGCTCGCCGGACGCATCGGCGTCTGCCCACGCCTCATCGAGGCGGGACATCGCCTCATGCAACGCGGCCAACTTCGACATGACTCGATTCTACCGGGAATCCCGCACACTTTCGAAGATCTGTTCGAGTCATTCCGGCATGCCGCCATGCCTCGAACCTCGAACCGAAACGGACTGTCCAACCTCGACGACACGGCCCGTTCACCGGCAACAGAGACGATCGAACGCCCGCCTCGCACATGCCCGCCTTCCTCGCCCACACGCCTACACGCCCACACGCCCACTCACCTCCTCGCCCACACGCCCACCTCGCCCACACGCCAACACGCCCTCCTCGCCCACTCGCCCGCACACCCACTCGCCGATGAGGGAATCCCCCACCTCCGCTCCACGTTCTCCCTCCTCGGACCCCTCCACGAAAGGCCCGTGATGACCGACCACCCGCGCCCCTCCGCCTGGCCGCCCCTCTTGATCGCGATCGCGCTGGAGGTCACGGCGACGCTCTCGTTGCGCGCGGCCGAGGGGTTCACGCATCCGCTGTGGTTGATCGTCGTCGCGGTCGGCTACACGGGCTCGCTGTGGCTGCTGTCGGTCGTGCTCGACCGCGGCATGGCCGTCGGCGTGGCCTACGGGATCTGGTCGGCGGTCGGCGTCGTGCTCACGGCGGTGTTCGGCACCATGCTGTTCGGCGAGGTCCTCGGCCCCGTGCAGCTGATCGGCGTCGGCGTCATCGTGGTCGGCGTGCTGCTGGTCGAGCTCGGGTCGCATGCGCGCGAGTCGACGGAGGCCGCGTCATGATCTGGCTGCTGCTGGCCCTCGCGATCGGCAGCGAGGTCACCGCGACCCTGAGCCTGCGCGCGTCCGAAGGACTCCGGCGCAAACGCTGGATCCCCGTGATCGTCGTCGGATACCTCGCGGCCTTCACGCTGCTCGGCACGATTCTCGCGCTGGGGATGCCGGTGGGTGTCGCCTACGGCATCTGGGCAGCCGCGGGCGTCGCGCTGACTGCGGTCCTGGGCCGCGTGATCTTCAAGGACCACTTCTCCCTCATGATGGCGATCGGCGTCGCGCTCATCGCGGCCGGCGTGGCGATGATCGAGTTCGGCGGCGCGCACTAGTCGCGCACGTCGAACCGATGCGCAGGATCGGGTCTCGGCCCGCGCTCCTCACCAGACGCCGTCGGCGCGCACCTCCCGATCGACCCGGCATGCGGCGAGCGCATCGCGCACCTCGGCTCCGTGATCGCGGGCGAGGGCGAGAGCCGCGTGGTTCTGCTCCAGCTGCGAGAGTCGAGAGGCGCCGAACAGCACGTTCGCCGTCGCGGGGTTGGTGAGGCAGAAGGCGATGCCGAGCGCGGCCGGTGTCACCCCGAACTCCCCGCGATGCGCGCGACAGTGGGGAACACCGCGGCGATCTGCTCGCGGATGCCCCCACGTCGGCGCCGATCTTGCGCTCGGGCACCCGCCCGGTGGCGAGGATGCCGCCCTCGAACACGTCCGACGCCTGGAGCGTGAGCGTCCCGTCGGCGAACAACGGACCGTAGGCGTCGCCCTCGGCCATCGATCGACGGGCGATGCCGTACTTCAGCTGCGCGAACACCGGCCCGGCGACGCGCTGCGCCTCTGCTTCGGCGATGGCCTGCCGCGTGTGCTCGATCCGCCAGTTGTTGATGCCCCAGGAGTCGACGAGCCCTCGGCGATCAGGTCGTTCACCTCCGTGACGAGTCGCGGCATGTCGGGGGCGTCGAGATAGTCCCCCACGACGAGCGTGTCGAAGCGGTCGAGCCCTGCGCGCTGCAGCGACTCGACGAGTTGCGCGCGGAACCCCTGGTTCGGCCAGTCCCACAGCCAGAGCTTGCCGCACAGCACGATGTCGGCCCGGTCGACACCGCTCGCCCGCAGCGCCTGGCCGAAGAGGATGTCGGTCTTCGAGTTCTCGGCATGCGGACCCATGTTGTAGTAAGCCACGTCGAAGAACCCGGCGTCGAGGTCGACCGCTCGACGGATCAGGGCGACGGCCTCGTCCGGCCCCATCCGGTCCCAGGTGTTCCACGACCCGAGGGCGAGCGGCGGCACAGGACTCCCACCGGCGCGGAGGGACTTCCGGGGATATGTCGATTCGGGCATGAAGGCTCCTTCGCCATCTCTTCGCACGGGGTTGTGTTTTTCTATGTTTGTAGAATATAACGGAGACACTCCGTCAGACCAGCCGTCAGTGAGGACGAACATGACCGCATCTCCCCGCCGCATCCTCGTCACCGGAGGCGCATCCGGACTCGGCCGCGGAATCGCCGCCGCCTTCCGCGAGAGCGGCGACGTCGTCTTCATCGGCGACGTGGATGCGGATGCCGCCGCCAGGGTCGCCGCCGAGATCGGCGCGACGGCCCTCGCCCTCGACATCGCCGACGAGTCGTCGGTCCTCGCCGCTGCGGAGCTGCTCGCAGCAGACGGCGGCATCGACGTGCTCGTCAACAACGCGGGCGTCGTCGCGGGCGGCGGCACGCTGCAGGAGGTCCCGGTCGACGTGTTCGACACGGCCCTCCATGTGAACGTGCGCGGCACCTTCCTGATGCTGCGCACGTTCGGCGCCCTGTTCGCCGAGGCGGGGCGCGGCGCGATCGTGAACATCTCGTCGATCGGCGCCAGACAGCCCACCCCGGGCTCGGCCACTACGAGGCCACGAAAGCCGCTGTCGATGCTCTGACCCGCACGGCCGCGATCGAGCTCGCGCCCTCCGGTGTACGAGTCAACGCCGTCGCCCCCGGCCCCGTGCTCACCCCGCTGACCGCCGACTTCGCATCGAACCCGCTGCGCGCGCGGCCTGGGAGTCGCGCATCCCGCTCGGCACGATCGCCGCCGTCGAGCAGGTCGCTCCCCTCGTCGTCTTCCTCGCGAGCGACGCCGCCAGCCACATCACCGGAGTCTCCGTCGCCGTCGACGGCGGACAGCTCCTGGTCTGAACACCGCCGTCTGGAGAACCATGTCCGTCCCCACCACCGACCTGCCGCGCATCGCCGACCTGCCGCGCACGACTCGCGCCGCCGTGCTCACCGCGCACGGCGAGCCCCTCACCCTGCAGGACCTCCCGCTCCCTTCCGAGATCGAACCGGGCGCGGCCCTCGTGCGCATCGCCTGCACCACGCTGTGCGGCACCGACATCGAGATCTGGGAGGGGCGGATGACGTTCCCCGGCATGCTCCCGATGGTGCTCGGTCACGAGATGGTCGGCGAGATCGTCGCCACCGGGCCGGACACCAGAGACGCCCTCGGTCGCCCGCTCGCGCCCGGCGACCGCATCGGCTGGTCCGAGTCGACGTGCGGCGAGTGTCACGGGTGCGTGGTGCTGCGCGAACCCGTCGCGTGCACACGCCGCGGGTACGGCTTCCTGCAACGCGCCGACGTGCCCCCGTTCGCCACCGCCGGCCTCTCGGAGTACGCCTACGTCACCCCGGGAGCGGCCAAGCTGCTGCTCCCGGCATCCGTGAAGGACACCTGGGCCTCGATGGCGGGCTGCGCGGCCAAGACGGTGCTGCGGGCGTTCGAACGCGCCGGACGCCTCCGGACCGGGTCGAGCGTGGTCGTGCAGGGTGCCGGCGCCCTCGGGATCTTCGCCACCGCCGTCGCGAAGATCTCCGGCGCCGGCCAGGTGATCACGGTCGGCGCACCCGCATCCCGCCTCGCACTCGCCGGACGTTTCGGCGCCGACGCCGTCGTCGACTTCCGCGACGGACCGGTGGTCGACCAGGTCATGGCGCTCACCGGCGGTCGCGGCGCCGACCACGTGTTCGACTTCGCCGGCGCCCCGGGTGTCGGTCCTGACGCGATCGATGGCGGCACAGCGCGGGACCATCGCGATCGTGGGCTCCACGGGCCCCGCCGGCGACGGCTTCCCCCTCAGCACCATCATGGGGAAGGAGCTCACCGTGGTCGGCTCGCTCAACGGCGACATCTCGGACTACTCCCGCGCGATCGACTTCTTCACCGCCTTCGCCGACCGCTTCCCGTGGGACGAGCTCTTCAGCACCCCGGTCGGCCTCGCCGACGCCTCGACGAAGATCGCCCACATGCACCACCTCGATGAGGTCAAGGCCGTCATCGACCCGAGACGGTGAGGACGACCATGACCGCTCCCCTCCTGCCCCGCCGCGAGATCGGCCGCAGCGGCATCGACGCCGGGCTGTTCTCACTCGGCTCCTGGCACACCTACGACCGGATGGACTTCGCCGACGCGGTCGCCATGCTGCGCGAGGCCACCGACCGCGGCGTGAACCTCTTCGACGTCGGTGTCTACTCCGCGCCGGGCGCCCCTCCCGTGTTCACCGACGTGATCTTCTCGGCCATGGTGCGCGCGGCAGGCCTCCGCCGCGACGAGTGGTTGCTGTCGTCGAAGCTGTGGCTCGAGGCCTTCGGCGACGACGGGTTCCGCCCGCAGCTCGAGAACGCCCTGATGCGCGTCGGCGTCGAGCACGCCGACCTCGTGATCCTGGGCGACCTGCGCCGCGACGACCTCGACCTGCGCGAGCTCGTCCTCGACCTCGCCCGGCTCCAGGACGCCGGCCTGATCCGCGCCTGGGGTGTGAACAACTGGTCGGCGTCGAGCATCCAGACCCTGATCGACATCGCCGCGGCCGAGGGCGTCGCGGGGCCGCAGATCGCGCAGCTGAAGTACAGCGTCGCGCGGCGCTCGATCCCCGACGGCGAGCCCTTCGCACGACTGTGGGACCAGGGGCTGACCCTGCAGGCCTCCGACTGCCTCGAGGGCGGCGTGCTGGCTGGGAAGGTGAACAGCGACCGGCAGATCGGCCGCGACCCCGGCGACATCCGGGAGCGGATCATCGCCGACGTGCCGGCTTTCGCGGAGGTCGCGTCGTCGCTGGGCGTGTCCCCGGCGCAGCTCGGCATCGCGTTCACGCTCACCCACCCCGCGCTCACCACGACGCTGTTCGGCGCCTCGAGCATCGAGCAGCTGCGCGCCAACCTCGACGCCCTCGCCCTGGTCGACCGCCTCGGGGTCGAGGAACTGCGCCGCCTCGTCGAGCCGTTCTGGGCCGACCGCGGGGTCGTCGACCCCGAAGGCCCCTGACCCCCGTCGCCCGCCACGCCCGCAAGGAGAACCATGACCGCCATCGCCGCCGGACACCCGACCGTCGCCCCCGTGCCCTTCGACCCCGAGGTGCAGGCCGTGCTCGATGAGCTCGCCGCGAACCCGCAGCCGCCGCTCACCCGCGAGACCCTGCCGCGGGAGGGCGCGGACCGGATGTTCCCCGACAACGACACGGTCATCGCGGGCCGCGCCATCGATGGGGAGGACCGTGTCATCCCCGGTCCCGCCGGAGCGCCCGACATCGAGATCACGGTGTTCCGCCCCACAGGATCGAGCGGCCGGACGCTTCCCGCGTTCGTGAACATCCACGGCGGCGGCATGATCGTCGGCCACCGCTCGTGGGAGACCGGCCGTGTCGTCGACATCGTGGCCGAACACGGGGTCGTCGCGGTGAACGTGGAGTACCGCCTCGCCCCGGAGGATCCCTATCCCGCGGGCGTCGAGGACTGCTACGCGGCCTTCGTCTGGGTGCACGCACACGCCGCGGAGCTCGGCATCGACCCCGAGCGCATCGTCGTCGGGGGCGGCAGCGCCGGAGGAGGGCCTCACCGCCGCGGTCGCACTCCTCGCCCGCGATCGGCAGGGCCCCGTCATGGCCGGACAACTGCTTGCTGTGCCCCATGATCGACAACACCAACACCACGGTCGCGAGTCGTCAGTACGACGGCATCGGCACGTGGCAGCGCGAGCTGAACCTGCTGGCCTGGTCGTGCGTGCTCGGCGACGACCTCGCGTTCAGCGACGAGGCCCCGGCCTACGCCGCACCGAGTCGCGCAGCCGACCTCTCCGGACTCCCTCCGGCGTACATCGAGGTCGGCGAGGCCGAGGCCTTCCGCGATGAGGACACCGAATACGCCCTGCGCATCTGGGCGACCGGCGGACAGGCCGAGCTGCATGTCTGGGGCGGCGGCGCACACGGCTTCGACATGTACATGCCCGAAGCCGAGATCTCCCGCGCCGCTCTGGCCGCTCGTGCCTCGTGGCTGCGGCGGATCTGGCGGGCGGCCCGATGACCGTGCCGCTGCCCGTCCCGTACGACCCCGAGCTGGTCGCCGGACTCGACGCCTTCGTGCGGATGGTCGAGATCATCCCGCTGCGCGCCGACACGATCCTCGCGAACCGCACCCACTTCGCCACGATCATCCCGCCCATGGCCGTGCAGGCGGAGGGGCGGGCGATCACGTGGGAGGACCGTGTGATCCCTGGTCCGGCAGGCGCGCCCGACATCGAGATCACGATCGTGCGGCCGATGCGCCCGGCTTCCGCGCCGGCACCCGCCGTGCTGTCGATCCACGGCGGCGGCATGGTCCTGGGAACACGGTTCTTCGGCACGGCGGAACTCATCGACCTCGCCGAGCGTCACGGGGTGGTCGGAGTCGCGGTCGAATACCGCCTCGCGCCCGAGCACCCGGGCCCGGCGCAGGCCGAGGACTGCTATGCCGCCCTGGAGTGGATGGCCGCCCACGCCGACGACCTCGGCATCGACCCCGACCGCATCATCGCCTCGGGGATGAGCGCGGGCGGAGGTCTCTCCGCGGCGGTCGCCCTTCTGTCGCGCGACCGGAATGGGCCGCGCCTGGCCGGCCAGCTGCTCGGGTGCCCGATGCTCGACGACCGCAACGACACCCCTCCAGCCGGCAGTACGACGGGTTCGGCGCGTGGGACCGCAACAACAACGACACCGCGTGGGACGCCATCGCCGGCGACGACCGGTTCAGCGACCGGGTGTCTCCCTCCACGGCTCCCGCCCGTGCCGAGGATCTGTCTGGGCTCGCCCCGGCGTTCATCGAGGTGGGCGCCGCCGAGACGTTCCGCGACGAGGCGGTCGAGTACGCCCTGCGCATCTGGGCGACCGGCGGACAGGCCGAGCTGCACGTGTGGGCGGGCGGATACCACGGGTTCGCGGGATTCTCGCCGGAGGCCGAGGTGTCGCGGGCCGCCGTCGCCGCGCGCGAGAGCTGGCTGCGGCGCACCCTGCGCCTGGACGGATGACTCTCCCGGGGTCGGCGGAACAGGGCCGTCCGCGCATGAGCACGCTGCGGGCCATGCTGGTGCTCGGGATGCTGGAGGCCTTCGGACCCCTGTCCATGGACCTCTACCTGCCGCAGCTGCCGCAGCTCGCCGCGTCTCTCGGCACCACCGAGGCTCTGGCTCAGGTCACGATGTCGGCGTGCATGATCGGGCTGGGGCTCGGGCAGCTCGTCGCGGGGCCGCTCAGCGACCGGCTCGGTCGACGCCTGCCGCTGCTGGTCGGTGTCGTGGCGTTCACCGTGCTCTCCGTCGTGTGCGCGGTCGCGCCGAACATCGAGCTGCTGCTGGTCGCGCGCTTCCTGCAGGGACTCGCGGGCTCGGCGGGCATCGTGATCTGCCTCGCCATCGCCAGGGACCAGTTCGAGGGCGTCGAGCTGTCGCGCATGCTGTCACTGTTGTTCCTCGTCTCCGGCACGGCGCCGATCATCGCGCCCGTCGTCGGAGGTCAGCTCGCCCGCATCATGGACTGGCGCGGCATCTTCGGGGTGCTCGGCGCGGTCGGGGTCGTCCTCCTCCTCGTCGTGGTGTTCGCCCTGCCGGAGACCCTCCCTCCGGCGGCACGACACGGCGGAGGGCTCCGCACACGGGGCGCACGCCGGCGCGGTCGTCCGCGATCGGCTCTTCGTGGCGGTGCTGTGCGCCGCGGCGGGCGGCGGCGTCGCGTTCTTCACCTATCTGTCGATGTCGTCGTTCGTGCTGCAGGAGCAGTTCGGTCTCACCCCGCAGGCCTTCAGCATCGCGTTCGCGGCCGGAGCGCTGGCGAGCATCGTCGGCAGCCAGACCAGCCGACTCGTGGTGCGGCGCTGGGAACGCTGCGCGTGTATCTCGGCGGGATCACGGCCACGCTGCTCGCCACGACGGTGTTCCTCGTGCTCGCGTTGACGGGCACCGGGGTGCAAGGGGTGATCGCGGCTCTCGTCGGCTTCATGCTGTGCTCGGGTCTCGGCGGCCCCAACGGTCAGACACTGGCGCTCGCGCACCACGGCAGTCGCGCCGGCACCGCCTCGGCGCTGCTCGGCATGGCGACGTTCCTGTTCGGCCCCGTGCTCGCCCCTCTCGCCGCGGGCCTCGGCGGCACGAACGCGGTGACGATGGCCGTCACGATGACGGTGGCCTCGGCGGTCGCCGCCGTCGCGGCATGGGCGTTCGTGCGCCGCGCTGCGGCGTCTCAGTAGCGCGCCGAGAACGCCCCGTCCGACTGGAGCAGCTGGCCGGAGATCCACCGGCCTTCGGTCGAGACGAGGAACTCCACGACCGCGGCCACGTCGGCGGGGCGACCCAGACGACCCAGGGGTGTCATCGCCGCGAGCGACTCCCGCGTGTCGGCGTCCATCCATCCGGTGTCGATCGGTCCGGGGTTGAGCACGTTCGCCGAGATCCCGCGCGGACCGAGCTCTCGCGCGGCGGAGATCACGAGCCGGTCGAGCGCCCCTTCGACGCCCCGTAGGGGAGGTTGCCCGTGACGTGGTCGCTCGTGAGGGCGAGGATCACTCCCCGTCGTCGTCCACCTGGCGGGCGAACGCCGCGATCAGCAGCAGGCTCGCGCGCGCGTTCACGGCGACGTGCCGGTCGAAGCTCTCGGCCGTCGTGTCGAGGATGCCGGACTCGACGTCGTGGGCATGGCTGAGGATGAGCGCGGTGATCGGTCCGTGCACGGCGTTCACCTCCGCGACGAGCGCCTCTGGCCCCTCGGGGGTCGCGAGGTCGGCGGGGTGGTCGGCGTCGTGGATGTCGCTGGTGACGACCGTCCAGCCGGCGGCCCGGAGTCGAGGGACGATGCCGGCGGCGATGCTGTTCGCGCGGGCGGCGCCGGTGATCAGGGCGAGGGGCATCCGGCCACGCTAGCGGACGAGAGGTGCAGCGCGTGGGTCAGAACCCGAGGCACATGACAGCGACCCCCGCGGCCATGGCCCACGACTCGGTCGTGAGCAGTCGTGCCGTGCGGCCGTGGTGCACGGGGGTGATGACCCACTCGCCGACCACGGTCCACAGCACCACGCCGACGACGCCGATCAGCACGAGCACCGACAGCACACCGGACATGCCGTGCCCGCCGTGGCCTGCGCTCACGACCGCCGTCGCCGGCGACACCGCGACCGCAGCCGATGCGCCCTCGAAGGCGCAGATCGCCATCACCAGCGAGACCAGGGCGCGGTGGCAGCACGTGGCGGCAGCCGCGGTTCCGCGGACTCCCATCGTGCCGACCATGGCGGAGAGCAGCAGCACGACGCCGAGCACGAGTCCGATCAGCGGTTCGCCGTCCGTCGCGGCGAGGATCAGCATCGCCGCCGCCATCACGAGCGCGGTCTGCCGCCCCTGCCAGGGCACTGCGCGCCACGCGGCGAGGCAGGCGACCGCCGAGACGGTCGCCGCGGCGGCCATCAGCCACGGTGCTGCGGGAAGGAGGTGCTCCACTCGGGCAGTATATTGATCACTCGCTCAATATCGCTAGACCCGGTCTCGATGCGACAAGATGGGCACGTGCCCCGCATCGTCGATCACGATGAGCGCCGCCGGCAGATCGCCGAGGCGCTGCTCGCCGTCGCCGCGCGCGACGGACACGAGAGCGTCTCCTCGCGCGCGGTCGCCGCGGAGCTCGGCGTCGCGACCGGGTCGCTATGGCACTACTTCGACGGCTTCGACGAGGTCGCGCGCCGCGGCCGCCGAGGTCACCCGCCGCACCGACGCCCGCATCTCGGACGCGACGGCCGGACTGCGCGGGCTGGCGCGGCTGCAGGCCCTGATGCGCGAGGTGCTCCCGATCGACGAGCACACCCGCACCGAGGCGCACGTGGTCGTCGGCTTCTGGGGGCGCCTTGCCGCACTCGCGCCCACCCCGGACGCCGGGGCGCCGACGCTCGCGACCTGGCAGCACAGCATCCGCCTCGCCCTGGACGAGGCCGTCGACGACGGCGAGCTGCGCCAGGACACCCCCACCGAGTCCGTGATGGCGCTGCTGCGCTCGATCACCTACGGGCAGCAGATCGTCGAGGTCACCGAGCCGCAGCCCGCCGCGGCCCATCTCGCCGTGCTCGACGGCATCCTCTCCCCTGGCTCGCCTGAGCCGCGCCCGCACCCACGCACCCCGCCCCCGATCGATGGTTGTGGTCGTCGGGCGCGCCGTCGTATCATCGTGCCAACCCGTTTATTGAGCAGTCGCTCGAAAATAGTGAGGTCGACGATGTCCCACCACGCCCCGCAGCCCGTGTCGATCGAGAAGATCGCCGCCCCGCACCCGCACGACCCCTTGACCGGCGCCGAGATCGCCGCGGCGAGGGCGGTGCTCGAGACGGCCGGCCTCATGACCGAGACCACGCGCGTGCCCATGCTGCTCCCCGACGAGCCGACCAAGGAGGAGCTCGCGGCCTGGCGGCCGGGGTCCCCATCGACCGCCGCGTCGACATCACCCTGCTCGACGTCGCGACGGGCGTCGCGACCGAGGCCGTCGTGTCGATCACGCGCGGCGAGGTCCTGCGCACCGAGCGCGTGCCGAACGACGCCCCGCCGTACGGTCAGCCGCAGTACCTGTTCGAGGAGTACGAGCGCGCCGAGATCATCGCCAAGGCTTCTCCCGAATGGCAGGCGGCCATGCGACGCCGCGGGTTGGAGGAGCACATGGCGCTCGCGTTCTGCGGCCCTCTCGCGCCGGGATACACCGGTCGCGCCGATGAGGTGGGTCGCCGCGTCATCCGCTCGCTGACCTTCCTCAAGTACGACGAGCAGGACTCCCCCTGGGCGCATCCGGTCGAGGGTCTCATCGTGCACATCGACCTCACGTCGAACAGCGTGATCCGCGTCGAGGACCACGGCGACGTCCCGGTCCCCGCCGGTCACGGCAACTACTACCCCGAGACGCAGGGCGCCGCCCGCACGTCGCTCAAGCCCATCGAGATCACGCAGCCCGAGGGCACGAGCTTCACGGTGTCCGGCTCCCTGGTGGAGTGGGAGGGCTGGTCGATGCGCGTCGACTTCAACGCGCGCGAAGGCCTCGTGCTCCACGATGTGAGCTTCCAGGGCCGCTCGGTGCTCAGCAGAGCCAGCGTGCCCGAGATGGTCGTGCCGTACGGCGACACGGCCCCCGGCCGCTTCTGGATCAGCTACTTCGACGCCGGAGAGTACCTGCTCGGCAAGAACGCGAACCACCTCGAGCTCGGCTGCGACTGCCTCGGCGTGATCCGCTACCTCGACGGATACGTCGCCGACGATCACGGCCACCCGGTGCGCATCCCCAACGTGGTCTGCATGCACGAGGAGGACTACGGCATCCTCTGGAAGCACACCGACCTCGCCGGACGCGCCGACGTGCGCCGCTCGCGCCGCTTCGTGGTGTCGTACTTCTCGACGATCGGCAACTACGACTACGGGTTCTACTGGAACTTCTCGCTCGACGGCTCGATCGAGGTCACCGCGAAGGCCACCGGCATCGTCTTCGCGGCGGCGGGCGAACCGGGCGTGCGGCAGAAGCACGCGACCGAACTCGCCCCCGGGGTCTTCGCACCCGTGCACCAGCATCTGTTCTGCGCTCGCCTCGATGTCGCGATCGACGGTGAGGACAACAGGCTCCTCGAGATCGACGCGCAGCGCGTTCCCATGGGCCCGGAGAATCCGTTCGGGAACGCGTTCACGTGGTCCGAGACGCCGCTGCGTACCGAGCACGAAGCACAGCGCGAGGCGGACTCCTCGGTCGCCCGCGTGTGGGAGGTGCAGAGCGCGTCGCGCACCAATCGCGTCGGGCGCCCCACCGCCTACCATCTGATCCCGGAGCCGACCGCCCTGCTGATGGCCGACCCGCAGTCGTCGGTCGCCGCGCGCGCCGCCTTCGCCACGAAGCACCTGTGGGCCACACGTCACGAACCGGGGCAGGTCTGGCCCGCCGGCCGCTATCCCAACGCGCATCAGGGCGGCGCTGGACTGCCGGAGTACACGGCGGGCGACCGGTCGATCGACGGCGAGGACATCGTGCTGTGGCACACGTTCGGGCTGACGCACTTCCCGCGGCCGGAGGACTGGCCCATCATGCCCGTCGACTACGCGGGATTCTGGTTCAAGCCGAACGGGTTCCTCGACCAGAACCCGGCGATGGACGTGCCGGAGTCGTCCCAGGCTCACGGCGCCGCCACGGAGGGATGCTGCGGCGGAGGCGCCTGCACCTGCGGACACTGAGCCGGGTCGGCCCGGCGGCGGATCAGGCGAGCGCGGAGATCGCGTCGCGCAGGATGCCGTCGGCGCCGTCGAGCGCGGATGCCGCGGTCTGCGGCGAGGCATCGGTCGCCAGCATCAGCAACGCGAGCTTGACCGAGCCCTCCGCGCCCTTCAGCGCCGCGGAGGCTTCGTCGATCCCCACGCCGGCGAGCTGCGACACGGTGCGGATCGACCGGGCGTGCAGCTTCTCGTTCGTGGCGAGCAGGTCGACCATGACGCCGCGATAGGTCTTGCCGAGCTTGATCATCGACAGCGTCGTGAGCATGTTCACGACGAGCTTCTGAGCGGTCCCGGACTTCAGGCGCGTCGATCCGGAGATGAACTCGGGTCCGGTGACGACCTCGATCGCGATCTCGGCGACCGCCCCGATCTCGGAGGAGGCGTTCGACGCGATCGCGACGGTGAGGGCTCCGACGGCTCTGGCGTGGTTCAACCCGCCGACGACGTAGGGGTGCGCCCCGACGCGGAGATGCCGACCACCGTGTCCAGGGCCGACAGCTCGAGGTCCCGCAGCGAGACGCCCGCCGCCTCCGCATCGTCTTCGGCGTTCTCGACCGCCGCGCGGATGGCGGTCTCGCCACCGGCGATCAGGCCCACCACCATCGAGGGGTCGGTCCCGAACGTGGGCGGGCATTCGCTCGCGTCGAGCACGCCGATGCGCCCCGCCGTGCCGGCGCCGATGTAGATGAGCCTCCCGCCGCGGCGGAACCGCTCGGTGATGCCGTCGACGGCAGCGGCGATCTCGGGGATGCGCTCCGCGACGGCTTCGGGCACCCGGCGATCCTCGGCGTTCATCCTGCGCACGAGCTCATCGGTGCCGAGCAGGTCCAGGTCGCCGCGTTCCGTCGTCGACGCCTCCGTATCGAGGTTCTCGAGCACGGAGAGGAGGGCGGCGAGTCGGGAGTCGTCATTCGGCACGGTGCACGAACCTTTCGTGAGGGAGATCGAGGCGTCGCGCGAGCAGCAGCGCGCCGTCGAGGGCGTCGCCCGACGCCGGCACGACGCGGCGGCCGGCGGCGCTCAGGGAGGAGTGGAGAACGCCGCGGAACCAGACGTGGTCTGCGAGCCCTCCATGGACCACCACATCGGCGGTCAGGGTCGAGGCGGCGACGGCTGTCGCCGTGAGCAGGCGGACGCCCTCGGCGACGATCGCGTCCGCGATCGGGTCTCCGGCTTCCGCGGCGTCGAGGACGAGCGGGGCGAGCGTCGCGAGTCGCCGAGGGAGGGGCCGCTCTGCGCGAGCCAGGCCTGCACGTCGGACGCCGTGCCCACGGGGGCGGCGAGCGCGTCGGCGAGGGCGGTGCGGGGCGCGAGACCGTCATCGGCGCGCAGCAGTGCGCGCAGCGCCTCACGACCGAGCCACGACCCGCTGCCGAAATCGCCGAGTTCCGGGCCCCAGCCGTCGACGAGCCGGGCTCCGTCGTCGTCGATGCCGAGCGCCGCGGCCCCAGTGCCGGCGATGAGCAGCACTCCGGAACCGCCGTGCAGAGCGCCGGCGTGCGCGGTGACGACATCGGAGGCCACGGCGATACGAGCCCCGGTGGCCGCGGCCAGACGACGCGCCAGATCCTGCGCGGCATCCGGTGCGAGCCAGGCGCCGGCGGCGCCGACCCCGATGAGGTCGAGACCCTTCGCATCGTCGAGCAGCGACACGATGGCGTCCACCGCAGCGGCGACACCGCCTGCCGCAGCAAGGCCCGGCGCTCCCCCGCCGGAGCGCTCGATGCGCGTAGCGTCGTGGATGACGACACGGCACCGCGACTTGCCGAGATCGACGGATGCGGTCGACTGCGCGCTCATCGGCTCTCCTCAGGGACTCGGTCAAGATGCAACGAAAAGAGACTACATGCGAAGTAGACTCACTGAAAAGAATTTACCATTCTTGTCACGACCGCCGTCACGACATACTGAGAATCCCCTATCCCCGGAGGACCGATTGAGCATCCAATCGACGATCGAAGCCGCCGCATCGACCCTGCCGCCGTCGCTCGCGCGCATCGCCGCCGTGGTGCGCGAGAACCCCTCGATCGTGATCGACAAGACGATCAACGAGCTCGCAGAGGAATGCCACACCTCGGTCGCCTCCGTCGTGCGGTTCTGCCGGGCGATCGGGTTCAGCGGCTACGCCCCGCTGCGCATGGCACTGGCGACCGAGCTCGGCAAAGAGGCCGCACAGTTCTCCGCCCGCGGGGCCTACGGGTCGGAGATCTCCGACGAGGACTCGCTCCAGGAAGCGGTGTCGAAGCTCGCCGCGCTGGAGCTGCTCGCGATCGAGGAGACCGTCGCCCGACTCGACTTCGACGTGCTCGAAGCGGCCATCGACGCGATCGACGGCGCCGACCGGATCCTCCTCTACGGCATCGGCGCGAGCCAGTTCGTCGCCGAGGACCTGGCCCACAAGCTCCTGCGCGTCGGCCGCAACGCCCACGTGCTCTCCGACTCGCACGAAGCGGTCGCAGCGAGCGTGCTGCAGTCCGCGCCGACCGTCGCGATCGGCTTCTCGCATGCGGGTTCGACGATCGAGACGGTGCGCTTCCTCGAGACCGCGCGGGCCAACGGCTCCGCCACCGTCGCCGTGACCTCGGCGAAGGACTCCCCTCGCCCGCGTCGCCGACCACGCCCTGTTCACCGAAGTGCGCGAATCGGCGTTCCGCGCCGGCGCCATGGTCAGCCGCATCGCACAGCTCGCCCTCGTGGACTGCCTGTTCATCGGCGTCGCGAAGCGGCGGTTCGCCGAGACGGTCGACGCCCTGCAGCGCACCCGCCAGGCGACCAACGCGCTCCGGGACTGAGGCGGGCGCGCCCCGCTCACGCGTCGGCGTGCGCCCCGATCGACCCGGCTGTGCGCAGGAACACGATGATCCAGCTGAAGATGAGCACGGCAGCGATGAGCTCGACGGCCGTGAGGTTGTAGTACCCGACGGCGAAGAACGCCGCGAGCAGGATGATCACCAGCACGTACGCCCAGCCGAGGCCGACGAACACACGCGGGATGCTCCGCAGGAACCACGGCAGACCGATCACGATCACCGCGAACACGACGCACATGCCGGTCGCCACCGTGTTGTGCACGAGGAAGAACTCGTCGACCGGGAAGAGCCCGACGCACGCGAGGAGGATCCCGAGCAGGATCAGCCCGCCGCGCACCACGAATCGTCCTCGGCGGTCGAGGGGGTCCTCCGCAGGCAGTCCCGCCGTCGCGTACCGCGAGATCGTGGTCACCATGATTCCGGCGATGATCAGCGTCGTGTTGAACGCGACCGAGGCGCTGTTGCTGCTCATGCCGAGGGCGGAGAGGTTGTCACGCCACCAGTGCACGTCGCTCGAGGCGAGCATGCTGGCGAAGGCGCCGACCACCAGGAACACCGCCAGCACCAGTGACAGCACCATGGGGGTGAGGGCGACGGCGCTCAGGAACGACACGTAGCCGGTCAAGGCGAACGCCACAGCGACCAGCACCGCACCGGGGAAAGGGAACACCGGCGCATCCGTGAAGCTGCGCTCCAGCAGCTCCGCGACACCGAGCCACCCCAGGAACGCGATGGCCGCGTGCGCGAAGGCGATGGCCGCGAGGTCGTACCAGCGCAGTCGATCGCCGGGGACGCTGAACCCGTCGCGAGCGGCACCGGGATCCCCCTTCTCGGGCCGCACGGCCAGGCGTCCGAACGTGAACGCGATCACGGCGGCGACGGCCCCGCCGTATGCCGCGAAGAGGCCGATCGACCCGGCGCCGCTGATCGCCAGCTCGCGCCCCCAGAACACCGGCAGCGCGATCAGGAAACCCGCGAGGAGGAAGCCGCTGCCCACGATCAGGGCCGTCGCCTCGAACACGGCGGCATCGGTCGCCGGTCCGCGCACCTGCCTCAGCACCTGCCGCACCCGACCGGCGAGCGTCTTGAGCGATCCATCCGTCACGGTCCACATCATAGAAGTCGTCCCGTCGACCGGATGCCGGTGATACCATCGCGGAACGGATCGTATACAACGTCGTCGTTCCACCATCCCGAGGTGATCAGTCATGAACGGTGCACCCGCCGCCGAATCGGTGTCCACTCTTGTCGCGCGCAACATCAGCGACTTCCGCGCCGCCGTCTCCGAGTCCTTCGTCCCGTTGCAGGTGACGACCGCCGGCCCCGATCACTTCCGCGGCGTGATCCGCGGCGCCTCGGTCGACGAGGTGCACGTGAACGATCTGCGCGCCACCTCGCACGTCGTCGAGCGCACCCCGGAGCTGATCGCGCGCTCCGACCGCTCCTACTTCAAGGTCAGCCTGATGCTCGCCGGTACCGGCCTGTTGATCCAGGACGACCGCGAAGCCGTGCTGCAGGCGGGCGACCTCGCCGTGTACGACACCGATCGCCCCTACTCCCTCGTGTTCGACCAGGACTTCCGCACCATGGTCGTGATGTTCCCCAAGCACCTCATCAGCCTTCCCGCCGACATGGTCGGACAGCTGACCGCCGTGCGCATCTCCGGTCATGAGGGCCTCGGCAGCATGGTGGTGCCGTATCTGACGCAGCTCGCGGGCAATCTCGACCAGCTCGCCGGAACCACCGGAGCGCGACTCGCACACAGCGCCCTCGACCTCGTCACGACGGTCTTCACCCGTGAGCTCGGCCTCGACGAGGTGTCGGCCGACCCGCATCGGGCTCTGGTGCAGCGCATCCGCTCGTACATCGACCGCAACCTCGCCTCGACGGACCTCGGCCCCGCCACGATCGCCGCAGCTCACTACATCTCGACCCGCCACCTGCACGGGCTGTTCCAGGAGCAGGGCGTCACGGTCTCGACCTGGATCCGCACCCGACGCCTGGAGCAGTGCCGCCGCGACCTGCTCGACCCCATGCTCGCCGACCGTCCGGTCGCCGCGATCGCGGCCCGCTGGGGTTCGTCGACGCCGCGCACTTCAGCCGCGCGTTCAAGTCGACCTTCGGCGTCTCCCCAGCGAGTACCGCGCAGGGCACTGACGTCGCCGCACACGTCACGCCGGCCGTCGACCCTGCCCGGGAGGGCACGCCGGTTGACTCTCGGCGCGCGATGGCCGCCGCGGCCTTGAGCGGATGACGGGCCCGGACCGAGCATGAGGCAAGCGCACCGCGACGACGCGGTGCCCGGAGCATCGATGCTCCGCCGCGTGCGACGTCAGGACCCCCATGACCGACATCTCCACCGACCCGGCACTCGACCAGTGGCGCACGTACGACGAGTTCGCCGCCGGCATCGACACGTTCCGTCTGCCGAACAGCGCGCTCACCGGAACGGCCCTCACGCTCGCGCTGGACGACGGCACATCGCTGGCCCTGCGCTTCTCCGACGACACGGTCGCCTGGGACGGACTCGGCGCCTCCGGCACCGACCCGTATGACGCGGTGCGGGTGCGCGACGACGTCGTCTTCGTCAACATCCCGATGCACAGCCGCCCTCGCGAAGCCGTCACGGTGGTGTTCTCCACGACGACGAACCGTGCCACGGTGGTCCGCTCGCGCATCGCCGCAGAGGCCGTGGAAGGCACTCCGCAGGTCGGGCAGGACTTCTGGGCGGCGACGACCGACGCCGGCCCTGCGACGGGCGAGGTCCCCGGACCGAGCCGCGACCTCATCGGCAAGCGCAACGTCTACCGGTACAGCCCGCACCACCTGTACGAGCACGTGTACATCTCGAGCCGGCGCTACGCGTGGCAGTGCCTGGAGGGCGTGCAGCGCGGTCACGGCGACATGGACCTGTCGACCGTGTGGAAGTTCGCCGACGGCCTGTACCTTTTCTGCTTCCGTGAGTTCCGCATCGCGGTCGCCAGCGTGTGGCTGCACGACCTGGGCTACCCGCTGATGACGACGGGGATCTTCCTCGGGCTCAACGGGGACGGCGAGGCGGAGCACTCCCGCGGCGGCGGCCACATCTATCCCCTGGGCTCGGTCGCCTACCCCGACGCCCAACCCGTCTGACCTCCGCTCCGCACGGCCCCGAAGGAGAACCGCATGAGCAACGCAGACCTGATCCGCGAGCACTACGCCGCCAACGATCGCGGCGACCTCGACGGCATGCTGGCGCCGTTCGCCGCCGACATCCGCTGGACCGAGGCGGCGGGGTTCCCCTACGCGGGGACGTACATCGGCCCAGACGCCGTCGCCGAGAACGTGTTCGGTCGCATCCAGGAGGAATGGGACGACTACACCGTCGCGATCGACGAGGTCGTCGACGGCGGCGACGTGATCGTGGGGATCGGCACCTACTCCGGCACCTACACGCAGACCGGACGCTTCTTCGCCGCCCGCGTCGCCCACGTGTGGCGGGTCGCAAACGGCGAGGTCGTCGCGTTCGAGCAGTTCACCGACACCGAGCTCGTCAACCGCGCCCTGCGGCCCTGAACGCGGCCTGCAGCCGCACACGCACAGCACCACCGCACCACGGCACCACCCAGGTACGACCCGAAAACGAGAGGCAGGAATCACATGAACAAGCGAGTATCCGGCACTGCGGCGCTCATCGCCGTGGCAGCCCTCGCCCTGGCCGGCTGCGCCGGTGGAGACGGCGGATCCGGCGGAGGCGAAGGCGCCCCGATCGTGGTCGGCTCCGTCAACACCATCAGCGGCCCCGCGACGTTCCCCGAGGCGTCGCAGGCCGCCGCCGCGGTGTTCGACGCCTTCAACGAAGACGGCGGACTCGACGGACGCACGATCGACTACAAGATGCTCGACGACAAGGGCGACCCGGCAACGGCCACCGCGTCGGCCAGGGAGCTCGTGGGCAGCGACGGTGCGGTCGCGCTCGTCGGCTCCGCGAGCCTCATCGAGTGCGAGATCAACGCCAAGTACTACGAGCAGGAGGGGATCCTCTCCCTGCCGGGCATCGGAGTGGACACCGGGTGCTTCGCCAGCGACAACATCTCGCCGGCGAACGTCGGGCCGTTCAACGACATGACCCTCACGCTGCAGTACGGCTCCGAGGTGCTGGGCCTCGACGACATCTGCATCCTCCTGGAGATCGCCGGCTCCACCCGGCCGACCTATCAGGCTGCGATCGACAAGTGGACCGAGAACACCGGCAAGGAGCCGAAGTACGTCGACGACACCGTCCCGTACGGCGCCTCCGACTACACGCCGTACATCGTCAAGGCCCGCGACCAGGGCTGCAAGGCACTGGCGATCAACCCGGTCGAGCCCGATGCGATCGGACAGGTGAAGGCCGCGAACGCCCAGGGCTGGGACGACGTGACCTGGCTGTACCTGACGAGCGTCTACAGCGAGAACTTCGCCGACGCGATCGACAACGCGGGCGCCGGCATCTACGTGCCCGCCGAGTTCTACCCGTTCACGGACGACGATGAGATCAACGCCGACTGGCGCGAGCTGATGGAAGCCAACGACATCCCGCTCACCTCGTTCAGCCAGGGCGGCTATCTCGCCGCGAAGTACTTCATCGAGGTGCTCGAGGGCATCGACGGCGACATCACCCGCGAGTCGGTCTCCGAGGCGTTGAAGAGCATGGACCCGATCGAGAACCCGATGGTGGGGACGCCCTACGCGTTCGGCACGCAGAACACCGCCGGCTGGCCGATCATCCTCGAATCCGGCACGAACGCCTGGGAGAAGGTCGCCGACGACTGGCTCCGCATCGGCGAATGACCCCCTGACCGCCTGCCGCCGGGCGCATTACCGGCGGCAGGCCCCTCCCCTCGGAACCGAAAGGACGCCTCATGCTGCAAGGCGCCATCGCCGGCCTCGCCGCCGGCGGTCTCTACGCCGTTCTCGGAGTCTGCCTGACTCTGATGTCCCGGCTCGTCAGGGTGGTGAACTTCGCACAGGCCGCGACCGGGATGTTCGGCGCGTTCACCGCCGTGTGGTTCGTCCGCGAGCTCGGCCTGCCGATCTGGCTCGGATCCGTGCTCGGCGTGCTGGTGGCAGGGCTCCTCGCCGCGGCGATCGGCTTCATCGCCGCGACTTGGCTCTCCGAGGCGTCCACCACCACCCGGTCCGCGATGACCGTCGGGCCGCTGTTGCTGCTCATCTCGATGTCGTTCATCCTGTTCGGCAACAAACCGCAGCCCTTCACGCCGATCATCGCGGGCCCCGCCTTCTCGATCGGCGGCGTCGTGATCAGCCAGGTCACCGTCGCGACGGTCGCCATGGCGATCGTCACCGCGATCGCCGTGCGGATCGTGCTGCGACGCACCAGGGTCGGCACACAGCTGCGGGCGCTCGGAGCGCCCGACCACCGCCGAGCTCCTCGGCATCCGCTCGCGCCCGCTCTCGATCGCGGTCTGGTTCGTCACGGGGGTGATCAGCGCGATCGCGATCATCATCGTGGCGCCGTCGCAGTCGAACGACGCGACGAGCCTGTCGATGCTGATCGTGCCCGCCGCCGCGGCCGCGCTGCTCGGCGGCTTCCGCCGGCTCGACCTCGCCGTCGTCGGCGGGATCGTGCTGGGCGTGCTCGGCGGTCTCGTCGCGCAGATCGACGAGGTGGCGCTCGTGCGCAACTTCCTCCCGTTCCTGTTCATCGTCGTCCTGCTGCTCTGGACGCAGCGCAAGGAGGTGTGGGATGCCGCTCGCTGACCGTCCCTGGTTCCGGATCACCTGGCCGTTCGCGGTGGCCGTCGTCGGCATCGGCGTCGGCGCGATCCTCAGTGCCGCCCTTCCGGGGTACTTCGTGTTCCTCGCGATCAGCGCGGTCACCGCGGCGATCGCGATCCTCGGGCTGGGCATCGTCACCGGTTCCGCCGGGATGATCGCGCTGTGCCAACTCACCTTCGCCGCCGTCGGCGCGTGGATCGTCTCGCTGCTGAACGTCATGCAGGCCCCGGGCGGGTTCCTCGTGTGGCTCGTCCTCGGCGGGGTCGCCGCCGGCCTGGTCGGCATCCTCGTCGGACTCCCCGCGCTGCGTCTGCGCGGCGTGAACCTCGCCGTCGTCACGCTGGGGTTCGCGGCGGCCGCCGATGTGACCCTCGTGCAGATCCAGTTCCCCGGCTCGGCCGACGGCACCGCGATCGAGCGACCGGAGATGTTCTCGAACGACCGGCAGTTCTTCTTCCTCTCCATCGTCGTCCTCGCGGTCTGCGCGCTCGGGGTGTTCTTCCTGCAGCGCGGCCGCTGGGGCTCGAGCTGGAAAGCCGTGGCATTCTCCGAGCGCGGAACGGCCGCGGCGGGGCAGAGCGTGCAGACGGCCAAGCTCACCGCCTTCGCGGTGTCTGCGGCGCTCGGAGGCATCTCGGGCGGCCTGCTCGCGGGCCAGGTGCAGCTGCCGTTCGCGTCGAGCTTCACACCCGCTGCAATCGCTCGCGCTCTACGTGCTGGCGATCATGTCGGGGGCGCACCTGATCGACATGGCGATCTTCGGCGGCCTGCTCTGGGTCCTGGTACCCGAACTCCTCAAGCGCTGGGGCGTCCCGCAGGACTGGGGCTTCGTCGTGTTCGGCGTGCTCGGCGTGCAGGCGCTCACCAGCGGCACCAACCTCGGCCAGGGCATCCGCAACCTCATCTACCGCCGCGCCGACCGACGGACCGCGAACGCCGCGCTCTCCGCACTGCCACCCGACGCCGGGACGGATGCCGCAGCGATCACCACCACGACGACGGCGACCGTGGACGAGGCCGCCCTCGACGGCGCTCCCGTGCTCACCGTCGAGGGGCTCACGGTGCAGTTCGGAGCCCTCAAGGCGCTGGACGACGTGTCGTTCTCGGTGCCGGCCGCTTCGATCATGGGACTCATCGGCCCGAACGGCGCCGGCAAGTCGACCTTCGTCGATGCGATCAGCGGATTCCTTCCCCAGCACGGCGGCAGGGTGCTCTTGGGCGACCACGACCTCGCCGGCCTCTCCCCGACGCGGCGCGCCCGACTCGGACTGCGTCGCACGTTCCAACAGGATCGCGTCCCCCGGCCCTCACCGTGGGTGCGTACGTGCGCTTCGTGGCACGGCGTCGCCTCGCCACCGCGGACATCGAGGAGGTGCTGGCGTTCTTCGGCTGCCCGCCCGCCCGGGCGCGACTGTCGAGCGTCGATGTCGGGACGCGCCGTCTGGTCGAGGTGGCCGCCAACGTCGCGGCACGTCCTCGCCTGCTGATCCTCGACGAACCCGCAGCCGGACTCTCGCACGAGGAGCACCTCGCCCTCGCCGCCCGGCTGCGCGAGCTGCCGGCGCGCTACGGCGTCGCGCTCATCATCATCGAACACGACCTCGATCTCGTCCGCTCCGTGTGCCCGACCCTGACCGTGCTCGACTTCGGTCGGGTGCTGGCCACCGGGCCCCAGGCCGAGGTCCTCGCGAACCCCGACGTCGTCAAGGCGTACATGGGAGAGACGGAGCTGCTGACATGAGCGAACTCGTCCTCGACGCCGTGACCGTACGGCGCGGCGCAGGTCCGGTGATCTCGGACGTCTCCCTGCGGGTCGCCGGCGGAGAGGTGCTGGCGCTCGTCGGCCCGAACGGGGCAGGCAAGACCAGCCTGATCGAATCGGTGTCCGGCGTGACCCCCATTCGGCGGGAACCATCACCCTCGACGGGGAGCCGATCGACAAGCTGTCCCGCGTCGCACGGGCCCGCCGCGGCATCGTGCACATCGAGCAGGGGCGCGCGGTCTTCCCCTCGCTGACCGTGCGGGAGAACATCTCCCTCACCGCGCGCACCTCCGCGGAGCAGGACGCCGTGCTGGCGCAGTTCCCCGAGCTCGAGAAACGCATCGACGCGCCGACCGCCCTGCTCTCCGGCGGCGAGCAGCAGATGGTGGTGCTCGCGCGGGCGTTCGCCGCGAAGCCGCGGATCCTGCTGATCGACGAGATGTCGCTGGGGCTCGCCCCGGTGGTGTTCATGCGGCTGATGCCGATCGTGAAGTCGATCGCCGAGTCCGGAGTGGGGGTGCTGCTGGTCGAGCAGTTCACACAGCTCGCGCTGGGACTCGCCGCGGAGGCTGTGGTCGTCGCCGGCGGTCGCGTGTCGTTCCAGGGCACGGCCGAGGCGCTGCAGGCCGACCCCGCGCTCCTGCACCGCGCCTACCTCGGCGGCTGACTACGCACCTCATCCCGCCGCCCGCCACGTCTCGCTCAGCTCGCACACGCGATCCGCTCCCGCAGCGGCGGGTGCGGCTAGCCTGAAGGGGTGACCCAGACCATCCACGCCCGCGCCGCCCTCCTCGATATGGACGGCACCCTCGTCGACTCGACCGCGGTGGTGGAGCGACTGTGGTTGGCCTGGGCGGAGCCGCACGGGATCGCGCCCGAGACGGTGCTCAGCGTCGTGCACGGCCGTCAGGGCCACCAGAGCATGGCGATCATGCTCCCCGAGCGCGACCATGCCATCAACCTCCGCGAGAACGACCTCATGCTCGCGACCGAGGCCGGGGACGTGGACGGCGTCGTCATGATCGCGGGCGCCGACGGTCTGCTCGACGCCCTGGAGCCCTTTCCCCACGCCGTGGTGACCTCGGCCAACGTCGCCCTCATGACGGCGCGGATGCGGCAGGCCGGACTGACCGTGCCCGCCCTCGCCGTGACGGCCGAGGATGTCTCGGCCTCGAAACCGGACCCGGAGGGCTTCCTCCTCGCCGCGCGCACCCTCGGCATCGACCCCGAGGACTGCGTGGTGTTCGAGGACTCCGGAGCCGGGATCCAGGCCGCCCACGCCGCGGGCATGCGCGTGATCGGCGTCGGACCGCACGCCGCCGCCCACGCCCCGACCGCGCACGTCGACGACCTCACGCACGTGTCGATCGTCGCAGCGGACGGCGGCTTCGAGCTCCGGATCGGCTGACCCGCCCCGCGACCGCGCCCGTCACGTCGACTATGCGGCGGAGCGGTGCGCCACAGGTCGCCGTCGCAGAGCGGTCTCGAGCACGGCGGGCGGGTTGTACTGCTGGTCGAGGCGCCCGACGTCGGTGCCCGGCGCGACGATCGCGTCGATGCGGTCGAGCACCTCATCCGTGAGCGCGACGTCGACACCGGCGAGCAGGTCGTCCAGCTGCTCCATCGACCGCGGGCCGATGAGCGCACTCGTGACGCCGGGGTGCGCGATCGCGAACGCCATCGCGAGATGGGTCATCCGGATGCCGGTCTCCTCGGAGAGGGCGACGACCTGCTCCACGGCGTCGATCCGCCGCTCGTCCTGGTTGTGCCGGAACATGGTCGCGCGTGCGAGGTCGCTCTGCTGTCCCCTCCGGAATCGTCCGGTCAGCATGCCGCCGGCGAGAGGGCTCCACACGAGGGTGCCCATGCCGTAGCGCTGTGCGACAGGCAGGACCTCCCGTTCGATGCCACGGTTCAGGATCGAGTACGTCGGCTGCTCCGTGCGGAACCGCTCGAGTCCCCGACGCTCCGAGGTCCACTGCGCCTCGACCTGCATCGATGCAGGGAAGTCCGAGCTGCCGATCGCACGCACCTTGCCGCTGCGAACGAGATCGGTGAGCGCGGAGAGCGTCTCCTCGAGGTCGACGGTGTCGTCCGGACGGTGCGCCTGGTACAGATCGATGTGGTCGGTTCCCAGCCGACGGAGCGAGCCCTCGACGGCGCGCATGATCCACCGGCGCGAGTTGCCGCGGCTGTTGGGGTCATCGCCCATCGGCCCGTTGAACTTCGTGGCGAGGACGACGTCGTCACGGCGGCCGGCGAGCGCCTTGCCGATGAGCTCCTCGGAGCCGCCCTGCGAGTAGCGATCAGCCGTGTCGATGATGTTGATGCCCGCGTCGATGGCACGGTGCACGATGCGGATGGAATCCCGCTCGTCGCCGTTTCCGATGCTGCCGTCGGTGCCGAGCATCATGGCGCCGAGGGCGAAGGGGCTGACCTGGATGCCTGTCCTGCCGAGGGTGCGGTACTGCATGTCCTGTTCCTTCCGTCGATGGCGTGCTGCTGTCCGGTGCTCTATCGTTGACCGAAGTGGAACGCCTTTCCGGAAGCATACGGAACGACGTTCCGTTTATGCAACCCCTGGAGGATCCATGCGCGCCGACGCCCGCCGCAATGCTGACGCTCTCACCGACGCCGCGCGCGAGGTCTTCGCGACGGAGGGGGTCGACGCGCCCGCGAGACTGATCGCCGAGCGCGCGGGTGTCGGAGTCGGCACCCTGTATCGGCGGTTCCCGACGCGTTCGGACCTCGTGGTCGCCGTCTTCCGACACGCCGTCGATGCCACCGCAGTGGCTGCCGACGAACTCGCCGCAGCGCACGCTCCTGACGAAGCGCTCGCCCTGTGGCTGCAGCGCTTCACGCAGTTCATCGCCACGAAACGCGGCCTCGCTGCTGCCCTGCACTCCGGAGACCCCGCGTTCGAGGCGCTCCCGTCGTACTTCACCGCCGAACTCGGCGGAGCCCTCGAACGTCTCCTCGACGCCGCCGCCGACGCCGGGACGATCCGCCCCGACGTCGACGCGAGACAGCTCCTGTATGCCGCGGCGAACCTCTGCCACTCCGCCGGATCGGAGGAGCAGAGCCAGACCCTGGTCGGTCTGCTGGTGGACGGCCTCCGCTACCGCGCCGCAGCGGGGTCCGCGCCTGACGTCCCCGTCCGGCTACATCCCGGCGTGGTCGAACGCGATCGTCGGAACGTCGACGACGTGCGATCCGCCATCCGCCACGATCACGGCCCCCGTGATGTACGACGACTCGCCGGAGCCGAGGAACCGCACGACTGAGGCGATCTCGGCGGGACGCGCAGGGCGCCGCAGCGGAACGTCGGCCGTGACCTTGGCGTAGCCCTCCTCCCGGGAGGCGAGTCCGGCGTGCGCGGCGAACTCGTCCATCTCCTCGTCGGCCATCGGCGTCTGCACCCAGCCGGGGCAGATCGCGTTCACGCGCACGCCGTGTCGGCCGTAGTCGCGGGCGAGGGTGCGGGTGAGTCCGACCAGGGCATGCTTGCCGACCGTGTATCCGGCCACCGATGGGCCCGCGAAGAGACCGGCCAGCGACGACACGATCACGATCTGCCCCTTGGCCTCGATCAGGGCGGGAAGCGCCTCGCGCGCCATCGTGAACGCCGTCGTGAGGTTGGCGCGGATCGCGGCGTCCCAGCTCTCGTCGTCGGTCTCGCCGACCGGGGAGAACCCGTGTCCTCCGGCGTTCGCCACCAGCACGTCGATGCGCCCGAACCGCGCCAGCACCTCGGCCACCGCGGCCTTCGCCGATGCCGTGTCTGCCGCATCGGCGATGATCGGCACCGCGCCGACTGCGCGCTCGACCTCGTGCAACGGCTCAGGACGACGCCCGACGACGACGACGTGCGCCCCCTCGGCTGCATATCTCTCCGCGATGGCGGCGCCGATGCCCGTGCCGCCTCCTGTGATGACGACGACGCGTCCGGAGACCGTCGATCCGACCACGATTCCCATGTGTGCTCCTCGGTGTTGTGTTCTGTATGCGGTGTTCTGCGTGCGGCACCCTGGTGCTCGACACGGGGGCGGTCGGCCCGGCTCGACCGCGCTAGGCGGGGAACCCGGAACGGGCGGTGTAACCGAAATCGCTGAGGAGGCTGGCACCGTTGACCGCCCTCGTCCGCGGCGACACCAGGTAGGTCACGTGGGCGGCGACCTCCTCCGCCGTCTGCACCGGGAACGGCGGCGCGTCGAACGCCTCCGCCCCGAGGTCCCCCGACTCATCGGGGTGTCGACGATCGAGGGAGCGACCGCGTTCACACGGATCCCCGTGTCGGCGAGGTCGACTGCGAGGGCGCGGCCGAACTGGACCAGGGCGGCCTTGGACGTGCAGTACGGCACCATCCCGGGTGAGGCGACGAAGGCCGAGTCGCTCGCGAGCAGCACCACGGATGCGGCACCGGCCGCCCGCAGCGCCGGCAGCGCGTGCTTCAGCACCAGGAAGGGACCCGTGACGTTGACCGCGAGCACCGCGTTCCACGCGGCGAGGTCGATCTCCTCGATCGACGCTCCGACGGGCCCCGAGACCCCCCGCGCAGCACACCACGGCATCGAGGCGGCCGAGCATCTCGACGGCATCCTCGACCGCCGTGCGCACCTGATCCTCGTCCGTCACATCGGCGACAACGACGACCGCGTCCCCCGTCGCGGTCTCGCTCGCCCGCACGGCGGCGGCGGTGACTTCCACCGCGGCGCGATCCCTGTCCAGCAGGGCGACGCGAACACCCTCCGCGGCGAGCGCGACCGCCGTCGCACGACCGATGCCGCTTCCGGCGCCCGTGATCAGGGCTGCCGTGCCGTGCAGCTGCAGGTCCATCGCATCCTCCCCGCGCCGTCCGGCACGCGGTGGTGCGGCAGGGGACGGCGGCGTCTCACGGTCATCCTGCTCCCCCGGGTGACACCGAGGCGACGCCGCCCGTCGGGGTGTGCACGGTGACACCATCGTCCTTCGCTCAGGGTCAAGCACGGCCGAGGCCGCGCGAGCAGACTCGCTCTATCGGCGATTCCCCTCGTCGTCGATGCCGTGTCCGCACGGCCGTCACCCAGCAAAGGAGCCGACGTGGCAGAACAGACTTCTGCGTCCACGACGACGCAGCACCACACCTCCCTCCGCCCCGGCGCTCTCGGCGTCGCCGGCATCGTCTTCCTGGTCCTCGCCGCGGTCGCGCCGTTGACGGGCATCGTGGTCGTGGCCTCGCTCGCGATCGCCCTGGGCAACGGCGGCGGCACCCCGATGTCGTTCTTCCTGGTCGCGGCGATCCTGCTGCTGTTCGCGGTCGGCTACGCGCAGATGTCGAAGCAGCTCGTGAATGCGGGCGGCTTCTACGCGTTCGTCGTGAAGGGGCTCGGCCGCACGGGTGGACTCGTCGCCGGACTCATCGCCACACTCGGCTACAACTTCTTCGTGGTCGGCACGATCGGCACGAGCGGCTTCTTCATGCAGACGATCATCCGCGACCTCACCGGACTCGACGTGCACTGGCTCGTGTGGGGGCTGCTGTCGATCGTCGTGTGCTTCATCCTGGCCAGGGTCGGGGTCGACTTCAGCTCGAAGATCCTCGGCGTGTGCCTCCTGCTCGAGGTGCTGATGCTGGTCGTGTTCGACGTCTCCGTGCTCGTGCAGACCGGGTACGACGTCGCGGCGTTCAGCCCCGAGGCCGTGTTCTCCGGCTCGCTGCCGATCGGTCTGCTGCTCGCGGCCACCGGGTTCCTCGGTTTCGAGGCGACCGCGCTGTTCAGCGAGGAGGCCAAGCAGCCGCTGCGCACGATCCCGCGCGCCACCTACACCTCGATCATCGCGATCGGCGTCATCCTCGGTGTGACGACCTGGGCCGTGGTGAGCGCGACCGGGGTGGCGCAGGCGCAGGCCACCGCGCTCGAGCACCTGCCGACGGGCGATCTGATCTTCTCGCTCTCGCAGCAGTACCTGGGCGGACCCCTGACGACCGTGATGATGGTGCTGCTCCTGGTGAGCCTGTTCGCCGCGATGCTCGCGTTCCACAACTCGGCGACGCGCTACCTCTACCCCTGGGTCGGGCGAGGATCCTCCCGCAGGCTCTCGCCCGCACCCGCGCGAACGGCGCACCACAGCTGGCGGGCGTCGTCCAGGCGGGCTTCGCCGCGATCGTCGCGATCATCTTCGCGATCGCCGGCGCCGACCCCATCGTGACCCTCGTGCCCGCCATGCTCGGCTTCGGCACGCTCAGCGTGCTGATCCTGCAGGGACTGGCCGCGATCTCGATCGTGGTGTACTTCCGCAGGAGGAACGACCCGCGGTGGTGGAGCACGTTCATCGCCCCTGGCATCGGCTTCCTCGGCATCGCCGCGATCTCGATCCTCGCTGTCGTGAACTTCGACATCGTGGCCGGGTCGCAGGAACTCGCGATCCGTCTGATGCCTCTGCTGCTCGTGCTCGCCCTGATCGGCGGGCTCGTGTACGGCGCCTATCTCCAGCGTTCGAAGCCCGCCGTGTACGAGGGCCTCGCCACCGACCTGGAGCGGTTCAGCGACCGCTGAGCCGTTCCCCCGCACCCCGCACCCACTCCGACCGAAGGAAAGACATGACGACGCTCAACCCCGCCGACACCTCGACCTGGTTGCCGCTGGAGGGCCTCGCCCCCGGCTTCGACGCCAACAAGGCCCCGCACAGCACCGCGCTGAGCGGCCGCGAGATCACGGTCGTCGACGGCCGAGGCACCCGCATCGTGCACCGCTTCGCCGACACCACCGTCACCTGGGACTACCGACCGGGAGCCGACGACGACACCGCCGCGGCGTCGGACACCGACGACTACGAGGCGTTCGAGGTCGACGCCGACCTGTTCTTCGTGCAGTTCCACCACCGGTACCTGCCGAACGAGGCCGTCTCGCTGATCCTCGACCTTCGTCACGGCCGCTCACTGGCCGTGCTGTCGGAGATCCTTCCGGCGCCGGAGCAGGGCCGCACGCGGGTGCAGCACCACTTCGGGCCCGGCACGATCGAGGGCGCCGAGGTCACGGGCACCGAGGCCGCCCCGACCACGACCCTCATCGGACGCCGCGTCGAATGGGTGTACAGCGAGGAGCACGCGTACGAGCACGTGTACCTGTCGTCGCGGTGGTACTCGTGGCAGTGTCTCGCGGGCCCCGAGCGCGGCCTGGCCGACACCGACGAGAACAGCGTGTGGGAGATCCGTCCCGGCATCTACGTGTTCGCGTGGCGCGAGAAGGTCATCCCCTGCGCCTCCGTGACGATCGCCGACCACCGTGACGTGAACGCGATCCGCTCGCACGGCGTGCTGTTCGGCCTCGACGAGAGCGGCGAGGTGCCGACGCACTTCACCTTCGGGGCGCACGGCCGCCTGCTCTCCACCACGGTGCACACGCCCGAGCTCGAGCCCGCATCGTTCGGAGAGGCCTGACATGACCGACGTCGCCGACCTCATCGTGAGCGGCTCCGTGATCCGGACGGCCGACCGCGCGAACCCCGTCGTCGAGGCGTTCGCCGTCCGCGACGGCCGGATCCTCGCCGTGGGATCACGGTCCGACATGGAGTCGTACCGCGGCCGCAGGACGCAGCTGCTCGAGGTCGGCGACGCGGCGGTGTATCCGGGCTTCGTCGACGTGCACAACCACCACGCGCTCGCGGGACGCACCGACCTGTTCGAGCTGTCGCTGGCACCGTCGTTGCCGTTGGAGGGGTCCTCGACCGCGTGCGCGAACACGCCGCGGGGCTCCCCGAAGACGCCTGGATCGTCGGCGGAGCAGTCGCGACCACGCTGCTGCCGGCGCTCGCGAACACCGCGAGTCGCCGTCTTCTCGACGAGGCGGCCGGCGGGCGTCCGGTGATGCTGATGGAGGACTCTCGGCACAACCGCTGGGCGAACACGCGGGCTCTCGAGCTCGCGGGCATCACGGCGGAGAGCATCCCCGCTTCCGGGGTGACACTGCTCGACCCGGACGACGGGACCCCCTCGGGCGTCCTGCTGGAGGCCGCGGGCATCCCGGTACAGGAGGCATATGACCGCACGGGAGGTCTCACCCCCGCCCAGCACGCGGCCGCATCGCGGCGGGGCATCGAGATCCTCAACTCCTACGGCGTCACCGCGTTCCAGGACGCGGGGGTCTCGGTCGACATCCTCGCAGCCCTCGCCGACCTCGACCATGCCGACGAGCTGAACGCCTGGGTCGTCTCCTCGCTGCTGATCAACGACGAGATCTTCGGCTTCGACCCGATCGGCGCCCCGCTGCTCGATCGCGGCGAGGAGTTCCGCACGGACCATCACCGCCCCGACTTCGTGAAGATCTTCCTCGATGGAGTGCCGCCGGCGCGCACGGCCTCGTTCCTGGAGCCCTACCCCGCGGATCCCGTGCACGGTTCGCATTTCCACGGCGAGACGACCATGACCCTGGACGAGCTCACGGGCTGGTTGCGCGCGGTCGCCGACCGCGGTCTCGGTGCGAAGGTGCACTGCACGGGAGACGGCTCCGCCCGTCTGGTCCTCGACGCCGCCGAGCGGTTGCGGTCCGACGGTGTCACCACGCCGGTGCAGATCGCCCACGGGCAGTTCCTCGCCGAGTCCGACATCCCGCGGTTGGCGGCACTCGACGTCGCGGCCGACATCTCCCCTTCATCTGGTATCCGGGCGTTATCCCGCAGGCTCTGGCCGAGGTGCTGGGCGAACGCGCGGAGCACTCCCAGCCGAACCGCGCGCTGCTGGATGCGGGGGCGCTCGTCGCCGGGGCTCGGACTGGCCCGTGAGCGACTCGCCGAACACCCTCGAGGGGCTCCAGGGTCTCGTCACCAGGGCCGACCCGCTCGGCAGGGCATCGGGCACGCTCTGGCCCGCGCAGGCGATCACGGCCGAGGAGGCGCTCGAGGTCTTCACGATCAACGCCGCGACAGCGATGGGGCTCGGCACGGAGACCGGTTCGCTCACGCCAGGCAAGTCCGCCGACTTCGTCGTGCTCGCGCGCGATGCGATCGCCGGACCCGCGGAGGACATCGTGCGCACTCCGGTCGTGTCGACCTGGTTCGCGGGTCGCCGCGTGCACGGGAACTGATCCCGGATGCGGCGCTCCCGCCGATACGATGAGGCGATGAGCCGCTTCCCCGCCTCCGTCTACGGCATCGGCGAGGAGCCGGACCCCCGATTCTCGCTCGCGAACGAACGGACGTTCCTGGCCTGGACACGCACGGCCCTCGCGCTGATCGCGGGCGGCGTCGCGCTCGAGGTCCTCGGCCTCGATCTGCATCCCGGGTTCCGACTCGCGGCCTCTCTGCTGCTCATGGTCACCGGCACGGTGGTGGCACCGCTGGCCTGGTGGGAGTGGATGCGTGCGGAGCGTGCCCTCCGCCGCTCGCGTCCTCTTCCCGGCGCCTTCTCCGCGGTGGTGCTGGCACTCGTCGTGGTGACCGTCGGGCTGCTCGTCCTCGCCGGCGTGCTGTGGCGCTGACCGGGCAAAGGGCATGATGCGGCGCGCGGCAGAACCCGATCGGCTGTACGACCCAGGGCTGCAGCCGGAGCGCACCGAACTGGCCTGGCGACGCACGGCGCTCGCGATCGCGATCGGCTCCCTGTTGTCGCTGCGGGTCTTCCCGCTCTTGCTGCCGGACGGGCTCGCTGCCTGGGGCGTCGTCCCCGGGGTGATCGGCGTCGGCACGGCCTGCCTGCTCTGGATCGTGGCACGGCGACGGCAGCGGCGCACGACAGCGGTGTTGACGAGCCGGGTGTCCGGCGTGCTGCCCGGCGGTGCGCTGCTGCTCGTGCTCACGGTGTTCGGAACGGGCTTCGGAGCCGTCGCCCTGCTGCTCGTCGCGGTGACGCAGCTGTCCCGATGACGAGGCGGGCACGCGCCGCAACGGCCGACGACGGCGCCCCCGAGGACGCCGGCGTCGGCCGCGCTCGGTCGGCGCCGGTCAGTCGGCGACGGCCAGCACCGCTCGACCCACCTCCCGCAGCACGGTCGCATCGTGCGGTGAGCGCGCGCCGGGGAGGTAGCGGACGCGCCGCAGCTCGCCGCCCCGGAACGGATACGAGCGGTGCTGGGCGTGCAGCTCCCAGTCGACGGGACCGCCGAAGTCGTAGCCGACGCTGATGCCGGTGAACGGCGACATCCCGATCAGCATCGGCACGCCGTCGATCCGGGCGCCCTGGACGCCGTCGACGTCGACGGTCAGGTTCCACCGCAGATCGGGCAGCTCGTCCACGCTGACCACGATGCGATGCGCGCCGACCGTCAGCGCCTCGCCGCGGGCGCGGTGCATCCGCCCGTAGGCGTTGTAGACGAGCAGCGGCGCGCCGTGGTCGATCGCGAGCAGATAGCCCCCGCCCTGGTCGCCGTGCGCGACGATCACACCCGCGGAGTCCGCAGCGGTCTCGATGTCGACCTCGATCGCGAAGGAGCGCAGCACGGTGAGCTTGGCAGAGCGGAACCTCTCCAGCGGCGGTCGGAACGGGACGAGGTCGACCGGAGCGGACAGCGGCTCCTCGGTGTCGGGGCGCAGGCGGAACAGCGCTCCCTGATCGTCGAGGGGGAACACGGTGTTCCGCCAGGCCTCCTCGTGCCAGCGGGCGGCCAGCGCGGTGACCACCTCCGGGTGCGCATGTGCGAGGTCCACCGTCTCGGTCGGGTCCGCGGCGAGGTTGTACAGCTCCCACACCCCGCCTTCCGGGCCGTCGTCCCGCGTCGGCGGCACGGTCGAGAGCGCCTTCCACGGGCCGTCCACGAGCGCGCGCCGGCCCACGCATTCGAAGTACTGCGCTTCGCGGCCGTCCGCTGCGGCGTCGGCCAGCACCTCGACGATGCTGCCGCCGTCCATGTCGAGCGCCGACCGTCCGTGCCGTTCCTCGAGCGCGGGCACCCCGCACAGCTCCAGCACGGTGGGCGCGAGGTCGGACACGAACACGAACTGCTCCCGCAGCCCGCCGGGCATCGGGGCGTCCGGCCAGGAGATGACCAGGGGCGCATGCACCCCTCCCTCGTAGGTCGTGGCCTTGAAGGAGCGGAACGGCGTGTTCGAGACCCGCGCCCAGCCGGTCGGATACTGGCCGAACAGTCGCGGGCCGCCGATGTCGTCCACGTCGCGGGGCACGTCCGTGACCC
Organism: Microbacterium sp. Se63.02b; assembly: GCF_014171575.1. GTDB lineage: Bacteria > Actinomycetota > Actinomycetes > Actinomycetales > Microbacteriaceae > Microbacterium. The sequence continues at coordinate 1,266,945 of NZ_CP050453.1, read as the reverse complement.
AGCCGGCCGGCATGCCGCCGTGACTGCCGAACTGCGCGAAGTAGCTGCGCGTCCCGGTCGGGCCGCCCTCGGCCGTGCCGCCGTTGTCGCTCGCGATGATCACGATCGTGTTGTCGCGCTCCCCGCTGCGGTCGAGGCGCTCGAGCAGGCGCCCGACGCTCTGGTCGATCTCGTCCACGGCGGCCGCGTAGACCTCCATGTGTCGCGCGAACAGGCGTCGATCCTCCTCGGGGAGGTCGTCCCAGGCGGGGATGGCGTCACCGTCGGCGAGCGCCTCGGCTGGCAGCTCCGCGTGGGGCGGGACGATGCCACGCTCCTGCTGTCGGGCGAAGCGCTCCTCCCGCATCCGGTTCCACCCCGCCTCGTAGCGGCCGCGGTACTTCTCGATGTCGACGTCCTTCGCCTGGATCGGGCCGTGCACCGACGTGTGGGCGTAGTAGAGGAAGAACGGCTTGTCCGGCTCGTTCACGCGGAGGTCGTCGATCATGCCGATCGCGCGATCGGTGAGCTCGTCCGTCAGGAAGAACCCGTCCGGGTACTCGCGCACGTCGACGACGGAGTTGTCCTGCACGAGCCGATGCGGGTGGTGCAGCGAGGTGAAGCCGTCCATGCTGCCGAAGTACCTGTCGAATCCGCGCTGCAGGGGCCAGGTGCTGCGGTCGGCGCCGTCGTGCAGCCGCGACTCCAGGGTGAGGTGCCACTTGCCGACCATGAAGGTCGCATAGCCCCCTGCCCGCAGCGACTCGGCGAGGGTGGGCGCCGCCTCGGGGAGCTCGCAGCTGAACCCGGGGTAGCCGGGATCGATGTGCGCGACGAAGCCGAAGCCCGCCCGGTGCGGGTTGAGGCCCGTGAGCAGCGCCGCCCTGGCCGGGGAGCACATGGGCGCGGTGCGGTAGTTGGTGAACACCCAGCCGTCGTCCGCGAGGCCGTCGATGTGCGGTGTGTCGATCTCGCTGCCGAACGGACCGAGATCGCTGAACCCCAGGTCGTCGATGAGCATCACGATCACGTTGGGCGCCCCGGAACGCGCGCGTCGCGGCTCGGGCCACCACGGCTCGGACTCCGAGGTGAACTCCCCCGCCACCCCCTCGAACCGCTCGTAGCCGCGGGCGCCGGTCGACCCCGACATCAGCCGGCCTTCCTGATCAGCTCGAAGATGCGGGTGCGCAGCTCGGCGAACACGGGCAATGCCCTGGTGGTGAGCTGGTCGCGCGGTGCGCCGAAGTCGATCTCGATGATCTCGGTGACCTTCGCCGGGCGCTCCCCCAGCACCACGACGCGGTCGGAGAGATACACGGCCTCGTCGATGTCGTGCGTCACGATCACGATCGTCATCCCGAACTGCTCGCGGATGCGCAGGCACAGGTCTTCGAGCTCGAAGCGGGTCTGCGCGTCGACCGAGGCGAAGGGTTCGTCCATCACCAGCACCTCCGGCCGGTAGGCGATGGCGCGTGCGATCGCGACGCGCTGCTGCATGCCTCCGGAGAGCTGCCACGGGAACTTCGACTCCGCTCCGGAGAGGCCGACCGCGACGAGCGCAGCGGTGATCCGCTCCTCGCGCTCGGCTGCGGGCAGGTGCAGGTGCTTGAGGGGCAGTCGCACGTTCTTCTCGACCGTGAGCCACGGCATCAGCGAACGCGTGTACTCCTGGAAGACCAGTGCCATCTCCTCGGGTGGTCCGTCGATCACGGCGCCGTCGATCGCCGCGGTGCCGGCGGTCGTGCTCTGCAGGCCGGTGAGGCACTTCAACAGCGTGGTCTTGCCGATGCCGGAGGGGCCGACGATGCAGCAGACCTCTCCGACGTGCACGTCGAACGTGAGGTCGGCGATCACGGGGATGAGTCCCGCCTTCGTCTGGTACGACTTCGCGAGCCCCTGCACGCTCAAGCGCACGGGGGCGTGTCCGGTGATGGTGGTCATGCGTTCTTCTCCTGTTGCTGGGAGGCGATGTACCAGCGCAGCACACGGCGCCGGACGAGGGTGAACACGGCGGTGGCCGCGTAGCCGATGATCCCGAGGACGAGGATGCCCGCCCACATGTCGGGGATCGCGAAGGACTGCTGGGCGAGCAGGGTCGCCGCTCCGAGGCCGGTGGAGGAGCCGAGCATCTCGCTCGCGATCATCACGACGAACGCGGTGATCAGGCTGACCTGCATCCCGGAGAGGATGCGTGGACTCGCGGCGGGCAGCATCACCGAGAACAGCCGTTCGGGCCCGTTCAGCCGGTAGACGCGACTCACCATCTCGAGGGTCGGCTCGCCCGCGCGCACCCCGTCGATGGTCGAGATCAGGATCGGGAAGACGGCGGCGAGGGTGATCGAGAGGATGCGCGTCTCGGTGCCGAAGCCGATCAGCGACACGAAGATCGGCACGAGCGCGACGGGAGGGATCGCACGGAAGAAGTGCACGGTCGGCTCGACGAACCAGCTCAGCGGACGGATGAGGCCTAGCACCAGCCCCAGCAGCACGCCGATCACGGTCGCCAGGAGGAAGGACACGACGAGGTTTCCCACCGAGGACGCGATGTCGAGCAGGAACGCGGGGGTCTGCAGCAGCTGCCACAGCCGCTGCAGGATGACCTGGAGCGGCGGGAAGAAGGCGTTCGTGGAGGCCGCGGAGGCGTACCACCACAGCGCGAGCAGCAGCGCGGGCACCGCGATCTCGGCGCCGACGAGCACACCGCGAGGGGCGCACCCTGCCTCCCCTGCGGGCGAGGCGCGTACGGGTCTGGATCGAGGAGGTGAGGGTCATCAGACCACCTGCTTCCGGTATTGCGGATGCCAGTGCAGCAGTCGGCGCTCGCCCCACTGGCTGAGTCCTTGGACGAGCAGCCCGAGCGTGCCGAGGATGAGGACGTACGCGAAGAGCTGGGCCTGGTTGCCCGAGATCTGCGACAGCAGGAGGCTCTGACCGAGCCCCGGTCCGCCACCGAGGAGTCCGGCGACCACCGCGACGACGAGCGAGGTGGGTGCGGCGACGCGGATGGCGGTGCCGATGTAGGGCAGGGCGCTGGGCAGCACGATGCGTCCGAGGATCTCGGTGCGCCCCATTCCGTAGGAGCGACCCGTCGCCCGTGCGACGGGGTCGGTGTCGAACACTCCGGCCGAGGCCTGCACGGCGATCGCGATGAAGCACCCGAAGAACACGAGGAAGATCCCCATGCCCTGCGTCGGCCCCATCACGAGCACCACGATGGGCAGGATGACGATCGGCGGGATGGGCTTGAGGAACTCCAGGGGCACGCGGGTCGCATGCATCGCGAGCGGTGAGGTCCCGATCGCGACGCCGAGCGCGACCCCGATCACGACCGCGAGCACGAGTCCGATCACCGCCATCGTGAGGGTGTCGCCGATCGCGGTCCAGGTGGTCGCGGTGCCGAGCAGGTTCACGGCCTCGCCGAGCGCTGCGGTGGCCGCGGGCAACGGCGATGCGGCGAGCGGCCCGGTGGTGGCCGACCACTCCCACAGCGCCAGCGCTGATACGACACCGGCGGCGCCGATGAGCGGCGGAAGGAGCGTGGACCGTGTCATGGCGATCACTCGGCGGCGAGGACGACGCCCTCGAGGTCGACGGGTGTGGGGAGGAACCCGAGGGCGACGAGCTTGTCATCGACGCGCTCGAGATCCACGGGGGCGACCTCCGCCGGCCAGAACGGCAGCTTCACGTCGTCGACGCCGAGGGTCGATCCCGTGGCGTCGATCCCGGCCTGGATGGCCTCTTCCGGGTGCTCGTTGGCGTAGGCGTTGCTCTTGGCGACGGCGCGCTGGAAGGCCGCGATCGCGTCGCCCTTCGCGCTGATCGTGCCGTCTCCGGCGGTCCAGAGGCCGACCGCACCCTCCTCGAAGAAGTCGACAGACGGCGCTGAGACGAACACGGCGCCTGCGGCATCCGCCTCGCCCGTGAACGGGCTGACCAGACCGGCCGCGTCGACTGTTCCGCTCGTGAGCGCGGCCACGGCCGAGGTGAAGTCGAGCACGACCCACTCGACCGAACCGGGGTCGATCCCCTCGCGGTCGAGGGCGTCGGAGATGACGACCTCCAGCTGCGCCTTGCGGGCGGGGATGGCGATGGTGGCGCCCTCCAGGTCGGCGACCGAGGTGATGCCGCTGGCGGCGGATGCATAGAGCCCGGTGTCGTCGACCGCGGCGGGGTCCTCGGCTTCGGCGGCGCCGTCGACGTAGCCGTCGGCCGGTGCGATGACGGTGAGGGGAACCCCGCTCGAGAGCGCGTTGAGCAGGGGGATGCTCGGGGCGTAGGCGACGTCGACCTGGCCGCTCTGCGCTGCGGCGAGGCCCGCGGGCGGGTTCGCGACCACCGACGTCTCGAGGACGATCCCCTCGTCTTCGAAGAAGCCCTGCTCCTGTCCCACCAGCAGAGCGCCGTCGGAGATGAGCCCGATCGTCGCGACCTTGAGCGTCGTCATCTCGCCGGCGTCACCGGTCGAGGACGAACCGGGAGCCGCGGTGCAGGCCGCGAGCGCGAGCACGCCCGCCGTCACGACGACCCCGGTTGCCCGACGTGCGAGTCTTTTGACGTTCATGAGAACTCCTCTTCGAGATAGTCACCGGCTGGTGATTTTAAAGATCGTACTCGTGCCTAATGCAGCATTGATTACGATCGCGTTACATTAGTCACCGGTTGGTGACTAAAAACAGCAAATGGACAATCGTGGAGACGAGAGTCGTGACTGCGAGGGAGGGACCCGATGCCGAAGATCGTCGACCATGACGAGCGCCGCACCCACATCGCCGATGCGGCGACGCAGGTGATCATCCGGGTGGGGTTCGACAACCTCACCATGCGCGAGATCGCCACGGAGGCGGGCTATGCACACGGCGCGATCGCCCGGTATTTCCCCGACAAGCGGAGCGTCCTCACGGCAGCCTTCCTTCGCCTGTACACGCTGGCCAACGATCGCATCCATGCCCGCATCGAAGGAGTGCGCGGCTTGGAGGCCCTGGAGCGGATCTGCCGGGAGATCCTCCCCTACAGCCCGAACGGCCCCCTCTACGCCAAGGTCGTGATCGCGTTCTGGGACCACGCCTCCCAAGACGACGAGGTCACCAGGATCCACCGCGTCAACAACCTGCACTGGCGGGATCTGTTCCGGCAGTGCCTGATCGAGGCGCGGGATGACGGCGAACTCGCCGATCACATCCAGATCGACACCGCGGTCAACGAGATCGCGTCCCGCAACGCCGGCTGGCAGATGATCTCGGTGCTGATGCCGGACTCGGCCGGCGACGGGCGACTCGACGACGCACTGGACGCCCTGCTGTCGACGCTCCGTCGCCCTGCCCCCTCGCCGCACCGCTGACCGCATCTCGTCCGCGCCTCAGCTGTCGAGCACGAACCGTGCGCCGCGTTCGCCGATCATCGCGGCCGGCGCGTTGGTGTTGCCGGTGGGCACGGTCGGCATGATCGATGCGTCGATCACACGGAGGTTCTTCACCCCGTTGACGCGCAGCTCGGGATCGACCACGGCCGCGGCGTCCGTCCCCATCCGGCAGGTGCCGACCTGGTGGTGGTAGGTGATGGCCGTGCGGCGGACCCAGTCCTCGACCCCGGCATCCGACACCTCAGGGCCGGGATAGACCTCGACGGCGCCCCATTCCTCGGCGAGGGCAGGACGCGCACCGATCCGCCGGCACTGCCGCACCGACGCGGCGAGCGAAGCCACGTCGCGGTCGTCTTCGAGAGCTGCCAGGTCGATGGCGGGAAGGTCGGCGAGCCCCGGCCCGGTGAGTCGGAGCGCACCCCGGCTGCGCGGTGTGACGAGACCGGCCATGAGCGTGAACCCGTCGTCGCCGCGCGGTTCCAATTCGCCCCACATCGGCACGGAGAAATGGATCGGCTGCGTGTCGGGCTCGGAGAGGTCGTCGCGACTGCGCCAGAAGAGGTGCGTCTGCGTCACCGAGACTCCCGGCTGCGGGGGTCCGACCGGGCGCCGCGTGGCGAAGATCACCGGAGACAGGAGGTGGTCGTGGAGGTTCTGCCCGACCCCGGGGGGGGAATCGTGCACCACCGGGATCCCGAGGGCGTCGAGGTCGGCTGCGGGGCCGATACCGGAACGGAGGAGGATCACGGGCGAACCGATGGCACCGGCCGAGAGGATCACCTCGTCGGCGAAGACCTCCTCCGCCGCGCCCTCCCCCAACCGCACACCGACCGCCGCACCGTCGCGGACGATGACCGAGTGCACCTCGCGTGCGGTGACGATCGTCAGCGCCTCCGCGACCGGCTTCGCATACGCGGTCCAGGTGTTGACCCGTCGGCCGTCGCGCATGGTCACCTGCTCCTGCGAGACTCCGTCGAGGGTGCCCCCGTTGTAGTTCGGGTTGTGCGGCAGGCCCTCCTGCACGGCGGCATCGATGATGGACGCCTGGATGGGCGAGAGCGCGTAGTCGTCGGTCACCGGGAGCAGATCGTTCTCGATCGCGTCGTACACGGGCTCGACATCGGCCCAGCCCCAGCCCGGCGCCCCGTCGCGCGCCCAGGCGTCGTAGTCGGACGCCGCACCGCGCACCCAGATCATGGCGTTCAGCGCGTGCGACCCGCCGGTGACCTTCCCTCGGGGCAGGTGCAGACGACGGTCGCCTGCGTGCTTCTGCGGAACGGTGAAGTAGTCCCAGTCCTCCGCGGAGTGCCAGAGCTCGCCGGCGCGGGAGGGGTCATGGATCGCGGGGTTCGTGTCGTGACCGCCTGCTTCGATGAGGGTCACCGCGACCCCGGCGTCGGCCAGCCGTCGCGCGACGATCGCTCCCGAGGTTCCTGCTCCGACGACGATGGCAGAGCGCACGGGTCAGCCCTTCCGGCCGGGGCCGGAGACGACCTGCGAGACGGCGACGGACTTGAGGCCCTCGACGCCGAACTCCAGCCCGTAGCCCGAACTCTTCACCCCGCCGAACGGCACCATCGGGTGCAGTCCGCCGTGCGAGTTGATCCATATACGGTTCCCGACTGCATCCGCCCGGCGGCGTCACGTGCCGCCTCGGGGTCGCTCGACCAGACCGAGGCGCCGAGGCCGACATCCAACCCGTTGGCCCAGTCGAAGGCCTCGTCGACGTCGCTGTAACGGATCACCGGCAGCGCGGGGCCGAACTGCTCCTCCTGGACCAGCGCCGCGTCGTTGTCGATGTCGGCGACGATGGTCGGACGGTAGAAGAGCTCCCCGAGTTCGGGCGCCGACTCGCCACCCGTGACGACGCGTGCACCACGAGCCTTCGCGTCGTCGACAAGGCGGCTGACGATGTCGAACTGGGCGCGGTTCTGCAGCGGTCCCAGGACGTTGTTCTCGTCGAGGCCGTTGCCCATCGGGACCGACGCGGCGATCGCCGCCAGCGCATCGACGACCTCGTCGTACACGGAGTCGTGCACGTACAGCCGCTTCATCGCCGCACAGGTCTGGCCGGTGTTGATGAACGCGCCCCAGAAGAGGTCTTCCGCGATCACGGAGGGATCGGTGCCCGGAAGCACGATCCCGGCGTCGTTGCCGCCGAGCTCGAGCGTCAGCCGGGCGAGATTGCCGGCCGAGCTCTCGATGATGCGGCGCCCCGTCGCTGTGGAACCCGTGAACATGATCTTGTCGATGTCGGGGTGCGACGCGAGTCGAGCGCCGACCTCACGGTCGCCGGAGACGCCGATCAGGACGTCGGGGGGCAGGACCTCGTTCATCACGGCGATCATCGCGAGCACGCTCAGCGGGGTGTATTCGCTCGGCTTCGCGACGACGGTGTTGCCCATGCGCAGCGAGGGCCCGATCTGCCAGATGCTGATCATGAGGGGCCAGTTCCACGGACCGATCGCCCCGACGACGCCCGCCGCCTTGTACACGAGCTCCGCATGCAGCGTCTCGTCGTCGACCAGCACCTGCGGCTCGAGCACGGTCGTGGCGTTGGTGCGCAGCCACGCGGAGCAGGCCCCGAGCTCGAAGCGGGCGTTCGGACCGTTCAGCGGCTTCCCCTGCTCGCGCGAGAGCAGATACGCGAGGCCTTCGGCGTTCGCGTCGATGGCGTCGGCGGCGGCGAGGAGCACCGCGCTCCGCTTCTCGTGACCGAGCGCTTCCCAGGCCGGCTGTGCGGCCTTCGCCCGGGCGATCGCGTCGTCGAGGTCCTCGACAGCGGCCACGGGCGCACGGCCGATGACCTCGCGTGTCGCCGCATCCGGAATGTCCCGGCCTGCGCCTTCCGGGGCCTGGATGCGGTCGAGCAGCGCGGCGGCTGCAGAAGCGGCGGAATCGGACATCAGGGACTCTCCTTCGAGCGTGGCGCGGGCCAGCGACGGTGCAGAAGCTGGTCGTCCTCTCATTCTCGGACCCCGATCGCCGCCGCACTTGTCGCGGAGCGCGCCGCAGATGTCCGAGTGCGAAGGATGCCCCGGCCTGCGGGCGCTGCGACCCGGTCAGCCCTTCGCGTAGTCCTCGAAGATCAGGGTGGTCCGCGTCGAGCGGATCGACGGGATCGCCTGGATGTCCTCCAGCACGATGCGCCGCAGATCCCGCGCGTCGTTGGCGCGCACCAGCAGGATCACGTCGAAGTCGCCGCCGACGATCTTCGAAGCGGATTCCTCGACCTCATCCAAAGAATCGATAGCACTTAGTTTTCACCACTCGGGCAACGACTAGATGGCATGGCCTGCTGAACGACTACTGGTCGACACTTATCAGTCAACAGCGATCACTCAGTCTCTCTGATTCGGCATCAATCCCCCAAAGTGCCAGCGAGTTATGTTGCATATTAAAGTAAAGCGGCGCGACTACGCCGCGCCGTCGCAGAGCTGGACGAGTCGAGCCTCGAATATTGGAAGCCTCGCTGCGATAAACGTCTCAAGCTTGGCGTTCGCATAGTCGTAATCGCCAGGCAGCGGGATCAAGTTGCTGGCGAACACCGCGTCGGCCTCGTTCCCGAGGTCTGCGATCAACTTCGGCAGGTAGACCGATGGGTCCGCGTCAGACACCAGGTTGTTTTCCGACGCCGACAGCATCGCAAAGTTGAGCAGTCGACTTCGCTCGATCTTGGGGTCGAGCTTCCGCAAGAAGGCCTCCGGGAAAATATGATGGAACTGCTTCTTGTTATATACGGATAGGGCGTCCGCTGTATCGATCGGACTCGCATTTGTGAGGTTCTTCGGATGCTGCTTCGCCAGCGCCAGCGTGAACGCGCGAGACCGCGAGTTGTTCTTTCTGAATACGGCGTTCCGTAGCTCTGTCCCAGATGGAGGGTTTCCGAAGTCAGACGCCACCGCGCCGACTCCTCGGGCGACAAATTGCTCGACAACACTGAGGTCCTTTGTTACGAAGGCATCATTCGTACCCCTATATCGCTCAGAGAATGAAGTTCTCCAGAACCACTGGCGGAGTCGCTTCATCTGGTTCGCGTTGAGAGTGCGGTGCTTCGCAAACACATGTGTCAGGATCAGCAAGTGAGCTTCGTACGGCAAGAAGTCCAGGCTGTAGATACGGAACTCTGTCAACAGCTGATCGACCGCACGCAGTATCGCTTTGGTGGTCTTCTGGACAAGCTTGTTGATCTGCTTTGGATCGGGGCTCAGCTTCCGAAGTCCAATTACGCGTTCCCGGCTGACCGAGTCGTATTGAACAGCCGCCAGGCACTTGAGGACAGTGTTTCCGCGGATATCGCCGTAGTTCTTGGGCTGCAGGGCCACCGTGATCTCGTCAACTTTATCGTTCAGGTCGAATCCGTCTGACCATGTAGCAGCAACCATCAAGTCGAAGATCGAGAGTGGAGTTCCCGAGCTGTTGATCCGCTCGAATATCGGACCCACTTCTTCCAGGCTGAGATCGCGAAGGGTTACAACCGGGATCTGGTAGCCAGTAAGGACGTTAACGAGCGCATCGAATCGCGTTTGGAGCTCTGAGGCGTCAGCCAGATCCTGAATGCGAGTTCTGAAGTTCAGCAGCGGCGTGGTCTGGTACAGCCAACGGAGAGGGAACTGGTGCGCCGCCGTTTCAGTCTCGGACAACACAACGAACTCTTGCGACCGCAAGTCGAATGCAGCCTTAAACCCAGGATCGGCATCTTCCGCACCGAAAACTGAATATAGCACTGTCACACGCTGCTGCCCGTCGAGCACGTACTCAGTAGGGCTCAGGTCATCAACTGAAGGCAGTTGAAAGAGACCAAGGTCGCGTTCGGTCTTCAGCCTGTCAGGCGTCCGCCACAGCAAAAGACTCCCGATTGGATAATTGCGGCGCAGGCTGTCCAGGAGGGCGAGGGCTTGGTCCTCAGTCCAAACGAAAGGGCGCTGGAACTTGGGGACCTTCATCTCTCCAGCCCGAATCTTCGCGTTCAGATCGCGAATGTAGGGCGTATTCGTGGAAAGTCGGTTGCCGGTAGTGACCATCCGCTGAATGTATCGCATCCGCCCGATTCATCCCCGGCGACCTGAGGGTGTATCAATAACTTCCCCTGTTGTCGGTGCGGGTGGGGCCACCGCGAGCGTGCTCGGCGACGTGGTGGATCTCGCACCACGCCGCGGGAACGTAGCGTCCCGGGGTGAGGCACTCCCGGTGGCGGACGGCGATCGCCCGGCGTTGGAGCACCGTGAAGATGCGCTCGCTCGTGCTGATGTCGACGATCCGCCCCACCCGGTCGAACAGTACCCACTGCACGCCGCAGGCGCATGCGGTGTGCACCCCGGTGCGGGTCGAGACGAGAGCATCGATCCCCTCGACGTGCCTATCCGCGGCCGTAAGCGTAGTCGTCGGCCGTCACCGAGACGACCAGGGTCGGGGCGGCACCGCCGAGGCGCGGCGCGTCATCGTGTCGGGCGGCGATCCCCAGGACGGCGGCAGAAGTCGACCGCGGATCGGAATCACGCCGTCCCTCGCCCGGCCGATCACGACTCCTCTGGCACGCATCGCGATGTCCTCCGACGGTTCCGCCCATCCGGGGCGAGGTATCGCACGACCGCCTAGGCGAGGATCCGCAGGCCCTCCGACGTCGCTGCCGCATCACGGTCCGCCGCACCCGCGGTATACACACCCCGCTCGAGGTCCCGGTCCGGTGGCTATTCCCCGAACGACAGTCCGCGCGCATACGCCGCTAACTCCACATCGGCTTAAAGTCGATCCGCAGTTCCTATGCGGGGACCGCCCTGTTCGAGAGGTCCACCGCTGCGAGCAATCCTCCGATGCCTACCGCACCGTCCACCAGAGCCGTGCGCAGGGCGGGCCATCGCGCCGGAAACCGGGCGCTGGTCATCAGCGCGTCGTCTCGCCGCACAGCCTTCTCGGCCTTCACCACCCGTGACGCCCCGGCCGCGTTCGTCCGCAGCATCCGCTGCAGCAACTCGTTCATCCTCCGGCATCCGAATCGCACGCAGAACGCCCGATCTCTCTCCCCCCCCCCCCTCGCCGGACGGGCATCCACCGACGCGACCGTCTCGACGATCACCGCATCCAGCCGTCGGCGGACGGCGCCCGCCTTTCGCGGGACCGCCATCTTCACATCGTCATTAGGCTCCGCGATCGCTTCGGAGCGCAGCATCGCCTCCAGGTCGGCGACGACCCGACTGAGCACATCCGTGGTTTTTTCATACTCCGAGTCAACTCGGGACATCCGACATTCGTGGGCTGAAAAACACAGGTCGAGGCATAATTTCGGAATGCGCGAATGGGCCAAGCTGGCCTCCGCAGGCCGGGAGGAATCACCATCTCCACAGCCCTCGGCGATCCCGCATCCGGATATGCGCGAACGTCGGTCGCCCCCTTCAGCCTGTCCCTACCCACAGCCGAGCAGACACCTACGGCCACCTCATCGAGGACGCCGAAGACCCGGCCCTTTACGAAGGGAACACCCGTAAATGCCGCGGCGGATCGCCTCCCGCACCTCGCAACACAACATGCCCCCTCTAGGCGGCCCTGGTATGCCTGCGACACGTTCAGCCCTTCGCGTAGTCCTCGAAGATCAGGGTGGTCCGCGTCGAGCGGATCGACGGGATCGCCTGGATGTCCTCCAGCACGATGCGCCGCAGATCTCGCGCGTCGTTGGCGCGCACCAGCAGGATCACGTCGAAGTCGCCGCCGACGAGCGCCATGTGCTCGATCTCGGGGATCGCCCGCAGTCGTGCGCTCACCTCCTGCCACGTCGCCTGCTCGATGGCGAGGGTGACGTGTGCGCTCGCGTGGTGTCCGAGCAGCACGGGATCGGTCCTGACCGTGTAGCCCGTGATCACGCCGGCCTCGGTGAGGCGCTTGATGCGCGCGTGTGCACCGGCCCTCGAGATGTGCACGGCATCGGCGATCGCCGTCATCGACGAACGGGCGTCGCGACGCAGCTCCTCGAGAATCGCACGATCCGTCTCATCGATGGCGACCATGTCGACCTCTCTGCTCGGGAAGAATTACTGACACTTCGATCAAGAATGCCTCAATCCTCGCCCTTTCATCCACGATTCGGCAATTGATCTTGGATGACTGTCGCGCCTCGGGGCATGCTTTCCCCATCGAGTTCGGCAAGGAGGACGAACGCATGCTGCACACCGACATGCTTCCGCGAGACACCGCGGTGCGACTGATCGACGAGAACGGGGCGACGGTCGCGGATGACCGATACGCGCTTCCCGACGCCGACACCCTCCTGGCCGCCTATCGCGGTCTCGTCGAGGGCAGGCGGATCAACGATCAGGCCGGCGCTCTCGTCCGCCAGGGCCGACTGGCCGTGTACCCCTCGTCGCACGGGCAGGAAGCATGCCAGGTCGGGGCTGCGATGGTCCTGGGCGCTGGCGACTGGCTGTTCCCGACCTACCGCGACTCGGTCGCCGTGATCGCCCGCGGAGTCGAGCCCGCAGACGCGATGGTGCTCCTCAAGGGCGACTGGCACTCGGGGTACGACGTCCGTGCGCACCGGGTCGCTCCGCAGGCGACCCCGCTCGCCACCCAGCTGCTCCACGCGGTCGGTTTCGCGCACGCCGCGAAGCGCCGCGGCGAAGACACCGTCGTGCTCGCCCTCTGCGGCGACGGCGCCACCAGCGAAGGCGACTTCCACGAAGCGTTGAACTTCGCCGCCGTCTTCCACGTCCCCGTCGTGTTCTTCGTGCAGAACAACGAGTTCGCGATCTCCGTGCCGCTGTCCCGCCAGAGCGCCGCTCCGTCCCTCGCCCACAAGGCGATCGGTTACAGGATGCCGGGCGAGCGCGTCGACGGCAACGATGTGGCCGCCGTGCTCGCGGTCCTCGGCGGAGCGGTCGAGCGCGCCCGCACCGGCGGCGGCCCGTCTCTCGTCGAGGCGCACACGTACCGGATGCAGGCGCACACGAATGCCGACGACGACACGCGTTACCGCGAGCGCGAGGAGGTGCAGGCGTGGATCGCGCGCGATCCGCTGCGCCGCCTGCGAGCGCATCTCTCCTCGACGGGAGCTCTCGACGCCGACGCCGAAGAGCGCTTCGCGAACGGCGCGGAGGAGATCGCCGCCGCGATGCGCACCGCGCTCAACACCGATGCCGACCTCGACCCCGAAGACCTGTTCCGATTCGTGACGACGCACCGCTCACCCCAGCTCGAGGAGCAGTGGCACCTGCTGCGCGAGGAGATCGAGCGGTCGCGACTCGACGACGCGGCGACGGCTCCGAACGGAGGACACCGATGACCATCGCACAGAACGCCGCCGGCACCACGCACGACGCCACCACCGACGGCGGCGCCGTGGACCATGCCGGCACAGTGACGACGATGACCATGGCCGGAGCGCTGAACACGGCGCTCGCGGACGCGATCGAGTCGGACCCGGATGTGATCGTCTTCGGCGAGGACGTCGGGGCGCTCGGTGGAGTCTTCCGCATCACCGACGGCCTCACGGCGCGCTTCGGCGAGGAACGCTGCTTCGACACCCCTCTCGCGGAGTCCGGCATCGTCGGCACCGCCGTCGGCATGGCCATGAACGGCATGCGACCCGTGATCGAGATGCAGTTCGACGCTTTCGCCCTGCCCGCCTTCGAGCAGGTCGTCAGCCACGTCGCCAAACTCGGCAACCGGACCCGCGGGGGCATGCGGATGCCGCTGGTGATCCGCATCCCCTTCGGCGGCGGCATCGGCGGAGTCGAGCACCACTGCGACTCCTCCGAGGCGTACTACGCGCACACCCCTGGCCTGACGGTGGTCAGCCCGTCCACCCCGCAGGATGCGTACTCCCTGCTGCGTGCCGCGATCGCCTCCCCCGACCCCGTGATCTTCCTCGAACCGAAGAAGCTGTATTGGATGAAGGGCGAGGTCGACACGTCGATCACCGCCGAACTCGGCACCGCACGCGTCGCCCGGGCGGGCACCGACGTGACTCTCCTCGCGTACGGCGCCTCGGTACCCCTCGCTCTCGAGGTCGCTGAGGTCGCCGCCGCGGAGGGCGCAGCGTCCAGGTCGTCGATGTCCGCTCGCTCTCGCCGTTCGACGACGCGACCGTGACGGCGGCGGTGAAGTCGACCGGTCGCGCCGTGGTGGTCGCCGAAGCACCGGGCTATGTGAGCGTCGCCTCCGAGATCCAGGCGCGCGTGTTCGAGCGGTGCTTCGAATACCTCGCGGCCCCCGTGCGCAGGGTCACCGGGTTCGACACGCCCTACGCCCCTCCGAAGTTCGAGCACTGGTACCTGCCCGACGTCGACCGTGTGCTCGACGCGATCGACACGCTGCACTGGGATGAGGACGCATGAGCACGCCCCTGAAACCACGCACCCGCACGCAGGTGTTCCGGCTCCCCGACCTCGGCGAGGGACTGACCGAGGCAGGTCTCGTGCAGTGGCTCGTCGCCGTCGGCGACACGATCACCACCGACCAGCCCATCGCCGAGGTCGAGACCGCGAAGAGCGTCGTGGAGCTGCCATCGCCCTTCGCCGGCGTCGTCACCGCTCTGCATGGCACAGCCGGCGACACGATCGACGTCGGAGCACCCGTGCTCGAAGTCGCCGACCCCGACGCCTCTGACGGCCCAGACGACGAAGCCGCTGCGGTCATGCCGGATCCGGACGCCGCGAGCACCGATGCCGGGACGCCCGACGGCACCGAGCACGAGGCCTACCGCCAGGAGGAACGCGCGGGCTCCGGCAACGTGCTGATCGGTTACGGCACCACCGCACGCACGACGAAGGGGCGTCGCCGCCCGCCCGCACGCGCGACCGCTGCGGCAGCTGCACCCGCACCCGCGGCTGTCACGCCCGCGGAAGCCGCTCCGGCCGTGACTCCCGATCGCCGCCCGATCGCCGTGCGCTCTCCGCTCGTGCGGCGCCTCGCTCGGGATCTGGGCCTCGACGTCCACTCGATCAGTGCGACCGGCGCCGATGGAGCGATCACGCGCGCCGACGTGCTGCGCGCCGCGGTCGAGAACGCGGTCGACGGCGTCGCCGCGCACCAGCGGGTCGACGGCCCCGCAGGCGTGCACACCGACACCGACGCGGCGACCGGCTCGAGGGAGAACGTCGACGGCCTCACGGTGACCTCCCGCGAACGCCTGTCGCCGCTGCGGCGTGCCGTGAGCGCGAAGCTCTCCGCAGCCGCTCCGAGATCCCGGAGGCGACGGTCTGGGTCGACGTCGATGCCACGGCGTTCTGGGAGCTGCGCGCGCAGATGGCCCCGGAGGAGGAAAGGCCCCGTCCGTGACGGCTCTCCTCGCGCGGTTCGTTCTGCTCGCCCTCGCCGAATACCCCGTCCTCGCCTCTCGCCTCAGCGAGACAGCCGAGGAGCTGATCTCCTTCGACGGGGTGAACCTGGGCATCGCCGCCGACACCGAGCGCGGGTTGCTGGTTCCCGTCATCCCCGACGCACACACCTTGACCATCGAGCAGCTCGATGCCGCGCTGCGCGAGGTCGCCGCGACCGCCAGGGCGGGCACGATGCCACCGGAGCGTCTGCGGGGATCGACGTTCACCCTGAACAACTACGGCGGTCTGGGTGTCGACGGGTCGGCCGCGATCATCAATCATCCCGACGTCGCGATCCTCGGCATCGGCCGGATCATCGAGCGGCCGTGGGTCGTCGACGGCGCGATCGTCCCCGGCGCATCGCCCAGTTGTCGCTCGCGTTCGACCACCGGGTGTGCGACGGCGGGTACGCGGCGGGATTCCTGCGGCGCGTGACCGCGCTCATCGAGCATCCGCTGCGCGCCTTCGTCAAGGTATGACGCGGGTGCCGCATCGCAGCGCCGTGCGCGACCATGGGATGATTACTATACGATCGGTCAGTAAATCGGGACCGGACGGACGCCGGACGGGCCCCCACCGAGACGACGCAGTCAGGAGATCCGCATGACCGAGGCATACCTCGTCGGAGGAGCGCGCACCCCGGTCGGGCGCTACGGAGGCGCCCTCGCGTCCATCCGTCCCGACGACCTCGCGGCGGTCGTCGTCGCCGAGGCCGTGCGGCGGGCGGGCATCGATGCCGGAGACGTCGAGATCGACGAGGTGATCCTCGGTGCGGCCAACCAGGCAGGCGAAGACAACCGCAACGTCGCCAGGATGGCCGTGCTGCTCGCCGGGCTCCCCGACAGCGTGCCCGGCATCACGGTGAACCGGCTGTGCGCCTCCGGGATGTCGGCCGTTGCCATGGCGGCGCAGGCGATCCGCGCCGGCGATGCCGACCTCATCGTCGCCGGGGGCGTCGAGTCCATGACCCGTGCGCCCTGGGTGCAGGCCAAACCCGAGAAGGCCTGGGCCAAGCCCGGCGCGGCGTTCGACACGTCGATCGGATGGCGCTTCCCGAATCCCCGTCTCGTCGCCCGCGACAAGGCGACCTTCTCGATGCCGGAGACGGCGGAAGAGGTCGCCAGGATCGACGGGATCACCCGCGAGGAGGCCGATGCCTTCGCGCTCCGGTCGCAACAGCGCGCGGCCGCGGCGATCGCAGCCGGACGCTTCGACGCCGAGATCGTCGGCGTCCAGGTCGGCGCCGACGAGGTGCGGGTCGACGAGGGTCCGCGACCCGCGACGACGCCCGAGGCGCTCGCGCGTCTGCGACCCGTGGTGGCCGGTGGTCGGGTCGTGACGGCCGGCAACTCGAGCGCGCTCAACGACGGCGCGTCGGCGATCGTGGTGGCGAGCGCCGCCGCGGTCGAGCGCCACGGCCTCGTGCCCCGCGCCCGCATCGTCGTCGGCACCAGCGTGGGTCTCGCGCCGGAGGTCATGGGCCTCGGCCCCGTCCCCGCCACGCAGAAGGCCCTCCGCCGCTCCGGACTCTCGGTCGACGATCTGGGTTCGGTCGAGCTCAACGAGGCCTTCGCCACGCAGTCGATCGCGTGCATCCGGCGGCTCGGCCTCGACGAGGAGCGTGTCAACGCCGACGGCGGGGCGATCGCGCTCGGACATCCGCTCGGTTCGTCCGGATCCCGACTCCTCATCACTCTGCTCGGTCGCATGGAGCGCGAGGGCTCCCGTCACGGACTCGCCACGATGTGCGTCGGCGTCGGCCAGGGTGCAGCCATGATCCTGGAGCGGGTGTGATGCACACGCAACCGGATGCCGATGCTCCCCTGCTCGTCGAGCGGCACACTCACCATGTGATCGCCACGCTCAACCGCCCGCACAGACGCAACGCGATCGATCAGGCGACCATCGACGCGCTCCACATCCTCTGCGCCGAACTCGAGGAAGCCCCGAAGACGCTGGTCCTCGCCGGTGCGGACGGGGTGTTCGCCGCCGGGGCCGACATCGCCGAACTCCGCGAACGACGAGCGCCCGATGCGCTGCGCGGCATCAACACGAACGCCTTCGTGCGACTCTCCGAGCTGCCGATGCCCGTGATCGCCGCGGTCGACGGCTATGCGCTCGGCGGCGGCGCCGAACTCGCCTACGCCGCAGACATCCGCATCGCGACACCCACGCTCGCGATCGGCAACCCGGAGACGGGCCTCGGGATCATCGCCGCCGCCGGTGCGAGCTGGCGTCTGAAGGAGATCGTCGGCGATGCCAGGGCGATCGAGCTGCTCCTCACCGGACGCACGGTGCGGGCCGAGGAGGCCCTGCGCATCGGCCTCGTCTCGGCGATCCACGACAGCGGCGACCTCCTCGCCGCGGCCGAGGCCATCGCCGCCCGGATCGCCCGCAACGATCCCGCCGCGACCATCGCCACCAAGAGCGTCTTCCGCGCCCCGCGCGACCACCACCGCCGCCGACCTCGAGGCACAGGCCGTGCTCTTCGAGAGCCCGGAGAAGTTCCGGCGGATGACCGATTTCCTGGAGCGGAGAGACCGATGACCGCGAGCAGTCCCCCCGGCCCCGCACGCGTCGGGGTACTCGGCGGCGGGCGCATGGGAACCGGCATCGCCCATGCGTTCCTGTTGGCAGGATCCCGCGTCAGCGTCGTCGAGCGCGACGCGGATTCCGCCGATACCGCCGCCGCGCGGGTACGGGAGTCCCTCGACGCCTCTATCCTCCGCGGCACGGCGGGCGAGCCGATCGACGCCTACCTCGCCCGCTTCGACACCGGCACGGATATGGCGCTGCTCGCACGATGCGATCTCGTGGTCGAGGCGGTCCCCGAGGACATCGCGCTCAAGACCGAGGCGCTCACCCGCGTCGAGGCGCAGCTCGGACCGGACGCGGTTCTCGCCTCGAACACCTCGTCCATCTCGATCGATGAGCTCGCCGCGGTGCTGGAGCGGCCGTCGCGCTTCGTGGGGATGCACTTCTTCAACCCCGTGCCGGCGTCCACCCTCGTCGAGATCGTGCGCGGGGCGGCGACCGCTCCCCGGTCGTCGAGTCGGTGCGCGGGTGGGTGCAGGCGCTCGGCAAGACGCCCATCGTGGTGGCGGATGCTCCCGGCTTCGCGTCGTCGCGGCTCGGGGTCGCGCTCGGCCTCGAGGCGATCCGCATGCTCGAGGAGGGCATCGCCTCGGCCGAAGACATCGACACCGCCATGACGCTGGGCTACAAGCACCCGGTGGGGCCGCTCCGCCTCACAGACATCGTGGGGCTCGATGTGCGCCTCGGCATCGCCGAGTACCTCGCAGCGCACCTCGGCGAGCGCTTCGACCCCCGGCCCTGCTGCGTCGTCTCGTCGCCGAGGGCCACCTCGGGCGGAAGACGGGCCGCGGCTTCTACGAATGGGACGCCTCATGAAGGGAAACACATGACCGAGATCCTGCCCAGCTACGTGCAGGACGCGTGGTGGAGGCCCGACGCCGATGCCGACGTGACCGAGGTGCGCGACGCGTCGACCGGCGAGGTGGTCGCACGCGTGTCGACCGAGGGCATCGACCTCGGCGCGGTTCTCGCCCACGCGCGGCAGGCCGGACAGGCCTCGCTCGGCGAGCTCACCTTCCATCAGCGCGCCGTGCGGTTGAAGCAGCTTGCTCTGGCCCTCACGGAGCGCAAGGCGGAGCTCTACGACATGTCGAGCCGCACGGGCGCCACGACGCAGGACTCCTGGGTCGACATCGACGGCGGCACCGGCGTCCTGTTCGCATACTCGAGCAAGGGTCGACGCGAGCTGCCGAACGCGAAGGTGTACGTCGACGGCGCCGTCGAGAACCTCTCCAGGGACGGGTCGTTCCTCGGCCGCCACATCTACACGCGCCTGCCCGGTGCCGCGGTGCAGATCAACGCCTTCAACTTCCCCGTGTGGGGCTCGCTGGAGAAGTTCGCCCCCGCGTTCCTCGCCGGCGTGCCCACCGTCGTGAAGCCCGCGACCCCGACCGGGTACCTCGCCGAGGCGATGGTGCGCATCATGGTCGAGTCAGGACTGCTGCCCGACGGCTCGCTGCAGCTCGTGTCCGGCAGCGTCCCCGGGCTCTTCGAGGAACTGCAGCTGGGCGACCTGGTGGCTTTCACGGGCTCGGCGTCGACGGCGGAGCGCCTGCGGTCGCATGACGCCGTGCAGACCGGCGGCGTGCGCTTCACGAGCGAGACCGACTCCATCAACGCGTCGATCCTGGGAACCGACGCGATCGCCGGCACACCGGAGTTCGACGCCTATGTGAAGCAGCTCGTCGCCGAGATGACATCCAAGGCCGGGCAGAAGTGCACGGCGATCCGACGCGCGATCGTGCCGACTTCCGTGGTCGACGACGTGATCGCCGCGGTACAGGCACGCCTCTCGGAGCGTGTCGTGCTCGGCGACCCGAGGGCGGAGGGCGTGACCATGGGACCGCTGGCCTCGACCGCGCAGCGCGACGAGGTGCTGCGCCAGGTCGCGCGACTGCAGGACGGCGGCGGCGAACTCGTGATCGGGTCGACCGAGGCGCCCGAAGTGCGCCACCGTGACGGCGGCGAAGGTCCCGCACCCGACGGCGCGTTCCTCTCACCGATGCTGCTGCGCTTCGCCGACCCCGAGAGCCCGGCCGTCAACGAGATCGAGGCGTTCGGTCCGGTCTCGAGCATCGTCGGCTATCGCACGCTCGATGAGGCGAGCGCCCTGGTGGCTCGCGGCGGTGGATCGCTGGTCACGAGCGTGGCGACGCACGACCCCGAGGTCGCCGTCGCGCTCACCACCGGGATGGCTGCGTACAACGGGCGTGTGCTCTTCCTCGACCGCGACGACGCGCGAAGCTCGACGGGCCACGGCTCTCCCCTCCCGAACCTCGTGCACGGGGGCCGGGTCGCGCGGGTGGAGGCGAGGAGCTCGGAGGATCCGTGCGGTGCTGCACCACATGCAGCGCACCGCCGTCCAGGGCTCTCCCGCGATGATGACGGCTCTGACCGGCGTGTGGCATCAGGGCGCAGAGGCGCGTCCGTTCGCGGAGACCGACGGCGTGCATCCGTTCCGCAAGTCGCTGGCCGAGCTGCACATCGGCGATCAGGTCGCGAGCGGTTCGCGCACGGTCGCGCTCGAAGACATCGAGACGTTCGCGGCGTTCACGGGCGATACCTTCTACGCCCACATGGACGAGGCCTCGGCGGCCGCCAACCCGTTCTTCCCCGGCCGTGTCGCGCACGGATACCTGCTCGTGTCGTGGGCGGCCGGCCTCTTCGTCGACCCGGCGCCCGGCCCCGTGCTCGCGAACTCCGGCCTGGAGAACCTGCGATTCGTGACGCCCGTGTCCCCGGAGACGAGATCCGCGTCGAGCTCACCGCGAAGCAGATCACCCCGCGCGAGACCGACGAGTACGGCGAGGTGCGCTGGGACGCGGTGCTGAAGAACCAGAGGGATGAGATCGTGGCCACCTACGACGTGCTGACGCTGGTCGCGAAGGAGCAGTCGGCGGCATAGACGCGTCGACGAGGGCGTCGGTCAGTCCGTCGAGGCGTCCTCGCGACGACGCAGGCCGTCCAGCGCGATCGCGACGACGTCGTCTGCGAGACGATCGGCACCCTCGCGACCGCCGGGGCGATACCACTCGACGATCGAGTTGATCATGCCGAAAGACAGACGTGCGACGACGCTGGCATCGATGTCGGCGCGCAGCGAGCCCTCGGCCTGGGCCTCGGTCACCAGCGCGGTGATCCTGCGGTCGAACGCGCGGCGTCGGGTGAGCGCGCGGCGCTCCACATCGGTGTTGCCGCGAACGCGCAGGAGCAGGGTCACCGCCGGGAGCTGGTCGACCAGCACGTGGACCGCACCACGCAGCACGTGCTCCAGGCGCATCACGGCGTCGGTCCCCGGCGCGGAGTCCGCGTCCGGAAGCGGATCCTCCACCACGGCCTCGAGTCCGCTCAGTGCGGCATCGAGGGCGAGGTCGAGCATCTCGTCCTTCGAGCCGAAGTGATGATAGATGGCCGATTTGAGAGCCCGAGCCGCTCGGCCAGCATCCCGATCGACGTGGCGTCGTACCCGTGCTCGTTGAACGCGGCGACGGCGACGGCGAGGATGCCCTGCTGGTCATACCCCGGGCGGCCTCGTCGCGTCGTCTGCGTCATCACCACCCAGTCTCGCACGCGATCATGCCGGCCCAGGGAACCACGGCCGTGAGACCTCCGGGGTCTCCGCCCGCGATCACCGCAGATCGTAGACGCGCTGGTACTTCCCCTCGCTGCGCGGGAGTGCGCCGGGTTCTTCCAGACGGACGGCGACCGTGGTCCCGATGAACACCTTGATCCGCTGCGCCAGCACCTCGGCGGCACTCGCACAGGTCTCGACCGACAGGTCGGGATGACGCTCGATGCGCACGGTCATCGCGTCCATCCGCCCGTCCTTGGACAGTTCGAGGACGAAGTGCGGGGTCAGCTGCTCGATGCCGAGGACGAGCTCTTCGATCTGGGTCGGGAAGAGATTCACGCCACGCAGGATGATCATGTCGTCGTTGCGGCCGGTGATCTTCTCCATGCGCCGCATCCCCGGCCGCGCGGTGCCGGGCAGAAGGCGGGTGAGGTCGCGGGTGCGGTAGCGGATGACGGGGAACGCCTCTTTGGTGAGCGACGTGAACACGAGCTCCCCGAGTTCGCCGTCCGGCAGCGCCGCTCGGGTCTCCGAGTCGATGACCTCCGGGAGGAAGTGGTCTTCCCACAGATGCGGACCGTCCTTGGTCTCGAGGCATTCGTTGCCCACTCCGGGTCCCATCACCTCGCTGAGGCCGTAGATGTCGAGAGCATCGATGCCGAGGCGCTTCTCGAGCTCGTACCGCATCTCGTTCGACCAGGGCTCGGCGCCGAGCACGGCCACCTTCAGCGAGGTGGAGCGCGGATCGATCCCCTGTGCGGCCATCGCATCCGCGATCGTGAGCAGATAGCTCGGGGTGCACAGGATCGCCTCCGGCGCGAAGTCGCGGATGAGCTGCACCTGCCTCGCGGTCTGCCCGCCCGACATGGGGATCACGGTGGCGCCGAGGGCTTCGATCCCCGCATGGGCTCCGAGCCCGCCGGTGAACAGTCCGTAGCCGTAGGCGTTGTGCACCTTCATCCCACGTCGGATGCCGCTGGCTCGCAGCGAACGCGCGACGAGCGAGCCCCACCGGTCGAGGTCGCCCTTGGTGTATCCGACGACGGTCGGACGCCCGGTGGTTCCGCTCGACGCATGGATGCGCGCGACCTCGTCCATCGGCACCGCGAACATGCCGAACGGATATGTCGACCGCAGATCCTCCTTGGTCGTGAACGGGAGCCGCCGTACGTCCTCGAGGCTGCGGATGTCTTCGGGGTGCACGCCGGCCTCGTCGAACTTCGCGGTGTACAGCGGCACGTCCGCATACGCGTGGCGCACCGTCCACTGGAGTCGTTCGAGCTGGAGCGCGGCGATCTCCTCGCGGCTCATGCGTTCCTCGGGGTCCAGGTCGTCCGGGGAGGGCGGGCGGATGGCGGAAGAGGATGCGGTCGTCGTCGACACGTGATGCTCCGTCAGATCGGTGGGCGGTCAGAGGACACGACTGGTGGTGCGCGAGCGTCCACGGAACTCGGCGACGGGATCGCCGAGTTCGTCGACCACCGTGACGTCGTAGATACCGGAGCGACCGGTGCGCGAACGGCGGATCGCCGTGGCCGTCAGCGTCTGGCCGGCGACGGTCGACTTCAGGAACGAGATGTCGGCTCCCGCCGCCACCGTGACGCGATCGTCTTCGTTGCAGGCGATCGCGAAGGCTGTGTCTGCGAGCGCGAACACGAGGCCGCCGTGGGTGATGTGGAAGCCGTTGGTCATGTCTTCCCTGACCCGCATCGACACCACCGCGTGCCCGGGCTCATCACGCTCGACGACGAGACCCAGCATCGCCGCTGCACGATCGCGCTCCATCATGGATCGGCTCCCCCGACCGTTTCCCGATGCTTCGCTCGTGATGTCCGTCATCGCCGACCTCCTCGTGGCGCTCCGCTACGAGACGCCGACGTCCCGCCCGGCCATACTAACCGACCGATCGGTCAGGAATACAGCAGCGCGGCGGTCGGCTCAGCGCCGCGTTGCTCACCCCACGCCGAGCGGCGGTGCGAACGTCGCATCCTCGGCCGTCACTCCCGTGATGACAGCCGATGCGTCCGCGTAGTCCCGGTCGGCACGGAATCGGATCACTCCGCCGTCCCGCGACGCCCACTGGTAGAAGTACTCGCCGGACGAGACGACGCGGATGAACGTGCCCCGGGGAAGGCCGCGGCAGCGTCGGAGAGAGACGCGCCGATGCGCACGGCGCCCGCAGCGGGAGTGCCGCACCATCCGGCTCGACATCGCCCTCCATGTTCGCGATACCGGCAGTCACCCCGATCAGCGTCGCCCCGTCGTCCGTGAAGTGCAGCACGAGCGATTCGTCGCCGTCGCCGCTCCAGAGCCGCGCGAAGGAGTCGGTCCACTCGACCTCCTCCACGGTCGCACCGGGAACGGCCGCGAGCGCCGACTCCCGGTCGGCGCCGAAGATGAGCGGCCCCACGCCGGCGCCCGACAGCTGCCACTCGCTCCATGGCGCGGCGGGATCGGTCGGCGTCGGCGTCTCCGTCGCCGGCGGGTTGTCGGTCAGGTCGGTGATCAGCGCCGCCTTCGCCTCGACCGCGCGGTCGCGCAGCAGCAGAGCGGCGCGCTCCGCATCGAACTCCGAGCCGTCGAGCGCGGGCTGCCACAGCTCCACGAGCACGTTGCCGACGGACGCGAACCCGTGGTGCACGCGCCACCGGCTCCCGGAGCTGTCGAGCGTGAGGGTGCCGGCGAAGGCGCGCACGCCCTCGAGTTCCGGTGCCACCGCGGTCTCGAACGTGCCGGGACCCTGGGCGTCGAACTGTGCGCAGTGGTCGATCGTCGACGTGAGCTGATCCATCCGCGTCGACGCCTGCTCCTCCGAGGCGAACTGAAGGATCTGCTGTCGCCCGCTGTTGCTCGAATCCTCCGGATCCTTCCACGGCACGGTGCGCGCTGCGACGCTGCGCATCGACATCTCGCTGAGGAGCAGCACGCAGACGGACGGGTCGAAGTCCGGTCCACCGCCGTCCGAGTACTGCAGCAGCTCATCGGTCACCGCGCCCGCCGGAGCGGCACCGGGAAGCAGGCCGGCGACTTCGTCCGGGCTCAGCGCGAACGCGACGAGGTCGTCACCCGCGAACGTCAACGGGCCTGTGTAGGGATCCGGCGTCGGCGAGGTCGTGGTGGTGGGGGTCGCGCTCGGCTTCGCCTCCGCCTTCGGTTCCGCGGCGCACGCGGGGAGCGCCATCAACACGACCACCATCACCGCGGCCGCAACCCCCGAACCGCGTGTGTTCTCGCGCGATCGCCTGCTGGATGCCATGACCCCTCCGTTGGTGTTCGCACCCCTGTGCGGGGTCCCCTGCGCACACCGTATCGAGGGAGACGGCTGCGGGAACAGAGGGCGATATATTCTGGTATCAGACCGAGATGATCTTCATGCCGTACCCGGAATACACGATCAGCGCGACGCGGCACCTGTCCCGTCGCCCTGCACTGCGGCTCGGGCCGCAGCGGCTGTCGGAGCGCCGAGCGCCGCCTTCGCCGCGCGGCGGCACTCCTCCTCGGTCACGGCGTCCAATGCCGCCGCCACGCGGCCCAGCGATCGCGACGTCATCGACAGCGACGTGACCCCGAGACCGACGAGCACCGGGGCGAGCGCGGGGTCGCCCCCGGCCTCCCCGCACACCCCGACGGGCTTCCCCGCGGCCCGCCCTGCCTCTCCGACGGCCCCGATCAGACGGAGGACCGCCGGCTGCCACGGATCGTTGAGATCGGCGAGATCGGCGAGCTGACGATCGGCCGCGAGGGTGTACTGCGCCAGGTCGTTGGTACCGAGGCTCACGAAGTCGACCACCTGGAACAGCTCGGCGGCGAGCAGCGCCGCGGCCGGAGTCTCGATCATGATGCCGACGCGCTCCAGCCCCGCGGCACGACACCGCTCGGCGAACGCGGCGGCCTCGTCCACCGTGGCGACCATCGGGGCCATGACCTCGATCTCGGCGGACTCGGCATCGGCCGCCGCGGCGAGCGCGTGCAGCTGATCGTCCAGCAGTGCGGGATTCCGACGGGCGATGCGCAGGCCCCGCACTCCCAGAGCCGGATTCTCTTCCTGCTCCGCGTTCGCGAAGGGCAACGGCTTGTCGCTCCCCGCGTCGAGAGTGCGCACGACCACCCGACGCCCGGGGAACGCCGCCAGCACGCCCCGGTATGCCGCGGTCTGCTCCGCGACAGACGGCGCATCCGTCCGGTCGAGGAAGCAGAACTCGGTGCGGAAGAGACCGACCCCTCGGCGTGCGCTGCGGCGGCGTTCTCGGCGTCGACGGCTCCGCCGACGTTCGCGAGGAGCGGGATGCGGTGTCCGTCGGCGAGACGCCCGATACCCCCGAACTCCACGACCGAGGCCACGGCCGCCGCCTCGGCGACACGCGCGGGCGGGGGTCGATCTCGACCGACCCACGTCCGCCGTCCACCAGAACCGTGGCGCCGACGGGGATGCCGACGGCGCCGGGCACACCGACGACGGCGGGAAGCCCCAACGACCGGGCGATGATCGCGGTGTGCGAGGTCGGGCCGCCCTGCTCCGTGACCAGCGCGACGCAGCGGCCGCCCGCGAGGGAGGCCGTGTCGGCCGGGGCGAGGTCGGTCGCGACGAGCACGAACGGCTCCTCCCGCTCCGGCACACCCGGCATGTCGACCTGGAGGATCTCGGCGATGATCCGGTCGCGCACATCGCGGATGTCGGCGACGCGCTCCGCCATCCGACCGCCCAACGCGGCGAGGCCCCTCTCGTGTTCGACGGCCGTCTCCCACACCGCCCCTGGCCGCGCTGCCCTGTGCCCTGACGAGCGCCGTCGCCTCGGACACCAGCTCAGGATCCGACGCCAGCAGCCGCGAGGCATCGAGGATCGCCCTGGTCTCGCCTGTGGCCTGCGCGGTGCGGGTCCGCAGCTGATCGGCGACGGCGACGGCAGCCCACTCGATCGCCGACACCTCAGCATCGCGCTCAGCCGGGGGATGACCACCTCGGCGTCGGGCTTGGTGACCGCGGGCGCGAGGTGCACGACGGGGGCGGCGACCCTGCCGGGACTCACGCCGCGTCCGTGCAGCACCGATCCGGAGACGACCTCGACGGGCGGTTCCGGGGACACGGCCGGCGCGGCGGCGGGAGCATCCGTGTCGGCTGTCGGCGCCGCCGCATCCGTCCCCTCGCCGAAGCCGTCGTCGAACAGCGCCGAGAGTCGGTCGAGCACGGAGGCGGCGTCGGCCCCGCGCGCACGGAGCTCGAGCTCGTCACCCTGCCTGGCCCCGAGGACCAGGAGGCGCGAGAGACTGGCGGCCGACGCATCCGGCCCGTCGGGAAGGCGCCGCAGACGCACATCCGCTCCGGCCGACGCCTCGGCGATCAGGGCAGCAGGGCGCGCGTGGAGCCCCTGAGGGTTGCGCACCCGTACGCGCCGCACGAGCACCTCGCCGTCTTCCGCTCCGTTCCCCGGCACCGCAGCCCCCGACGCCGTGTCGGATGCGACCGCCGTCTCGGATGCGATCGCGTCGCCGTGCTGGTCACTGAGCTGCCCCGTCTTCGCCCCCAGTGCCGCAGACGCCTCCGCGGCGACGGCGTCGAGCCCTCCCCGCAGCGGCGGCCACGACGGCCGCGAGCAGTCCCTCGACGAACGGGGCTGGTGCGAGTCGCACGGGAACGGCACTCGCGCGCGCAGTTCGAGTGCGAGTTCCGCGCTCAGGACGGCCGAGCCGAGGTCCATCAGGACCAGGACGCCGTCGCAGTCGGCCGCGAGGTCGTCGATCGCCGCCGCCACGGCGACGGCATCGGTACCGAGGATCGGCGTGCCGTCGCCGTCGACCCCGGCGCCGGCCGCCACCTGCACGCGCACTCCCCGCCCGGCACCATCTGCAGGGCAAGCTCCAGCGCCGCCTCCCCGAGCCGCGCGCTGTGGGAGACGGCGACGATGCCGATCATCCGGCGCTGCCAGCGACGGCCGCGGCGAGCGTGTCGAACAGGATCGCCGTGGAGGCGGCTCCCGGGTCGAGGTGCCCGGCGCTGCGCTCGCCGAGATAGCTCGCTCGTCCCTTGCGGGCGACGAGGGGCGCCGTCGCGTCGCGGCCGACCTCGGCGGCCTCCGCGGCAGGCCTGACGGCGTCGGCGACGGACGAGCCGCCCGCGAGCGCGGCGTCCAACGCATCGACGGCGGGCGCCATCGCGTCGAACATCGTCTTGTCCCCCGCCTCCGCCTTCCCCCGCGCGACGATGCCGTCGAGTCCCGCTCGCAGCGCGGCAGCGAGAGCGGGACCGTCGAGTTCCCGCACCGCCCCCGCGGTCATCCCCATCCGCAGGAAGAAGGTGCCGTAGAGCGGGCCGCTCGCTCCGCCCACCGAGCTCACGAGGGTCATGCCGACCGTCTTCAGCAGCTCATCGACCGTGGCAGGCGTCCCCGCGCCCAGCTTCTCCGCGACGGCACTCATGCCCCTGGCCATGTTGGCTCCGTGATCCGCGTCGCCGATCGCCGAGTCGAGTTCGGTGAGCCAGTCGCGCTTGTCGGTGACGGCGGTCCCGAAGCGCGTCACCCAGTCGGCGAGGACGGCGGTGTCGACGGCCGCCATCACGCGCCCCACCGCAGGCCGGGGTGTTCACCGGAGCATCCCACAGCCGCAGCAGCTCGTCGTCGGCCTTGAGCACCGTGACCGAGCAGCCGGCCATGTCGAGGGAGGTGATGTAGTTGCCGACGAGGTTCCTGGCGATCTGCACGCCGGACTTCTCGAGGATCGCCGCGACCTCGCCGTACATGAGGTACAGCTCGATGAGCGGTGTCGCGCCCATGCCGTTCAGCATCACGATCGCGGGTCCGGCAGCGTCGAGGTCGGAGAGGATCGGCTCGACCAGCTGACGGGCGATGTCGGATGCCGGGGCGAGCGGCTCGCGGTGACGGCCCGGTTCTCCGTGGATGCCGATGCCGATCTCCATCTGGTCGTCCGGCAGGTCGAAGGTCGGCTTGCCCGCGGCGGGCACGGTGCAGCTCGTGAGCGCCATCCCCATGGACCGGCCCTGTCCGTTGACCCTCTTCGCCAGCTCGACGACGGCGGCGAGGTCGCGCCCCTCCTCGGCGGCGGCGCCGACGATCTTCTCCAGCAGGACGGTCAGCCCCACCCCGCGGCGCCCTGCGGTGTACAGCGAGTCCTGCACGGCGACGTCGTCATCGACCGTGATGCTGCCCACCTCGATGCCTTCCATGGAGGCGAGCTCGGCGGCCATCTCGAAGTTCAGGACGTCTCCGGTGTAGTTCTTGACGATGTGCAGCACGCCGGCCCCCCGGTCGACGGCCTTGGTCGCGACCTGCACCCGGTCGGGAGTGGGAGACGTGAAGACCTCGCCGGCGACCGCCGCGTCGAGCATGCCGGTGCCGACGAAGCCGCCGTGCAGCGGTTCGTGCCCCGATCCGCCGCCGGAGACGATCGCGACCTTCCCCTGCTCCTTCGGGGTCGCCCGCGTGATGACGTGGTTCTCGAGGTCCACGGAGAGCTCCGGATGAGCGAGCGCGACACCCTTCAGAGACTCGACGAGGACGTCCTCGGGGGCGTTGATGAGCTTCTTCATCGTTCGATCTCCTTTGATCCATCGTGATTTTCGCAAAAATCGGAAAGCAATTCGTTAATGTCGAATATGCTCGGGGCCTGCCGGGTTGTCAAGATCGATCCTGAAGCCCGGCTCGATCTGCACCGGCTCGACGACGCACCGGAAGGAGGGCTCCCGTGATCCAGGCGATCGACCGCGCGGCGAAGATCCTCGAACTGCTCCAGGGAGCACGCCATCTCGGCATCACCGACCTCGCGGCCGCCCTGAGCCTGCCGCCGTCGACCGTGCACGGAATCGTGAAGTCGCTGCGTTCGCACGGACTCGTCGCGAAGGAGCGCGGCGGCCAGCGCTACATGCTCGGACCCACGTTGCTGCGCCTGAGCAACGTGTACCTCGACACCCTCGACGTGCGCGCCAGGGCGATGCGCTGGACGCAGGAGCTCGCCCGCCGCACGAACCTCTCGGTGCGCCTCGGCGCCCCGCACTTCACCGACGTCCTCGTCATCCACCACAACCTGCGCCCCGACGACAGCCAGCAGATGCTGGAGACCGGCGTCGCGATCCCCGCGCACGCCTCGGCGATGGGCAAGGTGCTGCTCGCATACGACCTCGGCTTCCAGCAGAACGTGTTCGCCCAGCCGCTGCGCAGCCTCACCGGTGACACCATCACCGACATCGCCCGCGTGACGCTGGAGCTGCCCGCGATCGCCGAGCGCGGTACGGCGGGCGAGTTCGACGAAGCGGTGCTGGGCGAATCGTCTCTGGCCGCACCCGTCGCCGACGCCTCCAACGACATCGTCGCCGCGGTCGCCGTGGTGCTGCCGACCTCGCAGACGCCCGCCTCCGATGCGATCCTCAACGCTCTCCGCGAGACCGCCAGGAACATCTCGCGCGAACTCGGCGCGACCACCTGGCCGCCCCGCGTCGCCCCGGCCGACGAATGAGACCGCCGCTGCGCCCTCCGCTCAGCCGCGCACCGCGAGAGCGAAGGGCAGCACCGCCGTGGCCCCGGCCTGCCGGAGCACGCGCGCTGCCACCGTCATCGTCCACCTGCTGTCGACCAGATCGTCCACGAGCAGCACGGGGCCGGCCGGAACGTCGAGGTGCGCGGCGCTGAACCGATCCCAGAGCCCGGCGAGACGGAACACGCTGTTGCCACCCGGCTGACCCGTCGGGCCACCCCCGACGGGAGCGAGCGCCCGAGGTACGGCAGTCGTCCGATCTCGGCGAGACCTCGTGCCAGGGAGTCGACCAGCAGCGGATGCGACCGCGAAGGCATCGCGACGACCGCGACCGGACGCTCCGCCCACTCCCATCCCGCGAGCACCCGGATGCACCCCTGCAGCACAGACGGCGTCACGGGAGCATCGACGGCGCCCGCCGCGAACATCTCACGGAGCGTCCCACCCCAGCCCAGGTCGGTGAGCCGCGCCAGCGCCCTCCCCTCGACCGCCTGTTCCTCCGCGGGGATGCGCCCCTTCACGGGCACGTCGAGTCGCTCGGCTCCCGTGGGCCAGGCGCGGCGGGGCTCGATCGGCACCCCGACCCGGTCGAGAGACTCGGCGGCCTGTGTGCTCGCCGCCTCCCCGATCTCACGGGGGAACCACGCGCCGGCGCAGTTGTCGCACCTCCCGCACGGGGCAGCCGTGTCGTCGTCGAGCGCACGCTGCAGGAACTCCATGCGGCAGGCGTCCGTCTGCTCGTACTCGATCATGTGCTGCTGCTCGGCGACCCGCTCGGCGGCGATGCGCTCGTAGCGGTCCGCATCGTACGTCCACGGCTCTCCCGTCGCGACCCACCCGCCCTGCACGCGTCGCACGGCCCCGTCGACGTCGAGCACCTTGAGCAGCAGCTCCAGCGGCGTGCGGCGGATGTCGACCATCGCCTCGAGGGCGGGGGTGGAGGTCGGAGCCTCTCCGAGTGCCGCGATCACCCGTTCCGCACGCTCCCGATCCGGCATCGACGCCGTCGCGAAGTAGTGCCAGATGTCGCGATCCTCGACGCCCGGCAGCAGCAGCACGTCGGCGCTCTCGCTGGCACGACCGGCGCGTCCGACCTGCTGGTAGTACGCGACGGGCGACGAGGGGGCGCCGAGGTGCAGGACGAATCCGAGATCCGGCTTGTCGAACCCCATGCCGAGCGCACTCGTCGCGACCAGCGCCTTGACCTCGTTGCGCTTGAGCATCCCCTCCGACTCGGCGCGCTCGTCGGTGTCGGTCTGCCCCGTGTACGCGCGGACATCGTGGCCGTGGTCGCGCAGCAGTCGGGCGGTGTCGACGGCCGCCGCCACGGTGAGGGTGTAGATGATGCCGGAACCCGGGAGGTCGTCGAGGTGACTCAGCAGCCATGCCAGACGACTCGCCGAATCGCGCAACCGCAGCACGCCCAGCCGGAGCGACGTCCGGGCGAGCGGCCCGCGGATCGTGAGCACCGGTTCGGCCTCCTCCCCGCCTCCCTTATGGAGGGCGCCCAGTTGCTCGGCGACGTCGGCGACCACGCGGCTGTTCGCGGTCGCCGTGGTCGCGAGCACCGGCACGTCGGCGGGCATCTGCGCGATCAGGTCTCGCAGGCGTCGGTAGTCGGGACGGAAGTCGTGCCCCAGTCGCTGATGCAGTGCGCCTCGTCGACCACGAGCATGCCGATGCGGCGGACGAGAGCCGGCAGCTGCTGCTCCCGGAAGGCGGGATTGTTGAGGCGCTCGGGCGACACCAGCAGCACATCGACCTCGTCGCGGTCGAGTCGCGCGAGAACGTCGGTCCACTCGTGCGCATTGGTGGAGTTGATCGCGACCGCGCGCACGCCGGCTCGTTCGGCCGCAGCGATCTGGTCGCGCATGAGGGCGAGCAGCGGCGAGACCAGCACGGTCGGGCCCGCGCCCTCGCGCCGCAGCAGCAGCGTCGCCACGAAGTACACGGCCGACTTGCCCCACCCCGTCCGCTGCACGACGAGAGCGCGGCGACGCCCTTCGACCAGCGCCTCGATCGCCTCGTACTGCCCGTCGTGGAAGTCGGCGTCCGCGCGGCCGACGAGTTCGCGCAGCGCCGCCCGTGCGGCGTCGCGGGTGGCGGAGGGAGCGGCGGAGGTCATCCCTCCACTCTGCCCCACCCCGCCGACACGTGGTCCGGGCTCGCACAGGGAGCGGGGAACGGCGGGCACGTCCTCGTCGTCTAGCGTGAGGGGATGATCACACGCGAGCTCGCCGTCACGCTGCGAGATGCCGGACTCGTCTGGCACCCGGCCGAGGGCGACCGCTTCCAGCTCGACCTGTCGGACGACGTGGAGCTCGAAGCGGAAGCCGACGTCTTCACGGTGAGCGAGATGACGATCGAGGCCCGACGCACACCGACAGGCACCGATCTGGCGTTCAACGGCACCACGGAATGGGCGCTCGATGCCGTGACCCTCGCCGAGGCGGTGTGGCTGCCGAGGGAGGATCAGCTGCGCGAACTCCTGCGCGGAACGTTCCGCGCTCTGATGCGCCTCGACGACACGTTCCGCGTCGACGTCGACATCGCCGGCGACCTCCTCTCGTTCGAGCACCCCGACCCCTCCGAGGCGTACGGCCGCGCACTGCTCGAGCTGATCTCCCGCTCGCGCTGAGCGTCCGTCTTGAATCCGCTCATCCCGTGTGTCAGAATTACCTAACGATCGGTCAGTAAAGAAGACCGGATGCCGAGGAGTCGAAGATGACCAGTCCTGCAGACCTGTCCCTGGTGGGCGAGATCTCCGACGAGGAGCGCCTGTTCGACGAGCTCATCGCGAACGAGCAGCGCATCGAGCCTCGCGACTGGATGCCCGATGCCTACCGCAAGACCCTGATCAGACAGATCTCCCAGCATGCGCACTCCGAGATCATCGGGATGCAGCCGGAGGGGAACTGGATCACGCGCGCACCGAGCCTCAAGCGCAAGGCGATCCTCATGGCGAAGGTGCAGGACGAGGCGGGCCACGGGCTCTACCTCTACTCCGCCGCGCAGACCCTGGGCGCGACCCGCGACGAGATGATGGACCAGCTCATCAGCGGCACGGCCAAGTACTCGTCGATCTTCAACTACCCCACCCCGACCTGGGCCGACATGGGGGCCATCGGGTGGCTCGTCGACGGTGCGGCGATCTGCAACCAGGTGCCGCTGTGCCGTGCGTCGTACGGACCCTACGGCCGGGCCATGGTCCGCGTCTGCAAGGAGGAGTCTTTCCATCAGCGGCAGGGCTTCGAGATCCTCCTCACGCTCATGCGCGGAACAGAGGAGCAGCGGCGGATGGCGCAGGACGCGGTGAACCGCTGGTACTGGCCGAGCCTGGCGATGTTCGGACCGCCCGACGACCAGTCACCCAACTCGGCGCAGTCGATGAAGTGGAAGATCAAGCGGTTCTCGAACGACGAGCTGCGTCAGCGCTTCGTGGGGATGCTGGTGCCCCAGGCCGAGATCCTCGGCGTCACGCTTCCCGACCCCGACCTGCGCTTCGATGAGACGACCGGGGAGTACGCGATCGGAGAGATCGACTGGGACGAGTTCTTCGAGGTGCTGCGCGGCAACGGACCCTGCAACGCCGAGCGCCTGGAGCGCCGCCGCACGGCGCACGAGGAAGGCGCATGGGTGCGCGAGGCCGCAGCCGAGTACGCCCGCAAACAGGCGTTGAAGGCGAAGGCGGTGGCGTGATGACGACGCCGGGAGCAGACGAGCGCGAGCCGTGGCCGCTGTGGGAGGTGTTCGTCCGTGCGAACCGCGGGCTGAGCCACGTGCATGTGGGTTCCCTGCACGCCCCCGATGCCGAGATGGCGATCCGCAACGCCCGTGACCTCTACACCCGTCGCGGTGAGGGCGTCTCGATCTGGGTCGCTCCGGCCGAGGCGATCACCACGAGCGACCCCGACGCCAAGGGCGCGTACTTCGAGAGCCCCGCAGGCAAGAACTACCGGCACGCGGTGTACTACACGGCCTCCGAGGGAGTGCCGCACCTGTGAGCGCCGCGCCTGACGACCTCGACGTCCACGGCGACGTCTCCGTCGACGAGCTCCGCCTCTCGCAGGAGCTGTCGGGAACCGGGGCGGTCGCCGCGTCGGCCGACGTCGCCGAGTACGCCATGCGGCTCGGCGACGATGCGCTGATCCTCTCGCAACAGCTGGGTGCGTGGATCTCCCGTGCTCCCGAGCTGGAGGAGGATGTGGCGCTGGGCAACATCGCCCTCGACCTCCTCGGTCACGCCAGGTCTTTCCTGCACTATGCCGGCTCGTACGACGGCCGCAGCGAAGACGAGCTCGCGTTCTTCCGCGACGAGCCCGAGTTCCGCTGCGCATGGATCGTGCAGCAGCCCAACGGCGACTTCGCCCAGACGATCGCCCGGCAGTTCGTGGTCGCCACGTACATGTTCGAGCTCTACGCCGCGCTGCGCGCGAGCAGCGACGCGACCTTCGCGGCGATCGCCGAGAAGTCGCTCAAGGAGGTCGACTACCACCGCGACCACGCCGTGCAGTGGGTGCTGCGCCTCGCCGGCGGCACCGAGGAGTCCCGCACGCGGATGATCCGCGCGATCGGCGACGTCTGGCCGTACGTCGACGAGCTGTTCCGCGACGACGACCTGATCGACCGCCTCGGCGATGCGGCCGTGCGCCCGTCGACCCTCCGCGTCGGATTCGACCGGGTGGTCGAGACGGTCTTCGCCGAAGCCGAGGTGGTGACGCCCGCCGTCGCCGCTTCGTCCGCCGGTGGTCGACGGGGCGCGCACGCCACGCCGCTCGGGCACATCCTCGCCGAGATGCAGGTGCTCGCACGACGGCATCCGGGGGCATCATGGTGACCCGCACTCCCACCCAGGACGCGTGGGCCATCGCCGCCGCTGTTCCCGACCCCGAGGTGCCGGTGCTCACGATCGAAGACCTCGGCGTGCTGCGTGCCGTCGAGGTCGAAGGCTCCCGCGTGCGTGTCGACATCACACCGACATACAGCGGCTGCCCTGCCATGGACACCATCCGCGACGACGTGCTCCTCGCCCTGACCGCTGCGGGCTACGACGAGGTGGAGGTCCGCCTCGTCCTCTCCCCGCGTGGACCACGGACTGGATGACGGAGGCGGGCAAGAGCAAGCTCGCGGAGTACGGCATCGCGCCTCCCTCCGGCCGTGCCGCGTTGTCGAGCGGTCCGATCCGGCTGACGCTGAGCGTGCGCTGCCCGCGCTGCGGGTCGCTCGACACCCGCGAGGTCTCGCACTTCGGTTCCACCTCGTGCAAAGCCCTGTTCGAGTGCCGCGCCTGCCTCGAGCCCTTCGACCACTTCAAGGTGCATTGACATGTCGCTCTTCACCTCCGCCCCGGCACCGACGCCGCGCACGACGCCCGCGCGTGCGACGGCGCCCGCGCACGCGCGCGCTTCCACACGCTCACGGTCGAAGACGTGCGCCCGCTCACCGACGATGCGGTCGAGGTGACCTTCACGGTGCCCGCGGCCCTCGCCGACGACTACGACCATCTCCGGGGGGCAGTATGTCGCGCTGCGCACCACGCTCGACGGTGTGGAGGTGCGGCGCTCGTACTCGTTGTGCCGCGCACCGGAGCACAGGGACGACGGGCAGGACACGAGACTGAGCGTCGCGGTGAAGCGCGACGAGGGCGGACTGTTCTCGACCTGGGCGCAGACCGGACTCCACCCGGGATTCGAGATCGACGTCATGAGCCCGCAGGGCACCTTCACCTCGGGGCTCGACGACCTCGATCACCGGCACGTGGTCGGCATCGCCGCGGGGTCGGGCATCACGCCGCTGATGGCGCTCGCGCACACCGTCCTTACCCGGTCGGACACCTCCCGATTCACGCTGCTGTACACCAACCGCGCGACGCTCGACGTGATGTTCCTCGAAGACCTCGCCGACCTCAAGGACCGCTACCCCACCAGGCTCGTGCTGCACCATGTGCTGTCCCGCGAGCAGCGGACCGCGCCGGTGCTCTCCGGTCGTATCGACGAGGAGAAGCTCCGCACGATCCTCGACGCCCTCATCCCGCCGACGACCGTCGACGAGTGGTTCCTGTGCGGGCCGCTCGCCCTGGTCGACCTGTGCCGCGAGGTCCTGGCGGACCAGGGCGTCGACCGCTCGCACATCCGCTTCGAGCTGTTCACGACCGGCGACGAACCGGCACGCGCGGCCAGACCGGTGCAGGTGCGGGCGGGCGAGAAGACCGTGCGCATCGAGGTCACCCTCGACGGCGTCTCCTCGACCGTGGAGAGTCCGGTCGACGCCCACGAGTCGGTGCTCAACGCAGCGCTCCGCGTGCGGCCTGACGCTCCGTTCGCATGTGCCGGAGGGGTGTGCGGCACCTGTCGAGCACGCGTGCTGGAGGGCAGCGTGATCATGACGGAGAACTACGCCCTGGAGCCGGATGAGCTCGAGCGCGGGTTCGTGCTCACCTGCCAGTCCCACCCGACGAGCGACCGTGTGGTCGTGGATTACGACGTCTGATCAGGAGCCCCGATGATCGATCTCACCATCGCCGACGACGTGGCGACGATCGTGCTGAACGCGCCGGCGAAGCTGAACGCACTGGACGAGCAGGCGCTGGGCGAGCTGGATGCGGCCTACGAGGCTGCGGAGGCGGCGGGCGTGTGGGCCCTCGTGCTCCGCGGCGAAGGACGCGCGTTCTGCGCCGGGCGCGACATCTCGGGCGTCGATCCCCGGGACGACGACGTGCTCGGCTACCTGGGCGGCATCGTGACCCCGTTGCTGCAGCGCATGGCGCGGTTCCCCGCGCCGACGTTCGCCGCCGCCCACGGAGCATGCCTGGGCGTCGGCCTCGGGCTGCTGATCGCGACCGACGTGGTCTACGTCGCCGAGTCCGCGAAGATCGGCTCCCCGTTCGCCGCGCTGGGAGCGACACTCGACTCCGGCGGGCACGCCCTCTTCCTCGATCGACTCGGCGCCCACAAGACGCTCGACCTGATCTACACGGGCCGGCTCATGAGCGGCACGGAGGCCGTCGCGTCCGGCTTGTTCTCCCGGGTCTTCCCGGACGACGAGGTGACACAGGCGACGACGGACGCCGCCACCACGGCCGCCCGCGGGGCCACGGCGGCGTTCCTCGCCAGCAAGGACCTGATCGCACGGATCCGCGATGAGCGGCTCACGCTGTGGGACGCGGTCGGCATCGAGAACACGGCGCAAGCCGCCCTGTGCGACACCGACGACTACCGCGAAGGGTTCGCCGCGTTCCAGGAGAAGCGCAAGCCGCAGTTCCGCGGGCGCTGAGCACGCCCTCCGCCGCTGCCGCCCCGCCCGTCGCGTCGGCCGCATCAGGCGAACACGCCGCATCAGGCAGTTCTCCCGAGAACCGGCCTGATCCGGCGCGTCTGCCTGCGCCCGGTGCGATGCGGATGTCGGACCTCGATGCGAGAATGCCCAGATGATGCTCGCAGAGCTCGTCACCACCGCCGACCGCGTCGGGGCCACCTCGTCGCGGCTCGCCAAGATCGATGCCATCGCCGACCTGCTCGCACGCGCCGATCCGACCGAACTGCCCGCCGTGACGGGTCTCCTGCTCGCGGCGCCCCGCCAGGGACGATTGGGCGTCGGATGGCGCGGACTCTCGACCATCGAGATCGCGCACGCCGACGAGTCCGCGCTGACCGTCGGCGACGTCGACACGTCGCTCGACGCCCTCGCTGCCGCATCCGGCACGGGCTCCGCAGCGGCGCGCACCGGGATCCTCGCCGACCTCGCGTCTCGGGCGACGGCGACGGAGTGGGACTTCCTGGTGCGCGCGATGCTCGGCGAGCTGCGCACCGGCGCCCTGTCCGGCGTGCTCCTCGATGCCATCGCCCGCGCAGCGGAACGCCCACCGCCGTCGTCCGTCGCGCCGCGATGCTCTCGGGCGACCTCGGCGAGACCGCCCGCATCGCTCTGACCGAACCCCTCGGTGTGCTCGAGGCGGTCGGGCTGCAGGTCGGTCGCC
Organism: Microbacterium sp. Se63.02b; assembly: GCF_014171575.1. Lineage (GTDB taxonomy): Bacteria > Actinomycetota > Actinomycetes > Actinomycetales > Microbacteriaceae > Microbacterium. The sequence continues at coordinate 1,228,672 of NZ_CP050453.1, read as the reverse complement.
CGGTCCTGCCCATGCTCGCGGCGACGGCGGCGAGTCCCTCGGCGGCGCTCGAGGTCACGGGCGAAGCCTCGGTCGAGTACAAGCTCGACGGCGCCCGCATCCAGGTGCACCGCCGTGGCGACGAGGTCGGCGTCTACACCCGGAGTCTGGCCGACATCACTCACCGTGTGCCCGAGATCGTCGAGATCGTGCGCTCCCTGCCGGCACACGACCTCATCCTCGACGGCGAGACGCTGTCGCTCGATGAGGACGGAGGGCCGCGCCCGTTCCAGGAGACCATGTCGAGGTTCGGCGCCGAGGTGTCACGTGAGCTCGTGCTGCGGCCCTGGTTCTTCGACGTGCTGCACGTCGACGGGCGGGATCTGCTCGACGAGCCTCTCGTCACACGCCTGTCAGAGCTCGAACGCGTGGCCGGAGACTGGCGGATGCCCGGCGTCGTGACCGACGATCCCGCTGCCGCCGAGCAGCTGTCGCTCGACGCCCTCGCCGCGGGGCACGGGGGTCGTGGTCAAGGCGATCGACGCGCCCTATGCCGCCGGCCGCCGCGGCTCCTCCTGGATCAAGGTCAAGCCCGTCCTGACGTTCGACCTCGTGGTCCTGGGGGCGGAGTGGGGATCGGGCCGACGCCGAGGCTGGCTGTCGAACCTGCACCTGGGAGCGCGCGATCCCGAAGGCGAGTTCGCCGACCCCGGTGGCTTCGTCATGGTCGGCAAGACCTTCAAGGGTCTCACCGACGAGCTGCTGCGCTGGCAGACGGAGCACTTCCCCGAGCATGAGACGCACCGCACGGCATCCACGGTGTTCCTGCGCCCGGAGATCGTGGTCGAGATCGCGATCGACGGGGTACAGCGCTCTCCGCGATATCCAGGCGGCATCGCCCTGCGCTTCGCCAGGGTGAAGGGCTACCGGGACGACAAGTCACCGGCGGAGGCGGACACGATCCAGTCGCTGCGATCGCTGCTGCGAGGCTGACCGCTCCCGACGTCAGGCGGAAGGGGCGAGCCCCTGGTCCTCTTCGCGCACCGTGCCGCGGAACGACCACGGGAAGTCGATCCAGAGGTCGGTGTCCTTCCAGGCGTAGTCGGGCTGGATGATCGTCGAAGGCTTGGTGAAGATCGTCACCGAGCGCACGTCGGCACCCTTGTCCTTCAGCAGCTGCACGGCGAGGGCGAGCGTGCGCCCGGAGTCGGCGACATCGTCGACGAGCAGGACGCGACGGCCATCCAGGTACGCCATGTCGAGTTCGGGGGGAAGCACCTCGGGTGCATCCAGGACCGTGCCGATGCCGGTGTAGAACTCGACGTTGATCGCCCCGCAGTTCTTGGCGCCGAGACCGTACGCGATCGCTCCGGCCGGCAGCAGACCGCCGCGGGCGATGGCGACGACCACCTCCGGCATGAAGCCGCTGTCGAGGATGCTCCGCGCCAGCTCGCGCGTCGCCGCTCCGAATCCGTCCCAGGTGAGCGTCTCCCGCTCGATCGCTGCATCAGTCATCGGCCCATTCTCGCGTATCCGAGGCGCGCGACCCGTCGGTAGACTGAACGGGTCCGGCCCGGCCGGTGCCTGAAAAAGAGGCACGAAGCACTCCGTGAAGACGCGGAGGCGAGACACATACGGATCCCGCAGTTCCTCCGTCCCTGTCTCGAAAGGCCTCCGCATGCCCACCGTCTCCGCGCACGTCGCTCTCACCCTCGCCCAGCACATCGACGCCGTCTTCGGGGTGATGGGCAACGGCAACGCCTACTTCCTCGACGCCCTCGAGACGCAGACCGACGCCGTGTTCACCGCCGTCCGACACGAACAGGGCGCCGTGGTCGCCGCGGATGCGCACTTCCGCGCTTCCGGACGGATCGCCGCCGGCACGTCCACGTACGGCGCCGGGTTCACGAACACCCTGACCGCTCTCGCCGAAGCCGTGCAGGCGCACGTCCCGCTCGTGCTCGTGGTCGGCGACGAGCCCACCTCGGGCCCGCGCCCGTGGGACGTCGACCAGATCGCGCTCGCCTCCGCCGTCGGCGCACGCACGTACACGGTCGGACGCGCGGATGCCGCAGCGACCACGGTCATCGCGATCGAGCACGCCCTCACCTATCGCGTCCCGGTCGTCCTGGCCATCCCGTATGACGTCGCCGCGCTCGAGGCCGGCGAGGTGCCGGAGGCCCCGTCCCCTCGCATCCCCGCACCGCTCGCGCCGCGAGGTGAATTCGCCGAAGGGATGCTCGACGAGATCGCCGAGGCCCTGCGTGGCGCACGCCGCCCGTTCCTGCTGGCCGGCCGGGGCGCATGGCTGTCCGGCGCGAGCACCGCGCTCGGCGAGCTCGCCGCGGCGACGGGGGCGCTCACCGCCTCGTCCGCCCTCGGCCGCGGTGTCTTCCCCGAGTCCCGGTACGACCTCGGGGTGACGGGAGGGTTCGGCGCAGACGGGGCCATGGACCTCGTCCGCACGGCCGACGTCGCGGTGGTCTTCGGCGCCTCGCTCAACCAGTTCACGATGCGCTTCGGCGAGCTGTTCGCTCCGGGGACCCGGGTGTTCCAGATCGACACGGCTCCGGCGGCGACGCACGCCCACGTCGGCGGGTTCGTGCGCGCCGATGCGCGGCTGGCCGCCGAGGCCCTCGTCCGCCGTCTCGGCCCGGTCACGACGACGACCTCGTGGCGCGAGTCGGTCGACGTGACCGCGGCACGTGCCTACGAGCCCGGAGACGAGCGCGCTGCAGACGGGCGCCTCGACCCGCGGTCGGCGGCGCGCCGCATCGCCGAACTCCTGCCGGAAGACCGCGTCGTGGTGTCAGACGGCGGGCACTTCATCGGCTGGGCGAACATGTACTGGCCCGTCGCCGCTCCCGATCGCATGATGATGGTCGGCACCGCGTTCCAGTCGATCGGTCAGGGGTGGCCGAGCGTCGTCGGGGCCGCCCTCGCGCGGCGGGAGTCCACCATCGTGCTGACCTCGGGCGACGGCGGCGGACTGATGGCGATCGCCGACCTCGAATCCGCCGTCCGCGCGGCCGGCGGTCGGGGCATGGCGGTCGTGTGGAACGACGCGGCATACGGCGCCGAGGTCAATCTCTATGGCCTCAAGGGCCTGGCAGAGGGGCCGATGCGCATCCCGGAGGTCGACTTCGCGGCATTCGGTGCGGCCGTGGGCGCGGAGGGCGTCGCGGTGCGCACCCTCGCCGACCTCGACCGGCTCGCGACCTGGACGGCGGAGGACCCCGCGTCCCGCCGATTCCTGCTCCTCGACCTCCGCATCTCGGGCGATGTCATCGCTCCGTACCAGCAGGAGATCATCCGCGTGAACTCCTGAGGGGCATCTGACCCAGGCTCTCTCGCTGCGCCCGCTCACGGCTGGCACGCGCTCTACGCCGAGCGCTACCCGCACGCCGGGGGCGACCGGCACTACGCGCGGATGGCTCGAGAACGCCTCGGGCTTCAAGATCGAGGTCGTCGCCGACTACTAGGCGCCGTAGTCAGGCAACTGCTGCAGTGTCCAGGAGTTGCCGTCGGGGTCGTCGAACGAGACGAAGCGCCCCCACGCCAGCTCCTCGACGCCCCGCGCCCCGACGCCGAGCCCCTGGAGATGGGCCAGAGCCTCGTCGGCGTCCGGCACGACCACCTGGATCGTGTTCTGCTTTCCCGGCTCGAGGTCGATGCCCAATCCGGTGCCGAACGCAATCGAGCATGCCGACCCCGGGGGTGTCATCTGCACGAACCGCAGCCCTTCGACGGGCGTCTGATCCCAGTCCGGGGTGAAACCGATCTTCTCGTAGAACTCCTTCGACCGGTCGACATCGGTGACCGGGACGAAGATGAGCTCGATCTTCCAGTCCATCGCGCACTCCTCCTGTCGGGCGCCGTCGCCCGTCGGAGCCCACGGTACGCGCGGCCTCCGACACCGCACCAGACTCCGCGCGGGACGACCGGGCGCCACCGCCCGGCCGCCGTGTCAGATCCAGCCCTTGTCGAGCGCGATCCGCACGGCCTGCGCCCGGTTCGCCGCGCCGGTCTTCCCGATAGCCGCGGAGAGGTGGTTCCGCACGGTCCCCGCCGACAGGAACACCTCCGCCGCGATGGCCGCAGCCGAGCGTCCGTCGGCGGCCAGGCGCAGGACCTGGCGCTCCCGATCGCTCAGCGGGTTCGCGCCGTCGAACAGGCTGTCGGCCGCGAGCGCCGGATCCAGCACCCGCAAACCGGAATGCACCCGGCGAACCGCCTCGGCCAATTGCTCCGCGGGGGTGTCCTTCACGATGAACCCGCTGGCTCCGGCGTCCAGAGCCGAACGCAGGTAGCCCGGACGCGCGAACGTCGTCACGACGAGGATGCGCGTCTCCGGACTCACCTCGCGGATGCGGCGCGTCGCCTCGACGCCGTCCATGCCCGGCATCTGGACGTCCATCAGGCACACATCCGGCCGCAGCTCCTCCGCGAGTCGCAGCGCCTCCGCACCGTCGGATGCCATACCGATCACGGCGAGGTCAGGCTCCAGATCGAGCAGCGCGCCCAGCGCACCGCGCACCAGCGCCTGGTCGTCCGCGATCAGCAGCCGGATGCCGCCGGCCTCCCCCGCGGCCGTCACCACGTCACCTCCACCCTGGTGCCCGACCCCTCGGATTCCCGCGCCGCGGTGATCAGGAAACCCGCACCCGCCTCCGCCGCGCGTTCGCGCATGCCGCGGATGCCGTTGCCCGCGCCGTCACCTGCGCCCTCCGCCATGCCGATCCCGTCGTCTTCGACCACCAGCCGACCCGGCGCCAGCAGCACCCGCACGGTGTGCGCCTCGGAATGGCGCAGCGTGTTGGTCGTCGCCTCGCGCAGGATCCAGCTCGCGGTGATCGCCTGCACCGGCGACAGAGTCGCGGGCTCCCCGTCGACGCGCAGGTCGATATCGGCCGCACGGAGCGAGTCCCGCGACGACGCGAGCTGTTCGACGAGCGTCGTCGCCCGCGCGCCAGCCACCGACGACCGCACCCCGGCGATCGCCTCGGCGGTCAGCCGCTCGATGTCGGCGAGTTCGGCCTTGGCCCGCCCCGGATCGGAATCCATGAGGCGGCGCACGAGCTGCGCCTTGAGCCCGACGACGGTCAGCGAGTGGCCGATCAGGTCGTGCACGTCGCGGGCGACAGCTTCGCGCCCCTCACTCGTCGCCAGCTCGAGCCCGAGCTGTTCGGCCTCGGCGGAGCGGATGATGAGCCAGGTCGACACCGTGTTGACCACGCCGAGCAGCCCGATGATAGCCAGCACCGACAGGTAGCTGAGTCCTCCGGGGAGGAGGAAGACGCACAGCGCCGCGATCGCCACGGATGCGATCGTCGTGATCCAGTGCCAGACGCGCGTCAGGCCGTACGAGGCGAACGACATGATGAACGGCAGGAAGCTGAGCGCGGATCCGCCCTCGGCCGGCACGGAGACGACCGCGCATGCGATGAGCGCCGCGAACGTGATCCACTGGCGGGTCGACGGCGGTCGTCCGAGTCCCCCGCCGCCGCGCATGCCGTGCATGAAGCCGGTGACGTAGAGCACGACGAACAGCACGAGGGCCGTCCAGCCGACGACCACCCAGGCGACCGACGCCTCGGAGCGGAGCAGCGCGAGAACCGGGTACACGAGGAAGACCAGCCAGATCACGGCCATGAGCCAGCCGAACCGCGCCCAGGGGTTCTTCCCCACCGGTCCACGCGCAGCCCGCGCTCCTGGAGCCGCCCAGGCCGCCGGGGCGCGCCGAGCGCGGCGAGATCGGCGGCGTCGCGCGAAAGCCGAGCGCGCCCCTGACCGTCCGGGGTGGAATGCTGCGTCATCCGTCCAACCTACTGTCGTCGTCCGGTGCGTCCGGCGTCTTACTGCCGCGCTCTGGAGCGCTTCACGCCCATCATGACCAGCACCACGAAGACCGCGAGCCAGACCGCGACGTTGAGGAAGAGCATCCACAACGGGTCGGTCTGCCCGGTCGTGAGCACACCCTCGGTGAGCGGCCACCGGCTGAGCGCGACGAAGCCGTACAGGGGTGTGAACCGGGCGATGTCGAGCATCACGCCGTCGAGCGGCATGAAGACGTTCCCGAAGAACGCGAAGAAGGTCATCGAGATCGAGGCGAGGGCCGCCGCCGAGTCCGAGCTGAAGAAGAGTCCGACCCCGAGTCCGAACAGGCCGTACATCAGGCCGAGGCCGAGGATGATCCCTGCTGTGGCGACCCAGCGCCAGGCGTCGTCGGCGTGCGCTCCGGTCATCATCCCCGCGGCGAAGACCGCGACGAGCGCGAGCGCCGCGAACGCGACGGAGGTGAGCAGCTTGGTCATCGCGTAGCCGGCGGTGGTGAGCGGTGACATCGCGAGCTGGCGACCCCACCCCTGCTTCGCCTCGGTCGCCGCGAGCGAGGTCAGCGAGCTCATCGCGACCGCCGTCCCGTATGCGGCCATCGACGTCATGACGTAGAACGAGACGTTGCCGTGCCCCGCCGAGAGAGAGCCGTAGCCCATCCCGGCGCCGAACAGCAGATACATCGCGACCGGCATCGCCAGGGTGAACGCGAGCGTGTACGGGTTGCGCAGCTGGCGGACGCCTTCGATGCGCAGCATGGTGGGTGAGACGAGCATGTCAGTTCTCCGTGAGGGCCGTGAAGGCGGTTTCGAGGGTGGGTGCGGCGATCTCGAGGTCGTGAGCGCCGCCGTCGAGCAGGATGCGGGCGGCGGCGTCGGAGTCGGTCGCGCGGAGGCTGAGCCGGTCGCCGTCCACGCGGACGGCGCTGACCCCTCCATGGCCCGCAGGGTCGTGGTCAACACGGTCGATGCCGGGTCGACCGTCGCCGAGACGGTCCGCTCCCCCAGGCTCGCGCGCAGCGACGCGGTCGGCGCGTCCGCCACGACCGTTCCCCGATGCATGACGACGGTCCGCCGGGCGAACTGCTCCGCCTCCTCCAGGTAGTGGGTGGCGAAGATGATCGTGCGCCCCGCGTCCGCATCGGCCCGCATCACATCCCAGAAGTGTCGGCGCGCGGTGACGTCCATGCCGGCTGTCGGCTCGTCGAGCACGAGGATGTCGGGGTCGGAGACCATCGCGAGGGCGAACTTCACGCGCTGCTGCTCGCCGCCTGAGCACTTCGACACCCTCCGGCGCGCGAGGTGCTCGAGGTCGGCGCGCGCCATGACCTCGGCCACACGATCCAGCGCGTCGGCGCCGTACAGCGAGGCGATGAGTCGGACCGTCTCCCCGACCGTCAGATCGCCGAGGAGTCCGCCCGTCTGGAGCACGGCGCCGATCGCCCCGCCAGATGTGGCCTGCTCCGGGGTGACACCGAGCACGCGCACCGAACCGCTGCTGGGTGCGCTGAGCCCGAGCAGCATGTCGAGCGTGGTGGTCTTGCCCGCGCCGTTCGGACCGAGCAGCGCGACGACCTCTCCGCGTCGGATCGACAGGTTCACCCCGTCGACGGCCTGGACGCGGCGGTCTCCCGTTCCGAAGTGGCGGGTGACGTCGTCGAGCTCGAGCACCACGGGGGCGTCCGCCGAGGTGTCGGATGCCGGTCGCGCGACGGCCCGCGTCGCCGGCTCGTGCACAGAGGAGTTGTTCATGCCTCCAGCCTCGCGGCGTCGCGGCTGCAGGACCGGAGGGCGGTGTCATCTCCTCGGCATGACACGTGTCATGCCGAGGGATGCGTCACTGCGCCGGGAGGAACGCCCCTGCAGGAACTCCTCGAGCTCCGCGGTCGCATTCAGCGGGAAGATCGCCGCGACGTACTGGTCGGGCCGCACCACGACGACCACGCCGTCACGCGACAGCTCCCGTGCGTCGAAGATGTCGGTCGCGCACCACTTGCTGGGCCCTGCCGCGTAGACCTTCTCCCAGTCGGTGAGCCCGAGGGGTCCCGTCTTCGGCTGGAAGAGCGCCGGCGCCGAGGTCACCTCGACCTCCTCGAACGGCTGCGGGTACACGGCCTTCACGTCGAAGACCGCGTCGACGTCGGCGTCGGCCGGGGTGAAACGCGCGAACACGGGCTCGGCCGCTGCCGCCCAGGTGGCGAGCGCCTCGCCGGTGCGGTCGCCGAAGGCGTACACCCGCCAGCGCCCGTCGGCCTTGGCGTGGTGCCCGAGGTGCACGACGTTGCCGTCGCCTACCCGCACGACCTCGGCCGACTTGAACCGTTTGCCCAGCGGGAACCCGCCGGCGAGCGCCTGGTGCGCGCCCGTCCCGGTGATCATCGACGAGGTGTACTGGGTCATGAAGCCGGAGGGGAACTCGGCCGTGGCGAGGTAGTAGGTCGCGAGCTCGTTGGGGTCGGAGATCTCCTCGGGCTTGCGCGCCATCAGGCTCGACCACTCGCGGTCGAAGTCGATCAGCTGCTGAGCCACCGGCCGCCGCTCGGCACCATACGTGGCCAGCAGCGACTCCGGCGCGCGACCGGTGAGCACCGAGCCGAGCTTCCACCCGAGGTTGAACCCGTCCTGCATCGAGACGTTCATGCCCTGTCCCGCCTTCGCGCTGTGCGTGTGGCAGGCGTCTCCGGTGAGGAACACGTGCGGCGTGCGGCCGGAGTCGTCGATCACGTCGTCGAAGCCGTCGGTGACGCGGTGGCCGACCTCGTACACGCTGTGCCAGGCGACCTGCTTCACGTCGAGCGTGTACGGGTGCAGGATGTCGTTCGCGCGGCGGATGATCTCCTCGATGGGCGTCTGCCGCACCCGGTGGTCGTCGTCTTCCGCGACCTCGCCGAGGTCGATGTACATGCGCGACAGGTAACCGCCCTCACGCGGGATGTGCAGGATGTTCCCGGCCTCGGAGTTGATCGCGCACTTGGTGCGCCAGTCGGGGAAGTCGGTGTTGACCAGGACATCCATCACTCCCCACGCGTGCGCGGCGGAGGCCCCGACGTGTGTGCGACCGATGGCCTGGCGCACACCGCTGCGGGCGCCGTCGCTGCCGACGACGAACTTCGCCTTGATCGTGCGCTCTTCGCCGGCGCGCTCCCCTCCGACGTACCGGATCCGCACCTCGACCGGGTGCTCTCCGTCGTCGTGCACGGTGAGTCCGACGAACTCGACCCCGTAGTCCGGCACGATGCGGCCGGGGCCGTGTGCCGCCGCTTCGGCGAAGTAGTCCAGCACCCGCGCCTGGTTGACGATCAGGTGCGGGAACTCGCAGATGTCGTAGGCGTAGTCCGCGGTCCGGGTGGTGCGCACGATCTCGCGCGGGTTCTCCGGGTTCGGGCCCCAGAAGTTCATCCAGCCGATGTTGTACGCCTCGGCGATGATGCGCTCGGCGAATCCGAAGGCCTGGAAGGTCTCGACGCTGCGCGGCTGGATGCCGTCGGCCTGGCCGAGCGGAAGGCGACCCTCGCGCTTCTCGATGATGCGGGTGGCGATGCCGGGGTACTGCGACATCTGCGCGGCGAGCAGCATCCCGGCGGGGCCGGAGCCGACGATGAGCACGTCGATCTCTTCGGGGATGTCGGTCGGGCGATCGGCGCCGATGCCCGCGGCGTCCTGCACGCGCGGGTCGGCGGAGACATAACCGTGGTGGTGGAACTGCATCGTCGTCGATTCCTTCCGGACGTCTTCGTCGGGTCTTGCGTCCTGACAGCGAGTGTTCTATATTCGAACACGCTGTTCTACTATTGAACACAGCGTAATGCGCGCCGCCCGCGATCGCAAGGAGCTGCCCATGCCCGACAGCGCGACGACCTCCCCCGCCTCCCAGACGCTCAGCCGCGGCATCCGGATCCTGGAGGTGCTCGCAGACGCCCGTGAACCCCTGATGATCGACGAGATCGCGAGCCGACTCGGCGTCCACCGATCCATCGCCTACCGCCTGCTGCGCACACTGGAGGACCACAGTCTCGTCACCCGCGACGCTGCCGGGGCCGTCAGCCTGGGGGCCCGTATGGCCGCACTCGCCGCCGGCGTCGCCCACGACCTGCAAGCCGAAGCCCTTCCCGAACTCACCGCGATCGCCAACGACCTCGGCATGACCTGCTTCCTCGCCGTGCTCGACGGCGAGGAGTGCATCACCCTCGCGAGCGTGGAGCCGCGACACCCGGTCGCGAGCGTCGCGCAGCGCCCCGGCGCCCGGCATCCCGTCACGGTGGGGGCGCCGGGCAAGGCGATCCTGGCGCAGCTCTCCGACGCGGAATGGCCGAGAGAGGCCCCCGCCTCACTGGCCGCCGACGTCGACGCGGCCAGGAGCCGCGGGTACGCCACGAGTCACGATGAGGTCATACCCACCGTGCAGGCTGTGGCGGTCCCGCTCGTCCTGCGGGGCCAGCGCCCTTCGGCGATCGCCGTGCTGCACGTCGCGACCGACCTCGACGACGCCGAGATCGCCGCACGTCTGCAGCGATCGGCCGCCGTGATCCGCGAAGCGCTCGACGGCTGACCAGGGCGGCATGGCGACGCCCCGCCGCGCGTCGGCCGACACGGGAGCACCGTGTCGGCCGCGCACGCGACGGGAGCGCCGCTCGGGGGGTCAGGCCTTGGCGAGTCCGTAGATCGGGCTGACGGACTGCTCCTCCTCGTGATCGGGTCCGAGGGGGATGCCGGAGCGGTCGCGCAGCAGCAGCGTCGCGATCAGCCCGAGAACGGTCATGCCCGCCAGGTACCACGTCACGCCCTGCGTCGAACCGGTCGCCTGCACGATGGCCGTGGCGATGGTGGGCGCGAACGCCCCACCGGCGATCGCACCGATCGCGTACGAGATCGAGACCCCGGAGAAGCGGATGCTGGCGGGGAAGAGCTCCGCGTACAGCGCGGCCTGGGGGCCGTAGGTGAATCCGAGGCCGATCGTGAGGAGCGCGAGTCCGGCGAACAGCAGGCCGATCTGCCCCGTGTTCACCAGCGGGAACAGGGAGAACACGCCGACCAGCTGCAGCACCCAGCCGATGATGTACGTCGTGCGCCGGCCGATCCGGTCGCAGACCCATCCGGCGAGCAGCGTGGTGAGCAGCCAGGTCACGGCGGAACCGGCGACCGCCCACAGCACGGCTCCGGGCGCGAGTCCGATCGGACCTGCGGGGTCGGTGGCGTAACGCTGGATGTATCCGCCGGTGGTCATGTAGCCGACGGCGTTGTTGCCGGCGAAGACGAGCGCCGCGATGATCACCAGGAGCAGGTGCTTGCGGAACAGCTGCGCGATCGGCATCCGCGCCTTCTCCTTGCGCTCGGCCAGCTCGGTGAAGACCGGGCTCTCCTCGACCTTGCGTCGGACGTAGTAGCCGACGAGGATCAGCACGACGCTGAGCAGGAAGGGCACGCGCCAGCCCCAGATGGCGAACTGCTCGCCGGGGGCGATCGCCGTCATCAGCGCCATCACTCCCGAGGCGAGCAGCAGACCGAGCGGAACACCGATCTGCGGCGATGCGCCGAAGATGCCCCGCCTCTTGCGCGGTGCGTGCTCGACGGCCATGAGCACGGCGCCGCCCCACTCGCCACCGGCCGAGATGCCCTGGATGATGCGCAGGAGCACGAGCAGGATCGGTGCCGTGAGGCCGATGGTCTCGTACGTGGGCAGGAGCCCGATGAGCGCGGTCGCCGCCCCCATCAGGATGAGCGTCCACATCAGGACGGTCTTGCGTCCGAGCTTGTCTCCGTAGTGCCCGGCGAGGAAGGCGCCGAGCGGGCGGAAGAGGAAGCTCACACCGACGGTGGCGAACGCGATCAGCGCACTGTCCGCGCCGAGCGGCTCGAAGAACAGCTGCCCGAACACGAGTCCGACCGCTGTCGCGTAGATGAAGAAGTCGTACCACTCGACCGTGGTTCCGACGACGGTGGCGAACACGACTCGACGGCGATCAGCCGCTGTCGCGATGGTTCCGGTGGGCGTGAACCCATCCTGTGACTGCCCGCTCATGGGGTGTCTCCTTTGATTGTGACCGCATTGTCACGGCGCGCATCGGGAGTGAACCCGAAGTGCTTGCCGAGGGGTGAACCGATGATATATGATTTCGAATACGACGCACAAGGCGTCCGCAATACACCGCAGACGAGCGCGAGGAGGCGCCCCGTGACGGAAACACTCCACCGCCCCGGCAAGATCATCGCGATCCATCTGAGCTACGCCTCCCGTGCCGATCAGCGCGGTCGGCGCCCGGCATCCCCCTCCTACTTCTTCAAGCCGGCGAGTTCCCTCGGCGTCTCCGGCGGCACGGTCGAACGGCCGGCCGGAACCGAACTGCTCGCGTTCGAAGGCGAGATCGCCCTGGTGATCGGCACGGCCGCGCGCCGCGTGTCGCTCGACGAGGCCTGGGCCCATGTCGGCGCGGTCACGGCCTCGAACGACCTCGGCCTGTACGACCTGCGCGCGAACGACAAGGGCTCCAACGTCCGCTCCAAGGGCGGCGACGGCTACACACCCCTCGGCCCCGAGCTCATCGACGCCCGCACGGTCGACCCCACGGCCCTGCGGGTCAGGGCGTGGGTCAACGGCGAGCTGCGTCAGGACGACACGACAGCCGGACTCATCTTCCCGCTCGCACAGCTCGTGGCCGACCTCTCCCAGCACTTCACGCTCGAACCGGGCGACGTCATCCTCACCGGCACGCCGGCGGGGTCCTCGGTCATCGTGCCGGGCGATGTCGTCGAGGTCGAGGTGGATGCGCCTGATGCTCCTGGCGCTCCGACCTCCGGGCGTCTGGTCACCACCGTGACCCAGGGCGAGATCCCGTTCGACGCGGACCTCGGGTCCCTGCCCGCCGTGGACGATCTGCAGCGCACCGAGGCCTGGGGCTCGGCCGAGGCCGCCGGGCTCGCACCCACCACCGGTGAGGGGTCAGAGAACGCCGCGCGCCCTCCTGCCGATACGGCGATTCCTGCCCCCTCACGCCTCTCCCCCGAACTGCGAGCCCTGCTCCTCGAGGCTCCGACGGCCGGGCTCTCGGCGCAGCTGCGCAAGCGCGGCCACCACTCCTGCTTCGTCGACGGCGTGTCCGTCAACATCCCCGGCCGCAAGATCGTCGGCACCGCGAAGACGCTGCGCGCTTCGTCCCCTTCCGCGAAGACCTCTTCCGTTCGCACGGCGGCGGCTACAACGCGCAGAAGCGCGCGTTCGACGCGGTGGAAGACGGCGAGGTCATCGTGATCGAAGCGCGCGGCGATGCCACCACCGGCACCCTCGGCGACATCCTCGCCCTGCGCGCGAAGACCAGGGGCGCGGCCGGTGTCGTGACAGACGGCGGCGTGCGCGACTTCGATGCGGTCGCCGAGATCGGGCTGCCGGTGTTCTCGCAGGGGGCCCATCCCTCCGTGCTCGGACGCAAGCACGTGCCGTGGGACGTCGACGTCACCATCTCCTGCGGCGGTGCGACCGTGCAGCCCGGCGACATCATCGTCGGCGACAGCGACGGCGTGATCGTCATCCCGCCGTCCCTGGCGGCAGAGGTCGCTGCGGACGCCGTGGCGCAGGAGATCGAAGACGCCTGGATCGCCGAACAGGTTGCCGCCGGGCATCCGGTCGACGGTCTCTTCCCGCTCAACGCGGAGTGGCGAGCACGCTACGAGGCGGCGACGGGCGGCACGCGATGACGACCACGTCCGCCAGCAAGTCCGAGGTCGCGTACGACTGGATCCGCTCCCGCATCACCGGGCACATGTTCAGTCCCGGGTATCGCCTGGTGCTGGGTTCTCTCGCCGATGACCTGAAGATGAGCGTCGTCCCGGTGCGCGAGGCGATCCGTCGCCTCGAAGCGGAGGGGCTGGTGACTTTCGAGCGCAACGTCGGAGCGCGTGTGACGCTCGTCGACGAGAGCGAGTACGCGCACACCATGCAGACCCTCGGGCTCGTCGAGGGGTCGGCGACCGCGCTCTCCGCCCCGTTCCTCGACGAGGACGCCCTGGACGAGGCCGCCCGCATCAACGAGCGGATGTCGCAGATGCTCGACCACCTCGACGCGCACGCATTCACCGAACTCAACCGCCAGTTCCACTCGGTCCTGTTCGAGCCGTGCCCCAACCCGCATCTCCTCGACCTCGTGCACCGCGGCTGGTCACGGCTGTCGGCCATCCGCGATTCGACCTTCGCGTCGGTCCCCGGACGAGCCCAGCACTCGGTCGAGGAGCACACCGAGATCCTCGAGCTCATCCGCGCGGACGCAGACCCGCTCGAGATCGAGCTCGCCGCCCGCAACCACCGCTGGCGCACCATGGACGCGTTCCTCGATGCGCTGCACACCCGTTCCGCCCAGACGATCTCAGCCCAGACGACCGGAGACCTCTCATGACCGATTCGCGCATCCCCGCCGACCTCCCGGACCACATCCAGCACTACATCGACGGCGCGTTCGTCGACTCCATCGACGGCGACACGTTCGACGTGCTCGACCCGGTGACGAACCAGACCTACACGACGGCCGCCGCCGGCAAGAAGGCCGACATCGAGCTCGCGGTCGCCGCAGCGAAGCGCGCCTTCGACGAGGGACCATGGCCGCGCATGCTCCCCCGCGAGCGCTCGCGTGTCCTGCACAGGATCGCCGACATCGTCGAGTCCCGCGATGCGCGCCTCGCCGAGCTGGAGTCCTACGACTCCGGCCTGCCGATCACCCAGGCACTGGGCCAGGCTCGTCGCGCCGCCGAGAACTTCCGCTTCTTCGCCGACCTGATCGTGGCCCAGTCCGATGACGCCTTCAAGGTGCCCGGCCGTCAGATGAACTACGTCAACCGCAAGCCGATCGGGGTCGCCGGCCTCATCACGCCGTGGAACACGCCGTTCATGCTCGAGTCCTGGAAGCTGGGACCCGCTCTCGCGACCGGCAACACGGTCGTCCTCAAGCCTGCCGAGTTCACGCCGCTCTCCGCCTCGCTGTGGGCGGGCATCTTCGAAGAGGCGGGACTCCCGAAGGGCGTCTTCAACCTCGTGAACGGTCTCGGCGAGGATGCGGGCGACGCACTCGTCAAGCACCCCGACGTGCCGCTCATCTCCTTCACGGGCGAGAGCCGCACCGGACAGATCATCTTCGGCAACGCCGCCCCGTTCCTCAAGGGCCTGTCGATGGAGCTCGGTGGCAAGTCGCCGGCCGTGGTCTTCGCCGACGCCGACCTCGAGGCTGCCGTGGACGCCACGATCTTCGGCGTCTTCTCCCTCAACGGCGAGCGCTGCACGGCGGGGTCGCGCATCCTCGTCGAGCGCTCGATCTACGAGGAGTTCGTCGAGCGGTATGCCGCTCAGGCGAAGCGCGTCAAGGTCGGCTACCCGCACGACCCCGAGACCGAGGTCGGCGCGCTCGTGCACCCCGAGCACTACGACAAGGTGATGAGCTATGTCGAGATCGGCAAGGGCGAGGGACGCCTGGTCGCCGGCGGCGGTCGCCCCGAGGGCTTCGACGAGGGCAACTTCGTCGCGCCGACCGTGTTCGCCGATGTCTCCCCCGACGCCCGGATCTTCCAGGAGGAGATCTTCGGTCCGGTCGTGGCGATCACGCCCTTCGACTCCGATGAAGAGGCGCTGTCGCTCGCGAACAACACCAAGTACGGGCTCGCCGCCTACATCTGGACGAACGACCTCAAGCGTGCGCACAACTTCGCGCAGTCGGTCGAGGCCGGGATGGTGTGGCTGAACAGCAACAACGTGCGCGACCTCCGCACCCCGTTCGGCGGCGTGAAGGCCTCGGGCCTCGGTCATGAGGGCGGCTACCGCTCGATCGACTTCTACACCGACCAGCAGAGCGTGCACATCACGCTCGGGCCCGCACACAACCCGACCTTCGGCAAGAACTGACCCACCGCAGGAAGAAGCAAGGACGCTGACATGACCGACAAGACGGCAAAGACCCTCACCTCCTCCGGCTACTACGTGTCGCAGGAGGCACCGATCCAGTCCGACAACCCCGTCGCGACTCCGAAGGCCACCCCGCCCGACATCCTGCGCTGCGCGTACATGGAGATCGTGGTGACCGACCTGGCCGCTTCGCGCCAGTTCTACGTCGACATCCTCGGTCTCTACGTGACCGAAGAGGACGACGAGGCGATCTACCTGCGGTCGACCGAGGAGTTCATCCACCACAACCTCGTACTGCGCAAGGGCCCGATCGCCGCCGTCGCGGCATTCTCCTATCGTGTGCGCTCGACGGACGACCTCGACCGCGCCGTGGAGTTCTACACCGAACTCGGATGCGACGTGCGCCGCAACGAGAACGGCTTCGTGAAGGGCATCGGCGACTCGGTGCGTGTGGTCGATCCGCTCGGCTTCCCGTACGAGTTCTTCTATGCCACCGACCACGTCGAGCGCCTGTCCTGGCGGTACGACCTGCACACCCCGGGTGAGCTCGTGCGCCTCGACCACTTCAACCAGGTGACCCCCGACGTGCCCCGCGCCGTGCGGCACTACCAGGACCTCGGTTTCCGCGTGACGGAGGACATCCAGGACGACGAGGGCACCGTGTACGCCGCGTGGATGCGCCGCAAGCCCACGGTGCACGACACCGCAGCCACCGGTGGCGACGGGCCCCGCATGCACCATGTCGCCTTCGCCACGCACGAGAAGCACAACATCCTCGCGATCTGCGACAAGCTCGGGGCGCTCCGCCGCTCCGACGCGATCGAGCGCGGTCCGGGTCGCCACGGCGTCTCGAACGCCTTCTACCTGTACCTGCGCGACCCCGACGGCCACCGCGTCGAGATCTACACGCAGGACTACTACACGGGCGACCCCGACAACCCGGTCGTCACGTGGGACGTGCACGACAACCAGCGCCGTGACTGGTGGGGCACCCCGGTCGTCCCCTCCTGGTACACCGACGCTTCACTCGTGCTCGACCTCGACGGCAACCCGCAGCCGGTGATCGCGCGCACCGATTCGAGCGAGATGGCGGTGACCATCGGCGCCGACGGCTTCTCCTACACCCGCGCGGACGAGGGCGAGAAGTCGATGCCCGAGTACAAGCAGGGCGAGTACAAGCTGGGCCACCAGCTCTAAGGAGGCTCGGATGCTGTCAGCGGAGACCATCACCCAGATCGCGGCGGAGCTCGCCGAGGCCGACCGCGCGCACGCGGTGATCCCCCGTATCACCGCGCGTTTCCCGGAGGCGACGGTCGAGGACTCGTATGGGATCCAAGGCGTCTGGCGCGACTCGCAGATCGCGGCAGGGCGCCGGCTCGTCGGTCGCAAGATCGGCCTGACGTCGAAGGCGATGCAGCAGGCGACCGGTATCACCGAGCCCGACTACGGCGTGATGTTCGACGACACCGTGTACGAGTCCGGTGCCGAGATCCCGGTCGACCACTTCTCGAACGTGCGCATCGAGGTCGAGCTCGCCTTCGTGCTCAAAGAGCCTCTCGAGGGTCCGGACTGCACGCTCGAAGACGCCCTCGCCGCGATCGACTATGCCGTGCCGGCCCTCGAGGTGCTGAACTCGCACATCGAGCTCGAGGGCCGCACGATCGTCGACACGATCAGCGACAACGCGGCCTACGGGGCCATGGTGCTCGGCACGGTGCACAAGCGTCCGGACGAGATCGACCTGCGGTGGGTGCCTGGCGTGCTCTCGCGCAACGGCGAGATCGAGGAGACCGGCGTGGCCGCCGGGGTGCTGGGTCACCCGGCGACCGGCGTGGCGTGGCTGGCGAACAAGTTCCATCAGCACGGCGCGCGTCTCGAAGCCGGCGAGATCATCCTGGCAGGATCGTTCACGCGCCCGATGTGGGTGTCGCGTGGCGATGAGGTGCTGTGCGATTACGGACCGATGGGAACAATCGCATGCCGCTTCGTCTAGACCCTTCCTTCCGCGAGCAGCTCGCAGGCGCGGATCACCCGTTCGTGGGGATGTGGGTGTGCTCGGGCAGCCCGCTCCTGGCCGAGGTCGCCGCAGGGTCGGGGCTCGACTGGCTGCTGATCGACATGGAGCACTCGGCGAACACTCTCGAATCCGTGCTCCTGCAGCTCCAGGCCGTCGCCGCGTATCCGATCGCACCGCTGGTGCGCGTGCCCTCCAACGATGCGGTCGCGATCAAGCAGATCCTCGATCTCGGCGCGCAGAACCTGATCGTGCCGATGGTGTCCTCCGCTGACGAAGCGCGCGCCGCTGTCGCCGCGACCCGGTATCCCCGGCAGGGGTCCGCGGGGTGGGCAGCGCCCTGGCCCGCAGTGCACGGTGGAACCGCATCGATCGCTATCTGCAGGAGTCCGCGCAGCACACCTCCCTCACCGTGCAGATCGAGACGGCGGCGGGTGTCGAGGCGGCGGCCGAGATCGCCGCGGTCGACGGCGTCGACGCGGTGTTCGTCGGTCCCTCCGATCTCTCCGCCTCGATGGGGCTGCTCGGTCAGCAGACCCATCCCGATGTGACCGCGGCCGTGTCCTCGGTGTTCTCGGCGGTCACCGCTGCCGGCAAACCGGTCGGGGTGAACGCGTTCGATCCTGCGGCCGCGGATGCGTACCTCGCCGCGGGCGCCGACTTCGTGGCGGTTGGCGCCGACGTCGCCCTCCTGGCGCGCGCCTCCGAGGCGCTGGCCGCACGGTTCATCCGCACGGACGGAAGCACCCGCGCCAGCTACTGACCCAGCGGGTCGGGTGCGCGCCTCGAACGCGCAGCCGCCGGGCGCCGCGGTCGCTCTGCTCACCCTGCTGGTGCCTGCCGTGTGGCGGATGGGACGCCCGGAGTAGGCCGTGGCGACCTCGGGTGAACTAGCGGATTCATAGCATTCCCGGCGAGACTGTGGGCATGACCTTCGCCGCGCTCCAGCCTCTCGCCGACCGTGCCGCCCTGTTCGTCGCCCTCCGACAGGACGCCTTCTCCGCTGCCGCCGACGCTCTCGGCGAACACCGCTGGGACGCCGACATGGCAGCGGGGACGTTGACGTTCACGGCGAACGCCGACCCCACGCGTCAGCTGGTCACGCGCGCGCACCTGATCGCGACGATCGCACCGAGACCCCGATCGCTGCTGTGGGCCTGGGCGCACCCCAGCGGAGACGCGCAGGGTGTCGCCGGCCAGCTGCACACCTACGGCACCGAGCACGGCATCGCAGAGCTCACGACGTCGGAGGTGCCGTTCCCCGCCGACGCATCGGGCGACGACGACTGGATCGCTCAGGCCGCTCACGCGGTCGGAGGTGTGGCCGTGGAACTCACCGGGCGCTCGCCGTACTACTCGGCGCCCGTGGGCAACGGAACGCGCGCGGTGTTCCTTCTCGATGCTCCGCTCGCCCCGCTCACCGTCGCCGATGCGGTCGTCGCGCTGCCTCGCGTCCTCGCCGGCGTGAACCTCCCCGACGCACGCACGTCCGTCTGGGATCTCGCGCGCCTCGCGAACTGGACCCTCACCTGGACCGACGAGGCCTTCTCCGGAGCCACGGTGTCGGACTCGTCGGGTACGGCGACCTTCCGATTCGACGACCGGGCCCGCATCAGCGGGATCGAGAGCACCCTCCACGCGCAGGGCTGACCCGCCGGCGAGGCCACGGCTAGCATGAGCGCATGAGCGACCTGGACCTCATCCCCGCAGGACGCACCTTCACGGCCGACGAGATCACGGTCTTCGCCGACAGCGACAGTCGCACTCTCGACGAGGCCATCGCCGAGGCCGACGTGCTCGTCAGCGCGCCTCATGCGGGTGCGCGCATCCCCGAGGAGCTGGTGCCCCTCCTCTCCCCCGCGCTCACCCGACGGCTGCAGTACGACTTCACCGACGTCGCCACCGCGGCGATCGTGCGGGAGTGGGCGCAGCGGGACCGCCGCATCGTCGCCGTCATCAACCCTCATCCTCGCCTCGTCCGCGACCCCAACCGCGCGCGTCCGGCCGACATCGCCGCCGACCTGACGACAGCCATCGAACGCACCCGCGCTGCCGGCCCCTGGCAGAAGGTGGATCTCTCCGGCGTGGATGCGATCCGCCCTGTCACGTTCTCCTTCTTCCCGATCCTGGCGGTGCCGGGGACGACGCCGAACTGCAGCGCCTGGTGCACGCGTTCGTCGAGGTCGGCGAGCGCGGTCTCGGCGTCTACGAGCGCACGAGAGACGCTCTCACCGAACGCTTCATCGCCGCGAAGCTGCGGGTCGGCGGCCGCTTCACGCGCTTGTCGTTCCACGACACCATGAACACGACCACGACCAGGGATGGCGCGGTCGACGTCGCACGCGCGCCGGAAGACCGACTCCCCGCCGTCGTCGCCCTGTCCAACCGCGGAGACCCTCGCGGCGACGAACGAGATCCGGCGGACCCTCCGACCATGGACCCGGAGCGACTTCGCGCGCTCGCAGACGCGCATCGTGCCGGGTTCCGCGTCGAGCAGCCGGACGCCGTGGCGCTCAACACGCCCTATCTCGGCAGCCAGGAGATCCGTGCCGCGGGTGCGCGGTTCCGAGAGCTCGCCGACCAGGCCGTGGAGGCGGCGCTCGAACTCGATGCCGTCCAGGCCGAATTCCGGCGCGAGTACCTCCTGGGCGCCGACGCGGTCTCCGAACTGCATCGGCCGGGAACGGAATGGATCCGGGAGGACCCTGCGCAGGTGCGCGCGGTCGCGGAGGCGAGCCGGCGCTCCTGGGATCTGTACCGCGCGCTCTGACCCGTCGTCCTCGACCACCCTGCACGGATGTGGGACGCTGGTCGCATGAAGAACGGAATCGTCCGGTTCGCCGCCCTCTACGTGTTCGATGTCGCCGTGCTGCTGTTGATCGGGCTGCTGCTGCCGGGCGTCTCGGTCGGGTGGAACGCCCTGTGGGCGGGCGTCATCCTGACCCTGGCCGCGCTGTTCGTGAAGCCGCTGCTGGCGGGAGCTTTCCGCAGATCCGCCGCGAAGTCCGCCGCCGAGCGCACGAAGACCGGCGAGAAGGTCGTCCAATACGTGCTCGTGTATCTCGTCGAGCTCGTCATCTGGGTACTCACCGTGTGGCTGAGCGGCGTGCGGGCGTCGGGCTTCTGGGCTTTCGTGCTTCCGCCGCTCGCGCTGCTGTTCGGTTGGATGATCTACGACCAGATCGACGACAGGATGCGCGCGAAGGCCGGAGAGATCTACGACTCCGTGCAGGCTCGCGTCCGGGGTCGGGGCACGGAACCCGCTCCCGCCGCGACCCCGTCCGCAGCGGAGACCCGCGAGACGGCCGCCGCCCGCGAGGAGTTGAAGGACGGCCTGACGCCGGAGCAGCGTCGGATGCTCGACGAACTCGGCTGACCCCGATCCGCCCTCGCGCGGGCGTCAGACGAGTCGTTCCGCCGCCTCCACGACGTTCGTCATGAGCAGTGCGACGGTCATGGGGCCGACGCCACCGGGGTTCGGAGAGATGTATCCCGCGACGTCGGCGACGCCGGGTGCCACATCACCGAACACCAGGCTCTTGCCCGTCTCGGCGTCGGTCTCCCTGGTCACGCCGACGTCGAGCACTGCTGCTCCTGGCTTCACGTCCTCGGGCCGGATCAGGTGCTTGACGCCCGCCGCGGCGACGATCACGTCGGCCTCACGCAGGTATCGCGGCATGTCGACCGTGCCGGTGTGGGTGAGGGTCACCGTGGCGTTCAGTTCGCGGCGGGTCAGCAGCAGCCCGATCGAACGGCCGATCGTGACGCCACGGCCGACGACGACCACGTGCGTGCCCCTGAGGTCGTAGTCGTTGCGCAGCAGCAGCTCGATCACGCCGCGCGGCGTGCAGGGCAGCGGCGTGTGGATCGGCCCGTTGACGTTGAGCACCAGGCGTCCGAGGTTCGTCGGGTGCAGGCCGTCCGCGTCCTTCGCGGGGTCGATCCGCTCGAGGATCGCATCGGTGTCGAGGTGCTTCGGCAGCGGCAGCTGCACGATGATGTAGCCGTGACATGCGGGGTCGGCGTTGAGCTCGTCGATCAACGCCTCGACCTCGGCCTGCGTCGCGTCGGCGGGCAGTTCGCGCTGGATCGAGTTCATCCCGATCGCCTCGGACTGCCGATGCTTCATGCCCACGTACAGCTGCGATGCCGGATCGCCGCCCACCAGCACGGTGGCGATGCCCGGCGTGATGCCCTTGTCCTTCAGCGCAGCGACGCGCTCGGTCAGCTCTGCGCGGATGGCGGCCGATGCGGCCTTCCCGTCCAGGATCTTCGCGGTCATGTCTCTTCCTTCCGTCGTGCGTCATACGCCCTGTCGTCTCCGCCGAGCGCACGGTTCCTCGTCGAGTGCACGGCCTGTTCGCGTGGACAAGCCGTGCACTCGGCAGCGTCCCGCGCGCTCGCGACAGAGGCGAGGGGCGGGCGAGGCGAGGGGCTACTGCTGCAGGTCGGGGTACAGCGGGAACGACGCGGCGAGAGCATCGACGCGGGTGCGCAGCGACTCGACGTCGGCCCCGGGGAGCAGCGCGAGCGCGATGATGTCGGCCACCTCGGTGAATTCGGCATCCCCGAACCCGCGGGTCGCGAGCGCCGGGGTGCCGATGCGCAGGCCCGAGGTCACCATCGGCGGCCGGGGGTCGTTCGGCACGGCGTTGCGATTGACCGTGATGTGGATGTCGTGGAGGAGGTCCTCTGCCTGCTTGCCGTCGACCTCGGCGTCGCGCAGATCGACCAGTACGAGGTGCACGTCGGTGCCGCCCGAACGCACGGCGATGCCGGCGTCCTTCACATCCTGCTGCGACAGGCGCTCGGCGATGAGCTTCGCGCCGCGCAGCACGCGCTCCTGACGCTCCTTGAACTCCGGGGTTCCTGCGAGCTTGAACGCGGTCGCCTTGGCGGCGATCACGTGCATGAGCGGACCGCCCTGCTGGCCGGGGAACACGGCGGAGTTGATCTTCTTCGCGAGCTCGGCGTCGTTCGTGAGGATGAAGCCCGAGCGGGGGCCGCCGATGGTCTTGTGCACGGTCGAGGAGACGACATGGGCGTGCGGCACCGGGTTCGGGTGGAGCCCTGCGGCGACCAGTCCGGCGAAGTGCGCCATGTCGACCCAGAGCAGGGCGCCCACCTCGTCGGCGATCTCGCGGAACGCCGCGAAGTCCATCGTGCGCGGATATGCCGACCAGCCGGCGATGATGACCTTCGGCTTGTGCTCGATCGCGAGGCGACGCACCTCTGCCATGTCGATGGTCGAGGTCTCGGGGTCGACGCCGTAGGCGACGATGTCGTAGAGCCGGCCGGAGAAGTTGATCTTCATGCCGTGCGTGAGGTGACCGCCCTGGTCGAGGGAGAGACCGAGCAGCGTATCGCCGGGGCGCGCGATCGCGTGCAGGACGGCCGCGTTGGCGGAGGCGCCGGAATGCGGCTGCACATTCGCGAACTCCGCGCCGAACAGGCTCTTCGCCCGCTCGATCGCGAGGGACTCCGCGACGTCGACCTCTTCGCAGCCGCCGTAGTACCGGCGTCCGGGGTACCCCTCGGCGTACTTGTTCGTGAGCACGGAACCCTGCGACTGCAGCACCGAGACGGGAACGAAGTTCTCGGACGCGATCATCTCGAGGAAGGTCTGCTGGCGCTTCAGCTCCCGGTCGAGCACCTCGGCGATCTCCGGATCGACTTCGGCGAGCGGGGCGTTGAAGTAACGGTCGGTCATGGTGACATGCTCCTTTGACGACGGATTCGAAGGGGTGTTCCTATCGGCCCAGGCGCGCGGTCGAATTCCGTGGTCAGTCGCTCCCCGGTGGTAGTCCACCCAGACGCCAGTCGCGACGAGTACGAGCATAGCGGATGTCGGCCCACGGGAACGCTGCCGTTTCGGCCCTGGTCGCAGAATCGATTCGACTTCCCCATTCCGCTCGACGATCACGGCCGGTAGGTTTTGTTCATGGTCCTTCCTCATCCTCTCCCGCTCGTACCAGCGCCCGTCTCCGCCATCGCACGGGAGGGACGGATGCCGATCACCGCGACGACGCGCGTGCTCGGCCACTCGCCGGCGGCGGCCCAGCTGCTCGCCGCGGTGGAGCGGCGCACCGGCATCCGTCTCACCCCTGTCGAGACGGCGCCTGCGGAGATCGAGCTGTTCGTGGATCCGGAATCCTCGGCACCGGAGGGCTACACGCTCGAGGTCGGCGAGCGCGCGGTCATCATCGGCGCCGACGAGGCCGGCCTCTTCTACGGTGTCCAGACACTGTTGCAACTGCTGCGGCAGGACGACACCGGCTGGAGCGTTCTCGGTGCGGACGTCGCGGACTCGCCACGCTTCCCTCGGCGCGGTGTGATGCTCGATGTGGCACGGCACTTCTTCGGTGTGGACGACGTGAAGAGGTTCATCGACAGCACCAGCGCCCTCAAGCTCAACCACCTGCACCTGCACCTCAGCGACGATCAGGGGTGGCGTGTGCACATCGACTCGTGGCCGCGATTGACGCAGCTGTCCGCCGGCAGCTCCGTCGACGGCCACCCCGGAGGCTTCTACACGAAGGACGACTACCGTGAGATCGTCGCGTATGCGGCGTCGCGGCACATGATCGTCATCCCCGAGATCGACCTGCCGGGGCACACGCATGCGATCGGAGTGGCCTATCCCGAACTCGTGGAGGCCCCGGTCCTCAACGACACCCTCGTCGCCGACTCGCAGCGCCTCGAACAGCCGCTGCCCGAGGCCGGGAAACCGTACCTGGGGTGGGGCGTCGGGCATTCCAGCGTTCGCATCCACGAGGAGCGCACCTACGGATTCGTCCGCGACGTCGTACGCGAGCTGGCAGAGATGACCCCCGGCCCGTACATCCACATCGGGGGCGACGAATCGCTCGGGACGCCTCAGGCCGACTTCGACCTGTTCGCCGAACGCGCGACGGAGATCGTCGTCGAGGCAGGGAAGATCCCGATCGCGTGGCACGAGATGGGATCAGCGGCGGGTATCGCCGAGGGCACGGTCGGACAGTACTGGGGGATGACCACCCCCGCAGGTGCGCATGCCGAGGAGGCGGCCCACTTCGTCGAGCGCGGAGGGGCACTGATCATGTCCGCCGCGAACGTCACCTACCTCGACATGAAGTACACCGATGACTTCCCGCTCGGACTCACGTGGGCCGCGGTCATCGACGTCCGCACCGCCTACGAGTGGGAGCCGACCGCGATCCTCGACGTACCGGAGTCCGCGATCCTCGGCATCGAGGCGCCGCTGTGGTCCGAGACCACGCGCACGCTCGGCGAGGTCGAGCAGCTGGTGTTCCCCGGGCCGCGGCCCAGGCCGAGGTCGCGTGGTCGCCGAGAGAGGCTCCCGATCGAGTGTGGGCGTCGTTCCGTGTGCGCGTCGGATCGCTCGCGCCCCTGTGGAAGGCTGAAGGGGTCGAGTTCCATCCCGCCGACGAGATCCCCTGGAGCGCACGTTGAGCACCCATTCCTTCCCGACCGGTTCGCTGGTCATCCACTCCGCGCGGATCATCGACCGCGGCGAGAGCCTCGACGACGGGTGGGTGCGCATCGAAGGCGGCATCGTCACCGCCCGCGGAACCGGCTCGACGTGGGATCCGGCCGATGAGGTGATCGATGCCGCCGCGGTCGCGGGTCCCGGCGCCGTGCTCACTCCCGGTTTCATCGACATCCACGGGCACGGCGGTGCCGGGGCGTCGTTCGACGACGGCGTCGAGGCGATCCGCACCGCGCGAGAGCTGCACCGTGCACACGGGACCACCCGCGCGGTCGTGTCACTCGTGACGGCACCGCTGGACGAACTGGCGCGAAGCGTGGCCACCATCGCGGATCTGACCGACACCGACGCCGACATCCTTGGCTCTCACCTCGAGGGGCCCTTCCTCGACCCCGGCCATCACGGCGCCCACGAGCCCTCGCTGCTGCGTCACCCCGACGCCGCCGACGTCGAGCGGCTGCTGGAGGCCGGACGCGGGACGGTGCGGCAGGTCACGATCGCGCCGGAGCTCCCCGGCGGACTCGACGCCATCCGGCGGATCGTCGCTGCCGGATCCGCTGCCGCGGTCGGGCACACCGACGCGGATGCCGAGATGGCGGTCGCCGCGTTCGAAGCGGGAGCGTCGATCCTCACCCACGCGTTCAACGCGATGCCCGGTATCCACCACCGCGCTCCGGGGCCGGTGCTCGCCGCAGCCGCCGACCATCGGGTCGTGCTCGAGGCCATCGCCGACGACGTGCACCTCGACCCCCACGTGGTCAAGCTGGTGTTCGACGCCGCCCCTGGTCGCGTGGCGCTGATCACCGATGCGATGGCCGCCGCGGGCAGTGCCGACGGTCATTACGACCTCGGTGCCGTGAGCGTCACGGTCGAAGACGGCGTGGCACGGGCGGACGACACCGGCTCGATCGCGGGATCGACCCTCACGCAGGACGTCGCGTTGCAGCGCGCGGTCGCTGCGGGCGTGCCCCTGGTCGAGGGCGTGCGTGCCTTGACGGAGACGCCGGCGAGAGCGATCGGACGGGAGGCCGCGCTCGGGAGCCTGCGCCCCGGGATGCTCGGCGACGCCGTGCTGATGGATGCGGAACTGCGCATCGCGCGTGTGTGGTCGGGACCAAAGCTGCTCGGCTGAACGAGCACGCATTCGCGCGACGCGCAGCTCTGCGCTCTCCGGTCGTGCGTGTCGAGGGCGGGGGGTCGCCGTTCCCCAGATCGGCGACCCCGTTCCCCCTCCAGAGAAGGGGGGCCGGGACTCCTCCCCCGAGGTTCCCGACCCACCCGGCCGGTGCAGTTGCCCCTCGCACCAGCGCCTGAACTCCGCCCCCCGGAGGAGTTCGTACGGCTGTCTCTATGGGATGAGACGGCAGCCTCATCGATTCATTACGCGATTTCTCGAAAATTCTTCGAGAAGTCCTGTCGAACCCCATCCCGACGGAACGGGGGGCCACCGTTCCCCAGAGCGGCGGCCCCGTTCCCTCTTCAGAGCTGGGCGGGCGAGGACTCCTCCCCCGAGGTTCCCGACCCACCCGACCGGTGCAGTTGCCGCTCGCACCAGCGCCTGAACTCCGCCCCCGGAGGAGTTCGTATGGCTGTCTCCATGGGATGAGACGACGACCCCCACGGTTCATTACGCGACTTCGTGAAAATCCTTCGAGAACGTCCGACGCCGGTCGCATGGACCCCGGATCGGCGGGCTCGCGAAGCCGGGCATCGTCTCGGAATTGTCGCGAAAGGTGGCTTCCCTGGGAGATTCGCGAGAGAATGGAGAAGTCGCGTGATAAGCGGCGCTTTCCCGCGTCTCCCCTGTAGAGACGCATCCGCGCCCCGCGACAGATGGATGATTGTGCACGAAGAGAACACGACAGACGACCAGCCGATCGGCGATGCCGACCTGATCCTCCGCGCCCGCTCGGGCGACACGGGG
Source organism: Microbacterium sp. Se63.02b (assembly GCF_014171575.1). Classification (GTDB taxonomy): domain Bacteria; phylum Actinomycetota; class Actinomycetes; order Actinomycetales; family Microbacteriaceae; genus Microbacterium. The sequence continues at coordinate 1,201,555 of NZ_CP050453.1, read as the reverse complement.
GCGTTCGGTGAACTCTGGCGGCGACACTATCCTTCCGGCATCGCCGTCGCGCGATCGATCACCTCGTCGATCGATCCCGACGACCTGGTGCAGGAGGCGTACACCCGCATCTACCAGGCGATCATCAAGGGCGGCGGACCGAACGGCTCCTTCCGCGCCTATCTGTTCACGAGCATCCGCAACACCGCCGCAGGCTGGGGGCGCGCACGCCGCGAGACCGCGATCGACGAGCTCGACTCGGTGGCCGATCCCGAGACGACCGATCAGGCCGAGAACGAGGCTCTCGATCGGAGCCTCACCGCGCAGGCGTTCCGGAGTCTTCCCTCCCGCTGGCAGGAAGTGCTCTGGTACACCGAGATCGAGCAGATGAAGCCCCAGGAGGTCGGCCGTCTCCTCGGGATGAAGTCCGGCGCCGTGTCGCAGCTCGCGTTCCGTGCACGCGAGGGCCTGCGCGAAGCCTGGGTCCAAGCACACCTGCGCAGTGCGGCCGAGGGCTCCGAATGTCAGTGGACCATCGAGCACCTCGGCGCATACTCACGAGGAAACCTCAGCACACGCGACCTCAAGCGCCTCGAACTGCACCTCGACGAGTGCGCACGATGCATGATCGTGGCCGCCGAGGCCAAAGACGTCTCGAAGCGTCTCGCACTCGTGCTGCTGCCGCTCGTGCTGGGCGTCACCGGCGCCTCGGGGTATCTCGCGACGCTGCAGGGTGCAGGCACGCCGATCGTCGCACTCGCCGCGATGCCCTCCGACATCCCGGGGCGGTGTTCGGCGGTGATGTGTCGGGCCCTGCCGTGACCGCGGGCAGCACGTCCGGCGCCCATGGCTCCGGCGGCGGAACGGCCGGCGGAGCCGGCAGCAGCGCGGGAGGTGCCGCAGGAGGCGGTGCAGCCGGTGCGGCCGGAGCAGGAGCCGCTGGTGGCGTGTTCACCGGAATCGGCGCCCTCGTCGGAGCCGGATCCGCGGCGCTCGTCGTCGCGGGTGTCGTCGCCGCAGCCACCATCATCCCCGGGCTCACGGGTGCCGATCCCGCGACCTCGCTCCCCAGCGCGGGCGACCAGGATGCGTCGTCGATCACATCCGATGTCGGCCCCGATGAATCGATGAACCTCGACGAGCCGATCGTCATCGAGCCGCCCGTCACCGTTCCGGAGGAGGCGCCCGTCACCCCGGTGGAAGACGAGACCAACGAACCGGCGGCGGAGCAGACCGGACCGGTCGTGGCCCCTCCGGTCGTGGTTCCTCCGGTCGTCGTTCCTCCAGTCGTGGACCCGGTCGACCCCGTGGACCCCGTGGACCCGGTCGACCCCGTGGACCCGGTCGACCCCGTGGACCCGGTCGACCCCGTGGACCCGGTCGACCCCGTGGACCCTGTGGACCCCGTGGACCCGGCCGTTCCCACCGAGGCTCCGACCTGGGATCTCGCCACCATCTGGTTCGACGATCTGACCGTCCACTACAGCGTCCCCGTCACCGGCGCACCGGGCACGACGGTCGAGGCACTGCTGGACGGAAGCAGCGGCGGCGGAGACAGCATCGTCCTCGACGACGCCGGGCTCGGGACGATCGACCTCCGTCCGAGCCTCTTCCAATACCTGTTCGCCGGCCGGACGACGGTGACCTTCCGTTATCTGCTCGACGGCGAGATCGGCCCCTCGGCCAGCACCACCCTGCTGGCACTCGAATCCACGCGACCGGTCGAAGACGTTCCGACCGACGAGCCGCAGGACCCGGCCGCTGTCGCGGAGACGCCTCTCGCGCCCGTCGAGAACGTGGGGACCGGTACCTCGACGACGACACCGGTCGACGTGGCTCCGGCACCCGAGTCTGCTCCGGCACCCGAGCCCGCGCCGGCACCGGAGCCCGCACCCGCGCCGGAACCCGCACCCGCGCCGGAGTCCGCGCCTGCACCTGAGGCCGTCGAGTCGGCGCCGCTCGCGGCTCCCGTCGAGGCCGAGTCCGCCGAGACCCCTGCCGCTCCGGCTGAGGACGCCCCGCCCGCCGAATAGACTGGATCCATGTCCTCGGATCCCGCACCCGTTCCCGGCGTCGAGCGCCCGACCATCACCGCGCTCGACATCGTCCGCACCATCGTCCTGGTGGTCGCGGTCGCTTCGCTCGCGCTCTGGGGCTTCGCCAGCTGGTCGCTTCCGTGGAACATCATCATCGGGATCGGGGCTCCCGTCATCGTCGTCCTGATCTGGGCGCTCTTCCTGTCACCCCGAGCCATGCTCCGGGTGCACCCCTTCCTCCGCGCCGCGGTCGAACTGCTGATCTACGTCGGCGTCACCATCGCCTGGTGGTCGATGGGGCAAGCTCTGATCGGTACCGCCTTCGCCCTCGTCGCCGTCGTCGCCGGCGTGCTCAGCGGCCGCCGCGCACTGTCGTGACCGCCCTGTCGTGAGCGCCTGACGTGAGCGTGCTGTCGCAGCTGCAGGAGTCGCTCGGAGCGCTCGTGGACACCAGCCGCGCATCGCTCGAGGAGGCGAGGGCCGACCGTTCCGGTCACGCGGCGGCAGGACTCCCGGTCGCGGTCGTCCATGCCGAGAGCGTCGAAGACGTCCAGCAGACCCTTCGCATCGCCACCGCCACGCGCACTCCCGTCGTGGTCCGTGGGGCCGGCACCGGTCTGGCGGGCGCCGCCAATGCGGGAACGGGCGAGATCGTGCTGTCCGTGCGACGGATGACCGCGATCCGCGAGGTACGGGCCGACGATCTGCTCGCCGTCGTCGAACCGGGCATCTTGAATGCGGATCTCAACGCCGAGCTCGGCCGCCACGGGCTGTGGTGGGCCCCCGACCCCGCCAGCCGAGACATCTCCACCGTCGGCGGCAACATCGCCACAGGTGCGGGCGGTCTCCTGTGCGCGAAGTACGGTGTCGTGCGCGATGCCGTCCTCGGCGTCGATCTCGTGCTCGCCGACGGTCGCCTGCTGCACCTCGGCCACCGCAGCGTCAAGGGCGTCACCGGCCTGGACCTCACCGCGCTCGTGGTCGGCTCCGAGGGGACTCTGGGGGTCGTGGTGGGAGCGACACTCAAACTGCGTCGGCTGGTCCCCGGCGACACGTGCACGATCGCTGCGACCTTCCCCGGTGTCCGAGCGGCTGCTGCGGCGTCGGCCGCCGTGACCGCAGCCGGGGTGCAACCGGCGATCATGGAGCTCATGGATGCCGCCAGCCTCGAGGCGGTGCATGCGCTCCTCGCCCTTCCCGCGCCGACGACGGGCGCCGCGCAGCTCACGATCCAGACCGACGGACCCGCCGCGCGCGCCGAGGCAGAGGCGATCGCGGACATCCTGCGAGCGCATGACGGAAGCACGGTCGTCTCGCACGACAGAACCGAAGGAGAGCGTCTACTCGCGATCCGGCGGTCGATGCACGCGGCGATGGCGTCGCTGGGCACTTCCCTGATCGAAGATGTCGCGGTGCCGCGAAGCGCGATGCCCGCGATGTTCGACGAGATCGCCCGTATCGAACGGGAGTACGGTCTGCGCATCCCGACCGTCGCCCATGCCGGCGACGGCAACCTGCATCCGAACTTCCTGTTCGACGGACCCGAGGTCCCCCCAGAGGTGTGGGCGGCCGCAGACGACCTGTTCCGCGCCGCCATCCGGCTCGGCGGGACGCTCACCGGAGAGCACGGCATCGGCGTGCTCAAGCGACGTTGGCTCGCCGAGGAGCTGGGAGACGACCAGTGGCACCTCCAGCGGCAGATCGCGGCGGTGTTCGATCCGCTCGGCATCCTCAACCCAGGGAAGGTCTTCGATGCCTGACATCCACGTGAGCGCGGCTGTGATCGTCGACGACGACGGGCGCGTCCTCGTCGTCCGCAAGGAGGGCACGACGACCTTCATGCAACCGGGCGGAAAGCCCGAGCCCGGCGAGTCCCCCGCCCAGACGCTGATCCGCGAACTCCACGAAGAGCTGGGGCTGCTCCTGGAGGAGCGCGACCTCCGACCTCTGGGAACGTTCGCCTCGGCCGCCGCCAACGAGCCGGGCCATCGTGTCGTCGCAGAGGCTTTCGCGACGACCGTCGATCCCGAGGCCGTGACCGTCCAGGCCGAACTCGCCGAACTCCGTTGGATCACCCGGGAGGGGACATCCCGACGCTCGCCCTGGCACCGCTGAGCACAGAGCACCTGCTGCCGATCGCGTGGCCTGCGCTCGCGCAGGACTGAGCACGCTCGGCGTGCGTCAGATGCCCTGCCACTCGGGCTTGTTGGCGAAGGTGTAGCGGTAGTAGTCGGCGAGCGAGAGGCGCGACGCGGCGGCTTCGTCGACGACGATCGTCGCGTGCGGGTGGAGCTGGATCGCGGAGCCGGGCAGAAGTGCCGTGAGCGGTCCTTCGACGGCGCCGGCCACGGCCTCGGCCTTGCCTGCACCGAAGGCCAGCAGCACGAGGTGGCGCGCCTTCAGGATGGTGCCGAGCCCCTGCGTGATGCAGTGCATCGGCACGTCGTCGATCGAGTCGAAGAAGCGGGCGTTGTCTTCGCGGGTCTGCTCGGTGAGCGTCTTGACGCGCGTACGGGAGGCGAACGACGAGCCGGGCTCATTGAAGCCGATGTGCCCGTCGGTGCCGATTCCGAGGATCTGCAGATCGACGCCACCCGCCGCGTCGATGGCGGCCTCGTAGTCGTCGCCCGCGTGCTGGATCGTCGCGAGCGCGCCGTTGGGCACATGGATGCGCTGCGGGTCGAGCCCGAGCGGTTCGACGACCTCGCGCGTGATGACCGAGCGGTAGCTCTCCGGGTGGGTCGGGTCGATGCCCACGTACTCGTCCAACGCGAAGCCGCGCACCTGGGAGACGTCGCGGCCGGCGAGCTTCGAGCGCAGCGCCTGGTACACGGGCAGCGGGGTCGAGCCCGTGGCGAGACCGAGCACCGCGTCGGCACGCCGGTCGATCAACTCGACGATCTCTGTGGCGACCAACTCACCGGCGGCCTCGGCATTCTCGACGATGACGACCTCAGCCATGCGGGACGATCTCCTTCTCTGTGAGGGAGGCGCCGACGAGCGCGGCGCCGAAAGCGGCGGCGGGAGACCCCGCGGACAGCAGTTCGATTCTCTCATCCAGCCGGAGCGACCGCATGAACGGCGAAGCCTCGGCGCCCGCATGCAGCGCCGCGCGGATTCCGTCTTCGAGGCGTCCGCCGAGCGCGGTCAGGCCTCCCCGATGATCACGGTCTCGACGTCGGCCGACAGCACGAGCACCCGCACTGCGGCGGCCGCGCCGTGGTGGAGATCGTCACGCAGCGCGAGGGCCAGCGGGTCACCCGCGTCCGCGGCGTCGAAGATGTCGCGGATGGGAAGAGCCCCCGGTCGTCCCCACGCCTTGGCGAGGGCGCCACCGCCGCAGAAGGTCTCGATGCACCCGCGCTGTCCGCATCCGCACAGACGCCCGTTCGGGTCGACCGAGAGGTGCCCCACCTCGCCGGCGGTGCCGCGCGCACCACGCCAGATCCGCCCGTCGATCACGATCCCTGCGGCGACCCCTGTGCCCAGGTTGAGGTACGCCATCGACCCGGACACGCCGCTGAGCGCGGCCGCGCCGAGCGCAGCGGCCTTCACGTCGTTCTCCACCCGGAAGGGCACACCGAGTGCACGCTCGGCACGGTCGGCGAGGTCCAGGGACTCGACCCCGAGGTTGACGGCGTGGTCCACTCGTCCAGCCTCGGCGTCGACGAGTCCGGGGATGCCGATCCCGACGGAGCCGGTACGCGAGACCGTCAGACCCGTCTCGTCGGCGAGCGTCGCGACCGCGGTGACGATGCTCTCGACGACCGCGTCGTCTCCCCACCCGGTCGGGCGACGCAGCCTCCCGATGATCTCACCGGCGGCATCGACGGCCACGGCATCGATCTTGGTGCCGCCGACGTCGAGGCCCACACGAATCGGCCGACCGGAACGGTCGGCGGTGCCCGCATCGGTCATCAGATGCCACGCCCTGCAGTGCCGGCGGCGAGAGCAGTCGTCACGACACTCCCAACTGACCGGAGAGGACCATCACCGCGGCCCCGCGCAGCACGATGTCGTCCTGGTGCGTGAGACGCACCTCTACGTCCTCGAACACGCCCTCGAGAGTCCGCGCGTGCAGGGTCTCGATCGCGGCGTCGATGAGGATGCCGTCGAGCAGGTCAGCGGGTCCGGAGAGCACGACTTCGGAGAGGTCGAGCGCGGCGACGATCGGGGCGATGGCGATGGCCATGCGGGTCCCGGCATCGCGCAGGATCTCATCCCGCGCGGCAGGATCGGCGGCGATCGCGGCACCGAGGCGGCTGACGCTGAGCCAGGCTTCGAGGCATCCGTCCTTGCCGCACGCGCACCGTGGCCCGCCGTCCGTGCCGACCACGACGTGACCGATCTCCCCGCCGCGAAGCGACTGCCGAGCAGCGGCTGGCTCCCGGTGATGAGGCCGGCGCCGACCCCTCGGCCGATCTTGATCAGCATGAAGTCGGCCTTCGCGTCGCCGAACGTGTACTCGGCGAGCACGGCGGCGTTGGCATCGTTCCTGGCGAGGACGGGCAGGTCGAGGTCGACGCCGAGCTTCGCCTCCAGCGGGAAGTCGGTCCAGCCCAGGTTGGGAGAGCTGAGGACGAGACCGTCGGGTCGCACGACACCGGGCGTGCCGATGCCGACGCCCAGCAGCGGCTGCGTCGAGGCGGCGACGAGCGTCTGCGCCAACTCGTGCAGCGCCGCATACGCTGCTTCGCCGTCGGGCGACTCGGGACGCGGCACCTCACGTCGCTCCAGGACGTCGCCGTCGAGGCTGAGCACCGCCCCGGTGAACGCACTGGGACCGGAGAGGTCGAGGCCGAGGATCTGGTGGCCGAACCGGTCGATGTCGATCAGGATCGGCGGCTTACCTGGGCCCACGGCTTCGCGGACGCCCATCTCGATCACGATGCCGTCGGCGATGAACTCCGCGACCAGATCGGAGATCGTCACCCTGGTCAGCCCCGTCTCGCGCGAGAGATCGGCGCGGCTCATGGCTCCGGCGTGATACAGCGTCTGAAGCACGAGTGCCCGGTTGTGCCCGCGAGCGTGCTCAGGGAGCACTTTGGAGCGCGAGCGCAGGTGCCGCCCGGGGCCGAAGGCGTGCGAGTTCGCGCCGAGGTACTCTGCCGGCGACGCGGGGCGCTGTTCATCCGAAACGGACATGTTTGTTAGTAGACCTTACGAACAAAATTTACGCAACCTCTGCCCGCGGACGCGCTGGCAGGGTTACCGAAACGTTACATTACTTTCGATACTCGGCGGAAGCGGCCTGAGACCGCTCCACCAGGCGAGCGACCAGGCCCGCGACGATGTCCTCCCGAGCCGAGATCGTGAGCGGTTTGCCCGGCACGCCGGGTCGGCGCTGAGCGGGCGTCGGGCCGTCAAGGGGACGATACCGCACCCCCGAGGCACGCAGGCGGCGCAGGTGCGTGGGCAGGCGTCGACCGAAGTCCGCATACGGCGCCGGGTCACCGCCGTCCCAGAGGCGCTCGGCGATCGCTGCCAGACGAGGGAACATCGCGAAGTCGACGCGATCCCGCGTCGGCAGGTGCTCGCTCCAGACGTTGGCCTGCCCTCCGACGGCGCCGTCCTCGATGCGCAGGGTGTACGCCCGCTCGATCGTCAACGGAGGACCCACTCTGATCGGCTCCTCCACGGACTCCGACTGGGGATAGTCGAGGTACACCTCGAGATCGGGACAGGCCACCACCGGGATGCCACGGGCGAGGGCATCGCGCATCGCCGCGGGGCCGCGCCAGGCCAGGATGCGCACACCGTCCGGCACGTCGCCCTCGAGGACCTCGTCCCATGCCAGGGCCGTCCGCCCCCGCGAGCGGACGTGCGCCACGAACTGCGCCGTGAACCACGGTTGCACGTCGTGCGCGGTGGCGAGTCCGAGCTCACGCATGCGTTCCGCGGCGGCGGCGCTCTGGGCCCACTCCGTCACGGGCACCTCGTCTCCGCCGATGCCGATCCACTCCGCGTCGAACACGTCGCACAGGGCGTCGATGGCCGCACGACCGAACGCCAGCGACGCCTCGGTCGGAGCCAGTGTGCGGGGGTTGACACCGAAACGCTCCCACGGCGCGGTGACCGGATCGCCGACGTCGACGTTGCCGAGTTCGGGGTAGGCCGCGAGCGCAGCCTGGACGTGGCCGGGCAGCTCCACCTCGGGCACGAGCGTCACGAAGCGCTCGGCGCCGTACTCCACGAGTTCGCGCAGCTCGACGGCGGTGTAGAACCCCTCGTGCACCCCGGGTTCCACCGTCGAGAGCGGACCGTGCCCCCTCTGCGTGGCCACCCGCGTGGAGCCGATCTCGGTGAGCCGGGGGAAACCGGGAACCTCGAATCGCCACCCCTGGTCATCCGTGAGATGCAGATGGAGGACGTTGAGATGGTGGTCGGCGAGCAGGTCGATGAGCCGACGCACCTCGTCGACGGGACGGAAATGCCTGGCGACATCGAGCATCGCCCCGCGCCACCCGTACGCGGGCGCGCCCTCCCAGACGCCGGCGGGGACGATGACGGCCGAAGCCTCGGGATCGCGGAGCTGCCGCAGCACGGTGGCGCCCCGGAACACGCCGCACGGACTCGCGCCTCGGATCTCGATGCCGCCCGCGCTCACGGTCACCCGGAACGCCTCAGCACCGATGCTTCCGGCTGCCTCCGCCTCGGCGCCGAGACTCTCATCGACCAGGAGGCGGATGGGGGCCGCGTCGTCCGACGCCCCTCCGCCGCCCAGCCGCACCACGGAAGCGGCGAGGTCGGCTGCGGCACGGATCGGGGTTCCGTCTGCCCAGGCGAATCCGGGCGCGGAGGGGTCGATCCGTGCGTCGACCCGCGGCACGGTCGCCCGATGGGGCGGTGGCGGCATCCGCAGGGCGCGCCCCGGTGCGGCACCGGTGGGCTCGCCGTTGGCCACCACCGCCACTCCTGCGACCAGCACCTCCACGATGCCGCGCGGAGCGGCGAGCGGTGAGTCGAAGGTGGCGCCGGCAGCGACGGTCTCGGGGTCGAACAGTACGAGGTCGGCAGTCGCGCCGTCCCGGATGACGCCGCGCGGCGCGTCTCCCCTGTCGAGCCCGAGGCGTCGAGCCGGAGTACCCGACAGGTGGCGCACCGCCTCCTCGAGTGTCAGGATGCCGAGCTCGCGCACGTAGTGCCCCAGGTAGCGCGGGAAGGTGCCCCGGCCGCGAGGGTGCGGCCGGGCGCCGATCAGGATTCCGTCGCTCCCGCCCGAATGCCGCGGGTGGCGCATGATCGCGCGGACGTTCTCCTCGTCTCCGATGTGCATCAGGATTCCGGTGGCCCCGGCGTCCTGGATCACGGTGTCGACCACGACGTCCACGGCTCGGCGACCCGTCGTGGTCGCGATCTCGGCGACCGTGCGTCCGACGAGGTCCGCGAGCGCCGGGTTCGCCGCGCCCGAGATCTGGATCTGCGTCCAGTCGGCCTTCTCACCGTGGAAGCCGTCGCAGCCGACCTCCTCCAGCTCGACGCGCAGGGCCTCCCGCCCTTCGGGATCCAGCGCGGACAGGGCTCCGAGAAGGTCTCCCGTCGCCGCGAGCCGACTCGGCAGCAGCGCGGCCAGCGTGGTCGCCCCCGGCAGGTACGGGTAGGTGTCGAGGGTCACGTCGACCCCGTCGGCGATCGCCTCGTCGATCAGGGCGAGGAGCTCGTCAGCCCTCCTCCGATTCGGAGCGAAGTTCATCGTGGCGTGCGTGAGATGCACGGGGCAGCCGGTGCGACGACCGATGTCGAGCGCCTCCCGATAGGCGTCGAGTGCTCCCCCTCCGTAGCTACGGGTGTGGGGCGCCCAATATCCGCCGCGCTCGGCGACGACTCGGCAGAGCGCCTCCAACTCCGCCGTGTCCGCGTACATGCCCGGCGTGTAGGTGAGACCGCTCGACATCCCGAAAGCTCCCGCATCGAGGGCCGCGCCGAGCATCTCCGTCATCGACGCGATCTCGGCGGACGTCGCTCGACGGTTCTCGTGTCCGACCACCATCATCCGCAGGTTCCCTGAGGAACCAGCACGGCGGCGTTCGCGACGGTCGCCGCGTCGATGGCCGACAGCAGGTCGTCCATCGACCGCCACGGCACGTCGTCGGGCAGACCGTTCCACCCCGCGATCTGCGCCGGGATGACAGCCGCGGAGGCGTCGTCGAGCGGCGCGTAGCCGAGGCCGTCCTGCCCGAGCACCTCGGTCGTGACACCCTGCCTGATCTTCGCGTCGTGCGTGATCCCGCCGAGCACCGCGAGGTCGCTGTGGGCGTGCATGTCGATGAAGCCCGGCGCCAGGGCGAGCCCTTCGGCCGCGATCTCGACCGCCCCCGCCGGGAGTTCGAGTTCGTCGGGGCGGCTGTCCCGCGGCAGGACGGCCACGACCCTGGCGCCTTCCACCGCGACGTCGGCCACGAAACGGGGGCGCCGGTTCCGTCGACGACCGTGGCGCCCCGATAGACACGGACGAGCCCCGCAGCGGCCTTCTCCGCACTCAGAAGCATGTCGCCACCGCCCCGATCACCCGAGGGTCCGGCGCGTCGGGGTCGTCGATGACCGCGACCACCCGCCACTTGTCGAACGCGGTGCACGGGTGGGAGAGGCCGAGCCGCACGACGTCGCCGACCGCTGTGGTGGCGGCATCGGCAAGGCGGAGGAACGCGTGCTGATCGTTCAGCGCCGTCACTTCGCCCTCGACCGATTGCGGCACCGGCAGGTCCAGGTCGAAGGGCACATCGCGCCGCCCCGCATCCAACAGGGCGAGACCGTCCTCGGGCTGCGAGACCACCGGGACCAGACGTGCATCGCCGAACGGAGCGACGCCGTGTCGGTCAGCGCACCGAAGGGCGACATGCGGGAGTAGAAGCCGTCGTCGTGGATCTGGAACGCGCCAGAACGCAGCACGATATCGGCTTCGACGTTGCGCGGGGCGAGCACCGCGGCAGCGCGATCGGGAAACGCGCTGCCTCCCGCGCTCAGTACGGGGCGGACGCCCTCGGGATACACGAGCCGATCGTGCAGCTCGACGATCGAGCGCAGATACCGGTCGACGGCGGCGACGGAGCCCTCGCTGCGATCCGGCCCGAACGGTCCCTCGTATCCCGCGACGCCGGCCAGCCGAAGTCCCGGGGCGGCGGAGACCGCTTCGGCGATCCGTTCCCCTTCCTCCACGGATCGCGCGCCGGTACGCCCGCGCGCTCCCCGAGCTCCACCAGCACGTCCAGCGGCCGCGCGGCGTCGCGCATGCCCTCTGCGAGGATCGCGACACCTCCGAGGGAGTCCGCCCAGCACAGCACCCGCAGGCGGGTATCGGCGAGCAGGGCGCCGAGCCGCCGCACCGCAGCGAGATCCGTCACCGCGTTGGCGATCAGCACCGTCGACACACCGGCGTCGATGGCCACCTCTGCCTGCCACGGCGTGGCGACCGAGATACCCCACGCCCCCGCGTCGAGGAGCCGCTGCCAGAGTGCCGGCGCCATCGTGGTCTTGCCGTGCGGAGCGAGCAGCACGCCACGCTCCTCGGCCCACCCGAAGACGGTGTCCTCGTTGTGCGTCAGCGCCTCTTCGTGGACGGTCATCACCGGGGTGACCAGGTCGGAGAGGCGCAAGCCGGCGCCGTGCACCTCGGAGAGTCGGAGCCCTGCGGCGTGCGCGGGGAACCCCTTCGTCCAGGCGCCGAAAACGGGATCCGGAATTTGTAGAGGCATCTAACAAGGCTACTAGGCTGGTGGCATGACCGCGAAGATCCGAGTTTCCACCGACGCCGCCCCCGCTCCCGCCCACACTTTCTCGCAGGGGATCCGCAAGGGCCCGTTCGTCCAGGTCTCCGGCCAGGGTCCCGTCGACCCGCAGACCAACGAGTACCTCTTCCCCGGTGATGTCGCCGCGCAGACGACTCGCACGCTCGAGAACGTCAAGGCGATCGTCGAGGCATCGGGCGCGACGTTCGACGACGTCGTCATGCTGCGCGTGTACCTCACCAAGCGCGAGGACTTCCCGATCATGAACGAGGCCTACGGCGAGTTCGTCACAGCGCACACCACCGACGGCGTGCTCCCGTCGCGCACCACCGTCTTCACCGGTCTGCCGCGCGAGGAGATGCTCGTCGAGATCGACGGCATCGCCATCGTCGACTGACGGGCGCAGTGCGGGGAGGCACCGTATCACGGACCGTTGCCTCCCCGTTACCTCCCATCCCGTACCATTGGACCTCAGGACACGTTTTGAGATCCGGGGGGTGAAGTTCGTGACCGATCTGATTTCTGCGCCGGGCGCCGCAGCCGAGGCGCACGGTGACGACTCCGCGCCCACCGCCGTGCTCACACCGGGAGACGCTTCCACCGACGCGATGCCGCCCGGAACCGGCGAGCAGCCGCTCGCCTGGGCGCCCGTCGAACCGGCCCCCAAGAAGCGCCACCTCGGCCTGTGGATCGGCCTCGGCATCGGGGCCGTCGCCCTGGGCGCGGGCGCCGCCTCCTTGATCCTCATCGCTCCCGGCACCACGGTCGCCGGCATCCCCGTGGGGTGGATGACTCCCGGGGCCGCGGCCGACGCCATCAGCACCCACCTCGCCGAGACCGAGGTCACGCTCACGGGCGACGGCGGCGATGTCGTTCTCACCGGTGCCGACCTCGGCGCGCAGGTCGACGCGACCGCCCTGGCCGACGCGGCCTTCGCCGATCGCCCGATGTGGAATCTCGGGATGTGGATGGGCCACCCGGTTCCCGCCGACATCGTGCTCGACACCGAAACGGCCGGCTCTGCACTGCGCGCAGCTGTACCGACGAGTTTCACAGACCCGGTCGATGCCGGAGTGGTGTTCGACGCCGCGAGCGGCACCTACGTGATCACCCCTCCGAGGCCGGCACGGGGATCGACGTCGACGCACTCACCGTCGCCTTCGCCGACGCGGTCGCCGACGGTGCGACCTCGCTCGAATACCCCGGCGGACCTGCCGAGGCGCTGCCCCCGTGTCTGACGACGACGCGACGGCCACAGCCACCGAACTCAACACGCTGCTCGGGAGCATCGGCTTCTACGTCGGCGACGAGCGCACGGTACCGGTCGCTCCGGCCGTCGCCGCGACCTGGCTGACCGTGGTCGACGACGACGGTCAGCTGCGCATCGAGGCCGACCCGCAGGCGATTCAGGCGACCGTCGACACTCTGCCAGGGCTCGTCGACCGGGCCGCGGTCAACGCGACCAACATCGTCGATTCCGCCGGCACCGTGCTCCGCTCGGAGCAGAAGGGCGCCACCGGCCGCGCGCTCGGCGACACGTCGACCGTCGCGGAGCAGTTCGCCCAGCAGCTCGCCGCCGGCGACGGCGTGTTCGTGCTCACCGTCAGCGAGACCGCGTTCGAGACCGTGAGCCTGTTCCGCCGCATCGAGATCAACCTGAGTCAGCAGCGCGCGTATCTGTTCGAGAACAACGAGGTCGTGAAGTCCTGGGCCGTCTCGACCGGTCTGCCCGGAACCCTCACCCCTACTGGCAACTTCAAGGTGTTCGCACACACCGCGATGCAGGACATGGGCTGCTACGAAGGCGCCCCGTACTGCACCGAAGACGTGCCGTGGATCACCTGGTTCGCGCCGAACATCGGCTTCCACGGCACCTACTGGCACAACAACTTCGGCCAGCGGATGAGCCACGGCTGCGTGAACCTGCCGATCGATCTCGCCAAGTACGTCTACGACTGGTCCCCCGAGGGCCTCGAGATCTCCGTCTACTACTGATCCGCATGTCGGGTCCACCCGGGCACCCGGGTGCGTCGTCGACGGGTCGCGCGCCCCGCGCGGGGAACGGGTACGAGAGAGGGGGCGGATGCCGCAGCATCCGCCCCCCTCTCTCTGTGCGTCAGCGCAGCGCGTCGACGATGCCGTTCAGCGTCGCGGACGGACGCATGACGGCGGCGACGAGCGCCTCGTCCGGGCGGTAGTACCCGCCGATCTCGACCGGCGAGCCCTGCACGGCGTTGAGCTCCGAGACGATCTTCTCCTCGTTCTCGGCGAGGGTCGCGGCGATCGGCGCGAAGGCCGCTGCCAGGTCGGCATCCTTCGTCTGCTTCGCCAGCTCCTGCGCCCAGTACAGGCCCAGGTAGAAGTGGCTTCCGCGGTTGTCGATCGTGCCCAGTGCGCGACCGGGCGAGCGGTCCTCCTCGAGGAAGGTTCCGGTCGCGGCGTCCAGGGTCTCGGCCAGCACGCGCGCCTTCTCGTTGCCCGTGCGGTCGGCGAAGTGCTCGAGCGACGCGGCCAACGCGAAGAACTCGCCCAGCGAGTCCCAGCGCAGGTAGTTCTCCTCGACGAGCTGCTGCACGTGCTTGGGAGCGGAGCCACCCGCGCCGGTCTCGAACAGTCCACCGCCGGCGAGCAGCGGCACGATCGAGAGCATCTTGGCGCTCGTTCCGACCTCGAGGATCGGGAAGAGATCGGTGAGGTAGTCGCGCAGCACGTTCCCGGTCACCGAGATGGTGTCGAGGCCGTGACGCATGCGCGCGAGCGTGTAACGGGTGGCCTCCTCCGGAGCGAGGATCGTGATCGTGAGGCCCTTGGTGTCGAGCGTCGCGAGTCCCTGGTGCACCTTCGCGATGATCTGCGCGTCGTGTGAGCGGTTCGCGTCGAGCCAGAAGACGGCCGGCACACCCGTCGCCCGAGCACGGCTGACGGCGAGCTTGACCCAGTCCATCACCGGGATGTGCTTGGTCTGCGTGGCCCGCCAGATGTCACCCTTGCCGACCGTGTGCTCGATGAGCACGGTGCCCTCGCTGTCGAGCACCTGGACGATGCCGTCGGCGGCGATCTCGAAGGTCTTGTCGTGGCTGCCGTACTCCTCGGCCGCCTGCGCCATCAGTCCGACGTTCGGGACGGTGCCGATCGTCGCCGGGTCGAGAGGGCCGTTCGCGATGACGTCGTCGATGACCGCCTGGTAGACGCTCGCGTACGAGGAGTCCGGGATGACGGCGAGCGTGTCGGCCTCTCCGCCGTCCTTGCCCCACAGCTTGCCGCCGTTGCGGACGAGCGCCGGCATGGAGGCGTCGACGATCACGTCGCTCGGCACGTGCAGGTTCGTGATGCCCTTGTCGGAGTTCACGTACGACAGGCGCGGTCCTTCGGCGATCGCCTTGTCGAACGCCGCAGCGATCTCCGCACCGCCGGTGACGTTCGCGAGCCCGGCGAGGATCGAGCCGAGTCCATCGTTCGCGTTCAGGCCGGCGGCCGCGAGCTGATCGCCGTACTGCGCGAAGACGTCCTTGAAGAACGCCTTCACGACGTGACCGAAGATGATCGGGTCGCTGACCTTCATCATGGTCGCCTTGAGGTGCACCGAGTACAGCACATCGTCGGACTTCGCGGTCGCCAGCGTCTCAGCCAGGAACGCGTCGAGCTCCTTCGCCGAGAGGAAGGTGGCATCGATGATCTCGCGCGGGAGGACCTTGAGGCCCTCCTTGAGCACGGTGACGGTGCCGTCCTCGGCGGTGTGCCGGAAGGACAGCACGTCGTCGTGGGCGGCGACCCACGAGCGCTCGTTGTGCTTGAAGTCGTCGTGCCCCAGGGTGGCCACGCGGGTCTTGGAACCCTCGGCGAAGGGCTTGTTGCGGTGCGGGTGCTTCTTCGCGTAGTTCTTCACCGCGAGGGGGGCACGTCGGTCGCTGTTTCCTTCGCGCAGCACCGGGTTCACCGCGGAGCCCTTGATGCGGTCGTAACGCGCGCGCACGTCCTTCTCTTCGAGCGAGGAGGGCTCGTCCGGGAAGTCGGGGATGTCATAGCCCTGCGCCTGCAGCTCGGCGATCGCACCCTTCAGCTGCGGGATGGATGCGGAGATGTTGGGCAGCTTGATGATGTTCGCCTCGGGGAGCGTGGCGAGGCCGCCCAGCTCGGCCAGCGCGTCGCCGACCTGCTGCTCCGGGGAGAGCTTCTGCGGGAACGCGGCGAGGATGCGGCCGGCGAGGGAGATGTCGCGCGTCTCGAAGTCGATGCCCGCCTGGCCGGTGTAGGCCTGGATGATCGGGAGGAAGGAGGCGGTGGCGAGTGCCGGTGCTTCGTCGGTGTGCGTGTAGATGATGGCGTCGTCGGTCACCGGGAGGTTCTCCGCTCTCGTGGTCTATTTGTCTCGATACCAAGATACCTGAGTGACCTCGACCCCGTGTCCTGGCCAGCGCGGCGGCGCCTGCATCCTCGACGCGGGTCATCCCTCCGGAGTGAAATGTTCGCCCGAAACGTGTCCCGCCCGCTGGGAGGGGTTAGCCTGGGGTCATGTCCGAACTGCGCATGGTCGAACTCTCCGCTGCGACGATCGTCGCCGTGAACAACCTGTCGCTCAAGCCCGGACAGGAGCAGTTCCTCGCTCCCGTCTCGTACGGGATCGCGGCCACCGTCATCAATCCGCAGACGTCCTGGCAGCGGGTGATCCTCGATCGCAACGAGGTCGTCGGGTTCGTCAGCGCGAACTTCGATCCCGAGGCGCCGGAGGAGCACTTCCGCTCCGTGCTGTGGCGCATCAACGTCGACGCGGACGATCAGGGGCGCGGCGTCGGCCGCTTCGCCGTCGAGGCTCTCATCGAAGAGGCCCGCGAGCGCGGCGTCGACCATGTCGACGTGATCTACGAGGCCGGCGAGGGAGGACCCGAGACCTTCTTCCACCGGGTCGGATTCACGCCTGTCGGCGAAACCGCCTATGGCGAGGTCATCGCCGAGATCCGCGTCACGTCCTAGACCGGCGGCGGGGTCTCGAATCCCCTCCCCCATCGAGACCTCGTCGCCTTAGTACCAGGCGAGGGAGCGCTCTCACCGGCCGCGCATCACCCCGGCGCGCCGCTCGGGCGCGACGTGGACTCCCTGACCACCAGCGCGGTGGGCAGCAGAGGAGGCGCGGGCGCGAGTTCGTCTCGGCGCATCACCCCGAGCAGAGCCCGCACGGCGGCCCGCCCCTTGGCATCGACGTCCTGACGCACGGTCGTGAGCGCCGGAGAGACACGGGCCGAGAGGGGTTGTCGTCGAAGCCCACGATGGAGAGCTGCTCCGGGACGCGGAGGCCGTCCTCTCGCGCGCTCCATGACTTCCAGCGCGGCGAGGTCGGAGAAGGCCAGGACGGCGGTCGGCGGGTCGTCGAGCATGCGATCGATCCGCTCACGCAGCACCGCATCGATCCCGAGCGCGGGGGTGCCGACCACCCTCGGCACGATGCCGGCTTCGTCGAGCGCCCGCATCCAGCCGTCCATGCGGCCCGCGATCGTCAGGGACCCCGTGTCGAGGGCGGTCTCGGAAGCGGGGACATCATCGATGTCCAGTGCAGCGACCACGATCGCGATCCGTGAATGACCGAGATCGATGAGATGCTTCGCCGCCTCATAGGCACCGGAGGCGTTGTCGATGCCGACGTCGGGCACTCCGGGGAGCGGCGACCCCTCGACGTTGACGATCGGCAGCCGCCGCTCGCGCAGGGCGGCGAACGCCGAGACCGCCGGAGCGCAGGAGTACACGATCGCGCCGTCCATGGCCACATCACGGGCGGGGACGACGCCACTGTCGTGAGACGAGTGCAGCAGCACCAGGGAATACCCCTCGTCCGCGAGGGAGCCTGCCACCGCGCGCACGAACCCCACGGCGACGTCGTCGGTGAACGCATCCTTCGGGGAGTTGGTGAGGACCATTCCGATGACCCCGGTGCGCCCGCGCGCGAGAGCGCGTGCCGCAGGATCGGGACCGGCGTACCCCAGATCGTCCGCTGCGGTCAGGATCCTCGCCCGGAGGTCTTCCGAGAGCTGATCGGGGCGGGAGAAGGCGTTCGATACGGTCATGCGGCTGACACCCACGTGCTCCGCGATCGTCTGCAGCGTGACTCGCCCCACCTCGACCACCTCCGAGCCCATTCTGCCGGACGCGGAGAGGTCTCCGGTCGGCTTCAGCACGGATCAGACGCGGGCACGGCGCAGGGAGCCCGCGGCGGCTCCACCGCCTCGGCGAGTCGTCGGATACCGCGGGCGAGGATCGCGCGAGCGCGGCGACGCCACTGCGTCCTCGCCCGGAGTGCGCGTGCGCGATCCCGGGCTGCGAGCGCGTCGCGACGATGCTGCTGGTACGGGTCGCGCGCCGCGGCGACGCGCTCGGCGTCGACGAGTACCGCGATCATCTGATGTTCCATGCTCGACCTCTTTCTGTATCGGTACAGAAAGAGCCTACTATACCGGTACAGAAAAACACAGTGAGGAAGATCCTTTGCGCGACAGGCAGGTCAGCCGCGCTGGTCGGGTTTGTCCGGCTTGCGGCGACTGCTCCACGCCGAGAAGGCGGCGGCGGCCGCGCCTGCGGCACGATCGATCGCGTCAGCGGAACGGCTGAGCATGTCCTGAGCCGCATCCTGCCAGGCGGCGGTCGCCGGAGCCTCCCCGCCTGCACCTTCGCCGAGTGTTCGGCCGCCTCGAATGCGCGCTCGAGATCGGCGACGGCATCACGATAGGCGGCGAACTCCGCCGGAGTCACACGCCCCGCAGCCGCGCGGCGCATCTCGACCGCGTGTCCCGCCGCACGCAGATACGCGGCCGTCACGGGACTCTTGACATCGGTCATACCCGGGTACGCGATCTGCAGCGCGAGGTCGGTCTCGTATCGCATCCACCGCGCCGTCACGGCATCGTGAGCGGCATGCAGCCGGTCCAGGGGCTTGGGCTCGGAGGCCGACGGCACCGCCGCCCTCGCGGCGTTCAACCTCACCTGCCGGGCTCTCACGTCGGCAGACGCGGCCTTGGCGTCACGCTCGCGCTCGCGCAGCATGCGTCTGGCCCCCGCGACCTGCTCGGCTGTGGCGCGTTGCGCGGCGCGCTCGGCAGAGACGCGGGCCAGGTCGGCGCGCGCGATCTTCAGGGCGGTGCGGCGCTCGGCCGCTGCCAGCTGCGCTTCTCTGAGGTCATGCCGGGCGGCATCGACCGCGAGGCGGCGGCCGCTCACCGTGCTGCTGTGACGACGCATTCCCATGACACCTGCCGTTCCCGCCGCGACTGCCGTCGGCGCGATCCACCACCACTCGGCAGCGAGCAGCAACGGATCCATACCTCGATGCTACCCACGCGCGCACACGATGCGCGGGGACGGCATCGGCACGCCGTCTCGTCTGCCGCGGCCTCGGCCGCTCCGCCATCCTGGCGAAGGCGGATCCGGCCGCGACAGACGAGGGGCGTGCTCACACCAGCGTCTCCTGCCAGGCCGCATGCAGCTGCGCGAACTTGCCGCTGCCGCCGATGAGCGCCTCCGGAGTGTCGTCCTCGATGATCTCGCCGTGCTCCATGACCAGGACCCGGTCGGCGATCGCCACCGTCGACAGGCGGTGCGCGATGATGATCGCCGTGCGGTCCTTGAGCAGGGTCTGCAGCGCGTCCTGGATCAGCCGCTCGGACGGGATGTCCAGCGACGCCGTCGCCTCGTCGAGGATCAGCACCGCCGGGTCGGCGAGGAATGCCCTGGCGAACGAGATCAACTGACGCTGCCCGGCCGAGACACGTCCACCGCGCTTGTTCACGTCGGTGCCGTACCCGTCCGGAAGAGACGAGATGAACTCGTCGGCCCCGACCGCGCGCGCCGCCGCCCTGATCTCGTCGAGCGAGGCATCCGGCTTGCCGAGCGCGATGTTGTCGGCGACAGTGCCGCTGAACAGGTACGCCTCCTGCGTGACCATCACGATCGCACGACGCAGGTCCTTCGGGTGCAGCGAGCGCAGATCGACGCCGTCGAGGGTGACCCGCCCCTCGGAGGGGTCGTAGAACCGCGAGATGAGCTTCGCCAGCGTCGACTTGCCCGCACCGGTCGTGCCGACGAGGGCGATGGTCTGACCCGCCGGGATGTCGAGCGAGAAGTTCGGGAGGATCGTCTTCTCGCCGTTGTAGCCGAAGGTCACCTCGTCGAACTCGATGTGACCGCGCGACTCCCAGAGATCGACCGGCTTCTCGGGATCCGGAACCGTCGGCACCTCCTCGAGCACGCCCGACACCTTCTCGAGCGCTGCCGTCGCCGACTGGTAGGAGTTCAGGAACATCGCGATCTCCTGCATCGGCGCGAAGAAGTTGCGCACGTACAGCACCGCCGACAGCAGCACACCCACGGTGAGCACGCCCTCGGAGACACGGATGCCGCCCCAGAGGACGACGATGCCGAGCACCAGCGCGGCCACACCCATGAGACCAGGCTCGAACGTGCCGAACAGCAGCATCGACCGACGGTTGACGTCGCGATACTCCCCCGCGATCTCCTGGAACGCCTTGTCGTTGCGCGGCTCCTTGCGGAACGCCTTGACGGCGCGGATGCCGGTCATCGTCTCGACGAACTGCACGATCACCTTCGCGCTGATGACGCGCGACTCGCGGTACACGAGCTGCGAACGGGAATAGAACCACTTCATCAGGAAGAACAGCGGCACTCCGCCGATCGCGAGGATGAGGCCGGACTGCCAATCCCAGACGCACAGCGCGATGAAGGTGAAGAGCCCGAAGAGCACGCCGGAGACGAGCTCGTTCAGACCGCCGTCGAGGAGCTCCTTGATCGAATCGAGGTCGCTCGTCTGCCGCGAGATGATGCGCCCCGACGTGTACGACTCGTGGAACTCCAGGCTCAGGCGCTGCGTGTGAAGGAAGATGCGCTTGCGCAGATCCAGCAGCACCGCCTGCGTGAGCTTGGCCGCGATGATCACGTACCAGGCGATCAGGACGGCGGCCAGCGCGCCGGCGGCCAGGTAGATGCCGCCGATCATGAAGGTCGGCATCCAGTCGGCGTTCTTCAGCACCGCCGGCAGGGCACGGTCGAGCCCGATGCTGATGAGGATCGGACCAGCGACCTGCAGGGCGGTGGACACGATCAGCACGGCAGCGGCCAGCACGATCTGCGGCTTCAGCGGGCGGACGAGGGAGCCGAGCAGCCGGAGGGACCGACGACGGATCTCCCTGCTCTCCTCGCGGGTGTACTCGGAACGATCCTCGTCCTGGGTTCCGGTGATGGCGGAGCTCATCGCTGCACCTCCTTCTCGGTGATCGGGTCTTCGTCGGCGGCGTCCATCGCGAGGCCCTCGCGGACCTCGTCCTCGACCTGCTGTGCGTCGCGGATGATCGGGATCGCCCCGGTACGCGCCGCCTCTTCCGCCTCGAGGCTGGAGATGACGTGGCGGTAGTGCCGGCTCGTCTTCAGCAGTTCCGAGTGCGTGCCGACGGCCGTGACCCTGCCCGCCTCGAGCAGGGCGACCCGGTCGGCGAGCGCGACCGTGGATGGGCGGTGCGCGACGATCATCGCCGTGGTGTCGGCGAGGACGTGTCGCAGTGCCTCCTCCACGAGCGCTTCCGTGTCGACGTCGAGCGCCGACAGCGGGTCGTCGAGCACGAGGACCTTCGGCTTCGCCGCCACCGCGCGGGCGAGGGCGAGCCGCTGGCGCTGACCACCGGGAGGCTGAGTCCCTCTTCGCCGATCACGGTCTCGACGCCGTCGGGCAGCGAGTCCACGAACGACGCCTGCTCCACGTCGAGTGCTTCGCGGAGCACCCGCTCGCCCTCTTCGCTGTGCACGTCGAGCTCCGCGCGGCCCAGCAGCACGTTCTCCCGCACCGTCGCCGAGAACAGCGTCGCGTCTTCGAACGCCATCGCGATGTGCTGGCGCAGCTCGGAGAGCGGAAGATCGCGCACGTCGACGCCGTCGAGCGTGACCTTGCCGCCCGTCACGTCGTACAGGCGCGTGGGCAGCGTCGTGAGCGTGGTCTTGCCGCTGCCGGTGAGTCCCACCAGGGCCATGGTCTCGCCCGGGCGGAGGACCAGATCGATGCCGTCGAGCAGGTCGCGCTCGTGGGACCCGGCATCCTGATACCGGAAGTGCGCGTTCTCGAACGCGAGCTCTCCTCGGGGGCTCTCGATGTGCACCGGGTTCTCCGGATCGGTGATGGTGTTGGTCTCCGAGAAGATGTCGAACACGCGATCGGTCGCCGTTCGGGCGTCGAGCATGAACGAGAAGAGGAAGCCGATCGACTCGATCGGCCAGCGCAGCACCACGGCCATCGCGAAGAACGCGAACAGCTGCGCTTCGTCGATCTGCCCCACGGAGATCAGCCAGATGCCGGAGATCAGGCTCAGACCGAAAGCGATCTGCGGCATCAGGTCGAGCCAGAACCAGATCGACGCGATCGCGCCGGCCTTGCTCATCTCGGTCTCGCGGAGGGTCTCGGCCTGACGGCTGAATCTGCTCAGGGCGTGCTTGCCGCGACCGAACGCCTTCAGGACGCGGATGCCGTGGACGCTCTCCTCGACGCTGGTCGCCAGGTCGCCGGCCTGATCCTGGCTGCGACGGGTGAGGGCGCCGTAGCGCTTCTCGAACAGGTAGCCGCGGATCCACAGCGGGACGGCGGTGACCAGGAATATCGTGCCCAGCAGCCAGTGCCAGCGGAACAGCAGCACGGAGCCGATGATGATCGTGAGCACGTTGACGACCAGCAGCACGAGACCGAACGCGAGCCACCGGCGGATGAGGCCGATGTCCTGCATCATGCGGCTGAGCAGCTGGCCGGACCCCCACTTGTCATGGAACGACACCGGGAGCGTCTGCAGGCGCGAGTACAGCTCGGTGCGCATCCTGTATTCGACCTGTGTGGCCGGGTTGAGCACGAACTGTCGACGCAGCCAGACCATCAGCGCCTCGCCGAGGCCCAGCGCGAACACCGCGGCTGCGCCCCAGACGATCGCGCCGATCTCACCGGAGCGCACGGGCCCGCTGATGATCTGCTCGAGGACGATCGGGATCATGAGGGCGATGACGGCTGCGACGAGCGCGCTGGCGGCACCACCGGCGAGCCGCCAGATGACGGGCTTGACGAAGGGCTTCAGCCGCCACAATGCGACCGGAGTGGAAAGGGTCGATGACGGCGAGGGATTCTGCACGGAGGGCGAGGAAGACATGTCTCTCAGACGAGTTTCGTGTGAACTGCGGTTACGGAAGGGGCGGATGCGAGAGCGGACTCACAGAGTCCGGCATCCGAGCAGGAAGGGGCGGGGGCTCTAGGAGAGCGGGCGCGCCGGGGTCGAGCCGAGAGCTGCGATCTGCGCGGTGGCGATCGTGGTCATGATGTCCTCCTCAGGGGCTCGGCGATGTCGTCCGGTTGGCGCGACAGCCCACCAGCCTATGGCTGTGAACCAGCTGAGTGCAAGAGGCATTCCCGATTCGTCCGCCTCCCTCCGGGTACGGACGAGCGCCGCGCCCTCAGGGCGCGGCGCTCGGGGTGCCTGATCAACGCGAGGCAGCCTCACGCGACAGAAGACTCTCCTTGACCGCAAGACCCCAGGCGAAGCCGCCGAGGCTCCCATCCGTGCGCAGGACCCGATGGCACGGGACGAAGAGCGCCGGGGCGTTGCGGGCGCAGATCGAGGCGGCCGCACGCACGGCAGCCGGGTTGCCCAGGAGCGAAGCGAAGCCGGTGTACGTGAGCGGTGCGCCGGGCGCGATCTCTCGCAGCGCAGACCACCCTGCGAGCTGCAGTGCGGTGCCCGACTGCTTCACCGCGACCGCATCGATCGCGGAGAGGTCTCCCGCGTAGTAGGCCACGACGGCCGCAGCCGCCTCGGTCTCGCCCTCGCGGACCTCCTCGGGGCGGTTCGCCGCGGACAGTCGCGCGAGGATCGCCTCCTCGTCGGAGGTCCAGCCCGACGCCAGCACGCGCTGACGGTCGTCGGCGAGGATCGTGAAGGCGCCGTCGGGCGTCTCGATGGTCTGGATGAGGGCGGTCATGGTGTCTCCTTCGTCGTCGTGGCTGTGTCGGGGCGAGCGGGGTGCGACGCGGATGCCGGCGTCTTCCGACCGACGGGTCGCACCGGTGCAGCACGCCAGAGGTGCGCGCTCAGATAGCTGCGCCACGGGGCCGTGCGCTCCGCCCATGCCGTGAGCGGTCGCGCATCTCCGGGAGACCCGACGCCGCAGCCCCTGCACGCAGCGCGACGTCGCCGGGGAGCAGGATGTCGGGATCGCCGAGAACGCGCATGCGCACATAGTCGGCCGTCCAGGGGCCGATGCCCGGCATGTCGAGGAGCGCACGGCGCTGCTCGACGCCGTCATCGCCGACCGTGAGTGTCAACGAGCCGTCGGCGAGGCCGGCGGCGGCACCCGTGATCGCGCGGATGCGCGCTGCAGGGCCGCGGAGCACCTCGACTCCGCGCTCCGCGATGGCCGACATCGTGGGGAAGAGCACTCCCTGCTCGGTGCGCTCCCCCAACGCGTCGGTGAGCGCGATGAGCGCCGTGCGGGCGGCGACCACGGTGATCTGCTGGCCGACCATGGCTCGGATGAGCATCTCGTGCGGGTCGGCCGAACCGGGAACCCGCATCCCCGGCGTGCGGGCGATGAGCGGTGCCAGCTCGGGGTGCGCGGCGAGCGCCTCATCGATCGCGAGCGGATCGGCGTCGAGGTCGAAGATGCGGCGGACGGTAGACACCAGCGGAGCGAGGTCGCCCAACCGCGCGACGCGAGCGCGCAGATGGAGGCGCTGCGCCTCGTCTTGCGTCACTTCGAACCACGCGGGTCCGCCCGACATGCGCAGATGCCGGGAGAACGATGTCGCCGTGGCCTCTTCGACACCGGGAACGGCGCGCGCAGCCATCCAGGCGAAGATGCCGCTCGCATCCAGCGGACCGCGATACGGGAGCACCAGGTCGATCGCACCGGGCGCGGCGGATGCCGGCAGGCGTCGACGAGCTCTGAGCTCACCGGGAGTGAGGCCGAACACCTCGCGGATCGTGTCGTTGCACTGGCGGATGCTGGCGAAGCCGGCGGAGAACGCCACATCGGAGATCGGCATGTCGGTGCCGACGAGCAGCATCCGCGCGGTGTGCGCGCGGTTAGCCCTCGCGAGCGCGAGGGGGCCGGCCCCGAGTTCTGCGGTCAGCAAGCCGGGTGAGGTGCCGCCCGGAATAGCCGAGACGCGCGGCGAGGCCGGGCACCCTCGCGTTCGACCACGCCGTCGGCGATGAGGCGCATGGCCCGCGCCGCCGTATCGCCCCGGACGTTCCACGCAGGAGACCCGGGGGCCGCCTCGGGGAGACACCGCTTGCACGCGCGGTATCCCGCCTCGTGCGCCGCAGCGCTCGTCGGATAGAACGTGACGTTCTGCGGCTTGGGCGTACGGGCGGGGCAGCTCGGACGACAGTAGATTCCGGTCGAGCGCACCGCCGTGACGAACTGACCGTCGAAGCGGGTGTCGCGCGCGCTGATCGCACGGTACCGCTCGTCGAAGTCGATCACGGGGAAGGTCATGCCTCCACCCTGTCACGCCCCACCGACATCGACTGGCGGAAATCGGACATCGCGGTGAGAGGTCCAGGACGAGCGACCGCTCAGTGGAAGAAGTGGCGCTCCCCCGTGAAGAACATCGTGACGCCCGCCTTGCGCGCCGCGTCCACGACCTCCTCGTCACGCACCGAACCACCCGGCTGCACGATGGCGGTGACACCGGCGTCGATCAGCACCTGGGCGCCGTCGGCGAACGGGAAGAAGGCGTCGGAGGATGCGACCGAACCGGCGGCACGGTCCCCGGCGCGCTCGACCGCGAGGCGGCACGAGTCGACGCGGTTGACCTGGCCCATGCCGACACCGACCGTGGCGTTGTCCTTCGCGAGCACGATCGCGTTCGACTTGACCGCGCGGCAGGCCTTCCACGCGAAGATGAGGTTCTCCATCTCCTCGTCGCTCGGGCGCTCGCCCGAGACGAGCTCCCAGTTCTTCGCGACCGAGACGATGTCGTCGGGGAAGCGGTCGGCGTCCTGCAGCAGCAGGCCTCCCGAGACCAGGCGCACGTCCATCCGCTCCTGCTGCCAGTCCTCGGGGAGCTGGAGAAGACGCAGGTTCTTCTTGGCCTTGAACACTTCGAGCGCCGCAGGCTCGAACGACGGGGCGACGATGACCTCGGTGAAGATGTCCTTGAGGTTCTCGGCCATCTTCAGCGTCACGGTGCCGTTCGCCGCGATGACTCCGCCGTAGGCCGAGACCGGGTCGCACTCGTGGGCGCGCAGGTGGGCGCTGGCGATCGGGTCGAGCGCGTTCGGCGCCGTGGTGGCGATGCCGCACGGGTTGGCGTGCTTGATGATCGCGACGGCCGGCTTCACCATGTCGTATGCGGCCCGCAGCGCGGCATCCGCGTCGACGTAGTTGTTGTACGACATCTCCTTGCCCTGCAACTGGGTCGCCTGGGCGATGCCGTGGCCGCCGGCGCGCGTGTAGATCGCGCCGCGCTGGTGCGAGTTCTCGCCGTAGCGCAGAGTGGCCAGCCGCTCGGCCTGGATCGTGAGATGCGTGGGCAGATCGCCGTCGTCCTGCAGCGTCCCCTCGGCGAACCACGATGCCACGGCCGTGTCGTACGCCGCCGTGTGGGCGAATGCACGGGCTGCGAGCTCGCGCCGCTGCGACAGCGAGGTGCCTCCCGCGTCGAGTGCCGAGATGATCCCGGGGTACGACTGCGGCGAGACGACGATCGCGACATTCGCGTGGTTCTTCGCGGCGGCGCGCGCCATGGCGGGCCCACCGATGTCGATCTGCTCGACCACGTCGTCGCCGACGGCGCCGGAGGCCACCGTCTCCACGAACGGGTAGAGGTTCACGACGACGAGCTCGAACGGGGTGATGTCGAGTTCGGCGAGCTGCCGTTCGTGGTCTTCGAGGCGCAGGTCGGCGAGCAGCCCCCGTGGATCTTGGGGTGCAGCGTCTTGACGCGGCCGTCGAGCATCTCGGCGACGCCCGTGACGGCGGCGACATCGGTCACGGCGATACCGGCCTCGCGGATCGTCGAGGCCGTGGAGCCGGTCGAGACGATCTCCACGCCGGCCTCGGCGAGTGCCGCAGCGAGGACGAGCAGGTCGGTCTTGTCGCTCACCGAGACGAGCGCGCGCCGGATCGGAACGGCATCGCGATCGCGGTAGAGCGTGGGGTCGTGGCGGGGGCCGGCCATGAGGGCTCCTTCGTGCGGGGCGTCGGGTGGGGGTCAGGAAGAGGAGGGGAGGGCGAGGTCGCCGGTGGCGATCCCGCGGACGACATCGATCAGCAGTCGACGTTCGACGGGCTTGATGCGCTCGTGCAGGCTGTGCTCGGTATCGCCGCCGAGGATCGGCACGCGCTCCTGCGCCAGGATGGGGCCGGAGTCCACGCCGTCGTCGACGACGATCACGCTGGCACCCGTCTGGGCGGCGCCGGCGGCGAGGGCGTCCCGGACGCCGTGCGCGCCGGGGAACTCCGGCAGGTAGGCGGGGTGGGTGTTGATCAGGCGCGGCGAGTACTCCGCGACGACCGACGGCGGAAGCAGCCGCATGAGACCGCTGAGGACGACGAGGTCCGGGTTCCAGACGGCCAGCTGACGGGAGAGTTCCTCTCCCCAGGCCTCTCGGCTCTCGTGCTCGTGCCACGGCACCGTGAAGCTGGGGATGCCGAACTCCTCGGCGTGGGCCAGGCCGTCGGCCTCGCGGTCGGCGCCGACGACGATCACCCTGGCGGGAAAATCGGGATGACGAGCGGCCTCGAGGAGGGCGCGAAGGTTCGAGCCGGTGCCCGAGATGAGAACGGCGACCGTGAGCACGCGCCCAGTCTACCGGGGAGCGCGACCGGCTCCGTCCGGCGGGTTCGCGCCACGGAGGTCATCCAGCGGCGCCGTGTCGTCGAAAGCGGAGGGTTCACGGAAGGACGCATCGGCTGAGGCATCCGTCGCCACCGAGAACGGGGCCGGAGTGCTCTCCAACGCCGACATCTCTGCGACCCAGCGATCGGTGCGCTCTTCGGCCAGCTCGTCGCGGTTCCGCGGGGACAGCAGCAGGATCGCCGCACCGACGAGGACCTCGGCTCCGAGCGCGAGTGCGAACGGCAGCACGGCAGGACCGACCACCGCCAGCCGTCCCGGTCCCATCGACCCGTTCGAGAGGGCCGCTGCGATCGCGGCGACACCGGCAGTGACCCCGGCGATGCCGACGGCGATCGTCACCCGCTGCAGCATGCCGAGAGGCGTGCCCTCCCACACGAGCCTCGAGCGGACCGCCCATCCGGCGAACGCCCCCGCGGCGACGGGGACGAGCACGACGATCAGCATCCAGATCGAGCTGTTCTCCGGCAGCAGTCCGAAGACGGGGATGCCGGGTACGACGCCGAGCTGGGTCCCCGCGGGGAGACGGCGGTTCCGGCACCGACCGCGAAACCGGGACCCGCGAGCCACGACGCGGTCCACACGATCAGCGTCGGCAGGTAGACGAGCTGCCCGAGGGTCATGACGGTCGCACCGAGCGCATCGACGCGGGCGGCCTGGAACAGCGCGACCACCTCGCCTCCGCGCAGCAGCACGGTCACAGCGAGCGCCAGAGCAGCGGCACCGACCACACCGACCAGTGCGAAGGCGGCGCCACGCACCACGGCGACCGGGACCGGCGCCCACTCGTCCCTGGCGTCGAACCAGTCGTGCACCCGGTCGAGCACTCCCCGTCGCCCTCCTCCCATGCGATGCGCACGGCTCCGCAGAGCGCTCCGATCAGGTAGACCGCGGCGGGGAGGATGATAGCGAGCGGCAAGGGAGTCTGCGCCGCATCCAGCCGGGTCGTGAGCGACTCCGGCCGAGATGAGTGCGAATGCCCCCGCTCCGGTCAGCGAGCCGAGCAGCCATGCCCCGGCCTTCGCCGCCCTGCCACCAGACCGCGCGGCGAACAGGAGGGTGAACAGCAGGAAGGCCAGCGGGGTGATCGACACGACGAAGGTCGCGGCCTCCGGCGGATGCTCAGAGCGACCAGGAGCGCGTCCGGGATCCCGACCGTGAGCGGCACGCCGTGACCGAACTCCCAGAGCGTGCCGGTCAGCGGCCAGAGCGCGCCCCAGTCGGCGGTGATCCCGAAGGCCACCGTCCACAGCAGCGTCAGCGGAGCCAGCAGCACGACGAGACCGACCGCAGCGGCGATGGCGGCGTCGAAGGCGGCGAGGAGCGCGACGAGGAGGCGTTGCATAGCGATTCGAGACTACGACGAGTTGCCGACGAACCTCTGGGGGCGCGCGTGGGCTCCGCGACACGATAGCGTTTCTCCGGAGGTTTCCCGATGACAACTGCCCCACCCGCCCCCGCATCCACCGAGCCCACCGGTGCTCTGGACCGCTTCTTCGAGATCAGCAAACGCGGATCGACGATCGGCACCGAGGTCCGAGGGGGTCTGGTGACGTTCGTCACCATGGCCTACATCGTGATCCTCAACCCGATCATCCTGTCCGGCAAGCCGGATGTCGCCGGCAACATGCTCGACTTCAACGCTGTCGGAGCCGCCACCGCGCTCACTGCCGGAGTGATGACGATCCTGTTCGGGCTGGTGACGCGCCTGCCGTTCGGGTTCGCCGCAGGGCTCGGGATCAACGCGTTCGTGGCCTTCTCGGTCGTCGGGCAGGTGACCTGGCCGGAGGCCATGGCCCTCGTGATGATCAACGGTGTCGTGATCGTGCTGCTCGCGGCCACCGGCCTGCGCAAGGCGATCTTCGATGCGGTGCCGTTCCAGCTCAAGATCGCGATCACGGTCGGCATCGGCCTGTTCATCGCGTTCATCGGCTTCGTCAACTCGGGATTCGTCACGGCGACCGGAGCCTCCTCGCCCCCGGTCGGCCTCGGCGTGAACGGCTCGGTCGCGACCGTTCCGACCCTGCTCTTCGTGATCACGCTCCTTCTGACCGGCATCCTCGTCGCCTTGAAGATCAAGGGCGGCATGCTGATCGGCCTGATCGGCGGCACCGTCCTCGCGGTCATCGTCGAGGCGATCTGGCACATCGGCGCACGCGGCTTCGACGACGAGGGCAATGTCGTCAACCCGGGCGGCTGGGGCCTCACGGTCCCCGCACTGAACGGCTCCCCGGTCGGGATCCCCGACCTCAGCCTGATCGGCGCCGTCGACTTCGGCTTCGACCTGGGCAAGGTCAGCCTCGTCGCGATCGTGATGATCGTCTTCACACTGCTGTTCACGAACTTCTTCGACGCCATGGGCACCATGACGGGCCTCGCGAAGGAGGCGAACCTCGCCGACGACAACGGAGACTTCCCGCGCATCAAGTCGGCGCTGGTCGTCGAGGGCGTCGGAGCGATCGCCGGTGGCGCGACCTCGTCGTCGTCGAGCACGGTGTTCATCGAGTCCGGCGCCGGAATCGGCGAGGGCGCGCGCACGGGTCTCGCCAACGTGGTCACGGGCGTCGTGTTCCTGATCGCGATGTTCCTGACCCCGCTGACGTCGATCGTCCCGACCGAGATCGCGGCAGCCGCGCTGATCATCGTCGGCGCGATGATGATGGCGCAGATCCGTTTCATCGACTTCACCGACTTCCGCGTGCTGCTGCCGGTGTTCCTCACCGTCTCGGTGATGCCGCTGACGTACTCGATCGCGAACGGCATCGGGGCGGGCTTCGTCAGCTGGGTGCTCATCCACGCGTTCTCCGGCAAGGTCAAGAGCATCAGCCCTCTGCTGTGGGTGGTCGGTGCCGGCTTCCTGATCTTCTTCGCCCGCGGCCCGATCGAGGCGCTCTTCGGCGTCGGTATCTGACCGGAACCACGAGAGAGGGGCGGATGCTGCGGCATCCGTCCCTCTCTCGTGTCTCGCCCTGCGCCGTCCGTCCTCTCCGGCACCCGTGCCATGTCACGGACGCACGACCGCGACGCGGATGCACGACCCGGTCGCGGATGCCGTCGTACGGACGCGCCCGCTTCATGCAGGTGTTCCGGCGAGGAGCGGCTCAGGCCGGTGCGGCGTAGGCGGCGGCGAACTCCGGCGACGGCTCGATCGGCTCGATGACGTCGATGAGCACTCCTCCCGGTGCCTCCACGATGAAATGACGCTGACCGAAAGCCTCGTCGCGAAGGGTCAGTCTCTCCGGCAGGCCGCGCTCCCCCACCAGCCGCGCATGCACCGCCTTCGCATCCGACACCTCGATGTTGAGCAGCAGGCCGCGGACCTGTTCGCGGAAGCCCTCGGGGATGCTCTCGTGCGTCCGGGCGAGGATCGCCAGTTCGCCTCCGTCGAAGCGCAGGCTCACGTACCAGTCCGCCTCGAACGTCGGCTCGAAGCCGAGTTCCTCACGGTAGAACCGTGCCGCAGTCGCGACGTCGTCCACCATCAGCACCGGATAGAAGCTCGTGATCTCCATGGTCACTCCTTTTACATACACTGTGTTTGTATCGTTCCCGTTAGAATACATACACATCACACGTAAAGGAACCTATGCCCCGCGCATCCGCCGCAGACGCCGCAGAGACGGCACGTCGAATCCTCGAAGTCGCCACCGCGCACTTCGTCGCGCACGGCTACGCATCGGCGTCGGTCGACGAGATCGCCCGCGCCTCCGGCGTGACCCGCGGCGCCGTGTACCACCACTACACGTCGAAACCGGGGCTGTTCGCAGCCGTCGTCGCGACGCAGCAGCAGCTCGTCGCAGAGGCGATCATCGCGGCCACGCGGAACAGTGCCCCGGACACCGCGATCCACGACGGGAGCCACGCGTTCCTCGACGCGATCACCCGAGGGGCGGCAGCGCGGGTGCTGCTCGTCGACGGACCGGCCGTCGTCGGTTGGCAGGAGTGGCGGCGCCTCGACGCGGAAGGTCCGGAGCAGGAGCTGCGCACGGGCCTCCGTGAAGCGGGCACCTCCCCGCGCTCCTGGACCCGCTGACCGCCGCACTCTCGGGCGCGATGAACGAGCTGGCTCTC
The DNA here is from genome assembly GCF_014171575.1 of Microbacterium sp. Se63.02b. Lineage (GTDB taxonomy): Bacteria > Actinomycetota > Actinomycetes > Actinomycetales > Microbacteriaceae > Microbacterium. The sequence continues at coordinate 1,169,861 of NZ_CP050453.1, read as the reverse complement.
TGGCTCGCCGTGCGTCCGGACGACGCCGCCGCACGCGGGCACGCCCACGAGGCTCTCGACGCCATCCTGAGTTCCGTCGCTCCCCGGCGCTGACTCCCCCGGACGCTCCCGGCAGAACGATCCGACGCCCCGGCATGAAAGAAGGCCCCGGGGTGGAGCCCGGGGCCTTCAGATCAAGCGTAGCTCAGATCAGAGCGCTTCGATGATCTCGCGCATCAGGTCGGCGGTCTCGGACGGCGTCTTGCCGACCTTGACCCCGGCGGCCTCGAGGGCCTCCTTCTTCGCCTGGGCGGTACCGGCCGAACCGGAGACGATCGCTCCGGCGTGACCCATGGTCTTGCCCTCGGGAGCCGTGAAGCCCGCGACGTAGCCGACGACCGGCTTGGTGACGTGCGCCTTGATGTACTCGGCCGCGCGCTCCTCGGCGTCGCCGCCGATCTCGCCGATCATGACGATGGCCTTGGTCTCGGGGTCGGCCTCGAACGCGGCGAGCGCGTCGATGTGCGTCGTGCCGATGACCGGGTCGCCGCCGATGCCGATGGCGGTCGAGAAGCCGAGGTCGCGCAGCTCGAACATCATCTGGTACGTCAGGGTGCCCGACTTCGACACGAGGCCGATCGGGCCCTTGCCGGTGATGTTCGCGGGCGTGATGCCGACGAGAGCCTCGCCGGGCGTGATGATGCCGGGGCAGTTCGGGCCGATGATGCGGGTCTTGTTGCCCTTGCTCTGCGCGTAGGCCCACGCTTCGGCCGAGTCGCCAACGGGCACGCCCTCGGTGATGACGACGAGCAGCGGGATCTCGGCATCGATGGCCTCGATCATCGCGTCCTTCGTGAAGGCGCCGGGGACGAAGGCGATCGACACGTCGGCGCCGGTCTCCTTCATGGCCTCGGCGACCGAGGCGAAGACGGGGAGCTCGACGGCGGTGCCGTCCTTGTCGGTGTGCGAGACCGTGGTGCCGGCCTTGCGGGCGTTGACACCACCGACGACCTGGGTGCCGGCCTTGAGCATCAGCGCTGTGTGCTTGGTGCCCTCACCACCGGTGATGCCCTGGACGATGACCTTGGAGTCCTTGTTGAGGTAGATCGACATTCTTCTCGTCCTTCAGTCTCAGGCGTTGGCGAGCTCGGCGGCCTTGTCGGCGCCCTCGTCCATGGTTGCGGCCAGGGTCACAAGCGGGTGCGCGTACTCGGCGAGGATCGCACGGCCCTCGTCGACGCGGTTGCCGTCGAGGCGGACGACCAGAGGCTTGGAGGCGGTGGCCCCCAGCGTCTCGAGAGCGCCTTGATGCCGTTGGCGACGGCGTCGCACGCCGTGATGCCGCCGAACACGTTCACGAACACGCTCTTGACCTGCGGGTCGCCGAGGATGACGTCGAGGCCAGCGGCCATGACCTCGGCCGAGGCGCCGCCGCCGATGTCGAGGAAGTTCGCCGGCTTGACGCCGTTGTGGTTCTCGCCTGCGTAGGCGACGACGTCGAGCGTCGACATGACGAGCCCTGCGCCGTTGCCGATGATGCCGACCTCACCGTCGAGCTTCACGTAGTTGAGGCCCGACTCCTTGGCCTTGGCCTCGAGCGGGTCTGCGGCGTCCTTGTCCTCGAGCGCCTCGTGCTCGGGGTGACGGATCTCGGAGGCGTTGTCGTCGAGCGTGACCTTGCCGTCGAGCGCGATGATGTCGCCCTCTTCGGTGCGAACCAGCGGGTTGACCTCGACCAGCGTCGCGTCCTCGCCCTTGTAGACGTCGAAGAGCTTCACGAAGACGTCGGAGACCTTCTCGACCAGATCTTCGGGGAAGTTGGCTGCGCGAGCGATCTCGACGGCCTTCTCCTTGTCGATGCCCGTGAGCGGGTTGACCTCGACGCGCGCGAGCGCCTCGGGGCGCTCGACCGCGAGCTCCTCGATCTCCATGCCGCCCTCGACCGAGCAGAGGCTCAGGTAGGAGCGGTTGGCGCGGTCGAGCAGCACGGAGAAGTAGAACTCCTCGGCGATGCGCGCACCCTGCGCGACCATGACGCGCTTGACGACGTGGCCCTTGATGTCGAGACCGAGGATGGACTTCGCCGCCTCGTACGCCTCGTCGGGGGTCTTGGCGACCTTGACGCCGCCTGCCTTTCCACGGCCGCCGGTCTTCACCTGAGCCTTGACGACGACCACTCCACCGATCTTCTCGGCTGCCGCCCTCACCTCTTCAGGGGTGTCCGCGACGATGCCGGCGAGGACCGGCACTCCGTACTTTTCGAAAACGTCTCGTGCCTGGTACTCGTACAGATCCACTGTGGTTCCTTCACTGGGCTGCTGTCTGGTAATTCTCTCGATGTCGAGACATCGACCAGTCCCCCAGCCTACTACCTCGGCCTGGGCGCGCTTACGGCCCCGGGCTCTTGCCGGTCACCGCAGCGGCGGCACGCCGTAGCGACGTGAAGGCAGCGCAGCCAGACGGAGCTGACGCGTGATCAGCAACGGAGTGATCACCAACGCGGCGCCGACGGCGACGATCACCGGTCGCACGACGACGACCGGCAACCCTCCCCACAGCGCGATGAGGATCGAGCCGACGAGGACGACCCCCAGGACGGCCTCGCTCACGAGCAGCTGCCGCCGCACCGCCGCGGTGTCTGCCGCCAACGTGGTCTCCCGTCCATGCACGGCGATGTGCTCGGTCCACCGCGCGCCGTCCCACCAGCGTCGGGTGCCGCGGCGGCGTGTCTCGTACCATCCGGCCGGAATCCCACGTTCGCTCACGCTCAGTATGACGGCGGCGCCTCGGTGTCGGCGCCCGCCGAGGTCTAGGCTTTCGCCATGCACGAATCCGCAGAACTGCGCACCGGCGTCGTCGCCGCAGCGCTCGAGCTCTTCAGCGCCCAGGGCTTCGACCAGACGTCGGTGGAGCAGATCGCGAAGGCGGCCGGAGTCTCCCGCTCGACCTTCTTCCGCCAGTTCGGTGGCAAAGAAGATGTCGTGTTCGCCGATCATGAGGTGCTTCTCGAGCAGCTCCGCGAGTTCCTCGACGAGGGGCACGACGACCCGTGGGGCGCGGTCTGCGCCGCCTCGGAGTCGGTCTTCGCGCATTTCGCCCACGATCCTCAGCTCGCCCGACGGCGCTACCAGATCGTGCGTCAGGTCCCCGTGCTGCGCGAGCGCGAGATCATCACGGTCTTCCGCTACGAGCGCCTGTTCGACGAGTATCTGCGCAGCGCTCTCCCCGGCGTCGATCCGCTGGACGCCGTGGGGTTCGCGGCGCTCGTGACCGCCGTGCACAACCACGTGCTGCGCCAGTTGCTGCGCGGGCGCAAGAAGGTGCCCCTGGCGACGCTGCAGACGGCACTCGCCGATGTCCGCCGCCGCTACGGGGTGACAGGCGAGACCGCGACCGCGCCCGACGACATGGTCGTCGCCGTGTTCCCTCGCTCCATGCCGATCGCGGAGGTCACGCGCCGCCTGCAGTCCGAACTCGACTGACGACTCGTGGAACCGAGTATCGAGGAGTACGATACTCAGGTCCACGAAGGAGTCCCATGAGCACTGCAGCCTCCCCCTCCCCCTTCCCCGGCGAGCGCGTCTCGTCCTATGACATCACCGCCCGTCAGGACAGTGATTACTACGCCGTCTTCAGCGACGTCCCCGCCGCGGATCGCGCCGCGTGGGATCGTGCGAAGTCCTACGTCGACGAGGTGGCCCCGCAGATGACGGAGGCCTGGGACCGCGCGGAGTACCCGCTCGCAGCCGCCCGACGGATGGGCGAGATGGACCTTGTCGTCGACGGCGTCCAGCACCCGTCGCTCACGAGCCTCTCACCGTTGGCCGCAGGCCTGGTCAACATGGAGATCTCACGCGGCGACGGCTCCTCGGCACGATCCTCGCGGTGCAGGGCGGGCTCGCACTGCGCACACTGGCCCTGTTCGGCTCGTCGGCGCAGCAGGAGCGTTGGCTCACCGCGCTCGCAGACGGATCGGTGCTCGGATCCTTCGCCCTGACCGAACCCGACCACGGCTCCGACTCCGTCTCGCTCGAGACCGTGGCCAGGCGCGACGGCGACGCGTGGGTCATCCGCGGCGCGAAGAAGTGGATCGGCAACGGCGCCTCCGGCGGCATCACCTTCGTGTGGGCGCGCGTCGACGACGAGGCCGCCGAGGAGCACGGCGCCGTGCGGTGCTTCCTGGTGGAACAGGACGCGCCCGGCTACACGGGCACTGTGATCCGCGGCAAGGCCTCGCTGAGGGCGATCCACCAGGCGCACATCGTGCTCGACGACGTGCGCGTACCTCTGGATGCGGTGCTGCCGGGCACGAAGAGCTTCAAGGATGCGTCCACCGTCCTCTACGCCACACGCTCAGGCGTCGCCTGGTCGGCACTCGGTCACGCGACCGCATGCTACGAAGCCTCCCTGGCATACGCGACCCAGCGAGTGCAGTTCGGCAAGCCTCTCGCGAAGTTCCAGATGGTGCAGGAGCGCCTCACCCACATGCTGGAAGACCTCACGGCGATGCAGCTGTACTGCCGCCGGATGGCCGACCTCGAGACCGCGGGAGATCTACGTCCGACGCAGGCATCGCTCGCGAAGTTCCACAACACGCGCGCCGCACGCCGGATCGCCTCGACAGCCCGCGATCTGCTCGGCGGCAACGGCATCCTGCTCGAGAACGGCGTCATGCAGCACATGGCCGACATCGAGGCGATCCACACCTACGAGGGCACCGAGAGCGTCCAGGCGCTGCTGCTCGGTCGTGACATCACGGGGATGAGCGCCTTCGCCTGAGGCCAGGTTCGGGCGTCCTGGTCAGTCTCACGCGGGACGGATCATGCACACCAGACGCGGACGCGGGTCCCCACTCTCCGCGCGGCGGAAGCCGCGTGATTCGTAGAGGCGGATCGCTCGCTCGCGCCACTCCCACACGGAAAGACGCACCTCGCCCTCGGCATCCGCGATCGCCGCGTCGAGCAGCGCCGATCCCACACCACGGCCACGCACGCGGGGATCCGCCCACAGTCGCTTGACCTCGGTGATGCCGCCGCGCGCGAGCGAGACGACGACGCCGACCACCCGGTCGTCGAGATCCGCGACGAGCACCCGGCAGCCGTCGTACGCAGCAGAGGGGTCGTCGACCTCCGGCCGGTACCGCTCGGGGAGCACGAGGAGCGCTGCGCTCTCCGTGCCGCTCTCCCGCCTCTTCTCCTCCTCTGTCTGGACGAGGTAAGCGCGCACGGCGGCGGCGACGGCGGGAGTGTCGTGGCGGAAATCCGCGGGGCGGATCCGCGGCGACGCGTCCGCCCGATCGACCATCAGTCGCAGCCGCAGCCGCCGGACGGCGTCTTCACCATGAAGCACACGTCGCATACGCCGTAGTCGCGCTCCGTGACGGGCTTCGGCGCCTTCTCGGCGCGCGGTGCCGAGACGCGCGGGGTCGTCGCGCGCTTCGCCGCTCGCTGCGGCGCGAGCGGGATGAACTCGCTCGGATGGCTCACGTAGAAGTACGGCGCGCGCCCTTCGCTCGGCTGGAGTCGCAGGGGAGCTGAGCCGACGATCAGTCGCTCGTCCTCGGTGAAACCGTTGGTGTAAGTGCGCCCGATGTGCAGCGACGCACCCTCGCCGCGACGGATCGCCTCGATATAGCGACCGCGGTCGATGAACGAGCTGATCCCGATCGCATCGACGATGGCCGTGATGAACGCGTGGTTCGCCGGGTCTATGCGGTGCGCGCGCAGCGCTTCCTGGAGCGAACGGTATGGACGGGAGGTGCCTGCGGGGGTCGGCCCCTGTACTTCTTTCATCCCTTCCAGGATCGCACGCTCCGAGGCCTGCGTCCGACCGTTTCCTCCGATGTGCGTGCGAGACTGGCGTCATGGTTCGGGCGACGATCATCGGCTCCGGCCCCAACGGCCTCGCCGCCGGGGTGGCCCTCGCACGCGCCGGCTACGAGGTGCGAGTGCTCGAAGCGTCCGACACGATCGGCGGCGGAGTGCGCACGGCGGAGACCACTCTCTCCGGCTTCCGACACGATGTGTTCCACGGTGCATCCGGCCGCGCTGGCTTCCCCGTTCTTCCGCGCCTTCGGCCTCGCAGAGCGTCTCGAGTGGATCATCCCGGAGATCTCGTACGCGCACCCGCTGGATGCCGGAAGGGCCGCGATCGCGTGGCGGGACATCGAGCGCACCGCTGCGGGACTCGGTGCCGACGAGCGGGCCTGGCTCAGGCTCCTGCGACCGCTGAGCCGCCGCATCGACGGCGTCACCGACTTCACCGGCAACCAGCTGCTGCGCGTTCCCGCAGACCCCGTGACAGCCGTCCGCTATGCGCTGCGCATGCTGGATCAGGGCACTCCCTCGCCGCGCGCAGCTTCCGCACCGTGGAGGCGGCCGCCCTGATGTCGGGAGTCGTCGCGCACGCCAACTCCCCACAACCGTCGCTCGCCGGCGCGGCCGCCGGTCTGCTGCTGGCGGCTCTCGGACATGCCGACGGGTGGCCGCTCCCCCGCGGTGGCGCGCAGAGCATCGCCGACGCGCTGGTCGCCGATCTCGAAGCGCATGGCGGCTCCGTCGAGCCCGGCACGGCGGTCACCGACCTCGGCGCGCTCGACTGGGGCGACCCCGGCCGGGGCGATCTGCTTCTGCTGAACACCTCTCCCCGTCTGGCGCTCACCCACCCCGACATCCCGGCCGGATACCGGCGCGCACTCGCCTCGTACCGCTACGGAGCGGCAGCGGCCAAGGTCGACTTCGCCCTCGACGGCCCCATCCCGTGGAGCAACGCCGACGTGCGACAGGCGATAACCGTGCACCTCGGCGGCACCCGCGCCGAGGTCTGGGCGAGCGAGAACGCCGTCGCCGCGGGCCGCGTGAGCGAACGCCCTTACGTGCTCGCGGTGCAGCCGTCCGTGGTCGACGCCTCGCGCGCACCGGAGGGCAAGGCGGTGCTGTGGGCGTACATCCACGTGCCCAACGGCTCCGACCTCGACCCGACCGCCCTCATCACGACCCAGGTCGAGCGCTTCGCTCCCGGCTTCCGCGACCTCGTGCTGGCGCCCCACGCCGTGCCCGCGTCGTCGCGCGAAGCCGTCAACCCCGCGGAGATCGGCGGTGACATCTCCGGAGGCGTGTTCGACATGCGGCAGGCGCTGCGTCGGCCCGCGCTCTCTCCGACACCGTGGCGCACGCCCATGCGGGGTATCTACCTCGCCTCCGCTGCCACCCCACCCGGCCCGGCGGTCAGCGGCATGGCCGGGTGGCACGCGGCGCGCACGGCGCTGGCCGACGCCGGCGAACCCGCCACGCTCGACGACCTCTTCGGCTGAGCGCAACCCCTTCCGTCGCGGCGTCCTCGGCGTCCAGGATGGGACCATGCGCTACGAGATCCCCGCACCGATGCTGGCGAAAGCGGTCCGGACCGTCCCCGACCCGGACAAGACCCCCGGCGGACTCGTGTACGAACCGAAGTGGGACGGTTTCCGCGGCCTCATCGCCTGGGACGGTGAGACCGTGGAGATCGGCTCGCGAGGAGCGAAGCCCCTGACCCGGTACTTCCCCGAGCTGGTCGACGCCATCCCCGAGCTGCTGCCGGGGCCGTGTCTGCTCGACGGGGAGATCGTCGTCGCCACCGGTCCCCGAGGGTCCCAGCGCCTGGACTGGGAAGCGCTGAGCCAGCGCATCCACCCCGCGGCCTCGCGCGTCGCGAAGCTCGCCGTCGAGACACCGGCCATGTTCATCGCCTTCGATCTGCTCGCCTACGGGGACGACGACCTCCTCACGCAGTCGTTCGAGACGCGGAGGGCGCGGCTCGAGACGGTGATGGAGGCCGTCGAACACCCCTGCACATCACCCGGACGACGCGCGATCGCGATTCCGCTGTGCGCTGGCTCGAGGAGTTCGAGGGCGCGGGGCTCGACGGCGTCGTCGCGAAGCCCCTCGACCAGCCGTATGCCCCTGGCAAGCGCACCCTGTTCAAGATCAAGCACGCCCGCACCGCCGATGTGGTCGCACTCGGCTACCGCATCCACAAGTCGGGTTCCGGCGTCGGCTCCCTCCTGGTCGGCCTCTACGGCGACGACGGCGTGCTGCGGCAGGTCGGCGGGGTCGCGGCGTGGAGCGACGCGCGGCGACAGGAGCTCGTCGACGAGCTCGCACCCCTGGTCGAGCGCGACGAAGCGGGCGACGCCGTGACCGCGGAGGGCGAGCGCTCGCGTTTCAGCGGTGCGAAGGATGTCTCGTTCGTGCGGTTGCGCCCCGAGCGGGTCCTCGAGGTCAGGTACGACCAGCTCGAGGGCGCGCGCTTCCGACACACCGTGCAGTTCGAGCGCTGGCGCCCCGATCGCGACGCCCGCTCATGCACCTACGATCAGCTCGACACCGTCGCGGGGTACGACCTGGCCGACGTCCTGAGCTGAGCGGGTCACGGGAGCAGGGCGATCATCTGCGGTCTCGCCGGCATGGCATGGATGACCAGTTCATTGCCGCTGTCGAACGTGAGAACGACGGTTTCCAACAAGCGCCCGCGCGTTTCGAACCCCAGCCGGAGCTGACGCGCGGGACTGTCCCTATCCAGATCTTCGATCCAGAGGGACCACGTGGCCGCCTGGACGATGTCTTCGTGCTCGAATCCGTGCTTGAGTGCCGCGGAATGGACTTTCACGCCGCCGCCACCGCCAGCGCCTCGCGGATCACCTCAGACCGCGTCTTCCCCTCACGTTCAGCGCGAGCATCCAGCGCCGCGATCTCATCGAGGGTGAGGCGCAGTGCGACGACCTGCGACGGCGCTGCCCCCCGCCCTGGTCGTCCACGACCGCGCTTCTTCAGCGTCTCTGCGTCGTAGCCGGCTTCGGCCTCGGCCGCCCATTCCGCGATCTGCTCCTCGGTCACCGGGTTGCCGTCGATCGTTTCGCGCGAGATCATGAAATTAATGTAATACGAAAAAGACCGAACCGCCAGAGTCACTTGTCGGCGGGAGTGCCGTCTTCGTCCCAGTTCGCCGCGACCTTCTTGCTCGGCTGCACGCGCGGAGGCTCGCCCGGCATCTTCGGGAACTCCGGGGGGAACGGCAGTTCGCCCAGACCGTTCTCGGTGTCACGGGTCCACCACTCCAGCAGGGTGTCGATGCGACCGGGTGACGCCTGCATGTCGGCCCACGGATCGCCCACGTCTTCGAGTCTCTTCGGGATGCTCCGCACCGTGAACGCGCGGGGGTCCAGTCCGTCGAGCTCGTCCCACGAGACGGGTGTCGACACCGTCGCGCCGGGCAACGCCCGTGGACTGTAGGCACCGGCCATGGTGCGGTCGCGGTTGGCCTGGTTGAAGTCGACGAAGATCCGCTCCCCGCGCTCCTCCTTCCACCAGTTCGTCGTGACCTGCTCCGGCATCCGCCGCTCCAGCTCGCGTCCCGCGGCGATCACCGCGTGCCGCACGTCGAGGAACTCGTGGGTGGGCTCGATGGGCGCGAAGACGTGCAGCCCGCGATTGCCGCTCGTCTTGGCGAACGCCTCCAGACCCGCCTCGCGCAGCACCTCGCGCAGCGTGTGCGCGGCGACGACAGCATCCGCGAAATCCGTCCCCGGCTGCGGGTCGAGATCGATGCGCAGCTCGACGGGGTTGTCGGCGTCGGTGGCGAGCGATGCCCACGGGTGGAACACGATCGTGTTCATCTGCACCGCCCAGACGATCGCACTCGTGCGGTTCAGGACGATCTGCGGATGCTGGCGCCCGCTGTTGTAGGTGACGGTGACCGCGTCGACGAAGTCCGGGGTGCCTTTGGGCGGGTTCTTCGAGAAGAAGCCCTCCGCTCGCGGGCCGCCGGACGCGCCGACGCCGTCGCGGAATCGCTCGAGCGAGACCGGACGGTTGCCGTTGGCCGCGAGGAACGGCTCGGAGACGCGTTGCACGTATTCGGCGAGTTCGGCCTTCGTGATCCCGAGATCCGGCCACACCACGCGGTTGGGGCTCGAGAGCGTCACCTCGCGCTCCCCGTCGGAGTCGGCGACGGTCAGTGTCACGCGTTCTGAGGCCATGCTCCGACCCTAGAGCGATGCCCCGACAGACGGAACCCCGCGTGGCGCGACCACAGCGAGGCGACGGTGGATCAATCGTCCAGGTCGACCGCGAGCACGAGGACGGGGGCGAGTGCCTCCCGTTCGACGACGAGTGACGGCCCCGCGGAGTCGACGATCACACCCGCCATCTCGGCGTGGCTCGTGAGGACCTTGGCCAGCTGCTCCGGCTCGAACGGAAGCGGACGGTCGCCCCGGCCGAGAGCGATGACCTCGAGCGGATGCGAGAAGAGCTGCAGGTACCGCCGACCGTCCGCGGTCTGCGCCTCGGCGATGCCGACCTGCCCTGAGCCGGTGCCGTCGTTCACGGCCACCCACATCCGCTTCGTCGCCAGTGCCTCGCCGACCTTCACCGCGGAGTCCTGCTCTCGCGGCGCGGCGAGGATCGTCTTGACCGCCATGTCGACATCGGCCTGTTCGAGCGTCTTCTGCAGCAGCTCGGTCGGGAAGACGACGCGATGCGGGGCGGAGGCATTGTCGACGATCAGTCCGGCGAAGTCGCCCGACACGACCTGCTGCAGTACGGAGGTCACCGGCTGCGCCACCGCCGAGGTCGCCGCAGGGTCTGCCTCGAGCTGTACGGAGTCACGCACAGCGCGTGCCGAGCTGAAGGCCAGCATGAACTGACGGTCGTCGTTGTCGCGCACCACCGCGACAGAGAGCGGCTTGCCCTCGCTGATCTGCGCGCGGGCATCGCCGTTCACGCGGATGTACAGGTGACCTTGCAGCGCCTGGCGCATCACACCGAGGAGCTGGTCGTTGGTCGCGCCCGCTTCGATCTCGGTCAGCGCCTCGCGCAGCAGGACGTTGTCCTTCATGCCCGCGACGGTCTCGGTCTGCTCGGGCGGCAGAGCCGCAGCGAGGGGGAGGCGTCGCTCCTGAGGAGCCGCCGGCGGGGCGGCAGGGCGCTGTGTCGTCTGGGCGGCAGGAACCGATGTCGTCTGACGCGGTGCGGGAGCCTCCGCGGGCTTCGCATCGGCGTCGGGCAGCGCGACTTCGGGCCCCGCCTCCGCGCCGACACCGCGGAACGCCTGCACCGAGATGCCGATCGAGGGCGCCTCGACATCCGGCTGCGTGGTGGTGGCACCCGCATCGACGGCGGGAGCCTCGCCAGCTTCCTGCGGGGCATCGGCGGTGGGGGCGACGGCATCGTCACCGGACTTCTTGCGGCGGGAGAAGAGGGCCATATGAGCCAGCCTAACCGGCATCCCACCCCGGTTCTGCGCGATTGCGCCGCGCGCGAACCGGGCCGCGGTCGATGCTAGATCTTCTCGATCGGAGCGACCTTGATGAGCAGCTTCTTCTGCCCCGCAGAGTCGAACCGGACGTGCGCGATCCGTTTGGCGCCCTCCCCGGTCACGGCATCCACGCGGCCCTCACCGAAGTCGACGTGACGGATGCGGTCGCCCGCGGCGAGCTCGAGGTCGCCGTTGTCACGCATCTTGGCCGTGACCCTGTTGGGGAACTTGTCCATCGCGGTCGACAGCGGCTTCAGGGAGTCGCGCCCGGGGAGCGCCTTGACCGCGAATCTGTCGTTCGACGCGGATCCGCCGAAGCCGCCCTGACGACGCGCGTTCAAGGCACGCGACTGCATGCCGCCGCGCGAGTTCACGTCGCCCGGCGACTGCCGCCAGTCGATGAGTCCTGCCGGGATCTCCTGGAGGAAGCGGCTCGGCATCGCCACGGTCACCTCGCCGAACTGCGCCCGGGTCATCGCGAGAGACAGATGCAGCCGCTTGCGTGCTCGCGTGATGCCCACGTAGAACAGCCGGCGCTCCTCCTGCGGGCCACCGGGCTCTCCCGCAGAGATGCGGTGCGGGATGAGGTCTTCTTCGACACCGGTGACGAACACGGCGTCGTACTCGAGGCCCTTCGCCGTGTGCATCGTCATGAGGGAGACGGATCCGGATTCGTCGTCGAGATCATCGGCGTCGGATACCAGAGCGACCTCGGTGAGGAAGTCGGTGATCGTGCCCTCCGGGTTGTTGCGGGCGAAGTCACGGGTGACCGCCACGAACTCGTCGAGGTTCTCGACGCGCGCCTCGTCCTGCGGGTCGCGGCTGGGCGCGCAGCGCGTCGAGGTAGCCGCTCTTCGCCAGAAGCAGGCTCAGCCCGTCGGCCACCGACGTCGATGGCGGCACCTCGCCGGACGGCGGGAGCATGATCGCGGTCGCCTCGGTCAGCACGGCGTCGAGCTGGGCGATGGCCGCCTGGATCTTCGGCCCTACGCCGAGCTGCCCTGGCATCGAGAGCGCGTCGCGGAACGAGATGCCGTGCTCCTCGGCGAACCGCGCGATCGCGGTCTCGGTCACGTCGCCGATGCCACGACGCGGCTTGTTGAGGATCCGTCGCACCGACATCTCATCTGCGGGGTTGGCCACCGCCACGAGATATGCCAGCGCGTCCTTGATCTCGGCCCGCTCGTAGAACTTCGTGCCGCCCATGATCTTGTACGGCACGGCGGAGCGGATGAAGATCTCCTCGAGTGCGCGCGACTGCGAGTTGGTGCGGTAGAACACCGCCATCTCGGAGTAGGGCATCCCCGCGCGGCGGAGCGCCTCGACCTCATCGGCGACGAACTGCGCCTCATCGTGCTGCGAGTAGCCGGTGAAGCCGATGATGGCATCACCGTCGCCCTTGTCGCTCCAGAGCTTCTTGTCCTTGCGATCGAAGTTGTTGCCGATGACCGCGTTCGCCGCCGACAGGATGTTCTGCGTCGAACGGTAGTTCTGCTCGAGCAGCACGACCTTGGCGCCGGGGAAGTCGCGCTCGAACTCGCTGATGTTGCGGATGTCGGCTCCACGGAAGGCGTAGATCGACTGGTCGGAGTCGCCGACCACGGTGAGCGACGCCCCCGGCTCGCCCGCGCCGGCGGGTTCCGGGTCGGGCTCGAAGATCATCATGCCGTTCGAGGCATACGGGTCGGGCGCGGACCCCGCACCCGACACGGGTCGCGTCAGCTCGTGGATCAGGGCGTACTGCGCATGATTCGTATCCTGGTACTCGTCGACCAGGATGTGTCGGAACCGCCGGCGATAGGTGTCGGCGACCTGAGGGAAGGCACGGAACAGGTACACCGTCTGGCCGATGAGGTCGTCGAAGTCGAAGGCGTTGGCCTTCTGCAGCTGTCGCTGGTAGTCGGCGAAGACCTCGACGAACACGCGCTCGGCGGGGTCGCTCATGTTGGCCTGACGCGCATACGCCTCGGCGTCGGACAGTTCGTTCTTGAGCTTGGAGATGCGCCCCTGCACCGCGGCGGGAGTGAGACCGTAGGCGTCGGCGTCGTGCTCCTTCACCAGACGCTTGATCAGTGCCCTGGAATCGCCGGAGTCGTAGATCGTGAAATTCTTCGTGAAGCCGAACTGCTGCGCCTCGCGCCGCAGGATGCGCACGCAGGCCGAGTGGAACGTCGAGATCCACATGCCGCGAGCGGCGTCGCCGATGAGCCCCTCGACACGCTCGCGCATCTCGCCGGCCGCCTTGTTCGTGAAGGTGATCGCGAGGATCTGGCTCGGCCACGCCTCGCGGCTGCGCAGCAGGGAGGCGATGCGGCGGGTGAGCACGCTGGTCTTGCCCGACCCTGCTCCCGCGACGATCAGCAGTGCGGGGCCGCGATAGGTGACGGCCTCGAGCTGCTGCGGGTTGAGTCCGGCGAGGAGGTCGTCTTGCGCCGGGGCTCCCGCAGACGAGGGGCCGACGGATCCGGGGACGATGAGGGGGGCTTCGGTCATGGCCTTATGAGTCTAGGCGGCGGCACCGACACCGGGGCACGGGTCTCGGAACGACGAGGTGGGGGCGCGGACGGACCGCGCCCCCACCTCGGCGCTCAGGCCGCGCGCGCCTGCGGCGGATCAGCACGAGCGTCCCGGCGGCGAGGAGCGCCATCGCGAGCGCGGCCGCGGCGACCGGGAGTTCGGCTCCGGTCGCCGCGAGCCCGCCCCCACCGGCGACGATGCGGATGTCGGCCCAGCCGAGGAGAGCGCCGTCGGCGGCGAAGACCGCGATCCGGTGCGCGCCGAGCGGTGCATCGGCAGGGACCGTGACGGTGAGGGCGCCCGCAGCCGAGAGCGTCCCGGTCGCGAGTCGGACGGGGTCGGAGTACATCCAGGCCGCGGCCTCCGCACCCGCCGACTCCTCACCGGCCGTCACCGTGACGCTCTGTCCACGGGCCGCGACGGAGGGGTCGACCGTCACGCCGTTGCGGTTGCCGTCGACCAGCTCCGTCCCGGACAGCGGCGGGTTCTCTCCGCCGGGGTTCTCTCCGCCGGGGTTCTCCCCGCCGGGGTTCTCTTCCCGACGCCGGGGAGCGTACCCGTGCGCAGCGACTCCGAGGCGAAGCCGTCCGCGAACCACCACACCGGACGCTGACCGTCGACCGACAGCGAGGCCGGTGCCGTCGCGAAGCCCTCGTTGTTGATGTCGGGCATGCCTGCCGGGCGCTCGTAGTGGGCGATCCCGGGCTGGGCCGTTCCGTTCAGCGTGATCTCCGCCGACCGGCCGTTGCACCCGTCATCGCACACGGCCCACAGGGTGTTCCGCACCGTGTCGTAGTCGAGCGCCATGACACCGGCGAGGCCCGGCGCGACCTCGGAGACCAGTGTCGCCGTGCCGTCGGCGCCGAGCGCGAAGGCGTAGACGTGACCGTTGTCCTCGACCGCGACGAGGAACAGCCCGGCGCCGTGTCCGTCGTAGTCCGCCGGGTCGTACGCGGCGCCGGTGTTGTCGTCGAACAGCTTCCCGGCGAGAGCCGCGTCGGGCACCCACTGCACCGCCTCCATGCCGAGGTTCGCCCCGACAGCAGGGAGCAGCGCCGTGAGGTCCCACTCCTGCTGGGCGACCAGGTCACCCGCAGCCGCTTCGGGATCGACCTTCAGCACCACGTTCTGGTTCACACCCTTCGCGCTGTTGTCGCGCTCCGAGGCGACGTACACGAAGCCGTCTCCGTCGACCGTGATGCCCTCCGTGTCGGGACCGGCGGCACCGGGGTCGGCAGCATCCTTCTGGAAGCGCACGCGCTTGCCCGCATCCCAGCCGTCGATCTTCTCGACCGAGCCGTCGGCGTGGGCCTCGAGCTTCCAGATGCGGCCCTCGCCGTTGTCGACCGCCCAGAGGAACGCGCCGTCAGCCGTCTCCTGCACGTCCAGGCCCGAGCTGTCCTCGAGGAACGTCGGCACGGCGTCGAGCGTGCGGACCTCCGCCGACCCGGGCCACGGGGAGAACGCGACCTCGCCCGCGCAGACGTTGGCTGCGCCCTTCGTCGATTCGGTGGTCGCCGCGAAGGCGCCGGTGGTGTCGGGGCAGCGACCCCAGGTGGTGGCCGCGTGACCCGCCCCCAGGTGGTCTCGTCGACCAGCAGCTCGCCGTCGAACACACGCACCGCGTCGCCGCCGCCGAGACCGAAGCCCAGCTGCTCCCGCTCGATCACGAGATACTGACCCGCCGCGATCGAGGTGCCGGCCGGGATGGCGTAGGCGTGCGCGTCATCGTCGTCCTTCACCACGACGCCCGAGACGTCGAGCGCGGTGTCGGTCGGGTTCACGAGCTCGATCCAGTCGTCGGGCGATCCGCCGTCGGACTCGACCTCGTTGATGCGCACGGGGTTGCCGCAGGCGTTGCGGAGCCCCTTCGTTGAGACGGCCACATCGACGAAGTCGCCTGTGCCGTCGGCGCAACGCGCCAGGACGCCGTCGGCGTGTGCCGCATACACGTGCTCGTCGACGGTGTTGCCGTTCGCATCCCGGATCGTCACGGTGTCGCCGTTGCCGAGACCGAAGATGAAGTTCGCCGGCTGGTCGAAGACGAAGTACCCGCCGGGCTGGAGCACCGTACCAGCGGGAAGCGGCGTGGTCTCGGCCGCGTGACCGGTCGGATCGCTGTCCATGACGGTCCAGCCCGAGAGGTCGACCGCCGTCGTTCCGGTGTTGACGACCTCGACCCAGTCGGTGGCGTCGCCGTTCGACTCGATCTCGTTGATCACGACGTCGGGCATGACGCACGAGTTCGCAGCGCCGGGCGTCGGGTGCGCGAGCACGAAGGAGCCGATCCCGTCGGGGCAGCGGGCGAACGTGGCCGCGGCGAAGTCGCCGTCGATCGCCGCGTGCCCCTGCCACGGGGAGGGTGTCGTCGATCTGGGCGCCCGTGGCGTCGAAGAGGCGGATGCGGTCGGCGCTGCCGATGCCGATCGGGTCGCGGAAGGCGGTCTCGACACCTCCGACGAGGCCGATCGTGCCCTCTTCGACGACCAGGAACCCGCCTGCCGCGATCTGCGTGCCGGGGAGGAACTGCCAGCGGTGGTCATCGGAGTTGTCGCGGATCTCGTACCCCGAGATGTCGAGGGCCTCGGTGCCCGGGTTGAAGAACTCGACCCAGTCCGCAGGCTGCGAGTCGACCTCGTTGATGCGGATCGAGCCGTCGACCGGCGTCACGCTGCAGTCGTTGGCCGCACCCGGGGTCGCCGCCGTCGCAGGCGCCCACTCTCCCGTCCCATCGGGACACCGCGCCCACACCGACAGCGGTGCGGTGTTCTCGTAGGCGTAGGAGTCGACCTCGGTGCTGGTCGGATCGAACAGCACGACCTCGTCGCCCTTGCCGAGTCCGAAGTCGAAGTCGACGTCCTTCACGAGCACCAGGAACTCACCCGGAGCGAGAGAGGTCCCCTCCGGCGCCGCACCGAAGCTGTCGCGCTTCTCGTCGGCGATCGTCCACCCGGTCAGGTCGACCGTGTCGGTGCCGGCGTTGTAGATCTCGACCTGATCGGCCAGGCCCGTCGCGGCGTCGTCGTAGACGATCTCGTTGAGCACGAGGCTCGGCTCCGTCGGAAGTGCGGCGGGGCGGACCCGGATTCGGCGCCGATCGCGACGGCGGGTGTGGCGAGCAGGGCGGCAGCGCTGAGAGCGCACACCGCCACGACCGCCGCTGCGGATTGCAGGCGGGGCATGGAGGACTCCTGGGGGCTCGGCCGGCGGGCCCCGCGAGCGGAGCGCGTCGGCGATGAGGCAGACGGGTACGCGCTCAGACCATCGATCCCGCGTTGCCGCAGGAAGACTCCCCGGTGCACGGCAGGTGAACGGGAGGTGGCGATTGATGCCGGATCGGTCCGTTCCGGTCGCCCTTCCTGTCGGGTCGGCGAGTTCAGCCCGACAGGAAGTGCGACGGGAAGCGGTCAGGCGATGCGGGTGCCGGGTGGCAGACGACGAGCCGGCGTCCGTGTACGCGCCCATGCTCCGGCGAACAGCGAGCCGGCGATGACCACCTGCACCCCCAGTCCGACGAACCAGCTGGGCACCGACGACTCCATCATGTCCTGCGGCGTGAGGTATCCGCCGTCCGGATCGCACTCGTCCCAGCGCTGCTCGAGCGGCGACTGCTGCGCAGCGCGCACACCGGTCTTGATCTGCCCGAACAGGTCGACGGGGTACCCCTCTGGCGAGAACTCGGTCGGGGTCGCATCGGCCAGCACCACGAACGGGTTCGCGGCCAACGCCCACCAGACGAGGTCGAAACGCGGCACCTCATACGTGGTGCTGACCTCCCAGTTCTCGCAGTCGACCGCCCCGTTCGCGTCATACGGCCGCGAGTAGCTCGTCGCCTCGCTGCGCACGGCCAGACCGCCGAGGCCGAACGCGATGAGCGTCCCGAACACGAGCGCCGAGACCACGAGATACGTGGTGGCGACCGAGAACAGCGGGCGCGCGATGAGTCCGCTCAGGCCGACCCCGATCGCGGCGACGATGATGATCTCGGCGGCGAGCACGAGCAACGAGACGAGCAGCACGAGCGGGTTCGCTCCCCGCCCAGCAGCGACAGGGCGAGGAAAGGCAGCGCGACCGCCAGGAAAGCACCCCCGGTCGCGACGGCGGCGAGCAGCTTGCCCAGCATGATGTCGCCGGTGGATGCCGCGGTCGGTCACCTGGCAGCGAGGGTCGCCGCGTCACGGTCGCCGTTGATGGCGTTGCCGCTCAACGTCGGCGACACCAGCACCACCAGCAGCAGCACGATGTTGACGACGATCGAGTAGACGCCGGCCCCGACGAAGTCGCCCCAGGAGTACACCGCGAACGCGAGTCCGGTGACGCCGAGGAGGACGAGCGCGAACACGCCGAGCAGGACGTACCAGCCCACGCTGCGCAGCCGCTGGGTCAGTTCGAGGCGGGCGATGATCCCGATGTTCGCGGCGCTCATGCTCCCGCCTCCGTTGCGCTCTGCTCGGTCGGTGCCGCGGGCGGCGCGGGCGGCGGCGCAGGTGTCGCCGCGGGGGTCGAGGTATGACGCAACGCGAGGAACGTGTGCTCGAGGTCGCTCTGCGCCGGAGCGAACTCCGCAACCGGAAGCCCGGCCTCGACGAGGCGGCGCAGCGACTGGGCAGCCGCCTCCTCCCCATCGAATCCGACGAGGACGGCGCCGCGATCGCTGGCGAGCGATTCGGGGGCGAGTCCGAGGTTCGATGCGACCTGCCAGACGTCGGCCTTCAGCCGTTCGGGTGTGACGCCGGCCAGTCGGATCCGCCAGGCGCGCACCGCGGTCTGGGCGGGCGCGGCGTCGACCACGGCGCCGGCGACGAGGAACACCGCGTCGTCGACGACCTCCTCCAGCTCGGAGAGGATGTGGCTCGAGATCAGCACCGTGCGACCTTCGGCGGCGAAACGGCGCAGCAGCACACGCAGCTGCACGCGTGCTTCCGGGTCGAGGCCCGATGCGGGCTCGTCGAGGAGCAGGACCCGTGGATCGTGCACGAGCGCGCGTGCCAGACCCAGCTTCTGCTTCTGCCCGCGGGAGAGGACCTTCGCCGGCGAGTCCGCCAGGTCGCCCAGTCCGACGAGGGCGAGCAGCTGCTGCGCACGAGCTGCGGCATCGGCCTTCTCGATGCCGTACAGCCGCGCGGTCGTGACGATGGTCTCGCGCGCGGTGAGCGACGGCCACGCGCCCAGCGCATCCGGCATCCACCCCAGCAGACGGCGAGCGGCGAGCGGATCGACGGCCGGATCGACGTCGCCGATGCGGATCGTGCCCGTGTCAGGGGCGAGCAGCGAGGCGAGCATCAGGAGCAAGGTGGTCTTGCCCGCGCCGTTGGGTCCCACCAGGCCTGTCACGCGACCAGGCTCCGCCCGCAGCGTCGCTCCCCTCACCGCCTGAACCGTCCCGAATGCCCTGCTGACGTCTTGCACCACGATTCCGGTCATGCGGTCAGTCTGGCATCAGAGTCCTGTCGCGCCGGGGACCTCCGGGCGGATGCTCAGCCACGCCGACCGCCAGGTGGAACAATCGGCTCATGCGCACGATCCTCAACATCATCTGGGTCATCCTCGCCGGGTGGGCCCTGTTCCTCGGGTACGTCCTCGCCGGGATCGTGCTGTGCATCCCGATCGTGACCATCCCCTGGGCGATCGCCTCGTTCCGCATCGCCGCGTACGCGATCTGGCCCTTCGGACGCGAGGTCGTCAGCAAGCCCACGGCGGGAGTCGGGTCGTTCCTGGGCAACGTGCTGTGGGTGATCCTGGCCGGGTGGTGGCTCGCGATCGGACACATCGTCTCGGGGATCCTGCTGTGCGTGACGATCATCGGCATCCCGATGGGCATCGCGGACTTCAAGATGGTTCCCGTCTCGCTCATGCCGCTCGGCAAGGAGATCGTCTCGACGCGGAGAGGCTCGTTCGACCGGACCCTCTGAGCGTCGGCTCATGGGACGGTGATCGCTCAGTCGCGGAAGAAGGCGACGCCGAGGTCCGGGTGGTCGACGAACACCCCGTCGATGCCCTGACGGGCGATCACCCCCCATTCGGCCTCATAGTCGCCGTATGCGCCGCGCCCGCCCGATCCGCGGAACTCGGGGGCGAGGAAGGCGTTCTCCGGTCGGCATGTCCACGTGAAGACCGTGAGCCCGCGCGCGTGCGCATCCGCGACGATCGTGTTGCCCCGCGCGAGGAGCATCTTCTTGTTCACGCTGATGCCGTCGACGCGTCCGACGAGCCCGTCCAGGCCCTGTGCGGTGACGGTCGCCGGGTACGTGAGCGCCTGCTTGCCCTCCGCGACCAGACGGTCGTACGGCCGCCCCGCCGCCTCGATCAGATAGACGTACGATGCGGCGATCCCGCGCTCACGCAACTGACCGAGCACCGTCGACTCGAAGCACTCGACGATCAACGGCAGCTCTCCGTCGGCCCACCCCGCTTCGCGCAGCTCACGGTCGATCAGCGGGGCGAGGTCGAGGCCGATGCTCGCGAAGTAGGTGGCGTGCTTGACCTCGAGCACCACGCCGATCTCCCTGCCGTGCTCGACCGAGCCTTCCCGTACGAGGTCGAGCACGTCCCGGAGGCGCAGGATGGCCTGCGAGCCGTCGAAGCTCGCGCTCGACAACCGCACTTCCGGCAGCCGCTCTCGTCCGCGCAGCGTCGACAGCTCGGCCCAGGTGAAGTCCTCGGTGAACCACCCGGTCAGGGCGTTCCCGTCGACACGCTTGGTGGTCTTCCGGTCGGCGAACTCGGGATGCTCCGCGACGTCGGTCGTGCCCGAGATCTCGTTCTCGTGCCGCACGATGAGGACGCCGTCCTTGGTGGCGACCACATCGGGTTCCACGGCGTCCACCCCCATCGCGAGTGCCAGTTCGTACGAGGAGCGACTGTGCTCCGGCCGATAGCCGGGCGCACCGCGATGCCCGATGACGAGGGGGGATTTCCTGGGCACGCTCTCAGCGTAGAACACCCCGGGAGTGTCGCCACCCGGGTATCGTGGAGGGAAGCGACCTACTACCCCCCTTTGGAGTGAGGCCCACCAATGAGCAACTTCGCTTTCAACAATCCTGCTTTCCAGCAGCAGGACCCGCGCAACGTCGCGACCTACCCGGGCGGACCCCAGGCTGCTCAGGGCGCGCAGAGCGCCTCGCTCCAGCACGGGGCGATGGATGCCGCAGCCAATGCGCAGCTCGAAGGCATGTACGCCGCCCCGCCGGCCGGCGCCATCGAGACCGATCGCATGTCGGTCGAGGACACGGTCTGGAAGACCGCCGGACTCTTCGGCATCCTGCTCGTCACCGCAGCCATCGGTTGGGTGCTGACGCTGGGCGGACTCGATGTTCCGCGCTATGACCCCTACAACCCCGCTCCGGTCAACATCCTCCCGTGGATCGTCGGCGCACTCGGCGGCTTCGTGCTCGCGATGGTCATCACGTTCACCTCGCGCAAGAAGGTGCGGCCCGCGCTGATCTTCGCCTACGCCGCGTTCGAAGGTCTCTTCATCGGTGGCATCTCGGCGTTCTTCGAGGTGCAGTGGCCGGGCATCGTCTTCCAGGCGACCCTCGCGACCATCTCGGTCGTCGGCGTGACCCTCGCCCTCTTCGCGAGCGGCAAGATCCGCGCCTCCAAGAAGGCCACCAAGATCTTCATGATCGCGATGATCGGCTACCTGGTCTTCTCGCTGCTGAACCTCGTCCTGATGTGGACCGGCATCAACACCAACGCCTTCGGCCTGTTCAGCGCCGAGATCATGGGCATCCCGCTCGGCCTCATCATCGGCGTCCTCGTCGTGATCATGGCCGCGTACTCGCTGGTGCTCGACTTCGACCAGATCCAGCAGGGTGTGCGCAACGGCGCCCCCCGTAAGTACGGCTGGCTCGGTGCCTTCGGCATCATGGTCACCGTGGTCTGGCTCTACGTCGAGATCCTCCGCATCATCGCGATCGCCCGCGGCAACAACTGACGCGACACGATCCGCACGGCGAGAGGCCCGTCTCCCTGGGAGGCGGGCCTCTTGCCATACCCGGGCGGCGCCGCGCAAGGGGTTGGCATGCGCCCTGCCACGGGAGCATCCTGAATATCAGAAGCCCCGGCACCCCGGGGCTCCCGATCTACAGGAGCTGACCATGAGTTTTCTCGGCTTTCTTCTTCTCGGCCTCATCGCCGGGGCCATCGCCAAGCTGATCCTTCCCGGAAAGCAGGGCGGCGGCTGGTTCATCACCCTGCTGCTCGGTGTCGTCGGCGCTCTTCTCGGAGGCTGGCTCGGCAGCCTGATCCTCAACCGTCCCCTCACCGAGTTCTGGGATCTGGGCACCTGGCTGCTCGCCATCGCTGGTTCCATCATCGTGCTGTTGATCTACGGCCTGATCGCCGGGCGCGGCCAGAAGGTCAACGACTGACCTTCCCGCACCTCCCCACGCCCGTCCCCTTCGGCAGCGCCAGCTCCCGAAGGGGGCGGGTCATCTCTGTGAGCCGCGAGCCTTGCGCTCCAACAGGGCGCGCTCCCGGTCGTTGCCCGCGATCGCCGCAGCGACGGCGAACTCGCTGCGCGCCTCGTCTTCCCGCCCGAGTCTTCTCAGGAGTTCGCCCCTGGTCGCCGGCAACAAGTGGTACCCGCGCAGGGCACCGGAGGCCGAGAGCTGATCGATGATGCGCAGGGCCGAGGCCGGTCCCGTCGCCATCGCCACGGCTGCAGCCCGGTTCAGTTCGACCACCGGCGAGGGTGAGATGCGTCCGAGCGCCTCGTACAGCAGCACGATCCTGTCCCAGTCGGTGTCGTCGACGGAATCCGCCACCGCGTGACACTCGGCGATCGCGGCCTGGAGCCCGTATGCGCCGCGACCGCGTCCGAGGGCATCCGCCGTCGCCAGCGCGGCCCGACCGCGCGTGATGCGCCCACGGTCCCAGCGCCGACGGTCCTGATCGGCCAGCAGCACAGGGTCGCCGTTGCGGTCGACCCGTGCCGCGAACCGGGCGGCGGTCAGCTCCATCAGCGCCACAAGGCCATGCACCTCGGGCTCTCGCGGCATGAGCGCGGCGAGGACCCGCCCGAGCCGGATGGCCTCGTCGCTCAGCTCGGGGCGCATCCACCCGGGCCGCTGCTGGCGGCATGCGCCTCGTTGAAGATCAGGTACAGCACCCCGAGTATCGCCCCGACCCGCTCCGCATGCTCCTCGCGGGGCGGCACCTCGAACGGGGCGTGCGCGGCGGTGAGGGTCTTCTTGGCGCGCACGATCCGTTGCTGCACGGTCGCGGTCGGCACCAGGAAGGCCCGCGCGATCTCCTCGCTCGACAGTCCGCCGACCACCCGCAGGGTCAGCGCCACCTGCGCTTCGCGCGAGAGCACGGGATGACACGCGATGAACATGAGGCGCAGCACGTCGTCGTCGACGGCATCCGGATCCCACGGCAGCTCCGGCGCTTCGGCCTGCTCCCGTTCCAGGTCATGAGCGAGGACGGCGACACGCGCCTCCAGCCGCTCGGCTCGGCGCCACCCGTCGATGGCCTTGCGCTTGGCGACAGCGGTCAGCCATGCCCCGGCGTTGCGCGGCACCCCTCGATCGGCCACTGCCGGAGCGCGTCCACCAAAGCCTCCTGCGCGAGGTCCTCCGCCAGCCCGAAGTCACCGACCATCCGCGTGAGGGCGCCGACGATACGGGCGGACTCGATGCGCCACACGGCGGCGACGGCGCGCTCCGCCGACCGGGTGCCGGTGGCGGAACGCGCCGTCTCACTGCGGGCGGAAGCGTCCATCACTGCTGCGCGCGCCGGGCCTGCTCCTCGCGCCAGCCGGCTTCCTTCTCGATCCACTCGTTGTCGGCCGGGAAGTCCTCCGCACCGGTCACTCGACGCACCTCGAGGAACGACCCCGGTCCGAGGGGTGCGCGGCTCGCCCACTCGGCGGCCTCTTCGCGCGACGACACCTCGACGATCCAGAACCCGTTGAAGAGCTCCTTGGTCTCCCCGTAGGGGCCGTCGGTGATGAGCGGCTTCTCGGCGCTGAAGTCGACCACGAAGCCCTCTGCGGCATCCGTCAGCCCTTCGCCTGCGACGAGGACGCCGGCCTTGATCATCGACTCGTTGTACCTGCCCATGGCCTCGATGACCTGCTCGAACGGCATCTGCTTGTAGGCCTCGACGGCGTCGTCGGTCGCGCGCATGATGAGCATGAACTTCATGATGTTCTCCTTGTTCGAAGGGGCCGTGTCTCGACCCTCTCATCTATGACGTCGAACGGGAATGCCGCGGATCGACATGCGCGGGAGATTCTCTCAAAAGAGTTTCCCGCCCCCTCCCGTCGACGTCATGACCGCAGACCGACAGAAGGTGCGACGGGAACGAAGGGGCGGGGCGAGAGGGTCAGCGCCGAGGCGGGGCGGTGACCGCGTGGGAGACGGCGGCGGCGAGAGCGGCGAGAGACGACTCGGGGCTCCAGGCCGCGGCGACCGCCGGCGCCTCGGCACTCAAAGCCGAGAGCCGCCCCTGGTCGGTCAGCACGGCACGGATGGCCTCACCCAACGCCACGACGTCTCCCCGGGCACCAGGACTCCCCCACCCTGCTGCAGCACATCGCGGATGCCGTAGCGCACGTCGTACGAGATCACGGGCGTCCCGTGCAGCAGCGACTCGACGACGCCGAGCGGCTGTCCTTCGAAAGCGGTGGAGGTCACGAGGAGCGACGCCCTGTCGAGGACCGTTCCCGGCGAATCGGTGTATCCGGCGAGGACGACACGGTCGCCGGCCCCGAGCTCGTCGATCAGAGTCTGCAGCCGCTCCTGCTCCGGTCCGCCGCCCCAGATCTCCAACCGGGTACCCGGCACGTCCGCTGCCACGAAGGCGCGGATCGCGTGATCGACGCGCTTCCCCGGCGCCAGCCGTCCGAGCACGATCACGAGTCCGTCCTCACGGAGGTCGTGGCGGGTCGCGACAGGAGCGATGGGGTTCGGCACCACCACATGGTTCGCCGACGGGCCGAAGCGTGCCACGACATCGTCACGCTGCGTAGCGGTCGGCCAGATCACGGCGTCGAAGCGGTCGGCGAGACGGAACCAGCGGGTCCAGAGCGTGTTCATGGTCGAGTCAGGCGTGTACGGCGCCTCGACGTGCATGGTGTGGATCGTGTGCAGGATGCGCACCCGCGGGTCGGACCAGTCCGCCACGAGCTCGCCGATCTGGCGTGACTCGCAGATCACGACGATCAGGCGGTCGCCGACGGCCGCGGTCACGTGCTCGAGCCAGGCTCGATACAGGCCCCGGAAGCCGTGCAGGGCTCCGGCCACCGCGCCGGCGGCGTCGTACACGAGCACCGGCTCCTCGGTGAGGTGCCAGTCCGGGTTGCCGGGTATCACCGGGAGAGCCGCGAAGGCCCGCCCCTCGGCGTCCGTCAGCACCCGATACTCGACATCAGGATCAGCGGCCACCGCGGAATCGGACGCATCGAGCAGCCACCGCGCTGCGCCGCCGTGAGGGTCGACAGCCTCATCGAAGAGATTGCGCATGCGGGAGGGGTCTACCAGCGCCCCTGTTCCGCGAACGTGCGCCGATGCGCGGCGTGGTCGGCCACGGAGCCGGGATCGAACGTGAGCAGCTGCGGCCCTGCGCCGTCGGCCACGCCGGCACCGGCCAACTGGCGGGCGCGCGCGAGCGTCGCGATCGTGTACCCGCCGTCCATCCCCGGGATCAGCCGGCTGGAAAGCACCAGGTACTCGGCGTCGGGGAGACCCGGCACCGCGTCGGGAGGCATCGCGCCCCCTACTCCCACTCGATCGTTCCCGGCGGCTTCGACGTGACGTCGAGCACGACGCGGTTGACGTCGCGTACGCCGTTCGTGATGCGGTTCGAGATCTTCGACAGCACGTCGTACGGCAGGCGGGTCCAGTCGGCGGTCATGGCGTCTTCACTCGACACCGGGCGCAGCACGATCGGGTGGCCGTAGGTGCGACCGTCGCCCTGCACGCCCACCGAGCGCACGTCGGCCAGCAGCACGACGGGGCACTGCCAGATCTCCTGGTCGAGACCCGCCTTCGTCAGCTCCTCGCGCGCGATGGCGTCGGCCTCACGCAGAATCTCGAGACGGTCAGCGGTGACCTCACCGATGATCCGGATGCCGAGACCGGGCCCCGGAAACGGCTGACGCCCCACGATCGCCTCGGGGATGCCGAGCTCGCGGCCGATCGCACGGACCTCGTCCTTGAACAGCGCGCGCAGCGGCTCGATCAGCTCGAAGTCGAGGTCGTCGGGAAGGCCGCCCACGTTGTGGTGCGACTTGATGTTCGCAGTGCCCGCACCGCCACCGGACTCGACGACGTCGGGATAGAGCGTGCCCTGCACGAGGAACTTCACGGGAGCACCACCCGACGCCTTGGCCTCGGCGACGAGGTCGAGCTGCACCTTCTCGAACGCGCGGATGAACTCGCGTCCGATGATCTTGCGCTTCTCCTCGGGGTCGGTGACACCCTGCAGGTGACCGAGGAACGTGTCGGCCGCGTCGACCGTGATCAGGCGCACTCCGGTGGATTCGACGTAGTCCTTCTCGACCTGCTCCCGCTCGCCCTTGCGGAGCAGGCCGTGGTCGACGAAGACCGCGGTGAGCTGGTCGCCGATCGCCTTGTGCACGAGAGCGGTGGAGACCGCGGAGTCGACCCCGCCGGAGAGTGCGGAGATGACGCGGGCGTCGCCCACCTGCTCACGGATGCGCTCGATCTGCTCGGCGATCACGTTGCCGCTGTTCCAATCGGACGCGAGACCTGCACCCTTGTGCAGGAAGTTCTCGAGCACGCGCTGACCGTGGTCGGAGTGCTTGACCTCGGGGTGCCACTGCACGCCGTAGAAACCGCGCTCCTCGTTCGCGAAGGCGGCGACCTTGGTGGCCTCGGTCGTCGCGAGGACTTCGAAGCCCTCCGGCGCCGTGGCGACCTGATCGCCGTGACTCATCCACACGTTCTGCTCGGTCGGCTGGCCGCTCAGCAGTGTGCCGCCGTCGCCGGAGATCACCGCGTCCGTCGCGCCGTACTCGCGAAGACCCGTATGGGCGACCTCGCCGCCGAGGGTCTGCGCCATGTACTGGAAGCCGTAGCAGATGCCGAGCGTGGGGACGCCGAGGTCGAAGACCGCCGGGTCGAGCTTCGGGGCGCCCTCTTCGTACACGGACGACGGTCCGCCGGAGAGGATGATCGCGACCGGGTTCTTCGCGGCGATCTCCGCGGCCGTGGCCGTGTGCGGCACGATCTCGCTGTACACGCCCGCTTCACGGACTCGACGGGCGATCAGCTGCGCGTACTGCGCGCCGAAGTCGACGACGAGCGCCGGGCGCTGCTGGGTCTCGGACTGTTCGGTCAACGGACACCTTCCGGGGCGGGGGCGGAGGCCTCTTCGGCCTCTCTGGTGGCGAGATAGGTCTTCACTTCACGGGCGACGATGGCCTCCATGAAGAACGACAGCAGCGGGACGACACCGCCGAGTGCGAGCAGGATGAAGCGCGGGAAGGGCCAGCGCATCAGGCTCCACATGCGGAAGCACGCGAAGAGGTAGACGACATAGAACCAGCCGTGCGCGACGAGGATGAACAGCGACAGGTTGAACCCGTCACCGAGCGAGGTCATCTCGCAGGAGTTGGTCATCGGCGCGAACAACGACCACCATTGGCAATCGGGTCCGGCGATGACGCCGGCGAACCAGAGCGGACCGCCTGAGCCCCCCAGGAAGAGCTCGAGGTGGATCGGCGTGTACTTCAGCACCATCTCGGTCAGCAGCAGGAGCAGCATGACTCCTGTGATGATCGACGCGATCTGGTAGAACTTCAGCGCACCGCGGATCGCCGGAAAGCTGGCGACTTTCGGTTCGGGCATGCCTCCAGTCTAGCCGCCGGGAAATCGCGTCGAATCCGCCCGCAGATGCATCGGTCAGGAATCGAGAAGCACCCTCTCGCCGACCTCCGTAGCGTCGTCGACATGAACACCACGATCACCTCTCTCACCCTCGACGTCTCCGATGTGGACGCCGCCCGCTCCTTCTACGCACAGGCCTTCGACCTCGGCGATCGCCTGCGCTTCCGCACCGCGGATACCGACGCCTCCGGCTTCCGCGGATACACCCTGTCACTCGTCGTCTCCCAACCCGCGAACGTGCGCGCCCTCGTCGACGCGGCCGCCGCCGCCGGAGCGCGCGTGATCAAGCCCGTGGCGAAGTCCCTGTGGGGCGTCGGCGGCACGATCCAGGCTCCGGACGGCTCGATCTGGAAGGTGGCGACGTCTGCCAAGAAGGACAGCGCGCCCCCGACGCGCGATGTCGACGAGATCGTCCTTCTGCTCGGCGCCGACGACGTGGTCGCGTCGAAGTCGTTCTACATGGAGCGCGGCATCCCGGTGGGCAAGAGCTTCGGGCGCAGCTACGTGCAGTTCGACACGGGGACGAGCCCGATCGGTCTCGGGCTGTATCGCCACGCGTCACTCGCGAAGGACGCCGGCGTCCCGGCGGAAGGATCCGGTTCGCATCGGATCACGATCAACGGCGTGCTCGGCGCGGCCGTCGACCCCGACGGCTTCGTGTGGGCTCCGGTCGCGGTGGCCGCCTGAGACGGAGCGGAGACGACGGAGGCCGCCGGGATCTCTCCCGACGGCCTCCGTCGTGTCATCCGATCATCGGATCAGAACCAGCCGCTGATGAGGTCCCACAGCCGGTCGATGATCACCCCGACGATGCCGCCGGCCCGGTTCACGGTGACCGTCGCGGTCGCCGCATCCCCGTCGGCCTGCGCCGCGGCGACCGTGTACTTCCCCGGCTGCGCATTCTTCGGCACCGTGACCTGCGTGCTGAACGTGCCGTCCGCCTTCACCTGGACCGTGCCCACCTGCGCGGCAGCGCCCTTCTTCGGGCGGAGCTCGATCGTCACGGTCTCGCCGGGCACGTAGCCCTCACCGGTGACCTGGAGCTTCTTGCCCGCGGCCACCTTGGACGACCCGAGGTCGATGCTCCCCGCGAACTCGGCTTCACCGGCGATCGTGAACGGCACCTGCACCGTGGTCCCGGTGCCGGCGACCGCGACCGTCAGGACCTGCTCCCCGAAGACGCCGGACGGAACCGTGAAGGTGAGCGAGGCACGGCCCACCTCATCCGTGGTGTCGACGACGGTCGGATCGACCGCGCCCGTCGCGAGCAGCGTGTCGCCCAGCGAGAGCGACACCTCGCCTGGAGCAGGCTCCCCCGCGCTGAACGCCAACGAGGAGAGGGACACGGTCACCTGGTCGCCGGCGCTGTAGCCGTCGGCATCCGCCGGGCTGACCGTCACACCGACGGCGCGCTGGGCGTAGTCGGGGCTCGCGGTCTTGTTGGCGTCGAACCAGTCGACCATGGACTGCAGATCGATCTTGCCGGTGTCGCGCTTGCCCGCCCCCTCCTTGAAGGTGAAGAAGTTGTCTCCACCCGCTGCGAGGAACGAGTTGGCCGCGACCGTGTAGTCCGCGTCCGGATCGACGGGCACCCCGTTCAGGGTGATCGAGGTGATGCGCGAACCCTGTGCCGCCGCGGGGTCGTACGTGTACACGAGCCCCTTCGAGACGCCGAGCTTCAGGAACGGACGGGCCGAACCAGCTGGCTGCCACTGCTCTTCGAGCACGCCCTTGAGCTGCGTACCCGTGAGCGTGAGCGTCACCAGCGTGTTGGCGAACGGCTGGACCGTCGCCGCCTCGCGGTAGGTGACGTTGCCGTTCGGATCGTTCGCGCCGGTCGACGCGTAGGCGAGATTCGCGCGGATGCCGCCGGGGTTCATGAGCGCCAGGTCGGCACCCGTCGACCACTGCTGCACGTCGGCGACGAAGTTGCCGACGGTGGACTCTCCTCCACGGTTCTCGGTCTTGCCGTCGCTCTGGCGCGCCCGGTTGAAGTCGGCGGTGATGTCGCCGACCTTGATCGCGCCCAGCACATCGGCTTCGGCCTTGGCCTGGTCGACGATCGCCTGCACCTCGGGCACGGCCGGGTACAGCGGCTTGCCTGCCGCGGTGAGGGGCTTGATCTCGTTGGTGATCGAGATCAAGTCCTTCGTCTCAGGGTCGACCTTGATGTTCATGAGCCCGAGGTTCTCGCCGTACTGCCCCGCGGAGACGACCGGGCGGCCGTCGATCACGTGGTTGTACGCGAGGTGAGTGTGGGCGGACACGATCGCGTCCACATCCTCATCGACCCCGTAGACGATCTCGCCGAGGGGCGAGTCGGGCGTGATGCTCGACAGTTCGACGCTCGACGCGCCTTCGTGCACGAGCAGGATGACGACATCGGCTTCACCGTTGGACTCGTCTCCGTCGCGCAGGTCGTCGGCCACCGCGTTCACGGAGTCGACGATGCTGCGGACCTCGAGATCCTTGATGCCCTCGGGCGAGACGAGCGAGTCGAGATCCTCGGTGACAGCGCCGACGAAGCCGACCTTCACCCCGTCGAGCTCCTTGACCCAGGCCGGTGCGAGAGCCGGTTCGCCGGTCTCGGTGACGAACACGTTCGACGAGATGTACTCCCAGTCCGCGCGCTCCTGTACGCGGTCGCGCAGGTCTTCCCAGCCCTGGTCGAACTCGTGGTTGCCCGCAGCGCTGACATCGAGACCGGCCGCGTTGAGGGCGTCGATCGTCGGGTTGTCGTCGTTGATGAACGAGGTGAACGTCGAGGCGCCGATCAGGTCGCCGGCTCCGGCGAAGATCGTGTTCGGGTTCTCCTCACGGAACTGCTTGACCGCACCGGCGAGGACGGCCGCGCCCGCGGCTGCACCGTCGGCCTCGATCCGCCCGTGGAAGTCGTTCACCGTGACGACGTCGATGTTCACCGGCGGGATCTCCGAGGAGACTCCGACGATGATCGGGTCGTGGTCGCTGGACCGGTACGGGGTGCCCTCCTCTGTGGCGCCGAACGCGTAGCCGCGGTCGCTCCACTCGGGCGAGTTGATACCCCACACACCCGCGCCCGTGATCGACGAGACGAGCGACGGGGAGGCGATCACGTGGTCGAGCGAGCCGAGCTCGCCGTCGAACGTGTAGGTGTACTGCCCGTCGGTCTTGTCGGCGACCAGGTCGCTCCACCCCTGCGAGGTGAACACGTCGATCGGATCTTCCTTGCCGTAGGCGTTGAAGTCCCCGATCAGGAGCATGTCGCTGCTGCCGCTCGACTCCGCGAGCTCGTCGGTGAAGGCGAGGATCGCGTTCGCCTGCTTCACGCGGTCGGCGTTGAAGAAGCCCTGACCGTCGGCCGGCTCCGCGCCGGCACCCTCGGGCGGCGACTTCGACTTGAGGTGGTTCGCCACGACCGTGACCACGCGCCCGTCGATGTCGAACGCCTGCGCGATAGGTTCGCGGGCGTTGCCCCACACGGTCTCATCGGTGACGGTGGTGCTGTCGCCCACCGTCTTGACCGCATCCTTCTTGTAGATGATCGCGTTGGTGATGTAGTCGGTCGTCGTGGCGTCGTTCAGCGCAGCGGGGGTGGGCACGTAGTCCCACACGTCGCTGCCCGCATCGGCGTTGAGACCGGCGACCAGATCCTTGAGCGCCGTGTCGATCGGCTTGCCCAGCTTGACCGAGTTCTCGATCTCCATGAGCGAGACGATCTCGGCGTCCAGGCCGTTGATGGCCGCGACGATCTTCGACTTCTGGATCGCGAACTGCGCAGCGTTGGCCGCGCCGCGGGCGTCGGAGTTCTCACTCTTCAGCGTTGTGAAGTAGTTGTACACGTTGAACGACGCGACCTGGACGTCGCCGCCCACCTCTGGCGCCGATGCGGTGCGAGGGTTCGTCGCCTCGAAGCCGACCTTGAGGTCGGCCGACGAGGAGTCGTCGATCGGCACGACGGGCTGGAGGCGCCAGTCGTCGAAGCCCCACTGCAGCACGTAGCCGTTGTCGCCGAAGTCGACCGTGTCGCCGTTGCGGACCACCGTGTCCTTCGTGAAGTACGGCTGCTCGCCAGGGTGACCGCTGTTGGACACCTGGATCGACCAGCCGTCGTCGAGCAGGATCCGGTTGGCGCGGTTCGCTGCGGCGATCGCGGCAGCCTCGTCGCCGGGGCGCGTGGTCTCGGTGCTCTTCACGGCGAGGTCGTCGCCGGCGTTCAGCCAGAGCGTGCCGAAGTTGTACAGCTGGTGGCTGGAGGCGAGGCGGTATGTCCCCTCCGGCGCCACGTACATGTTCTCGTACTGCTCACGGTCGGCACCGCGCACCGAGTCCGGCAGCGGGGTGACGGCGGGGACGCCGACGCCGGCGGTCACCACGGAGATGTCGGCCGCTGCGGCCGGGTTGATCTGCGTCTGACCGAAGTACTCGCTCACCGAACCCTTCACCGACACGAGGTCGCCGATCGCGAGGGCGGGGCTCAGCGCGTTCAGGAACACGAAGACGCCGTCGGAGGCACCGGGAGTCGCGTCGGTGTCGCCGCCGGAGCCCTGCGTCTGGATGACGATGCCCTTGTAGCCGCCGGTGCGGTAGTCGGCCGTCACGACGCCCTCGACCTGGACCGTCTTGCCGCTGAGGGGCGAGACACCCGTCGTCCCCTGGACCTCGGCGATCGTCGCCTTCGTCGGCTCTGCGCCCGGGTCGGTGCCGGGGTCCGTACCGGGGTCGGTGCCGCCGGAGTTCTGCGGGGTGATCGTTGCGGAGAGGGTGAAGTCCGCGCTGTTGTCGTCGGTGTCCGCGCCTGCGGCACGGTTGAGCGACTTCACGTCGGTGTTGCCGGTCGGAGGCGTCGCCGCCTTCGTCTCGAACGTGTTCGAGGTGCCGTAGCCGAGCAGGTCGACCACGCCGTCGACGCCCACGACGGAGCCGGGGGTGAGGGTCACGGCGGCGGTGCCCTCGACGAGCGCGAGCGTGCCGTTGGTGCCGCTCGGGGTCAGAGAGCTGACCGCGTCGGGAGTCGGGAGTTCCGCGCCGTTCGCACCGTTGCTGTTGCCCTGCACGAGGTAATAGCCGCCGGCGGGGATGACGCCCGTGAGCGGCGCGACGCCGTTGAAGGCGGCCGTCCCTGTCGCCGAGCGGTACTGCAGCGACATGCCGTCGAGGGTGACCGGCGCGGACGTCGGGTTGTACAGTTCGACGAACTTGTTCTTGAACGCCGCTCCCGCGCTGCCTCCGGAGAGGTACGCCTCGTTGATCACCACCCCCGTTCCCTCGGTGTCGGCGACAGCGGGCACAGCCGCGAGGGAGCCGAGGCTCAGCGCGGCCACGCAGGTCACGGCGAGAGCGCCGATGCGCCCCCGACTTCTACGGTGCGGGGCGGGAACCATGCGGTTCTCGCCGTCTGGAGCGGACATCATCGGTGCTGTCTCCTCGATCGGGTTCGACGCTTCTCAGGACTGACACGGCACACAGGAGAAATTCCCAGCGTGCTCACATGGAGCGAGCATACGGAGCGGTCAGGACATCCTCAACGGAGTTTCCCGATTCGTCATCCAGCGCTCACCGGATGGCTCGGACGACCCCTGACGAACGTCGCTATCGAAGCGGAGCCTTGCGCAGGTGCGCATCATTTCGCGCGCGGATGCGCGTGCGATCAAGGGGTCTCCGCGGCCGCAGCGTCTTCGAACTCCTCGACCTCACGCTCCCAGGCATCCTTGGCGAGGCGGTACCAGAGGTAGAACGCGAAGCCCGCGAAGATGGCCCACTCGACCGCATAGAAGACGTTGAGCCAGTTGACCGGCGACATCTCTTCCGGAGCGGGCGAGGAGATGTCGACAAGCCCGGCGGATGCGGTGGTCGAGGCGAGATACGGCCGATAGACGTCGAGCTGCTCGATGTCGTGCCAGCGGCTCAGCAGCGCGGCCGACGACATCCGGTCCAACTGATACGGATCCGACTGCGGCGGCACCTGGGGGCCCTCGTCCGAGATGATGCGCCCCGCCACGGGGACCTCCGTGCCGTCGACGCCGGCCTCGAGCTCCTCCACGGCAGCATCCGCGGTCTCCCGGTCGGGCGCCCAGCCGATCGCGACGGCGATGGACGTCCGCTCTGCCACCCGCAGCTGACCCGTGACCCAGTAGCCCTGCACGCCGTCGTTGAACCGACTCGACACGACGATGAAGTCCCCGGGGATCCAGGTTCCCGATGCCTCCACGCGCTGGCCCACCAGAGGCTCGGGGAGATACTCGCCGGGGCGACGACCTCATCGAGCAGCTTCACCTGCTCCGTGGCGCCGGGGGCAGGCGGATCCGTCTCGATCGCACGCTCCAGCTGCCACTGGCCGAGCCAGGCGAAGACCCCGGCGACGAGGAGGCAGAGCAGGAGCATGCCGATCCACCGCCCCCGGAGCATGACCTCGCGGAGGGTCGGGGGAACAGAGCAGGAGTCGTCACGGTCGAGCGCTGCGCCTCAGGCCTCGTAGGGCGCGAGCACGACCTCGACCCGCTGGAACTCCTTGAGGTCGGAGTAACCGGTGGTCGCCATCGACTTGCGCAGCGCGCCGATGAGGTTCGCCGTGCCGTCCGCGACGGGCGCCGGTCCGTAGAGGATCTCCTCGAGCGTGCCGATGCCGCCGACCTCGACCCGACGGCCACGGGGCAGCTTGGGGTGATGCGCCTCCGGACCCCAGTGGAATCCTCGGCCCGGCGCGTCGGTCGCGCGGGCGAGTGCGACACCGAGCATGACGGCGTCCGCGCCCATCGCGAGCGCCTTGACGATATCGCCCGACGTGCCGACACCGCCGTCGGCGATCACGTGCACGTAGCGTCCGCCCGACTCGTCGAGGTAGTCGCGGCGCGCGGCGGCGACATCGGAGACGGCGGTCGCCATCGGCGCGTGGATGCCGAGAGTCGCGCGGGTCGTCGATGCCGCTCCCCGCCGAAGCCGACGAGCACGCCGGCTGCCCCCGTGCGCATGAGGTGCAGCGCGGCCGTGTAGGTCGCGGCACCGCCCACGATCACCGGGACGTCGAGGTCGTAGATGAACTTCTTGAGATTCAGGGGTTCGGCGACGCTGGACACGTGCTCGGCCGATACCGTCGTGCCGCGGATGACGAACAGGTCGACACCGGCCGCGGCCACCGTGTCGTAGAACTCCTGCGTGCGCTGCGGGGTGAGCGAGCCGGCCACCGTGACACCGGCCTCACGGATCTCCGCGAGGCGACGCGTGATGAGCTCGGGCTTGATCGGCTCGGCGTACAGCTCCTGCATCCGCACGGTCGCCTTGCTCGTCGAGCCCGGCGATCTCCGCGAGCAGGGGCTCGGGGTTCTCGTATCGCGTCCACAGCCCTTCGAGGTCGAGCACGCCGAGTCCGCCGAGCTGCCCGAGCATGATGGCCGTCTGGGGGCTCACGACCGAGTCCATCGGTGCTCCCAGCACGGGGATCTCGAAGCCGAAGGCGTCGATCGTCCACGCCGTCGAGACGTCCTCCGGGTTGCGCGTGCGCCGGGAGGGCACCACCGCGATGTCATCGAACGTGTACGCGCGCGCGCGCGCTTTCCTCGGCCGAGCTCGATCTCCATGGTCACCCCTCCAGCCTACCCGGCGGTCGGACGCCCCCGTGCTGGGAGACTGGATCCGAGAGCGGGAGGCAGCATGAGGACCGAGACCGTGGACGTCGTCGTGGTGGGCGGCGGGGTGATGGGGCTGGCGACGGCATGGGAGCTCACTCGTCGGGGCCGCCGGCCGGTCGTCGTCGAGCGGTTCGCGCGCGGGCACCGGCACGGTGCATCCCACGGCGCGACCCGCAACTTCAACAACGCCTACGCCGAGGAGCATTACCTCGACCTGCTCCAGCGCGCCCGCGCCGGCTGGGAGTCCCTCGGGCAGGTGGACGGCGAACCCCTCCTGCGCCTGCACGGCCTCGTCACGCACGGCCACCTCGACGTCGCAGAGATCCGTGTCGGCCTCGACGGTCGCGGCATCCCGTCGGAGATCCTCGCTCCCGCAGAAGCCGCGCGCCGCTGGCCCGGCATGCGCTTCGACGGCGACGTGCTGTGGTCGTCCGACGCCGGAGTCGTCCGCGCGGCGGCCGCGCTGCACGCGCTCGAACGGCGGATCGTCGCCGGAGGCGGCGAGGTGCGCTGGAGCACACCGGTCGCGCACATCGGCGAAGACCGGGACGGCGTCGTGCTCGACCTCGGCGGCGACAGCCGACTGCGCGCCGACGCCCTCGTCGTCACCGCAGGGGCCTGGACCGGAAGGCTCCTCGGACGATTCGGCCTGCCGCGGCTCGCCGTCACCGAGGAGACCCTGCGCATTTCCAGCCCCGAGGGCCCGCCTCATGGCCATCGTTCAACCACTACGCGGACCCCGCGTCCACCCCGCGACCGTGTATGGGATGCCCACTCCCGGCGAGGGAGTGAAAGTGGGGTTCCACCGTGTCGGCGACGAGGTCGACCCCGACGCGCGCCCCCACCTCCCGACCCACCAGCGCGCCCTCGCGGAGTACGTGCGGGAATGGATGCCGGGCCTGGACCCCACGTCCGCCGTCCCGATCAGCTGCACGTACACCTCGACCGACGACGGCGCCTTCGTGCTCGACCGCCGAGGACGCATCGTCGTGGGAGCGGGCTTCTCGGGCCACGGCTTCAAGTTCGCTCCCGGCATCGGCGGCGTCCTGGCCGATCTCGTCCTCGACCCCGACGCACGGGCGGCACCGCCCTTCCGATTGCCCGAACTCCTCGCCGAGCCCGGCGCGACCACGTAGGCACGCCCCGCCCGTGTCTCGACCGCGGCGACGACGATCAGCGGACGCGCGACACCCTGCTCTCGTCCCAGACGGGTGCGTCCGACTCGTACACCTCGCCGTCGGAGCCGAACACCAGGAACCTGTCGAACGACCGCGCGAACCAGCGGTCGTGCGTGACCGCGAGCACGGTGCCCTCGAACCGTGCGAGGGCCTGCTCCAGCGCCTCCGCGGACTCGAGGTCGAGGTTGTCGGTCGGCTCGTCCAGGAGCAGCAGCGTCGCGCCGGACAGCTCCAGCAGCAGCACCTGGAACCGCGCCTGCTGCCCGCCCGAGAGCGAGTCGAACGTCTGCTGCGCCTGCCGCACGAGACCGTAGCGGTCGAGGGCGGAGCTCGCGGCATCCCGCGGCATCCCCGCTCTGCGGTCGTCGCCACGGTGCAGGATCTCCAGGAGGGTGCGACCCGCGAACTCCGGATGCGCGTGGGTCTGCGCGAACAGACCGGGGACGACCCGCGCGCCGAGCGTGGCCGTGCCGGTGTGATCGACCGCGCGCAGCTGCTCCCCCGTCGAGGTGACGTGGCCGAGTGTCGCATCGGGGTCGCTTCCTCCTCGGGCCAGCAGCCTCAGGAAGTGCGACTTGCCCGAGCCGTTCGACCCGAGCACCGCGACACGGTCGCCGTACCAGACCTCGACATCGAACGGTCGCATGAGACCGGCCAACTCCAGACGCCTGGCGACCACGGCGCGCTTGCCGGTGCGCGCGCCGCGCAGCCGCATGTCGAAGTCCTGTGCAGGCGGGCGCTCCTCCGGCGGACCCGCCTCCTCGAACTTGCGCAGACGGGTCTGAGCCGCCTGATACCGCGACGCGAATCCGTCGTTCGCCGCGGCTTTCACCTTGAGGTTCGCGACGAGGGTGCGCAGCTTCTCGTGCTGTTCGTCCCACCGACGGCGCAGTTCGTCGAGGCGATCCATGCGGTCGCTCCTGGCCTGCTGGTACGTGGAGAAACCCCCGCCGTGCACCCACGCCGTCGCTCCGGCGCCGCCCGGTTCGAGCGTGATCAGTCGATCGACGGCCCTGGCCAGCAGCTCGCGATCGTGCGACACGAGCAGGACGGTCTTCGGCGTCTGGCGCAGCTGCTCCTCGAGCCACCGTTTCGTGGGCACATCGAGGTAGTTGTCCGGCTCGTCGAGCAGCAGCACCTCGTCGGGTCCGCGCAGCAGCGCCTCGAGGGCGAGACGCTTCTGCTCACCTCCGGAGAGCGTGGTGAGCTCTCGGAATCTGGCGCGCTCGTACGGGACGCCCAGCGCGGCAACAGTGCACTGATCCCACACCGTCTCGTGCTCGTAGCCGCCGGCATCCGCATACTCCGCGATCGCCGACGCGTACGCCATCTGCGTGTCGTGCTCATCGCGTTCGATCAGCGCGTCCTCGGCCGCCTCGAGAGCCTCGGCGGCGGCACGGATCCGCGCCGGGGCGACCCTGGTCAGCAGCTGGTGCACCGTCTCCCCAGCCTCGCCGTGTCCGACGAACTGGTCCATGACGCCGAGTCCGCCGTCGATCGTCACGACACCGTCGTCGGCGACCTGATCGCCCCGGATGATGCGCAGCAGAGTCGTCTTGCCGGCGCCGTTCGGGCCGATCAGCGCGCTCGTCGAACCGGCTCCAACCCGGAACGTCGCCTCGTCGAGGAGAGGTCTGCCGTCGGGGAGCGTCAGGGAGACGCTGGAGACATCGATGTAGCCCACGGTGCGTGGCCGTCCTTCCGCCCGCGCATGCCGAGCCGACCAGGCTATCAGCCGGTGCGGAGTGACGGATACGTCGGGCTCGGACGATAGGACGCTCGAGTCACCCTCGGAGCTGCTCGATGCGGTCGGACTCTCCCCAGGCACGGTCGGCGGTGAGCACTGGGACGTCCAGCCGGAGGCCGAGCGCGAGACAGAGCCGATCGCCCAGCGAGAGCCCGCTCCCCCGCCGCCACATTCCTGCAGCAGCCTCGCCATCGGACTGAGACACGGGCTCCACCTTCAGCCCATAGCTGAGCAGCAGACCCGAAGCGACCGCCCAATCCGCCTCGGATACCCGCACCTTCTGGGCCACCTCAGCCCAGTTCGCCGCCCCGATCACGGCCCGATCGAGAATCTCCTCGACCCTGTCGGATCCTGGCTCACCCTGCAGGAATGCGAGGAGCGCCGAGGCGTCGACCACGATCACGCAGCGGCGTCCTCGGAGGCGGCGGCGCTGCGCCGTTCCTCGAGGAGGGAGCCGAGCGGATCCTTCCCTTCGAGCTGCGAGCGCACCACGGACTTCGCCTGCTCACGGGTGAGCAGGATCACGCCGCCGGGTGTCTCGATCATGAGCAGGGGGACGCCTTGGTCCCAGCGCTGGCGCGCGCGCAGTTCGGTGGGCACGACGAGTCGACCGCGGTCGCCCATTGGAGCAACGAATGTGGTACCCATGCCACCACGGTACCACTCCGCCCACTCGGGTGGTACGTCAGTCGGCGCGACTCAGGCTCAGGAGCACCTCGGTGCGGGGAGACGCAGGAAGCACGAAGCGGAACTCGGTGCCCACACCTTCCTGACTCGTCACGTCCATCGTGCCGCCGTGCGCGATCACGATCGCGCGCGTGATCGTGAGTCCGAGGCCCACCCCGGGCACGGCATTGCGCGTCGCGGTCGATGCGCGGAAGAACCGGGTGAAGAGCATCCCCTGCTCGTCCTCGGGGATCCCGACGCCGGTGTCGGCGATCGACAGCTCGACGCCCCCGTCGATCGACCGCACGCTCGCGGTCACCGTCCCGCCCCGAGGCGTGAACTTGATCGCGTTCGACAGCAGGTTGTCGATCGCCTGCCCGACCCGACCCGCATCGAGCACGACGGGGATCCGCGCTGGCCGCACCTCCGCGACGAGCTCGATGCCTTCGCGTTGCGCGTGCGGGCCGGCGGATGCGACCGCGGAGCGGACCAGCTCGGCGACGTCGGTCTCCTCCCGCTCGAGCGGGAACCGACCCGACTCGACCTGGGCGGTGAAGAGCAGGTCGCCGACGAGGTTGAGCAACCTCTTCGCGTTGCGCTCGATGATGTCGACGAACTCCTGCTGGTCGGCCGTGAGCGGCTGACCGGGATCGTTCTGGAGCAGATCGAGGAAGCCGATGATCGCGCTGAGCGGCGTGCGCAGCTCGTGCGAGATCATGCCGACGAATTCGTCCTTCATCCGAGCGACCTCGACCGCCCTGGTCTCGTCGGTGAGCACGAACAGGTATCCCTGCTGCGCGCCGGCGCCGTCCTTGTGCGGACTCACCGTGACGCGCGCGGGGACCGTGCTTCCGCCCGCCGTCGTCACCTCGATGTCGCCGTCGACCGGCAGCCCCGCGTCGGCCTGCGCGAAGAGGGCCTGGATTCCCCGCGGAGTTCGCCGTACCCGTGCGGGCGCTCCGCGATCGGCACCGGGTGATCGGCGTTGTCCGCGGCGAGCATCGACAGCACCGCCGTGGAGAAGAACCGGTCGATCCGCACATTCTTGAGCGCCTCGGCCACGGGGAGTCCGAGCAGACGTTCCGCCCCGGGGTTCCAGGCCGTGACGGTGCCGGTGCAGTCCGTCGCGATCACCGCCTGCGCCGTGATCGACGACCAGAGGCTCTCGAAGGAGTCCAGCAGCTCCCGGTATTGGCGCTCCTTGTCGCGGAGCTGCACGATCATCGCGACGTTCTCCGACAAGGCCCTCGTACGTTCGGCGACCAGCTCCTCCGCCTGCTCGATGCGCATGCGCTGCTGCCGGGACAGCTCGTTGACGACCGCGGCGACCGCGGAGAACACGAGCGGACCGACCACGCCCCGCAGCCATTCGACCGAGGTCGACGGCGGGTCGGCGAAGTACGGCATGAGCAGCGCGATCGAGGTCAGGCCGCCCACCACGAACACCCAGCGGATGCCGGGCGCCGCGGCGAGCCACACGACGGGCAGCAGCACCAGCGAGCCGAAGATCGATGACGCACCGCCCGTCCCCGCACGGAACAGTCCGAGCCCGATGATGTCGATCATGGGGATGAGCAGCACCACCCACCCGTCGTACACGTGTCGCGCGCTGAGCACGGCGGCCTGCATCGTCGCGACGAGGACCACCCCGATGCCGACGAGCGCGGCGCCCAGGTGGGTGAACGGCAGATCGGGATTCACCCACGCCATCAACCCGGCCACGATGACCGCGGCCACCGACGGCAGCTGCTTGATGAGCGGGCTGGGGTTGTCGAAGATCTGGTACCAGCGGTTCTCCGCGCGGTCGAGCGGGGTGGCCCTCATCGCTGCACCCGTTCCACGATGGCATGCAGGTCGGCACCGGTGATGGGCTTGGGCAGCGCGGCATCGGCC
The DNA here is from genome assembly GCF_014171575.1 of Microbacterium sp. Se63.02b. GTDB lineage: Bacteria > Actinomycetota > Actinomycetes > Actinomycetales > Microbacteriaceae > Microbacterium. The sequence continues at coordinate 1,129,123 of NZ_CP050453.1, read as the reverse complement.
GGCGGATAGTCGGCGGCGTCGAGCACCGAGCTGATCACGAGGAAGCAGTCGGGGAAGCGCTCCTGCACCAGGCGTGCACACTCCTGCCCCGAGATGCCGGGGAGCAGCAGATCGAGCACCGCGAGGGTGGGATCGATCTCGGGGAACGCCGCGATCGCGGACTCGGCGTCGCGAGCGATGAAGACGTCGAAGCCCTCACGATCGAGGTAACGGCGCAGCAGCGCCGCCTGATCGGGGGCGTCCTCGACGACCAGGGCCAGCGGCCTCCCGGTCATCGAAGGAACAGCTCTCGGACGACGACGACGAGGACGACGACGACGAAGGCGATGACCGCCTGCGGGATCAGACGCCGTTCCTTCCTGGCGTCCTCGACGATCTCCTCCACTTCGGCTTCGTATGACGGGGCTGCGGTCATGAGTCGACACGTCCGATCTTCTCGGTCTTGATCCACGAGGCGTCTGCGCGGCGCCACTCTTTGATGTAGGAGTCCACGGTGATGGCGCACAGCAGCGAGCCGTAGCCGCAGATGTAGAGCAGCAGCCCGGCGAAGAAGCGTCCACCGGGGAGCTTCTCGACCGCGCGCGCGAGCCAGATCCCGAACATCGAGATCGGTCCCCACAGATAGAAGATCACGGCCCAGACGATGCGCGACTGGTCGGTGAGGGCCAGCCCGAGCCCGGCGAGGACCGACTCGAAGGCCCAGGGGAACAGCGCGATGGCCATCAGGATGAGCGCCCCGAGACCGGGGAACATGATCGCCTCACGCCAGGAGTGCCGCCCCGTACGCGGATCGAGCTGCACCGAGTAGAGGATCGAGAACAGGTAGATGCACGCCGCGGAGATCCACATGAAGCGGAAGACGAACTCGGCGATGTCGCTGTGCAGGAAGAGCAGTGCCAGCATGCCGGCCGCGGCCAGGAGCATGAACGCGGGCAGCAGCAGGATCGTGAACCATGCCAGACCGAACGCGAAGCTGCCGAGATTGTGCTCTCGGCTCGGGCGGAACCAGAGGTGGCGGTAGATCGAGGTGAGCTGCACGTTGCCTCGCGCCCAGCGCAGGCGCTGCTTCCACAGACTGTCGATCGTCCGCGGCTCCTCCGCCAGGACGACCGCGTGCGGCTCGAACACCATGCGGCGCCCCTTGAGCTGCCCTTCGAACGTCGTCATCGTGTCCTCGGCGAGGGTGCCGGTGGGGATCCGCCCGCCGATCGCCTCGAGGTTGGCTCTCGAATGCAGTTGGGCACCGCCGGCGAGGCACGCGATCGCCCCGCCTACGTTCTGCACCCGACGTGCGGAGAGCTGGCCGATCACGTACTCGATCGCGATGAAGCGCGTGAGGTAGTTGCGGTCGCGACTGCCCTCGGCGATGTACGCCGTCACGGCGCCGACCTTCTCGTCGGCGAGGTGCCTGCTGAGCTTGCGCAGCGAGTCGCGCGCGAAGATCACATCGGCGTCCATGATGAGCACGGCCTCGGTCCACGCGTCGGCGAGCACGACGTCGAGGCCGTGGTTGAGGGTGTGCGCCTTGCCCTCGCCGCCCTTCTCGCGCCGCAGGTGTGCGACGCGTCCCGGGTGCGCCTCGGCCTTGGCGGCGACGATCGCGGACGTGTCATCCGTCGAAGCGTCATCGACCACGAAGACGCGCAGACGCTCGGCGGGATACTCCAATTGGAGCAGCCGCTCGATCGCCGGTCCGATCACGAGTCCCTCGTTCCACGCCGGGATGATGACCGCGACGTTCGGGTGGTACGGGGCCGCCTTGCCGTAGTGGTTCCGGAACGCGTGCAGCGGGAGCATGAGGAACTGCAGTCCCGTGTTGATGACGGGCAGCGTGCCGACGAGGACGCACAGCAGCAGCACGATGACGAGGGCGGTCTCCCACCAGGGCAGATCGGCCATCAGACCACCTCCGCCGCGTCGAGCAGCGGGATCACGCGGGAGTACCGGCCGACGTCGGCCGCCTCGTGGCTGTCGGTGGATGCCACGACCTCGCCGCCCGCGAGGAGTAGGGCCGACAGCGCCCCGGCACCGGGGCACCCCCACTTCTCGTTGACCTCGACGAGCGTGTCGGTCGCGGCGGCCGCACGCGCCCACGCGTCGATCCGCTCCTGGCCGAGGTCGTGCTCGGAGAGGCCGATCTTCGGCAGGAGCGAGAAGCAGTGCGCCAGCTGATTGCCCGGGTGACGGTGCATCGCGGCGACGATCGCGCCGACGAACTGATCGAGGACGTCGTCGGTCGCCCACCCGGCGGCGATGCGCTCCCGCACGGTCGAGGGGCCGAGGGGTCCGTCCGCGCCGGGGAACTGGTGGTCGGCGATGAGGATCCGATCGATGCCGTCCGGCAGTGCCGGGATGTCGAGTGCCCCCGACGCATCGAGGATCTTCGCCTCGACACCGGAGAGCACCGTGAGGCCGTCCGGGACTCTGAGCGCACGGACGGCCGCCAGGTACTCGGGGACCCACGTCGTGCTCTGACGCACGTGATCCACCAGGCGGAGCGTGCGCAGCCCGGCGCCCACCGCGGCGTCGACGTTCTCGGCGAGCGTCGACACGGCGTCATCCGAGAAGGTCGAGTGGACGTGGTGATCACCGTGGAGCACCGCGTGCGTCACAGCTCCTCCTGGTGCCCTGCGTGCGCGGAGACGAGCAGGTCGTCGACCTCGACGATCACGTCCTCCAGGAAGCGGACGGAGGCGACCTCGCGGAACGGCACACGCACCGGCAGCTCGCGCCCCAGGAAGAGATCCGTCACCAGCGAGGGGATGTCCACGCCGGCCGCGATCGTCAGGGGCAGGGCGCCGGGGAAGCGAGGGTTGACCTCGAGCAGCACGGCTCGCCCGGCGCGGTCACGGCGCAGCTGCACGTTCGCGACGCCCACGAGCCCGATCGCCCGTGCGATGACGGCCGCGGTCTCCTCGAGTTCTTCGTCGCGCACCGTGCGCCCGGCGATCGCGACGCCGGAGTCGACCCTGGCGCGGGTGCGGGGCACGGCCGCGATCACATTGCCCGCCGCGTCGGCGATCACATCGACCGAATACTCCTCGCCGGGGAGGAAGTCCTGCACGATCAGACCCTCGTCCGTCGGCAGGGCGTCGAGCGCGGCACGATCAGGGACGAGTCGCACGCCACGGCTCCCCGCGCCCTGGCGCGGCTTCGCGAAGACCGGGAACTCCCAATCGACGGCCGCGGCATCGCTGCCGGCGAGGACCGTCCGCGGGTGCGGCCGGTCGGAGCGCAGCGCTCGGCGAGCCATCTTGTCCAGCGCGGTGTTCAGCGTGTCCGCGGAGGGTGCTGCCAGAATCGCCGGGGCCAACTCCTCCCGCCGTTCCGAGAGCGCGATCAGTTCGACGTCGACGGTGGAGATCACGAGATCGAGGTCGTCCGCCTCGACCATCCGCGCGATCGCCGGCACGAAGTCGTCGTCGCGCCCCGGGGGACGAGACGCCGCTGTCCTGGCGGCACCAGATAGATGCCGCTGGCCCACCCGTCCATGTCGGCCGCGAACACGGTCAGGTCGGAACGTCGCAGGAGCGAACGGATGACGGCGACGCCGGCGGGACCGCCCGCTCCGGTCACCAGGACACGCGTGGTCATCTCAGCTCTCCCGTCGGGTGAGTTCGTGGGCGCCGATGAACTCGGCCGTCTCGCGCACCACCTCGAGCGGTTCGACGGCCGTCCCGCCGCCGAAGCGCGACCAGTACCGCGCCGTCGCCGTGACGAACTCGGGCGCGAGGTAGTCGCGGCTCGCCGTCTGGGAGCCGAATCGCTCCAGCAGCCGCAGCTTGTCATCGAGATACGGATCGATACGCACGAATCGGGTCGGGCGGAAGTCGATCGTCGACGACGGACTCTGGTAGCACGCGACGGTGCCGACGCGCCGCGTCGCCACGACCGTCGCCTCGCTGACGGCACGGTGGTCCTGGTGCCGATCGTGGCTCGAATGCGTGTAGACGATGGTGGGCTGGACCTCGTTCACGACCTCTTCGATGAGGCGGACCGTCGATCCCCCTCCCGAGATCTCGGTGTCGATCAGATCCTTGAGGAAGAGCCGTGCGCCCAGCATCTCCGCCGCCGCGAGCGACTCGTCCTGCCTGCTGTCGGCGTCGCCGCCTCGCGCGCCACGGGAGAGGGTGAGGATGGTGATCGCGTCGCCCGCCTTGGCGTGGGCCGCCAGCAGGCCGCCCACTCCGATCTCGACGTCGTCGGGATGCGCCCCGATGGCCAGGACCACGTCGCGCGGGCGCGCCTCTTCGCGCCGCCTGCGTCCTTCTTCCACCAGCCGAGTGACCGACTCGACGAGCTTGCCGTTGTCGAGCGGCTTCGTGAGGAACTCATCGGCCTGCGCACGCAGCGCAGACACGGCGTACTCCACCGACACGTGAGCGGTCATCACCACCACGGGAACCGTCGGCACGGTGCGTCGGAGCTCGGCGAGGAGCTCGAGACCGCTGAGCCCCGGCATCTCGATGTCGGTCACGACGACGTCGGGACGCACCGCGGTGACACGTTCGATCGCGGTCTGTCCGTCTTCGGCGACGTCGACGACGCAGCCGGCCCGCCGTTCGAGGACGGTCTTCACGAGCAGGGCGACATCGGCGTCGTCGTCGACGACGAGGATGCGAGGAGCGTCCTCAGGCATATGTAGAGCTCTCCTTGGGGAGGTTCCCTGATCGATGGGGATCGATCACGCGATCTCGGCGCCTTCATCGCCGGGGCCGCAGGGAAAGTCGAGCGGGGTATGTCGATTGTGGCATACCGATGCGCGGCGGCCGCTCGTCACGACCGCGCCGCAGCAGCCCGCTTCTCCTGCTGATAGACCCTGATCGCCTCGTAGCGCTCAGCGGAGCGTGCGCGGCGCTTGGCCGCCTCATCATCCCGGTTCTTCGGGGGCGCTGTCGTGACCAGCTCGTCGAGCAGGACCCTGGTCGCCTGGGCGATCTCGGCGACCGCCCTGTCGAACACCGCACGGTTGGCACGGGAGGGCGCGTTGGCCCCGGAGATCTTGCGCACGAACTGCAGCGCCGCATCGTGGCATTCGGCGTCGGTCGCGGCGGGCTGGAGGTTGTTCAGCGGGACGATGTTTCGGCACATACCCGGCACGCTACGCCGGGCCGCGCACAGACGGAAGAGTCCCGCTCCTGTCGGATGCCGCGTCGTCAAGGGGATGTGGCGGCGCTGCCGTGCTCGCTACGCTCGGGCTGCCGAGAGGCGAAAGCACGTAGCGATCACTCCGACGACAGGACAGAAGATGACGAACCCCGCGAACCCCGACTCGCCGAACCCCGAAGAGTCACAGATGCCCGACGCGCCGCCGCCCCCACCGAGCGCGGCGCCGCCGCCCCCACCCGCGTCAACGCCGTACGAGAACACCGCCCCGGACGGCATCGCCGGTCATCCGACGGCCGGCACGACCGGGTACGCGCAGCCGCAGCCCAGCCCGCCAGGGCGCGTGCTGTCGATCGTCGGACTCGTCCTCGCCTTCGTGGCGGCGCCGGTCGGTCTCATCCTGAGCATCGTCGCCGTCGTGAAACTCGGCCGAGCCGGCCAGTCGAAGGGCCTCGCCATCGCCGGCATCATCGTCGGTGCGATCCTGACGATCCTCGGCATCATCGGGATCATCCTGTTCGTGACGGTCATCGGCGGTCTCATCGGCATGTGCGCCGAGCTCGGCCCCGGAGTGTGGGATGTCGACGGCATCACCTACAGGTGCGGCTGAAGTTCCCGGCCCGCAACGCCGGAAGGGGCTGGATGCGACAAGCATCCAGCCCCTTCCTCTGCACGCGATCCCTGCGGGATCCGGCGTCACTTCTTGTAGTTCGGCGCCTCCACCACGATCTGCACGTCGTGCGGGTGGGACTCCTTCAGCCCAGCCGAGGTGATGCGCACGAACTTGCCGCGCGTCTTGAGCTCCTCGATCGTGCGCGCCCCGACGTAGAACATCGACTGACGCAGACCGCCGACCAGCTGATACGCCACCGCGGCGAGAGGCCCGCGATACGGCACCTGTCCCTCGATGCCCTCGGGGATCAGCTTGTCGTCGCTGGGGACGTCGGCCTGGAAGTAGCGGTCTTTGGAGTACGACGTCTGCTTGCCGCGGGTCTGCATCGCGCCGAGCGAACCCATCCCCCGGTACTGCTTGAACTGCTTGCCGGACTGGAAGACGATCTCACCCGGCGACTCGTCGGTGCCGGCCAGGAGCGAACCGAGCATCACGGCGTCGGCACCGGCGACGAGCGCCTTCGCGATGTCGCCGGAGTACTGCAGACCGCCATCGGCGATGACGGGGACGCCCGCGGGGCGAGCGGCGAGGGACGCCTCGTAGACCGCGGTGACCTGCGGCACGCCGACACCGGCCACGACACGCGTGGTGCAGATGGAGCCCGGTCCGACGCCGACCTTCACGGCGTCGACCCCGGCATCGACGAGAGCCTGAGCGCCTTCGCGTGTCGCGACGTTGCCGCCGATGATGTCGATGTGCTCGAACGAGGCATCCGCTTTGAGGCGCTTGACGAGTTCGATGACGCCCTGCGACTGCCCGTTCGCGGTATCGACCACGAGCACGTCGACCCCGGCGTCGCGCAGCGCCTCGGCACGCTCCCACGCGTCGCCGAAGAAGCCGATCGCCGCGCCCACGCGCAGACGGCCCTGGTCGTCCTTGGTCGCGAGCGGGTACTTCTCGCTCTTGTCGAAGTCCTTGATGGTGATGAGGCCGGCGAGCTTGCCCTCGTCGTCGATCAGCGGCAACTTCTCGACGCGGTGCTTCGCGAACAGCGCGATGACCTCGCCCGCTGCGACGCCGACCGGTGCGGTGACGAGGTTCTCGCTGGTCATGACGTCCTTGACGAAGGTCGTCTGACGCTCGAAGCCCGAGACGAAGCGCATGTCGCGGTTCGTGATGATGCCGACCAGCTTGCCGTCGGCGTCGACGACCGGAAGCCCGGAGATGCGGTACTTCGCGCACAGGTTGTCGACCTCTTCGACCGTCGCATCCTGCGTCGTGGTGATCGGGTCGGTGATCATGCCGGACTCGCTGCGCTTCACGCGGTCGACATGCGCTGCCTGGTCGGCGATGGAGAGGTTGCGGTGCAGGATGCCGATGCCGCCCTCGCGCGCCATCGCGATCGCCATGCGCGACTCGGTGACGGTGTCCATCGCACTCGACAGCAGCGGAGTCGCGACCGAGATGCGACGGGTGATCCGCGACGAGGTGTCCGCCTCGCTGGGGATGACATCGGTATGCCCGGGAAGGAGAAGCACGTCATCGTACGTCAGTCCGACGAAGCCGAAGGGATCGTGCTGTTCCATGGATTCTCCTTCTGCGCGAGTCGCGCGAGTCCGAGTGCGAGGGGGTGGTCGACTTCGGCCGATGCGGGGCTGCGGCCCGTATGTAGATTCTAAGCGAGACACGCCCGAGAACATTCCCAGAGCCCCGTCGTTATCGGACCGTTGGTCCCGGTGGTAGGTGAATCGTCGTTCGCGCATTACGCTCAAGTGCGTCGCACATCCCCGCGGTTCAACCCGAGTTCGCGGAGACAGCACTCACAGTGGAGGTTGCGTGGGACCCACAACAATCGCCGTGCATCGAAAGCGCCCTTGGCTGGTCGCCTTCCTCGGTATCCTCATGGCGCTCAGCGCGTTCCTGCTCCTCCCTCCGTCATCGGCTTCCGCCGACACGACGGACGACGGGCAGGAGGTGACCGACTTCTACTTCGCCGGCGTCGTCACGAACGCCGACGTCCCCGTCGAGGGCGTCGGGATGTCGATCGAGGGCAACGGTTTCGAAGCCGAGACCGAGACCGACGCCGAAGGCAAGTGGCGCCTGTACGTGCCGGAGAAGGAGACGTACACCCTCACGGTGGACGAGTCCACGCTCCCCGACGGCGTGATCGTCGATGCGACGCAGCTTCCCGAGGGCATCCAGCCCGTATCGGGGACGACGGCCTCCTTCGAGCTCGAGTTCGGTCTCACCGGAACGAAGATCGTCAACTTCTTCCTCGGTGCGGGCGAACGTGTGACGGTGTCGTTCCTCGATCAGCTGCTGTCGCGTCTGGTAGGCGGCCTGAACTTCGGCCTCCTCCTCGGGCTCGCCTCGATGGGTGCAGCGCTCATCTACGGCACCACGCGGCTGTCCAACTTCGCCCACGGCGAGATGGTCACCTGGGGCGCCGTGGTGGCGCTGCTGTTCACCACGTTCTGGCACCTGCCGATCTGGCTCGGCATCATCGCCGCGGTCATCGGGGGCGCCGCACTCGGATGGGCACTGGACGCCGGCATCTGGAAGCCGCTGCGGCGGAGAGGCCTCGGCGTGGTCCAGCTGATGATCGTCAGCATCGGCCTCTCGCTCGCGCTGCGCTACGGCATGCAGTACATCATCGGCGGCAACACCTACCAGCTGCCGGGCGCGAGCCCGACCCCGATCAAGCTCGGACCGATCTCCCTCTCGTACATCGACATGATCGGGATGGCGACGAGCATCATCGTGATCCTCGGTGTGGCGTTCTTCCTCACCAGGACCCGCACCGGCAAGGCGACACGAGCGATCTCGGACAACCCGCAGCTCGCCGCCGCGTCCGGCATCGACGTCGACAAGGTCATCCGCACGGTGTGGATCCTCGCCGGAGCCCTCGCGGCCGTCTCGGGCATCCTCTGGGCGTACTTCCGGCCGGGGGTGAAGTGGGACATGGGCATGCAGATGCTGCTGCTGATGTTCTGCGCGATCACGCTCGGCGGTCTGGGCTCGGCGATCGGCGCCCTGATCGGCTCGATCATCGTGGGTCTCGCCGTCGAGGTCTCGACGCTCCTCGGCGTCCCTTCGGATCTCAAGTACGCCAGCGCCCTCGTCGCGCTGATCGTGATCCTGCTCGTGCGACCACAGGGCATCCTCGGGCGCAAGGAAAGGTTGGGCTGACGCATGGACTTCGGAAGCATCTTCGGCAACACCGCCTCCTACCTCTTCAGCCCGACCACCATGGCCTACGCCCTCGCGGCGACCGGTCTCGCGGTGCACTTCGGCTACACGGGACTGCTCAACTTCGGCATGGCGGCCTTCATGGCGATCGGCGGCTACGGCTACGCGATCTCGATCCTCACCTTCGGGTTCCCCTGGTGGGCCGGTGTCCTGGTCGGCATGATCGGCGGCGCCCTGTTCGCGCTCCTCCTCGGCATCCCGACGCTGCGTCTGCGCGCGGACTACCTCGCCATCGCCACGATCGCGGCCGCCGAGGTCGTCCGGCTCATGTTCGTCACGGAGCTGTTCAAGAAGTGGACGAACTCCGCCGGCGGGCTCTCGGGTTATCACCAGAGCTTCCGCGACGCGAACCCCTTCCCGCCGGGAACCTACGGCTTCGGCCCCTGGACCTACAACGCGAACGACCTGTGGGTCCGCGTGGTGGGGCTCATCGCTCTCGCGGCCGCCGTCCTGGTGGTCTGGGCGCTCATGCGCAGCCCGTGGGGACGCGTGCTCAAAGGCATCCGTGAGGACGAAGACGCGGTGCGCTCGCTGGGCAAGAACGTCTTCGCCTACAAGATGCAGGCGCTCGTGGTCGGCGGTGTGATCGGTGCCCTCGGCGGCATCGTGTTCGTGCTGCCCTCGGCCGTGATCCCCGGCAGCTACTCCACCTCGCTGACGTTCTTCCTCTGGACCATCCTGCTGCTCGGCGGCGCGGCGACCGTGCTCGGCCCGACGCTGGGCGCCGTGCTGTTCTGGGTGGTGTTCGCCTTCCTCGGAGCGTTGCTTCCCGCGATGGCGAATGCCGGCTACCTGCCGATGTCGGGAGCGCAGGCCGACGTCGTGCGGTACATCGTGATCGGCGTCGTGCTGATGCTGATCGTCGTTTTCCGCCCGCAGGGCATCCTCGGAAACAAGAGGGAGATGACCTTTGTCAAATGATGACGACGCGGTGGTCACGCCCGCGAAGAGCACACCTCGCGCCAAGACCGGCGGCCTCGCGGCCGGACCGGCGGCACCCGGGGTCAAGAAGGTCGATCCGATCCTCGTCGTCGATGCCGTGGAACGCCGCTTCGGCGGTCTGACAGCGGTCGACGTCGATCACCTGGAGATCCCCCGCGGAGCCATCACGGCGCTGATCGGCCCGAACGGCGCCGGCAAGACGACCCTGTTCAACCTCCTCTGCGGCTTCGACAAGCCCAACAGCGGCACCTGGTCGTTCGACGGGACGAACCTGTCGGGCATCCCCTCCTTCAAGGTTGCGCGGATGGGGCAGGTGCGCACGTTCCAGCTGACCAAGTCGCTGTCGCTGCTCACGGTGCTGGAGAACATGAAGCTCGGCGCGAAGGACCAGCGCGGCGAAGGGTTCTGGGCGGGGCTGTTCCCCTTCCTCTGGCGCAAGCAGGACCAGGAGATCGAGGCGCGTGCGCACGAACTCCTCACCCGCTTCAAGCTCGACGCCAAGGAGCAGGACTTCGCGGCGTCGCTCTCGGGCGGTCAGCGCAAGCTGCTCGAGATGGCGCGCGCTCTCATGAGCGACCCGACCCTCGTCATGCTCGATGAGCCGATGGCAGGGGTCAACCCCGCGCTCACGCAGTCGCTGCTCGAACACATCCTCGACCTCAAGGATCTGGGGATGACGGTCCTGTTCGTCGAGCACGACATGCACATGGTCCGCCACATCGCCGACTGGGTGGTCGTGATGGCCGAGGGGCGCGTCGTCGCCGAAGGCCCGCCCGACCAGGTCATGGAGGATCCGGCCGTGGTCGACGCCTACCTCGGGGCCCACCAGGACGTCGACCTCGGAGCCGTCACCGGCCGCCTTCCGGTGATCTCGGACGAGGACGCCATCCGGATCCGCGAGCAGATCGAGACCGAGGTCGAAGCCGAGGTCGAGGCCGAAGACGCCGAGGAGGAGAAGGCATGACCGACGCACCCGTCGAGCGGAACGAGATCAAGAACGACGATGTCATCGTCGAACTGACCGACGTTCACGCCGGCTACCTCCCCGGAGTGAACATCCTCAACGGCGCGAACCTCGTCGCTCGCAAGGGGGAGCTGATCGGCATCATCGGTCCGAACGGCGCCGGCAAGTCGACCCTGCTCAAGGCGATCTTCGGCATGGTCGAGATCCGCTCCGGCGACGTCACCGTCAAGGGCGAGAGCATCGTGGGCCTCAAGGCCGACAAGCTCGTCCGCCGCGGCGTGGCCTTCGTTCCGCAGACGAACAACGTGTTCCCCTCGCTCACCATCCAGGAGAACCTCGAGATGGGGCTCTACCAGAACCCGAAGATCTTCGCGGAGCGGCTGGAGTTCGTGAGCAGCATCTTCGGCGAACTCGGCAAGCGCCTCAAGCAGCGCGCAGGTTCGCTCTCCGGAGGAGAACGGCAGATGGTCGCGATGTCGCGGGCACTCATGATGGATCCGTCGGTGCTGCTGCTCGACGAACCGTCCGCCGGCCTCTCCCCCGTGCGACAGGACGATGCATTCATCCGCGTCTCCGACATCAACAAGGCGGGTGTGACGACGATCATGGTCGAGCAGAATGCGCGTCGCTGCCTGCAGATCTGCGACCGCGGCTATGTCCTCGACCAGGGCAAGGATGCCTACGAGGGCACCGGCCGCGAGCTGCTGAACGACCCCAAGGTCATCGGCCTCTACCTGGGGACGCTCGGGACAGACGCCGCCTGAGCACTTCGCACGAGAAGGGGGATGCCACGCGGCATCCCCCCTTCCCGTGTGTCCGGGCCTGGCGCCCGCGCCGCGGCTCCGACACGAGGTCCGACGCGGGTCACATGTCGGGAGTTCATGCACCCGTCGGGCGGTCGGCCGGCGTTTCGTCCGACATCCGCGCGAACTCCCGACATGTGGACCGGGCAGGGACGGGCGGACGGGCGGGGCGGGCGGACGGGCGGGACGAGCGGGCGGGGCACGACGAAGGCCCCGGATGCGAGCATCCGGGGCCCCGTCAGCGCCTTACTTGATGCGCGTGGTGGTGTTGTCCGCGCCGAACTCGTAGACGCCGATCGCGGCGCCCTTCGGGTCGTTGTTCTCGTCGAACGTGATCTCACCGGAGAGGCCGTCGTAGTCGGCCGTTCCGCCGCCGTTGATGATGTCGGCGCACTCGGCGAACGTGGTGCACTTCTCGCCCTCACCGTCGCCACCCGACACGGTGCGCATCTGCTCAGCCATATCGGCACCCTCGACGGAGCCCGCCGCCAGCGACGACAGCGCCATCAGGATCACGGCGTCGTATGCCTCTGCCGAGTAGGTGACCGCGTCGATCGGGTCGTTGCCATCGGCGGTCCAGACCTCGTTCAGCTGGTCGAGGAAGTCCTGCGGCAGCTCGGCGCCGGCGCGGGTTCCCTTCGATCCCTCGAGGCTGACCGGGATGTCGGTGCCCCAGTCCTTCAGGTTGCCGTCGACCAGGTACAGCGCACCGGTGTCGATGCCCGCGTTGCCGAGAAGCGGTGCGATGGTCGCGAACTGGTCGTACGAGACGACCGCGACCGCGTCGGGCTTGGCCGCGGCGATCTCCGCCACCTGGGCGTTGAACTGGCCATCGCCCTGGTTGTAGGACGACTCGGCGACGACTTCGCCGCCCGTGCCCTCGAACGTGGCCTTGATGGCCTCGAACAGGCCCGTGCCGTAGGGGTCGTTCTGGTAGATGATGCCGAGGGTCTTGTGCCCGTCCTCGGCGATCTGGTTGCCCAGCACCTCGCCCTGGAGGTTGTCGCTCGGCGCCGTGCGGAAGTACAGCGGGTTGATTCCCGTGAAGTCCGGCGACGTGTTCGACGGGGAGACGGTGAGGATGCCCGCACCGGCGTTGCCGTCGAGGATGAGCTTGGTCACGCTCGAGGATGCGGCGCCGACCATGGCGGTGATGCCGGCGTTCTGCAGGTTCGTGATGGAGGTCTCGTACGCCTTGTTGTCGAGGTCGCCCTCGTCGGCCGTGGTGAGGTCGATGGTCACACCGGCGTCCGCCTCGTTGATCTCGTTGACAGCCAGCTGCACACCGGCTTCCATCGGAGCGCCGAGGAACGCGAGCGAGCCGGTCGCGGGGAGCAGCGAGCCGAGCTTGAGCGTCAGATCGACGGCCGGCTTCTCACCACCCTCGCTGGGCTCGGCGTTCGGCGTGCTGCTGCAGCCGGCGATGACGATGGCGGATGCGCTGATCAAGGCGATCCCTGCGAAGACCTTCGCGCTGCGCGAGCCCTTCAGTGAGTTCATGATGCTCCCTTGCGTAACTGAACGTGGATTGTGACCACGGTCGGGTGCTCTAACACTAGGCCGTGAGGCCCGCGCGCAGGAGGTGCAAGTATCTCGGTGCGTTAACGATCCGGCACTGGGTTCCCCGGTGCACGAACCGGCGGCTCACACGGGTGCGGGACGCGCCATCATGCGGGCACGGCGACCCGCGAGCAGCAGATCAGCCACGAAGACGCCGATGGCGATCCAGACGATGATGAACCCGGCCCAGCGCTCGACGGGCATGGGCTCGTGCAGGATGACCACGCCGATGAGGAACTGCAGCACCGGGGTGATGAACTGGATCATCCCGATCACCGTGAGATCGATGCGCCGGGCCCCCGCGGCGAACAGCAGCAGCGGGACTGCGGTGGCGACCCCGGCGAATGCCAGGAGCAGGGCGTGCACCCCGCCGTTCGCGCCCATCGTGATGCCCGGGGGTGTCTGCGCCACGACGATCAACTGCACCACGGCGATGGGGATCAGCCAGAACGACTCCAGCGTCAGGCCGCTGACCGCGTCGACTGCCGGGCCGATCTTCTTCTTGATGAGTCCGTAGACCCCGAACGACGCGGTGAGCGAGAGCGCGATCCACGGGAACTCCCCGTAGGCGACGACGATCACGACGACGGCGATCGCGGCGATCGCGATCGCCGCCCATTGCAGCCTGCGGATGCGCTCCTTGAGCACGAACACGCCGAGGAGCACGGTGGTGATCGGGTTGATGAAGTAGCCGAGACTCGTCTCGATCACGTTGCCGCTGAGCGTCCCGATCAGGAACACCTGCCAGTTGACGTAGATCAGGAGACCCGCCAGGGCGGTCCAGCCCAGCAGCTTCGGCTGCCGCAGGATGATGCCGAACGCCGCCCATCCTCGCGTGAGCGTGAGCAGGAGGATGCAGAAGACGAACGACAGCAGCACCCGCCAGGCGACGACTTCCCACGGACCGGTCGGGAGGAGCAGTACGAAGTAGAGCGGGAGCACTCCCCACAGGAGGTAGGCGGCTCCGGCGTAGGCGACTCCCGCGGTCTGGGTGGCGCGGGTCGTCTCGGGGGTCACCGCACAACACTATGCCCACGTGCCCGACGCCGAAGGCGCCGAGACGACGTCGCGCCGCAGTTTGGCAGGAAACGGACGTCTTCTGACCGAACGCAGAAGGGGGCCCGGATGCCTGAGCATCCGGGCCCCCTTCGAGGACCATGTTCCGACGCCTCTGAGAGGCGCGGAACCGGGTTCAGCTGATCAGCGGACGACGACAGCCAGGACGTCGCGAGCGGACAGGACGAGGAACTCGTCTGCACCGAACTTGACCTCGGTTCCGCCGTACTTGCTGTAGAGCACGCGGTCGCCCACGGCGACGTCGATCGGAACACGGTTGCCGTTGTCGTCGATGCGGCCGGGGCCGACCGCCACGACCTCGCCCTCCTGGGGCTTCTCCTTGGCGGTGTCGGGGATGACCAGGCCACTCGCGGTGGTCTGCTCGGCCTCGACCTGCTTGATGACGATGCGGTCCTCGAGCGGCTTGATGGAAACCGACACGGTCTACCTCTTCTTTCTTGACGCTGACACGAAAGACTTGTTCGCACTCTCAACCCGAGAGTGCTAATGCCAGTGTAGGCGGTCGGCTGGCACTCATGCAATGCGAGTGCCAACAGGTTCGCCGCCACCGACCCGCTCGGACGGGAATTAGGCTGAGGGCGTGGAGATGTCCGAGCTGCGCGCCCTGCTGACCCCCGCCGGTCTCGAACTGCTCGACACGGTGGGCCCTATCGAGTCCACGGCCGACGTGGCCCGTGCGGTCTCTCGGCTCCGCGCCGCCGGCCACTCCCCGAGCTCGTCTCGGCGGTCGTGGGACAAGCCCGATTGCGAGCCAAGGCGACCGCCAAGTTCGGACCGTTCGCCGCGCGCATGCTGTTCACCCGAGCGGGGCTCGAGCAGGCGACACGGCTCGGCGTCGCCGCACGGCACGCCCAGCGGATCCGCGGCGCGGGCCTCACAGCCGTCGCCGACCTCGCGGCTGCGGGATCGGCGGCGATGCCCTCGCATTCACCGGTGCGGGTCTGGATGTGCTCGCGGTCGACGCCGACGAGGTCACGGCCGCCATCGCCGCCTACAACCTCGCGCCGTTCGGCGACAGCGCGGTCGTGCGGCACAGCACGGCGGAGGACGCGTTCGAGGCGACGCCCCTCACCGGCTCCGGTGCGGTCTGGATGGATCCGGCTCGGCGGACCGCGGGACACAGCGAGACCCGACGAGTGTCCGCCGACGATTACCCCTTCCCTGGACTGGGCGTTCGACGTCGCCTCACGTGTACCGACCGGCATCAAGCTCGGTCCGGCTCACGACCGCGAGGCCCTGCCCCTCGACGCCGAAGCGCAGTGGGTGAGCGCCGACGGCAGCGTCGTCGAGCTCGTGGTGTGGAGCGGCGCCCTCGCACGGGAGGGCGTCCGTCGGGCGGCTCTCGTGATCCGCGACGACCGGTCGCACGAGCTCACCGCTCCCGCGGACGCCCCCGACGAACCCGTGCGCGAGCTCGGCGCGTTCCTGCACGAGCCGGACGGCGCCGTGATCCGCGCCCGCCTCATCGGCGAGGTGGCCCGGAGCCTCGACGCCGGGATGCTCGACGAGCACATCGCGTACCTGACCTCGGACGCGGCGCTGACGAGTCCGTTCGTGCAGTCGTTCCGCGTGCGCGAGACCCTGCCGGCGAACCCGAAGGCGATCAGCGCCGCACTCACGGCGCACGGCATCGGGCGTCTCGAGATCAAGAAGCGCGGCGTCGACGTCGACCCTGCCGCCTTCCGCAAGAAGCTCACGCTGCGCGGTGACCAGGAGGCCACGCTGATCCTCGCTCGCATCGGCGATCAGCGCCGCGCCATCCTCGCCGACCGGGTCCCCGCCGCCTGACCCCCTCCCTCCCCTGCCCCTGCTCCCTGCTCCCCTGCCCCCTGCTCCGTCGAGCGCACGGCTTGTCGTCGAGAGCACGGGATGTCGACGCCACGAGGCCGTGCGCTCGGCGGGCGGCAAGCCGTGCACTCGCCGGGAGGGGCGGGGGCGAAGGGGCGGGGGCCGGGGGGGGGGGCGGAGGGGCGGGGCGGGGGCAGGGTGGGTGGGGAGCAGGGGTCAGCCGCGCGGATCGTGTCCTGGCGGCTCGACCTCGATGGGGTCGCCCGGCGGGACCTGGATGATCAGCGAATCGCCGGGGGCGGCCTCGTCCGCGGAGGCATCGGCGTCGACGGTGAGGTACGGGGTCTGCTGCGTCGTGAAGCGCAGGTCCAGCACCGACGCCGCGACCACACCCCCGGTGGGGTCGACTTCGACCACATGCACATCGAGGCCGGATGACAGCGCCTGCTGGAACGACTCGCACGCGATCGCACCGCCGGCGTCGACGATGAGGCACCGCTCCGTCGAGCCCTGCTCGGAGACGCGGTCGCCGAGCCAGACGGGGGCACCGCGGAAGTACCCCACGATCGAGAGGCCCATTTCGTATCCCTCCTCGACGAGAGCCCCCGCGCGATCACGTTCCGCCCCCTCGAACTGATCGATCACCCCCGACTGCACACCCCACCGTTGCATTCCGACCATCGGCTCGCCCGTTTCGGTGAGGAACATCGTCGCCTGCACGAATTCCGAACCCCCGGGGTCCTCGCCGTCATCCGCGGGCAACGGCAACGGCAACGAAGCCATCAACCCGCGCTCGCGCTCCTCCGGTGGACGGCAGTCCGCCTGCGACTGGTCACCCACGTCGAGGATCAGGCAGACCGACTCGCCGTCGCCCCTGGTCGCGTACCAGGCCAGTGCGTCGGCGGTCTGGGCGATGGCGCGGACGGAGCCGGCGTCGTACTCCTCGGCGACGAGCGCGACACGGCGTTGCTGCTGTGCGTCGGTCAGCGGGAGGCTCGCCGTCCGGGGTGAGAACAGCGCCCACCCGGCGCCCACGCCGATCGCGAGCACCACAGCAGCCGCCGCGACCACGACCATCGCGGATCGCCGCCGAGCATCGCGAGGAGTGTCCGGGGGAACGGCCTGGTGGGACTCGCCATCCGCCATCGCGGCGAACGCGTCCGTCACGGGCGAGTCCTCTCCGAGCGAGTCCGTCCCGAGCGAGTCCGTATCCCCGAGTGAGTCCGTATCCCCGCGTGACTCGGTTCTCCCGAGTGAGCCGGCGATCCCGAGCGAGTCCGCCGCAGACGGGTCAGTCGGGGGCGGGGGTAGCCCGGGGACGCTGCGCCTTCCGGTGGATCGGCCGCCCTGTGCACGGGACTGCGGTGCGCCTCTTCGAGGGCACGGAGGCGATCCGCCTCGCCAGGGGTGAGGGCGCCGCCGCGGCCGTAGGCCTTCCGCTGCAGTACCCTGAGCTCTTCGGCGTCAGTTCCCGCCGGCACCGGAGACGCCTCCCTCGCGGGTGATGACGAGGTAGCCGGGCCCCTGGGTCGATGCCAGTTCGAGGTGGGTCTGACCACCGGTCTCGGTGTCGACGACGCTGAGCACGAGACTCGACGACTGCTCCTGCATCGTCTGCGGATCCGCGCACGTCATCGGGGACTCGGCGGTCGAGCCGTCGTAGATCAGGCACGGGTTCTGGGACTCGGTCTGCACGGCGGTCCACACCGGCACGTCGCGGTCGTATCCGACCACCCAGAGAGAGCTGGCGTCGAAGCCGTCGTCGGCGAGGCGCTTCGCAGTGTCCGCCTCGCGGTCGTTCGCGTAGGTGATGCCGCTCTGACCCGGGTCGTAGTCGTACGAGCTCACGGCGACCGCCGGTTCACCCGACGCGGTGAAGAGCATCTGCACCCCGACCTGCCGCTGGAGGTCATCCGATGCCTGCACGGTGATGGAGCCGTACACTCCGGTCTCGGCGACCGTCTCGGTGAGCTCGCAGTTCGGCACGGTCACCTCGCCCGTTCCCAGGATCACGCAGGTGCGTTCGCGCGCGTCCTTCGTCGCGGCCCAGATGACCGCGCCCTCTTCGACCGCGAGGGCACGGACCGACCCCGCGTCGTAGACGCCGCCGGCGACCAGCTCGTCGTGCCATGCCTGCTGCTCGACCGTCAGCTCGACGGGGGCGGGTTCGGGCCCGCGGAAGGCGAGCCACCCGACGCCGACGCCGATCGCGAGCATGGCCGCGGTCGCGAACGCGACCGGCCGCCAGTGACCCCGGAGGAGGGAGAGCACCGAGCGCCAGGCCATCCTCCCCTGCGCGGGCCCCGTGTCGGCGGCCGCACCGGCGGCGACATCGGCCGGGTCCTGTTCACGCGCGGTCAGCTGTTCCTGCGCGACGCCCTGCTCACGCGCGGGATCGATCTCGGCGACCGGTCCGGCATGATCTGCGCGACCGCTGCCCGGCTCGTCGCCCGTGGGCGCAGGGAGCACGGCGAAGGGCGACTCCGGAACATCGGCGACGCGTTCGACCCGACGCTCCTCGAGCTCCCGCAACCTCGCCGCATCGCCCGGAGTGAGCGCAGCATCGCGGCCGTATGCACGTTCCTGAAGGGAGCGCAGCTCCGCGGACTCCTCCGGCTCCAGCATCCGTCAGCCCAGTCTCTCGAACTGCATGCCGGCCCAGACCAGCCACCCCAGGCTGTAGACGGTCGCACAGAGGCCGAGCACGAGGGCCCAGCGCGCGATCGCCCGGCTCTCGACGGGACGACGCAGCGACATGATCGCGGCGATGACCGCGACGACGGCCACGGGGATCCCCCAGCCGACGAAGAAGGACGCGCCGAGAGCCACGATCGCCGCCAGCAGGGCCCAGGGAGCCAGACGCGTGTCGTCGGCGGGGATCGCACCGGTGGAGGGCTCCCACTCGGACTCGTCAGGAGCATCGATGTCGGGCCCCGTCACCACGACCGGTTCGATGCCGACCGGTCCGGTCGGCAGCTTCGTGTACCCCTCGCGTCGCGCGCCGGGCAGACGTGCTGCCTTGGCAGGATGCTGGACCACCTCGTCGCTGGCGCTCTCGATGCGCGCGGCCGGAGTCGCAGAAGACCGCGCGTCGGGAGCGGCGGAACCGTCAGTCATGTGAGCACCGCCTCCGCGATCTGGATCTCGGTGACCGGCAGCGTCGAGTCCGCCCCGAACGCGAGCGTCGACGGGCGCCGCCCGGAGGAGATCAGCTCAGCGGCCAGAGCCGCGATCATGGCGCCGTTGTCTGTGCAGAGCGAGAGCGTCGGGATGCGCACCGTGACGCCGGCCTCCGCCGCACGTCGAAGAGCCACCTCGCGCAGGCGCCGATTCGCGATCACGCCTCCGCCGAGCAGCAGTCGCGGGACACCGAGATCGGTGCAGGCGGCGAGCGCCTTCGTCACCAGCACATCGACGACCGCCTCCCGGAAGCTCGCGGCGACGTCGGCCACGGGCACGTCGACGCCGTCGGCCTCGCAGCGTTCGACCCAGCGCGCCACCGCGGTCTTCAGCCCCGAGAAGGAGAAGTCGTACCGGTGCTTCGCCATGTCGGATGCGCGGGAGAGTCCGCGAGGGAACCGGATCGCGTCGGGGTCGCCGTCGAGCGCAGCGCGGTCGATCTCGGGCCCGCCGGGGTAGGGCAGCGAGAGGAGTCGGGCGACCTTGTCGAACGCCTCGCCCGCGGCATCGTCCATCGTCTCGCCGAGCAGCTCGACGTCGGTGGTGAGGTCGCGGACGTGCAGCAGCGAGGTGTGACCGCCCGAGACGAGCAGGGCGATGGTCGGGTACTCCAGCGGTGCGGAGTCGGGCGTGAGGATGTCGGCCGCGATGTGTCCGACCAGGTGGTTGACCGCGTACAGCGGCTTGTCGAGGGAGACGGCCAGGCCCTTCGCGGCCCCGACTCCGACCATCAGCGCACCGGCGAGACCGGGACCGCTCGTGACGGCGACCGCGTCGAGTTCGGCGAGGCCCACACCCGCTTCGGCGAGCGCGGCTTCGATCGCCGGCTGCAGCGCCTCGAGGTGCGCCCTCGCAGCGACCTCCGGCACGACTCCGCCGTATCTGGCGTGCTCGTCCATGCTCGAGGCGATGGTGTTCGAGAGCAGGGTGCGACCGCGGACGATGCCGATGCCGGTCTCGTCGCAGCTCGTCTCGATGCCGAGGACCAGCGGCTCGCTCATGCCTTCGCCTCCTCGGCCGTATGTCCGGACGCCGGGTGGCGGCGCAGCTCCAGCCGCATCACGATCGCATCCACGTCGTCGGGCTGATAGTAGCGGGGCCGACGCCCGATCTCCTCGAACCCCTCGGCTCGGTACAGCCCCTCGGCGACCGGGTTGTCGGCCCTGACCTCGAGGAACACCTCGCGCGCCCCGCGCTCGGCCGCGACGGCGAGGAGCCGATGCAGGAGCGAACGACCGCGCCCCTGACCCCGGTGCTCCGCGAGCAGGGCGATGGTCTGGATGTCGGCATCTGCGCTGCCCTGCAGGGCCCGCACCCCGCCGTAGCCGATGATGGCGCCGTCGTGCTCGTCCACCACGTACCGGCCGTGCGGGCTGGCGAGTTCGGCGGCCATGGTCTCGCTGCTCCAGGCGTCGGTGGGGAAGGAGCGGTCTTCGATCGCCATGATCGCGGCGAGGTCAGCGGGTGTCGCGTCGCGGAGCGTCATGACCCGACCTTCTTCGGAGCACCGGGAAGCGTGACGTCGGGGTGTCGGAGGTAGAGCGGCTCGTCGTCTGCGAGCGTGCGTCCGGCCGCCAGCGCTCGTGCTCCCACCCTGGCCAGGTCGGATGCGGACAGCGTGCCGACGTCGATACGACGGATGCCGTCGAGGTGCGCATCCGCGTCGACCGCCCGCACCAGGACCGTGTCGGCGACGACATGCGGGATGCCGTCGGCATCGACGCCGTCGAACACGGTGATCGCGACCTCGCGCCGCCGCGCGTCGGTGACGATCGCGAACGGCTGCGTCTCGGTCTCGAGCGCTGTGAGCGCTGCCCCGAGATGACTGGGGACCGGAAGCACGGGGATACCGCGTCCGAGCGCGAAGGCGCGCGCCGCGGCGATGCCGATCCGCAGACCGGTGAACGGCCCCGGCCCCATGCCCGCGACGACGTGCGTCACCTCGCTGGCGCCCGCCTCGTCGAGAACCTCCACGAGCAGATCGCCGATGACTTCGGCATGGCCGAGGGGTCGGCGGCGCTCGCATCGGCTCGTCGCGCCCCGTCCGCATCGATGAGGGCGACAGCCGTGCCCAGAGAGGTGTCGACGGCAAGGATCACATGTCCAGGGTAGCCGTGGTTCCGCTGGCAGAGCGGCCCGTGCCCGTGGGGGATCGCGCCTCAGCCCAGCGGGGCGCGCAGAGGATGGTCCTGATCCTCGAGGATCACCTGCGAGGCGGCTCCGGTCGTGCGATTGACGACCACGGGGGCCAGGAGGTTCACGCTCACACCCTCGGCAGAGGGGTGGGCGACGACCAGGACAAGCGCATCGTCGGCCGAGTCGAGCCCGAGCCCTTCCGCCTGCGCGTCGGTGAGGATCGGCGCGTAGTCGGTCAGCACGGATCGGGGGTCGACGAGATACAGGCGAAGATCCGCATCCTGCACGGCGCGCATCGCGAACAGGCCGTCGGCGCCCTCGACCGGTGCGAGCACGAACTCGACGTGAGGGGCGAGCCCCGGCGGCGGCGAGACGAAGGTGAGCGCCGCGGTCATCGGAGGAAGTCCATGAGCGAGGGCTGGAGCACGCGGGCGTTGACGGCGAGGGCCGAGCGGTACACGAGCTCCTGGGCCTGCAGGCGGACGAGCACCTCGATCGAGTCGACGTCCTCGACCGCGGCACGGCGGGACTCGAGGGACACGGAATTCTGCACAGCCGCCTCCTTGGCGCGTTCGATCTGAGCCTGTCGGGTGCCGACCGAGCCCTGCACACCGAGCATCGCCGTGCGGCGGAGTCGATCTCGGCGAGTCGAGGCCCGACGTTCGTCCCCGAGCGGAGGTCGGCGACGATCTTGTCGACGAGAGCGAACACCGAATCCTCCCCGTGCCGAAGACGGCGGCCCCGTCCGTGTCGACGCGCACGGCCGCACCGTCGGACACCCGGCGCGTGACCTCCGCTCCCGGCACCCCGCTGTGCGCGTAGTCCGCGGTGAAGGCGGCGGTGTCGGAGGTGCCGGCGAACACGGAGCGTCCGAGGAGGCGGGTGTTCGCCTGTGCGAGGAGTTCCTTGCGCAGGCCCTCGAGCTCGACGGCCAGGGACTCCTTGGCCACGGCGTCGAGTGCGCCGTCGTTCGCGCCCTGCGCCGTGAGGTCGCGGACACGCCCGAGCAGAGACGTGCTCGCGGTGATCGCACCGTCGGCCGCGGTGACCCAGGCGAGCCCGTCGTCGATGTTGCGTGCGTACTGTTCGGTACGTCGCTGCTCGGCATGCAGTGCGAGAGCGGCCGCGGCAGCCGCAGGGTCGTCCGATGGCGCGGCGAAGGCTCGCTGGGAGGTCGCCTGCTCCTGCAGGGCGCCAGCTCGGAGAGGTTGGACTGCAGGTGGCGCATCGCCGTCTGCGTCATGGCTGACGATGTCACTCGAGAGATCACGGTGCTCCTTCGCTCAGCGTCCGACGAGACCCGTGCGGTTGATGAGGACGTCGAGCGCCTCATCGACCGCGGTCATCACGCGGGCTGCGGCCTGATAGGCGGTCTGGTAGGTGAGCAGGCTGATGGTCTCCTCGTCGCCGTCGACGGCGGCGACGGACTGCTGCGCGCCGACCGCAGCGACGGCTGCCGAATCGGAGACCTTCGCGCGCTGCACGTCGGCGGCCGTGGCCACGCCGAACCGGGTCACGTGGTCCGACCAGAGCGCGTCGGGAGCGGTCGCGCTCCGGCCGATCTGCGAGATCAGATCGGCGTTGGAGGCGTCCCATGCCCCCGCGCCCGGAGCGGCGAGGGCGAGTTCCGACGGTCCCGTGATCGCGACGCGGAGGCCGAGAGCGGCCGACCCGGTCGTCGCCAGGGTGAAGAAGTCTCCGCCCTGCTGACCGGACGAGGTGACTCCGGCGCGATGCTGCGTGTTCAGCGTGGCCGCCAACGCGGTCGCGACCGCGTCGTACGTCGACGCGAGCTGAGCGAGCATCCCGCCCTCGTCCGCGGGGGCGAGGATCGCCAGCGATGCACCGAGCTCACCGCCGTCGATCGACACCGGGAGGTCGGGCGCCGACGCCCACGACACCGTCAGACGCTGGCCGCCGTCGATCGATGTCGGCCCGGAGAGGACGAGGTGACGGGCATCGGACCCCGCGACGAGCGCGTTGCCGCCGATGCGCAGAGTCATCGTCCCGTCGCCCTCGACCGTGGCCGAGGCTCCGGACATCCGCGAGACGGTCTGCGCGAGGACGCTGCGCTGGTCGAGAAGCTCGTTCGCCGATCGCCCGGACGCGAGAGCGTCGCGGATCTCTCCGTTGAGCACGGCGATCTGGTCGGCAGCGGCGTTCATCTGCGTGACACTGCGGTCTGCTGCCTCGCGGGCGTCGCTCCACTTCGACGCCACCGAGCGGTATCCGCCGGCGATGTGGGAGGCGAGCTCCTTCGCCGACTCGAGGATGCTGGAGGCCGCAGCTCCCGAGTCGGGGGTGTTCGCGAGGTCCTGCCACCCCGACCAGAACTTCGACAGCCTGGCCGCGAGTCCGTTCTCGGTGGGTTCGGCGAGTGAGGCCTCGATGGTGGTCGCGGCGACCGCACGTGTCGACCAGTACCCCGAGGCCGCGAGCGCGTCGCGCACCCTGGCATCGAGCAGCGCGTCTCCGAGCCGGGCGACGCCGTCGACCGAGACGCCGTTGCCCGCAACGGCGCCCGTGCTGAACCGCCCCGTGTGCGCGACGGCCGCGATGGCCGAGGTCTGCACGCGTTGACGCGTGTACCCCTCGGTCTTCTGATTCGCGATGTTCTGTCCGACGACGTCCATACCGCGCCGTGCGGCCGCCAGCCCGCTGGCCGCCGTGTTCAATCCGCTGAAGGTCGACATGATCCCCTTCCGGTCACATCTCGGTGTCGATGATGCGCGCTGCGTCGTCGCGAGCGCGATCACCGGTCGTGGTGTACTCGCCGGTGTCGTGCCCCAGCGCGGCGATCGTCTCCTGTGTCGCACGGAGCACTCCGCTGAGCTGCTCGGCGTTGGCGTCCCGCATCTGCTCGACCTCTGCGGCCAGCTTGGTCAAGGCCCGCAGATGGTCGGCGAACACCTCGCGCCACGCGCCTTCCGGTGCGTGCTCGATCAGTTCGCGGATCGTCGCACCCTCGGGAGCACCCCACTCCTCCGCGACGCTCTCGACCTCGACGGTGCGGGCGAGTCCCGCGCCGCGCAGCCGGTCGAGCACCTGATCGACCTCGCGGGCGGCAAACTGGATCCATTGGGATCGCCCCGCGGCGAGGAGCAGCTGCTGTTCGTCGAGCTTGAAGAGCAGCATCTCGAGCAGTTCGCGTTCACGCCACAGCTGTATCGATAGTTCGTTGGCTCCCATGATCCCCTTTTCCCCAGTGATCGCCCCGCCTGTCAACGCGGCCAAAGGTCACTATCGGCTGCCGCGCCCCTAAGGTTACTATGTGGAACGGCGATGGGTAGTTCTCCCCATGTACAAATCATGTCCAGTGTGATATGTGCATCTATTCATCTCCTCGGAGCTTCCGGAGTGCATCCAGAGAGGTGGATCATCCCCCATGTCGTCGCGCGCTGAGCGCAATCTGCTCATCGAGAGCAACCTCCCCCTGGTCGGATACCTCGCTGCCGAGACCCACTCCCGCGCCACCCACATCCCCCGTGACGAGTTGGCGGCCGTCGGCGCGCTCGCGCTCGTGACCGCAGCCGAGGCGTTCGATCCCGAACTGGGCGTCCCGTTCGGCGCCTATGCACGCCGGCGCATCCTCGGCGCCTTCGCCGATGAGATGCGCTCCATGGACTGGGCCTCGCGCGGGATCCGCAAACGCATCAAGGAGACCGTCGAGGTCCGCGAGACGCTCACGGCCGGACTCGGCAGGACCGCGACGCCCGCGGAGGTGGCCACCGCCATGGGTGTCGCGAAGGACGTGGTCGTGGAAGCGCTCGGCGATGCCGCACGCACGGTGACGACGCTCGACGACCCGTCAGCCCGCGACGTGGCAGCCGAGATCCCGCTCCCCGAGGAATCGGCACTGGTCGGCGAACGGCGCGAGGTGCTCGAGCAGGCGGTCTCCGCGCTGCCAGAACGCATGCGGCGGATCGTGCAGGCCGTGTACTTCGAGGAACGCCCCGTCAAGGACATCGCCGAGGAGCTGGGCGTGACGCACTCCGCCGTGTCGCAGCAGCGGTCGGAGGCGATCCGGCTCCTGCGCGACGCCGTCGACAGGTTCTACGCGGAAGGTGCGTCGCCCGCCACGACCACACGCGTCTCCGCCGGCGCGCGCGACGCCTACTTCAGCAGGATCGCGGAGGCGAGCAGCGCACGGATCGCGGAGGTCTTCCGTACGACGGCGCCGGCGTAGGCACCCTCCCTCCGATCCCCTAACGGACGCTCCGTCTCCGCCGATAGGTGTGAACGGGAGACCACGGATGGTCCCCCGTTCAACGAAATTCACGGAGGAAACCCTCATGGGTATGCAGATCAACACCAACGTGTCGGCGCTCAACGCCTACCGCAACCTGTCCAACACCCAGAACGATGTGTCGAAGTCGCTCGAGAAGCTGTCGAGCGGTCTGCGCATCAACCGGGCAGCGGACGACGCCGCCGGCCTCGCGATCTCCGAGGGCCTGCGCTCGCAGGTCAACGGCCTGAACGTCGCGGCCCGCAACGCCCAGGACGGCATCTCGGTCATCCAGACCGCGGAAGGCGCCCTGACCGAGGTCCACTCGATCCTGCAGCGCGTTCGCGACCTGACCGCTCAGGGTGCGAACGACTCGAACAACGCGAAGTCGCGTGAGGCGATCCAGAAGGAGATCAACACCCTGGGTGACGAGCTCACCCGTGTCGCCGACAGCACGAACTTCAACGGCATCAAGCTGCTCTCGGGCGGCACGACGCTGACGTTCCAGGTCGGTGCGGGTGCGGTCGCCGCCGAGGACCAGATCTCGGTCGCCCTGACCGACTTCGACACCCTCGGAGCCGACATCAAGACGCTCGCGGCCACGATGACCGACGCGGCGACCTACGGAGCGGCGCTCGCCGGCATCGACACGCAGATCCAGGCGGTCTCGACCGCACGTGCCGGCTACGGTGCGCTGCAGAACCGCTTCGAGTCGACCATCAACAGCCTCAACGTGTCGGCAGAGAACCTGTCCGCCGCCGAGAGCCGGATCCGCGACACCGACATGGCGTCCGAGATGGTCAAGTTCACCTCGGCGAACATCCTGTCGCAGGCGGGTACGGCCATGCTGGCCCAGGCGAACCAGTCCAACCAGGGCGTTCTCCAGCTCCTGCGCTGAACCACGCCGTAGGGTCCGGGCGGCGGTCGCGACCGTCGCCCGGACCCTGTCCGCTCCCGACCTGCAAAGGCGAACATGTCTCTCTCGCTCGACGGCCTCGTCTCCGGCCTGAAGACCACAGAGGTCATCAAGGCCCTGATGGACGTGCACGCCATCCCGCGCTCGCTGCTCAAGGCGAAGATGGATGACAAGAACGGCATCGTCACGCAGCTGCAGACGTTGAACACCGCGATCCAGAACCTCGCCACGGCCGCCGAGAAGGCCGCGTCGCGCGACGGGCTGGCCCGATTCACGACATCGTCGTCGTCGACCTCGGTCACGGTCGCCACCCGCACCGGCGCCGCCCCGGTCTCGGCGGAGATCGTCGTCGACGCGGTCGCGAAGAACCACACCATCGTCTCGGCCGCCTCGAACGGGTGGCCCGTCGACCCGCCGGTGATCACCCTCGAGAACGCCAAGGGCGAGCGTCTGCAGATCGAGGCCGACGGCACCTCGATGCAGGACATCGCCCAGGCCGTCAACGAAGCGGGCTTCGGAGTCGTCGCCTCAGCGGTGCCCGCGGGTCGCGACGCCGACGGCAACCCCTGCACCGCCTGCAGCTGCGCGCGGCCGACGCGGGCGAGGGCAGCCAGTTCCGCGCCTACCGGGGTGACGTCGCCGCCGTCGAGGCCGGCACCGCATCCGAGCTCTCCGCCGAAGCTGGGGCAGCAGTGATCGCGGTGGGCGCCGACGCGAGGGTGCGGTTGTGGGCCGGCACCAGCGCCGAACAGGTGCTGACCTCGTCGAGCAACACCTTCACCGATCTGTTCGACGGCGTCGACGTCACGGTATCCGCGGCATCCGCCGACCCCGTCACGATCGGCGTGACCGTCGATGCCGAGGCCCGCACCAAGGCCTCCGCCGACTTCATCGCCGCGGTCAAGGACATCCTGACGCGCATCGACAACGGATCGAAGGCCACCGTCGCCGCGAATCAGGGCGACAAGACCACCCTGGGCGTCTTCACGGGAGACAGCACGGTCCGCTCGCTCCGGTCGGCGCTCGCCGACGCGATCCAGCACCCGGTCGACGGCGTGTCACCCTCGTCCATCGGCATCTCCACCGACATGTACGGAGTGCTGAGCTTCGACGAGGAGAAGTTCGCCGAAGCCCTCGCGAAGGACCCGGATGCCGTCGCCGGGCTGTTCTCCGACGTCGCCTCCCGCGTGCAGGACACGGCGAAGGTCTACTCCGACAAGTACGACGGCCTGCTCACCTCCCGCATCACCGGGCAGGAGAGCGAGGTCAAGAGTCTCGGCGAGCAGATGGAACGCTGGGACGTGCGCCTCGCCCAACGCAAGGCGAATCTCGAGCGCACCTACGCCCGCCTCGAGGTGATGCTGTCGCAGCTGCAATCGCAGTCCACCTACCTGTCTTCACAGGTCGCCGCCCTGTCGACCTCGAGTTCGGGGAAGTGAGCATGAACGCCGCCCTGCGCGCGCAGCAGCGCTACCGTGACGAGGCCGTCCTCTCGGCACCGCCCGAGCGCCTCGTGACGCTGCTGTACGACCGACTCATGCTCGACATCGAGCGCGGCGAGGCTGCACAGCGTGCCGAGGATTGGACCGAGGCGAACGCCCAGCTCCAGCACGCGCAGGCCATCGTCGCCGAGCTGTCGTCGTCTCTCACCGACGACTGGAACGGCAGCGCTGGCCTGCGCTCGGTGTACGTGTTCCTGTCGCAGACCCTGATCGGCGCCAACATCGGCCGGGACCCCGAGCGCACGCACGCCTGCCGCGGGATCGTCGCCCCGCTGCGGGATGCCTGGCACGAAGCCGCCAGGACCGTCGCGGAGACCCGTTCGTGAGCATCGACGACGTGACCGCAGAGTGGACCGACCTGCTGGATCGACTCGAGCTCGACGCCGACCGGATCCTCACGGCCGCCCCCGGCACCGCGGATACGGCCGTCATCGGACCGTGGACACCGCCCTCCGCTCCCCTGCCCCCGGCGCTCGCCGATCGCGCCCGTCACGTGATCGAACGCCAGCGCCTCGCGATGGAGCGCGCCCGCACGGATCTCGACGACCTCCGACAGCACCTCGTCGTCGTGGATCGCATTCCGGGGATCCGTCGCCCCGATGCCCCCGCATTCCTCGACGTGGACGGCTGAGACCGCTCGGTCTGCGTGGCATCAGCGTCCCACGAGGGGGTCCGTGGCCACCTAACGCCTTCTGGAATCTCGTGATCCACGCCGCATGTTCACGAGACTGGCGATCAATCCGGTGAGCAGCAGAAGGCCCGAAACGAGCCAGAGGATCGCCGCGATATTGCTGAAGGGGGAGAACTGGCTCAAGAGCATCGGACCGATTGCCAGAAGGGGCGCCATCACGGGAATCCGCGACAACAGCGGTGGATGAGACATCACATTCCTCAACTATTCGCGCCGGCCTGTTGGATGCAGAACCCCACCGTTCCACCGAATCCCGCCGATGCAGCTCCGAGGCAGACAGGGCATCCGATGCCCACCGTTACGACACACACCGCCGAGCATGCGATTGAGAGTCCCGTGATGACCCATGCGTTGCCGTCATGTGATTCGCATGTCTTCCAACTCCTTCATTGGTGAACCTGAACAACTAAAGTGTTACACGTCACCCGTGGTGAGGCAACCATCATGATCACTCGCTGTCATGACCGTCTCTCACCGCAGTACTCCCTGTTCGTGGACGGCTGAGACTCCCTAACGCAGTGCGCGACCCTGCCGATAGAGCAGGGAGAGCACGGATGGCTCGCAAGACTCGGCCAGGGATCGGCCACATCAGCCACACACGGGAAGCCGGTTCGTGTTCGACTCTGTGACCATCACCGCACTGACGAGTGCGCTCGACGGCCTCGCGCTGCGCCAGCGCGCCATCGCCGACAACATCGCCAACATCAACACCCCCGACTACCACGCCAAGCGCGTGCGATTCGAAGAGGCGCTCGCCGCCTCCGTCGACGCGGGTGACGGACGCGTCGATGCGACGGTCGGCACCTCGCTGGAGCCGACCCGCCTCGACGGCAACAACGTCAACCTCGACACCGAGACCCTGTCGAGCGTCGACACGATGCTGCGCTACCAGTTCGCGACCCAGGCCGTGAACGGCTCGTTCGCGTCGATGCGCGCCGCGATGAGGACCTCATGACCTTCGACGCCATCGGCATCGCGAGCACCGGCCTGACCGTGCACCGCAAATGGCTCGACGCCATCAGCGACAACATCGCGAACATCAATACCGCGACCGCGACCGACGGCGCCGCGTTCCGCGCGCGGTACATCCTCGCCCAGACGAGCGACCAGTCGCCTGGGGTGTACGTGGCAGGCACCGTGCAGGGCAGCGCAGAGGGCCGCCTCGTGCATCAGCCCGACCACCCGCTCGCCGACGCCGACGGGTACGTCCGCTACCCCGACATCGATCTCGGCGACCAGATGAGCCAGCTCATCCTCGCCCAGCGCGGCTATCAGGCCAGCGCGGGGATCGTCGACCGTGCGCGCAACGCCTACGAAGCCGCCCTGCAGATCGGACGCAGCTGATGGACCCTCTCACCGCGATCGACGGCGTCTCCTCCGCTTTCACCCTCGCACCGCCCGCCGCGCCGGCGAAGAGTGCGGACGACACCGCCTTCGCGAACAGCGTGACCGGCGCGATCGACGAACTGCGATCCCTGCAGTCCGAGTCCGACGCGCTCAAGGTCGCCGCTGTCACCGGCGACCTCGACGACATCCACTCGGCCATGATCGCGTCGTCCCGCGCGGCGGTCACGCTCGAGCTCGTCGCCGCCGTGCGCAACAAGGGCGTCGACGCGTTCACCGAGATCATGCGGATGCAAGCCTGATGCCCCAGGCCGTCACGAACGTCTTCCAGCGCATCGGTCGCGTGATCGCGGGCTTCTCGCTCGCCCAGCGCACGATCGCGATCATCGGCGTCGCCGTGCTGGCACTCGGGATCGTCGCGTTGTCGAGCTGGCTCACCCGCCCCACCTACACGCCGCTGTTCTCGGGGATGAGTGCCTCCGACGCGAACGCCGTCGTCGAGCAGCTGCGTTCCTCCTCGGTCCCCTACGAACTCGCAGACGGCGGTGCGACAGTGCTCGTGCCCGAGAAAGACGTGTACGACCAGCGCC
Source organism: Microbacterium sp. Se63.02b (assembly GCF_014171575.1). Classification (GTDB taxonomy): domain Bacteria; phylum Actinomycetota; class Actinomycetes; order Actinomycetales; family Microbacteriaceae; genus Microbacterium. The sequence continues at coordinate 1,098,437 of NZ_CP050453.1, read as the reverse complement.
TCGCCGCCGCATCCGCCGGCCTCCCGGGTGCCGGCTCCGGCGGCTACTCGCTGCTCGACGACATGGGGGTGACGACCTCGGAGTTCCAGCAGTCCGTGACCTACAAGCGCGCCATCGAGGGCGAACTCGCCGCCACGATCTCGTCGATCGAGGGCGTGACGGCGGCATCGGTGCAGCTCGCGATCCCCGAGGAGAGCGTGTTCGTCTCGGAGACCGTCGACGCCACGGCATCCGTGTTCGTGGAGACCTCCGGCAACGCGACGCTCACGCAGAAGCAGGTCGAGGCGATCGTGCACCTGACCTCCGCAGCGGTCAGCGGCATGAAGCCCGAGAACGTCGCGGTCGTCGACCAGAGCGGTCAGACGCTCTCGGCCGTCGGCATCGGATCGACCGGCGGCCTCGACCAGCAGGCAGGCGACTACGAGGCGCGCGTGACCGCGAGCGTGCAGCAGATGCTCGACAAGGTCGTCGGCCCGGGGAACGCGACCGTGACGGTCGTCGCCGAGGTCGACCGTTCCGTCAACGAGCGCGTGGACGAGACATACACCCCCGCGGAAGGCGCTCCCCTCTCACCGAGCAGACCAGGACCGATAGGCAGAACGGCTCCGGCTCGAACGCCGGCGTGCTCGGTCCCGACAACATCGCCGTGCCGTCGGCCGATGGCGGCACGTCGGAGTCCACCGAGGAGTCCAAGACCAACGCGGTCAACAAGAGCACCCAGAGCACCTCGACCCCGGCGGGGAGCATCCTGCGCCAGTCGGTCTCCGTCGCGGTCGACGCCGGGGCGGGCGGCGACCTCAGCACCGCCCAGCTGACCGATCTGGTGGAGACCGCTGCCGGGATCGACACAGCGCGCGGCGACGCCATCACGGTCGAGCGCGTCTCTTTCAGCCAGACCGATGCCGAGGCCGCTCAGGCCGCGCTCCAGGCGGCGAAAGACGCGGAAGCCGCCGAGCGCCAGGCCGTCCTGCTGAACACGCTGATCATCGCCGCCGCGATCGCCCTCCCCCTGCTGCTCGCCGCGATCGCCCTCCTCGTGCGGATGCGTCGCAAGGCCACGGCCGCGTCCGAGTTCGACCAGCTCTTCGGCGACCGGCCACCCCGCTGTCCGCCCTCGGCGCCGGAGCGCCCACCGTCGCGATCGATCAGGCGGCGACGACCCCGCTCGCATTCCTCGAGACGACGCCGGATCCCGAGCCGGAGCCCGACCCGGAACCCGCGCAGATCAGCCTCGAGCGCCGCCGCGCCGAGATCGACTCCCTCACGCGGCAGGACCCGAAGCGGACGGCCGAACTGCTGCGCACGCTCATCGACGACAGGCAGCACGCATGAACGAGCTGACCGACCGGCAGACCGCGGCCGTCGTGCTGATGAACCTCGACCGCGCACAGGCGATCGAGGTGATGAAGCACCTCTCGGAGTCGGAGGCCGAGGCCGTCGCCGCCGAGATCATCGAGCTGCAGGACCTGGATGCCGCCACCACCGCGCAGGCGCTCGGACAGTTCCACCGGATCGCCACGGGACACCTTCCCCCGCACGCGGCGGGAGGGACATCGCCGCCGGACTGCTGGAGGCGACGTTCGGCGCCGAACGCGCGGCCGCCGTGCTCGGCCGTGTCGGCTCGTCGTCGATGAACTCCTCCTTCGAGTTCCTCGGCTCGGCGGATCCGGCGCATCTGGCCACGCTCCTCGACGGCGAACTCCCCAGACCGTCGCCCTCGTGCTCGCGCACCTGCCCACCGACCGTGCCGCAGCCGTGCTGGCCGCACTCCCCGACCCGATCCGCACCGATGTCGCCCATGCCATCGCGACGATGGGCACCGCGTCGCAGGAGGCCATCGCGATCGTGGCCGATGCTCTGAAAGCGCGCACCGGTTCGTTCGCGAGCCGCGATGCACCCGAGACCCTCGGCGGCGTGGAACCCCTCGTGGAGATCATCGCGCGCTCGGGGGCGACGGTCGAGAAGGCACTGCTGGCGAGCATCGAAGACCGCGACAGCGCGCTCGCCGAAGACATCCGGTCGCGGATGTTCACGTTCGCCGACATCGTCAAGCTCGACGACCGCGACACCCAGCGTGTGCTGCGAGGCATGGACATCCGCTCGCTGGCGCTCGCCCTGAAGGGTGCGCATCAAGCGATCGCCGATCTCATCCGCCGCAACGTGTCGGAGCGCAACAGGGAGAACCTCGACGAGGAGGCCCGCACGCTCGGACCGGTGCGCGTGTCGCAGGTCGAAGAGGCCCGCGCCGAGATCGTGCGCACCATCCGTGCTCTCGAGGCCGCGGGAGACATCACGGTGCAGCGGGCGGACGAGGACGAGTATGTCTACTGACGCCTTCTCCCCGTGCTGTTCCCGCGTCTGGACGGACGCGGCGACGGCGCCGAGCACCGCAGAGCGCGCATGCGCGGCTATGCGGACGGGCATGCCGAGGGATTCCGTGCCGGCGCGGACGAGGCCGCCTCGGCGCAGCGCATCGCCGCCGAGGAGCGCGCCACCCGCGACGCGGCGGCCGCGCACGAGTTCGACGCCGCGATCACCGCTCTGCACGCCGCCGCACGCTCGTTGACGGAGCGCGAGCGCGAGCTGACCTCCGCAGCGGAGGAACAGGTGCTGCGCTGCGCGATCGAGCTCGCGGAGCGCATCGTCGTCGGCGAGCTCTCCGACGCCGGCGCCTCCGCGGCCGCGGCGGCTCGACGCACCCTGGCCTCAGCCGCGTCGGCGGAGATCCGCGAGGTGCGCCTGCACCCCGACGACCTGCGCACGATCCAGGGGTCGAACGCCGATCTGTCTGCTTTCGCCCTGGTCGCCGACGAGGAGCTCGACCGCGGCGACGCCGTGGCGGTCCTGGCACACGGGCACATCGACGCCAGGATCGGGAGCGCGTTCGAGCGCGCCCGCGCCACCCTCACGGAGGCGGCGGGATGAGCACCTGGAACGCCGTCCTCGATGCCGTGCACCCGGAGCGCGTCGGCGTGGTGTCGCAGGTGCGCGGCCTGAGCGTTCAGGTGCGCGGGATAGAAGGCGCGGTCGGCGACGTGGTGACCCTCGACGGGGTCGATGCCGAGGTCGTCGCGATCGGCGAGGGCGGACTACGCTGCATGCCGTTGGGCGCTGTCGCCGGGCTCACGGTCGGGACGCCGGTGCGCGGTCGCGGTGGCCCCCTGCGCGTTCCGACCGGAACCGCCCTGCTCGGACGGGTGCTCGACGGGCTCGGACGGCCGATCGACGGAAGGGGCCGCTCGTCGGGGCCCCCGCCGTGAGCCTCGATCACGCTCCGCCGTCGATCATGGAGCGCGACCGGATCGACTCCCCTCTTCCGCTCGGTGTCCGCGCACTCGACACGCTCGTGAGCGTCGGGCGCGGGCAACGCGTCGGGCTGTTCGCCGGTTCGGGGTCGGCAAGTCGTCGCTGCTGTCGATGATCGCCCGCGGCACCGAGGCCGAGGTGACGGTGATCGCGCTGGTCGGCGAGCGCGGTCGCGAGGTGCGCGAGTTCATCGAAGACGACCTCGGACCGGAGGGGCTCGCACGCTCCGTGGTCGTGGTCTCGACGTCGGATCAGCCGGCCATGGCCCGCATCCGTGCCGCCTACACCGCGACGCGGATCGCCGAGGCCTTCCGCGACGACGGCGCCCACGCGATCCTCATGATGGACTCGCTCACGCGCGTGGCGATGGCACAGCGCGAGATCGGACTGTCGGCGGGCGAGCCGCCTGCGACCCGCGGCTACCCTCCGTCGACGTTCTCGCTGCTCGCGGGGCTCCTCGAACGGGCCGGCACCGACCGTCGCGGCTCGATCACCGGCATCTACACCGTGCTCGTCGACGGCGACGACCACAATGAGCCGATCGCCGACACGGTGCGATCGATTCTCGACGGCCACGTGGTACTCGACCGCGCGCTCGCCCTGTCGGGCCATCATCCGGCCATCGACGTGCTGGCCTCGGTCTCCCGTGTCGCGGGCAAGGTCACCGCGCCCGACCAGCGCGACCGTGCCGCGACCCTGCGGGCGGTGCTCGCGGCTCGGCGCCGTGCGAACGATCTGATCGACATCGGCGCTTACCACCCCGGCGCCGACCCGCGCATCGACGCCGCGATCGCGCACGAACGCGCGATCTCCGCCTTCCTCACCCAGCCCCTCGACGAGACCAGCGCGATCGACGATTCCTGGCGCCGATTGGACGAGCTGGTCACGGCGTTCGGAGCAGTCGCATGACACGGTCGTTCTCGCTCGCCGGCCTTCTTCGCGTACGGGGATCCAGGAGCGCGCCGCGGCACAGCGCCTCTCCCGCGCCGTGATCGACGCCCAGCACACGGAAGCACGCGACAGGTCGCTGCGTGCACACCTCACCGGCACGGGGAGTGAAGCCGTCGACGTGCGGTCGCTGGCAGCGCTCGCGGCGGCACGCGTGGCCGGCCGGACGCTGCTCGCCGACCTGTCGACGCTCTCCGAACTGCAGGAGCAGACCGTCGATCAGGCCCGCAGAGAGCACGCGGAGGCGCGGAGGGCGGTGCGCGGGCTGGATCGACTCGCCGAGGCGCACGCCGCGGAGATACGGGCCGCCGACCTGCACGCCGAGCAGGCGGAACTCGACGAGATCGGGTCGCGGACCGGAGCGGAGGAGCCGTCATGACCTCGCTCGGTCTGATCGACATCGTCGACGCCCGGGCGTCGCGTGCTGCCGGCGGCGCGGCCGGCCGTAGCGCGACTCCGGGGGCGGCGGCCTTCGCCGACGTGATCCAGGACGCCGCGCGGGCGCAGCGCACGGACGACGCTCCGGCCGAGAGCACGCCCAGGGAGAGTGCACTGCCGACGGGCACGACTCCGGATGCCGCTGCCGACACCTCCGTCGATACGGCGATCCCCGTGCCCACCGTGGTCGTGTCTCTTCCCGGCACGGTCATCCCTCCCGCCGGGGCGGAGTCGCCCGCGCCCGCCACGGGAGTCGCCGCGCAGGTCCCCGATTCGGGCCAGACGGATGTCGCGCCGCCCGCCGCGGCGCTCGGCGCGTCGCCCTCGTCGTTCCGGCCGCGAAAAGCGAACCGCGCGGCGCCGTGGTCGCCGCGTCGGTCGCGACGGCATCGCCCGCAGGACGGACCGCTGCCGTCGCGTCCGCATCTCCCGTGTCGGTGGAGGCCGTCGCGACGCCCGCAGAAGCCGATGACTCCGCCACCGCCGCTCCGGTACCGGGACCGCGAACCGCGTATGCCGTCGCGACACCGCCCGGACGGTTCGTCGCGACGTCCGCGGCACAGGTCGGCGCGGTGAAGGGCTCGGCGACGCCGCTCGCCTCCGCGGCCCGAGCTGCCGAGGCGCCATCCTCCGTGCCGACCCCTGCGCCGTCGGCACCGTCCGGAGAAGCGGCGACGCCCGCGGCCACGCCCGCGCCCAGCGCCGCGGCGCCCGTGGCATCCGCGCCGATCGTCCCGGCCACGCCTGCTGCCACACCGGTTGCCACGCCGGCTGCGGTCGCGAACGCGGCGAGCGCTCGCCCCGTGCTGCTCCCACAGATCGCGGGTCCCGTGGTGGCGCTGGCGCAGGCCCCCGACGGGGATCACCGCCTGACCCTGACCGTGTCGCCAGAGAACCTCGGACCCGTGACGGTTCGCGCCCACATCTCGGGCGGGGCCATCCACATCGAACTGCACGCGCCGAACGACCTCGGGCGCGAGGCGCTGCGCAGCGTCCTCGCCGACCTGCGCCGCGACCTCGCCGCCGCCGCGCCGCACGCCTCGCTGATGCTGTCGTCTTCGGACGACGGTCCCGGTTCGTCGAACCCGCAGAGCTCCTCGAACGGCGGTGGCGCCCCGAACAGCACCACAGCGGGCACCGGCGGCGGTCAGCCACGCGGAGAGGGGTCAGGCGACCGGAATCGCGAGGCCCGACCGGCACCGAGCCTCCTTCCATCCCCGCCCGACGCGGCCTCCCCTGTCACTGTCCCGCCCCACGGCGGCATCGACGTCTACGCCTGATCCGAGAGGACCCCATGACCGACCCCATCTCCGGCACGATCCCGCCTTCCGGGGTGCAGACCGGAAGCACCACACCGGCGACCGAACGCAAGAAGAGTCTCGACTCCGAGGTGTTCTTGAAGCTGCTGGTGACCCAGCTCACCAATCAGGACCCCAGCTCGCCCATGAACACCAACGAGATGATCTCGCAGACCACGCAGCTGGCCTCCATGGAGCAGTTGACCGCCCTCACGGCGACCTCGACCGAGAGCTTCGCGCTCAGCATGCGCCAGACGGCGGCGGCGCTGATCGGTCACGAGGCGCAGTACGTCGACGAAGACGGGGTCACCCAGAAGGGCATCGTGTCGTCGGTCTCGTACGCGGGGGCCGTCCCTCTCGTGACCATCGGCGAGAAGTCGATCCCGCTCGATGCCGTGTCCGGCGTCAACCTCGTCACCCGTCCGCAGTCCTGACCAGTCCCCTTCCAGAAAGGCACCACCATGCTCCGCTCTCTGTTCGCCGGAATCTCGGGTCTGCGTTCGCACCAGACCATGCTCGATGTCACGGGCAACAACATCGCCAACGTCAACACGACCGGCTACAAGGCTTCGGCCGTGCAGTTCCAGGACTCGCTGTCGCAGCTCCTGCGCAACTCGATGATGCCGCAGCAGGCCGCGGGCGGCCAGAACCCCGCCCAGGTCGGACTCGGGGTGCAGGTCGCCGGTATCAGCACCAACTTCGCGTCCGGGGCCCCGCAGCCCACGGGTGTGCCGACCGACCTGATGATCGCGGGTGACGGGTTCTTCGTGGTCCGCTCCGGCGGCGAGACCCTCTACACCCGCAACGGCGGCTTCTCGTTCGACGCGAGCGGCAAGCTCGTCTCCGCCGACGGGGCGCTGGTCCAGGGCTGGACCGCCCGCGGCGGCGCGATCGTCCCCGGCCAGGGCATCGGCGACATCACGCTGCCGGTCGGTGCGCTGAGCCCCGCGGCCGCGACCACCACCGCTCGTGTGACCGGCAACCTCCCCTCCGGGGCGGCCGTCGGCGAGACTCTCGTGCGCGACATCAAGACCTACGATGCGGAGGGCGCCGCCACCTCGCTGCGCCTGACCTTCACCCGCACGGCCACCGGGTGGGACGTGACCGACCCGGCAGGCGCGCGCACCTCGCTCGCGTTCACCGACGGCACGCAGGCTGGAGCATCGTCGATCGTCTCCGCCGGCATCACGGTCGACCTGTCGGCGGTCACCGGGTTCGCCGATGTCAGCGACGTCGCCATCAGGAGCAGAACGGCAAGCCGGCCGGCACCCTGAGCTCGTATGCCCTGACCAACGACGGCAGCCTCGTCGGCACGTTCAGCAACGGCGACACCGAGGTGCTGGCGCGCATCGCGCTCGCGGGCTTCGTGAACCCGGGAGGGCTCGAGAAGGCCGGATCGTCGCAGTTCCGCCCGAGCGGCAACTCGGGCCAGCCGACCCTCGGACAGGCCGGCTCCGACGGCATGGGCGCGATCATCAGCGGCGCGCTGGAGATGTCGAACGTCGACCTCTCGCAGGAGTTCACCAATCTCATCGTCGCGCAGCGCGGATTTCAGGCGAACGCCCGCATCATCACCACCAGTGACGAGGTGCTGCAGGAGCTGACCAACCTCAAGCGCTGAACGCGGTGCCGTCCGTCGTCGCCGCTGCACCACCGGTACTGTCTTCTCAGGGAGAACGGAGTCGGGGATGAACGCGATCGACGCCGTCGGCATGATCGCCGAGATCCTGTCCTGGATCGGCCTCGGCATCGGGCTCCCGCTGCTCGCCGTCGTGCTCCTGGTGAAGGTGCACGACGGCGCCTGGTCACCTCAGGAGGTCGTGATCGTCGAGGACGCGGGCGGCTCGGCGCGCGCCCGCTGGTTCGCCGCCGGCGACTTCCGGGAACGCCCGCTCCGCGCCGACGAGCACATCCACCGGCAGGGACGAGACGAGGTCGATGCCTTCGTCAGCGAGCGGCATCCTGACCTGATGCGGTTCGAACCCCGACGGCCGCTCCTGCATGCGTTCCAGGTGCTCGGCGTCACGCTGGCCGGCGTCGGGGCCGCCGCGGTCGTCGTGTCGATCGTGCTCCTCTTCGTCGGCTGACGGCTGCGGTGTCCGCGGACGACGATCCCGGGCAGGATGGAGACATGTCCGCCACCCCTCTCAGCTCCCGACCATGGCTCGATTCCTACGCGGACGGCGTCCCGGCCGAGATCGACGATCCCTCGCAGACGCTGCCGGAGATGCTGGCGGCCAGTGTCGCGGCGTTCGGCAGGCGTCCGGCGCTGGACTTCTTCGGTGCGGTCACGAGCTACCGAGAGCTCGGCGAGCAGGTCGAGCGCGCCGCGGAAGGGCTCCGGCGGCTCGGAGTCGGCGCGGGCGACCGTGTCGCTCTGGTCCTGCCCAACTGCCCGCAGCACGTCGTGGCCTTCTACGCGATCCTGCGACTCGGTGCGATCGTCGTCGAGCACAACCCGCTCTACACCGCGCGGGAGCTGCGGCACCAGTTCGAGGACCACGGAGCGCGCGTCGCCGTCGTGTGGGACAAAGCGGTCGACACGATCGCCGGCTTCCCGGTCGACCTCGAGGTCGAGCACATCGTGAGCGTCGACATCACCGCGGCGATGCCGCTCTCGAAACGGGTCGCCCTTCGACTGCCGCTGCGCCGCGCGCGCGAGTCGCGGGCGAAGCTGACCGGAGCCCCGAAGGCGCACCACCTCGTCGCCTGGAAGAGCCTCGCCGATCACCGCAGGATCTCACGGCGGGTGCCGGGTCCGACGCTGGATGACACCGCCCTGCTCCAGTACACGAGCGGGACGACGGGTTCCCCGAAGGGGGCCATCCTGACGCACTCGAACCTGCGCGCCAACGCGATGCAGGGACGAGCGTGGGTGCCGGGGCTCGTCGACGGCGAGGAGACGTTCTACGGCGTGCTGCCGCTGTTCCACGCGTACGGCATGACGCTGTGCCTGACCTTCGCGATGAGCATCGGGGCGAGGCTCGTCCTGTTCCCCACGTTCGACCTCGGCCTGGTCACGGCGGCGTCACGCTCCACGCCGCCCACCTTCCTTCCGGCCGTGCCGCCGATCTACGATGCTCTCGCCCGCGCCGCCGCCCGAGGGACCATCGACCTCTCGACGGTCCGTTTCGCGATCTCCGGAGCGATGAGCCTTCCGGTCGCCACGGTGAAGCGCTGGGAAGAGGCCACCGGCGGTCTGCTCGTCGAGGGCTACGGCATGACCGAGAGCTCACCGGTCGCGCTCGGCAACCCGATGGGCCCCACCCGTCGTCCCGGCACCGTCGGCGTTCCCTTTCCGAGCACGGAGATCCGCGTCGTCGACCCGGCGGACCCGACCGTCGACGTGCCTGCCGGTGAGGACGGCGAACTCCTCCTCCGCGGTCCGCAGATCTTCCAGGGGTACTGGCGGCGTCCTGGCGAGACGGCCGATGCTCTGCTCCCCGACGGCTGGCTGCGTACGGGCGACATCGCCCAGGTCTCGCCCGACGGGTTCGTGACCATCGTGGACCGCCTCAAGGAGCTCATCATCACCGGCGGTTTCAACGTGTCGCCCAGCGAGGTGGAAGACGCGCTCGTCGCGCATCCCGACGTCACGGCGGCCGCGGTCGTGGGTCTTCCGCGACCTCATGGCGGAGAAGAGGTCGCCGCCGCCGTGGTGCTCCGCGAGGGCGCTGCGCTCGACGTGGACGCGCTCCGCGACTTCTGTCGCACGCGGCTCACCCCTACAAGGTGCCGCGCCGCATCACCGCGGTCGACGATCTCCCCCGATCGCTCATCGGCAAGGTTCTGCGCCGCCAGGTGCGCGATCGGCTGCTCGCCGACCGCTGAGCGGCGGGGCGCAAAGCCGATTATCGCACTCGTTACTAAGGCTTGTCCTCTTAACCACGAGTAACGACGCCATCACTCGTGTTCTCGGCACCGAGCCGGTTCGCCATCGACACCCACCTCCGCGCTAACGCCGGGCCCTCTCCAGCCGACAGTCCCCTCCGACAGCCCAGGACGGGCCGTCGGGTCCGCGCTCCTCGGAACGCGGACGGATCTTTCCAGGATGGAGCCCATGATCGTCCTCACGCGCCTGAACCGTTCGCGGTTCGCGGTGAATCCCGACCTGATCGAACGTGTCCAGGCCACGCCGGACACGACGCTCATCATGGTCGACGGCGCGACCTTCGTCGTCACCGAGACGATGGACGACGTGATCGCGGAGATCACCCGCTTCCGCGCCGGAGTGCTGGCCACCGCGGCCGCCCTGATCGCCGGAGCCGACACGGATGCCGCGTCGGCGGACACCGAGGACGGTCGCTGATGGATCCGTCTCTCATCCTCGGACTCGTCCTCGCCTTCGGCGCGCTGGTCGCCATGATCAACATCGAGGGCGCGACCGTCGGCTCCCTGCTGCTGCCCGCACCCATGGTGCTGGTGTTCGGCGCCACGATCGCGGTCGGCCTCGCGAGCGGCACCCTGCGCGATGCCCTCCACGCCGTCAAAGCGCTCCCGCGCGCCTTCCGCGGCGAGCGCCGCACGGCCTCGAGCATGATCGACACGGTCGTCGGCTACGCCGAGAAGGCGCGAGCGGAAGGACTCCTCGCCCTGGAACAAGGCTTGGACGACGAGAAGGACCCGTTCCTGCGCCAGGCGCTGCAGAGCATCGCCGACGGCACGGATGCCGAAGACCTGCGGACGCTGCTGGAAGACGAGCTCACCTCGACCGCCGCGCGCAACCGCACCGCCTCGCGGTTCTACATGACGCTCGGCGGATTCGCGCCGACGGTCGGCATCATCGGCACGGTCGTCTCGCTCACGCACGTGCTGGAGAAGCTCGACAAGCCCGACACGCTCGGACCGATGATCGCGGCGGCGTTCGTGGCGACGCTGTGGGGTCTGCTCTCGGCCAACTTCATCTGGCTGCCCATCGGCGGAAGGCTGCAGCGACTCGGCGAGCTCGAGCTCGAACGCATGACCGTGCTCATGGAGGGCATGCTGGCGGTCCAGGCCGGGGCTCCGCCGCAGTTCGTGGGCGAGCGGCTGCGGGCACTCGTCGCCGAGCGCCCTTCGAAACGCTCCGGCCACGGCACCAAGGATCGCGCCGCGCAGGAGACGGAGCCGGAGTCCGCTCCATGAGCGTGCGCGCGCGTCGCCGGATTCCGCACGAGGAGCACAGCGGGCCGGATGAGCGCTGGATGGCGTCGTACCTCGACATGGTCACCGTGCTGATGTGCATGTTCATCGTGCTGTTCGCGATGTCGACCGTCGACCAGGAGAAGTTCGAGGCGCTCAGCGCATCCCTCGCCACGGGGTTCGGCCAGGAGCCGTCGGAAGACGTGGATGCCGTGACGGGCGTGGTGGTGCCGCCGGAACTGGTCGACGAGAACGGCGACGACTTCGCCGACGTGAACCTGGCGGCTGCGCAGAACGAGTTCAGCGAGCTCTCCGCGCTCCGGGAACGCCTGCGCCAGGTGCTCTCCCAGAACGGTCTCGAGGCCGACGTCACCTTCACGATCGACGAGCGCGGTCTCACGATCGGGCTCGTCAGCGCCGAGACGTTCTTCACCACGAACAGCACCGCTCTCAGCTCCACCGCGGTCCTGGTGCTCGACGCCCTCGGCTCGGTGCTCGTGACCGCGCCGAACGAGATCTCGGTCGAGGGGCACGCCGACGTGCGCGGCTCCGTGGCGCCGTACCCCACCAACTGGGAGCTGTCGGCCGGTCGTTCGACACAGGTGCTGCGGCACCTCGTCGAGTCGTCCGGCCTCCCGCCTGCGCACCTGAAGTCGGTCGGCTTCGGCGACACGCGACCCGTAGCAGCCGGCGACTCCTCCGAGGCCCTCGCCCAGAATCGACGGGTCGACATCGTGGTCCTCTCTGATGCGGACGAGGAGGTGCGAGCGCTCATCCCCGAAGCACAGGCGGGGCAGCCGTCCTCCTGACCCGTCCTGCACCTAACGCGCGCCGCTCACCGCCCGATAGTCGGGTTCGTGGTGATCCAGGACAGCGTGCGCTCCGAGGTGCGCGCAGCGACGGCGACGAGAAGCGCCGAGGTCGACGTCTACGACTTCGGCCGCTCGGCGACTCTCTCGCGCGAGCACACCCGGGCCCTGGAACTGGCGTTCGAGACCTTCTCCCGGCAATGGTCGGCGCAGCTCTCGGCGAAGATCCACGTGCGCGCGACCATCGCGGTCGAGCACGTCGGGATGCTGACCTACGGCGAGTACGCCCAGTCGCTGCCGTCCACCACCACCCTGATCGTGTGCGCTCTCCCCGATTCCGATGAGCGTCTCATCGTGCAGCTGCCCACCTCTGCGGCGACCACGTGGATCGTGCAGATGGTCGGCGGGCGCGCATCCGGAGCCTCCGAGGACCGCACCTTCACCCCGATCGAGCAGGCGCTGATCCGCTCGCTGATCGTCGACGCCCTCGACCACCTCACCGGTGCGCTCGACGGGCTGCTGCCGAGCGGGGTCACGGTGAACGGGATCCAGTACAGCTCCCAGTTCGCCCAGGTCGCGGCATCGGGAGAGCCCGTCATCGTGGCGCGGTTCTCGATGCGCCTCGCGGGCAGGGGCCGTGCCGGCGAGCGTGATGCTGCCCGCCTCCGTCCTCGCCGGATTCACCGCACGGACATCGGATGCCGATCGCACGGCCGCCCCTGGCCTGATCCGCGGTCAGGTCGAGGTGTCGCCCGTCGATCTCGCCCTGCGACTCGCCTCCCGAGTGGTGCTCCCCCGCGAGGTTCTCGATCTCGCGGTGGGCGACATCGTGTCGTTCCCGCACTCCGCCGATCGCCCGCTGCTCCTCGCCGTGGGCGACCAGACCGTCGCCACCGCCGCCGTCGGCAGTGCCGGTGCGCGTCTGGCGTGCGTCGTCACCTCCACCGTCCCCGATCCTGCCGTCGCCGAGGAGTCCGCGTGACCAGCACCACCACCTACGAGTCCGCTGTCGCCGCCGCCTTCGCGGCGAAGCTGCCGACCGCGGTTCCCACCAGGGCCCTCCCTCCGAGGTCTCGGGAGACACCGGGGATGCCGTGATCGTGCAGTTCGTCGGCGAGGCGAGTGCACAGCTCGCCGTGCAGCTCTTCGACCCGGAGAGCCTGGTCGACGGGCTCGGCTCCGCGCCGCTCGGAGATCGGCTGCGCGACGCCCTCGAGGCCTCCGCGAGCACCCTGGGCGCCGGCGCTCTCGGCGATGCAACGGTGGGTGACGCCTCTCCGCTGTTCTCCGACCCCGCCGCCCAGCTCTTCGACCTGCAGGACGACACGGGTCGCACGATCGGCCGACTCTCGGTGATCGTCACGCACGCTCCGGCCCGTGGTGCACGCAGCTCGCACCGCCTGCACCGCATCGCCGGGGTCGAGATGGAGCTCACGGTCGAGATCGGCCGCACCAGGATGGCCGTTCGCGATGTGCTCGACCTCGAGCCGGGACGCGTCGTCGAACTCGACCGCTCCGCCGGAGCACCCGCCGACATCAAGCTCAACGGCCGAGTCATCGCGCACGGCGAGGTGGTCGTGGTCGACCAGGACTACGCGGTCCGCATCACACGCATCCTCGAGAACGTCGAGGCCTGATCCTGGACGACCTCCTGCTCGGCCTCCGGGTCGTGCTCTCGCTCGCCGCGGTGCTCGGGGTGCTCTGGTACCTCCAGCGCCGCGTCGCACGGACGCAGGCGCGCGCCGCCGCGACAGCGAGGCGATCACGGTCCTCGGCCGTCAGGGAGTGGGGCCGAAGGCGCAGATCGTCGTGATCCAGACCGCGGACGCCCGCTACGTGCTCGGGGTCACCGAGCACGGCGTGAACGTCGTCGACCGCCTGCCCGTCAAGGAGCCGGATGTCTCCGACGAGGCCGCCCGTCCCTCGTGGCCGACCGGGTCCGATACGGCAGCCGACGCCGAGGAGTTCGACCGCATCCTCGCCGCGACCGCCCTGGCAGAGGCGACGCCGTCGCACACGGCTCCGGCACCGCAGCGACGCGTGCGGCACCGCAACGATCCGCTGCGCGGTTCCATCCTCTCCCCGAAACCTGGCGGCAGACCGCCGAGGCCATCCGGCGCACGCGATGAGTGTCGCCCGTGGGGTCGTCGACGGCCGCGCGCTGCGACGCGTCGCACTGATCCTCGCCCTCGCGCTCGCGCTGGTCGTCGTCCTGACGCTTCTCTCGAGCACGGCGGCCCACGCCGAGGTCACCCCGGACGATCCGGGCGAGGGCGTCACGATCGACATCAACGGCGTCGACGGCGGTCCCTCCGGATCGATCCTCACCCTGCTGGGCATCACACTGCTGTCGGTCGCCCCTGCGCTGCTGCTGATGATGTCGTCGTTCACGAAGATCTTCGTGGTGCTGGCGATGACCAGGAACGCCCTGTCGCTGCCGACCATCCCGCCGAACCAGGTGCTGGCCGGGCTCTCGCTCTTCCTGTCGCTGTTCATCATGTGGCCGGTGCTCACCGAGATCAACACGATCGCGGTGCAGCCGTACATCGACGGCAGCCTCACGTTCACGCAGGCGATCGACGTCGGTCAGCTCCCGCTGCAGGAGTGGATGCTGCGCTTCACGCGCGAGGAGGATCTCGCCCTCATGACCCGGATGGCGGGTCAGCCGAACCCCGAGGATGCATCGAGCGTGCCGATGTACACGCTCATCCCGGCGTTCATGATCTCCGAGCTCCGTGCGGCGTTCATCATCGGCTTCGTGATCTTCGTGCCGTTCCTCGTGATCGACCTGGTGGTCGCGGCGGCGCTCATGTCGATGGGCATGATGATGCTCCCGCCCGTCATGATCTCGCTGCCGTTCAAGATCCTGCTCTTCATCCTCGTCGACGGATGGGGGCTCATCATCCGCGCCCTGCTGGAGAGTTACGGAGGTGTCGGATGAGCCCGGAGGCCGTGATCGACATCGGCATGCAGGGGTTGATCATCGCCGCCAAGCTCGCCGCACCCGTCCTGGTCACCGCACTCGTGGTGGGGTTCGCGATCTCGCTGCTGCAGTCCATCACCCAGGTGCAGGAGGTGACGCTCTCGTTCGTGCCCAAGATCGTCGCGGTCGGCATCGCACTGCTCATCGCGGGCAACTGGATGATCGCCGAGATGATCGCGTTCACGAACGAGATGTTCGCCCGCATCCCCTCGCTGCTGAGCGGCTGACGACGTGTACATCCCGATCGACTTCGCCTGGCTGGAGGCCACGATGCTCGCCGCCGTGCGCATCACGGCGTTCATCGTCATCGCCCCGCCGTTCTCTTACGGGGCGATCCCGGCACGGGTGAAGGCGATGCTCGCGATCGGTCTCTCGCTCGCCGTCGGCACGGCGGTCGCCCCCGGGTACGAGAACCTCGACACCGGGCCGTTCCTCGGGGCCCTCGTGCTGCAGCTGGTGACGGGAGCCCTGCTCGGCTTCCTCGTGCTGTTGTGCTTCTCGGCGCTCCAAGCCGCCGGCAGCCTGATCGACGTGTTCGGGGGATTCCAGCTGGCGCAGGCGTTCGACCCGCACTCGATGGTGAACGGCGCGCAGTTCACCCGGCTCTTCCATCTGACCGCGCTGACCCTGCTCTTCGCCTCCGGTGGGTATCAGCTGATCCTCGCCGGGCTCGCCCGCAGCTTCCAGGCCGTACCGGTCGACGGGGTGTTCACGGTCGCAGGGCCGGCAGAGCTCCTTGTCGACGGGGTGTCGCAGATGGTGCTCGCGGCGGTGCAGATCGCCGGGCCTCTCGCGCTCGTGCTGTTCCTCGCCGACGTCGGGCTGGGGCTGATCACGCGCGTGGCGCCGGCGCTCAACGCGTTCGCGATGGGCTTCCCGGTGAAGATCCTGCTCACCCTCCTGCTCGCCGGAGCCGTGTACATCGCTCTGCCCGGCATCGTCGACGCGCTCGCCACCCAGGCCCTCAGGATGATGCAGGGGGTGCGGGAGTGAGCGGCACCGATACCGGCGAGCGCAGCGAGAAGGCCACCGACAAGCACCTTCGCGAAGCCCGCAAGAAGGGGCGCCTGTCGCGCAGCCAGGACCTCACGGCGTGGCTAGGCATCGGTGCGGCCGCGGTCACCATGCCCGCGGCCATCGCCCTCGGCGCCTCCGCGGGAACCGAACAGCTCCTCACACTGACGTCCCTGGTCGAGGCGCCCACCCCTGAGGCGGCTCTCGTGGCGCTGGGGCGTGGCCTCGCCTCCGTGCTGCCGACCCTGACGGTGATGCTGGCCGCGGTCGCCGTCGTCACCCTGATCGGGGCGGTGATCCAGGGCGGCGTGCATCTGCGTCCGCTCACCGGCCGGTTCGAGCAGTTCAACCTCGTCACGGGCGTGCGCCGCGTGTTCGGCATGCAGGCGCTGTGGGAGGGGGCCAAGGCCCTGCTGAAGACGGCCGCGATCGGCATCGCCCTCTGGCTCGTGATCGCGAACCTGATGCCCGTGCTCACCGCCAGCGGAGCACACTCGATCTCGCGACTGCTCGGCACCGCGAGCGAGGGCACGACCGCCCTGCTGCAGACTGCGATCGCCGTCGGACTCGTGCTCGCGGCGATCGACATGTTCGTGGTGATGCGGCGCAACCGCAAGCACACGCGCATGACGAAGCGCGAGATCCGCGACGAGAGCAAGAGCTCGGAGGGCGACCCCCTGATCCGTCAGCAGCGACGCTCCCGGCAGCTCGCCGTGAGCCGGAACCGCATGATCGCCGCGGTCGCCGGATCGGATGTCGTGCTCGTGAACCCCACGCACATCGCCGTCGCCCTCCGATATGAGGCAGGGCGGGCCGCCCCCAAGGTGGTCGCGAAGGGCAGCGGCGTGGTCGCGGAGCGCATCCGCGACGAGGCCGTGCGCGCCGGTGTGCCGCTCGTGCGCGAGATCACCCTCGCGCGCGCCCTGCACGCCGCGTGCGAGCTGGGGCAGGAGATCCCCGAAGACCTGTACAACGCCGTGGCCCGCGTCCTCGTGTTCGTCGACTCGCTGCGACGACGCGGGGCCGCCCGCGGCATCCACTCGCTTCCCTACCGGAGGACCGCATGAGACAGCTGCTCGTCAAGCTCATGGTGCCGATCGGAGTCGTGGGCATCATCATGCTCCTCGTCGTCCCGGTGCCGCCGTTCCTGCTCGACATCCTCATCATCCTGAACATCATGTTCGCGCTCGTGATCCTGCTCACGTCGATGTTCGTGAAGAAGCCGCTGGACTTCTCGGTGTTCCCCTCGCTCCTCCTCGTGGCGACGCTGTTCCGCCTCGGGCTGAACGTGGCGTCGACCCGTCTGGTCCTCGGTGAGGCCTATGCGGGGCAGGTCATCGAGGCGTTCGGGGCGATCGCGGTCGGCGGCTCCCTCATCATCGGCGCCGTCGTCTTCCTGATCCTCGTCGTGATCCAGTTCGTCGTGGTGACCAAGGGAGCGGAGCGCGTCGCCGAGGTGGGCGCGAGGTTCACGCTCGATGCCATGCCCGGCAAGCAGATGGCGATCGACGCCGACCTCAACGCGGGGCTCATCACCGATGCGGAGGCCCGCGCCCGTCGTGCGGAGGTGGCCGCCGAGGCGGACTTCTACGGCGCCATGGACGGTGCGTCGAAGTTCGTGAAGGGCGATGCGATCGCCGGGCTCGTCATCATCATCATCAACGTCGTCGGCGGCATCGCCATCGGGCTGGTGCAGCACGGCATGACCATCGACGAAGCGGTGAGCACCTACAGCCTCCTGACGATCGGCGACGGACTGGTCACCCAGATCCCCGCGCTGCTGATGGCCGTCTCCACGGGCATGATCGTGACGCGCTCGACGGCGGAGGCCGAGATGGGAACGGCCGCCTCGGCGCAGCTCGGGCAGTCCCGCAATGCGCTCATCATCGCCGGATGCGCCGCGATCGTGATGTCGCTGATCCCGCACATGCCCATGCTCCCCTTCGTGGCGATCGGGGCGGGCCTCCTGCTCATCGCGCAGCGCATCAAGGCGACGAGGAAGCGCGAGGAGGCGGCCGCCGCGCAGACGCCCGTTGCTGCCGCCGCGGATCAGCCGGAGGAGCTCATCGAGAAGATGCGCGTGCATCCGCTCGAGATCCTCCTCTCCCCGACATCGTCGATCTGGTCACAGGAGGGCCCGACGATCTGCTGGCGCGGGTGAAGGCCCTGCGCCGCCGTGTCGCCCTCGACCTCGGGCTGATCACGCCGCCGGTGCGCACACGCGACAGCATCGAGCTCGCGCAGGCGACCTACGTCATCCGCATCGCCGGCGTGGAGACCGGGAGGGGAACCGCCCCCGTGGGATCCGTGCTGGCTCTCGGGCAGGGTCTGGAAGCTCTCCCCGGCACCGCGACCCTGGACCCGGTGTTCGGCCTCGAGGGCAAGTGGATCCCGCTCGAGATGCGTCACAGCGCCGAGTTCGCCGGAGCCACCGTGATCGATCGGGCCAGCGTGATCATCACCCACCTGTCCAGCGTGATCCATGCACACGCCGCCCGGCTGCTCAGCCGGGAAGACGTGCGCCAGCTCACGGATGCCCTCAAGCAGGCCTCGCCTGCCGCCGTCGAAGAGCTCACCCCGCGCTGCTGTCCCTGGCCGAGGTCCAGCGGGTGCTGCAGGGGCTGCTCGCCGAGCGGGTGCCCATCAACGATCTCGCCCGGATCTACGAGGCGCTCGCGCTGCGTGCCAGAGTCGGCACCGACCCGGAAGGACTCATCGAAGCGGCTCGCGCGGCACTCGGACCCGCGATCGCCGCACGATTCGCGGATGCCGGCACGCTGCGGGTCGTGATGATCGCTCCGCTTCTCGAGCAGGCGATGCTCGAGAGCCTGCGCCCCGGAGACGAGGGGTCGCAGATCGTGTTCGACCCGCAGCGCATGGAGACGGTGGTCGAGTCGGTCAAACAGGCTGTTTCGTCGGTGCGGGAAGGCGGCGAGCCCGTGCTGGTGTGCGCCCCCTCGCTGCGTCCCGCCGTGCGCAGGCTGGTCTCGGCGCAGACCGACGGCCTGCCGGTGCTGTCGTACACGGAGGCGACCGCCGCCGCGCTCACGATCGAGACGGTCGGCGTCGTCCGAGACGCACCGCTGGCAGCGGTCGGCTCCACCGCCACGGCAGTAGGCTGAACGGATGCTGGTGTTGACGAGGCGGATCGGTGAGAGCGTGCGCATCGACGGCGACATCGAGATCACGCTGCTCGAGATCAAGGGCGACAGTGTGCGCATCGGCGTGAAGGCGCCGCGCGAGACGCGCATCCAGCGCACCGAGATCATCGAGGCCGTGGTCGCCGAGAACGTCTCGGCGGCCGCCGAGACCGGACCGGACGCCGAGACCGCCATCCTCGCGGCCCTCGCCAAGGGCCGCGAGTCCCGCGACGCCTAGCCGGCAGTGAAGCGACGGCGACGACTGCGGGGCTCACCCGCGCCCACCTCCGCGCACTCCACCAGCACCTCGGCTGATACCGCCGTCGCGAGCTCCTCTCAGCTCCCGTCACTCTGCTGGACGATGCTCACCACTCGACGATTGAGCAGGATGGCAGCGACGAGCGCGCCGACACTGCCCACGGCGATGAATGTCGTCGCGAGGCAAGAGAGCGAGCCCTGCTCTTGACCCGGGCCTGAGACGAGGGCGACGAGGGCGACAACGACCCCGACGAGCGAGACGGCGGAAAAGGCAAGCGTGCCGAGCGCGAACCATCGCGTCCGCACATCGGTGAGGTTCTCCCTGAATCGCATGTCATTGCCCGCCCTGTGAGTAATGTGCGACATTCTACAGGGGGCGTTGGCATGGACTTTTTAGACGACAGTCGTCAGGCGCTCTGGAGATCGAGTGCCGTGGCCCGCTTCCACTGGTCGCCTCCGGCTGCACGCGCCCTGGCGGCCGCCCGTCCTGCGGCGGCGACGAGCGCGTCGTAGTCGAATCCGACCACCGACACCGTCGCCCAGCCGATGCTCGCGGAGGCGCGGATGCCGGTGACCGTGGTGTCGCGGTCGATGATCGAGATGCGGGTCAGGATCGCCCGCAGATGATGGCGCACCGATTCGTCGCTGCCACGGATCACGACGATCGCCCGCCCGTCTTCGACGCGGTCGGCATCGGCCGACGCGGGCAACGCCTCACGGATGTCCTCGTGGAAGCGGTCGATGATGAGCGTGTAGGCCGCACCCGTCGAGGCCTCCCGGAGGTCAGCGGGGTCGTCCAGACGGATGTCGAGCACCGACCAGGGCTGGTCGTTCTGCGATTCCGCCTTGCGGAGACGGCGTCGTGCACGCTCGGCCGCGTCCCCGGCGTCGACCCTCTTCTCCTCGCCCCGCACCATCAGCACCAGCGTGAAAGCCGCACAGGTGCTCACCACGAGGGTTCCGACGGCGTTCATCCCGCGTAGGGCACTCAACTGCGCGTCGGTGCCCGCGTCACCCGCGATCAGCGCGGACACGGCGCTGACGACGGCCACGATCACGAGCCCGCAGGAGGCGAGTGCGAGCGGGAGGACGATGTCGCGCACGGCGGCTCTGACGCGCAGCAGTTCGTACGCCACCAGGGCCCCGAAGACCCCGCTGCCCAGGAAGACGATGTGGAAGGACGGCAGGTACCACGCCGTCTCCGCTGTCGCCACGAGCAGGGTCGGGGCGACGACCAGGAAGGGGATCACGGTCCACCACGACACCCGTCGGCCGAAGTGCATCCGCAGTCCGATCCACACCAACGGCTCGAAGCACAGCAGGAGCGCCGAGGCGGCGGCACGCAGCGCCTGCTCCTGCGTCTGCTGCCCGGCGAGCCACAGGTACGCCCCCAGCATCCCCAGGCCGAAGGCCGCGCCCCACGTGATGGTCGCCCTGCTCGGACGTGCGAGGGTCGCGAGCCCCACGACCAGAGCGGTGAGCACGGTCACGACGGCGACCATGCTGGTCGTGACGTCGACGCTGACGGGGACGAGCGGGGTCATGCCCTGGCCTCTTTCACTCGGTGCTGCGGGAAACGCAGCGTCACCCGGGTGCCGAGCCCGACCTCGCTGGAGATGTCGATGCTGCCCTCGTGCGCGGAGACGATCTCACGGACGATGCCCATGCCGAGCCCCGTGCCGCTGATGCCGGCGCGTACGGCGCTGTCCGTCCGGAAATACGGTTCGAACACGCGAGGCAGGTCCTCCGGCGTGAGTCCCACGCCGTCGTCGACGATCGCGAGCTCGACGTGCCCGTCCGTCGACGTGCCGAGAGCGATGCGGATGTGCCCACCCTGTGGCGTGTACTTGACCGCGTTGCTCAGCAGGTTGTCGAGCACCTGCCGAAGCCGGAACGCATCGCCGTAGATGACCAGGCTCTGCGCTCCCTCGATCAGGAGCTCCTGCCTGCTGCCGGAGATGAGCGGCGCATACGACGCCGCCGAGGCCTCGACGACATCCCGCAGATCCACGGGTTCGAACGGCTCCTGCACCGTGCGACCGTTCTGATCGAGGATGCTCGAGACCAGGTCCTGCATGCGCTCGCCGGCGTTCGCGATGATGTCGAGCTGCGCCGGCACACGCCCGGGGAGGTCGTCGCGCTCGCGCAGCAGATCGACGTGTCCGACGATCGCGGTGAGCGGGTTGCGCAGCTCGTGAGAGACGACGGCGGCGAGTGCACGCCGTTCCTCATCCGCCTCCCGCAGCATCGTGACGTCGTCGATCACCAGGAGCGTGACGTCTTGGCCGCCTCCCGCGGTGGCCATGGGCTGCGTGCTCACCTCGAGCGCCCGCCACTGGCCGTTCCCGTCGAAGAGCCACACCTCCTCGGCCTGGAGCTTCCGCCGCTCGCCGCTCGCGCGATCGAGGTGCGCGAGGGCGGGACCGCCGTGCCACGCCTGGCGTCGTACTCGACACCGGCAGACGGGAGCGCGGCGCCGAAGCGATCCCGCCCGTAGAGGGCGCGATAGGCGTCGTTCATCTGCAGGATGCGCCCTCCGGCGGAGACGACGACCAGGGCGACGCTGAGCGCGTCGACGATCTGGGTCACCCTCCGCTGGTTGGTCTCCGCCCGGTCCGCGGCGCGGTTCACCTGTTCGGACCGTCGCTGCAGGAGCCTGCGCGCGGCGCGGGAGCGCTGGGAGCCGATGCGGACGGTCACGCCGAGGAACCCGAGAGTGATCACGACCGTGAGCAGGCGGAGGAGGATGTCGGCCGGTGTGCCGCTCTGGTCGGCGAACAGGACGAGGGTCGCGCTGATGAAGGCGATGCCGCCGAGCACCCACGGCATCGTGAAGTAGGTCGCCAGCCACACGACGGGGAACACCCAGAGGAACCCGAGCCGGATGTCGGGGGCGTTCGTCGTGAAGCCGACCGCGAGCGCGTCCAACAGCGGCACCGCGGTCGCGAACGGGTGGGGAAGTCGGTGCCACGGCACGGCGAGGGTGATCAGTGTCGTGACCACCACGAGGGCGATCCCGGCGACGACGAGGGGGTTGGCGAAGGTCTGCGGCTTGAACGCCGTGATCATGACGACGATCGCCACGATGCTGCCGGTGAACACGAGCTGCCAGCGCCAGATCGACATGGTGCGGATCATCGACGCGTGCCCTCCCCCATGAAGCTCAGCTTTCCCGCAAGATTACTCAAAGATCGGGGAACCCCGCTCTTCAGGTGTCCCCGCCGCCATAGCATTCTGAGTGGGGGCCGACACTGCGACTGGGGAAGAACGCAGACGCTGGGGCCACGCGAGTGGGGATTCGCAGGCACACGGGACCGCGGTTGGGGAGCCGCGGTCCCGCCCCGGTCAGCTCGCCGGGTCATCGACCGGAGTGAGCCGATAACCGACTCCGCGCACCGTCTCGATGTAACGGGGCCTGGTCGAGCTGTCGCCGAGCTTGCGTCGCAGATTCGCGATGTGCGTCTCTATGGCCCGCTTGTCCGGTTCGCTGACGTACTCCTTCGAGCCTTCCGGTGCTCCACGCAGGCCGCGCGCCAGGTCCGCCTTGCTGCGCACCTTGAGTTTCGCGTCGAGGATGGCGGCGAGCAGGTCGAACTCCGTCGGGGTGAGGTCGATCCGTTTCTGACCGACCAGCACCAGACGCGTGTCCAGGTCGAGGCTGAGGTCGCGATGCACACGCCCCCGCCAGGTGAGCACGGTCGTGCTGTCGGCTGCAGGCTCGCTCTCCGCCGCAGGGCGCGCCGGGGTCGGCCGGTACTCGCCGGCCCGAGGCCTCCGGAGCAGCGCCTCGATGCGCGCCCGCAGTTCGCGCGGCCGGAACGGCTTGACGAGGTACTCGTCCGCCCCGGAGGTCAGACCGAGGACCACATCCGACTCGTCCGAGAGGGCGGAGAGCATGATGATGAACGTGTCGCTGACCCGTCGGATGCGTCGGGCGACCTCGAACCCGTCGATGCCCGGCAGGTTGATGTCGAGCGTGGTGATGACGGGGCGGTGCTGCTCGATCGCCGCGAGACCCTCGGGTCCGGAGCCGGCCAGGTGGGTCTCGAACCCCGCGGCGAGGAACACCTCGTCGAGGAGCGACCGTACGCCCGGATCGTCCTCGATGATCACGGCCACGAGCGTCTCGTTCACAGTTGCGGTCACGTCGACCCCTCGCGGACGATCGTCACGATGCGCGGCGCGTCGGCATCGAGCTCCGACGGATCGAGGTCGTCCACGCCGACCGGACGCTCGAGCTCGATGTCCCACCACGCATCGGCAAGCTCCTCCGCCATGCCGCGTCCCCACTCGATCACGACCACCGATCCGGCGAGGTCGAGGTCGAGGTCGTCGAGTTCGGCCGCGGAGCCGAGGCGGTACGCGTCGACGTGCACGAGCGGCGCCCTGCCGACGAGGGAGGGGTGGGTGCGGGCGATCACGAAGGTCGGGCTCTGCACGGGTCCGCGCACGCCGAGACCTTCGGCGAGGCCCCGGGTGAACGTGGTCTTCCCCGCGCCGAGGGGACCCGTGAGGATGAGGAGGTCTCCCGCCTCCAACTGCTCGCCGATGCGGAGACCGAGCTGCTCCATGGCCTCGGATGTCGCGACCTCACGTCGTCCGAGGAAGGCCGGGTCGACGCTCATGACGACCGCCGGGGCACGCGCGGTCCGATGCGCGTGACGATCTCGTAGTTGATGGTCTCCGCCGCGTCCGCCCAGTCTGCAGCCGAGGGGACGCCGAGGGTGGGGTCACCGAACAGCACGACCTCGTCGCCGACCGAGATCGGAGTGTCGCCGACGTCGACGACGAACTGGTCCATCGCGATCCGCCCGACGTTCACGAACCGGCGTCCCGCGATCGAGACCGGAAGGCGGCCGGAGGCGTTCCGCGGCACCCCGTCCGCGTACCCGAGCGGGACGAGGACGAGTGTGGTGTCACGGTCCGTGCGGTGCGCGTAGCCGTAGGACACCCCGGTCCCCGCGGGCACTCGGCGTACTGCGGCGATCGCGCCGCGGAGCGTCATCGCCGGACGCAGCCCGAGTTCGGCGGAGGTCCGGTCGTCGAACGGCGAGAGCCCGAAGAGCCCGACCCGATCCGCACCGCGTCGAGTCGCGTCTCCGGGAGATCGATCGCGGCGGCGGTCGCGGCGATGTGGCGGATCTCGGGGCGGATGCCGAAGGATGCGGCCGCCGCGACGCCCTCGTCGAACTTCGCCAAGGCCGCCCTGTCGTCCTCCGCGGAGGTGTTCGAGAGGTGACTGAACAGCCCCACGATGCGCAGCCGTCCGACGCGTTCGAGGCGTGCCGCTTCCGCCAGCACCCGCCCCCAGTCGGCCGGGGCGACGCCGTTGCGCGAGAGACCGGTCTCGAACTTCAGGTGCACGCCGACGGGCCGGTCGACCGAGGCGGCGGCCGCAGCGGCTTCGAGCTGGTCGAAGGATGAGATCCCGATCTCGATGTCCTGCGCGGCGGCGTGCTCGAACCTCTCGCCCGGCGCATGCAGCCACGCCATGATCGGCGCATGCACGCCCTGTCTGCGCAGTTCGAGGGCCTCGGCGATCTCGGCGACGCCGAGCCGCGTCGCGCCGGCGGAGAGCGCGGCGACCGCGGCCGCAGCGGCACCGTGACCGTAGGCATTCGCCTTGACGACCGCGATCACCTCGACGCCGGTGAGCCTGCGGAAGTGCCGCACGTTGTCGGCGATGGCGTCGAGCTCGATGGTCGCTTCGCGGAACGGGGCGGTCACAGGGGAGCTCCTTCGGCGACGACGAACGCGGCGGCGAGACCCGCGTCATGGGTGAGGGTCAGATGCAGGGTGACGATCCCGCGCTCCTCGACGACCGCGGCCGTCGATCCGCTGAGGACGAAATGCGGACGCCCCGAGGCCTCCGAGGCGATCTCGATCTCGATCCAGTGCACGCCGTCCGAGCCGCCGAGCGCCTTGATCAGCGCTTCCTTGGCCGCGTACCGCGCCGCCAGCGAGGGAAGACGCAGCGTGCGTTCGGACGGGGCGAACAGCCGCTCCAGAAGGCGCGGGGTCCGGGCCATCGTCCGTTCGAACCGTGGGATGTCCACGAGGTCGATGCCGGTACCGATGATCACTCGTTCAGCCTACTGTCCCCGCCGAGCCGGGCTCGGAAGACGAGAGCCCCCGTCCCTGCGTCTCGCCGCGGACGGCGCGCACGAACGGGGGCGACTCGGTGACGGGGTTACTCGACCGTGACGGACTTGGCGAGGTTGCGCGGCTGGTCCACGTCGAGCCCCTTGGCCGTGGCGAGCGCCATCGCGAAGATCTGCAGCGGCACGACCGCGAGCAGCGGCTCGAACATCGCACCGGCGAGCGGGATGTGGATGACCTCGTCGGCGAACGGCAGCACTGCCGCGTCGCCCTCTTCTGCGATCACGATCACGCGGGCGCCACGGGCGCGGATCTCCTGGATGTTGGAGACGACCTTCGAGTGCACGAGGGCCGAGTGACGAGGCGACGGCACCAGCACGAACACGGGCTGTCCCGGCTCGATCAGCGCGATCGGTCCGTGCTTGAGCTCGCCGGCGGCGAAGCCCTCGGCGTGGATGTACGAGATCTCCTTGAGCTTGAGCGCACCCTCGAGCGCGATCGGATAGCCCACGTGACGACCGAGGAACAGCACGGAGCGGGTGTCGGCCATCCAGCCGGCCAGCTGCGTGACGTGCTCCTGCTCGCTCTCCAGGACCTTCGCGATCTTCTCCGGCAGCGCCGCGAGTTCGGCGACGTCGACGGACGCATCGGCCACGGTGCCGCGCACGCGGCCCATGTGCAGGCCGAGCAGCAGCAGGGCGGTGATCTGGGCCGAGAAGGCCTTGGTCGAAGCCACGGCGACCTCGGGTCCGGCGTGGGTGTAGACCACGGCGTCCGACTCGCGCGGAATCGTCGCACCCTGCGTGTTGCACACCGACAACGTGCGTGCACCGCGCTCGCGCGCGTACTTCACGGCCATCAGCGTGTCCATGGTCTCGCCCGACTGGCTGATCGACACGACGAGCGTGTCGGCGCCGATCACCGGGTCGCGGTAGCGGAACTCGTGCGCGAGCTCGACGTCGACCGCGACGCGTGCCCACTGCTCGATCGCGTACTTGCCCACGAGCGCGGCGTACGATGCGGTGCCGCAGGCCGTGATGATGACGCGGTTGATGCCGACGAAGAGCTCGTCGAGTCCATCGAGCTCGGGGATGACGACCTGGCCGTCCTGGATGCGGCCGCGGATCGTGTTCGCGACGGCCTCCGGCTGCTCGGCGACCTCCTTGGCCATGAAGCTCGACCATCCGCCCTTCTCGGCGGCGGCAGCGTCCCACGACACGTCGAACGGCTCCGGCTCGACGGGCGTCCCGGCGAAGTCCGTGACGCTGACGGCGTCCGGGGTGATCGAGACGATCTGGTCCTGGCCGATCGCGAGCGCCTTGCGCGTGTGCTCGATGAAGGCGGCGACGTCCGAGCCGAGGAAGTTCTCGCCCTCGCCGAGTCCGATCACGAGCGGCGAGTTGCGGCGAGCGCCGACCACGAGGCCCGGGTGGTCCTGGTGCATCGCGAGCAGGGTGAACGCGCCCTCGAGGCGGTTCACGACGCTGCGGAACGCGAGCTGGAGGTCGCCGCCGTTGCCGGCGTACTCACGTCCGAGAAGAGCAGCAGCGACCTCGGTGTCGGTCTCGCTGCGGAACACGACGCCGTCCGCGAGGAGCTCCTCTCGGAGCGCCGAGAAGTTCTCGATGATGCCGTTGTGGATCAGGGCGAGCTTGTCGTCGTCGGCGAGGTGCGGGTGCGCGTTGCCGTCGGTCGGGCCGCCGTGGGTCGCCCAGCGCGTGTGTCCGATGCCGGTCGAGCCGTCTGGCAGCGGAGCGTCGGCGAGGGAGTCACGCAGCACGGCGAGCTTGCCCGCCTTCTTGCGCATGCCGAGCGAACCCTCGCCGTCGATCACGGCGACTCCCGCGGAGTCATAGCCGCGGTACTCGAGACGGGCGAGGCCGGCGAGAAGGATGTCCTGGCTGGGGCGCGGGCCCACGTATCCGACGATTCCACACATGCGATCAAGAGTAAGGCGGGATTTTTGCGAGTCGTCCGAACAATATTCGGCCCCACCGTGTCAGAGCTTGCGCAGCAGAACGCTCTCCACGTCGTGGTCCGCCCCCTTGCGCAGCACGAGCCGCGCGCGATGCCTGGTCGGCATCACGTTCTCGACGAGGTTCGGCATGTTGATCTCGTTCCAGTAGCCGAGCGCGGTGGTGATCGCCTCGTCATCGGTGAGATGAGCGAACACGTTGAAGTACGAGGACGGGTTGCTGAACGCGGCCTGGCGGAGGGCGAGGAACCGGTCGACGTACCACTTCTCGATGTGCGAGGTCTCGGCGTCGACGAAGATCGAGAAGTCGAACAGGTCGCTCACCGCGACATCGTTCGGTGCAGGAGGCGGCTGCAGCACGTTGAGCCCCTCCACGATGACGACGTCGGGGCGGCGCACCACGACGTTCGCATCGGGCACGATGTCGTAGCGCATGTGCGAATAGAAGGGCGCGCGCACCTCGGTCGCACCGCTCTTGACCTCGGTGAGGAAACCGAGCAGTGCACGCCGGTCGTACGACTCGGGAAAGCCCTTGCGGTCCATGATCCCGCGGCGTTCGAGCTCGGCGTTCGGGTAGAGGAATCCGTCGGTGGTGACCAGTTCCACGCGGGGGGTCCCCGGCCATCGGCTCATGAGCTCGCGCAGCAGTCGGGCGATCGTCGACTTGCCGACCGCGACCGAACCGGCCACTCCGACCACGAACGGCGTGGTCGTGTCGTCCTCCTGGAGGAACTCCGACGTCGCGGCGCCGAGACGCTTGGTGGCGGTGGCGTAGAGGCTGAGCAGTCGGCTCAGAGGAAGATAGACCTCCCGCACCTCGGTGAGGGAGAGCCGGTCGCCGATGCCACGGAGCTCGACGACTTCGGTCTCGGTGAGCGGCTGGTCGAGCCCGGCCGCGAGCCGTGCCCACTCGGCACGACCGATCTCCCGGTAGGGCGACAGCGGCAGCGTGGGGTCGGCGGTGGTCACGGAGTACATCGTAACCGTGGCGCGAGTAGTCTCTTCCCGTGCGCCTGGGAGTCCTCGACATCGGATCCAACACCGTCCATATGCTGGCGGCCGACGTGCGCCCGGGTGGCCGTCCGCTCGCGACGACGAGCGACAGGACCGTGCTGCGCCTCATGCGCTACCTCACGCCGGATGGCGCGATCTCCGAGGAGGGAGTGATCGCCCTCGAAGCGGCGGTCGCTCAGGCGCGGCATGTCGCAGAGGTCGAGCGTGTCGATGCACTCCTCGCCACCGCGACGAGTGCGGTGCGTGACGCGCGCAACGGCGCCGATGTGATCGCCCGCATCGAGGCGGCACTCGGCCAACCGCTGCAGGTGCTCGACGGCGAGACCGAAGCCGAGTTGACCTTCCTCGCCGTCCGACGCTGGTTCGGCTGGTCGGCCGGGCAGCTTCTTCTCCTCGACATCGGCGGCGGCTCGCTCGAGATCGCGGCGGGTGCGGAGGAGATGCCCGACGCCGCGGCATCCGTTCCCCTCGGCGCCGGGCGCATGACGGTGCAGTTCCTGCCGAACGATCCGCCGGGCGAGGGCGATGTCGAGAGGTTGCGGGCACATGCCGCGTCGACGCTCGACGCCGTGCTGCCGCGATTCGTCGCACTCCCCGTCCGGATCACGTCGTCGGTTCATCCAAGGCGATCCGGTCGCTCGCACGGCTGGTCGGCTACCCCGTGCCCGGCTGGTCGGGAAGCGAACGGATGCTGCTGCCTCGTGCCTCTCTCGGGTCGTGGATCCCGCGGCTCGCCCGACTGCCCGCGTCCGCGCGGCAGGAGCTGCCGGGGATCACCCCGACCGCACCTTCCAGATCGTGGCTGCGGCGGTGTCGCTGCATGCGGCGATGACCGCGCTCGACGTGGACGAGCTCGAGGTGTCACCGTGGGCGCTGCGCGAAGGCGTGCTCCTGCGTTACATCGAGCAGCTGAACTGGAGCGACGGCCGAAGCTGAGAGCCCCGCCGAGGTGCCGCCGTTACCATGGCGGACATGCCATCCGCGACCGCCGCTCCCGTCCGCACCGGGGCCGTGTCCGCCCGGGTGGCGCTCGTCGCCTACCTGCTGTTCGTCGGGTTCACGGTGTGGCTGCCGGCGAACGTCTCGGCGAAGGTCACCGGACTCGTCGGCATCCTCGCCCACTGGTCCGCCGACATGGGCATCGCCTCATATGCCCGGAGCGCCGTCGTCCTGGAGTTCCTGGCGAACGTCGCGCTCTTCGTGCCCGTCGGGCTGCTGCTGCCCCTCGCGTGGTCGCGTCTGCGGTTGTGGCGTGTCGTGGTGATCGGCGCACTCATGAGCGGTCTGATCGAATCGGTGCAGGGCCTGATGCCCTCGCGGTTCCCCACGATCTCCGACGTGATCGCGAACAGTCTCGGCGCCCTGGTCGGCGGCGTGATCGCGGTGCTGCTGATCCAGCTGCTGCCGGAACGGGCCCCGCGGAGGCCTAGGCTGGTCGCGTGACGCCGCAGCATGAGGACGGACCGCCGACCGGGATGAGCCGCCGGGAGTGGCGCGAGAAGCAGAAGACCGCTGCGGCCGCAGAACCTTCCCCTCCCTCTGCCGCCACACAGCCGACCCCCATCGGAGGCGGCTTCGCTCGCCGCTCTGCTGGGTGCACCTGACCGGCGGGGTGCCGAGGCGCCGCTGACGATACTCACCGTGTGCACGGGCAACATCTGCCGGTCGCCGCTCGCGGAGGTGCTGCTGCGCGCTGAACTCGAACCCCTCGGCGTGCGCGTCCACAGCGCAGGTACCCACGCTCTGGTCGGCCACGGCATGCCGGAGCCCGCCCTCGAACTCGCAGCGAGGGAGGGCGTCGACCCTGAGGTCGCAGCCGCCCACCAGGCGCGCTACCTGGTCGAGCCTCTCCTCGCAGATGCGGATCTGATCCTCACGATGGCACGCGAGCATCGCTCCCACGTGGTGAAGATGATGCCGAGTCGACTCCGCCGCACCTTCACGGTCCGTGAGTTCGCGCGTCTCGCCTCCACTCTGAGCAGCGCGGATGCGCGCGCGGCCGCCGACGCCGCCGGCGCGTCTCCCCGCGAACGCCTCGCCGCCGTCCTGCGCGCGGTCAACGACCAGCGGGGGCTCACACCCTCATCCGGCGACGACGACGACGTGATCGACCCGTATCGCCGCTCCCGAGAGACCTATGCGCGCTCGGCGGCGGAACTGACCCCGGCTCTGGTCGAGGTCGAGCGCCTCGTGCGCGACGCGCTCATGTGAGCCGTGTCCCCTCCGGCGCACGGGCGTTCACCGTATGCTCATTCTGATGTCTGCGTCCCGAGCTCCACACGGGATGTGCGAGGAGATGAAGAGTTGGAACTGAGAGACTACGCGCGCATCCTGCGCGCCCACTGGATCGTCATCGTCGTCGCCACCCTGGTGGGCGCGGCGGCGGCGTTCGGCTGGAGCGCGCTGCAGCCGCGCGTGTACTCCGCCGATACGACCGGCATCGTGACGGCGGTGGGCGGCGACGGCACGAGCGGTTCCGCCCTCGTGGGCAACCAGCTCGCGCAGAGCAGGGTCAAGTCGTATCTCAACCTCGGTTCCTGGCGTGCCGTGGCCGAGCATGCGATGGAGGAGCTCGACATCGACACCTCCCCCGACGTGCTCGTCAATCGCGTCACGGTGACCAACCCGGTCGACACGACCGCTCTCAAGGTCACGGCCACCGGGCCAACGCCGGAGTCGGCGCAGGCGCTGGCACAGGCCTGGCTCGACGGCATGGCGATCGAGATCGAGAAGCTCGAGGGCGGCACCGCTGAGGCACCCGCGGCGATCTCTCTCATCGTCGGCGATTCGGCCCGCCTCCCCAGCAGCCCGTCCTCCCCGAACACACGTCTGAATGTGATCATCGGCGCCCTCGCCGGCCTCGCGCTCGGACTCGTCTACGCGTTCGTGCGGCACACGGTCGACCGTCGTGTGCGTCATCCGCGTGACATCGAGCGCGAGACCGGCGTCTCGGTGATCGGCACACTGCCGCTCGAGAAGTCCATGTCGGATGAACGACAGGTGATCGACTTCTCGCTGGAGTCGCAGCACGGCGTCTCGCATCACACGATCGAGTCGATGCGCGAGCTGCGCACGAACCTCCAGTTCATCGACGTCGACAACCCGCCGCGGGTGATCGTCGTCACCAGCTCGGTGCCGGGAGACGGCAAGTCGACGGTGTCGGTCAACCTCGCCTCGAGCCTGGCCGCTGCCGGCCAGTGGGCCATCCTGATCGACTGCGACCTCCGGCGCCCCGTGATCGCCGACATCTTCGGGATGTCGCGCGATGTCGGACTCACCGATGTCCTCGCCGGTCGTGCCGAACTCCAGGATGTGGCGCACCGCCCGTCCCGAGACGTCCCCCTCGCCGTCGTCGGCGCTGGACGCATCCCGCCGAATCCCAGTGAGCTGCTCGGTTCGCAGCGCATGCGCGACTTCCTGGCCGAGATCAGCAAGTCGGCGATCGTCATCCTCGACTCCCCGCCCGTGTTGCCCGTGACGGATGCCGCGGTGCTGGCTGCGGGTGCCGACGGCGTGCTCATCGTCGTCTCTTCGGGGAAGACGACGTTCGACATGCTGCAGCGCGCCATCGATGCGATCACGCGCACCACTGGCCGCGTGCTCGGGGTCGTGCTGAACCGCGTGCCCCGCAAGGG
Organism: Microbacterium sp. Se63.02b; assembly: GCF_014171575.1. Classification (GTDB taxonomy): domain Bacteria; phylum Actinomycetota; class Actinomycetes; order Actinomycetales; family Microbacteriaceae; genus Microbacterium. The sequence goes on along the minus strand of NZ_CP050453.1, from coordinate 1,066,399 downwards.
TGCGGAATCGGCGTATTACGGCCGCGAGTACTACGGCGCCTACGAGCGATATGCGCAGAAGGAGGACGACGCCGAATCGGCCGAGTCCGAGCACGCTCCCGGCGTGCGCAGGCGGGGTTCCGCTCAGGTCTGAGGCTCGGCTGCCCGCAGTAGATCGTCGGCGATCAGCTGCGCGACGGCTGCGTCCACGAGCTCCGCAGGGTCCGCTCCGTCCGGGCGTCCGTGCTCGGCGATGACCTCGTCGGTGATCTCGTCGATCGTTCGTCCCGGTGCCGCCGCCCAGACGGAGGGGCCGATGCCGTCGAGGACGTGGAGTCGGCTCCCCGCGGCGCAGCGACGCAGCACCGCGAGCCGTCCGTCTCCGAGGTCGAGGGCATCGACGACAGGAGTGCGCTGGTATCCCCTGATCGCCTCCGACACCACGGTCTCCTCCAGTCCTTCCGCCGATGAGGTCGCCTGTGTGCGCGGTCGCGCGGCGTCGCCCACTTTCGGGGTGGCCAGGAGCTCGTCGATCGTCGCGTCGAGCGTCTCGACCTCGCGATAGCTCACGCGCACGGCGCCGCCGGTCGCGTCCAGGAGATGCCGGACCAGATGCAGAGGCGCCGGTGCATCGCTGAGATAGCTCGTCTGCGGGGCCAGCAGTTCGAGCGCCGTCGCGGTATCGAGCGGCTCGACCTCCGGCGCCTCCGGCCCGTCGGGGCGGCGGTCGAGGACGACGATCCTGGCGACCCGCGGTCGCGCGGGCAGCGGATGGCTCGCGTGGATGGCCGAGGGGGCGACCTGCAGCTTGTGGGGCGAGTCCGGCTGGATGACGGACAGAGGCTTCCGGTAGGGGACGACTTCTCCGTGCGCCGTGATCGCGACGGTCTCATCGCTGACGTAGGCGAACCGACGCGAGAGGTGCCGTGCGGCCGTGGTCTTTCCGGTGCCGGATGCCGCACTCAACACGACGACGTTCCCGTCGTGGTCGGCGAGGCCGGCAGCATGCAGCATCCACAGGTCTGCTCCGCGGCGCGCGGCCAGCGCTGCGAGCGTCACGTCGGTGGAGAGCATCGCGAGTGCGGCGTCGTCATCCAGCTCGGACCGATCGGCCACCACGGCCTCGGGCTCCCCCTCCGACGAGGTCGCAGCGTCAGCCCAGGCCGCCCGCACCCGGTCGAGGAACGCTTCTCCTCGGTCGGCGATCTCGATGTCGATGACGACGCCGATCGCGGCGACTCGGAGGCGATCGGACATGCCTGCAAGCCTATCCAGCATTCACGGGGAGACGAGGCGCACGCCACGAGGCATGGGCGGCATGCGCCTTTGCTTCAAAAGCACAATGCGCGCAGAAAGAACGCGCAGAGCGCGCTTTTCGCCCATTCCCCGCACGGGCCGCTCATCCCGCGCCTACCGTGACTCGCACGGGGAGGCTCCTGGGGGATGCAGAAGATTCGTGTCGCCTCACCGGTCACGCACGAAGCATCATCTGCATCAATGAGGAGCACGCAGTATGACCGAAGACAGCCAGCACAGCACAGGATTTTCGCGCCGGACGATCATGAAGGGCGCCGCGTGGTCTGTACCGGTCGTGGCGGCCGTCGTGGCGACCCCGCTCGCTGCGGCGAGCATCACTCCGACCTCGGTCGCGTGGACGGGAACCAGCACCTCGCTGGCGACGCTCCAGCTCCTCGACGGCGGAGGCACCCTCAGCGCCCAGGCCCTCGTCACCCTGCCGACCGAGTTCTCCATCAGGAACGGCAGCAGTGCCCGCACGGCCGAGATCGCCACCATCAGCGTCACCGTCGGTCGTCCCGCAGGGATCAACATCCCCGTCGGACGCGCTCGCGGTTTCGGGGTGCAGTCCGTGAACGGCGTCACCACCACAGCCGGAGAGCGGACCGCGACATACCAGACGGCGCCGATCGTCGGGCAGTTCGGGTTCCCTCTGACGACGTGGACGGGCACCCGCACCATCACGATCGCAAGCGACGGAACGCTGGTGATGCCGATCGCGTTCGGCCTCGCGGGAACCTCGACCGGAGTGGCCGTCTCGGCTCTTGCGAGCTTCCCGGTGACACTCAACGTCACCCTCGGTGCCGACACCTACACCGCGGTGAGTTCCGTGACCGTGCCCGTCGGGGCCGGGATCCTCTGAGCCGACCGGCACGTTCCGCCACACCTGCTGAACATTTGTTCAATCATTCCCCTTTCCAGGGCTGCTGACCGATATCCTTTCGGGCAACGAGAGCGATCGGCGGCCGGGATGACCTCCCGGCCGTCGTCGTACTCTCGGAAGTCCGACCTCCGAAGGAGGCCTTTCGTGAACACCAAGATCGCCCGCTCCATCGACGACCGCGAACTCGCCATGCACGGCATCCGCCGCGTCGGAGACAGGCCCGGTCTGCGCTCGCGCGTCCGTTCCTCCGGCGGAGTCCTGCTCCTCGGCATCAGCGGCGCGACGTCGGAACTCACGATCGACACCGCCACCGTGTACCCCGAGCATTCCGTGTTCGCTTTCGTCGAGACGCAGGCGCTGTGGTCGCGGCTCGAGGGCGAGCCGTGGGTCGAGACGGAGGGCGGTCTCGTCATCGCTCCGCAGGGGATCACGCGGCGCCTGCGCTGGGCCGGCTCGTGGCGGGTCTCAGCCGCTCTCGTGCCCCGGTCCGCCATCGCCTCCTTCGTCCCGTCGCTGGCTCCGGACGCCAACGTGTATCCCGAGCGGAGGCTCCTCGACACGTCCATGCAGCAGTTCGTCACGGGACTCCTCGACGCCGATGCCCAGGCTTCCGCGATCGAGCAGTATGCGATCGAGCAGCTGGTGATGGAGATGAGCGGCGCCATGCTGCTCGACCGCATGGGCGCGGTCACCGGGCAGGGCACCCCGCACGAGGTTCTCCGTGAGCGTGCGATCGCCGTGATCGCCCAGCAGTGCGGAGACCCGGCGCTCAATCCCGCGCGCGTCGCTCGAGAGGTCCAGTCGTCCCTGCGTCAGCTGCAACTGGTGTTCTCCGAGTCGGGGAACAGCGTCGCCGGCGAGATCCGTCGCCAGCGCGCCCGCCTCGCGCACTCCCTCCTGATGGACAGCCGCTACGACGTGCTGAGCATCGACCAGATCGCGCAGCGCGCCGGGTTCCATTCGCCGATGAGCCTGCGACGCGCTCTCGACGACGCGTATTCGTGCACTCCGCGCGCCCTGCGCGCCGCTCGCCGCGCCTGAGCGCGGACCTCGGAAAACTCATTCCGCGCAGGTTGAGCGCACCCTGCGCGTAGTTCCTCGGAACGCCCTTCTGCGCTGTTTCCGCCGCCCTAGCTTGAGGTCACGAAGAGGCTCCTGGGGGATGCAGACAACGTGTCGCCTCTTCGACGACACCGCGGGCAACCGCATCTGCATCTAACAGGAGGGCACTCACGTGACCGAGGAAATCCAGAAGAACAAGGGCATCTCGCGCCGCACGATCGTCAAGGGCGCCGCATGGTCGGTCCCCGTCATCGCTGCCGCCGTCGCCACGCCGCTCGCCGCCGCATCGGTGGTCGATGTGGGCGCATTCTCCGTCGACGGCGACTGCGGCACGTTGGGGCTTCTGTTCCCCGGCTTCGAGATCACGGCGGGGCCCAGCGCGCCGCTTCCGGCAGGAACGGTGATCACGATCACCGCGACCGGAATCGCGAACGTGCAGCTCTTCTCGATCTCGAGCGCGCTGGCCGACATCCAGCTCCTCGGCCCCACGTCGCAGCAGATCACGCTCGTGGCCGACCTTCCGGCCGGAACGTCGTTCGATGCCCGCGCCGTCGTCGGCCTCGGCGTCGGGAGCACCCTGACGGCGACCGCCACGCTCCCCGCCGGCTACACGGCCACCGGTGCGAAGACTTCGGGCTCCCTGAGCCAGACCGCGATCCTCTGCTCCGACTCCTGATCGATTCGGACGATACCGGATGGCCGGACCTGCGGGTCCGGCCATCCGGGCGTCCTGCACGACTCCCCCTGACGAATGGAACACCCATGACCGACGAACAACCCAGCGCAGGTCGCTTCTCCCGGCGCACGATCGTCAAAGGCGCCGCATGGTCGGTGCCCATCATCGCCGCAGCGGTCGCCACGCCGCTGGCCGCCGCGTCGACCGATGTCGAGGTAGGCGCCTTTGCGCTGCGCGGCACGTGCGGCACCCTGGGCCTCCTCGGACCGGGATTCACCCTGACCGCCGGGACAGCGCCCCTGCCTGTCGGCACCACCCTTCTCATCAACGGCTCCGGCGTCGCGAATGTCGGTGTCTTCGGCGTCTCCGGCGGGACCGCGAGCGTCTCCGTGCTCTCGGGCACCAGCCGCCTGATCACCCTGACGTCCGCGCTCCCGGCCGGCGCGACCATCGCGTTCCGCTCGACGCTGTCGATCACGGTCGCGTTCACGCTCAACGGCATCACCACCCTGCCGTCCGGCTACATCGCCACGGGGAGCAAGCCGACCGGAACGGTCAGCTCGACTCTGGTCCTGTGCTCCGGCACCTGAGCTGTTCAACGATTCTGCGGACGGAACTCGGCCGTCGAGCAGTACCTGCTCGGGAACATGACCGCGCGACACAGCTGAGCCAGCGCACGACGGAGCGGCCGGATCCTTCACGGTCCGGTCGCTCCGTCGATGCAGGATAATGAGCCCATGATCGCGTTCCTTCTCCCGCTCGCGGTGTTCCTCGCCACCGTCTTCGCGGCGAGCGCCCTTGGCAAGGTGCGATCCGCAGATCGGGGGCTCACGGCGTTCACCGCCCTGCGTATCCCCGTGCGCCACCCGCACACCGCGGCGGTGTCGCTCATCGTCCTCGAGGCGGTGATGGCACTCGGCCTCCTGCTGACCACGGGGTGGCTCTTCGTGGGTTTCTCCAGCGCCGCCCTCCTCCTGTGCACAGGGCTGCTGATCGCTGTGGTCCGAGCGCATAGGCTCGGGTCGGACGACGACTGCGGATGCTTCGGCGAATGGCTCCCCCTCCGCCGTCGGCCCTCGGCTCATCGTGCGCAACGCGGTCCTCACCGTCGTCATCGCCCTGTCGACGCTCGCCGCTGCACTCGCCGCCCTCGGTTCGTCGCTTCCCGTCGGCATCCCGGCCGTCGCGGGCTCCGCGACGGCTGCGCCCGTCGCGATCGGCGCCGTCGGCTCGGGCCTGCTGATCGCCACCGCAGTCTGGTCCATCGTGCGGGCGTCGGGCATCGCGGCCGCCGAGACCGATCAGATCCCCCGCGGAGCCGGTGCGGTACTCCTCCCCGGCACGGCGGAGGTCGTCGATGTCCTCGCCCCCGGCGCGCGCGCACGACTCCTCCTGTTCGTCTCTCCGGGATGCCACGCCTGCGCCACAGCCATCGCCTCGCTCGACACGGCGGAAGAGCAGCTGGCACCGTTCGTGGACGTCTATGTCATCCAACGGCTCACGGCGGGCATGGTGGACACGGGCTCGTCGCACAGCATCCCGGCATCTGCCCGCTTCGCGCTGGACATCGGGGGCTCACTCGACAGCGCGCTCGAGGTCGGACGGGTCGCCCCCGTCGGCGCTCTCATCGGCACGAACGGTTCCCAGGCCGGGCCGCTCGCGCGCGGCAGTGACGACGTCGCCGTGCTGATCGACAGCATCCGGGCCCTCGCAGACGTGACCCCCGCCTGAGCCGCCGTCAGCGGCGACGCAGAAGCGGCTTGCGTCGCCCGGTGAGCCACCCCATCACCCATTCCACCGGACCGGTGCCGACGAACCGCCACCAGAGCCAGCCCACCAGGATCATGCCGGGAACGATCACGAGCCAGCCGGGCCAGAAGTTCTCGACAGGGCGGCCGTAGGCGCGGGCATACAGCGCGATGATGCCGACATGCAGCAGGTACAGTGACAGCGCCACCTGACCGCACGCGATCAACGGGACGAAGACCGGTTGCCAGAACCGTTTCGCTCCTTCCCGACGCACGGTCGCGGCGAGCACGACCACGACGTAGACCGCGAAGACGAGACCGATGTCCTTGAGGGTGTCGAGGTAGTCGCCGGACTGGATTCCGCCACGTTCCATGAAGGCGACCGCGCCCCATGCCAGATACGACGCCACCGCGACGAGGCCGATCACGCCCAGAAGGCGATCGCGGCGGAGTCCATGCCGGATCAGCAGACCGCCGATGAGGAAGAAGGGCAGGAGGTTGACGAGCCGGTAGTGCGGGCTCATCACCACCCAGTCGAGGATGTCGCGCAGGGGGCTCGGTGCGGCGTAGGCCCATCCCCATCCCCGCCCCAGACGCACGAGCGGATCGCTGATCACCAGGACGACCGCGGTGGTCCCGATCACCCACGGGCTCCGGGCGAGGAGCAGGGGCACCCCGATGAGGAGGAGGATACCGAGGTGGGCGAGAACGATCGCGACCCAGGACCCCCAGGTCGCCATCCACACTCCGAGCACGATGAGGAACACACCGCGGATCGCCTGTTGTCCCAGGGTCACCGGTATACGCGGCCCACGGTTCCAGACGATCTGGGCGGACATGCCCATCACGAGAGCGAAGAGTGGCGACGCCACTTCGCTGAACATCGCGATGACGAAGGACACGGCACCGGAACGCTCCGGAACCATGGGTCCGGCGTGGGCGATGAGCATCGCCACGATGGCCACGCCACGGAGGACATCGGGGACCACGAGCCTCTCGAAGCGCGACGGCGACAGGACGGACTCCTCGGTGCGCGTCATGTGGACGTCGGCTTCTCGACCCATTCTTTGACACTATTGGGTGTGTCCCCGACTGCGCGACCAGAGAAAGTCACGATGACGACCACCGACGAACCTCGACGGCGACGCAATCCTCTCCGAAGCGTGTGGGCGAGCGTGGCGCTCGCGCTCACACTCACACTCCTGATCGTCGCGTTCGTGGGTCAGCCGTCTTCCAGCTCGATGTCCCCGACCTTGCAACCCGGAGACAGGCTCATCGTCAACCGTCTCGCCTACGTCGCCGCGGACCCCGCTCCGGGCGACATCGTCGTCTTCCGCCCGGACGAACGCTGGGGCGACGAACCCGCCGCGCCGACGAACTGGCTGTCCGCCGCATTGCGCTGGGCCGGAGAGACCACCGGTATCCGTCCGTACGTCCTCGTCAAGCGGGTGATCGCCGGCCCCGGGCAGACGGTCGAATGCTGCGACGCCGACGGCTCAGTGCTGGTCGACGGGGCGCCGATCGACGAGCCCTACGTCGTCGAGAATCTGCCCTACACCGCCGGCGAGGTGGATTGCGAGACAGAGCCCGCTTCGTCACGCTGCTTCCCCGCGGTCACGGTGCCGGAGAACGCCTACCTCGTCCTCGGCGACAACCGTGCGAACTCTGCCGATTCCGTCTATCGCTGTCGCGGCGATGCGGACGCAGGAGACGAGTGCTTCCGTTGGATGATGCGCGCCGATGCCTTCGGCAAGGCCGGCCCGATCCTGTGGCCGATCAGCCGGTGGGGCGGACCGTAGAGGTCGACACTCGACACTCGACACTCAGTCGGCGTCGCTCGTTCGGCAGGCGGGTCAATCTCCCCGGAGCAGCCTCACGAGACCGTCCCGCAGGCGCTTCACTCGCACGAGGAAGACTGCCTTCGGCGGGAGGTCTGATGCTGCCCGGACTCTTCGGGACGCGTCACGCGCGGGCCAGACCAGTCGCTTCACCACTCGCGCCCGCTGCCGCCAGGGCAACAGCCGGACAGCTGCCAGTTGACGCCTCGGCACCGAGACCACAGACCGCCACTCCCAGTCAGACGGAATCCGGGTGCTGATCCGAGACGGATCGAAATCAGGGAACCCCTCGGACAACGCGTCTTTCAGAACGAATCCGGCCCCGAGCCGTTCGGTCACGTCGATGGTCGAGTCGCCGGCGCTCGTGAGGGCACGCACAGCCGTGCTTCTCTGTTCCGGGGTGTGCTGTCTGCCCGCAACCGGACGCAGCTCATGGAGTGCATAGATCACCGCGTGGACCGGCGGAGAGGGAACCCGTACGAGCGTGCCGGCGAAAGCGCGGGTGACCGTGTTAGCCAGGACGAGATCGAACGCCGCCGACTCGTCGAGAGTCATCCCCGGAAAGCGCGTGTGGACGTCGATCTCGCACCCCCACTCCCCCGGCATCAGGGTCTGGGAGTGCGCGATACGGGTCCCGTCGAACGCGGTCCGCGAGGTTCGCCACCCCCACCTCTCCATGGCCTCGGCCAGGATCGTCTCGTGGCCCGGTCGAACCCAGCAGTCGACGTCGCCCGAGTGCTCCTTGCCGCGCAGACCCTGCCAATGCAGGACAGGCCCCTTGATGAAGACGATGTCGATCCCCGCTTGATCGGCGACGTTGCTCAGCAGCGCATACACGAGCTCATGCTGGTACGACACGAGCCAGGGCGGACTCGCCCGGCGACTCGGCAGGGTCGGCGATTCGGATCGCACGAGCACGCCAAGATCCTCCAACGCCGCCAGAGCGTCTCGTGTGGGTTCGTCGACATCGGAATCGTCGATGGCAGCATCGAGTGCTTCGCTCCAGAGCGCTGCACCGTCGCCCCACAGGATCTGGGGTGGTGAAGGAATGATCGGCGTGACGACGAACTCGTAGCCCTCCGAAGCGAGGTCGTGGTTGCGCACATCCAGCGCGCCGAAGCTCGCGGCCACCCAGTACGACATCTGCCCTCCGAGCGGAATGCTATCGCGAGACGGGAGGCGAACGGGCCCCCGCCGAACCGCGCCGTCAGTCGCAGCCCGGCGCCACGACGTCGACTGCGGTATCCCTCACCATCGGAGTGTGCTTCACCACGAGCGGACCGAACGACCCACTCTCGGCGTCGTCGGAAGCCTTCATCACCACCTGCAGCGCCGCGGACTCGCCTGGCTGGAGGACCACGTTCACGCGGATGGCGTCACGCCCGAGATGCGTCGTGTGCGCAAGCGCATCGCGCGCCGCCCCGTTCACCGTCCAGCTCTCGATGGTCGCGCCCACCGGGGCGTAGACGATGTAGTCGGTGCCGATGTCCCCGGGGGTGAAGTACGGTCCGGTGATGTAGCGCGGAAGCTCGTTCGCGTCCTCGCGGGTGATCCCGTTGTGGAGGTTGACGGTCGTGGTCCAGCTCGGAGCGCCCGCCGCCGTGCACTGGTCCGTCTCGACCGCGATGTCCGCGTCGACGTAGTAGTCCATCTTCGACCCGGTGGTGTCGTTGAAGTAGACACCGATCGCCGTCTCGTCCTCATTGTCGACCGGAAGCACGCCGGCGACGGGTGACCCGCCGATGACCTCCGTCACCGCGGGGTCGGGGACCCAGAGTTTCAACCGCCCTTCGACAGACGCTTTGGCGCCGGCGTCGACGAGCTTCACGGGCGACGCTCCCCCGGCCAGCAGGCCGTTGAACACCGAAACCGCCGCACTAGCGAAAAACGCGTTCGAGTCCTGGCCCTTGGGGTACTTGAAGTACACCTCGTTCATGAGCAGCGCGGTCGCGTTCTTCGATGTGAGCACATCGCCCGTCGCAAGAGTGAGGGGCCCGGTGGCATCGAGGAAATAGCTCAACGCAACTGGATCCACCGAGACGACTCCATCGATCTGGTCATCGAACTCCGATGCCCACCATCCCTGCATCAGCGTCGCGACCGTAGGAAAGTCCGGAGTGGACGTCATGTTTGCCGTCCATCGGCCGACGATGTCGGAGTAAAGCGCCGTCGTCTCCGCATCGAGCGGGACGATCGACTGCGGAATGGCGAAGGGGAACTCGGTGGCTGCGACTTCCTTCTCGAACGTGATCGCACCCTGGTCCGCGCGAACGAGCACAAAGGAACCTGGACTCCCGCCGCTGGCGCGCGCCTCCGCATTGCCCTGGAACATGAGCAGGTAGTTCTTCGGCCCGTCCGCCCCCAGCAGTCCTGGCAGGATCCCGAGAATATCCTCAGCCGGAGAGACAAGAGCGCTCACCTGACCCACGGCGTCGTCAACTTGCCGGAATCCATCGCCCACTTGGTCGATCAAGGCACTGCGATCGATGGCGTCTAGGCGCCCGTCGATATCGCCGATCACGTCGCTGATTCTCATCACCGCGGCCTGGATGTCCGACAGCCCAGCGACATCCACCTTTCCCCCGGTCGGAGCGATCGACGCAAGCGTGATGGATGACGCCGGCACCAGGATCTCGGTACCCACTGTCTCCGCAACGTTCGTCACTGTACGCACCGCACGGAGGTTCTCGAACACGGGCAGGGGGATCCCCTGGAGCACGTCCCACAACCGCCCATCGACGGCAGCGTTCGCGGCCGACGCCTCCTTGACGTAGGCCTGAGCGGCGAGTTCCGCAGCCGCAACGTCGCTGGCTAGCATCGCCGACTTCACTTGATTCACGAACGGCATCGCAGTTGCGAGGTGCTCGCGCGCAGAAGTCGCCTGCTCATACACTCGCTTGGCGGCGAACCCGCCGCCAACACCCAAAGCAACGATGAGGAGAAAGGCTGCGGAACTCCAAATCCAGATCCGCCGACGCCTTGTTGCTCGACGACTACCTCGACCGGCTCGGTTGGAGGTTCGCATCTCAGAGGCATGGGCTCGAGGCGACTCATACCGGCTAGCAGGTTCACTCGAACCTGCCGCTGCGGGGCGAGAGGTGGAGAACAACGCCTCCATGCTGTCATCGCCTTCTCGCCGGAGCCGATCGCGCCGGAGTGGTGGCGGCTGATGGGGGTCGCTCATAACCCGATTCAAGCACAGGGCGGCTGACGGAGAACTGCATGGAGGACTAGCAGATCGGACATGACGCTCCGCAAGACTCGGTGGACGGACGGCATCGTCGGCGCGGACCGAATGATCGTTCGCTAGAATGATCTCGCTTGCGCGACGCCGCGCCTTCTTGCGCTTTCACCGTCGGCGCACCGCCACATTCACTCATTCGAAGGGTCTCATGTCCACGCCTCAGAAGGTCGTTGTAATCGGTCAGGGATACGTCGGGCTCCCCGTCGCAATGAGAGCGGTCGACGCGGGATTCGTGGTCATCGGCCTCGACATCGACGAGCGTCGGGTACGTGCGCTCGCCCGCGGCGAGTCTTTCGTTGAAGACATCAGTGGTGCGGAGCTCGCGGAAGCGCTCGGATCTGGCAGATACACGCCCACGACGAGCTACGACGAAGCCCGAGGCTTCGACATCGCCGTCATCAGTGTTCCGACCCCCCTGCGCGAATCGCTGCCAGATCTGACGTTCATCGAAGAGGCCGGCCGCTCCCTCGCTGAGCACCTCACCCCCGGCGCCACAGTCATTCTGGAGTCGACCACATACCCCGGCACCACCGAGGAGCTCCTCGTTCCGATCCTGGAATCGGGCAGCGGCCTTCGTGCCGGCGACGACTTCTACGTCGGCTACTCCCCTGAGCGCATCGACCCGGGCAACCAGAAATGGAATCTGCAGACAACCCCGAAGGTGGTATCAGGGATCAATCCTCCGTCGCTGCAGCGGGTGCAGGCATTCTTCGACAGGATCGTCGATCGCACGGTGCCCGTGTCTGGCACCCGGGAAGCCGAGCTCACCAAGCTTCTCGAGAACACGTTCCGCCACGTCAACATCGCTCTGGTCAACGAACTCGCAGTTTTCGCGAATCAGCTTGGGGTGAATGTATGGGAGTCCATCGATGCCGCCGCAACGAAGCCGTTCGGTTTCATGAAGTTCACGCCTGGACCCGGCGTCGGCGGGCACTGCCTGCCAGTCGACCCGAGCTATCTCTCTTGGCAAGTACGGAGAGAACTGGGGAAGTCGTTCCGCTTCGTGGAGCTCGCCAACGACATCAACGAGCACATGCCGAGTTACGTCGTGGAGCGGAGCATCGACCTTCTCAACGCTGACAGAAAAGCCGTCAACGGTTCGAAGATCATCTTGGTCGGGCTGTCCTACAAGAAGAACACCGGCGACGTTCGCGAAGCACCAGCGAAGCGCATCATCGAACTCCTCACGCAGCTCGGCGCTGAAGTCTCGGCAGCAGACCCTCACGTGTCCGAACACCAGTGGCCCGCGGCGACGACACGGATCGATCTCAACCGAGAGGGAATCGACTCGTTCGATCTGGCTATCGTGGTCACCGACCACGACGAGTTCGATGTAAGCCGTCTCACAGCTGGATCGACCCCCGTCCTGGACACGCGCAACGTGCTTCACGGCGATAACGTCACGCGCCTCTGAGCCGCGCTGATGCGAATCGTCTATTTGCACCAGTACTTCAACACTCCCGATCAGCCAGGTAGCACGCGATCCTACGAGTTCGCCCGTCGCTTGGCCGCACGAGGTCACGACGTCAAGATCGTCACCTCGGAACGCGGCCCCGGCTCATCAGCTAAATGGAGTGCAGCGACCATAGATGGATTCGAAGTTCATCGGCGGCAAGTACCATATGACAATACGATGGGGGCGATCGCGCGGCTGAGAGCCTTCGCAACTTTCGCAGTTTCTGCAGCGTCAAAAGCCCGGAAACTCCACGGCGACGTGATCTTCGCCACCAGCACCCCGTTGACGATCATTCTCCCTGCATGGTTCGCCGCCGCGGGCCGTAGAACACCGATCGTGTTCGAGGTTCGTGATTCTTGGCCCACTGTGCCGATCGCACTGGGGTACCTGAACAATCCGCTCGCCCAGCGAGCCGCTCGCGCTTTGGAGCGTTTCGCCTACCGAAAGTCGTCGCAGGTCGTCGCGCTGTCACCTGGGATGAAAGACGATGCCTGTCAGCATGGTGCTGAGGCGAGCAAGATCACGGTTATCCCAAATGCCGCAGACGTCGAGCTGTTCGACGTCGATCCCGCCGTCGGCGTCGAATGGCGTGCCGCGAACGACATCTCTCCGGATGCACCACTCATCGTGTACACCGGAACATTCGGTGCCGCGAACGAGGTCGAATATCTGGTCGACGTCGCTGCGGAGGCAGTACGACTCGATCCCACGATCGTCTTCGCTCTCATCGGAACGGGTGCCCGCGAGGCTTCCGTTCGTGCTCGAGCTGCGAGCGTGAACCTGCTGGGAACGACGGTTCGAGTACTGCCACCCGTGTCGAAGAATGAGGTGTCACGGATCCTGGCGGCAGCCGATATCGCCACCTCAGTGGTCACCGAGAACCCCGCGATGAACGCCAACAGCGCCAACAAGTTCTTCGACACATTGGCAGCGGGCCGGGCGATCGCGATCAACCACGAGGGCTGGCAGGCGGATCTGATCCGGGAACACTCTGTCGGCCTCGTGCTCGATCGCAAGGATGTCGCTGCTGCCGCGCGCAGCATTCTCGCGTTGGCGACGAACGCAGAGGCACTCGCTGCTACGCAGGATCGGGCGCGTGCGCTCGCCAGGAGCGATTTCGCCCGGGACGACCTCGCGATCAAGCTTGCTGAGGTGCTCGAATCCGTCGCGCCGCCGTCCGCGTCGTGAAGGTTTGACCCCGTCTGCAGCGTCCTCGTCGCGCGTCGGCGGCACTCGGCTGTCAGCTCGTGCAGTCGAATGCTGACGGCATCAGCCTGAACGCGCCGGGCTCACTTCGCCGACGGTGAACGAGGCGCCGTCGTGACCTCTCGGTCACGGTTGGCCACCCGATCGGGCACAGAGAAAATGATGGCCGCGAACAGGAACCCTCGAAGCATGAACAACGGGGTGAGGATCAGCGACTGCCAGTTCCCCTCGGAGATTCCGGTCGTCAGGAAGCCGATGAAGAACAAGAACGGGACGATTCTTCCCGCATTAAGATGGCGCCATGAGGCGGCGAGAACGAGGCCGACGAAGACCAGTGAGCACAACAGGTAGAAGAGGCCACCATGAACCAATAGCGTGATCATCATGTTGTGGCTGCTCGTGTGAGCAAACCCTGTGAACATCGCATGTTCGGCGTACCACCCGTACCCCAGCCCCAAAATAGGAGACTCGGACCACGCCAAGAGGTCCGTCTGCCAGATTCTCCCCCTCCCCGTGAGGAAAGCCGGGTCCGTGTTGAGGATAGGAAGCAACACAACCACCGTTGATATTCCGACGATGATCAGCGCAGCCACAAACTTCTTGACACCGATGGAAATGAACTTCCGGCTGAACAGGAATGCGAAGACAAGCATGATTCCGACAGAGATCAACGATGTCCGCGCGAAGGTCATCCAGAGCGGTGGAACTATAAAAAGCAGAAAGAGCAGGCGAGCGCTTGTCTTCTTCCAAAGAAAGACAAACGGTACGCAGGTACTCAGGACCAGACCAAGCGAATTCGCGTTCGCAAACGGCCCGGCGAGCAACCGCTGTCCCCCCTCGCCCTTATAAGATCCGAGAAAGGAACCGAGCTCGTTGGTCATGAAAGCAATACTCGGCGTGGCAACGCTCATGAGCAACGCGATGCCCCCCACAATCGCACCGTAGACCGCAAACACTCTGAGCCACTCAAGCTGAGGCTTGATTGCCCACAAGGCGAAAAAGACAATCCCGGTCGCAGCGATGTTGAGGATGTCAGTCGCCTGACCCACCTCACCTCGCAGGATCTCTGTCACCTGAAGGGTCGAGACCAAGAAGATGATCAGGAGCGGGATGCCAACGCTGCGGCGCCCCTTCTCACCCCGACGTGAAAGGCAGACGTGCACAGCGTAGACAACGAGCACGGCGAGCACGATGAAGCGAACGATGAGGACGTCGGCGCCCTCGTTCTCCGACCGATCTCCGAGGTATGCACCTGCGAGCCCCGGCACGAGCAGGGATGCGAACGCGATGGAACTCAGTAAGGAGAATTCCTTACGCCGGGCTCGCTCGGTCTTGTCTGACGAGACTGCTCTCGAAACGATCGAGCCTGGCGTCGGCAGCATGCGTGCTTCTCCTGTCCGGAGTAGCGCACCCCGACTGAACATGGTATCAGCCGCGCCCGCGCAAAAAGTCGCGGGCCGGTGAAGCCATGCCCGGCCTGGTGTGCCGGAATGGAGCATCGCTCGCCTGCCGTCGATGGGGACTCGTTCGCGGCATAGACGGGTTCGACTGATAGCATTCATCGTGCACTCGGAACCTCGCAGCAACTTTCGTTTAGACATTCAGGGCCTGCGCGCTGTTGCAGTGATCGCCGTAGTGGTCTATCACTCGATCCCGGATGCCCTACCTGGCGGCTATACGGGCGTCGACGTCTTCTTCGTCATTTCCGGCTTCCTGATCACTGATCACTTGTACCGCGGATATGTCGCGACAGGGCGGGTCGATTTCGCGAAGTTCTACTCTCGCCGAGCGCTTCGAATTCTGCCGGCGGCGCTTCTCGTCGTTCTTCTCACCGTCGTGGCGAGCGCTATCTTCCTGCCGCCGCTACTGCTTGAAGAGACGCTGAGCGCTGCGATCGCAACCGCCTTGTATGTCCCGAACATGTACTTCGCATTCACGGGCACTAATTACCTCGCGGAGACCGTCCCGTCCGTTTTTCAACACTATTGGTCACTCGGTGTTGAGGAGCAGTTCTATGTACTTTGGCCACTGACGCTGCTATTGGTTCTAGCCATTACGAAGAAGAACCGGAGATGGCTCGTCCCCATCCTTGGCATCCTGATACTCGTGTCGTTCGTCGCGGGCATCCTGCTGACGGTGCGATCCCAACCTTGGGCTTTTTTCAGCCTCCCCACTCGGGCCTGGGAACTCGGCACTGGAGGCGTCCTCGCCATCGTGCTTGCACGACTCCCCAAGTCCGTTCGGCTGAGCCGACCGGTAAGCGGCGCGATTGCAGCAGTCGGCTTCGCAGGCCTCCTCTGGGCGTTCTTCGTGTTCGACGAAACCGTGGCGTTTCCCGGTGTCGCGGCGGCAATACCGGTAGTCTCCACAGCCTGCCTCCTCCTCGCCGGCGCGCACGGAAGTCATGTCTTCAGTCAGATATTGACGAACCGTGTCGCGATCTTCATCGGCGCAATCTCGTACTCCATGTACCTCGTCCACTGGCCGCTGATCGTAATTACTGAAGCGCACGTGGGCTATGAAAACCCACTTCCCATCTGGGTTGCACTGGTCCTCGGCGCGTGCAGTGTTCCTCTGGGCTACCTCTCCTATCGCTTCGTGGAGCAGCCAACGCGACGCTTGCGGTTCGCTGCCAGCATGCCCCGTCGGACTGTCATCATGAGCACTGCCGTCTCTGCTTCCATTGCAGCCATCCTGCTGATCGCTCTCCCGGCTGTGTCCGGCCGAGATTTCACGACCTCCCGGACTGCTGAAGCGACGAACGCACGCACCTCGCCGATGTCAGCAAGTTATGTGCCCATCAATCTGCGACCGGCACTCCGCAATGCATCCGATAGCGTGCCGGCAATCTATGCCGACGGATGCCACGACAACACCTTCACCAATACCGAACCACGGGCCTGCGAGTTCGACGCGGCTGATGAAGAGGCGCCGCTCGTGGCTCTTGTCGGCGATTCCCACGCTGCGCAGTGGTTCCCCGCTCTCGAGCGCCTCGTCGCGGACGGGAGGATTTCGCTCGTCGTGTACACGAAGAGTTCGTGCCCCGCCTCGGACTACCCCGTCCTTCTGCGTGGCGTGGCGTATGGGGCGTGCGATGATTTCCGCGCTGCGGTTCAGACGGATATACAAGAGCGGCAACCCGACATCGTCCTTCTTTCTTCATATGGCGATGGCTACGCTGCGACTTCTTCTACGGCGACCTTCAGTGACGACTGGAAGAGCGGCATCGAGAGCTTCATCAAGAAACTTCCTGCCTCGACGACACCCGTAGTGCTGCTGGACACTCCGAATCTGCGGGCCACACCGGCAATCTGCCTCTCCGCACACGTGGACTCGCCAGAGGACTGCGCGGCGAGCCGAGCGGACGCATTGGACAGCGATGCGACACGGGCGGAGCGCATGCTGAAGGTGCAAGAGATCGATATGAGCGACTACTTCTGTGATTCTCGCCTGTGCCCGGTCATCATCGGCAACGAGCTGGTGTACCGCGACAGTCATCACGTCACCGTGGAATGGTCCGAGCGTCTTGCCGGCGTGCTGGGAGACCGCATAGAGTCCATCCAATGATGGGATCGCCGCCGGCTGTGGCGTGACTCGCGTTACGCCACGATCCCCGTGACGGAACGCTCGCTCTTGCGGGACTCCTGGACCACCACGATCAGCGCATAGACCCAAGTGACTACGTAGATCAGCGCCAGGGAGTAATACATCACAGAGACGGCGACCAAGAACGGGGCTTGTGTGAACATCACCCACGCGATCGCACCCAGCATAGAGAGTGATCGGCAGACATCGATCACGAACATGCCGCCCGCCCGTTGGAAGAGACCAATCACTCGACTTGTCGGACTCGCCACCAGTCGAAAGGCAACGGTGATCGACATAATGCTGACGCAGTGCCCCGCCAGGGCCCACTCCTGCCCGAGGATGATGGGGACGGCCCAGTCCCCGAGAAGATAGAACCCAGCTCCGACGCCGAGCGCAACCACGCCGAGCCACAGCGAGACCTTCATGTAGGGGCGCACGTACCCTCCGCGCCCTGCCCTGATCTTTCGCGCCATCTCCCCGTCGAACACTTGGGCCACCGCGTTGCCGATCAGCGTCATCGGGATACCTATGACGCGCTCGGCGACGCCGAGAATACCCGCGAACGCGACGCCGTACCACGCGGTGACGAAAAGAAGCGGCGCCTGCACTCCGAAAGCATTGAGCGCTGCAGACGGAGCGAAGAAGACGGGGAATCGCCAGTACTCGCGAAGGACCTTGATCTTGATCTTGCGGTGCGTTCGACCGATATACCCTCGCGAATATCGGTAGAGAGGAACGAGCCCGAAGAGTCGACCGATAAGGCTACCGACGATCAAGCCGAGTGATCCACCAGGGAAAGGATTCAAGGCAAGCTGTGCTCCGCCCGTCCCGATGGCTTGCGCAACGGCACGTTTTCCTACCTCGGAGTACCCTCCCTTTCGAAGCGCAAGACGGTTCAGCACTGTGTACACAGCGGAGAGAAGAATCGAAAGAAAGACCCACAGCGGTAGGCCGGTATGGATGTCGAACGCAGGGTCACGGAGTCCAATGAAGAACACGATCAGAGCCGTGATCGTCGCGACGATAGAAGCACTCAGGAGGCTGAGGGACACGAGCGCCCGAACGTCCCGGTGAGCCGTCGGCAGCATAAGTGCCGTCTCGAGCCGAAGAGTCGAGAAGGTCGTGACCAGCATAGTGATGGACGTCACGAGAGTAAGTGCACCGAAATCCTCGGTGCTGTAGATCCTCGTCAGGATGGGAAGGATCACCAAGGTCAAGGCTTGGGCGATCACGGTTCCCGAGACCACGTGGAGGAACCCACGTCCCGCCGTATTTACTCGGAGCTTCTTCATTGCTCGGCATGACCTGAATCGAGAGACCTATCGCGCTCGGATTTCCGTGCGAGGTCAGCGAAGAGCTCATCCCAACGAGCCATCACTGCAGCGACACTGAAGCGCTGAACACTCTGGGCGGCTGCCCGCCCCAGCCTCTCGATACGCGCGGCATCGTCCATGAGGAGTTGAAGTTCTTCCGCGAGCCGACCAACGTCGTTCACGGGGACGAGTACTCCGTCCACATCATGGGTGATTTGGCTGCGGACGCCTGGAGAGCAATCGAACGCGACGGTCGGGGTACCCACCGACGACGCCTCAGCGACCGACATGCCGAATCCCTCATGTTGTGAGGGGAGCAAGTGGATGGTGGCCTTGCGGAGCACACCGAGCGAGTCTTCCGTCTTGCCTTCGAGATGCACCGACCCTGAAAGACCTGCAGCGTCGATCTGATCCTGAAGCGGCCGGTACAACGGACCGTCGCCGAAGATCCGAAGCGTCCAGTCAGCGTTCTTGGCGCCCAACAGACCCCACGCTTCAATCGCCTTGTCGAGTCCCTTCTCGGGTGCCAAGCGTCCGAGCGTTACCACCTCGCGTGGCTCCGCTCTCTCTGACGCACTCTCGGGAGCAGTTGGCACTGGGTTCGGCACCCAGTCGCAATCCACGTTCGTCGCAGCGCGGAATGCGCGCGCGTCTTCCTCTGTGAGCAGCAGCATGAGGTCAACGTCGGAAAACGCGTCGGAGATTCGCCGAAGACGCGATGGGGACAACGCCTCGACGGTGCCTCGAAACTGACCGATCAGTGCGAGAGGTCTCGCTTCTAGACGCTGCAGCGCGAGGCCGACATAGTCCATCGAGTTCACATCGGTCACGATCACGATCGTATGACCGAGGTCCATCGCGGCCAGATGACTCGTTAGGCGATCAACACCATCTGCCGTCGGGCGAACCAATCGCAGGTTCCGAGGTTTCCACCGTCTGAAGAGGCGTAGAGCGAGCTGCCGTCCTCGAGCGCCCACTCCATTGGAGTAAAACTGCTGCGACCGTGGGACTTCCTGGTTGCAGGTGAAAACGGGAATCTCGCTGTCGATCTGCTGGGCGACGGGAATCATGCCCGGCGCGATGCTGATCAACTCGACGGTATACCCTCGTCGGTTGAGCGAATTGGCGATCGTCGTGGTCGAACGTGGCACTCCACCAAGGTTGTGGATGTTGTACGTGACGATCGCGATGCGGGGCTTCGGCGGTTCTGCTGCAGCCATTACTCTTCCTGCCCTTTCGTCCACTTCGCGACCAAGATTCCTCACCCATTCTGTCGATCAGGTGAACGACGTCCGACGCTTTCTGTTGCTCCGAGTAGTTGGCCGAGTGCACTGACGACGGCGGACGCATGCCGCTCCGCGGTGTAGCGCTCCTCCACCAGGGCACGCCCCGCGGTGGAGAGTTCGCTGTAGACCTCGTCGGGCATGGCTGCCGTTGCGGCGATGGCCCGGCTAAGCCCCTCCGTGCCTGCGGCCGCGGGGTAGAGCACACCCGTGACCCCCTCCTGCACCGCTTCGATCTCGGGGCCGCTCTGGGGGTCTCCGGAAGCGGCGATGACGGGAACCGCGAATCCGAGCGCCTGAATGACGTTGAGGCCCGTCGCGCCAGGGGAGACGGCGAAGTCCGCTTTCCGGTAGACCTCGCGAAGCTCATCGAGATCGTAGAGGGCACCGCGCAATTCGATCTTCTCGTCTTCACGCGCGAGCTCTTCGAGCCGTTCGCGCTCCGGACCGTCGCCGATCAGGATCAGCCGTACATCGTGGCCCTGAGCGTTGGCCGCGATCACGGCGGACACCGCATCGTCCGCCTTGTGCCGCGCCGTCAGCCGGCCGGAGTAGACGAGCGACAGCCCCCCGCTCCGCGTCGGCCGGTGCGTGCGCGGACTCTCGGACACGATCTCGCGGCGCGGATAGATGCTGTTGAACACCGGGACGAAGGTGCGCGCATCCAGTCCGACGGTCCCGGCGTACGCGGGAGCCCACTCGCCATACGTCAGGTGCCCATCCGCGAGAGCGTAGAACGTACGTCTGAGACGGAGCTTCGCGCCGGATTCGGGACGCTTCCAGGCATGCCCCCAGAACACCACTTTGCGACGGCGCACCCGTGCGACCGCGATCGCGACCCAGTTCGACACGCCGTAGACGTTGCCCTCGAGGACGATCGCCTGTGCGGAGGTGCGGAAGACCCGCGGTACCAGACCGCGGTCCCAGTACAACGCGCGGAACAGCCCGGCGCGCCGCAGCTCGCCGACACGAGCCAACACCTCGTCGTTCGCCGACTCCGGGTCTCCGCTGGTCCCCATCGTGCGGTTCACACGGCCGACCAGTTCGAAGTCGATCCGGTCCTGCTCGACGAGACTCTGCACGAACGGCGCCCGATAGTGGCTGACCGATGGCTGAACAGCGAGAAGAACCCTCATCGGAGCCGTCATGAGGACTCGCCCTCCCGATCGGCTCGCACGGCCTCACGCGCAGGCACTCCGACGACGGTCGCCCCCGGTCGCACATCGCGGGTCACGCACGCCGAGGCACCGACCGTCGCACCCGTACCGACGGTCAGGCCCTGCAAGACGACCGAGCCGGCGCCGAGGAGGACCCCGGCCCCACCGCCACGTTGCCCGACACGATCGCTCCAGGGTTCACGGACACGAAGTCCGACAGCGCCGCATCGTGACCGATGACACTCGCCGGGTTGAGGTGTACGTGGTCGCCCAGGGTCACGTTCGTCGAGACCTGCACGCCGGAGGCGACGACGACGCCCTCTCCGATCTGAGCACGGGAACCGATCACGGCACGTGGATGGATCAGAGTGGCTGCGCGCAGTCCGGCGTCGGACAGGCGTCGGACGACGATCTCGCGAACGGCCGGCGCACCGATCGCCACGACGAAATGTTCATCGCCGGAAGACTCCGGCAGCCAGGTCTCCTCGGTGCCGAGATAGACGATCCCACGTTCCGCCAACCGGCCCAGGTCGAGCTCGCTGGGCCCCGAGTCCACGACGCCGACGAGGTCGATATCCCGGCCCGCCGCGACGAGGGCCTCGACGATGTCGAGGGTCTCGCGACCGAAGCCCCCCGCACCGATCACGATGATGCGCTCACTCATGGGCCTCGCCGAACTTCGCCATCGTCACATGTCCTTCTGCAGAGATGCCGTCGCGCTTCACGACGGAACCGATCGTGGCGATCACGATGCGCAGGTCCAGTCCGACGCTGCGGTGGTCGACGTAGCGGACGTCCTGCCGGAACTTGCTCTCCCACGAGATGGCATTGCGACCGGTCACCTGCGCGAGCCCTGTCACGCCGGGCCGCACTTCGTGTCGGCGTGCCTGTTCTGGGGTGTACCGATCCAGGTACTCCACGAGAAGCGGCCTCGGACCCACGATGCTCATATCGCCCTTCAGCACGTTCCACAGGCTCGGCAGCTCGTCGAGGCTCGTCGAGCGCAAGCGCGCACCGAACGGGGTGAGCCGATCCGCGTCCGTCACCCATCCCCGCGCCGCATCGACCGAGCGCATCGAGCGGAACTTGTACAGGGTGAAGATCCGTCCATCCTTGCCCGGGCGCTCCTGGGCGAAGAGGACAGGCCGCCCGAGCCTCACCGCGACGAGCACCGCCGTCACGACGATCACCGGCGACAGCAGGATGAGAGCCACGGCGGACGCGGCGATGTCGAGCACACGCTTCACGAAGTCGTACGGACGGACCCGCGCGCTCATCGGTCGAGGAAACCGCGGATCGCGACGACGACGCGCTCACGCTGGGAGTCGGTGAGGGCCGAACCGCTCGGCAGCGTCAACCCCCGCGCGAAAAGCGCCTCCGAGGCACCGCTGGTCTTGCTGCGCGCTCCGTCGAACACGGGCTGCGCGTGCATCGGCTTCCACAGCGGACGACTCTCGATGTCGTCTTCGGCGAGCGCCGCCGCGAGCTCGGACGGCTCCCACCCTGTCACCGAGGAATCCACCAGGATGGACGTCAGCCACACGTTGTCGTGCTCGTCGCCCTCGGCTCCGAACACCTCGACGCCGTCGACCTCGGCGAACAGCTGCTTGTACAGCTCGCGCATCTCGCGGCGTCGGGCGATCATGGCATCGAGCCGCGACAACTGTGCCCGGCCGAGAGCAGCGAGCAGGTTGCTCATCCGGTAGTTGTAGCCGATATCGGTGTGCTCGTAGTGCACGACCGGCTGCCGCGCCTGGGTGGCCAGGTAACGCACGTGTTGGGCGAGCTCCGCGTCGTCGGTGAGAAGCATCCCGCCGCCGGAGGTCGTCATGATCTTGTTGCCGTTGAACGACACGATCGATGCGCGGCCGAAGCTTCCTGCTGCGCGACCCGCGTGGACGGCGCCCAGGGACTCCGCCGCATCCGCCAGCACGGGCACGTCGAATTCATCGGCCACCGCGAGGATGGCGGTGTAGTCCACCGCCTTGCCCAGCAGGTCGACCGGGACGATCGCCCCGACCCGCTCCCCCGCGGCGCGCAACTCGAGGAGTGCCTCGCGCAGCAGTGCGGTGTCCATGTTGCCGGTCGCGGCATCGGCGTCGATGAAATACGGCTCGGCGCCGGTGTACACGATCGCGTTGGCCGTCGCGGCGAAGGTCATCGACGAGGTGAGCACCACGTCGCCGGGCTTCACTCCGATCGCGAGCAGCCCCAGGTGAAGGGCGGCGGTGCCCGAGCTCAGCGCCACCGCGTGCGCGACCCCGATGCGGTCGGCGAGCTCGCGCTCGAAGGCGTCGACGTCGGGCCCGAGCGGGGCGATCCAGCCGGACCTCATCGCCGCGACGACCGCGTTCTCCTCGGCCTCTCCGACATCCGGCGAGGACATGTAGATGCGTTCGGTCACTGCGTGTTCTCCGTAGCGTCGAGGCGGATGGGCTCGATGATGGCCGTGTCGTTGTCACGCGGAATCGACATCATGCGCGCCTCCCAGCCCGCCTTGTCGAGCCGCTCGGGGGTGATCACGTCAGCCCTCGTGTGCGACACCTTCGGGTGGAACGGCCGCTCCAGGTTCTCGCGCGACCCCACAAGCTCTTCGTGCAGCTTCTCGCCGCGGCGGAGCCCCGTGAACACGATCTCGACGTTCTTGCCCGACATCGCGATCATCCGCTTGGCGACCTCGAGGATCGAGACGGGCTCTCCCATGTCGAGGATCAGGACCTCGCCCGCGCGCCCGATGCCCCCCGCCTGAACGACGAGCTGGCACGCCTCGGGGATGGTCATGAAGTACCGCGTCGCCTCGGGGTGGGTGACGGTGATCGGCCGCCCCTCCGAGATCAGTCGCTGGAACGTCGGCAGCATGGATCCGCGGCTGCCGATCACGTTGCCGAACCGCACGGAGAGGTACCGCATCCCGGTCTCCTCGCCCGCCCACGCGGTGAGCTTCTCGGCGACGCGCTTGGAGTGGCCGAGCACACTGGTCGGGTTGGCCGCCTTGTCGGTCGAGATGTTCACGAAGGTCGTGACACCGACCCGACGCGCCGCGTTGATCACGTTGAGCGTGCCGATGACGTTGGTCTTCCACGCCTCGTCCGGATACTGCTCGAGCATGGGCAGGTGCTTCAGCGCGGCCGCGTGGAAGACCACCTCGGGCCGACGTTCGTCGAACAGCTGGTCGAGCGTCTCGACGTCGCGGATGTCGGCGAGCACGACGTCGTTCGTGTCGAGGAGTCCGTGCCCCGACGTCCCGAGCTGCGCGACCTGGAGTCCGGTCTCGTCGCGATCCACCATGATCAGCTCGCTCGGACCGTATTTGGCGAGTTGGCGGCACAGCTCCGACCCGATGGATCCTCCGGCGCCCGTCACGAGCACACGCCGCCCGGTGACGTACCCGGCGATCAGCTCGACGTTCGTGTCGACCGGGTGCCTGCCGATGAGGTCTTCGATGCTGATGTCCCGCACGTCGGTGACCGACTCCTCACCCGAGGTGAGCGTGGCGAGGGTCGGTGTGATCGCGACCCGGAGTCCGGCGGCGGCCGCCCGGTCGCTGAGTGTGCGCAGCAGCATGCTGTCGGCATTGGGGATCGCGATGACCGCCAGCTTCGCCCGGGTGCTCTGGGCGGCGGCGGCGATGTCGCGCGTGGTGCCGACGACGGGCACACCCCGAAGACGGAGGTTCCTCTTGGCGGGGTCGTCGTCCAGCAGCCCCACGGCCCGGATGGGCGAGGCCGGATCCGTCGTGATGTTCGCGAGCAGTTTGTCGCCGAGGAATCCCGCACCGATGATCAGAGCCGGCTCGGCGTCTTCCCCGGGCTTCCGCGCCCGGTCGATGAGCAGCCGCGACATGTAGCGCACCCCGAACATCAGCAGGAGTACGAACGGGAACGCGAGGAGCAGGGTTCCCCGGGGAACCCCGATGACCGGTCCGAGCGGGATGACGATCAGGGAGAGGAAGACGGCCTCGAGGATGACGATCAGCGCGACGGCACGGACCTCGTCGAAGGAGCCGTAGGTGAACCGGCCGCGGTACAACGTGGTCGCATAGCCGACAATGACCTGGATGACGCCGGCGACGACGGCGAGCACGATCGTCGCGATCCAGCCCCGCGCATCCATCACGAACTCGAATCGCAACGCGATCGCGAGAGTGACGCCGAAGCTCCACGCGAGCCCATCGACGGCCGCCGCGAGCATGCGGCGACGGCGCTGCTTCACCGATACCTCAGACGATATGGGGATACCGCCGGTCGACACGTCGATGAATCCATCCTGCTGATTCAAGATCAGGAGCCCCCTCAGACATCTTGTTCTCCCCTGAAGACATGTTCTCACAGGGAACGAGCAGGTCTGTGCCTTATGGCGTCGTATCTCCGTCGGGAGGGGTCTCCGGATCGGTCGGGTTCGCGGGGTCCACCGGGTCGACGGGGACGACCGGGTCCACCGGCGTCGGGTCGGTCGATCCGCTCGATGGCGGGGTCTGCGTGCCGTTCTGCGGACCCCACTGCTGCGTCGCGTTCTCGGCCTCGCGCTCGATCTCGATCCGCAACTGCTCGGCAGCCAGCGCGACGAACGCATCCCGGTATGCAACGAGCGCCGCCCGCCCGTCGGCCCCCCACAGGTCCGCTCCGGCGATGCGTACCGCCGCATCGGACACGGCGATGCGCAGCGCCTCGTCGGCATCGGGGTACCGCGCGACGGCGGCGCCCGCCATCGGGCCGAAGGATGCGGCGAAGGCGTCGACAGCCGCGTCTGCGGGAGGACGGAGGGCATCGAGCTGGGTCCGGAGCGCGCGCGCCTCCGCGGTCGCGTCGTCCAGTGCGACCAGGCGCTCCTGGACGCCGTCGATCGCGCCACCGACATCCACGAGGGAGTCCTCGTCGATGTCCGCACGCTCGTACTCCCGCGGAAGATCGGGGACGACGATCGCGGCCAGTCCTGCGGCGTAGGTGTCGAGCGCAGCGAGCACGGCCGTGCGCGCCGTGTCGTCGGAGACGTCGAGCGGGGCGTCTTCGGGGCCTCCGGCGGGGTCGGGAACCGTGGCGGTCGAGGTCAGCGCACCCCTGAGCGCCGTGATGTCCGCTGACTGCGCGTCGATATCGGCGACGAGGCGGTCGTGTGCCGTCTTCAGCGATTGGGCGGCGTTCTGGACGGCGGCCTCATCGGCCTCCAGCGCTTCCAGCGCGCTGGCGGCGGGGCTGGCCGTCGCCATCTGGATGCCGCCGACGGTCGTCGCAGCGACCACCGCGAGCACCGCGACGACGGCTGCGGAGAGCGTGAGGGCATCGACGCGGCGCCGGGGCCGACGCGGAGTCCGCTCCGACTCATCGGTGGGCACGGCGACCGAGACAGCCGTGCGCCTGGCCGCCTCGACCATGTCGATCAGCTGAGTGGTATCGGCGAGAGGGCGGATCGATGACGTGTTCGCCCGGGGCTCGCCGATCATCTCGCGCAGTCGCCAGGCGGTGTGATGGTCGTCCAGCACGGCCGCTCCGGCATCGCCGGCACGCGGGCCGTCCGGGAAGAGATCGCTCAGGGCCGTCATGTCACCTTCAGGGGAATCGGTAGTCTCAGGAGACGATACCGCCGATCGCACCGACCACGCTGGAGAGCCATGGACATCCACGACTACCTTCGGGTGTTCCGTCGACAGATCGTGGTGATCATCGCCGGACTCCTCATCGGGCTGTCCACGGGCGCGCTCGTCGCGATGCTCACCCCGCAGCGCTACCAGGCGACGACCGAGGTCATGGTGACCGCACAGGTCGCAGACACGGCGACGCCTGCCGAGCGCGCGCTCGCGACCGGATACGCCAAGCAGGCGGTGGAGACGTATCGCACGATCATCACGAGCTCACTCGTTCTCGCACCCGTGGTCGAAGACCTCGGCCTCGACGCCGTGCCGTCCGGCATCAGCGCCACCTCGGCTCTCAACAGCACGATCGTCGCGATCAGCGTCTCGCACCGCAACCCGGGTCAGGCCGCGCGCATCGCGAACGCGGTCGCCGAGAGCTTCGCCACGGTCGTCACCGACACCCTCGAGAAGCGCGAGCAGGAGGCGGCATTCACGATCCGGGTCGTCACCCTCGAGCCCGCGCAGGTGCCGACCGAGCCGGTCGCGCCCAACCTGCAGGTATCGCTGATGCTCGGCGCGGTCGTGGGACTCGCCGCCGGCATCGGGGTGGCGCTCCTGCGCGCGACGCTCGATCGTCGCGTGCGCGTCGCCGCCGACGTCGAGGCCGCTGTCACGGCTCCTCTGCTCGGGCAGATCCCCCTCGACGCCGACACCGGCGATCACCCGCTCGCGGTGAGCTCCGCCCCGCACAGCCTCCGCGCCGAGGCGTTCCGCAGTCTGCGCACCAACGTCCGCTTCTTCTTCTCGGGCGGGCAGGGGGTCTTCGTCGTCACCAGCTCCGGTCCTGGTGAGGGCAAGTCGACCACGGCGGCGAACCTCGCTCTCGCCTTCGCGGATGCCGGGCAGCGGGTCGCGCTCCTCGACGGCGATCTCCGCCTTCCCCGTGTCGCGGAGTACTTCGACATCGAAGGCGGCATCGGCCTCAGCGACGTGTTGGCAGGTCGCGTCGAACTCAACGACGTCCTCCAGCGGTGGGGCCGGAGCACCCTGTTCCTCCTGCCATCGGGGACCTTGCCGCCGAACCCGGCCGAACTGCTCGGCTCGTCGGCCATGGAACAGCTCATCGACGCGCTCAGCGACGCGTTCGACGTCGTGATCATCGACGCTCCTCCGCTGCTGCTCGTGACGGATGCGGCGGTGATCGCCCGGGTCACGACCGGCGCTCTGCTGATCGCCGCGGCGGGGTCCCCCAGGCGAATCGCCTGGCGGACGCCGTGAAGAGCATCGAGTCCGTCGGTGCGAGGGTGCTCGGCACCGTGCTCACGAAGGCCCCTGTCGACGGCGCGGCGAAGACGCCGTACGGGACCGCGACGTCGGCCGCCACGCGCTGACCCACGCTGACCCGCGGCAGGGCGGGCGGAGGTCCCGCCGCCGCTGTGAAAGAATATCGAGATACCGTTTTCGCGGCTCGCCCCCTCGGCTGAGGTCGCTTTGCATCAGGGGGAATCTGCCGCGTGGAACTTCGCGATTACGTGCGTGTCCTGCACAGGAACTGGATCCTGATCCTCGTCCTGCTCATCCTCGGTCTCGCGGGCGGCGCCGGCTATGCCGCGCTCCAGCAGCCGAAGTACGTCGCGTCGACGCAGCTGTACGTCTCCGTCCGCACCGAGGGCGCGGCGACCGGCGACCTCGTCCAGGGCACCACCTTCGCGCGACAGATGGTCACGAGCTACGTCGACGTCGTCGGCACCGCCCTCGTGCTCGAACCCGTGATCGAGGAACTCGACCTCGACGACTCGGTCTCCGGCTTGAGCAGCCGCATCACGGCGACCACACCCCTGAACACCGTGCTGATCGACGTCAGCGTGACCGACGGCGACCCCGAGCAGGCCGCGGCCATCGCCAACGCCGTCGCCGCGAGCTTCCAGGAAGCCGTGCAGACCACGCTCGAGCAGCCCGCCACCGAAGACGCCGTCAGCCCGGTCCGCATCACGGTGACCGAGCCCGCTGTCGCCTCCTCCACGCCCACGAGCCCGAACGTGCGACTGCTGATCATCCTCGGGGTGTGATCGGACTCGCTCTCGGCCTCGCGATCGCGATGCTGCGCACGGTGCTCGACAACCGCATCCACACCCTCCACGACATCGAGACGCTCACCGATCGCCCGGTCCTCGGCGGCATCGCGTTCGACCCGGATGCCGCCAAGCGGCCGTTGATCGTGCACGCCGACCCGCGCAGCCCGCGCGCGGAGTCGTTCCGCAGCCTGCGCACGAACCTGCAGTTTCTCGACCTCGACTCCGGGCCCCGGATCTTCGTCGTCTCCAGCGCCGGCCCCGGCGAGGGCAAGTCGACCACGACAGCCAACCTGGCGATCGCTCTCGCGGAGACAGGAGCGCGCGTCGCGCTGATCGACGGCGATCTTCGCCTGCCCCGTGTGGCGGACTACCTCGCGATCGAGGGCGGCGTCGGACTCACCGACGTGCTCATCGGACGCGTCGACGTCGCCGACGCTCTGCAGAAGTGGGGCACGACCGACCTGTACGTGCTGCCCAGCGGCCAGATCCCTCCCAACCCCAGCGAACTGCTGGGCTCCGCCGCCATGGACCAGGTCCTCGCGTCGCTCGGCGAGTACTTCGACTACGTGCTCATCGACGCCCCGCCCCTGCTGCTGGTGACGGACGCCGCGGTCGTCGGCAGCAAGACCCGCGGAGTCATCATCGCCGCCGCCTCCGGCAAGACCAAGAAGCAGGAGCTGTCCGGCGCGCTGCGCGCCCTGGAGACCGCCGGCGTGCAGATGCTCGGGATCGTGGTCACGATGCTCCCCACGAAGGGTCCGGACAGCTACGGATACGGCGCGTACACCTACGGTGCGACCCACGACCTCGACGGCGATGCCGTGACCGGCAGTCGGGCGGCGAAGAGCCGGAAGAAGGCTCCGCGAGCGAAGAAGCGCTCGACGGCTCGTTCCTGACCTGCCAGAGGCGCAGGACTACTTCGCCGGCGACACCCGGAAGACGATGCCGTGATACAGCACGAAGCGCAGCAGCACGACGATGACGATGCTCGCCAGGTTCACGATGTTGACGGCGACCGCGCCCGGCGCGCGGCCGAGGGCGACGGCGGCGAACTCGACGCCCACCCACACGAGACCGGCTCCGATGGCCGTGCAGACCGCGTTGGTGACCAGGAAGAGCACGACCTCGGACACCCTGCCGCGGCGGTCGCGGTGGCGGAAGGTCCACTCCCGATTCCCGATGTAGGCATTCACGAGCGCGACCAGCGAGGCGACGATCTTCGCGGTCACCACGTCCCATCCCCACACGAAGACCAGCAGGTTGAAGACCCCGACCTCGATCAGGGTGCTCAGGGCGCCGACGACGAGGAAGCGGCTGCCGACGCCGACGAGTCGGCGCAGTCGGGAAGGAGGATTCATGACTCAACTAGGCTACTTGCTGATCCCCGTGCGCCCCGCCACCCCAAGGACCCTGTGACTCTCCGCCATCTCGCCATCGTCATGCCCGCCTTCAACGAAGCCGAAGGCATCCGGGGCTTCATCGACGAGATCCGGGAGTGCGTGTCACCCCTGGCCGACCGCGTCACCTTCCACGTCGCCGACGACCGCTCGACGGACACCACGGCCACGGTCTTCGACGGCATCTCCGATGTGGACGTCGAGGTGCAGCCCCTCAACCGCGGACACGGACCGACGGCACTCGCCGCCTACCGCGCCGGCCTGGCCGCCGACCCCGACCTGCTCGTGCACGTGGACGGCGACGGCCAGTTCTACGGCAGCGACTTCCCCGGCTGATCTCCGCACTCGTCGCCGAAGACGCCGACGTCGTGCACGGTGTTCGCGACGGTCGCAGCGACCCCTGGTACCGCAAGGTGCTCACCGGCGCGGTCGGCCTGCTCATCGCCGTGTCAGCCGGACGCCGCATCCCCGACGTCAACACCCCGATGCGCGCGTATCGCCCCGACACGCTCCGACTCCTCGTCGACGCCATCGGCCGACGCGTCCGTGCCGCATGTGCACTTCTCCCTCGCCGAGGCGCGCGCCGGCTTCACCGTCCGCTATCTGCGGGTCGCCAGCATCCGCGGCGCGGCGCCTCGACCACCGGCACCATGTGGGGGCGAGGCAACGCGGTCTCGCTGCCGCCCAAGCGCCTGCGCCGCTTCGTGCGTCTCGCGCTCCTCGAGGCATGGTCGCTCTCGCTCAAGCCGTCCGCACCGCTGCGCAGCATCCGCCGTCCGGAGCGCGTCCCGCGATGACCCGCACCCGCACGATCCTGTTCTGGGTGGCCGCGGCCGCTCTCCTGATCGGGCATGTCGTCGTCGCCTGGCACAGCCTCGTCGTATGGCGCTTCTGGGAGGACGAGGCCTTCAACCTGACCGTCCCGCGCAACCTGCTCGACGGCCTCGGCTATTCGAGCGACGGCGCGCTGTCCGGGTCGACGATCACCCCGTTCGATCCCCGCATCTCGACCGGGCCCGTCGTTCTCCTTCCCGTGGCGGCACTCCTGGCGACCGGGATGGATCCGGTGCTCGCCGCACGCCTGGTGCCCCTGGCTTTCTGGGTCGCGCTGCTCGCGGGACTCGCCCTCCTCGGGCGACGTATCGGCGGGCGTGGGGCCGCGCTGCTCGCCGTCGCCGTACCCCTCGCCTTCACCGCGAGCGCCGGTGTCTCGCCCATCCAGGGCCCCGCCGACCTGCTGGGCGAGATCCCCGCAGCAGCGCTCATCGTGTGGGCTCTGGTCGTGCTGCCCCGACGGGCATGGCTGGCCGGTCTGCTGGTGGGGCTCGCTGTCCAGGCGAAGCTCATCGCGATCCTCGCTCTCCCGGCGTTCGCCGTCGCACTCTGGGTGCTCTCGGGCGGGACGGGGTGGGCGCGCGTCCGTGAGACTCTTCGCCGATCGTGGCCGCCGCTGCTCCTCGTGGCCGTGCCGACTCTCCTGGTCGAAATCGCCGCCCTCCTCTCCCTCGGGGTCTCCGGATTCATCGAGCACGTTCGCGCGCTCGTCTCCTTCGTCCGCAGCGGCGGTCAGGGAGATGCCGCGACCACGGTGCTGCAGAAGCTCGGCACGCTGGCCGACTCGTGGTCGCTGCCCGCTGTCCTGGCCGTGGTCGGAGCGGTGCTCGCGGTCTCCCTCACCGTGTTCGGCATCGTGCGTCGATGGCGCACCGCGACCCCGCCGAGCGCCTCGTGATCGCCTACGCGCTCGCCGCGCTCATCGGTGCACTCGCCTTCGTCGGCTGGTGGGCCACCGCCTCCCGTCTCCCCCTGTGGGTGCGGCACCCGGCCCCCGGAATCTTCGCGTTCTTCCCCGTGATCGCCGCCACTGCCGTCTGGGCGGTGAAGGGACTGCCGGGCCGTGGTGTCGTCCGCATCGGCGGCGTCGTCGCGGCATCGGTGCTCGCCGCCGTCGTCGCCGCGGGCGCTGCCGTCCACGTCGCCTCGTCCTTCGCGCCTCGCGGCCTCACCCTGGAGACGCAGCGCGCCGCCGTCGCTCCCCTTGACGGACTGGGTCGACGAGAACGAGGTGGAGTGGCTCGCGGCGGATCCGTGGGGTGCGGCGGTCGCTCCGATCGTGCTCACGGGCGCGCATGTCGGCCTGTTCGACGCGCCCGCCATGGCGGGGGTTCCTCGGCTCACGGGACTCCCCTGCCCGGCGGAGACGCTCGTCGACGCGGGGCTGTACCGGATCTGCGCGGCGCCGTAGACCGCCGACGAAGAACCGGCCGGCCGGCCACTGAGATCAGCGACCGGCCGGTTGTTCTGAAGAGGCTCAGAGCGCGAGGCGCTCCTGCACGACCTCGGCGAGGCGTCCCGCGTAGGCATGCACCGACTCCGGGTCGGCTGCTTCGACCATGACGCGGACCAGCGGCTCCGTACCGGACTTGCGCAGCAGCACACGGCCGTTGTCGCCGAGCTCGGACTCGACGTCGCGGACAGCCTGCTGCACGACCTCGTCGTCGGCGACGCGATCCTTGTCGACGTCGCGCACGTTGATGAGCACCTGCGGGTAGACGGTCATCACAGCGGCGAGTTCGGCGATGGACTTCTTCTGGCGCGCCATCTCGGCCACCAGGTGGAGGCCCGTGAGGATGCCGTCGCCCGTGGTCGCGTACTCGCTCATGATGACGTGACCGGACTGTTCGCCGCCGAGCGCGTAGCCGCCCTCGTTCATGTCCTCGAGCACGTAGCGGTCGCCGACAGCCGTCTGACGGACCGTGATCCCATGCTCGCGCATCGCCACATGAAGGCCCAGGTTGCTCATCACCGTGGCGACGAGCGTGTCGTCGGTGAGACGGCCGCGCTCCTTCATCGACACGGCGAGGATCGCCATGATCTGGTCGCCGTCGATGACCTTGCCCTCGGCATCGACCGCGAGGCAGCGGTCGGCGTCGCCGTCATGGGCGATGCCGATGTCGGCGCCGAGACGCACCACGGCCTCGGCGAGGTTGTCGAGGTGGGTCGAGCCGACGCCGTCGTTGATGTTCCAGCCATCGGGGTCGGCGCCGACGACGGTGACCTCGGCGCCCGCGTCGCGGAAGGTCTCGGGCGAGACGCCGGATGCCGCACCGTGTGCGCAGTCCAGGACGACGTGGATGCCCTCGAGGCGATTCGGCAACGAGCCGAGCAGGTGCACGACGTAGCGGTCCTCCGCGTCGGAGAACCGGTCGATGCGCCCCACACCGGCACCGGTCGGGCGCAGCATCTCGCCGTGCATGGCCTCTTCGATGCGCTGCTCGACGACGTCGGGGAGCTTACGGCCCCCGCGCGCGAAGATCTTGATGCCGTTATCGGGCGCGGCGTTGTGCGACGCGGAGATCATCACGCCGAAGTCGGCATCGCGATCTGCGACGAGGAACGCGAGGGCGGGAGTCGGGATGACCCCTGCTTCGAGAACATCGACCCCGGAGGAGGCGAGACCCGCGGAGACGGCCGCGGTCAGGAAGTGTCCGGAGACCCTGGGGTCCCGGGCGACCACTGCGGTGAGTCGCTTGCCTTCGGCCTTGCGAGCCTCCGCAGTACGGCCCTGGCCCAGGACGACAGCAGTCGCCTGGGCCAGGGTGAGCGCCAGGTCGGCGGTGAGGATGCCATTGGCGAGTCCTCGCACGCCGTCCGTGCCAAAGATCGGCATCGGAGCAGTGGACCTTAACGCTTCGAGTACTGAGGCGCCTTGCGGGCCTTCTTGAGTCCAGCCTTCTTGCGCTCCTTGACGCGCGCGTCGCGCGAGAGGAAGCCGGCCTTCTTCAGGGTCGGACGGTTGTTCTCCTCGTCGATGCCGTTCAGCGAACGAGCGATGCCGAGGCGAAGCGCACCGGCCTGGCCCGAGGGGCCGCCACCGGAGATGCGCGCGATGACGTCGTACGCACCGGCGAGGTTCAGAACGGTGAACGGGTCGTTGATCAGCTGCTGGTGCAGCTTGTTCGGGAAGTAGTCCTCGATCGTGCGGCCGTTGACCGTGATCGTGCCCGAGCCGGGGACGATGCGCACGCGGGCGATGGCCTGCTTGCGACGGCCGACAGCGGCACCCGGGACGCTGAGGACGGGGCGGGGAGCCGCCTCGACCGCGTCGGTCTCGGGAGTCGACGTCGAGAAGTTCTGGGGGGTTTCGGTGGTGTCCTGGATGTCAGCCACGAGTATGTCCTTAAGTCTTTACGGCGCTTACTGGGCGACCTGGTCGAGGGTGTACGTCTGCGGCTGCTGCGCGGCGTGCGGGTGCTCTCCGCCGACGTAGACCTTGAGCTTCGACAGCTGCTGGCGGCCGAGGCTGTTCTTGGGGAGCATGCCACGGATGGCCTTCTCCACAGCGCGGACCGGGTTCTTCTCGAGGAGCTCGGCGTAGGTGACCGACTTCAGGCCGCCCGGGTAACCGGAGTGGCGGTAGGCCAGCTTCTTCTGGAGCTTCTGACCGGTGAGCGCGACCTTGTCGGCGTTCACGATGATGACGAAGTCACCCGAGTCGATGTGGTTGGCGAAGGTCGGCTTGTGCTTGCCACGCAGGAGCGTAGCGGCGTGCGAAGCCAGACGGCCGAGAACGACGTCGGTGGCGTCGATGACGACCCAGTCGCGCTGGACTTCGCCAGCCTTGGGGGTGTAAGTGCGCGTCACGATAGTGCTGCTTTCTTGTGTCGAACGGAGAAGTTCGTGAATCCCACTCCGGGGTGGTTCTTCCCTAGAGGGAGGAACACGCCAGTGGAGGGCTCACGTTCGGACGATGCCCTTCATCCCGCGAACAGGGAAAGGCACCAAAGGGAAATCATACGCCACACCGGGCGATTGCCCAAACCGCTCCCCTGCGGCCCCGCTCAGTCCGGGGTGACCGTGACGAGGATCGGACGGTGGTCGCTGGATCCCTGCGGCAGCGTCGTGATGCGCTCGATCTCGAATCCGGCGGACGTCGCGAAGTCGTAGTGCCCGCGGAACACCCGGTAGCGGGTGTAGGTGTGGTCGTCACTGAGCGACAGCGCATACCCGTGATCGCGCACGGCCTGCCCGAGGTTCTCCTTGAACACGGGGTAGTTGTAGTCGCCGACCATGAGCTGCGGCAGGCCTTCGCCCAGAGTCGCCAGCTCGGTCAGCGCGGCGCGGATCTGATGCCGACGAAGGGAGTTCAGCGCCGTGAGGGGCGCGGCGTGGAACGAGGCGACGATGAAGTCCTGGCCGTCGTCGATGTCGCGCAGCCGGGCCCCCAGCACGCGTTCGTGTGCGGGTTTGGCGATGCGGTCGTGCAGCGATTTCTTCAGCCCGAGGGTGCGGATGGCCTGCAGGTGGTACGTACTGGAGCGGTAGAAGAGCGCGAGTCCGAGGCGGTTGCCCTGGGTCGCATCCGCCAGCACGAGATCGCCGATCTGCGCGGGAAGGGCGGGCACATCGCACTCCTGGAGGCAGAGGATGTCAGGATCGTGCGTACCGACGAGCGCCGCGAGCTCTCCGGCCGCGCGATGCTTCTGGAGGTTGTACGAGATGACCTTCATGATCCCCCCAACGCTACTCGTCCCGGCTGTGCCCCGGCTTCGGGTCGGCGTCGTATCCCCAGCGGACGCCCAGCACACCAGGCCCGCAGCCGTGACGGGCTACATGCACCGATCCACTGCGCACCGCCCTCATCACGGAGGCGTATTCGTCGTCGGTCTCCGTGTACTCCTCGCACCAGCTGGGCTGCGCATCGGGATGGAAAAGCACCCAGATGAGCGTCTCCCTGGCCGGTCGCGACGTCGCGTGCCATGCCGACTGCCTCGGTGGATACCCGGCAGGGAAGGTCTCCGTGAACTCGAGGAGGGTCGTCTCGCCGACGGTGACGGGGTCATCGAGCGCGATCACCACACCGGACAACAGGTGTCCTGGATGCAGTTACTCGCGGTCGACGCGCCCTCCGACCACGTCGGAGATGATGGACAGGATCGCGGTCTCCGCCGGCGCGACGTCGATGAGGGGGATCTCGGTGATGACGCCCTGTGTCGCCTGCACGAGCGAACGCATCACGGTCCGCTCGACGGCTCCGTCGGCCCCGACCTGCACGGTCAGCTGCGTCGACAGGTCGCGCAGCGTGTCCTGTGGAGTGGAACGCAGGGCCGCCAGAGTCTCCGCGGTCTCGCGGTTCTCACGCTCCTCGTCGAACGGCAGCCGCGGCGGGGGGATGGATCCGAGCCGCACAGAGGGTCCGAGCAGAGCACTCAGATGACCGCGACCGAGCCGCAGACGATCCTCGATGCCCTCGACGACGCTCAGCGACTGGGCACCTTCCGGTTGGCGGTCGCCCGAGCGCCAGTAGCTGAGCGTCGCCATCGACACGGCATTGCCGTCGTCGACGAGCTGCTGCTGGAGCCGCGCGAGCGTGATACCCCGCTCCGAGATCGCTGCGCGCAGTGCCGCGGCGAATGCTCCCCGCCGCTCGCCACCCCGCGTCGCCATCGCGTCTTCAGCCGCTCGTTCGATCGCGACGGGCCCGCGTCTGCTCCGCGCGTGCCGCGAGCAGCTCGTCTGCGGGGTACCCCACCTCGGTGAGGATCAGGCCCCGGGCGGCCAGCACCTTGAACTCGCTGGTGCGCGTCAGGGCGTCGCGCAGCACGACCAGGTCGTCGACGTCCAGGCGCCCCTCCCCCACGGCCGCGCACGCGCCGACGAGTGCGCGGACCATGCTGTGGCAGAACGCGTCGGCCTTGACCTCGGCGACGAGAACTCCCTCAGCGTCGCGCGACCACCGATAGTCGAGCAGCGTGCGGATCGTGGTCGCCTCTTCGCGGGGCTTGCAGTACGCGGCGAAGTCATGCAGTCCGATGAGCGTCCGCGCCGCCGCATCCATGGCCTCCACGTCGAGGTGGCCGCGGATGCTGGTCGTGTCGAGGCGTCGCAGCGGGTCGAAGCCGGCCTGTGCGTCCGCGAGGCGATAGCGGTAGCGGCGCCAGACGGCCGAGAATCGGGCGTCGAAGCCCTCCGGCGCGAGCGACGAACGAGCGACAGTGACGTCGGAGTATGCGCCGAGCACCCCGCGGATGCGACCGGCGATGGTCTCGGCCGGCTCCAGGGGAGCCCGTCCGTTCCGGGCCTCGATGCGCGACCACTGCTTCTCGTCGAGATCGACGTGCGCGACCTGTCCGCTCGCATGCACGCCCGCATCCGTGCGGCCGGCGACGACGAGCTGCACATCCGACCCCAGGATCCGGGCCAGGGCCGCTTCGAGCGTTCCCTGCACCGTCCGCAGCGTCGGCTGCTTCGCCCACCCGCGGAAGTGGGTGCCGTCGTAGGCGATGTCGAGCCGGATGCGCACGGAGCAAGCCTAGGACAGCATGGCCGCGGTGACCGGCGGTGTCAGATGCCGCCGTCGATCGAGCGGATGGTCACCGCCGGCTCATCAGGCACCATCACCTCGGTGTCACGGTTGAGGCTCTCGCCGCGGAAGAACCTCTTCGACCGCGGGAACAGGTACCAGACGAACATCAGCACCAGGCCGAACGCGAGCGAGCCGACGCCGATCACGAACGTGCCGCCGATGCCGAACAGGACCGTGTACCCGTAGTCGACGTCCCACATGTCGATCGCGGACTGCACGAACGCCCACGTCAGCATGACGCCGCCGAGCAGCGGGAACAGCCCCTTGAAGAAGAACTCCCGCGGCGAAGCGGTCAGATCCTTCCGGAAGTACCACACGCACGCGAAGCCGGTGATGGCGTAGTAGAACGCGATCGCGAGGCCGAGGGACAGGATCGAGTCCTGCAGGATGTTGTCGCTGATCAGGGTCATGCCGATGTAGTAGACCGAGGCGACGACCCCCATCACGATGGTCGAGAACGACGGGGTCTTGTACGTGGGGTGCACGTCCTTGAACCGCGCAGGGAGGGCGCGATAGACGCCCATCGCGAGCGTTCCGCGTGCGGTCGGGAGGATCGTGGTCTGGGTCGACGAGATCGCGGAGATGATCACCGACACCACAAGCACCCAGCCGAACGGGCCGAGCAGCCCGTCTTTGATCGCGAGGAAGAAGTCGTCCGCGTTCGCCTCGTTGCCGAGCCCTGTGCCGTCTTCCCCGAGTCCCGCGTACATCATGGCCGCGATGGTGACCGCGACGTACGTGAACAGCAGGATCACGGTGGTCAGCAGCGCGGCGCGGCCGGGGATGCGCTTCGGGTCCTTGGTCTCCTCGTTGAGCGCGAGGCAGGTGTCCCAGCCCCAGTAGATGAACAGGGCGAGCAGGATGGCCTCGGTGAAGCCCGACCAGTCTGTGAACGCGAAGGGGTTCATCCATTCCCAGTCGAACGGGGTCGGGTTCGGCGCCGTGCCGGCGAAGAACTGCCACAGCGCGGTCACGACGAAGATCGCCAGCGCCAGGTACTGGATACCGAGCAGGATGTTCTGGATGCGCTCGCCGATCTCGACCCCGCGCCAGCTGACCCAGGTCATGGCGGCGATGAAGATCACGGCCACGACGACGACGCGCCAGTCGTTGTTCTCGAGGTCTTGTCCGATCAGCGACCAGAAGTAGACGGAGGCGATCTGGGCGAGGTTCGCGAGGACCACCATTCCGGCGACCGCGACACCCCAGCCTCCCATCCAGCCCACCCACGGCCCGAACGCCTTCGTCCCCCAGGTGAACGTGGTGCCGCAGTCGGGGACGGCGTTGTTGAGCTCGCGGTAGGCGAACGCGATCAGGAGCATCGGGACGAAGGCGATGATGAACGCGATCGGCGCCTGTGCGCCGACGGCGAGCACCACGAAGCCGAGCGTCGCGACGAGCGAATAGACGGGTGCCGTCGAGGCCAGACCGATGACGGTGGATCCCCACAGGCCCAGCGTGCCTGCAGCCAGTCCCTTGCCGTCGGGTCGTTCAAGGTGAATGGGCGTCGTTGCCATGTTCAGAACAGTACGGCCACTGCGGTTATCGCGTCAATCTCTTTCTGGAACCTTCCGAATCCGCAGCCAGCTGCGCTCATCGGCGACGGATTCCGCACAATCAGACGCGATCGAGCATGCTGTCGGCGTGGTCAGCGACCCACGCCATCAGCGGCAGCATCCGCTCCATCAGGTCGCGGCCGAGCGGCGTCAGGCTGTACTCGACGTGCGGCGGCACGGTCGGCAACGATTCCCGATGCACCAGTCCGTCCTCCGCGAGGGTGCGCAACGTCGAGGCGAGCATCTTCTCGCTGATCCCGTCGACCTCGCGGCGGAGCTCCCCCCATCGGTGCGTGCCGTCGGACAGGGGGGAGAGCACCAGCACGCCCCACTTGCTCATGATGTGGTCGAGGATCACGCGCGTGCCGCAGTTCTGGTCGAAGACGAACGGCGTGGATTCCTTTATCTGGGCAAAACTTACCGTCATGTCGGTACCTTACGTCAAAGTGGGTACCCCTTGGGCGGAATGTTCTCACCCGGTCGACGGGTTGTCGAGGGTGTCACTTACGAAAGGACCCTCATGACCATCCTCGTCACCGGCGCGACCGGCAACCTCGGTCGCCTCATCATCTCCAGCCTGATCGAGCGCGGAGCAGACCCCCAGTCGATCGTCGCGGGGGCCCGCGACACCGCGAAGGGCGCCGACCTGGGTGTGCCGGTCGTGCACCTCGACTACACCGACCCCGCTTCGGTCGCCGCCGCCGTGGACGGCGTCGACACCGTCGTGCTCGTCTCGGGATCCGAGGTCGGGCAGCGAGTGGCACAGCACCGGGTGGTCATCGACGCGGCCGCGGCTGCGGGTGTCTCCAAGTTCATCTACACGAGCGCCCCCAAGGCCACGACGAGCGACCTCGTCCTGGCACCGGAGCACAAGGCGACGGAGGAGCTCATCGCCGCCGCGGGGCTGCCTGCCGTGATCCTCCGCAACAACTGGTACACCGAGAACTACGTCGCGGATCTCGCCAGGGCCGCCGAGACGGGTGTGCTCGCCGCGGGCACCGGCGACGGACGCGTCGCCTCGGCCAGCCGCAAGGACTTCGCCGAGGCCGCCGCCGTCGTGGCGCTCGAAGACGGCCACGTCGGCGAGGTCTACGAGCTCGGTGGCGATGTCGCCTGGACGTACACCGACCTGGCCGCCGCGTTCTCCGAAGTGACCGGTCGCGAGGTCTCCTTCGTGCCGCTCGACGCCGACGCCCAGATCGCAGCCCTCCGCGAAGCCGGGCTGGATGAGGGCACGGCCGGATTCGTCGCCGCACTCGATGCCGGGATCAAGAACGGCGCCCTCGCCGACTCCGACGGCACGCTCGCACGGCTCATCGGCCGTCCCACCACACCCCTCGTCGAGGGGCTGCGCGCCGCGGCCTGATCGCTGCCCACGACGGTGTGCCGCTCTCCTCGGGGAGCGGCACACCGTCGTCAGCGGCACATCGTCGTCCGCGGCACACCGTCGTCACGCGATTCCGCTCAGGCCGCCTCGCGGGGCTGCACGTGCACCACTGTGAGGGTGATGCTCTGCCGCCGCACGCCGCGCTCCACCAGGATCGCGTCGATCTCGGCCTGCACCGCACGCAGGATGTCCTCCGACCGCGAATCGGAATCCACCCCGATGGATGCCTCCACCACGACTCCATCGCCCGAGGAGACGACGGCCACGATCGGTTCGTCGTCCTTGCGGGTGCCGAGCGCGGCCGCTCCGGCGCGCAGCAGGTTGGAGATGAGCGACCCAGAGCGGAACACGGCGCGCACCCCCGGCGTCGCGCGAACCGCCTCCTCGATGTGAACGGCGAGTTCGGTGCGCGCGTCCGGCGTCATCAGCTCTCCTGCGTCCACGAGGACACCTCCCGGATGTCTCGGATCGCGATGTCGATCGCGACGACGTTCAGTGGGGTGTGTGCGCGCGGAGGTCGCGGTCGACCTCGGCGCGCAGCTGCTCGGCGATCAGCGGGATCGGCTGACCGTGCAGAGCGCTCGCGTCGATGGTCACGCGAACCGGCGCACCCGGCTCGGTCAGGTCTCCGTCGAGCCGGCAGCGCCCGATGAGCAGACCCGGCACGGCACGCTCCGCTGAACGGATGAGTCCCCGGATCGCACCCTCCGTGATGCCGAGGTCGGCGGTCGGATCCGGGGAGTCGAAGCGGATGCGTCGTCCGGCACGCGCGTCCATGGCGATGCCGCTGAGGATCCGGTCGACCCAGCCCTGGTCGACCTCCCGTTCGGCTGCGGCTTCGGCGGCGATGAGTTCCGCCCCGAGTCCGTGCAGCCGCTCCAGAGCGTCCAGCGCCAGCTGACAGCCGGGGGATTCGTCGATGGAGCGGTCGGCGGGCTGTCGTCCCGCATCGAGATAGTCGGTCAGCTCGTCGAGCGTGTGCCCGTCGAGATCGGTGGGCTCCAGCCCCAGTCGGCGCACGTCAGGAGTCTCTCTCTCGTCGGTCATCGCCACTCCTCCATCCGCACGATCATGTATCTGCGCGCCCGCGCCAACAGGCCACGGGCGGTCGTGACGGGGATGTCGAGTTCATCGGCGATCTCCTCGTACGAGTAGCCGCCGATCTCCCGCAGGACCCAGCACTCGCGTTGCGCATCGGGGAGCTCGCGGAGCGCCGCGCTGAGAGCCGCGACGCCCGCTCTCACCTCGACGATCGCCGACGGTGATGCATGCAGCGGCGCCGGACGATCGATCGTGTCGATGTCGACAGCGGGGCGGATGGCGCGGATGCGATCCACGGCCTTCCGGCTGACGATCCTCATCAGCCAGCTCTTGACCTTCCCGGGGTCTTCGAGTTCCCCGAACCGCTGCCACGCCGTGACGAACGACTCCTGCACGACGTCGTCGACGTCGGCAGAGGCGTTCAGCATCCGCTGCGTGTACGCCCGCATCATCGGCGTGTACCTGCGCACGAGGACGGCGAACGCCTCGACGTCGCCGTCCATCGCGCGTCCGGCGACGATGCCGTCGTCCGCGTGTTCGAGCGCTCTCCGAAAGCGTTCGTCTTCCATCCACCCCACCCCTCGGTCCGATCCCCTGAGAGATTCGGAACGGACGCCTCACCGGATCGGATGATCTCGCACCGACCTGGGAGCGATCGGGGAGGGACTCGCATGACCCCCTCCCCGAGTCCGTCACTTCTTGAAAGCGTCCTTGACGTTCTCAGCGGCATCACGGACATCACCCTTGGCCTGTTCGGCCTTTCCCTCCGCGACGAGCTTGTCATCGCCCGTCACCTTGCCGACGGTCTCCTTCGCCTTTCCGGCGACCTTCTCCGCAGCGGCCTTGATCTTGTCTTCCGCACCCATGGCGTCTCCTTTCCCGTATCGATCCCGACTGTCGGAATCGA
Organism: Microbacterium sp. Se63.02b; assembly: GCF_014171575.1. Taxonomy (GTDB): domain Bacteria; phylum Actinomycetota; class Actinomycetes; order Actinomycetales; family Microbacteriaceae; genus Microbacterium. The sequence continues at coordinate 1,024,372 of NZ_CP050453.1, read as the reverse complement.
GTCCTCACCCAGGCCCCCGCCTGTGCGTCTGTGCGTCCTGCGCGGTCACTGCACCCTTCGAGGCGAGCGGAACGCGTCACGCCATCGTCGGTCGGACAGGTGCAGCATGATGGGTATCCGCTCCCCCAGGAGCTCGTCCCACTCACGGATGGCCGCCTCGGCCGCATCGACGACCGCACCCAGCGGGGCTCCCGGCCGCACGATGACGGCGAGTTCGACGGCGCGCGATCCCCCGATGCGATACGCCCCCGTGCGCGCCGAGAGCACGTCGGGGCGTCGCACCAGCGGGTCGGTCAGCAGGCTCTCGGCGACGTCCCGATCGACCACCGTGCGGCCGCCCTCGGCGTCGATCTCGAGCACCGTCTTCGAGCCGCCGCGTCTGCGCGTTCCGAGGAACACCAGCAGGACCACGGTGAGGACGAGGCATCCCCCGCCGCGAGGACAACCGGGGCGGATACCGCACCGACACCCACGACCTGCCAGGTCCACGCGGATGACGCGCCCCAGAGGTCCATCACGGCGGACGCCGGACGCCGGATCCAGTCCGGCGCCTCCCCGGTGACGACGATCGCGGCGGCGAGGGCCCCGACGCCGAAGACGAGCAGGATCACTCCGGCGACGAAGAGCAGCGCGCGATTGGCGAGACGATTGGTCGCGTTCATGCGATCACTCCGTCGGGTTCCACGCTGACTCGCGGCGTCGCGGCGAACCCGATCCCCGTGAGGACGTCGTTCACCGCCGCATCCGCGGCCCCGACATCCACGGGGATGCCGCTGGTCGGCGTGATCCGTACCGCCACCATGCGTCGGCCCACCGTCACGGCGACCCGACCACGGTCGACGCCGGTGCGGCGTGCCACGGCCTGGGCGACCGAGTCGGCGATCACACCGTCGTCGACGAGGAGGGCGCTCCGCTCCGTCGTGCGGGATCGCCGAGCGCGCCGCCCCGGCAGCAGGGCGAGAGCGAGGAGGACGATCGCGCAGACCACGAGCGACCCCCACCCCGATCGGAACCGCCAGCTGTGCGGGAGCGTCGAGCGCGCCGTACCATCGGGCGAGGGCATCGCGGAATGCCTCATCGATGAGCCACCACGCGCCGCCCACCAGTGCGGCGAGGAGCAGCACGACCCCGATCGAGGCGACCACGGTCGCCGGGATCGTGCGCGGCGCATGGGTCTCCCGACGGAGAACACGCCGGTACGTCGCCTGCTCGTTCGTCATCTCACCCTCGTCTCTCTGCTCCTGCGGACTCCCGCGTATCGGATGTCCACGATCCTCACGTCTCGTCCCGCCAGGTCTCTCATTCCGTCGATGACTGCCCGTCGAAGCGCGTCACCCTGCTCGACGAGGTTCGACGTCTGCCCGCCCCCGCGGGCGACCGGCACGGCGACCGCGATCCGCAATGCGCCACGATGGTCGGACAGCTGCACCCCCACGTCGCGGACCGCGACCCCTGCCGCGTCGCGCACGATGCCGACGGCGAGTCGTTGCAGGGCCCGAGCGGAGAAGGTCGTGCTCCCGAGACGCCGCCCGTCGCCGCCTCGGCTGCACCGTCGCCCGTCATGACGACGAGCGCCGGCCCCGGAAGACCTCGGCGAGCGCGCACGTCGATCGGGCCGTCGATGATGCGGCCGGCGACCGCGCCGAGGAGCATCGCGACGGCCACGAGCAGGAAGGCCCAGAAGCCCAACGCCACCCATGTCAGCGCGAGCACCGCTGCGGCCGCCGCGCCGATCACCGACGCGCTCACTGGACTCGCGCCTCCTGCGTGTCATCGCCCTCGTCATCGGAGGGGATGTGCACGTCGTTGACGGTCACGTTGACCTCGGCGACGTCCATGCCGACGAGCTCCACCATGGCGCGGTGGATGGCCACGCGGACCTCGTCCGCGACCTTCTGCAAGGACACCGGATACTCCGCGACGATCGTGACGTCGACCGCCACCTGGGTCTCGCCGACCTCGACGCTGATCCCCTGCGAGAGATCGGTCGTGTTGAGAGCGTCGCGGATCGCGCCGACCATGCGTGCGGCGCCCCCGCCGAGTGCATAGACGCCGCTGACCTCGCGCGCTGCGATGCCGGCGATCTTCGCCACCACCGCGTCTTCGATCGTGGTCTTGCCCGCAGCAGTCCCCAGCTGCGGTGCGACGACCTGAGCCTTGGGCTGGGTGCCACCAGTCACGTTCGCCATCGTGAGCTCCTTCATCCGTGTGTCCGTCTCCGGTCGGAGCGCGGGCCGCAGTGCTGCGACACCACTAGGACGTGTGCCGAGCGTCGGATGTCACAAAAAAGATCCGGATCCGTTTCGCCGACTCACAGTGCACTCCAAGGAACAGAGTGCAATATTGCACTCTATGAATGACAGTGCAGATTCTTTGCGGGAGCAGCGCAAGCGGGAGACGTCTCGCGCACTCACGGATGCCGCGCGACGGCTGACGGCGAGCGAGGGTTTCGCCGGGTTCACGATCGAGGAGCTGTGCACCGAGGTCGGGGTCTCGCGGCGCACCTTCTTCAACTACTTCGAGAGCAAAGAGCACGCCGTCTTCGGCTTCACCACGATCGACTCCCGTCAGGAGGCGCTCGAGGAGGAGTTCGTTTCGCAGCGCGGCGATCTCCTCGACGACTTCCTCCAGCTGACGATCGGTCGCTTCGAGCTCTTCAACCCCGTCGACGACGCGCCGGCCATGTTCGCCGTGATCGAGCAGGAGCCGCGGCTGCTCAAGGCCGCCTTCGAACAGCTCGCGAAGAACGAGCGCCGCGACATCGGACTCATCCTCCGTCGGACCTCCGAGACGGTCGACGCCGAACTCCGCGCCGAGGTCATCGTGCACACGGTCGGCGCGTTGATCCGGATGAGCATGGACCAACTGCTGCACCACCAGTCGACCGAGACGTTCGGCGAGCTCATCGCCCGACGCCTCGAGCTCGCCCGCTCCCTCTACGCACCGTCACAGAAAGACCATTGATGTCCACCACCGCCACGAAGGATGCGCCCTTCCTGCTCACGAAGCGCCGCATCTGGATCATCTTCAGCGCCCTCATCGCGGGCATGCTGCTCTCGAGCCTCGACCAGACCATCGTGTCGACCGCCATGCCGACGATCGTGGGTCAGCTCGGCGGCGTCGACCACCAGGTCTGGATCACCGCCGCCTACCTGCTGGCCACCACGATCGTGATGCCCATCTACGGCAAGTTCGGCGACGTGCTCGGGCGCCGCAACCTGTTCCTCGTCGCGATCGCGCTGTTCACCCTGGCCTCGGTCGGCTGCGCATTCGCCACCGACTTCTGGATGTTCGTCGTGTTCCGCGCGCTGCAGGGGCTGGGCGGCGGCGGGCTCATGATCCTCTCGCAGGCGATCATCGCCGACATCGTCCCCGCCAACGAGCGCGGCAAGTACATGGGCCCCCTCGGCGCCGTCTTCGGTCTCTCCGCCGTCGCCGGTCCGCTCCTCGGCGGATTCTTCGTCGATCACATGACCTGGCAGTGGGCGTTCTACATCAACATCCCGGTCGGCATCGCCGCGTTCATCATCGCCCTCGTGGCGCTGAAGCTGCCGAGCAAGAAGGCCGAGAAGCCGATCGACATCTTCGGCGTGATCTTCCTCTCGATCGCCACCACGTGCCTGATCTTCTTCACCGACTTCGGTGGCGATGCCGAGTTCGGATGGGACTCGCTGGCCACCTGGGCCTGGGGTGCGGGTCTCGTGGTCGCCGCCACGGCATTCGTCATCACCGAGTCACGCGTGCAGGACCCGATCATCCCCCTGAGCCTGTTCCGCAACCCGATCTTCGTCAATGCCACCGCCATCGGGCTCGTGCTCGGCATCGGGATGTTCGCCGCGATCGGATTCGTGCCCACATTCCTGCAGATGTCGTCGGGCACGTCGGCTGCGGCCTCAGGCCTGCTCATGATCCCGATGATGGTCGGCCTGATGGGAACGTCGATCTTCTCGGGCATCGCGATCTCCAAGACCGGCAAGTACAAGATCTACCCCATCCTCGGCACGATCATCACGGGCATCGCGATGATCTCGATGACCACACTGTCGGCATCGACCCCGATCTGGCTGATCTGCGTGTTCCTGTTCGTCTTCGGCGCGGGGCTCGGCCTCATCATGCAAGTCGTGGTCCTCGTCGTGCAGAACGCCGTCCCGGCGGGTGAGCTGGGCACCGCGACCAGCACGAACAACTACTTCCGCGAAGTGGGCGCATCGCTGGGAACGGCCGTCTTCGGGACCATCTTCACCACGCGACTGACCGAGAACCTCCTCGGTGTCTTCGCCGACGCCGGAGCCTCTCCCGATGATGCCTCCCAGGCAGCGTCCACGATCGACCCGTCGACTCTCGGATCGCTCCCCGACGAGGTGCGCGAGGGGATCGTGACCGCGTACGCCGACGCCCTCGCACCCGTCTTCTGGTACCTCGTGCCGTTCATCGCACTGGCGCTGCTCCTCTCGCTGTTCCTCAAGCAGATCCCCCTGTCCGACCAGGCAGGTCTGGTCGCTCGCGGCGAGGCGATCAGCGGGGAGGAGGCCGAGCGGCTGGAAGCCGAGCTGCGCGGGGGCGGCGAACCCGTCTCCGCGGCGGATATCCGCTCGACCGACACCGGCTCGACCCCGGCGGCCCGCTGAGACGAGAGGCCCTCGACCCCGACGGGGCGGGGGCCTCTCGCTTTCTGTCAAGGGGCTCCCCTCGGACGCGCGGATGGGTCATGGTTCATCCTGGGGACGAGCGAGGAGAATGATGGAGCACGATCCGGACCGAAGGTTCGCGCTGATCGAGGTCAGCGCGAACGATTGGGCGATCCACGATCTGCACTACTCCGAGAACGATCACCGCAGAGTCGTCTGCACGATCTTCGAAGACGCACCGACCGAGGTCGAGGTGCTCTGGAGGCGCGATCTTCCGCTCGCCCTGCGGTACTCCTCCCCCGAAGACGTGCTCGACGCCGTACGGAGGTTCCAGGACGCCTCCCGGGCCACCCGTCCCATACCGATCCCGCACCTCCCTCCGGTGCGCGGCACGAAGGGCTCCGCGAGAGATTCGCGCTGACCCTCCGGACGCGGACGCATGGACGAAGAGAGCGTCCCTACGTCAGACTGACGACCAATCGACGATCCTCAGCCGCTCGGAGCCCCCATGTCTGACTCGCGCACGACGACCGCCTGGAAGCGCTTCTGGGAGAAAGGCGGCTGGTGGCGCGCACTCCTGCTCGCCGTGGTGTACTTCGTCCTCTACCAGGGACTCTCGCTCGCGTTCACTCCCCTGACGTCGCTGGTCGACGATCCGAACAGCGCCGCGGCCGTCGTGGTCTACTACGTGCTCCCTCTGCTCGTGGGCGGACTTCTCCTCGTCGGATTCATCGCCTCGGTGGGATGGTGGCATGAGGTGTTCGGCGCGCAGCCGATCCGCGGACGCGGCTGGATGTGGATCGCGATCGTCGTCGTGCTGCTCTTCAACATCCTGCGATTCGCGACGATCGACTATGCCGAGACGGGCTTCGACGTGGTGGCGACCTGGCTCCTTGCCGGCCTGCTCATCGGATTCGCCGAGGAGGTGCTCACGCGGGGTCTCGTGGTGAACCTGCTCCGCAGAGCCGGCTCCCGCGAGATCGTGGTCGCCGTGATCTCCGCTGGCGTGTTCGCCGGGCTTCACTCGGGGAACCTGCTGAGCGGACAGGACCTGTTCGCGACGGCGATCCAGCTCGTCTACACGTTCGCGTTCGGCATCTGCATGTACCTCGCGATGAGGGTCACCGGCACGATCATCACCCCGATCCTGCTGCACGCCAGCACCGACCCCGGTGTCTTCCTGCAGGTCGCCCACCCCGCCGAGGGCGCGCTCACCGGCATCGCGAACCTCAGCAACATCGCGGTGATCATCGTGGGGCTCGTGCTGCTCTTCTTCATCCGCGGACGCGTCCGGGAGGCACACGGTCGGGAACGTAGTCTCGAAGCATGACTGTCGAGTATCTCGCAACCGTCGTGTCGGGGATGTGGCTGACCGTGGCGATCCTCGCGGGCGGGTTCGCCCGGACCCGTAACCGCTCCGCGTGGGCCTGGTTCCTCCTCACGCTGCTGTTCGGTCCGTTCGCCGCGTTCCTGCTCGTCGTGTGGCCTCCTGTCACGCGCACCCCCGCGGCGAGCCGTCCTGGACACTCCGTCATGGTCGACCCCGACGTGCCACGCTGATCATTCCCGTCCGCAAGCCTCTGGCAGGATGACGGCGTGCACTATCTGACGATCGATATCCCCGTCCGGCTGTGGCACCGCGTCGACGGGTGCGTCGACAACTCGATGGCGGTCGACGTCGTGGAGGGCCTCATGGATTCCGTGATCGCCGCATCCTGCATCCGCGACGCCGGATGGCGTGGCTCCGCCTCATACGAAGGCGACCGTGACGCATACGGATGGCCGCCTCGCGAGCATCTGCTGCCGATCACTCTGCGACTCGCGCACTGGGAGTGGGTGCTGTCACAGCTGGACCGCTGGACGCCGTACGCGACGGATGGGGCGCACGACGACGTCGAAGTCCGTGCGCTCATCAGTACCGCCCTCGCCGATCGCACCCGCCCCCAACGGTAGACCGCGCTCGACTCACGATTGGTTTCCCCAACGCATCGGGGATATCGGGGAGTACCTGAGGGCCTCGAAAGGCGTTGCGTGCCGCTGGCGAGCAATCACGCTGCCACGGTAGCCGAGTCATTCGCGGCCCGCGGTGAATCCCCAGGGGCAGTGGAAATGGAGATCGAGCGATGCCTCAGCTGACGCGTCCACCGTCCTGGCCGCGACGATGAATGTCGAGATTTCAACTTGCCTGAGACGAGCGGAATGACTTCATCGCCGATGCGGCTGCGCGCAGGAGAAGGTCGCCGATGGAGTCGACTCGGTCGGCCACGCGCTGCGTGGGACCCGAGACGTTGATGACCCCGGCGATGCGGCCGTGACGGTCACGCACCGGTGCTGAGATGGAAGTGAGGCCTACCTCGACTTCTTCCGACGCGACGCTGTACCCGCGATGACGGTCGTCCCGAAGACGCTGCAACAGTGTGGGGAGGTCGCGGGGCGCGGCGGGTCCTCCAACTGTCGTGGCGAGGTCCGGGGCGGTGAGACTTTCGACGTGCTCATCGTCGCTGTCCAACAGCAATGCACGCCCTGATGCGGTGCAGTGCAGTGGTGATCGGCGTCCGACCCACCCGCCAGCTTGCAGGGACTGCTGCGACTCTTCGCGATGCACGGTGAGGCTGCGGTTTCCCTCTTGGACGGAGAGTAGAGCGACCTCTCCGGTCGCGGCGACCAGTCGCTGCAGGACGGGTCTGCTCGCTCGCACAAGGAGGTCATTGCCTGCGGACGCTGCGAGCACACGAAGACGCCAGCCCAGACGATAGGTCCGAGTGATCTCGTCCTGTTCGAGCAGCCCGCCACGGGCAAGCGACTTCAGCATGCGCGAGACCTGGCTGCGTTCTCGTCCGATGGCGCGCGAGAGCTCACTGACCGATCGCGGGGCCCCGTCCGGGGTTTCGAAGGCGAGCAGCAGTGCAGCGACGCGCTCGGCAACTGAATCTGTCATAACGACTCCTTGTTGGTGTGACAGCAACACTTCGGACCACCGTAAGACAATCGCTGAGAAAAGTGGCTTCTTTGGTGCATTGACAGCAACGCGTGTGGTTGTCATGACCCCCGCGCGTCTACCTTCGTTCTATTCCACCCACGCGCAAAGAAGCGGAGTCCTCATGGAACCCCTCAGCAGTCATCCGGACAGTGTGCTCTACGGTCGCCAGACCAAGCTCGGCATCCTCAACTTCGGGCCGGGGCGCCGCCGACTCGGCGATGTTCCCGCACTCGTTCGCAACTATGCGGCTGTCAAATCTGCGGCCGCACGAGCGAACCGCGAGCTCGGTGTGATCGACGAGTCGATCGCGCGGGCGATCATCGCGGCGACCGATGAGATCTCGACCGGTCTTCATGATCGCGAGTTCCCGACCGCCCTGGTGCTCGGAGGCGGTGGCACCACGACGAACATGAACGTCAACGAGGTCATCGCGGCGCGGGCGTCGCAAATCGCGGGCATGGCGGTGCACCCCAATGACCATGTCAACGCGTCGCAGTCAACCAATGACACCTACCCCACCGCCATGGCGCTCACGGTCCTTGAGCTCGCTGCCCACCCCCTGGCGGCTCTCGACGACCTCATCGACGCGTTCGACAGCAAAGCTGCGGAGTACGACGACACAGTTCGCCTCGGACGCACGTGCCTCCAGGATGCCGTGACACTCACCGTCGGGCAGACCCACCGCTCACATGCCACCGCGCTCCGCCGCACGGCTGCGGGCTTGCGCTCCGCCGTCGACGAGCTCACCTCCGTCCCCCTCGGAGCCACAGTTCTCGGAACGGGTATCGGGGCCCCGGACGGCTACCGGGAGCGCGCAGTTACCGGACTCGCCAGTCTGACGGGACTGCCTCTGACCTCGAGCGATGACCTGTTCGATGCACTCGCTCATCTCGACCCGTACGCGGCGATCGCGTCCGCAGGGGTGCGAGTGTCGCTGACGATGGCGAAGATCGCCGCCGACCTGCGACTGCTCTCCTCCGGGCCGGGAGGCGGGTTCGCGGAAGTGCGACTGCCCGCCGTCCAGGCAGGCTCCTCAATCATGGCGGGGAAGATCAACCCCGCCATCCCCGAGTATGTCATGCAGCTGAGCTATCGGATCCGTGGCGCCGGCCACACCATCGAGGCCGCCGCGGCCGCAGGCGAGCTCGAGTTGAACGTCATGGAGCCGATCATCATGGACGCGCTGATCGACATCCTCGACGACATCGCCTCCTCCGCGACCGTGTTCGCGGAGCGGTGCATCCGCGAGCTGACCTGGGACGGTGCCCGCCGAGCGTCGAACGCCGACGCCGGCTTCGACAAGTGGGTCACCCTCGCCGCAGAACAGGGTTACGACATCGCCGCCGATCAGGTCCGCTCGACATGGGCAGCAGACCGCGCGGAGGTGGCGCGATGAGCGCTACGACAAAGTACGAAGACATCCCTCTCAACAAGTTCCACGTCCGCGTCGCCATCGCAGGCTCGGGCGGGCAGTTCAGCGACGGTTTCGTGCTCGGCATCGTCGGCATCGTCCTCGCCTCGGCGAAAGACGACCTCCAGTTGACCCCACTGCTGATCGGCATGCTCGGCGCCGCCACCCTCGGTGGGCTTTTCCTCGGCGCGCTCATCACCGGCCCCGTCGCGGACCGGATGGGGCGAAGCAAGATCTTCCGCTTCGACATGCTCTTCATCGCGCTTTGCTCTCTGTCACAGTTCTTCGTGCAGGAGGCCTGGCAGCTGCTCGTGATCCGACTCATCATCGGACTGCTGCTCGGCGCAGATTACGTCGTCAGCAAGACCCTCGTCACAGAACACGCGCCGCGCCACTTCCGCGGACGCCTCCTGAGCCTGCTCGCCGTCGCATGGGCCGCCGGCTACGTCTTCGCCTACCTCGCGGGCTTCCTGCTCTCAAGCCTGGGAGACGAGCCGTGGCGCTACATGCTGATCGCCAGCGCGATCCCCGAGCTGCTCGTCTTCGCCGTCCGACTCGGCGTACCCGAGTCCCCGCTCTGGCTCGTCCGCCACGGCAAAGTCTCACAGGCTGCGGCAATCGTGAGGCGCGTCGCGGGACCGAACGTCGAACCGCCGCCCGTCACCGCCGCCGTCAGCACGGTGCGCACCCAGTCGCGCTACACGGAGCTCTTCAGCCCCATCTACCGACGCCGCACCATCGTAGGCATTGTGTTCTACGTCTGCCAGGTGATCCCGTACTTCGCGCTCGGAACGTTCTCCCCGCTCGTGATGTCGTCCCTCGGCGTGACGAACAGCCTCGCCGCAGGTGCGCTGTACAACGTGTTCCTGCTCACCGGCGCCATCCTGGGTCTCGTGGTCGTCGACCGCCTCAGCCGGCGCTCGTTCCTCATCAGCACGTTCTTCACCGGCGCGGTCTTCCTCGCAGCTCTGGTCCTGCTCGCACCGCTGAGCCCGATCATCGCTGTGATCCTGTTCGCGAGCTTCGCGCTCATACTCGCTGCGGCAGCAAACCTGGAATTCATCTACCCGCCCGAGCTCTTCCCCACCGAGGTGCGCGGGTCGGGTATGGGCCTTGTCACCGCAGGAAGCCGCCTCGGATCCGCGACCAGCACCTTCCTGCTGCCGATCGTCGTCGCCGGTGCCGGGATCAACACCGCCCTGTTCGCGTGCGTCGGCGTGCTCCTCATCGGCGGCATCGTCTGCTGGCTCTGGGCACCCGAGACGCGTCGCGAGTCGTTCGTGGCCATGGACGCGACGGCAGACGCCGGCATAGGACTTCCGGGCGACTCCACTGCGCTGGCGGAGGAGCCGAAGGGCTCATCCGAGCCGATCATGCGCAACCAAACGCGGTGACCCCCGGGTTCTCGCAGCGAACGGCCGCTGACTCACACGGCGAGCCCTCAACCGAGCCGCGGCGCCCCGCACTGACCTCTCGCCAACGCTGGCTGCCGAAACAGTGTCTGCTTAGTTAGGTGAAGCTCGCGACTGCGTTCTGGTCGCGAGCTTCACCGCTGCCCCCTGCAGTGTCCCGCTGCGGGGCCTCGCGACATCGCGCAGCACCTCGGCCACGCAGATCCCTTGTTGACGATGGAACCGACATGTCAAAGAAGCTCGGTGGCAGCCGTGCTGCAGACACCCTAGACACGGTCCTCGGGAATCGACTCTTCGGAGCATGCGCGGCGTGTGGTGAACCAGAACACAGAAAGCCCCGGACGAATCCGGGGCTGACCAGGTGTTTCTGTAGCAGGAGCGGGGCTTGAACCCGCGACCTCACGATTATGAGTCGTGCGCTCTAACCAGCTGAGCTACCCTGCCGCGAGGCATCCGTCCGCGTGAGAAGAATGCTGCGAGCCCCGAGTCAGGATTGAACTGACGACCCCTTCCTTACCATGGAAGTGCTCTGCCACTGAGCTATCGGGGCGTGCTGCCCCTCGCGGGGCAACCGTACGAGAATACCATCACTGTGGCGTCCTCATGAAATCCGGACCGTCAGTACGAGGTCCGACCGGCGTTGGCTTTGAGCCACGGCATCGGGTCGATGGTCGAACCGTTGACGATGAGCTCGAAGTGCAGGTGCGCGCCGTACGAACGACCCGTGTTCCCGGTCTTCCCGACGACCGTACCGACGGTGACCTTGTCGCCCGCCTTGACCTGCAGCGAACCGTACTGCATGTGCGAGTAGTGGCTCGTGATGACCTCGCCGTCGATGACGTGGTCGATGTAGACGGTCACACCGAAGGCGCCGCCCTGCTCGGTCGCGATGCGGACGGTGCCATCCGCGATGGCCTGGATCGGCGCGCCGTTCCCGGGGACGAAGTCGATGCCCTCGTGCAGGCGGCCGCTGCGCATGCCGTAGCCGTAGCTCATGCCGACGCCGACCAGGAACGGCCACTGGATAGCAGCATCGGGGTCGTTGGTGAAGATCTCGCCCGAATAGTTGATGCCCTGTTCGGCGGCGACCTGGACGAGCGAGACCGTGCTGAAGTCGTCGGCCCGGGCGAGCGAATCATTCTCGACACCTGCGGGAGCCACGAAAGCCTGGATCTCGGCGGCCGCGGCGTCGCCGGCCTCATCAGCGGCGGTGGACACCAGCGATGTGCGGGCAGTCGAGCCGCCCTGAACTGCGGCGACGGCCTCGGCCGGAAGCGTCATCGACACGGCGAGGAGACCCGCCAGGCTCATCACGCCGACGGTCGCTCCGAGCGTCACGACCTTGCGGATGTTCCGCGGGCGACGGCTCGCCACGTGGGCGGAAGCCTCGGAATCGGATGTGGTCGACTCCTGCGCGCGCGACGACCGCGCAGAGGCGGCGACGGTGCGCACTGCTCCCGTGCGGAAGGCGCGGGATGCGCGCTCGAAGGGATCGGCCTGATCGTCGAGGGGAAGTTCCTGCGTCGGATCCGTGTCCACGACGAACTCTTCGGACTCGCTGGACGGAGCGGCAACCTCGTCGCCCGATGCGGTGGGGACCTCGACGAACTCTTCCACCGTGTCGGCGACGACGGGGACGTCGGCGATGATCGGCTCAGGGGTCGCGGCGATGAACGGCTCGAGGGGAGTTTCGGCGACGGTGTCGCCGGCAGCCTGCTGCCGAGCAGCACGACGCGAGAGCGGCGCGACCGCGGCGAGCGCGACGGCTGCGGACTCAGCGGCGGAGATGTGCGCCGTCGTTCCTGCCGCGGAGGTCGGGGAAGCCTCGGTGCGGAGTCGGCTGGATCGGCGCGTGGGCGCAGAGGCAGCCTGGGTTTTCTCGAAGGGCAAAGCGTTTCTCTCGGTCGTGCGTCGTGCTCGGGGGCGCAAACTCAGACTTTCACCTTCGGGTGGCGAAAGTAACGATCGGGTAAAACACTACCCTGATCACCCTGGGAAAGCCATGAATCAGTCAGCTTTTCGACGTCAGGATGTCGCGCAGGCGGGCGTGCACGTCGCGCCCACCCGCGATCAGCATCGGCCGCGGCGACTCGACGTCGATCCGTGAGACCACCCCACCGGCCTCCTCGATCAGGAGAGCGCCGGCAGCGTGATCCCACGGGCGCAGCCCGCGTTCGAAGAAGCCGTCCAGACGGCCGGCGGCGACGTAGGCGAGGTCGAGCGCTGCAGCTCCCATGCGCCGGAGATCGCGCGCGATCGGCATCACGCGCCGCACCGTGGCGAGGTCGCCGTCATGGGTCGCGGGTCGTAGCCGAAGCCGGTGCCGAGAAGGGCACCCGCTGGCGTCTCGTCGGTCACAGCCAGCCGGAGTCCTCCTGACCACGCGCCTTCCCCACGAGCCGCCGTGTAGATCTCGCCGAGAGCCGGTGCGTTGACCACGGCGGCGAGCGCTTCCCACGACTCCGGCGCGGGCTCGCCGCTGACCGCCGCGATGCTGACGTTGTATGCGGGAAGTCCATAGGCGTAGTTGACCGTGCCGTCGATCGGATCGACGACCCACGTGATGCCGCTCTCCCCGGTTCCGCACCCGATTCCTCACCGAGGAACCCGTCACCGGGTCGCGCCGCGCGGAGACGTCGGCGGATCAGGTCCTCGACCTCGCGGTCGGCCTCGGTCACGATGTCGGCGAGAGTCGACTTCGTCGCAGCGAGTCGCACGCCCTCCATCCGCCGGGCGCGAGCGAGCCCCTGCCTCACGAGCGATCTCGGTCGCGAGCTCGCTGAGCTCTCCTGCCGGAGTCACCGTGCGCGTCACCGGGACGGCGGCTGCGGGGCGGGCGGCGGCGGCGGGAACGCGGGCGGTTCGCTCTGCGTCGGCACCGGCGGGTGTTCCTCGGAGGCGGGGACGGGCGGGACAGGCGGGACAGGGTGTCCGCCTGCCGGCGCCGCCGTCGCGTCTGGCTGCGCGAACTGCGGAGCGGGCTGGGGCGGCGCGGGCTGTGGCACCACCGGGAAGCTCGAAGCCGGCAGCGACGGGAGGGCCTGCTGCGGCGCGGTCGGATACCCGTGTAGTACGCGTTCCAGTCGGGCGAGGCGTCGGGCAGCGCGGGCAGCGGAGTGATGCCGTCGGCATAGGTGGGCCAGCTCGGCGCTCCCGCAGGAGACGCGACGGCCGGCGATTTCTTCTTCGGCGCGAACAGCGCGTTCAGCAGGGGGATGAGCGTGGTGCCGACGGCGACGAGGATCGTGAGCGCGACCACGATCCGCCAGTACAGCTCGCCGTAGTGGAACGTGTGCGGGAAGGCGAGGAAGAACACCAGCATGCCGACGAGACCGGCGAGGAACGTGATGGTGACGATGAAGATCACCCGCGTGAACGTGGTCACGTGGCGCTGCGCGGCCGCCGTGAACAGACGCACGTGCAGCAGCGCGAGCTGCAGGATCGCGATGACCAGCAGGAGTTGGAAGAATCGCTCGGCTCCGAAGTAGATGCCGTCTTCGGGGAGCCAGATCTTCACGGCGCCGACGAGCAGCGCGACGATCCAGCTCACCATGCTCGCGAGCTGGAGCCAGTCGGGCCTGTTCGGCGCGAGGCCGGCTTCGAGGATGGCGATCCCCGCGAAAGCCGCCAACAGCAGGATCGTGAGGAAGGCGCGGCCGATCAGGCCGTCCTGGTCTCCGATGAGCACCCAGACGACGCACACGAGTGCCGCGGCGATCAGGGCGCCGATGGCGATCCAGAGCGAGCCCCGGATCAGCAGCGACATGTTCTTCTTCTCACCCTGCGGCTGCTGCGTGGTGATGTCCGGCTGGGACATGGCGATCCTCTCGTCGAGCGGCGATGCCTTCATCCTGCCACGCGCGTCGCCCGATGCCGCGGCGGGCGCTCAGGATGGGGAAAGTCGACGCTCCGTGAGTGATCGCGCAGAAGAAGTCAGCCCGCCTTCTTGGCCGACGCCGCGGCGAAGGCCGCGACCCTCGCCTGGGCGTCCGGGGTCTCGAGCGCAGCGCCGATCGAACGGGCCTCCTCGCTCAACTGCTCCACGAAGGAACGCTCCGGCTGCGAACGCACGAGCCGCTTCGCCTGGCCGTAGGCGTCGGCTGCTCCCGCGAGCCAGAACCGCGCGATCTCCTCGCCACGAGCGCGCACGAGGGGGCGGCTTCGGCTGCGGCGTCCTCACCGGCGACAGCCTCTGCGACGAGACCCCACTCGACAGCCTCAGCGGCCGAGAGGAGTCGATCCTGCAGCACGAGCTGCAGCGCACGACGCTGGCCGACGGCGCGGGCGAGCTGGGCCGAGACGGAGAGGTCGGGCGTCAGGCCGATGTTGGCGTACAGGCTGCCGAGCTTGGAGCGCGACCCGACCACGGCGTAGTCGCTGGAGAGCAGGATGCCGAGTCCACCGCCGGCCGTCGTGCCGTGCGCGGCCGCGACGACCGGAACCGTCGACTCGGTGAGCGAACGGATACCGGCATTGATCACCTCGGCAAGAGCAGTGATCTCGCTGCCGGATGCTCCCATCGTGGTCGCCATGTCGATCACGTCGCCGCCGGCGCAGAATGCCGGGCCCGAGGCATCGATGAGGATCGCCTTGACGTCGGGGCGCGAGGTCGCCTCGGCCGTCGCCTCTTTCCACGCGTGCGCGAGGTCGGCGTTGAACGCGTTGAGGCGGGCGGGGCGGTTCAGCGTGAGCCGGGCCATTCCCTCTTCGACGGCGAACAGGATGGCATCACTCATGGCATCTCCTTCGAGCACAGGACGTGTGGCTCCAGCGTAACCGCGATCAGACGCGCTCCCAGACCTGCGCGACGAAGCTCTCCATCCGACGACGCGTGCCGTCCAGACGGAAGTCGACCTGCCCTGGCGTCCTGACCTCGTTCGGTGCGAGCGGGTGCGCCAGCCGCACGTTCTCGTGACACGAGAGATCGGCGCACATGTACGTGCCGAACGAGTCGCCTCGACGCCCCGCCTCCCCCGCGCGTCGTGCCGAGAAGAGCGCAACCTGGTTTCCTGGCTGCATCGTGTGGCAGATGTTGCACATGCCCGTGCGGATGCGACTCGTCTCCGTGGCCCTGAGCACGATGCCGACCACATCGTCCTCGTGGGGGATCAGCACGTAGCCGCGGCGGCTGGCGGAGGGATCCTGCCAGGCGAAGAAGTCGAGGTAGTCCCAGTCGACGAGCAGGAAGTCATGCGGCATCTCCATGACCCGCAGCTCGTCGGCATCCGCGTTGACGAAAGATGCCCTGACGTCGGCTTCGGTGAGCGGTCGCATCGGTCCAGTCTATGAAGTCGTGCCGACCGCAGGTGCATCTGCCGTCGCATCGCGGTCTCGGATCAGGAGCCCGAACCCGAACGCGATGAAGAACATCAGCACGCCGTACACCGCAGCGGGCAGGCTCAACTCCACCGAACCCAGGACGGACTGCGCGATCACGATCGCCAGAGTGGCGTTGTGGATCCCGATCTCGAAGGACGTCGCGATGGCCTGTCGCTTCCCCACCCGCAGCATCCGCGGAACGAGGAAGCCGATCGCGAGGCTGATCAGGCAGAAGAGTACGGTGATGAGGGCGAGCTGCGTGAAGTTCGCGACCAGGAGCATCCAGTTCGAGGCGACGGCACCCGCGATCACGACCACCAGGATGATCACCGAGGCGATACGCACCGGCTTGTCCATGCCTGCGGCGAATCGCGGCCAGAAACGTCGCACGAGCATGCCGAGCGCGACCGGCAGCAGCACGATCGCGAACACCTCGAGCGCCTTCGACCACTGCAGGCCCAGACGGTCATCGAACGGCTGGAAGTACGCGATCGCGAGGTTGGTGATGATCGGAAGCGTGATCACCGCGATCACCGAGTTCACGGCGGTCAACGAGATGTTCAGCGCGATATCGCCACGGAACAGATGGCTGTACAGATTCGCGGTCGTCCCGCCCGGCGATGCGGCGAGCATCATCATGCCGACCGCGAGCACGGGCGGCAGCTGGAACGCGAGCACGAGCCCGAAGCAGATCGCCGGCAGCAGCACGAGCTGGCAGAGCAGCGCGACGATCACCGCCTTCGGCTGCTTCAGCACCCTCGCGAAGTCGGCGAGAGTGAGGCTGAGTCCCAGCCCGAGCATGATGATGCCCAGGGCGACGGGGAGTCCGATGGTGGTCAACGCTGATCCCATGGGACTCAGTGTGACGGACGAAGGGCCTCGGTGTCACGCGTTGCGGACGTGGAAGCCGTGCGGTGATGGTGGCGAGTGAGGGATTCGAACCCCCGAATGCAGAGCAGTCTGATTTACAGTCAGATCCCTTTGGCCGCTTGGGTAACTCGCCAGAGCGCACCCGTCCGACTTGAACAGCCAACCGGGGGCACGAGTATTGATCATACCCGCCAGACGCGGTCGGATGAAATCGAACGTTCAGCTGCCGTGGATCCCTCGCCCGGAGTCGGCGAGCGACTCCGGCGTGCGCAGCAGACCGCCCTCGGCGCGACAGGTCGCGGCGGCGACGTCCATGGCGCGCAGGAGCAGGTCGCGCCAGTCGTCGAGCAGGCGTGGGGATCCTGAGACGAGTCCCGAGGCGACCGCCGCGAGCGTCGCATCGCCCGCGCCCACCGTGTCGATCACTCGCCCCGGCAGGTCCGAGATCGGGGCGGACACGCTACCGGAATCCGTCTCGAGCACCGCGCCCTCCGCTCCCGCTGTCGCCAGCACCGCGCCGACGTCGAGTCCGCGCAATCGCGAGCGCAATGCGTCGAGGTCCCCGTCGTAGAGGATCGCCGCATCATCGGCACCGACCTTCACGATCTGCGCACCCGCGGCGAGGCGCTCGAACCCCCGCACGAACTCCGCACGGTCGTGGAGCATCCCGGTGCGCGGGTTCGGGTCGATCGCCACCCGTGCACCTGACAGCGCGGCGGCCAGCGCGTCGACCTCGGCGGGAACATCGAAGGGGAAGCAGCTGATCACGGTCAGTCCTGCGTCGGCGATCGCCTCGCATGCGGCATCGGAGTACCGGATGCTCCGGCCCTGCGCGGCATCGTTGAACACGTACTCGGGCTCACCGTTCGCGGCTCGCCGCACCACCGCCCGCGACGACCCGCGCGGTGCCTCACTCGCGATCAGTCCGACCCCGAAGTCGGCGAGGTATTCGCGGATGTGATCTCCGGCCTCGTCGTCGCCCACCATCGCGATGAGGGTCACCGGCACTCCGAGCCGGCGGAGCCCGACAGCCACGTTGAGCGCCGCTCCCCCGACCAACTCGCGCACGCCGGATTCGTCGTGGATCTCGTCGATCAGGGCATCGCCGATCACGACGACGGAATCAGCGGGGGAAGTCTCGTTGCTCACCCGCCGACACTATCGTGCGACGATGCGGCGCACCGCTCCGGCCGCCACTTCGACCGCACGGCTTCGCGACGAGCGCACGGCTTCGCCTCGAACGCACGGCTTCACGACGCACCTCGCCCGTGCACTCGGCAGCTTCCGGTGAACTCGGCAGCACCCCGCACGCCTACGCAGCGGACACGGAGAAGGCCCCAGGCGAATCGCCTGGGGCCTTCTGCGTCACTCAGTACACGATCAGTTGTAGGTACCGGGCGTGATGTCGTCCGTCGAGAACGCGTCAAAGTCGACGTAACCGAAGTCGCCGTCCGCGTACGCACCATCGGATGCGAAGATCCGGTTCGGGTAGCGCTCGCTCTTGGCTTCCTCGGTGGCCTCGACCGTGACGTCGCGGTACTTCGAGAGTCCCGTTCCGGCGGGGATGAGCTTACCGATGATGACGTTCTCCTTGAGACCGACCAGCGGGTCGCGCTTGCCCTGCATCGCAGCCTCGGTGAGCACGCGGGTCGTCTCCTGGAAGGAGGCGGCCGACAGCCACGACTCGGTCGCGAGCGACGCCTTCGTGATACCCATCAGCTCAGGGCGACCGGACGCGGGGCGCTTGCCCTCTGCCACGGCCTCGCGGTTGATCGACTGGTAGCGCTTGAGGTCGACCATCTCACCCGGGAGCAGGGTCGTGTCGGCGTGATCGACGACGGTGACCTTGCGGAGCATCTGACGGACGATGACCTCGATGTGCTTGTCGTGGATCGGCACACCCTGCGAGCGGTACACGCCCTGGACGCCGCCGACGAGGTAACGCTGCACCTCGCGAGCACCCATGACGCGCATGATCTCCTTGGGGTCGAGCGTGCCCACCAGGATCGGCTGACCGACCGTGACGTGCTGCCCGTCCTCGACGAGAAGCGTCGCACGCTTCAGCACCGGGTAGACGACCGGCTCTTCACCGCTGTCGGGCGTGAGGATGACCTTCTTGCCCTTGTCGGTCTCGTCGATCGCGATACGACCATCGGCCTCGGCGATCGGCGACGCGCCCTTGGGGGTACGCGCTTCGAAGAGCTCCTGCACGCGGGGAAGACCCTGCGTGATGTCATCCGCCGACGCCGAACCACCGGTGTGGAAGGTACGCATCGTCAGCTGGGTACCGGGCTCACCGATCGACTGGGCCGCGATGATGCCGACGGCCTCGCCGATGTCGACGGTCTTGCCCGTCGCGAGCGAACGGCCGTAGCACTGTGCGCAGACACCGACGGCGGAGTCGCACGTCAGGACCGAGCGCACCTTGATGCTCTCGACACCCAGCGCGACGAGCTTGTCGATCAGCACGTCACCCACGTCGTCACCGGCGGAGGCGAGGACCTCGCCCTTGCTGTCGACCACGTCGGAGGCCAGCGTACGAGCGAACACCGAGTTCTCGACGTTCGCGTCGCGCACGAGCTCACCCTGCGAGTTCGGAGCAGCGATCGGGAGCTCGAGGCCCTTCGACGTGCCGCAGTCCTCTTCGCGGATGATGACGTCCTGCGAGACATCCACCAGACGACGGGTCAGGTAACCCGAGTCGGCGGTACGCAGAGCGGTGTCGGCCAGACCCTTACGGGTACCGTGCGTCGCGATGAAGTACTCCGCCACCGACAGACCCTCGCGGTACGAGGAGATGATCGGACGCGGGATGATCTCACCCTTGGGGTTGTTCACCAGACCACGCATACCGGCGATGTTCCGGATCTGCAGCCAGTTACCACGAGCACCCGACGACACCATGCGGTTGATGGTGTTGTCCTCGGGGAAGTTGGCCTTCATCGCGGCCTGGACCTCGTCGGTCGCCTCGGTCCAGATCTTGATGAGCTCCTGGCGACGCTCGGAGTCGGTCGTCAGACCCTTCTCGTACTGCGACTGGACCTTCGCGGCCTGCTTCTCGTAGCCGGCGACGATCTCCGCCTTGTTCGGCGGGGTCAGGATGTCGCTCAGGGCGACGGTCACACCGGAGCGCGTTGCCCAGTAGAAACCGGCGTCCTTGATGCGGTCCAGCGATGCAGCAGTCTCGACCTTGGGGTACTCCTCGGCCAGCTTGTTGACGATCTGCGACAGCTTGTTCTTGTCGGCCTGCTCGCGGACGAACGGGTAGCCCTTGGGCAGCGTGTCGTTGAAGATCGCCTGACCCAGCGAGGCGTCGACGAGACCGTGGCGCTCGTAGCCCTCGGGAGCTTCGCCCTCGAGGAACGTCAGACCCGGGATGCGGATGCGGATCTTCGCCTGCAGGTCGAGGGTTCCCTCGTCCTTGGCCAGGATCGCCTCGCCCACCGAACCGAACGCACGGCCCTCACCGGCTGCGCCCTCCTTGACCGTGGTCAGGTGGTGCAGACCGATGATCATGTCCTGCGAAGGCAGGGTGACCGGGCGTCCGTCGGACGGCTTCAGGATGTTGTTCGAGGCGAGCATCAGCACGCGGGCCTCGGCCTGGGCCTCGACCGACAGCGGCAGGTGGACAGCCATCTGGTCACCGTCGAAGTCGGCGTTGAACGCCGCGCAGACGAGCGGGTGCAGCTGGATGGCCTTGCCCTCGACGAGCTGCGGCTCGAACGCCTGGATGCCGAGGCGGTGCAGCGTGGGTGCACGGTTCAGCAGAACCGGACGCTCACGGATGATCTCCTCGAGCACGTCCCAGACCTCGGGACGGGTGCGCTCGACGGCACGCTTGGCCGCCTTGATGTTCTGCGAGTGACCGAGGTCGATCAGGCGCTTGATGACGAACGGCTTGAAGAGCTCCAGCGCCATCTGCTTGGGCAGACCGCACTGGTGCAGCTTCAGCTGCGGGCCGACGATGATGACCGAACGGCCGGAGTAGTCGACGCGCTTGCCGAGCAGGTTCTGACGGAAACGACCCTGCTTGCCCTTCAGCATGTCGCTGAGGGACTTCAGAGCACGGTTGCCGGTGCCGGTGACGGGACGACCGCGACGACCGTTGTCGAACAGTGCGTCGACGGCCTCCTGCAGCATGCGCTTCTCGTTGTTGACGATGATCTCGGGGGCGCCGAGGTCGATCAGACGACGAAGACGGTTGTTGCGGTTGATCACGCGGCGGTACAGGTCGTTCAGGTCGGAGGTCGCGAAGCGGCCACCGTCGAGCTGGACCATCGGGCGCAGCTCCGGCGGGATCACCGGAACCACATCGAGGACCATCGCGGCCGGGCTCATGCCGGTCTCGAGGAACGAGCTGACGACCTTGAGGCGCTTGATCGCACGGATCTTGCGCTGGCCCTTGCCCTCGGAGATCTGCAGACGCAGGTTCTCGGCCTCGGCGTCAAGGTCGAAGGCGGCGAGGCGACGCTGGATCGACTCGGCGCCCATGTAGGCCTCGAAGTACTGACCGAAGCGGTCCTGCAGCTCGTGGAAGACGTCGTCCTCGGGGCGGAGCGCACCGACCTCGAGCGTGCGGAAGTCCTCCCACACGCGCTCGAGCTTGGCGATCTGCTCGTCGGCGCCCTTGCGGATGAGGGACATCTCCTTCTCGGCGGCGTCCTTCACCTTCTTCTTGGCGTCGGCCTTGGCACCCTCTGCCTCGAGAGCAGCGAGCTCCTCCTCCAGCTTGGCGAGGCGCTCCGCGATCTTGGAGTCGCGGCGGTCGCCGAGCGTCTTCAGCTCGAGGCGGATGTTGTTCTCCTGCGTGCCCAGGTCGCGGTGACGAGCATCCTCGTCGACCGAGATGACCATGTAGGCGGCGAAGTAGATGACCTTCTCGAGGTCCTTCGGCGCCATGTCGAGCAGGTAGCCGAGGCGCGAGGGAACACCCTTGAAGTACCAGATGTGGGTGACGGGAGCGGCGAGCTCGATGTGACCCATGCGCTCACGACGGACGGAGCTCTTGGTGACCTCCACGCCGCAGCGCTCGCAGACGATGCCCTTGAAGCGGACACGCTTGTACTTGCCGCAGGCGCACTCCCAGTCGCGGGACGGGCCGAAGATCTGCTCTCCGAAGAGACCGTCCTTCTCCGGCTTCAGTGTGCGGTAGTTGATGGTTTCGGGCTTCTTGACCTCGCCGTACGACCAAGCGCGGATGTGGTCTGCGGTCGCCAGGCCGATGCGAAGCTCATCGAAAGTTGTGGACTCGAGCACTAGTTCTCCTGTGTCGGAAATTCTTTTTGAGAAGTCTGCTTCGGTGTGCCCGGGAGGTGGATCCCGGGCACACCTGCGGATTAGATCTCGTCGATCGAGGCGGCCTCGAAGCGGCTGGAGATGTTGATACCGAGTTCCTCTGCGGCGCGGAACGCCTCATCGTCGGTGTCTCGGAGGTTCACCAGCGTGCCGTCGGCCGAGAGGACCTCGACGTTCAGGCAGAGCGACTGCATCTCCTTCATGAGCACCTTGAAGGACTCGGGGATGCCGGGCTCCTGGATGTTCTCGCCCTTGACGATGGCCTCGTACACCTTGACGCGGCCGAGGATGTCGTCGGACTTGATCGTGAGGAGCTCCTGGAGCGCGTATGCGGCGCCGTAGGCCTCGAGGGCCCACACCTCCATCTCACCGAAGCGCTGTCCACCGAACTGCGCCTTACCACCGAGCGGCTGCTGGGTGATCATCGAGTACGGACCCGTGGAGCGCGCGTGGATCTTGTCGTCGACCAGGTGGTGCAGCTTCAGGATGTACATGTAGCCCACGGAGATCGGAGCCGGGAACGGCTCACCCGAGCGACCGTCGAACAGCTGCGTCTTGCCGCTCGAGTCGATCAGGCGCACGCCGTCGCGGGTCGGGGTGGTGGCGTCGAGGAGACCGGCGATCTCCTCCTCGCTCGCACCGTCGAACACCGGGGTGGCGACCTTCGTACCGGGGGCGGCCTCGAACGCGTCCTTCGGGAGCTTCACAGCCCACTCCGGGGTGCCTTCGACCTTCCAGCCCTGCTTGGCGATCCACCCGAGGTGGGTCTCGAGGACCTGGCCGAAGTTCATTCGACCGGGGATGCCGAGCGGGTTCAGCACGATGTCGACCGGCGTGCCGTCCGACAGGAAGGGCATGTCCTCGATCGGGAGGATCTTGGCGATGACACCCTTGTTGCCGTGACGACCGGCGAGCTTGTCACCCTCGGTGATCTTGCGCTTCTGGGCGATGTAGACCACGACGCGGCGGTTCACGCCGGAGCCGAGCTCGTCGTCGCCGTCCTCGGCGTTGAACTCCTTGACGGCGATGATCGTGCCCTGCTCGCCGTGGGGCACCTTCAGCGAGGTGTCACGGACTTCGCGGCTCTTCTCGTTGAAGATCGCGCGGAGCAGACGCTCCTCGGCCGACAGCTCGGTCTCACCCTTCGGCGTGACCTTGCCGACGAGGATGTCGCCGGGGCGGACCTCGGCGCCGATGCGGATGATGCCGCGCTCGTCGAGGTCCTTCAGCAGCTCGGGGCTGACGTTGGGGAGGTCACGGGTGATCTCCTCCTTGCCGAGCTTCGTGTCGCGGGCGTCGACCTCGTACTCCTCGATGTGGATCGACGAGAGGGTGTCGTCCTTCACCAGGTCCTGGCTCAGGATGATGGCGTCCTCGAAGTTGTAGCCCTCCCACGTCATGAACGCGACGAGGAGGTTCTTTCCGAGGGCCAGCTCGCCGTTCTCGGTGGCGGGGCCATCGGCGATGACCTCTCCGACCTCGACGCGCTCACCGGCGTTGACGACGACCTTCTGGTTGTACGAGGTGCCCTGGTTCGAGCGGTCGAACTTGCGCAGGTGGTACTCCTGCGTTCCGCCCTCGTCGAGCATGACGACGACGCGGTCGGCGGAGACCTCGGAGACGACACCGGGCTTCTCGGCGGTGATCACGTCACCCGCGTCGATGGCGGTGTAGCCCTCCATACCGGTTCCGACGAGCGGCGAGTCGCTGCGCAGCAGCGGCACAGCCTGACGCTGCATGTTGGCGCCCATGAGGGCGCGCTGTGCGTCGTCGTGCTCGAGGAAGGGCACGAGCGAGGTCGCGACCGACACCATCTGGCGCGGCGAGACGTCGATGTAGCCGATCTCCTCGGGGACGAACAGGTCGACCTCGCCGCTGCCGCCCTTGGGGCGGGCCAGGACGTGGCTCTCGCGGAAGCGACCCTTGGCATCGAGCGGGGCGTTCGCCTGCGCGATGTTGAAGTCGACCTCTTCGGAAGCGGTCAGGTAGTCGATCTGCTCGGTCACGACACCGTCGACGACCTTGCGGTACGGGGTCTCGATGAATCCGAACGAGTTGATGCGTGCGAAGGTCGCGAGCGCACCGATCAGACCGATGTTCGGGCCTTCCGGCGTCTCGATCGGGCACATGCGGCCGTAGTGCGAGGGGTGCACGTCACGGACCTCGACGCCGGCGCGGTCACGCGAGAGACCACCGGGGCCGAGCGCGGAGAGACGACGCTTGTTCGTCAGACCCGCGAGCGGGTTGTTCTGGTCCATGAACTGCGACAGCTGCGACGTTCCGAAGAACTCCTTGATCGCGGCGACGACGGGGCGCACGTTGATCAGGGTCTGCGGCGTGATGGCCTCGATGTCCTGCGTGGTCATGCGCTCGCGGACGACACGCTCCATGCGGGACAGACCCGTGCGGACCTGGTTCTGGATCAGCTCGCCGACCGCGCGGATGCGACGGTTGCCGAAGTTGTCGATGTCGTCGGTCGCGAGACGGATCTCGGCCTTCTTGCCGCCGCGGATGCCCGTGAAGGTCTCCTCGGTGCCGGCGTGCAGACGCACGAGGTACTTGATCGTGGCCACGATGTCTTCGACGGTCAGCACCGACGAGGTCAGGGGCTGGTCGAGACCCAGCTTGTGGTTGATCTTGTAGCGGCCGACCTTCGCGAGGTCGTAGCGCTTCGGGTTGAAGTAGAAGTTGTCCAGCAGGGCGCGGGCAGCCTCGGCGGCGACCTGCTCGCCCGGGCGGAGCTTGCGGTAGATGTCGCGGAGCGCATCTTCCTTCGTGACGATCGTGTCCTTCGCGAGCGTCTCCTCGATCGAGGTGTAGCCGGCGAACTCGGCGAGGATCTCCTCGCTGGTCATGCCCAGCGCCTTGAGGAAGACGGTGACCGACTGCTTGCGCTTGCGGTCGACGCGCACGCCCACCTGGTCGCGCTTGTCGATCTCGAACTCGAGCCACGCACCGCGGCTCGGGATGACGCGCGCCGACACGATGTCCTTGTCGGAGGTCTTGTCGGGGGTCTTGTCGAAGTAGACACCCGGCGAGCGCACGAGCTGCGACACGACGACGCGCTCGGAGCCGTTGATGATGAACGTGCCCTTGTCGGTCTGCAGCGGGAAGTCGCCCATGAAGACCGTCTGGGTCTTGATCTCACCCGTGAGGTGGTTCATGAACTCGGCCTCGACGTACAGCGGAGCGGCGTAGGTCTTGCCACGCTCCTTGCACTCCTCGATCGAGTACTTCTCGGGCTCGAGGTAGGGGTTCGTGAACGAGAGCTGCATCGTCTCGCCGAGATCCTCGATCGGAGAGATCTCCTCGAAGATCTCGCCCAGACCGCTGTTCTCGTTGACGTCGGTGCGACCGGCCGCCTTGGCCTCGGCGACGCGCGCCTTCCAGGCGTCGTTGCCGACCAGCCAACCGAAGGACTCGGTCTGCAGAGCGAGAAGGTCGGGGACCGTCAGCGTGTCGGAGATCTTGGCGAACGAAAGACGGGAAGCTCCGCGTCCGTTCTTGGTGGTGGTGGATGTGGATGCGTTGCGAGCAGCAGCCAAGGGAATAACCTCCGTGAGCCCCGCAGGGCTTCTCGATTCCTTTGTCGTCAGGTGGAGTGTGCGCTCGAGAACTCAACGAAATGCCGACCACCATATGAGGGCAGGGAGAAGCGAGCGCAACTACCAACTATACGCACGATTGTGCGACATGGCAAGCGCAGTCCTTGACCAATCTCGGATGCTGCGGTATTGGACCGAAGCACCGGGCCGGACCCCGCCCGGCCCGGTGCTTCACGACGCGATGTTGAGCTCGTTGCCGGGGATGGAGGCCAGCAGACGCCGCGTGTACGGGTCGCGCGGATTCGTGAAGATCTCCTCCGAGCTGGCCGCCTCGACGAGCCTGCCGTCCTTCATGACGCACACGTAGTCGCTGATCAGTCGCACCACTGCCAGGTCGTGCGAGATGAAGAGGTAGCTCAAGCCGTACTCGCGTTGCAGATCTCCGAGCAGCGTGAGGATCTGATCCTGCACCAGGACGTCGAGCGCCGAGACGGGCTCGTCGCACACGATCAGGTCGGGCGACAGCGCGAGCGCGCGGCGATCGCGACGCGCTGCCGCTGTCCTCCCGAGAGCTCGGACGGATACCGTCGCAGCATCGACTGCGGCAGGGCGTCGTCGAGGAGCTGCCGCACGCGCGCGCGTCGCTCGGCGCCACTCCCCCTCTTGTAGAAGTCGAGCGGCTCCGCGATCAGGCGCTCGATCGTGAACATCGGGTTCAGGCTCGAGTACGGATCCTGGAAGATCGGCTGCACCTGCTGGCGGAAGTCCCTCGTCTCGGCCCGGCTCAGCGACGCGATGTCCTTGCCCTCGTAGCGGATAAGCCCGCTCGTCGGCTCGATCACCTTCAACAGCATCCGCGCCGTCGTGGTCTTGCCCGACCCGGACTCCCCCACGATCGCCACCGTCTCCCCCCGGGGGATGGCGAGCGACACGTCGTCGACCGCCACGAAGTCCTCACCGCGACCGCGCACCGGGTACACCTTCGTGAGGTTCTCGATCTCGACGATGTTGTCGGCGGGAGCAGCCTCGACCTCGACACCAACCTCCGCGGTCCGCTCCTGCACCCGGAACGCCTCCGGCTGCAGACGGGCCGCAGCGACCGAGGGCGCCGCCTTCACGAGCGACTGCGTGTACGGATGCTGCGGGTTCTCCAGGATCTGCCGCGCGGCACCCTGCTCGACGACCCTGCCGCGATGCATGACGATCACCGCTCGGCACGCTCGGCCGCGAGGCCGAGATCGTGGGTGATGAGCAGCACGGCCGTTCCCAGCTCCCGCGTCATCTGCCCGATCTGGTCGAGGATCGTCTGCTGCACCGTCACGTCGAGAGCGCTGGTGGGCTCATCCGCGATCAGCAGGCGCGGTTTGCACGCCAGACCGATCGCGATGAGTGCGCGCTGGCGCATCCCGCCGGAGAACTCGTGCGGGTACTGCTTCGCACGCCGTTCCGGGTCGGGAAGGCCCGCGGCGGTCAGCGCCTCCACGACCTTCGCGTTCACGTTCTGCCGGGTCGCGAGACCGTGCGCGAGCAGCGTCTCGGCGACCTGCGTGCCGATCTTCGCGACCGGGTTCAGGTTCGACATCGGGTCCTGCGGCACGAGGCCGATGTCGCGGCCGCGGATCGTGCGCAGCTCGTTCTCCGGCGCGTGCGCGATCTCCTTCCCGTCGAGACGGATGCTTCCGGACGCGACCTTTCCCCGCCGGCGAGCAGGCCGATGATGGCCATCGCGGTGGTCGACTTGCCCGACCCCGATTCCCCGACGATCGCGACCGTCTCCCCCGGACGGATCTCGAGGTCCACGCCCTCGACGGCGTGCACCACACCGTCCATGGTGGCGAAGTCCACCGCGAGGCCTTCGACCGACAGCAGCGGTTCGGACGACATCTGATTCTCCTTCGTGGCGTACAGGGCGCCCTCGTCGCGGGGGTTCATCGCGCCCTCGTCCGCGGATCCATCGCTTCGCGCAACGCCTCACCCAGCAGCGTGAAGCCGAGTGCGGTGATGGCGATGCAGATGCCGGGGAGGAACGCCAGCCAGGGCGCGATCGCGAGCTCGGCCTGCGCGTAGGTGAGCATGCGCCCCCACTCGGCCGTCGCGGGTCCTCCGCCGCCGAGCCCGAGGAACGACAGCGCCGCCGCATCGATCACGGCGGTCGCGAGCGTGAGGGTCCCCTGCACGATCACGGGACCGATCGCGTTCGGCAGCACATGCGACATGGTGATCTGCCCGCGGCCGAGCCCGAGCGTCTGCGCCGAGAGGACGTAGTCGCTCGAGCGCTGCTGCAGCATCGAGGCCCGGAGCAGGCGCGCGAAGATCGGAACCTGCGACGCCCCGATCGCGATCATGACCGCGAACGGCGTCTGCCCGAGGATCGCGGCGATCGACACCGCCAGCAGGAGGTTCGGCACCGAGAGGATGATGTCGACGACGCGCATGATGACGGTGTCGACCCACCCGCCGAACGTGCCGGCGAGGAGACCGAGGATCATGCCGCCGACCAGGCCCATCGCGGTGGAGATGACGCCGATCAGGAGCGACGCCTGCGCGCCCCAGATGAGCTTCGACAGCACGTCTCCGCCGAAGCGGTCGAGACCGAGCGGGAACTCCGGCAGCTCCCCCGGGCCGGGGATGTGCGTCGGCGTGATGAACTTCGCCCCCGGCAGCGCGGTCTCCGGGTAAGGGGCCAGCCATGGTGCGAGTCCGGCGACGAGCAAGAACAGCAGCACGATGATCGCGCCGATCCAGGCCGTCGGGTTGCGGCGCAGTCGGCGGAACACGTCGCGCCAGAATCCGCCTGAGCCGTTCTTGAGATCGGCCTGCGCGATCGCGACGGTGTCGATGCTGCCGCCGCTCTCGGCCGACGGCCCCTGGGCGGGTGGGAGGGCGATGCTCATGCGACCGCCTCCTTTCGGACGATGACGAGGGACATCACTGCACCCTCACTCTCGGGTCGATGAAGCTGTAGGAGACATCGACCGCCAGGTTGATCAGCGCGTACGCGATCGCGATGAAGATGATGAATCCCTGGAGCACCGGGAAGTCCCTCGTGAAGATCGCCCTCGCGAGGAACGAGCCGATACCGGGGAAGGCGAACACCGTCTCGGTGAGCACCGCCCCGGAGATCAACAGTCCCGTCTGCAGACCGATCGTCGTGATGACCGGGAGCATCGCGTTGCGCAGGATGAAGCGGTTGCGCAACGTGGGCGCACCGACGCCCTTCGCCCGCCCGGTGCGCACGTAGTCCGCGTTCTGCACCTCGAGGACGCTGGCCCTCGTGATGCGGACGATGATGGCGAGGGGGATGGTGCCGAGCGCGAGCGCGGGCAGGACCAGGTGCAGGATCGCATCCCATGCGGCGTCGAACTCGCCGGTGATGATGCCGTCCCACACGTAGAAACCGGTGGGATGGGTCGCGTCTATCCGCGGGTCTTGGCGGCCGTCCGACGGCAGCCATCCCAGTTGCACGGCGAAGACGTACTTGAGGATGAACGCGAGGAAGAACACCGGGATCGTGATGCCGATGAGGCTCAGCACGACCGACGCGTGGTCGGTGAACTTCCCGTGCCGGCGGGCGGCCCAGTATCCCAGGGGGATGCCGACGCCGACCGCGAAGATGAGCGCCATCACGCTGAGCTCCAGCGTCGCGGGGAAGCGCCGCATGAACTCCTCCACCACGGGTCGGTTCGTCTGGATCGACGTTCCGAAATCGCCCTGCAGCAGGCGACCGATCCAGGTGAAGTACTGCTGGATGAGGGGTTCGTCGAAGCCGTAGAGCTCGTTGACCCTGGCGATGGCCTCCGGTGTGGCCTTCTCGCCGAGAAGGGCGACCGCGGGGCCGCCGGGAAGGGCCCTGACCCAGGCGAACAGCAGGATGCTGAGCCCGAACAGGGTGGGGATGAGGAACAGCAGTCGCCTGCCGATGGTGCGCAGCACGAAGATCTCCGTCGATCAGAAGGTACGCCGTTCCCCGGTCCCGCCGCGAAGGAGGAACCGGGGAACGACGATCACATGGTCGGGCCTACTTGGTGAGGACGATGTCCGTGAAGACCTCGTCGTTCACCGGGCTGGCCGGGTAGCTCTTCACGCGCGGGTCGAACGCCAGCGTCGGCGCCGGGTGCGCGAGCGGGACGCCGGGGATGAACTCGGCGACCATCTCGTTGATCTCCTCGTACAGCGGCGTCTGGTCGTCGAGGTTGGAGACGCCGCGCGCCTCCGTGAGCTTCTGGAACAGCTCCGGGTTGTCGAAACCCCATTCGGAGCTCTTCTGCCCGAAGAAGACGCCGACGAAGTTGTCGGTGTCGTTGTAGTCGCCGGTCCAGCCGAGCAGGTGGATGCCGTGATCCGCCGTGCCGGTGGTGCGGTCGAGGTACTCGACCCACTCCTCCGAGACCGGGGTGGTCTCGACGCCGACCTCGGTCAGCTGCGACGAGAGGACGGTGTAGATCTGCTCGGGGTCCGGCATGTACGGCCGCGAGACGTTCACCGGGTAGTTGAAGGTGAGCTTCAGCGGGTTCGCCTCGTCGTAGCCGGCTTCGGCGAGCAGCGCCTTGGCCTTCGCGGGGTCGTAGTCGTAGGTCGTGACATCCGGGTTGTAGCCGTTGACGACCTCCGGCACGAACTGCGTGGCCTTCTGGGTGCCTTCGGGCAGGACCTGGCTGATCAACGCATCCTTGTCGATGGCGTACGACAGCGCCTCGCGCACCTTCGGATCCTGCAACTCGGGCACGGCCTGGTTGAAGGCGAGGTAGAGGATCGTGAACGGCGGACGCGACACCATCGTGAAGCCGTCGTCGCCCAGAGCCTTGGTGTCGGCGGGGCCGACGAGGTCGTAGCCGTCGATCGAGCCGGACTCCAGCGCCTGGCGGCGAGCGGTCGGGTCGTCGATCGTGCGGAAGATGATCTCGTCGATCTGGCCGGCCTCACCCCAGTAGTCGCCGTAGGCCTTGAGCGTGACCTGCTCGCCCGGCGCCCACTCGTCGAACTGGTACGGGCCCGTGCCGACGGGGTGGCCCATCGCGTACTCGGACAACTGCGGAGCCTCGGCCGAGCCGCTGACGTCGTCGGCGCCGAACTCCTGCATCGCGGACGGGCTCTGCATCGCGAACGCCGGGAGCGACAGCGACGGGATGAAGCCGGCGAACGGCTTGTTCAGCTCGATCGTGACCGAGTAGTCGCCGTCAGGGGTGCAGGACTTGTAGACGGCGTCGGCTGCGTTCGACGCGTATCCCTTGAAGAGCTTGTTGTAGTAGTAGCCGAACGCCTCGGACGCGGCCAGCCCGGTCCAGTTGTACCAGCGGTCGAAGTTCGCGCAGACGGCCTCGGCGTTGAAGGGCGTCCCGTCCTGGAAGGTCACGTCCTCCTTGAGGGTGAACGTGTGCGACATGCCGTCTTCGGACGACTCCCACTTCTCGGCGAGGAGCGGGGCCGGATCCGCGGTGCCCGGCTCGGTGCCGACCAGGCCCTCGAAGACCTGTCGCGAGACGCGGAAGCTCTCGCCGTCCTGCGCGAACGCGGGGTCGAGGCTCGCCGGGTCCGATGACGCGGCGAAGACGAACGTCCCGTCGACGTCGCCCGAGCCTTCCGAGCCTTCGTCCCCTCGCTCGCTCGCGACGCACCCTGCGAGGGCGATCGCCGCGATCGTGGCTCCGGTTACGGCGATGAGTCCTCGCCGACGCTTGACTGATTGGTGCATTGTGTGACCTTCCCTGTCGGGCGCTTCCTTGCGCGTCCCGCGGCGTCTTCGCCTCGGTGACGGTGATGAGTCGACGGTACCCAGCAGATCCGCAGATACCAAACGGAACCAGGTTGCGATCCGGTATCGGCGCGACCGGGGCCGATCCGGTAGTGTCCAGATCGTGCCCGTCTCCTCCCCGCTCGCCGTCTGCTTCGGCGAGGGCATGGTCGCCCTCGTCGCCGCTTCCGCCGGACCGCTGGAGGACTGTCGGACCTTCCACCGATCCCTGGCCGGAGCCGAGTGGAACACCGCGATCGCGCTGGCGTCCGCCGGTATCCGCACCTCGGTGCTGTCCCGCGTCGGCGACGACGGCTTCGGACGCTTCCTGACCGCCGAACTGCGCGCGCACGGTGTCGACGACTCCGCGGTGGAGATCGATCACGATGCACCCACCGGGCTCTACGTCAAGGAGCTCTCCGCGCGCACGGACGGTGCCGTCGACGGGACGATGCACTACTACCGCTCAGGGTCGGCGGCGTCGGCTCTGTCGCCGCAGACGCTCAGGGGGCCGGTGGCATCCGCGCTCCTCGCGGAGGCGTCGCTCGTGCACACCTCGGGGATCACTCCCGCCCTCTCCACCTCGACCCTCGCCGCTCAAGAGGCGCTGTTCGCCGAAGAGCGCCACGACCGACTGCTCAGCTTCGACCTGAACTGGCGCCCGGCGCTCTGGCGGGGCCGCGAGGCGGAGGGCAGGGAGATCCTGTCCGACTTCGCCGGTCGCGCAGACGTCGTCTTCTGCACGCGCCCTGACGCCGAGGCGGTGTTCGGCACCAGCGCCCCGCAGGAACTGCGCGCACGTTTCCCGCACCCCCGGTATCTGCTGGTCACCGACTCCCGAGGCGCCGTCGCCTTCGACGGAGCGGAGACAGCCGAGAGCGACGCGCTCGATGCCCCTGTCGTGGAGACGATCGGGGCCGGCGATGCGTTCGCGGCGGGCTTCCTCGCCGGTGTGCTCACGGGCCTGTCCCTGACGGGCAGTCTCGCCCGCGGGCATCGCATCGCGACCAGAGCCCTGGTTAGCACCCGCGACCACGTCGACTGATCCTCCGGGAGGCCGGCGGTCAGGTGCGCCGCCGTGTCGGAACCGCGTCGTGTGTGCGCTGCAACGACACGGCGACGGGCTCGCCCCTGTGCTGCACGACCCGCACGAAGAGCACGTCGACGAGGGCGAGCTGAGCGATGCGGCTCGACATCGCAGCCATCCGGAACGGCGACTCCTGCGCCTGGGTGAGCAGCACGACATCTGCCGCCAGCGCCAGAGGGAGTCGGCGACGCCGGTGACGGCGACCGCCAACGCTCCCGCGTCGCGCGCGACCTCGAGGGCCCGCAGCGTCTCTGCGGTCTCGCCGCCGTGGGAGAACGCGATCGCCACGTCCTTCGTCGTCCGCAACGAAGCCGTCGTCACCGCGAGATGCGGATCCGGGGAATGCGAGACCGAGCAGCCGATGCGAGACAGCTTCAACAGCAGGTCCTGCGCGGTGAGCGAAGACGCCGCCTGCCCGAACAGATCGATGTGTCGCGCGTCGACGACGGCACGGGCCACACGGTCGAGCGCGACGGGATCGAGAGCGAGGGCGGTCTTCTCGATCGCGTCGATCTCCTGCGCCGCGAGCTTCGCCGCGATCGCCGCAGGCCCGTCCTCGGGATCGATCGCCGTGGTGTCGAGACCGAACCGCGCCTGCTGCGCCTGCGCGAGCGTGATCGCGCGGGCGACCGCGACACGGAGCTCGCGATAGCCGCTGTATCCCAGCGACTGGGCGTAGCGGGCGACGGTCGACAGCGACGTGCGGCACAGCTGGGCGAGGTCGTTGATCGCGAGGTCGACGACGAGCGTCGGATCGCCGAGGATCGTCTCGGCGACGCGCGCCTCGGCAGCGCTCACCTTCGGCAGGGAGCGTCGCACCCGAGCGAGAACGTCATCGTCCATGGGGGTCCTGTCTCAGCCGGCGCTGGTCATCCTCTGCTGCACGGCGAAGCGCCCCAGGAGTGCGTCACGCGCCGTCTGCGCACCGAGCCTACTGGCTGCGGCGACCTCGATCGTCGGCAGCGGCAGGGCCGTCCGCGTCGGGAGACCGACGTTGACCACCACGGCTCGCGGATCGCGGGCGGCTGTCCGCTCGACCAGGGGCGCTGCGCGGCATCCGTGTCTGGCCGATCGATCAGCACGACCGTGGTGCCGGAGGCCGCGGCGACCTCGTCCACCACGCGGTCCTGCTCGGCGACGGAGGCGGAGGCCACGTCGAGCCGCACCCGCAGACCGCCGTCGGCCAGCGCGTTCGCCACGTACGAACCCGCACTGTCGACGGCGAGGGTGGAGCGCCGGCGCGCATCGATGACGGCGAGTTCGGTGGCCGTCTCGAGGGTGGAGCCGGAGAGGGTCACCGTTCGGCGCACGATCTCGGCGGCGTCGAAGTCGTCGGGGGCGTCGAGGCGGTGCTCTGCGGCTGCGCGGAGCTTGGCGGCCAGGGCTGCGACCCGGGCGGCTGCCTCTTCCACACGTGCCCTCGGCAGCGAGCCGTCACGCAGAGCGGCAACGATCCCGTCTCTCGTGGCGTGGAAATCGCGCTCGTCCTGATCGGACGACGCGGCGTCGCCCGGATTGGTCGGGTTGCCGATGCACAGGAGGTCGGCACCGGCGGCCAGGGCTGCGGCCGCTCCCCGCCGAGCCCCACGGTCTCCCTGATGGCAGCCATGTCGAGGGCATCGGTGATGATCACGCCGTCGAAGCCCCAGTCGCGCAGCATCCCGAGCACGCGCGGGTTGAGAGTTGCGGGCTGCGGGCCCCAGGCGGGCACCACGATGTGCGCGGTCATCACGGCATCCACGCCGGCGTCGACCGCCGCACGGAACGGCTCGAGGTGCACACGCTCGAACTCCTCGAGATCGAGCGTGATCTCGGGAAGGGCGTGATGCGAGTCCATGTGGGTGTCACCATGGCCGGGGAAGTGCTTGACGCACGCGGCGACCCCTGCATCCTGGATGCCGTCGATCGTCGCGATCACATGCCGGGAGACGAGGGCTTCGTCGTCGCCGAACGCCCGCACGCCGATCACCGGGTTGCGCGGGTCGGTGTTGACGTCGGCGACGGGTCCGAGCACCACGTTGGCGCCGACCGCACGCACGCGTCTGGCGAGTTCGGCGCCGGTGCGCTCCGTCGCGGCCAGGTCGTCGAGGAGCCCCAGTTGCGCGGCCCCAGGCACCGTCGACCCCGTAGCGGATTCGAGCCGGGTGACGCTGCCGCCCTCCTCGTCGATCCCGATCAGCGCATCGGGGTTCGCGGCGAGGATCTCGGCGCTGAGGGCGGGAAGACCATCGCCGACGTTCTGTCCGAAGTAGACGACGCCGGCCAGGCCGTCGCGCAGTTCGTCACGCAGCCACTGCGGCGCCTCCGCGCCGAGGAAGCCCGGCCACAGGACGCCGTTCGCGAGGCGCTCGAGGTCGTCGGTCATCCCTTCACGGCTCCCGCGACCATGCCGGAGGCCAGCTTGCGCTGCACCAGCACGAAGAAGATCATGACCGGGACGGTGATGATGGTCGACGCGGCCATGATGCTGCCCCAGTCGTTGGAGTGCAGGCCGAAGAACGACTTCAGACCGATCGAGACCGTGTACTGGTCGGTCTGCGCGCCGAGGATCGTCATCGCGAAGATGAACTCGTTCCACGCGGTGATGAAGCTGAAGATGCTGGTCGCGACGAGGCCGGGCATGACCAGGGGCAGCAGCACCGAGCGGAACATCCGCCACCAGCTCGCACCGTCGATGTAGGCGGCCTCTTCGAGTTCGACCGGGACCGCCGCGACGAACCCGCGCAGCATCCAGATGCCGAACGCGAGCGACAGCGCCACATAGACCACCATGAGGCCGAGGATGCTGTTGAGCAGGCCGAGGCTCTTGACCTGGAGGAAGAGCGGGATCACCAGCGCCTCGAGCGGCACCATCTGCACGATCAGGATCATCATCAGGATCATGGTGCGGAACTTGAAGCGGAACCGCGCGACGGCGACGGCCGCGAGCAGGCAGACGAGCGCGCTCACGAGCACCGTGACGAGCGCCACGATGGCCGAGTTGCGCAGGTAGGTGCCGAATCCGCCGTCGGTGAGGACGAAGGCGAAGTTGTCCCACGTGAACTCCTGCGGGAGCAGCGACTGGCCGCCGCTGGAGGCCTTGCCGTCGAACGCGCTGGAGACCATCCAGTAGACGGGGAACAGGGTGAAGATCAGGACCGCGGCGACGCCGATGCCGAGTCCGATGCGGGAACGGAGCCGAGGGCGCGGGTTCACAGCTCGTCCTCCTTCATGAGGGAGCGGATGTAGACGATCGTGATGCCGATCAGCACGAGAGTGAGCAGGACGGCGAGCGCGGCGCCGAAGCCGTAGCGGTTCTGCCCGAAGGACTCCACGTACGACCAGACGCCGAGGTTCAGGACCTGACGGTTTCCGCCGCCGCCGCCCGGCATGAGGTACACCTGCGCGAAGACCTTGAAGTCCCAGATGGTCGACAGGATGATGACCACCGAGAAGACGGGCTTGAGCGTGGGGAAGATGATCTTCCAGAAGCGACGCCAGGCGCCGGCGCCGTCGAGGGCCGCCGCCTCGAGCATCTCCTTGGAGACGCCGAGGAGACCCGCGAGCACCGTGATCGCCACGAACGGGAACCCGTGGTGGACGACGTTCAGCAGGACGATGGCGTAGAAGGACCACTGGTTGGTGAACCAGTTGACCGGGTCGTCCATGAGGCCGAGGTCACGCAGCACGGTGTTGAAGATGCCGCGGTCGGCGTCGAAGATGAAGGTCCAGACGTAGGTGCCGGTCACGGCGGGCATCGCCCAGGCGACCATGATGCAGCTGGACACGATGACGCGCCAGGTGGTCCCAAGGCGCGCCAGCAGCAGGGCGACGAGCGTGCCGAGTGCGACGGTCGTGAACACCGCCACGGCGGCGAAACCGACCGTGTTGGGCAGCACCACCGTCCAGAGAGTCGGGTTGGTGAGCGCCTCGACGTAGTTGTCGAGACCGATCCAGTTGTTCTCCCCGGTGTTGATCTCGCGCAGACCGTAGTCCTGCAGCGAATAGATGAACACCTGGACGAGCGGCCAGAGCATGAGCACCGCGAGGATGGCCAGCCCGGGCGCGAGAAGGAGCCAGGGGCGGGCCGCGACGGCCGAGAGACCGCGTCGCTTCCGGCCGCCGGCCACGGAGGCGGAGGGGGACTCCGCCTTCGTGGCCGGCAGTGGCGCTTGCACCATCGACATGGAAGGAGTGCTTCCTTACTTCTGGTTGAGCAGGTCCGTCATCTCGGCGGAGGCGTCCTTCGTCGCGGTCGCGACGTCCTTCTGCCCGCTGAGGATGGCCTGGATCATGGAGTTGGTCGTCTTCTTCGCCTGGACGGCGCCGAAGTTCGGGGTGACCGGGACGGATGCGCCGCCGTCGACCATCTGCTCGGCGAACGGTGCGACGAGCGGGTCGGTCGAGGCCAGCGCCTCTTCCATCGCGGACTGGACGCCCGGGAAGTACCCGGTCTCGTTCGACCACTGCTCGGCGAACTCGCCGGTGGTCATGAGCTGGACGAACTTCCACGCCAGGTCGGCGTTCTTGGTCGTGTTGAAGACCGAGAGGTGCGATCCGCCGAGCACCGACGGAGCGATGCCGCCGTCCTGGCCGGGGATGACCGCGGCACCGATCTTGCCCTCGAGGTCGGGGTTCGCCTCGATGAGCGACTTCGGCGTCCACGAGCCCGAGAGCATCATGGCGACGTTGCCCTGCGTGAACGCGTCACGGAGGTCGGTCTCCTTCCAGGTGGTGGCACCTGCGGAGGAGAAGCCGTGCTCGGTCGCGAGTCCGGTGTAGAACTCGATGCCGGCCTGCGACTCTGCGCTGTCGAGCTCGCTCGTCCAGGTGTCGCCGTCCTTCGTGGCGATCTCGCCGCCGGCGCCCCAGACCCAGGGGTAGACCTGGAACTCGGCGTCGCCCGGAACCGGGAACGGCAGCATGTCGGGCTTGGCGGCCTTGATCGCGTCACCCGCAGCGACGATGTCGTCCCACGTCTTCGGAGCATCGAGCCCGAGCTCCTCGAACACGTCGGCACGGTAGACGAGCGAACGCACGCCGGCGTACCACGGCATGCCGTAGAGCTCGTCCTCGTACGTGCCGGCGACCTCGAGACCCTCGACGAGGTCGTCACGCAGGCCGTCTTCCGCGTCGACGTACTCGTCGAGCGGGAGGAGCGCGCCGGCGTCGGCGAACTCGGCGGTCCAGGTGGTGCCGGTCTCGGCGACGTCGGGCGTGGTGCCGCCGGCGATGGAGGTCACGAAGCGGTCGTGGGCGTCGGCCCACTGGATCTCCTCGATGGTGACCGTCGCGCCGGTCTCCTTTTCGAAGGCCTCGGACACCTTGTCGTAGAACGCGGTCGCGTCCGGGTTGGTGCCCTTCATGATCCAGACGGTGAGCTCCTGGCCCTCGCCATCGGCAGAGCCGTTGTCGCTGCCGCCGGCGCAGCCGGCGAGGGCGAGCGTGGCCACGGCGCCGAGCGCCACGGCCGGAAGAATGCGCTTGTGCATTGCGGGGATCTCCTCTTTGAAAGTCCTGGCGGGTATCGGGTACTCACCGGGGGTTAGGAAAAAGTATCCACGACTAACTAATTACCTGCAAGTTCCTCCCACAATCGTCATATCCCCGTAACATCAGGCCTCGCGGCCTTCTCCCAGGAAGTCCCCAGGCTCCCGCTCCCCGCCGTCGAGCAGCCCCGCCGGTAGGCTCGCGACATGCTCCGCCGCGACGACGAAGCCGACCGCCCGACGGTCGCACGCCATGCGACCCTGCCGACCCCCAGCGCCCTCTCGACGGTGCTCAAGTTCCTCGGGATCGCCGTCGGCGTCGTCGTGGTCTCCGCCGTCGCCGTCGCGGCCTTCCTGGTGATCGACGTGTTCAACCGGGTCGGGGACGGTGCGGTCGCCCTGGAAGGCGCCCCCGAGGTCGACCCGCCGACGCTCGGGTCCTACCCCGCAGATCAAGCGTTCAACCTCCTCATCATCGGCACGGACGAATGCGGGGCGAAAGCAACGGCGCTGTTCGCCGAGCGGTGCTCGGAAGCCGACGGTCTGAGCCGCAACGACGTCAACCTGCTCGTGCACGTGTCGGCGGAGCCCCGCAACGTCACGGTCATCTCGCTCCCCCGCGACCTCGGCGTCGAGGTCCCCGAGTGCACGCGCCCCGACGGGTCGGTGGCCTCGTCGATGTGGAAGGCGTCGATGAACTCGATCTTCGAGCACGCCGGTCTCTCCTGCGTGGCGAAGACGGTGAGCGAGATGGGCGACATCCCGATCGAGTACGCCGCGAAGATCAGCTTCGACGGGGTCATGGAGGTCACCGACGCGATCGGCGGCGTCGAGGTGTGCATCGCGGGCGAAGGCATCCGCGACCGGCACACCGGCATCGACTGGCCTGCGGGGATGCGCACGGTGTCCGGCGTGGAAGCCCTGCAGTTCATCCGCACCCGGCACGGCGTCGGCGACGAGAGCGACCTCGCCCGCATCTCGAACCAGCAGCAGTACATGTCCCGGTTGGCGAAGAAGGTGCTCAGCGAAGAGACGCTGACCGACGTTCCGAAGGTGCTGCGGCTCGCCGACGCGATCGCGGAGAACATCGACCCGAGCGACGAGCTGAGCAACCCCGTGCGTCTCGCTCAGCTCGCACTCGCGCTCAAGG
Organism: Microbacterium sp. Se63.02b; assembly: GCF_014171575.1. Lineage (GTDB taxonomy): Bacteria > Actinomycetota > Actinomycetes > Actinomycetales > Microbacteriaceae > Microbacterium. The sequence continues at coordinate 985,476 of NZ_CP050453.1, read as the reverse complement.
ATGTGCGATTCGGCGACTTCGTGTTCGTGCAGTACCCGAACGTGACCGACCCCGACGACGACGACAAGGTGGTGCCGAACGAAGCCGCCGCCGAGCAGCTGTGGGCCGCCGTGAAGTCGGGTCAGCCGCTGCAGCTCACGGGGGACGTCGCCACTCATCGCGGAGTCACCCTCGTCACGCCCGCACCGGGCGACGGCACCACTGCGGAGCCGACGCCCGGCACGGAGACGGCGGCCCCCGAGGTCAGGACCACACTGCCGCCGGACATCTCCGGACAGTCCCTCGAGCAGGAGACCTGCGCGAACGGCCGGCTGAACTGAGCCGCGTCCTCACGGCGTAGGCTCGGGCCATGGGCCGCACGCGAACGCGAGACACAGAGCATCCGCAGGCTCGGCTCGATCACGGCGGCATCGCGCGTGTCGTGCCGTCGGAGTTCACGAGCGGCTTCGAGCTCATCGTCGACGACACCCCGCAGTCGCACGTCGACCTCGACGATCCGACGCACCTCCACTTCGAGTACATCGTCCGTATGGGCGCGGTGATCGACCAGCTCCCCGATGGCCCCCTCACCGCGGTGCATCTGGGGGCAGGTGCGCTGACCATCCCCCGCTACATCGACGCCACGCGACCGGGCTCCCGGCAACAGGTGATCGAGCTCGAGGCCCCGCTCGCGCAGCTGGTCAGGGAGCACCTCCCCTCCCGAAGGGGGCAGCCATCCGCATCAGGATCGGCGACGCCCGCGAGGGAGTGCGCAGGCTCCCCGGCGCCCTGCGTGCGAACTGCGACCTCGTCGTCTCGGATGTCTACTCCGGCGCGCAGACACCGGCGCATCTCACGAGCGTGGAGTTCTATCGTGAACTCGCCGAGCTGCTCGCCCCGCGCGGGGTGCTCCTCGTCAACGTCGCCGACGGCCCCGGCCTCGCGTTCGCCCGGCGTCAGGCGGCGACCATCGCGGCCGTGCTGCCCGAGATCGCCGTCCTGGCCGACACCCAGGTGCTCAAGGGGCGCCGGTTCGGAAACCTCGTGATCGCCGCATCCGCCTCTCCCCTCCCGACCGAGTGGCTGCCGCGCATGCTTGCGGCCGGCCCGCACCCCGCGAAGATCGCACAGGGCGCCGAGGTCTCCACCTTCGTCGAGGGAGCGAGGGTCGTCACGGACGCGGATGCCGTGGCCTCGCCACGCCCCGACGCCTCGCTGTTCCTGCGCTGATCGCCCCTACGACCGGAACGCGGACCCGGACGTGGCCGACGCGGAGCGCCGCGCGGCGTGTCGCGGACAGGATGCGCAGAGCAGGGCGCGCCGCCCCGACGACCGCGCACCGGGAAGGCACACTGGACGGGGACGCTGCGGAAGGAGAGCAATGAGTTTCATCCGGGGATACGACCAGGAGACCCTCCGCGAGGTGGTCGATCTCGACGAGTGCGCGACCCGTCTCGCGGAGATCGAATCGCAGCGCAGCCTGCCCGCCCTGCTGGAGCGCGTCTGGCTGCTCAAGGTGCTCGGCCGTCTCGATGAGGCCCTCGCACTGGCCGACGAAGCCGTGCGCCAGGCCCGCATGGCCGGAACCCGCAAGGACGTGCTGCGCGCCCGGGTCCTGCACGCGACGATCCTGCAGTATCGGGGCGCTCATGCCGCCGCCGAGCAGGAGTTGGCGACGTGCGCGACCGAGGCCGAAGGGCAGCGATGGCTGTCGATCGCCGCCTTCGCCTACCAGCATCACGGCAAGAACGCCTACGACGCCGGTGACTACGAGACCGCGCGGGAGAGCTTCAAGCTCTCGCTGTTCCTGCGGCGGGAATCCGGGGCAGAGGACAGCGAGCTCGAGACCGCGCTGCTCGCGATCGAAGCGGCCGAACGACGCCGTCCGTCGCAACTCGTCGCCGGATGAGCTCCTGCGACCGCGATGTCGGTCGTATGGCTTAGCCTGAGCGCATGGCGGAACTCGACCGTGTGCGCGTCTGGGGCGAAGCACTCATCACGTTGCATCTCGACGACAGCTGGACCTTCGGCTTCGACAATGCCAAGCGGCGTGCGGGGCAGTGCGACTACACGAAGAAGCGCATCACGGTGTCGCGCTATCTGGCGGCGCGGTTCGAGGACGACGACATCCATCAGGTCCTGCTGCACGAGGTCGCCCACGCTCTCGCCGGCCACGCCGCCGCGCACGGGCCGACCTGGAAACGCCTGGCGCGCGAACTCGGCTACGTGGGTGGCACGACGCATCACGGTGAGACCGCCGTCGAACTCGCCCCGTGGGTGGGCAGTTGCCCTGCGGGGCACGTGACCTACCGGCATCGCCGACCGACGCGGCCCACATCGTGCGCACGCTGCTCGCGCACGTACGATGCCAGGCACCTGTTCTCCTGGACGCGTCGCGAGATCTCGACCGACGCGCGGCTCGCGGCCCAGCTGCCGCGCTGATCCGGCCTCAGCGGGCCGGGTTCTCCGTGCTGTCCGGCGCGCCCCCGATCGCGCCGTCCACCGCGTCATCGTGTGCGTCCGCAGTATCGTCGTGGACTTCGGCGATGTCGTCGTGCCCTTGCGCAGCGCTGCGGCGTCGACGCAGCAGGGCCGTGATCGCACGCCAGCCGACGAGGAACACCCCAGCACGATCGTCGCGACGATGATGAACGGCACCTCGGCCGTATCGCCGCTGAGCACGCGGATGAGCATCCCTCCGGCGACCGTGACGACCCACACGACCGCGCCCCACAGGACCGACCAGGGGCGGCGAGGCCTGCCCGGCAGCAGCGCCGCGAGCAGATGCCCCACGACCAGGGCGATCAGGAAGGGCCATGCGGTGAGCAGGAACCCTGCCGGGTTCTCATCGTGCGACGCACGACCGATCGCGGCGAAGACCAGCACGAGCACGATGTCGACGATGACGGCGGGAAGGTACCTCATGCCACGACCCTACGTGCCGACGACGGAACCACAGCCTCCCCCGCGGCAGGCGGCGGAGATCCGCGTCATTCGAGGCGGATGAAAGACCCCTGACGCAGCACCGGGACCACGTCGACGGCATCGAGCACGGCGGCGTCCGTCGTGCTCGTCGGCACCAGACCGGATGCTTCGATGCGAGCTGTCGCCTCGACGCCGACGGCGAGCTCCCGGCCGGAGCCGCTCGCACCGACCATGTGCCGCACCGCGCCGCGAAGGGGCTCGGAACCCCTCGGCGGCGACCGCGGCATCCGGTGCTGTGTGGTCGATGCCCCGATCCGAGAGGGCCAGGATGATCGCACCGGCGCCGAGTTGATCCTCGACCGCGAACCGCAGGGCGCCTGCCGCGTCGGCCTCGCCCGCCGCGATGACCGCGACCGACGTCCGGGCCTGTCGGCGCTCCTGGATCGTCTGCACCGCCCTGGCCACGGCTGACGCATTGCGGATGCCGCCGACGAGCACCGTCGCGTCGGCGGAGACCGCGGAGGCGACGGCCGCGCCGTTCCGCGACCACTCCTCCGCCTCCGCCAGCGCGACCTCGGCTCCGGATGCCACCGCATCGATCACGGTGGAGGAGAACCGCAGCACGTCCACGACGATGACGACGTCACTCGCGGCGAGCCGGGCAAGACCCGCGGTGCCCCAGTCGAGGCGGACCTGATACGTGGACTGATCGAACGGCGACGGCATCCGACCAGCCTAGAGGCGTCAGTCCGCCGCGAGCGCCTCGACCGGAGCGACGCGAGTCGCGAGCCGGGTCGGCGCGGCTGCAGCCACCAGCGTGAGCACTGCCGTCGCCGCGACGATGATCGCGACAGGGAGCCACGGGATCTGCGGCGCCACGAGCCCCGCAGGAACGAAGTCGGGCAGCGTCGGCACCGAGCCGAGCAGCGACTGCGCGGCGATCCAGCCGTACACGACGCCCAGCACCAGACCCGTCAGGGTGGCGGCGACCGTGATGTGCGTGGCCTCGAGCAGGACCATCCGCCGCACCTGCCGGTTGGACAGGCCGATCGACCGCAGCAGGCCGAGTTCACGACGACGCTGCACCACGCCGATCGTGAGCAGGTTGACGAGGCCGACGGCGGCGATCACGGCAGACACCGCGACGAGCACCATCATGATCGCGGCGAAGGCATCCATCGGCGCGAAGAACTCCTCTGGCACGTCGCCCGTGACCTGACTCATCATCAGACGCTTGGCCGATTCGAGCGCCACCGCGAACATCGTCACCAGCGTCACGCCCATCACGACGCCGATCGCCATGCGCGACGAACGCTCCGGGTAGCGCAGCGCGTTCTCGGCCGCGAGGCGGGCCGTCGCGCTCGAGCCGAACATCCGCCCCACCAGCCGCAGGATCGGCGGCATGAAAAGCACCGAGCCGAGAGCCAGACCCGTGAACGAGAGCACGCCCCCGAAGAACGCGACAACGACACCGAGCGGAGTCATCAGGCCGACCAGCACACCCCCGCGAGAAGTGCGGCGCCGGTCGCCAGCAGGACCCAGGCGCCGATGTGCCGACCCGGCTTCCCGGAGACCTCGTCGTGCGTGCGCTCGACCGATCCGCCGAGGGCCTGCAACGGGGTCACCGACAGCACACGCCGCGAACCCGCCCACGCCGCAGCCCAGGTGGTGAGCGCGACACCGAGCGCCGGCAGCACGACGAACGGCTGCGCGAGGGAGAACGAGTCGGGAGCGTTGTCGATGATCTGCGCCCCGAGCTGCACTCCGAGCGTCGCGAGCAGCAGACCGGCGAGGAGCCCGATCGCCGCCCCGAGCACGCCGACGACGAGCCCCTGCCTTCCGACCTGCGCCCGCTGCGAGCGCGCCGTGGCTCCGATGAGGCGCATGAGCGCGATCTGCCTGGTGCGCCCGGCGATGATCGTCGAGAACGTGTTGGCGGTGACGATCGCGGCGACGTACATCGCGACGACGGTCAGCAGCACCGACAGCAGCGCCACGACGAAGGCGAGCGTCTCGCTGTCTCCGATGAAGGGGTCGGCCTGCAGCACCGCGCCGATGTAGGCGGTGATCTCGACCAGGAGGACGCCGAACGCGGCGGACAGGGCGGCCACCAGGATGCTGGCGCCCATGCCGCGGTCACGCAGCCAGGCCAGTCGTGGTCCGGTCGCCCGCGTCTCGGGGACGACCGTCGCGACGGCGGTCATGCCGCGACCTCCGCGGCGAGCATGTATGCGGAGATCTCCTCCGCGGTCTGGGCGGGTGGTCGGCGACGATCCGGCCGTCGCCCAGGTAGAGCACCCGGTCGGCGTGACTCGCGGCGATCGCATCGTGCGTGACCATGGCGATGGACTGCCCGTGCTCCCGGCTCGCGGTGGCGAGAAGGCGCAGCACCTCCGCCCCGTCTTGGAGTCGAGGTTGCCCGTCGGCTCGTCTGCGAACACCAAGTCGGGCGCCGTGGCCAGCGCACGGGCGATCGCCACGCGCTGTTGCTGCCCGCCGGAGAGCTGGTGCGGGCGGTGGCTCAGGCGCGAGCCGAGGCCGAGCGTCTCGACGAGTCCGTCGATGCGGGCCCGCTCGATCGCACTGGGGCGGCGTCCGTCGAGCTCGAACGGGAGCATAATGTTGCCGAGCGCGTCGAGCGTCGGCACGAGGTTGAAGGCCTGGAAGATGAAGCCGACTCGACGGCGGCGCAGGATCGTCAGGTCGATGTCGCCGAGACCCGTGATCTCGGTGTCGCCGATCCAGGCACGCCCTTCCGAGGGGCTGTCGAGCCCGGCCATGATGTGCATGAGGGTGGACTTGCCCGAGCCGGACGGTCCCATGATCGCGGTGAACTGTCCGCGGCGGATGCCCACGCTGACATCGTCGAGCGCATGAACCGTGCCCTCGCCGGAGCCGTAGGTCTTCTTCAGGTGCTGGACGCGGGCGGCGAGGCCCAGGTCGGTGGTCGTGATCTCCATGTCATCGACGCTATTTCGACCACTCCGGGCCGGTCATCGCCCTGCGGACGCATCCCCATACATCGGAAGGATGATCCCATGGGTGACGATTCACCGACCGCACAACGATCCACCGAGGTATCCCCACGACTTCCTCGGCGAAACGTCATCGAGCCGGCGGACCGTCCGGTGGGGGCGCCAACGGATGCCGGTCAGGCCAGACCGTGCTCGAAGGCGAAGACCACGAGCTGCACGCGGTCGCGCAGGGCGAGCTTCGTGAGGATGCGGCTGATGTGCGTCTTCACGGTCGCTTCGCTGAGGTATTCGCGTCCGGCGATCTCGGCGTTCGACAGGCCACGCGCCGCAAGAGCGAAGATCTCCTTCTCGCGGTCGGTGAGTGTGGCGTACTGCGGCGGCACCGGGGTGGGTGCTTCGGTGAAGTGCGCGAACAGGTCACGGGTCGCGGAGGCCGCGATCACGCTCGAACCCGCGTGCACCGTACGGATCGCGGCGAGCAGGAACTCGGGGTCGGCGTCCTTGAGGAGGAAGCCGCTCGCCCCTGTCGGATCGCCCGCGCGGCGGCCTCGTCGAGATCGAACGTGGTGAGCATCACCACGCGCGGGGGCTCCGGACGTGTGAGGATCTCGGCCGTCGCAGTGAGCCCGTCCATGACCGGCATCCGGATGTCCATGAGCACCACGTCGGGCCGCGTCGCGCGGACGATCTCGAGCGCCTCCTGACCGTTGCCCGCCTCGCCGACCACCTCGAGGTCGGGCTGCGAGGCCACGAGCATCCTGATGCCGGCGCGGAACAGGGCCTGGTCGTCGACGAGTACGACGCGGATCATTCGGGGGCTCCGATCGGAAGCGTGGCATGGACGACGAACTGCGCCCCTCGGCGCTCGGCCTGAAGACTACCGCCGACGAGCTGCGCCCGTTCGCGCATCCCGATCACGCCGTGGCCGCCCGCCGTGGTCGTCGCCTCGTGCGGAATGGTGTTCCGCACATCGATGTCGACCCGGTCAGGAGCCACGCGAGGTGCACGTCGACCGCGCCGTCGCCGTGCCGGATCGCGTTCGTGAGCGCCTCCTGGAGGATGCGGTAGACCGCGAGCTGGATCGCGCCCGGTGGTTCTCCCGGCGGCATGGGGTCGACCGTGACCCGGGGCTCGATCCCCGCCTGACGGACCTGCGCGAAGAGCGCCTCCAGGTCGGCGAGTGTCGGCTGCGGGCCGTCGCCCTGTCGGTGGCGGAGCTGGGTGAGGAGCATCCGCACGTCGCTCAGCGCCGCGCGCGCGGTCTGCGCGATGGTGCCGAGCGCTTCGGTCGCCATCTCGGGCTTCGTCGCGGCCGCGTAGCGCGCGCCATCCGCCTGCGCGATGACGACCGCGAGGGAATGTGCGACGACGTCGTGCATGTCGCGCGCGATGCGCACGCGCTCCTGCTCTTCAACGGCGAGGGACTCGGCCTGCAGTTGGGCCGCGCGGGTGCGCCGTGAGCGCAGCACCACCCGCCAGAGCAACCCGCACACCCAGGCGAAGCCGAGTGCCATGACCGAGAGGACCAGCAGGAGCGTGCCCGCCGTGACCTTCTCCCAGCCGCTGCCGGAGCCGAAGGCGACACCGTTGAACACGACCATGTAGAGGGCCGCGACGAGCCCGCCGACCAGCGCCGAACCGAAGCCCCACCAGAGCACCCGTCGGGTGCCCCATGCCGCCGTGGCGTAGAGCACGAGGAGGATCGCGAAGTCGATGGGAAGCGGACCGAACCCGGCGAGCATCTGCAGCACGGCGCCGACCCATGCGGCGGCGAGCGCGAGCCCCGGTGCGAGACGCCCGATAGCGACGCCGCCGAACATCAGCACGCCGGCGATGACCACGATCGCGATGGCCGCGCCGCCGGTGGCGGTGTTCCCGACGGCCGGGCCGTAGAACACCAGCGACATCGGCAGCAGGACGAGGAACAGCAGCGCCGCCCCGACGATGTCGAGGGTCAGCGCCGTGCGGGAGAGCGGGCGGATCACTCCCCACGCTACGCGAGCACCCTGCCGCCGGCATCCGTCGCGGGATGTATCCGGCGCCGGTCAGGCGCGGGCGAGGATCTCGCCGTGCGGCACCAGGAACCAGCCGTCGCCGTCGTCGGCCCAGCGCTTCCACGCGTCGCTGATGTCCTGCAGATCGGCGGGAGTGGCCATGTCGCTGTCGACGAGCTGGCGGGCGAGCGCGGACTCGAGGATGCGGTCGGCCCACAGCCCTCCCCACCACGCGCGCTCCGCAGGGGACGCGTAGCACCAGGTGGATGCCGTCGCCGTCACGTCCTCGAAGCCGGCGGCGCGGGCCCACGCGAGCAGTCGACGCCCGGCATCGGGTTCGCCGCCGTTCGCGTGCGCGGCTGCGCGGTACAGGGTGAGCCATCGGTCGAGTTCGGGAAGCACGGGGAACCAGAGGAACCCGGCGTAGTCGGCGTCGCGGGCGGCGACGAGGCCGCCGGGCACGGTGACGCGACGCATCTCCCGGAGCGCCTGCACCGGGTCGCCGACGTGCTGCAGCACCTGATGCGCGTGCACGACGTCGAAGGAGTCGTCGGGGAAGCTCAGCGCGTGCACGTCTTCCACCGAGAAGTCGAGGTTCGTGACGCCGCGCTCCTCGGCGAGGCGACGGGACAGCGACAGGGCGTCCTCGTCGATCTCGGTGGCGGTGACGTGGGCGACCACTCCCGCGAAGTCGACCGTGATGCTCCCGGGCCCGGCCCCGACGTCGAGGAGCCTGGTCGCCGCGGTGAGGTGCGGGCGAAGGTAGGCCGCGGAGTTCGCGATGTCGCGCACGTTGTGCGAGCGGAGGACGGATTCGTGGTGTCCATGCGTGTAGGTGGCCATGACGCCCAGTCTGGCAGAGCTGCGCGCTGCGGCTTCGGGATCAGTGCAGGTCGGCGACGGTTCGCCGGATCGCCTCGCGGTCGGGCTTGCCGGAGGACAGGAGGTCGATCTCGTCGACCACGATCAGGCGAGCCGGACGTGCGTGCCTGCCGAGCTCGTGCTCCACGGCGTCGCGCGCATGCGCCAACTGCTCGGACTCGCTGCGTCGCAGCACCTCTCCCCGAGCCGCGACGATCACCGAGGCCTCACCCCAGCGCTCGTCCTCGACGCCGACCACGACCGCCTCATGCAGTCCCGCGATCCGGCGCACGATCCGCTCGACGCGGTCGAGGGAGATGTTGATGCCGCCCGACACGATCACGTTGTCTGCGCGGCCGTGCACCCGCACCACGCCGTCTTCGACGAGGCCGAGGTCGCCGGTGCGGTACCAGCGGATGCCGTGCTCATCGCGCACGAACGTGCGGGCGGTCAGCGAACCGTCGCCCAGGTAGCCCTCGGCGAGCATGGGCCCGGCGATGCGCAGCTCGCCATCGACGGTGCGAACCCCGACCGTGTCGAGCGGCACACCGTCGTACACGCACCCGCCGCTGGTCTCGGTCGAGCCGTAGGTGCGCACGAGCCGCACGCCGAGGTCGGCCGCCCGTTCGCGCAGCGGCTCCGGGAGAGACTGTCCGCCCACCAGGATCGCGCGATACGCCGTGAGCGCCGCCCGCACCGCGGTGTCGTCTGCGGCATCGAGCAGCGTGGCGACCTGGGCCGGCACCAGCGAGGTGAACAGCTCGGGGAGGCCCACACCCGACGATGGGCGCAGCATCCCGAGCGTGGCTTCCGCGAAGGACTCCGGCGAGAACCGGCCCTCGATCGTCGCGGGGCGCGTGTCGGCGAGGATCGAGCGCACGATCACCTGGAGTCCGGCGACGTACCCTGCCGGGAGCGCGAGCAGCCAGCGTCCGCTCCCGATGCGTGCCGCGGTCGCCTCGGCGCTGGCCCGCAGAGCCTCACCGCTGAGCGCGACCCGCTTCGGGATGCCGCTCGACCCCGAGGTCGCGATCACGGCCGCGATGCCGTCCGCCACGTTCTCGAGGGCGCCGGAGACCATACCCAGCCCGAGCGCCGGTCCGCCCTCGAGTGCGCGTTGCAGGGCGTCCCGCAGCAGATCCGGATCTTCGGCATCCGTGGGGATCAGCGCGGTCATGCGGGCCTCCGACTCAGTAGTGCCAGGGGAACGACGACCAGTCGGGGTCGCGCTTCTCGAGGAACGAGTCGCGGCCCTCGACGGCTTCGTCCGTTCCGTAGGCCAAGCGTGTCGCCTCCCCGGCGAAGACCTGCTGGCCGACGAGTCCATCGTCGACCGCGTTGAAGGCGAACTTCAGCATGCGGATCGCGGTAGGCGACTTGGTCAGCACGGTGCGCGCCATCTTCAGCGCCTCGCGCTCGAGCTCGGCGTGCGGCACGACGCGGTTCACGGCCCCCGCTTCGTATGCCCGCTGTGCGGAGTACTCCTCGGCGAGGAAGAACACCTCGCGGGCGAACTTCTGTCCCGTCTGACGAGCCATGTACGCGGAGCCGTATCCGGCGTCGAAGCTGCCGACGTCGGCATCCGTCTGCTTGAAGCGCGCCTCTTCGGCGGACGCGATCGTGAGGTCGCACACGACGTGCAGGAGTGCCCGCCGCCGGCCGCCCATCCGGGCACGACCGCGATGACGACCTTGGGCATGAAGCGGATGAGTCGCTGCACTTCGAGGATGTGCAGGCGGCCCACCGCGGCGCGACTCGCGCCGTCGACGACCGCGGTCTCGGTGTCCGAGTACTTGTACCCGTCGCGACCGCGGATGCGCTGATCGCCCCCGAGCAGAACGCCCAGCCGCCGTCCTTCGGGCTCGGGCCGTTGCCGGTGAGGAGCACCGCTCCGATACGCGCATCCTGTCGGGCGATGTCGAGCGCCCGGTACAGCTCGTCGACCGTGTGCGGTCGGAAGGCGTTGCGCACTTCGGGCCGGTTGAACGCGATGCGTGCCACCCCGCCGTCGTGCGAGACGTGGGCGGTGATGTCCGTGTAATCCTCGGCGCCGGGTGCGAGCACCCATTCGGCCGGGTCGAACAGGTCGGAGACGAAGGCATCGGTCACGACATCCAGCCTATTCCTCGGCCCGCTCCGGCGAGGGCAGGAAGCGCCGCCCCGACCGGGACGGCGCTTCCTGCGTCCTGTGCGCTCAGACGCGGCCTGCGCGTGAGGCCTTGACCCACCCGTCGACGATGTCCCACCCGACGCCGACCGCGATCCCGAATCCGAGCAGGACCGCGACGATGCGGAAGACGCCGCCCTCGGCTGCCGATTCGGCTTGGCCTGCGGCGAGGCCCTCGCCGCCCGCTGCGGCGATCTGCGCGAGGAACTCCGGATTGACGAGCTGACCCGTGAGGAGCAGGAACACGACCCACGCGAGGAACGCCAGAGCGAGGAGCGTGTTCGCCACGGCCAGCCCGGTGGTCCACCGCCTGGTGCGGTAGAGCACCACGGCGAAGACGGCCTCCGCGACGATCAGCAGGAACAGGAGACCGATCCCCCACGGCCACAGGGAAGGGGCGAGGACGGGCAGCGGATGGCCGTCGACCACGACGAAGCCGCGGAACCGGTCCCAGAGGAGCGCGCCGACAGAGATTCCGAGGAAGACGAGCGAGGCGATCAGCTCACTCCGCCCCACACCCTTCTCGGTCGGCTCCGGCAGCTGATCGACATCCCATTTCCCTATCGCCGACGTGCTGTTGCTGCGCTCGAGGATGACGAACACCAGTGTCGTCCAGAAGCAGATGTGCAGGATCGCTCCGCCGGTGACGAGGATCGAGGTCGAGATGATCTCTCCCACGGGCGCGGCGGAGATCGTCTGGCCGAGCGCCACGGCCCCGAGCACGCAGACGGGCACGATCGTCAGCAGCAGCTTGAGCAGCCGCCACCACGTCAGGTAGAACCGCGGGCCGATGAGGTACAGCGGACGATCCGCGTATCCCGCAGCCAGGACGCCGGGATCCCCGAGTTCGGTGAGGACTGCGCGTTCCGCCGCGTCGGGCGTCTCCCCCTGTTCGAGTCTGGCCTCGACCGCATCGGCGATCGCGGCTTCGAGCTCGGCACGGACATCCTCTTGCGTCTCCGGACGGAGGCTTCGGATCGTGGCGGTGATGTAGCGCTCGGTGAGCGTGGCAGTCGTGGTCATGTCAGTTCTCCTCTGCGGTGAGGGAGGCGATCGCCGTGGTGAGCGACCGCCATTCGTCGGTGAGGGTGTCGGCCAGACGGACGCCGGCATCCGAGGTGCGGTAGAACTTGCGGGGCCGTGCCTCGTCGGTGTTCCACTCGCTCGTGAGGTACTCCTGCTTCTCCAGCCGGCGCAGCAGCGGGTACAGCGTGTTCGCGTCGGTGGCGAAGCCGCGCTGCTCGAGTTGCTCGAGCAGCGAGTAGCCGTATCCCGGCGTGCGCAGCAGTTGCAGGCACGCGAGCACCACGGTGCCGCGCCGCAGTTCCTGCAGGTGCGTGTCGAGCGTCTCGTTCATGTCGATCACATTACTGTGCGTCACACACCATTGTCAATCACACATTTATGTCGGACGTGCGCCCCGACGAAACCCGGGGCGGAGACTCACCCGCACGGTGCACGGCGCGCGACGCCCCGCACAGAGCAGAATGGGCTCATGATCCCGCCGCTCGCAGAACTGGTCGACTCGGCCAGGGTCGTCGCCCTCCCGATGCACAGTCGCTTCCGCGGCGTCGATGTGCGGGAGGCCCTGCTCTTCGAGGGCCCGGAAGGGTGGGCCGAGTTCTCGCCTTTCACGGAGTACGACGATGCCGAGGCCGCCACGTGGCTCGCTGCCGCGATCGACTTCGCGTGGCGTGAGCAGCCGACGCCGCTGCGCGACCGGATCGGCGTGAACGCCACGGTGCCGGCGATCGACGCCGCGCGCGTGCCAGAGCTGCTGGCGAGGTTCCCGGGGTGTCGCACGGCGAAGGTCAAGGTCGCCGAGCCTGGCCAGACCCTCGCCGACGACGTGGAACGCGTGCGGGCCGTCCGCGAAGCCATGGGACCGGAAGGACGCATCCGCGTCGACGCGAACGGCGCCTGGAACGTCGACGAGGCCGAGCACGCGGTGCACGCGCTGGGCGAATACGACCTGGAGTACGTGGAGCAGCCGTGTGCGAGCGTGGCCGAGCTGGCCGACCTGCGCACGCGCGTGAAGCACATGGGCATCCCGGTGGCCGCGGACGAGAGCGTCCGGAAGTCGACCGACCCCCTGGCCGTCGCCCGTGCCGGCGCCGCCGACCTGCTCGTCGTCAAGGCCCAGCCGCTGGGCGGCATCACGCACGCGCTGCAGATCGTGACCGCCGCGGGGCTCCCCGTCGTGGTGTCGAGCGCCTTGGACACAGCGATCGGGCTCGCAGGGCGCCGCGCTCGCTGCAGCACTCCCGAGCCTCGACTACGACTGCGGCCTCGGCACGGCATCGCTCTTCCTCGACGACGTGGCCGACCGACGCCCCGTCGACGGAGCGATCACGGTCGGTCGCGTGACGCCCGACGGCGACGCTCACACGCGTCTCGCCGCATCGGACGAGCGCCGGGAGTGGTGGCTGGCTCGCCTCGCACGCTGCCACTACGAATTGACGGCCGCCGCGGAGTGATCGGGGCTAGGACTCGATGAGCAGCTGGACCAGGCGTCCGAGCTCCTCGCCGCCCGAGTGGCGCAGCTGCGCGTCGTCCTGGCCTGCCATGGCTCCGCGCACGGTCATGCCCTCCCAGAAGATCAGGAGCATGCGCGCCGCGGTCTCGGCGGGCAGTCGCAGCCGCAGGAGTCCCGCAGTGACGATGTCGTCGACGATCCGGGCGATGCTCGAGACCATCTCGCGCTCCTGCGCGAGGTAGGCCTCGCCGAACTTCGGGTCACGGAGCGCGCGGATGCGGATCTCGCTCAGCAGCATCACGCCGAGACGATCGTCTCCGCCCAATTCCATGATCTGCTGCACGAGGTCGATGGGATCGCACCCCTCGACCAGGGCGCCCGCAGCAGTCAGCTCCTCGACACGCGTGCGCACGGCGTTGACGCGCACCTCGGAGACGCTCGCGGCGAGCATCAGGAACAGCTCGTCCTTGGATTCGAAGTTCGAGTAGAACGCTCCCCGCGTGAACGCACGCTCGCACACGGCTTCGACGGAGGCGCCGTCGAGACCGACCTCGGCGAACACCTGCGCCGCCGCTTCGAGCAGACGCGCACGCGTGTTCACGCGGCTTCGGGTTGCGGGTGTCGACATCGAGCCCTCCTGACCCTTCACTCTCGCACGATTCACACCCCGCACACAGACTCATCCGGGCGGGTCACCTTACGATACAACTATGTATTGGATACACCTGTGTATCCACCCCGCACCCTTCGGAGGAACGCGTGTCCACTCTCCTGTCCTCGCTCGGACGCTGGTCGTTCCGGCACCCCTGGCGCGTCCTCGTGTCGTGGCTGCTCGCACTCGGCATCGCCGGAGCAGGCGCCCTCGTGCTGGGCGCAGGTACGGACAACACGTTCTCGATCCCCGGCACCGAGTCTCAGGCGGGCCTCGAGCAGCTCTCGCGCTCCTTCCCGCAGGTGAGCGGAACGAACGCGCAGTTCATCGTGGTGGCCGCCGACGGCGACCAGATCACGGATGACGACTACCGCGAGCACATCGAAGACGCCGTCGACGACCTCTCCGACCTCGACGGCGTGCTCGCGGCCACCTCGCCCTACGACGAGATGGTCAACGGCATGATCAACGACGACGACACGGCGGCCATCGTCCGCGTGCAGTTCGACGGTGAATCCACCGATGTCTCGGATGACACGAAGGACGCTCTGCGCACCGTCGTGAGCGACCTCGACGCCGAGCTCCCCGACGGCGCGCAGACCGCACTCGGCGGCGACCTCTTCGCGATCTCCATCCCCGGCGTCACCCTGACCGAGGCGGTCGGACTCCTGATCGCGCTGCTGGTGCTCATCGTCACGTTCCGGTCGTTCGTGGTCGCCGGACTCCCCCTGCTCACCGCGATCCTCGGCGTCGGCATCTCCATGGCCGGGATCTTCACCGCGACCGCCTTCGCGACCGTCTCCTCCACCACCCCGCTGCTGGCACTCATGCTCGGGCTCGCCGTCGGCATCGACTACGCGCTGTTCATCATGGCGCGACATCAGGATCAGGTGCGCGAGGGCGTCGATCCGGAGGAGTCCGCCTCCCGCGCGGTCGGCACGGCCGGCTCCGCCGTCGTGTTCGCCGGTGTCACGGTGCTCATCGCCCTGATCGGCCTCGGCTTCGCCGGCATCCCGTTCCTGACGACCATGGGCGTCGCGGCCTCGGTCGCGGTCGCCGTGGCCGTCGCGATCGCCGTGACCCTCACTCCTGCCCTGCTCGGGTTCATGAAGGGCAAGGTGGTCGGCCGGCCCCGACGCGCCCCGAAGGCGAAGAAAAAGGGCACGGACGACGACGCCGCACCGACGGCTCCGGCTCGCGTCAAGGGCAGCCTCCGATGGGTGAACGGCGTGACCAAGCGCCCTCTCCTGGTGTCGCTCGCCGTCGTGATCGGCCTGGGGATCGTGGCCATCCCCGCTCTGAGCCTCAACCTCGCCCTGCCGAACGCCGGAGTGCTGCCGAAGGACTCCGAGGCCAGGCAGACCTACGACCTCGTGGGCGAGGAGTTCGGCCCCGGCTTCAACGGTCCACTGATCCTCACGGGCACGATCGTCACCTCCACCGACCCCCTCACCCTGATGGAAGACCTCGGGGACGCCGTCGCCGACGTCCCCGGTGTCAAGGAGGTCGCCCTCGCGACACCGAACGAGACCGCAGACACCGGCATCGTGCAGATCATCCCGGAGACCGCACCGGACGACCCGGCGACCGCCGACCTGGTGCGTGAACTCCGCAGCCACCACGACGAGTGGCTCGACGAATTCGGCATCGACCTCAAGGTGACCGGCTTCACGGCGGTGGGGATCGACATCTCCGACCAGCTCGGCAACGCGCTGCTGCCCTTCGGCATCTTCGTGATCGGCCTCTCGCTGATCCTGTTGACGATCGTGTTCCGTTCACTGTGGGTGCCGATCACCGCAGCAGCGGGATACCTGCTCTCGATCGTCGCCGCGTTCGGCGTCGTCGGTGCCGTGTTCGAATGGGGCTGGTTCGCCGACCTGCTGCACGTCGCCAAGGTCGGTCCGATCATCAGCTTCATGCCGATCATCCTGATGGGCGTGCTGTTCGGACTCGCGATGGACTACCAGGTGTTCCTCGTCTCGCGCATGCGGGAGGACTTCGTGCACGACCCGGACTCGAAGAGCCCCGATCGGGCGAAGCGGCGTGCCGCGGCACTGCGCACGGTGCGCAGCGGGTTCACCGGTTCGGCGAAGGTCGTCACCGCGGCCGGCCTGATCATGTTCGCGGTGTTCGTGGCGTTCGTCCCCGAAGGCGACTCCTCTCTCAAGCCGATCGCGCTCGGTCTCGCCGCCGGCATCGCGATCGACGCCTTCCTGGTGCGGATGACCCTCATCCCGGCGCTGATGGCGATCCTCGGGGAACGCGCCTGGGAGCTCCCGCGCTGGCTGGAGAAGATCCTGCCGCGCGTGGACGTCGAAGGCGAGGCCGTCGAACGCGAGCGCCACCTCGCCGACTGGCCGGGCGACGGATCCGTCGTCGCCGCCGACGACCTCGAGATCGCTGCCGACGCGCCGATCATCGAAGGCCTCTCGCTGCGTCTGCCCGAATCAGGGGCACTCGTCGCGACCGGCGGCGACGTGCGCGCGGCGAGCCCTGGCGCTCACGGTCGCCGGGCGTCTGACGCCGACGGATGGCCGCATCCGCGTGGCGGGACACCTGCTGCCGGGTCGCGCCGCCTGGGTGCGCGGCCACGTCGGCTGCGTGCTCGTCGACGACGCGGACACCGCACTGGGCGACCTCGTCGAAGCCCTGCGAGGCACCTCTCGCCTCGTCGTGATCGACGGGCTCGACCGTCTCACCGGCGGCCGACGGGATCAGGCGACCGCGATGCTGCGCGACGCCGCCGCCGCTCGGTCGCTCGCGGTGTTCGTCACGGCATCCGATGCCCACGCCGCCCGCAGCATCCTCGCCGAGGCCGGATGGCCCGAGGCGCAGACTCGACACGCAGGCTCCGCACCGGAGCGCCGCAGAATCCACCGAGGTGACCGCATGACCCTCCCCATCGAGCGCGCACGCTCCCGCAAGCCCATCACCTGGCTGACCCTCCTCGGCGTGCTGTTGCTGCCCGCCGCGGTCGGCGGCATCCTGGTCGCGGCGCTCCAGAACCCGACCGAGCGTCTGGACTCCATGACCGCGGCGATCGTCAACCTCGACGAACCCGTGACGATCGACGGGCAGACCACCCCGCTCGGCCGCCAGCTCGCCGCGGGACTCGTCGACGGCTCCGACGACCTGGACTCGAACCTCACGTGGGTCATCTCCAATGAGGACGATGCGAAAGACGGGCTCGCCGACGGGTCCTACCAGGCCGTCATCACGATCCCCGAGGACTTCTCCGCTGCGGCCACCTCGGCCGGCACGGCCATCTCCGACGGCGGCGGCGACGCGGAGCAGGCGACCATCACGGTGACGACCCCGGATGACGGACTCGTCGCCGACGACCTCATCACCGGCCAGATCGCCGACGTCGCCGCGTCGACGATGGGCACGATGCTCACCGAGGCCACGACCGAGAACATCCTCGTGGGGTTCACCACGATCGGCGATCAGATCGGCGATGCGGCAGACGGCGCGCTGAAGCTCGCGGACGGCGCTCGTGACGCGGCGACCGGCGCGGCGGCGATCCCCGACGGCGCCTCGAAGCTGGCCTCCGGCGCGGGCGAACTCGGAACCGGGGCCTCGTCGCTCGCGACCGGACTCGACACCATCGCGGGCAAGACGAGGGAGGCGGCGGCCGGCGCGGCGCAGATCGGGTCGGGACTGACCAGCGGCGGAACGACCCTGCAGCAGAACGTCGGCGGGACGCAAGAGCTCGTCGGCGCGATCCAGGGGGCATCCGCCTCGGCGAAGTCGGCCTCGGACACGTCGATCGCTCTGGCCGGGAGGCTCGGCGCGCTGGCGCAGACCGCCTGCACGCCACCCGTCGCGGACCAGGCGCAGTGCGACCTGTACACCTCCCTCGCCTCCGACGCGGCAGCCGTGGCGAAGGATGCCGGGACCGCATCCGGAACCCTCGACAACCCGAAGGTCGCCGGTGGCGTCGCCGCACTCCCCGGCACGATCAGCACTCTCGCGTCGAGCATGACTCAGGCGGGCGCCGGCGCGACGCAGCTCGCGGGGGGCCTCACCCAGCTCGCGGATCAGGGCATCGCCGCATCCGCGACCGGCGCACGGGGCATCGCTTCGGGTGCAGGCCAGCTGTCAGAGGGCGCGACCGCTCTCGCCGACGGCGCCACCGAGCTCACGACCGGGCTCGACACCCTGGCGACGGGTACCGGTGATCTCGCCGGTGGGCTGCGCACAGCATCCGATTCGCTCCCGTCGTTCAGCGACAGCGATTCGAAGTCGCTCGCCTCGGTGATCGCCGACCCCGTGTCGTCGAACTCCTCGATGAACACCATCTTCGGCCCGACCGCGATCCCCCTCCTGGCGGCGGTCGTGCTGTGGTTCGGCGGACTCGCGACGTTCGTGGTGATGCGCGCGCACACCGCCCGCACCCTCACTTCTCGACGGTCCTCCGCCGCCCTGACGTTGCGCGCCTTCGCACCCGCTGCGCTGATCGGCGCGGGACAGGGACTGCTGGTGTCGTTGATCGTGCAGATCGTGGCGAGCTACGACGCGGCCACCTGGTGGACGTTCGCCGGCACCGCGGTGCTCGCCGGCGTGGTGTTCGCGGCGGTCAACCAGGCCCTCGTCGCCCTGTTCGGCGGCGTCGGACGGTGGGTCTCCGCGCTGGTCGGCGTCCTGGCCGTGGCGACCGGGCTGATCTCGACCGTGCCGGGGTGGCTCGCGGGGCTCGGGGCTGCTCTGCCCACGGCACCGGCCTTCGCGGGCTTGATCGCCGGAAGCGGATCCGCGGTCGCTGCCCTCGCGGTGTGGGGTGTGCTGTCGCTCGTGGCCACGACGCTCGCGGTCACGCTGCGGCGCACGACTTCGGCGAAGGCGGTCCTCGCCACCACCTGACACCTGTTCCTCCCCCCGGCCCGGCGCGTCGACATGTGGCGCGCCGGGCCAGCGTTTGTGACCGTCTCCGTTTCGCATGCGGCGCGCCGCGACCTAGGCTCCTGCCATGCGCCGACCGTTCATGGACACCCCCGAGCAACTCGCGAGTCTGGAGGGGCAGCAGTACCTCGTGCTCCGGCCCACGGGGGCGGTCGCCGAGGTCTACCGGGAGGTCCAGGATGCCGCGCTCGCACGCCTCGACTCCCCGGCACGGCGTCCGCACACCGGGCACATCACCCTCCGGGGCTTCTACGAGCCGGAACGTCGTGAAGAGCTCGCCACGCTGATCCGTATGTGGGCCACGCAGCAGCGCCCGATCGAAGCGATCGCCGAAGCCGTGGACGAATTCCCCTCTCCCTGGCAGATCGTGATCGTGCGCCTCGCCCGCAGCACGTCACTCGTCTCGGCGTACTCATCCCTGACCACTGCATTGGACGGCACGAGCTTCCGCCGCCTCGGCGAACTGCCGCTGGAGGAGTGGACCTTCCACCTGTCGGTGCTCTACGGAAAGACTCTCCAGCCGGAGGAGTGGTCGCGGTTCACACAGGCGGAGCTGCGCGCCTTCGAACCAGCGTCTACCGAGACGATCACCGAAGCCGAACTGGTTTGGTACGAACACGGCGTCGAATACGCGGAGGTGCTGCCCCTCGGCGGTTGACGCCGGGCTCAGCTCAGGCCGGAGTAGGCGTGCAGGCCCTTGAAGAAGACGTTCACGATCGTGAAGTTGAAGATGACGGCCGAGAACCCGACGATCGCCAGCCAGGCGGAGGGGTTGCCGCGCCACCCGCGGGTCGCGCGCGCGTGGATGTAGCCGGCGTAGATGACCCAGATCACGAAGGTCCAGGTCTCCTTGACGTCGAAGCCCCAGAAGCGGCTCCAGGCGTAGTAGGCCCAGATCGAGCCGGCGATGAGCGTGAACGTCCACAGGATGAACCCGATGATCGTGAACATGTACGCCAGGCTCTCCAGGCGAACGGATCCGGGGAACGTACGGAGGAATCCGGGGCCGGTCTTGTCTGCGCCTTCGGCGACGAGGCGCTCACGACGCGACTGCATGAGCTGGATCACAGACAGGGCGAACGCGAGCGCGAAGAACGCCGTCGCGAGCGAGGCGACGAAGACGTGGATGATGAGCCACACGCTCTTCAGCGGGTCCATCAGGGGCGAGACCTCGACGTAGAAGTTCGTCGCGCCCAGACCCAGCAGGACCACGACCAGGCCGGTGATGAACGTGCCGAGGAAGCGGAGGTCCAGACGGGTCAGCACGATGAGATACACCGCGATGATGAGCAGCGTGCCGATCATCGCGAACTCGTAGAGGTTGGCCCAGGGCACGCGTCCTGCCGCGATGCCACGGGTCACGGTCGCCGCCAGGTGGAACAGGAAGCCGAGGACCGTGAGCGACGTGCCGATGCGGGCCATGACGAATCGCTGCGGCGGCGCGTCACCGGATGCACCGGGTGCGCCGGCGGCTGCGGTGGCCGCTCCGCCACCTGCCCCGACGAGCACCGGTTCGCGGACGGTCTGCGCATCGGCCGTGGCCTGCGAGCGCCGCGCGAGATCGAAGGCGTAGGCCACGAAGGCCGCCGCGTAGATCGCGATCGCCGTCCAGAGCAGGACCGGCGAGATCACGTTGAGCTCGAGCATGGTGTCAGTCTACTTTCCGGGTGTCGGGTGCCGGGGCTTCCGGCGCAGCGGACTCCTCCGCGGTGTCTTCGGCGCTCGGGCGCGGCGTCGTCCCACCGGCAGCGTCGAGCAGACGGGCGTGGCCCGCGACGAGGTCGTCGACGGCAGCGGCGAGGGTCGGGTCTTCGCCGCGAGCCAGTGCGGCGTACTCGAGCGCGATCTCGCCGTCGTGCGCCGTGGCCTTGACCCACACGCGACGGCGCGGCACGAAGAGCGCGATCATGAGTCCGCCGAGAGCCAGCAGCGCGAAGCCGAGCACCCAGACACCGGACTCGTCGCGGTGGATCTGCAGCGAGGCGAACCGCTTCACCGATTCCGAGGCGTCCGTCGCCCCCGCCGGCGACTCGTCGTCGAAGGTGACCGAGCCGAGGCCGTCCGGCAGCTGGGCCGTCTGGCCGGGGCTGAGCTTGATCGACTCGACGTCGGTGGTGCGTCCGGTGAGCTTGGTCATCCCGGTCGTGTCGAGCACGTAGACGGAGCGCGGCACACCCTCGTTGATCCCCAGGTCCCCGGTGTACACGTCGAACGTGAGCGTCGGGTTGGTGAGGTCGCCGTAGGCGGAGAAGAAGGCGCCGTCCTCGAGGACGCCCGTCGTCGGGTAGAAGAAACCGACGAGCCCGACCTGCTCGGCCAAGCCGTCCGGCACCTTGAGCACCCCGAGCGAGGTCATGTTGGTGTCCTGCGGGAGGAACGGGGTGCTGCCTGTGAAGACCACCGTGCCGTCGGGATCGCGCACCGTCACGGTCGGCGCGTAGCCGTTGCCCAGGAGGAAGACGTCGTCGTCGGCGACCGCGAGAGGTTCGTTGACCTTGACGGCGCCCGTGCGCTCCTCGCCGTTCTCCTGCACCGTGACGTTGGCCGAGAAGTCGCCGGCCTGACCGGAACCGGGCTCGCCGAACGGCTGATAGGTCACGTCGAAGGAGTCGAGACGCATCGAGTACGGCGCGAAGGCGTCGTCGCCCACGAAGCGCCCGCGGTTCATGGAGTCGTAGTCGAGAAGCGTGTTGGCGAAGGTCTCGCCCTCGACGAGCACGCGCTGGCCGGTGTACGAGAAGCCCCCGCCGACGCCGACCGTGACGAGCACGCCCACGAGCGCGAGGTGGAACAGCAGGTTGCCGGTCTCGCGCCAGTATCCGCGCTCGGCGGAGACGGAGAAGGTGCGGCCGCGATCGTAGCGCTCCACCCGGTAGCCGAGTGCCTTGAGCTGCTTCGTCGCCACATCGATCGACGCAGCGGCCTCCGCCTCGGCATCGCCGGTCGTGGAGCCGGAGTCGGCGGACGGGTCGCGCGTGACCGCACGATAGTCCTCGAGGCGCTGGAGTCGGGCCGGAGTGCGTGGCGGACGCGCGCGCAGGGCCTTCGCGTGGTGCTTGATGCGCGGGATCACGCAGCCCACGAGCGAGGCGAACAGCAGCAGGTAGATCGCCGAGAACCACGGTGACAGGTAGACGTCGAATAGCTTGAGGCCGTCGAGGATCGGGAAGAGGTCGGGGTTCTCGCGCTCCCACTGCGTGACGCCGTTCGGGTCGGCCATGCGCTGCGGGAAGATCGAGCCGGGGATCGCCGCGATCGCCAGCACGAGCAGCAGGACCAGCGCTGTGCGCATCGAGGTCAGCTGCCGCCACCCCCACCGCAGCCACCCGACGAAGCCGAGCCGCGGCTGGATGATCGAGTCGTCGCCGTCGACGTGGTCGGACGGGCGGAGCGGATCGCTGGAGTCGCTGTGCACGGCACCCTTGTTCTTCGTCATGGTCGTCTCCGTGCGGGCGTTCTTCTCGGTGCGGTCGGTGCGGTCAGAGCGGGAGGATGACACTGCCGATCACCGCCGTCAGCCGCGACATGATGTCGGTCCACAGGCCGGTGACCATCAGGACACCGAGCAGGATCAGCATCACGCCGCCCACGATGTTCACCACGCGGATGTGGCGACGGAGGAACCCGATCGCCTTGGTCGCCCAGCCGAACCCGAGGGCGACGAGCAGGAACGGGATGCCGAGCCCGAGGGAGTACGCCAGACCGAGGAAGCCGGCGCGCACGGGGTCACCGGCGTTGAAGGAGAGGGCCAGGATCGCGGCGAGCGTGGGGCCCATGCAGGGCGCCCAGCCGATGCCGAGTGCGACGCCGAGGAGCGGGGCCCCGATGATGCCGGCCTTGGAGTCCACGTGGAAGCGGAACTCCTTCTGCGCGAAGCCGAAGAGCCCGAGGAACACGAGCCCCATCGCGATGATCACGACGCCGAGGATGCGCGTGATCAGGTCGCCCCACTGCAGCAGGAACACACCCACGGTGCCGCCGAGCACGGTGTAGAGGATGAACACGATCGTGAAGCCGAGGATGAACAGCAGCACGCCAAGGACGAGCCGTCCCCGGGTCGTTGTCACGGCGGGCTGCGCGGCGGTCGATGCATCCCCGTCGGCGACGGTGGTCCGCCGCGGCGCGACAGCGCCCCCAGGAAGCCGAGGTAGCCGGGCACGAGCGGGAGGACGCACGGAGACAGGAACGACACGAGGCCTGCCAGCATCGCGACCGGGATCGCGATCCAGAGGGCGCCCGAGCCGATGATCGCTTCGGGGTTCACGGCGCTCCGAGGGTGCTCACGAGTCCTCCGCGAGCGTGTCCTTGACGAGCGTGGAGAGGATCGACGGTCCGTCGATCGGACCGATGATCTTCGCGGCGACGCGGCCCTGCTTGTCGAGCACGAGCGTGGTGGGCGTGGCGGCGATCGGCACGACCTTGGCGAACGCCAGCTTGGCCTCGGCGGTGTCGACGTCGATCAGGCTCGGGTACGTGATGTCGTACTCGTCGGCGAAGGCGATGGCGGTGTCCGCCTGATCGCGCGTGTTGATGCCGACGAACGAGACGTCGTCGGCGGCGAACTTCTGCCACACGGCTTCGAGGTCGGCGGCTTCGAGCCGGCACGGCGCGCATCCGGCGTACCAGAAGTTGACGACCGTGACCTGCCCGGCGATGTCGGCACTGTCGAACTTCTCGCCGGTCTCGGTGACCCCGCCGAACTCCACGGGCTCACCGCGCTCGGCGACGGGGATCTCGACGATCGCGCCGTCGGCCGCGACGTACCCGGTGTTCTCCCCGCTCAGGAACGATTGGCTGACCGGATCGGGAGCGCAGGCGCTCAGACCGATCGCGAGCACCGCAGCGAGCGCGGCACCGACCGCACGGCGCGAAGGCCGGGTGCGGGAGGAGCGGCCGCTGCGGATCGAGGAAACCGTCGAATCGCGTGGCACGACTCCGAGTTTACGCAGAGAATCCTATGCACGAGGTGGATGCGGAGCGGTCCGAGACGGGCCTCAGAACCGCGCCAGAACGTCGTCGACGCCGGCCCGGAACCGCGGACAGGTGGCGATGTCGTGGGCGCGGCATCCCATGGCGTGCTCGGTCATCTCCCGCGAGCGTCGCATCTCCTCCATCCGCCGGTCGATGTCGTCCAGGTGCTGCTGGAGCACCTGGTGTCGCCCGGCGCTCCCGTCGTCGAGCAGCACGGCGATCTGGTCGAGGCTCATCCCTGCGGCTTTGCTGCGTCGGATCACCGCGATACGCACGACGTCGTCCTCGCCGTAACGTCGTCGCCCCGCATCGTCGCGCGACGGCCGCAGCAGGCCGACCGACTCCCAGTGCCGCAACACGTTGGTCGGCAGTTCGAACCGGGCGGCGACATCGCCGACGGACCAGGGATGCTCGGCGCTTGACTTCATGTTGACATGAAGTCACAGACTGTCGGAGAACGCAACCTCCTCCGAAAGGACTGACATGTACGACGCCATCGTGATCGGCGCAGGACCGGCAGGTCTGCAGGCCGCTCTGACCCTCGGACGGATGCACCGATCTACGCTGCTGTTGGATTCGGGTGAGTACCGCAACGGCACCGTTCTGCACATGCACAACATGGTCGGCGAGGATGGGACGCCCCCGGCGGAGTTCCGCGCCACGGCCAGGGCCGAGCTCGCCGCCTACGACGACGTGGATATCCGCGACCTCTCCGCCACGACCATCTCCGCCGACGAGACCTCGTTCGAGGTGCAGCTCTCCGACGGGTCGCGGGTGGCGGGGCACCACATCGTGCTGGCCACGGGCGTCGCCGATGACCTTCCGCCGGTGCCGGGGCTGCAGGAGCTGTGGGGCACACACGCCTTCAGCTGTCCGTTCTGCGACGGACACGAGCATGCGGGCACCCCGATCGGCATCCTCGGGGCGGCGCCGAGGGCCGCGCACCTGATCGGCCTGCTCGGTCGCATCGTGGGCGACATCACGGTCCTCCCGGTCGGGGAGCCGTTCACCGACGAGGACACGGCGATGCTCGAGGGCCTCGGCGTGCGCGTCGGCGCCGCCCCCGTCGCATCCGTCGAGAAGAGCGACGGCGGCGTGCGGATCGGCACCGCGGATGGCGAGCTCACCGTCGGCGGGATCTTCGTGGCGTCGGGGACGATGCGCCAGCGCGCGCCCTTCGCCGCAGGACTCGGACTCCGGATGCTCGAGTCGGGGTGCATCGAGATCGACGAGTTCGGGCGCACGTCGCACCCCGGCGTCTTCGCCGCGGGCGATCTCGCGCACCGCGCGACCCTCCCCGGCCCGATGGCATCGGTGCTGCTGGCGGCCGCCGCCGGTCAGCTGGCCGCTATCGGCATCATCCAGTCGCTTCTGGCGGCCGAGCACTGACTCCGTCTCGAATCGCGCGGATGGCGCCATCCTTCACCGGGATCGAGCCCCTTGCGCGATTCGAGAACGGGATTCAGACCGCGCCGACGTCGACCGCACCGCCTGTGGCCGCTGGTTCGGCATAGGCGACCTCGCGCCACACGTCGCCGACGCGTTCGAACGAGGTGACGCTCGAGAGGGCGCAGCGCCGGGTGCGCGGGTCGTGCCGCAGGGGCAGCCCCGCAACCCTCAGGTGCGTGATCCAGATGGGCGCCTGGTGCGAGACCATCACCACATCGCCGTCCGCGGCGGCGTCCCAGGCCTCGTCCATGACCCCCAGCATCCGCTCCGCGATGGAGGAGTACGGTTCGCCCCAGCTCGGCAGCGACGGCTGGCGCAGGTGCCACCAGTTGAACGGGTTCATCAGCGAACGACGCATCTGCGTGCCCTCGAACACATTGGTCGGCTCGATCAGGCGGATGTCGATCTCCGGCACGAGGTCGAATCGTTCGGCGAAGGGCGCGGCGGATTCCTGCGCACGCTCCAGCGGAGACGCGTACAGGGCGGAGACCGCACGATCCGACGCGGCGACGTGATCGGCAGCAGCCTCCGCCATCCCCCGACCCGCGGCGCTCAGGTGGTAGTCGGGAAGACGGCCGTAGAGCACGCGGGCCGGGTTGTGCACCTCGCCGTGTCGGACCAGATGCAGGCGCGAAGCCGCCATCTCACGCCTCGCGGTAGCGGGAGTCGCCGAAGCCGAGGATCAGGTAGCCGATGTAGGGGAAGACGAACAGCAGGAAGAACGAGAACAGACCCCCCTTGCCGAACCGCTCACCGAGCTTGACGGCCACGATGATGCCGAAGATGAAGCCGACGATCGGGATCAGGTACAGCAGCGCGAGCCAGCCCGACATCCCGGCGATCTTGACGAGGAAGATCACATTCACGATGGGGATGATCGCGAGGATGCCGGGGTAGCCGGCCTTCGTGAAGACCTTCCAGAGGCCGATGACGACGAGGACGTAGAAGACGAGGGCGATCAGCCCCGTCGTCCCCGAGAAGATCGCGCCGAAGAGGTCGGAGATGCCGTTGGAGTCCATGATGCGCCTTTCTGTCCTGGCGATCATACTGAGCGCCCGGTACGGGCCGAGCGGGCGACGCGGTCCCCCGTAGAATGGGCGGGTTCCCCATTTCCCAGATCAGAAGGAATACTCCGTGCTTCGCACCCACTCGGCAGGCTCGCTGCGAGCAGAGCACATCGGTCAGACCGTCACCCTCGCGGGGTGGGTCGATCGCCGTCGTGACCACGGAGGAGTCGCCTTCATCGATCTGCGAGACGCCTCCGGCATCGCCCAGGTCGTCATCCGCGACGAGGAGATCGCCCATCCGCTGCGCAACGAATTCGTGCTGCGGGTGACCGGCGAGGTGTCGCGTCGACCGGAGGGCAACGCGAACCCGAACCTGCCCACCGGCGAGATCGAGCTCATCGCGACCGACGTCGAGGTGCTGAACGAGTCGGCCCCGCTCCCCTTCCAGGTCTCGACCGCTGTCGCCGAGACCGAGACGGTCGGCGAAGAGGCACGCCTCAAGTACCGCTACCTCGACCTGCGCCGCCCGGCACCGGCCTCCGCCCTTCGTCTGCGCTCGAACGTCTACAAGGCGATCCGTGACGTGCTGCACGCCGACGACTTCACCGAGGTCGAGACGCCGACCCTCACGCGCTCGACGCCCGAGGGCGCGCGCGACTTCCTGGTGCCCGCACGCCTGAGCCCGGGTAGCTGGTACGCCCTGCCGCAGTCGCCGCAGCTGTTCAAGCAGCTGCTCATGGTCGGCGGCGTGGAGAAGTACTTCCAGATCGCCCGCTGCTACCGCGACGAGGACTTCCGCGCCGACCGGCAGCCGGAGTTCACGCAGCTCGACATCGAGATGAGCTTCGTCGACCAGGAAGACGTCATCGCGCTGATGGAGTCGCTCATCGTCGCGATGTGGGCGACGATCGGGGTCGAGGTCCCGACGCCTCTGCCGCGTCTGACGTACGCCGACGCCATGGCCAAGTATGGTTCCGACAAGCCCGACCTGCGCTTCGGCCTCGAGCTCGTCGACGCGACCGAGTACTTCGCCGACACCCCGTTCCGGGTCTTCCAGGCCGAGTATGTCGGAGCAGTGCGTATGCCCGGTGGCGCCTCGCAGCCGCGTAAGCAGCTCGACGCGTGGCAGGACTGGGCGAAGCAGCGCGGTGCGCGCGGCCTCGCGTACGTCCTGTTCAACGAAGACGGATCCCTGGGCGGTCCTGCTGCCAAGAACCTGTCCGAGGCGGAGCAGGCCGGGCTCGCCGCGCTCGTGGGCGCCGAGCCGGGCGACTGCGTCTTCTTCGCCGCCGGCGACACCAAGCAGAGCCGTGCGCTGCTCGGTGCCGCACGCGTCGAGATCGGTCGCCGTCTCGGCTACCTGAATCCCGACGAATTCGCCTTCACCTGGGTCGTCGACGCGCCGATGTTCGAGCCTGCCGCCGACGCGGTGGCCTCCGGCGACGTGGCCGTGGGCGCAGGCGCCTGGACGGCCGTGCACCACGCGTTCACGGGCCCCAAGCCCGAGTTCCAGGACACGTTCGACACCGACCCCGGGTCCGCCCTCGCGTACGCGTACGACATCGTGTGCAACGGCTCCGAGCTCGGCGGCGGATCGATCCGCATCCACCGCGAAGACGTGCAGAAGCGCGTGTTCGAGGTCATGGGCATCAGCGACGAGCAGGCCGACGAGCAGTTCGGCTTCCTGCTCGACGCGTTCAAGTTCGGTGCTCCGCCCCACGGCGGGATCGCGCTCGGCATGGACCGCGTGCTGCAGCATCTGACCAAGACCGAGTCGATCCGCGAGGTCATCGCGTTCCCGAAGTCGGGCAACGGCTACGACCCGCTGACCGCGGCTCCGGCCCCCATCACGGCCGCACAGCGCGCCGAAGCGGGCGTGGACGCCGAGCCCGAGGACGAGTCCGCCTGAGGTCCGTCCCGCGCGGGATCAGGCACTCACGCCGGATCAGGCGGTTCTGCACAGAACCTGCCTGATCCGGCGTCTCTGCCTGACCTGGCGTCGTGTCAAGAGCCGAGAAGCGCGAGAGCCGGCACGATGTTCTCGTTCCACACGTCGACGCCCAGCTTCGCGATCAGGGCGACCACGACCACCAGGAACACCACCCGGATGAACGTGGTCCCGCGCGAGATGGCCATGCGCGACCCCAGGTAGCTGCCCGCCACGTTCGCGACCGCGAGGATGCCGCCGAGCAGCCACAGCACGGCACCGTGCGGGATGAACAGCATCAGCGCTCCGGCGTTCGTCGCGAGGTTCACGATCTTGGCCTTCGCGCTCGCCTGCAAGAAGTCGTAGCCGAGCAGGGCGACGAGCGTGATCACCAGGAAGGTGCCCGTGCCCGGACCGATCATCCCGTCGTAGAAGCCGATGCCGAGTCCCGCCGCGCCCGCCATGATGTGGTGCTTGTGCCCGGAGTACCGCAGCTTCGTCGCCGCTCCCATCTGCGGCTTGAACGCGGTGAACAGGGCGACGACGAGCAGCGCGATCACGATGATGGGCTTGAACGCGGCGGGCGGCAGCACGGTCGCGACAGCTGCGCCCCCGAACGAGCCGATGAAGGCGATCGCCGCCATCGGCAGCGCTGTGCGGATGTCGGGTTTGGCGCGTCGGTAATAGGTGACGCTGCTGGTCGCGGTGCCGAACACGGAGGCGAGCTTGTTCGTGGCGAGCGCCTGCACGGGCGAGATGCCGGGGATCAGCAGGAGAGCCGGCAGCTGCAGCAGGCCTCCGCCTCCGACGACCGCGTCGATCCAGCCGGCACAGAACGCGGCGATGACGACGAGCAGCAGCATCCCCCAGGTGAGCTGCTCCAGTCCGAGCACGGCGCCGATATCCACCTGGCCATGATTCCAGAGTGCCGCCGTCGACCTCGCATCCGCCCCGCGCGCTGGCAGCCTGGAGCCATGCTCGACGCCCTCCCTCTGCCGCATCCGCAGCGCCTCGGCTACGTCGGGTCGCACCGCGGCTTCACGTACACGGTTCCCTCGCGCTGAGCGCCCGCCCGCACCCGAGCGTCCACCGTCGCGTCACCGTCCGTTCACCCGAGCCGCGACGGTCGGCAACCTCGGCCTCATAGTGTCCTCTCGCAACCCGACACCGGCTCACAGCGCCGGACACCGAGAGGACACTCATGGCTCGCATCACCCGCCGCGCGCGCATCGGCGCCGGCATCGCCCTGGCCGCGACGGCCGCACTCGTTCTGACCTCCTGCGCCACCGCTGCAGACACCCCCGCCTCCGGCGACTCCGATGTGGATGCCTCCACCGCGACCTCGGTGGAAGACTTCGGCACCTTCGCCGACCTCGAAGCCGCGGCCAAGGCGGAGGGATCCCTCAACGTCATCGCCCTCCCGCGCGACTGGGCGAACTACGGCGAGATCCTCGACCTTTTCACCGAGAAGTACCCGGAGATCACGATCAACGAGGCCTCGCCCGATGTCTCCAGCGCCGAGGAGATCCAGGCCGCGGAGACCAACAAGGGCCTCGACACGGCTCCTGACGTGTTCGACCTGGGTCTGACGGTCGCTCTGCAGAACACCGACACGTTCGCGCCGTACCAGGTGCAGACGTGGGACGAGATCCCCGATGAGCTCAAGGAGCCGACCGGGCTCTTCGTCGGCGACTACGGCGGATACATGTCGATCGGCTACGACTCGTCGAAGTTCGACGCCCCCGCCGAGCTCGCCGATCTGCTGTCGGCCGACTACAAGGGCTCTGTGGCCATCAACGGCGACCCGACGCAGGCCGGTGCTGCTTTCGCCGCCGTGGGTCTGGCCACCGTGCAGTCGGACGGCACGCTCGACGACTTCCAGCCGGGCATCGACTTCTTCTCGGAGCTGCAGAAGGCGGGCAACCTGCTCAAGGTCGACGTCACCACGGCGACCATCGCGAGCGGCGAGACGCCGGTGGTGTTCGACTGGGACTACCTGAACGCGTCCCACACCGCCGACAACGAGGACTGGAAGGTCGTCGTGTTCGACGGCACCGGCTACGCCGGGTACTACAACCAGGCCATCAACATCGACGCCCCGCACCCGGCCGCCGCGCGCCTGTGGCAGGAGTTCCTCTACAGCGACGACGTGCAGAACCTCTGGCTGAAGGGCGGCGCACGCCCCGTGCGCATGGAGGCCATGACCGAGGCCGGCACGATCGACGCCGACCTCGCCGCCGCGCTCCCGGAGGCCCCGGAGGAGACCGTGGTTCCGACGGAGGAGCAGTCGACGAACGCCGGCACGCTTCTCGGCGAGAAGTGGGCCGCGGCGGTCCAGTGACCACCCTCACCGCTGCGGGGGTGGATGCCGCGTCATCCACCCCCGTCACCCCCGCCGGGTCCTCGCACGACGCGAGGGCCCGGCGGTCCGCGCCGTCGTTCGCCTGGCTCGGGCTCGTCCCGTTCGCCGCCTACGTCGTGCTGTTCCTCGCGGTGCCGACAGTGCTCGCGATCGGCTCCGGGTTCTTCGACGACGACGGCACCTTCACGTGGAGCAACATCGCCGCCCTCGGCGACCCCGTCGTGCTGAACACCTTCGCGAACTCCGCATGGCTCTCTGCGCTGACGGCCGTGGTGGGTGCTCTCGTCGGAGCGCTGGTCTGCTATGCCCTGCTCGGGGCGAATCCCGACGGCGCGA
The DNA here is from genome assembly GCF_014171575.1 of Microbacterium sp. Se63.02b. GTDB lineage: Bacteria > Actinomycetota > Actinomycetes > Actinomycetales > Microbacteriaceae > Microbacterium. The sequence continues at coordinate 954,493 of NZ_CP050453.1, read as the reverse complement.
TCCGTTCTTCGATCGATGCCGCGGCAGGTGTGCTCGCCCAGTTCGGCGGCGTCATGCTGGCGTTCGCCTTCATCGCCACGATCGGGATCCAGGGGGTGATCACGCTCTTCCTCAAGGACACGTTCGGAGTGGACATCTTCCCGAACGGCACCTGGCTCTATGAGCTGCCGGGGCTGATCCTGCCGTACATCTACTTCCAGGTGCCCCTGATGATCATCACCTTCATGCCCGCTCTCGCCGCGCTCAAGCCGCAGTGGGCCGAGGCCAACCTCACCCTCGGCGGCACCGGAGCCAGCTTCTGGGTGCGGATCGGCATCCCTGTGCTCGCGCCTTCGTTCCTCGCCAGCCTGCTGCTGCTGTTCGCGAACGCGTTCTCGTCGTACGCGACGGCTGCCGCGCTCGCGAGTCAGGGGTCGCAGATCGTGCCGCTGCAGATTCGCACGGCCCTCACGAGCGAGACCCTTCTCGGTCGTGAGAATCTCGCCGGTGCGCTCGCGCTCGGCATGATCATCGTCGTCGGCGTCGTGATGGCTCTGTACTCGCTCATCCAGCGCCGGGCGGCACGGTGGCAGTCGTGACCGGCATCGGCCCCTCGCGGGCGACGCGCCGGATCATCGGTCTCGCCGTCGGGGCGTTCTTCGCGATCCCCTTGATCTCGACTTTCCTCTTCACGCTTCGAGGCAAGGACGGTCCCTCCTTCGAGCGATGGGCCGCCGTCTTCGACCCCGCCGCCTCCGCCGCGATCAAGCCGATCTGGACGGGCCTCGGCAACTCCCTGATCCTCGCGCTCGTCACGGTCGCGATCGTGCTGCTTGTGCTCGCGCCGACGATGATCCTCGTCAACCTGCGTTTTCCGAAGCTCAAGCCCGCATTCGAGTTCGCGGTGCTGCTGCCGATCTCGATTCCCGCGATCGTGCTCGTCGTCGGACTCGCGCCCATCTACCTGCAGATCGGTCGCACGCTCGGTACCGGTACCTGGACCCTCGCCTTCGCGTACGGCATCACGGTGCTGCCGTTCGCGTTCCGTTCGATCCAGGCATCGATCGACGCGGCCGACCTGCGCACCCTCTCCGAAGCCGCCCGCTCGCTCGGCGCGAGCTGGCCGACGGTCGTGCTCCAAGTGCTCGCGCCGAACCTGCGTCAGGGTCTTCTCGCCGCATCCCTGATATCGATCGCGGTCGTGCTCGGCGAGTTCACGATCGCCTCGCTCCTGAACCGCCAGGTGTTCCAGACCGCCATGGTCGTCGTGCAGAAACAGGATCCGTACGCCCCGGCGATCTTCACCTTGCTCGCCCTGGCCTTCGTCTTCCTCCTGCTCCTCCTCATCGGCCGCGTCGCTCGCGGCCCCCGAAAGGCCCGCTCATGACCGTCGACAACGCGCTGCCGCGCACCAAGGACAACCTGCTGCTCGCCCGCGCCGGCGAAGGCACGCGGGTCGAGCTCCACGGCATCGTGAAGAGCTATTCCGGAACGCGGGTGCTGCACGGGGTGGATCTCGACATCGCCCCCGGCGAGTTCGTCTCCCTTCTCGGCCCGTCGGGCTGCGGCAAGACGACACTGCTGCGGGTGCTCGCCGGCCTCGAAGGTGCGGATGAGGGCAGCGTGCTGCTCGGCGGCGGCGATGTCTCCCGAGTACCGACCAACAAGCGCGACATCGGCATGGTCTTCCAGTCGTACTCCCTCTTCCCCCATCTGCGGGTCGTCGACAACACGGCCTTCGGCCTGCGGCGGCGGGGGCTGGCGAAGGCGGAGGCCGCTCGACGCTCGCTCGACGCTCTCGCCCTGGTCGGCCTCTCCGACTTCGCCGATCGCTTCCCGCATCAGCTGTCGGGCGGGCAGCAGCAGCGCGTCGCCCTGGCCCGTGCCCTGGTCACCGAACCCAAGGTGCTGCTGCTGGACGAGCCGCTGTCGGCGCTCGACGCGAAGGTGCGCGTGCAGCTGCGCGACGAGATCCGCCGTCTTCAGCTGCGCCTCGGCATCACCACCGTGTTCGTCACACACGATCAGGAGGAGGCCCTGGCCGTCTCCGACCGGATCGCCGTCATGAATGCCGGGCGCATCGAGCAGATCGGTTCCCCCGAAGAGCTGTACACGACCCCGTCGACCGCTGGGGTGGCGGCGTTCGTCGGGCTCTCCAGTGTCGTGTCGGGAGTCGCCGAGGGAGATCATGTGCGGGTGTGGGGCCAGCGGCTCCCCCTCCAGGCCCCGGCTGACGGCCCGGTCGACGTGTACCTCCGGCCTGAGAACGTCTACTTCGCATCCGAGGCGGATGCGGCGACCGACGCCCTCGTCGAAGAGAGCACCTTCCTCGGCAGCATGCGACGCACACTGGTGCGCACCGAGTCGGGCGAACTCGTACGCGTCCAGCATGCTCCCGGGATTCACCCGTCGTTCGGCGACCGCGTGCGCATCGCCGTTTCGCCGGAACCGGTGGCCGTGCACCCGCGCGCCTGACCGGCCGCTCTTCCCCCGGGCAGGCGCTGAGCGCTAGCGTGAGGCCCGAGGGGCGGGGTCCCCTTGATCCGAGAGAGAAAGGACGCCTCATGGCAGGCACGTTCGAGCTGTACACCGACAAGTCCGGCGAGTACCGGTTCCGTCTCAAGGCCGGCAACGGCGAGGTCATCGCGATCAGCGAAGGCTACTCGTCGAAGTCCGCCGCACTGAACGGGATCGACTCCGTCCGACGGAACGCCGCAGATGCCGAGGTCGTCGAAGCCTGACCTCCGACCCGAACTTCACGCCGAGACCCCGTGCCGCTGATGATGGCGACACGGGGTCTCGGTCTGTGGCGAGGCGCCGTAAGAGCTCAGAGCACGCGCGAGAGGAAGTCCTTCGTGCGCGGATGCTGCGGGTTCGCGAGCACCTCGCGCGGGTCGCCTTCCTCCACGATGTTCCCGCCGTCCATGAAGACCAGGCGCGAACCGACCTCCCGCGCGAAGCCCATCTCGTGTGTGACGACGAGCATCGTCATGCCCTCGTCGGCGAGTGCGCGCATGACCTGCAGCACTTCGCCGACCAGCTCGGGGTCGAGCGCCGAGGTCGGCTCGTCGAACAGCATCATGTCCGGGTTCATGCAGAGCGCACGGGCGATGGCGACGCGCTGCTGCTGTCCGCCCGAGAGGTGACCGGGGTAGGCATCGGCCTTCTCCGCCAGTCCGACCCGGGCGAGCATGGCGTGCGCGATCTGCTCGGCTTCTTTCTTGGAGCGCTTCTTCACGCGCTGCTGCGCGATCGTGAGGTTGCCCAGCACGTCGAGGTGCGGGAAAAGGTTGAAGCTCTGGAAGACCATGCCGATGCGCGTCCGCACGCGGTCGATGTCGACGTCGGGGTCGGTGATGTCGATGCCCTCGATCAGCACCGTGCCGCCTGTCGGCTCCTCGAGCAGGTTCACCGACCGCAACAGGGTCGACTTGCCGGAGCCCGACGGCCCGATCACGCAGACGACCTCGCCCTTGGTGACCGTGAGGTCGATGCCCTTGAGCACCTCGTTGTCGCCGAAGCTCTTGACGAGCCCGCGCACGTCGATCGCGGGGGCGTGCACATCGATCAGTTCGGTGATCATCGCTGCCTCGACATCCGGCGCTCCAGCCACGCGCTGAAGCGCGTGAGCGGGATCGTCACGATCAGGTACAGGATCGCCGCCATGATCAGCGGCGTTCCGTTCGCGTTCTGCGTGCTCGCGTCGCGCGCGAACGTGGTGAGCTCCTTCGACCAGATGAAGGAGCCTGCCACGAACAGCAGCGACGTGTCCTTGAGCAGCAGCACGAATTCGTTGGTCAGCGGCGGGATGATGATCCGGAACCCCTGCGGCACGACGATCCAGAACGTCGTCTTCATGGGCGACATGCCGAGCGAGCGTGCCGCCTCGGTCTGCCCCTTCGGAACGGCCTGGATCCCCGCGCGGATCGTCTCCGCCATGTACGCCGAAGCGACGAGCACCAGGCCGATGAGCCCGAGGACCACAGGGCCGCCGAGCTTCGTCCCCGGCACGCCCAGCGCGATCGGCAGGATGAATGCGATGCCGAAGATCGTGAGGATCGCCGGCAGTCCACGGAACAGCTCGATCCAGACCGTCGCGATCCAGCGGAACGGTGCGATGGTCGACAGCTTCATCAGCGCCAGCACCACACCGAGGACGAGCCCTCCGGTGAAGGCGACCGCCGTGAACCACAGCGTGTTGACCAGAGCGGTCGTGATGATGCCCGGGAACATCTTCGCTGCGACTTCGGGGTTGAAGAACAGCGGCCCGATCTTCGCCCAGTCGGTGCTGACGATCGCCCAGACGGCGATGGCGATCAGCACCACGTAGACCGAGTATCGATAGAGCTTGCTCTTCGTCGTACGCCTCAACGCCATCGTCGAGGTCCTCCTGCTCTGCTGACGCCGCCGGTCACTTGGCCGCGAGGTACTCGTCGTAGATCTCCTGGTAGCCGCCGTCGTCCTGCAGTTCCTTCAGCGCCTTGTTGACCGCCTCGCGCAGCGCATCCTTCTCACCCTTCGCGAAGGCGAAGCCGTACGACTCGTCGGTCGGGTAGGTCTCGACGATCTTGTAGTTGGGGTCGTCCTGCTCGTGAACGTAGTTGACCGGCTGGTCCTGGAGGATCGCGTCGATCTGACCGGCCTGCATAGCCGGCCACAGCTCGCCGTCCGACGGGTACTGCACGAGCTGAGCGCCCGGCGCGTTCTCACCGGCGTAGGACTCGCCTGTGGTGCCCTGCTGCACGCCGACGTTCTTGCCGTCCAGGTCATCGATGGACTTGATGTCCGAGTCGGCGCGCACGAGGAGCGACTGCAGCGAGTCGACGTAAGGGTCCGAGAAGTCGATGTTGGCCTTGCGCTCCTCGGTGATGGTCATCGCGGAGGCGCCGATGTCGCAGGTGCCGGCGGCGAGCGTCGTACCGGACTGCAGAGCGTCGAAGCCGACATCCTGCACGGAGAGCTTCAGGTCGATCTTCTCGGCGATCGCGCTGAGCAGATCGATGTCGAAACCGGAATAGCCGGTCTCGGTGCTCGTGTCCTCGACCTCGAAGGGCGGGTAGGGAACGTCCGAGCAGACCGTGAGAGTGCCCGGCTCGACGAGGCCGTAGTCGTCGCCGGCGGCAGGAGCGTCGCTGCTTCCCGCATCGGTGGATCCGGTGGCGCAGCCGGCGAGCGCGAGGGTGGCGGTCGCCACGAGAGCGAGACCGGCGATGAGGTTACGACGAGGCATGTCGGCTCCTGTGAGTCGAGGGCGAATGTGACGCCCGATGACGGGTAGGAGAACATCTAAACATGCGGCCCGTCGCGTGACCAATGACATCCGTGACGGACGTGTCACGTTTGTGTTGCAACTATGCACCTGCGACACGCGCGGAATCGAGTCCCGCGAGGCGTGCGACGCGGTCTCAGACCTCGAAGTCGACCGCGACGCGGGAGGCGACCACCGAGCGGATGTAACCGGCGACCTCCTCGTGGGCGGGGTGGACCTGATACTCCTCGATCGCCTCGACGGACGCGAAGTCCGCCACGAGGGTCACGTCCCAGTTCGTCTCGGGATAAGCCGCATTCGCGCCGGCCGAGATCGCGAGGAGCTGCGGAACGACCCCGTCGAGGGCGTTGAGCCGGCGCACCACCTCGGCCGCCTGCTCGGCACGCTCCACGGAGTCCTCGGCGGCGAGCTTCCAGGTCACGACATGCCGGATCGTCACAGCGACTCCTTCAGTTCGGTCTTCGCGTCGCCGCGGAGTGCCCCTTCGAGCGCCTCACGCAGCCGGTCGGGCGTCACACGCCAGTGGGCGTGCATCTCGCCGTCGATCAGGACGACCGGGATCTTCTCCCACCACAGCTCGTACAGAGCGGGGTCGTCGTGGATCGAGGCTTCGACGATCTCGATCTGCTCCGCCGCAGCATCGGGGAGCTCCGCGACGACCGCGTCGATCACATCGGAGGCCACCTCGCACAGGTGGCAGTCGGGCTTGCCGATGAGCGTCAGCGTGGTCACGCCGACGGCACCTCGACGGCGCGGCCCTGCGAGATCCACTCGCCGGTGCCGCCCTCGACGTTGGTCGCGTCGAAACCGCGCGACTCCAGCGCCTCGACGACTCTGGCCGACCGCCCGCCTGCCTGGCAGATGACGTCGAACGCCTCCGCCGGCAGCTCCTCGAGGCGGTTGCCGATCTCGGACATCGGGATGTTGACGGCGCCGGGCACGTGGCCGGCGGCGAACTCGTCCACCTCCCGGACATCGATGAGCGGGACACCGGAACGCTCAGCGAGCTCGGTGACGGTGATCGACTTCATGACATCCCTCTCGACGTTCGGAGACGCGGGCAGAGACACAAAGCGCCCGTCCGAAGACAGGCGCTCGTGTCCGGCCGCTTACTTCTTGTTGCGGCGCTGGTGGCGAGTCTTGCGAAGCAGCTTGCGGTGCTTCTTCTTCGCCATGCGCTTGCGGCGCTTCTTGATGACAGAACCCACGGAAACCTCACTAAGTCAGTGGCTGGGTGTCGCCGATAGCGGACACCCGGGTACGGGCACGGAAAAATGCCTCGGATCAGTCTAGCAAACCCGACGGCCTGCCCTGTGCGGGGTCACTCCCCGACGTCATCCGTCACCAGGAACCGCCACACGAGGGCATGCCCCAGAGCGACGAGACCGATGAGGAGCAGTGCTTCGACCTGGATGCCGGTGAGTCCCAGCGGCGCGACGATCTGGGGCGCGACCCCGATCACGGCGACGGCCGCGTACACGACCACCGTGCCCACCTGGATCCAACGCACCGCCGGCGAGGCGCCGTCTCGCCCGGCCTGCGCGACCAGTCGGACCATGGAGATGCCGCCGACCACTGCGACGACCACGAACGAGAGCCGCCACAGCACGGGGCTCTCTGTTCCGCCGACCTGGGCGAACAGGCCCATCAGCGCCGGCAGCAGGAACGACAGGTAGATGCCGCCGATCGTCCGGCGCATCGCGGGGTTCGCGGTCCAGTCCCGACGCGCACGGACGACGTTCCACCACAGTCCGGTGAGCGTGAAGCACGTGGTGGAGAAGAGTGCGTAGAACGTGCTGACGTCCACGATCTCCTCCGCGCGGTCAACCGACGTCGGCGATGGGCCGCTGCAGGGCGTCGGCCACGGCCGACTCCGGTACGCGGTAGCTCCGTCCGAAGCGGACGGCGGGCAGCTCCCCGGCGTGGACGAGCCGATAAACGGTCATCTTCGACACGCGCATGAGCTCGGCGACCTCGGCCACCGTGAGGAATCTGACGTCTGGAACCTCGGGCATCCCACGTACCCCTTTCTCGATGTGCACACTCTATGGGGTAGCTGGGACGCGTGTAAACCCGTGTGACCCCTGTGATCAGTGGGATCGTGCGTGCGCTCGAGGGGCATGCCCGACGGTCAGGCCGGTTTCTTCGCCTTCGCGACGCGGTCGCGCGCCTCGCGGAACGCCTGCCGCTCGAGCTTGCGGGCTGCACGCAGCGCCTTCTCCGCCTCGCGCACGGCTTTCTGCGCCTCCTTGAGCCTACGGTCGCCGGCGAGCTCGGCGGCGTCGAGTCCGACCCAGTCGGCGGCTGCGGCATGAGCGTCTCCGCGATCGAGCCCGGCGATGTATGCGGTCACGCCGTCCAGCGTCCGTTCGACCGCGAATCGGAAGGGGTCGGCCTCCGAGAGGAAGACACCGTCGTCGATCCCTCGGCGCAGCGCGGGGAACTCCTCCGCTGTGATGACACGATCGAACAGAGCCGCCTCCCGGACCGCGACCTCCTCTGGCGTGAGGCCCGACGACCGGGACTGCTCCGTGTACCCGGCCTGCACGATCCCGCACCAGCGCGCGTGGCCCGTGACCGCCAGCGCCACTGCCATCCGCTCCTCCGCGTTCAGAGGGGTGTCCTCGAGGGCCGCGAGCCCCGCATCCAGCCAGGCGGAACTGTGCGGCGTGATCGGCGAGCCGGTGATCGGGAGCGACAACATCCACGGATGCCGGAGGTAGAGGAGTATCTGCGCTTCGTAGAGCGCGAGCAGCCGCCCGCGCCAGCCGTCGATCTCGAGGTGGCTCTCGGGCGGGAGCCCCGTCGCCTCCTCCTGCATCAGCAGCAGCAGATCATCCTTCGCGGTGACGTAGCGATAGAGCGACATGGGGGTGAAGCCGAGCTTGGCGGCGACCGCAGCCATGGAGACGGCTCCGATCCCCTCGGCATCCGCCAGCTCGACGGCCGCGTCGACGATCTTCTCGACGCTCATCTCACGCTTGGGCCCGCGCTGGGGATTCGCCGCGACGCCCCAGGCGAGCGCGATCCCGCGTGGCAGCTCGGGCAGCTCGGTCTCGGTCATGGCCTCATCCTACTTCTGTTTATTTAATAAACAGTGTGTTACCGTCATACGCAGTTGTGTTGCTCATACACAGTTTCCTACATACACAGAAGGGATGATCCGATGGACACAGCCATCGAGGTACGGGGTCTGCACAAGGCCTTCTCCGGGAAGACGGTCGTCGAGGGTCTGGACTTCGAGGTCGGCCGCGGCGAGGTGTTCGCCCTGCTCGGCCCGAACGGTGCAGGCAAGACCACCACGATCAACATCCTCACCACGCTGACCGCCGCAGACGCCGGCACAGCGACCGTCGCGGGCTGGGATGTGCGCACCCACGCCCTCGAGGTCCAACGGCGCATCAGCCTCACCGGTCAGGCCGCCGCCGTCGACGACGCACTCACCGCCACCGAGAACGTGATCATGTTCGCTCGGCTCGCCGGCCTCCGAGGCGCAGCCGCACGACGCCGGGCTGCTGACCTGATCGCCCAGTTCGGCCTCGCCGATGCCGCTTCCCGAACGGTGCGCACCTTCTCGGGAGGGATGCGTCGGCGCCTCGATCTGGCGCTCAGCTTCGTGGTCACCCCCGAGGTGCTGTTCCTCGACGAACCGACGACCGGCCTCGACACCCGCAGCCGCCGCGACCTGTGGAGCATCATCCGAATGCTCGCATCCGCCGGGACGACCGTGTTCCTCACGACGCAGTATCTGGAAGAGGCCGATCAGCTGTCCGACCGGATCGCCGTGCTTCACGACGGCAACATCGCCGCGATCGGAACGCCGGCCGCATTGAAGTCGCGCATCGGAGGCGACACCGTCGAACTGCACGACGGCCAGGGCGAGCTGCGCCGCGAGATCCCCACCGACGGCACGGTCGCCGACCTGCGGCGAGCGCTCGACCTGCTCGACCGCGAAGGGGAGGACGGCATCGTGACGCTGCGTCGCCCCACCCTCGACGACGTGTTCCTCGCCGTCACCTCCCCTCGTCCGACGCCCGCACCGTGAAGGAGCTCGCATGAACATCGCCCTGGCCGCACCGCGATCGACGACATCCGCACCGCCGCCCGCCCCTCCCCGCCCGCGCCTGCGCGGCATCACCGCAGAGACGGTCTTCGTCGGCCGGAGCCTGCGCCATTCACTCCGCGACGGCGAATCTCTGCTCATGGCGATCCTGCTCCCCGTGGTGCTGATGCTCATGTTCACGTGGGTGTTCGGCGGCGCGATCGACCCGTCCGGCGCCTACGTCGACTACGTCGTGCCGGGCATCATCCTCATCTGTGCGGGGTTCGGGGCCTCGTCCACCGCGGTGTACGTCGCGAACGACATGCGCACCGGCATCATCGACAGGTTCCGCACGATGCCGCTGCGCGCGAGCGCCGTCCTCACGGGACACGTCGTCGCGAGCGTGCTGCGCAACCTCATCGCGACCGCGATCGTGATCGGCGTCGGGGTGCTCGTCGGTTTCCGACCGGCCGCGACGCTCGGGGGTGGCTCGCCCTGACCGGACTGATCGCGCTGTACATCCTCGCCATCACCTACCTGTTCGCGGCGATCGGTCTCGCCGCCGGAAGCCCGGAAGCCGCCACCGGGTACGGCTTCATCCTGCTGTTCCTGCCCTACCTGTCGAGCGCATTCGTCCCGGTGGCGAGCATGCCCTCATGGTTGCAGCCCGTCGCCGCGAATCAGCCGATCACGCCCATCGTCGAGACCATCCGCGGACTGCTGACGGATACGCCGGTGCAGGACGAAGCCTGGTGGGCGATCGGATGGTGCGTGGTCATCCTCGTGGTCGCCGTGGCGTGGGGCTCGTGGCTCTTCCGCCGCAAGGCCGGACGACGCTGACACCGGCCGCGTGATGCGGTCCCAGCGGAGGCATAGGCGTTGTGCGCCGTTCGCTCAGACGGGACTGCCATGGTCGGCACAGGACTTGTGCCGGCACCGCCGAGTCCGCGCGAATCTGGGGATTCGCGGATCGCCCCTGACGACACGCCCCCTGTCGTCAGGGGCGAGTCACGTCCGCAACCCTCAGGCGCCGAGGCGCTTGAGTGCGTTGGTGACGACGTGCTTCGCCGATGCCGCGGCACGCCCGACGACCTCCGCTGCGTGTGCCGCACCATCGGGCAGCGGGACACCACCGGGGTAGTCGATGTCCGGCGCTCCGTCTCCGAAGGCGTCGACCAGGAAGGGGACGAGCCAGTCGTCGACGACCTCGAGCGGCTCGACGGCCAGACTGTAGAAACGACGCTGCCCGTCTTCCCGCACGGACACGAGCTCCGCGTCGCGCAGCACCTTCAGATGCTTGGACACCGTCGGCTGACTGATCCCCAGATCGGCGACGATCTGGCTGACGCTCGTGCCGGTCTCCCCTTCGGTGGTGCGTCGCAGCAGGAGCTGGAGGATGTCTCGCCTCGTACCGTCTGCGATCACGTCGAAGATGTCCGTCATGAGTTCAGGGTAGTCGCCCCCGCCACGGAGTACCATGACGAAGGCTCGGCGACTGGCGCCGTGCGTCCGAGGTCCGTGACCGAGGAAGAATCTCGAAGGGGGCAGCGATGTCGGGCATCGTTTCGGCGTCGTCCCCAGGACACCGCCTGCGCGATGCCTCCGGCCGTGTCAAGCACCTCATCACGTCGTCGCCCTCCCGCTTCGCCATCGCGGTGTTCGCCCTTCTGATCCTGGTGTTCACGGTGCTCTTCTCGCTGCCGATCGCCTCGGCCGATCGCACCGTCACGCCGTTGAGCGATGCCCTCTTCACCGCCGTCTCCACGATCTGCGTCACCGGGCTCGCGACCGTCGACATGGCCAACCACTGGTCGCCGTTCGGTCACGTGGTGGTGTTCGTCGGCGTCAACATCGGCGCGCTAGGCGTCCTCACCCTCGCCTCCCTGATGGGCATGCTCATCTCGAAGCGACTCGGCCTGCGCGCGAAGCTCATGGCAGCGGGCGACACCAATCCGCTGCGCGCGCACGGAGGCGTGGTCAACGAGAGTCAGACCGTCCGCCTCGGTGAGGTCGGCCAGCTGCTGACCACGGTCGCCGTCTCGGCCCTCATCATCGAGGCGTCGCTCGCTGCGCTCCTCTACCCGGCACTCGTGATGGCGAAGGTCGACCCCATCGCCGCGTTGTGGGAGGCACCGTACTTCGCCGCGATGGCATTCACCAACACCGGATTCGCTCCGAACGACGGCGGCGTCGCGGTGTTCGCCGACGACTACCTCGTGCTCTCCCTCCTCATGGTCGGAGTCTTCCTCGGCAGCATCGGGTTCCCCGTCATCTACACCCTCGCCAAGCACGTCTGGCATGTGAAGCGGTGGTCGCTGCACTCCAAGCTCACACTCGTGACGACGGTGCTGCTGTTCATCGTCGGAGCCGCGGTCTTCGTGATCCTCGAGTTCAACAACCCGAAGACGTTCGGATCGATGGATGCCGCCGACACGACGTTCCAGGCGTTCTTCCTGTCTGCCATGACCCGATCAGGCGGCTTCAACGTGATCGAGATGGACGATCTGAACGGCTCGTCCCTGCTCGCAGCGAGCATGCTGATGTTCGTCGGAGGCGGTTCCGCGTCCACCGCCGGCGGCATCAAGGTGACGACCCTCGCTGTGCTCGCGATCGCCGTCTGGTCTGAGGCGAAGGGACGGCAGTCCGTCGAGGCCTTCGGCCGCCGCATCCCGAGCGATGTGCAGCGGGTCGCCCTCAGCGTCGTCGCGTGGGGCGCCACCATCGTGGCTCTGTCGACCATCGTGATCTCGCAGATCACGAAGGCCGACATCAGCCACGTGCTGTTCGACGTGATCTCCGCGTTCGGAACGGTCGGGCTGTCGACCGGCCTCACGGCGGATCTTCCCGATTCGGCGTCCTACGTCATGGCCGCGACCATCTTCATGGGGCGCGTTGGTACAGTGACTCTCGCCGCGGCCGTCGCCGCGACATCGCGAACGCAGTATTACTCGCTGCCCGTGGAAAGGCCGATCGTTGGTTGAAGTCCTCCGGGGCGACGCTCCCGTCCTCGTCATCGGCCTCGGCCGGTTCGGCGCCGCCTGCGCCGGAGAGCTCGACCGCCTCGACCGCGAGGTGCTCGCGATCGACGACAACCTCGAGCTCGTGCAGAAGTGGTCCGACCGGGTCACGCACACCGTGCAGGCCGACGCCAAGAACATCGATGCCCTGCGCCAGATCGGCGCCCAGGACTTCCAGGTGGCCGTCGTGGCCGTCGGCTCGTCGATCGAGGCATCCGTGCTGATCACCGCGAACCTCGTCGACCTCAAGGTGCCGCAGATCTGGGCCAAGGCCGTCTCGCAGTCGCATGGCAAGATCCTGGCGCGCGTGGGCGCCAACCACGTCATCTACCCCGAGCGGGAAGCCGGCGAGCGCGTCGCGCACCTCGTCTCCGGGCGGATGCTCGACTTCATCCGCTTCGACGACGACTTCGTGCTCGCCAAGATGTATCCGCCGAAGTTCATCCGCGGGGTCGGCCTGAACGAGTCGGGCGTGCGCTCGAAGTACAAGGTCACGGTGGTCGGGGTGAAGAGTCCCGGCAAGCCCTTCCGGTACGCCGAGGCGAACACGATCGTCACCAACCACGACCTCATCATCGTCTCCGGCACGAACAGCGACATCGAGCGGTTCGCCGGCCTCGACCGCTGACGCCCCTCTCCCGATCTCTCGACTCCCCCGGGCGGCGGATGCGTCGCCGTCGGTCGCCGTGATGGGATGGGCGCATGACCGACCACGCTGTGGCTCCTCCTGTCCTCGCTCTCCGCGGGCTGCGCAAGCAGTTCGGGCCCAAGGTGGCCGTCGACGACCTCTCACTCGACGTACCTGCCGGGTCCATGCTCGGCCTGCTGGGGCCGAACGGCGCGGGGAAGACCACGACCCTCGCGATGACCACGGGCCTGCTGCGCCCGGACTCCGGGACGGCATGGGTGCTCGGTGCGGACGTGTGGCAGGACCCCGCAGCGGCCAAGGCACGCATGGGGGTGCTCCCCGATGGGATCCGCATGCTCGACAGGCTCACCGGCGCCGAGCTGCTGCGATACACCGGGCTGCTGCGGGGCATGGCCGAGGCCGAAGTGGTCTCCCGCAGCGGGGATCTCCTCGACGCCCTCGGACTCACCGACGCGCGCGACACACTCGTCGTCGACTACTCCGCGGGCATGCGCAAGAAGATCGGGCTGGCGTGCGCCCTGATCCATGCACCGCGCCTGCTCATCCTCGATGAGCCGCTCGAAGCGGTCGACCCGGTGTCGGGAGAGACGATCCGTCAGATCCTGCGCTCCTTCATCGACAGCGGAGGCACCGTCGTGCTCTCCAGTCACGTGATGGAGCTGGTCGAGTCGATGTGCGACCGGGTCGCGATCGTGGCCGAGGGCCGCCTGCTCGCCCATGGCCCGCTCGACGACGTGCGCGCAGGCCTCTCGCTGCAACAGCGTTTCCTCACCCTCGTGGGCGCGCATGACCTCGGGACGGAGACGCTCGCGTGGTTGCGCTCCTCGTAAGCCTGCGCTGGCGTCAGCTGCGCCACCAGCTGTCGCGGAATCCCTGGATGATCGTCACCCTCGCCATCACCGGGATGATCGCCCTGGGATTCCTCGGCGGACTCACGGCAGCGCTCGTCGCGCTGCGGTTCGCCGCGCCGGACGCGGCGGTCACCGCCATCGTCCTCGCCGGCGCCGTGATCGTCCTCGGCTGGTGGGTCGGTTCGATCCTGGTCAGCGCCGACGACTCGCTGGCTCCGGAGCGCTTCGCCCTGCTTCCGGTGACCGCCCGCACGCTGCTCCCGGGCTTCGTCATCGCCGGAGCGACGACCGTCGGCGGTATCGGCACGACCGTGGCGCTGGTGCTCATGCTCCTCGGCTGGTCGGTGAGCCTTGCCGCGCTGCTCACCGCCCTCCTGCTGATACCCGTCGCCGTCGCGACCTGCGTGCTGGGTGCCCGTGTCGTGAGCGGAGTCCTCGCCGGCTGGTTGGCACGCCGCAGCACCCGCGACCTCGTGCTGACCCTCGGCGTCGTGCTGCTGGCCTCCTCCGGTCTCCTGCTCAATCTCGGCATCGGCGCGCTGAGCACGGTGAGGGATGTCGGCGGAACGTTCGTGATGATCGCCGACATCGTCGGATGGACCCCGATCGGTGCGGTCTTCGGCGTGTCCGCCTCCGCCGCCGGAGGCGACGTCATCGGCGCTGCACTCCGGCTCCTCATCGCCCTCGCGACGGTCGCCGCCCTGTGGTTCGCGGCGCGGGCGCTGCTCGCCGCTCGTCTCGTCGCTCCGATCCAGAGCAGCGGCGGTGGCCGTGTGCGCTCGGGCGGGCTGCTCGACCGGTTGCTCCCGGCCAACCCCACGGGCGCGATCGCCGCGCGGACGCTGCGCTACTTCCGCCGCGACCCGCGGCAGGTCGTGAACATCGTGATGCTGCTCCTGCTTCCCGCGATCTTCATCGGGCTCAGCCTCATGAACGGGCTGCAGGCGGAGTCGGTCGGCTTCGCTCCGGTCATCACTCTGATCCCCTCGATCAACGCGCTCCTCGCGGGGACGATCGTGCAGATGGCGATCGCCTATGACAACGACGCGATCGCCGCGCACATCCTCAACGGTGTGAGCGGCGCGGCCGATCGGGCGGGGCGCCTGCTCGGGTTCGGGATCATCGCGATCCCCGTGACCATCGCGCTGTGCATCGCCACCTGCCTGATCGCCGGTCGATGGGATCTGCTGCCCGGCAGCATCGGCTCCGCCCTCGGGCTCACCACGATCTCGGCGGGTGCCGGAGCCTGGGTGGGCAGCTTCCTGCCGGGCAGGGCCCCCGCGCCGGAAGCCAGCCCGTTCGGTCGCGGTTCGTCCGGAGGGTGCAGTCGCTGCTCGCGATGATCATCATCGGGCCGATCACGCTCGCGCTCGGCGCCCCGGCATTCGGCTTCGCGATCGCAGGGATCTGGAACCCGGTCTTCGGCTGGGTCAGTCTCGCGTGCGGTCTCGTGTTCGGCGCCCTCGCCGTGTGGGGTGGGACAGCCCTCGGCGGACGCACCCTGAACCGGCGCTGGCCCGAGGTGCTCGCCGAAGTGTCGAGCGAGAGCTGACCCGCCGCGTCCGGTTGAGTGGGGTCCTTCCGGAGCTGCGCGACGGTCAGGCGTCTATCTCGACGACGACCTCGACCACGTCATCCACGCCGATGCCCTCGCGATCCTGAAGCGCCTTCTTGATGGGCACGATGTACCCGCCATCCTTCGGCCAGAGCGCTGTGGTCACGGAGGTGGAGCCGACCGTGACCGACGCGGGGATCATCCCCCAGCCGTAGGTGACCACCGAGGCGACCTCGTGGATCATCTCGCTCTCTACCGGCGGCACGGTGACGAAGTGGAACGGCGCGGGTCCGCGCCAGAACCAGATCACGCCCTCGATCCGCAGCCGCATGGGATCACCCGCCGGCGGCGAGTTCCTTCGCCCTGGCGAGCGCGGCAGCGGCGGCATCACCGAACGTGCGGTCGAGGTGCGCGTCCTGCAGCACGGCGACAGCCCGCTCGGTCGTGCCTTTCGGACTCGTGACGCGGCGGCGCAACTCGGCGGGGTCCTCGCCGGAGGCGTCGAGCAGAGCCGTGGCGCCGATGAACGTCTGCTCCACCATCAGGCGCGCATCCGCGGCGGCGAAGCCCATGCCGACTGCGGCCTTCGTGAACTCCTCGATCAGCAGGTACACATAGGCAGGGCCGGAGCCCGAGATCGTGGACAGCGCGTCGATCTGCGACTCCGGCACCTCGACGACCGCGCCGACGGTCTCGAAGAGACTGCGCACGAGAGCGAGATCGTCATCGGACACGGCAGCACCTGCGGCGAGACCGGTGACGCCCTTGCGGACGGTCGAGGGGGTGTTCGGCATCGACCGTATGACACGAGCGTCCGCGCCCAGCACCTCGGCGAAGGTCTGCAGGGTGACCCCGGCGGCGACGCTCACCACGATCGAATCGGCGGCGAGGTGCGGGGTGATCTCGCGGAGCAGGTCCGGCACCATCGCGGGCTTCACCCCGACCAGCACGACGCGCGCCACGGACGGCCTCGGCGTTGCCGTCGGGCCGCTCGGCGAGGGCGATGCTGGTGACCCCGTCGAGATCCGCGAAGGCGGCGGCCTTCTCGGCCGTCCGGTTCGTCGCGGTGATCCCCCCGTCGATCCGGATCCCGGAGGCGAGCACCCCACGGAGGATCGCGCCTCCCATCGAACCGGCACCGAGGAAAGCGAGGGAAGGAAGGGATTCGGCCATGTCGTCATCCTACGGCGGGCACTCCCGCATCCTCAGGCGGGCGGTTCTAGACTCGTGGCATGAGTGCATCCGGAGGCAACAAGGCCATCGTCGCGGCGTTCCTGGCGAACATGGGCATCGCCCTCGCGAAGTTCGTCGCCTGGGCGCTCTCCGGTTCCGCCTCGATGCTCGCTGAGGCCATCCACTCGGTCGCCGACTCGGGAAACCAACTGCTGCTCATGCTCGGCGGACGCAAGGCCCGCCGGGAGGCCGACCGCGCACACCCCTTCGGCTACGGCCGCGAACGCTACGTGTATGCGTTCGTCGTCTCGATCATCCTGTTCTCGGTCGGTGGGCTGTTCGCGATCTACGAGGGCGTCGAGAAGCTCACGAACCCCCACGAACTGGACAAGACCTGGTGGTGGCTGCCGCTCGTCGTGCTGGTCGTGGCGATCGGGCTGGAGTCGTTCTCGCTGCGCACCGCCGTACGCGAGAGCAATCTCGTGCGCGAGAAGGGCCAGTCGTGGGTCTCATTCGTCCGACGCTCGAAGGCCCCCGAGCTGCCGGTCGTGCTCCTCGAAGACGTGGGCGCGCTGACCGGGCTCACCTTCGCGCTCCTCGGCGTCGGCCTCACCCTCATCACCGGGAACCCGGTGTTCGACGCGCTCGGAACCGTGATGATCGGTGTGCTCCTGGTGCTGATCGCGATCGTTCTGGGCGTCGAGACCAAGAGCCTGCTGGTCGGCGAGGGGGCGACACAGTCCGACCACGACCGGATCGTCGACGCCATCAACGCGGGCGACGAGATCGAGAAGATCATCCACATGAAGACCCTCTACCTCGGTCCGGACGAGCTGATGGTCGCCGCCAAGATCGCCCTCAACGCCGACAAGCCGTTGCGGGAGGCCGCCGACGACATCAACGCGATCGAGGCGCGGATCCGAGAGGCCGTGCCGGTCGCGCGCATCGTCTACATCGAGCCCGACGTGTACCGCCCTGCCATCGATCCCGAGCCCTCGACCGACGTCTTCGTGCTGAAGTCCTCGGACTGATCGAGACCGCCTTCACAGTCAGCGTCGCTGCCCGAAGAACGCACGCAGGAGAGCCGTCGACGCGTCCGCCTCGACACCGCCGATCACCTCGGCACGGTACGGAAGCCGCCGGTCGCGCAACAGGTCGTACAGGGACCCCGCCGCCCCTGCCTTGTCGTCCCACGCCCCGAAGACCACCCGGCTGATCCGCGCCTGCAGGATCGCCCCGGCGCACATGATGCACGGCTCGAGTGTCACCACGAGGGTGTGCCCTTCGAGGTTCCAGGAACCCACCACTGCCGCGGCACGGCGCATCGCCTCGATCTCGGCATGACCGGTGGGATCGTGTGTCGCCTCCCGGGTGTTGCGGCCCTCGGCGATCGGCCGCCCGTCCGGGGCGAGGACCACCGCTCCGACCGGGATCTCCGACGCCTCGGCAGCCTCGGCCGCGAGCGCGAGCGCACGGCGCATCGCGGAAGCATCGTCGTCGGACATGCGTCGAGCCTACGACAGCGACCGCACTCGGTCGGGGCACCGATGTCGTGCGGGGACCTGCGGCGCATTACCCTGTATCCATGCGTGTTCACGTGGCCGACCACCCCCTCATCACTCACAAGCTCTCGGTGCTGCGCGACGCGCGAACCCCGTCGCCGGTCTTCCGGCAGCTCACGGAGGAGCTCGTCACTCTGCTCGCGTACGAGGCGACGCGCAATGTGAAGGTCAGCCCGGTCGAGATCACCACTCCGGTGACCACGACCATGGGCGTCAAGATCTCCGAGCCCCGACCGATCGTGGTGCCGATCCTGCGCGCGGGACTCGGCATGCTCGAAGGTCTCGTGAAGCTGCTTCCGACGGCCGAGGTCGGGTTCCTCGGCATGGTCCGCGACGAGACCACCTTCGAGCCGACGACGTACGCCGAGCGTCTGCCCGACGATCTGAGCGACCGGCAGTGCTTCGCGATCGACCCGATGCTCGCCACCGGCGGTTCGCTCGCCGCCGCCATCAGTTCCTCTTCGACCGCGGCGCGAAGGACGTCACCGCGATCTGCCTGCTCGGCACGCCCGAGGGCGTCGCCGCGATCGAGGCCATGGCCGGCGACCGTGATGTGACCCTCGTGCTGGGAGCGCTCGACGAGCGCCTCAACGAAGGGGTACATCGTGCCAGGACTCGGCGACGCCGGCGACAGGCTCTACGGCACGGTCTGACGCCTTCCGGGCGTAGACCGCCTCACACCGCGAGACGGTAGACGCGTTCGTCTCCGTAGTGTGTGAACCCGGCTCGCGCCAGGATCGGTGCGGAGGTGGAGATCCGGCCCTTCACGAGGGCCGTCTTCGCACCCCACGCGGCGCCCTGCCGCAGCCGCTCGGCGAGCACGGCACGGTAGGCGCCGCGGCCTCGTTCCGCCTCGAGCGTGGACGCTCCCCACAACCGTACGAATCCGTCTTCGACCGTGCATCCGCCGGTGCTGACCGCGCGACCCTCGATCCTCGCGAGCACGCGGCATCCTGTCTGCGCCGTCAGCGCCGCCGTCACCTCGGCGAGTTCTTCGCGCAGACCCTCGTCGTCGAGAGCCTGCTGCTTCCACACCGGCACGTTGACCCCGTCGAGGTCGCGCACCTGATCGAGCGTGCTCACAACCTCGACCGACACATCGGACGGCACGTCGATCTCGACGTCGTCAAGGGACCGTGCGAACACCGCCACCGTGTCGACATGCTCCGCTCCCCGCCGGAGCATCTCCTCTTCGATGTGGGGGCGATCGGCAGCGCTCGTCCAGAAGGTGAACCGGGTCTCGCCCCATGCCTTCGTCCGCGCCAGCGATCGATCGACCACCTCGACCGGGTCGAGCGCGGACTCCACCTGGGATCCCCGCACGCCGCCGCCGAACCTGGCAGGGTCTCGAACGAGCAGCAACTCTTCCCGGATGTGCTCGCTGTCGCGTGGGAACCAGACCCATGCCGCAGCGGCGCGGAGGATGTCTTCGGTGCTGTGCGTCTGACCGCTCATTCCGCCGCTCCCACCAGACGGGCGAAGGCGCTGAGCCGTGCCACCCCCTCCGGCGTGTACGGCAGATCGTCGAGCAGCGCCGGCGAATGGATCAGATACGCGACGACCTGCGCGCGCGAGATCGCCACGTTGAGCCGGTTCTGCAGCAACAGGAACTCCGGTCCTCGCGGCGCATCACGGCCGCTCGAGGCTGCGAGCGACGTGATCGACACCACGGCCTCCTTGCCCTGGAAGTTGTCGACCGTGCCGACGGGAACGTCGGGGAAACCCGCGACGGCGAGCGCATCGAGCACCAGCTGGCGCTGTGCGTTGTACGGCGTGACGACGATGATGTCGGACTGCGCGAGCGGCCTGCTCGACGCGTCCTGGTCGTTGTCGGTGAAGGCGCGCCCGACGAGATCGCCGACGAGCCGCACCACCTCAGCGGCCTCTTCGGGTGACTGTGTGGCGTTGCCACGATGTCGGAGCGGCACGACGTGGAGACCGGGATCGATGCCGTCGACCGATCGGAGTTCGGTACCGGGGGCCGAGGCGAGCTGTCCGGCATAGGCGAGGGTGGACACGGGTGCCGCGACGAACGGATGCATCCGCCACGAGCGGGCAAGGAAGTAGCCGTAGTCGGCGCGAACGACCGGATCGCCATCCATCACCCATCCGAGCGCCGAGGTGTCGACCGGTTCGGGGTGCGCGCCCTGGCTCACCTGCGGAAGCTGCTGCGGATCGCCCAGCAGCAGGAGCCGTTTCGCTCCGGCGGCGACCGCGATGGTCGAAGCGAGGGAGAACTGCCCGGCCTCATCGATCACGAGCAGGTCGAGGCCACCGCGATCGACGCGCTGCGTGTTGCTGAAGTCCCACGCCGTGCCGCCGACCACCGCGCCCTCCCCGTGTGCTCGGCGAGGAAGGAAGCCATGCCGTTCTTCGGGATCGCCGTGTAAGACGGGTCGATGTCGGCGTCTTTGGGAGCCTTCGCCACCTGCGCGGGCGGGACGCCGTCGGCGACGACCCGGTCGAGGAGGGTCTCGATGATGGCGTGCGACTGCGCGACGACACCGACGGTGAAGCCGTGTTCTCTGACGAGCCGCGCGATCACCCGCGATCCCGTGTAGGTCTTCCCGGTACCGGGAGGACCCTGCACGGCGAGATAGCTCCGGTCGAGATCGAGGATGCCGCGCACGATCGCATCGATCGTGTCGTCCTCCGCGGGCGGCAGGCCGGCACCGGAAACCGTGCGCGGCGGGATACGGCGCAGGATGTCGGTGGCGGGGTCTTCGGGGAACTCCGGGGCAGCGGCGTGGACGGCGTCGGCCCACTCGTCGATCGCACCCTGGAGCGAGACCACCCGAGGGGGCGCCGCCGGCGTGAGGGCGAGCGGCAGCTCATCCCACGTCTGACCCTGTATCGCCGATTCGGTGACGAGGTAGCCGTCGTCGAGGACTTCGGCCACCGTGACCGTGTGGGGCACGTGCACAGCGCGCGACGGCACCTCGGTGTCGAACGGCGCCGGGACCGCGTAGAGCGCGAAGGGCTGGGATCCCACACCGAGCGTCGTGCCGGGCGAGACCTCACCGCGGATCTCGAGGTCGCGGGACATCACCCGGCGTCCCTCGCCGATGCTCCAGTCCCGACGGACGGCCGAGGTGGGCGGGTCGATGCGCACCACGTCGCGCGTGCCGTCCCACATCGTCACCGGTTCGCGCAGCCGCTGGAAGTGCGAGACCCAGAAGCTCTTCGCCTCTCGCGGGAAATAGTCGATGGCGGCGGCCGCTATGCGGTGCACGAGCCCGTCGCCGCCTTCCTCGACGTCACGCTCCGCATCGGCGAGCAGGGCGACCGAACGGGGCGACGGCTCGTAGATGACCTCATCGGCGTCGTCGGGCGGCGCGGGTGTCACGCCCTTCTGCCGGGCGATGTCGATGAGCCAGTTGCGCAGGCGTCGCGTCGACACGCAGTCGTAGCGGTTGTAGTCGGCGAGGTCTGCCAGCACCGCATCGGCCTCGGCCCGCTCCCCGGCCGCCGCGAGCTCGCGCGCCGCGACGTACTGCACGATCGAGTCGTCGCCCTTCTGCACATCGCTGGTGCGCACGTCTTCGCCCATGTAGAGCGGCTCGAGCTTCTTGATCGAGTACGACCGCGAGCCGACGCGGACCGTGCGAAGAACCAGCGGATACAGGTCGACGAACACGCCCTCTCGCAGCAGCCGGTCGACCTCTCCCTCACGGATACCGTGTCGCGCGGCCATCGCCACCAGGTGCGAGGTCTCGTACGGCGCGTAGTGATAGATGTGCATGCCGGGGTGCGCCACCCTGCGGGCGTTCACGAAGTCGAGGAAGGTCTCGAGCGCGCGCTTCTCGTCGGCGAAGGTGTGCGCCCACAGCGCCGAGTACTGATCGGCGTTGTCGACCCAACCGAAAAGGTAGTCGATCCCCCAGTGCGCCTCGCCGTCCGGCGCGGGCTCGGTGTAGAGGGGGTCGCCCTCGAAGTCGAAGAAGATGTCGCCGTGGCTGGGCAGCGGAAGGGTGTGGATCGCCGGCGCGTAGTGCACCTCGTAGGTCGGGACGCCCTCGAGGTCGGCCCTCACCTGAAGCCGAGCCTGGGCCCGAAGCGTCTCGAACGTGTCGACGTTCATGCCGACCGGTGCCTCGGTGGCTTCGGCCAGTCGATCGATGGTCTCGATGCCGGACGCCCGTAGCCGCGCACGCTGCACCGGACGCATCCGCGCCACCATGAGCAGGTCGCGATGTGCGAGCACCTGCTCCTCGCAGGTCGCGCACCGCCCGCACGCGACGATCTGCAGATCGCCCCGGTCGTCGCCCCACGCGAGCGGCGCGCCCGTCTCACCGTCGGCGATGCGCCGGTCGGCGATGAGCGCGCGCAGCCGCGCGCGCCGCACCTGGAACAGCGGCAGGAGGTCGTCGACGGCGTGCGTGCTGAGCGTGCTGTCGCCCAGGATCAGGTCGACCTCGTCGGAACGGGGGATGCCGAGACGATCGAGCTGATCGACATATGCCGCCAACTGCATGAGCGCCGTGACGCGGGCCTTGCGGGCCAGCTTCGAGTCCTGGACCCGCCACCGGCCGTCCTCGTCCTTGCGCAGGAAATCGGCGAATCCGACGAACTCCTCGGTCGCGAACGCGGCCTGGAAGACCACCTGCACGTCGGAGCGCAGCGCATCCACCGTCTCGGAGATCGCTGCGGACAGCGCCTGGGCGTCGATCGATGACACCTTCTCGACCCGATGGACGTTCTCGTCGCCGAGGTCGTGGATGTAGCGCGCCAGCACGTTCTGCTCGTGAACGTCTCCGAGCTCGGCCGCCCGCTTCAGGGTCGCGTCTTCGGGTTCCTCGACGGCCGGCACCCGACCCAGCTTCGCGTCGATCGCACGGCACCACGCGAACTCGCACTCGGCGGCCGCCTTGAGGTCGCTCGCGCTCCAGATGACGCGCTGCGCCTGAGTGTCGATCCGCACGATGCTCCCGTTCTGTCGGATGCATCGACACTATCCGCGGCATCCGACACGGGCGAAGCCGGGCGCGCCCGGCGTGTGCGGGCGGTCAGCGCCACCACGTGTCGTCGGGGGTCACCGGGAGGTGCCGCTTGTGCTGGGTGGCGAGGTACCTCGACTCGATCCGGCCGGCGACGTCGGGGTCGACCGTCCGCCCTTCGAGGAAGTCGTCGATCTGCTCGTACGTGAGCCCCAGCTCGTCTTCGTCCGCCCGGCCGGGCTGTCCGTCGAGCAGGTCGGCCGTCGGCACCTTGAAGGCGAGCCGGTCCGGCGCGTCGAGGAACTGCAGCAGCGCGCGTCCCTGCCGCTTGCTCAACCCGGAGAGCGGGAGGATGTCGGCCGCGCCGTCGCCGAACTTCGTGTAGAAGCCCGTGACGGCCTCGGCGGCGTGGTCGGTGCCGATCACGAGCAGACCGTCGTGGCCCGCGAGCGCGTACTGCGTGACCATGCGCACGCGCGCCTTGATGTTGCCCCGGTTGAAGTCGCTGATGTCGCTCGTGACCGCGAACTCGATGTCTTCCTCGACGCCGTCCACCCCGTTCTGGATGTTGACCTCGACCGAGGAGTCCGGTGCGATGAACTCGAGGGCGGCCTCGGCATCCGCTGCGTCGTGCTGCACGCGATACGGCAGACGCACGGCGAGGAACTTCGCTTCGCCCCCCTCGGCTCGTACGCGTTCGACGGCGAGCTGGGCGAGGCGTCCGGCGAGCGTCGAGTCCTGCCCCCCGGAGATGCCGAGCACGAACCCCTTCGCACCGGTCGTTCGGAGGTAGTCGGCGAGGAATCCGACACGCCTGTCGACTTCGGCTTCGGGATCGATCTCGGGCCTGACACCGAGGTCTTCGGAGATCTGCTGCTGCAACGACATGTGTTCCTCCGGTCTTGTCTTCGAATCAGTATCGCCCCTGCGTGTTACGCTCGGGTGACGCCGCGGCGTTCGGATGCTTCTGCCAGTCGCGACCTGAGAGAATGAGGCAGTGAAACTCCTGCTCGCCGCTCTCGCATCCGAACTGTCCGCATTCCCCGAGGAGCTCGCGGGCTTCGACCGGCTCGTCACCGGACCGGGCAAGCTGCAGGCGACATACGCGCTCACCCGCGCCCTCGACGCCCACGTCTACGACGAGATCGTGGTCGTCGGAACGGCGGGAGCCATCGATCCCGAGCTCGAGGCCACCGTGCACGAGGTCGGCGCCGCCTTCCAGCACGACGTCACGGATCTCGACGGCATCTCCGGGCAGCACGTCTCCCTCCCCGCACGCGTGTCGACCGGGCGTGACGGCGTTCTGATCGCGACGGGCGATCACTTCGTGGAGGACGCCGAGGTCACGGCTGTCATCCGCCCGTCCGGCGCGGCGCTCGTCGACATGGAGACCTACGCCTACATCTGGGTCGCTGAGCAGTTCGATGTGCCGATCCGCGTGTTCCGTGCCGTGTCGGACCAGGCCGAGGACGGCGCACTCACCGACTGGCGCGAAGCCGTCGCCCGCTGCAGCGTGCAGCTTCGCGAGGTCATCCGCACCGAGTACGGCGTCTGAGTCGGAACTCCCTGGTCGCCCGCGTCAGCGAGCCTCGATCACGCTGGGCCCGTTGGGCAGCGCCCGGACGGTGAGCTGCGCGGGGATCTGCTCCTGCATCGCCTCGACGTGGCTGATCACGCCGACCGTGCGTCCGCCCTGGCGAAGCTCGTCGAGCGTACGCATGGCCACGTCGAGCGTGTCGCCGTCCAGCGAGCCGAAACCCTCGTCGATGAAGAGGGTGTCCAGTCGGATGCCGCCGGCTCGCGCCGTGACCACCTCGGCGAGGCCGAGCGCCAGAGCAAGCGAGGCGAGGAAGGTCTCGCCCCCTGACAGGGACTGCGGTGGTCGGGTCTGGCCCGTGAAGGCGTCGGCGACCACGATTCCGAGACCGGACGCGGCACCGCGAGCGGCGAGGGCATCGGAGTGCTGCAGCTGATACCGGCCCGACGACATGTCGTGCAGGCGACGATTGGCCGCCTCGACGATCTCTTCGAGTTCGGCAGCGAGGACGAACGTCTCCAGTGTCATCTTGCGAGTGTTGGCGCCCCGACCCGCGATCGTGTCGGCGAGGTTCTGCAGCACGTCGAATCCGGCCAGGTCGTCGGCGGCACGAGCGTGCTCCGCCGCAGCCGAATCGATCAGCCCCGTGAGTCGCTCTGCCGTGACTCCGGCGCGGGCGGCCTCATCGACCGCGCTGGTCCAGAGCGCGCGTGCCGCGGCGGATGCCTGTTCGACGGCGGTGAGGTCGATCGGGTTCGGGGAGAGTACGCAGTTCCAGGTCGAACAGGATCGCGCGTTCCTTCTCTCGCTGCACGGCGTGCTGGGTGATGCGCGCATCGAGAGCTTCCTGCGTCGACGCCGACCGCAGGGCCTGTTCGACGGCCGCGACGCCGTCGAACACCGTGTCGGCCAACGCCGCATCCCGTTCGGCCTCCGCCGACGCGAGCGCCTGCCTACGCCTGGCGGTCTCGGCGATCGCCGCGACGAGGGCGTCGGCGGCATCGATCGTGACGGCAGCGTCGTCGAGTCGCGCCCGAACGGAAGGGAACGGGCCGCGGGCCTCGGCGATCAGCGCCTGCGCGTCCGCGTTCCGCTGCAGCAGCACGGCGTGAGCCTCTCGCACGGCTGCCAGATGTGCAGCGGCCTCCGCACGCTCCGTCTCGAGATCGCCGGCTCGGGAGAGGAGCGTCGCCAGACGCGTGTCCAGCGCCGCCACGTCTTCCGCAGCCGCACGGCTCCGTGCGTGCGCGGCGACCGCATCGGCGAGTTCCGCTTCGGCCTGTTCGACGGTCCGCCCGTCCGAGCGTGCTTCCGCGCCCGCGCGCTCGGCACGCAGCGCGGACGACACGGCGACGAGCTCACGCTCTCGCTGCGCCGCAGCATCGCGCACCGCCTCCGCAGCCTCGACGTCTTCGCGTGAGACCGGATCGGAATGCGTGGCGGGAGCGGGATGCTCGAGCGAGCCGCAGACCGGGCATGCGGTATCCGGCACGAGACGAGAAGCGAGCTCGCCCGCCATGCCATCCGCGCGCCGCTGCCTGAGCTGCGCGAGAGTCGTCTGCGCCTGAGCATGAACGGCCGAGGCTTCGGCGATCTCC
Source organism: Microbacterium sp. Se63.02b (assembly GCF_014171575.1). Taxonomy (GTDB): domain Bacteria; phylum Actinomycetota; class Actinomycetes; order Actinomycetales; family Microbacteriaceae; genus Microbacterium. The sequence goes on along the minus strand of NZ_CP050453.1, from coordinate 928,324 downwards.
GCGTCGGCAGCGGACTCCTCCTGGCGGAGCCGTCGCGCCTCACTCGCGGCGACACGACGCGCATCCGCCGTTTCCAGAGCCGCGCGCAGATCGCCTTCACGGTCTGCGATGCGCCGCGCCTGATCCCGCTCCTCTGTGAGTGTCGCCATCGCGTCCGGCAACGACGCGCGTTCACGTTCCCCGTCTTCGACGCGGGCCGTCGACACCTCGACCGCGGCCGCCGCGGCCGCCAGTTCCTCTGCGAGGCCGACCTCCTGCTCTTCGAGCACACGGGCGCGTTCCCAGGCACCGGTCTCCCTCGTGCGAGCCGCCACCCATTCTTCGAGCGCGCCCTCCTCGAGCTCCGCCTTCTCGCCGCCCCCGACGGCGATCTCGAATGCGTCCCACGCGGTCCGCGCGGCCTGTTCGGCCTCGACAGCCGTCTGGTACTCGGCCTGCGCTCTGGCGGCTGCGGCGACGGGGAACGCAGGGTCTCCGCTGCGCGCGCCGCCGCGCGAGTTCTGCGCGGGCCGCATCGATCTCGGGGATCTCCGCATCCAGACGCTCGAGAGCGACCCTGGCGCGGTCACGCTCGCGCTGGGCGTGCTGCTCCTCGCGCGTCACCGCGAGCACGGCGTCGGCGGCGACCGACCGCTTCTCGGCCTCCGCCTGCTCGGAAGCCCGGCGCTCGGCGCGATAGTCGGCACGGGCCTTCGCACGGGTCAGCGCGGCGAGACGGTCCTCGACGGAGAAGGCCCCCGCCCGCTCCCCGGTCGCCTCCGTGACGTCGTCGTCCTGCTCACCCGCCAGCCCCTCTCTGGCCACGAGACGCTCGGCTTCGTCGACACGGGCCTCGACCGTGGCGAGTCGAGCGCTGAGCGCGTGTTCGGCGGCCCGGCGACGCTCATCGAACCGGGCCTGCACGTCTTCGAACCGCTGCGTGCCGAACAGACGGCGCAACAGGGCCTGGCGCTCTCTGCTCCCGGCGAGCAGGAACTCGGAGAACCGGTTCTGGGCGAGCAGGATCACCTGAAGGAACTGCTCCCGGCTGAGCTGGAGGATCTCGTCGAGCTCGTTCCCCACGTCGACTGCTCGCGCTGCCCGCCCGACCCAGCCGTCACCTCTCCACTCGTCGAGGGCGACGGCGGACGCCTGTTTCGTCATGCCGCCGCCGCGTTTCGCCGGCCGCAGATACTCGGGCGACCGTGTCACGCGGAAACGGCCCGAAGGGGTGCTGAACTCGACCACGACCTCGGAGGGATCGTCGGGCTCGCAGTGATCGCTCCGAAGCCGCTTCTCTCCGCCCTCGTAGCGCGGCACGCCCCCGTAGAGCCCGAAGCACACGGCGTCGAGGATGCTCGACTTCCCGGCACCGGTGCGCCCCGCGATCAGGAAGATGCCGTCGTCGGCGAACGCATCGAAGTCGACGACCTGCCGCGACCGGAAGGGACCGAATCCCTCGACCTCCAAGCGGTGGAGACGCATCTAGACGAGTGCCTCGGCGCGCACCCGCTCATCGAGCACGTCACGGATCAGCTCCTGCTCCTGCGGGCTGGGCCCGTGCCCCGCTCGCACGTGCTCGAGGAAGGCCTCGATGCGGTCGGCGTCGGTGACCGCGGCGCGCAGCCTCTGGACGTACGACCCCTGCTCCGCTTCGGCGACCGCATCGGGCTGATGCTGCACCATCGCGCAGTAGGGGTAGCTCTCTCGCAGACGGCGCATCGGCTCGGTCTGCGGCGCGGCGTCGGTGTAGACCGCGCAGACCCAGTCCCCTGCGTGCTCGGCCACGGACGCGGACGACAGGATCTCGTCGAGCGGACCGGTGAGCGTCACGAGCCGACGCGGCACGGGCAGGTCGAGCCACGTCACGGCGGCGAGACCCTTCGCGTCGAGGTCGACGAGCCACGATCCTCGAGGTTTGTCCTGTTCTCCGAAGCTGTAGTGCAGCGGGGCGCCCGCGTAGCGCACCCGATCGCTGAGCTGCTGACGGCCGTGGATGTGCCCGAGCGCGACATAGTCGGGGCCGTCGAAGACGCTCAGCGGCACGAGGTCGAGTCCGCCCTGACGCACCTCGCGTTCGAGCCCGACGGTGGCGTCGACGCCCTGAGCGAAGCAATGGGCGATCGCGACCGAGCGCCCCTGATGCGTGGTCATTCCGGCGCGTACGAGGTCCATCGCGTGGGCCATGGTCTGCGCCTGGGTGCGCAGCGGGCGCCCGGCACCGTCGCCCTCGGGCCAGTGCTGCCGGACGATCGCGGGCTCGAGGTACGGGATCCCGAAGAAGTGCACGGGTCCGTCGGCGTCGACGATCGTGACGGGCACTCCGACCGCCGACGGGTCGGTCAGCACGTGGATGCCTTCACGCAGGAGGCGAGCCTGGAATCCGAGGCGGGCGGCGGAGTCGTGATTGCCGCTGGTCACGATCACGCGGGCGCCGGTGTCGTGCAGTGCGACGAGAGCATCTCCGAGCAGCGTGTACGCAGGACCGGAGGGGGTCGCGGAATCGAACACGTCTCCGGCCACGATGACCACGTCGACGGCGTTCTCGCGAACCTGCTCGGTCAGCACTCCGAGCACCTCGGTCAGCGCGTCCATGGTCGAGTTGCCATGGAAAGTCCGGCCGATGTGCCAGTCGGAGGTGTGCAGGATTCGCATACTCACACGGTACGAAGGACCTCGGACATTCCACGCGAGGCGTGCCGTGCCGTGCCGTTCACGGCCTGCGGAGGAGGCGGAAGGTCCCCTGACCCACCCTCGTGGCGACGATCGGCACGTGGTGATGCGAGATGCTCGGTGCACCTTCACCTGTGCGGCGTGCGGGGCTGCGCGATGCGAGATCAGGGCTGCCCTCCGCCCAACAGGAGCCGGACTTGCCCCGCCGGCTGAGGGTTGTGCCCGCTCCGTCGCGACTACCGACTTCCGCTCTCCTCCTCGAGGTCGTTCGACCAGTTCGCCTCCTGGATGCGGTTGTCGAGCTCGCGCAGCTCCTGCGCGACCGCGTCCGCCCGTGCACGCAGCTGTGCGACCGGGAGTGCCGAGACCTGCCGGAGCTCCGAGCGCATCTGGCGCAGGAACTGGTCGTTCGAGCCGGAGGCGGCGACAGCCGCATCCGTCAACACCGAGTGTCGCAGACGCAACACGTCGCGAGCCGCGAGGGCGTCGGTCATCGTCCCCTCCGCGCCGAGCACGAGCCGTGCGTTCGTGGAGTTGATGCGGCGGATGAGCTCTTGCAGCTGTACCAGAGCGGCATCGGCGTCGAGGATCAGCGCTGCGGCGTCCTCCGCGGGCTCCTCCCCCTCTTGATACCGGGCGTTCGCCACGATGCGGGCACGCAACTGCTCGATGCGACGCTGCAGATCGGCGCGCGCGGTGAGGGCCTCGGCGAGTTTCATGACCTCATCCTCGCAGGAACAGCGCGTAACAGTACGTCATACGGCGAGCGCTCAGCGCGCGCGCAGCAGGTGCGCGTGCTCAGGGTGGGCGGAGAACCAGTCGGAGACGTACCAGCACACCGCATCGACCTTGCGATCACCGCGTTCGAGGATGTCGGCCACCGCACCCTCGACGACCTTGCCCGCGTAGCCGTTCCCGCGGAAAGTCGGGATCGTGAAGGCTCTGGTGAGAGCGATCGTGCTGCCGTCGTCGCGGTAGTCGAGCACGCTCACGAGTTTGCCGTCGCGAGTGAGCGTGTAGCGCGACGCGTCCTTCTCATCGGTCAGGATGAAGCCGCCGACTGTATGCGAGATCGTCATTCGATCCACGTTACGCCCGCTGCGGCCGGCCGGGCGTTTTGACATGGGCCGTCATGATCGGACATAATCCCCCCATGACCACCAACGCACGCCCTTTGTCCGCCCAGGAGGCGAACGGGACTGCCGGGATGATGATGCCCGGTCGCGTTGGCATGTGTTGCCGAATGTGTCGCTGAACGAACAGCCACCCCGCCTGACCTGAACTTCTCGCCATCTGCGAGGTCAGAGTCACCGAGCATCCACCCTTGCTCGCTTCCCGGCTCCGCCGGTCATTCACGCAACGCATCAGAGCCCCGCTCGATCCGGGCTCACGTCCTGAGGACCACATCATCATGTCGAACACCGCACTTCTCGAGCGTCCCGCCACCACCGCCGCGATCCGCACCCAGCCGGATCCCGCCCCCCTCGCCACCCCCTCGGCCGATCTTCCCGCCGTCCGCTCGCCGCGCGGCTTCGCCCTCTACGTCGGACTCGACGAGATCAAGGCGGCCGAAGCCGGAGTCAGCCTCCCGCTCCTCGTCGACGCTCTGCGACGCACGCTCGCCGAACTCGCACCGGGCGCCGAGACGCACGCGACGGTCGCCCTTGCACCGCACGGCTCGGGAGGTCGCGACCTCGACGTCGTCCGCCTCGCCCTGCAGGAGCCCGGCGCCATCGCCCGCACCAAGGCGGCAGCCGAAGACGACACGGTCGAGGAGGAGACCGGCGTGACCGTCGACATCTCCCGCAAGCGCGTCCTCATCGACGGCGAGTCCGCCGCGTTCACCTACAAGGAATTCGAGCTTCTGCAGTACCTCGTGCTCCGCGAAGGCCGCACGATCGAGCGCAGCGAACTGGTCTCCGCGCTCTGGCAGGCGCAGGACGACGAGACACCGGGCGAGCGCACGATCGACGTACACGTGCGTCGCCTGCGCGCCAAGCTCGGGCGCTACGAGGACATCGTCCGCACGGTGCGCGGCATCGGCTACCGGTTCGACCGGCACGCCGACGTCGTCATCCGCTACGGACACGGAACCCCCTCGCCCGACCGCTTCTGAACCCGACCCCGAGGCCCGTGTCAGGGCCGGAGCGTAGGGTGGGCGCATGACCCTGACAGCGGACTCCGCCGCGGCCGATGCCGTCGACGCAGACCTCCGCAGGGACACCGTCTACCGCCCTCCGCACGATCTCGATCTGCTCCGCACCGTCGGGATGCTCCGCCGCGGCAGGAACGACCCCACGATGATCATCGACGGACCGATCATCTGGCGCGCGCTGCGCACCCCGCTCGGGCCGGTGAGTCTCGCGCTTCGCCTCGTCGGCGGAGAGGTTCGGGCCACGGCCTGGGGACCCGGCGCGGAGCATGCGCTCGCCCGTGTGCCCGCACTCTGCGGCGCCGACGATGACGACGACGGCTTCGACGCCTCACGACATCCGCTCATCGCCGAGGCCGGCCGCCGAAATCCAGGGCTGCGCCTCACCCGCACCGACGAGGTGTTCGACGCGCTCGCCTGCGCGATCATCGAGCAGAAGGTCACCGGGATGCAGGCCTTCGGCGCATGGCGTTGGCTGGTCTCCCGCTACGGCGAGCGCGCGCCCGGTCCGACCCCTCGGCCCCTGTTCGCGCCCCCGTCCGCCGAGCACTGGCGGTGCATCCCCTCCTGGGCGTGGCACCGCGCCGGTGTCGAACCGCCCCAGTCCCGCACGATCGTGCGGGCGGCCGAACGCGGCGACCGCATCGCCAGCGCCGTGCAGGCGGCCACGTCCGGGGCCGACCGCGACCGCGTGCTCACCAGCCTGCCCGGGGTGGGGGTGTGGACGTCGGCCGAGACGCGCATCCGAGCCCTCGGCGATCCCGATGCGGTGAGCGTCGGCGATTACCATCTCGCACATGAGGTGGGCTTCGCCCTCGCGGGAAAACGCACCGATGACGCAGGGATGCTCGAGCTCCTGGCGCCCTGGGCGGGGCACCGTCAGCGCGTCGTGCGTCTCATCTTCGCGAGTGGGGTACACGAACCACGGCGGGGTCCGCGTCTCGCGCCCGAAGATCATCGCGACCGCTGAGACCGCCGCCTATGCTGGGGCCATGTCCCGTACCGCCCTGCGCATCTCCATCACCGTCGGCCTCCTCATCGTCGGCGTCGTGGTCGGGCTGATCTTCCAGAACGTGTGGCTGGGCGTGCTCCTCGCCGCGATCGTCTGGTTGGGCTGGTTCCTGGGATACGAGTCGCGCCGCGGCAACAACGCCGGCGTCAACGACGAAGACCACGGCATCGAGCTCTGAGCGACCCCCGCGGCACTCAGTAGTACACGGCCAGCGGTCCCGAGGGTCCGTCGATCACGCGCACGGGCGTCTCGAAGACGCGGGTGAGGACGTCGTCGGTCATGATCGCCGCCGGCGAGCCGAACTCCACGACCGCGCCGTCCTTCATGGCGCAGATGTGATCGGCGTAGTGTCCCGCGAAATTGATGTCGTGCAGCACGATGACGATCGTGCGGCCGAGTTCCTCCGCCGCCCGACGCAGGTGCTTCATCATCTGCACGGCGTGCCGCATGTCGAGGTTGTTCAGCGGCTCGTCGAGCAGCACGAACTCGGTGTCCTGCGCGAGCACCATCGCGACGTACGCGCGCTGACGCTGTCCGCCGGAGAGTTCATCGAGGTAACGGCTCTCCAGCGCACCCAGATCGAGGAAGTCGATGGCGCTGCTGATGATCTCCTCGTCCGCACGGGTCAACCGACCCTTCGAGTGCGGGAAGCGCCCGAATCCGACGAGCTGACGAACCGTGAGCCTCGTGACGAAGTGGTTCTCCTGCCTCAGGATCGACACGACCTTCGCCAGGTCCTTCGATTTCGTGGAGGCGACGTCGAGCCCGGCGATCTCGATCGCACCGGCATCCATCCCGTTGAGGCGTCCGATCATGGTCAGCAGGGTCGACTTGCCTGCACCGTTCGGGCCGATGAGCGCCGTGATGCCGCCCGCGGGGATCTCGAGGTCGACGGGACCGATCCCGACCTCGCTGCTGTAGTCACGGCGGACGCCCTGGAGTGCGATCACAGCCTGCCCTTTCTGAGGATGACGATGAGGAAGACGGTGCCTCCGACGAGTTCGATCAGGATCGACACCATGCCCTGCGCATAGAACACGTTCTTCATGACGAAGTACGCCCCGGCGAGGATGGTGAAGGCCGTGAGCGCGGCAACGGGGAAGATCAGTCGATGGTCGTGCGTGTCGGCGAACTGGTACGCGAGCGTCGCGACGAGGAACCCGAGGAACGTCATCGGTCCGACCAGCGCTGTCGACGTCGCCATCAGCACCGCGACGAGGAACAGCACGACGAAGAGCTCGCGCCGATGGTCGAGACCGAGCGACCGCGCGGCATCCGGGCCGAGGGCCATGAGGTTCAGCCGTCGCGCGCGCATCCACAGCAGCGCGGACGCTGCCACGACCAGGGGGATGGCAAGCGGGAGATACGATGCATCGGCGTTCGAGACGTTGCCGAAGAGGCGCGCGGCCAGCACATCGAACTCGCTCGGGGTGAGCAGGCGCTGCATGAAAGTGGCGATCGCGCCGAGTCCGCCGCCGATCACGATCCCGACGAGGAGCATGATCTGGAGGTTGCCGTACCGCCCTGACAGCAGCCATCCGTACAGGGCCACCGCGAGCCCGACCATGATGGCGACCTGGATCGCGAACTGTCCGATGCCCTGGATCGCGACGAGCCCTGCCACGCCGAACAGGTACACGGTGGAGGTCTGCACCACCCGGTAGAGCGACTCGAAACCCATGATCGACGGTGTGATGATGCGGTTGTTCGTGACTGTCTGGAAGCTCACGGTGGCGATGGCCTGAGCCACCGCGACGAGCGCCATGACCGTGACGTCGGTCGCGCGATGCTGCGCGATGCGCCAGAACCCCGGGGTCCCGACGGGCATCGGGTTGCCCCATGCGAGGAGCCCGAAGCCCGATCCGACGGACAACACGATCAGGATCCCGAGCACGATCACGTACCGACGGCGGGCGCGCGGCGTCGTGAACGAGCCGGCGGAACGCATCGGAGCGCTCGATGTCGCGAAGGTCGTCGTGCCGCTAGCCACGTCGACGCTGCCTGAGCAGGAGGAGCACGAACACGACGGCGCCGACGACCCCGAGGATCAACGAGACGGGCACCTCGAACGGCATGATGATCGTGCGCCCGATGATGTCGCACACCGTGACGATGGCGATGCCGAGCAGACACACCCAGGGCAGGTTGCTGCGCAGGTCGTCACCGCGCACCATCGAGACGATGTTGGGCACGATGAGTCCCAGGAAGGGCAGATTGCCGACGACCACGGTCACGACGCCGGTCGTCACCGCGATCAGGACCGTACCGAGGAGGATGATCCGGTTGTAGTTCACGCCGACGTTGGTGGCGATCTCCTCGCCGAGGCCCGCGATCGTGAGCCGGTCAGCCACGATGAACACGATCACCCCGATGATCGCGACGATCCAGAGCATCTCGTATTGCCCGCGCATCACCGAGGTGAAGCTCCCGGCGAACCACACGCCGAGGATCTGCAGCGAATTCGTGGCGAGCGCGATGTAGGTGGACAGCGCTCCGACCACCGCACCGAGCATGATGCCGACGATCGGGACGATCAGCGACGACTTCAGGGCGACCCGGCGGAGGAAGGCGAAGAACACCATCGTGCCGATGAAGGCGGCGATCACGGCGCCGGCCATGCGCAGCGGGAGAGACGGCTGGGGCACGAGGATCATCACCGCGAGAAGGCCGAGCCCCGCCCACTCCGTCGTCCCGGTGGTGGTCGGCTCGACGAAGCGGTTCTGTGTGAGCAGCTGCATCGCCAGTCCCGCCATCGCCATGGACGCTCCCGCGAGCACCAGTGCGATCGTGCGCGGGACGCGGGTGATCTGGAACATCTGCGCGCCGTCCGCGGCGCCGGCAATGTCGTACACGCCGGTGAACAGCGAGATGACGAGGAGGACGGCGACGACGAGGACGCCGATGAGCAGCTTCACGTCGAAGAGCCGCCCGGCGTGGCGGGGCGGCACAGTGATATCGGTGGTGACCATGATGACGGTGCGGCGGCATCCGGATCAGCCGGATGCCGCCGCAAGAGCTCAGTTCGCGCTCTTCTCGAGCGCGTCTGCGAAGTCGTTGAGGAACGTCGTGTACGTCTGGATGCCCTCGTTCAGGTAGGTGTCGGTGGGCATGTAGACGATCTGCTCGTCCTGCACCGCCGTCACTCCAGCGAGCGCCTCGGAGCTCTCGAGGATCTCCGCGGCCTGCACGTAGTCGGGGGTCTCGGCGGCGAACACGGCGTCGCGGTCGAGCACGAGGATCCAGTCAGGGTTCGACGACGCGATGGCCTCGACCGAGATCTCGTCACCCTGGTGGTCGTCACTGGCGTCATCGACTTCGAGCGCCGGAGTGAGGCCGAGGATGTCGTAGATCGGCCCGAGCGAGCGGCCGACCGTCGGCGCGAGGTAGCCGATCTCTCCGCCGGAGGTGTTGACGGCCATCACCGTATCGGCGTCGTCGTACGCGGCCTTGGCGCGCTCGACCGCGGCGTCGAAGTCGTCGACCAGCTTCTTGGCCTCGGCCTGCTTGCCGAAGATCTCGCCGAGGACGGTGACCTGGCGCGTGAGCTCCTCGTCGAAGGGCTCACCCTCGCGCGGCTCGAGGTCGATGATCGTGGCTTCGGGCACGAGGTCGGCGATCGCGGCGTTGTGCTGGGTGAATCGCTGACCGCTGATGATCAGGTCGGGCTCGACGGCGACGACCGCCTCGAGGTTCGGCTCGCTGTGCAGCCCGATGTCGACGATCTCCTCGTCCTTCGCATACGACACGGTCTCCGGCATGAGCGCCACGGCGCCGGCCGAGAGCTCGACGCCCCAGTCCGAGAGCGTCTGGAACGTGCGGTTGTCGAGGGCGACGACGGACGCGGGCGGGGTGTCGATCTCGTGCGTGCCCGTGTTGTCCTCGATCGTGACGGAGCCGGCCGCCGGGTCGGTCTCCTCCGGTTCCGCCGTGCTGCTGGAGGCGCAGCCGGCGAGGGCGAGAAGTCCGACGAGCGCGACGCTCGTGGCGGTGAGGGTTCTGGGCACGGACATGGAGAGACTCCTGTTCTGCGGGATCGTCGCGCACACGAAGGGCGTCGGGGGGGGTGAAGTTAGGGTGACCTGACCTCACTTCAATTAGGTTAGCCTTACTTCATGAGCGATACGAAATCCGGCTTCTCGATCGAGCGTCGCGGCCTCGAGCTGCGCTTCCGCAACGTCACCCTGAGCGCACGCGAATGGCTGGCCCCGGACTTCGTGCGCGTCCGCCTGACCGGCAGCGACCTCGCCGGCTTCGACTCCCTCGGCTCCGACGACCACATGCGGCTCTTCTTCCCCGACGGTCCGGTCGGCTCGGTGGAAGAGCTGCGCTCCGCACCGAGCCGCGAATACACCCCGCTCGCCTGGGGCGAGGATTGGCTGGACGTCGAGTTCGCCGTCCACGGCGACCAGGGCGTCGCGGCTCCCTGGGCCGCGACAGCACCGCTCGGGGCGGCGATCGGCGTCGGCGGACCTCGTGGCTCCGCGGTCCTCGTCGGCGAACCCGGCTCCTGGCTGCTGGTGGGCGATGAGACCGCGATCCCCGCGATCCGCCGGTTCGCCGCGCTGATCCCCGTGGGCACCCCCGCCCGCATCGTGGTGGAGACGGTGAACCAGGGCCGGGAGTTCGACATCGAGGCCCCGGTCGAGATCGAGTGGCTGCACCGCGGTAACGCGCCGTCCGGCTCCGCTCTCATCGCGTTCCTCGAGACCCTGACCGCCGATGACGCCGTCGGCTCCGACCCCTTCGTGTTCATCGCCGCCGAGCAGGCGATCGTCAAGCCGGGTCGGGCGCTGCTCGAGCGCTGGGGCGTCGACACCGCCAAGGCCGTCGTGAAGGGCTACTGGAAGCGCGGCGAGGCCGAGTACCACGCCCCGCACTAGTGCGAGGTCAGCCGCCCCTGGAAGACTGACGGGATGGCACTCCTCGATCACCTGGGCATCACCGTCGCCGACCTCGAGCGCGGACGCACGCAGTTCCATCCCGTCCTCACGGCCCTCGGGTACGTGAGCGGTGGCGAAGACGACCACTCCCTCTCGTGGAACAACGGCGACGAGACCGAGATCATCCTGTACACCTGGGACGACGACGATTCTCCGCACCGCCACGGCCGCGTCGGCTGGCAGCACATCGCGTTCGCGGTGGCTTCCCGCGACGAGGTCGATCGCCTGCATGCACTCGCGACGGATTCCGGCTGGACGGCTGTGCGCGAGCCGAAGGAGTATCCGCGATACTCGGACCGCTACTACGCGTCTTTCGTGGAAGACGCCGACGGCATCCGGATCGAGTTCATGTACAACCCGCCGCGGGACAGCGTTTGACTCCCGGGCGTGTCGCGCCCTAGGGTGGCAAGGCTGTGCCGGACGGCCAGCACGCCAGCCGAGGAGTCGACGGATGACCGCCCAGCGGAATCTCCCCATCGCAGCGGTCTTGCAGCTTCAGCCGAAGCGCAATGACCGCTACGAGTCGTACCCTCCGGCGCGCGCCGTGTGACAGCATCCGCTCTCGCAACGCCCCGCACCGTCAGGTCCGGGGCGTTTTCCGTTGGAGGCCCCTGACCTTTTGGCTGGACACCACCACAAGGAAAGGAATCATGGAGAGGCTCTCCGCACGGCTGCTGTCGTGGGCATCGCTGATCGACGAGAAGACACTCGATCAGGCGTACACCACGGCTCGCATGCCGTTCATCCACCCGCACCTGGCGCTGATGCCGGATGCCCACCTCGGCAAGGGGGCGACGGTCGGCTCGGTCATCCCGACGCTCGGCGCCATCATCCCGGCGGCCGTGGGCGTCGACATCGGTTGCGGCATGATCGCCGTCCGCACCCCGTTCACGAGGAGCGACCTCGACGGCCGAGACCTCGCCGAGCTTCGGGAGCAGATCGAGCGCGCCATCCCGCTCTCGGCCGGCCGGTACAACCGCAAGGTCGTCGCGACCGCCGAGCCGCGGATCTCCGAACTCGAGCAGCTGGCAGAGAAGAACGGCTTCGATCCCGCGACCTACGCCGGGAACTGGCGGCTGCAGCTGGGAACGCTCGGTTCGGGCAACCACTTCATCGAGGTGTCGGTGGACGAGCTCGACCGGGTCTGGCTGTTCCTGCACTCGGGTTCGAGAGGTGTCGGCAACAAGATCGCGACTCACCACATCGCCGTGGCCCAGCGGCTGGCGAAGCAGTGGTGGATCGACCTCCCCGACCCCGACCTGGCCTATCTCGTCGAGGGCACCCCGGAGTTCACCCGCTACATCCGCGAGCTGCGGTGGGCCCAGCACTTCGCCCTGCTGAACCGGGAGGAGATGATGGACCGGGTCATCCGCCAGGTGTCGGAGTTCCTCGGCACCGCGGTCGCGGAGCAGGAGCGCATCAACTGCCACCACAACTTCACCGAGTCGGAGAAGCACTACGGCAAGCTGGTCTGGGTGTCCCGGAAGGGCGCCATCCAGGCGGATGCCGGTCGACCGGGCCTCATCCCGGGGTCGATGGGCACCGCTTCGTACGTGGTCGAGGGGCTCGGTGACCCGCAGTCGCTGAACTCCTCGCCGCATGGCGCGGGGCGGGAGTACTCCCGTTCGGCCGCCAGGAGGACGTTCACGCATGACCAGCTGCGTGAGGCCATGGCCGGCATCGAATTCCGAGACACGGATGCCTTCGTCGATGAGATCCCGCAGGCGTACAAGCCGATCGACCAGGTGATGGCGGATGCCGCGAGCCTGGTGACGATCCGGCACACGCTGCGGCAGCTCGTCAACGTGAAGGGCGATTGAGCAGGACCGGGTGACGGAGCAGTCCGTCGCCCGGTCTTCTCCTGCTCAGTGGGCGAAATCGGCAGACTCCCCACAATCCTCGTAGCTCCGATATCTTCGCGGATCGCGCTCTGGCAGGCTGGCCGGATCGATGCGACGATGAGGAAGTGGGATTCATGAACGATGCGCAGATCTGGACGATGATCGGGGCCTTCGTCACACTGATGTTCGGCACCCTGACCCTCGTCTCGACGCTGTTCATCCGCGTCCTCCGCACCGAGATCGGCGGACTCCGTACCGAGATGAACGGCCAGATCGGCGGGCTGCGCACCGAGATGAACGGCCAGATCGACGGACTGCGCACCGAGATGAACGCGCGCTTCGATACCGTGAACACCCGCATCGACGGACTCGACCGGGATGTGCAGGCGATCATGAAGCGCACCTTCGGACTCGACCGCGACTGAGGGCCCCGAAGGCCGCCCGCGCGGATGGCCTTCGCCGCGTCGACGGAGGTCAGACCACGGGAGCGATCTCGGCGTCGACGGTGCGGTCCGTGAACGCGGTCTTGGGGACGAACACGAGGATCACGGCCGCCGCGAGCGCCGTCGCTCCGCAGACGATCCAGACGGTGAAGTACCCGGCGAGCGAGCCGGCCGTCCCCTCGGCACCCCCTGCCGCACTCGCGACCCCGTGCAGCAGTGCGATGCCGAAGACACACGAGGCGATCGCCCCACCGACGGTCTTCACGGAATTCGTGAGTCCCGTCGCGACGTCGGTCTGCGAGGCGGGCGCGGCGGACGCGGCCGCCGCAGGGGAGCGCCGCCACGAGCGCCCCGGAGCCGAGCCCCACCACGACCATGTTCGTGATGACCTGACCGTAGGCGTCATGGAACGGCAGGAAGAGCAGGAACCCGACACCCACGAGCACGGATGCGCCCATGAGGGTCAGGCGGGGCGAGAACCTTCGCGCGACCACAGGGAACAGGAGCGCCCCGACGATCATCGCGACGAGATACACCCCGATGATCAGGGAGGTCGCGAACCCGCTGGTCCCCAGACCGTAGCCGTAGACGTTCGGATCGGTGCGCGCGAACGTCGACAGCGGGGCCTGCGCCCCGAGCACGCTGACCCCGAAGAGGCCGGCGGTCAGGAACACCGGACCGAGCGCGGGAGAGCGGAACATCCGCACGTCGATCAGCGGGTCGTCGCAGCGCAACTCCCACCGCACGAACGGGACCACGAGCAGGACGCCGAGAACCACGACCGCCCACGACCACGGGTTCACCAGACCGCCCTCGAGGCGCAGCAGGCTCAGACCGCCCGTGAAGCAGAGCAGTGCGAGAGAGATCAGCACCAGTCCGACGGTGTCGAAGACGCCTCCTGTGGGCTCTGGCGACTCCGTCACGCCGAAGAGGATCACGAAGAAGCACACCACGATGAGCACGGCAGGGACGAGCAGCACGACAGTGAGAGGAAGCACGTCGATGAGCGCTCCGCCGACGAGGGCACCGATGATCGCGCCGGCTTCGAGCGCCGCGACCAGGAGCCCCGCCGCCTTGGCCGTGATCGAGGAACGCCCCTCCATCCGCCGCGACCGCGACCAGACGAGCGCGATCTCCAGCGGGAGCCACACCACGTAGAACCCCATGAGCGCCCAGGCCGCGAGGAACACCACGAAGGAGTCGGTGAAGGGCAGGACCAGGGCGGCGGCAGCGGTGACGGCCGTCGAGATGAGCAGCATCCGCTTGTGGCCGACCATGTCGCCGAGCTTCGCGAACGCCGGCACCACGAGCGCGGACAGCATGAGCTGCGTGCCCTCGAGCCAGTTCACGTCTGCGTCGTGGATGCCGAGATGCCGCGCGATGTCGCTGAGCATGGGCGTGTAATAGCCCTGCAACACCCCGCTCGTGAACTCCACGAAGGCGAGGAAGCCGACGACGACGGCGAGGGTCCCCAGGGTCCGGGTGCGCGTCATCGCGTCTCCTGCTTCTCGTGCGGGTCCTCCGGCGGGCGGCGGGAGGCGGGTGAGATCACCCTAGCCGTTCGAGGAGCGTGCGATGGAACCGCTCCCCCGCTCCAGGGCCGCGATCTCGACGCTCTCGTCGACGCCGTGGATCGAGGCGCGCTGCGCGTTGGACATGTCCAGCGGAGCGAAGCGGTAGACGGCCGGCGCGAAGCGATGGAAATGGCGCGAGTCGGTGGCCGCCATCATGACGTACGGCACGGCAGGGACACCGGGATGGGAGACCTCCAGTGCCGCCGCGAGCAGCGCGAACTGGACGTTGTCGGTCGACGACTCGGGCGACGGCTCACTCGCCTCGACGACCTCGACCCGCACGAGGGGGTCGCGGATCCGGCGTCGCAGGCGGTACACGGCCTGCTGCGTCGTCTCGCCCAGCGCGATGCGCAGATTCACGGTGGCGGTCGCCTGCGAGGGCAGCACGTTCGCCGCGGTTCCGCCGGACTGCATCGTCGGCGCGACCGTCGTGCGCACCAGCGCCGCGGGTTCGCCGCCGAGCGCGGCGAACACCTGCGACGTCAGCGGCCGCGCCGAGGCCAGGAGCCGGAGCAGGTGTCGCGCAGGTCCCGTCGTCTGCGCCGCGAGCTGGGACAGCATCCGCAGGACCGCGTTCGATGCCCGCGGGCGGAACGTCGTCGGTCCGAGCCGGTCGACGGCTCTGGCGATGCGACGGACTGCGGTGAGCGACGGCGGAGCGGAGGCGTGGCCGCCCTCACCGCGGGCCGAGAGCCGCACCGTCATGACGCCCTTCTCGCCCACGCCGATCATCGCGGCGCGGCCCGGCACGAACGGAAGCGGCGCATCCACGACCGCGCCGCCCTCGTCGACGACCAGCCACGGCACGATGCCGCGGTCGTGCAGCACCCGCGCGATCTCCTCTGCGGCCTTCCCGTAGGTCTCCTCGTTGCCGCCGAACGAGAGGTACACGTCGCGGGTGGGCACGAATCCGTCTGCCAGGAGGTTCTCGACCGCTTCGAGCACGACGATCAGCGGTCCCTTGTCATCCAGGGCACCGCGACCGTACACCGAGCCGTCCGCGACCACCCCGGCGAACGGCGGATGGGTCCAGGCATCGCTCTCGTCGACCGGGACGACGTCGTAGTGGGCCATCAGCACCACGGGCCCTCCGTCGGAAGCGCCGGAGCCGGGCCAGTGGAAGAGCAGACCGAATGCGGTGTGGCGTTCGAGGGTGAGCCTCTCGTGCACGAGGGGATAGAGCTCGGCGATCAGTGCGACGAACTCCTCGAACGGCGCGGAGCCGCGCTGATCGAGCTCCGCGGAGACCGTCGGGATCCGGATCATCTGCGAAAGACGCTCGGCGATGCCGGGGCGCACGGTCGTGGGGGTCACAGTCGTCATCGTAGCGAGGGCGGGGCGTCTGCAGGAGAGAGGCCGCTCCGTCACGTCGCCCGTCCGCGCGCACGAAGAAGGAGGAGGATGTGTCGGGACGAAGGAGCATGCACATGAGGATCGCCGTCGCAGGAGGAACCGGGGTCGTCGGACGCCGCACGGTCGAGGCCGTGCGCGCAGATGGCCACGACCCGGTCGTGCTCAGCCGCTCGCACGGCGTCGACCTGGTGACCGGCCGCGGTCTCGCGGCGGCGCTGGAGGGCACGGACGCGGTGATCGACGTCGCGAGCATCGAGACGCTGAAGGCGAGCACCGCCATCGAGTTCTTCACCGCCGCGACGGGCAATCTGATCACCACGGCGGCGGAGGCGGGTGTCGGGCACGTCGTGCTGCTGTCGATCGTCGGCATCGATCGGATCCCGTACGACTACTACGCGGGCAAGCTCGCCCAGGAGAAGCTCGTGCAGGCGGCGACGGTGCCGTGGACGATCCTGCGGGCGACGCAGTTCCACGAGTTCGCGGCGCAGATGTTCGCGCGCGCGAAGCTCGGCCCCTGCACATCGCACCCCGAGCGCGCACGCAGCCCGTGGCCGCCGGCGAGGTCGGAGAACGCTTGGCACAACTCGCTGCCGGCGATGCGCAGGGACGGGTGCGCGACCTCGCCGGACCGCGCGAGGAGCAGCTCGCCGACATGGTGCGCGCCTTCGCACGCCACACCGGATACCAGGGCTGGGTCCCGGCCGTCAGCGTGCCGGGACCCCAGATGTCGGGCATGCGATCGGGGAAGGCGCTCCCCGGCCGGGACGCGGACCTCGGTCGGCAGACCTTCGAGGAGTGGCTCGCCGCACAGTGAGTCGCCCGACCGCGGCGACGGCAGAGCGTCCGCGGGGACGGGATAGCCTCGCGCCGTGCCGAAGACGACCGGAGCGGGGTGCCGGCGGCGGGAACAGGTGGCACCGATCGGCGGTTGCACCCGAAAGGGCAGATCGCGTGAGCCGGGAGGAGACCGCATGGAGCTGACACTCGTGTCCTCCTCGTTCTGCGGCGCCTGTGCGCGGACGAGAGCCGTGCTCGGCGACGCGGCGCGCTACCTCCCGGATGCGGTGGTCTCGGAGATCGACATCGCGCACGAGCCCGATCTCGCGGAGGAGCTCGACATCCGCTTCACGCCCACCGTGATCATCCGCGACGCATCCGGCACGGAGGTCTTCCGCGCCGAGGGCGTTCCGACGGTGCCGCAGGTGCTCACCGCGGCCGTGCGCGCCCTCCCGGAGTGACGGGACGGGCCCCCTTGCGAGGCGGCCGAACGCGGCGCAGACTGAGCGTCAACGGTGCCGGCCGTGACACCTTCCGTTCGACTTGGAGATCCTCATGCCCGCTCTCAACCCGTACCTCTCGTTCCGCACGGAAGCCCGCCAGGCGATGGAGTTCTACCAGAGCGTGCTGGGCGGCGACCTCGACCTCAGCGTGTTCGGGGACTTCCCCGACATGGTGCAGGACCCGAGTCAGAACGAGCTCATCATGCACGCGCAGCTGAACACGCCGGACGGCCTCGTGCTGATGGCGTCCGACACCCCCGATGGCATGACGTACGAGAAGCCCCAGGGGATCTCGGTGTCGCTGAGCGGGAACACGCAGGCGCGCACCCAGGAGGTCTGGGATCGCCTGTCGGAGGGTGCCACGATCACGATGCCGCTGGACACCCCGCCGTGGGGTGGCACGTTCGGGATGCTCGTCGACCGTTTCGGCATCGCCTGGATGCTGCACGGCGACCCGGAGTGACCGCTCAGCCGGGCAGCACGGCCCGGCACGCCAGGTGCAGCGCGAGCCGCGCCTCCGGATCGCTCATGTCGATGCCGAGCAGCTCCTGCACGCGGCGGATCCGCACGGCCACGGTGTTGCGGTGCAGGCCGAGCGCGGCCGCGGTCGCGGCGATGCCCGATTCGTGGTCGAGGTAGGACGAGAGCGTCGTGAGCAGTTCGCCTCCGCCCTCCCGCAGGGGCGCGAGGAGGGATTGCGCCGCCGGGACGAAGGTGTCGTTCCCCGTCCAGGCGAGCAGGAGCTGTTCGAGCCCGAGGCTGTCGACTCGCACGAACCATCCGGTGGCCGACCTCGCGGCGGCGATCCGTGCGGCGTCGCCTGCCTCGTCGAGCGTGCCCGCCAGACCCTCCGAGCCGCTCTGCAGCGAGCCGACGCCGGTCGCGACGGCGAAGTCGCGCAACGCGCTGAGGTGCAGCTCGCGCAGAGCGGCCACCGAGCGTTCGACCCGGTCGGGCCCCGGGGCCTCCGGGAACGACAGCCAGCCGCTGATGCCGCGCCCCGCCGTGGTGGCGTGCGCTTCGGCATCGATCGCACTCAGACCCGCGCTGATCGACCGCAGGAGCGAGAACGGATCGACCCGTCCGCGCGCCACCATCCGGAACCCGATGTGGTGACCGTCGGTGCGCCAGCCCCGCTCCACCATGCGTCGTTCGACGTCGGCGTCGGCGGCTCCGCGCAGATCGACGAAGTCCCTGAGCAGGCCCGACGACGCGGCGACATCGTTGACCGCAGCGATCTCGTCGATCAGGATCCGTGCGGCGACCGCCGGCATCGCGACCTCGGCGGCGACCGAGAGGGACTGCAGCTGCGACTCGCCGAGTCCTCGTCCGAACAGCACCAGCCGCAGTCCGGTGCGCCCCGGGCTGTCGACGCGCACGGAGGCTGCCGCGGATTCGCCGGCTCTGGCGCCATCGATCCAGGAGTCGAAGCGGATCGCGGCGTGCAGCGCGGTGTCCAGATGCGCCCCCGCCTCCCGCAGCACTCCCGCGGCGTCGATGAGAGCCACGCCGATGCCCAGGTTCGCGGCGAGGTGCCCCAAGAGGTCGCCGAGGTCGTCGGCGGCGTACTCGAAGGACTGTGCGATCTTCCGCACCCGGTTGAGTGTCAGCGCATCGCGTGCCTCGATGAGCATCCAGCAGGCCCTCGCCAGCTGAACGGGGCGCGCGACGTCGAGGAGGCAGAGTCCGATGCGGTCGGCGAGCCGGAACGAACCCGCGTCGATCCCCGCCGCCCCGGGCAGAGCGAGCCCCGTGTAGCCGCGATCCCGCACGCGGCGCAGCATCGCGTCCTGCTGCCACGTCGTCGACGGCGCGCTGCCGGTGAGGATCGCGAGGCGGCCGTCGCCGTCGTCGGGCAGATCCGCCTCCGTCGCCTCCACCGAGACCGCGTCCCAGCTCATCGACGGCCCGGCGACATGACGCACTCCGCCGTTCTCGCCCTCGGCCAGCAGCGCACTCAGGGGCAGGCTCTCGTTCATGCGACGTCCAGATCCTCGAGCCCGTACGCGGAGGGCACCACACGGGCGAGGCGGTCGGCTCTGGCGTTCCACCACTCGGGGGCGGGCAGTCCGAGGACGGCGACGTGGCGCGCGAGACCCAGATCCGTGACCTCCAGGATCTCCCGTGACACGGCGTCGACGACGACGATGATGGTCGGTGCCGACGCCACGAGCAGGCCGTCGCTCAGCACCGCCAGCGTCTCCGACCGCGTGATGACCCGATGGACCGCACCGCTGCGCCCGGCGATCTCCACCGCGTTCACATGCGGGTCTGCGGGAGACGTCGTGATCGAGACGATCCGCCCCTCCGCGAGGAGTTCCCCGCCGAGCTTCTCGGCCAGGCCGGACAGTGGAGCCGTCGCCGCGGCCTGGAACGACCGACCGAGCCGCAACGCCCTCGCGAGATGGCCCTCCATGGCGTGCTCGTGGAGGTCGCCGACCGTGAACCCGGCGAGGACGGCGCCGCCCACCCCGCCGGCCTGCACGATCGCGGAGCGCACGACGCGTTCGGCGTCGATCGCTCTGGTGGCCTCCACGAGCGCGACCCCGTCGGCACCTGTCTCGCACGCGAACACGAGGCCCGGCACACGATCCACGAACAACGACATCTGGTCGAGGCCGGGCACGGCACGGCCGGTGCAGTCCGCGTCGACGACAGTGTGCGTACCGGCGAGTGTGAGCGGCGAGAGCCCGTTCATCCCCCCGCCCTCCAGCGAGCACACCACGGGCACCGGGTGTCCCAGCCACCGCTCGACCGCTGCCAGAAGCGAGGCGAATGGCGCCGCTCCCGGCATCCGTTCACCCAGCAGCATGGTGGACCCGACGAAGGCGACGCCCAGACACGGCGTCGAGGGGTCGAGCGAGGACGCGTCGGCGACCTCGATCGGCCACTCGTCGGACGCGCCGAGCATCAGTTCGAGCATGGTGGTCGACCCCGCCGCCCGATCCGAGGAGCGCGTAGCCGCGCGCGAGGGCCCCGAGGTCGTCGCGCGCCAGCTTCATGGAGACCAGCCTATGGCGCGGCCAGCTCTTCGACGGGGGCGAACTCCTCCGTGAGGCCGAACGCCGACGGACCGAACGCGGCGAGCGCCTCGGGCGTGCGCATCATGTCCGGCGTGGAGATGCCGAGCACCCGCACCCGTTGTCCGTAGCGCAGTCCTTCCGTGGTGATCGGCTCGGCCTTCTCGTGGTCGACCACGCAGATCAGATCCGGCACGATCGCGACGAGCGCACCGGATCGACGCGCGATCAGGTTCTCGTTCTGGAAGGCGATCTCGAACACGGCGCCCTCCTCGGCGCCCAGCGGGGCGATGACCGCCCTGCCCTTCGCGAAGCCCTCCGTCGTGCGGCGCTCCACATCGACGACCTTGCCGACGCAGAGCTCTCGAAGGTGCGGGTAGAGCGTGGTGGACAGGGTCTCGGCGATCGCGTCGAAGGGTGAGCGGTGCCCCTCACGCGCGAGCCGGATGGCCCGGCCGAGAGCCAGCGCCATCGAGATGGTGCGCGGCACGGCGGTGCGACGGACATCCGCTCCGCTCATCGCATACTCGGCGATGTGGCCGACGCCGCCGAGCCGGATCGTGATGCCTCGGGCGAGCCATTCCATCTGCCGGTCGTCGTCGCCGGTGTCGATCACGACCTGCTCTCCGCGCTCCCCGGCGAGCGCCAGCGGCGAGCCGTGCACACCGTAGACGGCGAAGGTCTCCATGGAGAGCTCGGGGAAGGCGCGCCCCATGCCATCGGCGTCGACGACGGGCAGTCCGGTCTCCGCCGCCACGATCAGGGGGATCATCGAGTTGATCCCCCCGCACTCGATGGGCATGGTGGCATCCGCCTTCCGCCCGAGGTGCTCCTCGAGCGTGCGCAGGGCGAGGGTGGGCTCCGTACCGGCAGGGATCTTCTCGACCATCACGGTCGGCGCGCCCATCTGCGCCGTGGGGATCACGAACAGGTCGTCTGCGAGGTCATCCGGGTCGAGGATCGTGATGCTGCCGTCACCCAGCACGCGCTCGACGAGCATCTTGCCGATATAGGGGTCTCCTCCCCCGCCGGTGCCGAGCAGCGTCGCGCCGCGCGCGAGGTCGGGCAGATCGGCGGCGGTGAGCTGCCAGCTCATGCCGCCGCCCCTTCCACGGCGCTCCCGGCCGAGACGCTGCCGTCGAACCGGTGCGCCGGGATGTCGTAGCCGAAGTAGCCGGGGCCGACCATCGCGAGGGCCGCATCGGAGTGCCAGCGCTCATCGGCCGGAGCCGCGATCACGCGCACCCGCTGTCCGTACCGCAGCCCCTCCGTGGTGACGGGCTCGCCCGACTCGCCGTCGAGCACCATGATGAGGTCGGGAGTCGTCGCGAGCACCTCCCCGTCGGCTTCGGCGACGAGATGCTCGTTCTGGAACCGCAGGGTCAGCGATGCGCCGCCGTCCCCGTCGATGCGCGCACGACCACGGGCGAAGCCGGTCGTGGTGGCCCGGTTCACGTCGGCGACCTTGCCGCCGAACAGCTCCCGGCCGCCCAACAGCTCGACCACGGCGGAGACGGGGTCGGTCTTCTCGTCGCGGGCGATGGCGATCCGCTGACCGATCTCGATGCAGCGCGACAGCGACCCCGCGACGAGCGACTCACGAGCAGCGGCACCGGTCATCGAGAAGCCGGAGATCATCACGGAGCAGCCCATCTCGACGCAGGCCACCCGGGCGATGCGCTCCGTCCAGGAGTTGTCGGCGGTCTGCAGCACGCCGGTGTTGCCCTTCTCGTCGCTGAACGCGAGGGGCGATGCGGTCACGCCGTACAGGGTCGGCAGCACCATCTGCAGTTCGGGGAACGCGCGGCCCATGCCGTCCGCATCCACGAGCGGGAGTCCGAGCGCGGCCGCGGCGGCGATGGGAATGGTGGAGTTGACGCCGCCGACCTCGGCGCAGGCGATGTGCGTCACGGGGCGGCCGAGGTGGATGCCCAACGCCTTGACCGGTTCGATGACCTCGGCCAGGCTCGGCAGCTTCTCGACCATGACGGTCGGTGCGCCCATCATCGCGACGAACAGCACGAGGGCGTCGTCCGGTACCTCGTCGAGGGCCACGACGGTGACGTCGCCGGCGGACAGGGCCTGACGGGCGAGGAGCGCGCCGATGTAGGGGTCGCCGCCGCCGCCGGTGCCGAGCACTGCGGCGCCGCGGGCGAGTCCGTCGATGTGGGCGGGGGTGATGGTCCAGCTCATGTCACGCCCCCATGTCGAGGTCGCCGACCGCCTTGACGCGGATGCGCGTGGCATTGCCCGGCAGGTACGGGATGGGCACTTCGTCGAAGTCGATGATCGACACGGTGGACGGCTTGGCCCCCGCGGCGATGGCCTTGTCGACGGCCTCGCCGCGCACTTCCGCGAGAGTCTCCTCGCGGCGCCCTGGTTCGATCGCGTACACCTTGTCGATCTCACCGCCGACCTGGGCGATCGAGGCGCCGATGGCGTTCGCGACCGCGTAGTTCTCCGGGCGGTGCACCGTGCCGAAGAGAGGCAGCTCGTCCGGCAGGAGGATCGAGCCGCCACCCACCGCGACCACGGCGATCGGATCGGGCGACGTGCGCATGCGGTCGACGGCCTCAGAGACACGCTCCGCGATGCGGGCGAGCACGCGCTCCACGAACGCGGGGTCGAGGTGGGCGACCCTGCTCGGGTCTCCCACCTGCGCACGTCCGGCCGCGACGGCGATGTCGGTCGCGGTGAGAGTCGAACCGCCGAAGACGAGGGCCTCGGTCGTGAGCTTGTACCCGACCGATGCGGGTCCGACCTCTGCGGTCTCCTCGTCGACGATGCTGCCTCCGCCGATGCCCAGCGAGAGCACGTC
Source organism: Microbacterium sp. Se63.02b (assembly GCF_014171575.1). Classification (GTDB taxonomy): domain Bacteria; phylum Actinomycetota; class Actinomycetes; order Actinomycetales; family Microbacteriaceae; genus Microbacterium. Next base: position 905,239 of record NZ_CP050453.1, on the reverse strand, counting down.
GGGCATCCGGAAGTTGGTGCGGATGCCCGCGACCTTCACCTCGTTCGCCGTCTCCCGCGGGAAGCCGTTGATGAGCAGCCCGATGTCGGCCGTGGTGCCGCCGACATCGATCACGGCGCAGTCGTCGAGGCCGCTCGTGGCCGCGGCCCCGCGCATCGAGTTCGTCGGACCCGACGCGAAGGTGGCGACCGGGTAGCGGCGCACGTACTCCTCGTCCATGAGCGTGCCGTCGTTCTGGCTGAGGAAGATCGGCGCCTCGATGCCCTGGGCGCGGACGGCCGAAGTCAGCCCGTCGACGATCTCGGAGGCGAGTTCACGCAGCGCAGCGTTGATGATGGTCGCGTTCTCGCGCTCCAGCAGGCCGATCCTTCCGATCTCGTGCGAGAGCGAGATCGCGGCGTCCTCCCCCAGGACCTCGGCGACGATCTCGGCCGCCCGCACCTCGAGGTCGTGGTTGACCGGGCTGAAGACCGAGGAGATCGCGACGGAGCGGATGCCGTGCGCCTTCATGTCCTCCGCGTGCGCCCGGATCTCGTCCGGGTCGAGGGGCGAGATGGGACGCCCGTCGAACTCGTAGCCGCCGTGCGCGAGGTAGCTGCGCGCCTGCGTGGCCTCGACCAGCACCTCGGGCCAGTCGATCAGCGGCGGCAGCGCCCGCGTGGCGGGGAGCCCGAGCCGGAGAGCCGCCACGGGGGCGAGTCGACTCGCCTGCACGAGCGCGTTGATGAAGTGCGTCGTGCCGATCATGACGGCATCGATGTCGGCGCCCTCGAAGGAGTGCCCGACGCGCAGATCCTCGATCGCCTGGACGATGCCGCTCGTGACGTCGGGCGTCGTCGAGTGCTTCACCCCGGCCAGGGTGCGCGTGCCGTCCATGAGGACGGCGTCGGTGTTGGTGCCGCCGACGTCGATGCCGATGTGCATGATTCTCGCTTTCGTGGAGGTGGTTCTGTTCCGGGCGGTCTGCTCAGACCACAGCGGGGGCGCTGTCGGCCTGGTTCGCCTGCCGGGTGGTCGCGACGCCGACGCCGCGCACCCAGCCGAGCTTGCCCGCGACGATGTAGAGCGCCATGGAGAGGAAGAGGCTGAGCAGCGACGGGATGCCCCAGGTCACGAAGTACCCGACCAGTGCGGAGACGAGCCATACGACGATGGTCGCCGGGACGATGCGGGGTGCCGTGGCGGGCAGGGTGCCGGCTTCGCGGGTGGCGTCGAGCTCGGGCCGCCAGCGGCGCACGACGTAGTATTCGGCGACCATGATGCCGGCGATGGGCGGGAACGCGACGCTCAGCACGATCAGGAACTCGGTGAACTGCCCGAGGATGCCGACCGCGGCGAGCACGGAGCCGACCACGCCCAGCACGATCGTCGTGGTGACGCGGTGCAGGTTCTTGCCGAAGGCGGTGGAGATGAAGTTCACCAGGCCCAGGGTCGAGGAGTACAGGTTCCAGTCGTTGATCTTCAGCGTGCCGGTGAGCACGATGAACAGGCCGATGAAGCCGACCGAGGAGGTCACGATCGCGACGATGTCACCGCTGGCGGCCGCGTGGGCGAGCAGCACCCCGGCGAGGCCGATCACGAACTCGCCGAGCGAGACACCCACGACGGTCTGCTTGATGACGTCGGCGCGCGAGCGGTTGAAGCGGGTCATGTCGCCGGTGATGATCGCGCCGACGATGAGACCACCCGCGACGATGCCGGTTCCGGCCCAGACGCTCATGGTGGGTCCCGGCGCCGGGCCGGTGAGGAGCTCGCCGATGTCGTGCCGGGTGAGCTCGGAGATCACGGACCAGCCCACCAGGATCAGGAACAGGGGGACGGTGACGTTCGCGAGCCACTGCATGCCGACGAAGCCGAACGCCACGATCGCGGTGACAGCGAGGCCGAAGATGAGGCTCCACGCCCAGACCGGCAGCGCACCGGGCATCAGGGCGTCGAGCGACTGCGCGGAGATGGCGGACTGGATGCCGAACCATCCGATGAGGCTGATGCCGATCGCGAGGCCGACCAGGGAGGCGCCGATCTCGCCGAACCCGGTCCATCGGGCCAGGAGGGCGGTGTTGAGGCCCTCGCGCTGTCCGATGAAGCCGACGACGCACATGATCACCTCGAGGATGAGCGAGCCGAACAGGAAGGCGAGGACGGCCTCGCCGAAAGTCATGCTGTAACCGAGGGTCGCGCCGAGGAGGAACTGCGAGAGGGCCGAGACCTGTCCGAATCGCTGAACGGCGATTCCGAACCAGGGCTTGCGAGCCTCGGGCGTCACTCGGGAGAGCGCGAAATCGTCTGCGTGCGCCGTGCGTGCCATGAGGATCCTTCGGGGAGGAGGGGGTAACGGGTTGTGGCCACAGTAGCCAGCCTGTTCTTCCCTCGAAATGTGCATTGCGCACCAGGATCGTCCGCCCGTGTGCAGGTCGCACATCCCAGGCGCCGCCTCGCAGGCTCGATCCGACGCAGAGACCCCCTGTCGCCGGCGGGCGTCAGGGGTCTGTGCGGGAACCGGGATCTCGACCCGGCGCGGATCAGTGCAGGGCGTTCGCGGCGATGAACACCCGGAGCGCCTCGGCGTCGTCCGCCATCTCGGTCACGTGCTGCGGAGCGTCGAGCATCGCCTGCAGTTCCGGCGAGTAGCCGAGCTCGACGCCGATCGCCTCGTGGATGGTCTCGGCGAACTTCTCGGGCTTCGCAGTCTCGAGCACGAGCATGGGCACACCGGGCTCGACGTACTCGCGCGCGACCTTCACGCCGTCGGCGGTGTGCGGGTCGATGACTTCCCCGTGGCCTCGTACACGGCGCGGATCGTCGCGAGGCGGTCGGCGTGGGTCGAGGTGCCGCTCACGATGCCGAACTCCTCGACGAAGCGCTCCCGCTCTGCGGAGAAGTCGAAGTACCCCTGTGCCTCGAGGTCGTCCCAGGCACCCACGACGCGGGCGGGGTCGCGGCCGACCAGCTCGAAGATGAACCGCTCGAGGTTCGACGCCTTGGAGATGTCCATCGAGGGGCTCGAGGTCGCGAGCGTCTGGGCGGCGCTGCGCGGACGGTAGATGCCGGTGCGGAAGAACTCGTCCAGCACATTGTTCTCGTTCGCGGCGAGCACGAGCCGACGGATCGGCAGCCCCATCTGCTTCGCGAAGAACCCGGAGAGGATGTTGCCGAAGTTGCCGGAGGGCACCGTGAACGACAGCTCGGTCCAGCCACCCGCATCGGTCGCGCGCAGCCATGCCCAGAAGTAGTAGACCGTCTGCGCCGTGATGCGGGCGAGGTTGATCGAGTTCACCGCACCCAGGTGCTGTGCACGCTTGAAGTCGAGGTCTCCGGCGAGCTTCTTCACGAGGTTCTGGCAGTCGTCGAACACACCCTCGACGGCGATGTTGTGCACGTTCGCATCGTCGAGCGAGAACATCTGCGCACGCTGGAACGCGCTCATGCGACCCTGCGGCGACAGCATGAACACGGCGACGCGCTCCTTGCCGCGCAGGGCGTGCTCGGCGGCCGAACCCGTGTCGCCCGAGGTCGCTCCGAGGATGTTGAGGACCGCGTCGTTGCGCTCCAGCGTGTACTCGAGCACCTGCCCGAGGAACTGCATCGCCATGTCCTTGAACGCCAGTGTCGGCCCCTCGGAGAGCCCGACGAGGGTCAGGTCGTCGTCGATCGCGCGCAGCGGCACGACACCATCGGGGAAGTCGGCATAGGCGGCATCCGTCATCCGCGCCAGGTCGGCACGGGGATGTCGGTGGCGAACAGTGCGAGCACCTCGGTCGCGAGTTGCGGATAGGTCAGCGCACGCCAGCGCTCGAGCGTCTCGCCGTCGACGGTCGGCATGACCTCCGGCACCGCCAGTCCGCCGTCGGGCGCGAGGCCCTCCAGAAGCGTCTCGCTGAACGATTGCGGCTGCATGCCGCCGCGGGTGGAGATGAACGGCACGGTGGCTCCTCGGCTCGGTACTCGGCTCGTCCATTCTCGCAGGGTGTTCCGGGTCGAGATGACGGATGACGATGCCGCGGCCCCGCTCAGAAGAGGGACGTGGGCAGTGCGCCTTCGTGTTCCAGCAACCAGCGCTTGGTCTCGAGCCCGTGCCCCTCATCGCCGCCCGAATATCCGCCGAGCCCGTCGCCGGCGACGACACGGTGGCACGGGACGATCAGCGGGACCGGATTCGCGCCCATGATCGAGCCGATCCCCCGGGCCGGCACCTCGGTGCCGCTGCGGGCGGCGAGCCCTCCGTAGGTGATCGTCTCGCCTCGGCCGACGGTCTCGTGCAGCACCGTCAGAACCGCACTGGTCGGGGGTCTGCGGGCCGAGATCGACCGGGAGATCGAACCTCCGCAGTGTGCCCTCGAAGTACGCCGCCAACTGCGCCAGCGCCTCGGCGAGGAGCGGATCGGGCCGCATATCGCTGCCCTCGGGTGCCGCCGTACGCCACGCGACTCGGGTGATCGCCGCACCGTCGCTCACGACGCCGATCACCCCGACCGGGGTGGCGAGCGTTCCGAAGGCGGACATGCGTCGAGGCTACCGCCCCCTGATCGCACGCGTCGGGCGCCGCGGCAGACGAGACGAATGACCGCCAGACGAAGAGACGGGGCTGGCGCAGAGTCGCGTCCGGGGCCACCCTGGATGCAGGCGCGCGCGGCACACGCCGAAACCGCTCGACCGTCAGGAGCAGCACATGAGCACTTCCACCGACACCCTCGACCTCCCCGATGTCCGGCTCCACTACGAGCTGCGCGGCGAGGGCCCGCTGATCGCCCTGATCGGGGCCCCCATGGATGCGGACGCCTTCGCGCCCTTCGCGGAGGAGCTCGCCACCGACCACACGGTGCTGACGAGCGACCCGCGCGGAGCGAAGCGCAGCGTGCTCCGCGACCGCTCCGTGGGTTCGAGTCCGCAGCAGCGGGCCGCCGATCTGGCGGCGCTCGTCGAGCATGTCGATCGCGGCCCCGCGATCGTCTTCGGCTCCAGCGGTGGGGCGGTGACGAGTCTGGCGCTCGCGCAATCACGCCCCGATCTGGCAGCGACCGTCATCGCGCACGAACCTCCGTTGCTCGAACTGGTGCCCGACCGCGTCGAACAGCGCCAGCTCACCGATGAGCTCACGGCGGCGGCACTCTCGGGTGACCGCGTCGGCGCCTGGCGACTGTTCTTCCGACAGGCGAACATCCCGATGCCGGAGGAGATGCTCGCGCAGTGGTTCGGCGGCGAGAGCGACGCCGATGAGCAGTTCTGGTTCCGGTACGAACTGCCGGGGAGCGTGCGTTGGGAGCCCGACATCGACGTTCTGCGCTCACGCGCAGGCAGCCTCATACTCGGCATCGGCGAGGAGTCCGTCGACCAGCTCTGCGAACGCACGACCACGGCCCTCGGCGTGCAGCTCGACATCGAGCCGACGCGCTTCCCCGGAGACCACACCGGGTTCGTCGATCACCCCGCCGAGTTCGCGGCCCGGCTGCGCGAGTCCCTCGCAGCCCTCGCGGGGCACTGACCCTCGGGCGGGGGCGCTCGTCACCCGCGCGACACCTGATGCCAGAGGGCGGCCCAGTGCTCGGGGTGCAGATCGCGCGGAAGCCGACGATCGGCCGCTCCCGCCATCGCCACCACGCTCCGTGCACGCCGGGTCGGGATGCCGGCGGCAGCGGCGACCACCGCGGGCAGAGTGGCGCCTCTCCCGGTGAACATCGCCCGGACGAAGGCCTCGTACTCCCGTCGATCGGATGCTCGGACCAGCGGTGAGCCCCGACGTGTGATCGCCAGGATGCCGCCGTCCACGCTCGGCTGCGGCGAGAAGCCCCACGCCGGGACCCTGCCCTCCACCGAGAACGCGAACCACGGCGCCGACTGCGCGGTCATCATGGTCCCTCCGCCGACGCCGGCTCTCTTGCGGGCCACTTCCCACTGGGTCAGCAGCACGGCCTCGCTCCACCGACCGTGCGAGAGCAGTCGCCGCAGGATCGGGGTCGTGACGTGGAACGGGATGTTGCCGACCACGACGTCGGCGTCGAGCGGATGGCGCGTCGCGTCTGCGACATCGAGCTGCACGCTCGGCAGGGCTCTGCGCAGCCGACGCACGCGGTGCTCGTCGATGTCGATCGCGGCGAGAGGTCGATCGAGTTCCGCGAGCCTGCGGGTGAGCGCCCCGTCACCGCACCCGAGTTCGAGGATCGCCCCCGACGTGCGGTCGACGAGGGAGGTGATGCGGGTGAGAGTCGGACGGTGGATGAGGAAGTTCTGGCCGAGTTCGTGACGGCCGCCATGGATTGAACGAGGCATGAGTGCGCTCCAGAAGAAGGATCGGAGCACCACGGAGGAGCGGATGACGCGAAGAGGCGTCGACGAGACGGCCCGTCCCGAGGTGCGATGACATCTCGGTGGACGGCGCGCAGATGCGTGCGGAGAGCGAGCGCGCCGTCAGGCGCGGCGGTCGCGGAACACGAGGGTGCGCCCCATCACGGGCGCTGCGCATATTGTTCCCATGCCCGCCAGCATATCGGCTCAGATCCAGCCGCGCTCTTCGGCGATGAGCACCGCCTGCTGGCGCGTCCCGACCGAGAGCTTGCCCAGGATCACCGAGATGTGGTTTCGCACGGTCCCGGGAGCGAGCGCGAGCACGCGCGATCTGCCCCGTCGTCTCCCCTCTGCGACCGGCACGCAGCACATCGAGCTCGCGGTCGGTGAGCGGCGAGCGCTCGTCGCTCAGCGCATCGGCGGCGATCTCCGGATCGACGTAGCGCGCGCCCGCAGCGACCTTGCGGATGACGGCGGCGACCTCGTCGGCGCCACGGGACTTCGGCAGAAAGCCCGACACACCGGAAGCCAGAGCGCGCCGAAGCACGCCGGGACGCGCATGGCGGGTCACGACCACGCAGCGCGTCGCGATCGCGCGGTTCAGCTTCTCGGCCACCTGCACGCCGTCGAGGCCCGGCATCTCGAGATCGAGCAGACACACGTCGGGAAGCAGACGCAGCGCCTCGGCCACCGCCTGCTCTCCGTCAGCGCACTCGGCGATGACCTCGATGTCGTCCTCCAACCGCAGCAGTGCGGCGAGCGCCGAACGGATCATCGCCTCGTCGTCGGCGAGCAGCACCCGGATCATCGCGCTTCCTCCGACTCCGAAGGGACGGTGACGATCACCACGAACTCGTCCGCGTCGCGGCGCACCTCGAGGGAACCGTGCGCCTCCTCGATACGTCGCCGCACGCCGTCCAGCCCTGAGCCGGCGCGCTCGGCCTCCGCGTCGGGTGCCGCATCGTTGGCGATCTCGTAGCGCCAGGCGCCGGTCGTCCGTGTGAGGAGGAGTCGCGCGCGTCGGCCGCCACCGTGGCGCAGGACGTTCGTCGTCGTCTCCCTGATCACCGGTCCGAGAGCGGATGCAGGCGCGGAGTCCGCGTGCGCGTCGATCGCGGCCTCCACGTCGAGCCCGGCGGCGGTCAGCAGGTCTCGTGCGTTGGCCAGTTCGTCTCCGAGCGGAACCGACCGGAAGCGCGTGGCGAGATCCCTCGTCCCCTGTCGTGCCTCATCGACGCTGATCCGCGCCGCGCGGAGCTGCGCCATCCCGGCGCCGGCGTCGGTCGGCAGCAGGCGCTCGGCCAGCTCCAACTGCAACGCGATCACCTGGAGGTGGTGCCCCTGCAGGTCGTGCACGTCGGTCGCCACCCGAAGACGCTCCTGGGTCGCGGCGAGCTTCGCCTCCGAGGCACGGGCGCGGTCGAGCGTGACCAGCACGTCCCACCACCACAGCGAGCTCACGCTCATCCCCGGCAGCATCACGCCGTAGATGACCGGAACCCACCACGGCAGACCGAAGCTGAGCCCGGTCACGGAATCGACGACGGCGAGAGCGACGAGCACGAACGTCGCCGCGATCACGACCCGCACGCGCACCCCGCGGGGCCAGCTCTGCAGCACGAAGAACTGCACCACCGGCATGGCGACCAGCTGCCAGCTGCCCACGAGCAGACCGGCCGTCACCCCGTAGCCGAGGGCGACGACGAACGGCACCGCCGACCGCCCCCAGGCCACTCCCGGCCCGGCATCGACACGGTGACGGTAGTCGACGAGCAGCATCAGCGTCGACGCGCACCACAGCACACCGCCGAGACCGACGACGAGGATGCTGCCGCCACGCAGGTCGACCGCGACGGCGATGCCCGTCCAGGCGCCGACGAGCATGAGTTCGATGAACAGCACCGCGGTCACCGTGTACCACCAGGTCGCCGTGATCCCGCGGGACAGCTGTCGCGCCCCCGGGCTCAGGTCGGCGGGGGCGACGGTCTCGACGCGGCTGCTCACGCTCCCACGATAGGGCCGTGACAGTTGTCACGGATGCGCCGGGCGATCCACCCGGAAAGCGGTGACGGCTCGACACTGCCGCAGAGGGGCGCGCTCGAGTGGACTGGAGTCATCGCGACGGAGACACCGTCCGCACCGACATCCGGGAGCATCCCATGAACCTCATCGAGACCTTCCAGAACCTGGTCGCCCAGGTCCCCGAGCTTCTGCAGCCGCTGATCGTCGCGCTCGCCGGCGCGATCCCGTTCATCGAGGGCGAGGGCGCGGTGAGCATCGGCATCATCGGCGGAATCCCGCCCGTGGTCGCCGCGATCGCCGCGATGGTCGGCAACTTCCTCTGTGTCGCCGTACTCGTCCTCGCGAGCTCCGGCGCGCGCCAGGCGGTCGTGAACCGGTCGCGTGCGAAGACGGCGGCCCTCGCCGGCGGCGGCACCGAAGACGCGGCGGTGGAGGTGGGTGACACGGCCCGCACTCCCCGTCGCGAGAAGTTCCAGCGGGCGTTCGAGCGCTACGGCGTCCCCGGCGTGAGCCTGCTGGGGCCACTGCTGCTGCCGACTCAGTTCACGGCGACCATGCTCGCCGCATCCGGCATCGGCAAGGCCCGGATCCTGTTCTGGCAGGCACTGGCGATCATCGGCTGGACGACCGCCGTCGCCATCATCGTCGGCAGCGCGGTGTACGCGATCCGCTGATCGACCGGTGGGGAGTCCGACGACGCGGTCGTGCTCCCCCTCGGTGCGCGCAGGACCCGTGCCGCCTAGGTTGGGGAATGGAAGCTGCCTCTCCCCCGCTCGGGGACCTTCGCGATCGCACGGTCCTCGTCACCGGTGCGAATGCGGGGATCGGCTACTGGTGCGCGGAGCAGCTCGCGCGACGCGGAGCCCGCGTGATCCTCGGGTGCCGCTCCTCCGAGCGCGCGCACACGGCGGAGGCGGCGATCCGCAGCGAGGTGCCGGACGCCGACCTGCGCGTGCTCCCGCTCGACCTCGGCGCCCTCGACAGCGTGGCCCAGGCGGCCGCAGACCTCGGCCGGCCCCTCGACGCGGTCGTCTGCAACGCGGGAGTGAAGGCGGCGGATCCCGCGCAGCGCACGGGTGACGGGTTCGATCTCATGGTCGGTACGAACTTCCTCGGGCATTTCGCGCTGATCGCACACCTGGAGCCGCTTCTCACCCCAGACGCCAGAGTGGTCGCGGTCGGCTCCCTCGCCCACCGTTTCGCGCGACTCGATCCCGCACGCATCGAGGCTCCGTGGCGCGGATCCTCGCTCCGTCAGTACGGCATGTCGAAGGCAGCGCTCATGGCGTTCGCTTTCGAACTCGCCCGGCGCTGGTCGGGGTCATCGCGCACTGCCGCCTGCGCGCACCCCGGTTACGCGGTCGACCCGCTCACGCCGGAGCGTCCTGGCCTCGCCGAGGTGTCGGGCGCCCTCCGCGTGCTGGCGGCGCCCACCCGCGTCCTGGTCCAGGGCAAGGACGACGGTGCGCTGCCGATCGTGCACGCGACCGCTTCGACCGACGTCTCGAACGGCGACTACTGGGGACCGGGCGGTCTGCTCGAGTTCCGCGGTGCACCGACCCGTGTCGCCGCGTCCGACCTCGTGCGATCCCCCGCGACGGGCGCCGGAGTGTGGGCCGCGGCCGAACGGCTCACCGGGGTGCGCTTCCCGGCGTGACCCGAGCGAATGTCCGACCCCCGAGGCACGCTGGAGCCATGATCACTCTGCTCTCCGCTCCCTCCAACCTCGGGCTCCGGCCGCCGGAGGCCGGCAGCGTCCCCGGCGCCGCGAAGGCCCCGGAGGCGTTGCGCGAAGCCGGGCTGCACGCGCGTTTCGCCGCGCTCGGCGCCACCGACTCCGGCGTCGTCCTCGCCGGTCGCTACGTCGACGACGACGCCACGAGGCCACCCGGCCTGGTGCGGAACGAAAGTGCGACGATCGACCACTCCCTGCGCCTGGCCGCCCGCATCGGCGCGGCGCTCGATCGCGGTGATGCCCCCGTCGTGCTCGGCGGTGACTGCGCGATCCTGCTCGGGGCAGGGCTCGCGGTCGCCCGCCGCGGAGGCGTCGGGCTCGTGCACGTCGACGGGCACACCGACTTCCGCCATCCCGGCAACAGTGACGAGTGCGCGAGCGTCGCCGGCGAGGCTCTCGCCGCGGCCGTCGGCCGGCACTGGCCGGCGATCGCCGACATCGAGGGACGCAGTCCCTACTTCGCACCGGAGCGCACCGCGCACATCGGGCACCGGAGCGACGACGAAGACCAGGAGGAGGTGCGCGCTTTCCTCGGTCGCGTCACTCCCGCATCCGACATCATCGAACGCGGTGCGGCCAGGGTAGCGGCCGACGCCGCCGCCGTGGCCGGCCCCGACTACTGGCTCCAGGTGGACGTCGACGTGCTCGATCCCGAGGTGATGCCCGCGGTCGACAGCCCTGACCCCGGGGGGATCCGCGCGCCCGAGCTCACGACGCTGTTGCAGGAGCTGGCGCCGCACGCGGTCGGCATCTCGATCACGGTGTTCGACCCCGATCTCGACCCCGACGGACGATATGCCCGCCTGCTCGTCGACATCCTGACGGCGGGGCTGACCGACCTCGGCAGCCGGGTCCGCCGCGATGACGGCGGCGTCCCCGGCTGAGGCTGGTCAGGCGTCGGTCGCGCCCGCAGGCTCCGGGCTCGTGTGCGGCGTGACCCGCACGCGAGAGATGCGCCGGCGGTCGACCTCCGCGACCTGGATCGTCGCGCCCGGCACCTCGACGGTGTCGCCGACGACGGCGAGGCGGCCCAGCTGCTCGGTCACGAACCCGGCGATGGTGTCCGACGAGCCGCGCGGCATCGCCAACCCGGTCGCCTCCTCGAAGTCCTGCAGGTTGAGGCGCCCGTCGAGTCCCTCGTCGGCCGAGAAGAACACCTCGGCGTCGTACTCGTCGAAGATCTCGCCCACCACCTCTTCGACGAGGTCTTCCAGGGTGACCAGGCCGTCGGTCCCGCCGTATTCGTCGACCACGACCGCGATGTGATGCCCCTCGGCCCGCATCCGCGTGAGCGTGGGCAGCACCCGTGCACTCGACGGGATGTACGGGATGTCTCGAACGAGGGTGTTCAACGGACGAGCGGGATCATCGGCGGCCGCCTCGAACAGGTCGCGCACATGCACGAATCCGGTGATGTCGTCGATCGAGGTGTTCGAGACGGGGTAGCGCGAGTAGGGGAGGTCGCGCACCTGAGCGAGCACCTCGCCGATGCCCGCGGCCTCGTCGAGGGCGACCACCTCGGGCCGCGGACGCATGACCTCGCTGACCTGTCGTCCCCGCAAGGAAAGCACGTCGTCGAGGATGCGGCGTTCATCGTCGGGCAGTCCCTGGTGGCTGGCGACGATGTCACGCACTTCCTCGTCGGTCATCTCGTCGCTGGTCTTGTGCGGGTCTCCGCCGAGCAGCCGCACGAGGGCATTGGTCGACACCGAGAGCAGCCAGATCACGGGGCGCATGACCGTCGCGAATCCGTTGAGCGCGGGCGCGACCGCGTAGGCGAACTGCGCGTTGCGCTGAATCGCGAGGCGCTTCGGCACGAGCTCTCCGAGCACGAGCGACAGGTAGGCGATGACGAGCGTCAGCACCAGCGTCGCAAGGGTGAGCGACAGCGCGGGCGCGAGCCCCCACGATTCGAGCACGGGCGCGAGCGAGGGTGCGATCGACGTCGCCCCGTACGCGGCCGACGCGAAGCCGGCGACCGTGACGCCGATCTGCACGGCCGAGAGGAAGGTGTTGGGGTTCCGCGCCAGCGCGGCGACCTTCGCGCCGCGGCGGCCCCGTTGGCCGATCGCGTTGATCTGACTCTCGCGCAGCGTGACGAGCGCCATCTCCGTCGCAGCGAAGACACCGCCGATCAGCACGAACACGAAGACGAGGGCGATGTTCCAGAGCAGGTCGCCCATCAGCGGGCTCCCTCCTCTGTGGCGGGGTGAGCGCCCGGCGTGAACCGGGCGCTCGTACTGTCAGAGTCCGAAGAGTCAGAACAGCGCTGCGCGCTCAAGAGTGCTCCTTCTGGGTGGGGGTGGTGTCGGTCTGTGAGGTGATGGCGTCGGGCGAGCGCCGGGTCTTGATGAGGCTCGCGACGGTGGCGACGGCGATGGTCGCGGCGATGAACAGCAGCGAGAACCAGATCGGGATCTCGGGCGCCCACTCGACGCCCTGGCCGCCGTTGATGAACGGCAGTTCGTTGACGTGCAGCGCGTGCAGGACGAGCTTGACGCCGATGAACGCGAGGATCACGGCGAGGCCCTGCGCCAGGTACACCAGACGCTCGAGGAGTCCGCCGATGAGGAAGTACAGCTGACGCAGTCCCATGAGCGCGAAGGCGTTCGCGGTGAACACGATGTACGCCTGATCGGTGAGGCCGTAGATGGCGGGGATCGAGTCGACCGCGAACACCAGGTCGATGAAGCCGATCGCGATGATGGTGAGCAGCATCGGCGTCACGAAGCGCTTGCCGTTCTTGACGACGGTCAGCTTGTCGCCGTTGTACTCGTCGCTCACGGGCAGGTGACGACGGACGAAGGTCATGAACCGTCCGTCGGCGGGGTTGCTCTCATGGTTGCTGAACGCCTGGCGGTAGGCGAGCACGAGGAGCAGCGCGCCGAACAGGTAGAAGATCGCGGAGAAGTTCTCGATCAACGTCGCACCGACCGCGATGAAGATACCGCGCAGGATCAGGGCGATCACGATGCCGATCATCAGCACCTTCTGCTGGTACTTCTTGGGCACGGCGAAGCCGGTCATCACGATGAGGAAGACGAAGAGGTTGTCGATCGACAGGGCCTTCTCGGTCAGGTACCCGGCGAAGTACTCACCGCCGTACGTCCAGCCGGAGAAGATGCCGATGCCGACGCCGAACAGCAGCGCGAGGCTGATGTAGAAGATCGACCACCGCGCCGATTCCGCGATCGTCGGCTCGTGGGGTGTGCGCACGTGCGCGAAGAACTCGTAGACGAAGAAGGCGATCGTGATCGCGATCGTGATGATCCAGATCAGCGGGGTGATATCCAAACGGGGACTCCAGACTCGGGGTACGAAAGCACCGCCAAAGTCTTCTCCATTCCTGACCAGGAACCGGTGGCCCGGGATGCGACGTGCATCCGTAATGACGACCCGACCGTATCGGAGTACTCCCCTTGGGATCTCCAGGTTAGGAGACGACCCTTTGCGCTTCCTGTGGATTCGCCGGGAACTCCCTCGTGCGGGGCGACCCGTCGACGTCAGTCCTCGTCGTACTGGATCAGGTTCTGCTCTTCTGCGCGATCGATGCTCGCAGGGAGCGCTTCGTCGAACAGGGTGACGAGCACTGCTCGCGTCTTCACGGCATCGCGCTCGGTGATCGCCTCACGGATGGCGACGACGAACGCGTCGACGGTGTCCCAGTCGAACGCATCCTTCGCGTGCTGGCTGAACCGGCCGATCTGCGGCCCCAGTCGTTCGATGATCGTGGCACGTGCGGCGTTGCCCTCGATACGCGCGAAGCCGGTGGCTGCACTGCGCAGGGCTGCGCCGAACCTCGCGACATCACGGGACTTGCCCGCGGCCGACATCTCGTCGGTGAGGTCGATCAGGTAGGCGACGTCGTCGTCCTGGATCAGCGGCATGACGTGACGCACCGACCCGATCCAGATGTCTCCGAAGAGATCGACGGCGTTGCGGACGCGGTCGAGGTCGATGGGCGCGACGCGGGTGTACCGGTTGCGCTGCATCTCGACGAGACCGTGATCCGCGAGGCGATCCAGCGCATGGCGGATGGGCGTCTTCGACGTTCCGAGCCGCTCCGCGAGCTCGTAGTCGCGCAGACGCTCGCCCGGGCGCAGCTCGCCGTTGATGATCGCGTCCTGCAGACGCGCGTACGCCTCGTCGCTCATGGACCTGCGCTCGAGAGGTCCGCCTGAGAGTGCCACATGTCCTCCACTCGAGTACGACGTCGTAGTAGAGCCTGAAGTTCTACCTACAATGCAATGTATCGCATTCCGAAGGCGCACGACCGTGAAAAACACCGTATCGACACGAGATGATCGCTGAATGGTGGCGTGGGGAGAGCGGAATCAGGTGGCGCTGTATGCGGGAGCCATCGTCGTCGGCGGGGTCGTCGGGCTTCTCGCGCCGTGGCTGGCCGCGCCTCTGGAGACGGCGATCACTCCACTTCTCGGCGTTCTGCTCTTCGCGACGTTCCTCGGGGTGCCGTTCGCCGCGATCGGTCGGGCGTTCGCCGACCGACGCTTCCTCGTCGTGGCCCTCGTGCTCAACTTCGTGGTGGCGCCGGTGGTCGCATTCGGGCTGAGTCGCACGGTCGCGGGAGATGCGGGGATCCTGCTGGGAGTGCTGCTCGTGCTGCTGACGCCCTGTGTCGACTATGTCATCGTCTTCGCGGGGCTGGCGGGCGGCGACCGCACGAGACTCCTTGCCGCCACTCCCCTGCTCATGCTGCTGCAGATGGTGCTGCTTCCGGTCTTCCTGACGGTCATGGTCGGCTCCGAGGCGACGCGTGCTTTGGATCCCCGCCCGCTCCTGGCGGCGTTCGCGCTGCTGATCGTGCTGCCGCTCGTGCTCGCCGCGCTCACGCAGCTGTTCGCCGCGAGGGTCCTCTTCGCGCGCGGTGTGGAACGGGCATCGGCATCCGCCATGGTGCCCGTGATGATGCTCACTCTGGCCACGATCGTCGCGTCTCAGATATCGAGCGTCAGCGATGAGGTCTGGCAGCTCGCGCTCGTCGTGCCCGTGTTCCTCGGGTTCGCCCTGATCCTCGCCCCGTTGGGCGCGATCCTCGCCCGCATCGCGCGGCTGGATGCGCCCGGCAGCCGAGCGGTCGTCTTCAGCGGCGTGACCCGGAACTCACTCGTCGTGCTCCCGCTCGCGCTCGCCCTGCCGGAGGCCTTCGCGCTCGCTCCGCTCGTCGTGGTCACCCAGACGCTGGTGGAACTCGTCGTGATGGTGATCATGGTGGCTGTGGTCCCACGGTGGATCCGGTGACGATGACCGCGGGCAGATCCCCCTCGGCGCCGATCAGGGCGTGACGCTGTCGCGGTCAGCGACGTCGGCGGCGGCCCAGCTCGAGAGGAGCTTGAGGCGATCCTCGTGCGGTGTCCCCGGCTCGGCGGTGTAGAGGTTCAGCGTGCGCGCGGCGCGGGTGCGGTCGGCGAGCTCTGCCGATTGGTAGGTGAGTTCGATGGAACCCACGACCGGATGCTGGAGCACCTTCAGCCCCTCATGGCGGGTGCGGACTTCGTGCGATGACCAGAGTCGCGTGAAGTCGCGGCTGCTGGTCGACAGTTCGCCGATGAGTTCACGAAGCGCACGGTCGTCCGGCTCGCGTCCGGCCTCCGCGCGCAACAGGGCGACGGTCGCCGAGGCGCCGCCCTCCCAGTCGACGAAGAAGTCCCTGGCGTCGGGGTCGAGGAAGTGGAACCGGGCGAAGTTCGCACGCCCGCCGACGACCGTCGGGCTGTCGAACAGCGGCGCATGGAGCGCTCGAGCCAGAGCGTTGGTCGCGAGCACATCCAGACGACCGTTGCGGAGGAACACCGCCGACATGCCGACGGAGTCGATCAGCCACTGCACGGGTCCCTGGATCGCCCCGTCTCGGGGCCGCGGGGCGCGGCGGATCGTGGGGCGGGCGGCCTTGGCGAGGTCGAAGAGGTAGGCCCGCTCGTCGTCGTCGAGGTGCAGCGCGCGGGCGACGGCGGTGAGGACTTCTTCGGAGACGCCGGAGATGTGCCCCTTCTCGAGCCGGGTGTACCACTCGGTGCTGACGCCGGAGAGCACCGCGACCTCCTCGCGGCGCAGACCGGGAACACGACGGCGTGTTCCGGAGGGCAGCCCGACCTGTTCGGGCGTGAGCCGCCCGCGCCGGCTGACGAGGAAGTCCCGGATGTCGTCTCGGTTGGAACTCGGGGTGTCCATGAACCCCACGGTAAACCCCCGCACGCGCGGCTGCGGGGGGAGAGCTTCTCCCCCCGATACATGCGACCTCCCGCGCCTGGAGGATCGGCGGTGTGATGGTCTTCGCGCTGCGAGACCCGCAGCGGAGAGGACACCCCCGCCGAATGACCACTGAGAGCACCCGCACCCTCGCCGCACCGGCGCGCGATGCCGCCGGACCCGAACGCAGACGCCTGCCCCTCGTGGTGTACGTCCTGGCGCTCGGGACCTTCCTGATGCTGACGACGGAGTTCGTCGTCGCCGGGATACTGCCCGAGGTCGCGGCAGACCTGCGGATCCCGCTCGCCCAGGCGGGGAGCCTGATCACCGTGTTCGCCGTCGGGATGATCATCGGCGCACCGCTCATGGCGCTCCTGACGATGCACATGTCGGCACGCCTCACCCTCATCGTCGCGATGCTCGTCTTCGTCGCCGGTCACATCGTGGTCGCACTCGCTTCCGACTTGGCCGTGCTGCTCGGCGCGCGGTTCGTCACCGCATTCGCGACCGGCGCATTCTGGTCGGTCTCCGCGGTCGTCGCCACGCGTGCCGCGGGCACCGCCGCCGGTGCACGTGCGCTCGGAATCGTCACAGCGGGAGGGGCACTGGCCACGGTGCTCGGCGTGCCGATCGGTGCGTTCATCGCACAGGCGACCGGATGGCGGGGCACCTTCTGGTTCCTCGCGGTCGCCGCCGCGATGGCGACGTTCTTCGTCGCCAGGCTCGTTCCCGCACACGACGGCTCCGCCCCGGCGACCTCCCTGAAGACCGAACTCGCGGGGCTGCGCTCGAGACGCCTGTGGCTCGCCCTGCTGGCGTGTGCGACGACGACCGGCGGCGTGCTCGCGGCGTACTCCTACATCGCGCCCATCCTGTCCGAGCAGGCCGGTGTCAGCGCCTCCGCCATTCCCCTGGTCCTCACCGGTTTCGGGGTCGGATCGCTCATCGGCACGATCCTCGGCGGCCGCTTCGGCGACGACCGCCCCGGCCTCGTGACGGTGCTCACGCCCGCCGTCACCATCGCGATCCTCGCCGGCATCAGCATCAGCACCGGAGAACCCGCCATGATGATCGTCCTGGTCGTGCTGCTCGGGCTGTTCGGCCTGAGCGCCAACGGGGTCCTCATCCACCTCGCCGTCCGCGCCTCAGGCCACGCGGCGACGCTCGGCTCGGCCCTCGCCGTGTCGGCGTTCAACGTCGGCACCGCGGTCGGATCCGCTCTCGCCGGTGCCGCACTGTCCAGCCCGCTCGGGATCCACGGACCCGCGACGATCGGCACGGTGATCGTCGCCCTCACTCTCATCCCCACCATCGCCCTCGCCGTCCTCCGCCGACGCGACGCCTGATCGCCGCGGCACCCCCCACCAGAAGAGAAGGAAACACCATGCGCGCCACCCTCATGTACAGCGCCGGAGACGTCCGGATCGAGAACGTCCCCGACTCCACCATCAAGAACCCCACCGATGCCCTCGTGCGCATCACAGCGTCCTGCATCTGCGGGTCAGACCTGCACCCGTACCACTCGATGACCGCCGAGCACGGCCCCACCCGGATGGGGCACGAGCTCATCGGCATCGTCGAAGATGTCGGATCCGCAGTGACGACCCTGAAGAAGGGCGACCTCGTCGTATCGCCGTTCGCGATCTCCGACGACGTGTGCGAGTTCTGCCGAGAGAACCTGCAGACCTCCTGCATCCATCACGAGGCCGGGTTCTGGGACGGCATCCCCGACGAAGGCGGCCAGGCCGAGGCGGTGCGGGTCCCCCTCGCCGACGGCACCCTCGTGAAGCTGCCCGTCGCGGCGGACTCCGCACTGATGCCCTCGCTGCTGACCCTCGCGGACGTGTTCGGCACCGGCTACCACGCCGCGAAGATGGCCGGCGTGAAGCCCGGCGACCGCGTGACCGTGATCGGCGACGGAGCGGTCGGACTCCTGGCCGTGCTCTCGGCGAAGCGTCTCGGCGCGGAGCAGATCATCCTCATGGGCCGCCACCGGACCCGCACCGACCTCGGCCGCGAGTTCGGCGCCACCGACGTCGTGGCCGACCGCGGCGAAGAGGGCATCGCCCGGGTGCGCGAGCTCACCGGCGGCCATGGCACCCACGCCGTCCTCGAGGCCGTGGGGCACATGCCGGCCTACGAGCAGGCCGTCGGCGTCGTCCGACCCGGAGGCGTCATCAGCCGCGTGGGCGTTCCGCAGTACGAGGACGCACCTGTCGGCTTCGGCAGCCTGTTCCGCCACAACATCCGGCTCGCCGGTGGGCCCGCGCCCGTCCGCGCCTACATCGACGAGCTGATGCCCGACATCCTCGGCGGCGCCATCGAACCGGGCAAGGTCTTCGACGCGGTCACCGACCTCGACGGGATTCCGGCCGGCTACCGCGACATGGACGAGCGGAAGAGCCTCAAGGTCCTCGTCCGCCCCTGAGCGTCGCGACCGAGCCGATCGCGACGGCCCGACGCCCCGCATGCCGAGGCGTCGGGCCCCGATCGGGCCGGCTCAGGGGACGCGGCGCGGCGACGTCTAGTGCGTGAGCAGCACCTTGGCGATTCCGATGCCGGAGGCGACCAGAGCGAGTACCACTCCGCTCCACAGCGCGCCGAAGGTCAGCGTGGTGCCGCTCATTCGCCGCAGGAAGATCCCCACGAAGGCGATGCGGACGGCGAGGACGACGATCGCGGCGGTCTGCATCCAGCCGGCCGGCAGCCACCCGATCCACGCGACGGCATAGAGCGCGGCGGGGATCAGGGCCGACGTGGCGATCGGCCGAGCGGTGCCGAGCACTTCGCGGAGGGTTTCGCGGCGTGCCTCGGGTTCCCGCTCGTCCGCGGTCTCTCCGTACCCGTGTGCCACCACGTGGGCGAGCACATGGGCGAGGAACGTCAGGATCCCCGTCGCCAGGACCGCCCACACCGCCGCGCCATGGCGGATCTGTTCCGGCCCCACCGCGATCGCCGCGCTCAAGACGGTGATGTTCCCGTAGACGTAGGACGACACCCACTCCCGCACCTGTCCCACGGGCATGTCGGACGAGGGCCGGTTCTTCCGCCGCCGCTCCCTCTCGGAGCGACGTCCCTGCCTGCTCGCATCACCGGAACGAGATGACATCTTGATCCCTTCTCGAGCCCTGTGGCTCACCACCACCTGGATGATGACAGCCTGCACCCGATCGCGCGCGCTGGGCAGGATCGCCACGTCGTCCGTCGCGGCCGCACGGTGGACGTCTGTCCGCTCCGGAAAACTCCGTGATCAAACCGTTGCATTCGTTACCTCGCCGTTATACAGTGATCGCACGGTGAATGTTTGCTGTGGCATCCACCGCATGTGATTGCAGGACACTCTTGGTGCAAGGGACAAGGGCCGGTCGGGAGCCTCTCCGACCGGCCCTTTACTGTTCCCAGTATTCTGAGGGGATGACCGATCGCAAGCTCGCCCTCGAGGCCTGGGAGAGCCTGTTCCGCGCGCAGCACGAGCTGTTCACCGAGATGATGACCGACTTCGACGACAGCGATCTCGCGCAGGCCGAGTACGACGTGCTGCTGACGGTCACCCGCTCCCCCGACATGACAGCGCGGCTGCGCGACATCACCTCGAACATGCTGATCAGCCAGCCCAGCGTCTCGCGCCTCGTCGACCGCATGGTCGCGCGCGGACTCGTGGCGAAATGCGCCGATCCCGACGACGGCCGCGGCGCGCTGATCCGTGCGACCGACGAGGGTGCGCGGGCGTTCCGCTCACTCGCCACCGTGCACGGCCGCTCGATAGCCGACCGCATGTCGCGTCTGGACGACGAGGAGCTGCGCGCTGCGCGACCTCGCGGAGAAGCTCCGCTCCCGCTGACGCCGATCCCCCGGCTGCCGACCCCGCGAGAACGGGCTCCGCTCTTTTCTGGCAGGGTGGTTCGCGTACGCCCGCACTGAGCGCGGGCACGTCAGACCGCCCCCTCGGGGGGAACCAGGGAGGTCATTCATGGAGATCGCCGGAATCGTCGGCATCCTCGTCATCGTGGGAATCGCGGTCGTCGTCGCCGTCGTCCTGCTGCTGATCCTGCTGCTGTTCGCGCGTAGCTGGATCAAGGTCGCTCGCGCCGACGAGGCGCTCGTCATCTCGGGGCGCAAGCAGAAGGTGCAGACCGCCGTGCTCTCGGCCGACGGCTCGAGCAGGTCCGAGATGTCGGAGTCGCCGGTCACCGTGATCGTGAACGGCAAGTCGCTCGTGAATCCGATCACGCAGCGTCACGAGATCATCTCGCTACGTTCACGTCAGGTCTCCCTGAACGCCGAAGCACAGTCGCTCGACAGTGTGACCCTGAACGTCGACGGTGTCGCGATCGTGAAGATCGGATCCGACCCGATCCTGGTCCGCCGCGCCGCCGAGCGATTCGCCTCGCAGGACAAGGCCATCGAGCAGTTCACCACCGAGCAGCTCGAAGGTGCGCTCCGCGGCATCGTCGCCACCCTGTCGGTCGTCGAGCTGATGCGCGAGCGCAAGAAGTTCTCGGACCAGATCGCCGCCGACGTGTCGCAGGAGCTCGCCGAGCAGGGCCTGATCCTCGACTCGTTCCAGATCAAGGGCATCACCGACAAGGTCGGCTACATCCAGTCGCTCGGTGCTCCCGAGATCCAGGCCAAGCGTCAGTCCGCCGAGATCTCGCAGACCAACGCCGACCGCGCGATCAATCAGAAGAACATCGCCAACCAGGAAGCCAACCTGATCGAGCAGACCGCGCTCGACACGAACACCGCCAACGCCGACTCGGGCATCGGTCGCGCACGTGCCGAGGCGGAGCAGGCGGAGGCACTCGCCCGCGCCCAGGCGGAGCAGGCCGTGCTGCAGCAGCAGGCCGAGAACAAGCAGGCCCAGCTCGACGCCGACGTCAAGCGCGTCGCCGATGCCCAGCGGTATGAGGCCGAGACACGCGCCCAGGCCGAGCTCTACACCCGCGAACGCGCCGCCGAGGCTGCCGCGATCGAGCAGGTCAAGCAGGCCGAGGCCCGCACCCGCATCGCCGAGCAGCAGGCGCAGGCCGACAAGGCTCGCGCCGAGGGTGAAGCAGCCGCGGCGATCGCGAAGGCCAGCGGTGAGGCGAACGCTCTGCGCGCCCAGGCCGAGGCCGAGTCGGAGGCCCGCCGCCTCCGCGCCAACGCCGAGGCCGACGCCATCCGTGCCGAAGGTGACGCCCGCGCGGCTTCGCTCGAAGCCGAGGCCAAGGCCATCGCCTCGAACCAGGACGCCTTCCTCTCGCAGCGCGTGCTCGAAGTGCTCCCGTCGATCATGGCCGAGTTCTCCAAGGGCTATGCGGCGATCGGCAACGTGTCGATCATCGGCGGCTCGGGCGACGACGGCGCCTCGAACGTCGTCGGTGCCGACAGCGCCAAGGCCCTGCGCTCCGTGTTCGACAGCGTGCACTCGGCGACCGGGCTCGACCTCGCCGGCATCATCCAGGGCCAGGCCGTCGGCCGCGGCATCGGCGCAGGCGTCGCGGAGGCCACGCCGCCCGCACCGCGCGTCTCGACACCGACCACCCCGCCACCCGCTGCCCCCGCTCCCGCAGCGGAGTAGCCACCTGAAACACAGCGGATGCCGCGGCCGACCTCGGTCGCGGCATCCGCTGTCTTGCGAGAACCGACCAGGCAGACTGGACACATGACGCGCGCCGCCTTCGACCTCGCCGCCATCGGCGCGGGGCTCTCGTTCGCCGGCGCCCTGGACGAGCTCTCGGCGGCGCTGGACGCGCGCGGATCGGCGGTCGTGACGGCGCCGCCCGGCACGGGAAGACCACCCTCGTGCCGCCGCTCATCGCCGCACGAGGTACCGGCCGCGTGATCGTCACCCAGCCTCGGCGCGTAGCCGCCCGCGCGGCCGCCCGTCGTCTCGCGCACCTCGACGGCTCCGCCGTCGGCTCCCGCGTCGGGTTCACGGTGCGCGGCGAGCGCTCCGCCGGGGCGGCGACGCGGGTCGAGTTCGTCACGGCCGGAGTCCTCCTGCGACGCATGCTCGACGACCCTGGACTCGATGGCGTCGACGCGGTGGTCATCGACGAGGTGCACGAGCGCGCGCTCGAGACCGACCTCCTCATCGGCCTGCTCTCCGAGGTGCGCGAGCTGCGGGACGACCTGCTCGTCGTCGCCATGTCCGCCACGCTCGACGCCGCACGCGTGGCTGCGGTCATCGGCACCGACGAGGCTCCGCCCCGATCGTCGAGCACGCCGTCGCCGCCTTCCCCCTCGCCGAGCGCTGGGCCCCGAGCCCCGTACCCCGCCTCGACCAGCGTGGAGTCACCCGAGGATTCCTCGACCACATCGCGGATGTCACGGCATCAGCGACCCTGGAGCTGATCGGCGAGGCACCGGATGCCGACGTGCTGGTGTTCGCACCCGGCGCCCGCGAGGTGTCGGAGATCGCCCGCCGCGTCCGTGCCGCGAGCGACGCGTTCGATGTGCGGGAGCTGCACGGCCAGATCCCACCCGCCGCGCAGGACGCCGTGATCCGGGGCCGCGCGCCGGAGGATCTTCCCCGCGTCATCGTCACGACCTCTCGCGGAGTCCTCGCTCACGGTGCCGGGTGTCCGCCTGGTCGTGGACAGCTGTCTGTCGCGGCATCCGCAGCGCGATGCCACCCGCGGCATGACCGGTCTGGTCACCACGGCGGCCGCCCGATCGTCGTGCGTGCAGCGGGCGGGGCGCGCCACACGACAGGGCCCCGGCGTCGTCATCCGCTGCGTCGACGAGCGCTCCTACGCGGCCGCCCCTGCGCGTCCGACACCCGAGATCGCGGTGTCCGACCTCACTGACGCCGCCCTGTTGCTCGCATGCTGGGGTGCCCCTGGCGGGACCGGCCTGCGCTTGATCGACCCGCTGCCTGCCGAGAGCCTCGCCGACGCCCTGCGGGTTCTCCGCGGTCTGGGCGCGATCGACGACGATGGTCGCGCCACGGTGGAGGGCCGCGCGCTGGCCCGCATCCCGACCGATCCGCGACTCGCCCGTGCCCTCCGTGACGGCAGCCCGGCGGTCGGGCGTCGACTCGCGGCCGAGACCGTCGCCGTCCTCGGTGGGGACCTGCGCGTCTCCGATGCCGACGTCGCGCAGGCGCTCATCGCGTTGCGAGGGGGCAGGACTCCGGATGCCCGCCGATGGCACGACGATGCCGATCGCCTCGAGCGCATGGTCGCTCTCACGCCAGGGGTCGACGCGGGTCTCGACGGCGTGGGCCTCGTGATCGCACTGGCCTTCCCCGAGAGGGTCGCCCACCGGGTCGAGCGCACCGCCGATGGAGCGACGTTCCTGCTGGCATCGGGCACCAGGGCGGGGGTCAGCGGCCCGCTCGCAGCGGTCGAATGGCTCGCGGTCGCCGATGTGGCACGCGCCGCCTCGCGGGCCGCGGCCGGATCAGGGGCGATCATCCGGTCCGCCGCGTCGCTCACCGATGCCCAGCTGGAGCGGGCCGCGAACCACCTGATCTCCGACCGGGTGGAGGCGGAGTTCATCGGCGGACGCGTCCGGGCTCGGCGGGAGCAGAGGGTCGGTGCGATCGTGCGCAGTTCGGCGCCGGTGCGGGCATCGACCCAAGAGGCTCGCGACGCCGTGCGCCGCGCACTCCGCCGCGACGGTCTCGGGGTGTTCACCTGGTCCGACGCCGCAGACCAGCTGCGCCGCAGGCTCGCACTGCTGCGACGCGAGCGGGGAGCGCCCTGGCCCGATGTGTCGGATGCGGGGCTGGTCGAGGCACTCGACGCCTGGCTTGCACCCGAGATCGACGCGCTGGCAGCCGGCACGCCGGCGGGACGTCTGGACCTTGTGTCCGCGCTTCGCCGCCTGCTGCCTTGGCCCGAAGCCGTGCGGCTCGACGAGCTCGCGCCCGAACGCCTCGAGGTGCCCAGCGGATCCCGCATCCGCCTCAGCTATCCGGAGCCCGAGGACCCGCAGGCGCGCCCCGTCGTCGCCGTGAAGCTGCAGGAGTGCTTCGGGTGGGCGGAGACTCCCCGACTCGTCGACGGGCGCGTGCCGGTGCTGTTCCACCTGCTCTCCCCCGCGGGGCGACCGCTCGCGGTCACCGACGACCTCGCCTCGTTCTGGTCCGGTCCGTATGCGCAGGTGCGCGCGGAGATGCGCGGACGCTACCCGAAGCACCCGTGGCCGGAGGATCCGTGGGCAGCCGTTCCGACGAAGCACACCAAGAACCGCGCCGCGCGGTGATCGGCGGCGGGGGTCGCGGACTCAGCGGGTGCGTCGACGCAGAGTGAGCGAGGCCAGGATCAGCGCGCCGACGGCGAACGCGAGCACCACGAGCAGCGGCCCGAACACATCCCACCCCTCGTCGCCCGCGGCGACCGCATTGATCGTGTCGATCGCGTAGCTCAGCGGCAGCCAGTCGGAGATCGCGGAGAGCACGTCGGGCATCTGGTCGCGCGGCATGAACAGCCCGCCGAGGATGATCTGCGGGAACACCAGCAGCGGCATGAACTGCACCGCCTGGAACTCGGTCTGTGCGAACGCGCTCGCGAGCAGTCCGAGCGCCGTGCCGAGGAGCGCGTCGACCACCGCGACGAGTCCGAGCTGCCACAGGGGGCCGTCGACGTCGAGTCCGCACACCGCCACAGCGAACCACACCGTGATCACCGCCTGCAGCACGGCCATCAGCCCGAACGCGAGCGCATAGCCGAGGATGAAGTCGGCCTTGTCGAGTGGCGTGGTCATCAGCCGTTCGAGCGTGCCCGACCGCCGCTCGCGCAAGGTGGTGATCGACGTGATGAGGAACATCACGATGAACGGGAACAGGGCGAGGATGGCACCGCCGAACTGGTCGAAGACGCCGTCCTGATCGCTGAACAACCACGCGAAGAGCCCGACGAGAAGGCTCGGTGCGACGAGCATCAAGGCGATCGACCGCGGGTCGTGCCGCAACTGCGTGAGGACCCGACCAGCAGTGGCGAACATCCGGCGGCCGTTCATTCGCCGACCTCCTCACGGTGCTCGCGTGCTTCTCGGCGCGACCGCCTCGTGCCCGCATCGCCGGAGCGATCGCGCTCGATCAACGTCAGGAAGGCCGCCTCCGCATCGGTCGTGCCGGTGTCCGCCAGCAGCGACGTCGGCGTGGTGTCGGCGATGATGCGGCCTTCTCGCATGAGCAGCAGCCGGTCGCAGCGCACCGCCTCGTCCATGACGTGGCTCGACACGATGAGCGTGACCCCCGATCGGCGAGCCCGCGGAAGAGCGCCCACAGCTCGGCTCGCAGCACGGGGTCGAGACCGACGGTGGGCTCGTCCAGCACGACGAGTTCCGGGGAGCCGATCAATGCCGCGGCGAGCGAGACCCGCGTCGCCTGACCGCCGCTCAGCGAGTCGACGAGCTGCCCCGCTTGCGCACGCAGCCCGACCTCGTCGATGACCCTGTCGACATCGCCCTTCGGCACCTTCAACAGCGACGCGAAGTAGGTGAGATTCTGGCGCACGCTGAGGTCGCCGTACACCGCGGTGCCCTGTGTGCCGTACGCGACCCGATGGCGGAGCTGCCGCGACCCGCCCGGCTCACCGAAGACCGTGACCTGGCCTCCCGCGATCCTCTGCACACCGACGATGGAGCGCATGAGCGTGGTCTTGCCGCACCCGGACGGTCCGAGCAGACCCGTGATCTGCCCGCGCGGGATCGTGAGGTCGATCCCCTCGAAGACGTGCACGACTCCACGCCGGACGCGGAGGTCCGTGATCTCGACAGCCGAGTTATTCATCATGTGATGAATTATGCGCCCGCCGCTCCATCGCGTCAACGGACTTCGCGCGCCCCTTCGTCAGTCGAAGAGGTAGCGCTGCACGGTAGGCCCCACGCGCCCGACGAGTTCGTCCACCGATGCAGCGGCGAGCGCCGGGAGCCGCAGGAGATACCGTGCGATCAACATGCCGGCGATCTGCGAGGCCACGAGCGACGCACGCAGGTCGGCGTCCTCGGTGCCGAGGCTCCGGGCGATGCGTCCGATCAGCTCACGCGTCAGGAACCCGGCGAGCAACGGCGTCGTGAGTCTGCTTCCGAGCGCGGTGCGCAGGAGCATGACGCCGCGTCTGCGCACCTCCGGCTGCTCGAACGCCTCGAGCACGTAGCGCACCAGACGTTCGCCGACCTCGTCACGCGGCCCGGCGACGATCGCCGGCACGTCGATGTCCGGGCGCAGGGGAATGCCGACGGCCTCGGCGAACAGATCGGCCTTGGTGCCGAAGTAATGGTGCACGAGAGCGGAGTCCACCCCGGCGCGGGCGGCGATCGAGCGGATCGTCGAGCCGTCGTACCCCTGCTCGCCGAACTCGTCGACCGCCGCGGCGATGATGCGCTCGCGCGAATCGGAGCCGCCCTTCGGGCGCCCACGGCGACGCGGCGTCTTCTGCTCGGTCATGCCCGCCAGCCTACGACTTCGCCCGTGGCGGCCATCCCCGGTGCGCGCGACTCAGTCGAGCAGATGACGGAGGTACCGGGTGGGGTGGTCGAGGAACGAGCGCCAGTGGTTCACGATCTCGAGGTCGCCCCATTCCGCCTCACGCACGCCCCACTCGCCCACCTCGAGGATCTTCGCACCGGGAAGAGCGGCGAGCACCGGCGAGTGGGTCGCGCACAGCACCTGACCCCCGTCGTCGGCGATGCGGCGGAGCACGGCGATGAGCGCGAGCGTCGAGTTGAACGAGAGCGCGGCCTCTGGCTCATCGAGGCAGTAGAAGCCCGGCTCGTCGAAGCGGCTCTCCAGCAGGGCGAGGAACGATTCGCCGTGACTCATCTCGTGGAACGGCACATCGGCCCCGCCGGTCGACGGATTCTCCTCGAGGTACGTGTAGAAGGAGTGCATGGTCTCCGCACGGAGGAAGAACCCCCAGCGGTGGGCTCCCACACCCCGCTGCAGGTGCAGCCAGTCGGACAACGGCGATTCGGTCGCCCGTGTGGTGTGTCGCGCCTGCCGGGACCCGCCCTCCGGCGAGAGGCCGTACGCGATCGCGATGCCCTCGACCAGGGTCGACTTGCCGCTGCCGTTCTCGCCCACGAGGAAGGTGATGCCGGGGTCGAGGTCGATACCCTCCCGCAACACCTGGGCGACGGCGGGGATGCTGGTCGGCCACTGCCCGCCGGGCGCCGGCGCATCGTCGTTCGGGCGGACCGCGACGACCGGCTGCTGTCTCCGGCGACGAGAGCTCGGCTCCCAGAACGCGTCCATGATGCCCTCCGCGCGTGCTGTCTCGTGGAGGCTATCGGCATCCACCGACGCGGAGCATCAGCACTCGATGACGTTGACCGCGAGACCGCCCTCGCTGGTCTCCTTGTACTTCGTCGACATGTCCGCCCCGGTCTGGCGCATGGTCTCGACGACGGCGTCCAGCGAGACGTAGTGGCTCCCGTCCCCCGGAGTGCGAGACGAGCCGCCGTGACCGCGGTCGAGGCGGCGATCGCGTTGCGCTCGATGCAGGGGATCTGCACGAGTCCGCCGATCGGATCGCAGGTGAGCCCGAGGTGGTGCTCCATCGCGATCTCGGCGGCGTTCTCGATCTGCCGGTTCGTGCCACCCATCACGGCGGTGAGGCCGCCCGCCGCCATGGCGCAGGCCGAGCCGACCTCGGCCTGGCAGCCGCCCTCGGCGCCGGAGATCGACGCGTTGGCCTTGAACAGCGAGCCGAGCGCGGTGGCCGTCAGGAGGAAGCGCCGGATGCCGCGGCGGCGATTCGCCTCGGCGGTCTGCTCATCGTCGAGATCGCTCGCGGCGTCGAGCGCGCGGACCTCCGGCTCGAAGCCGAGAAGCGCGCTGCCGACGAGCTCGCCGTAGGGCGTCACGGCGTTGCCCGCTCCGAGACCGGAGTCGGCGAGGAAGCGCCACCAGTACATGGCGACGGCGGGCAGGATGCCGGCCGCGCCGTTCGTCGGCGCGGTGACGACTCGTCCGCCCGCGGCGTTCTCCTCGTTGACCGCCAGGGCGAACGCGCCGAGCCACTCGCCGGGAAGCTCGCGATGTCCCTCGGCCTCGACCGCCTCGAGCTGGCCGCGGATCACGCCCGCCCGTCGCTTCACCTTGAGGATGCCGGGAAGAGTGCCCTCGGCGTGCAGACCGGCGTCGACGCATCCGGACATCGCGTCCCAGATCGCATCCAGACCCGCCGCGACCTCCTCTTCGCTGCGCACCGACGTCTCGTTGAGTCGCGCGACCTCCGCGATCGACAGGCCGTTCTCGTCGCACAGGGCGAGCAGCGATGCGGCATCCGCGTAGGCGTATGGGAAGCCGGCGCTCGCGAGCTTCGCCTCCTCCCCGTCGCGGCGGATGAACCCGCCGCCCACGGAGTAGTAGGTCTCCTCCGCCACGGCCGTGCCGTCGGCGGCCCACGCCGTGAGGGTCATCGCGTTCGGATGCCCCGGCAGGCGCGTCCGCGGCGCGAAGACGATGTCGTCCTTCACGAAGGGCACGTCGTGGGTGCCGTCGACCCGGATCACGGCCTGGGCGGGAAGCTCGGTCCACGCTGCGCGCACATCTTCCGGATCGCACGTCTCGGGCGCGAGTCCACGGAGTCCGGCGACCACGGCGTCCGGCGTCCCATGCCCGATGCCCGTCGCTCCCAGCGAACCGTACAGCGTGCCGCCGACCCGGGCCACCCGGTCGAGGACGCCCGTCGCAGTAAGTCGTCGCGCGAAGTCGAGGGCCGCCCGCATGGGTCCGACCGTATGGGAGCTCGACGGCCCCACTCCGATGGAGAAGAGGTCGAAGGCCGAGACATACGCAGTCACCCCTCAAGGCTACGCCGGATCCGTCGCTTCGGTCCGCCGCGGTCGGCCCTCGCCCCGGTGTGCCGACGACGAGCGCGTCAAGCCCCTTCACCATGGCTCGCCGCCGCGGCATCCTGAACCGACGACATCAGAAAGGGGCCATCATGACCGACACGACACCAGAACCTGAGTCCACCCAGGAGCACGCCGACCAGCACGCCGGCGAGGACTCCGCCGAGGCGCAGACGCCGACGCCGAGCCCCGCTTCGGACACGAGCGAGGGTGAGGTCACGACGCCCGCCGAGGCCGACTCCCCGAGGACGCGGACCCGAGCGAGGTGCCCGACACCGCAGACCTCGAAGAGCCGAGCACCGAGAAGGCCCCGGCGAAGAACCCAAGGCCCCGAAGCGCGACGAACCGGAGCCCGACCATGAGGCCGTCGGCATCGGCGTGATCGACACGGAGGAGCCTCAGGCCGACTGAGATCACTCCCACCCGCCCCACCACCTGCCTGAGGGGTCAAGACACGCCCGAGCGTGCCGTGGGCGAGCGGCGTGTCTCGACCCCTCGGCAGATCACTCGACGAGCTTGCCCGCGGTGTCGACCTCGCGCATGAGCTCGGCGATCTCGGGCGAGACCGGCGGGATCTCCTCGCGGGTCACGCCGGCGGTCGGCGACCACACCAGGTTCACCTGCAGCGTCGGGTCGGTGTCGGGGAAGTCGCTGCGGTTGTGGCATCCGCGGGTCTCCCGACGTTCCAGCGCCGCCTCGAGCGTGGCCCGCGCCGCGAGCGCCGAGGCCTTGAGGTCGAAGGCGTGAGCGAGGTCCTGGAACCCGGCGATGTCGGGGTGGATGCCGACGTCCTCCATGCGCCCCTCGATCATGTCGAGGTCGGCGAGTCCGGCGCGCAGTCCCTCCTCCGAGCGCACCACACCCGCGTACTCGGTCATGAGGTTGCGGATCGCGCGCTGGAGGGCGCGCACGTTCTCACGCCCCTCCGCCGCGAGCAGATCGTCGATCTCGGCCCGAGCTTGAGCCACGGCCGTCGCGGAACGTCGCTGCGCGTCCAGCCCTGCCGCGTGCTCCATGGCCGCCTGCCCCACGATGCGGCCGTACACCAGGAGCTCGATCAGGGAGTTGCCGCCGAGCCGGTTCGCTCCGTGCAGTCCGCTCGAGGCCTCGCCGATCGCGTAGAGGCCTTCGACGTCGGTCCGGTGATCCTCTGGACGCACCCAGACCCCACCCATCGAGTAGTGCGCGGTCGGGGCGATCTCGATCGGGTCGCTCGTGATGTCGAGCATCTGCAACTCCATCATCGTCTGGTACACGCGGGGCAGACGGCTCATGATCGTCTCGCGCGGCAGGTGCGACACGTCGAGCCAGACGCCGCCGTTCTCGGTGCCGCGTCCCTCCTGGATCTCGGTGTACGCGGCGAGCGCGACGCGGTCGCGGGTCGACAGCTCCATCCGTTCCGGGTCGTACTTCGCCATGAAGCGCTCACCGAGAGCATTGCGCAGGATGCCGCCCTCGCCGCGCGCCGCCTCGGAGATCAGCGTGCCGGCCGCGCTCTCCGGCTCGATGATCCCCGACGGGTGGAACTGCACGAGTTCCGGGTCGCGCAGACGTGCGCCCGCATCGACCGCGAGCCGGAAGGAGTCGCCGGTGTTCTCGTCGCGGCGCGACGAGGTGCGCCGCCAGATGCGGTTGTGTCCACCCGCCGCGAGGATCACGGCATCGGCGTGGATGAGGTAGCGGGTGCCGTCGGCCTGGTCGAAGCCGTAGGCGCCGAACACCACGTTGTCGCGCACGAGCAGGCGCGTGATGTAGACGTGGTCGAGGATCGGGACCTCGAGCTGCTCGGCCTTGCGCACGAGGGTGCGCTGGATCTCGAGGCCGGTGTAGTCACCCGCGAAGGCGGTGCGACGGAAGGTGTGCGCACCGAAGAACCGCTGCGAGATGCGACCGTCGTCTTCCCGCGCGAAGTCCATGCCCCAGCGCTCCAGATCGCGGATGCCGCGCTCGGCGCCCTGCGTGACGATCTCGACCGTGTGCGGGTTGGCGAGCAGGTAGCTCTCCTTGATGGTGTCGGCGGCGTGCTGCTGCCAGCTGTCCTCGGCGTCCATGGTGCCGAGCGCCGCATTGATGCCACCGGCCGCGAGGGACGTGTGCGCATCCTGCCGCGGACGTTTGCCGACCGCGAGCACGTCGACACCGTGCTCGGCGATCTCGATCGCCGCTCGCAGCCCGGAGCCGCCGGTGCCGATGACGAGGACGGTGGTGGATATCTGACGTTCGGGGGTAGCCATGCGTTCCACGCTAATTAGGGCATCCTAATAACTCCAATGCATAGTCCGACTGGAAACCATGCGGCTAGGCTATGGACATGAACCTCGAGCAACTCCGCGGGTTCGTCGAAGTCGCCCGCCTCGGGCACTTCACCCGCGCATCCGAGCACCTGCACCTCGCCCAGCCGTCGCTGAGCCGCCAGATCTCGACGCTGGAGCGTGAACTCGGCGCGGAGCTGTTCCACCGCGCGCGCGGCCACATCGCGCTCACCGCCGCAGGCGAGACCCTCCTCCGCGCGCGCGCAGCGCATGCTCGCCGAAGCCGACGCCATCCGCGACGAGATGGGCGAACTCGCCGGTCTCCGCCGGGGTCGCGTGCGCCTCGGTGCGCCGCCGACCCTGTGCACGAGCCTCGTCGCAGAAGCCATCAGCGCGTTCCACTCCGCCCACCCGGACGTCGACCTGCACCTCACGGAGAGCGGGTCACGTCGACTCGTCGAAGAACTCGCGGTGGGGGCGGTCGACATCGCGCTCGTCACCCAGTCCGACGGTCCCACTCCTGTCGGCGTGAGCCTGACGCACATGCCGCTGCTCTCGGAGGAACTCGTCGTCGTCTCGTCGGCGGCCGCCGCACCGGTCACCCACGGTCCGTCGATCAGCCTCGCCCACCTCGCGACGCTTCCGCTGATCGCCTTCGACGAGAGCTACGAGCTGCGCGCCACGATGGATGCCGCGTTCCGCAGCGCCGACCTCACCCCGAGGCTCGCGCTCGAGGGGGCCGAGATGGACGCGGTGCTCCGCTTCGTGGAACGCGGCGTCGGCGTCGCCGTCGTGCCGGCCATGGTGCTCTTCGACCGCCCCCTGCTGAGGTCGGCGCGACTCGCGCACCCGGCGATGTCGCGCACGATCAGCCTGGCGCACCGCTCCGACGTCACTCCGGCCGTCGCGGTGGCCGCGATGCGCAGCGTCATCGTCTCGACGGCGGCGGATGTGGCCGAGCGCGACCCCGCCATCACGAGTCTGCTCTGAGCCGAACGGAGAAAGCAGAAACCCCCGCCGCTGATGCGACGGGGGTTCCTGTACTGTCTCAACACAGTGTGCGCCCGAAGGGACTCGAACCCCTAACCTTCTGATCCGTAGTCAGATGCTCTATCCATTGAGCTACGGGCGCCCAGCCCGCTCAGCGGGCCGTGGAACAGCCTACAACAGTCCCGACGCGAAAGCGAAACGGCGCCTCAGTCGCTCGACGCCGCGGCTTTCTGCTGCTTCTTCCGCCGCTTCGCCTTCGCTCTCTGCTCCGAGGAGAGCGCCTGCAGGTCGACGAGGCGCAGCGCCTGCATGCGGGCCTCGCGCATACGGCCGTAGTCGGGGTCCTGGTCGGGACGCATGCCTTCCACGCGCAGCCGACGGTCGAGGTTGTGCCGCACGTCCGCCCACGCCGCGTCACGCGCCTCCTCGACGATCTCGGCGAGCCGATCGCGGTCTTCCATCATCTCCCGCAACCGGACGGCGACCCCGGTGGACTGCTTCGCCCGTCGGCGGAGGTTTCGCACATCGCGATCGCGATAGTCATGCGTGCCCACCGGATCGGAGTGCCGACCCCTCGCGCGCTTGCGCAGTGCAGTGACCGTCGCTGCGGCCTCCTCGGACTCCTCGGCCATCGCCCGGAGCGCCTCCCGCGCGTCGTCGATGTACCTGTCCATGTCGAAGACGCCGTCTTCGGCGATCGTGCCGATGAGGATGTGGTTCTTCACGGCGAGGCGCGCGGCAGCGGTCGCGATCGCGACGCCTTCGGCGATGGCATCCGCTGTCCGTCCCACCGGTACCTCCTCTCTTCGAGCGTACCGGTATCACTGGTGCCCGGTGTCGGCCAGAATGGTTCCGGATCAGCATGCCCCGCACATCCGACATCCGCCCGGTACACCGCCGAATCGGGCACGCGGCAGGAGTCACATGAAACGTCTGGACCTCACCGGCAGCACCACCGTGATCACCGGCGCCGCGAACGGGATGGGGGCCCACATCGCCCGGTTGCTGGCCGCACGGGGAACCCACCTCGCCCTGCTCGATCATGACCGAGCCGCGCTCGACACCGTCGCCGCGGAACTCGACGGGACACGGCTCACGACCCATGTCGTCGACCTCCGTGACGACGACGCCGTGTTCGCGGCAGCCGACGCGGTCGCAGCGTCGCATCCGAGGATCAACGCCCTGATCACCTGCGCCGGATCGTCGATGCTGGGCAGCCTCGATCAGCTCACGATGGAGGAGATGCGCTGGCTCACCGATGTGAACCTGTGGGGCACGGTGTCGATCACCAAGGCGATGCTTCCGGCCCTGCGCGCCGCTCCGGCCGCACACATCACGCACTTCGCGAGCGTCTACGCACTCGCCGCCCCCGCAGGCCGCATCCCCTACGCGATGAGCAAGTTCGCCGTGCGTGGATTCTCCGAGGCCCTGCGGCACGAGCTCGAGGGCACCACGGTCAGTGTCGGCGCGGTCTACCCTGCGGGCGTGCGCACCGGGATCATCCTGCACGGCCGTTACGCCGCGGCGCTCGACCCGGCCATCGCCGCGCGCGCAGCCGAGGCGCAGGCCGCGATGTACCACACGGACCCCGCGGACGCGGCGGCGCTCATCATCCGCGCGCGACCGAGCGACGCGCCGCGCGCACGATGGTGGGCCGTGAGGCACGCCTCATCGACACCCTCGTCCGCCTCGCACCGAGTGCCTACTGGCGCGTCATGCGTCGGCCGTTGAGGGCCGCGATCGACACGACCACACCGGTGGCCTGACCCGAGGCTCCGCGCCCGTCAGCGCACCGCGCCGACCCAGATGCCGGAAGCCCAGGCCTGCTGTTCTCCGTTGCAGCCGACCGAGCCGGGAAGCCCCTGACCACGGCCATGCAGTTCGCGAGGAACTCCGGATCGGCGCCGAACAGCGACCCGTAGGCGCCCGACGACGTGAGGGCGCCCCAGACGCGGAACTGATAGATGTGCGCGAGCTCGTGCGCCATCGCCCAGTTGAGTCGGCCCGAGCTCCAGTTCACGATGTCGGCGCGGTACTTGATGTATCCGTTGCTGTTGGCGCATGCCGGGGCGTTTCCTCCCGCGCAGGATGCCGACTCGTACAGCCCGACGCCGCCCCCTCCGACCAGGTCGAGCGCCGCCCGCACCCGCGCATACCCGCCGGGCCCGCTCGACGACCACGCAGGTCCGCCAGGACCCGAACTCTGGGCGGCCTGCACGGAAGCGACCTCGGACCCGACCTTCTCGGTCAGCGCGTGCACGGTCGCGGTGGCTGCCTTCACCGTGGCGGGGTCGGCCTTCTCATCCAGCACGGTCTGCTGGGCAGAGAGAGCCGCCGCACGGTGCGCAGCCGTGTCGACCATGCCTTTCGCGCGTTCGAGGGCCGCGGCCAATGCGGTGATCTCGGCGACGAAGGCCGGCCGGAGGGCGAGCACGGATGCGCGGTCCGCGACGTCGGCCTCGGCGCGCTCGACCGATCCTTCGAGGTAGTCGGTGCGCTGTCCCGCCTCGTGGTACTGCAGCGTCAGGAGATCGAGCTCCGCCACCGCCGACGCCCGCTGCTGCTCGAGGCTCTCGGCCCTGGCGAGCATCCCGGCGGAGAGCATGACGGCTGCCGCGCACGGTCACGGCCAGGATGCGGCGGCTCACTGCAGGAAGCCCGTCGTGTCGGAGATCTCGGCGTCCTGCTCGGCGAGCTGTGAGCGGAGGGCGGTGAGCTTCTCCGCGAGTTCGAGGTTCTCCCCGCGTGACTCTTCGAGCGCGTGCTCGACGCGCACGATCTCCGCCTTGACGGCGGCGACGGCCGCGGTGCGTTCCTGATCGGCGATCGCGACGAGCGCGACTCCGCCCAGAAGTAGCAGGCACCCGACCGCGACAGCAAGATTCCGCATCTCGCTCCCCAGGACAGCGCGACAGTTCGGACCGACTCCGATCGCCCCAATATACAGCCGGAGCGGTTCCCGTTGTGGTCACCGACGGGTCGGGCCCGTTCGCGCCGTCAGACCAGCAGGTCGCTGCCGTCGGCGAGACGGCGCTCCGCCGCCGACTGACCGCTCGCCAGGTGCGCCGGGATGATCCGGCGCAACGCCTCGGCGTCTCTGGCGGCCAGGGCTTCGAGGATGATGCGGTGCTCCTCGGCCATCAGGAGAAGATCGTCGTGCTGTCCCGAAGAGCCACCGCAACCGCGTGAGGAAGACGGCGATCAACTCCCCCAGCATCTCGTTGCCCGCGATCTCGACGGCGATCTCGTGGAACTCCGCCGCAGCGATCCTCGCGGCCTCGGAGTCGCCGGTGCGCGCGGCGGCGAGTTCACGCTCATAGGCGTCCTGGATCCGGGCGAGGCCCGCCTCGTCGTGCCGTTCGGCAGCGAAGACGAAGATCAACGTCTCGATGGCCTCGCGCACCTCGGCGAAGTCCTGGATGTCACGATGGGTGAACTCGCGGACGACGGCCCAGGTACGAGGTCGAGCCACGACGACGCCCTCGGCCACGAGTGTGCGGATCGCTTCGCGCACCGGGAGTCGGGACACGTTCAACTCCGCCGCGATGTCTCGCTCGACCAGTCGCGACCCGGGTACGCGGCGCCCGAGGACGATGTCGTCTCTCAGGATCCGCGTGACCCGGACAGATTCGAGTTCGCCGTTCGTCCCCATAGCCCCCGCCATCTGGGCATTCTTGCATTCCGGGCCGCGTTCCTCAACTTTTGGTATCCCAACCGGTGCCGGTGTGCACACCCGAGGCGCGACGAGGAGCCGGCGTCGGCCCCTCGCCGCGACCGCGGATCAGGAAGACGGTTCGCGCGCTCGACGTTGGCGGTCAGCTCCTCGGCGTTCTGACGCACGACATATGCCGGACGATCGCGCTCGACCCGCCACGACTCGCTCAACGATCCGACGTTGACGGTGTCGAAGCCGGCCTCGTCGTAGAAGCGCGTCACGAAGGCGACGGCATCGGCATCATCTCCCGCCGTGGCGAGTGCGCGCCGGTTCGGAGTGCCGGCCGGCGACCCGTCTGTCGTGATCTCCGACGCGAAGATGTGGTTGAATGCCTTGGCGATCTTCGAGTCGGGGAGAGCGCGCTGCACGAGCTCCGACGTCGTGGTCTCGCCTTTGTCGAGGGCCTCGATGCGCCCGTCGCGCTCGAAGTAGTAGTTGTTGGTGTCCAGGACGATCTTGCCGGCGAGCTGCTCCGCGGGGAGCTTGTCGATCGCATGCAGCGGGACCGTGACCACCGCCACATCCGCGGCCGCCGCCGCTTCCTCCGCCGTGGCCGCCTTCGCGTGCGGTCCGAGTTCCGCGACGAGGTCGGCGAGCGTCTCCGGACCCCGCGAGTTCGCGATCACGACGTCGTAGCCGTTCGCCACCGCCACCCGGGCGACCTGGCTGCCGATGTGTCCTGCACCGATGATTCCGAGAGTTGTCATGCTCGTGGCAACGCCCGAGGGCAGCGACTATTCCCCGAGTCACCGCGTGTCGCGCCCTGGCGGGTCGCCCTCAGCTGCGGCTCAGCGCATCCTCTGCGGCGACCCAGGCGAGCATGGCGCACTTGACGCGGGCCACGTACTTCGACACTCCGCCGAGCGCGGCCGCGTCGCCCAGCAGCTCCTCGTCGGGCTCGATCTTCCCGCGCGACCGCATCGCCTCGCGGAAGGCCGCGATGCGGACCTCGAGCTGTTCGACGCTGAGCCCCTCGGCGAGTTCTGCCAGCAGCGACGCCGAGGCCTGGGAGATCGCACACCCGTGTCCCTCCCAGGCGATGGCCTCGACGCCGCCATCATCGCCCCGGTGCACCTGCAGCGTGATCTCGTCGCCGCACGTGGGGTTCAGCTGATGCGACTGCGCCGCGATCTCCTCACGCAGGCCGTAGCCGTGCGGGGTGCGCGAATGGTCGAGGATCAGCTCCTGGTACAGGTTCTGCAGGTCGCTCATGCGCCCCTCCGGAAGAAGTCGATCGCTCCGGCGACGCCCTCGATCACGGCATCCACCTCGGCATCCGTCGTGTAGAGATACGTGCTCGCCCTGGTGGACGAGGTCACTCCGAGGCGTCGATGCAGCGGCTGGGCGCAGTGGTGCCCCACGCGCACCGCGATCCCGAGATCGTCGAGGTACTGACCGACGTCGTGCGAATGGATGCCGGCGACGTCGAAGCTCGCCAGGCCGACACGCGGCAGATCGATGCCGGCGCCGAGCACGCGGACGCCCTCGATCGCGCTGAGCCCGTCGACGAGTCGGCGACCGAAGGCGGCCTCGTGCGCGGCGATGCGCGGCATCCCCACCGTCGTCAGATAGTCGACGGCGGCGGCGAGCGCGATCGCCTGCGACACGCGCTGCGTGCCCGCCTCGAAGCGCTGCGGCGGCGGGAGGTACTCGGCCTCCGTCGTCGTGACCGTGGTGATCATCGAGCCGCCGGTGAGGAACGGGGGCATCGCTGCCAGCACCTCACGGCGCCCGTAGAGCGCGCCGATGCCGGTCGGACCGAGCATCTTGTGCCCGGACAGGACGGCGAGGTCGACGCCGAGCGCGCGGACATCGAGGGGCAGGTGCGGCGCCGACTGGCACGCGTCGAGCAGGGTGAGCGCGCCGACCTCGCGGGCGAGCGCCACGAGGTCGTCGACGGGGTTGATCACACCGAGCACGTTGGAGACATGGGTGAAGGCCACGAGCTTCGTGCGCGCTGTGATGAGCTCGGCGGCGATGTCGAGGCGGAGTGCTCCGTCGTCGTCGAGCGGGATCACCTTGAGCGTCGCCCCCGTGCGTGCGGCGAGCTCCTGCCACGGAATGAGGTTCGCGTGGTGCTCCATCTCGGTCGTGACGATCTCGTCGCCCTCGCGGAGCCGGAGACGCTCGGCAGCCGCGCCCCCACGCCCGAGCGACGCGTTCGACAGGGAGTAGGCGACGAGGTTGATCGCCTCGGTGGCATTCGAGGTCCAGACGATCTCGTCGTCGTCCGCCCCCACGAAACGCGCGACCGTGCTGCGAGCATCCTCGAAGAGCTCCGTCGCCTCCGCGGCGAGCGTGTGCGCGCCGCGATGCACCGCCGCGTTCAGTGTCGTCGCGAATGCGCGTTCCGCATCCAAGACGGCGAGCGGGCGCTGCGACGTCGCCCCGGAATCGAGGTACGCGAGCGGGTGCCCCTGGACCTCGGTACGGAGGATGGGGAAGTCGTCACGGATGCGCCGCACCTCGTCCTCACTCAGAGGGGCGATCACGTCGACACCGGATGAAGTGCTCATCGTTCCAGTTTCGCACCTGCGGAGGGGACCTGGGCCCGGGCGGTCGGCTCCCCCTATGCTCGACCCATGATCGCCCACGACACCCTGCTCGCCTTCGTGGTCGCGGCGTTCGTCATGGTGGTGATCCCTGGTCCGACCGTGCTGTTCACGATCGGCAGGGCCATGGCGCTCGGGCGCCTCGGCGGCTTCCTCAGCATCCTCGGCACGGCGATCGGATCGATCATCCTCGTCGTGGCGGTCGCGCTCGGCGTCGGCACGATCATCGCCCAGTCCCTCGTGCTGTTCACGATCGTCAAGGTGCTCGGGGCGGGGTATCTGATCTTCCTCGGCATCCAGGCGATCCGCCATCGGAACGACGCCGCGAAGGCGATGGTCGCGCAGACGCCGAGACGGTCGGGGTGGCGCCTGCTCACCGAAGGGCTCGTGGTCGGTGTCACGAACCCGAAGTCGATCGCGTTCTTCCTCGCGATCCTGCCCCAGTTCGTCGACATGCACGCGGGCTCCGTTCCTGCACAGCTCTTCGCACTGGGCGTCATCGTCGTCGCCATCGGGGTGACGTGCGACGCGGTGTGGGTGCTGCTCGCGAGCGCCGCCCGCGACTGGTTCGGCCGCTCTCCGCGCCGGATCGCGGCGATGGGCGCGACCGGAGGGGTACTCATGATCGCGCTCGGCGCGTTCCTGCTGGCGTGGAGCGAGAAGCCCGCGACCGCGTGAGAGCCCGACGCGCTCCCGTCACATGCGGGCGTAGCGGGCCCTCGCGATGCAGAAGACGCCGTAGATCGCGAAACCCGCGCCGACCGCTCCCAGCACGAGCCCGCCGAGCGGCAGGTCCAGCAGGCTGTGCAGGGCGGCATCCAGCCCCGCCCCCTTCTCGGGGTCCTGCGTCACGGCGGCCACCACGAACAACACCCCCGTCACCGCCACGGCGATGCCCTTCCCGAAGTACCCGATGACTCCCAGCGTCACGATGCCGCCGCGCGCGACTCCGGACGGCAGATCGAGGAGCTTCTCGAATCCCCGGGTGAACCCGCCGACCACGAACCCCACTCCGACGCCCACCACCGCGAGCCCGATCACGACGAGCAGAGCGACGCCTCCGGGAGCGGCGAGCACGACCGCACTCAGGGTCTTCGACGCCTCCTCCGAGTCGGCACGACCGCCCACCGCGTAGATGATCGCCATGCCCGCGACGACGAGGTAGGCGAGTGCGATGCCGAAGAGCTTGATCCGCTTCCCCCACTTCTTGGTCTCGGCGGGGTCGGCGGCGAGGAAGGCGCTCGCGATCTGCCACACGGCGAGCGCCAGCAGCCCGGCGCCGACCAGCAGGAGCAGGAGGCCGCCGATGGGATTCTGCCTGATCTGCTCCATCGCACCGTCCTGATCCGCGTCACCGGACGCACCGGCCGCGATCGAGATGGCGATCGATCCGATGATGACGTGGATGAGTCCGAGGACGACGAACCCGGCGCGGGCGATCCGACGGAAGGCCGAGGATCTCTTGGCGACCCGCGCCGCATGCTTCACCGTGCTCATCGACGAAGCGTATCCAGCGCAGCGCGCATCTGCGCAGGGGCTTGATTTTCGACCTTCATCCGGTCAGTCCCGCGGGCGCCACGGGCTGCCTCAGGATGGTGCGGAGTCTGGCAGGGTCGGCGCGGCGGAGGTCGCTCAGGTAGATCTCGTGGTGCCGCCCCCGCATCTGCAGTCCGTTGTCGGGGATGAAGCGGTGGTGCAGCTCGTCGAGCACCGGTCCTTCATCGTCGAACGGCCCGACGTGCAGGGTCTGCACGCACCGGCCCTCGTCGAGCGATTCGAGCCGCACCGAGTCCAGAGCGGGCAGCGGCTCCTTCTTCTTCGCCGCCTTCTGCGCCACAGCGGCGACGGCGTCGTCGAACATCGACGGGGTGATGTGGTCGCCGACCATGATCATCATGGTCCACAGCCAGGCCGACTTGTCTCGGGCTGTGGTGAAGGACGCCATGTCGGGCGCGTGCCAGAGCCCCTCGAGGGGCATCACGACCGTATCGATGCCCAGCTCCTTCCGGCTCGCGAACTTGAGCGTGTAGGCGAGGGAGAACAGCGCGGACACCGCGTCGGAGTAGGCGGGAGCGGTGTTGGGGTCGCCGGCGCCATCGACCATCAGGTACTGCATCGGCGGCACCTCGACCACGCGGAACTCGCCGCGCTTCGCCCGGTACGCGTCGAGCGTCTTCTTCGGATCGGTCGCCACCATGGTCCTCCTCGGGTCGTGCGCCCAGTGTGGCACGCGGGTCAGACACCGGTCAGGGCGGGCCGCCCACCCTGACCGGTGCCCGACCTCACGCCTGCTCGACCGGCAACCAGAGCTCGCAGGAGGCGAAGTCGCCCGAGAACTCCAGATAGCGCACGATCGAGGGGCCGGGACGCAGCCGCCACGGGTTCGACGGGAACCACTCTGTCGCCGTGGCGGCCCAGAGATTCTGCAGCGTCTCGGGGAAGGGGCCGCGCGCGGCGAACACCGCCCAGGCGCCCTCCTCGAGCCGGAGCGCGTCGAGGTCGCCCGGGACCGCAGTCGACTCCTTCAGGGCGACGCCGTGCAGATAGGTGAGCGTGGACCCCTCCGGCGCGTCCGGCTCGATGTCGGCCGTGACGGCCAGGATTCCCGAGGGCTCGGCGTCGCCGAGCGCCTTGAGGCGTGCGTGCTCCTCGGGAGGGATCGCGGCGATGTGCGCCTGGATGTGCGGGTTGACCCCCTCGTGGATCAGGGGTACCTCCGCGGCATGGCCGACGAGGGCGAACGCGGGCTGGTGGGTGATGGTGACATCCATCGGGGTGCTCCCTTCGACGCTCAGGCGGAACCGGAGCGTGGGTTGTGTACGGAGAGGACCCCCTTCTCGGCGCGCATCGGCCGGTCCGATCCCGTGCACGGCGCGGAAAGCACGCCCGAACGCCTCGACCGAGCCGTACCCGTGGCGCACGGCCACATCGAGAAGGCTCG
Source organism: Microbacterium sp. Se63.02b (assembly GCF_014171575.1). Classification (GTDB taxonomy): domain Bacteria; phylum Actinomycetota; class Actinomycetes; order Actinomycetales; family Microbacteriaceae; genus Microbacterium. The sequence continues at coordinate 863,748 of NZ_CP050453.1, read as the reverse complement.
GTGCACCGGCCGCGAGTTCGGCGCCGGCGAGCGTCATCCGGCGACGACGCACGTACTCGGACAGCGGCATCCCCGCCAGTGCCGAGAACATCCGGCGCAGGTGGTACTCGGTGGTGCCGTGCTCCCGCGCGAACGCGGCGACGTCGATCTCATCGACGCCGACCGCCTCCACCAGGTCGACCAGGGCGTTGAGCGTACCGATCATGGGGTCCTCCTTTCCCCACCATCGTCGCCGCGCGTCGGCCGGGGCGACCCGACTTCTCGTGTCGGATGCGATCGGCTCGGCCCGTCGCCGTCAGTGAGGTCACAGCTCGACGGGCGGTGCGGGCTCCGTCTCGGCGGCCTCAGGGTGCCTGGCGAGGTTCACGATGGCGGCGATCAGTCCGCCCCACACCGTGACCATGGCGATGATCATCATGACGATCGCTGTGGTGGTCATGATTCCGCTCCCTTCGTCGCGGGGGCGACCGGGATCGCCGACGTCTCCGCATCCGGCTCGTACTGCTCCTGGTCGAGGAACTCGTCGTATTCGGGATCGTCCTTCGCGTGGGAACGCCCGCTCCACGGCAGCGCCGAGAGGACGAGAGCGAGTACGACGAGGGCGATCACCATGCCCCAGCCGAAGATCGCGAGGAACCACGCCGGGTATCCGCTGTACGGCTCGGAGATCTTCGCGATGAGCTCGCTGATGAAGAGGTACCCGAGCACGAGAGGCGCCAGGACGCCGACGAGGAGCTTCCAGATGGTGCCGACGCGGAAGCTGGAGCGACGGTCGAGGTGCTCGACCAGCACCGGGAGCTTGTGCAGCAGCCAGGCCACGACGATCACGGCCACCAGTGCCACCGCCATGATGCCGAAGGCGTTGACGAACGCGTCGGCCGTGTCGAGCACGGTCAAAGCCGTGGTGGTGGAGAACAGCGCCAGCGAGACGAGCGCGAGCGGGATCGACACCGTGAGCGTGGTGCGAACGCGCGCCCACCCGAGCTTGTCCTGCAGTGCGGCGACGATCACCTCGAGGATCGAGATCAGCGAGGTGATGCCGGCGAACACCAGAGCGCCGAAGAACAGCACGCCGATGATCGAGCCGCCCGTCGCCTGCGAGACGATCGTCGGGAAGGCGACGAACGCCAGGCCGATCCCCGACGTCGCCACCCCCGCGACCTCGGTTCCCTGAGCCTGGGCCATGAAACCCAGGGCGGTGAAGACGCCGATGCCGGCGAGGATCTCGAAGCCGGAGTTCGCGAATGCCACCACGAGTCCGGAGCCGGTCAGGTCGGTCTTGCGCTTGAGGTACGAGGAGTAGGTCACCATGATCCCGAACGCGACCGACAGCGAGAAGAAGATGTGCCCGTAGGCGGACGCCCAGACTCCCGGGTCGGCCAGGGCCTCCCAGTTCGGCGTGAAGAACGCGTTCAGCCCGTCCATCGCCCCCGGCAGGAACAGCGACTGCACCACGAGGATCGCGAACATCACCGTGAGCAGGGGCATGAGGATCATGTTCGCCGTGCCGATGCCGCGCTTGACGCCGAGCGCCATGATCACGATCACGATCAGCCAGACCGCCACGAGAGGGAGGCCGACCTGCGGCACGAACTGCGTGGACACGCCGACCTCGGCGACGTCGGCCGATTGCAGGAACTCGCCGGAGAAGAAGGCGTCTTCGTTGCCGGGGCCCCACGTCAGCTGCGCGGAGAACCAGGTGTACATGGCCGCCCAGGCGATGATCACCGCGTAGTACACCGCGATCACGACGCAGATGAGCACCTGCCACCACCCGAGGGGCTCGGCGGCACGGTGCATGCGACGGAAGGCCAGCGGCGCGGAACCGCGGAACCGGTGTCCGATCGCATAGTCGAAGAAGAGGAGCGGGATGCCGGCGGTCAGCAGTGCGCACAGATACGGGATCAGGAACGCCCCGCCGCCGCCCTCGTAGGCGACATACGGGAAGCGCCAGATGTTCCCGAGGCCGACCGCGGATCCGATCGCCGAGAGGATGAAGACGTTCCGCGAGCCGAAGGCCTCGCGTCTGGGGGTCTGCGTCGTTGACGTGGCCATGCGGGCGAGACTACTAGAGCCCGCGGCCGCTCACGAGGTGCCGGGCCCGAGTGCCCGACACCTCGTTCCGGATGATCGCGTCAGGAGCTGATCTCGGCGAGCGACCTGTCCTTCGTCCGCACTCCCATGCGGATCAGGAGAGCGGAGACGATCAGAAGCGCGATCATCGTCGCACCCGCGGGGACCGCCCCCGCACCGAGCAGGATCGGGAGGATGATGAAGGGCGCGACCGCCCCGCCCAGGTGGCCCAGCCCGTCGCAGATGGACGCCGCCGTCCCCGCGCGCGGCTGTCGGGAACACCTCCGCGGTGTACGTGTACGCCGGGGTCGCCATGAACGCGATTCCGGCGGTCGCCAGCAGAGAGCCGGCCGTGGCCCATGCGTCGCCCCATCCGAGGATGATGAGGACGATTCCGAGGGCGAACACGAGCGTGCCGATGATGATCATGGTGCGTCGCTCCCACTTCTCGATGAGGGCGACGACGATGAACCCGACGATCAGCGGAGCCCCCCGCGTGAGCACGGTGACCAGGAGAGCGTTCGACGTCGAGACGCCGACGCCCTCGAGGATCAACGGGAGGTAGCTGGAGAACCCGTACATCGCGATGTAGAAGATGAACCAGAAGCCGAGCACGGTCAGCAGTCGCCACAGCAGCGGGGGACGCAGGAGGGTACGCAGCGGTCGTTCGGCTTCGACATCGGGAAGGTGATGCGCCGGCGCGGCGAGCGTCCCCCTCGCGACTTCCACACCGACCGTTCGCTGCATCGAACGGACGACCTCCGTCGCCTCGTCGATCCGTCCCTGCTCGGCCAGCCAGCGCGGCGACTCCATCAGGTCTCTCCGGTTGATGAACGGGAGGATGAGCAGCACGAGCCCGCCGAAGCCCATGAGGATGCGCCAGCCCTCCGACGGCAGCGCGGCCAGGACGGGCAGCGACGCGAATCCGACGATCAGATTCAGGATGCCGCCGATCACGTAGAGCAGCGAGAGGTACTTGCCCCGACGGTTCTTGGGCGCCATCTCGCCGATGTAGGCCGAGCACAGCGCGAGGACCGCCCCCATGCCGCCTCCGGTCAGGAACCGGAAGAACGACAGCGACGCCGCGTCCCAGGACACGGCAGTGAGCGCGCCTCCCACTCCGAGCAGCGCGATGGTGAGGAAGAGCCCGAGCTGACGACCGCGGCGGTCGGAGATGTGCCCGAAGATGTAGGCGCCGACGGCGTAGCCGGCGAGGTTCGCCGCCACCGGCCACGACAGATCGGCCGGATTCAATCCGATACCGCTGATCATCGACGGGATGGAGACGGCGAACACGCCGATGTCGTAGTTGGCGAAGAAGAATGCCAGCATCAAGGCGAGCCAGGCGCCGCGGCTGAGGCCGACGCGCGGCATCCTGTCGATGGCCTCCTCGACGGTGAGGGGCTGTGCGGTCGCCCGCGTGGTCAGATCAGACATCATTGTCCTTTCGGGGGTGATATTGCTAGGCGTTTTTCTCGAAGAACGGCAGCACTTCGTCGTCGGGGCCGCTTCCGCTCGGCTCGAAACCCACGCGGACGCGGGCGCCCTCGAGGTCGTCGTCCGGGTCGAAGCCGCGCAGTTCCGTCCACCACCAGGGACCCTCGTCGAGCTCGACGATCCCCACCACGGAGCGGTGGACGCTACCATCCGGCCGTCGCGTGTGAGGGACCGACCACGAGACGACCCGTGCGCCCCCGGAGGCGGCGACGGTGCCGAAGCGCGCGCGGTCATGAGCCGTGTCCGTACGGGGGTCGAGGAGCTCGCCGGTCTGGAGGTCTTCGATGAGGAGGAATTCCCCTCGCGCGGTGCCGTCGAGGAAGAAGGCGGTCGCTTCGTCGCGCCGCAGGGGCATGAGTGCCATGAGAGTCGCTCCGTTCAGACCGTGCCGAGCACGAGAGTCGCGTGATGGTCGAGGGTGCCGCCGTTTCCGGAGACGAGAGCGCGATCATGCCGGGCCACCTGGCGATCGCCGGCCTGGCCGCGGGTCTGGATCACGGCCTCCGACAGCGGAGTCATGCCCCAGAGGTAGTAGGACGACAGCTCGCCTCCCCGGTGTTGACCTTGAGGGAGCCGCCGGGCCCCAGCACGCCGGGTTCCGCGAGGAAGCGGCCGCCCTCCCCTTCGGGCAGAAGCCGTAGTCCTCCAGGGTGACCAGTGCCGTGTAGGTGTAGCAGTCGTAGACCTCGACGAGGTCGATCTCGTCGAGCGTCGTGTCCGCCATGCGCAGCGCCGCCGGCCCCGAGATGGCGGCCCCCGTCGTCAGGCCGAAGTCATCGTGCCGGATGCCGCTTCTGCCCGGATGGGTCTGCGCCCAGCCGAGCACTTCGACGGGAGGCTGGGCCAGCGCGGTGGCGTGTTCCAGCGAGGTGACGATCAACGCGATGGCGCCGTTCGACACCAGACAGCAGTCGAGCAGGTGGAAAGGCTCGGAGATGTAGCGCGACGCGTGGTAGTCCTCCATCGTGATCGGTGTGCGCATCTGCGCCAGTGGATTCATCAGCGCCCACTCGCGCTGGGCGACGGCGATGGCGCCGAAGTGGTCGTTCGTCGTGCCGAACCTCTGCATGTGCCGCCGGGCGGCGAGGGCGTAATAGGTGTTCGCGCTGTAGATTCCGCTCGCGGCGAGCATCCCCCGCCATCCTTGTGCTGAGGTTCCCGCCGCCTTGTACGCGGCGCCGCCGCCGAGGTTCTCCTTGAGGGGCGCGTCCGCCCACACGATCGCGATCGTCTTCGCCATCCCCGCACGCACGGCCATCCCCGCGTACTGGACCATCTGCGCCGCCGTCGAACCGTATCCCTGCATGAAGGTCAGCAGCCGGAGGTCCGTGAGGCCGAGCGCCACCTGCAGGTCGAGGCCCACATCGCCGCCGAGGCCGCTCGACATGATCAGTCCGTCGATGTCGGCGAGATGCAGTCCGGCGTCCCGCACCGCGTCGCGCACGGCGATGGAGGCGAACTGCGTCGCCGTGTTGTCGTACACCTTGCCGATATCGCTCATCCCGAGCCCGGCGATGGCGATGCGTTCCGAGGAGCTCATCGTCCCTCCCATCGAGGAGCGCGCTTCTCGGCGAAGGCGCGCATGCCCTCCTGCGCGTCGGCGGATGCCATGAGCGTCTCCCCTCGCGCGCCGTCCGCTCCCAGTCGGCTGCCTCACGGTCGACGACCCCCGCCGTGATGCCCCTGGCGATGCGCTTGCTGACCTGCACCGCGATGGGCGCGTTGGCGATGATCTCGTCCGCGAGGGCGAAGGCGGCGGGGAGCACCTCGTCGAACGGGACGACCCTGTTCACGAGCCCGAGTTCATGCGCGCGGTGTGCGCTCAAGGGCGCACCGGTGAGGATCGCCTCCATGGCGATCTTGTCGGGGATCTGTCTGGGCAGCCGGAAGGCGCCGCCCGCCCCGGCGAAGATGCCGCGTCTCACCTCGGGCAGACCGAAGGTCGCGCCGTCGGCCGCGACGGCGAGGTCGCTCGCGAGGGTGATCTCGGTGCCGCCCCCGAGCGCGAAGCCGTTGACGGCGGCGATCGTGGGCTTCGAGATGTGGTGCGTCACGTAGCCGGCGAAACCCCACGCGCGGATCCGCTCGTCGTCGGTGTTCAGCTCGCCCGCCGCTGCCGCCTTCAGGTCCGCTCCGGCGCAGAACGCCCTGTCGCCGCTTCCGGTGATGATCACGCACCACACGTCATCCGTCGATTCGGCGTATCGGAGCGCCTCCCCGACCCCGATCATCACGGCGAGGTTCACCGCGTTGCGCGCATCCGGTCTGTTCAGGGTGATCAGGAGCACGCGTCCCCGCTGCTCGGCGATCACGGCTCCGTCACCTCCCACGTCCACGTTGGTGCCGCTCATCTCGAACGTCGGGTTCGCGTCGATTGCCATGGTCATCTGTCGTCGTCCTTCTCTGTGTCGCTATGCCGTCGGTACGGGAGCTGCGGACGGATGCTCCTCGAGCACGCCGGATTCGAGCAGCTGTGTGATGCGGGATTCCTCGACGCCGAGCAGCGTGCGGAGGATGTCCCTGGTGTTCTCGGCCTGCAGCGGTGCCGGACGCAGCAGGGGCGGCGGCAGCGTCACGGTTCTGGCCTCGCCGAGGTTCGCGGGCAGCGGCTCGGGCAGCTGCGGCTGCGTCAGGGTGCCGAACGCCCCGCGGACCATGAGGTGCGGATCGCGTTCGATGTCGTCGAGGCGGAGCATCGGGGCGGCAGGTACTCCTGCGGCCTGCAGACTCGCCGCGGCCTCGCCCGGGTTCCTCGTCGCCGACCACTCCGCGAACAGCCGTCGCAGCTCCTTCCGGTGCACCACACGCTGCTCCGCGGCGCGCAGGCGCGGGTCGTCGAGCAGGTCAGGGCGGCCGATCGTGCGGGCCGTCGCCGCGAACCGTGCATCCCCGACGGCGTCGACGACGAGCCACTCGTCGTCGCCGGCCGCCGGGAAGACTCCGCGGAATCCGTCAGAGCCTCGATCGTTCCCCTCCCCGCGGATGCCTGCCCCCGGTTGCAGCTCCTCTGCCAGCAGCCAGTCGGCCATCGCGCCGAAGATCGCGTCGACCTGGGCCGTGCTCACGCGCCCGCCTCGTCCCGTGCGGTCCCGACGCAGCAGCAGCGCGACGACGGCTGCGGCGTTCAGTCGGGCCACCACATGATCAGGGAAGATCGTGATCGCATCGCTGAACCCGTCGGCGTCACCGGGATATGACCAGAGTGCCGAGAGCCCGGCGCTCGCGCGCACCAGCGGCCCGTAGCCGAGGCGCCTGCTCCACGAACCGTGGTTTCCGAACGCGCTGGACTCGGAGAGGATGATGCCGGGGTTGAGCGCGCTGAGCGTTTCCGTGTCGAACCCCAGCGAGGCCAGCGTGCCCGGCTTGAAATTGGTCAGGATGACGTCGCTGCGGCGGACCAGTTCGGAGAAGATCTCGCGGCCCTCGTCGGTGCGCAGGTTCAGACCGAGGCTGCGTCTGTTCCGCATCCCCCAACTGGCGCCCTCGGTGATGGCGGTCGCGGTTCCGGCGGACTGGCGCGACCCATCGGGGAACGCGCTCGATTCGATCTTGATGACGTCAGCGCCGTAGTCCGCGAAGAGCCGGCCGAGTTCCGCGCCCACGACGATCACACCGAGGTCGAGCACCCGCAGGCCGTCGAACGGGAGCCGTCCGGGGTGCGCCCCCTCGACGATCGGCACACCCGTGCGTCGAGGATGCGCGGCGCCCGTCACCGGCCCGGCACGTCGGTCGTCGATCTCGAACCACCCGGTGTGGGCGAGCGGCGCTCCGGGCAGATCGGATGCACGGGAGAACGAGCCGTTCTCCTGGAACGCGCTCGCCCAGCACCTCCGCGGACTGCGCCACCGCTGCGGTCGGAACGCCGAGCTGCTGCCCCTGTTCGACGGCCTCCGCCATCGTGAGCGTGCGGAACAGGTCGCCGATGAGGGGTACAGCTCGCCGGCGGCGCCGAACCTCGTCTGGGTGTCGTCGTAGCGGGGTCCGCGAACGCCTCGGGGCGACCCAACCACTCGAACATGCCCTGCCACTGCCGCCTGGCGAGCACGCAGATGCGCACCCAGCCGTCTTTCGCGGGGAAGATCGGATACAGGTGTCGGGCGTCGGGGCGACCCCGCGGCAGGTCTCGGAGCGGTACTCCGGCGCGCGCACTCCCGCCGATGCCGAAGACCGGATCGAGGATCTGCACGATTCCCTCCTGCACGGAGAAGTCGGCCACATCACCCTGCGCGGTAGCGCGGACGTGCGCGAGTTCGAGCATCACCACCCACACGGCCTGCACCGCCGCCGATTCGTAGGCGAGGAACTCGGGCGGCAGCAGCGGGGTGGCCGCGTCGGGGAGCCCCGACCGCGAGAGCACCGTGCTCAGGGCGGCGTGGACATCGGGGGTGCCGAGCCAGGACGATCGATCGCCGAAGCTGCCGAAGTCGCTGATCTCCACCACGACGAGACGTTCGTTCCCGGCGCGAAGGGCAGCGCCCGACAGGTCTCGATCCGCCCACCACCACGCCGACCGATCGCGGACCACCACATCGGCGGTCCTGGCCAGTTCGCGGAAGCGGCTCCGCCCGTCGGCAGCATCGAGGTCGATCTCCTCGAAGGCCTTTCCGCGGTTGCGCGTCGCGAACGTGGTGCTCGCACCGTCGATCATGACGCCGGCCGTGCGTGCGGGCGAACCCCGGGCGCCTCGACCCGGATCACCTCCGCACCGAGCTCGGACAGGATCCGGCCGACATTCTGCAGGTCGCTGTCGACCGCGTCGATGATCCGGATACCCGCGAGCGGCATGTCGATTCCCACCTGGTGCATGCGATCACTCCTTCGTGAATGAGCCGTCGTCGCTGAGCGGCTCGCCTCACTCTCCCGCCGTTCGAGGGGCAGGCCCAGCGCAAATCGACGCCGATGCAGGGGGCGGAACGAGTCCTCTCCTGACGTCTGTCGACGACCCCGGATCCGGATCGATCCCGCTCACCGCACCGGACCTGGACGGTCCGATGCAAGCTTCCGCATCGGACCGATCGGGCAATCCTCGCGGGGCTAGAGTTTCGAGATGGAGCTGTCGCAGTTGAGAGCCTTCGTCGCGGTGTCGCGCACGGGGACGGTCGCGGCCGCTGCGGACATCCTCCATGTGACTGCGTCACCGCTGAGCAGGACCGTTCGCGAGCTCGAGCGGCAGCTGGGCCGCGACCTGTTCACGCGCGCCTATCACCGCTTCACGCTGACGGAGTTCGGACGACGGCTGCTGCCGCTCGCCGTCGAGATGATCGCCCAGGCCGACGAGTGCGAACTCCTCGCGTTCGAGAGTTCGCCGATGCTCAGGAGCGGAGCGACGCCGTGGACCTCGCGCGCCCTGAGTTCGCGGTTCCAGCAGGCCCTCGCACGATCGGGAGAGCCGCTCGGCGAGTTCTCGTCCGCCCTGTCGTCCGTGCTGCTCCACGACCTTCGTCACGGCATCACCGACATCGCGCTCGTCCACCTCCCGGTCGACGAGCCCGGCATCGAGACGATCGCCCTGGCGAGGTACAACTACTCGATCGCCGCGGCTGGCGACTCGTCTCTGGACCTCGGGCGTCCCGTCCGACTGACGGATCTGCGAGGGCGATCGCTCCTCTCCCTGCCGATGATGATGCAGCCCAAGCCGATGAAGTCCATGCTCGACCGCCTGTATGAGGCAGGGGTGGCGTCCATCGTCGAGGTCGACCTGCGAGACATGATCGACCTGCAGAATCGGATGGCACGCACCGGCGAGCTCATGTTGACCACCATCTCTCCCGACCTCCCCTCCACTCGATTCCTCGATCAGGAGAGCATGCAGATCTTCCCCCTCGCCGAGGGGGAGATCCTGTTCGAGGTTGGACTCGCCTGGCGCACGAGAGACAGCGTGCATGGCGCGCGGCTGGCGGCGGTGGTCGACGAGCTCCGCCCGGTCGGCGGTCTGGAGCTCATCGGTTGAGCCCGATCGGATCTCGTTTCACACTCGGCGTACAGAGTTTGTGAACAGCGATCACATATTGTCGAATGATCGGGGGAAAACTGGGGAGATCGATTCGACATGAAGGTTAGGGACCTGCTCATCGGCGTCCCCCGCGAATTTCCGAGCCTCCAGGACGAGGAGAATCCGTTCCTGCACGCCGACGCTCTGATCGGCGCCCAGATCACGCGGGTCATCGTCGACGTGCTCGGTGGAGCCGTCGGTGTGCTCCTCGAGCTGCGACAGTCGACGCGCCTTCGCGGCAACACCGCCCTGCTGCGCGTGACCGGCGTCGCCCAGCAGAACTGGGTCTGCGCACGCACCGCGAACGAGTTCACCGCGTGGTCGATCACCGCTGCGGTCGTGCACCAGCACGAGAAGGAGGTGCAGTTCGTGGCCGATTGCCTCCCCGTCGGGACCCTTCGCATCGTCGGCTCCGCGGCGGACTTCACCCTGCTCGACGCTGCCGCGCTCCCGACCGCTCCGCCCGATTACCGCGCCGACCCGCGAGCGCTGATCCGGTTCGGGATCGCCGACGAGTCGACAGAGGTCGAACTGATCGGCGTCGCCCGCTCGGAGGGCGCCCGCCCGCCTGCATCACCCGGATCGTGAAGGATGCTGCGCCACGCGCTCGAGCGCGGACTCCAGGTGCGCCGAGAATCGTCGCGGATTCTCAGCGTGCGGAAAGTGCCCGAGCTCCGGCATCTCGGCGAAGGACGCGTTCGGGATCGCTGCGGCGAGCGCGCGCGAGGCCTCGGGCGGCACACTCGTGTCGTAACTGCCGCTGAGCACGGCGATGTGCGGACTCGCAGAGGTGAGCAGGGCGGCCACGTCTTCGAAGCGCCATTGCTGATACGAGTCGATGTCTGCGGCGTACAGTCCGTGCCCGCCGGACGAGTACCCCCACCAGACCCTCGTGCGAGATGACGACGGCGATGCGGGGTTCATCAGCCCGTAGGTCCACTCGGGCACGAACACCGAGGCATCGATGTCGGCAGCTCTGAGCTCCGCGACAGCGCGATTGCCGACCCCGTGCCCGACCTGACATGCCACTGCTCCGGCGAAGCGGTCCTGATGCGTCGCGAGCGCATGCACCACAGCCGCTCCGGCCATCGATGCGCCGACCAGTGTGGGGCACGGCAGCTCCAGCGCGTCGGCGACCGAGACGATGAAGTCCGTGTATCGAGCCGGCGTGAGCGTCCACGACCCTGCGGGGTCGCCGAAGATCGGACTCGATCGACCGTGCCAGGGCAGATCGACCGTGATCAGCTCGTAGCGGTCGGTCACGTCCGTCTCGGTGATGAGTCCGTGCCATTGCGACGTGTCACTGCCCGCGGTCGCGAGAGCCAGCAGCTGCGGACCGGAACCGCACCTCTCGACGTAGATGTCGGCGGTGCCGAGTGCCGAATGTACGCGATGGTAGCTGCCGACCGCAGAGAGCGGACGGCGCGGCACGACGGCGTCGATCGCCTCCGTGTGCCGTGCGGCCTCGATCACCGCGCGCACGACGTGCAGGTGCCGCAGATACTCCCGCTCGTCGCCCTCGACGACCATGCTCCCGGTCCGGACGAGGTGGAGGGGACTCTGCCATCCGGGCGCCGGACGCTCGGCGAGGACGAGAGCCCACACCTCGTCCGTCGCACGCAGCACGAACCGTGGCCCGCAGTCTCCTTCTCCGAGCTCCATCCGCCGCATGACGCGGTCGGAGACGGAGAACACCACCGTCCAGCTGCTCCCCTGGATCGAGAAGACGGTGTCGACCCCTCGGACGAGCGCACCCACGTGCGAGTCGGCGACCACCTGATCCCACCGGTCGCTCATCGCCATCGACCGATCGTCGCCGCCAGTCCCCTCAGCAGGCCGCCCACCGGGCTGTGCCGATCGAGTTCCCCCGCATCGTGACCGCTGATCAGATGGGCGGCCGAGCGGGAGCGCAGCTCCTCCAGCACCTCGAACGACAGCGGCAGGTCCGCCATGGACTGGAACAGCTTGTCCCCCTCCAGCTCTTCATGGAAGTGCATCGCATCGCTCGCGAGGATCACCAGTCCCTCGCTCGTGTGCACTTCGACGATCGCCTGTCCCGGGGTGTGCCCTCCCACCGCGGTCACACGCACGCCGGGTGCGACGTCGACGTGCTCACGGAAGACGCGGAGTCGACCGTCGGACTCGGCGGACGCCATCGCCTCGCCGGCGGACGCATCGCCGAAGTGCGCGAACAGGGTCTTCTCGGCCATCGGCCCCGTCCAGAACCCCACCTCGGCCTGCGAGATGTGGATCGGCGATCGCGGGAACGCGGTCAGGTTGCCGATGTGGTCGTAGTGCGCATGGGTGATCACCACGGGATGACCCGCCGTCGGGTCGATGTCGAGCGCGCGGAGGGCGTCGACCGGATCGACGAGCACCTCGCGCCCTCGTCTGCGGCCCTCCGTGCCCGAATACCCGGTGTCGACGATCACCACGTCGTCGCCGCTGCGAAGGACCCAGAAGAAATAGTCGAGACGGAAGGGAGCATCATGCTCCCCGTAGAACGAGTAGTTCATGAAGGCGTCCGACCGGGTGGTGCTGCGCGTTCCGTGCTTGACGATGACGACCTGCCACTCGCGGGTCTCGCTCTGCATCTCCGGCATCCTGATCCTCCGAGACTCGTCGTCGGGCCGGGCTACTCGCCCGAGCCGCCCTGATGGACCTCGACGCTGGGCTCGATGCCGTCGGCGCCCACGACCTCGCGCCAGGCCTCGAACCCGGTCTGGAAGGCGACGATGCCCGCTTCGGGAAGAGCGATCTCGATCGCCTCCAGGATCTCGGTCGGTGTCAGGCCCAGATCGAGCGCGACCCGGATGTGCGATTGGATGTGCCCCTTGGACGCGCGCATCACCGTGAGCGAGACGATGAAGATCAGCTCCTTCGTCTTGCGGTCGAGCGTGCGCTGGTCGAGGTAGGCCGCAGACACCATGTGGTTGGCGGCCTGGAGCACAGGGAAATCCTGTTTCGCCATGACCTTGTGATAGTCGAGGACGTATCCTCGCTTCGCCGCCATGTCGTCGATGTACGCCTGGGGGTCGAGGGATGCGGGGGAATCGCTCACTTCGATGTCTCCTTCTCTGTGGGGTCGTGCGGGGTCGTGCCGAGTCCGTACAGCCGACCGATCTCGGTATGGTCCGGGGCGTCGCCGAGGCGTCCGCGTGACCCGCGCAACGTCTCGAAGACGGTGTCGACCACCGGCGTCTCGAGTCCGTCTGCGATGCCCATCGCGATCGTCATGTCCTTGAGCATGAGGTCGTAGGCGAAGCCGCTGTCGAACGAGCCGGTGAGGATGTACCGGGGGAACTTCAGTTCGGTGGCCTGACTGCGTCCCGTCGCCTCGTTGAGCACCGCGGTCATGGTTTCGGGGTCGATCCCGAAGCGCTCCGCGATCGAGAGCGCCTCGCTGGCCACGGCGATGTTGCTCGCACTCACGAGGTTGTTCAGAGCTTTCGCGGCGTCTCCGGCACCGGCGGGGCCGACGTGCAGGATCGAGGCCCCAGCACGTCGAGGTGCGGCATCGCCCGCTCGACGGCCGCCGTCGTCCCCCGACCATGATCGCCAGCTCGCCCGACACGGCCTTGGGGACGCCGCCGGACACCGGGGCGTCGACATAGTCGATGCCCCGGCGAGCTGCCTCCGCTGCCAGCGCGCGGGTGCTGTCCGGTTCGCTCGAGCCCATGTCGATCACGATCGTCCCCGACTCGAGCGTCGCCAGCAGCCCCTCCCCTCCGAGGAGGATGCTCTCGACGTGTCTGCTGGTCGGAAGCATCAGGATGACGGCTCCGACGCCGGCGGGGAGGTCGTCGAGCGCATCCACGGCGACGGCCCCTCCGGAGCGCACGACCTCCGCGACCGCCTCGCCGGACAGGTCGAAGACCGCCGTGGGGTGGACGCGCGCATGTCTGATGGCCATGGGGGCCCCCATGTGGCCGAGACCGATGAACAGTGTGGTCGACATCCGTCGCCTTTCCCTCGAGCCCGTGCGTGCTCAGTCGAAGACGACGGAGCGCTGCGGGCGTGTGTCGACACGGAGCTCGAAGACATCCGGTCGTGAGTAGTGCCCCACAGCGTCGAAATCAAGGTGGGATCGGGTCTTGTCGCCCTGGTCGATGTCGGCGAACAGAATCGTCTCCTCATCGAAGACCGGACCGGCGAGGACCTCCCCGGACGGTGCGACGATCATGCTCCCGCCGCGCATCACCGTGTCGCCGTGCGGCGGTTCCGCATCGAACGGATGGTCCGCCGGGAAGGCATCCTTGGTGATGAACTGGCACGCCGAGAGCACATGGGTGCGCCCTTCGACGGCGACGTGCATCATGGTCGCCGCCCAGGTCGGCCGGTCATCGGCCGTCGGAACGCAGTACAGCTCGACGCCCTTGGCATACATCGCCTGTCGCAGCAGCGGCATGTAGTTCTCCCAGCAGATGACGGTGCCGATGCGGCCCGCCGGTGAATCGACCGTGTCGAGCGTCGATCCGTCGCCGAAGCCCCAGATCAGTCGTTCGGCACCCGTGGGCATGAGCTTGCGGTGGAGACCGGCGACGCCGCTGTTCGGGTCGATCATGACCGCTGTGCAGAAGAGGGTGTTGCCGAGGCGTTCGATGATGCCGATGACCACGAACACCCCGTGCTCTCGTGCGGCCTCGCAGAGCTGCGCGATCTCCGGACCATCGACGCGGACGGCGCCCTCGGCATACCGCCGATACTGATCCCGTCCCTGCTCCGTCCTGATCCCGACGGGCGATCCGAAGGTGCTGCCCTTCGGGTATCCCCCGATGAACGCCTCGGGGAAGACCACCACCTGGGCGCCGCCCTGAGCCGCCTCGGCGAGCAGCTTCACCGCTTTGCCGGTCGAGGCCGCGGCGTCGAAGGGGATCGCCGCCGCCTGCACCACCGCGACCCTGTGCGTATCCGTCATCGTCTCCTCCTCCGTCTGCCTTGCCTCCGACATGCCCGAGCGCTCAGCCACGGGAGATGTCGATGCCTTTGGTCTCCTTCAGCGTGGGCAGAAGGATCCCGAGGGCGAGCACGGCGACGGCGATCACGTAGAAGGCCGGCGAGATGAGGATGCCGGTGCCGGCGACCAGCGCCGCGGCGATGAGCGGGCCCGGTCCTGCGAGGACGGCGTAGGCGACGTTGTATCCGATCGCCGAACCGGTGGCGCGGATCGACGCGGGGAAGACCTCGACGAGCAGGACGTTGTTCACGACTGCCGTGCACGCCACGAAGAGGGCGAACGGGACCATCGCGATGCCGGCGAGCCACGGGTTCCCCGTGCTCATCAGCCAGAACGCGGGGACGCTCCACACGACCAGACCGATGAGCCCGGTGAAGAGCACCGGACGCCGCCCGATGCGGTCGACGACGACGCCGACGAGAGGGTTGAACGCCACATAGATCGCCATCACGATTCCGCACACCACGAGCGCGTCGACGCGGGGCATCCCCACCGGTCCGGAGAGGAAGTTGTTCATGTACGTGATGAGGTAGTAGAGGCTCACCCCGAAGACACCGGAGAACGCGAGCGTCATCACGAAGGCCTTGACCTTCGCCGATGCGGCGGTGTGCTCGATCGTGTTCGCCGCGCGCTTGCGCTCGACCTCCTCGAACACCGGGGTGTCGACGAGCTTCCGGCGGATGTAGATCGCGATCACGGCCATGAGCAGCGAGCCGATGAACGGGATGCGCCAGCCCCACGTGTTGAGGGCGTCTTCCGGGATCGCGACCGTGAGGGTCGCCGCGGTGACGGTGCCGACGAGGAACGCGAGCCCGGCCGTGCCGGTGACGACGCTCGCGTAGATGGCGCGCTTCTTCGTCGGCGCGCTCTCCCCGATGTAGGCGGCGGCGCTGGTCCACTCGCTCCCGGCGAACCCGCCCTGCAGCAGCCGCAGGACGACGATGATGATCGGGGCCGCGATGCCGATCGTCTCGAAAGACGGGGTCAGTCCGATCAGGGTGGTGACGATGCCCATGCCGAGGACGGTGATGATCAGCACGCTCCGCCTGCCGAGCTTGTCACCGAGCGGGCCGAGGATGAGAGCGCCGAAGGGCCGGGAGATGAACCCGACCGCGAAGACCGCGAGCGCCGAGAGCATCTCCGCGGTCGCGTTCCCCGAGGGGAAGAACTGGGCGCCGATGATGGCGGCGAAATAGCCGTAGATGGCGAAGTCGAACCACTCCATGAAGTTGCCGATGCCGACGGCCGTCATGCGGCGGGTGCGGTCGGAACGGGTCAGTGCGGTCGTCGCGGTGATCGGATGCTCGGCAGCAGCCGAGGCTGACCTGTCGGTGGCGGTGTCGTCCATGGCGTGATCTCCCTTGGTCACATGAAGTCTCATCCCCCAATCTGCGGTGCATATCGACAACAGTCAAACCGATGTTTATCATGGGCAGTATCAACAGGATCGATTTACACCAGGTGGATCTCAACCTGCTCGTCGTGTTCCAGGCCCTCATGCAGGAGGGCAGCGTCACCCGAGCGGGCTACAAGCTGAGCCTTTCGCAGAGCGCCGTGAGCGCTGCGCTCGGCCGACTCAGGAAGCTCTTCGACGACCCGCTGTTCGAGCGGTCCCGCTCGGGGATGACCCCGACGCCGAAGGCTCTTTCCCTGTCGTTGAGCATCGGTCCGAGCCTGAGCACGATCGCTGCGGTCATCCTCGACGACGTCGAGTTCGAGCCGTGGCAGAGCGCACGCACGTTCCACCTCGCGATGTCGGACGACATCGAGATGCTGTTCGGACCCTGGGTCGCGCGACAGAAGCTCGACCACAACTGGAGCGTGAACTTCGCCATCCACCAGACGAATAGTCATCTGTGGCGGGAGACGCTCGACGACCCGCTCATCGATGTCGTGCTCACCACGACCCCCGCGCACATGGCCGCCGACTTCCGGGCCGAGCCGATGTTCTCCGGCGACTACCGCTGTGTGCACAACCCGCGGCTGCTGAACCTCTCGAACCCGCTCACGACCCGCGAGTACATCGAGACGCGTCACCTTCGCGTGTCCTACGACCTGCAACGCGGCTGGGTCGACGAGGTGCTCGCCGCCATGGGCCACCAGCGGAACACCCTGTGCACGATCAGTCACTTCAGCGGCATCGGACCGATCCTCCTCGACCTTCCCGTCATCGCGACCATCCCCGAGCACGTCGCTGTGCGCGTGGGCGAGATGTTCGACCTCCGCGTGTCGCCCGTTCCCCTGCAGATGCCCCGGTTCACGATCTCGGCGCTCTGGCGCACGGAGGTCGACGGCCTCATCGAGAACCAGTGGATCCGCCAGCTGTGCAACACGTTCGTGCAGGTGCAGGGACTCTAGGCCAGGGCGTCGTCCAGTCGCTGAAGCCCGTCGAAGCGGCCGTCGAACTCGTCGGCCGGGGTCGGGGCATCGCCCACGGGGCGTCGCACGTAGGCGGTGCGCATGCCCACTGCCTGCGCCCCTCGCAGATCCCACGCGTGGGCCGCGACCATGAGCACGCGCGTCGGATCGCCGCCTGCCGCCTCCACGGCGAGGGCGTACACCTCGGGAGCAGGCTTGTAGGCACGGGCAGCGTCGGCCGACAGGGCTCGATGCCACGACAGCCCGGTATGCGCGCTCAGCCCGCGCAGGGTCTCGGGCGCCGCGTTCGACAGTCCGAAGACGGAGAACCGGTCCGCGAGACGCGCGACACCCTCGACCGCGTCGTCCCACGGCGACAGACGCTGGGACGCGGTGGCGAGCCGCTGGATGACCGCCGGATCGTCGACACCGGCGGTATCACCCACCCGCACGGCGGCTTCGTGATCGAGTGTCACGGTGTCGACGTATTCGCGCTCCCCCCGAGCGATGCGTCGCTGCTCACGTTCGACGTGCCCGCGCCAGACGCCGAGCAATTCGTCGGAGTCATGCCCCGGCCCCACGGCGTCGACGATCGACGTACGGATTCCTCGCGGTTCGTCGACGAGAGTGCCGAGCACGTCGAAGACGACCGTCGTGATGTCGCGGATCATGATTCGAGTCTGCCGTGGACGGCGACCGGAGGGGTCTTCTGGAAGAAGAAAGTGCGGAGACGAGGGGATTTGAACCCCTGGTCCCCGTGAGGGGACTCCACCTTAGCAGGGTGGTGCACTCGGCCGGACTATGCGACGTCTCCAGGCATCCGACCCGAAAGCACGGATGCACCAGGCAATCATAACGGGTATGTGGAGCGGACACGAACCGCGTCCCGCCCCGCCTCCCGAACACTCCCTCGCAGGCTGGGATACTGACCGCAGATCGCGGCGCTCGACCCACCGATGCGAAGGAGACGCCATGACCGGAATGCCGTCGATGCACGACAGGGTGGAGGCGAGCCCCTCCGAGCGACTGTGGAGCAGGCGCGCCATCGGGTACGCGATCGTGCTCGCCCTGCTGATCGCCTCGTACGGTCTGTGCGCCCTGCAACCGAGCACGGATCCGAGCCCCTGGGCCTTCCTCTTCATGCTGGCGACGGTCGCGGTGGTCTTCTACGTCACCGGAGCGAGCCGTCTCGCTCAGCGCGTGTCGTGGGTGGTCCTCTCCGTCGCTGGCGCGGCGGCGATCGTGGCGGCGGCGCTCGGAGCCGACGGTCCTCTGCTGGCCATCCCGCTGTCGGCGGCGTCGATGGTCGCGCTGCTCGTCGCGCCCTGGGTGATCATCGCGCACCAGGTCACGCGGCGCGGACTCGACCTCGAGGCGCTGCTCGCCGCGATCACGGCGTACATCCTGGTCGGCATGTTCTTCGCGTTCGTCTACAACCTGATGTCGCAGATCTCGCCGACCCCGCTGTTCGGTGACGACAGCCCCGAGTCGCTGGGCAACCAGCTCTTCTTCTCCTTCACCGCGCTCACGACGACCGGGTACGGCAACCTCGTGCCGGCGGGCGCCGGAGGCCAGGCCGTCGCGGTGGCCGAGGGCATCACGGGTCAGCTGTTCCTCATCACCGCCGTCGCCCGCATCATGCGCGGCGCGAGCGCGAGACGTAGTACCCCGCCGGTCGCCTGAGCGGGCACGGTGAGACGTCGGTCGGATCCGGGAGGATGAGGGGCATGACGACCGTCTCCGCGCCGCGCATCGAACACCACCGCGAGCCGCTGGGCATCGGCGAAGCCCGACCGCGCATGAGCTGGACGCTCGACGATGCCCCGGAGGGGTGGCAGCAGCGCGCGTACGCGATCACCCTCACTCGCGCCGCGGGAGGCGAGACCGTCGAGGTGGTGTCCTCCGAGCAGGTGCTGGTGCCTTGGCCGAGCCGCGCACTCGATTCGCGCGAGCGTGTCGGCGTACGCGTCGCGGTGCAGGGCATCGACGGCACGTGGTCGGCGTCGAGTCCGCCGACCTGGCTGGAGACGGGACTGCTCCACCCGGCGGACTGGTCGGCCGGGCCGATCGGACTCGACCTCGACGAAGACCCCGAGAGCGACGCCCGTCGAGCCACTCTGGTGCGCTCGACCTTCCGCATCGACGGTCCCATCGCCCATGCACGGCTCTACGCCACGGCACACGGGCTCTACGACGCCGAGATCAACGGGATGCGCGTCGGCTCCGACACCCTCTCCCCCGGATGGACGGTGTATCGCGAACGCCTGCGGTACTACACCTACGACGTGACGACGCTGCTCGGCGAGGGCGACAACGCGATCGGCGCCTGGCTCGGCGACGGCTGGTATCGCGGTCGACTGGGGTGGCGCGGCGGACACCGCAACATCTTCGGTTCCGACCTCTCGTTCCTCGGACAGCTGGAGATCACGTACGCCGACGGACGACGTGAGACGGTCGCCACAGACGACACCTGGCGGGCCACGCTCTCCCCCATCCTCCGTTCCGGCATCTACGACGGCGAGGACTACGACGCACGGCAGGAGCTGCCCGGCTGGTCGACCGCGGCGTTCGACGACACCGCCTGGCTGCCGGTCTCGGTCCGCGATCGCGATCCGCACACCCTCGTCGCCCCGACCGGACCGCCGGTGCGGGTGACGGAAGAGATCACGCCGGTCGCCGTGCTCACCTCGCCCCATGGCGCGCGCATCCTCGACTTCGGACAGAACCTCGTCGGCCGCGTCCGCATCCGCGTCACCGGGCAGCGCGGCACGACGGTCACGCTGCGCACGGCCGAAGTCCTCCAGGAGGGCGAGCTGTACACGCGCCCCCTGCGCAGCGCCCGCTCCAGCGATGCCTACACGCTCGCCGGTCACCCCGACGGCGAGGAATGGGAGCCGCGGTTCACCTTCCACGGTTTCCGCTACGCCGAAGTCGCCGGCTGGCCAGGTGACCTCGATGCGGATGTCGCAGCGGG
The DNA here is from genome assembly GCF_014171575.1 of Microbacterium sp. Se63.02b. Taxonomy (GTDB): domain Bacteria; phylum Actinomycetota; class Actinomycetes; order Actinomycetales; family Microbacteriaceae; genus Microbacterium. The sequence goes on along the minus strand of NZ_CP050453.1, from coordinate 843,897 downwards.
TGCCCTCACCGCGCGCGTGCTGCACACCGACCTCGAGCGCACGGGGTGGTTCGCGTGCTCCGACCCGCTCGTCGAACAGCTGCACCGCAACGTCGTCTGGGGGATGCGCGGCAACTTCGTCGACATCCCCACGGACTGCCCGCAGCGGGACGAGCGCGTCGGCTGGACGGGCGACATCCAGGTCTTCGGCCCCACGGCGTCGACCCTGTTCGACGTCTCGGGGATGCTCTCCGGCTGGCTCAGAGACGTCGAGGCCGAGCAGCTTCCCGACGGCACCGTGCCGTGGTTCGTCCCGGTGATCCCGTCGCACAAGGTCTGGTCGCCGATCCGTCCCGGTGCGGCATGGGGCGACGTGGCGACGCTGCTGCCCTGGACCCTGTACCAGCGCTTCGGCGACGAGGGCGTCCTGGCGGCGCAGTTCGACAGCGCGCGCCGCTGGGTCGACCGCATCGACGCCGCCGCGGGTCCCGATCGGCTGTGGGACGAGGGCTTCCAGCTCGGCGACTGGCTCGATCCCGCCGCGCCCCCGCAGGACCCGGCCGATGCCCGCACCGATCGCTACCTCGTGGCCACGGCGTACTTCGCGCGCTCCGCCCGCGTCGTCGCCGACATGGCCGTCGCGCTCGGCCGCGAGGCCGACGCCGAGCGCTACGGCATCCTGGCCGCCGAGGTGGCGGCCGCCTTCCGTGCCGCCCATGTGAACCCCGACGGCACGATGTCTTCGGACGCCCAGACCGCGTACGCGCTCGCGATCGTGTTCGACCTCCTCGCCGACGAGGCGCAGCGCGCGGCGGCGGGCGCGCGTCTCGCCGACCTCGTGCACGCCGCGGGCAACCGCATCGCGACCGGATTCGTCGGCACTCCCCTCGTCTGCGATGCCCTCACCCTGACGGGCCACACCGCTGCCGCCTACGCGCTGCTGCAGGAGCAGGGCTGTCCATCGTGGCTCTACCAGGTGGTCCAGGGCGCGACCACGATCTGGGAGCGCTGGGATGCGCTGCTTCCCGACGGGAGCGTCAATCCCGGCACCATGACCTCGTTCAACCACTACGCACTCGGTGCGGTCGCCGACTGGATGCACCGCCGGGTCGCCGGGCTCGCCCCCGCGGCCCCGGGATACAGGCGCATCCGGTTCGCCCCACGTCCTGGAGGGGGACTCACCCACGCCGCGGCGGTGCAGCTCACCCCTACGGGGAAGCCTCGATCTCCTGGCGCATCGAGCAGGACGCACTCCTCGTCGATCTCGTCGTCCCGGTCGGCACGACCGCAGAGCTCGACATCCCCGGTCTCGAGACCGAAGAACTCGGACACGGCGCGCACTCCCGAGCGGTGCGCGTCTGACGACCGCGGCCACGCGACCGCGGGTCACCCCGTCGTGGACCGCCGCACGACGAGTTCGGGACGGAAGCGCACGCGGCGCTCGTAGTCGCCATCCGGGTCGCTGATCGTCCGCAGCAGCAGTTCGACGGCGGTTCGACCGATCAGCTGCGCCGGCTGCCGGACCGAGGTCAACGGGACGACGGTGGCCGTGGCGAAGTCGATGTCGTCGTAGCCGACGAGGGCGATGTCGTCCGGCACCCGCACCGTGCGGAGCATCGTCAGCGCCTGCAGCAATCCCACCGCGAGCAGGTCGTTCGCGGCGAAGACCGCATCGGGGCGCTCGGCGTCGACACGAGCGGCGATCTCCTCGCCGGCCGCCCGGCCGTGCAGCACCGTGAGCGCCGGCATCCCGATCACCTCGAGCGTCGCATCCGGCTCCTCGGCGACCGCACGCCGAGCGCCGCATAGTCGGTTGGCGACCTGCGCGATCGACGAGGGTCCACCGAGGAAGGCGATGCGACGTCGCCCCTGCTGCAGCAGATGCCGTGTGGCGAGGAAGCCGCCCTCGACATCGTCGACCGACACCGAGCAGAAGGCCGATCCAGGAACCTCGTGGTCGACGAGCACGACCGGGATGCCCGCGGCCTGCATGCGCGACAGCTTCTCGACGTCGCCGGATACCGGGGTGATGAGCACGCCGTTCACCCGCTGCTCGCGGAACAGGTCGAGATAGTTGTCCTCCCTCGACGGGTCCTCGTCGCTGTTGCCGAGCAGTACCGCGAGCGAGTCCTCATCCGCACGCGCCTCGGCGCCACGGGCCACATCGGCGAAGAAGGGGTTGCCGGCGTCGGGCACGACCAACCCGATGCTGCGACTGCGCCCCGCGCGCAGCTGGCGCGCCGCGTCGTTGCGCACGAATCCGAGCTCCGCGATGACCGCCTGCACCCGCGCGACGGTCGCCGGCGCGACCTTGTCCGGGTGGTTCAGCACGTTCGACACCGTGCCGACAGCCACCCCGCGGCCGCTGCGACGTCGCGCACACTCACTGCCACTGCTGCTCCTCGTCGCTGTCGACGGCACGATCCCGCCGGCCGGATGCGGATCTCGGCGTGTGCGTCACGGTCGCATCCGCCTTCCCCCGCTGCGGTTCGACAGTAGCCCATGCCCGACCGGCGGCCCCGCTTGACGCGTCGAGGACCGTCGGCTTACGATGGGCGTTGAAACGATTCATAAATATCCCGTCACGATCGGCAGAGGAGCCCCATGACGCGCATCGGCTTCCGCCTCCACGTGCGGCCCGAGCTGCTCGACGAATACCTCGCGAGACACGCGCCCGTGTGGCCGGAGATGCTCGCCGAGATCGCCAGAGCAGGACGCCGGAACTACACGCTGTTCCTCGACGAGGGCGGAACGCTCATCGGCTACTACGAGACCGATGACGACGCAGCCGCCCAGGCATACCTCGCCGCCTCACCCGTCGCCGCCCGCTGGGAGGCCGAGATGAGTCGCTTCTTCGTCGGCCTCGACGGGCGCCCCGACCAGGCGGCCACGGCCCTCACCGAGGTGTTCCACCTGGAAGACCAGCTCGCCGCCGCCGGCATGACACCGACCCCCGCAACCGACAACGAAAGCAGCGCATCGTGAGCATCCTCTCGCCCGACACCCTGGCCGCCCTCGAGCAGCAGGCCATCGAACTCCCCAGCTGGGCGTTCGGCAACTCCGGCACCCGCTTCAAGGTGTTCGGCACTCCCGGCACCCCGCGCGATCCGTACGAGAAGATCGCCGACGCCGCGCAGGTCAACGCGTACACGGCGCTCGCTCCCTCGGTGGCCCTGCACATCCCGTGGGACCTCGTCGACTCGTACGACGATCTGCGCGCGCACGCCGAAGACCTCGGGGTCACGCTCGGCACCATCAACTCCAACACGTTCCAGGACGACGACTACAAGTTCGGCGCCCTCACGCACGAAGACGCCGCCATCCGCCAGAAGGCGATCGATCACCATCTCGCCTGCATCGACGTGATGGACGCGACGGGCAGCCGCGACCTGAAGATCTGGCTCGCCGAGGGCTCGAACTATCCTGGCCAGGCCGATCTGCGCGGTCGCCAGGACCGACTGCAGGAGTCGCTCCAGAAGATCTACGCGCGCCTCGGCGACGACCAGCGCCTCGTGCTCGAATACAAGTTCTTCGAGCCCGCGTTCTATCACACCGACGTCCCCGACTGGGGCACCTCGTACGCCCAGGTGAGCTCTCTCGGAGACAAGGCGATGGTCTGCCTCGACACGGGCCACCACGCGCCCGGCACGAACATCGAGTTCATCGTCATGCAGCTGCTGCGCCTCGGCAAGCTCGGTTCGTTCGACTTCAACTCGCGCTTCTACGCCGACGACGACCTGATCGTGGGCGCCGCCGACCCGTTCCAGCTGTTCCGCATCCTCTTCGAGGTCATCCGCGGCGGCGGTCTGAACAACCCCGACGTGGCGTTCATGCTCGATCAGTGCCACAACGTCGAGGACAAGATCCCCGGCCAGATCCGCTCGGTGCTGAACGTGCAGGAGATGACCGCCCGCGCGCTGCTCGTCGACCGCGACGCCCTCACCGCCGCACAGAAGTCCGGCGACGTCCTCGCCGCGAACGCGGTCTTCATGGACGCCTTCTACACCGATGTCCGCCCTGCCCTCGCCGAATGGCGGAGAGCCGCGGCCTCGCCGCCGACCCGATGGCCGCGTACGCCGCGTCCGGCTACCAGCAGAAGATCGCCGCCGAGCGCGTCGGCGGAGTGCAGGCGGGCTGGGGCGCCTGACGGCTTCCGCTCGCCGTCCGCCGCCGCCCGTGCCCTCAGGCCCGGGCGGCGTACTGCTGGCGGATGAGCGGACGGTGGTCCGCCGCGAAGGAGCGTGCGTCCTCGTCGGTCCACGACGGACGCTCGCCGGTCAGCGCCCACGCGGCCTGCACGGCCGCGCCGCGTGCGACAGCTTCGTCGATGCCCGGCACCACGATAGGCACGTCGAACACCTGAGTGGCGATCTGCGATACCGCCGGGTTGCGCGCGGCACCGCCGATGAGCAGGATGCGTCCGGCGGGCACTCCGCAGCGACGGATCGCATCGAGGCCGTCGGCGAGCCCGCACAGGAGTCCCTCGATCGCGGCGCGGGCGAGCGTCTCGCGTCGCGTGGAAGACAGCGACATGCCGAAGAGCGTCGCCGTGGCATCCGGGCGGTTGGGCGTGCGCTCCCCCTCGAAGTAGGGCTGCAGGACGAGCCCGTCCGCGCCGGGCGCGCAGTCCAACGCCAAGCGGGCGAGCTCGCCGTGATCGACCCCGAGGAGGCCGGCGATCGCATCGAGCACCCTCGCCGCGTTCAGCGTCGCGACGAGCGGCAGGTAGTTGCCGCTGCCGTCGGCGAAACCCGCCACCACGCCGCGGGGATCGCTGATCGGGAGGTCGGAGACCGCGAACACCGTCCCACTCGTGCCGATCGAGATGACCGCGTCACCGGGACGCGCCCGAGTCCGAGGGCACCGCCGGCGTTGTCGCCGAGACCGGCGCCGACGACCGCACCGCCGAGAGTGACCCCCATCCGGTCGGCGGGGCCGAGCACGCGCGGGAGGGCGGGGACTCGACCGAGTGCGCGTTCGAGCAGCCCCAGGTCGTATTCGCCCGCCGCGGCACTCCAGTACGCCGTGCCGCTCGCATCGGAGCGATCGGTGGCGAGGGCGTCGAGATCGGGACCGAGCTCGCTCGCACGCGCGGGACCGTAGCCTCGGAGCCGCCAGGAGAGCCAGTCGTGCGGGAGGGCGACCGCGGCGACCCGCGGCGTTCTCCGGCTCCTGGTCGCGCAGCCAACGCAGCTTCGCGGCGGTGAACGAGGCCACCGGGACGACCCCGACTCGGCGCGCGTACTCCTCGGCGCCCACCTCCGCCGCGAGCGCCGCAGCCGCATCAGCGCTGCGGACGTCGTTCCACAGGAGAGCGTCGCGGACGACGTCGCCCTGGGCGTCGAGCGCGACGAGTCCGTGCTGCTGCGCCGCGACCGAGATGGCGGACACGTCGTCCAGGCCCCCGGCGTCCGCGATCGCCGCCTGGAGAGCCGACCACCACGCCTCAGGGTCGACCTCGGTTCCGGACGGATGCGAGGCGCGACCGTTGCGCACGACCTCCCCGGTGGCGAGGTCGTGCACGCTCACCTTGCAGCTCTGCGTGGACGAGTCGACGCCCGCGACATAGGTCGGCGGCATCCGGTTCTCCCTTCGTCTGCGACGCCTCGAGCCACGAGGGCGCCGGAGCACCCTCGTGGCTCGAGGTCAGCCGTCACTCAGTCTGGCCGGTGAGACCTTCGTAAGCGATGTTTCCGCTCTTGAGGTTCTTGTTGGTCATCTCGCTGAGGTTCTTCAGGAACGCGTCGCGCTCGGTGACGACGTGACCGATCGCCTCGTCGACGTTGTCCTTCGTGATCGCGGGCATCAGGTAGACCGGGTTCTCCTTGACGTCCTCGCCACGCACCACGGCGGCGGCGTAGGCGACGCCGGCCGACAACTCGACCGTTCCGTTCTGCAGCGACGTGCCGATGAAGTCACCGTTCTTGACGGCCTCGAGTCCGTCGGCGATGCCGTCGATGCCGACGATCGGCACATCCGTCATGCCGGCTTCCTTGAGGGCCTGCAGGGCGCCGAGGCCCATGTCGTCGTTCTGCGCGATGACGCCGTCGATGTCGTCGCCGAAGGCCGAGATCCAGTTGCTGACCTTGTTGACGGCCTCGTCGCGCTTCCAGTTCGCGGTGTCCTTCGCGAGGACCTTCACGTCGGGGTTCTCGGCGAGCACGTTGTCGATGCCCTTGCCGCGGTTGATCTCTCCCGAGCCGCCGAGCGGGCCCTGCAGGATGATGACGTTGCCCTTGCCGTCGAGGGCGTCCATCATCATCTGCGCCTCCTGCTCACCGGCGGCGACGTCATCCGGCTGCACCGAGCCTGTGAGGTCATCGCTGTTGAGCGAGGCGTTCACGTCGAAGAAGGGGATGTCCGCGGCCTTCGCGGCGGCGATCTGCGGCTGCAGCGAGTCGGCCTGCACGGGGATGACGACGATCGCGTCGACGCCGGCCGTGACGTACTGGTCGACCTGGCTCGCCTGCGTGTTGACGTCGAGACCCGCGGAGTTCCACAGGATCTCGATGTTGTTCTCCTCGGCGTAGCGCTCGATGCCTTCCTTGCCCTCGGTGACGAACGACGACATGTCGTACACGCTCACACCGATGGTGATGCGCTCCTGACCGCTGTCGTCTCCGCCGGCGTTCGCGTTCGGGTCGCCGGCGCCGCAGCCGGCGAGCATCAGCGCGGCGACCGAGCTGACGGCGAAAGCAGCGACGATGCGGCTCTTCTTGGTGAACATGGGATTCCTCTCGTTGGGTGGTGCGGTGAAGCAGAGTTCTTCGAAGGTCGTCAGCGACTTCGGCGACGGGTCGCCCACACGTCGACGGCGACCGCCGCGACGATGAGCACGCCCTTGATGACCTTCTGCCAGTAGGCGGGGACGGTCAGGATGTCGAGACCGTTGTTCAGCGTCTGGATGAGCAGCAGGCCCAGGGCTGTGCCCCAGATCGAGCCTCGCCCGCCGAGCAGGCTTGCCCCGCCGATGACGACGGCCGCGATCGCGTCGAGCTCGTATCCCACGCCGAGGTTCGGCGCGCCGAGCGTGACGCGGCTGGCGAGCATGACGCCCGAGATGCCCGCGAGCATGCCCGAGATCGCGTACACGCTGAAGATCGTCCGCCCGACGTTGATGCCGGCAATCCCTGCCGCGATGGGGTTGCCGCCGATCGCATAGACGCGCATGCCCCAGGTCGTGCGCCGCATGATGATCGCGAGCCCCAGGATGCCGACGATCATGAGGATGACCGGGAGCGTGAGTCCACCGAACTGCGCGTTGGCGATGCGGGAGAAGTCGGCGGGCAGCCCCGTGATGGGGGCGCCGTTGCCCGCGACGTAGGCGACGCCGGACGCGAGCGTCAGCATTCCGAGGGTCGCGATGAACGGTGGCACCTTGATCACCGACACCACGAATCCGTTGATCGCGCCGGCGACGAATCCGACCACGACTCCGGCCACGATCGCGAGCCAGATCTGGTCGGGGAACGCCTTGGCGGTGAGGCTGCCGAACACGGCCGCAGCGGCGATCACGCTGCCGACCGAGAGATCGATGCCGCCGGTGAGGATCACCAGGGTCTGCCCGAGCGCGATCAGGGCGAACGGCGCCGCCGCGACCAGGATCGTCTGCAGATTATCGACGGTGCCGAATCGCGCGCTCCGGTAGAGGAAGAACGCGATGATGAGCACCATCACGATCACCATGGCGTAGCGGATCGCGAGGTCGCCGAACCAGGTCGGGCTGAAGCGCTTCGTGCCGGACTCCGGCACGAAGGTCTGCGAGGCAGTGCGGGTGTCGGTCATTGGTCGTCCTTTGCGGAGGATGCGGCGCCCGAGGGCGCGTCGGAGATGTCGAGGCCGCTCGCGAGGCGGAAAATGCGGTCCTGCACGTCGGCGTGGGCCAGTGCCGTGCGGTCGAGCTCCGCCACCACGCCGCCGCCCTTGAGCACGAGAGCACGGTGCGAGAGCGCCAGGATCTCCGGCATGTCGCTGGAAGCCATGACCACGGCCATGCCGGAGGCGGCGAGGTCGGTGATGATGCGGTAGATCTCGCTGCGGGCGCCGATGTCGACGCCACGGGTCGGCTCGTCCAGCAGCAGCACCTTGACCTCGCCGGTGAGCCAGCGGGCGAGCACGACCTTCTGCTGGTTGCCGCCGGAGAGCGTCTCCATGAGCTGTCCGAGTCCGCGGCTGCGCAGGCGCACCGAGCTCATGACCTCCGACACGGCGTCGACGCGGCTGCGCCCCTTGAGCCACCCGGCCACGGAGAACTGCCCCATGCGCGGCAGGGTCGCGTTCGCGAGGATGTCCATGCTGAGCACGGCGCCTGCGCCCTTGCGGTCTTCGGGGACGAGGGCCATGCCCGCGGTGATCGCGTCGGCGGGGCGGCCGCGTCGCACCCGCGTGCCTCCGACGGTGATCTCGCCCGCGGACGAGGCGCGCACGCCGAACAGCGCCTCGATGAGCTCCGTCCGCCCGGCCCCGACGAGACCGGCGAGACCGACGATCTCGCCGCGGCGGACCTGAAGGTCGACCGGCTCCGGTGCGGCCGCGTACTCGAGACCTCGAACCGAGAGGGCCACCTCGTCGGCTGCCGGAGCCAGGTCGGGGAACAGGTCCTCGAGCTCTCGGCCGATCATGGCGGTCACGATGTCGTCGTCGGTGAGCGACGAGAGCGGCTCGTCGGCCACGAGCCCTCCGTCTCGCAGCACCACGACGCGGTCGGCGATCGCGCGGATCTCCTCCATCTTGTGCGTGGTGAAGAGGATCGCGACGCCACGGTCGCGGAGCATCCGCATGCTCGATGAGCCGGGCGACCTCGCGTTCGGCGATCGCGCTCGTCGGCTCGTCCAACAGCAGCACGCGGGCGCCGGTACTGGTGGCCTTGACGATCTCCACGATCTGGCGGAGCCCGACGGGCAGCGAGCCCATACGCGCGCTCGGGTCGATGTCGACGCCGAACTCGGCGAGCATCTCCTTCGCCTCCCTCGCCATGCGACGGCGGTCGACGAGACCGAGGCGTCCGCGCAGCTCCCGTCCGACGAAGATGTTCTCGTACACCGTGGTGTCGAGGATCGACGCGAGCTCCTGCGGGACGATCGCGATGCCGTGCTGATGGGCGTCACGCGACGATCCGGCGGACAGCTCCTCGCCGCGCACCAGGACCGTGCCGCTGTCGGCCTTCATCTGCCCGGAGGCGATCTTCATCAGGGTCGACTTGCCGGCACCGTTCTCTCCGGCGAGCGCCGTCACGGTGCCCGGTTCGAGGTGGAGCCCCACGCCCTTGAGCACGGGGACTCCACCGAAGGCCTTGCGGATGTCGACGCACGCCAGCATGTCGGGCTGCTCGTCGAGGGTGATGCTGCCCGTCCGCCCGAGGTCGGTCATGATTCCCTCGCGTACTCGCGGTCTGGACGCACGATGCTCTTCAGCGTCGACGGGTGCGACGCCGAGTCGAGAGCCTCTCGGACCTCGCGGATCCCGAACGACCCGGTGACGAGCGCGTCGAGGTCGACGGCCCCCGACGCGACCAGCTGGATCGCGGTCGGCCAGGTGTTCGCGTACCGGAAGATGCCGGTGACCACGAGTTCGCGGTTCTGGATCGTGGAGACGGGGAGCGCGATCTCGTCTGCGCCCATGCCGACCAGGACAGCGACGCCGCCCGGCTTCAGGGCGGAGATGCCCTGCTTCACGGCGACGGGAGAGCCTGAGGCGTCGATGAAGGCGTCGTAGCCGGTGCCGAGCGGGCCGGACGCCGGGTCGACCGCCTCGGTCGCGCCGAAGCGGAGGGCGACTTCGCGGCGCTCGGCCATCGGGTCGCTGATGACGATCGCGGCGGCGCCGAAGGCCCGCGCGGTCTGCGCCGTGACGATGCCGATCGGCCCTGCTCCGGTGATGAGCACGCGGCTGCCGGGGCGTACGCCCGCCTTCTGGATCGCGGCGATCGCGACCGAGAGGGGCTCCATGAGGGCTGCTGCGTCGTCGCTCACCGCGTCGGGCACCGTGTACGCGAAGTCGTTCGAGATCGCGACGTACTCGGCGAAGGCGCCGTCGATCGGCGGGGTGGCGTAGAACTCGATACGCGGGCACAGGTTGTACCGGCCGCTGCGGCAGAACTCGCACACCCGGCACGGACGCTGCGGCTCGATCGACACGCGCTCCCCACGCGGGAGTCGTCGACGTCGTCGCCGACCGCGACGATCACTCCCCGACTCGTGCCCGAGCACGAGGGGCTCCTCCACCACGAAGTCGCCGATGCGCCCCTCGTGGAAGTAATGGACATCCGAGCCGCAGATGCCGACCGCGTTCACCCGGACGATCACCTGGTCGGGGAGCGGGACCGGCACGGGGCGGGTCTCGACCGTGAGCTCGCCGGCTCGCACCAGCACGCTCGCACGCATGGTCGTCGGCAGTTCAGTGCGCTTCATCGGGCTCCTCAGGGTGCAGTCGTGATTGCTCGACCGACATTAGTCATGCATGACGAATGAGACAAATGGCCGCTCAGATGAGCGCGAACGAGAAATCAGGGCTATGCTGAACGGACCTGACGGACGCGAGACGAAGAGGCGACATGGGACCCGATGAACTGGTGCGGATCTCGCACGTCGCACGACGGCACTACCTCGACGGCCGAACGAAGATCGAGATCGCCGATGAGCTCGGCGTCTCCCGCTTCAAGATCGCCCGCATGCTCGAGGATGCGCTCGGCCAGGGACTCGTGAAGATCACGATCGAGGCCCCCGACTCGCTCGACCTCGACCTGTCGATGCAGCTGCGCGCACGATTCGGCCTGACCCGTGCCCTCGCCGTGATCACCCCCGGCACCACACCCGAACTCATCCAGGATCGGCTGGGGCGCGCCGCCGCAGACCTCCTCAGCGAGATCGTGACGGACGGCGATGTGCTGGGCCTCACCGCCGGCCGCACGCTGACCGCGATGGCCGGGCACCTGCACTCCCTCGCCACCTGCGAGGTGGTGCAGCTCGCCGGCGTCGCGGCCCCACGCCCGAGAACGGCGTCGAGGTGATCCGGCAGGTGAGCAGGATCTCCGGCGGCCGCTCGCGGGCGATCTTCGCCCCTCCTCGTCGAGACGGCCGCCACCGCATCGGCACTGCGGCGCGAGCCCGGCATCCTGGAGACGTTCCGACGGTTCGACTCGGTGACCAAGGCGGTCGTCGCGATCGGCTCCTGGAGTCCACCCGACTCGCAGCTCTACGACAACGCCGGGCGCGCTGGTGCGCTCGACGAGCTGCTGGCCGCCGGCGTGAAGGCGGAGATCTGCGCCACGCTCATCGACGAGAACGGCGCCGTGGTCGGCTCGGTGGCCGAACGTGCCCTCGCGGTGTCGACGGAGCAGCTGCGGGGGATCCCCGAGGTCATCGCGGTCGCCGGAGGACCCTCGAAGACCGGAGCGGTCGCCGCCGCACTGCGCTCCGGGATCATCGACTCCCTCGTCACGGACGCGGCGCTCGCGCGGCGGCTGCTCGAGACCACCGGCTGAGGCGGAGCTCGCCTCGAAGGCTCAGCGCCGGTTCGGCTCGTAGGGGCGCAGCTCGGTCGACGCGCGCACGATGCGCCGCAGGTCGCTGAGACCGCCGTGCGCCGCGCCGTACGCACGCGCCTGGACCAGGATGTTGCCCATCGACGTGGCCTCCGAGGGTCCCGCCATCACGGAGCGCCCCGAACGGTCGGCGACGGCCTGCGCCAGGATGGGCGACTCGGACCCACCACCCACGAGATGGATCACCCGCACGTCGACGCCGGAGAGCGCCGCGGCCTCGTCGACCTGACGCGCCACGAAGGCGCCGAGGCTCGAGCACGAGCCGCACCACGGAGGGGCGATCATCGGGCATGCGACCGCCCGCCTCGGCGACCAGTTCGGCGATGCGAGCCGTCATCTGCCCAGGACGCAGCAGTCGCGGATCCCCGGTGTCGACCAGGATCCCCGTGGCGGGGGCGGCCTCGGCACGGGCCAGCAGCTCGCGACGCGCGGCGGTGCTGCGTGCGCCCCATCCGTCCAGCCCCCATTCGCGCATGCACTCGTTCACGATCCACAGCCCCGCGGCGATGCGCAGGAACCGCACGGTGCCGTCGAGTCCGAGCTCGTTGGTGAAGCCCGCCTCGCGCGCACGGTCGCTCGTGATGATCCGGTCGACCTCCACCCCGGTGAGGATCCAGGTGCCGCACGACACGAACGCGAAGTTCTCGTCGCGCGCGGGGACCGCGACCACGGCGCTGGCGGTGTCGTGCGAAGCGACCGTCGTGATGTCGGTCGCGTCGCCCGGCGCGAGGATCCCCGCGGTCACGCGGCCCGTGACCGTGCCCGGCAGCACCGTCTCGGGGAAGATCCGCGAGGGAAGCCCCAGCACGGCCGTCCGGCGATGGTCCCAGCCGCGCCCGTAGGGCAGAGCGAGGCCGGTGCTCGACACGTTCGTGGCCTCGGCGACCTCCGCAGCGCCGAGCCAGTGCGCGAGCAGATCGGGCATCAGCAGCATCCGCCGCACGGTGTCGAGCCGCCCCGCGTCGAGATCCGCCATGAGCTGGTAGATCGTCATGATCGGCAGCGCCGTGACGCCCGTCTCGCGGAAGGCCTGATCCCCGGGCAGGAGGGCCTCCACGGCCGGGAAGCTGCGATCGGTCCGGGCGTCGCGCTGGTGGAACGGCGCGTCCAGCAGACCGTCGTAGGCGAGCAGGCCGTAGTCGCCCGACCAGGCATCGACGCCGACGCTGGCGAACTCCGGTCCCTCCGCGCGCAGCGCCCTGAGCCCGGCCACCGCGTCACGGAACAGGCGCTGGGCATCCCACCGCAGTCCGAGCTCATCCGTGAACGCGCGATTGCGGAATCGGTGCACGCCATCGATCCGCAGCCGCCCTCGGTCGACGGACGCACTCACCACGCGTCCACTGGATCCGCCGAGGTCGACGGCGGCAGCTCGGAAGGTCGCCGAGCCGAGGGGCAGTTCGGGCATGCCTCTCAGCCTATGGTCCGCCGAGGATCAGACGCTGGTATATCCGCCGTCGATGAGGATGCTCTGCCCGACGACGTAACTCGATCGCTCGCTCGCGAGGTAGACGAGGAGGTCGCCGAGCTCTTCCGGCTCCCCCATTCGACCGGCCGGGATGCGTCGAACCCAGTCCTCCGCCATCTCGGGGTTCTCGGCCACGAAGTCCCTCGTCATGTCGCTGGCGAAGTACCCCGGTGCGATCGCGTTGACGCGGATGCCGTGCGGCCACCACTCGATAGCCGCGCTCTTGGTGAACATCGACACGGCAGCCTTGGAGGTGTTGTACGCCGCCTGGGTCTGCGGGATGTTCACGGCGAAGGCCGACATCGAGGAGACGTTGACGAGGCTCGCCGGGTTGCCGCGCGCGGCGCCGATGTGCCGCCGTGCGAACTCCCGGCTCGTGACGAACGTGCCGGTCACGTTCACGTCGAGCACGCGCCGCCAGTCGTCGGGCGCGGTGTCGATCAGCGGCGTCCCGAGCGTGATGCCCGCGCTGTTGACGAGCACGTCGGCGACGCCGAGGCCCTCCGCGACGGCGTCGAACGCGGCGGCGACGGACTGCTCGTCGGTGACGTCGACGGTGACGCCGATGCAGCGGCGCCCCGAGGCGGACTGGAGGGCGGTGGCAGCGTCGCCGACGGCGTCGAGGCGATCCAGGAGGGCGACATCGGCGCCCGCGGCGGCGAGCGCCTCCGCCATGGCGTAGCCGAGGCCCCGCGCGCCGCCCGTGACGACGGCGACACGGTTCAGGAGAGGTTCAATGGTGTTTCCAGACATGAGCAGAGCCTAGCCGCTGCGCTCATTGCAGAATACTGCACGCTCAGATGAGCATGGCCGACACGATCCGCCTAGCGGCTCGTGTATCCGCCGTCGATCGGGAGCGAGACCCCGGAGATCATCCCCGCACCGTCGCCGAGCAGGAACACGATCGGCGCGGCGATGTCGTCCTCGGTCGCCCACCGGTGCAGGGGCATCGCGTCGAGGAAGGGCCCCTCGATGTCGGGACGCCCCCAGTACCACGCCGACATCGGGGTCATCACGACCGTGGGGTTCACGCTGTTGACCCGGATGCCGTACCCGCCGAGCTCGAGCGCCGAGACGCGGGTGATGTTGTCGAGAGCGGCCTTCGACGAGCCGTACGAGATGTGCCCGGCCAGACCGACGAGGCTCGCCTGGCTCGACACGTTGACGATGGCGCCGCCGCGGCCGACGCGGATCATCTCCCGCGACGCGTACTTGGTCACCAGCAGAGAGCCACGGGCGTTGATGCTCATGACCCTGTCGAACACGGCGATATCGGTGTCCATCGGGGTCGCGATCTCACCGCCCCAGCCGCCGCAGTTGACGACGCCGTAGAGATCGCGGCCCTCGATCGCCGCCCGGATCTGGTCCTCGTCCTCGAGGTCGAACACCACGGGGTCGCGCCGGTCTCGCTCACGATCGCCGCCACGCTCTCCGCGGTACGCCCCGCAGCCAGCACGTCGGCGCCCGCCGTGACGAGGTGGCGGACGGTGGCGCCTCCGATGCCGCCGCCGGCGCCGGTGACGAGGATCGTGCGGCCGTGGAATTCAGTCATGGGTCATCTCCTGAGCGAGAGGTGTTCGGGGTCCGCCACGGGGTCGCAGAAACCTTGACACCGGTGACATGCACAGCGTAGCGTGCTCGAAGTCGCGCACCCAGCGATCCTCGATCCGATGTCCGCATCACCGGAAGGAAGACCACGAAGCCGTGCTCCCCACCCCGCCCTCGTCGATGCCGGAAGACGGCATGACCATCGCCGCGCTCGCCGAACGCGCGCGCGAGCTCGCGGCCGACGGGCGGCGTCGCATCCTCGGCATCGCGGGAACCCCGGGAGCCGGGAAGTCGACCGTGACCGCCGCGCTCCTCGAGGCCCTCGGCGATCGCGCGGTCGTGGTCGGCATGGACGGCTTCCACCTCTCGAACGCCGAACTGCGGCGCCTGGGGCGGCGCGAACGCAAAGGCGCCCCCGACACGTTCGACGTCGACGGCTACGTCGCCCTGCTCACGCGCCTCTCCACACAGACGGAGGGGACGATCCACGCTCCCGTCTTCGATCGGGAGCTCGAGGAGTCGATCGGCTCCGCCGTCGCCGTCCGCGCCGACACCCCCCTCGTGATCACCGAGGGGAACTACCTGCTGCTCGCCGACCACGGCTGGCACGAGGTGCGGGATCTGATCGACGAGGTCTGGTACATCGACGTCGACGCGGAGACGCGCCGCCGGCGTCTGGTGACACGGCGCCTCGGCCACGGGCATCCGCTCGCCGAGGCGACCGCGTGGGTGGACCACGTCGACGAGCCGAACGCGCCTCGTCGACGCGACGCGCGAGCGCGCCGACCTCATCGTCCGCATCGCCGAGGAGCCGGCCGCGACCACCCTCGGCGCGCACGGCCTCGACGATCTCCCCGCCGCGGTCGCGCGCCCCTCCTACGACCCCGACGACGTGGGCTGCGGCATCGTGCACATCGGCGTCGGCAACTTCCATCGCGCCCACCAGGCGATGTTCGTCGACCGCCTCCTCGACGCTGGCGAGCGCGAATGGGGCATCTGCGGCGTCGGGCTGCTCCCCCACGACGCCGCCATGCGCGATGCGCTCAGCGCCCAGGACGGTCTGTACACGCTCGTCACCGCAGCCACGGACGGGACCGAATCGGCTCGCGTCATCGGATCCCTCACGAGGTACCTGTACGCACCGGATGACCCCGACGCCGTGCTGTCGGCCCTGTGCGACCCCCGGACGCGCATCGTCTCGCTGACGATCACCGAGGGGGATACGGCATCGACGAGACCACGGGAGCCTTCTCGCCGGAGGACGCCGCCACCCGCGCCGACCTCGACGACGCGACGCAGGGAAGGCTGCAGGCACCTCGCAGCGCGGTCGGCTACCTCGTGGCTGCTCTCCTCCGGCGTCGTGAGGCGGGTGTCGCGCCGTTCACCGTCATGTCATGCGACAACATCCAGGGCAACGGCCACACGGCGCGGACCGCCGTCTCGGGCTTCGCGGATCGCATCGATCCGGCTCTGGGCGCCTGGATCCGCAGCACCGTCGCCTTCCCGAACTCGATGGTCGACCGGATCACCCCGTGACGACCGACGAGACACGCGCCATCGTGGCGGAGCGGTTCGGCATCGCCGACCGGTGGCCCGTGCGTTCCGAGGCCTTCGTGCAGTGGGTGCTCGAAGACGACTTCCCGCTCGGTCGTCCGCCGTTCGAGACCGTCGGGGTGCAGCTCGTCGACGACGTCGAACCGTACGAGCTGATGAAGCTGCGGCTGCTCAACGCGTCGCACCAGGCGATGAGCTATCTCGGGATCCTCGCGGGCGCCACGATGGTGCACGAGGTGTGCTCCGACCCCCTCTTCGTCCGATTCCTGCGCGGCTACATGCACCACGAGGCGATCCCCACGCTCCGCCCGGTACCGGGCATCGATCTCGACGACTACTGCGAGCAGCTCCTCCAGCGCTTCGGCAGCACCGCGGTGCGCGACACCCTGGCCCGTCAGGTCGTCGACGGAGCCGACCGCATCCAGACGTTCCTGCTCCCTGTGGTGCGCGAACAGCTGGCGGCGGGAGGGCCCATCGAGCGCGCCACGCTCGTGCTCGCGGCCTGGAGCGTCTTCCTCGAGCGCGCGGGGGACGGCGGGATGCCGGTGCCCGTGACCGATCGACGTTTCGAGGGACTCCGCGCCGCGATCGTGGCCGAGGCCGTGACGCCGGGGCGTTCCTCGACCACTCCCCGTGTTCGGCACCCTCGGAGCGGACGACCGGCTCCGCAGCGCGTTCATCGCGGCGCGGGCGTCCTCATCGCGGACGGGCGCGCGCGAGCATCGCCGCCGTGGGGTGACCGACCCTCGCGGCGAGGGGCGGATCAGGCCGAGAGCACCCCGCCGCACGATTCCCGCTCCACCAGGTCCACATCGATGACGGTCAGCGTCGGGGCGTCGAGCTCCTGATCGCCGAGGCGCGCGAAGATCCGTTCTGCGGCGAGGGTTCCGAGCCGGTGAGGATCCTGATCGATCACGGTGATCGACGGGGTGAGGACGTCGGCCATCGGGAAGTCGCCGAACCCCACGAGGGCCAGCGGGTCTCCCCGCAGCGCCGCCGCGAGCGCCATCGAACACCGCGCATTCGCCGAGAAGATCGCCGTCGGGGGTCTGCGAGGGCGCGCAGGTCCGCGACGGCCGTCCGCGCCGCCTCACGATCCGACACCTGCGACCGCACCAGCAGCGCATCGGGTTCGATGCCGGCGTCACGCAGTCCGCTGCGCCACCCTCGAGCCGGTTCGCCTCGGTCGACAGATGCACGGCGTCCCCGACGTAGGCGATGCGCGTATGACCGTGCGAGACCAGGTGCTGCACCGCCGCGTGCGCCCCGCGCTCATCGGCCTCGATGAACGTGTCGGCCTCGAGGCCGACGGGGGCGCGGTCGACGAACACGATGGGGTGTGCTCCCGCCAGCGGTCGAGCCAGGAGTGGTCGACGCCGACAGGCGCGACGACCAGGCCGGAGAGCTGACGACCGAGCATCGACTCGATCGCGGCCCGTTCGTCGTCGGGCTCGTCGCCGAGGCTCGTGACCAGCGTGGAGAGACCGCGCTCGCGCGCGACGTCTTCGATGGCCCGGGCGATCGAGGCGAAGAAGGGGTCGACGATGTCCGGCACGGCGACGCCGATGACCGACGTACGCCCGGCACGGAAGGTGGTCGCCAGAACGTTGGGCACGTAGTTGAGCTCGCGCATCGCCTGCTCCACCAGCGCTCGCGTGTGCGGCAGCACGTGCGGGTCGTCGTTGAACACCCGCGACACCGTCTTGGTGCTGACGCCTGCGTGCGCGGCGACATCGCGCATGGTCGTCACGGGCACCTCCTCACCCCGGGCCGGGGTCGCCTCCGCCACCCTACCGGCGCCCGGGCCTCACCTGCGCCCGTCGACCGCGTC
This sequence comes from Microbacterium sp. Se63.02b, assembly GCF_014171575.1. Classification (GTDB taxonomy): domain Bacteria; phylum Actinomycetota; class Actinomycetes; order Actinomycetales; family Microbacteriaceae; genus Microbacterium. Next base: position 825,975 of record NZ_CP050453.1, on the reverse strand, counting down.
GGCGAGCTCGCGCAGCCGAGGCAGCGCCCGGGTGGTCAGCAGCTCCTCGCGGCGCGCGGGATCGTACGACAGGCTGTCCTTCCACAGCGACCGTCCGGCCATGGCCCCTGCCGCGCCGTGGCTGACCGCCTCGGACACCTGCACGATGAAGGTCTCGTGATCCACGCCGGCCGAGAGCACGGCCCACGGCACACCCTTGGCGGCCGCGGTCACCGCCGCGCTCGCCTCGCCGGAACCGGGATACTGCAGCTTGAGGATCTTGGCGCCGGCGGCGACGGCGAGCGCGGCACCGTCGGCGACCAGCGACGGGAATGCGGCCGCATACTCCTCGTCGCTCTCGCCGTCGAGCTGATACGTGAGCAGCTCGACGATGAGCAGCAGCCCTCGGCCTCGCATTCGGCCACCAGTGCACGGATCTCGTCGAAGACGCGCGAGTTCTCGTCCTGGCGGTCGGGACGTGTGTAATAGAGCATCTTCGCGACCCCGCCGCCGAGCTCGCGCACGGTACGCGGCGTCACGCCCGGCACGAAGCGCGTGTACCGCAGCCCGTCGACGGTCTCGAACCCGGAGGCGTCGAGGCCGACCACGAGCGCCGTGTCACGATCCAGCACTCCCTCATCGACGATCGACGGAAGGGCGACCTCGGGGTCGAGGAGGATCGCCGGTGCGTGCCTGGCGAGATGGCGGACCAGATCGGCCTTCACCGCGGACAGTTCGTCGCGGGTGATCGCCTCGGATCCGCCTGGCGCATCGGGGATCGCGGCCTTCATGCCGTTGCGCTGGTCGGCGGCGACGATGAGCATGCTGCCCTCCGGCGTCGTGATCGACTGCAGTGCGCGACGCTCGAGCGTCGTGAGGGGGTTCACAGCGGTGCGGGTGGTCATGGGGTCCTCTTCTCATCGCCACCGGTGTTCCGCGGAAAATCAACCATGACACCGGTGTCTTCTCCTCTATGGTGGAGGTATGAACGACACCTGTCAACCACCGGAGCCCCTGGCGATCGCCGTGAGCGGCATCGCGGGCAGCGGCAAGTCGACCCTCGGCCGCGCGCTCGCGGCGTCGCTGCGCCTTCCGCTCGTCGACCTCGACGCGGTAACGAACCCCCTCCTCGACGCCCTCGACGACGCGGTGCTCGGCGGACACTGGCTGCGCGGACCACGCGCGCACGATCCGCGAGGGGCGCTATGCCGCGCTGCGGGCGGTCGCCGCCGACGCGGTCGCCACGGCGGGAGGTGTCGTGCTCGTCGCTCCGTTCACGACCGAGCTCGACGGCGGCGAGGAGTGGGCGCGCCTGCAGGCCGCGGTCGCACCGCCGCGCTGCGCATGGTGTACCTCGAGGGCGACCCGCAGCTGCTCACCGCGCGGAGGGCTGCGCGCGGCGAGCCGAGGGACCGTCATCGCACGGACGCCCCGCCACGCACCCCCGCGATCCCCGTGGTGCGCATCGATGCGGAGCTGTCGACCCCCAGCAGTCGGCGAGAGTGCTCGCGGATCTCGGGGTCAGGACGCCGCTGGATCCCGATGCCGCCCTCTTCTCCCGCAGCTTCGACGCCGTGCTCTTCGACCTCGACGGCACCCTCGTCGACTCCACCGCCTCGGTCATCCGCGCCTGGCGCCGCTTCGCCGCGCACTACGGCGTCTCCTCCGACCCGCTGCACGAGAACCACGGACAGCCGGCGCGCACGCTGATCGCACGACTGCTCCCGACCGGGTTGCGGGCTGAAGGACTCGACCGCATCCTCGAACTCGAACTCGCCGACGCGGTCGCCCTCCCCGAGGTGCGCGGAGCACGGGCGTTCTACGACAGCATCCCCGCCGACCGGCGCGCCGTCGTGACCTCCGGCACGGCGCCGCTGGCCACTGCCCGCCTGCGCGCCGCCGGGTTCACCACCCCCGGGGTGTTCGTGACGTCCGACGATGTCCCCGGGGCAAGCCCGACCCCGAGCCCTTCCTCCTGGCCGCGGACCGGCTCGGTGTCGACCCCGAGCGGTGTCTGGTGCTCGAGGATGCCACCGCGGGAATCCAGGCGGCACGCGCGGCGGGGTGCGCCGTCATCGCGGTCACCGGGACGGTCGAGCCCTCCGCGCTCCCCGCCGACCTCGTGATCGACGGACTCGACCGTCTCGCCGTGTCGCTCGACGCCGAGGGCATCCACCTGCATCCGGTCGGCTGAGCGGGTCGGGCGGGCTCCCTCAGACGGCCGGTTCGGTCAGCTCGACGGCGGCATCGGGATCGCGGGTCACCTCGGCCGCCGGCAGGTCGTCGAGGGTGCGCAGGATCGTCGTGCTCTGCGCGACGGCATGCGCTCCCACGAAGCCGCGGTCGCCGCCGCACGTGCGAGCGCGGCCTCGCCTCCCCTTCGCCGCCGAGCCCCACCAGGAAGCCGGCCAGCGATGCGTCGCCCGCGCCAGCCGTGTTCACCAGCCCCCGCGCCTCGGCCTTGGCATGGACCACGCCCGACTCCGACACCACAAGGACGCCGTCGGCTCCCATGCTCGTGTAGACGATGCCGACCCCGCGTGCCCGCAGCTGCCGGGCGGCGGACACGACGTCTCCGATCGTCCGCAGCGCCGTGCCGATCAGTTCGGCCAGCTCATGCGTGTTGGGCTTCATCAGCGCGATGCCCGCGGGGTCGACCGCCAGTGCGCTGAGCGCGGCCCCGCTCGTGTCGACCGCCACCCGGCGACCACCGCGCGCCGCGGCCTGCACGACGTCGACGAGCGACGCCGGAGCATCGTCGACGGCGGGCACGGTCCCGGAGATCACGACCCATCCGCCCCGAGCTCGGTGCACGCCTCGGTCACCGCCGCCTGTGCCGCGAGCCACGCCGTGCCCGAGATCGGCGGCGTCGGGGCGTTGATCTTCGTGGTCGCACCGGCATCGTCTATCACCGAGGTGTTGACCCTCGTCGCACCAGGCACGGCCACGATGCGCAGCAGGTCGCGGTGTGCCGAGCGCTGCGCGAACGCCAGGTCGTCCTCCCCGACCACGACGACCGCCGCCGTACGCACCCCGGCGAGGTCCAGGGCGGCCGAGACGTTCACCCCTTGCCGCTGAGTTCGCGCTCATAGCCGCTCGCCCTCGTGAACGCGCCGCGTTCGAGCGTGGCGATCCGATAGGTCGCATCGATCGCGCCGGACGCGGTGAGCGTCACGATCGAGGGTGTCTCCGGAACCGGATGCGCATCGCGCTCGCCCATGTCGTGCCTCCGTCAGATCGGTTGCCCGGTCGGCAGCAGCACGAGATCGCGCACGACCACGTGCGGCGGCCTCGTCAGCATGAACAGCATCGCATCGGCGACGTCCGCCGAACGGATCCCCGTCCCCTCGGCGATGCGCTCCGCCTCCTCCGGGGAGCCGTGCGCGAAGCCCCACAGCGGGTTGAGCACCATCCCGGGCGCGATGGCGCCGATCCGAACGCCGCTGTCGGCGTACTGCCGACGAACCGTGTGCACGAACGACTGCACGGCGTGCTTGCTGGCCGAGTACACCGGCTCCCACTCGATGTCCTGATGCCCCGAGACCGAACTGGTCACCAGGATGTCGCCGCTGCCCTGTGCGAGGAGCGAGGGCAGGGCCGCGCGCACGAGTGCCATGACACCGGTCACGTTCGTCGCGACGACGGCCGCGATCTGGTCGACCGTGGCATCGGCCAGATCACCGCCGAGGTAGATACCGGCGTTGGGCAGCACGATGTCGAGGCGCCCGTGCCGTCGGAGCGTCTCGTCGACGATCTGCGTCGCGGCCGCGGGGTCCGACACGTCGGCCTGGATCGTGGAGATGCGGTCGGGGTGGTCGGCGGCGAGCGCGGCGAGGCGCTCCGCGTCACGGGCGACGGCCACAACGTGGCAGCCCTCCGCGGCGAGCGCGTTCGCCGTCGCGAGGCCGATCCCCGAACTCGCACCGGTCAACACCGCGACCTTGCCCTCGAGCGTCACGGCGGTCATCGCGCCACCCCTCGGCCAGCAGCGCTCTGCGATAGACCTCGTCGGGGCGCGTGTCGATGCGCTGCACCTCCTCGGCGGGCATGAAACGCACGCCCCCGACGGCCGCAGCCCCGATGATCGCCCGCGCGCACTTCTGGGCCATCGCGGTCATCCCCAGCACCTGATCCGGATTCGCACCGACCACGAACATCCCGTGGTTCTGCAGATACACGGTCGCCGGTGGCCTGCCGTGCCGCTCCGCGTGTGCGCGCACCAGGCGGCGCACCTCGCGGGCCAGCGGGAGCCCGGGGTCGATGTAGGGCACGAGCAGCGGCGCAGCGCCGAGCACCACGATCTGGTCGGGGAACAGCGCCCCGTCCACCAGCAGCTCTGGATGCTCCGAGCACAGCAGGGCGTTCACGGCGGTCGGATGCGAGTGGGCGATCACCCGCGCCGGGGTCTGGTCGTACAGCACGGCGTGGAGCAGCGCCTCGACGGAGGGGCGCCGCCCCTGCTCCGCGGCGATCCGGTCGAACCAGCGGTCGATGTCGGCTCCGCCCGTGTGCTCGTCGTCGATCAGGCGCAGCGCCTCGTCGAGGGCGATCCGCACGAAGTCCTCTGGCTGTGCGGAGCCGAGCACCGCCCCCGAGGCCTTGACGAGCATGTGGCCGCCATCCCGTGCCGAGGTGTTGCCCTCGCTGAGCAGCGCCGCCTCCATGACGGGGTCGCCCAAGCGTCGGCTGAGGTCTGCCAACAGGTCGCGGTGGTTCACGAAGGATCTCCGATCGTCGGGGTTGCGGTGGCGACGGCGGCCGCCGGATGAAAGCGCGCAGGACCGTCGCCGTCGTCCACGACGATGCCCCTGGCGGACGCGGCATCCGTCAGGTCACCCGCGGCGACGGCCACCTGCAGCAGCACGCCGCGCACCGAGGCCTCGACGGGGCCGGCGATGACCGGGAGACCGCTGCGCTCGGCCGTGAGCGCACACAGCAGATCGTTGCGGGCTCCTCCGCCGACGATGCGGATACGTTCGAGGCGCCGTCGGCTCAGGTCCGCGGCCACGCGGAGGGTGTCGGCGTACGCAGCGGCGAGACTGTCGACGATCGCCCGGACGAAGTCGCCGCGCGAGGTCGGCGGTGCGCTCCCGGTGGCCGTGCACGCCGCGGCGATGCGGGCCGTCAGACCGTCGGGGGCCTGCAAGGACGGGTCGGCCGGATCGAAGCGTCCCCGGTAGTGCGAGTCGGCGGCCGCGGCCAGGAGGTCGGTGAGCATCTCGATGGGCGCTGCGGACGAGCCATCCGCCTCCGCCCATTCGCGCAGCGTCTGCTGCAGGAGCCACATGCCGCTGAGGTTCTTCACGAGCAGGGTGTCGCCGGCCGCACCGATCTCCTGTGTGAAGCCCTCCCCGTCGCGCGCGCTCGTCGAGCAGGGGCGCGGCGAGGGCCAGACCGGCGACTCCCCAGCTGCCGCTGGAGACCACGCCGGTCCCCTCGTCCGCGGCGTCCGTCACGGCCATGAACGCGGCGGCGGTGTCGTGCGCGGTGACCGCGAACACGGGCACGGGGTCGTCGGCTCCGATCGCTGCCGTGACCTCAGGGGTGGTCGACCCCGACCACGATCCGTCTTCGACGATCGGCGGCAGCAGTGCCGGCAGCCCTGCGGAGAGCGGGATCGACCAGTCGCCCGTCGCACGGTCGAGCAGTCCGGTGGTGGAGGCGAGCGAGACCTCGGCGCCGACCCGGCCGGTCAGCAGATGCACGAAGATGTCGGCGGTCAGCAGGATGGTGTCGTCCGCCGCGCCGATCCCCGCCGCCCGGTCCTGCCGGAGCTGGTGGGCCGTGTTGATCGCCTGATCGAGCACGCCGGTCACGGCGTAGTCCGCGGCGAGGTCGCGTTCCGCTGAAGTCTGCGCCGCGAGGACGGCATCGGCGTCGCGGTGATGCCGGACGAAATCGCGGAGCACGCCGTCTGCGGTCAGCCTGGCGTAGTCGACGCCCCACGCGGCGACGCCGATGCCCCGCACCTCCGCGCCGGCAGCCCGCGCTGCGGCGACACCCGACCGAAGACCCTCCACGACCCCGGCGTGCAGGGCGGCGACGTCCCACCCGAGTCCTTCGGGTCGTCGTACCGGGATGTTCGGGAAGCGGCCGGCTTCCCGGATCACGAGCGACCCCGCCCCCGACACGGTGCGGAGGATCCCGACCATGACGCGGACGCTGGAAGAGCCGAGATCGACGGCGAGATAGGCGGTCGACATGTCAGATCGCGGTGTAGCCGCCGTCGATCACCAGCGTCTGCCCGGTGAGGTACGACGAGGCCGATGAGGCGAGCAGCAGGAGCAGTCCGTCGAGGTCGGCGGGCTCGCCCATGCGCCCTGCGGGGATCTGCGAGATCCAGTCGGCCGCGAGGTCGGGGTTCGCCTCGGTGAACTGCCGCGTCATGTCGGACAGGATGTAGCCGGGGGCGATGGCGTTGACACGGATGCGCGGTGCCCATTCGACCGCGAGCGACTTCGCCAGCTGGTCGACCGCGGCCTTGGACGCGTTGTACGACGCCTGGTGCTGCGGAACGTTGACGACCCGCCCCGACATCGAGGAGATCAGGATCGCCGAACCGTCGCGGCCCTCGGCGAGCAGCGGGCGCGCGAACGCCTGCGTGGCGTAGAAGGTCCCGCTGAGGTTCACATCGATGACCTTCGACCAGGTCGCGGGATCGACCTCGGCCGAGTCACCCCAGATCGTGATGCCTGCCGCGGTCACGAGCAGATCCGCGATGCCGATGTGCTCCCGCACGGTCGCGAAGGCCGCCTCGACGGAGGCGGCATCGGTCACGTCGACGCGGGCGGCCGCGGTGGGGACGCCCGTCTCGGCAGCGAGCCTGGCGGCCGACTCCTCGACGTCGGGCAGCAGGTCGAGCAGGGCGACGCTCACGCCCTGGCGAGCGAGCGTGGAGGCGAGGGAGTAGCCGATGCCGCGGGCTCCGCCGGTGACGACGGCGACGCGCCCCGCGAGGTCAGGAAAGCTCATGGTGTCCTCTCGGTGGTGGCTTCCGGCGGCCGGGTGTCCCCGGCCGCCGGAAGAGGGTGGTGTCAGCAGGTCGACTTGTAGACGGCGTCCGCGCCGTCGGTGTCGATGTTCTCCTTGGTGATCACCGTGAACCCGGTCTGGATCTTCTCCTCGTTGGCGTCGCCCTCGAGAGCGGCGAGCGCCTGGGCGACGCCGTCCTTGCCGATGGTCGCCGGCTCCTGGGCGACCAGGGCCTGCACGATGTCGTTGCGGAGCGCCTCGACCTGTGCGGGACCGGCGTCGAATCCGACGACCGTGACCTCGCCCTGCTTGCCCGCCTGCTGGATGCCGGTGGCCGTGCCCTCGGCTGCGAACAGGTTCGCGGCGAAGATCCCCACGATGTCGGGGTTCGCCTGCAGCGCTGCGGTCACGATGCGGGCGGCCTCGGCGGGCTCGTTGTGCGAGTACTCGATGCCGAGCGACTCGAACTTGGAGTCTTCCGCCACGGCGTTCTCGAATCCTTCGGCACGCGCGTCGGAGGTCGAGATGCCCGGGTCGATCGAGACGACGAGGACCTTGCCGCCATCGGGGTGCGCAGCCTGGATGGCCTCGAACGCCGCCGCGCCGCCGCCCTCGTTGTCGGACGCGATCTGTGAGACCGCCATCGAGGGGTCCTCCAGCGTCGTGTCGACGAGGACGACCTTGATGCCGGCGTCTGCCGCCGCCTGGATCGGCGCCTGCATGGCCGTGACGTCGGTCGGGGCGATGAGCAGCGCGTCGGGCTTGGAGGCCACGAGCGCGTCGACGATCGGCTTCTGCAGGGTCGGGTCGAACTTCTCCGGGCCCTGCACCTTGACCGTGGCACCGGCGGCCTCTGCCGCCTCTTCGATGCCGCACTGCATGGAGATGTAGAACTCGTCTCCTGCCACGCCCTGCACGAATGCGATCTCGTAGCCGTCGTCGCCGCCGGAGCCGCCGTCGCCGCCGGCATCGTCGCCTCCGCCTGCGCAGCCGGCGAGGACGAGCGCTGCGCTCGCGCCGAGCGCGGCGATGCTGATCGCTTTCCTGTTCCACTTCATTGTGATCACCGTTCTTCTCTTGACTGTGTGTGGATGGGTGGTGGGCCGGGCGTCAGGTACGCCGGCCCCCGCTGACGAACTTGCGCCAGAGGCTTTGCGAACCGCCGCGCATGGCCGCCGACCGGCGGGCCTGGTCGACGTAGACGGCGGTGATGAGGACGGCGCCGACGGCGACCTGCTGCCAGAACGGCGGGACGCCCGTGATGACGAAGCCGTTCTGCAGGACGGCGGGGATGAAGAGACCGACGACGGTCCCGACGATCGTGCCGACGCCGCCGAAGAGGCTGGTGCCGCCGATGACGACCGCGGCGATGACGTTCAGGTTCGTCTGCGACTGTCCGGCGATCGCGGTGGTGGAGAACTGCGACAGCGACAGGATGCCGGCGATGCCCGCGAGTCCGCCCGACAGCGTGTAGATGGAGATGAGGTGTCGGTCGACCTTGACGCCGACGCGGCGCGCAGCGAGTTCGCTCGACCCGACGGCGTAGGTGTGCAGGCCGAAGCGGGTGAAGTGCAGCACCACGCCGCCGATGACCACGACCACCAGGGCGATCACCGAGATGGTGGGGATGGTGCCGAAGACGTTCCCGTAGCCGATCGTCGTGGTCAGCACCGAGGGCACCTCGCGGATGTCGACGCCGCCGGTGAGGATCTGCGCGAGGCCGAGCGCCATGCCCAGCGTGCCGAGGGTGACGATCAGCGGCGGGATCTTCGCCTTGGCGATGAGGAATCCGTTGAGGAGGCCCCAGCCGATGCCACAGGCGATCGCGACGAGGATGCCGACGACGGCCGTGCCCCACCCGTCGCCGCCCATCGCACGCATGACCATCGCCGACACCACTCCGGAGAACACCAGGACGGAGCCGATCGACAGGTCGATGCCCGCCGTGATGATCACGTACGTCATGCCGACCGCGAGCACGGCGAGGATGGAGGCGTTCTGGATGATCAGACGGAAGTTCGACCACTGCGCGAACGTGTCGGGCGCCAACGCGCTGAAGACCAGCACGATCGCGATCAGCACGAGCAGGATCTGGAACGCCTGCGCCTTGATCAGGTTGCGGAAGTAGCCGGTCTTCGGCTCCTCCAGCGTGCCGATCGCGACCGTCTCGGTCGGCGGCTTCGTGGTGCTCATCGGTTCGACTCCTTCTCAGCGTCAGTGCCCTCGGCGAGGTCGCCTTCGGGCGCGAGGTCGGCGGGCGGGGCGGCGTCACGGGTGACGGCGCCGGTCATGAGCCCCACGAGCTCCTCCATCGAGGTGTCGTTCGCCGGGATGTTCGCGACCCTGGTACCAAGGCGCAGCACCTGGATGCGGTCGGAGACCTCCATGACGTGCGGCATCGAGTGCGAGATGAACACGACGGCGATGCCCTTGTCGCGCACGCGGCGGATCGTCTCGAGCACGTTCTTGGTCTGCCGCACGCCGAGGGCCGCGGTGGGCTCGTCGAGGAACACGACCCGCGATGCCCAGTGCACGGCGCGGGCGATCGCGATCGCCTGACGCTGACCACCCGACATCTCACCGACCGGCGAGGTCAGCGAACGCACGGTCGCACCGAGCTCGTCGAACGCGGCGCGCGACTGTGCCCGCATCTCCTTGGTCTTCATGAAGCCGAGAGTGCCGGCGAGACCGTTCTGGCGCAGCTCGCGGCCGAGGTACATGTTCTGCACGGGGTCGAGATGCGGGGCGAGGGCGAGGTCCTGGTACACGGTCTCGACCCCGAGCGCGCTCACCGCGGACGGGGTGGACATGTCGGCCTCTGCACCGTCGAAGAGGATCGTCCCCGAGTCGATGGCGAGGTTGCCCGAGAGCGCCTTGACGAGGGTCGACTTGCCCGCGCCGTTGTCGCCGATCAGCGCCGTCACCTCCCCCGGGTACACCTCGAAGTCGACGTCGTTCAGTGCGCGCACGTGACCGAACTGACGCGACAGTCCTCGCGCCTGGAGAACCGGAACCGTAGAACTGAGCGACATGGGTCAGCTCCTTCCCTTGCTGTGGTTGTGATCGGAATGTCCGGAGCGGAACCCGGCGGCCACGCTCTCGAAGTCGGCTTCGCTGTTCGCGGCCGATGCGGCGAACAGCGCCGCCCCGAAGGCGGTGGCTTCGTCGTGCGTCGCGACCGTGACGTCCGGCAGCACGCGCCGCCGGGCCCTGACGATGCTGGCCATGCTCGACCAGCCGCCGGTGAGCACGGTCGAGGTGGGAGGAGAGACCTCGCGGTCCATGACCTCCATCAGCTCGGCGCACATGTCGTTGCCGTGCAGCAGCGTCGCCGTGAACAGCTCGGCGGGGGTGAGGCCGTCGCTGTTCGCGACGATCTTCAGCACGCCGTCGTCGTTGCGGGCGCCCGTCACGCTCAACCCGCCGTCGGCGAGGGAGCCCGCGACGGGCAGCGCCATCACCTCGTCGTCGATGCGGGCCCGTCCCTGCGCATCCGCGATGCCCAGCACCTGCAGCACCCGCCGCATGAGGAGTCCGGACTTGGTGCCGGCGAGGAGGACGTACTTGCCGGGCAGCACATGGCGGACGGTGTTGATGCCCGCCACGGCGAGGCGTTCGCGCGCGTCGAAGGGCAGGGGTTCGTCGAGCACGCGCACGAGCGCTTCGGCGGTTCCCATCGAGTCGTAGAGCTGGCCGCTGTGGACCGCGCCGACCGCGACGGCCGACACGAGGTGGTCGTGGCCCGCGACCGTGAGGACGGCGCCGCGGAAGCCATCCGGCATCGCGTCGTCGGTGACGATCCCGACGGGCGTCCCCGCGCCGACGCGCTCGGCGAGCAGGTCGGGGCCGACGCCCAGCACCTCGAACGCGGTGTCCCACGGCGTGCTGTCGTCCTGGTCGAGAAGGCCGGTGCGCGAGACGAGCGAGTACTCCGCCACACGGGGACCCCCGAGCGAGTGCACGACGTACTCCGGCACGTTCAGGAAGGTCTGCCCGTGCAGATCGACGCCCGTGCCGCGAAGGTGCAGGAGCTTCGCGATCGAGGCGAGGGGACCCACCGGCAGCCCGGTCCGACCGAGGAACTCGGCACGGAAGGCCTCGGGCGTCGCGAGGATCTCCTCGGCGCCACGCGGGTCGAACCACGCGAGGATCGGCGCCGCCGGCCGGCCATCGGGGTCGAGGACGACTCCCGCCTCCGCCATCCCGGACACCCCGAGTGCGAGGACGCGGTACGACCCGCGCTCCGAGAGCAGGGAATCGGCCTCGTGCGCCAGTTCCCGCACCGTGTCCATGACGAGAGCGGCCGACATCTCGGCGCGCCCGTGCTCGCCGCTCCGCCACGGCGACCGCCTGCTCGCGACGAGCTCCTGACGGCCGTCCGTCCCGGTCACGAGGAGCTTGATGCTCGTGGAGCCCACGTCGACGCCGACCATGTACGCGTTCATCGCAGCTCCGCAGCGGCGAGGGTCGTCGGCCATCCGGCACCCGGCTCGGCGACGAGCACGGCGGCATCCCCTCGACGGTCCAGTCCCCGAAGGAGTACGGCACGGCCAGCACCTGTCCCTGCGAGACCGGGAGGCGTCCGTCGGCTCCCACGAGCTCGCCCGCTCCCTCCGAGATCAGCACGACGGCGAAGCCCGCAGGACGCACCGACGTGCGCGTGCCGAGCGTCGCGGCATCCCAAAGGCGGAAGTACGGGTCGGCGGCGGCCGGCAGGAGCGAGCGGAAGCCTGTGCCGGCCGGTGTGGTCCCGGCCTCGCTGATGAGCGCGGCGAGGTGCTCCGGCGCGAGGCGGTCGGACGACACCGCCGGCATCACGGCGTCGAAGCCCAGGTCCAGGTGCGACTCCTCGCGGGTCGACGTCGTCACCGACCACTCCAGGAGGATCGAGAAGTCCGTCGGCTCCTGCACCTCGGCGACGAAGATCCCGCCGTCGATGGCGTGCGCGGTGCCGGCCGGGACGAGGATGCCCATGCCCTCGCGCACCACGACGCGGTTCATGTGGGCGAGCATCCACTCGCTGTCCTGCGCGTCGCGCCGACGGTCGAGCTCGTCGCGGTCGAGGTCGGTGTTCCACCCCACGTGCACCGCGGAGTCGGGCTCGGTGTCGAGGACGTACCAGGCCTCGGTCTTGCCATAGGGGCAGTCGAGGTGCTCGACCGCGAAGCCGCGTCCGGGGTGCACGTGCACGGGGAGGCGCTGGCGTGCGTCGAGGAGCTTGACGAGGATGCCGACGTCTCCGGCATCCCGTCCCCTCACCGGCCCCGTCCATCCTGCGGGGTCCGCGGTGACGAGGTCGCGCAGGATCTCGCCGTCCGCGGTGATCGCGAGCCCCGTGCGGGGGTCGCCGAACCGGGAGACCGTCGCCCCGAGCCATTCCTCCGGCTGGTGGTCGGTCTCGGGGACGATCCCGCGCAGCGCCGCGATCCGGTCGCCGCCGCGGTAGAAGTGCTGGACGGGGTTCGGCGGCAGCAGGACGGGGTTCATCGCAGGTCTCCGATCGGGCGCGACGGCACCTCGCGGTCCGGCGCCATCTCTCCCGAGCCGCGGGCGATCAGGCGCGTCGGCACCACGATGTGGGCGGGCTCGGCTTCGCTGTCCGCGCCGAGCTCCATGAGCCGGCGGAAGGCGGCTTCGCCGATGAGGCGCGGGTCCTGGTCCACGCAGGTGATGCCGGGCGTGAAGACGTCAGCGAACTGGAAGTCGCCGAACGAGATGAGAGCGGGCATCGGGATGTGGTCGGCGCTGAGCACGTGGATCGTGGCGATCGCTGCGGGGCTCGTGGCGCAGAAGACGGCGGTCGGGGCGTCGGGGCGCGTGAGGAGGTCGCTGATCGACCGCTCCTCGCGGTGTCGGCCCTGCGAGATCACGAGCGTCTCGTCGACCTCGATACCGGCTTCCGCGTGCGCAGCACGGAAGGCGCGGAGGCGCTCGTGGACCGTCGGATACGGCGTCTCCTCGCCGATGAAGCCGATACGCCGATGGCCGCGGGCGAGGAAGCCGCTGATCGCCTCGTACGTCGCGCCGTAATCGTCGACGATGACGGAGTCGATCCCCTCGCGCGAACGGTCGACGCAGATCACGGGGAATCGGCGTCGGAGCGGCTCGAGCTCCGCAGCCTCGATCGCGAACGGCGAGATGATGAGACCGCGCAGCCGGTCGCCGGTCAGACGCGCGAGCTGCTCACGCTCCTGCGCGGCGTCGTGGACGGTGCTGGCGAACAGGACGTTGAGGCCTGCCGCGACGGCGAGTTCCTCCACCGCGCTGACGAAGGCCGCGAAGAACGGGTCCGAGATCGCGTCGATGAGGATCCCGATGGTGTCGGTGTCGCCGCGCTTGAGCGAGCGCGCCCGCCGATCGGGGACGAATCCGAGCTCGAGGACGGCGGCTGCCACGCGCTTGCGGGTGTCGGGGAGGACGCCTGCTTCGCCGTTGACGACACGCGAGACGGTCTTGATGCTCACACCGGCGAGGTGCGCGACATCCGTGATCCGTGCGCGGCGCCGGTCGTCACGGCGTGCGCCGCCGTGCGTGGCCGGCTCGTCGTGTTCGTGCGTCATTGCTACCTCGACATCGTTGTCATCGTTGAATCCGCGGTCATCGCGGCTCGATTGCCACTCATCATGCGACTCCCTCGACAACGTTGTCAAGCAGGAATCTTCGAGAGGCGGCCGTTCGGCGAGCTCACGCCGTCGTCGTGACCTCGATCTCGACGGCGAGGTCGAGCCGGGCGCCCGGCGCGAGCGGACGCAGCAGCCCGCGTGCGCGCGCGTCGGCGCGACCGAGGATCGTGGGGGCCGTCGCCGGCTCGATGCCGAGCACGACGTGCCCGTCTTCCTCCGCCACTCGCCACTGGAACATCGCGCCGAGCTGCGCGGTGTCGAAGCCGATGCGCAGTGCGAGTCCCCGCGCGCTCTCCACCGTCACATCGACGTCGGAACGCTCCGGCAGCTCGTGTCGGAAGACCTGCTCGGGGTAGACGGGGGCAGGGGCGGGGAACCGTTCCCAGGTGGCGAGTCCCCGCTCCGCCTCCGCATCGCGCGGTCGCACCTCGGTCGCCGGACTCGTGAGCACGGTGCCCTCGTCGACGAGCGGCCAGCCGAGGTTCAGGTGGTACAGGACCATCGGCTCGACCTCCTTCACGCCCCTGTTCACCACGGCGTCCTCCACCCGCACGAGGCGGGAGCCGATCGGACTCACGATCCTCCGTCGCAGCTCCAGGTGGGCGCCGAAGACCTCGACCTCTCGCGTGACGCCCTCCACGACGACCTCGCTCTCGGTGACCTCGGTGCGCGTCACCTGTGCGGCGAGCGACGAGTACCGACCGTGCAGCGGGTGCGACTCGCCCTGATCGACCGAAGGGGCGCCGAAGCTGAGCAGGCCGCAGGTCGTGAGCAGCCCACCCCGAACGCGGAGCCAGCCGCGCCCGTCGGGGTCGGCAGGCACGGGAGGAAAGCCCGTCGGCGACGTCCATGCCAGCGGGATGCCCGCAACGCGGAACTGCCCGAGGTCGAGTCCGCGATCGGGCAGGATCTCGAGCTCCAGATCGCCGTTCACCACGCGGATCCGCCGGCTCCCCGCATCCGGGCCGTCGGTGCGCCGCGACGACTCGACGGAGACCGCCTGCCCTCGATGCCCGAGGCGCCGCCATGCCTCCGCGATCGGTGATCCGTACAGCTCTGCCGACATGCTCCTGCCCTTCCCGCAGCCCCACCCGGCGCGTGCGGCCACCGTATCAGCCGCCTTCCGTACGACGCCGGCGGACGATTGACAACGTTGTCTCAGGTCTGCATACTGAGGCTGCGCACCGCCGCGCCACCCTCACGCAGAGAGCACACTCGATGACGAAGCCTCGCCTCAACCGCCTGTTCCACGCCCGTTCGGGGCGTGCCTTCGATGTCGCCGTCGACCATGGCGCGTTCCACGAACACTCGTTCCTCAGCGGCATCGAAGACATGCGGGCCACGGTCCGCACCCTGGTCGACGCCGGCCCCGACGCCATCCAGCTGACCCTGGGGCAGGCGCCGCTCCTGCAGTCGATCCCCGGCAAGCAGAAGCCGGGTCTCGTGCTGCGCACCGACATCGCGAACGTGTACAACGATCCGCTGGAGTCGCCGCTGCACTCGATCCACGTGCCGGACGCGATCGAGGCCGCCGTGCGGCTCGACGCCGTCGCGGTGTGCGTGAACCTGCTCGACCTCCCCGGCCACCCCGAGGTGCGCGAGCAGTGCATCCGGTCGATCCTCGCCCTGCGCACGGATGCCGAACGCTTCGGGATGCCGCTCATGATCGAGCCCCTCGTGATGCAGACGAAGCCGGGATCCGGCGGATACGCGGTCGACGGCGACACCTCGAGGATCGTGACCCTCGTCCGCCAGGCCAGGGAGCTCGGAGCCGACCTCATCAAGGCCGACCCGACCGACGACATCGCCGACTACCACCTCGTCGTGCAAGCCGCGGGAGACACCCCTGTGCTCGTGCGCGGCGGCGGACGAGTCGACGACAGGGTGCTGCTCGAACGCACGGTCGAGGTGCTCCGGCAGGGCGCGCGCGGCATCGTCTACGGGCGCAACGTGATCCAGCACCGTGACCCGGCCGGCATCACCGCGGCCCTCATGGCGGTCGTCCACGAGGATGCCTCCGTGGACGACGCCCTCGGTCTGATCGGAGCCGGGCGATGAGCGGCCGCCGCGTCAACATCGGCATCATCGGCGGCGGACTGATGGGCAGGGAGCTCGCTGCCGCGCTGCGACGCTGGCCCGCACTCGTCGACCACCCCGCCGACCCCGGCTCGTCGCGGTGTGCGACATCAACCCGGCGGCCCTCGCGTGGTTCCAGGGCATCGACACCGTGCGCCTCACGACCACCGATCACCGGGAGCTCCTGGCCGATCCCGACATCGATGTCGTGTACGTCGCCGTGCGGCACGACCTGCACGAGCAGCTCTACATCGACACGATCAAGGCGGGCAAGGCGCTCCTCGCCGAGAAGCCCTTCGGCATCGACGGCTCGGCCGCCGATGCGATCATGCGGGCCATCGACGAGACCCCCGACGCGTTCGTGCGGGTGTCGAGCGAGATGCCGTTCTTCCCCGGAGCGCAGTGGGCGATCGACTACGTGCGCTCTGGCGCGCTCGGTCGCATCGTCGAGGCGAAGTGCTCGTTCCTGCACGCCAGCGATCTCGACACCGCCAAGCCGCTGAACTGGAAGCGACAGCAGCAGTACTGCGGGGCCGCCGGCGTGCTCAACGACCTCGGCATGCACACCTGGCACGTGCCTCTGCGACTCGGCTGGGCCCCGGAGACCGTGTTCGGGGTGCTGCAGGACATCGTCACCGAGCGGCCGGGTCCCGACGGCACCCCGCTCCCCTGCGACACCTGGGACAACGCGGTCATCCACTCCTGGGCATCGCACGAGGGCGCCCGCTTCCCCCTCACGACCGAGACCAAGCGCATCGCTCCCGGCGAGAAGAACACCTGGGTGTTCGAGGCCATCGGCATGAAGGGCAGTGTGCGGTTCAGCACCAAGAACCCGAAGGAGGTGCAGGTCTTCGCCGTGGTCGACGTGCCGGGGATCGGCCGCGAGCAGAGCTGGCAGCGCATCGACGCGGGGAGTCAATCCGTGTGGCCCACCGTCACCGGGCCGAACTTCGAGTCGGGGTTCTCCGACGCGATCCTGCAGATGTGGGCCGCCTTCCTCGCCGAGCACCAGGGGGAACTCGGCGACGGGTTCGGCACGGTGCGTCCGGAGGAGGCCGCGCAGACCCACCGCATCTTCGCGGCGGCGATCTCCTCCCACGAGTCCGGCGGGTCGGTCGCGCCGCAGCGCTGAGTACGGTCGGCCGGCTTCTATCGTGGGAGTGACGAAGGAGCGGGCGATGCGCAGCAACGGCAGACCGACGATGAACGACGTCGCCGCAGCGGCAGGGGTGAGCCTGAAGACCGTCTCGCGCGTCATCAACGCCGAACCGAACGTCGACGCGACGATGGCGAGCCGGGTCGCCGAGGCCATCGAGCGGCTGGGCTATCACCGCAACGCCCTGGCGGCGAGCCTGCGCTCCGGCACGAACGACACGGTGGCGTTCCTCGCCGCCGACCTGTCGAACTCGTTCTACATGGGCATCGCGGCGGCGGTGTCGACCGTCGCCGCGCACCGACGCATGCACGTCGTGATGGCCTCCAGCGAAGAAGACCCCGCCACCGAGCGACGCGTCGCACTCGACCTGTGCCAGCGGAGGGTCGGCGGCCTGATCCTCGTGCCCACGTCGGCGGATCACTCCTACCTCGCGCCCGAGGTCGCGCACGGCACACCCGTCGTGTTCCTCGATCGACCGGGCAACGGCATCCACGCCGACACCGTGCTCCTCGACAACCGCGGCGGGGCACGGGCCGCGGTCGCCGAACTGCTGGCGGCGGGACACGAGCGCATCGCGATGCTGCTCGACACGACGGAGATCTACACCATGGACGAGCGCCTCGCCGGTGCGCTCGAGGCGTTCGCGGCCGCCGGCCGCTCGCAGGACCCCGCTCTCCTCATCACGGGAGTGCACACGCCGGCAGACGCCCGCGCTGCGGTGTCGATGCTGCTCGACTCCGCCGCCGCACCCACCGCGCTGTTCTGCGGGAACAACCGCGCGACCGTCGGCGCGCTTGAAGAGCTCATGGTGCGCGATGCCGATATCGCCGTCACCGGGTTCGACGATTTCGAGCTGTCGTGGATGCTGCCGCGGCCCATCCGGGTGGTGTCCTACGACGTGTCCGCACTGGGCACGCTCGCGGCGACGACCCTGCTCGACCGCATCGCCGGAGGCCCTCTCGCCGACCCGAGTCTTCACCTCGTGCCGACGTCGCTCGTCGACCGCGGCGGGCGCTCCCGCTAGGGCGGCGGGATCGAGCACCGGATAGATTTCCTCTCATGGCTCTTTCCGGCAATCTCGAAGCACAACGGCGTCGCGATGAGCTCGTCGAACTCGCGAACGGCCCGCAGGGCGTGATGATCGAGGCCGCGGCCGAGCTGTTCTCGGTCTCGTCCATGACGATCCGCCGCGACCTCCTCGAGCTGGAGGCCGAGGGACGGGTGCGGCGCGTCCGCGGCGGAGCGACGGCAGCGCCGAGAGCCCGCCCGTTCGACGCCAGGAGGGCGATCCGCGCGAGCGCCAAGCGCACCATCGCCGAGAAGGCGCTGCAGCTGGTCCCCACCCGGGGCAGCATCGCACTCGACGCCTCCTCCACGGTCAATGTGCTCGCCTCGATGATCGGACCGCGGACGGGGCTCACCGCCTACACGAACTCGTTCGAGTCCTTCCAGCTGCTGCATCCGCTCGAGGGCGTGACGGCGGTGATCTCCGGCGGCACCGCCGAGCCGACCACGGGCAGCCTGGTCGGGCCCATCGCGCGTCGCAGCATGAGGTCGGTGTACTTCGACATCTTCTTCTCCTCCGCGGATGCCCTCGACGTCGCCGACGGCACGTCCGAGGTGTCCGTCGATGAGGCCGAGCTGAAGCAGGCGATGGCGGCCAACGCGGGCACGACCGTGGTGTGCATCGACTCCAGCAAGCTCGACCGGCGATCCGTCGCCCGCGCCCTCGAGCGCGACGACATCTCGGCGCTGATCACGGAACTCGATCCAGGAGACGAGCGGCTCGACCCGTTCCGCGACCGCACCGACATCCTCTGAACACTTCACCTGGGCGTCAGTTCGTGTTAGATTTCACATGAAGTAACAGCACGAGCACACGGTCGTGTGCATCGTCCCCGTCTTGGAGAGTCATGACCAACGCCACCGCCGCCGCACTCATCGCCCGGTCGAACCGCCTCGGCGCCGACCCGAAGAACACCAACTACGCGGGCGGGAACACCTCTGCCAAGGGCACCGAGACCGACCCGGTCACCGGACGCCCGGTCGAGCTCATGTGGGTCAAGGGCTCCGGCGGCGACCTCGGCACCCTGACCGAGAGCGGCCTCGCGGTGCTGCGCCTCGACCGCATGCGCGCGCTCGTCGACGTGTACCCCGGCATCGAGCGCGAAGACGAGATGGTCGCGGCCTTCGACTACTGCCTGCACGGCAAGGGCGGAGCAGCTCCCTCGATCGACACCGCCATGCACGGCCTCGTCGACGCCGCACACGTCGACCACCTCCACCCCGACTCCGGCATCGCGATCGCCACCGCGGCCGACGGCGAGGCCCTCACAGCGCGCATCTTCGGCGACAAGGTGGCCTGGGTCCCGTGGCGTCGCCCCGGCTTCCAGCTCGGACTCGACATCGCCGAGATCAAGCGCGAGAACCCGCAGGCGATCGGCTGCATCCTCGGCGGGCACGGCATCACGGCCTGGGCCGACACCTCGGAAGAAGCCGAGGCCAACTCCCTCTGGATCATCGACACCGCGGCCGCGTACATCGCCGAGCACGGAAAGGCCGAGCCGTTCGGCGGAGTGCGCTCCGGTTTCGAGGCGCTGCCGACCGCCGAGCGCCGCGAGCGCGCTGCCGCACTCGCCGGGACGATCCGCGGCATCGCGTCGACCGACAAGCCGATGGTCGGTCACTTCACCGACGCCGATGTCGTGCTCGATTTCCTGGCGTCCGAGAAGGCCCCGGCGCTGGCCGCCCTCGGCACGAGCTGCCCCGATCACTTCCTGCGCACGAAGATCAAGCCGCTCATCCTCGACCTCCCGGCGACGGCATCCGTCGATGAGCAGGTCGCGCGCCTGCACGAGCTGCACGCCGAATACCGCGCCGACTACCAGGCGTACTACGACGCGCACGCCACCGCCGAGTCCCCCGCCATCCGCGGCGCGGATCCGCTCATCGTGCTGATCCCCGGAGTCGGCATGTTCTCCTACGGCGCGAACAAGCAGACCGCCCGTGTCGCCGGCGAGTTCTACGTCAACGCGATCAACGTGATGCGCGGCGCCGAGTCGCTCTCGACCTATTCCCCGATCTCCGACGCCGAGAAGTTCAACATCGAGTACTGGGCGCTGGAGGAGGCCAAGCTGCAGCGCATGCCGAAGCCCAAGTCGCACCAGGGCCGCATCGCCTTCGTGACTGGAGCCGCCAGCGGCATCGGCAAGGCCATCGCCACCCGTCTCGCGGCGGAAGGCGCGTGTGTCGTCGTGGCTGACCTCGACCTCGAGAAGGCGCAGGCCGCCGCGGCCGAGCTCGGCAGCACCGACGTCGCGATCGGGGTGGCCGCCAACGTGGCAGACGCCGATGCGGTCCAGGCTGCGCTGAACGATGCCGTGCTCGCGTTCGGCGGTGTCGACCTGGTCGTGAACAACGCCGGCCTGTCGCTGTCGAAGCCGCTGCTGGAGACGACCGAGAAGGACTGGGACCTGCAGCACGATGTGATGGCCAAGGGCTCGTTCCTCGTGTCGAAGGCCGCCGCCCGCGTGCTCATCGACCAGAAGCTCGGCGGCGACATCATCTACATCTCGTCGAAGAACTCCGTCTTCGCTGGGCCCAACAACATCGCCTACTCCGCCACCAAGGCCGACCAGGCCCACCAGGTGCGCCTCCTCGCGGTCGAGCTCGGCGAGCACGGCATCCGCGTCAACGGCATCAACCCCGACGGCGTGGTCCGCGGCTCCGGCATCTTCGCCTCCGGCTGGGGTGCCAACCGCGCCGCGACCTACGGCGTCAAGGAAGAGGACCTCGGCCAGTACTACGCCAACCGCACGATCCTCAAGCGCGAAGTCGTGCCCGAGAACGTCGCCGACGCTGTCTACGTGCTCACCGGCCCCGAGCTGAGCCGCACCACGGGCCTGCACATCCCGGTCGACTCCGGCGTCGCCGCGGCCTTCCTGCGATGACTCTCCTCCGCCGAGTGCACGGGAACGCCCCGAGCGCACGAGAACGTCACGTGAAAGCGCCGTGCGCTCGGCAGGATGCTGTGCACTCGGCGAGGGGATGCGCGCATGACCGTCCGCGCGGTCGCGGCCGTCGACCTCGGCGCCACCAGCGGACGGGTCATGATCGGACGGATCGGCGACGGACGCCTCGACCTCGAACTCGTCACGCGGTTCCCGAACGGACCGGTGGCACGCGAAGACGGACTCCACTGGGACTTCGGCGCGCTGTACGAGCATGTGCTCGACAGGCTCACCGAGGCCGTGCGCCGCGAACCGGGCATCGAGAGCATCGGCATCGACTCGTGGGCCGTCGACTACGGGCTGCTCGCGGGCGGAGAGCTCCTGGGCGAGCCGTTCCACTATCGCGACGAGCGCACCGCCCGCAGGGTCGACGAGGTGCACGCGGTCGCCCCCTTCGACGAGCTGTACGCGCGCAACGGACTGCAGTTCCTGCCGTTCAACACGCTGTACCAGTACCGGGTGGACGCACACCTGGGCGAGGCAGACACCGCGCTGCTGATTCCCGACCTCATCGCCTACCTGCTCACGGGGTCAGCTGTCGCCGAACGCACGAACGCCTCGACCACCGGTCTGCTCGGCGTGGCCGACGGCGAGTGGGACACAGCGCTGGCCGACCGGCTGTCCATCCGCTCGAGCATCCTGCCGCCCCTCGTGGATCCGGGCGCGACGATCGGGACACTGCGGCCGGAGCTCGCCGCACGCATCGGCAAGGACCTCCCGGTGATCGCCGTCGGTTCGCATGACACGGCGTCCGCGGTCGCGGCCACTCCCCTCTCGACGCCCGACTCCGCGTACATCTCGTGCGGCACGTGGGGCCTCGTCGGGGTGGAGCTGACCGAACCCGTGCTGACCGATGCCGCGCGCACAGCGAACTTCACGCACGAGCTCGGAGTGGACGGCCGCTTCCGGTTCCTGCACAACGTCACCGGACTCTGGCTGCTGAGCGAGACGGTGCGAGCGTGGGAGGCAGAAGACGGCGCGAGCATCGACCTGGCGGAGCTGCTGTCCGCGGCCGCCGAGGTCAGCGGTCCCGTGCCCGTGTTCGACGCCGAGGACCCCTCGCTCACGGCACCGGGAGACATGCCGCAGCGCATCACCGCACTCCTCGGCGACGCGGCCCCGACGTCGCGAGCAGCGTTCGCGCGGACGATCATCGAGTCGATCGCGGCGTCCTTCGCCGGGGCCGTCCAGAGCGCAGCCGCCCTGTCGGGCCGCACGCTCGACGCCATCCACCTCGTCGGGGAGGATCCCTCAACCGTCTTCTCTGCCAGGCGACGGCCGACCGGACGGGACTGCCGGTCCTGGCCGGTCCTGTCGAGGCGACCGCGCTCGGCAACGTGCTGATCCAGGCGCGCGCTCTCGGCGCTGCACCGGCGACCCTCGAGGGACTGCGTGCCCTGGTCGCGGCGACCCATGCGCCGGAGCGGTTCGTCCCGCACCCGTGACAGGAACGACAGAGGGCGCCGGGGCTGAAAGCCCCGGCGCCCTCTTCGCGGTGACTCAGAAGTCGAAGTCGCCGATGTTGTCCGCGTCGAACACGAACGGGTCGCCGAGCAGCACGACGCCGTCGGCGCCGACCGTGTACTCCCCGAGGTCGCCGGCGTCGAAGGTGTCGCCTTCCTTGCCGGTGATGTCACCCTCGACGAGCGCCTTGGCCGCGAACGCCGACAGGTAGCCGAGGTCGGCCGGGTTCCACAGCGCGAACGAGGTGACGGTGCCGTCCTCCACGTACTCCCGCATCTGGTTCGGAGTGCCGAGTCCGGTCAGCGCGACCTTGCCCTTGAAGTCCGAGGTCGACAGGTAGCGGGCTGCGGCCGCGATGCCCACCGTGGTCGGCGAGACGATGCCCTTCAGCTGGGGGTGGCTCTGCAGCAGGGCCGCCGTCTTGTCGAACGAGGTCTGATCGTCGTCGTCGCCGTAGACGGTCTCCACGATCGTGATGTCGGGGTAGTCGCTGGCGACGTACTCCTTCATCAGCTCGATCCAGGCGTTCTGGTTGGTGGCGTTGGCCGATGCCGACAGGATCGCGATCTCGCCCGCGCCGCCGATCTGCTCGGCGACCTGATCGATCTGCACCTTCGCGATGCCGTCGGAGTCCGCCTGGTTGATGAACAGGTCGCGGCACTCGGGGTTGGTGTCGGAGTCGAAGGTGACGACCTTGACCCCGGCGTCCCGCGCCTCGTTGAGCGCGTCGCAGATGGCCTTCGGGTCGTTCGCCGAGACCACGAGGGCGCCCACTGCCTGCTGCGTCGCGGTGTTGATGTAGCTCACCTGCGCGTCGGGCGTCGCCTCGGCGGGGCCGACCTCGGCGAAGGTGCCGCCGAACTCCTCGACGGCCTTCTTGCCTCCTTCACTGGAGGTGTCGAAGTAGGGGTTGCCCAGGTTCTTGGGCAGGAACGTGATCGACAGGTTGTCGGATCCGCCGCCGTCACCGGAGCCGGAGTCGCCCGACCCGCTGCCGGTGTCGGCGCAGCCGGTCAGCACGAGCGCTGCGGCGACGGCCACTGCGGCGAGCGCCGTGACCCTCTTGCGTGCAAACGTCATTGTTCTTCCTTTCGTGATGATCACCGCGGGCGGATGCCGGCGGCGAGAGGCTGCCTCATGGTGCGGGAGAGGCTGCGACGCGGAGGGGCGGTCCCGCTTTCGCGCGGATGCGCTGCGCCCAGGCGAGGACGCTGGCTGCGACGACCGAGAAGATCAGCAGACCGCCCGTGATGATGTTGATGACGTCGGAGGTGACTCCGGCGAGGCGCAGGCCGCTTCCGAGCACGCCGATCAGGAGCACCGCGGCGACCACACCGTGCAGGTGCCCCCTGCCGCCGAACACCGACACACCGCCGAGCACGACCGCGGCGATCACCTGGAGCTCGAGACCGGTGGCGTTGTCGCCGCGGGCGCTGCCGAAGCGCAGTGTGTAGAAGATGCCGGCGAAAGCGGCGACCACCCCGGACAGGATGAACAGGATGAACTTCGTCCGCTCGACGTTCACGCCGGAGAACCGCGCCGCATCCTTCGAGAGACCGATGGCGTAGATGCCCCGGCCGAACGGGGTGAAGTGCAGGACCACGGCGAAGATCGCGAGGAGGATCAGGAACGGGATGACGATGTAGGGGATCGTCGTGCCGGCGATCTTCGCCTTCGCCAGAGCCGTCCACATCTCCGGGAAGTCGGTCACCGCCGTCGTCCCGAGCAGTCCGACGGCGAGTCCGCGGAACAGCGCGAGCGTGCCGATCGTGACGGCGAGCGACGGGAGTCCGACGACCGTCACGAGGAACCCGTTGAAGGCCCCACCGACCGCTCCCACAAGGAGAGCGGCGAGCGCTGCGACCTCGAAGGGTGCTCCCGACTCGGTGAGCACGCCGGTGACGACGCTCGCGAGGCCCACCATGGAGCCCACCGAGAGGTCGATCTCGCCCGTGATCATCACGAGCGTCATGGGCAGGGCGATCAGCAGGATGGGGGCGACGTCGAGCAGCAGGTAGTTGACCGTGATGGGCTGCGCGAAGCCGCGGATCGACACGGCCGACACGAGCACGACGAGCACCAGGAGGGCGATGATCGCGAACTCGCGATTGATCAGCACCCGCCGCCACAGCGGTCGGTCGTAGTCGCGGATGATCCGCGTCGAGGTCGTGGTGGTGGTTGTCATGAGTCGTCCCTCGCCTCGATGAGCTGACGTTTCTGCCGCACGGCGAGCACGCGGTCCAGCACGATCGCGCCGATGATGAGCACGCCGACGACGGCGCGCTGCCAGAAGTCCGGGATGCCGAGGATCGGCAGCGCCCTGTTGATGGTCATCAGCAGCATCGCGCCGATGGCGGCACCCCACACCGACCCGACACCGCCGGTGATGGCGATGCCTCCGATGACGGCGGCACCCACGGCATCCAGCTCCCAGCCGGAGCCGACCTGCGAGCTGACCGATCCGTATCTGGCGACGTAGAAGACACCGGCGAGGCCGGCGAGCGCCCCCGAGAGCACGAAGGCGCTGAGCACGCGGCGCGTGGTCTTGAGACCGTACAGCTCCGCGGCGGCGGGGTCGGAGCCGATCGCGTAGTACTCGCGCCCGCCCCGGGTGTTGCGCATGTACCAGGCGGCGATCGCCAGCACGACGATCGCGACGATCGACAGCACCGGGATCGTGAGGATCTGCTCGGTGCCGAGCCCGAGGAACGCCTTCGGGAGATCGGACGGATGCACCTGGTCGCTGCCTGTCCAGAGCACGTTTATGCCGCGATAGGCATAGAGGGTGCCGAGGGTGATCACCATCGCCGGCACCTTGGCGAACGCCACCAGCGCACCGTTGACGAGTCCGAGCAGGCCCCCGAAGATCACGGCGGCGATCACCACGACGGCGATCGGGATGCCGGGGACGTCCATGAACAGGCGGCCGGTGAGGAATGCCGTGAGGCCCATGACCGAGCCGACCGAGAGGTCGACGTTGCGGGTGATGATGACGATCGCCTGCCCGACTGCGACGAGCACGAGGATCGAGGGGGTGAGCAGCAGGTCGCGCCAGCCGTCGGCGCTGAACAGGAAGTTCGGATTCTTCACGGTCGCGGCGATCACGACGAGGATCAGCGCGACGAGGATCCCGACCTCGCGGGCGCGGCCGATGCCGCCGGGCTTCTTCGCGATCGCGGGGGCTGGTGCCGCGGTTGCCGTGGTGCTCATGCGTGCTGCTCCGATGCGTGGGTCGCGGCGAACATGACGTTCTCGCTGGTGGCGTCCTCGCGGGCGATCTCGGCGGTGATGCGTCCTTCTCGCATGACGAGCACGCGATCGGCCATGCCGAGGACCTCCGGCAGCTCCGACGAGATCATGAGGATTCCCCTCCCCTCGCCCGCGAGCTGCGAGAGCAGGCGGTGCACTTCGGACTTCGTACCCACGTCGATGCCTCTGGTGGGCTCGTCGATGATCAGCACCCGAGGGTCGGTGGCCAGCCACTTGGCGAGGACCACCTTCTGCTGGTTGCCGCCCGAAAGCGTGGCCGCGACCGTGTCGAGGGCGTGCGTCTTGACCTCGAGTCGCGACGCCCAGAGCGCGGCCGCGCGGTTCTCCATCCCGGTGGTGATGAGACCCCACCTGGCGAGTGTGCGGCGGATGGCGAGGGTGATGTTGCCACCGACGCTCGCATCGATCACGAGCCCCTGCTTGCGTCGGTCCTCCGGCACGAGAGCCAGGCCGTGGCGCATGGCGGCGGTGGGGTTGCGGCGCGGCACCGCGGCGCCCAGCATCCGCACCTCCCCTCCCGGTAGGCGTCGACGCCGAACACGGCACGCGCGACCTCGCTGCGACCCGCACCCACGAGACCAGCGAGCGCGACGATCTCACCGGCTCGCACCGTGAACGTGATGTCGTGGAACACTCCGGGGCTCGTGAGGCCTCGCACGTCGAGCAGTGGTTCGCCGATCTCGGCCTCCTGCTTGGGGAAGAGCTCGGTGACGTCGCGGCCGACCATCTGACGCACGAGGTCGTCGACGGTGGTGTCGGCGATGGGCGTCGTGTCGATGTAGGCGCCGTCACGCATCACGGTCACCGTGTCGCACAGATCGAACACCTCGTCGAAGCGGTGCGAGATGAACAGGATCGCGCGTCCCTCGTCGCGCAGGCTCCTCGCGACCGCGAACAGGCGGTCGACCTCCACGCCGCTGAGGGCAGCGGTGGGCTCGTCCATGATCAGCACGCTGGCGTCGAGGGAGATCGCCTTGGCGATCTCGATGATCTGCTGGTCGGCGATCGACAGCCCCTCGGTGATGCGATCGGGGTCGAGCGCGACGCCGAGCCGGCGGAAGATCTGATCGACCTCGGTGCGCATCGCCTTGCGATCGATGCGGCCGAGGGCGCGCGTGGGCTGCCGGCCCATGAAGATGTTCTCGGTGACGGAGAGATCGGGGAAGAGCGTCGGCTCCTGGTAGATCACGGCGATGCCAGCGGCCTTGGACTGCGCCGTGCTGGTGAAGTCGACCTCTTCGCCGTGGAGGCGGAAGTCTCCGGAGTCGCGACGGTACAGCCCGGCCATGATCTTCACGAGCGTGGACTTGCCCGCGCCGTTCTCGCCGATGAGGGCGTGGATCGAACCGGACTGGAGCGTGAGGCTTCCGGAGCGCAGTGCGATGACCGGCCCGAAGGACTTCACGACGCGATGCAGTTCCAGCGCGGTGGGGGGAGCACTGCGGGCGTGTGCGTCGTCGGCCACTGGCTTTCCTCTCCGTTGAGGGGGATGATGTTCGGAATGAACCGAGATGAATCGATTCAGGTGGGTTTCAGGCTAGTGTATGTGATGCGAGCGTCAGGTCAAGCCCTGATACCCGAACCGTGATCCACCCGACGACGAGAGGACAACAGTGGCGGTCAGCATCCGCGATGTCGCCCTCCGTGCGGGCGTCTCCGTCGGCACGGTGTCGAACGTCCTGAACCGGCCGGAAGAGGTCTCGAGCGATTCCGTCGCTCGCGTGAGCCGCGCCATCGAGGAACTCGGATACGTGCGCAACGATGCCGCCCGCAAGCTGCGCGCCGGCGTCAGCACCACCGTCGGATTCGTGGTCCTCGACGGGCAGAACCCGTTCTACAGCGACGTCGTCCGCGGCGCCGAGGACGAGGCATCCAGTCACGGCATCGCGATCCTGTACGGCAACACCGACGACGACCCCTCCCGCGAGAAGGTGTACCTCGATCTGTTCCGCGAGCAGCAGGTGCGCGGTCTGCTGATCGCGCCATACGGCGACGTGATGACGCAGCTGCGTCGGTTCCGTGCGAGCGGCATCGCGACGGTGCTCGTCGACAGGTTCAGCGCAGACAGCGGGTTCTCCTCCGTCTCCGTCGACAGCGTCGCCGGCGGAAGGCTCGCCGTGGAGCATCTGATCGAGGTCGGGCGACGCCGCATCGCCTTCGTCGGCGGCCCCTTCGACATGCGCCAGGTGACCGATCGACTGGCCGGCGCGCGCGCCGCCGCCGAGAACGCCTCCGTACACGTCGACCTGGAGGTCGTCCCCACGGCGGCCATGACCGTGGAGGAGGGCGCCGCGGCAGGAGCGCGGCTCCTCACCCGTCCGCGTCGTGAATGGCCTGACGCGCTGTTCGCCGCCAACGATCTCCTGGCGCTCGGTCTGCTGCAGTCCCTCGCCGCAGGTGGCCGGGTGCTCGTCCCCGACGAGATCGCCCTGATCGGATTCGACGACATCCCGTTCGCCGCCGCGGCCGCCGTTCCGCTCTCCTCGATCCGGCAGCCGAGCCGGATGATCGGACGCACCGCGCTCCGCATCGTGCTCGAAGAGGCAGCCGACCCCGACAGCATCCCGCGGCAGACGGTCTTCCCACCCGAACTCATCGTGCGCCGCTCCACCACGGGCTGACCTCACAGCCTCACCCCTTCTCGCGGTGAACCCCTCGCACCGGTGTCGTGTAATACTTTACTGTGCGCGTGGGGACGCGCCTCAGGGGTATCGATACTGGGGAGGCATGGCGACATGCGAAAGAAGACGATGTGGCGCGTCATCGCGCCGACGACGGCGATGGGGCTCGTGGCGATCGGCATCGCCTCGGCGAGCTCGACGGCACTCGCGGCCGACGACGCGGGGGCGTTCACCGACATCCACCTGGAATTCGCGGACGGCGCCGACGCCGCATACGTCGGAGGGGCGTTCCAGATCACGGCGGACTGGGCCGTGCCCGCCGGAGCGGATCGCGGTGCGAGGTTCGACATGGTCCTGCCGCCGGAGTTGCGCGGCGTGGACGAAGTGCCTTTCGTCGCCTCCGACACCCACGGACAGCCCGCGGCCACCTGCGCCGTCGGTGGGGGCGCCGGCCCGGCACTCACCTGCACACTGCTGGGGGCAGTCCATCGCAGGAGGGAGGGCGTCGAGGGCTCGCTCCACTTCCCGGCCGTCGCCGCGACCGCCTCTGCGGGCTCGAGCCTCGGCTTCCGCATCGGGGTGGATCTCGTGAGCGTGGGAATCCCCGGCGGCGCACCCATCGTCATGCCCGGGCTCCCGACACCCGGGCATGGCGAGGGCGATACCCCGGCGACCCCGGCGCTCCGACCGATCCGGCGGGCCCGACCGACCCGGTCACTCCGACCGATCCGACCGACCCGGTCACTCCGGCCGACCCGGGCACTCCGGCCGACCCGGGCACTCCGGCCGACCCGGGCGCTCCGACCGGCCCGACGGACCCGACCGACCCGGGCACTCCAACCGATCCGGCAGGCCCGACCGACCCGGTCACTCCGACCGATCCGGGCACTCCGGCCGACCCGGGCGCTCCGACCGGCCCGACCGCCCCGGCGATCCCGGTCACTCCGGAACAGGCCGCCCCCGCTCCTCCGCCCGCGCCGGCTCCGGACCCGGCACCGGATCCCGCGGCCGCGCCCGGCTCTCTGTCCGACGCCGGCCCGTCGAGCCAAGAGGAGAGCCCTGCGCTCGATGCGGCCGACACGTCGACGTCCGCAGAACCCGTCGCGGGCGTCGCGCCGCTGGCCGACTCGGCGACCACCGACGCGTCTTCGATGTCGCCCGACGGAGAGACGCCACAACGCCCCGAAGCTTCCCGCGCCGAGCGCGGACAGGGCGTGGATCTCACCCCACCGCAGGGCGACCCAGCGCAACCGGAATACGTCGGCGCCGGCGATGCCGTGTCAGCTGAAGGACCGACCGCCACGCGGGCAGTCGTCGCTCCCGTCATCACCGGTTTGGGCGCGGCGCTCGTCGCGGCCTTGGTGGCGCTTGCGGTCACGTCCGCTCTGGTCATCCGACGGGGACGACTCGACGGCTGACCGCCGCCCTTCCCCCACGAGAATCGACCACATATGACAGCTGCCGTTTCATGCAGTAACATCTTACTCGTCAAACATTAAGCGCAATGGGCCTGGGGGCCGTTAGGGGAACGAAATGCGCATCAAATCGCTCAAGAAGCTCTTATCATCGGTGACGGTGGTGGGGCTGGCGACGCTGGGGGTCATCTCCGCCGGGGCTACGGCTTCAGCCGCCACGTACACATATCCCGACGCGATCACGAACGTGCAGATGGCGTTCGACACCGGGGAGTCGGCTCCCGCGGAGGTCGGTGACATCTTCACCGTGACGGCCGACTGGTCCGTGCCCAACGGCGCGGTCGGAGGTGAGACGTTCGGGATGACGCTGCCGACCGAGCTGCACAATATCGCGGGTGGTGCATTCGACCTCAACAACCCCGCGGGGGATCTGGTCGGTACCTGCACGATCAGCGAGGATGCCGCACCGGTCCTCACCTGCACGCTGACGGACTTCGTCAACGGCAAGGAAGACATCAGCGGAAGCCTCTGGTTCAAGGCTCAGGCCATCAAGTCGACCACGGACTCGACCCTCGAGTTCCAGATCGGCAACACGTTCGTGCCGGTGGGGATTCCGGGAGGCGGACCGATCGTCGGCACCAGCCCCGCCCCGACCAAGGTGTCGAAGGACGGATGGCAGTCGTTCGACAAAGGCGTCTGGGGCTGGACGATCAATGTCCCCAGCTCCGTCGCCTCTGGCGGGCAGTTCACGATCCAGGACACTCTCGTGCCCGGCTCGCTGCAGCTCGAGAACCACACGCTGACAGGGCAGGTGCGCGCCGAATGGCGTGCCGTCGACGGCAACGGCAACCTCACCGGGCCCGCCACCGCTGTTCCTGCGTCGGACTTCGTGCAGAACACCTTCGCCGCGGGCGGCAAGTCGTTCACCCTCACCATCGGCAATGTCCCGGCAGACCAGGCTCGCGCGTATCAGGTCATCTACTACACCACGCCCGACGGGTCCTTCTTCCCCGGCGACGCCTACGCCAACGAGGCGACCGTGCAGTCCACGACGGTGGGCACGACCTTCACATACCAGGCATCGGGCGGCGGTGACGGAGATGCCAAGTCCTACGCGCGCTTCTCGATCGCCAAGGCCGTCTCCGGCGAGGGCGCATCGCTCGTTCCCGCAGACACCGAGTTCACCGTGCACTACACCGTCGCAGGCGACGCCCGAGACATGACCGTCAAGGCCGGAGAGGCCAACCGCGTGCAGTCCGAGCGGTACCCGATCGGATCGACGTTCGTGATCTCCGAGGTCGATATCCCCACCATCGCGGGGGTCGACTGGGCCGACTACACGATCTCCGGCCCTGGCGTCACCGACAACGGTGACGGGACCTACTCCGTCACACCGGGCGACAACACCACCGTCGCGCTCACGCTCGACAACTCCGCTCTCGTCGTACCGCCGCCCACCGGCACGGTCTCGGTGACGAAGCACGTCACCGGCGCGGGCGCCGCACTGGTCCCCGACGCGAAGTACACGGTCCACTACGCGTACACCGTCGACGGCACCGCGACCGAAGGCGACCTCACGATCGCCGACGGCGACACCGCCGCGATCGACGCCACCCTCCCGGTCGGCACCGAGGTCACCTTCACCGAAGTCGCACCCAAATCGGTCACCACCGACCAGGGCACCGTGAAGTACGGCGACCCCGTCTTCACCGCAGGCGGCAAGACCCTCGGCACCACCGCCACCGTCACCGTGACCGACGCCGACCAGGCACTCGCCGTCGACCTCGAGAACCCGACGACCCTGGTACCGCCGCCCACCACACCGGAGACGCCTCCGGCCACGCCGCCGACGACCCCTCCGACCACCCCTCCGACGGGACTGGCGCAGACCGGCTCGTCGTTCGCAGCGGGCACGGCCGCGCTTCTCGGCCTGGGACCGCTCATCGCCGGCGGCGCTGTGTTCGTCGCACGACGGAAGGGCGTGAAGCACTGATCGTGATCTAGCCAGATGCGGCACCCGGGACATGTTCCCGGGTGCCGCATCTCTTTGACCGTGGGGGCTCCCGCGTGAGCCGGAGCCCGCTCGAACTTATCCCTCCGCGTTTGCCGACGCGATCAGCTGCTCGATCTGCTCGAAGGTCACAGGCAGGCCAGGGAACCCGGCGAGTCGACCGATCGGGAACGAGGCCATCATCTTCTCCATTGCTTCGTCATTCGGCATCATCGACGCCGCCGCCGCATCGCCGGCCTGCCCGCCCATCAGACCGCCGAGCGCCTGCTGCACGATGGGCCCCGCGACCGGATGCGCCATGAGATCGCCCACCGAAGAGTTCATGGTGAGTTCCTGACGCACCTCGTCGCCGGCGAGGTCGACGGTCGATGTCGACCGGATGTCACGGCTCGATACGGCCACATCGACGACGTACGTGCCGCCCTCGACGATCCACCGGTCGACACGCACGTCCCAGTAGGCGAGGTCTTCCCGGCGCACGACCAGCTCGACCGTACGGGTCTCCCCCGCGGCGAGCGCGACCGAGGCGAATGCCTTGAGCTCACGCGGCGCACGCTGCACGATCGACTGCTCCGGCGCCACATATACCTGCACGACCTCGCGCCCGTCACGATCGCCCGAGTTCGTGACATCGACCCCCACGACGATGTCTCCGCTCGCGCCCACTTCGACGGTCGCCGGCGCATAGTCGAAGCTCGTGTACGACAGCCCGTGGCCGAACGGGAAGGTCACATCGAGGCCCTTCGCGTCGTACCACCGGTACCCGACCAGCAGGCCCTCGCCGTAGCGCACGTGGCCGAACTCTCCGGGAAAGTTGCCGAAGGACGGGTTGTCCTCCAGACGCACGGGCACGGTCTCGGTCAGCTTTCCGGAGGGGTTGACGGCGCCGTAGAGCACATCGGCGACGGCGCTGCCCCCGGCTTGTCCGAGCAACCAGCCCTCGACGATCGCCGGAACACGGTCGGCGAAAGGCAGGGCCACCACGCCACCGTTGGAGAGCACGACCACGACGCGTCGGTTCACCTCGAGCACCGCATCCAGCACGGCGAGCTGCTCCGCGGGAAGGTCGATGTGCTCACGATCGAACCCCTCCGACTCCTCTGCCGCCGGGAGACCGAGGAAGAGCACCGCCACGTCCGCCGCACCGGCGGTCTCGACCGCCTCGGCCCGAAGGTCGTCGGCAGTCCGTCCAGAGGCAGCGATGGCTCCGCCCTCGACCGCGAAGCCTGCCGCGTAGCTGACGTTGTCTCCGCCGACCGCGCGCAGCTCGTCGAGGGCCTTGTCGACCCGGGTGGGGTTGATCAGCGATGAACCCGCCCCTTGGAAGCGCGGCTCCGTCGCGAACGCGCCGATCACGGCGATTCGCTGCTCGGGGGCGAGCGGCAGCAGCGCGCCCTCGTTCTTCAGCAGCACGATCGACCGACCGGCCGCCTCGCGGGCGAGCGCATGGTGCGCATCGACGTCGAGCGGTCCGTCCACAGCCGGACGCGCGCCGGCCTTGCGCACGAGCTCGATGGCCCGGGAGGCGGCTGTGTCGAGCACGCTCTCCTCGAGCGTCCCGGCGCGCACGGCCGCGACGAGCTGGGCATCCGTGCGTCCACCCGATGCGGGCATCTCCAGGTCGAGCCCGGCGGCGATACCCGCGACGCGGTCGTTCACCGCGCCCCAGTCCGAGACGACGAGGCCGCCGAAGCCCCAGTCGTCACGCAGCACGCTCGTGAGCAGCCACGGGTCCTCCGAGGTCCACACGCCATTGAGCTTGTTGTACGAGCACATGACCGTCCACGGGGCGGCGTCCTTCACGACCCGCTCGAACCCGCGCAGGTAGATCTCGCGCAGGGGGCGGGGGTCGACGTCGGAGCTCGCGCGCATGCGGTCGAACTCCTGGTTGTTCGCGGCGAAGTGCTTCAGTGAAGTGCCGACGCCCTTCGACTGCACACCTCGGACCGAGGCGGCGCCGAGCACGCCCGACACGATCGGGTCCTCGGAGAAGTACTCGAAGTTGCGACCGCACAGCGGCGAGCGCTTGATGTTGATGCCCGGGCCGAGGACGACGGCGACGTTCTCGATCGCGGCCTCCACCCCTATCGCGGCGCCCACCCGCTCGATGATCTCCGGGTCGAAGGAGGAGCCGATGCCGACGGCCGGCGGAAAGCACGTCGCGGGGACGCTGTCGGCGAGGCCGAGGTGGTCGGAGCTGCCGGACTGCTTGCGCAGGCCGTGCGGTCCATCCGTCATCATCACCGAGGGGATGCCCACGCGGTCGATGGCCTTCGTGGTCCAGAAGTCCGCACCGCTGGTGAGCGACGCCTTCTCCTCGAGCGTGAGGTCGGAAGCCGAGTTCTCGGTCATTGTGTTCCTTTCGCGGGCGACGTCGATGTCCTTGCGAAAACCTTATGCTCTTCAGTATTAGATTTCAAACGTCATTCAGGATTAGTGTCGAAGCATGGCTCGACGAGGTTCATACGCGAAGGGTGTCGCGCGACGCGAGGAGATCCTGGAGAGCGCGCTCGACGTGATCGGGCGCAAGGGCTACCAGAACGCCTCCCTCAAGGAGATCGCCGAGGTCGTCGGCGTCACCCCTGCCGCCCTTCTGCATTACTTCGGCTCGAAAGAGGAGCTCTTCACCGAGGTCCTCCGCAAGCGCGACGAGCACGACGGCCTCGACCCCGCCGGCCTCAGCGACACCGAAGCCAGAACCGCGTTCATCGACGTGATCCGCCATAACACCGAGGTCCCGGGACTCGTCGCGCTCTTCTCCCGCCTCTCGGTGGATGCGGCCGACCCCGAGCATCCGGCCCACCCGTATTTCCTCGACCGCAGTGCACGCCTGCGGGAGTCCATCGCGGACAACTTCGCCGGAGAGGAGCAGCACTCCGCCCTCGACCCCGACACCCTCGCCCGCGTCATCCAGGCCGCATCCGACGGACTCCAGCTGCAGTGGATGATCGACCCGTCCGTCGACATGCCCGGCATCATGGCCGCCCTCATCGACGCCCTGCTCCCCCCGGCGGTGCACGACTCCTAGCGCCCCTCCGGCACACTCGTCCGGCGCACCGAGGGACCCTTGTCGGGCGGATGCCCGGATGTCGGGCGAATGCCGGGGATCTGGTCCTGCATCCGGTCGCCCGCCCGACATCCGTGCGGACGGAACGGCGTCGCCCACTACCCCTTCACGGCACCCCCGAGCCCCGCCGACCGCAGGAAGACCGACTGGAACAGCAGGAACATCGCGATCGGGATCAACGTCGCGATCGCCAGCGCCGCCAGGAACACGTCGAGCTCGGTCTGCGACTGCACGGCCGGTAGCCGCACCGACAGCGGCTGCACCGCGGGGTCCGGCAGCACCAGCATGGGCCACAGATAGTCCTTCCACGCGGCGATGATCGCGAACACCGAGACCACTCCGAGAATGGGCTTCGACATCGGCAGCACGATCGACCAGAACAGCCGGAAGGGACCGGCGCCATCCGTGCGCGCGGCTTCGAACACCTCACGCGGCAGCGAATCGAAGAAGCGCTTGACCAGCAGGATGTTGAACGCGTTCGCGCCCATCGGCAGCCAGACCGCGAGGTAGTTGTTGAGCAGGTTCACCTCGCCGAGCAGCGGCGGATTCACGATCGTGAGATACAACGGCACGAGGAGCACGATGCCGGGGATGAACAGGGTCGCCAGCACCAGCGCGTTCAACACCGGCGCGTACTTCGGCCGCAGCACCGACAGTGCGAAACCTGCGGTCGTCGCGATGAACAGCTGGACGAACCAGGCGCCGAGCGCGATCACGACCGTGTTCAGGAAGTACTGGTCGATGTGGATGTCGTTCCATGCCGTCGACAGGTTCGCCCAGTCGATGCCGTTCGGCCACAGCGCGAAAGGCTGCTGCAGGGTGTCCTGCGTCGGTGTCACGGCCGACTTCGCGAGCCACAGGATCGGTCCGAGACCGGCGACCACCAGCCCGACGGCGAGGAACACGTGCGTGACGGACATCCCGATACGGATGCCGGGTCGCCGACGCTCCGAGTCCGAGATGACGGTGCGATCGCCGACACGGTCGGCGGCCTTCTCGGCGGCCTTCTCCGCGGCACGGGTGGAGAGGCGGGTGGTGAGGCTCACGTCGTGCTCCAACGGTCGGTCAGCCTGAAGTACAGCCAGGAGAGGAGGGCGAGGACGATCGCGAGCAGCACCGACACGGCGGTCGCCTCGCCGTAGTCGCCGCCCAAGCTGTTCCGGAAGGCCTTGTCGTAGATGTACAGCAGCACGGTCTTGGTCGCGCCGGCGGGTCCGCCGCCGGTGAAGAGGAACGGTTCCAGGAAGACCTGCGCCGTCGCGATGACCTGCAGGATCAGCATGATGAAGAGGATGCCGCGCAGCTGCGGCAGCGTGACGTGCCAGACCTTCTTCCAGATGCCGGCACCGTCGACCTCGGCCGCGTCGTAGAGCTCGGGCGGGACGCCGAGGAGCGCGGCCAGGTAGATGATGATCGACCCGCCGGCCCCCGCCCAGGTGGCTTCGAGCACGAGGGACGGCATGGCCTGAACGGCATCCTGGATCCAGGGTTGCGGCGGGATGCCGACGAACCCGAGCACCGTGTTGAACACGCCGGACGGGTCCGCACTGTAGAAGAACTTCCACAGCAGCACCGCCACGACCGGAGGGATCACGACGGGGAGGTAGGCCAGCGCGGAGTAGATCCCCTTGCCACGGCGCACCTCGCTCATGAGCACGGCCATGAGCAACGGCAAGGGGAACCCGAAGAGCAGGGCGAGCACCGCGAACCACAGCGTGTTGATCACGGCGCGGCCCAACTCAGGGTCGCCGATCACAGCGAGGTAGTTGTCGAAGCCGACCCATTCGGAGACGATCAGGTTCGTCTTCTGCAGGCTCATGATCACCGACTGCACGATCGGCGACCAGGAGAAGAACACGAACACGAACAGCATGGGAAGCACGAACAGGAGGTTCGCGAGCCCGCCGCCGCGGAACCAGGTGAGGGGCGAGCGGCGGCGGGAAAGGCGCGCAGCGGGCGGCGGAGAGTCCTCCACCGCCGCCCGCTGCTCGGGGAGCGTCATCGTCATGGACTGCTACTCGTCGAGTTTCGCCTGCGCGTCGGTCTGCGCCTGGGCGAGCAGAGCGTCGATGTCGGCGTCCTGATCGGTCAGCACGGTCTGCACGACGGCGTCGAGGAGCGCGTACACCTCCTGGGTCTTCACCTTGGGCTCGCCCACGGGCGTCTGGTCCCAGATACGTTCGCTGAACGGTGCCATCTGGTCTACCGGCACGTTGATGTAGTCGGCGATCCACTTCTGCGACTCGTCGTACAGCTCGCGGCTGAGCACCGGCAGCAGCGGGGTGCCGACGGCCTGACCCGACTCGTTCAGCGTCTTGGCGTCGAGCGCGGCCGCGTCCTCGTCCATGAGCTTCTGCATGTAGTACCAGTCGATCCAGGTCACGGCCGCGGCCTTGGTCGTCTCATCGACGGTCGGGCTGATCACCGCGATGTCGCCGCCGCCGAGCGTTCCGGGGTCGTCGCCCTCCATCGGCACCACCGTCATGCCGTAGATCTCGGAGTCCATGCCGAAGTCGCGCACGAGGGCCGTGTAGATGTCGGATCCCGAGGTGTACATGCCGATGTTGCCCGCGGCGAACTCCTGGTTGATGGTGCCCCAGTCGAGGTCGACCTTCGATCCGAAGGAGCCGTCCTCCCACTTGACGTCGTGCAGGAACTGCAGGGTGGCCCTGGTCGCGTCGTTGTCGATGGTCGACTCGGCGGTGCCGTCGCCGTTGTCGGTCTGCGTGCGACCACCGCGCGCCACCGTCTGCGAGGTGAGCTGCCATCCGCCGGTGTTGTTGATCGCCATCTGCGCGTATCCGGCCTTGCCCGTGGCATCCGTGATGGCCTTGGCCGCCTCGCGGATCTCGTCCCACGTCTCCGGCGGATTGTCGGGGTCGAGGCCCGCCTGCTCGAACAGGTCGCGGTTGTAGTGCAGCGCTGCCGCGTACGCCTGCCGGGGGAAGCCGTAGAGCTTCCCGTCGGAGCCGGTGACCCCGTCGAGGATGATGGGGTTGAACTTGTCGGTGTAGCCGAGCTCCTCGATCGCGTCGGTCACGTCCATCAGCTGCCCGTTCTCGAGAAGCGTCTTGGAGTCGGTGAACGGCACGGTGAAGACGTCCGGCAGGCTGCCGCCCGCGAGCTGCACGGCGAAGGTAGGACCCTCCCACTCGTATTCGACACCGATGATGTCGATGTCGGGGTGCTCCTTCTCGAACTGCTTCTCCTGCGCTGCGAACGCCTCGTAGGCCGCGGCGTCGGCGCCAGGGGGGAACGTCGCGACGCGCAGCTCCGTCTTGCCGTCGGCGCTGTCATCGCTGCCGCTCGAGGTGCATCCGGCCAGGGCGCCGACCGTCGCGAGTACCGCGACGCCGGCGACCAGGGCTTTCGTTGGTGACTTCATCGTCTGTCCTTCCATGTGGTGCTGATCGGGTGGTGCAGGGCTGTCGACCGCTCAGGCGGAGCGCGCCGGAACGGCGCGAAGGGCGAGCCACGCGGTGGCGTCCGGAGGGAGCGTGCCGTCGAGGGGCGCGCTCGAGAGGAGTACCTCGTGGTGCGCGGGGAGGGGCACAGGGACGGAACCGAGATTCGTGATGCTCACGGTGCCGTCACCGCGACGGAACGCCAGGATGTCGGCCCCGAGCTCCAGCCACTCCAGGTCGCTGCCGCTGAAGTCGGCAGTCCGGCGGCGCAGGGTGATCGCCGTCCGGTAGAGGTTGAGGGTCGAGTCGGGGTCGCGCTCCTGCGCCTCGACCGTGAGTCCCGCCCAACTCTGCGGCTGGGGGAGCCACGGGTGTCCGCCGAAGCCGTACGGACTCGCGTTCCCGCTCCAGGGCAGCGGCACACGGCATCCGTCGCGCCCTGGGTCGACCCCGCCGGAGCGGAAGTGCATCGGGTCCTCGATCGCGTCGAGGGGAGCTCGACCTCGGGGAGTCCGAGTTCGTCGCCCTGGTAGATGTACAGGCTCCCGGGCAGCGCGGCGACGAGCAGCGCCGCGGCGCGCGCCCGCCTCGTCCCGCGCTCGGCATCGGTCGCCGTCCCGAAGCGTTTGCTCTCGAACGCGAAGGAGGAATCGGCCCGTCCGTAGCGTGTGACCGGTCGGGTGACGTCGTGGTTCGACAAGACCCAGGTGGCCGGAGCCCCGACAGGAGCGTGCTCGGCCAGCGTGCGCGTGATGGAGTCGCGCATCGCCTGCGCGCTCCACGGCTGGGTCATGAACCCGAAGTTGAAGGCGGTGTGCATCTCGCCCGGTCGCAGGTAGCGCGCGAAGCGCTCCGCGTCGTCGAGCCAGACCTCTCCGACGAGCACGCGCTCGCCCTCGTACTCGTCGGCGACCGCCCGCCAATCGCGATAGATGTCGTGCAGTTCGTCGCGGTCGATGTGCGGGTGGTCGTCCGTCGGAGCGAGGCCGGGGGCAGGTCCGGCAGCGACGGGTCCTTGACCGGCAAGGCCGCCGAGTCGATGCGCACACCGGCGACCCCGCGGTCGAACCAGAAGCGCAGCACGTCCTCGTGCTCGCGGCGCACGTCGGGGTGGTTCCAGTTCAGATCCGGCTGCTGCGGGGTGAACAGGTGCAGGTACCACTCCCCCGGCGTCCCATCGGGGTTCTGCGTGCGCGTCCAGGTCTCGCCCTGGAAGCTGGATACCCAGTTCGTCGGCATCTCTCCGCCGTCGGCACCTCGGCCGGGGTGGAACCAGAAGCGCTCCCGCTCCGCACTGCCCGGCCCGGCGGACAGCGCCTGCCGGAACCACTCGTGCTGATCCGAGATGTGGTTGGGGACGATATCGACGATCGTGCGGATGCCGAGCTCGAGGGCCTCGGCGATCAGCTGCTCCGCTTCGGCGAGCGTCCCGAAGCGGGGGTCGATCGTCCGATAGTCCTGGACGTCGTAGCCGCCGTCGGCGAGCGGGCTCCGATACCACGGAGTGAACCAGAGCGCGTCGACGCCGAGGCTCTTCAGGTACGGGAGGCGAGAGCGCACCCCGGCCAGATCACCCGTGCCGTCGCCGTTGCCGTCGGCGAAGCTGCGCACATACACCTGGTAGATCACCGCCGTGCGCCACCACCCCTCGCCCGCAGGCATGGTCAGAGCGCGGGCCGGTGCGGCAGAACGCAGAACATCGGTGTCCACGGAACTCCTCGTCGTCGATGGCGATGAGTCGAATGTAGCTTTTCCGTGAGGTTGTTGCAAGAACTAAACAAGTTATCGAAATTTTGCGATGGCTTGCGGGCGCACGAAAGCGCCCGCCTCGAGAAGACCGGTCAGACCAGCGGGCCCGTCGACGCGCGAAGCACCAGCTCGGGTTCGAAAAGCAGTTCATCGCTCGGCTGCGAGGTACCCGCGATCTGCGCAAGCAGCAACGCGATCACCGCACGCCCCATCGACTCGATCGGCTGCCGCACGGTCGTCAACGGCGGCTCCGTGCAGCTCATCAGGGCCGAGTCGTCGAAGCCGACGATACTGACGTCTCCCGGCACGGACAGCCCCGCGCGGCGGGCAGCGCGTACGGCGCCGAGAGCGAGGGGATCGCTCGCGCACACGACCGCGGTGGCCCCTGCCGCGAAGAGCCGTGCGGCCCCCGCCTGACCCGATTCCAGCGAGTAGAGACCGCGGACCACCAGCTCCTCGGAGAGCGGATCTCCGAGGTGCTCGAGAAGCCGCCGGGCGGACTCGAGCTTGCGCTGCGAGGGCACATGATCTTCCGGCCCCAGCAGCAGCCCGATCCGGCGGTGGCCGAGCTGATGCACATGCAGCACCGCCTGCTCCGCGGCCGCCGTGTGTCGGTCGAGACGGTCGCGAACTGCAGCTCGGGCACGCGCGCGTTGACGAGCACGGTCGGCAGATTCACCTGGCGCAGCCGCTCGTAGTGCTCGTGGGCGGCATCCGCCTGCGTGTAGTTGCCCCCGAGGAAGATCACACCGGACACCTGTTGCGCGAGCAGGAGGTCGACATAGTCCGACTCCGTGACCCCTCCCGCATTCTGCGTGCACAGCAGCGGCGTGTACCCGTTCTGCGTGAGCGCGCCGCCGACGATCTCGGCGAACGCCGGGAAGATCGGATTCTGCAGTTCCGGCAGCACCAGTCCGACCAGGCGTGCACGTTCACCGCGCAGCTTCGACGGACGCTCGTAGCCGAGCACGTCGAGAGCGGTCAGCACCGCCTGCCGCGTGGCATCGGATACCCCTGGTTTGTCGTTGAGCACACGGCTGACCGTCGCCTCGCTCACTCCGACCTTGCGTGCCACCTCGGCGAGTCGCTTCGACATGCGGTCAGCTTACGCAAGATCTTGCAAGAACGCGCAAGCGGGTTGCGCGTCAGAAGGTTCCGCTCACCGGACGTTGCCGTTGGAACAGGTCGCCTGCGCAGCCGAGTTGCCCTTGATGGAATCCGGCAGAGCCACCACGTCGTCCGGCGTGGCCGAGGGGTCGGGAGTCGCCTCCTGGGTCGGCTCCGTCGGCTCCTGCACGACGACGCCGTCGTTGCTGTTGTTCTCGTGCGTGATCTGCAGCTGCGCGTTGGCGGCGATCGCCTCCCAGAGCGCGTCTGCCGCCTCGTAGTCGGGAACGACCTTGTTCGGGTCGGAGTAGTCCGCCCCGGTCGGATACTGCACGAAGACGATGTCCTCGAACGGAACCGACTTCACCGCGAGAGCGATCTGCACGAGGGTCATCGGGTTGTTCGCGAGGGAGGTGCTGGCTTCGAGGTTGCTCAGGGCGGTGTTGGCGAGCTTGAGCATGACCGGCACGTTGCCGAGCACCTCACCGCTGATCATCTTGCGCGCGAGGCTCGACATGTACTGCTGCTGGTTGCCGATGCGCCCGAGGTCGCTGCCGTCGCCGACACCGTGACGCGTGCGGAGGAACTGCAGGGCCTGCAGACCCTCGACCGTGTGGGTACCCGCCGCCATGTCGAGCCCGGTGTAGCGGTCCTTGATCGGGTTCGCGAGGCAGACGTCGACGCCGCCGATCGCATTGGTGATCTCGATCACTCCACCGAAGGTCACGGAGGCCGCGAACTGCACCTCCTGGTCGGTGAGCTCGGAGATCGTCTGGACGACGCAGTTGAGTCCGCCGTCCGTGTAGGCCGTGTTCAGCGGCTGCTTGCTCATCGCGGAGTGGGTGTTGCCCTGCTCGTCCGTGCACTCCGGGATCGGGATCATGAGGTCGCGCGGAAAGCTGACGACCGTGATCCGTCGCGGCTCCTGCGAGACGTGCACCAGCAGGTTCACGTCGTTCAGCGTGCCCTCGGCATCGCCACCGGTGCAGCGGTCGCCAAAGAGGTCCTTGTACTTCTCCTCGCAGGTGTCGACACCCGTGAGGACGAGGTTGAAGCCACCCTCGTACTCGCCGATGTCGGGCGGCAATGAACCTTGGCCGTCGAGCTCCACGGCATTCGCCGACACCGTGCTGGAGAGGTCGTAGGCGATGTAGGCCCCCACGCCCAGCCCGCTGACGAGGACGACGGCCAGACCGATCGCGATGAACTTGAGCAGCTGGCTGATCGGACCCGGCGTGGCCAGCTGGCCATGTCGCGCGACGGTGCGGCGGCGTCGGGTGTTCTCGCTCACTCAGGGCCTTTCGGATTCAGCACCGGTGCGGGGTCACCGTGCTCAGTATGCGGAGGGTGTGGGATTCGAACCCACGAGACATCTCTGCCCACTGGTTTTCAAGACCAGCTCCATCGGCCGCTCGGACAACCCTCCTCGACGGACGCATCCGTCGACAAGGCGTGAGTCTAGCCGAGTTCTATTCTCCCGCGCTGACCTGGGCGGGCGCTGGAAGCGTGTCGAGCGCCTGCGCCAGCCCTCCGTCTTCGACGTCTGCGGTGACCTCGCTGGCGGCATCCTTGACCTCGTCCGGCGCCTGCCCCATCGCGACGGCTCGTCCTCCGAGCGATCGCGCCCAGCCGAACATGCCGATGTCGTTGCGCCCGTCGCCGGCGACGAGGATGCGGCCGCGGTCGAGTCCGAGCTCGAGGCGCACCTGCTCCAGAGCCGTGCCCTTGTCGACGCCCTGCGGGGCGATGTCCAACCACGCGGTCCACCCGATGGCGTACGACACCTCGTTGAGACCGGCATCCGCGACCAGGCGGTGGAAGTCGTCCTCGTCGTGCTCGGGCGAGACCACGACGATGCGCGAGACGGGCAACGCTCCGAGCTCCTCGAAGTCGACCTGTCGGCCGCCGTCGAGGGTCCAGTCGTCGAGCTGCTCCGTGAACAACCGCTGCCCTGACGCCAGCTCGACCATGTAGCGGGCTTCGGGAAGCCGATCGCGCAGCAGACCCAGGACGGGGGTCGGGTCGAACGTCTCGACGTTCCACCGCTCCCAGTCGTCGCCGTCTCTGCGCATCGTGACGGCGCCGTTGGAGCACACCACGTAGTCGGCCAGCAGACCGAGTTCTTCGACGTACCGACGCGTGGCCATCCAGCTGCGCCCCGTCGCGATCGTAACCAGATGCCCGGCGTCGCGCACCCGGGCGACGGCCTCGGGCACACCGGGACTCATCGTCTCGTCCTGGAGGAGGATGGTGCCGTCGACGTCGAGGCCGACCAGCCAGGGTTCCGTCACCGCGCGGCCCGCCCCTGCTCAAGCGGATGGATCACGTCGAGGCCCCCGAGGTACGGCCGCAGGACCTCCGGGACGCGGACCGAACCGTCGGCCTGCTGGTGCGTCTCGAGCAGGGCCACGATCCATCGTGTAGTCGCGAGAGTGCCGTTGAGTGTGGCGACGTGCTGGGTCTTCGCGCCCTGCGCTGCGGCGTCGGCCGCCTCGACGGTCGGGCGATACCGCACGTCGAGGCGGCGCGCCTGGTACGTCGTGCAGTTCGAGGTCGACGTGAGCTCGCGGAAGGCGCCCTGCGTCGGGACCCATGCCTCGATGTCGTATTTGCGGGCGGCGCTCGAGCCGAGGTCTCCGGCCGCGACGTCGATCACGCGGTAGGCCAGACCGAGAGAGGTCAGCATCTCCTCCTGCAGCGCGACGAGGCGCAGGTGCTCGGCCTCGGCGTCCTCGGCCGTCGTGTAGACGAACATCTCCAGCTTGTTGAACTGGTGCACCCGGATGATGCCGCGGGTGTCCTTGCCGTGCGAACCGGCCTCACGGCGGTAGCAGGTCGACCACCCCGCGTAGCGGAGCGCACCGTCGGCCAGGTCGACGATCTCGTCCTTGTGGTATCCGGCGAGCGCGACCTCGCTGGTGCCGACCAGATA
Source organism: Microbacterium sp. Se63.02b (assembly GCF_014171575.1). Lineage (GTDB taxonomy): Bacteria > Actinomycetota > Actinomycetes > Actinomycetales > Microbacteriaceae > Microbacterium. Next base: position 782,119 of record NZ_CP050453.1, on the reverse strand, counting down.
CAGGTCGTCGTCCTTGTCGAGGTGGTAGACCTCGTCGGCGTGCTCGCCGAGGAAGCCGGTTCCCTGCATGATCTCGGGACGCACGAGGGTCGGGGTGATCAGTGGGACGAAACCGTTCTGCAGGGCCTTGTCGAGAGCGAGGTTCATCAACGCGATCTCGAGCCGCGCCCCGATGCCGCGCAGGAAGTAGAAGCGCGCACCAGACACCTTCGCCCCGCGCTCCATGTCGATCGCACCGAGGAGCTCGCCGAGTTCCAGGTGGTCACGGGGTTCGAAGTCGAAGGCCGGCACCTCGCCGACCCGTCGCAGCTCGACGAAGTCGGCCTCGCCGCCCGCCGGGACGCCGTCGATCACGACGTTCTCGATGCGGGCGAGTGCGACGGATGCCGCTTCCGCCGCTTCGTTGGCGGCATGCTGTGCCAGCTTGACGCGCTCGGCGAGGTCCTTCGCCTGCGCGACGAGTGCCGCCTTCTCGTCCTTCGGAGCCTTCGCCACTGCTTACCGAACGCGTTCTGCTCGGCCCGCAGCTCTTCGAAGGCGGCGAGCGCGGCCCTGCGCGATCGATCGGCCTCGAGTGCGACGTCGACGGTGCTCTGGTCGTTTCCACGGGCAGCCTGCGAACGGCGGACGATCTCCGGGTTTTCGCGGAGGAGTGCGAGGTCGATCATCTGCCAAGTCTACGGTGCCCTCTCGGGTCGTCGAGCGGCCCCGCCCCGCCCGAGCATCCCGTCTCGCGCCGAAGAACCGGCCGGGGCGGGCATGGCAGACGTGCCGGCCGAAAGGGGATGTCACACTTCCGCCGCTGCGTCGTCTTCCTCTGAGATGGTCGGCGCACGGTCGACCTCGGAAGGAACATCCATGACCACTTCTGTGACCTCCCTGGATCAGCTGAACCTCGCCTTCGCCGAGCGATTCAATGCTCGCGATCTCGACGGCTTGATGGCCCTGAACGCGCCCGACGTCGTCTTCGTCCCCGCACCGGGCACTCCGGTGACGGGCACCGAAGCCGTTCGCGGTGCGCTCGCGCAGTTCCTCGGACTCGAACTGCCGATCTCGATGACGGTGCGCCATGTCTTCGAGAGCGCGGGCACCGGACTCGCGATCGCCGACTGGACCATCACCGGCACCGGCCCCGATGGGTCTGCGGTCTCGCTGGCGGGGACGACCGCCGACGTCGCGGTGCACGACGAGACGCACGGCTGGCGCTACGTCGTCGACAATCCCTTCGGCACCGCGTGAAACTCGGGGAGGTCGGATCTCCGCCGGCCTCCCTCAGCTTTCGCCCATCCCCGAGCGGCGGCACGCCTTCATCGCCTTGCGGCCGCGAGATATCCGTTGCCTGGCAGCGGCGGGTTCGATGCCGAGACGCGTCGCGATCTGTTCGGCCGAGAGTCCGTCGACCACCGACAACAACAGCGGCTCCCTGACCGTCTCCGGCAGGGCGTGCAATGCACCCAGAGCGCCGTCGAGGAACACGCGGATCTCGACTGCGGCATCGACGCCCGCCTGCTCCCCCGCCGTGTCATCCTCGAGCACGGCTTGCGGCCGTCGTGCGCGTTGCCTGGCGAGATCGATGGCGACGTTGCGGGCGATGGCATCGAGCCAGGAGCACACGCGTCCCGGTTCCGGGGTCTCCAGGTGCGCGATCGAGCGCCAGGCGCGAAGCAGCGAGGTCTGTGCGGCATCCTCGGCGTCATCCACGGGAACGCCGAGGGAGATGCTGCGGCGGCGGAGCCGGTCGGGTTCGGCCGTGATCAGCTCCGACAGCACGCCTCGGGCCGCCGCGCCGGAATCCTCGGGCATCCGACCGCTCCCTCCTGCGACGCATCCCTGCCACCCGACCCGGATGGGGCGACACGACCACGTCCCGGTTTAGAGTAGCGCCATGACCACGCCTGCCTCCGTTCCGCGACAGGCCGCGCTCATCTACAACCCCATCAAGGTCGACGGCAAGCAGCTGAGAGCCACCGTGCGCGACCTGTCGCGTGAGGCCGGATGGGAGCATCCTGCCTTCTACCCCACGACGGTCGAGGATGCGGGGCAGGACGCGACGGCGCAGGCTCTCGCGCGCGGTGTCGATGTCGTGCTGGTCGCCGGTGGCGACGGGACGGTGCGGGCGGTGTCGGAGGCGATCGCGAACACCGGGGTGCCCCTCGCGATCCTGCCGAGTGGAACCGGGAACCTGTTGGCGCGCAACCTCGGGCTGCCTCTGGGTGACCCGGCGGAGATGATCCGGGCCGCGCTCGGCGACTTCCGCCATCCGATCGACATCGGCTGGGCGCGTCTGACCCGCGAGGACGGCGACGAGGAGGAGCACGCATTCGTCGTGCTGGCCGGCATGGGGCTGGATGCCGACATGATCGCGAACACGCGCTCGGATCTGAAGAAGTCGGTCGGCTGGATCGCGTATGTCGACGGTGCCGCACGATCACTGCCGCGTGCGAAGCCGTTCCGCGCGGTGTACCAGATCGACGACGGACGTCTGCACACGCACCGTGCGTACAGCCTCCTTTTCGCGAACTGCGGCACGCTTCCCGCGCGCATCGCGCTGATCCCGGATGCCTCGATCACGGATGCCGCCCTCGACATCGCCGTGATCCAGCCCACCGGGGTGCTCGGTTGGTTCGCGGTGTGGCGCAAGATCTGGTGGGACAACTCCGTGCTGCGGCGCTTCCGCGCCGGACGCCGCGTGCTGGAGCGACGGGGCAAGAACGCGTCGGTGCACTACTTCCACGGGACCGCGGCCGAAGCGGCGGCACCGGGCCCGGTCCCGATCGAGCTCGACGGAGACGAGTTCGGCGCGGCCGTGCGCATCACCTGCTGGGCCGATCCGGGCGCGCTGCTGCTGGCGCTGCCGCCCGGTCACCCCGTGCACATGCTCTGACCCGCGCGTCGTCAGGTGGTCCTGCCACGTTCGCGCGCAGCGATGAGGGTCACTGCGAGCGAGTCAACGGACCTCGACCGTGCCGTCGAGGCCTCCGCCGACCAGCGTCAACGTGAAGGGACCGTCGTCCTCGATCATGTCGTCGCCGAAGGCGAGCAGAGTCGCGCGCGGCGCCATGTCCAACGTGCACACCTGGTCTTCGTCGGTCGCGAATGTCACGGTGCCAGCGTTGCCCGACCCTTCGAGCGATTCCACGACCGGGACGCATGACGAGGAACCCCAGGTGAGCAGTACGAGGCCGCCGTCGTCGAACCACCCTGCGGACGGGAGGTATTCGCCCGGGGTTCCCGGAGTGCCCGCAGCTGCGGGGTCGCCGTCGAGGTCGACGTCGTCGGTGATGTCGCCGTAGGTCACGTTCAGGGTGATGTCGTTCTTCGGATCGACGCCTTCCGGCAGAGCTCCGAGGCTGGCCCGGGGCGCGATGTCCTTCGTGCACGGCCGCGGCGTCTCGCCGTCGGGGTCGACGAGGGTCACCGTGACGGTCTGGCCCTCGGCCGACACCTGATCGACCTGCGGCACGCACGTCGACGACCCCCAGGTGATCACCGCGAACATGCGTCCGTCGTCGAGCAGCGTGCCCTCCACGTCGTTCTGGTCGTCGGCATCCACGCCACCGGCGCTGGGGGCGGGCGAACTCGTCGGAGTCTCAGAACCCGGGCCGCTGGTGCATCCCGCGACGAGGAGCGCCGCCGCGATGAGGCCGACGGCGGAGACGAGGGGACGAAGCGCTGTGGTCATGCTCACAGGGTAGCTGGCACGGCTGTCGGCGGGATAGCCTGCGGTGCCTACTGGAGCGCGGAGGTGAGGCGAGCGAGGTTGTCGAGCACGGTCGACCGCAACGGCTGCTGCATCCACTCCTCGAGGGTCAACTCCCTGCTGAGCGAGCGGTACTTGTCTTCGACCTCACGCATCTCGGCGACGAACTCCTCGCCCCGCACGAGCATCGACACCTCGAGGTTCAGGCCGAAGGAGCGCATGTCCATGTTGCTGGAGCCGATGACGGCGACCTCTTCGTCGATCGTGAGGGTCTTGGTGTGCAGGATGTACGGCTTGCGGTACATCCAGATGCGCACCCCCGCCTTGAGCAGCACCTCGTAGTAGCTGCGCTGCGCGTGGTAGACCATGGCCTGGTCGCCCTCTTCCGACACGAACAGTTCGACGTGCACCCCCCGGTCGACGGCAGCGGTGACCGCGAGCAGGAGCGCCTCGTCCGGCACGAAGTACGGGCTGACGATCATGATCTTCTTCTTCGCCGCGTACAGCAGCGCGAGGAAGAGGCGCAGGTTGTTCTCGACCTCGAACCCCGGACCGGAGGGCACGACCTGGCAGTCGAGGTCGCCCGAGCCGATGTTCGCGTGCGCGATGTCGATCTCCGAGAGCACGACATCGGTCTCGCTGTACCAGTCGCTCAGGAAGATGGCGTTGACGCTCAGCACGACGGGGCCGTCGAGGCGCACCATGAGGTCGACCCAGTGCAGGCCCCGCTTGATGTTCTTCTTCAGGTTGTACGTCGAGTCCGTGATGTTCTGCGAGCCGAGGAAGGCCACGATCCCATCGACGACGAGCAGTTTGCGGTGGTTGCGCAGATCGGGGCGCTGCATCTTGCCCTTGAGCGGTTGGACCGGCAGCATCAGTCGCCAGTCGGCACCCATCGCGTTGAGACGGGCGATGGTCTGCTTGTACATCGGTTTGCCGCGGTTCGCCCAGTGGTCGAGAAGCACCCGCACCTCGACACCCCGCTCGGCCACCTCTTCGAGCGCACGGAAGAAGTTGTCTGTCGAGGAGTCGGACTGGAGGATGTAGAACTCGACGTGCACGTAATCCTCGGCGGTGCGGATGGCCTCCGCCATCTCGTCGAGCGACTCCTGGTAGTCGGAGATCAGGTGCGCGCCGTTGTCACCCGAGAGCGGGAGCGCCCCCAGCTTCTGGTTCATCTGGACGATCGGTCCGAACCACGCGGGTGCGTTCGGCCGAAGCGTGCCGAAGTGGAGATGCTCGCTGGTGTCGGCGATGTACTCGTTGATCTGGTCCTGCTTGCGGCGCCGTGCGCGCGGCAGGCGCGGGTTGCCGATCAGCAAGAACAGGAAGACACCGACGAAAGGGATGAAGAACACCGCGAGAAGCCAGGCCATGGCGGCCGTGGGCCGCCTGTTCCGAGGGATCACGATGATCGCCGTGACGCGGATCACGATGTCGAGGGCCACGAGGAAGGCGGCGATCCACCATCCCCAGGTCTCCGCGGTCATCGTTCCCCCTCACCACCGCGGTGACGATCACCTCGGACGCGCGCCGCAGCCGGCGCGCTGGCTTCACAGTAGCGGATGGGTCGGACTCAGACGCGCGGCGGGAGACCGCGGGCCGCGCGCTCTTCCGCCTCGATCTGCGCATGGACCTTGCGCTCGGTGCGGTCGAAGCGGAGGATGCCTCGGAGCACGAGGACGAACACGACGCTCACTCCGATGGTCGGCAGGAGCGACCATGCCACGGCGAGCCAGAAGTTGTCCATCACCCCATCGTACGCGAGCCACTCTTCATGCACATTCCCGGCTTCTCAGGATCTGCATCCACAATGAGTCGTCTCCTCCCCGACAGGCACGCGATTCGGTGACACTCTCGGGATGACAACAGTGCTTCGAGCCACCGATTCCGCCGCGTTCCTCGGCCTCGTCCCCGCCCTCGCCGGCTTCACACCCCACCGGAGCATCGTGCTCCTCCCGTTCCGCGGCGCCCGCACCGAGGGCGCGATGCGGCTCGACCTCCCGCACGAGGGAACACCCCTCGACCACTACGCCGATGGGGCGGTCGGACTCCTCTCGCGCGTCCCGGGCACCGACGCCATGGCCGCGGTCGTGTACACCGATGGGGAAGCGGAAGCCACGCGAGACGGCCTCGTCCTCCCGCACGTCGTGGCAGTGGAAGAGCTGCTCGGTTGCGCGGAGGATGCGGGTCTCCGGGTGATCGACGCACTGTGCGTCACCCCATCCGGCTGGTCCAGCTACATCGAGGCGATCCCCGAGCTTCGGAGTCTCGACGAGATATGCACCCCGGCTGACGTGTCGTCCGTCGCCGATGTCTCCGGAGACCAGGCCTCAGGCGTCGCACTCCCGGTGGTCGATCTGGCGGAGAAAGAGAGGGTCGGGAGGGCGTTGCTCGACGTCGCCGCGCTGCTCGACCCGGAGGGCGAGGTCCGTCTGACCGGACGGGAGCACCCCGAGTTGATCGCCGCCCTGGCGCTGCTCGAAGACATCCCCGCCTTCTTCGAGTCGGCGCTGACGATGCCGGGTGGCCTTCCCCCTTCGAGACGGCGGCGCTGCTGTGGTGCATGGAGCGTCCGCTGCTCCGCGACGTCGCCATCGCACAGTGGGCGACCGATCTCGCGGGCGGAATACGCGCTCTCGATGCCCAGATGGCGTTCGCCAGATCCGGCGAGATGGTGCCCGATGAACTGGGGCGCGTCTTCCTGGGTGAAGGCCCCGCTCCCGACACGGGTCGCCTGCGCCTCGCGCTCTCCGTCGTCCGAGAGGCGGCCGCGCGGGCACCACGGGCGTCGCGACCCGCACCGCTCACCGCGGCCGCGTGGTTGTCCTGGGCCCTGGGGCGGTCGACTCATGCCGGCATCTACCTCGAGCGCGTGCGCGAGATCGACCCCCGATACTCGCTGGCGGCGCTGCTCGACACCATGATCGGCATCGCCCTCCTTCCGGAGTGGGCGTTCCGTCGAGGCTCGGCCGGATGACGACCTGCCGAGCCCTACTTGACCAGAGGGAAGAGGATGGTCTCGCGGATCCCCAGGCCGGTGATCGCCATCAGCAGACGATCGATCCCCATGCCCATCCCGCCCGACGGCGGCATGCCGTGTTCGAGAGCCCGCAAGAACTCCTCATCGACGGGCATCGCTTCCACGTCGCCCCGTGCCGCGAGCTTCGCCTGCTCCACGAAGCGCTCGCGCTGGATCACGGGGTCGACGAGCTCGGAGTATCCGGTGGCCAGCTCGAAACCGCGGATGTACAGATCCCACTTCTCCACGACGCCGGCGATCGAGCGGTGTTCGCGCACGAGAGGCGACGTGTCGACGGGGAAGTCCATCACGAAGGTCGGTCGGACCAGATCACCCTTGACGAAGTGCTCCCAGAGCTCTTCGACCAGCTTGCCGTGAGTGGCCTGCGGGGGAAGATCGACATCATTGGCCTCGGCGAAGGCGATGAGGTCCTCGACCGAGTCCTGCGGAGTGATCGTGCGGCCGGACGCGGCCGAGAGCGACTCGTACATCGAGAGGCGATCCCACTCGCCGCCCAGGTCGTACTCGGTGCCGTCCGCCCAGGTCACGGTCGTCGACCCGGAGACGGCGATCGCCGCCTTCTGCACGAGCTCCTGGGTCAGCGCCGCCATCTGGTTGTAGTCGCCGTACGCCTGATAGGCCTCGAGCATCGCGAACTCAGGGCTGTGAGTCGAGTCGGCGCCCTCGTTGCGGAAGTTCCGGTTGATCTCGAACACGCGCTCGATGCCGCCGACGACAGCGCGCTTCAGGTAGAGCTCCGGAGCGATTCGCAGGTAGAGCTCGGTGTCGAAGGCGTTGGAGTGCGTGACGAACGGGCGCGCAGAGGCACCGCCGTGCTGCACCTGCAGCATCGGTGTCTCCACCTCGAGATAGTCGTGGCTGGTGAAAGTGGCCCGCAGGCTCGCGTTCACAGCGGCGCGAGCGCGGACGGTGGTACGCGCCTGCTCCCGGACGATGAGGTCGAGGTAGCGGCTGCGCACGCGCCCTTCCTCGCTGAGCTCTGCGTAGGCGTTCGGAAGAGGGAGGATCGCCTTGGACGCGATCTCCCAGCCGTCCGCCATGATCGACAGCTCGCCGCGGCGGCTGGAGATGACCTCACCGTGCACGAAGACGTGGTCGCCCAGGTCGACGTACTCCTTCCAGTCAGCGAGGGACTCCTCGCCGACATTCGCCAGCGAGATCATCGCCTGGATGCGCGAGCCGTCACCGGCCTGGAGCGTGGCGAAACACAGCTTGCCGGTGTTGCGACTGAACACGACGCGACCCGCGACACCGACGACGACACCGGTCTCGGCTCCCGCCTCGAGGGCGCCGTACTCGGCACGGAGCGCCGGGATCGTGTGGGTCACCGGCACGCTCACCGGGAAGGCCCCTCCTGCCGCGTCCGTGCGCTTCTCGATCAGACGCTCGCGCTTGGCGAGGCGCACGGCCTTCTGCTCGTGGACGTCCTCTTCGGTGGAAGGGTCGGTCGAGGCCGATTCGGGCGCGGCGGACGCGTCAGTCATGTGCGGGGCTCCTTGAAGTCCCTCCCAGTTTACCGAGCCGCCGTGCCGCTCTCCGGCGCGTGCTGGGTAGCCTCGAAGAATGGCCCACACACGGATCCTCCGCGCGTTCGCTGCATTCGCTCTCGCCTTCGCCGCCATCGCCGCCCCGACTCCGGTCGCAGCCGCGACGGGTGACGTCGTACCGGCGTCGAATCCTGGCGGTCTCCCCACCGTCGTCTCCGCGGAGGTGGACGACTTCTCCTACGCCTCCTGGGACGCCTCCTACCGTGTCGGACTCGATGAGGACGGCCGCGCGCGGATGCACGTGACCGAGACTCTGGTCGCCCGATTCCCCGGAACCGACCAGAACAGAGGCATCGTCCGCGGCCTTCCCACGTCGTACGAGGGAGCGAGCCTCGAGACGCGCATCATCGCGGTCACGGACGACGAGGGCGCCCCCGTCCCCTACGAGACCGACGAGGAGGACGGGCTTCTCTACGTCCAGACGGGCACTGACGACTATGTGCAGGGCCTCACCACCTATGTGATCGAGTACGAGATGCGAGACATCGTCCTCGCGACCAAGCCCGCGGCAGGAGCGACGACGCCCGCGGTCGACGAGTTCTACTGGGATCTGCTGCCGCTCGACAGCACACAGGGCATCGAGCGTTTCCGGGCCGATGTCGTGTTCGACGCCGCGATGACCGCGGCGCTGACGGGCGCGACGCGCTGCTACACCGGGACCTCGGGGTCGACGGAGACCTGCGATCTGCAAGGTCCGACCGTGACCGACGGTACCGCGACGTTCCGCGTCGAATCCGGCGAACGTCCGGCCGGAGACGGGGTGACGGTCGCGATCGGCTTCGACGCCGGCACCGTCGCGCAGCCCGCTGCCCGCACCCCCGATCCGGTCGGTGATGTCGTCCCGCTCGTCGCGGCCGGCGGTGCTGTGGCTCTCTCGGTCGGGAGCTGGTTCGCGGTCGCGGGATTCGCACGACGGAGGCGGAAGGCCACCGGGATCGTCGTCGCCCAGTACGACGTGCCCGCCTCGCTGCCGCCGTTGATCGCCGGAGCCATGATCCGCGGCGCGAAGGATGTCGTACCCGCCGAGATCGTGCATCTCGCCGTGGGCGGCGCCCTGCGCATCGAAGAAGGAGCGGAAGCGGAGCAGCCGCGACTGCGCCGTCTCTCCACCCCGCCCGCACTCGATGAACTCGATCAGGACGCCCTGGAGGCACTCTTCGTGGACGTCGACGCGGAAGGCGTGATCGACCTCCCCGCAGAGGACGAGGCGTTCGCCGCGCGGATGAGCGCCCTGGAGCAGAGCGGTGCGACCGAGGCGGCGGCGCGGGGTCTCACGGAAAAGGTCCGCAGTCGCGGCGCCGTCATCCTGCAGTGGATCGCGATCGGCATCGCCGCGGTCGGGCTGACGCTCGGGATCTGGGGAGCGAGCACGGGCCGCCTCTCCGCGATCCCCGCGCTCGTGGTGATGTCGTTCGTCGCTTTCCTCGTGCTCCTGTCGAGCCTGTACGCCTTCTCGAAGCACACGGTGCTCACTGCCGAGGGAGCCCGCACGTACGAGTATCTGCAGGGCGTGCAGGAGTTCATCCGCGTGGCCGAGGCCGACCGCCTGCGGATGCTGCAGTCGTACAGCGGAGCCGAGCGGCGGACGGCCGGTACCGCCGACGTCATCCACGTCTACGAGCGACTCCTCCCCTACGCGATCCTGTTCGGCATGGAAGACGAGTGGGGCGGAGTGCTCGAACGCGCCTACACGCACGAAGGGCGAGGAGCGACGTGGATCGGTGACCCGGCATCGTTCGCCCTTCGGATGCAGCTCGCGTCGTTCGTGGCGTCGTCTCACGCGGCCGCGACCTACTCGGCACCCTCGGCCGGCACGTCGTCGAGCGCCGGCGGATCGTTCGGCGGCGGGTTCTCCGGAGGCGGCGGAGGCGGCGGGTTCTCCGGCGGGCGGTGACCCGAGCGCGGTCAGCTCCGGTGCACCCTCAGGTCAGGGGAGGCGGGTCGGATGCATCGCGCAGGGCCCGCTCCACGGTCGACTGCACCAGAGCCGAGAGGTAACCCCCCGGATTCTCGATGCCGATCTCACGCAGCCGGGCGGTCGACTGTCCGATGATCGATCGGGAGAACTCCGTGGCCGTGGCGATGGCGTCGGCATAGGCCGGCCGGTCCTTCTCGGCGATCACCACCGGCTCACAGCCCATCTCCACAGCGAGCGCCTGCGCGATCGGCAACACCGGGGCCGGGGCCGTCACCGCAGCGAACGCCGCCTGCAACTGCCGCACGTCGATCGATGTCCCCGTGAACGTGATCGCGGGGTGGACGGCGAGCGGATGGCGCCGCGCTCTGCGGCCGGCCGCAGCACATCGATGCCGTATGCCGGATCGGTGTGCAAGACCAGCTGCCCGACCTGCCAGCCCCCGACCTCTGCGATCCCGGCGACCAACGAAGGCAGCTCGTCCGTGGGGACGGCGATGACCACGAGCTCCGCCCGGCGGACGACCTCCAGCGCGTCGAGCACGGGAACGTCCGGCAGCACCGCAGAAGCGCGTTCGTCATCGGATCCGCTGGTGATGCCGACCACGGCGTGCCCAGCCGCTCCGAGTGCCGCCCCGATCACAGGCCCTACCCGCCCCGCCCCGATGACCCCGACGCCCAGACGCCCGTCGCGAGACATGCTCACTCGCCCTGAGGAGCAGGAGGAGCAGGAGGTGCTGCCGGAGGAGGAGGTGCGATGAACGTCGGGGGCGGCGCGTAGGGTGCCGGCTGCGCTCCCGGTGGCGGAGGCGCGAGCGGAGGCACGAAAGCGGGAGGCGGTGACACGGGCGGCGGCCCCCGTAGGCGGGCGGCGCCGCGGGTCCTGCGACCGGAGCCGCGACCGCGTGCTGGCTCCAGCGGTGGGTGGTGTCCCGTGACGCGGCTTCGGCAGCGGCACGGCTCACGTCGTCGAGGAGCGCCAGCGCGTCGGCGCGCTCGAGACCGGAGAGGTAGCCCGTGATGGGGCCGGGCACGGAGTGCACCTGCGCGCCGGAGACACGCTGCGCACGATCGATCGGTCCTTGACTCAAGGACACGCCCTGCAGCCGGGCGAGGGGGAACACGGCGAGCTTGCGCCATACGATCCCCCTGCGCAGCAGCAGCCCGAATTCGGTGACCAGGTAGCCATGGCGCTTCCAGGAGAAGGGCCGTCGCCACCAGGCACGCCGCGGCATCGACCGATAGGGGTCGTCCTCGATCGGACCCATGACTCCCTGATCCCAGACGGACGGGATCCTGTCGGCCGGCACGTCGGGCAGCACGAGCGCGAGCACACGCTCGACATCGGCGCGTTTGCCGACCGGCAGCACCACGTTGAACTGCTGCCCGCTGCCGGACGACTGCTGAGCCGCACTCTTACCGCTCATCCGGTTGATCTTGATGGTCCACCAGCCGAACGGTCGCCACAGCAGAGACTGCGACACCTCGACGGCGAAGATGCGTCCGGGCGGAAGCGTCTCGGTCACGGTCGTCAGCAGCCCGTAGGTGATGCGCACCCCGTCGGGCGTGGGGGCGATCGAGTACCGCAGCGACTTCGAGATCTGCGCCCAGGTGATACCCACGACAGCCACGACCATCGGGATTCCCATGCCCAGCCCCAGGCCGAGCAGCACGACTCCACCGCCCGTATCGCCGTCGATGAACATGCCGATCAGCGCACTGCCGATCGCAATCGCGAAGATCGCACCGAAGAACACGAACCACAACAGTCCCGAGATCAGCTGCGACCCGACCAGGCGGCCCGTCGGGATCTTCACGACGCTCTCTGGTACGACATCGGCAAGGTCGACGCCCGCGATGAGTCCGTTGACACCGTCGTTCATCGACCCGACGAGCTGGGCACGAGCGGAGGTCGGAGCGGTCTGGGCGGGTGCGCCCGCCGAGGGGTTCAACGCGGCATCGCGTGCTGCCCTCGCCCCGGAAGCGAGTCGGAGGATGTCGGCACGGACCGACTCGGCTCGTGGCGTCGCCAGGTACTCCAGCTCGACGTTCGCGTCGTTGCCGGCTCCGACCACCTCCAGCTTCGCGAGCCCGATGATGCGAGCAGGGAACGGACGCGTCAGGTTCACGCCCTGAACCCGGTCGAGCGGCGCGCGACGGTGCGAGCGGAAGATAATCCCCTTGCGGACCTCCACATGGTCGCCGGTGATCCTGAACTGCTGGAAGCGCCAGACGAACCAGAAGATGAGGACGAGGACGACGACGAGTCCCAGCACGACGAGCAGTGCGACCAGGATCAGGTTGTTCGAGAGCACCCAGTCGACGGGATCGCCGCCCGTGTAGTCGCCGTAATGAGCCTCTTCCGGGGTGAAGATGCCCACGGCCCACGCGATGAGACGGTCGCGCATGTTCGCGATCACGATGCCCGCGATGATGATCAGCGCCAGGCCGCCCTTGAAGAGCGGCGTGAGCGGGTGCATGCGGTGCCACTCGCCGTTCGCCATGCTCGTCGACGGCACGGTGGCTTCCTGCACGGGCGCGGTGGGCGGAAGCTGCGGCTCGCTCACAGGCCTGTCCGGCGAGTCTCGGCGACCTGGATCAGCGTGTCGCGCAATGCCTCCGCGGCCTGCTGGGTGAGCCCGGGGATCTGCACACCGGTCGTCGCAGCGGCCGTCACCATCTTGAGCTGGGCGATCCCGAAGCCGCGGTCGAGCGGACCCTGCGTGATGTCCACGAGCTGCATGCGGCCGTAGGGCACGGCGATCATGCGCTGCCACAGGATGCCCTTGCGGAAGACGATGTCGTCGGCGCGCAGCATGTATCCGATCGCCTTGGCCTGACGGGGGAGGATGATGAGCGCGAACAGCGTGATGACGAGGATGATGCCGGCGGGGATCCACACCCACTGCTGGTCGAGCACGAGGCTCAGGACCACGGCGACGGCCGCGACGAAGACGAGGAAGATCACGTTCTGCAGCACCTGCGACACGACGTACCGCGGCGAGATCTGGTGCCAGGTGCCGTCGAGCTCGAGGCGTGCTTCATTGCGTGCGGTGCGCAGTTCCGAATAGGTGCCCCGATCGAGCGCGTCGAGGTCAGTGCCCTCCGCCGGGTTCAGGGGCGCGGTCTCTGGGTTCTGAGTCATCAGGATCCTTCGGCAGGGTGCAGAACTGTTCGGCGACGAGTGCGGCGATCACGAGGACGATCGCGCTCCCGATGAGGGCCAGCATGGCCACAGTCGACCCTACCTGTGGATCGACCGGCCGGGACAGCAGGAAGACCAGCAGCCCGGCACCGAACCCCGCCATGATGGCGCCCAGCAGGCTCGAGGCCCTCGCGAGGGTCGCCGCCCTGAGCGCCCGGAACGGGTCGATGCGGATGCCCGATCGCACGCTGCGACGCACCGGCCAGGCGACACCCACCGATGCTGCGGCGATCAGGACCAGGAGCACCGGCAGGAAGAGCGAGGGAGTGAAGGTGACGCGGCCCGTCGCGGTCAGCATGTGATCGAGGAGGAAGCCGGCACCCGCAGCGAGCAGTGCAAGCACGATGAGGACCCCGGCGGAGGTGCGCCATCATCTCGTCGTCCCGTGCGCGCAGACCGGCCGCGAGATCCGCCACCTTCCCCTGCCCGAGGAGCTCGGCCTCGGGGTCGACGTCCAGCCAGGGCTCCAGCACGAACAGACGCTCCCCGGCGCGCGGGTGCGGCAGGCGCAGACGCGGCTCGTCCGAGATGACGTCGCCGTAGGCGATGAGGTCGAGGTCGAGGGTGCGGTCGCCCCCACCTCCCGGCGCTCCCTGCCGTTCTCCTCCTCGATGGCGTGCAGCATTCCGAGGAGGATCTCGGGGCGAGCCTGGTCGTGACCAGGGCGACCGCGTTCACGTAGCCCGGTGCCTCGGGATCGGGACCGTCGAGCGTGAGGGCGACGGTCTCGAAGAGTCGCGACAGTCGCACCTCGCTGACCAACGGCAGCCGGGCGATCCGCGCTGCTGCCGTCTCGATCGTCGCCTGGCGGTCGCCGAGGTTCGCGCCGAGCGCGACGACAGCCTCGGTCTCGGGCTGCCGTTGCGCAGGGACAGGACGATCGAGCGGGTTCGCGAGGTTACGACTCATACGGTGATGTCCTCCAGCGCCTCGAAGGCGCGGCTGCGGCGCACCGTGACGGAGACGTCGGCGAAACTCACGGCGATGGGGGCGTGCGGTTTGTGGACGGTCACAGACACGTTCTGCACCCGAGCATCCGCCAGCGCCACCTCGGCGATCCGCTCTGCGAGCGTCTCGATCAGGTTCACCGGTTCACCGGCCACGACAGCGGCCACCTTCTCGGCCAGTTCTCCGTAGTGCACCGTGTCGCCCACGTCGTCGGTCGCCGCGGCCTGCTCGAGTGACAGGCTCAATCGGAGGTCGACCGTGAACTCCTGCCCCTCTTCGCGCTCGTTCGCGTACACGCCGTGGTGGCCGAAGACGGTCAGACCGGTGAGGACGATCTCATCGAGGGAATCCATGTGTCTAGCGTACGGGGGACGCGCGCTCTCGGCGGGGTGCGGTTTCAGCCGGCCCAGGCGCGCGCGATCGCGAGCGCATCCCGCGTGGCAGCGACGTCATGCACCCGGACGGCCCATGCTCCGGCACGCATGGCGAGCGCGCTCGTCACTGCGGTCGCGAGGTCGCGCCGCGACTCCGACACCTCGTCCCCCGCTCCTGCGCCCTGCCGCAGGGTCTCTGCCAGAAAGCGCTTGCGGGACGTGCCGACGAGAACACGGGGACCGAGGGCGACGATCTCATCGAGCCCGCGCAGCACATCCCAGTTCTGGGACCCCGCTTTCGCGAACCCGACACCGGGATCGACGATCAGACGAGACGGAGCGATCCCAGCCGCTGCCGCCTCGCCCATGCGCTCGTGAAGCTCGCCCGCGACCTCGCGTGCGACGCGACGATACTCGGCATTCGCGTACATGTCGGCGGAGAACCCGCGCCAGTGGCCGATGGCGAAGTCCGCGCCCGACTCGGCCACGGCCGCAAGCATCTCCGGATCGGCCAGTCCCCGGACACATCGTTGACGATCCTGGCTCCCGCCCGCACGGCCGCGGCAGCCGTGCCGGCGCTGAGCGTGTCGATGCTC
Source organism: Microbacterium sp. Se63.02b (assembly GCF_014171575.1). GTDB lineage: Bacteria > Actinomycetota > Actinomycetes > Actinomycetales > Microbacteriaceae > Microbacterium. Next base: position 766,792 of record NZ_CP050453.1, on the reverse strand, counting down.
ACGGGCGCGCCCGCGGCGACGAGACGTTCGATCACAGGGAGCACCCGCTGCTGCTCGACCTCGTCGCCGACACGGTCTGCGCCGGGTCTGGTCGATTCCCCGCCGATGTCGAGAACGTCTGCGCCCTCTGCACGCAGCCGCAGGCCGTGAGCGACGGCACTGTCGACGTCGAGGTAGCGCCCGCCGTCACTGAAGGAATCCGGCGTCACGTTGACGATGCCCCAGATGGCCGTCATCCGTGCGCGCTTCCGGTGAGCGCCGACGCACCGATCAGCGTGATGAGCTCTGCCCTGGCGGCGGGGTCGGTGTACTCACCGCGTGCGGCGATCGTGAGGGTCGAAGCCTCGGGCTGCCGACCGCCGCGCATCGTGACGCAGCCGTGGCTGGCGTCGAGCACCACGAGGACGCCGCGCGTGTCGAGGTGCTCCGCGAGCGTGTCGGCGATCTGCTCGCCGAGGCGCTCCTGCACCTGAGGGCGCGCAGCGAGGATCTCGACCACGCGGACGAGCGCCCCGAGTCCCACGACCTGTTCACCGGGGAGGTACGCGATGTGGGCGTGGCCGGCGAACGGCAGCAGGTGGTGCTCGCAGACGGAGCGGAAGCGGATGTCCCGCAGCAGCACAGCGCCGGACGGGAGGGTGTCGGGCGCGGGGCCTCGTGAGACGCTGATGGTGCGCGCGAGGGGCACGGCAGCATCCTCCCCCACCCCGGAGAAGAACTCCGAGTACAGCTCGGCCATCCTCGACGGAGTCTGCTTCAGCCCCGGGCGATCCGGATCCTCGCCGATCGCCTCGAGCAGTTCTCGGGTGAGACGCTCGACACGTTCCCTGTCGACGGCCACGTCACGCCGTCGCAGGCCGCGGGTGCCCGGCTCCCGCCGAACCCTGCTGCGTGCGCGGTGCGGTGGCCGGAGCCTCGACGGATGCTGCGAGCGAGACGTCCTTCTTGGGCACCTCGATCGGGGGGCGCTCCGACACCGGACGGTCCTCGCTCGAGAGCCACAGGGGACGCTCGGGAAGCTTCTTCACCTCAGTGAAGATCTCGGCGATCTGGTTGTGGTCGAGGGTCTCCTCCTCGAGGAGCGCCAGGGCGAGCTTGTCGAGGATGTCGCGGTTCGCGCTGATGACCTCGTACGCCTCGTTGTGCGCCTGCTCGATCAGGGCGCGCACTTCGGCATCCACCCGCTCGGCGACCTTCTCGGAGTATTCGCGGCCTCGTCCCACGTCGCGCGCGACGAACATGTCGCCGCCCTCGGTGCCGAGCTTCACGGGGCCGACCTGCGTGGTCATGCCGTACTCGATCACCATCTTGCGGGCGATCGACGTCGCCTTCTCGATGTCGTTCGACGCGCCGGTCGTCGGGTCGTGGAAGACGATCTCCTCGGCGACACGGCCGCCCATCGCGTAGGTCAGCTGATCCTGGAGCTCGTTGCGGGTTACCGAGTACTTGTCGTCGAGCGGCAGGACCATCGTGTACCCGAGCGCCTTGCCGCGGGGCAGGATCGTGATCTTGGTCACGGGGTCGGTGTAGTTCATGGCAGCTGCCGCGAGCGCGTGGCCGCCCTCGTGGTACGCCGTGATGAGCTTCTCCTTGTCGCGCATCACACGGGTGCGACGCTGCGGTCCGGCGATCACACGGTCGATGGCCTCGTCGAGGGCACGGTTGTCGACCAGCTGCGCGTTCGAGCGCGCGGTGAGGAGCGCCGCCTCGTTGAGCACGTTCGCCAGGTCGGCACCGGTGAAACCGGGCGTCTTGCGGGCGACGACCTCGAGGTCGACGTTCTTCGACAGCGGCTTGCCCTTGCTGTGCACTTCGAGGATCTTCTGACGGCCCTTGAGGTCGGGGGCGTCGACGCCGATCTGACGGTCGAAGCGGCCGGGGCGAAGGAGCGCGGGGTCGAGGATGTCCGGGCGGTTGGTCGCTGCGATCACGATGACGTTCGCGTTCGGGTCGAAGCCGTCCATCTCCACCAGCATCTGGTTGAGGGTCTGCTCGCGCTCGTCATTCCCGCCGCCCATGCCGGCACCGCGGTGGCGACCGACGGCGTCGATCTCATCGATGAAGATGATGGCAGGGGCGTTCTCCTTGGCCTGACCGAAGAGGTCGCGCACGCGGGAGGCGCCGACGCCGACGAACATCTCGACGAAGTCGGATCCGGAGATCGAATAGAAGGGGGCGCCTGCCTCGCCTGCGACGGCGCGGGCGAGGAGCGTCTTGCCGGTTCCCGGAGGGCCGTACAGGAGCACGCCCTTCGGGATGCGGGCGCCGATCGCCTGGAACTTCGCGGGGTCCTGCAGGAACTCCTTGATCTCATGGAGCTCTTCGATCGCCTCGTCGGCACCTGCGACGTCGGCGAAGGTGACGGTCGGCGTCTCCTTGTTGACGAGCTTGGCCTTCGACTTGCCGAACTGCATGACCTTGCCGCCGCCGCCCTGCATCGACGAGAGGAGCCACCAGAAGAGGAGGCCCAGCAGCACGAGCGGGAGCAGGAGCGAGAGGAAGCCGTCGAACCAGGTCGCGCGCGGGACGGCGTCGTTGAAGCCGTCCTTGGGTGCGGCCTCGTTGATCGCGCTGACCACCTCGTCTGCGCGGGCGTCGACGTAGTAGAACTGCACGTTCTCGGAGCCTTCGAACGGCTTGGAGAGCGTCATGTCGACGCGCTGATCGCCGTCCGTGTTCACGACCTTGGTGACCGTCTCGCCGTCCAGGAGCTTCAGGCCCTCCTGGGTGGTGATCTGCGCGGGCGCACCCAGATTCGAGATCAGCAGGAATCCGCCGAAGAGCAGCACGCCGATCAGCGCGACGTAGATCAGCGGATTCCGGGTGAGCTTCTTCACATCCATGATCGGATCAGCGTATCGCGCGCGTCCTAGGGGGTCGCTGTGCGTTCACCCACGGCGTAGCGCGTCGGCGGTCAGGAGTACACGTGCGGCGCGAGCACCGCGACGTCGCGCAGGTTGCGGTAGCGCTCGTCGTAGTCGAGGCCGTATCCGACGACGAAGTCCGTGGGGATGTCGAAGCCCACGTACTTGCAGTCGATGACGACCTTCGCCGCCTCCGGCTTGCGCAGCAGCGCCAGCACCTCGATCGATTCCGCGCCGCGCGACCCGAAGTTCTCGAGCAGCCAGCTGAGCGTGAGGCCGGAGTCGATGATGTCCTCGACGATCAGGACGTGCTTGCCGTTGAGGTCGGTGTCGAGGTCCTTCCTGATCTGCACGACGCCGCTGGATTTGGTGCTCGCTCCGTAGCTCGACACGGCCATCCAGTCCATGGGTGCGTGGAACGGCAGGGCCCGTGCGAAGTCGGCCATGACCATGACGGCGCCCTTGAGCACGCCGACGAGCACGAGGTCCTTGCCGGCGTAGTCCTCGGCGACCTGCGCCGCCAACTCATCGAGCTTGGCGAGGATCTCCTCCTCTGTGACGAGGATCTGTGCAAGGTCGTCCTGGATCTCCGCGGCGCGCATGGATCGATTTTAGGCGACGTCGCCGCGTGCTTCGACGCAGGGCCGCGGATATCTCCCCAACGCCGACCATCCGCACTACTCTGAGCGGGAGATGCGGGCGGACGCCCCGGACGGAAGGATTCACCATGGCTCTTGACGACATCCTCGCGCAGGTGCCGATCGACGACATCGCGGAGAAGCTCGGTGTCTCGCGGGACGAGGCGAAGGTCGCGGTCGAGCAGGGCGGCGCCGTTCTGCTCGGCGGGCTCGCGAAGAACGCGGAGACCGAGGAGGGGTCGGCCGCGATCCAGAACGCCCTGAAGAAGCACTCAGGCACCACCGGCGCCGCGAAGGTCGACGACATCGATCAGGCCGACGGCGGCAAGATCGTCGCGCACATCCTCGGCTCGAAGGAGAAGCAGGTCACGAAGGAGCTCACCGAGTCCAAGGCGACCCCCGGCATCGACTTCGGCAAGCTCCTCCCGATCCTCGCCCCCATCGTGATGGGGCTCATCGCGAACGCCAGCAAGGACAAGACGTCGAAGGCGGAGACCGGAGGCGAGAGCTCCGGCGGCATCGGCGACGTGATCGGCGGCATCCTCGGCGGCGGCAACGGCGGCTCCTCCGGCGGCATCGGCGACGTCATCGGCGGCCTGCTGGGCGGAGGCAGCAGCAGCTCAGGCGGAGGCATCGACCTCGGCGGCATCCTCGGCGGCCTCTTCGGCGGCAAGAAGTAGGGCGCACACACGCATCCGGTCGCGAAGCGACCGCGTCCCGCGAGTCCTGCTCAGCGGCCGGATGCGGTGAACACGATGCGTCCACCGCGGCGCACGGCAGAGCATTCGGGAAGGTCGATCGGGCCCTGACCTCGCCAATCGGTCACCAGGCGTGCGACCTCGACGGTCTGCGTCCTCGTGAGGCTGACCCCGAACTCGCTGTCGACCACGAGGCGGATGATGCGGTTGCGCAGCGCCGCTGGATTCGCGGCGAGCGCGGCGACGCTGACCGAGATCCCCGCCTCGGCGTGCTCGACGATGTCCTCGATCGTCTCGTGGATCATCTCGTCGAAGGCCTCCGCGTCCTCCCTGAGTTGTTCTGCGGTGCGCGCGAGGGCATCGGCGATACCAGGGCCCAGCTCGGCCTCGAGCACCGGCAGCACCCGCTGACGCACCCGCACTCTGGCATAGCGGTCGTCGAGGTTATGGGGGTCGTCCCAGAACTCGAGATCGGATGCCGCGCAGAACGCGCGAGTGGTCTCGCGACGCACGGCGAGCAGCGGGCGGATCCAGCGGAGCCCGTCTTCGTCCTCGCGCGAGGGTGCCATGCCCCGCAGACTGGTCGCGCCCGACCCTCGGGCAAGCCCCAACAGCACGGTCTCCGCCTGGTCGTCGAGCGTGTGCCCGAGCAGCACCGCTGACGCTCCTTCCGCGCGGGCGACGCCGGCGAGTGCCTCGTACCGGGCGTCACGAGCGGCGGCTTCGATTCCCGAGCCGGACGACCGGTCGACCTCGACGCGGGTCTGCAGCGCGTCATCGACGCCCGCTGTCGCCGCCGCGACCGCTGCCCTGCTCGCGACGAGGGACGACTCCTCCTGCAGTCCGTGGTCGACGGTCACGGTGAGAATGCGGATCCCCCGACGACGGGCCTCGAAGACGGAGGCGGCGGTGAGCGCGAGCGAGTCCGCTCCTCCGGAGAGCGCGACGGCGATCGTCGATCCCTCGGGGAGATCGGCGAGTGCGGTGCGGACGGCGAGGCGGACCTCAGCGACGGCGGGAGCGAGTGACGACACAGAACAACGGTAGGGCACAGCCCGCTGTCGCTGCCGTGTGCGGATACCGTCTCGGGTCTATCCTGACGCCGTGACCGATACCCCCCGCACGAGGCCGACTCCGAGCGATCGCTTCAAGGCGTTCATCGATGCCGTCGTCGCGATCGCCATGACCTTGCTCATCCTCCCCCTGATGGAGTCCATCTCCGAGGCGGCGTCCGCGCACGTGAGCACCGCGGAATTCCTGGGCGAGCACTCGGGTCAGCTCCTCAGCTTCGGTCTGAGCTTCCTCCTCATCGCGACGTTCTGGATGGGACATCACCGCCAGTACCGGGACGTGGAGTTCGTCACCGGCCCCCTGCTGTGGATCAATGTCGCCTGGATGGCGACGATCGTGTGGCTGCCCGTGCCCACCGCCATGATCGGGCAGATGGACACCGACGCGTTGCAGGCTGTGGTGTACATCGGCACGTTGATCATGACGCAGGTCACCACGCTCGCCGGGTGGCTGTACCTCGCGCGTCACCCCGAGCTCGGCTCCGTGTCGAGCGAAACCATCCGCCTGGGAGCCATCGGAGACCTCGCGTCGATCATCCTGTTCACCGCGGCGCTGGCCATCGCCGTCGTCGCCTCTCCGAACGGCTACGCAGGGCTCCTCCTGCTGCTCCTGAGCGACCCGATGAGCCGCCTGCTGAATCGCCTCCTGCGCAGACGTGGGAAAGGCATCCCGACGCCTCCTGCCGACGCCACCTCGTGAGGGCGCCGACCCCCGGTCGCCAAGAAGCCGACGGTAGGCTGGTCGGCGGTATCCAACCGAACTTTTCCTGAGGAGCACACGTATGGGCGCACACGACGCCGTCATCGAGATCCCGCGCGGCAGCCGCGTGAAGTACGAGGTCGACCACGAGACCGGGCGAGTCCACCTCGACCGCGTGCTCTACACGACCTTCGGCTACCCGGCCGACTACGGCTACTTCGACAACACGCTCGGTGAGGACGGCGACCCGCTCGACGTGCTCGTGCTGCTCGACCACGCCATCTACCCGGGCGTCGTCGTCGAGGTCCGTCCTGTCGCGGTGCTGAAGATGAGCGACGAGGCCGGCGGAGACGACAAGCTCGTCGCCGTGCTGTCAAAGGACCCGCGCTGGGCGCACATCCAGGACATCGACGACATCGCCGACTACACGAAGAAGGAGATCTCGCACTTCTTCGAGCACTACAAGGACCTCGAGCCCAACAAGTGGGTCAAGGTCGACGAGTGGGGGAACGCCGCCGAGGCGCAGCGCATCCTCGACGAGGCGATCGTCCGTTTCGGCGAGCAGGGCCACTGACCCTCGCGCTCACGCAGAAGACCCCCGGCTCCGCACCAGCGGCCGGGGGTCTTTCGTCTGTCGTGAGGCGGATGTTCAGGCGGAGACGCCGTGTCGCGCCAGGAACTGCACCGGGTTGACGGCCTGACCGTTGACGTACACCTCGAAGTGCAGGTGGCAGCCGAACGAGCGACCGGTGTTACCGGCATACGCGATGACCTGTCCGGAGCGGACCCACTGCCCGGAGCGGACGAGGATCCCGCCGTTGCGGATGTGCGCATAGCCGGTGCCGATTCCGCCACCGTGCTGGATGCGGATGTAGTTCCCGTAGCCGCCGTTGCCGCCCGCGTAATCGACCGTGCCGGACTGAGCGGCATAGATGGCAGCGCCGCACCCGTTGGCGAAGTCGGTGCCGTAGTGGAAGCTCGACGAGCAGCCCTGGGGACCGCACTGCTGCGACCGGGGACCGTAGCCGGAGCTCTTGCCCCCGCCGTGCGGACGGCACCAGCCGCCGCTGCCCTGGGATCCCCGCCGCCGCCACCGCCACCACCGCCGCCACCGTTGCCGGCGGCTGCTGCTGCGGCCTCGCGGGCCTCGCGCTCGCGTCGCTCCTCTCAGCGGCCTCGACGCCTGCCCGGAACCCGGCGACGGTCTTCGCGGTCGTGTCCTTGAGCGCCGCGAGCTGCGCCTGCATGGTGGCGAGGTTCTCGGACTGCTCGTCGAGCGCCGCCTGAGCAGCGTCCGCAGCCTGCTGAGCCACGACCATCTTCTCTTCGGCGATCTTCTGTAGCCGGTCGCGCTCATCGCGCGCCAGCACCGCCTGGTCGCTGAGAGACTGCGCGGAGTTTCGCGCCGCGACCGCGTCGTCGTACACCGACTGGTTGTACTCGAACAGCTTGTCCATGGTGCCGAGGCGCGCGAGGAGCTCGTCGGCGTTGTCGGCTGAGCCGGTGAACAGCAGCTCCAGGGAGGTGTCGTCACCACCGTTGCGGTACAGCTGCGCCGCGACCTGGCCGGCCTTCTTCGCCGAGTCATCGGCCTTCGCGGCCTGTTCGTCGGCCTTCGCCTGAAGGGAATCCGCCTCGGTGGCTGCGGCGAAGTACTTCTGCTGGGCCTCGTAGAACTCGTCCGAGGCGACCTGCGCAGCGGCCTCCGTCTCGGCGACCTTCTGGGTCAGCGACTGGATGAGCCCCTCGATGCGAGTGACTTCGGCCGACTTCGCCGCTTCGTTGTTCTTGGCACGCTGCACGTCGTCCCAGCTCGGGTACGTGGCGGCATAGGCGGCGGAGACCCCGTTGGAGATGCCGAAGGCGCTGAGCGCGACGACACCGAGCACGCCGAGCCCGAGGGCCCCGCGACGGCTGAAGCCCTCTTTGCCGAACGCGCGCTGTTCGGACGGGCTGGGTGCGCAGCCGCAATCGTCTGAGGCCGCGGCAACCGCAGCGTCCAGAGCTTTCTGGTGGTCGTTCACACGGCCCCTTCCGCCGGTTTCACAAATGCCACACTAACAACAACTTTCACATCCGCACCAGAGCCGGGGAGAGCGGATACGGCGACGCCCACATGCACCCATCGTCCTCCCGAAACACGCCCGGGGGAAGACGCCGCGCCCTCGATTCGCGATTTGCTCGGATCATCCCTTATGCTTGAGCGTCGGCAAGGAAGTCCCCCGGGACTGACTCGGCCCCATCGTTTAGCGGCCTAGGACGCCGCCCTTTCACGGCGGTAGCACGGGTTCGAATCCCGTTGGGGTCACACCTTCCGATACAATTGAAAACAAGTATGGCCCTGTAGCGCAGTTGGTTAGCGTGCCGCCCTGTCACGGCGGAGGTCGCGGGTTCAAGTCCCGTCAGGGTCGCTCCGTGCGATGAGCTCTTTCTTCGGAGAGGGCTCTTCGTCTAGGACGCGACAGGTTCGCCGGTCGCGCGGCTCTGTAGCTCAGTTGGTAGAGCGTTCGACTGAAAATCGAAAGGTCACCGGATCGATGCCGGTCGGAGCCACTGGAACCCTCGCGTAGCTTCTACATCGCGGGGGTTCTTTTATGCGCTTATCAGGGTTTTTCCGCGTCAGCGACTGCCTCCCTCCGGGCAGGCTCTGGGGTTTTCAGTCGTGGACTCCGCACAAACTCCGCACTATCAGGCTCAGGCAGCAGCGTCGCCCGAACGCAACTAGCGCCCAATCCTGACCCCAAAGTCTCGATGCATCCCCAGAGATAGAAGCCCCGTGTAGTTGCTAGCGAAGGGCACGGCACGAAGGTGGTCAATCAACGCTCGCTGACGAATCGTCACTGAGCCCTGTTCACCAGTCAAGCGCGCCTTCGCCACCGCGTGGATCGCGTCGATCTCGTCGGCGAAAGCGGATGCAACTGCGAGGTTGATGGAAGGGAACGCGAACTGGATCGTCTCTCGCCACTGTTGCACCCCCTCTTCGGCGCTAGGACCCTTGCTGAGGAACCGGATGGACGGTCCGTGGTGGTCGACGATCACGCCATTCGGGTCCTCCTCGCTACCGAGGCGCAGCCCGGATTTCCGAGGTTGCACTGCAAGCCCGTGCTTCGTCGAGTTGTACACGTTAGCCTCGCGGGCGAGCAGCGCGGCTGCCCGAGTCAAGAGAAATCGAAGGACGTCAGCGTCCTCTGTCCATGCCTCCGCGGATACCTCAGCAGGCGCATCGAGCCTGCCGCGGAATACCTCGCGCAATAGCTCATTGCGCGGAGGGCTGGTCAACAAGTCGCCCGCCATCTGCTTGAACTTCGCGAAGCTCGTCAACGACGAGAGCTTCAGCGGCGGACAAGGCTCCGGTTCCACGTGCGCGAAGTACAACCGCAGGAGTGCCTCCGCCGCGAGGTACATGATCGAGATCGACTCGACCACAGCGAATCCGTCGATCTCTTCGTCGTCTAGTGGCACCTCTAGCTCGACGCCCATACCCCACGCACGGACACCTCCAACGAGCGCGGGATGCAAGGCGGCATCGGCGTCGCCGAGGGCGACGAGCAACGCGATTCGAGTTCGCAGGTACTGCGATGGTGAATGCGAATAGAAGTCACGGTTCAGCTCGTCCGCAAGATTCAGCCCGCTCGCAGGATCAGGCGCCGGCGGCTGCTCATCAGTCATCGATGGATCGTATCCGCAGCCACGGACACTACGATCGGGTAGAGCGGAAGCCCTCTCCTCACTCCGCCCCGGGCTGCTTCTCGCACCGGATTAGATCAGCCCGTCCAGCTTCTGGCCCATGATGCCTGCAGCTTTGGTGGAGCCCTTGATGGTGTTCATGTACACGTCCTGGGTCATGCTCGGGTTCTCGTGTCCGAGGTAGTCGGCGATCTCTGTCGCGGACAGTCCAGCCTTGTCAAGAATCGTGGCTACCGACTTTCGGAACGCGTGCGTTGACAATCCCGGGTACCCCAGGCCGTCGCGACGGTCTCGAAGCTCCCGCTGCGTGTTCGAGGGATCGCGAGGGCGCATCAGCGGAGTCGGGAAGATGAGGTTGGTATCGGCGCGCAGCCTCTCGTGCCGCTTGTGAAGGAGGAGCATGGTCGCTTCCGGCAAGTGGGTGGTACGCGCGGACTTGTCGGTCTTCGCGAACTCCTGCCGCACAATTCCCCGCCCCTTCACACGCACATTCTGCGCGACAACGGAAGCTGTGCCGGCGGCGAAGTCGATAGCGCTCGCTTCGAGCGCGCACACCTCGGCCACTCGCCACCCTGACGCGAGCATGAACGTGATCAGATCCACCGTGTCCCACTCGTTGAGCTTCTCGTCCTCACGGACGCGCTGGAGAAACATCGGCAGTTCGTCCAACGGGATTGCGGTGCTGCCCTTCTTCTTCCTTTGGGTGACGCGCTCGAGCTCACGCACGGGGTTGTGCGACAAAGCCCCGTTCCGCACCGCTAGGCCGAGCATGCCACTCAGCGCCGATCGGCAGTTCTTTGCTGCCCCCGGGCCGGCTTCCTTCTCAACGGCGTTAAGGAACTTCTGCAGCCGTTCAGGTGTGGCCTCGGCGACTGAGAGGTCGCCGATCCGGGGCGCGATATGAGCGGTGACTGCATAGCCGTAGGTCTCCAGCGTGCCTTCTGAGCGCCCCAACTCACGCCGGGACTCCAAGAACCTCTGGCCGAGGGCGCGGAGGTGCGTTGCCGGTTTCAGCTCGCCACCGCGGTCGGCCTCGATCGTGGTCAGCGCATGCCTCAGCGCGGCCGTCGCCTTGGCCTTGCTCGGCGCGTGCTTCTCGATCTGGCGGGATTTGCCGTCCGCGAAACGATACCGCGTGCGGGCACGCCACTTCCCCGGCTGAACCTCGGCCACGTGGATGGTGCCGTAGGTTCCGATCGCCATTCGAGGTCTGGCCATCAGACTTCACCGTCGGTGGATGCGCGGAGTTCGTCAATGAGCACACGCGTGACGCGCCCACGCGCCTGCGGCGTGCTGTCCTCGCCGGCACGGAGCAGGGCCTCGACTTCAAGGGAATGGCCCCAGAGTCGCGCCGCGTACTGCTGAAGCAGAGGTGGGCGTATCCCAAGCTTCTTTGCCGCCCGAGACTCTGCAAGGCTCACACTAGGCCGACGAGCGCTCTGACGCGTGTCACGGTCGGGCACCTCCGTCATGGCCCCCCACTGTGCATCCACCTGGTCATACGACTCGGACTTCCTGCCGTGCACCCTCATATGCTCAAGGGCCGCCATCTCGAGTTCCTCGTCCCACTCGTGATCCCCACCTATCGGCGCGGCGCCCACGTGCGCATAGTCGCCATCCTCGAGCGCGATCGGTGCGCCCGACAGTACGCGGTTGACCCACTCCCGCCGCACGGGCTGATCCTCACGGAGCTCGTACGGCCGTTCCAGCAACTCCGCAGCCCCAAGAAGGTCGGCGAGTCGAAGCGGCTCACCAGAGAGCTTTCCAAGTGCGAGTGCGAGCGTGAGAAGCGTCGGAACCGTCGGCGCAGCCTTGCCCCGCTCAATCGCCTGGACGCTAGACAGGCTCCACGTTGCTCCGTAATCGCGTCCAACGGTCGCGATCGCCTCAAGGGTAATCCCGTGCCGCCGCCGGTAGGCGGCAAGAAATCCGCCCACCGCTTCCGCGTATGCCATTGATTCCATGCTTACAAGTTACCAGAATCATGTAGCTTGTGTTACGGTACCTCACAAGTTACAAATTTCTGGTACTCGCTATCAAAGGACTCCGCATGACACAGACGACGAACACCCTCCTCGACGTTCACGATCTCTCCGCCCAGACCGGCATGTCTGTGTCGACTATCTACCGCAAGCGGTCGCTCGGTGAGCCGCTCCCCCGGGCCGTGAAGATCGGCGCCGCTGTTCGCTGGCGTCAGGCCGATGTCGACCGTTGGATCGAGGAGCAGCTCGAGCCGGCGATGTGATGCGTCCTCGCCGGACCCATTGCGCGCGGAAACCGTGCGGAACTTCGAGGCAACTGTCGGGACCGACACGTTCCGCGTGGTGTTCCGCACGTGGCGCGCCCCGCCGTCGCCTAGATAACCCGCGCACGGGAGCGGAGATGCGGACGGAACCCCATCACTTCTCTATTGGCACCTCGGAGGCGAAATAGGTGCAGTCCGCGCAGGAGAAGTGCGGGGGTGACTTCCGCACTACCGATCTTCCTCGGCTCCCGGGAGCGTGCCTGCTCTTGCCTCGCCCCCGAAGCGGCCTGCTGGTGCTCAACACGCGCACGGCAGGGTGCAGGCGCGGATACGAAGGGACCGCAACCACAAGATCGACATCACGCTCGAACCCTGAGCGAGCACTACCCATACGGAAGAAACAAAAAGGGCCACCGAGCTGCAACTCGGCGACCCCATGGCGGATCTGAAAGGAGATCCTGCATTTGACTACCACCAGCGTACCTGAAGACCGCGATATCCCCGAGGCGCTCGGGAAGCGGTCCACCGCGCAGCAGCTCGTTGAGTTGGCCCTCGATCACTACGACCTTCACGTCGATACCGATGGCAAGCCTTTCGGTGTTCGCAAGGGCGGTCACGTAGCGATTCCTCTCCTCGGCAGCAGACGCTCCGTCCGCAAGGAACTCGGCGGCATGTACCGGCGTCGGACCGCTCGCACAGCCTCGCAGAACGCGTTGACTGAGGCGATGAGCGCGCTTGAGTACGAGGCGGAGGAGAGTTTCGAGCCCATCAAGCTGCACCTGCGCACGGCGCGCCCCAGCGACGACGAGATCTTCATCGACATCGGCGATCGCAGTGAGCAGGTCATCCGCGTGACGGCAGCCGGCTGGGAGATCCTCGACGGCGACGATGACCTTCCCGTGCTGTTTCGCCGCACCGCCGTGACCGCCCCTTTGCCCGTCCCTGCGCGCGGCGGAAACCTCGACGCATTGTGGGAGTTCGTCAATCTGCCGGCCTCGGACCGCGGCTTGATCATCGGCTGGCTCGTCGCTGCGACGATCCTTGTCGGTCTTCCGTGCCCGGCCTTGGCTCTGCTCGGTGAACAGGGAACCGCCAAGACCAGTAGTGCACGACGGCTCTTCTCCCTGTTCGATCCGACCACCGCGCCGGTGAGGCGCCCACCGAACGATGCGGACCGGCTGCTTCACGCCGGGGCTCACTCGCGCGGCGTGGTCTTCGACAATATGTCGTCGATGCCGCGTTGGTTGTCGGACGGCTTGTGCCGATTCGTGACCGGTGAAGCTGATGTCGACCGCGCGCTGTACACCGACGACGACGTGCGCATCATGCAGGTGCAGGGCGTCCTGGGATTCACCAGTATCGATATCGGCGTTCTCAACGGCGACCTCGCCGAGCGATGCGTCTGGGGAGATCTTGAGGTGATCCCCGCAGACAGGCGTCGCTCAGAACGCGAGTTGAACTCCGCTTGGAACGCGAGCTACGCCTCGATGGTGGGTGCATTGTTGGACCTTGTTGTTCTGACCTTGCAGCAGCTGCCCGTCGTGAAACTCGGCAACAAGCCTCGGATGGCGGACTTCGCCGAGATCTTGGCCGCTCTTGATCATGCAACGGGGTCAGACACTCTGAGCCGTTACCGGCGGGCGCAAGATTCTGTCGCCGAGGACATCGTGAGCACCGACCAGTTCCTGGTGGCGATCACCGAGACGATCAAACGTCGCTGGACGGGTACCGGCAAGGCCCTTCACGAGCTCTTGCGCAGACCCTCGGACGATCGCTATTGGCCCGAGCCTCGTGGCATGAGTGGCAAGCTCCGGCGAGTGGCTCCGGATCTTCGAAAGGCAGGGTGGCAGATCGACGAGATCAAGCCGGACCCGACCACCAAGCGTTCCAAGACTTGGGTTCTGGTGCCTCCGGATTCCGCCATCTCCGATGCGGATCTTGCGAGCGTGAAACTGACCCGCGAGTTCGTCGCTGAAGACGTTCGAGCGTGGATCGCTAGGTTCATGGCGAACGGGGCCACCGCCTCATGCGCCACCGACCACGGATCCGCTGCGAGCTCGGGCTTCCCTATCACTTGCCGGACGCCCGGCTGCACTGCCGGCTGGCGCTCCGAGTGGGACACGCCGTTGCAGCGGTCCCGAGCGCTGACCTCACGACTCGCGGACGAACTCACGGCTCTCGGTATCAGCGTTGCTGACCTGGACCAGTACGTCGGCAGCGATCCCTTTGCACCTCCGGGTAGGGGCGAGGAGACCGTAGCCCCACCTAAGACCGAGCCCCGTTGATCGGGGCTGACCACTACACCGCACCGTTAGGAGAACACCATGCGAAGGACCCGTAGTCAGCTCCGAGCTGCGCAGATCGCCGCGCTGCAGGCCGAGCAGGACGCCTACGACAAGAACGTGAACGACGCGATCAAGGTCGCGGCGTTCGCACGCTGTGACGCCGTCGAGCAGCTGTACGAGCTTCTCGACGTCCAGCCTGAACCACCCATCATTCGTGATGGCAAGCACGGCCGCTACGAGGTCACGTCCGATAAGGACGAGGCCAAGCGCGCTGCTCGCCTCATCGAGGCTGTCACCGTCCTGCTATCAATTGAGGAGCAGCCTACGACGCAACCAGTCGGCAGTGATCGTCAGGTTCCTGCTCAGGCAGCTGAGAGACCGCCGCAGGCGGCTTCTCCGGCCCTGGTCGCGACGACTTCAAGCACGCCGACGGCGGTCAAGCAGCCAGCCGCCTGAGCGTTGCGTCGCCCGCGGCCCCGTGCGGTCGCGGCGAGTAGAGAAACCCCATCTGCCCTCGAAGAGGCGCTGATGGGGTTTCTCCGTTTCGGAAGGTGGCGCCACGACCTGTGCGTGGAGGCGGGAGCCTTCATCCGGGTGTCGGGCCGGAGGCCTGACCAAGGAGTATCCAAGGACAGGAGCGCAGCGATATGTCTGACGGATAAACTGCTTGCCGTTATTCGTGTAGTCTGGGACCACCCTCGCGGAGCGGGGAAGCAAAGGCCCAGACTGCACAAAGAACCGAGCGAAGGGGACGACCTGATGACGAGGACCGGCAAGGCGAGCGAAGCGACGCCGCGTCGTCCGAGGAAGAGGGTCGTCAACTTTGCGAAGCGCCGCACACTGAGGTTCAGCGACGACGAGGAACGAGCCGTCGACGACGTGCGGCGAGCTTTGGCCAAGTCCTCCGGACGCGACCTCGAAGAGGTCTCCTTCTCCGAAGCTCTGCGCCTGCTCATTACTGACCGTGAGGGTGCCGCCGAGGTGGAAGCGAGGGCGCTGGCTATCGAGCGCCAGGGCCCGAACGTGACCGACTGGGGCCTGGCCGACATCTCCGATCGGCTCGGGTACGAGCTCGGTCCGATTCGCAATCACATCGCGCATATCGGCGGCAACCTCAATCAGATCGCGAAGCGGCTGAATATCGGCGACCCGGTGACCGCTGGGGAGGTCTCGGAGGCTCTCCTTACGGTGGCTGAGCTACGCGATGTTCCCGACGATATCGAGAAGCGCATCGCACGCCTCGTGGACCATGGCCTGCCGCCGCGCGGGACGGTGTAGTTATGCCTGTTGTGGTGGCGAGCTCGACGCGGTCGGCCGATGCGCTGATCAACTATGCGCTCGATGACAAGCCCGAGCAAGATGGCGAGCGGTACGTCATGGCGTCCGGCGTGGGCGGCATGCTGGTATCGGTCGCGAAGCAGCAGATGCGCGACGTCCGCAAGAAGTGGGGTAAGGACAAGCCTGGCGCGTTCGTCCAGGCGTATCACGTCATCCAGTCTTTCGCGAAGGACGAGTTGGACCCCGAAGAGCCAGACGACTGGCTGACGGCTCAGAAGCTCGGGACAGCACTCGCAGAAGAGAGGTTCCCCGGCCGACAGGTGCTCGTTGTAACACAACGAGACGGGCGAACAGGCTGTGTGCACAACCACCTCGTCGCGAACTCCATCGAGACCAAAACCGGCCGCAGTCTCAACAGTTCAGTCGTCACGCACGCACGCCTTGTCGAGGCACATGAGCGTGTTCTTGAACAGCGCGGCTTCGAGCAGCGAGCGGACCTCAAGCAGGCCTTCAGCGACGCGAACGAGCGCTTCGAGCGGGGCGAGCCGAGCGGTCTTCGCCGCGCCGGGTCGACCGCGGACAGTGAGCTTCGCGAATGGCAGCGGCACATCATCTGGGAAACAGAATGCGACCTCGCGGATGAGTTCGGTGCGCCCCGCAACAAGCAACCTTTTAGTCTCACCGTGCTGAGGGCGAGCATCGAGAACACGCTCGCCGATCCAGCCGTTGTCGACTGGGACAGCTTCGTCGAAGTCGGTAGAACCCGAGGCGTTCAGATCGAACAGCGCGGCAAGAAGGGCCGTGGCATTTCGTACGGCATGCTTCGCGAGAATCCGGACCGAACCCCAGCCGATCCAACGCCGAGTGATCGACGCCGCTGCACCACACTCGGCACGGCCTTCGAGAGGGACGCTGTTGAGACCGCTTTCGCTCGCAACAGCGCGGTGACATTGTCCGTGCCACAACACACGACTGTTGAACGCCGACTGTCGCCCAAGAAACGCATGATGATCGCTCTGGACGAGGCGACACAGGAGGCAAATCGCGCCGCGCAACGCCTGGTGGCTACAGCCCTGTCAAACGCCGACGCGATGACAAGCGAACACGAGAATTCCGGTGCGCACGCTCCCACCGAGCTACCCGCAGTCCCGGGCACAATGGGACTGTCGGAACTCCGAGAAACTCAGCCACGGATCGCGGACCCAGAGGAACCAGAAACGGAGGTCACGGTTCCCGACTACCGTCCGCACGACGTCG
This sequence comes from Microbacterium sp. Se63.02b, assembly GCF_014171575.1. GTDB lineage: Bacteria > Actinomycetota > Actinomycetes > Actinomycetales > Microbacteriaceae > Microbacterium. The sequence goes on along the minus strand of NZ_CP050453.1, from coordinate 750,070 downwards.
AGCAACCGCGATCGGCGCGGCCGCAGGCTAACACCGGTGAGAATCAGGAGACCTCCCCCAAGCCTCGCCCGCTGCGACTGCGGTTCCCCGCACTCTTCGAAGAGGCGGAGCTTTCCGCGCCCGATCACCAAGAACGGAGCATCGGCGACTAGCACTGTGCAGTGGGTGGCCGGTGACCGCCTCGTGTCCATATAGTGGTCCGACGGTGCCCACACTACATAGTCGCTAGTGGCAGTCCGAAAAGCGGGCTTCAGCTGGTCCTTTACAGGCCGGTTCGTGGTCACTAACGGGACACCGGCATTTCGCTGGGCAGCAGGGGTGGCCAGAACATGACCACAATATGGTCGCTCGGCGCCCACTGATCTCGGCCGTTTCGCATTCTCCACGTTGAGTTGTCGACGCCATGTCCGAGTCGGCACTCACGGGCATGATGGATGGATGCAGATCCATGAGACAGCCGACAGCTTCGACCTGCCGGATGAGCGCGTGTGGGTCGTGGGCGACCTCCACGGCAATGCTGGATGGATTCAAACGCTGCTGCCCGCGATGCGTCGGCATGACCCATCGCTGCGCACCATCCTTCAACTCGGAGATTACGGTTTCGAGCATGCTCAGCCCGGGACTGGCCCGGTCGATTATTGGGCGAAGCGCACAGGCATCGAGCGCGTGCTGGTCACGCCTGGCAACCACGAAGAGTGGAACCACATCACCCCGGCGCAGGAAAGCGCCTCCGGTATGGCGATCAGGGTCAGTGACGTCGTGTGGCTCATCCCCCGGCCGTTCCGTTTTCAGATCGCGGGACGCGAGGTGCTATCGCTCGGCGGCGCGTCCAGCGTCGACAAGGCGTTTCGAACTGCGGGCAAGGACTGGTTCGAGGATGAACTCATCACGGAACCGATGGAAGCCGCCGCGATTGCCGGCGGCCCGGCCGACCTTATGCTCACGCACGAGTCTCCAGCGATCGCGGTACCGGAGGTGCAGCGGCTGCTCACGAACAATCCGCATGATTTTCCTCCCGAGGCGTTGGCCGTATCTGCTGCACAGAGAGAGCGTGTGCAACGTGTATCTGATGCTGCGCTCCCCCGCTTGCACATGCACGGCCATATGCACGTTTACGGTAAGTTTGAGCGCGAGGACGGCAGGACCGTGGTCAGTCTCGATCGGGACACGTTTGCCTGCAACGCAGGAGTGCTCGACCTCGCGGGCCTCGCGTTCAGCCCACTTCCACTCAACGAGATCCGCGGCGGAAGACGACGGTACAAGCACCGCGCTGATCAAGGCGATGGCGCCGTCGTTCGCAGCTGATGGACCGGCGGATCGTCACCCTCCGCGGGATGATGCGAGCAGCCCGGAAGCGACTGGCCTCATGCGCTCTCCACTTCGAGGCGCAGATCGCGCTGCCCCGAACCGGTTGCTGGGGGCTTAGCGAGCGCCCCAGCTCCGTAGGAGCATTCCGCTGAGCCCTGTGCTCATCCGCCCAGAACTCGTCTCCGGGCGTGGCACAAATCTGACCTCTCTGCCCTTCTAATCACGGGAATGAGACCTCAGCGGACGCCGATGGAGCTAAGTGTGTCATTGGACCGCCAGCGGCCTGGATGATGATGAACCCGGCTCGATGCTGAACTCGATGAGCCGAATCGTATTTACTTTGTTTATTTCGCGGGGCAGCTCACGTTGCGCGCACGCCGGCCCACGCAGCTACGTGGTCACGTCGCTCTGAACACATCGACGCGGGACGTCGATAGCTAGGTCACGGGCGCCTGCCCCGGCCGCGCCGACTACGACGATGTCGACCTGATCGCTGAGGTTCTGCATCAACAGTGACCCCCCGCCGCTTACGCAAGCTATACTCGCTAATGACCGTTAGGATCCGATGATGTCGAACGCAACCGCACACCCCCTCCGCAGCGATCGACGCGCATACCTCACGGCGACTCGGTCGGACGAAGGTCGCGAGATCACCATCAAGATCGTCGGTCCTGTGGAATTCACGGACCACGAGGCCGAGGAGCTCGCGCACGAGCTGAACGTGCTGGGCTCCAGCGGTCGGCGCGCTCACCTCATCAGCATCCTGCAGGGCGTGAACAAGGCGCTCCGGCTCGAGGAAGAGCCTGGGCACTCGTCGCTGACGGAGGCTGAGCTGGACGCACTGCGCGCAGCCGGCTCGCTCGTTGAGCCGGAGAACGCGCTGCCTGTCGAAGAGCGCCCCAGCGTGCTCACGGCCCTCCGCCAGCAGGACATCCTCGCTGAGGCGCTGCCGACTAAGCGCGTCGCAGAACTGCTCGACGTGACCGAAGGCCGAGTGCGCCAGCGCCACGGCGAGGGGACTCTCTTCGCGATCCCGGGCCCCGGCCGCGGCCTGCGGTTCCCGACGTTCCAGTTCACCGACCACGGTGAGCTCCCGGGCTGGGGAACGGTGAGCCGAGCGCTGCCCGAAGGGGCGAACCCCGTGGCCGTGGAGTACTTCCTCACTCACGCTCACCCCGACCTGGGAGACGGCGAGCTGACTCCTGCCCAGTGGCTCGCAGCCGGCAAGCCCGCAGAACCTGTCGCGGCGCTGGCCGAGCAGGCGTTCTCGATCCGATGAGCGCGCTTCCTGCCCCCGACGCATCGAAGTTCCCGCATCCTCTCCCCCCGAGCGCTGTCCGTACGCTGCCGGCCGGCACGATCTTCGGACGCATCTACGACGCCGGCGGCGCTCACCCTGCCCGGTGGCACGAGCTCCGCCACTTCGGGCCCACGGGGAGCCGATTCGATCACCACCCCGATCCCGTGGGTCACCATCCGAACCACGCCGTGACCTACGTCACGCCCCAGATCACGGTTCCACCGGAGACGGCAGTTCAGAGCCTCCTGCTCGTTTGCCTATCAGAGTGCTTCAGCGACCGAGGCGTCATCGAACGCGGTGGCGTCGGAGCGGGAGGGACCGGGGGCACGCAGCCTCGGTTCGTGCTGTTCGCGACCACCCGCGAGATCACACTCCTCGACCTTATCGACAGCACCTGGGTCACGGACGTCGGCGGGAACGATCAGATCAACACTGGCGATCGGTCGCTGTCCCGGCCGTGGGCCCGCGCCATCCACCAGGCATATCCCGACGTCGACGGCGTCTTCTACCGCCCCCGCACCATCGCGCAGCGTCCGCAGCTCCCCGAGGCTCGCCGCGGCGCTGTGGGAGCGCGCCGAAGACGCCCTGCCGGTGAGCCCGACCGCGGACATCGAACTCAGCTCGCCTGGACTCACCGTGACGCTCGAGTCGTTCGCGAAGACCCTAGGCCTCGGCTTGGCGTAGAGACCCGAAAGGAGGGTGTCATGACCGCCCGTACCTGGTCTCAAGACCTCGAATACCTTCGCACTACGCTCACGCGTGCTCAGCAGACGCGCTATCGGCGCCAGGAATTTGTCCAGCTCGAGGACGGCAACACGGAGCTCGGATGGGTTCTCTATGAACGCGAGCAGATGCTCGCAGCAGTGAACGCTCTCCACGCCGCTGCAGGCAAAGCGCCCGTCTCGAGCGACCAGCTCCAGGCTGCAGAAAGCAGTGCCTGTGGCCATGTCGACTATACGTCGAAGTTCGCCATCGGGTGCGCGGACCTGGTGGCCGCGGAATGAGTCCGTCATCCGCCACCCCGCACGCCTCCGACTCGGCCGAGCAGCGCATGGCGGAGCAGCGCATGGCGGAGCGCGCGATCGTCGCGGCCGTCGCCGAGCAGCTGGGCGTCGCGCTCACTCCCGCTCGGATCGCGATCGATGACGCCCACATGGAGATCGACGGGCGACCCCAGACCGCATGGTCCTCGTGGAGGCCTACGCCCGTATCGGCGCACTCAAGGGTGCGCAGCCCCGCAAGCTCGCCACCGACGCGTTCAAACTCGCCTGGGCCGGTCAGAAGCTCGGTGCGACCCGGCTCATCCTCGCCGTGGCTGACGAGGCGGCGGCCAGCTACCTGCATCGCCCGGGCGCGTGGCTGACGGCTTCCATCCGCGACGCCGGCATCGAGATCATCGTCGCCGAACTCGGCGACGTGATGCGCGAAGCGATTCTCGCGGCGCAGGCTCGTCAGTACCGCTGAGATTCAGCTACTGTAGCTCGCGGCGGCCGCGACGGAACTTCTTCTTCTTGAGCGGCGCCGTCGGCCGTGGATCAGCTGCCTGCGAGAGCGGATCGACGTACCCTCGCCGGTTCGCCGGCACCCACCCCTTTGGTGTGTGATCGCGCTCAGCATGGCGTGCGTCGAGCCCGGCCTCACGCCGTTGCCCACGTGCGCGCCCCGCGCGCGCCTGGCGCTCTTTCGCGATGCGTTCACGCTCCTGCTCACGCAGGACGTCCGCTCGCCGCTGCTCCTCAGACGTAAGCCGCGGGGCGCCATCAGAGGAACGAACCGGGTGCTTCTTTCCGTCGCCGACGCGCAGACGGATACTCGCGGCGTTCTTCGCCTTCCAGTTCGTCCCCTGCTCGAACCCGCGCGCCTCTCCCACGGCGGCCTCAGTGCGCGGCGTCGTACGCCTGCTGCACCGCGTCGGGGACGCGGCCGCGGTCGGAGACCTGGTGACCGTTCTCCTTCGCCCACGCGCGGATTGCCGAGAGGTCGCGCTTGGCGGCGCCCTGCGAGTTCCGGCGCCCACGGCCTCCGCGAGTACCGCCGGCGGACACCCGGCGGGCTGCCGCGATCCACGGCTCAAAGGCCTCTCGCAACGCTGCTGCGTTCTTCTCGGACAGATCGATCTCGTACGCGGTGCCGTTCAGGGAGAAGGTCACCGCCTCGCCGGATCCGACTTCCAGGACTTCTCCGTCGATGTCGTCGACGAGCTGATGCACGATTTTGCGGGCCATGCCGCCGAACATATCAGCCAGCATCTAAGCCGAATCGCAATGGTGGCCGATATCCCGCGAACTGCGTGCGGGATTCGAGACCACTCTTGTCGATGTCGACCTCTCGACGTACCATTACTAATGCATTACTAACACGCTTGGAGGCCTCGAATGGCTGCACGACCGATCAGTTTCGCCGTCGAAGAGACGGACGTCCCTTTGCTCCAGGAGCTCGCCGATGCGTTCGGCGGCGGCAACCGCAGCGAATTCCTGCGCGTCGCCATGAAGGAGTTCAAGAAGAAGCTCCGCGTCCAGCAGATGAACGATCTGCACGCCGAGATGCTCGAAGAGCGCGGCGGCAAGGTCTACACGACCGAGGAAACGCTCAAGCTCATCGAGGACTTGGGAACCTCATGAACAGCCAGCGGGAGCGCCCTCGGATCGCGGTCGTCTACGACATCAACGTCTACCTCGACCACATCCGTAGCGGCACCGGAATGCTGCTCCCCGACAAGCTCCCCTCCCCTTCGGCGGCATCCGACGCTCTCTCGCTCGCGTTCGATCAGCAGGTGCGTTTGTTCACCTCGCCGCACATCCTGCGGAACGTCCACCGCCTGATGATCGCCTCCGGGCAGTCTGAACGAACCACGGCCAAGTACATCGAGTTCGTCGCCGAGGCCTGCGACGACTCCGGAGGCGCGATCGTGGACCCGGTCGTCCGCGACTATGCCATCGGGAATCACGAGGACAATAACATCCTCGCCCTCGCGAAGGACCCCGCCGTCGACGCGGACGTGATCGTCTCCTCCGACCATCACCTCATCGATCTCGGTCCCGCATGGAACGGCCGGCTGATGATGCGGCCGCGACAGTTCACCTCGCACATGGTTCGGTCCAGCTTGCAGAGTGCGGCTCAGCACACCCCCGCCCCGAAGGTGCCGCGGACTCCCGCGCCACCGAAGCGCGTCTCCGATGCCTTCCCCGAGCTTCGCGGTGTGCACCTCGATCGGTATGGTCTTGCTGGCTCCTCCGCACCTCAGCGAGAAGATGGCCTGCAGCACTGAGAACAACCCGGGACACTGCCGACCTTCGAGGACAATCCGTGGGAATGCGGTCAACGAGGGCATCGTGCATGATGACCTCATGAGCGCATCGCACGACGTCATCACCCCCGCCGAGCTCGGCCGCGAACTCGGTCACAACGACGGTGATCGGCCCGGCATCACTGTGCGCCGCTATCTGCGCGAGCGCTACCCCGACCACTTGAAGAACCAGCGCTGGGAGCTGACCCCCGAGCAGGCCGACGAGGTTCGTGCGCACTTCGGCAGGACCTCGGCGTGAGCGCTGACTCCCTGCACGACCTCACCAATCCTGCCGTCGCCGCGCTCACCGGAGAGCGCTGGGCGATCATGGAGGCCGCGCAACTCGTCCCCGCCCGTCCCGGACTGTACGCCATCTACGGCGACGAGCAGGCCTGGCGGGATCTCCAGCTTGAGCCGGCTCCGGATCATCCCCTGTACGTCGGCAAGGCCGAGGAGAGCCTGGTCTCGCGCGACCTGAACGGTCACTTCGCCACGAACCCGAAGTCCAAGCCCCGCACCGGCGGGTCCACGGTCCGGCGGTCGTTCGCCGCCCTCCTGCGCGACTTCCTCGATCTGCATGCGGTCCCGCGCAACCTCGCGAAGCCGGAGCGCTTCGCGAACTACGCCCTTGCCGACGGCGGCGACGCACGCCTCAACGAGTGGATGCACGCGCGCCTCCAGCTCTCTGTCTGGCCGGCGCCAGCGGACATGCGGGTCCCGCTCGGCGACGTCGAGACCAGCGTCATCGTGCGCCTCACACCACCGATCAACTTGGACAAGAACCCCGGCAGGCTCCCCGGCTCTCGGCTGCTCGAGCCGCGATGGCCGCCGAGGCCGCCGCGTGGCGCCCCGAGGGCTGAACGCCATCGTGGAACTCGAGATCACCGCTACTCCGCGCGAGACACTCGTCTGGGCGCCGTCGACCGAGCACGCTGCACAGCTGCGACGAGAGCTGACTGACTCCGGCTACCTAGTGCTCGATGCTGATCCGTGGGAGCTGAACCAGCAGAGCATCATCCCCGAGGGCGAGCATCTCGAGTTCGACCCTGCGCGGATCTTCAACGTCGACATCGGCGCCGACGCGAACGCGTCCCTGCAGATGCTCGTCGACTCCGGTCACGTGCTCTTCTGGCACCGGTGGCATCCGCGACCAGCCCGGAAGATCTGGGGGGTCGCCGTCTCGTCGCAGCGTGGTCGCCGAGCAGGCACCAGTCCGGTCGAAAGCGCCGTGCACTTCGGACTCAAGGTCCGCGGCAGCCGCGAGCTCGGCCTCCGCATGTCGCGCGAGACCTACGCCCGGATCAACAAGCGCTCCTCCCTGCAACGCTGGTACCGCGAGGAGGACCCGTATCTCTGGGACGCGATCGACGACAGATACGAGGACCCCGACCACCGCATCTACACAGACGCATGGTGCTCGTTCCTCCAGGAGCTGGCACTGGCGAACTACGACCTCAACATGGCGCACTTCGCCTCCCTCGACACTGCCGAGTTCGATGCCGCGCTGCAGGCGGCAATCACCAGCCAACCGGGCATGACCGAGGTCACCGATCTCACGAAGTGGGATGGGGTGCCCGGCCTCTACGTCATGGTGCTCGACGAGTACCGCCAGGCGTATGTCGGCGCGACGAACGCCTCGGTCGGAGTGATGAAGCGCATCAAGCAGCACTGGACCGGTGCGAAGCCTCTGGACCGGTTGATCTGGCCCGATCCCCGAACGTCCATCCTCTCGATCGACAGCTTCAGAGCTCTCGACACCACGCGCATCTTCGCCGCCAGGACCTCGCGGTCGTTCGACGGTGAGAACCCGCTGCTGGACCTCTTCCCGCCGCAGTTCATGTTGAACCGCATCATGGGCGGCCGCGATGTAGTGAAGCTCGCCGGCCTCGTCGGCGTCGACCAGGTCATCAGAACGCGCGTCTTCGACGCCGCCGCGCCTGACCAGCAGACTGAAGCCGCGAGCAATCTCAGTCAGGCCTGAGACACCTTCAACAGGCGAGCCGCTTGCGCTTCACCCGTGCTGTCAGCTCAGCGCGTAGGTCAACAGGTAGCGGTGTTCCCGTCGATGATCTCGAGGTCGAGCGTTCCGGTGATTCCTGCCAGGTCCGCGGTTCCCGAGCCGGGCACGATCTCGTAGCGCAGCTGTTGGTCGGGTGCCGTCATCGTTCCGAACTGCTGGAACGCGAAGCCTCCGCGCAACCCGTCGAGCTCGCCGTCAACGGTTTCCACGGCGACATAGCCCGCCTTTCCGGTTGCCGGATCGCCAGCTGCGAGCATCGTCCCGGCCCCCTGCCCGGCAAGGTCACCCCGCCATGTCTTGGTGATGACCATTCGGCGGATGCCCGCCTGATCGTGCTCCGCGGGCTCGAGCGACACCTCGAACGTTCCTCTTGCCGTCCTCATGTCGCCACTGACCTCCGCGGTCCTGATCTCTTCGCCCATCAACGCGCTCAACGGTGTCCTCTTCCTGTCATGGCTTCGACGTTACGGGGCGCGAGAACCAGCGTGCTTGAAGATTCGCGACACCATGTGTCCGTCGGGACTCGCCTGGAACGAGCCACCAACTGCAACAGAACAGCCCCCATTCGCTCCGAGAGCGTGGGGGCTGTGCCGACTAGTGAGCGAAGTGCTTACTCGCGGCTGAGGCGCACGGTCATCGTGGTGCCCATCGCGGTGACCTCGTAGCTGAGCTCGTCGTTCTCGTACGTGAACGTCTTGGTCGCGTCGCTCGATGCCATGATCGAGGACTCGGTCTTGGACGTGTCGTTCGCCGAATCGAAGGTGAACGAGTCGCCCTCTGCCGGGACCTCGACGGTGCCGGCCCAGTACAGCGACTTCGTGTCACCGCCGTCGGCGACCCAGTGGACCTCGATCGTGTCACCGGTGATCGTGGCCTCCTGCCACGCGTCCTCGGAGTTGGAGTTGTTCTGCTTCCAGGAGCCCTCCAGACTCACCGGCTCCGGAGCTTCCTCCTCCTGGACCTGCTCGGTCTCGGACGAGGAGGACTCGCCGCCAGACGACGAGCTGGACGGTTCGGGAGATGCGCACCCCACGGCGCTGATGCCGAGGAGTGCCAGAAGTGCGATGGTCGCGCCGAGCTTGGGTGCTGTGATGTTCAAGGGATGCCTCTCCGAGCAGGTTGATGTCGACGCTGACCGTATCAGCGCCTACTGACACCTTCGGTTCTCAGTGCGAGACGCGAAAGGCGCTGATGACCATCGTTACCGGACGGTCATCAGCGCTCGCGTGGCGAGCTCCCCGTGCCCGTCATGGCGTCGATCGCACGGGCTCGAGCAGACCTGCCACCTCGACGAACGCGTCGGCTCGTCGCTTTACGCGTGCAGCTCTCTCCTCGAGATCCCGCACGAAGAGAGCCTGCGGCGAAGGGTGAAACGTCCGAACGACGGTGAGACCCCGCTCACGCTCGATCTCAGGGGACTGCCTAAGCAACCGGCGCCAGGCGTGATCCGCATCACCACCCTGGAGTAGCACGACCTTCAGCCTCGGCGCGAGTTCCAGCAGGTGCAGGATCGTCTGGACGCCGGCATCCAGCTCAGCCGCCTTCGGGGCGCGGTTGATGTACCAGGGGTACGCATTCCACGGCAGCAGCTCGTACGGAGATAGCGCTGCTTGCTCGAGCAGGACCGCCTGAAGCTCGGCGCTGCCGTCGTTGTTCTCGACGCAGATGAAGCCCGAACCCTTGCCGTCCTGCGTCGCGGGCCCTGGATCGCGAAGAATGCTCAGCACCCGCGCTTCGACTCCACCATGAAGGGGCGCGACGTACGGCGCCCACCCGCGGCCGACCTCACGCAGTTCGTCGACGTACTCGTTGACCGGCGCGATGTGCAGCGCATAGCGATCGTCCCACTGCTGCTGTCGAAACTCAGGGTCCGCCATACGTCGGGGCATGCGCCGACGGTATCAGCCAGCGTCCGTCCGGGTGTGCGGGATGCCGCACGTGCGACCGAGGGAGTCGCCACCCATGAGGCATCCCGCGTGAGGCCTCCCCAGCCTCGTCCCCAGAACCGGACACCCGCGGGGGCCCGCGGTGATCCGATACCTCAGGATGCCGCGTGACAGCGGCCGGCACAAGGTTCAGACGAAAGGTGGTTGTCACCGTCTTTCGTGACCGCAAGACTCGTCGTGAACTGTTCTTCGGAGACGGGAGCACCATCATGGGTCAGCGCGACGCATCAGAGACCATCCGGCAACAGCAGGCAGAGCTGCAGGCACGGCTCCCGTTCGACGATGAGCGGGATCTCGCGGCGGCCGAGCGAGGATTCATCGGCACGCTAGACGAGCCTGCGATCCGCAACGCCGCCGGCGATATCATCTGGGACGCGTCCACCTATGACTTCTTGCAGGGTGATGCTCCGGAGACGGTGAACCCGAGCCTGTGGCGCCAGAGCACGCTGGTCGCCAAGCACGGCCTGTTCGAGGTCGTGCCCGGCCTGTACCAGATCCGCGGGCTCGACCTGTCGGTGATGTCATTCGTCGAGGGCGACACCGGCGTGATCGTGATCGACCCGCTGATCTCGAAGGAGACCGCAGCCGCGGCGATGGCGCTCTACCGGCGTCACCGCGGTGACCGCAAGATCACCGCTGTCATCCACACCCACTCTCACATCGACCACTTCGGCGGCGTGCAGGGCATCGTCTCACAGGCCGACGTCGACGCGGGGGTCGAGATCATCGTCCCCGCGGGCATGGTCGAGCACGCGGTGGCAGAGAACGTCTACGCGGGCACCGCGATGGGCCGGCGCGCCGGGTACATGTACGGCGCGGCACTCGCACGCGGCCCGCAGGGGGCAGTCGGCGCCGGTCTCGGACAGACGACGTCGACCGGGGAGGCGACCCTGCTCGCGCCGACGCTGGAGATCACCGAGACGGGGCAGACCCACACCGTCGACGGGCTGGAGATCGAATTCCAGATGGCGCCGGGCACCGAGGCGCCCAGCGAGATGCACTTCTACTTCCCGAAGTACCGGGCGCTGTGCATGGCGGAGAACGCCACGCACACGCTGCACAACCTGCTCACCCTGCGGGGCGCGGTCGTGCGGGATCCGCACGTGTGGTCGCAGTACCTCACCGAGGCCATCGAGCGTTACGGCGACGACGCCGAAGTCGTGTTCACCTCGCACCACTGGCCGACCTGGGGCAACGCGGAGATCCGTGAGTTCCTCGGTCTGCAGCGGGACCTGTACGGGTACCTGCACGACCAGACGCTGCGGATGCTGAACCAGGGCATGCAGGGCGCCGAGATCGCCGAGGCGATCCAGCTGCCGCCCGCGCTCGAGAACGCCTGGCACGCCCGCGGCTACTACGGCTCGGTCAGCCACAACGTAAAGGCCATCTACCAGCGGTACATGGGCTGGTTCGACGGGAACCCGGCTCGGCTCTGGCCGCACGCGCCGAAGGAGCAGGCGAAGCGCTACGTCGACGCGATCGGAGGCATCGACCGGGTCCTCGAGCTCGCCCGCGCCGCCTTCGACTCGGGAGACTTCCGCTGGGCGGCCACACTGCTCGACCACGCGGTCTTCACCGAGGAGAACAATGCGGAAGCGAAGGCGCTCTACGCCGACACCCTCGAGCAGCTCGGCTACGGCGCTGAGAACGGCACCTGGCGCAACTTCTTCCTCTCCGGGGCGACCGAACTGCGCGAGGGAAACTTCGGTACCCCGACCGTGACCAACGCCCCAGCCATCCGAGCGCAGCTCACCCCGGAACAGCTGTTCGATGCCGTCGCGATCACCGTCGACGGCCCGCGCGCCTGGGACCTCGACCTCGGATTCGACATCACACTCAGTGATCTCGACCGCTCGTTCCACGTCACGCTCCGCAACGGCGTGCTCGTCTACGTCGAGCGCGAACCCGCCACAGATGCCGCACTGCATCTCACCCTCACCAAGGAGCGGCTCATCCGCCTCGCCGGCGGAGACCTCGACGCCGAGGGCCTGGACGTGCGCGGCGACCTCGGCGTCCTGAAGCAGTTGCTCGGCGTACTGACCCCCGGAGACCCGGCATTCGAGATCGTGCTGCCCTAAAAGACGGCGCGCATGGACGCCACCGAGAAAGTCACTCATCCCGGCCGGTGGTTGGAGGTGGCCACGGTGGTGCTGCTGTCCATAACCGCGGTCATCACCGCATGGTGCGGATTCGAGGCGTCGAAATGGGGCGGTGAGATGTCTATCGCCTTCAGCCAAGCGTCCAGCGCACGTGTCCAGGCCGCCTCCGCCGAAAGCAGGGCCCAAGCGGCGCGCCAATACGATCTGACCATCTACACCGAATGGGTGCTCGCCACCGCAGACGACGACCAGGAACTCGTCACCTTCATCGAGGAACGCTTCACGGACGAGTTCCGGATCGCGTTCGACGCCTGGACGGCGGAGGGGCGCGTATCCCAGGGGCCCCTCGCCAGGGAGGAGTACATTCCGCCGGGGACCGAGGAAGCGGAAGACCTGCACGCGCGCGCGGACGCCAAGTTCGACGAAGCACTCGTGAACAACCAGCGCGGAGACAACTACGCTCTGCTCACCGTGCTCTTCGCGCTCGTGCTGTTCTTCGCGGCGCTGTCCCAGAACCAGCGCGCCGAATGGCGCCGGCGCACCTTCTTCATTCTGGGCCTGACTCTCGCTGTCATCGGTGTGGTCATCTTGGCGACGTTCCCCGTGAAAGTGTGACTGGCGTCGAAGCCCTGACCTCTCGGCCATAGCCCAGCGAATAGTCTGGTGAAGCCGGTAACCGAAAACCGGCCCGGCACGAGCTATCGCACGAAGAGGGAACTGCACAGTGACGTCACCGACCACGAACCGACGCTCGGGAGTGCGCTGGTCCTTCCTCGCCGGGCTGGCCATCGCAGCGGTCGTCGTCGCCGTCGACCAATGGACCAAGATCTGGGCCGCCTCTGCGCTCTCGGGCGGAGAATCGAAGGACGTCCTGCCACCGGTTCTCGAGTTCCAACTCACCGTCAACCGTGGCGCCGCGTTCTCCCTCGGCACCGACTTCACCTGGCTGCTCGGACTCCTCGCCGCTGCCGCCGCGGTCGCCATCACGGTCTACCTGTGGCGGGTGGGATCGCTCTGGTGGGCAATCGGGCTGGGCCTGGTCCTCGGCGGTGCGATCAGTCATGCCGCTGACCGCCTGGCACGCGGTGGCGTCATCGACTTCATCGGCTACTTCGATCTGTTCATCGGCAACGTCGCCGACATCGCGATCGTCGTCGGCGGCATCTACCTTGTCGCGCTCGTCCTCCTGCGTGTGCCGACCCGCCGCATCAAACCGACCCCGGCGCCCTCGCCGGCGTCGTAGCTATCGCCAGGGCATGTGCTGCAGGCACCAGGTGTTGCCGTCGGGGTCGGCGAAGAAGGCGTAGAACACTCCGCCGAGGTCCTCGACCTCGCTGATCTCGACGCCGCGCTCGACCAGTTCGGCACGAGATGCCTCGATGTCGGCGACCACCAGGTGCAGCCCTCGCAGGGTCCCCGGAGGCATGTCGAGCGTGGGCAGGCCCTCGGCCAGGGTGATCGAGCATGCCGAACCCGGTGGCGTGAGCTGGACGATGCGGACGCCGGGCTCTGGGTTGATGTCGACGTCGAGCCGAAAGCCGAGCTGGTCTCGGTAGAAGGTCTTTGCTCGTTCGATGTCGGTGACCGGAACCGGCACGAGCTCCAGCAACAAGGCTCCCGGCGGCACGGGTGGGTTGGTCAGATCGTTGACGGTGTCGCTTGGGGGAGTGGATGCGTCGGTCATGGATACCGCCCTTCTTGAGCTGGATGCCCCGCAATCGAGGGGCCGATGATCTGCGGTCCGAGTCTGCCCTCGGCCTCGATCTCCGCCAGTCTCGCTGACGGCTACCGAATCGTCGACCCTCGGGCAAGGGCTTCGAACAAGCCCATCTCTTGCCACCTGAACGTGCGCTCTCGATCGGCGATCTCGATTGCCCGCCGGAGCTCGCTGAGTACGCCGGGGATGATTCGATATTCGTGCCGATAACGCAGAACGCCGATGACTACGGCGTGGAGCTCGACACGGTGACCTGACACCACGCGTGGCGATGAGCCAACTGCTACACGATCAGTGGCTCCGTTCCGGCGTGCGCTAGCGGCGACCGTCCAGGCTCAACGCCAGACCCTCGCCGCAACACGAGACCGAGATCCCTCCCCTGAAGCAGTTCCCGGCGAAGCTCGCTCGGAACCGCGTCATGGGTGGACGCGACGTTGCCCGCTTCGCCGGCCTCGTCGAGATCGACAAGGTCATGAGACGTTGGGATGTCCCTGTCTCTTGACGCCGCGATTCGGCCAGTCATTCACGCCGTTCATCGGAGGCCGGCGGCGATCGCCAGACCAGTGCTACCCCGATGATCGTGGTGATGATGGCGACGTCGTAGCTCGCCACCGTGTACGTCCACCAAGTGCCATTGTGGCTTCCGTATTGTGTATCGGTGCTCAGATGGATCAGGACGAGCGCGGGTCCGGCTGCCAGGAGCACAATCCCTAACCGCACAAGTCGGCGGTGCAGTCGGTACGCACGCGACGGGCGAGGTGGCGGCCTGCTCGGTGCGGAACGATGGCTGAGCGCGGACAGGCGGAGCGGATCGAATCGTGCGTCCGGCGACATCAGAGGATCGCTCCAATCGCGAGGTAGGTGGCGAAGGCGAGGAGGACGACGGCGATCGTTGCCGCGGTGATGAAGAAGACGAAGTTCCGGAACGGATTCTTGTGTTCGTTCATGGTGGATTCGTGAGTGGGCTGCGGTTACCGGGCCGGGCTGAGGACGGTGAAGCCGTCGACAGTGACACCAACGATGCCTCGGTCATCGACGAGGATGATGCGGTCATCGATGGTGCTGAGGGCTTGAACGGCTCCGTCGAGTGGCCCCAGCTGCTGCCACGTCCCGTTCTGATCTTGGGCCCAGAGGACCCCGTCGGTGCCGGCGCCGACGAGTGTGCCGTCTGTGCGTGCTACGAGGGCGTAGAGCAGGGGTGATTCGGGGACGGGGGTGAAGGTGTCGCCACCGTCGGTGCTGACGAGCAGTCCTTCTTCGGTGGCGGCATAGAGCCCGGACTCTGTGGCGGCGAGGTCGGCTGCCGCTAGAGGGGCATGGGTGGTCCAGTTCGTTCCGTTGTCGGTGCTGGAGAGCAGGTCGATTTGGCTGGAAGCGATGCCGTACAGGGTTCCGTCGGGGCTGGCGGTGAGGACGTGGAAGTCGGTTGTTCCGTTCAGGGCGATGGGCGACCAGTTGAGGCCATAGTCATCGCTACGGATGATGCCGAGGTTCGGGGATCCCAGCTCGGCCGGGGTTTGCTCTCCGGGGTGTCCGGAGGCGAACAGGGTGTCGCCGGTGACAGTGAATCCCATGGCATCGAAGTCATGGCCGCCGACGGGTCCGGAGACGTTCCCGTCCGGTGTGACGGTGAAGATGCCGTTGTGCGTGGCGACGAGCAGATCGTCACCGCGGGGGTCTTCGGCGATGCCGTGGATGTGGTCGATGCGGGGTGTCGCATCGGGCTCGTCGGACTGCGCGGCAGTACAGCCCGTAATGACGAGCGTCAGCACGGGGATGGTTGCGGCGGCGAGAAGAAATGATCGTTTCATGATGGTTTCCGGGTAGCGGCCAGGAGGGTGGCCAGGCTTGTGACGCGGGCAGCAGGGAGCGCGCCGCGGGGTCGGTCTTCGCGCGGGGCGATCGCGCGGGAAACGCAGGGCGGGTCGTTCGGGAATCGGCCCGCCCCGCGTGGTTCTACAGTTCTCCGAGGAGGTCCTTCATCGTGGCGATCTCCGCCGTCTGGTCATCGATCACCTGTTGCGCGAGCTCGAGGACGTCCGGGTTCTGCGCGTCGTCAAGCGCCGTCTGTGCCATGTCGACGGCGCCTTCGTGGTGCACGATCATCTGCTCGAGGAACAAACGGCTGGCCTCGGTCGCGTCGGCGTCTTCCAACATGGTCATGTCCTCTTCGGACATCATGCTGTCGTCGCCGCCCATGGAGCCGTGGTCCATGCCGCCCATCGAATCGGGGTCGTACTCCACACCCCAGTCCTCGAGCCACCCGAGCATCTTGTCGATCTCCGGGCCCTGCGCCGCCTTGATCTGTTCGGCGAGCTCGACCACCCGCGGGTCCGCGCCGTCCTTGGCCAGCAGAATGTCCGACATCTCGATGGCCTGCTCATGATGAGGGATCATCATCGTGACGAACATCTCGTCAGCCTCGGTTGAGGCCGACGAGGACGTCGACGCGGACGGTGAGCTGCTGGTACCGGACGGCGCGGTGCCGGTGTCGGCGCAGCCGGTCAGTACCAGGGCGAGGGTGAGAGCGCCGGTGCTGAGTGCGAGGGGGATCTTCTTGTTCATGGTCGTTCCTTCGTAAGTCGTATGAGAGTTCGCTGAAGCGGCGGCGCCAACGGGCGCCGCAGGGCCGCCCACAGTTGGGTCGGCGTGCGAATACTCAAGTTCGACTGATCGAAAGAACCGTCAACGAGGGGCCACGAGGGAGGGCATCGGTCGCTTCCCACCGCAACCAGCTGGTCACCTCGCGAAGGGAGATGCCGGAGCGTCGGGCAAACGTCGGTGGGACGAGGAGCAGAAGGCCGGCCAGCAACGCGAGTACGCAGGCGGTGACCATGTCGTCGTGACCCTGCCCTTGTCCGGTGGTCACGTGGCACGGCCCGTCGCAGGCAGCGGCACCACCGTCGTCGAGGCTCGCCGTGGCGTCCGGAACGTGAGCGACTGTCGATGCGGAATGGGCGACGCCCGAGGAGCCGTGCCCGGCAGGTTCCGCGGTGAAGGTGTGCATGCCCAGGAGGCCGACGATGATCAGGACGGCCGCGGTGCCGAGCATCAGCAGGGTGCGCAGCGACAACTGCGGGCTTGTGGCGCGAACCGTCACCTGCATCCTCGATCCTTCCTGTTCCTCACGACGCTAGCACCGCCGCCTGTGTGCCCGACATCGATCCTGTGCACACTCAGAAGCCGCCTGCCAGCTCGTGCTTGACCGCCAGGATTTCCCTTGCCGCTGACCACCCGACAGCACCCGCCCTCTTGCCGTCGGCGGTCCTGAAGGTCGAGACGAGGCCGCCGCCGGCCGATGACGTCGTTTCCGCGGTCGCCTGCGGCAAGACGACGCCCGCTCCACTCAGCGTGACGCCGTGCACATTCACCGTGAACCCGGAAACGTGCCGGTACGGGCCAGGATCGTCCCCGCCGTGCAGATCATGAAGCAGCGCTCGGGCGGCGTGAGCCCCTTGTGCCACCGCATCATCCCAATGATCCATACGATAGAGCGAACCGTCGGGACCGACATGAGCGGCGACCCCACCGGCCGCATACACTGCCGGGATCGTCCTGGCACGGAGCCGGTCATCGACCTCGATCGCGGCACCGTCTGAGCGGATCCATGAGACAGCCGGAACTGTTCCGTGGGCGAGGACGATCACGTCTGACGATACAGATGTCCCATCATCGAGGAGTACGTCACCCCCGCTTCCGGAAGCCGAGATGGAGCGCACTGTCCGGCCTGGATGGAACTCCGTGTGCGCAGCGTGCAGATCGCGGAGCCGGGTGGCGATCGGCAACCCGAGGCTGTGCGCCAAGGGGATTTCGGAGCGCGCGACGAGATGCACTCTGGCACCAGCGCTCACAAGGTAGCTTGCTGCTTCTGCTCCGACCAGCCCGGCACCGAGGACAGTGACAACCCGCCTTTCGAACGTCGGACCCGCATGCCCTCGGATGCGTAGCGCGTCGGACGCGCTGTGCAGCGTGAAGACCCCCTCGCTGACGCCTGTCGCCTGCAGGGGACGCGGGGCGGCGCCGGTCGCCACGACAGCCGTTGCGAATATCAGCCGTCTGCCATCGTGCAGCAAGATGCCCCGCTCTTCCATCCCGACAGCGCTGCCGGGGATCGTCTCGACATCGATCGAGTCCAAGGCAGGCAGCGCGGATTGCTCCGGGGTGAGCAGGCCACGAAGGATGCCCTTGGTCACCAGCGTGCGGTTGTACGGGGCGAACGGCTCCGCATGCACGATCCGGATCGACCCGTCGAAACCGCTGCGCCGCAACGTGACCGCCGCAGAATGACCCGCGGCGCCCGCGCCGACGATGAGCACATCCGAGCTGGTCTTATCCATGAGAAGCTCCCTTCACCCCCTTGACCGGAATACCCTGGGTGGGTATATGGTTAGGCATACCAGTACCCTACCGGGGTATTCCGAATCGAGGGAAGGAAGCCATCATGAGCACGAGCGAGTACCAGGTGAGCGGGATGAGCTGCGGCCACTGCGAGGTCGCTGTTCGCGGCGAGGTCAGCCAGGTCCCCGGCGTCGAGAACATCGAAGTGAGTGCGCAGACCGGCCGGCTTCTCGTCACGACGAGTTCCGCAGTGGATGACGCGGCCGTGCTCGCGGCCGTCGATGAGGCCGGGTACGAGGCGGTCCGACTCTCATGAACGCCCCGGGCCGCCTCGGCCTCTACGGCGCGGGCCTTGTCGTTGTCTTCGGCGCCGCCTTCGCCGCCGCGGGCGCACTCGTGCCCGACAGCACGGTGACCGCATGGGCGGACGCCGGGCATTCCTCGCATGACGCGCAAGCGCCCGAGGATGCTGCTGGCACGAAAGACGATCAGGAGATGGGGGTGAGTGGAGTGATGAGCGCGGCATCGGGATTCACAATGAGCCCCGTACAGGCGCCGGCGAACGTCGAGACGGACGGTGAACTCTCCTTCGACATCCGCGATCCCTCAGGTGTCCCGATCACCGATTTCGACGAGGCCCACGATAAGCAGTTGCACCTGATCGTGGTCCGCAACGACGGGCGTGAATACCGTCACGTGCACCCCGAACTCGACCCGAGGACCGGGGTCTGGTCGCTGCCATGGTCCTGGGATACCGCGGGAACGTACCGGCTGTATGCGGACTTCACCTCTGAGGGGGTGAGCGCCACGCTCTCCCGCACCGTCGATGTGGCGGGGCAGCTGACACCGGAGCCCGAGGTCGCCGTCAAGACAAGCGACACGGTCGACGGCTTCGACGTGACCGTCAGCGGCGACCTGGTCGCCGGAACTGGAAGCGAACTGACTGTCAAGGTCTCTCGGGACGGGGAACCCGTCACGGTGCTGGAGCCGTACCTCGGTGCGTTCGGCCACCTCGTTGCCCTGCGCGATGGCGACCTGGCGTATCTGCATGTGCACGCGCGCGGCGAGGAACCACAGCCGGGCGATCTGGCCGGCCCCGAGGTGGAATTCACCGCCGAGACACCCACCACCGGCCGCTACCTGCTGTACCTGGACTTCCAGGTCGACGGACAGGTCCACACCGCACAGTTCGTACTCGAGGCGACCCCCGCCACCGGCGACCAGGCGGACACCGAAGACGACGCCGAGCACGACGGGCACTGACCCGCTCAGTGCGCATCGAGTTGCAAGAAGGATCGAGGAGACATCATGACGGATACGCAGTCAGCAGCCGCGTCCAGCGTGGAGCTGGAGATCGGCGGGATGACCTGCGCGTCGTGCGCGATGCGCATCGAGAAGAAGCTCAACAAGCTGGACGGTGTCACCGCCACCGTGAACTATGCGACGGAGAAGGCGAAGGTCACCGCACCGAACGGGTTCGACCCGGCGCTGCTGATCGCCGAGGTGGAGAAGACCGGCTACACGGCCGCCCTTCCCTCACCGGAGCCGTCCGCGGTAGTCGACGGTGAGGACGCTCCGGATAGGGAGCTGGTGAGCCTGCGGAACCGTTTGATCGCTTCCATCGTGCTGACCCTTCCTGTGATTGCGATGTCGATGATCCCCGCATTGCAGTTCACTTACTGGCAGTGGCTCTCACTCGCCCTGGCCGGCCCCGTCATCGTTTGGGCGGCCTGGCCTTTCCACAAGGCAGCGTGGACGAATCTCCGGCACGGTGCGGCGACCATGGACACGCTCATCTCGATGGGGACGATAGCCGCCTTACTGTGGTCGCTCTACGCGCTGTTCTTCGGCACGGCCGGCGTCCCCGGGATGACCCACCCGTTCGAGCTCACCGTGGCACCGTCGGACGGGGCGGCGAACATCTACCTCGAAGTGGGTGCCGCGGTGACGATGTTCATCCTCGCCGGACGCTACTTCGAGAAGAAGGCGAAACGGCAGGCGGGCGCCGCCCTGCGCGCGCTGTTGGAGCTGGGAGCGAAGGATGTTGCTGTGCTTCGCGCCGGCGCCGAGACCCGCATTCCCATCGCGGACCTGCGAGAGGGCGACGAGTTCGTCGTACGGCCCGGCGAGAAGATCGCCACCGATGGTGTGATCGTCTCCGGCACCTCCGCGGTCGACGCGTCCATGCTCACCGGTGAATCCGTGCCGGTCGAGGTCGGCGAAGGAGACTCCGTCACGGGGGCGACGGTCAATGCCGGTGGCCGGCTCGTCATCCGGGCGACGAGGGTCGGGTCGGACACCCAGTTGGCGCAGATGGCGAAGCTCGTCGAGGACGCCCAATCGGGCAAGGCCGAGGTGCAGCGCCTCGCCGACCGGGTGTCGGGTATCTTCGTGCCCATTGTCATCGCGATCGCCATCGCCACGCTGGGCGCTTGGCTCGGCGCGGGATTCCCTGCCGCGGCGGCGTTCACCGCCGCGGTCGCGGTGCTGATCATCGCCTGCCCGTGCGCCCTGGGCCTTGCCACGCCCACCGCACTGCTGGTGGGCACGGGCCGCGGCGCGCAGATGGGCATCCTCATCAAGGGTCCGGAAGTTCTCGAGTCGACGCGACGGGTGGACACCGTCGTTCTGGATAAGACCGGGACGGTGACCACAGGGCGGATGACGCTCACCGGCGTGTTCACCGCTGACGGCGTCGACCGCGGCGAGCTGCTGCGCCTGGCGGGTGCGGTGGAGGACGCCTCCGAGCATCCCATCGCGCAGGCCATCGCCAAAGCCGCAGTCCAAGAGGTCGGCACGCTTCCGACACCCGAGGGTTTCGCGAACATCGAGGGCAAGGGAGTGCAGGGCATCGTCGACGGGCACGCCGTCCTTGTCGGCCGCGAGTCGCTTCTCGAGGACTGGTCCCAGCGCCTTCCCGAGAATCTCGCCGCCGCGAAGAGCGAAGCAGAGCGTCAGGGCAAGACCGCGGTCGCCGTGGGGTGGGACGGGGAAGCACGCGGTGTGCTCATCGTCGCGGACACCATCAAGCCGACCAGCACCGAAGCCATCAGGCAGCTGAAGGCGCTGGGACTGACACCGGTGCTCCTCACCGGAGATAACCGTGCCGTGGCCGAGCAGATCGCGTCTGAGGTCGGCATCGATGAGGTCATCGCCGAAGTGCTCCCGAAAGACAAGGTCGACGTGGTCACCAGGCTGCAGCGCGAGGGCAAGGTCGTGGCGATGGTCGGAGACGGCGTCAACGATGCGGCCGCGCTCGCCCAGGCAGACCTGGGGTTGGCCATGGGCACGGGCACCGATGTGGCGATCGAGGCCAGCGACATCACGCTCGTCCGCGGCGATCTGCGCAGCGCGGCCGACGCGATCCGTCTGTCTCGGAAGACGCTCGGCACGATCAAGGGCAACCTGTTCTGGGCCTTCGCCTACAACGTCGCCGCCATCCCGCTGGCAGCCCTCGGTCTGCTCAATCCCATGCTCGCCGGCGCCGCGATGGCGTTCTCCAGCGTCTTCGTCGTCGGCAACAGCCTCCGCCTGCGCACGTTCCGCAGCCAGGCGGCGGACCCATCCCCGACCGCCGCGCCCGCACCGCGTGATCATGCGACGCGGAACGCAACCGTCGGAACCCACTGAAATCACGAAAGAGGAACACACATGTCTGATTCCGGATCCTGCTGCAGCCACAACAGCCACGGCTCTGTCCCAGCCGACGGACGCAAGGACCTCCTCGCGCCGTCCGCCGAACAGCTCGCCGAATGCCCCGTGATGGTCGGCAGCACCGTCGTGAAAGCGGACGCTGAAGCCGCTGGCCTCTACCGCGACTACGAGGGCACCCGCTATTACTTCTGCTGCGCCGCCTGCGGCCCCCTGTTCGACGCTGACCCCGCCAAGTACGTGACCGCAGCCTGACATCGCTTCACCTGTGCGGGGCGGCACACGGATCGCCCCGCACAGCTTCATCGTTTCCGAGGAGGATAGCCTCATGAGCCAGCCACACAGCGACGACGCTGATCACACCCACGAACACGCAGCGCACGGGCACACCCCATCGGTCCCCGCCGCGGCCACAGAAGACCCCCCCGTCCACACCCCTCACCACGACACCGCCGTGCACCACGACGGTCCCGATACTGCACCGCACGGAAGCGGCGCGCCGATGGGCCACCAGGGTCACGGCGAGCATGCCGGCCATGACGCACATGGTGGACACGACGCTCACGGTGGACACGGGGGTCATGCGGGGCATGGCGACCACGTCGGACAGTTCCGTCGCCTGTTCTGGATCATGCTGATCCTCGCCGTCCCCACCGTCGCGCTGTCGGGCATGTTCGCGATGATCCTCGGCTACACCCTCCCCGACATTCCCGGCCTGGCCTGGGTGTCCCCGGTACTGGGAACAGTGATGTACATCTGGGGTGGAAAGCCGTTCCTCGTCGGTGCTGTCAGCGAAATCCGCGACCGCAAGCCCGGGATGATGCTCCTCATCGGACTCGCCATCACCGTTGCGTTCATCGCCTCTTGGGGTGCGAGCCTCGGCCTGCTGCACCACGAGCTCGACTTCTGGTGGGAGCTCGCGCTCCTCATCGTGATCATGCTGCTCGGGCACTGGATCGAGATGCGGTCCCTCGCGCAGACCACGTCCGCTCTCGACTCCCTGGCCGCGCTCCTGCCCGACGAAGCAGAACGCGTCGAAGGTGACCAGGTCGTGACGGTCTCGCCTGCCGAACTCGTCGTCGGTGATGTCGTCATCGTTCGCCCCGGGGGCAGCGTCCCCGCCGACGGTCGCATCGTCGACGGTCGCGCGTCGATGGACGAGTCAATGGTCACCGGCGAGTCCCGCACCGTGACGCGCGGTATCGATGACCAGGTCACGGCCGGAACTGTGGCGACCGACTCCGGGCTGCGCGTGGAGATTACCGCCACCGGTGACGACACCACTCTCGCCGGCATCCAACGCCTGGTCACCGAAGCACAGAGCTCGTCCTCGCGCGCGCAGCGCCTTGCCGACACGGCGGCAGGCTGGCTGTTCTGGTTCGCTCTCGGCGCTGGCGTGATCACGGCGATCGTGTGGACGCTCGTTGGGCTTCCCGATGATGCCGTCATCCGCACCATCACGGTGCTCGTCATCGCTTGCCCCCACGCACTCGGTCTCGCAATCCCCTTGGTCGTCTCCATCGCCACCGAACGCGCCGCACGCGGTGGCGTACTCGTGAAGGACAGGCTCGCGCTGGAGAGCATGCGCACCGTCGACACCGTGCTGTTCGACAAGACAGGCACCCTCACCAAGGGCGAACCGACCGTCTCCGAGGTCTCAGTCGTCGAAGGCAACGACACCGACCGGGTGCTCGCCCTGGCCGCCGCCGCGGAGGCCGACAGTGAACACCCGCTCGCCAAGGCCATCGTCCGCGCCGCCGCCGACCGTCACCTCGACGTGCCCCGCAGCTCGGACTTCACCTCCTCTCCCGCAGTCGGCGTCACCGCGACCGTCGACGGGACCGTTGTACGGGTGGGGGGACCGCACCTGCTCACCGAGGAAGATGCGCAGGAGCTGCCCGTTGCCGAGCGGTGGCGCAATGACGGTGCGATCATCCTCCACGTGGTTCAGGACGGCCGTGTGATCGGCGCTCTCAAGCTCGCCGATGAGGTGCGGTCGGAATCGCGCGAAGCCGTCGATGCACTGCACGCGCTGGGTGTGCAGGTCGTGATGATCACCGGCGATGCCGAAGCCGTCGCGCACACCGTGGCCGAGGACCTCGGCATCGACCGTGTCTTCGCCGGCGTCCGACCGGAGGACAAGGCCGCGAAGGTGCAGGAGCTCCAGAACGAGGGACGCAAGGTCGCGATGGTCGGTGACGGCGTCAATGACGCCCCCGCCCTCGCCCAGGCCGATGTCGGGCTCGCGATCGGCGCCGGCACGGACGTTGCCATCGCCTCTGCCGGAGTCATCCTCGCCAGCGACGACCCCCGCTCGGTGCTCTCCGTCATCGAACTGTCCCGCGCCGCATACCGGAAGATGAAGCAGAACCTCTGGTGGGCCGCCGGCTACAACCTGATCTCCGTACCCCTCGCCGCCGGCGTCCTCGCCCCCATCGGGTTCGTGCTGCCGATGTCGGTCGGGGCGATCCTGATGTCCCTGTCCACCATCGTGGTTGCCCTCAACGCGCAGCTCCTGCGGCGACTCGACCTTCGCCCGGAAACCACGGCCCGCGCGATCCTCAACCGATAACCAATCCAGAACCGGAGACCACGATGACCGACACCATCGAGACCGACCAGGTCGAGTCCGACACCGCCTGCGAACACGGCGAACACGGCGAACACGGCTACATCACCGACAAAGCCCGCTATCTCGCCCGTCTCAAACGGATCGAAGGACAAGCCCGCGGCATCCACCGCATGGTCGACGAGGAGAAGTACTGCATCGACATCCTCACCCAGATCTCAGCGCTGACGAGCTCACTCCAGGGCGTTGCTGTCGGTCTTCTCGAAGACCATCTCCGCCACTGCGTCACCGACGCCGCACGTGCAGGCGGAGACATTGCCGAGGCCAAGATCACTGAAGCATCCCAGGCCATCGCACGCCTCGTCCGCTAAGCCAGCGAGGCGGCCCCGCGGATGCCTTCGATGCTCCTCGGATAGCTCTGGGCGAGTGGACGCTCAGGACTTTGCGCGCCTGTAGTCAAAGGCGCCGTCCTGACGCTGAGAATCGAGCAACTGATCGAGGATGCCATCGTGATCGATGACGGGCTTGGGCTGGCCATCCGGCTGCAGCCGCCCATCTAACCGAACGTGGCGTCGATGACGTGGTCGTCGAGCGTGGCTCCTCCGCTGGTGCTGCCGTGTCCGAGTGGGGTCATGCACGCCTCTTCTCAGGCTGGCCGGAGCTCACCGACACTGCAGCGCGTCGCCTGCTCGAGCCGACCGGGACGGCGCCGGCAAACGGCTACCCGACGGGGGCGGAGTGGGTGAGTGAGTACCTCACCCCACTCGTCGATGTGCTGGGTGACCGCGTCCTCTACGGCACAACGGTGACGGGAATCGCGCGGCAGGGGCGCGACAAAGACGTAGACAGCGGCCGCAAGGGCCAGCCATTCGTTGTGCACACGGTCGACCAGGACGGCTGCGATGGCCGTATCCTCGCCAGTGCTCGACGCCGTGGCCAGCATCGCCTCGGAGATCGACCCGAACATCCACTCCTGCGGCTCCGTCGGAGCCACCGGCGCACGCCAGCTCGCGCAGCCCGAGAAGGACCTGTTCATCGTCGGTGCGAAGTCTTATGGCCGCGCCCCCACCTTCCTGGCGCTCACGGGCTAGGAGCAGGTCCGCAGCGTCGCAGCTCACCTTGCCGGAGATCACGAGGCTGCGGAGCGCAACGAGCTCGTCCTTCCCGACACCGGGGTCTGCGGCGGTGCCGGCGGCTTCGACGCCGAGGGTGCCAGCTGCTGCGGCACGCCATCCGTACTGCGCAGATCGGCGCAAGGCCCGTCGGCGCAGTCTGACCGACCCACGAGAGGGCGACTTCCCGATTGGGAGGTCGCTTCTTGGCATCCAGGTGCAGTGTCCGTGAACTGTCTCGCCGCCGATTGCGCCTTACTTTGAAGAATGTCAATATAGATTCATGTCGAATCAACAGATTGAGCTGGTCATCATCGGATCGGGCCCCGCAGGCTTCACCGCCGCGATCTACGCGGCCCGGGCAAACCTCGCCCCGGTCGTTATCGCCGGTTCGGTGACCACCGGTGGTGCGCTGATGACGACGACCGAGGTGGAGAACTTCCCTGGGTTCGTCGACGCCGTCAACGGACCGGAGTTGATGGAGTCGATGCGTCAGCAGGCCGAGCGGTTCGGCGCCCGCATCCTCCTCGACGACGCAGTCAGCGTCGACCTCGACGGACCGATCAAGGCCATCGTGACTGGCGCGGGTGAGACGTTCCGTGCGCGTGCGGTGATCCTCACCATGGGCTCCGCCTATCGCAAGCTCGGGTTGCCGGATGAGGAGCGACTCACCGGCCGAGGCGTGTCCTGGTGCGCCACCTGCGATGGGTTCTTCTTCCGCGAGCAGGAGATCGTCGTCGTCGGCGGCGGGGACTCCGCGATGGAGGAGGCCCTGTTTCTCACCCGTTTCGCATGCAAGGTGACCGTCGTGCACCGTCGCGGCGAGGTCCGCGCTTCGAAGATCATGGCGCAGCGCGTGCTTGACCACCCGAAGATCGAGGTGGCATGGAACAGCGAGATCGCCCGGCTGAACGGCGACGAGAAGCTCGAATCCGTCACCCTCCGTGACACCGTCACCGGCACCGAGCGCGAGCTGGCGGCGACCGGTGTCTTCGTCGCGATCGGCCACGACCCCCGCTCGGAGTTGGTCACAGGACAGGTCGTCACCGACGCAGGCGGGTTCGTCCGAGTGGATCATCCTTCCACCCGCACGAACATCCCCGGGGTGTTCGCGGCCGGCGATCTGGTCGATCACACCTACCGGCAGGCGATCACCGCCGCCGGCACCGGCTGCGCCGCCGCTCAGGACGCCCAGCACTACCTCTCGAACCTCGAGAACGACCCGGCCGCTCCGATCGAGGCCGAGGAGGTCTTCGCATGAGCACGCTCACCGCCGTCACCGACGCCACGTTCGAGGACGAAGTTCTCGACTCCGACATCCCTGTCGTCGTCGACATCTGGGCCACCTGGTGCGGTCCGTGCCGCCAGGTCGCTCCGCTTCTTGAGCAGCTCGCCGCCGAGTACGACGGACGAGTGAAGATCGTCAAGGTCGATGCGGATCGGAATCCCGAGACCGTGACCGCCGCTGGCGTCACGTCGATCCCCACCCTCGGCTTCTTCCGCGACGGCACCGGCACGGACATCCTCATCGGCGCGCACCCGAAGCCCGTCATCGCCGAGAAGATCGAGGCGCTGCTCGCATGACCACCGCAACCGCAGCTTCCGCTCCCGCCGCCGTCCGGCGTCTGTCCACCCTCGACAAGTGGCTGCCACTGTGGATCGGGCTCGCCATGGTCGCAGGACTTCTCCTCGGCCGATTCGTCCCCGCTCTGTCGGACCTGCTCGGCCACCTCGAGGTCGGCGGCATCTCGGTGCCCATCGGGCTCGGGCTGCTGGTGATGATGTACCCGGTGCTCGCGAAGGTCCGCTACGACAAGATCGCGGCCGTCACCGGCGACAAGAAGCTCCTCGTGTCTTCGCTGGTGCTGAACTGGCTCGTCGGCCCTGCGGTCATGTTCGCCCTCGCCTGGATCTTCCTGCCAGATCTGCCCGAGTACCGCACGGGGCTGATCATCGTCGGTCTCGCCCGCTGCATCGCGATGGTCGTCATCTGGAACGACCTCGCCTGCGGCGATCGGGAAGCGACCGCCGTACTCGTCGCGATCAACTCTGTCTTCCAGGTGGTCGCCTTCTCACTGCTGGGCTGGTTCTACCTCACCGTCCTGCCCGGCTGGCTGGGTCTGGACACTCAGGGGTTGGAGATCTCGGTCTGGCAGATCGCCCTGAACGTGCTGGTCTTCCTCGGCGTGCCACTCGTCGCCGGCTTCGCTTCCCGCTGGATCGGCGAGAAGCGTCGCGGCCGCGCCTGGTACGAGGAGAAGTTCCTCCCCGTGATCGGCCCCTGGGCGCTGTACGGGCTGCTGTTCACCATCGTGCTGCTGTTCGCGCTGCAGGGCGATGCGGTCCTGGCCAACCCGCTGGACGTCGCGCGGATCGCGCTGCCACTGCTGGTCTACTTCGGGCTGATGTGGTTCGCAGGGCTCCTGCTCGGCAAGAGCCTGGGCCTGAACTACGCCCGCTCCACCACGCTGGCCTTCACCGCGGCCGGGAACAACTTCGAACTCGCCATCGCCGTCGCCATCGGCACCTTCGGCGCCGCCTCCGGGCAGGCTCTGGCGGGCGTCGTCGGCCCTCTCATCGAGGTGCCCGTCCTCGTTGGACTCGTCTACGTCTCCCTCTGGGCGGCGCGCGCTTGGTTCCACACCGATCCCTACACCGGCGAAAGGATCACCTCATGAACGTCACGCTCACCGACGCCGTCGACAGCTGCAGCCCGGTCGCTACCCACGCCATCGGCCACGAGGCGGCGTCCACCGTCGCCGCGACCTTAAAGGCTCTGTCGGATCCGCTGCGCCTGCGCATGCTCTCCGCGATCGCTTCCGATCCGCGAGGCGAGTCCTGCGTGTGCGATCTCGCCGAGCTCGCACACGTCTCACAGCCCACCGTGTCGCACCATCTGAAGGTCCTCAAGGGCGTCGACGTGCTCACCTCCGAACGGCGCGGCACCTGGGTCTGGTACCGCATCAACCCCAGCCGCCGGGGCGCCGTCACCGCTCTGCTGGACTCCTTCGCGCCTGCGACCATGACGGCGCCCGGCGAAGACGGCGACGCCGAAGGCCGCGCCGGCCACCCCGAGTTCGATGCGCGGATCACCCACCTCGCCGATGAGCTCGCCGCCGAGGTCCCCGAGCTCGCCCCGGAGACCGTGCTGGGCATCGTTCGTGAGTCGTACACGTCACTCGCCCGCACGGCAATAGTCACGGGAGCGCTTGTCCCGCTCACCGAACGCTTCGCACGTCAGCGACTCGCCGACCTCACGCGCGACCGCGACTCCGCTGTACCCCAGGTGTTGTTCGTCTGCGTGGCCAATGCGGGGCGTTCGCAGCTCGCTGCCGCGCTTGTCAACAAGCTCGCCGCCGGCAGGGTTGTCGCCCGCTCGGCAGGATCTGCTCCCGCGGACGTCATCCATCCGCACGTCCGCTCGATCCTCGCCGAGATCGAAGGCGACCTGGCCGCCGAACGCTTCCCCAAGCCCCTCACCGACGATGCCGTCCGTGCCGCCGACGTGGTGATCACGATGGGCTGCGGCGACGTCTGCCCGATCATCCCCGGCGTCCGCTACGACGACTGGGCCGTCGGCGACCCTGCCCTCGCATCCCGCGAGGGCGTCGAAGCCATCCGCGACGACATCGAGGACCGCGTCCGCGCCCTCGTCGATGAGCTCACGCACTGACCACCACCCACAGGAGCCCTCATGACCGACACCACCAAGCCCTCCGTCCTCTTCGTCTGCGTGCACAACGCCGGCCGCTCCCAGATGGCTGCCGGGTTCCTCCGCGACATCGCCGGCGACCGCATCGAGGTCCGCTCCGCCGACTCCATGCCGGCCGACCAGATCAACCCCATCGCCGTGGAAGCGATGAAGGAACTGGGCATCGACATCACCGCCGAGCAGCCCAAGATCCTCACCACCGAAGCCGTGCAGGCCTCCGACGTCGTGATCACCATGGGATGCGGCGACGCCTGCCCGTTCTTCCCTGGCAAGCGCTACGAGGATTGGAAGCTCGACGATCCTGCCGGTCAGGGCATCGAGGCTGTTCGCCCGATCCGAGACGAGATCCGGGCACGCATCGAGAGGTTGGTCGACGAAATCCTCTGATTCAAAGTCTGTCCGCTGAGGCGGGCCTCGCGCACGCTCGATAGTGTCAGCGAGCGACGGCCTCGTCGAGGGCATCCGTGAGGTCCCTGAGCTGGGTGAGCTCGAGCTTCTCGCCGTCGAGGAAGAAGGTCGGCGTGCCACTGACGTTGAGATACTGGCCGTCGTTGCGGTCTGCT
Organism: Microbacterium sp. Se63.02b; assembly: GCF_014171575.1. GTDB lineage: Bacteria > Actinomycetota > Actinomycetes > Actinomycetales > Microbacteriaceae > Microbacterium. The sequence continues at coordinate 720,449 of NZ_CP050453.1, read as the reverse complement.
TCGACTCTTTCCTTGGTGGCGGGGTCGGCGATTGCTTCGTCGTACGAGTCCATGTCGAGGCCTAGGTCTTCGGCGAACGTCCGGAACAACTGGGTGTGAGAGGTCTGCTGCTCGCCCCTCTGAGCCTGGGTCTCGAACAGGCGAGCGTACATCTCCTCGAACTTGCCCTGTTGAGCTGCCGCTTCGGCGGCGAGGGCGGCGTTCATGGAGTTGAAGTGTCCGGGCAATGGGAAGTACCGCACGACGTAGTTGATCTCGCCCTCATAGTCGGCGCGGATCTGTTCGACCACCGGGTAGAACGCTCCGCAGGCTTCGCACTCGAAGTCGAGAAACTCCACCAGCGTCGGCGCATCCGGGCCGGCGTCGTCCAGGACGTGCGAGTCAGTCCGGGCGCCGGGCAGTGCGCCCGCCGAGCCGGAAGGGTCGGGAGCAGCGGGCCGGGTCAGCATGACCACGACCAGAGCTGCGATCACGAGGACGATAACGACGGCACCGGTGATGAGGCTGACTTTGACGGGGGTCTTCACGAAGGATGGCTCCAGCTCGGACGGCGATATCACCGCAGGGTTGGTCAGGCGCGTGCGGGCTCGGGTGCCGGCGCTAGCTCTCGGAGAGCAGCGGGGCGTCGGGCTGCACGGACGCCGTTGAGGATGACGACGACCTCGGCGATCTCGTGTACCAGGACGACACCGGCCAGACCGAGAACGCCGAACAGCGCCAGCGGGAAGAGCACGATGATGATGGCGAGGGCCAGGGCGATGTTCGCGGTCATGATGCGTCGCCCGCGGCGCGTGCGCGAGCGCGCCGGGGATGAGGCGGAGGTCGTGGCCGGTGAACGCGACATCGGCGGACTCAATGGCGGCCGCCGAACCTTTCAGTCCCATGGCGATGCCGACCGTGGCGGTCGCTAGTGCTGGGGCGTCGTTGATGCCGTCCCCGACCATGGCCGTCGGGCGGACGGTGGTCAGGGATTCGATCGCGTGGGCCTTGTCGGCGGGCAGCTGCTCGGCCCGCACATCGTCGATGCCTGCCTGGGCGGCGATGGCGCGGGCGGTGCGTTCGTTGTCGCCGGTGAGCATGACGGTCTCGATGCCCTGACTGTGGAGCATCCGCACGGTCTCGGCCGACTCCGGGCGCAGTTCGTCACGGATGCCGATGAGCCCGGCGACAGCGCCGTCGGCTTCGACGACGACCACGGTCATGCCCTCCGCAGCCATCCCTTCGGCGGCGGTGCTGAGCACGGCCGGGTCAAGCCAGCGCGCGTTCCCGACGCGGATGAGTGTGCCGTCGACGCGGCCGGCGATGCCGTGGCCGGCTTCTTCCACGACATCGATGGCGGACAGCGCCTTCGGGGATGCCGCGGTGATCGCGGCGGCCAAGGGGTGCGTGCTGGTCGCCTCGATGGCGGCAGCCCAGGCGAGCAGGTCGTCGCGATTGGTCCCGTCGGCGGGTCGGACGTCGACCACCGCGGGTTCGTTGCGGGTGAGCGTCCCGGTCTTGTCCAGCGCGACGGCGCGGATCGTGCCGAGCTGCTCGAACGCCTCCCCGGACTTGATCACCACGCCGAACTTCGACGCGGAGCCGATGGCGCTGATCACGGTGACCGGCACCGCGATCGCCAGCGCGCACGGGGACGCCGCGACCAGGACCACCAGTGCCCGCTCGATCCAGGTCCAGGGGTCACCGACGACGAAGCCGAACAGCGCGACGAGCGCCGCGGCGATCAGGACGACGGGAACCAGCGGGCGCGCGATCCGATCCGCTAGTCGTGCCCGATCGCCCTTGCGGGCGTGGGCCTGCTCCACCAGCGAGACGATCTGCGTGAGGGAGTTGTCGCGGCCATCCGCGGTCGCCTCGATCCGCAACGTCGCCGACCCGTTCACCGAACCTGCCGCGACCACGTCGCCGGGCCCGACCTCGACCGGGATGGACTCCCCGGTGATCGCCGATGTGTCCAGGCTGGAGCGTCCCTCGACGACGACACCGTCGGTCGCCACACGCGCCGCCCGCTCCGACGACGAGGATGTCGAGCTCGCGCACATCGGCAGCAGGGACCGTGATGTCGCCACTGAGCCGTGAGACGCGCACCGTCTCCGGGATCAGTGACAGCAGTGCGCGCAGGCCCTCCTTAGCGCGGTCCATCGCTCGGTCCTCCAGCGCCTCAGCGAGGGAGAACAGGAACGCCAGGGTCGCTGCTTCACCGACGTGCCCGAGCAGGACGGCGCCGACAGCAGCGATCGTCATCAGCAGACCGACACCGAGCCGGCCACGGATCACGCGCCGGATCGCACCGGGAACGAACGTGTACGCGCCAGCGAGCAGAGCTGCCCACTGCAGCACCAGTGCGGCAATCTCCAGGCCCGTCCACTCGAACGCGTACCCGGCGAGTAGGAACACACCGGACAGCGCCGACGGCAGTAGAGCGATGTCCCGCCACCACGGTGGACGCACCTCGAACTCGTGATCGGCGCCGGCGGCTGGTGGCAGGGCGGGGCCGCAGCACGCATCGCCGTCATCATGAGCAGATACGCCCGCCGCCGCCTGCACGACCTCTGGGCCGCAGCAGCCGTCTCCCCCTGCGGTAGCGACAACTCGACGCGGTGGATGGTGCCTGTCTTCCGCGGCTCGTCGTCGCCGCAGCACTCCGCGCTCATGCGCAGCACTCGCACTTCTCGTCAACGCACGGCACGCCTTCATCGACCGCCACAACCGCGTCGAGAAGATGCCGCAGGCCCACCGTCAGGTGCGGATCTGCGATCTCGTACCGCGTGCGACGACCCTCCGGCGTCGCGATCACCAGTCCACAGCCCCGAAGACAGGTGAGATGGTTCGACACGTTCGTGCGGCTCAGTTCAAGATCACGGGCGAGCTCGGCCGGATAACCCGGGGCATCCAGCAGCGACAGCAGGATCCTCGAACGCGTCGGGTCGGCCATCGCCCGACCCAGCCGGTTCATCACATCAAGACGAGAAGCAATAGTCAGCACACGATGACTATACACGGGACACTGAACTATAGCGATGGCGACTCCACTGGACACTGCATCGAGGCGTGGCGCCTTGTCCACCACCTCCTGGAACGTGCCGAGCTTCACTCAGGATCGCGCCTACCGGAAGTTCTTCGACGAGTCCGTGTCGTTCGGATGCGACGGGGATGCCTCGATGAGTATCACCCGTCCCGGCTTCTTGCCCTTCGGCTGGGGAGCGTCGACCGCGTAGCGAAGCCTCGCGCCGTCCGTGACCTTGTACTGCCAGACGGGCAGGGTCCTCCCGCCCACCACCGCTGTAGATAGGTTGCCCTTCAGCTGGTAGCAGCGCGAGCTGTCGAACCGCGTCGGGTGAGCGGTCAGGTAGTCCCAGGCATCCGCGAGGGCGTTCTTCGCGGTCGCGCGAAGGTCGCGCCACCCGCGCTCCGCCGCGACGTCGCCGAAGACGATCTCGTACTCGCTGACCCTTGTCGGTCGCGGAACCGACGATCCCCGCCTTCCCGCCATTACGGGCGCTCGACCCGCGCAGACGTCTCCGTCAGATCGATCGGCTTAGCCGGCCGCGCACCCATGGCGTAAGCCGCAGCAGTCTCCCGCCACTCGTGCTGAGCACGCAGCAGGCGTTCAAACGTGCCCAACTCGCTGGCGGAGTAAACCAGCCGCTCAATTTCGCTCGCGTAAGTGGCCAGCTCGCCCTCATCGAACTCACTCGTCCACGCGAAGAGCTCCCGCAGCGCAGCGCCGACATCGCCCCTGTTCCGCCCGATAGCGCGGAGCAGTTCACTGGAGAGCTTCACGCCAAGCTCGAGCGTGTCGAGGTCGTGGCCACGAAGGATCACCAGGTCATCGCCATCCCGACGAGTGATACGCACCTGGCCCTCGTCGATGTGGGCAAGGACATCCTTCGGCTTACGGAGGAGATCGGTGAAAGTCGCGGTGCTCATGAGACCAGAGTACATCAGATAAACATCAGAGGTTCTGCGTCTTGTGCGCTGGAGCCCCCCGCTGCACCCGTCCGGATGTCCGTTCAGTCGGACACCCCACTGAGAACGAGTGCATCGGCCGCGATAATGTCGGAAGCGCGGTGAGATGACGCTAGATGTCACTCGGACGGGGACGGCGTCGGATTCTCTACGCGCTTTGCGGTGACACATTCCTGACGATGCACCACCGGATTGCCATCCCGCCCACGAGATCAGGTGAGTTCACTCTCGAGTTGTTCGATGCGTGCGCGGATGTCGTCGCAGTTCGAACGGACGGCGTCGATACCCTGGCGCGCTGGGTCGTCCAGCTTCCAGTCCTCGTAGCGCTTGCCAAGAAAGAACGGACAGGCCTCGCCGCATCCCATACTGATGACGACGTCAGACGCCTGCACGGCTTCGGTTGTCAGCACTTTTGGGCTGCTCGGCTGTGCTGTCGATTCCGAGCACGCCCATCGCCTCGTCAGCAGTCGGGTTGGACCGCTCGGCGGGCATGGATCCCGCCGAGCGGACCTCGACGCGGTCGCCTGCGATGTCGCGGAGACATCCGGCCGCCATCTGCGAGCGTCCGGCGTTGTGGACACCGACGAAGAGGACGGAGCGCTTGGTGGTGGTGTCAGTCATGGAGGGCCCTAGTAGGTACTAGTCCAGGAGGCCTCGTCCACGAGGGTGCGTACCCGTACGGTTTGATTGTCGAGGCTGGTAACATCCTCGTGAAATGATCACGTCTGGCCGGTCTCGTAACCAGGCGGCGTCTGTTGACAAGCTCCTGATAACGAAGATCATTACAGGCCTTGGGTTGGCCCTGCTCTTGATTGTCGGAGCATGGTCCGGTGGTCATCGCGACGCGGACGCCTCTCCATATCTCACTGCTACCTCGACTGCATCGATGGAAACCGAGCTTACGAGCTATGGTGCGGTTGGCTCGTCGACGCATGGTTCTGGTGGCGCCTCATCGGAACGGCTCCTGATAGACGGCGCCTCCGCGAACGCACTGATCGGCCTTACAGGGTGCGTGTTTGGCCTCGTCTGCTCCTTCCTGATCCTCATCGTCGCTCGAGCCTTCGTAAATCGCGTGCCGAACGGAAATCGCGAGCGACTTCCGCGCATGCCCGAGATGAGGGCCGCACCCGACCGCCCGTTTGCACGAACTCTTTCCCTCACGCAACTCTCTCTGTCGCGCACCTGACATCGATCAGCCATCTCACGATGGCGCTTCACATTCGGTGGGGTTCACGTTCGTTGTGCTGTGTTGTGGTTGGAGAGAAATGAAAGCGTCTCAAAAGGCGATCCTCGTCACGGTGGGTCTCGTCGTTGTCCTCCTTGTCGTCGCGCTGGTGTACGTCCTTCTCAGTGAGAATCGGGCCTCCGCGCCCGAGACAGAAGGCAACGACGGCCCTCAGGTGGTGCGAGAGAATTCACATGTGCTCGACGATGGCGGCGACGCAGCGGTCACCGTGGTCGAGTTCCTCGATTTTGAGTGCGAGGCGTGTGGCGCCTTCTACCCGCTGGTCGAGGACCTTCGTGAGAAGTTTGATGGGGAGATCACCTACGTCATCCGGTATTTCCCGTTGCCTGGCCACTTCAACTCGAAGAACGCTGCGATCGCGGCAGAAGCGGCGGCCCAGCAGGGACGGCTGGAAGACATGTACCACCGCTTGTTCCAAACACAGGCCCAGTGGGGTGAGGCTCAGGAGTCGCGTGCGAACCTGTTCCGGGGTTTCGCTGTGGAGCTCGGGTTGGATATGGCTGCTTTCGATGAAGCGGTCGCGGATCCGGCGACCGCACAACGAGTGGAGTTCGACGTTGATGAGGGCGAGCGACTCGGCGTCAGCAGCACTCCGACGTTCTTCATCGACGGGGAGCAGGTCGTATTGGAGAAGTGGACGGACCTCGAGGACGGCATCGAAGCTGCGGTGAACGGGACGCAGTGATGGTGCGTTCGTTATCGCATCGCCGAGCGATTATCGTCGGGGCCGGCCAATCTGGATTGGCGATGGCGTCCGCGCTGTCGTCCTATGGGCTGGAGGCACAGAAAGACTTCGTCATCATCGATTCCGCGCCGACCGGTCAACGAAGCTGGGCAACCCGTTGGCACTCGATGAGGCTTCTCAGCGATGCTCGCAACAGCACTCTCCCCGGGTTCCCCTTTCCCGGGGACAATCGCCGTCATCCAGGCGGTCGCGAGATGAGCGACTACCTGGCTTCTGTAGAGAAGACGCTCGGCGTGAAACCTCTCTGGGGCGTTCGCGCTCTCGAGGTGGAACGCCGCGGAGACGGATCCACGTTGCACCTTTCGACGTCCATCGGGGACGTGCAAACGCGAAACGTTGTCTGTGCCACAGGATCTGCGGCAGTGCCCCGAGTCCCTACCTGGCGCCAGAATCTGTCGGCACCCGGAACGGTTCTACATTCCAGTCAGTACCTACACCCGGGCCAGATCCCTTCGGGGACCGTGTTGGTGGTCGGCGGAGGGTTCAGCGGCGTACAGATCGCCGAAGAACTCGCTCACTCGCGAGATGTCACTCTATCCACCCGAACAGAACGACCGCGGCCGTCAGCGCGATGGTCCATCTGGCCGAGGCTGCGCCGCAACCACTCGATTCGTTCCGGCCCCGCGCCCACCGCTCTGGCCGGCGTGAGCCACGCGCCCCCCGTCGTGGAGGCCGACGGAGCCGTCGTGACATTTGCCGATGAGTCGACGATGCAGCCGCACTCCATGATCCTCGCTACCGGCTACGAACCCGGCGACAAGTGGCTACCCGCCCCGGAACCCACCGGTGCTCGGACACAAGCCAACACGCATATTCCCGGACTGTTCACGGTCGGCATCCCGAAGTACTCCCGAACCGGCGCAGACACGATTCCGGGGGCATGGAGTGATGCTGCCATCGTCGCCCCCAACATCATCGACCGCCCCTGAAAGGATCACCATGACAGAAGCAGGGCACTCGCACGGAGTGGGTGACGCCACTCCCCGCAATCGTCTGATCATCGCTTTCGCGATCACCTCCTCGGTCTTCGTCATCGAGGTGATCGGGGCGATCATCACCGGCAGCCTCGCACTACTCGTCGATGCGGCGCACATGCTCACCGATGTCACCGGGTTGGCTATGGCCGTCACCGCGGCGCATCTCATGAATCGCCCTCCCACCCCCAAGTACACCTTTGGCCTGCAAAGGACCGAGGTTCTCGGAGCACTCGCCCAAGCAGCGCTGCTCCTCGGGGTCGGCATCTTCGCGCTCGTCGAAGGTATACGGCGGCTCTTCGAACCCCCAGAGATCGCGTCAGGAAGCCTGCTGTTCTTCGGTATCGTCGGCCTGGTCGCCAACATCGCATCCATGCTCGTCCTGTTCAGCGGCCGCGGACGCAATCTCAACATGCGCGCCGCATTCCTCGAGGTCGTCAACGACGCCCTCGGCTCCGTAGGCGTGATCGCCAGCGCGATCCTCATCGCCGCTTTCGGCTGGTATCAGGCCGATGCCGTCGCCGGTATCTTGATCGCCCTGCTCATCATCCCTCGCACGCTCATCCTGTTGCGAGCATCCGGACGTGTGCTGTTGGAATCGACACCCCCGGGTCTCGATCTGGACGATGTCCGCCGCCACATCCTTGCCCTTCCGCACGTGGTCGCGGTGCATGATCTGCACGCGACTCAGGTCTCAACGGACCTCCCCACCCTCAGTGCCCACGTCGTGGTCGACGACACCGTCACCATGGAGACCTCCGCGGCGTTGCTGACAACTCTTCAGGAGTGCGTCAGCGAGCACTTCGCCGTCAGCATCGAGCACTCCACTTTCCAGATCGAACCCGAATCGCATCCCGGAGAGCACGACACCCATGCATAAGAACCTCCCCAGACGCACCGCCATTGTCTTATCCGCCGTGCTGTTGTCAGGAGCAGTCGTCGTCGCCACCCCGACGGTCGCTGTCGCTGACGACAACTTCGACTCGTCGTACCCCGTTGCCGACTCGACCATCAGCGGCTCGCCTGATGAGATCTCACTGATGTTCACGGGAACCCTCAACAACGAGGCCGGCACGACGATCATCGAGGTCCTTGATGAAGGCGGAGAAGACGTTGCTGTCGATTCGCCGACGGTGAGCGGTCAATCGATCACTCAGCATCTCTCCCCGGAAGCCGCCGATGGTCTGTTCACAGTGCGCTGGAAGACAGTCTCTGGGGACGGGCATCCGATCAGCGGGCAGTTCTCGTACACCGTCGGACAGCCCGGACCGAGTACGAAAACCGCGCCACCCGCAACGCCGAGCCCCAATCCCAGTCCCAGCCCGGAAGAATCCGACAACACTACGGAGGAGCCAGAGCCCGCTCCTGCCAGGCAGACATACGGTGGCACACCATCAGGCGGAGCAGAGTCCGAGATGCTGCCCGTGTTCTTCGTCGGCGGCCTGGCAGTGATTCTCGGGTTCGGCGTCGTCGGAGTGATTCTGGCCGGACGCCGGCGCCACCAGCAAGACCGTGCCCAGGCTTCTAGAGATACGGCGGCTGGGGAGGGGGGTCACGATGCGTGACCGGGCACGAAGGTTCGCCGTGGTGTTGATCATCGCCGCGATCGTCACTTTGGTCGATCAGGGAACCAAGGCCCTCGCTCTGAGCTCATTGAGCCAGGATCAGCGCATACCCCTGGTCGGCGATTGGCTCGGTCTTCAATTGGCGTTCAACCCGGGGGCGATCTTCTCGTTGGGCGAAGATGCGACCTGGGTCATCACTGTCGTCGGCGTCATCGCGACCACTCTGCTCGTGGGAGCCGCTACGCGAACCCAAAACGCATGGTCAGCAGTCGGCTTCGGTTTCATCGTGGGAGGCGCGATCGGCAACCTCATCGATCGCCTCTTCTCTCCCCCGTCGTTCGGAATCGGACACGTCACCGACTTCCTCGCCTACGGAAACCTCTTCATCGGAAATCTGGCCGATGTCGCCCTGGGTATCGGCGCCGTGTTCCTTGTGATCGCGGGTCTGCGCGCCAGTCGCCGACACTCCTCGCCTTCTCGCCCCGAATCCACAGATCCCGCACCAGCCGAAGAGATGGCCCGCCCATGAGCCCCAAACAACGTGTTCCCTCCACCTATCAGCGCAATGCTCTCGCCCCCAGCCTCGTCGCTGCCGCCATCCTGTTTCTCGCGCCTTTGCTCGTCCAGGCGGGCTGGGCGCCACTCGTCCTGTTTGTTGCGTCGATTTTCGGGCTGATCATCGCATGGTTCGCCGTGCAGGCCCGTCATTGGTGGTGGGTACCGATCTTCGTCGCGGTGGCTGTGCTCTGGAATCCGGTGATGCCCTTCCCCTTCTCCGGTGTCGTGTGGGAGATAGCTCAGCCCGTCGCCGCTGTGGTCTTCCTGGCGGCGGGGGCGACGATCAAGGTGATCCGGAAATGATCTGCGGGAACCTCGCGTCAACACCATGCTTGTGAGCGGCGCGATCCCCGACACTCCGCCAACGCTGCAGTCCTTGCTCGCGCCGGCGGATCTGACCATTCCTGTGTTGCCCGTCATCGCCGGAGTCCTTGCGGCCCTCTATCTCGTCGGAGCGGTCCGCCTATGGATGCATGGTCGGCGCTGGTCCGTCTGGCGGACCGTCAGCTTTCTTCTCGGATGTGTTCTCCTGGCGGCAGTCACTGGCCTTGGGGTAGAGGCGTACGGAGAAGTCCTTGTCTCTGTGTTCATGTTCCAGCAGCTGACCCTGATGATGACGGTGCCGCCGTTGCTGGTTCTGGGCTCGCCGGGCACTCTTCTCCTCCGAGCGACACCGCACCGTGGAGCCGGCCGGATGATCCTCACGGCAGCGCATACCGGTCTTCGGAGTCGCGCCGCCAGGTGGTTGCTCAGCCCGTGGTGCACGGTTCCCCTCTACCTGTTCGCCTTCTACGGCCTCTACCTCGCGGGCTCGGCGGACGTCATCCTCGCCCTGCCTGCCGGCCACGTCATGCTCGAGTTGGCGTTCCTCCTCGCCGGCGTGCTGTTCACCATTCCGATCCTGTCTTCGGATCCACTCCCGGTGAGGTTGGGTCACGGAGCGCGGGCACTCGATGTGTTCGCCGAAGCCGCACTCCACGCGTTTTTCGGAGTGTTTCTCATGATGGCCAGCACGATCCTGGTCGGTTCGTTCGTCGCACCCACGGAGGCCCTGGGCGTCGACCCCCTCGAAGATCAACAGCTTGCCGGCGCGCTGGCTTGGTCGTATGGCGAAGCGCCCACGGTGCTGATGCTGGTGTACGTGATGCACCGCTGGTTCCGCAGCGACACGGCCGCTGCTGCTGCTGCAGACCGGTACGTCGATCTGCATGGGAACTCAGAGCTCGACGCGTATAACTCCTACCTCAGCAAACTGAACTCTGATGACCCTCAACGTTGATGCAGTCGTGAGGCGCCCAATCGCCTCCCGCAGGAGGTGTAGTCGTCACATCGGGTTCGATCCACGCACCATGTCGACGGCAGTACCGTTGCCCGTTGCGATAGTCGCGTCCGCTATCGCCGGCGCCGCGCTGGATCTTGCGTACCCGGAGCTCGGCTGGTGGCCCGTGGCCTTTGCGAGTGTGACGATCGGCCTGTGGACACTGCGCGGGCGTTCGCTACCCGCGGCGTTCTTGGTTGCCCTCGTCTACGGGGCCGCGTTCTATTTCACCCACCTCGTCTGGGTCTCACGATTTCTCGGCCCCATCCCCTGGGTGGCGTTGGCCGGACTGGAATCGCTGCTCTTTGGTGCCGGTGGGATGCTGATTGCGCTCGCATATAGGGTGATGACCAGCCGCTCGCGGTGCGGATATTCCATGATCACGCCTGCGCTCATCGCAGGCGTGTGGGTGCTGCGCGAAACCGTGATGGGAACTTTCCCTTACACGGGGTTCCCCTGGGCGCGGATCGGATTCACCCTTACTCAAAGCCCGTTCGCGGAAGCCGCCTCCTGGGTGGGAACTACCGGGCTCTCCTTCCTGACGGTCCTCATCTGCGCGAGCAGCTTGGACGCACTCGCTCATCGACGACGGCGACCGGGAGCAGTCGCAGTTCTCGCTCTCACTGCCACCGCGCTCGCCCCCCTGTTCCCCACTACGCAGGCAGGTGCCATACGTGTCGGATGGGTGCAAGGAAACGGACCAAGCGGCTACTTCGACACCAAAGCACCCGGCGACATCATGCGGGCTCAGGAAGGGGCGACAGCTCCTCTCCTCGGTCGGGGGATGGATCTTCTCGTCTGGCCAGAAGGCGCAGTCGACGCGGATCCTTTCCAGGATGCAGACGTCACCGACCGGCTTGACCGACTCGTAGCAGACGCCGGCGCTCCGGTGTTGGTGAATGCGGCGACCGTGCGCGGCGACGATACTTTCAATACGTCGATCCTGTGGACGAGCGCCGGACCGCAGCAGATCCACGACAAAGCCAACCCCGTGCCTTTCGGCGAATACGTCCCGGACCGTTGGTTCTACGAGGCCATCGCTCCTGACCTCATCGGACTCATTCAGCGCGAGTACACGCCTGGCTCAAACACGCCCCTCGTGAACGTCGGCGGTGTTCCCGTCGGTCTGGCGATCTGTTTCGACGTCATCTACGACAACGTCATTGAGGACAGCGCGGCGAAGGGCGCACAACTGTACGTGTTCCAGACGAACAACGCCGACTTCAGAGGCACAGATGAGAACCTCCAGCAGCTCGCTATTGCGCGTATGCGCGCCATCGAAACCGGAAGAAGCATCGTGAACGTGTCGACGACCGGCACGAGCCAGGTCATCCGCCCTGATGGGACCCCACTTGCAGAGCTCGCGGTGAACACGCAAGGCGCAAACGTCACCGAAGTGCCCCTCTATACCGGGACCACGCCAGCGGTGGTTCTTATGCCGTGGATCGGGTGGGCGTTGAGCATGGGAACCGTATTGATGCTGCTCGTCACCACCGCTACTCGTCAGCAGCGAGCGGGCGAGGATTTCCGTTTTCACGAAGGGAACACGCTGTGAAGACAAAATCGCTCTCGCTTGGTGCGGCGTTCGGCGCGCTGCTTCTGCTCAGCGGGTGCGCTCCCACCGTGCATCTCGAGGCGGCTCCGAAAGCGAACGATCCGTTGTGCGCGGAGGTCACGGCCCGGCTACCCGACTCTATCGGTGATCAGGCGCGGGTGTGGACGGACGCGCAAGCCACTGGCGCATGGGGAAGTCCCACCAGCGTGCTGCTCACCTGCGGGCTGGACTCACCGGCTCCCACCACGCTGCAATGTGTGAGTTTGGGGGGCGTCGATTGGATCGTGGACGAAGCGGAGACACCAAATCTACGGTTGACGACCTACGGGCGGGAGCCCGCAGCGCAAGTGTATGTGGACACGACGACGTTGTCGGCCGACGCCGTTCTCCAAGCACTTGCCGGAGCGATTCAGCAGCTTCCGAAGAACGATGCGTGCACAGAACCGATCACGAAAGACCCTGACGAAGAAACCTCTTCGACGGAGGGAGCGACACCGTGACGCCTCCTATTCTCCGCGTCGCCGGGCTGACGATTTTCGTCGTCTCTGCAATCGTCGCCGTCGTCATCGGGCTGGTGATCGGCGGAGGAGCTGCACCGAGGCTGACCAGCGACCCCGGCGCGGTGGTTCGCTGGGGCCTCCCGGTCGCGAAACTACTCGTCAACCTCTCTGGCGCTGCAATGGTAGGACCACTCGTGTTCGCTCTGTTCGCTCTCGCATCCGGCACGAAGCCCTTCCTCACCGCGCTCAATCTTGCCTCGGCGGGTGCCGCAATTCTTACCGTCGCGAGCGGGACGGTCACCTTCCTCACCTTCCTGTCCTCGTTCAACCCGAAGGTGAGCCTGGAGGCAGAGTTCGGCGCACAACTGGGCCGTTTCCTCCTCGACACCGAGCTTGGAAGATCTTGGCTCATCACCGCCATCTTCGCGTCGGTCGTGACCGTGCTCGCATTCGCGGTGCGCGGCTACGGTGCCGTGCTCGTCACAACGATGCTCGCGATCATCAGCCTGATTCCGATGTCCACTCAGGGGCACTCCGGGGAACTGGCCAACCACGACGCGGCAGTCATGTCTCTCACCCTGCATATCGTTTCGGCGGCGGTGTGGCTCGGCGGGCTCACATTGCTCATCGTGATCCGTCCGGGCCTTCCATCGTCCACCCTCGAGGACATACTCCGACGGTACTCGACGTTGGCACTCATCGCCTTCGTCGTCGTCGCCGTATCGGGGTATGCCCGGGCGCTCACTGCCCTCGGACGATGGGACGACCTCGTCACGCCGTATGGGCTGATCCTGCTCGCAAAGATCCTCGCGCTGGTGGTGATGGGCATCCTCGGAGCCGCCTACCGCGGTCGACTCATCGCAAAAGCGGGCGAGGGCCGCAACACCTTCTGGATGTTCGTGTGCGTCGAGCTGGCATTCATGGGTATCGCAAGCGGCGCCGCCGCGGCCCTTGCCCGAACAGCCGCACCCGCGGACACGATCACGATTCCTCAGACCACGGCCGCGGAGATCCTCACCGACGCCCCAGTCCCGCCAGAATTCACGACGGAGCGATGGTTCACGGCGTGGAGCATTGATCTGCTGTGGGTGATTGTGGGAGGTTTCGCGGTGTTCTTCTACCTTGCCGGGGTGGAGCGCATGAGACGTCTCGGGCAGCCTTGGCCGATGCGGCGCACCATCGGCTGGGTGATCGGGATGGGCGCGCTCGTGTGGACCACCAGTGGCCCGCTCGCTGTGTACGACGAACCTCTGATCAGTATGCGTTTCCTCTCTTTCGCACTTCTCGGCCTCGTCATACCGGTACTTCTCGTTTCCGCTGCGCCCCTCGTGCTCGCACTCACCGTCATACATCCTCGGGACGACGACAGCCGCGGAGCTCTCGAATGGCTTCTGTGGGTTGCCGCCAGCCGAACAATTCGGCTGGCGCTCAACCCCATCATCACCGCCATACTGTTCACCGCCACGATGTGGCTGATCACATACTCGGACCTCTTCCGATGGTCGCTTTACGACCAACTCGGAAGCGAATGGATGATCACGCACCTCCTCGTTATCGGGTGCCTCTTCGTCAGTTCGCTCTTCCGGCGCAATGGCGCCGTGCCCGCTCCCGGGCGATCTCGGCGGTGGACCTTCACCGCACTCATCACTCTGACTCTGACGACGGTGTTCATCGGCATCGCCACCATCACCCGAACAGACCTCATCGTCGCCGAGTGGTTCGGCGCCATGGGACGGAGCTGGGGATCCACCCCGCTCCAGGACCAGCGCGTCGGAGGAATCATCATCGTCGGAATCGCGGCTTTGCTCGCGGCCCTGATCGCAGCCTCGGTGCTGCGCCCCCAGCGCACAAACTCAGTTACCCTCCCCACGCACACCTCCCGAAAGGACGCATCGCGGTGACCTCGACCCGACGCCCGACCTGGCTCGCCGGCAGCATCATGACCCTGATTGCCTTGAGCATCATCGTCGCCCCCGCACCCGCGGCCATGGCGCACGATAACCTCCTCGACGCGGTACCCGCGCCGGAAGAGACGGTGACACAGCTCGACGCCGTCGCCCTCACCTTCAGCGGAGAGCTCATCGACTTCAGCCAGGCCAGCTTCGCGCAGGTCCAAGGCCCCGATGGTCTGTACTACGAGAGCGCGTGCTCGACTATCGACCGCAACGTCCTCACCACTCCGGTGAGACTCGGAAAACCTGGTGTCTACACCGTCCTCTGGAACGCGGTCTCCAGCGATGGGCACCCCATCTCCGAGAGCTACACGTTCACCTACGCACCGACAGGCGTGGACCCCGAATTCGGGTGGGACAAACCAGCATGCGGAAATGAAGAGTCCCGCGCTCAACCCGGTAAGTCGACTCCGTCGCCTACCCCCACAACGAGCGGTGAAACGGAAAACTCAGAGCCGTCGTCGGCACCGACATCCCCACCCCAGGACGAAACCACAGCCATCGCGATTCCCCTCATCATCGCCGTAGGCGTGGTCGGAGTTGGCGTCATCGCCACAGCTCTCGTCGCACGACAGTTGCGCCGAAAGAAGGATCAGCGCCATGACTGATGTACGGACCCCGGCCATCGGGTCGCAGCGACGACGCAGTTACGCGCCGACCATACCCAGCGCGAATCAGTCACATGTGGCGAGGTGCCACGGAAGCGGCAGCCCCCCAGGAGACGATGGACGCGCGAACACGTTATCCATGCGACTGAAAGAAGGGAAAGCGTGAACGCCCACATCGCGAACGAAGCAGCTGCATCATCCGAGGACTGCGGGTGCGCGCCCACCCCCGCTGAACGCGACTCCTTCTGGAAGCTGCGCATCAGCCGGCGCGGGGCGCTCGGACATCGCGCCCTCAGCGCCGTTGCTCTCGCCAGCTTCGGCATCACCTCCGGCGTGTCCGCCCCGTACGCGGCGTCCTATCTCGGTTGGGACGATTTCCAACGAGTCAAAAGCAACGAAGCGGCCAAAGCCGCGGAGGTCACGCGCGTCGGAGGGCTGGTCCAGTCGCTGCCGCAGAAGGTCGCCGAGACTAGGAGTGCGCCGCGATCGCCGCTGCGAAGATCACGATGTCGGCGATGTTCCCGATGAACCAGTTCCCATAGGCGAGGAAGTCCACGACATGTCCGCGGGCGAATCCAGGCCCCGAAAGAGACGATCGCCTGCGTGTGATGCTGCAGCTCCGCCGAGCGCGCCGACGATGATCGCCCAACCTGGGCGCTGAACTCGGAGTGCGAATACGATCGCTGCGATGGTGGCGGCGACGGCGAGTAGCGCGAAGACCCAGGTGTAGCCCTCCCCGAAGGAGAATGCCGCTCCGGGGTTGTAAGCAAGTTGCAACCAGCCAGGCCGCCCGATCAGGGGGATGCGCTCGCGTTCGGTGAGGCTTGCTTCCGCCCACATTTTCGTTCCCTGATCGATCAGAACAACAACCGCGGCGATCAGCAGCGCTCCGCCAGTGAGTTGCCAGCGCTGTGCCGGCGACAATTTCCGCGGAGCGGACGGGCGAGCTTCTGCCTCGGGCGACGTCATGCGAGGACCTCAATCAGACGAACGATGACGCCGGATTCGATCAGGATGAACAGACCCAGACCGATGAACACGGCCGGGACGAGCCAGTGCTCGACGCGTTCCAGCCCCTCAGTGACAGCCTTGTTGGTGCCGATCAGCCGTCCAGCGGCGCACCAGACGGCGACGAGAACGAGGAACACGACGATCATGACGGCGACGTCGCCGGGTGCGGTGGTGCGGAAGATCGGCGTGTACAAAGAGATATTGTCCGCCCCATTGGCAATCGTGATCCCCGCAACACCCCACATTCCAACCGCGGTGATCTTGGCGTCGTCGTCATCGTCATCGCCGTTGCGGCGCAGGCCGGCGACAAGCGTCCAGATACCGATGCCGAGCGGGATCAGGCCGAGGAAACCGACCCATTCGTCCGGGACGATCGTGAGGCCGAGCGCGGCGATCACGCTGATCACGACGAGGGCGATGAACCCGAGGTACTGGCCAGCGACGATCTGCCAGGGCCGGGGCTTCCCCCGGCTTGAGGCGAGGAACAGCACGGTGAGCACGACGATGTCGTCGATGTTGGTCGCTGCGAACAAGCCGATCGCTGATCCGATGGTTGCGAGCATCAGCTTTCCAGCCGCGGAGTGTGTGCGCGGGCGGCTCGCAGCCCGTTGAGGATCACGATGACCTCCGCGACCTCGTGGACCAGGACGACGGCCGCGAGCCCCAGCACTCCGAAGAGTGCGAGCGGGAGCAGTGCCGTGATGATCAGCAGCGACAGGATGATGTTCTGGTTGATGATCCGTCGCCCTCGGCGGGCGTGATCGAACGCCCGTGGGATGAGGCGGAGATCATGGCCGGTGAACGCGACGTCCGCGGATTCGATCGCCGCGTCGGAGCCGGTCGCGCCCATCGCGATACCGATGTCCGCGCCAGCGAGGGCCGGAGCGTCGTTGATGCCGTCGCCGATCATCGCGACCGCCCCTGCCTTCGACAGCTCACCGATCGCGGCCGCCTTGTCTTCGGGGCGCATCTCGGCTCGCACGTCAGTGATGCCGGCCTGCGCAGCCAGTGCACGAGCGGTGCGGGTGTTGTCGCCGGTGAGCATCGTCACGCCGATGCCCTGTCTTGTCAGCGTCCGGACCACGTCGGGGACTTCGGGACGCAGCTCGTCGCGAACGCCGATCGCGGCGACCGGGGACCCGTCACGGTGCACGATCACGACGGTCATGCCCTGCTCCTCGAGCCCCGCCACCCGGTCCGTCAGGTCGTCGGCGTCCAGCCAGCGGGGGCTGCCGACGGTGATTCTCGATCCGTCAACGGTGCCGTCGATGCCGTGCCCGGGCTGCTCGGTCACATCGGCAGCCGCCAGAGTACCCGGGGCCGCTGCGGTGATCGCGGCAGCCAGAGGATGCGTGCTGTGCTGCTCTAACGCTGCCGCCCACGCCAGGGCCTGAGCCTCCGTCACGCCGTTCGCGGTGAGGACGGCGGTGACTGCCGGTTCGTTGCGGGTGAGTGTGCCGGTCTTGTCGACGGCAACGTGGCGGACCGTACCGAAGCGCTCGAAAACAGCACCGGACTTGATGATTACACCGAACTTGCTCGCCGCACCGATCGCGGCGACGACCGTCAGCGGTACCGAGATCGCGAGCGCACACGGAGACGCCGCAACGAGTACCACAAGCGCGCGGGTGATCCACACCTCAGGATCGCCCAGCACCGAACCGATGATCGCGACGAGCGCCGCGAGGATCAGAACGCCTGGCACCAGCGGTCGGGCGATCTTGTCGGCTAGACGAGCACGCTCACCCTTCTCCGTCTGCGCCTTCTCCACCAGCTCAACGATCGTGGTGAGCGAGTTGTCGCTGCCGGCCGCAGTTGTCTCGACCTCCAGTGCACCGACACTGTTGATCGCGCCGGCCGAGACCACATCGCCGGGCTCGACCTCGACCGGGATCGATTCGCCAGTGATAGCCGATGTGTCCAGGCTGGAGCGACCGGAGCGGACGATCCCGTCGGTCGCGATCCTCTCGCCCGGTCGGACAACCATGACCTGACCGACCATCAACTCTCTCGCCTGGACGTGCACGGCAGTGCCGCCCTGCAAGACGGTCGCTGTCTCCGGTACGAGCTTGAGCAGTGCACGCAGCCCGCCGCGGGCGCGGTCCATCGCCTTGTCCTCGAGTGCCTCAGCGATGGAGTACAAGAACGCCAGGGCCGCGGCCTCCTCCACGTAGCCGAGGACGACTGCTCCGATGGCGCTGATTGTCATCAGCAGCCCGATGCCGAGTTTGCCCTTGAAGAGCTTCCGAATCGCACCGGGCGTGAACGTCGACGCACCCAGCAGTAGGCCGATCCAGAACAGTACCAGCGCCGGGATCTCCTGACCCGACCACTCGAGAATCAGTCCGACCAGGAACGCTATGCCGGAGAAAACAGGCACCATGATCCCGCGGTCTCGCCACCAGGGCTGCTCGACCGCGTCGGATTCTTCGTCAGCAGTACTAGAGGGCTCGTGCTCGCAGCCGCACGCCGCGCTCACGCGTCCACTCCCGTCGCGCAGCAACCAGCCACCATGCACGCTGAATCCACGCACGGCGCATGCGCGTCGACAGCCAGCGTCACATCGACGAGCGCGACGAGGGCCGCTGCAAGATGCGGGTCGGCGATCTCGTAGCGGGTCTGGCGACCTTCAGGCTCGGCGACCACGATGCCACAATCGCGTAGGCATGTCAGGTGGTTCGAAACGTTTGAACGGGTAAGGACCAGGTCCCGCGAAAGCACTGCAGGATAACTGGGTCCTTCGAGCAGAGTCATCAAGATCCGTGAGCGCGTGGGATCTGCCATCGCCCGGCCAAGCCGGTTCATCACGTCGATACGGGAAGTAATAGTCAGCACACACTGACTGTACAGCAGTGGATGACCAATCGCTAATGGGCTGCCCACTCCCCACCCCGCGGGCGATGCGCGAACAAGCTTCCATCTCATTCCCTACTCGGTGGCGCCACGACCGTTGTGGGTCGCCAGTCGATCCCCGATGACTGCAACCGCAGGATCCCGCCGTTGACATCGTCTGCACCAAACCGATCGGGGCTGCAGGCATCGGCGGCCATCGAGAGGCTCTCCTCGGAACTCACCGCTTCACTGTCCGCTGCCTCGCCAGTCTTAGAGCGGAAGGATGACGGTGCCCATCACCGCCGTCAGCCGGGACATGATGTCGGTCCAGATTCCGCTTACCATCAAGGCGCCCAGCGCGAGGAGCAGCACCCCGCCGATGGCGTTCACGACGCGGATGTGTCGGCGGAGGAACCCGATTGTCTTCGTCGCCCATCCGAATCCGAGAGCGACGAGCAGGAACGGGATACCGAGGCCCAGGGAGTACGCGAGCCCGAGGAAGCTGGCACGCACGGGATCGCCGGCGTTGAAAGAGATCGCCACGATGGCGGCGAGGGTCGGGCCCATGCAGGGTGCCCAGCCAATGCCCAGCGCGATGCCCAGGAGCGGGGCACCGACAATGCCGTACTTGGAATCGATGTGAAAGCGCAGCTCACGTTGGGCGAAGCCGAAGAAGCCGAGGAACACGAGCCCCATCATGATGATGATCACACCGAGGATCCGTGTGATCAGGTCACCCCACTGCAGCAGGAAGACGCCCACCGTGCCGCTGAGTGCCGTGATGAACACGAAGACGATGCTGAACCCGAAGATGAACAGCAGCACTCCGAACAGTAGCCGTCCTCGCGACGGCGATCCGGCATCCCCGGTTGTTGAGCGAGCTCCGCGAGACGCAGCGCCTCGCGGAGCGGCCGTTCCCCCGAGGAAGCCGAGGTAGCCCGGGACGAGAGGGAGCACGCATGGGGACAGGAACGACACGAGTCCGGCGAGCATGGCGAGAGGGATTGCGAGCCAGAGCGCGCCGGATCCGATGATCGCTTCGGGATTCATAGCGTCGCCGAGATCGTCACGACGACTCCGCGAGGGCGTCCTCGACGAGTGTGGACAGGATTGAGGTACCCTCGATCGGACCGATAATGCGCGCGGCAACACGGCCCTGCTTGTCGAGCACCAGAGTGGTCGGGGTGGCGGCGATCGGAACGACTTTGGCGAAGGCGAGCTTGGCCTCCGCCGTGTCGGCATCGATCAGGCTCGGATAGGTGACACCGAACTCGTTGGCGAATGCGGCGGCGGTATCGGCCTGATCACGGGTGTTGATCCCGACAAACGAGACGCCGTTCCCTTTGTATTCCTGCCAGACGCTCTCCAAGTCGGCCGCCTCGACACGGCAGGGTGCACACCCGGCGTACCAGAAATTAACGACCACAACCTCGCCTGCAAGGTCAGCGCTGTCAAGCTTCTCGCCGGTCTCTGTGATGCCGCCGAAGTCGACAGGGTCTCCACGGTCAGCCTCAGGGATCTCTACGATCGCACCGTCGCCGGAGACAAAGCCCGTGTTTTCTCCGCTGAGAAACGATTCACTGACCGGATCGGGCGCGCAGGCGCTCAGGCCGACGATGAAGACCGCGGCCAGCGCGGCTCCGACCGCACGGAGAGAAGCACGGTTGCGGCAAGAACCACCGGGACGAGTTGCATTGACCGTTGGGGCGAGTGGCACAGTTTTCAATTTACGGGGCGTTCCTATGCGTGACCCCGAAGCCCAGGACGCCCGGCACAACCACTGACCGGACCCGATGACGCCGCGCTCTGCGACCGCGTCGCACAGGCGACGATCCTGACGACAGGCCCGGGCGTGCGCGCCCGCAGCTCACTCACCGCGCCGGTATGGAATGGCGCCCCGCCCCACATATACATGACGGTCCCGAGAACCGGGGATACCCATCCGAGCCACGCGGCTCCCGCAGCGAGTACCCGCGCAGCATCGCGAACAATATTCAGGGTATTCCTCGGTCTAGGCTCCGGGGTCCATCTCCCGCCGAAAACGATCGTCTTCGGCAGTCACCTGGGCGCACTGCTGCAGCGTACGACACGCTGACGAAAACCCACCGCAACCCTCTGCCGAACCCAATACGCACGGAAACGACAAGTGAACAGTTTTGGCTGAATCGCACAACGGCGTGGCCACCGAGCATGGGTGACACATGCTGTCAGCAATGCCAGGCGTGGCACGCAAAGCGGGGTTGTGCCACTTCAACGCGGTTCCGACAGTTAAGCTCGTGCTCAGCCCCATCTCACTTCAAGGGGTGTGTTTCTAACCGCCGATATTCACAGTTATCCGAACTATCGGCGCGAAGCCCCATTTTTCGGGGTTGAGAGCGAAACGTACGGACCGTTCCAGGGGCGGAGCTCAATTCAGGCTCCAGCGGCGGTGCTCAGTCGCCTGAGCCGTTGGGCAACACCCCTTTGCGGAATCCTGGTTGATGGGCCGCGACGTCGCTACGCGCCGCGTGGAACATGCACGCGGCCACAATGAGCGTTAGGCATACGCTGCACGTGTTTACGAGCGCTACGGCGGCACCCAACCACATCTCCCGGACCGAGCATTCGGGGCGGCTGACGTCCCGCGAGTCAGCAGACCTTGACCGCCCGAATGACAGCGCCACCTTTGCCCCGCATCCTCAGCGGCACGACTGGCTACTGGCCTCGGCAAAGGCGCTATTAGGGAGCGTCCTCATTCAGCCAGCTTTCGACCCGCTGCAGATCGCGCGGCAGGAGCCCCGGCAAGGACCTTGTCCGCAGGAGCAGGCGCTGATGATTCTGTTGCGGTCCCCATGGGTCGGCCTTGATGCCCACGTTCCCGATTTCATCGTCGATCCATGCGAATCGCGCCGGCTGCACACGGTCAAGAAGCAGTTCAGCGGCCCGACGCTTCCACCACCACTCGGAGTTCGAGTCGAATGCGATGCTCTGGTCAAAGCGTTGGTCGATGATCGTCTTACCCTCGCGAGTATCCACCGAGGGATGATCTGCGCGATGAGGCATCAGCCCGTCGAGACCGAGCGCAGCCTCGAACTCGTCGAGTAACCACGGCTGCTCCAGCCAGGTAGTCAGCCAGGCGCCCTGGACGTCCGAGCGAGCGAGGATCGCTCGAAGCCTTCCGACCACCAGCGGCCTCCAGCGGATCTTCCACCTACCGACTTCCGCCACGGCCAGTTGCTCTCCGCGAGTGTTCTTAAAGCCGTTGAGCACGCCATCGATGTCCAAGGCGATCAGCGTCACCGTGCGCTCGCTCGGCGTCAACGACGTGACGCTCGGCTGGTCCATTTGTCCATCCCTCACATGGCGTTAATACCACTCGCAGAAAAGGCAAAGCTGCCAATTCGCAGAGTCGCGACGTGCAAAAATGGCGGACTCATTGATACATGAGTAGAAATCCTTTCGGAATGCATCCCGCACTCCACGAAACTTGTGGTTTTAGTCCGCGGCAATGACATATCGTTCAGCTCATGGCACGAACCAACGGAGGGCACGGCGACGGTTCACGACCGACACACGAAGACGTGCAAGCCCTCGTCGACGCCATCGTCCGCTTGTCGGATGACCCTGCATGGCTCATCTCTGCACAGTTCATGCACACGCCGCAGGAGGAACCTCATCGCAGTCGCACGCCAAACTCGAATGCATGGCTCGTAGACGGAGGCGACGTCGAGACGGTTATGAAGATTATCCAGACCGTCGGGCGGCGTTGATCCGGCCGGCAACCCCAAAGATCAAGGAGCACTCGTGACAGGGAACGCATGGCGAGATGAAATGGATCCCTTCCAAGTTCGCATCATCGATGAAACGGCAAAGAGGTTTAGCGATACTCAGGCCCGGCTGACAGGCGACGACCACGCACGGTGGGACAGTCTTCCTCCAGACGCGAAAACGAACGTATCGGACCTCGTCGCTGCTGTGTATATCGCGCACAGTCAAGCACTTGCGGCGATCGTGCCAGAGGCCGGAGAGTTGGTCAGTGGCTCTCCGCAAAGGGCCCCCGAGGCATGCGGATTTGATGACGAGGACTATGACTCAGCGGATGACGAGTACGAGCACGGAGTGGACGATGAGCTCGACGTCATTCTAAGCTCGCGCGGCTGGAGGTCTGCCCGCACGGATCGTAGTCTGCGCCATGACGGCTCAGACCGTTGGTGCCTGCTGAAGCCAGGACGCGTGCAAGTCTTCGTGAGTCCCGTCGTTCGCCGCGGCTTCGAAGTCATGATCTGGGTTGGCGGCGAGTTGTTGGAGCCACAGCTGTTTGAGATCGACACGGCAGCTTTCATCTCCGTCGTTCCTGCAATGGAGCAAGCTGTGGAACGAGCGTCGTTGCGGCAACTAAGCGATGCTGACCTACTGGCCTCGGTTGTAGAGGCTGCGAACCCTGTCATGCGACAGCAATCGGGTAACGCAAGTAGCGAGTAACACCGTTACCAGCGTACGGACAGTAAGCGCCAATATCCCGACTCTAGCGAGCGCTCTGGCTGAGTTTGAGCATCGTTCTCGATGACATTGGCGCGTGTTCCGCGTTCAGAAATCCACGTGAGTGAACGGACGGCGGCCGTTCACGGTGGTGGAGTCGAGGATAACGACCGGTCTCATGGCGCCTCAGGAGGGCTCATCTCGGGCGGAGGAATCAACTCGCCGTCGAGCCAGGCGCTAATCGTCTCGATGAGCAGCTGAGGGCCGTCCGGATGAGCCAACGCCATGAGGTTGAGCGGCAGCGCGGTCAGCTCGATGTCCTCGCTGCCCAGAGCTGACGGCACGCGCCACACGGTCGGCTCAGCACGCTCGGCCACTGGGTACGCCAAGGAGACCCTGCGACAGCCCAGGACGTGGCCCGCGGTGAGGACCTGATACGTGTCCGGGGCCTTCGGGCGTGATCCAACGCGCTTGTACTTGGAGTCGATGACGGCGACCGCCGCGCTCTGATGGTCTCGAAAGACGACATCGGGGGTGGTTTCAAGTCGCGAGCCGTGCCCTGCGATGACCTCGCCGAACTTCGTCGTGTGCTTGCTCACCCGCTCGCCGCGGGAACTCGCGGCTCGGGTGCACAGCCAGTACACGTAGTTCTCGTAGATCGCATCGGAGTTCCAGAGAAAGCCCGACAGAGCGTGCTCACCGCTGGCGTGATGGACGCCCGCACCCTCAAGTAGGAGGAGCCCCACGATTCGTGCCGGCTCGAGCCCTTGGTGCTGTGTGCCCAGCACGATCCGCTGCGCGTCGAGGAGGTGAGGCGGCCTCCGGTCTACATGAGATAGCCCAGCGGCGATTTCCCTCATCGCGCGCGACCGGCCGGGGGCCTTCACGATCGCAGCAAGGCAGTCCGCTGCCCACCGCAGCAGCCGTGCAAGTGAGGTGTCGTCGGTGAGGAGGTCGGCGACGTACGGGAGTTCCCAGGGGCGTGAGATCCACCGGTCGAGGCGCGCCACATCGAGGCTCCCGCGCAGCACCGTTCCGGACGATGCTTCGGTCCAATAACCGCGAGGCAGGCCGCGTGCAGCGCCCTTCGCGTATGACGTCAGAAACATCTCGGCGAGGAGGTCGGGGAGCGAGAACTCGGCCAGTTCGTGTGCGGTGGTGAACGCGTCGTCGACATGCCCGCCCTCGACGATCGAGAGGATGCGCCAAAGCACGGTCTGCCAGCTGCCCTCGACCGTGCTAAGAAACTTCGGAGCGATCTCGATGTCGGTGCTTCCGACCCTGACGAGCCCGGTGACCGCCTCTGCCCGCAGCAGTATGCGACCGTCGCCGACGTCCTCCACCCGGATGGGATCGCTCGCGAGACCAAGCGCGCGTCGCCAGCGCTTGTTCGCCTCGGTCAGAGCGACGAGGTCGATCTCATCAACTCGATGCACCGCCGGGGCACCGTACTCCTGGAGTCGGATTCGCGGCGACGCGACTACCGAGCCAGCCACCTGAAGGATCGTTTGATCGTGTCGAGCGGGAGCTCGCTCGTCCGGACCGGCGCGAGGGCACGGGCCTGCGCAGTCCCACTCTTCGACGCCCGCAGGGTCCACGCGTAGTCGCCCGTCGGGGGCGCCGTGTCGACGTGGAGCAGCTGCATGAGCTGCTCGGGCCGTCCCGAGTATCGATCCTCGAGCTGTGGGAAGAGCACGTCGTCCCAGGTTTTCGACAGGCTTCGCCAGGCGTCGGTCTCTGAGATCGGCTGCTCGGATTCGTCGGCGGGCGTCACCGTCGCCGGAATCGGCGTCAGGAGCCCGTGGCCCAGCTCGAACTCCGAGCCGAGGTCGGAGGCGATGACCACGTTGAGCCGATCGAGCAGGAGGTATGCGGTCTGGAACGGGTCCAACGTCTCCAAGTTGTCCTCAGTCGGCGTCGGGATCGCCGTCGTGTCCAGGCCCCAATGACCGGCGAGGGCGTCAAGGTCCGGCCGCATCTCGATCCGGTCGAACCGGCGCGCGAGCGCGCTGTCGATCGGGACCGCAGCGCGATCCACGCTGTTCATGGTGGCGACGACGTAGACGTGCCTCGGGAAGGTAAAGCCGTCGGGGATCGTCGTTGACGCCCCACCCGGCCGATGGAGCTGCTCGCTTGCACCGTCGGCAAACGTCAGCTGTCGGAGCGGCACTGGGAGTGGGACGCTGCCGCCGTCGCGGTAGTCGAAGTCTAGAAAAGTCATGAATTCGCCGAAGATGCGTGCCGCGTTTCCGCGGTTCACCTCGTCGATGAAGATCACCACGGAGTTGTACTTTGAGTCGTCGTCCGCGAGCTCGATCGCCGCATCCAGGAACACGCCGGCCCACGGCTCGAGGCGGGTGCCCTCGGCGTCCATGGCCGGCCTGAGCCCCAGGACGAAATCCTCGTAGCCGTACGACTGATGGAACGTGGTCCACACGACCTTCGCCGGGAGCGGGATCGTGATCGGCTGCTTGGGTCGGCTGAAGGGCGACGCGGCGTCGCTGGGATCGAACAGGATACCGCGGCTGCCTTCCGGAGGCTCCTGCAGCGACTGGAAGAGCTGGCTGATGAGCCGCGTCTTGCCGGTTGCCGGCGGACCGTAGAGCAACACGTTTCGTCCGGCGCCCCACGACGCAAAGATGTCATCGATCTTGTCAGCCACGCTCCACCTCACCCCGCATCGATCACTCCGCCCACGGTCTTGCCCTGCGTGTACAGATCCCATGCCGGGTCGTTCCTCGCCATGGCAGTGGGGCGGACGCCCTTGGTGAAGCCAGCGTAGTAGTCACCTTCAACCGTCTTCGCGATGTAGATGCGCAGGCCGCCCTCGGGGAAGAACGGACGCGCCTCCTCTTTGTTCCGCACATCGTCCGGTGCCGATGGGAATCCGCGAGCGACGGTCCACGCCGGATGGCGTTGCGAGTTCGGTTGTTGCCGGTTCTGCCGCGCGATCCGCATCCGTCCGCCCGCCTTACGCTGAAACTCAATCGGTCCTGAGATCCCCGGCACGCCAGCGACCCCGGCCTGGATTGTGATCGCAGGCAGGGCGTCCACGTTCGTTCCGGCCACCCCCAGAAAGTCGAGCGTCTCGGGCACGATCGACGCCGGGACCTCGATGTACAGCGAACCGCCACCGCCGCGAATCTGATAGTGGCGCTCGATGTTATAGAACTCGCCGGGTTGGACGTTTCGCCACCAGATGCGCTCGATGTTCAGCTTCTGCGCCATGCTCAGAAGACCTCCACGTGATAGAGACGTTCCAGCACGGATCCGTCCTTGACTCGGTCGTTGCTCCGGTAGCGGAGATGCGGCTGCTCGTGCACGGTGACCTTGCCGAAGTCTCCCAGGATCGAGAGCAACTCTTCCCCACTCACCTGTCCATCCTCACTGTAGGAGATGAACACGTGGCGAGCATCGAGCCGCTCCATCGTGGCCCGGAAAGCGCGACCGGCGCTGCGGCGGTAACAGAAGTCCGAGGCCTGGTCCATCCACGGACGCAGTCCGCCGTCGCCTGCTGCCACCGGCTCGTCCTCCTGGGCGAGGGTCTCGAGGACGTGGTAATTCCCGGCATACTGGCGCTTCGTGTACGGCGGATCAAGATAGACCGCCTCCGTTCGGAGCGACGACGCCAGATCCTCGACGGAGCCCTGCAGCACGGTGTGCTCGCCCGGCGTGGTCTCGAACTCGAGCGGCTCGAAGGTGAGCGGGCGAAGGGCAGTACTCGATAGCGTCTTGCGGAAGTACCCGTAGGTACCGCTGATGTTCGCTACCTTGTTCGTCGCGAGCAGTAGATGCTGGAGCAGGACGCTGTGTTCGAGCTCAGTGAGCGAACCAGCCGCCCTGAGCTCGAGAATGCCCGCACGCACGCCGTCGATGTGCGCGGCGTTCTCGGCGGAGAAGTAGAGCCTCGGCGCCCGGCCGTTTGCTGGGGCACCCGCGGCTCCAAGCTCGCGGGAGAAGTACCCCCGTCGAGGCTCGGCGGCGCGCATCCACTCGAGTGCCTCGGCGTAGCCACCGAACACCTTGAACTCGGGAGGCTTCTTCGCGAGCAGCCGCGTGCGCGCGTGAATTACCGGGAAGGTGAGCGCATCCGAGGCCGTGACGTCGTAGCCGGCACGAGCGAGCGCGAGCGACACGGAGGCCGTTCCGCACATGGGGTCCGCGATGCTCGACCCAGCAGGGACGATTTCCGCGATCTCGCCGACGATCCAGTCAGCGAGCTTGGTCTTATTACCGAGGTAGCGATACGACACGCGCGTCCAATCCCCGATTCCCGCCCGAAAGGCGCCGGTTTCGCACGACGATCCGGTCGTACATGCGTCGATAGCCGCGCGGTGTCGGCAGGTAGAACCGTGGGCCGCCCTGCTGGTAGGTGCCCTTCTCGGCGATCTGGGACATGGGCTGGCCCAAGGTCTTGCTCGACCCGACGATCTCGAACTGCTCTGGGTTGTACTTGTCGATGAACGTGATCGGGACGCCCATGAGGCCGGCGTAGTCGGACGGAATATCCGCGGTTTTGCCGACCTCGATTGCGTCGAAGTTCGCGTAGCGCGGATAGTCGGCCTCGCGGTATCGCTTAGTCAGTTCGAGGTCTCGGTGCCGCTCGTCATAGTCGAGGTTGGTGAACCAACGAACGCCCTTGACGCGAATGTATCGGTTTCCCTCCGCATCAACCCGGGTCCCTGCAGCCTCAAGCGGGTAGTCGGCTGGCACGCGAAACTCGCGGTCGCCGCTGCGGATGCTCGGGCCGTACCACATCTGGTTGTTCTGGAAGAGCGGGAATATCTCCTTGTAGGTGAGCGCGTTCATGTTCCCGAGGATGATGAACTGCTTGTCGTGCTCGACGAGCTGGGCGACGAACTCGCGGAACAGCGAGAATGGCGGGTTCGTGACGACGATGTCCGCTTGGCGCAGCAGCTCGACGCTCTCGGCGCTCCGGAAGTCGCCATCGCCCTTGAGAGGACGCACGCCGATCTCGTTGGCGTCCGGCACGCGGTTGCCGTTCTTGTCGCCGTCGTACTCGAGCCAGACAGCGCGCGAGGAGTCGCCCCGGCTGAACTGGCCCGGATCCTCGCTCTGGTAGCACGTGGCGATGAGTCGCTTCAGGCCCAGCGCCTCAAAGTTCTCGGAGAAGTAACGGAAGAAGTTGCTGACCCTTGGGTCGTCGCAGTTGAGGTAGACGACCTTGCCGGCGAAGTGTTTCCGGTAGTGACTGAGCTCCTTCTCGATGTCAACCAGCTGGGTGTAGAACTCGTCCTTCTTGGCCCCCCTCGCCGCTGACAGATTGCCATTCGCGGCAGTGATGAGCGTCATCGGCCTGCCCCGTCGAGCTCGAGGTGCGATTTCGCGCAAGAGATTGACCGCGTCATAGTTGCGACGATACGGCGGGGGTCCGACTGCGCCTTGATGGCGCGGCGCGAGCTGGGCTGGGGCATCCACTCAGTGTAATGCTCATTGCACATATCTGTACAGCAGGTTGTACAGATATGTGCATATGGCTATACAGTGTTCGCATGACCGCCGTCGAGCGCGCCGAGACACGGGTGACCCTGCTGAAAGAGGCAGTGGACATCGTCGCACGTCTGCAGGCGAACGAGGCCGAGCACGCCGAGCTGCTCGCCAAGCGAGCGGCGGTGTGCAAGGCGCTTCGCGCAGCTGGCACGCCCATCAAGGAGCTCCAGGAGGCGCTCGGCGTCAGCCGGAGCCGGGTGAATCAGTTACTGAGCGACGTGGCTTAGCCGCGCCCGAAGGCCTCCGACGGCCGCGCCTGCCTACCGCCCCATCTGGCGGTCGTGCGTCGACAACATCAGGTCGGCGACGTGTACAACCTCGCGGATGACGTAGCGCGCCGCCTCAGCAGTCACTCCGGTGAGGAGCGTCCGGCCGTGGCCGGTGCCCTGCAGATTCCGCAGCTCGTTGACGGTGAATGCTACGGTCTTCGCCGACTGGTAGATCGAGGGGACCTGCTTCGCGCCCGGGACCGAGTCGTCGACGACCGCCGGGCGAAGCCCCAGCTTCTCGAACGAGAGCGCCACCAGCGCCGGGAAGTCGGCGCGCTCCGGCAGGCGGTTGCCCTCCTCGAGGACGAACTTCGCGACGGCTTCGAGCAGCTCCTTCGCCCCGCCGAGCAGCGCCGCCGGGTCGTCGATGTTCCGCCGCAGCCGCTCGAGCTGTTCATCGAGCGCGGCGCGACCGCCGGTCTCGAGGTGGATGTCGCCCGCGTACTCGAGCCGTCCGTACGCCGAGAGCGCCCAGCCGGCGTGGGTCACCGCCGCGTGCAGGTCAGCGACGTGCTTGTCGTCGGCATACTTCCCAAACGCGCCGTCGAGCCGGAGCGCGTTGAGCATCCCGTCAACGAGCGCGCCCGCGGGCCGCCGCTCGGCCGCTCGGAACACCGCGAGGACGCGCTGCTGCTTGTTCGGTGCCTGCGTGTTCAAGTCGTAGGGATCAGCGTCGACGTATCCGGCGCCCGCGAAGAGTCGTGACAGCGTGGAGTGGCTCGGCCCGCTACCGCCGCCGAAGAAGAACTGCGCGAAGGCGGCGGCGATCTCGTCGTTGAGCGGGAACGTCATGCTTCCATCTTGGCGGCCGCGGAGACAACACCGGAGTCCTCGCGCAGGCGAGACACGAGTACCGTGAGGGCATGCCCACGACGCCGGACGACCCCACCGAGCGGTTCGCGTCGCTCGCGGAAACGGTGCCGTGGGCGACCCCGCGCCTGGACGAGGACCGCGATCGGTTCGTGGCCAAAGAATAAAGCGCGACCATCGACACGGAGCAGACGCTACCGAATGTCCAGAACCCCGCATCTATTCCGCAGATTCACCGCCAGCTCGCGGCACTCGCTGGCAACCGAAAGCAGGCGCGATCAGGACTGTTCAAAGCACCCGCAAGTCCGCAGAAACCCCTGATAGGGCGAAACTCTTACTCGAAAGGTCACCGGATCGATGCCGGTCGGAGCCACACGAGTGATCGTTACAATCACTCCAGAAACCCTCGCCTAGCTTCTACATGGCGGGGGTTTTGCTTTGCCCCGACGAGAAGCGATTTCCGAACCGATCTAGAGAGCCTCCCGCGCCGCACGAGCGTCCGCGGCCGCGCTCCGCGCCGCATCCACCTGCTCGACCGCTGCAGCATGCTCCGCCGTCGCCGGGGCGATGTCACGCTCGACATGCGCGGCTTCGTCACGCACGCGCGCCAGCTCTGCCTCGAGTTCCGACTCGGTCTCTGAGAGTTCCTCGACCTTGGCCTGCAGCGCCCGCAAGGCCTTCGCTCGTGCAGCCAGCTTCTTCTCGGCCACGGCGAGTTCCCTCTCGGACGCGACTACGCGACGGTCGGCCTCCCGTCGCTCCCGACGTTGCTGGAGTTCGTCGGGCGGCTGCTCCGCCATCGAGTCGACGTCGGGGATATCGCCCGCCACCGAATCGCGTACATCTTCCGCCGTCCCCGACGGCTCGAGCGCGCGGATCAGCCGCCCCGACGCGACCGCTCCCGCCGCCGCGGTATCGAAGAACGCCGCCGAGATGCTGCTCTGGACGGCATCCAGCGTCGCGGGCGTGATGCGTTCGCCGCGGGATCCGGCCACGTCCGCCGCCATCTCGGCAAGCCTCCGCGTGAGCACGCGACGCTCCCTGCCGAGCTTCGCCAGAGCCGCAGCGTCGAGATCGTCCTGCGCCTCGCGGAGTTCTCCCGCCAACCGGAGCGCCTCCCCAACTGCGCCGCCCGCTCGTGGGCGAACACGTTCACGACCCACGCGGCGATCGACGGTTTCCGCAACGCGAGGATCCGGGATGCGAGTTCGCCGCCTGCTTCATCGGCTCGGGCTTTACGAGCGGCGACGAACTCGCCGGGCGGA
This sequence comes from Microbacterium sp. Se63.02b, assembly GCF_014171575.1. Classification (GTDB taxonomy): domain Bacteria; phylum Actinomycetota; class Actinomycetes; order Actinomycetales; family Microbacteriaceae; genus Microbacterium. The sequence continues at coordinate 689,303 of NZ_CP050453.1, read as the reverse complement.
CCCGAGTACAGCGCGGCCGCGATCTCTTCGAACGACGCGTCGGCCATGCGCCAACCTTACGCCGGGGGCCGCCTACTCCATGGCGAGATAGTCGGCCCAATCGGCACCGACCAGGACTCGAGTTCCCAGTGTGCCGTTGCCACGCCCCGGATAGAAGTAGAGCTGGCCTGCAGAGGTGCGGACCAGCAGATCCGCGAGTCCATCGCCGTTGTAATCGACGCCTCCGGTCACGGCGGTGAACTCTCCCCACCCTTGGGCGACCACCCGCGGCGCGCTGAATCCGCCTGCCACTCCCGGATAGAAGCGCAGAGCGCCGGTCGGATCGACCGCCATGATGTCGCCACGCCCATCGTTGTCGAAATCCCCTCCGACGAGGAAGTGGTACGCCGCCCACCCTGAGCCGAGGGTGATGCTCGGCCCTCCGCCGAACGCCCCGGAGCCGGAGCCGCGGTAGATGGTCAGGACACCGCCCTCGGAGACACCGAGCACATCCTGCCGTCCGTCTCCGGTGTAGTCGGCGCCGGATGTCACGTGCAGCAGGTCGTACCAGCCGCTGCCGACGATGGTCGGGGCGGCGAACCTGCTCGCACCGCTTCCGGCGTAGAACTCCAGCTTGCCGTCGGATCTCGCGGCGAGGATGTCGCCCCTTCCGTCGCTGTTGAAGTCCGTGTGCGTGACGTGCCTGCGCGTGCCGCCCCATCCGCTGAACAGGGTCGTCGCCGAGGAGAAACCGCCGGACCCGCTGCCGGTGCGAAGACGGAGGTCTCCGTTTCCGGCGACCACGAGCACGTCCGCCCTCTTGTCGCCGGTGTAGTCGGCGGCGGCGACACCCGGCGGCTGCCCGGAGCCGAGCCCGGGGAAGTACAGTGGCAGCGTCGTGCCGCGCGTGATGTTCGACAGACAGACGAATCCGTTGTTGACAGCCGTGTACACCGAACCGTTCAGCCGCACCTCGAAGTGCAGGTGATAGGCCGGTGAGTTGCCGGTGTTGCCGACGACGCCGATCTGCTGGCCGCGGACGACCTTCGTCCCCGGCGCGTAGATTCCGGGCGAGGCCATGTGCGCGTATCTCGTGACATATCCTCCGGCGTGCTGCACATCGGTGTAGTTCCCGTAGCCGCTGTTCGCGGTGCGGGACTTGATGACTCCGTCGTACGACGCCACGATCGGGGTGCCACCGGCTCCGGAGATGTCGATGCCGTCATGGGCGCGGTAGTTGTTCCGGCACCCGTCGCCCACCTTCGATTGGATGTTGCCCGAAGCCGGGTGGACCATCTGCGGGTCGTTCGCGGCGGTCGCGGCGGGACCTGCCGAAAGCGCTGGCGCCAGCGCTCCGATCGCGACGGCGAGCACGGCGGCGATCCCGATGCGGCCGAGACGCGCGCGGGATGGTCGCTTCATCTCGAAGTTTCTCTCTCGTTCGGCGGCCCCAGGGACGTGATGCCCTCCGACGTCACCGTATCAGCGCTGAGGAGAGCCCCCGCGCACGTGGCCGATGAACCGGCAGATCGGTCCTCATCGGAACGGACCGCGTCACAGCAGGTCGAAGTCGCCGCCATAGGGAGCCGAGTCGTCGCCCGTGTCTCGAACGTCGTACTCCACGGTCTCCACGGAGATGACGATGCGGGTCGCGAGGGTGATCAGGACGCTGATCGAACGGTTGCCGACCACGACGAATTCGACGAATCCGCCGCCGGCGCGCATCGCGGTCTCGATCCGGTCTCTGATGTCTGTGACGTCCTGCCCCTGCGCCAGGTAGTACCCCGTGTCATTGAGCTCGATCCGGATGCGCACCATGGTCTGCATCTCACCCTCCGCTGGTCGTCATCTCCGCTGTCATTCCGGCGAAGGTATTCGATCCGACCGCCGGCACAGAAGGGGATTGCGGATGAGCCCGAGAAGAGGCAGGGTCCGCACCGGGGTGTACCGTGCAGTCATGGGAAGACTCCGGTACGACGGCACCTCAGAACCGATCCTCATCGAGGACAAGACGCTGGCGCATCTCAAGATCGTGATCGCGACCAAGCTGCGCCGCCAGGAGAGCTTCATGATGACGTGGCGCCCGGTGGGCGGCGGGGTCGACAAGCGTGCGACCGTCTGGATCCATCCGGCCATCCCGCTCCAGTTCGGGTTCGAGGACGCCGAGCATCCTCCGGTCGACGCACGGCTCGTGGCCGAGATGATGCAGTCGCTCAACGCGACGGGCGAGCTGGTCCTCGATCATCTGATCGACCCTCGCTGACCACCGCTGACGGCTCCTGGCCGGCGATCCGCGCCCGCTACGCTGAGGCGGTGGACGTCCTCCCCTACCTCCTCCTCGGGCTGCTGATCCTCGCCCTCATCATCGGCGGGACGCGCCTGCGGAGCCGGGTGAGCCGCGAAGCGATGGGAGCCGGCGCCGGCGCGACCGGGAGATACGCCGCCACCCGACGCGCGCACACGCTGGATGAACTCGGGGCCAGTCTCATCGTCCACGCTCCGGAGCCGCTCGCGCGGGAGATCGTCACATCCGTGACAGCGACGCAGGTCAAGGTGTCTCTCCGCGACGACGGCAGCCTCGGCATCCGGTTCGTGGAACCCGACGACACGATCGTCGCGCTGATCCCCGATCGGGACGGGACCCGGCTGCAGGTCGAGACCTTCCGCGAGTACATGGGACATCCGCAGACCGCCGCGCTGTGGACGGACCTGCGCGCGGCGGTCGCCTCGGTCGCGGGCGTCCGCGGAGTGACGGTCGAGGACGGGGAACTGATCCGATACCGCCGTGGGCCTCTCCTCGACGACAGGAACGCCCGCTGGGAACAGGACCGCTGACCCCCTGACCGCGCCCATTCACAGGCACGAAAACAGGCGCGCGACTTCCGGGCTACGCAACTAGGCTGGGATACGCGCCTCGCGCGGCCGGGCCTCCGCCGGGTCATGGTCGTGGCGTGAGCCCAGACGACCTCTTCCTCCGGTCGCACGACCCCGAACATCGGGATGGAGCCGCCGCTCCACCGTGTGGCCACGCCAGAAAGGCACGAACCACATGAGCGAATCCTCCGGAACCGCCGACCGCGACGGCGAGCGCTCGCCGGACTTCTTCGACCAGCTGATCGAGACCACGCCCCGAGACGCACAGGGGGCGTTCACCGTCGGCTTCCGTGGTTACGACAAGGGCGAGGTCGACGCCGCGCTGGCGACCCTCCGTTCCCAGCTCCAGAAGGCCGCGGCCGACCTCGCCGGGGCGAAGAGCCGAGAAGCAGACGCCGTGGATGCCGTGCGCGCCGAGGAGCGCGAGGCCCGTGAAGCTCTTGAGAGCGAGCTCACCGCCGCGACCGCCAAGGCGTCGGAGGCCGAGCAGCAGGTCGCGACCCTGACCTCGGAGCTCGTCGACGCCCCTCAGGCAGATGGGGAGGAGGCGCCGTCGCGGCAGCAGTTCGAGGCGATCCTGCGTGTCGCCGAGGAACAGGCGAACGTCCTCATCCAGAACGCCGCCGTGCAGGCCGACCGCCTGATGACGTCAGCCCGCGAAGAGGTCACGGCGCAGCGCGCAGAGGCTCAGGCCGACGCGGAGCGCATCACCGCCCAAGCACAGCGCGACGCCGACCAGGTGCGCCTGAAGATGGACACCGAGTACACGGCACACGAGGCCCGCGTCGAGCGTGAGGCCGCGCACGCCGCCGAGAAGGTGAACCAGGCGGCGCAGGAGGCGACGGCGATCCGCACCGAGGCGGAGAAGGGCGCTGCGGCGCTCCGCTCGCTCGTGACCCGTGAGACGACGCAGCTGCGCGCAGACGCCGAACGCGAGGTGCGCGAGATGAACGCCCGCGTCCTCGAGTTCGAGGAGACCCTCACCCGGCGCCAGGACGATGCGCAGCAGGAGTTCCTCGTGCTGCACAACCAGGCCGTGGCGCACGCAGAGCGCATCACCAACGACGCCAACGAGCAGGTCTCCGCGTCTCTCGAGCACGCCCAGCGGATCTCGGCGAGGGCCGAGGACTACGAGCGCCTGACCCGCTCACAGGCGCAGGCGATCGAGGCCGATGCCCAGGTGCGCGCTCGCGAGACCCTCGAGCGCGCCAGGGCGAAGTCCCAGAAGATCGTCGACTCGGTCACCGGTCACACGACGGCCGTTCTGCGCGACGCCGAAGACCGCACGCGGCAGCTGCGCTGGCAGCAGCAGCAGCTGACGAGCTTCATGGCCGAGGTGCGCGAGCTGATCCGCCCCGACGGCATCTTCTCCGACGACGGCGCATCGTCCGGCGTCGGAGAAGATGCCGAGAGCGCCGAGGATGCAACGACGACCGCGGCCGAGTTCCCCTCCGAGGCTCCCGCCTCCCCTGAGGGGACCTTCCTCGGCGACGAGGTCCTCGAGGACGAGCTCGACGACGACCGTCCCCTCGAGAAGATCACGATCGATGTGGTGGAGACGAAGAAGAAGTCCTCCAAGTAATCGGAGACGACGAAGGCGCGAGCAGGATTCCTGCTCGCGCCTTCGTCGTCTCCGGGCCGAGGAGGGATCCCCGGCGGGTCGGTGTCGGTCAGGCTCGCCCGAACTGCGCAGAAGCCGGGCAGTCGAACGGGTCTGCGCCGGCGGAGAGGCCGACCCTGTTGAGGTACTCGATGACGATCAGGTACGAACGCCCGAGGCTGGTCTCCGTGTACGGGACATCGTTCGCGGTGCAGTAGTCACGGACGATCTCCCGGGCCTTGGCGAGGTGCAGTCGGGGCATGCTCGGGAACAGGTGATGCTCGACCTGGTAGTTCAGACCACCCATCAGCCACGTCGCCCACCATCCGCCGCGGATGTTGCGGGAGGTGCGCACCTGCTTCGTGAAGAAGTCGAGACGGGCGTTCGGGTCGATGATCGGCATGCCCTTGTGGTTCGGAGCGAACGATGCCCCCATGTAGACGCCGAACACCGCCAGCTGGACACCCATGAAGGCGAAGGCCATCCCGAGCGGGAGCATCAGGAAGACGGGGGTGAGGAGGATCGCGAACCGCAGTGCGATGATGCCGAGCTCGGTCCAGCGGCCCTTGACGTTCTTCTTCGTCGTGAGGTGCTTGAGACCGATGTAGTGGAGGTTGAGCCCCTCGAGGGTGAGCAGGGGGAAGAAGAGCCAACCCTGCTTGCGCGTGATCAGACGGATCAGGCCCTTCGACTGCGCGGCGTCCGTCTCGAGGAACGAAATCGTGTCGACCTCGATGTCTGGGTCCTTGCCGACCTGGTTCGGGTTGCCGTGGTGCTTGGTGTGCTTGGAGTCCCACCACGAGTAGCTCATGCCGATGCTGCCGGCGAGAATTCGCGCGAGACGGAAGTTCGAGGGGCCGGAGGACAGGATCTGTCGGTGCGCGGCCTCGTGGGCGAGGAACGCGATCTGCGTGAAGACGATGCCGAGGCCCGCGGCGATGAGCAGCTGGAACCAGCTGTCGCCGAGGAGGATGAACCCGGTGATCAGACCGCCGAGGGCGACGACGATGCCGCCGCCGACGAGGGCGTAGAACCACTGGGCCCGCTGGAGCAGTCCCATCTCCTTGACCACCTGCGACACCTGCTTGTACGCCTTGGCCATCGGGGGGAACTCCGCGTTGCCGGAGTAGGTCTGGCGAACCGGACCCAGCGTTGCCGCGGTCGATTCGATCTGTGTGATGGAGATGATCTTCTCCTGCCGATCGGAGCCCTTGAGCTGTGAAGCCCAAGGCGACTGCCCAACGCTTACCTCACGATAGCCCGCGCCCCATGCGCGTCAGGGAATACATCCACAACCCTTGACGAAGGGAACTTCCTGTGCGTGAGGGAACCCGACGACGGACTCTCCTTCGCGTCGCCGATCCCGTTCAGGCGCGGGCTCTGCGGGTCCTGCGGCGCCAGGCCCGCGGGAGGATCGGCGCGAAGCGCGGTCCGCGCGGAGCCGGGCTCTGTGCGTCTTCGAGCGCGCGGAACGCGTCATCGAGGAGTCGAAGGCGCCGAGCTCGGAGCCGCGATTGTCGTGGACGAGGTGCGCGCTGCCGTCGTACTCGACGAATCCGGCGAACTCGCCGGCGCGTGTGGCGACGTGCACGTCGGTGTCGGCCTGCTTCCAGGTCAACGGATCGGACGGGGGAAAGGTGGTCGTGCTCATGGTGATGCTCATTGCTGTGTGGCGGACACGCGTCGGCGCTCCGCAAGATGTCAGATCGAGGGCGGATTCCGCACGCATCGATGTGCGCGGTCCGTGATGGCCCTGATCAGTGGCGGCGTGGCGGCCGAGAGGGGCGATGCACACACGCTGCATGACTAGTGTAGCAGAACGCGTCTCCGACCCCGGCTCCGCGTCGCATCGGTCAACTGGCGGGCGGCTGGCCGCCCCGCCGGGGCCGCCCTGACCGCCGGGCGCGGAGCTTGAGGACGGCACCGTGGCGGTGTCGACTCCGACGACGAGCGTCGCCGTGTATCCGGCCGACACGCTCCCGGCGACCGTCGCGACCTGCAGGGCTCCGGCGTCGTCTCCGAAGACGTTGTCGCTCTCGAGCGTGATCCGGCCGAGATTGTCCGCGGAACCGTCATAGGCGGGATCTCCGTACACCGCGGTGCATGCCGCTTCGGGGAGCGCGAGCTGCGATGTGGCGATCGCTGTCGTCGAATCCGTGATCGACTCGACGTCGGGATACACCTCGAAATGGATGTGGGGCCAGCGCCCCGAGTAGCACCCGGGGAAGATCGAGGTGAAGGCGACCGTACCCTCCGCATCCGCCACCTGCACGCCCCGGAGATACGTGACGTCCTCCAACCCGGATGAGTACATCGAGTACTCGCCCTGCGCGGTGCAGTGCCACGCGTACACGGCGACTCCGGCGAAGGGAACGGCGCCGTTCGCGAGGTCGATGACCTGGAGTCGGAAGGTGAGCGGGACCCCGTCGGCCGTGGCCGCGCCGTCGATCGAGGAGCGGATGTCCTGGCGGACGATGCCGGAGTCCTCGAGCACATCGGGCCCGTTCGATCCGTCACCGGGGTACGGGCCAGCTGTCTCGTCGGGGATCTCCGCGACGCTCGAACCGTCCGCGGGCGTGCCGGAGGAGGCCGACGGCGACGGAGTGCTCGAGGATCCCGCCGACGCTGCGGGCGCACACGCGGCGAGCACGACCGCGCCGAGCCCGATCCCCGCGAGTCCGAGCACGCCCCGTCTGCTCATCAGGGTGCGGATGTCGAAGGCAGCCCCCTGGTCGACGACCTCTTCGTCTGCGCGATCCAGCAGTCGCCCCTCGTAGGCGGGGCCGTCCGGTGTCTGCGTGGGTTCGGGGATGCTCATGCGCTGGGTCCTCTCCTGCGGCCTGTGGTGGTGCCACCATGGTGCGCGAGGATCCGATCAGAAGCCTTTGCTCGGCCTATGGTTCGTCTATCAGGGTCGGCGCGACCGGGGGCCGGACCGCCAGCACCGCGACGATGCCGACGAGGATCAGGGCGGTGAGAGTGACAGGGATCGGTAGCACCGGGTCCAGGAGCACGAGCACGGCCCCGAGCGGGACGACCGTGTTGACGACGCGGTCGGCGTTCTCGCGGATCGCGATCCACCAGATGCCGATCAGGAACACGGCGATCGGGATGGTCACCGTGAACGACGCCACGACGTTGGACAGGTGGCTCACCCCGGTCAGGACGTCGATCTCGACCTCGATCCCTGCGGAGAAGGCCGCTGCGGCAGCGAACACGAAGTAGTGCGAGTATCCGTACCGGAGCGAGCGGCGGAACGTCGTGATGGCGCGGTGGTGCGGGGGCCAGAAGTAGATCCACCACAGAGATGCCGTGACCACGAGCGTGAGGACCGAGATCGCGATCAGCGGCCCCAGCGTCTCCACCTCGTCGAGAGCGTCGATGATCGCGTTGGCCGACGCCAGGAGGCTCTCACCGAGGACGATCAGCGTGAACAGACCGTATCTCTCGGTGATGTGATGCGGGTGCCACGGTGTCTGCGTGCGGTATTCGGCGAACACCGGCACGCCGATCTCGATCAGCGCGCACAGTACGAACGCAGCGAGCTGCCACGGGCCTGTCGGGATGAGGAGGAAGAGGATCCACAGCACCTGCACGGCCGCGATGCCGAAGGCGTATCGACGGGTGGCGGAGCGGAGCGGACCCGCAGAACGCGACGCGCGGAGCCACTGCGCCACCATGGCGACACGCATCACGATGTAGCCGAGCACGGGCACGGTGAAGTCGCCTTCGGTGAAAGCCTGAGGGATGCCGGCGGCGAACACGAGGACTCCGCCCATCTGCACGAAGGTCGTGACCCGGTAGAGCCAGTCGTCGGTGTCGAACGAGGTGGCGAACCACGTGAAGTTCATCCACGCCCACCAGATGGCGAAGAAGACCATCGCGTATGAGGTGATGCCGTGCAGGAAGTCGGCGTGGCCGAGAGCGTGGTGCAACTCCGCCGACGCGATGCTCACCGCGACGACGAAGACGAGATCGAAGAACAGCTCCAGGGTGCTCGCGGTGCGATGCGGTTGAGCGGGATCCCGTGGCTGCATCCGACGGAGCTGGAAGCGGCGAGCGGCGGCGTCGGTGGTCACGGCGAAAGGATAGCGCCAGGATCGCCGCTCGCGAGAGGACGATTCGTCCATTCGTGAGAATTACCTTTCGGTTAAGGCCATGTTCCGCTACAGTGATCAGAGTCTGCAGTGCCTGCTGTCAGCGACCGCCGTGTGGGACGGCGAAAACGCACTTCGTGATGTGGGAATCGCGAAGAGTTTCAGCAGGACCCGAGGGGTCGGGACGCAGACGATGCCGTGAACGTGGGGTTCATGGTCTGGGGAAATCTGGGGAATCAAATGACGCACTGGGGATACTTGCGTACATTCACGGCTCAAGGGGCCTCGGCATGACTTCCGTCGAGGATGCTCTGAGCATCTCTCGTTCGGGCTTCGTGCCGGTCGCGGCTCCGCGAGCGACCAAGTCGGTGACGCGCACGGTGGTAACGCCGCGCGCCTCGGCGACTCTGGAGAGGCGCCGGCAGTGGGAGCGTCGCTATCGGATGCGGCTGCGGATCACGGATGCTGCAGTCATCCTGTTCGCCGTCGGTCTGACGGCAGCGATCCAGCTGTCCACCGGCGTCCCTGCGTTCGAGGTCCTGCGCGGCGGCATCCCGCTCGCCGCGCTCTGGTACCTCATGCTGAGCGCGCTGCACACGCGGGACGCCGCGCTGTTCCGCGCGAGTGCCACCGAGTACCGCGGCGTGGTCCACGCCAGCGGACTCGCCTTCGGGATCATCGCCATCGTGGCGGTGCTGCTCGCATGGAAGTCGATGCAACTGGTGCTGCTGCTGGGGCTGCCGCTCGGTGTTCTGACGCTTCTGGTGACCAGGTGGATGTGGCGCCACTGGTTGCAGACGCAGCGTGCGCATGGGAGGTTCGCCTCTCGCACGCTCGTCGTGGGCAATCGGGATGACGTGGAGTACGTCGTCCGCACGCTGCACCCGATCGGCGCATCCGGCTACCAGGTGGTCGGCGCGACTCTCCTCGACGGCAATGCACGCGACATCCTGATCGACGACACGCGGTTCCCGGTTCTGGGGAACGTGAACTCCGTGTCGTCGGTCGCCGCCGAGGTCGGCGCCGACACGATCATCGTGGCGAGCCGACCGGAGGGCGAACCGGAGTTCGTGAAGCAGCTGAGCTGGCAGCTCGAGGGGACCGCTGCGGAGCTCGTGCTGTCTAGCCGACTCACGGATGTCGCCGGACCGCGCATCTCCTTCGCTCCGGTCGAGGGGCTTCCGCTCATCCAGGTGCAGATCCCGACCTACGAAGGCGGTCAGCACCTGCTCAAGCGTGCACTGGATGTCGCAGTGGCGACCCTTGCGCTGATCCCGATCGGCCTGCTCGCGCCCGTGCTCGCGCTGCTGATCAAGCTCGACTCGCCCGGTCCCGTCTTCTTCTTCCAGGAGCGTGTCGGCCGTGACGGTCGCCGGTTCAAGATGGTCAAGTTCCGTTCCATGAAGACGGATGCCGAGCAGCAGCTCGCCGCGCTCAAGGAGCAGAACGAGGGCGCCGGTCTCCTGTTCAAGATGAAGGACGACCCGCGCGTCACCCGTATCGGCAAGGTGCTTCGCAAGCTGTCTCTCGACGAGCTGCCGCAGTTCTGGAATGTCCTCATCGGCGACATGAGCGTCGTCGGACCTCGCCCGCCGCTCCCGAGCGAGGTCACCGCCTACGACGGCACCGTCTTCCGCCGCCTTTACATCAAGCCCGGGATCACCGGTTTGTGGCAGGTCTCCGGCCGCAGCGACCTCACGTGGGACGAGAGTGTTCGGCTCGACCTGCGCTACGTCGAGAACTGGTCCGTGATGAACGATCTGCAGATCATGTGGCGCACCGCCAAGGTCATGGTGCAGCCCAGCGGGGCATACTGATCGGATGAGCGATTCGAACAGCCTCACCATCGCGATGGTGGGGACCAGAGGAGTGCCCGCGGCCTACGGCGGTTTCGAGACCGCGATCGAAGAGGTCGGACGCCGCCTCGCGGATCGTGGCCATGACGTCGTCGTGTACACCCGTGGTTCCGAGCGACGCGAGAAGGAGTACCTCGGTATGCGCGTCGTGCACCTTCCTGCCGTCCCGGTGAAGCAGGTCGAGACGCTCAGCCACACCGGTCTCTCGGCACTGCATCTCGTGTTCGGCCGACGCCCTGATGCGACGTTCGTCTTCAATGCCGCCAACTCCCCGTTCCTGCCACTCCTCCGCCTCCGCCGCGCTCCGGTCGCGCTGCACATGGATGGGCTCGAGTGGCGGCGGTCGAAGTGGGGGCCACGAGGCAAGGCGTACTACCGCTGGGCCGAGCAGTTCGGGGTTCGGACGGCCGACGCCCTGATCGCGGATGCACCAGGCATCGCGGACTACTACCGCCACCAGTTCGATGTGCCGACGGAGCTCATCCGTTACGGCGCGCCGATCCTCGACGATCTCCCCGAGCGCGACATCGCCGAGATGGACCTCACCCCGGGCGGGTACCACCTCGTCGTCGCCAGGTTCGAACCTGAGAACCATGTGCTCGAGATCGTCCAGGGCTACCATGACAGCGACGCCGAGCTGCCGCTCGTCGTCGTCGGTTCAGCTCCCTACAGCGCCGCGTACACGCAAGAGATCCAGCGGGTCGCCGACGGCGATGACCGGATCCGCCTCGTCGGCGGCGTCTACGACCAGGAGCTGCTCGACGCGCTCTACGCCAATGCAGTCACCTACCTCCATGGCCACTCCGTCGGGGGTACCAACCCTTCGCTCCTCCGCGCGATGGGGGCTGGGACCGCGGTGATCGGGTTCGACGTGCCATTCAACCGGGAGGTGCTCGACGGCAACGGCTGGTTCTTCTCGGATGCCGGCGACGTCGCGGCACACGTCGTCGCGGCAGAAGCCGCCCCTGAGCTGACTGCCTCTCGCGCCAAGACCGTGCAAGAGATCGCCCGCACCCGCTTCCGCTGGGACGACGTCGCCGACGAGTACGAAGCGCTCGCGCGCCGACTCGCCGAACGCTCGACCATCCACCCATCCGCGCGCCGCGCCCGTCGTCGCACGACGGACTGGTCGCCCGCTCCTGTCGAGTCGGCAGCACCGTGAGCAGCCGGCCCACCGCGCTCCTCGTCCATCCCGGAGCGGAGATGTTCGGTTCCGACCGGATGCTGCTCGAAAGCGCAAGGGGTCTGGTCGAGGCAGGTGCGCGCGTCGTGGTGGCGCTTCCGAGTTCCGGACTCCTCGTCCCCGAGCTCCGGGCCGCCGGCGCAGAGGTCGTCATCGTCCCGATGCTCGTGCTGCGCAAAGTGCTTCTCACACCGCGGGGACTCCCCCGACTCTTCCGCGACACCTTCCGAGGACTCGGTGCCGCATGGCGTCTGATCGGTCGGGTGCGTCCCGACGTCGTCTACGTCTCCACGATCATCATTCCGCAGTGGCCGCTGATCGCCCGTCTGAGGCGCGTCCGTACAGTGAGCCATGTGCACGAGGCCGAGGCATCCGGCAACAGAATCGTCAACGGGATCCTTTACTCCCCTCATCTGGCCTCGCACCGCACACTGGTCAACAGCCGGTTCAGTCTCGACACCATCCGCGCGGCGCTGCCGGCCCTCGCCCGACGCGCACACGTCGTCTACAACGGAGTCGCCTCGCCGCCGCAGCCGCTCTCACCGCGCCCTCGCATCGAGAACGCGCTCCGCGTGCTCTACATCGGCCGTCTTTCTCCACGGAAGGGTCCCGATCTCGTTATCGAGGCCGCTGCGCGGCTGCACGATGCAGGACGAGCCGTCGACGTCACGCTTCTGGGCGCGGTCTTCGAAGGATACGAGTGGTTCGAAGCCCAGCTGCGCGAGCAGGCCTCCGAGGCGGGCGTCTCCGTCGACTTCGCCGGATTCCACTCGGACATCTGGCCGTTCCTCGCCCAGGCGGATGTGCTCCTCGTCCCCTCGCGAGTCGACGAGCCGTTCGGGAACACCGCGGTGGAGGGCATCCTCGCGCTGCGTCCCGTCATCGCGAGCGACAGCAGCGGACTTCGCGAGGCGGCGGGCGGCTATGAGACTGCGCAGCTCGTCACCGCAGGCGACCCGGACTCCATCGCGTCCGCACTGACCGACATCCACACGCGCTGGGGCGAGATGGTCTCGACCGTGGCGGACAGTCGGGCCGAGGCACTGCGACGGCACGCGCCCGACGTGTACCGGGCGAGCATCACCTCGCACGTCCTGATCTGACGTCGACCTCGAACCGTCGTGACGAGTTCGGCTAGGGCGCGTCACCGGACGTCGGCGCCGCGCTGCCGACGGTGAGCCGCGTCTTGTGCCGGACGATGTAGATCGAGAACGGGATCAGCTGACACACCAGCAGCGCGAAAGCGACCCCGATGAGCGGCCCGGAGATGCCCAGGATCGGGGTCAGCACGAACGAGAGTCCGATCCCCACTGTCGCCATGCTGAGCGTGGGGATGACCTGGAAGCGGATGCCCGGCTTATCCATGATGAACATGCCCAGCGGATACACGGCCGCAGTCATCATGATCATCAGACCGAAGGCGAAGATCGTACTCGGACGGACGGTCAGCTCGCCCTGCGTGATGAAGCCGAAGAGCCACGGGCCGACCAGCCACACCATGAACGTCGCCACCGCGATCGCGATGGCGAACAGTGCGGAGAGCAGGAAAGGTCCCCGCTGCAGACCGCCCGTATGACGCATCCGCGCGAACTGCGGCCAGAGCGCGAGCCCACCCGCCATCACCAGACCGTTGAGGGCGAAGAAGACCTGACCGGCGACGCCGTACTCGGCGACGTCGGTCGGTCCGCCGAGTTGAGCGATCACGTAGCGCTGCGAACCGACCGCGATCGGGTACGTGACCATCTGCGCGAGCATCGGCCAGCCGACGTCCATCACCCGGACCCCGGGGAACCTTCGCGGACGTAGGACCATGCGTGCAGCGGCGGGGATCAAGGGCGACGTCGTCCTCGCCGTGATCAGGATGCCCAGCACCGAGACGAGGAACGACGCCGCGAAGGAGGCGACCGCCACGAAAGAATGCAGGTCGTCCCCTCCGAAGGTGAGGATGAGCCACACGCCGGCCAACGTGAGCGGTGAGATCAGCCCCTGCAGCAGGATCACGACATGGTTGCGGCGCTGCCCGAGCATGATGCGCGCCCAGATCCCGAGGGGAATGCCCAGGCAGAAGATCGTCACGCAGTAGAACGCAGCCAACGACGCGCCCGGGCGTCCGCCGGCCTCGCCGAAGACCAATTCCCAGGCCCCGGTCAGAACGAGGATGGTGTTGATCGCCATCGCGGTGGCCGCGAACATGAGCAGCACTCGTCCGACCGAGGTGAGCTGATACCGCAGCTTCTCGTCGGTGCGCACGTCGTCGCTCGTCGCCACCGCGTTGACCAGGACCGCCCCGCTGCCGAGGTCCGTGAACGTCAGCAGCGAGGGGATCGTGGTGAGCAACGTGTAGAGGGCGAAGCTGTCGACGCCCGCGTCTCCGATGATCATCCTGGTTGTGAGAACGCCACAGACCAGCGCGATGACCATCGTCAGCGCGCGGGCGCCGACAGCGAGAAGTGAACCCATACCTACATCGTCACCGGGGCAGGGCCCCCAGGGTCGCGCTGGCCGCGGGGAGTCGCGATACCGACGCGATCGCGGACGGCACCGGAACCGCCACAGAGGCCTGTCCGGTCGCGTACGCCGGGAGCAGTGTGTAGTCCGCGGCGAGGACATCCGCGCCGACCACCCAGGTCGAGCGCTTGTCGTTGCCGGTGGCCGCCCGGAACGCGTCGAGGGTCTCCGTCACAGCCGGATCCTTGGATACGGGCCCCCGGGACCATGCCGAGAACCACGTCGGGGCGTCGGACGTGGCCTGGTGGTACAGGTTGCCCTCGACACTCGACACCATCTGAGACCCGGTGTATCGCAACGAGAAGTCCTGCACGCACACGAGGCAATTGCCGGCGCTCTTCGCGAGGATGTTGTTCGACATCACGACGTCATGGACGATCCATGGCGCCAACGGATCCACCCCGGGCGCGCCCGGGTCGCTGGGGCGGCGTGCGTCCTGTGCGATGTTGATGTTGCGGTTCCCGTTGCCGGCGAACGTGTTGTTCCAGATGTCGACGTCGCCCGAGTTGAGGACGTAGAGGCCGAATGCGCCGTTCTGTGCGATCACGTTGTCGGCGACGACGGCATGCTCGGACAGCTCGACGAGGAGACCATCACCCGTGTTGCCCGTGACATTGTTCCCGGTGAAGGTGAGGCCCACCACCGACTCGTCGAACCACGGGCCCGCGCCGTTGTTGCGGGTGAACGAGCTGTTCTTCACCGTCACATCGTGGGTTCGCGTCACCTTGAAGGCACCAGACACCGGTGCGGCGTTGAAGTGCTCGCTGTTGTTGCCGACCGACAGCATGTCGTTCACGGTGAGGCCGTCCGCCCGCGAGGCGCCGCCACCCAGGAGTCCGTTCCCGATCAGGGAGACCCGCGTCAGTGTGGTGCCCGGGGACCACGAGTAGAAGCCCGTGGTCGAGTTGTCCCGG
Source organism: Microbacterium sp. Se63.02b (assembly GCF_014171575.1). GTDB lineage: Bacteria > Actinomycetota > Actinomycetes > Actinomycetales > Microbacteriaceae > Microbacterium. Next base: position 674,292 of record NZ_CP050453.1, on the reverse strand, counting down.
ATCGTGACGTCGGTGAGGGTGACGTCGGCCGCAGCGGCGATCACCGTCCCCATCTGCGGAACGCTGGTGGCATAGCGGCGTACGCCGATACCACGGATCTCGGTGCCGACGGAACGGATCGAGAGCGCCTGCGTGAGGTCGCTCGCCTCGACGCTCTTGCCCGTGGGATTCGTGCCGATCACGAGACGCTTCGCCGCATCGTCGACGAAGAATGTCCCCGTGGTGACCTTCGCTGCGGACGCGACTTCGCGCAACTGCGTGCCCGCGACCCAGACCTGATCGGGGTGCGCGGCCATCGGATACGCCGGGTTGACGAACTGCCAGCCGGGCGTGGTGTTATCCGGCGCCCCCTGAGCGTAGGTCGGACTCGAATCGAGGGACGTCGTCCATCCGTCGACCACCCAGGTGCTCCCGCTGGCCTTCCAGCCCGTGACGCTCTTGGCCCCGTCGAGCCAGACCGACTCGTTCGCGGCCGGCTGGATGGTGACCCGCTTCTGCGGCGGGATGATGACCTGCTCGTGGTATGTGCCGCCACGAAGCACGATGGTGCCCCCGTCGGCGACCCGGCTCAGCGCAGCCGCGATGGTCTTGACCGGCGCGCTCAGCGTCCCTGCCGCTTCATCCGAGCCGGTCGGGGCGGCGTACACAGCTCCCGCAGGGACGGGATACGACAACGAACCGGGAGATCCGGCACCGTTCTCGCTGGTCACTGCGCCCGGCGTCGACGGCACGACCGGGTCGGTCGGGGTCGGCGCCGGGACAGGCGTCTGACTCGGTGCCGGTTCCGGAGCGGTCGTCGGCTCCGGTGCGGCCGTCGGTTCCGGAGCCGCCGTCGGCTCCGGCGCGGGAGCCGGTGCCGGCGTCGTCACGAACACGTCGTCGATGCCCACCGGCACCGCGGCTCGCGCCCCCGTCGAGGTGTAGAGCGCGAATGCGTAGCCACCCTCGCTCTGGATGCGCGATGAAGACGAGTCGGTGTGCGAGACCTGCCAGTCGGCGGGTTCTTCGGCATCCGCAGGCCATGCCTTCGCCGACAGGGCGACAGGGTCGGTGCCGGTGACGCTGAGCGCCACGTTCAGGGTGCTCCCGTTCGACACGGTCAAGGGGAGACGGCGCTCGGCGAGACTGTCCACGGCCGTCAGATCGGTCAGCCGAACGATCGAGAGGTAGGCGGAGCCGTCCGGGTGCACCCGCACCCGCACGCCGTAGGAGTCGTGTCCGGACACTCGGACCGCCTGCGCCAGATAGAGCGGTCCGCCCACAGGAAGGGTGGGAACCGTGAGCGAGAAGCGGCTGGTCACATCGGTGGCCGCGACGCCTTCCGTGGTCGCCCTGGCGGTGATGCCCGGTGCCCGGCTCGCGAGAAGCGCCTGGTCGCCCGTGACGCTGGATGCGCCCTCGATCACACACCACGCACCGTCAGCCGAGGAGCCCCAGCCGGTGCTCACCGTGCGGTCCATGTCGTCGTCGACGACGGGAATGTCTGTGACCGCAACGGCGGACGTCGCCGTCGGCGAAGCGTCGGCGTGTGCCAGTGCCGGCACCGCCGTCATCGCCGCTGTGATCGCGAGGACTGCGGCGAGGCCGCCGGCAGCGGTCCGGACGCGGATTCGCCGGTGCGGAGAGGAGGTCATCGAAGATGACGCGGCAGAGGGGAGGGGAAAGAACACGATGTCACCGTCTTCTGGGGCAGATTCAGACCGACCCGCCACGCCGCAGTTTCAACCCCAGCGGCACGTGCGAGTCCCCCTCGCAACTCATGAAGAGTAACCGGCTCGCGGGGCAAAAGACAAACCAGAACGCCCGTAAACCGATATTATGCGCGACCGGAGCCACGGATCGCCTCGGCAGGAACAGCTGATCAGTCGCTGTAGTACTCGCTGCGATGCCGATCGGGCTTGGCGCGGTTCAGCACGGTGCCGAGGATGCGCGCGCCGCCGGACTCCAGCGACTTGATGCTCTTCGCCAAGGCCGCGCGGCGAGTCTTCGTCGCATCGACGACGAGGATCACGCCGTCGGTCTGCGTCGCGAAGAGGTTGGCGTCTGCGACGCTGAGCGTCGGCGGCGAGTCGATCACGACGTAGTCGTACTCCGCCGCGGCGAAGTCGAGCAGCTGCGCCATACGCGACGATGTGAGCAGCTCTGCCGGGTTCGGCGGCACCGTGCCCGCGGGCAGGATGTCGAGGGTGCTGTCGGCGACGCTGTGCTTGGCGACCTCGAAGTCCACCTCGTCGAGCAGCACGCTGGTCAACCCGATCGAGCCATCGATACCCGCATGCTCATGCGCGCGCGGACGGCGCATGTCGGCATCGATGAGCAGCACGGAGTTGCGCAGGCCCGCCAACGTCATGGCCAGGTTGACCGAGATCGTTGACTTGCCCTCGGCGGGCATGCCGGACGTGACCAGCAGCACCTTCACCCGCGATGAGACGTTCGCATATGCGAGCGCCGACCGGATGCGCCGGAACTCCTCCGACGTGTGACCGAGCGGCTCCTGCGCCACTGCGATGCCCCGCGTAGCGAGCAGCGAGGACTTCGAGACGACACCGAGCACCGGATCACCGCCCGCCTGGGTGAGCGTCTCCTCGTTGCGGACGCGAGTGTCGAGAACCCCGATCAGAACAGCGACCGCGAGGCCGAGGACGCCGCCCAGGAAGCCGCCGAGGAGGGCATCCCGCGGCTTGCTCGGTGTGAACTGGAACTCGGGTACGACGGCGTCGTCGATGACCTCCGCCGTGATGGTCGATTCACCCTCGGGGTTCTTGGGAGCCACGTCCTTGACGACGATGATGAGCTGAGCGGCCACAGCATCCGCCAATTCGGCCGATGCCTTCGCATCATCGGCGGTCCCGGTCACGCGCAACGTGACGGTGCTCTGCGGGATCGACACCTCGATGTCGCGCGCGAGAGCCTTCGGCGTCGTATCAAGGTCGAGCTCGTCGATGACGGGCTCGAGCACGCGCGAACTGGTGGCGAGCTGGGCGAACGAGAGCATCTGGCTCTGCGTGTACACAGAGCCCTGGTTGAGGTCGGACGCGCTGGTCCCCTGATTGAGAGCGAAGTAGAGCGAGGTCGTCGCCTGGAACAGCGGCGTCTGCAACGAGGCGTACCCGAAGGATCCCGCCGCTCCGACGACGCCGCAGAGCACGATCATCCACCAGAATTTGCGCAGCGAACTGGCGATGACGCGCAGACTGACCCGGCTTTCGCCCATGATTCCCCATTCCCCCCTGAGACTTCGATTCTAGAGGAGTGTTCGTTTCGCCGACCTCACGATTGTGGACGCGGCAGCGGCGCATGCAGCGTATCGGATGCCCCGAGCTGGGCCTCACCCGGCTCACCGCGTGGACTGCGCAGCATATCGGCGTCGCGAGCCCACGTGATCGCCAGTCCGACGCAGAACCAGAGGAACATGCTGTACTGCGTGATGAGGGCCACCACGACAAGGCTCGGCAGCTGTCCGACCACGGCGATGGAGGCGGGACTGCGCGTCGACCTCCGCGTCGTCACCCACGCGGCGCACACGATGGCTGCCATGATCAGGAGTGTCGGCACGTAGCCGTATCGGAGCAGGGTGAGCACGAGGGCGTTGTCGACCGAGCGCGCGAAGTAGCCGAGGTAGTAGTCGCCGGAGACCAACGAATGCCAGTCCCCCGGATTGCCGAACAACTGCACCTGCTTCAGAAGCACGAGGAGGTCCGTCCGATAGTCGGCGCTGCCGCCGGCCTCCTCTCCCGCCGCCCCGAAGACGGTGTCGATGATCGGGATGACGATGGCCGTGCCGATGACGCCCGCAATCGCGACGGTCACCCGGAAGCGCGTCGAGACGCCGACGAGGAGGAAGGTCGAGAGCACGAGCGTGAGCACGAGCGTGAGCAGGCCGGCCCGGCTGAAGGTGAGGACGGTCGCCACCGCGATGATCACGACACCCGCGATCTTCGGCAGCAGGCGCCACTTGGTCGCGACCACGAACGCCGAGGACATCGCCAAGGCGGCGCCGAGCGCGATGGAGTGGCCGAATGCGCCCTCCACCCTGAGCACGCCGCCGCGCTCCTGCAGCGGGCTCCAGGTGTCGTAGATCACTCCGGAGCCGGGGATGAGGACGAAGGGGTTGAAAGACGTGAAGAACTCGATCGTGCCGAGGACGGCCGCGACGATCGCGATCACGGCGATCGTGGAGGTCACCCACTCCGGCGAGACGCGCGCGAGCACGACCCGTCCCCAGACGTACGGGATGACCCACTCGAGGATCGCCGCGACGAGAGAGGCGAGATCGACCGAATCGAAGGCGTACAGGCCGACGATGACGATGACGAACACGGCCACCCACGCATCCGCAGCACGCAAGGGGACGACCGACCAGTTGACGAGGATCATCAAGGCGGTCAGGAGGGTGATCGCCGCCCAGTAGAAACCGACGTTGACGCCGACCCAGAGCGGAACGAAGAAGAGCACGCACGCCCAGGCGACGAAGGCCGTGCGGGGCAGCAGCCGAAGCCCGAACACGACGATGGCCACTGCTGCGATAGCACCGACGGCGAGCAGCACGATCGGTACAGCAGTGGCCATGCGTCAGGATCTTACAGTGGCGCGGTGACCCGGAACGAATCGAATGTCACCCCGAGCGGAGCGGTCGCGCTCCCTGACCGGTTTCCACTCAGACCCACGGCACCTGCGGCGAGCGGAGTCGCATCGGTGGCGTTGATCTGCCAGTTCGCCGGCTCCGCGGCACCCGTGGCCCAGAGCTTGGCCGAGATCGCCGTCGACGTGGTACCCGTGACGGACACCTTCAGGCTGTACGACGTGTTCGCGGCCCAGGTCATACCCGGCACAGCCTGCGTGAGCAGCACGGTGCCCTCGCGATGCACGACGAGCCAGATGGCGCCATCAGGGCGGAGCCATGCACGGGCGAAGTACTTGCCCGCCGCCGTCTGGCGTGCGATCACACCGATGTACGCCCCGCCCGCGGCCGGAGCCTGGTCCACGCGGAACTGCGTCTCGAGGATCGCGTCGCCGATCGACGTGGTGTTGAGCGTCGCGTGGCGTGTGTCTCCCGCGATCAGGGCGAGCTTGCCTTGGCCGTTCGCGACCGTGGCCGCCGCCTGCGAGCCGCCGGCGATCGTCCACGCGCCGCCGGTGACCGCGCTGCCCCACCCAGGACCCGAGGTGCGATCGAACTCGTCGCTCGCGAGCGGAGCGGGCTCCGGCTCAGGATCGGGATCCGGGTCGACCGGGGCGCCGTGACCGTCACCGGCTTGGTGACCGTGTGGGTCGCACCCTTGTCGTCCTTCACCGTGAGCGTCACGGTGTACGTTCCCGCCGTGGTGTAGGTCCGCGAGCTCGTCGCGCCCGTCCCCGTGGATCCGTCGCCGAAGTTCCAGGCGTAGGACGCGATCGTGCCGTCCGAGTCGGTCGACGCGGTGCCGTCGACGTTGACCGTCAGCGCCGTGGCGGTCGCCGAGAAGGCAGCCGTCGGCGCGACGTTCGTGGGCTCGGGTTCGGGTTCGGGATCCGGAGCCGCTGCGCCGAGGTTCTTCAGCGTGAAGTCATCGAAACTCACGTTGTTGGTCCCCGTCGCGCTGCCGGCCCGGTACGAGAACACCGTCGGCGCGCCCGCGACCTGCAGGGCCGGAGTCGCGTCGGTGGTCGTGAGCTGCCAGTTGGCGGGCTCAGCGGACCCGGCGGCCCACAGCTTGGCGCGGATCGTCGTGGTCGTGGAACCCGTCGTCTCCATCGCCAGGGTGAAGCTGCTGCCGGCGGCCCAGCTCAGGCCGGAGACCGCGGTGCTGGCGATCGCCGTGCCGTTGCGGTGGATCACGAGCCACGTCGTCCCGTCGGCACGGTGCCACGCGAGTGCGCGGTAGCCGTTCGAACCGGATCGGCGTGCGCCGAGTCCCTCGTAGGCGACACCCGTCGAGGGCCCGGAGGCCAGGGTGTAGCTCACCCGCCCCGAGGTGTCGAGGAGCGACGTGCCCTGCAGCAGCATCTCGCGCGTCTCACCAGGAGTGAGATTGATCTTGCCCACGCCGTCTGCGACGGAGGTGACCGCGGCCGAACCGCTCATCGGCGCCCACGTGCCACCGACGTCTGCCGCACCCCATCCGCTGGAGACGACGCGGCCGAACGAGTCGGATGCTGCGAAGACCTGCGCTTGGACGGTCACCGTCTTCGTGACGGTCGCCGACCCGCCGAGGCTGTCGGTCACCGTGAGCGTGATGTCATGGTTCCCCGCCTGAGCATAGGTGTGACCCGCGGTGACGCCGGTTCCGGCGGCGGTTCCATCACCCCAGTTCCAGGAGTACGCCAGCGTCGCTCCGTCGGACGCGCTCGAGCCGGAGCCCGAGACGTTCACGCTCAGGCCGGAAGCAGTCGAGGTGAACGTCGCAACCGGGTTCGCGTGCGTCGTGACGGCCTGACGCGTCGTCGATGCGGTCCCGCCGCGGTTGTCCGTGACGGTCAGCGTCACCGTACGCGTCCCTGCCGTGGCATACACGTGGCTGGCCACCTGTCCGGTCGAGGTCGATCCGTCGCCCCAGTTCCACGCGTACGAGGAGATCGTGCCGTCGGAATCGGTGGACGCGGACGCATCGGCCGAGACCGAGAGTCCTGTTCCCGTCACCTCGAAGGCTGCCGTCGGGAGCACGTTCGCCGCCTCGACGACGATCTGCTTCTCGGTCGTCGACGCGAGTCCGTTGCTGTCGGTGACGGTGAGTCGAGCCGTGTAGGTTCCGCTCGCCGCATACGTGTGCGCGGCCGTCACCCCCGTGGCCGTCGGCGACTGGTCACCGAAGTCCCAGAGGTATCCGACGATCGTCGCCGAGCCTGCCGGCGCCGACGTGCTGGCGTCGAACGCCACGTCGAGGTCGGTCGCGGTCGCCGCGAATGCCGCGGTCGGGGCCTGGAAGCCCTTGCCGATGCCGTAATGCGTCTGCACCTGAGCCGGAGTCAACGCGTACGGGTACACGGCGACCTCATCGAGCGCCCCCTTGAAGTACTTGGAGCTCGGGGCGGACGGCCAGCTGGTGAGGTTGTCCCCACCGATGCGCCAGTAGCCGAGATAGTTCTCTGCCGTTGTCGCTCCCGCGTCGGACGCGACGAGCGCACCGTCGACATAGAGCTTCATGCCGGCAGCGCTCTGCGTCGCCACGGCATGGTGCCATGCGTTGTTGTTGAGAGCGGTGTTGTTCTGGATCGTCCGTGTGCTGCCGTCGTAGTTGCCGAACACCAGCCGACCGTTGTTGGTCATGTAGAGATGGCGGTCGTAACTGGTGGAATCACCGGAAGCCGCAGATCCGTAGCCGATCAGCTTGCCGCCGTTGGTGGTGTTGGTCTTGAACCACAGCTCGGTCGAGTACTCCGCGGACACGGCGGCCTTGTTCGTGGTCGCCACTCGCCCTGTCGATGTTCCCGTGAACGTCGACGCGTCGGTGGCGGTGTTCGCGACACCCGATGTCGATGTCGAGACGCCGGACCCGAAGACCGGAGTGTTGGCGCCGGCCCAGTCCTGCGCGGCGGTGCCGAGCGGGTAGTACAGCTGCGGCTCGTCAGCGGTCACGGCGTCGACATAGGACGAGGCTGCGCCCGCCGTCACCGTCGCGCTCACGGCCTGGCTGCTGACCGTGTTCCCGTTGCCGTCCTTCGCGACGACCGTGTACTCCTGGGTGGTTCCCGGAGCAGCTGTCTTGTCTTCGAGAGTGATCGTCGGTCGGTTCCACCAGGTCGCGTCGGCGGTCTTGGTGGCGACAGGAGCCGTCGTGCCCGTGCGGCGCAGCTCATAGGTGAGCGTCAGGTCGTCCCGATCCCAGTTGGCGGGAATGGACACGCGTACGCGTCCGGGAATGAACGACTGCGCTGAGGCTGTCCAGTTGGCGCCGGACAGCCGGGGGCCGTCTTTCGCTCCGGCCGGAGGGTTCGTCGAGAAGCGGACGAGGCCTTCGAAGCGACCGTTGTTGACCGATCGGAACTCGCCGCCGATCGAGATCATGTTGCCCGCTCCGGTGATGGAGAGACCGGCCTGGCCCATTCCCGTCGTCACGCCGACGGCCCAGTCGGGCGTCCATGCGTAGGGCGACGGTGCAGGCGTTCCCGCCCAGTTCTTGTAGGTGCCGCCTGCGGCGGGCTGGTTGCCCAACGTTCCGCGGGCGTCAGCGGTGTACGCCTCGGAGTAGCGGTGTGTACGCGGGTTCTGCTCCGGGTGCAGACCCATGGTGCCGCACGCATGCGTGTGGCTCGTCGTGTAGACGACCTTTCCGGTCGAGTACACGCCGTAGTGGTCACCGAGGCAGTCCGCGATCCAGCGGACCTGTCCTGTGCCGGCCTCGGCGGCGAAGGTCCCCTCCAGGTTGCCCGTCGCCGCGTCGGCGTACACCCAGCCGGTGCCGTAGACGGCGGTGGCGTCGGCGGCGAGACCGAAGATGCCGGCCTTGCCGGTGTTGCCGCCCGTGCCCGCGCCGTTCTTCACGGTCTGCGGCAGCGCCCATGCGGTGTCGAGGGCACCGGTCGTCTTGTCCAGTGCCGCTGTGCCGCGCATCGTCAGGTCGCCGTTCACCTGCGAGAACCGACCTGCGGCGATGACGTTCTGCCCAGCGGGGTCCATCACCATCGCGTCGACCTGGAGATCGGTCTGCGGCGCCCAGTTGAGCAGTGCGCCGTTGGCCGCGTTGAACCCGGCGAGGTTCTTGCGCGCGGTGCCGTTGCCCTGTGTGAACAGGCCGCCGACGAAGACACTCGACCCGGAGGTGGCGAGGGCATAGACCCCGCTGCCGCCGATGGACGGGGAGAACCCGGGGACCAGCTGTCCGGTGACGGCATCGAGAGCGGCGAAGTTCCATCGTGTCTGGCCGTTGACCGCGTTGAAGGATCCGCCGATGTAGATGCGGCTGCCGTCGGGCGAGGCCGCGACCGCCTTGATCACGCCGTTCACCTGCGGAGCGAACGACAGCAGCTGCCCCGTGTTGATGTCGTACGCGAGCACGTTCGACCGCGCTGTCAGGCTCGTTCCCGGCACCGCCAGTGGCGCACGGGCGTTGTCGAACTTGCCCACCGCGTACACGGTGGAGCCGATCATCGTCTGCGCCCAGACGTAGCCGTTGTCGATCTGCACCGTCGGAATCGGATCCGACGTGACGACATTGTCGTCTCGCTGCAACAACGGCGGCACGGTCGGCGGAACATCCGCCGACGCGGCCTGCGCGCCCAGTGTCGTCATGCCTGCGACGAGCAACGCCGCCGTCACGACAGATGCGAGCGCGCTACGTGCGCGACCCATGGTCGTTTTGTTCCCCATTAGTGACTCCCCAGCCGCCGGAACTTAAATGAATATGAAGTTGAAAAAGTGCTGTGTTGCAAAAGACGAACGATGGAACTGCGTAAAAGAAAAAGTCGGTGTGCGCCTCAGGAAAGCGTGCCTGCGAAGGTGGCCACCGGCTCACCCGCGGCGTAGTTGACGCTGATCTTCACGGATCGCCCCTTGATCGGATCGAGCATGAAGACGTAGGTCCCGGTCGCCTCGGCGCCGGCCGCGACCTCGCCCGAGAGCGGTTCGTTCGGCCCGGCCGTCGTGGCCACTCCCACATCTCCGTCGTCGGTGGTCAGATTGACGACCGCCGAATCGATGCTCTGCGCCTTCTTCGAGTCGTTGGTGACCGAGACGGTGACGACGACGGCGGAACCGGCGTACTCGCCGGGAGTCTCAGGCTTGATGGTCGTCGTCGAGATCTTGTCGACTTTGACGACCATGTCGGTCGAGAGGGAGACGGGGGCGTCGAGTGCCCCGCTCTCCTCGGTCAGCGTGGGCGCCTCGGTGGGCCCCGCCGCGTCTGTGTCGGCAGGAGGCGTCCAGTCGGTGGTGCTGGTGCCCTCCGGTGCCGGAGTCTTCGCCGCGTCGGGCGCCGCCGTGCAGCCTGCCACGACGAGTACGAGCGCGACCAGAGGTGCGACGAGCATCGTGCGCACTGATCGCGATGTGCCGTCCCCAGAACGGCATGATGAAACGTTGAACACTGTAGCTCCCCAGAACCCAGATCCCCATCCAAGGCCCCCTCGGCCTTGGTTCCCCTTCACCCGCGCAGAACGCGGTATCGGCTAACGATAATGCGAGGAGCGCAAAACCACAAGGTTGTTCTCAGGAATGACGACGGTGTCCACCGAGCTGAGCGAGGATGCCTGCGACGGCCGCCTCGACCTCGGCGATCGTCTCGCCGTGCCCTCGACTGCCGTGCCGGTCTGCGATGCTGCTCGGGTCGGCCGTCGCCCGGCCGCCGAAGAGATGCCGGACGCGGCCCTTCACTCCGGTCGTCGTCGCGAGCGGAACCGCCCTCGAGCGCGCACGATCGAGGTGCGCGACATACTCCGCCACGCGGTCGGGAGCGGACGACGAGAAGCCGCTGCCGAGATGCGCCGCCTCCTTCAACGTGAACATCCAGTCGCGGGAACGAGGAGCAAGCCGCACCAGTTCGCCGCGAATGTCGCGCGATGCCGTGAGGACGATGCTGGACTGCTCGATGAGTTCGACCGTCACCTCCCTCGCGCGGTGCGCCCGCGCCTGCGTCTGCCACGCCTCGTCGTCATGGCGCGACGCGACCATCGCGCAGATCGGATCTCCGGGATTCGCCCGCACACCCGCGCTGCTGACGGCGATCGACGAGTCGGCGCCGAGACCGCGCCGCAGCGCGAGCTCGGCCAACGGCGAGCGGCAGACGTTGGCCGCGCAGACGACCAGGATGCTCTCACCGCTCATGCGGCCGCACCGAGCCTTCCGATCTCGCGGAACCACTTCACCGCGGCGAGCGCGAGGAACAGGACGGCAGCGGCGCAGAGTGCGGCGTACCCGACGAGGAACGCCGGGGTCCATCCCCAGAGGAGGAACACCAGGCAGACGAGGCCGAAATCGGTGGGCAGCAGGATGAGCGAGCGCACCAGCGTCCCGCCCCCGCGCTCATGGGTCGACGCCACGGCGTGCTTGCCCTTGAGGAGGTCGTTCAGGAGCATCCCGGAGAAGGTGGTCGTGGCGACGATGCTGAACACGATCGGGATCAGCAGCAGCAGCGACGCCTCAGGAAGCACGCGGTACAGCCCGATCAGCACGGCGAGGTGAAGGGAGGCGATCTTGATCGTGTCGATGAAGTGATCCAGCCATTCGCCCTGCGGACTGCCGCCGCCGCGGAGTCGCGCGACCTGTCCGTCTGCCGAATCCCAGGCGTAGCCGAGGACGAGCAGCACCGCGATCAGAATGCCCATCGGCACGTTCACGGGCCCGAAGGCGATGAGTCCGATCGCGATGAAGGAGTGGACGGCACTGATGATCGAGACCTGATTCGGCGTCAACCCGATCCGGTACGCGACCGCAGCGAGCACCCTGCCGATCCGACGGTTCACGTACACCGAGTATGCGGGTGCTCCTCGCGCGTGCCCCTTCTGCGCCCGCGCGAGACGGTGGTAGGCGTCTACGACCATGTGCTGCCCTTCTCGTCCGTTCCCCTGTTCCGTGCGATCCGACGCGCATCCCGCACACCGCGGAGGTAGGCGCGGATCGGTGCGGGCGACTGGATCAGCTGCCGGCGCCCTCCGCGGAGAATCACCTCGCGAGCCGTCCGCGGGATGGATCGACGCCACCGCTGCACGCCCGCATCGTCGAGATGGCGCACAGCGAAGAGCATCCGATTGCGGATGTTGTAGTAGTAATAGCCCTCCGACTTCGCTCGGGAGACCTCGGGCTCGACCCGCTGCGTCCCGCCCTCGTCGTGCACGGCGCTCGCATCCTCGACCAGCGCCAGGGCGCCTCCCGCCGACACGACCCTCCGGGAGAAGTCGACGTCCTCCCAGTACAGGAAGTAGTCGTCGTCGAAGCCGCCGACGAGATCCCACAGCTCGCGCGTGATCCACAGGCACGCCCCGCTCAGCCACGGCTCGAACGGCTGCGGGTCGCCGCTGACGCGTTTGCGCCGCGCCCGCATCGTGCCGTCGTCGAGCAGCAGGTCGATGCCGGCGAACCACGTCCGTCCGTCGGAGTCCGAGATGACCGGCGATGCGAGCGTGGTGCGCGAGGCTGCCGTGGTCTCCGCGAGACGGCGCAGGGACTCCCGGTCGATGTGGGCATCCGGGTTGATCACGAGGACGTCGCTCGCCCCATCCGCGAGCGCATGGGTCACGCCGAGGTTCACGCCACCGCCGAACCCGGAGTTCGTGTCGGGTTCGATCAGCGTCCATCCCTGGGCTGCCGCGATCTCTCTCGCGGCGTCGCGCTCTTCGGCGCTCGACCAGTTGTCGACCACGATCACCCGCACGTCGGATGCGACCGCCCGCGCTTCACGCTCGACCACGACGAGATTGCGCTGAAGCAAGCCCGCTGACGCGTAGTTCACGACGACCACAGCCAGCCGTCCGTGCACGATAGACACGCGGTCCTCCCCCCGATCCTGCTCACGGATCGCTTCGGGTCGCCGGTCGAATTCCCCGGAGTCGCGACCGGCGTCGACTCCCAGGAGAACGACTATACGCGAGAGCCGTCGCCCGACACCGCTCCAGAGGTTCACGATACGATGAGCCGGCGTCGGAGTCGAGGCGCACTACTGCCATGGGGGGCGGATGACCAGGGGACCGGAATCGCGCGACGTGATCGCTGTGACGATCGGCGTGCCGACGTATCGTCGGCCGGAACTGCTGGACGCTCTGCTCAAGACGCTTCCCGCCCGCATCGCCGAGTGCGCCGACCTCGGCGTCGAGATCGACGTGCTGGTGGTCGACAACGACCCTGAAGGGTCCGCTCGAGACGTGGCCGCGCGCGCCGGTATCCCCGTCCGGTACGTCATCGAGCAGACGGCGGGCATCGCCGCCGCTCGCAACCGTCTCCTGGACGAGTGCGCCGACCGCGACCTCATCGCCTTCATCGATGATGACGAGATCCCCCGGGAGACCTGGCTCTCCTCGCTCCTCACGGTGTGGCGGGAGCACGGGGCCGACGCCGTCATGGGCCGCGTGATCTCCGTCTTCGACGACGACGTCGATCCCTGGCTGCTCGCATCCGGGACTTTCCGGCGCCCGCCGAGGCAGACGGGCACCGTCCTCCAGGTCGCCGCGGCAGGGAATCTCCTGCTCGACCTCCGCGCCATACGACGACGAGGACTCCGCTTCGACGAGTCGCTGGGACTCGGCGGCGGAGAGGACACCCTCTTCTCCCGGCAGCTTGCCCATCAGGGCGGTCTGATCGTGTGGTGCAACGAGTCCGAGACCGAAGACCTGGTCGTCGCCGCGCGGCTCAGCCGAGGGTGGGCAGCGCAGCGCGCGTTCAGCTCAGCCAACGCCGGCACCCGGATCCAGCTCCAGCTCACGGAAGGGCGATTCCGGCGCATGGCCCTCCGCGTGCGCGCGCTGCTGGGAGGCGTTGCGCGGATCGTCGTCGGCGGTCTGCGCAGGACCTTCGGCGCACTCACCTCGAACATCACGCATCACGCCAGAGGCACGCGCCTCTTTCACCGCGGCCGCGGCACGATCGCCGCCGCCCTCGGCCGCCGCTACGACGAATACCGTCGCCCATCGGAGGATGACACCATGACCACCGATCCCGGATCGACCATCCGCGTGATGCAGTCGCTCGGCGCACCGCGACCGACGACGAACCCGTACAACAAGATGCTCGACGAGGCCCTCGGCGCGACCGAGGGGCTCACCCGTCTGCGCTTCTCGTGGGGGACGGCACTGTTCGGGAGGTACGACGCCTTCCATTGGCACTGGCCGGAGGCGAAGCTGCACGGTTCGACGTGGTGGAAGTCCACCGGGAAGTTCCTCCTCACCACGGCGCTCGTGTTCCGACACCGCCTGTCCCGGCGGATCGCCGTCGTCCGCACGGTGCACAACATCGAGCTCCCGGATGACAACGCCCCCCGGCTCTGGCTGCTGCGCTTCATCGACCGCCACACCGACTACCGGATCGTCATCAACGAGACGACCCCGCTCCCGCCCGGCACACCGCACAGCCTGATCCTGCACGGGCACTACCGCGACTGGTACGCGAAGTTCCCGTCCGCGGAGCGGGTGCCCGGTCGACTCGGGTCGTTCGGCGGGGTGCGCCGCTACAAAGGTCTCGAAGGATTCATCGACGCCTACGCGGAGGCTGTCACGACCGAGCCGACGCTGAGCCTGAAGATCGGCGGGCGCCCTTCCACCCCCGACCTCGGAGACGACCTCCGGACGCGGACCGCGGGCCTTCCCGGCGTCGAGCTGCACCTCGATTTCCTGAGCGACGCCGAACTCGTCCAGCTCGCGACCTCGTCCGACCTCATCGTGCTGGCGTACCGGTTCATGCACAACTCGGGCAGCGTCCTGGCCGCCCTGTCGATGGCCCGCCCGGTGCTGGTGCCGCGGAACGAAGCGAACGAGGCCCTCGCCCGCGAGGTGGGAGCCGAGTGGGTGCTCATGTACGACGGCGACCTCGACGCCGCCGCGGTCGTCGAAGCGTGGCGCGCGGCATCGGCGCTGACAGGGTCCCCCGATCTCTCCCGACGCGAGTGGGCGGATGCCGGCCCCGCGCACCGGGACGCGTTCCGTGCGGCCGTCGCGGTCAAACGCGCGCCGAAGAGCTAGACGACGCCTTCGCGCTCCACCCGGTGCAGCAGGCCCTTGACCAGCGCGGCGACCATGATCTGCGTGGTGAAGCGATGTTCGACCTCGAGCCGTCCGTTGCGCCCCAGTTCAGCCGCGCTCACGGGGTCGTCGAGCAGACGCAGGATCGCCAGGGCGAGCTCGGCAGGATCCTCCGGGGGCACCAGACGTCCGGTGCGGCCCTCGCTCACGTACTGCTCCATGCCCGGTGTCGCGGAGACCACGACCGGGCGTGCGGTGGCGAGCGCCTCGAGGGCCACCGTCATCCCCGATGCGTGCAGGTTCGGTCTGGTCGGAATCGCGACGACGCTCGCCGTCGCATACAGGTCGCGAAGTTCGGCGTGGGGCATGTTCCGCACCACCCGCACGCCCTCGGGCGGAACGAGATCCGACCGAGTCTGCACCATCACCTCGGTCTCGGGACGGACAGCGAGCACCCGAGCGAGCGCGGCGTAGAGGGTGGCAGGGTCGCGGTCCCGGTCGTTCCCGACACTGACGATGCGCGGCCGGTCCGGATACGGCTTCGGCCCGAAGAAGTCGCTGTCGATGCCGAACGGCACGGCGAACACCCGGGGCCCACGAGGTCCCAGCGCGCGGCGAAGAGGCTCCACCTGCGCCTCGCTGAGCACCCACGCCGCCTCGGCTCGGTTCAGCATCGCGATCAGCTGCGAAGGCACGTTCCCGTCCGCGATCATGTCGGTCAGCCAGATCACTCCGGTGGCGAAACGAGCGCGCGGGTGCAGAGTCTGCATGCGGTAGGCGGTGTTCTCGTCCCAGGTCACTGCGAGGCCGTCGACCGGGCGCGGCCCCATCGACAGGCGCGCCCTCGCGCGAGCGAGACGCCCCGGTGCG
Organism: Microbacterium sp. Se63.02b; assembly: GCF_014171575.1. GTDB lineage: Bacteria > Actinomycetota > Actinomycetes > Actinomycetales > Microbacteriaceae > Microbacterium. The sequence goes on along the minus strand of NZ_CP050453.1, from coordinate 658,842 downwards.
GGGAGATCGACCACCTCGACGGCAGCGTGGTCGCGCAGCGCATCCAGTCCGTAGGGCCAGATGCTCGGGACGTCTCCCCTGGCGTGGCTCTGCTCCCAGGCGTGCGCCGACTGTTCGGCACGATGCGCCCAGGTGAGAGACAACGCGGGCCCGCCCCCGGATTCCACGAGCCAACTATGACGTGCACACAGGGTTCTCACAAGAGCGGGCGGCATATCGGTCACTCACCATGCGAGGGCGCGAACCGCTAGAGTCGGAATCACGACTGTGGGGGTCGTCGGACGGCAGGGGATGGCCGTCCCTTCTGTGACGCCACCACGGACATCGACGTTTCACGAGGGGGATCATGAAGGGCATCATTCTGGCGGGCGGTTCGGGAACACGGCTGCATCCGATCACGCTGGGGGTCTCGAAGCAGCTGATCCCGGTGTACGACAAGCCGATGGTCTACTACCCGCTGTCGACGCTCATGCTCGCCGGCATCCGAGAGATCCTCGTCATCACCACCCCGCACGACGCCGCGCACTTCGAGCGACTGCTCGGAGACGGCTCGCAGTTCGGCATCTCGCTCACGTTCGCCCAGCAGGAATCGCCGGACGGTCTCGCCCAGGCGTTCACGATCGGCGCCGACTTCATCGGCGACGACAGCGTCGCGCTCGTGCTCGGCGACAACCTGCTCTACGGACCGGGGCTGGGCACACAGCTCAAGCGCTTCGCCGAGATCGACGGAGGCGCGGTGTTCGCGTACTGGGTCGCGGAGCCCGAGGCCTACGGAGTCGTGGCGTTCGACGCCGACGGTCAGGCGATCTCGCTCGAGGAGAAGCCGAAGCTCCCGCAGAGCAATTACGCGGTGCCCGGCCTGTACTTCTACGACAACGACGTGATCGACATCGCCCGTCGTCTGGCGCCCAGCGCTCGCGGCGAATACGAGATCACCGACGTGAACCGCGAGTACCTCGAGCGCGGCAAGCTCCAGGTCGAGGTCCTGCCCCGAGGCACCGCCTGGCTCGATACCGGGACGTTCGACCAGATGACCGACGCCGCCGACTACGTGCGCACGATGGAACGCCGCACCGGCATGAAGATCGGCGTGCCGGAGGAGGTGGCCTGGCGACAAGGGTTCCTCGACGACGACGAGCTCCGCACCCGGGCCGAGGCGCTCGTGAAGTCGGGGTACGGCTCGTACCTGCTCGAGCTGCTGGAGAGGGGCGCGCGATGACCCGCCTGCTCGTGACCGGCGGCGCCGGCTTCATCGGATCGAACTTCGTGCACCACGTCGTGTCACACACCGACGCGCATGTCACCGTGCTCGACAAGCTCACCTACGCGGGCAACCGCGCCTCCCTCGCCGGGCTTCCCACCGACCGCGTCGAGTTCGTCGAGGGCGACATCGCCGATGCCGAGCTCGTGGATGCGCTGTTCGCGAAGGCCGACGCGGTCGTGCACTATGCGGCGGAGTCTCACAACGACAACTCCCTGCACGACCCTCGGCCGTTCCTCGACACGAACATCATCGGCACCTACACGCTGCTCGAGGCGGCACGTCGACACGAACGACGTTTCCACCACATCTCGACCGACGAGGTCTACGGCGACCTCGAGCTCGACGACCCCGCGCGCTTCACCGAGCAGACGCCGTACAACCCCTCGTCGCCGTACTCGTCGACGAAGGCCGGAAGCGACCTGCTCGTGCGCGCCTGGGTGCGGTCGTTCGGCGTGCAGGCGACGATCTCGAACTGCTCGAACAACTACGGGCCGTACCAGCACGTCGAGAAGTTCATCCCGCGTCAGATCACGAACGTGCTGCGGGGCATCCGCCCGAAGCTGTACGGCGCGGGGCAGAACGTGCGCGACTGGATCCATGCCGACGACCACTCCTCCGCCGTGTTGACGATCCTCGACAAGGGCGAGATCGGCGAGACCTACCTGATCGGCGCGGACGGCGAGAAGGACAACAAGTCCGTCGTCGAGCTGATCCTGGCGCAGATGGGCCAGCCGGCCGATGCGTACGACCACGTGACCGACCGTGCAGGCCACGACCTGCGTTACGCGATCGACTCCACGAAGCTGCGCACCGAGCTCGGGTGGGCGCCGCAGTTCTCGGACTTCGAGTCGGGTCTCGCCTCCACGATCGAGTGGTATCGCGACAACGAGGAGTGGTGGGCGCCGGCCAAGGATGCGACCGAGTCGTTCTACGCGGCGAAGGGTCAGTGATGACGGAGTTCGGCAAGACGCTCACCGTCTCCGAGACCACGATCCCCGGATTGCTCGTCGTCGACCTGCCCGTGCACGGGGACTCGCGCGGGTGGTTCAAGGAGAACTGGCAGCGCGAGAAGATGGTCGCCGCCGGGCTGCCCGACTTCGGCCCGGTGCAGAACAACATCTCGTTCAACGACGCGGTCGGCACCACGCGCGGCATCCACGCCGAGCCCTGGGACAAATGGGTCTCGGTCGCCACGGGGAAGATCTTCGGCGCCTGGGTCGACCTGCGTGCCGGCGACACCTTCGGCACGGTGTTCACGACCGAGATCGATCCGTCGCGCGCGATCCTCGTGCCCCGCGGAGTCGGCAACTCGTATCAGACCCTCGAGGCGGACACCGCCTACACGTACCTCGTCAACGATCACTGGTCTCCCGACGCCGAGTACTCGTTCCTCAACCTCGCGGATGAGACGGCCGCCATCGCCTGGCCGATCCCGCTCTCCGACGTCGAGATCTCGGCGAAGGACCTCGCGCACCCGCGCCTCGCCGACGTCACACCGATCGGTCCGAGGAAGATCCTGGTGCTCGGCGGCTCGGGCCAGCTCGGTCTCGCTCTGCAGGCGGCCTTCGCCGATGCCGACCACGTGGAGTACACGACGCGCGAGACGCTCGACATCCGGGCGGACGACCTGCCGTCCGCCCGCCGGTGGCGCGACTACGGCGTGATCATCAACGCCGCCGCGTTCACCGCGGTCGACCTCGCGGAGACGCCGGAGGGACGCGAGGACGCCTGGGCGGCGAATGCCACCGCGGTCGCCGCCCTGGCCCGTATCGCCACGGACAACGGCATCACGCTCGTGCACGTCTCCAGCGACTACGTGTTCGACGGCACGAAGGCCTCCCCTACACGGAGTCGGACCCGGTGCGACCGCTCGGCGTCTACGGGCAGACGAAGGCCGCGGGCGACGCGGTCGTCGCGACGGTGCCGCGCCACTACATCGTCCGAACGTCCTGGGTGATCGGCGAGGGGCGCAATTTCGTGCGCACCATGGCCTCGCTCGCCGAACGGGGCATCGCGCCCCGCGTCGTCGGAGATCAGATCGGACGCCTGACGTTCACCGACGACCTCGCCGCGGCCATCACGCATCTGCTGTCGAGCGCCGCCCCGTTCGGCGTGTACAACGTCACCGGTGCCGGCGAACCCCGTTCCTGGGCGGACATCGCGCGCGCCGTGTATCGCCTCACCGGGCACGACCCGGGCGGGGTGACCGATGTGAGCACCGCGGAGTACTTCGCCGATCAGGCGGGTCCGATCGCGCCGAGGCCGCTCAACAGCGTGTTGGACCTGCACCGCATCGAGTCGACCGGATGGCGTCCGCGTGATGCGGATGCGGCGCTCGAGGCCTACCTCGCGACGAACGGCTAGAGCTCGCCCGGCTTCATCACCTCGACGTCGATCGCCCTGATCACGCGCTGCGCCGCCGTGTCCGTCGGCGGTTCAGCCGAGGGAGAGTCGTCGTTCCTCTTCCGCCGCTGCGGGGCGTACACGACGAGCGAGTGGAACAGGAAGCGCGCGAAGAAGGCGACGATGAGCGAGAGCCCCGTCGCGAGCACGCTGGAGATGTGCCACGACTCGACCATGAGGGCCATGACGGGGATGCGCAGCGCGGCTTCGACGTTGTTGAACGCGAAGGAGCTCGCGAAGCGGATGCCGAGCGCGCGGGCATCCGTCCGCATGTCGGCGAACACGAAACGCTCCTGCAGCAGGAAGTTCCCGATGATCGTCACCTCGGCGCCGATCACGGCCGCCCAGATGTAGGGGACGCCGGCAGCGGTCAGCGCCCACATGATCCCGAGGTTCGCTGCGGCGCCGATCGCGCCGATCAGGGCGAACAGCGACATCTTGCCGAACCGCAGGCGGGCGAGGTGGGCGATGAACGTGCCGCCCTGCCGCAGGCTCGCCTTCGAGGTCCCGTGCCGTCGCTCGGCGAACTCCATCGGCACCTCGGCGACACGCAGGTCGTTGCGCGCGAGGATCTCCAGGAGGATCTTGAAGCCCTGCGGTTTGAGCGCCGACACGTCGAGACGGCGGCGGTCGACGAGGAAGAACCCGGTCATCGGATCGGTGCTGCGTGCCAGGCGGATCGGGAACATCGCCCTGGTCAGCCAGGTGGCCACGCGCGAGACGCCGAAGCGCACTGCCGTGCCGAGCCCGCTGGTGTCTCCGCCGCCGACGTAGCGGGACGCCGCGACGACGTCGGCGTCATCCTCGCCGTGCCTGGCGAGGATGACCGGGAGGAGTTCCGGTGGATGCTGCAGGTCGCCGTCCATCACGATGCAGACGTCGGATGCCGCAGCTTCGAGCCCGACCACGACGGCACCGCCGAGGCCCCCGTGTTCTCCGCACGGTGGATCACCCGCACCGGAATGGCGGCGTCGGCGGCGACGCGCTCGACCTCGGCCGCGGTGTCGTCGGTGCTGTCGTCGACGAACAGGATCTCGGCGTCGTATCCGGCGAGAGCTGCGGCGCTGCGGGAGACGAGCTCGGCGACGTTGTCACGCTCGTTGAACGTCGGCACGATGACCGTCACCGGTGTCCCCACGTCCGCCCCCTCGATCCCCACGCGCAGCGCGTGCGCACTCCATCGTTCCATGGCTTGCTGTGGGGAACGAATCCGGACCTGCTAGACTTCCGAAACGCGGCTGTGGGAGTCGCGAAGCGGATGGGGATCCGCTCACTGGGGAAACACTGATCTGGGGAGATCATGGGGACGCGTATCGGCTATGCCGTTGGTGCTTTCGACCTTTTTCACGTCGGGCATCTGAATCTTCTTCGTCACGCCAAGCAGCACTGCGACATCCTGATCGCGGGCGTCGTCAGCGACGAGATGCTGCGCCAGGTGAAGGGCATCGAGCCCGTCATACCGACGGCCGAGCGTGCGGAGATCGTCAAGCACATCTCGTTCGTCGATGACGTGTACGTGGAGACCACGCCGTCGAAGATGGACTCGTGGCGCGACGTGCAGTTCACGCACTTCTTCAAAGGCGACGACTGGCGCGGCACCGACAAGGGGCTGCGCCTCGAGCGCGAGTTCGCCGAGGTCGGCGTGGAGGTCGTGTACTTCCCGTACACGGCGCACACGTCGAGTTCGTCGCTGCGCCGCGCCCTCGACGCGATCACCGCGGGCGCCGGCGTGCCCGCCGCCGCAACCCGCTGACGTCAGTTCGCGACGCCGAGCAGGCTGCGCGCCATCCTCGCCACGTGCGGGGGCGTGTGCGGCCCGAGCCACACGGTCCACTGCGACGGCGGTTCGCTGCACGCCCACTCGACGCACCAGGCGTGCACGGCGTTCGCCAACCGCTCGCCCCGCGTGTGCGCCCTGATGCCGTCGTCGCGCACGAGCCAACGCACGGAGACACCAGCGGGGACGTCGATGTGCCGGAACTGGATGCGTGCCGCCGCCTCGAGGAGGACGACGCCCTGCGCGTCCCAGGGCAGTCGGGCCGTGATGCTCGCGATGAAGCCGGCATCGGCCGCGTCACCCGCGATGAGCACGGCGCCCTCGATGTCATCCCAGTCCGGATCTTCCAGGTGCTCGCACGCGCCGCTCATGGTGTTCAGTATAGGTAAGGGTACCCTTACTCACAAGGGTACGGCCGTCGGCTCCGCGCTCTAGCGCCCCACGAAGCCTCTCGTCAACGCCTTTGCCCGCGGGCGGCACGGCGGCGCATCCTCGAGTCGTGAACGGACGTCGAAGGCCTCTCGGGCGGCGGTCATCCCGCGCCGCCTCCCTCGTCGCGGGTCTCGCCCTCGCCGGCGCGTTGTCGGGGTGCGGACTGACGATCCCCGCCGACCCCGACGGCACCCTCGACGCCGTCTCCGGTGGAGAGCTCCGCATCGGCACGTCCCCCGACGGCGAGCTCGTCGAGGTGACCGACGATCACCCCTCAGGCCCGATCGTCGATCTCGTCGATCGGTTCGCCGCGAGCATCGACGCCGAACCCGAGTGGACGGTGGCATCGGAGGAGACGCTCGTCCGGATGCTGGCAGCGGGCGACCTCGACCTCATCGCGGGCGGCATGACCTCGGACACCCCGTGGATCGACAAGGCCGGACTGACCCGCGGCTATCCGGGCATCGACGGCGCTGACGGGCGAGAACTCGTCATGATGGTCCCGCTCGGCGAGAACGCGTTCCTGTCGACGCTGGAGAGGTTCCTCGACGAGGAGGTCGGCCCATGACCGAAGAGGCGCGCTTCGGGCGAACCACCCTTCCCCAGGAACAGGTGCGGGCGAGGCGGAGCGCCATCCGCTGGGAGATCTTCACGATCGTCTACACCTCCGTGACGATCGTGGTCATCGCATTCGTCGTGGGCAACTCGCAGGCGATGCGGACCGCGTGGATCGAAGACATGCTGTCGCTGATCCCCCAGTTCGCCTTCCTGATCGCGCTCCTCTTCGTGGGGCGACGTCCGACCCGCAAACACCCCTACGGACTCCACCGCGCGATGGGCGTCGGGCACCTCGTGGCCGGCGTCGCTCTGCTCGCTGTCGGCCTCAACCTCGCGATCGAAGCGGTCACCGGCCTGATCGCCGGCGAGCACCCGACCATCGGCACCGTGCAGCTCTTCGGCCAGACGATCTGGCTCGGCTGGCTCATGGTCGCCGTGATGGCGGTCGTCATCGTCGGCCCGGTCTTCTTCTACGGCCCGGCCAAGTCGAAGCTCGCACCCGTGCTGCACAACAAGCTGCTGTACGCAGACGCCGACATGGCGAAGGCCGACTGGCAGACGACGGTCGCGTCGATCGTCGGCGTCCTGGGGTCGGCGCCGGCGTGTGGTGGCTCGACGGCGCCGCTGCCCTGTTCATCTCGCTCGGCATCATCTGGGACGGTTTCCGCAACACGAAGACAGCGATCGTCGACCTCATGGACCAGCGCGCCCGCACGTACGACAGCAAGCATCCGCACCCGGTGGCGGCCGACATCGTGTCGTATTTGCGCAGCAGACCGTGGATCAAGGATGCCGCGGTGCGGGTGCGCGACCAGGGACAGGTCTTCCATGTCGAGGCATTCATCGTGCCGCGGCGGCACCGGGTGTCGGTCCACGAGACGACCGACCTGCAGAGGAAGGTCACGGACCTCGACTGGAAGATCCAGGACGTGGTGATCGTCCCGGTCGAGCAGCTGCCCGACGAGGCCGACCCCGGCCGACGCGAGACCCCGCCCGCTCTCAGCGCCACCCCATCCGGGCGGCCGTAGGCTGGAAGCATGACTTCTGCCGCCCCCGACACCATCACGATGTTCGGCGCCGACTGGTGCCGCGACTGCATCCGCACGAAGAAGCAGCTCGACGCGCTCGGCATCGAATACACCTACGTCGACCTCGTCGCCGAGCCCGCAGCGGCCGATGTCGCGAAGGAGATCTCCGGCCGCACGAACATCCCGGTCGTGGTCTACCCCGACCGGTCGCACCACGTCGAGCCGTCGAACGCCGACGTCGAGTCGAAGCTCCGCGAGCTCGCTGATCTGAGCGGGCCTCATCGCGCCGCTACACTGGCGCGATGAGCACCGAGGCTCGGCCCGAACGAGCATCCGTCCGCCTTTCCGCGCGCACGATCGTCTTGTACGCGATCGGATCGCTCGGGACCGGCGGTTACGCCACCCTGCCAGGGCTGGTGCTGACGTACTTCCTGACCGACAACCTCGGTGTCGCCGCCCTCGCCGCGGGACTCATCGTCACGGCGGCGAAGATCTGGGACGTGCTGATCGACCCGCTGATCGGTGCCGCATCCGATCGTCAGCTCGCCCGGACGGGTTCCCGGCGGGGCTTCATGGTCACGGGCGCGCTGGCGCTGCCGCTCTTCTTCGCGTTGACCTTCGCGGTGCCTCCGACGTGGGGCCCGATCGCGGGGGCGATCAGCGTGCTGCTGGCGTTCCTCGCGACCGCGACCGCATTCAGCCTGTTCCAGGTGCCGTACGTCGCACTGCCCGCAGAACTGACCGCGAGCTACGACGAGCGCACCCGCCTGCTCGGCTGGCGCGTGGTCGTGCTCACCGCGGCGATCCTGCTCTTCGGCGCCGGAGGACCCGCCCTTCGCAACGCCGGCTCGGACCCGGTCATGGGTTACCTGCTGATGGGCATCGCCTCGGGCATCGTCATCGGGATCGGCATGTTCATCGCCTCGAGGACGGCGGAGGCCGCCGCCCAGCGCACCTCGACCCCGTCGACCGCTGCCGTCTCCTCCACCTGGCGCGACCAGTACATGTCGGGGTTCCGGGCGCTCGGACGCAGTCAGCCGTTCCGCGCGCTGCTGGGCACCTTCGTGCTGCAGGCGCTCGCGACCGGCACCATGCTCGCCGGTGCGCAGTACGTCGCGACCTGGGTGCTGCGCTCGGAAGACGCCGTGACCTTCGTGTTCGTCGCGCTGGTCGGTCCTGCGCTGCTGGCGACACCGGGCTGGACCCTCATCGCCCGACGCGCGGGCAAGGAGCGGGCGTTCGCGTTCGCGAGCATCATCTTCACGGCGGCCGCGGCATCGCTGGTCGTCGCCGTGTGGACTCCCGGTGCCTGGATCTACGCCTCGGTCGCGGTCGCCGGCATCGCCTACGCAGGACTCCAGTCGCTCCCCATGGCCATGCTGCCCGACGTCATCTCCCACGACGAGCGCACGAGCGGGCCAGGCCAGGCGGGCACCTTCACGGGCATCTGGACCGCGGGTGAGACCGTCGGATTCGCGCTCGGCGCGACCGCGGTGTCGTTGACCCTCGCCGCGACGGGCTACGTCTCGACCGTCGCAGGCGCGACCGTCGAGCAGCCGGCCGCCGCCATCACGGGCATCGTGGTCAGCTTCAGCATCCTGCCCGCCGTGCTGATGGCGGCCAGCCTGCTGACTCTTCGCCGCTACCGCCTGCGCCGCGACGACATCGAGGCGGGCGCGACCTCCGCCGCCTAAGCTGGGATCCCGTCTGAAGGAGACGTCGATGACTTCTGCGAGCACCACCACCTCCGCCGCTGCGTCGAAGCGCACGCCGGGCCCCGCCGGTCCCGCGCTGGACGAGGGCGAACGCGACCGGCTCGACACCGCGATCGACGCGCTGCAGGTGGGTGCGCGCACCTGGTCAGCGCTCACGATCGCGCAGCGGGTGACGCTGCTGCGTGCGGTCCGCACGAGCGTCGCCGCCACGGCAGAGGACTGGGCGAACACCGCCGCGGCGTCGAAGGGCCTCGACGCCCGGCATCCGCTGCGCGGCGAGGAATGGCTCAGCGGACCGTACAGCGTGCTCGGCGCGCTCGACGCCTACATCGAGACCCTCTCGCGACTCGCAGCCGGAACCAACCCGCTCGACGGCGTCACGATCGACCGCGCACCCGGTGGACGCACCCGCGTGCACGCATTCCCCTGACCGGCATCGACAAGTTCCTGCTGTCGGGGTTCACGGGCGAGGTCTGGTTGGAGCCGGGAATCACGCCGGGCGCCGCGCGGGCATCGGCCGGCCTCGCACAACGCACCCCCAGTGAATCGGGCGGCGTCGGACTCGTCCTGGGCGCGGGCAACGTCACCTCCATCCCGGTGCTCGACGTGCTGTACGAGCTCCTCGCCCACAACCGCACGGCCCTGCTCAAGGTGAACCCCACGCAGGATGCCCTGGTCCCGGTGTACAAGCGCGCGCTCGCACCGCTCATCGAGCCGGGCCTGCTGCGCATCGTCCGCGGCGGCCCGGCGGTCGGCACGTATCTCACCGGGCATCCTGGGCTCGTGCACGTGCACATCACCGGGTCGGCCGCCACGTTCGACACCATCGTCTGGGGTCCGTCGAAGGGCGAGGGCGCCGCCGCCACGAAGCGTCGGCGGCGCGAGAAGCGGCCGCTGCTGAAGAAGCCGATCACCGCGGAACTCGGCGGCGTCTCACCGATCATCGTGGTGCCCGGCGCCTGGACCGACGCCGACCTCGCCTACCAGGCCGAGCACATCGCGACCATGCGCCTGCAGAACTGCGGACACAACTGCATCGCCGGGCAGGTCGTCATCCTGTCGTCCGACTGGGACCAGGCCGATGCCTTCCGCGCTGCCCTCCGACGCGCATACGCGAACGCCCCGGAGCGTCCGATCTGGTATCCGGGATCGCCCGCGCGGATGGACCTGGCCACCGAGGCGTACCCCGACGCGCTGGTGCTCGGCGACCGCCTGCTGGTCGAGGTCGACGCCGATGCCGACGCCACCGCCCTGGAGACCACGGAGTACTTCGCGCCGGTGCTGGGTGTCGTGACGGTGCCCGGCACCGGGCAGGAGTTCCTGGACGCCGCCGTGGCCCACGCCAACGACAAGCTTCAGGGCACGCTCGGTGCGAACCTGCTGATCGACCCCGCGACCGAGAGGTCTCTCGGCGCCGGATTCGAGCGGGCGATCGCCGCACTCCGCTACGGATCCATCGCGATCAACGGCTGGACCGCTTTCGGCTTCATCACCCCGACCCTCACGTGGGGCGCGTACCCCGGCAGCACGATCGAGGACGTCGGCAGCGGCATCGGCGTGGTGCACAACGCGCTGCTGCTCGACGGCGTCGAACGCTCCGTCCTCCGCGGCCCGTTCCGTCCGTTCCCGCGGTCCCTGCCGATCGCGAACGGCGGGGGACGCCTCACGATCCTGCCGAAGCCGCCGTGGTTCGTCTCGGCGCGTACGGGCGCAACTGTGAGCGAGGGGCTGACCCGGTACCGCGTGGACGGCCGCATCGCAGGACTCATGAAGACCCTGACGAAGGCGCTGCGGGCGTAAGGAGCGGAGTCCCGCGTTCAGGCGCGGGCGAAGCCGTCGGTCGCGTCTCGTAGCGCCTGCTGCGTCGCCGGCTCTGTGGCGGAGTGGCCGGCATCGTCGACCACGACGAACTCGGCCTCCGGCCAGGCACGGTGCAGGTCCCACGCCGTCATCATCGGGGTGCACACATCGTGCCGCCCCTGCACGATGACCGTCGGGATGTGGCGGATGCCGGGGACGCCGGCGATCAGCTGCCCCTCCTCCCACCAGCCACGATGGACGAAGAAGTGGTTCTCGATCCGGGCGAAGGCGGTGGCTGCGCGCGGGTCGGACATCGCGGCGATCTGCGCGGCGTCGGGAACCAGCGTGACGGTCGATGCCTCCCACGTGGCCCAGGCGACCGCCGCAGGAACGTGCACGGCCGGGTCGGGATCGAACAGCCGACGGTGGTATGCCTCGATCATGCGCGAGCGTTCGAGCACCGGGATCGGCGCGATGAAGCTCTCCCAGAGATCAGGGAACAGCGCGGCGGCCCCTCCTTCATAGAACCATTCGAGCTCCACCCGGCGCAGAGTGAAGATCCCGCGGAGCACGAGCTCGGTCACGGCATCGGGGTGCGCCTGTGCGTACGCGAGCGCGAGGGCACTGCCCCAGGATCCGCCGAAGACCTGCCACTTCTCGATCCCGAGGTTCCTGCGGAGGAGATCGATGTCGGCGATCAGGTGCGCCGTCGTGACATACCGGAGGTCGGCGTCCGGCTCACTCGCGTGCGGCGTGCTGCGGCCGCATCCGCGCTGGTCGAACAACACGATGCGATAGAGCTCCGGGTCGAAGAACCGCCGCTGCCAGGGAGAGGTCCCGCTGCCGGGCCCCCCGTGCAGGAACACCACCGGCTTGCCCTCGGGGTTGCCGCTGACCTCCCAGTAGATGCGGTTCCCGTCACCGACGAGCAGTTCGCCCGTCTCGTACGGTTCGATCGGTGGATACAGTGCATCCGTGTTCGTCATCTTCGGTCCCCCGGCCGGTCGTGCAGTGGTGCTCTCCCCACGGTAGCGGACGCCGAGCGCGCTGCCCGCTACGGGTCCAGCTGGTCGGCGGGCAGCGTCAGCACCTGCGCGCAGACGCCGAGGCCGTTCTGATACCCCTCGGCGAACCAGCGCTGTCGCTGCTCGCTGGAGCCGTGCGTCCAGCTTTCGGGGTTCGAGAAACCGGACTGCTCCTGGATGTGATCGTCGCCGACCGCGAACGCGGCGTTCAGCGCATCGATGCGCTGCTTCTCCGTGGTCGGCTGCAGGTACGGAACCCCCTTGCTGTCGGTCTCCTCCGAGATTCGTCCGATCCAGGCACCCGCGTAGCAGTCGGCCTGCAGTTCGGTGCGGACGCCGTTGCTTCCGGGACCGGTGCCGTTGTTCGGGTAGTCGTCCATGACCCCGGTGATCCACTGGATGTGGTGGCCCCACTCGTGCCCGACGATGTAGAGCTGGGCGAGTTCGCCGGCCGATGCGCCGAACTGCTCCTGCATCAGCTGGAAGAAGGTCGGGTCGATGTAGACCGTCTCGTCGCCCGGGCAGAAGAACGGCCCGACCGCGTTGGATGCCGTGCCGCAGGCCGTGTTCGTCGCCCCGTCGACCACGATGAATCCGGGCTTGCGGTATCCCTCGACCTCGTCGGCCCAGAAGTCGTCGAGCACGAGCTGCGCACCCGCCATGCGGCAGTCGACGTCGTCGTTCGCCTGCGCACCGGTGTCGCAGTCCTCGATGACCGATCCGCCCGCGGGCTCACTGCCTCCGCCCGGCGTCCCGCCGCCCAGCAGCCCGGTCAGGTCGATGCCGAGCAAGGGGCCAGCGATGAGCGCGATGATGCCGAGCACGCCCCACCGGCACCGCCGGCGATGGCGGCGGTGCGTCCTCGTCGGCGGGTGGTGTTGCCCGAGATGTCGGCGTCGGGATTGAAGGTCATGCGTCGAGGGTACTCCGCGCGGAGGGGCACCGAACGGACGTAGGCTCGGGGCATGACGACCACGATCACCATCACCGGCGCGGGCGGACAGATCGGCTACGCACTCCTCTTCCGCATCGCGGCAGGAGACATGCTCGGCCCTGATGAGAAGGTGCGCCTGCGACTGCTGGAGATCCCGCAGGGTCTCGGCGCAGCGGAAGGCGCAGCGCTCGAGCTCCAGGACGGCGCGTTCGGCCTGCTCGAGCACGTCGAGGTGACGGACGACCCCGCGGTCGGCTTCGACGGCTGCGACCTCGCCCTCCTCGTCGGTGCACGACCGCGCGCGGCCCCGGCATGGAGCGCGCCGACCTGCTCGCAGCGAACGCCGGCATCTTCGGGCCGCAGGGCGCGGCGATCGCGGCGAACGCGGCATCCGGTGTCCGCGTCACGGTCGTCGGCAATCCCGCGAACACCAACGCCCTCATCGCTGCGGCCTCTGCCGACGGCGTGCCGGCGGAGAGGTTCGCCGCGCTGACACGTCTCGACGAGAACAGGGCTCGTGCGCAGCTCGCACAGACGCTCGGCGCCCCCGTGCACACCGTGCGCCGCGTCCCCATCTGGGGCAACCACTCGGCCACGCAGTTCCCCGACATCTCGCATGCGACAGTGGGCGGCCGCCCCGTCGGCGACGCGCTCGAGCAGATCGTGGGCGACGTGCCGACCTGGCTCGACCAGACCTTCATCCCTCGCGTGGCGAAACGCGGCGCGGAGATCATCGAGGTGCGCGGATCGTCGTCGGTGGCCTCTGCCGCGAACGCGACCATCGAGCACACCCGCGACTGGGTCACGGGCACGGACGACTGGACCTCCGCCGGCGTCGTCTCGCACGGCGAATACGGCGTGCCTGAGGGGCTCGTCTCGTCGTTCCCGGTGCGCTCCGTCGACGGCGAGTGGAAGATCGTCGAGGGGCTCGAGGTGAGCGATTGGGCACGGAAGCGCATCGATGCCTCGGTGGCCGAACTGCTGCAGGAACGCGAGACGGTTCAGGCCCTCGGCCTCGTGTGAATCCGGTCACCGCTCCCCTCGGCGACAGGGCAGAATGGATGCCGGAGGTGCGCGATGAGCGAGACGATTGATCCCACGAAGACCACGGCGTCGGTCGAGGCGGCTCTGACGAGTCCCCTGCACCTGCCGCACGATGCCGCAGCGTGCCCGAAGTGCTTCACCGAGCTGCAGCAGAACCGCAACTTCTGGACAGCGCGGCCCGACGGCTCGCGGCTGGTCGGGCTCGTCGTCTCGCGCGAGGGGATGCCGTCGGTCGTGCAGCAGCGTGACGACCTCACCCGTTTCGGCGTGCCGATCGAGGGCTTCCGTCACCCGGCACCCGACATCCTGGAGAGCTGGAACGACCGCCTCGCGCGCCTCATCTCCACGCTGCGCACAGGAGACGTCGTGGTCGTCGCGAACATCAAGGCCCTCGGACTCGACGCCGAGGAGGGCGCGCGCACGGTCGCGGAGCTGCGCCGCCACGGCATCATCGTCAAGGTGCTGAACCACGACGCACGGCACCTCGCCGACGCCGCAGCCGCGCGCTGACCCGCGACTCCGCGCGAAGCCTCAGTCGCCGTATGGCGCTTCGGGGAACTCCGTCTGCTTCGGCTGCGGGTCGACCGGCGTGCCGTCCTCGTTGTAGTACACCGGGCTCCCCTCCTCGGGGAAGTAGAACCGCGGCTGCCAATCCGGCCCCTCGAACGCGGGGAAGCGCAACGACGCGCCCTCGTATGCCAGTTCGCCGCCGAAGACCATGTCCGACAGGTCGGCCGCATCGCCCGGGATGCACCCCGGCGTCGCGGACACCCAGATGGTGTTGCGTGCCGGCCAGATGGTGACGACACCGCGCCCGATGTCACCCCCGGTGCCGATCACGTTCACCTCTTGCCGATCGCCTTCGCCGAGCGTCGAGGTCTTCGCGGTCACTCCCACCTCGTCGAAGCCCGCGATCGCCGCCTCGACCACCGCATCGACGTCGATCGGCTCCTGCGGCTCGAGCAGGCGAGACCAGGAGAACGTGTAGCCCGACGGCTCGCCGTTGATCCTGCAGGGGATCGGGGACGCGCCGAACGCCCCCTGGTCCACAACCCACTCGCCCTCATGGATCGCCATGATCACCGAGTGCATGGCCGTGGCATAGGCGACGTAGTGCTTCTCCCCGTCGCGATACAGCGCATCACCCGTCGGCGCCGTCGTGGAACCACAACCCGTCATCGCCATCACCAATCCGACGGCCGCTGCCGCCATCGCTCCGCGCTGCCACCTACCGCGCATCCGTCGTCCCATCCGCTCAGAAATCGATGAGCGCGTACTCATCGCTGATCCACCAGTTGCCCGCATCCCAGAAACCCTGTGTGCTGCCCTCGCCGCCCCGTTCGGTTCCCGGCTGGCCGGTCATGATGATCTCACCCACGTTGTAGAACGACTCCGAACCCGGCTCGAGGTAGGCGCCGGGGCCGAGGGCGTCATGTCCGGTTGCAGCCGGGAGACTCTCCCCGCGTGCGTCGACGCCACCATCACTATCGAACACGGTAGCGCCTGGCAGGCGCTCGGGGCTGACAGGATGCCCGGGAGCTGTGCCGCGGCCGACCCTGGCGACCGCGTCGTCTTCCGAGATCGTCGCGTAGAGCTGCGGCGGGCCGCCGTTGGAGAGGTTCTCGACCACCGTCGGGTCCTTCGGGAATCCGGCGGACCCCACCGCGATGAACGACGTGACGCCGAGGCCGTCCGCCTGCGACCCGATCGCAAGAGCGGCCGTCGTGCTGCCGTAGGAATGGGCGATCACGTTCACATGCATCGGCATCGGGCGACAGGGCGCGCACGGCCAGGAGATACGACCGCAGCGCGGCCGCACCGTCTTCCGCCCGCGACATCGCCGGCTCCTCCAGCAGATCGGGAGTGTCGTAGCCGAACCAGACGACGGTGGCGGACCCCTCGCCGACCCGGAGGTTGAGCGCCTGCGCGGACTGCCCCCAGCTGAAGAGGTCGTCGACGTTGCCGTTCATCCCGGGGACGAGGGTGTTGATCTCCGACGCGGTCGAGAGGTCGCCGTAGGCGAGTGCCGCGGTCACCTGTTCCGCGCCGTCCGGATCGAAGCTGATCAGATTCGGCTTCGGCACCGCACCTGTCGTCAGCGCCCGCCAGACCGCGGCGAGCTCGTCGCGATGCGGACCTTCGGGCTCGGTCTCGAGCAGTTCCTCCAGCCGCGCGGCGTTGACCGTCGCGCGCACATCCCAGGGCACCCGTCGAGGTTGCCGACGACGGCGGGGTGATTGTCGATGAGCTCCTGCTGCAGCTCGGGATTCTCCGCCCAGAGCCGTGCGACCTCTTCCGGGCTCGTCGCCGCGAGGAGGTCGGCGAGGAGATCGCGCGCCTCGTTCGTCAGCACGGCCCCGGTACCACCGGCGAGCTCGGACAGCGCGGCGGCGTAGGCGGCATCCCAGTCCCCGTAGAACCGCTCGTACTGGGTCCACAGCTCGTCGAGGGCGTCTTTCGCGGCGTCCCGGACGCCGATGGCCTCGGTGACCGCGTCGTTCGTGTCGTCGATCTCGGACTGGTCGTCGCCATAGGCGGCAGCCATCGCGGCGCGACCGGCGTGATCGGCGGCGATGTTGAGCCTCGACCACTCCGCGTGCGCGGCCTCGATGTCATCGATCAGATCGTTGGCCGGCTTGGCGTGCGCGTCGAAGGCGTCGGCATAGCGCTGCAGAACGCCCGCCAGCAGCTGCGCCTCGGCGATGTCGCCGGGGAGCGCGCCGGCGAGGTCGTTCGCGTCCGTACGAACGGCTGTGACGGAGCGTCCGACGCCGGGCAGGTCTTGCGCGGCGTGCGCGGCCGTGCGCAGATCTCCGAGCCGGTCGGCCACCCGCGTGAACAGGTTGCTCCAATACGCCATCGAGCCGGTGTTGCCGTCGAGGCGTTCGAGCGGATATCCGCGATTCGGCGAGGTGAGACTCACGGACGATCACCGCCCGTGAGTTCGACGTCGAGTTCGGAGTACTTGGCGGCGATCGCGGCGATGTCGGCTGCGAGAGCGTCGCCGGACTCGATGCGGTCGTATGCCCTGTCGTGCAGGGCCGTCAATCGTCGGTGCATCTCGAGACGGAGTCCGACGCGCTGTGCGGGATTGTCGACCCCGGTGTCCTCCCCCTGGACGCTCGCGGCCTCCGTCAGCAGTTGAGTGGTCGCGGTGGTGAGTGCACTGGAGGCGCCGTTCAACTCCGCATAGAAGATCTCGACATCTGACATGGCCATTCCCCCCGGTTCCGCCAGGTCCACCCTATCCGTGCCGCTGCGGCGAGACGATGGGGAGAACTGCCCATCGGGCGCCCCGCGCCGATGGACCGGGCCTGACACGACGGAAGGGGCCGACGGCGAACCGTCGACCCCTTCCGGGAAACCGTGTGTCAGCTGCCGGCGAGCTGCTGATCCAGGTCCTGGATCGCCCGCATCATCCCGAGCAGCGACTCCGACATGTCGTTGATGCCATCGACCGCGGTCTTCAGACCCGTCGTCAACTCCGTGTACCCCTCACCGAACTTCCCCGACGCATGCTGCGTCTTGAAATCCTCACCCAGAAGAGTGTCCACCTGACCCTTCAACGTGTCCAACTGCCCCTGAATGTCATCACGAGCCTGCGACAGCGACGACGCCACCTGCTCCATCTCTGCATAAGACGCACCGAAATCGGCCATCGTCCACACCTCCGGAAATCGAACGGAACGGACCCCTCCGGCCCGAATACACCCACCCTACGAGACCCCACACACCACCGTCGATGGGCACAACTCCCCATCCACCCCGCCGCGGCGTCAGATCCTCCACCGGCTGCGCGCCCTCTTCTCGGTGTACTCGACGAATGCAGCGATGCTCTCCGCGTCTGCCCGCACGGCGAGCTCGGTGAGCGCCGCAGCCCCCAGACCACGACGGTGCACCTTCACGACGATCGAGCGCATGCTCGTCGTCGACGCGTGCGACAGCGGTTCGATGAAGCTGCTCCACCGACGCAGGTCGGCCGCATCGAGCTCGGCTCGGTACCTCCGCCCGAGACGGGCCAGGCGCCGCCCTCCGGCCTTCCGCTTCCCGAAGGCTTCGGCGTCGAGATCATCGCCGCGGCTCTGGAACACCTTCGTCTGGCGCTGTGCGACCGCGGCGATCACCTCGACGACCTCCGCGGCGTACGCCGGCATGCCGCGGAGCAGCCTTCGTTCCTCGGCCACCCACCGTCGCAGCAGCAGCTCTTCGCATTCGTCGCACAGTCGTGCGGGCAGGACACCGTCGACCGCATAGCCGCACTCGCACGCGACCCCTCGGCGCCGGGGACCGCGATGCGGGCGTCCACCCAGCTTCTCGCGCAGCGACGACGCACCCACCGCGCTGCGCCCGAGTTCGTCGACGAGGACGCCCTCGCCGCTCCGCCGCTGCCTGTCCGCGACCAGCGCCAGCCACCGCTCCTGGTCAGCCGGGCGGATCAGGTCCAGGGCCGATGCCGCATACTCGTCGAGCACCGCCGTGATCTCCGCCTCCTGCGCTGCCCGCTTCCGCGCGGATGCCGAGGTGACCCCCGGCCAGGACGGAAGTCGCGCGCGGACGCGAGCTCGCATCCGCGCGTCGCCGGCGACCTCCCACGCCGCATGCACGGCGGCCAGTGGTGCATTCACCGCGAGGACACCGCTTTCGAACTCGTCGACGGCATCCTGCGCACCCATGCTCTCAGCGTAAAGGCCCGGAGACGACGAAGAGGGCCGACCGTCCTGGTCGACCCTCTTCGAGAAGCTGTGCGTGTCAGCTGCCGGCGAGCTGCTGATCCAGGTCCTGGATCGCCCGCATCATCCCGAGCAGCGACTCCGACATGTCGTTGATGCCATCGACCGCCGTCTTCAGACCCGTCGTCAACTCCGTGTACCCCTCACCGAACTTCCCCGACGCATGCTGCGTCTTGAAATCCTCACCCAGAAGAGTGTCCACCTGACCCTTCAACGTGTCCAACTGCCCCTGAATGTCATCACGAGCCTGCGACAGCGACGACGCCACCTGCTCCATCTCTGCATAAGACGCACCGAAATCGGCCATCGTCCACACCTCCGGAAATCGAACGGAACGGACCCCTCCGGCCCGAATACACCCACCCTACGAGACCCCACACACCACCGTCGATGGGCACAACTCCCCATCCACCCCGCGCGTACGGGATCAGCGGCGGACGAACATGGACCGGATCCGCACCCACAACGGATCCGCCTCCGACAGACCGGAGACGAGATGCATGACTCCCCCGACCTGCCCGAGGCCCGCCACCAGAGCGATCACTCCGATGGCGGCCGAGGCCGCCGTCATCGAGGTGACTCCGGCTCCCAGATCACGGACGAACAGGGCGATGCCGCCGACGGCCACCAGCAGGGCGAGTGTCGCCGAGACGAGCCGCACGAAGACGCGAGGTTCGAAGTTCGCGGTGCGCGCCCGGAGCCAACCACCCGCGCGGCGCTGCCGCCCGCCTGTCGTGTACGGCACACGAAGCCACCAGGAGGCGGCCGACAGGATCCGCCGGCCGCTCCACCACAGCGCGACCAGGACGGCGAGTCCGGCCAGTGCGACGATCACCGCGATCACGATCACCGCCAGGTCGACCGGAGCGAGCGACCCGCCCAGCATCCGCACGGCTTCGATCATCCCGGCCGTGACGAACGCGCCGCCGATCGCCAGCGTGAAACCCAGGAGGCCCAGAGCCCACCGCGACCAGCGCTCGAAGTCCGTCCGCAGCACCGCGGCTGCGCGATCCGCATCCACCGGACGGGCGTCCTGCGTGCGCGCCGCATCGATCAGGGGTCGCGACTCGGGTCGGATCAGCGCAAAAGCCATGGACCCAGGTTATTCGCCGTCCAGCGGCGCCTCGAACCGCGCCCCTCGGGGAGCTGCGGCTCGACGCCATCGGGAAGGTACTGCGTCATCGACAGGGCGAACGCCGTCAGCACCGTGAGCTCGTGCCGCTGCGCCGGATCCGAGCACATCCCCATGATGAGGACCGTGCCGGCATCGTCGGGCAACCGGATCTCGCCGACCGTCATCACCGCGTCGACGCCGCCCCGCGACACCAGGCCGCTGGACACCGTGCCCACGCGATCGTCCGGCGAGGTGAACGTCTCGGCCGTGCTGTCGTCCCCGAACCGCCCCAGCGGGAGCAGCCGGTGCAGAGCAGCGGAATCCGCCACCTCGTCGGCCGTCGTGGCCACGACGTTCGTGCACAGGAACGACACGGCCGGCCGTTCGCCCAGCACGATCGACACACCGGCGAAGTCGAACGGCACATCGGAGAACATGCGGACCCCCGCGTGGAACCCCTCCGTGATCGATGCGCGCGCCTCGTCGGGGAGCCATCCCTCGCCGCTCTCCAGATACCGGTCGATCCACTCCTGCGGCGAGCGGTCACCGAGCGCTCGGAACTCGATCCACCCCTGCGGCATCCGCTGCCACACCCGATGTCGAGACTGCTGCGCGGCGGTCACAGCTCGTCGTCCGTCTTCGGGCCGTCGCCGCGGATCGTGTTCGCCGCCCGCTCGGCGAGGTTCTGCCACGGGCCCCCAGGCTCGACGAAGCTCTGGCCGTTGTCATGCGCATCCTTGGCGGACGACATCATCCAGTAGGTGTTCGCGACCATGTTGCTCATGTTGATGTTGAGCGTCACCGCCAGGGTTCCCGCGGCCGTGCCACCACCCGCGAGGGCCGGTGTCATCCGCTGGATCGACGGGACCAGCACCGCACCACCCGGGCCGATCAGCGACTTCGCGGCCGCGCCGAGCGCACCGCCCGCGAGCAGGCCGAGGGCCCCCACCGCGAAGTCCGTCCACGAGCCGCGGCCGGTGAGCGCCTGGAGCCCGTCGATGGCCACGAGGGCGATCGACATGATCAGCGCCACGGTGCCGAGCACCGGGATGAAGATCGAGAGGATCGCGATGATCGGCAGCGCCGCCCGGAGGATGTCCTCCAGGATCGGCACGACGTTGTCCATGAGCCACTCGCCGGCATCGGCCAGCCAGTCGCCTGCGCCCTCGAGGAAGTTGGAGAACGCGTTGCCCTTGTACGCGCTGAGCGTCTCGCTCGCACCGACCAGTTGCTGCGCTGCCACGGCCGCATCCGTGTCGACGTCGGTCTTGAGCCGGTGCGCGGCGGCGACGATGTCGTCGAGTTCGCCCTGGGCGGTCGCGAGGGCGCTGGAGGCCGCCGAGAGCGCATCGGGGTCGGCATCCTCGGCGTCGGCGTCCTCGGTGGCCTTCGACTTGGCCGTCGCCTTGTTGCTGACGCTCGCGGCGGCGACAGCGGCCTGCTCCTCGAGTTCCCGCGCGCGAGCCTGGTACCCCGACAACTGGGTGACCCAGGCGCTGAGCGCATCGCGCGACGTCCGCAGCGCGGACCCCGTGTCCGTCAGGTGCGGACGGAAGTCCTCGCTCATCGCTGCGCGGAAGGCGACGGCCGCCTCACCGCTCCAGGCCGCGTCGTCATCCCCGTTGAGCATCGCCAACGCGTCGTCGACGCTGTCGCACCCGGAGGAGAGACCGAGGACGAAGTCCTCGAGCTGCCCGACGTCGCCGGGGGCCGGATCGAATCCCAGCGAGGGGAACGCGCTCACGATGCCGCTCCGCCCTCGGGCTCCATGCTCGCGGCGAGCTCGGAGTCGAGTCCCTGGAACGCTTCGAGGATGCCCTGCAAGCCCTTGCCTGCATCCTCGGCGTAGCGGCCGAGCTTGTCGAGGCCGCCGCCCCACGAGTCGTGGAGGTCTTCGAGGCGTCGCCGCAGCTCGTCTTGCGGAACGGCAGCACCGGAGACGTCTCCGAGGCCGCTGGTCGCCGCGTCGAGCGATGAACGCATGTTCGCGTACGCCGTGCGGCTCGCCTCCATCGCGGCG
This sequence comes from Microbacterium sp. Se63.02b, assembly GCF_014171575.1. Classification (GTDB taxonomy): domain Bacteria; phylum Actinomycetota; class Actinomycetes; order Actinomycetales; family Microbacteriaceae; genus Microbacterium. The sequence goes on along the minus strand of NZ_CP050453.1, from coordinate 636,998 downwards.
TAGTCGATACTCACATCAGTCATGGTGTCCCCCCTCGGTCGAGTCGAAACAGGGGCGTCGACTCACGGTCGACGCCCCTCTTCGAGAAGCTGTGCGTGTCAGCTGCCGGCGAGCTGCTGATCCAGGTCCTGGATCGCCCGCATCATCCCGAGCAGCGACTCCGACATGTCGTTGATGCCATCGACCGCGGTCTTCAGACCCGTCGTCAACTCCGTGTACCCCTCACCGAACTTCCCCGACGCATGCTGCGTCTTGAAATCCTCACCCAGAAGAGTGTCCACCTGACCCTTCAACGTGTCCAACTGCCCCTGAATGTCATCACGAGCCTGCGACAGCGACGACGCCACCTGCTCCATCTCTGCATAAGACGCACCGAAATCGGCCATCGTCCACACCTCCGGAAATCGAACGGAACGGACCCCTCCGGCCCGAATACCACCACCCTACGAGACCCCACACACCACCGTCGATGGGCACAACTCCCCATCCACCCACCCGCGGCGTCAGACGTTCAGCACCCAGTCGTCGCCCGGGCGGACCACCGCGGCGACGAGCTCGTCGAGACGTTCCTGGTCGACCCGCGGGGTGAATCCGCGGAGCGTCGCCGATGCCAGCGCGGCCTCGGCGAAGGGCTCGACGAACGCCAGCCCGTACGGCACGACCGGCCCGAGCATCGCGCACACCGTCGCCCCCTCGCCGAAGAAGATCCAGCGGCGGGTCGCGAAGTCGAGACCGTTCTCGCGCTGCGCGAGCGTGGACGAGAAGCCGGTGCCCAGCGACTCCGTCTCGGTGAGCCGGGGGTGACCGGCAGGATCGCGGTGTTCGACCAGAGGAAGTCCGCCTGCTCCTGACGGGAGAGCTCGTGCGTGATCACCGAGAGATCATCAACGGGGCGACCACGCCGCCGTCGACACCGACGATGAGCAGCAGCCGCCGGTCGTCGTCGACCTCGGCCATCACCGCACGGAGAGCGTCTTCGATCGTCGCGGCGGTCGCCGAGTGCGCGCCCGCGTCACGGGTGAACTCCGCGGCGGTCTGATGCGCCCACGCCGCCTGCTCCTGCGGCGAGAGCCGGTCTGCGGGCACCGGGATCACGCGGTCGGGCGCATAGGTGATCGCGAGCTCCATCAGCGCACCGTCCAGGTGAACGTGCTGACGTGGGTGTCGAACAGCGCGGTCCAGAGCGTGAGGTTCGGGTGATCGGCGGGGAGGTCGGCCTCGTGCGTCACCGTCGCGGTCCACTGCACCGCCTCGGTGAGCCTCGTCCCCGGGACCGGGATCAGGTAGTTGATGAGCAGCGAAGCGACATCCTCGCCGTCGACCGTCACCTCGCGGCGCTCGGTCCATCGCACGATGCGCTGCCCCTCGCCGATCGCGACGCCCTCGTGATGCCGGATCGCGCTCTCCACGATCTGCTCGAGAGTCGCCTCGGGAGAGGACGAGCGCTTGAGCCCCACCAGCGTCGCCGCCCCGATGGCCCAGCTCGGCGCCGCCTCGCCGGCGAAGGCGTAGGCGAATCCCTGACGGGCGCGCAGCCCTTCCAGCACCTCGTGCACCTTGCCGGCGAGCACCGGCCCGAAGGCGGTGTTCTGAGCGCCCTGCAGACGCGCCTCGGCCCGACGGATCAGGTCACGCTCCGTCGTCTCGCTGAGGTCGAACGCCTCCCACCCCGGAGGGAGGAGCATCCGATAGGGCGGGATGATCGTGCCGGTCGTCCCCGTCAATTCCGCGCGCAGGCTGCTCATCGTCTCAGTCTTCCATGGGGGCGGCTCGCGCCGCGGACGGTCAGGAGAACGGGTTCTGATCAGGGTCGAACGTCCCCGACCATGCGCCGCCCGCGCTGTCCTTGATGCCGCCGGCGATCGCGAAGTGCGAGGCGAAGACGTTGCCGACCATGTCGAGCGTCTGCACACCGGTCATCTGTGCGGCGAACGATGCGGTGCCGTTGCCCGTGAACAGACGCGCCGAGAACTCGGCGAATCCGGTGGTGAAGCCACCGCGGATCTGGCTGAGCGTGCTCAGCGGGGCACGGCCGGCGAAGGCGTTGACGAACCGCATGCCGTCGGCGCCGAAGTCGGCACCCCGGATCATGGCGATCGGGCCACGGGCGAACTTGATCGCCGGGCCGATCAGCGGATGACCCCGATGACCCCGAACACCACATCGATGACGGAGCCGTTCCCCCTGGCCAACCGGGCGACCGCGACGATGAGCGTGGCGATGGCGACGATCGCGGCGAGCGCGGCGATGATCGGACCACCGACGATGATCGCGAGCACGGCGAGGACGATGCCGGCCACCGCGAGGAAGTCCGACATGAACTGCAGGAACCCGTCGAGGTTGTCCCACGTGCTGTCCTCGATCTTGTCGGAGGTGTCTTCGCGGATGTTGTTCGCCGCGTTCGTGAAAGCCGTGTGCCACGAGTTCCATTCGCGGTCGTAGTCGGCCGCACGGGCGTCCCAGTCGCCGCGCGCGCCCGTCGCGGCACCGGCGGCCGCGTCGGCAGCATCGTCACGGGCATCCTCCGCCGCCTGTCGGGCCTGATCGTCGTCGGCGTCCGCGCCCGTCGGATAGTCGGGCACCTGCGACTGGGCCGTCGCCGCGGCGTCCTTCTTCTGCTGGTACGTGGCCCACAGCTCGACGAGGTCGTCGAGGATCGGATCGATCGCGGTCTTCGACGACTCGAGGTCGGACGCGTACTGCACGATGTGCGGCGCGACCGCGTCGTAGAGATCGGCAGCGCGTCCGAGCTCGGCGTGCATCTTGCCGGAGACCTCGGCCAGTTTGTCGACGGACTTGCCCTCCATGTCGGCGCCGTTGTCGACGAGACGCTGCAGCAGCGTGGCGGAGTCGCTCATCGCGTTCGCGAGTTCCTGCAGTGCGTTGCCCCGGTCGCGGATCGACTCGACGTCACCGGTGAGCGCACCGATGGGGTGGCCGGCCGGCGAGGTCATCGGCATGTGCTCGTACACGATCAGCCTCCGTTGTTCTCGGACTTGGATGCGGCATCACGGTCGAAGTCCTGGAACCCCGTGATCACTGCGGCGACGTGCTCCTCGACCTTCTTGCAGTCGTCCATGAGCCGCTTGCGGCGGTCGTCCCAGCGACCTTCGAAGTCGGATGCCGCGTCGCGCAGGGCACGCTCGCCGTACGGGGAACCCACGGCGCTCTCGAGATCGTTGCTCCGCGAGCCGGCGTTCTCGAACTCCTCGATGATGTTCTGCAGCGCGGTCCGCAGCGGCTCCAGATCGTCGTATCTCAGCTTGACACCGTCACCCATGTCAGCCCCCCTCGTGGAATGTTCAGATCGAGGGGACCCGCGTGAAGCGCGTCCCCTGAAAGCATGTCGGTTCAGCTGCCTCCCGGCGGCCGATCCTCGTCGACGGCACCGGTGCGGTCGCCCCGACTACGAGAACTCTACGAAACGCACGCCCTCCGGTCGATGGGGACAACTCCCCATCCGTGTCGACGGCGCCCGCCCCGCTACCCCGTCGTGATCTTGGTGATCAGGGCGGCGGCGGCAAGGCCCACCAGAAGCGGGACCAGGCACCCCATGGCCGCGGCGCGACCGCCCTTCGGTGCGGCGAACAACGCCTCCCGACGCGTGCGTCGAGCGGAATCCGTGTCTGCGAGTCCGGCGGGCTGTTCCGCACGGCCACGCGCCTCCAGCACGGAGACCAGAGCGGCGAGGTCGGCGACCCACTCCCAGTACGCGGGCTCCGCCATCGGGAGGTGCCGACGCGAGAGCACGAACACGCGATCGCCCACGATCTCGATGTCGCTCCGCTCGGCGAGGGCCATCAGCGCAGTCTGCACCTCCGGCGACAGCAGGTGACGCACCGGCTCCTCCGTCGCCCTGGCCGTGAAGACCTCGAAGCGCGAGGCGAGATCGCCGTCGAACTCCACCCGCTCCTGAGGCGGAGTCGGCTCCCAGCCTGATGCCGCGACCCCCGGCGACTTCGTCACGAGCGTCATCGCAGGCAGCGGGCTCTGCAGGTCGAACGCGGCGTAGTTGGCGACATGCGGCATGCGCGCCCGCGCGACCCAGGTGTCGAACGAGTAGTTGGCGGCCTCGAAGGGGCGGGGGTGGGCCCTGCCACGATGTCGCTCGCGATGCGCGAGGTGCCGACGCCGAAGAGGGCTGCCGGCCGCTGCGGATCGAGCTCGCCGGTGCGGTAGGTCAGCCCGTTCGCCGCCGCGAACCTCTCCAGGCGGTACTCCTCGACCTCGCGGTCGCGCGGACCTCGGAGGTGCGAACGGACCCGCACGACCGCGAGCGGCGCCACCATGAGGGCGGCCAGGATGAACGTCGTCGCGTCGGCGCCGTCCGCGCCGAACATGAACTGCACGGCCACGACGGCCAGAGCCGCGAGCACACCGGCTCCAACGACCAGCACGACCGACTGGAAGACGATCCAGCCGGAGCCGAGGACCACACCGAACTGGCGGCCCTCACGGGCGACGCGCTCGCGGCTCTCCTGGCGGGCGAGCGCAGGCTCCACCGGCGCACGCAGCGCGGTGTCGTCGAAGGTGACCGTCATCGTCCGCCCCTCCCTCGGGGTCGGGGCGTGTGCGCGCTCGCGCTCAGCGGACGGGCGTCCATGTGTCTCCTTCGATGAGTGGCAGCTGAACCGTGACCTGGCGCCCCGCTTGCACGAAGATGCCTCGGCCGTCCGGGAAGTCGGTGCGCTTGACCTTGGGGAACGGGACCTTGAAGATCGCGTCGCCGTCGAACGCGTCCGGCTTGAGGATGATGCCCTTGCGACCGGCCTTGAAGTCTCCGATGAAACCGAAACCGCTCGTCACCTGCGTGACGTCGGCGTCGCCCACCAGCAGGTGATCGCTGCGGTTGATGGCCTGGAAGAGCGCCTTCATCTCGCGCTCCGCCGGTCCGTCGGCGAACTGGGGCACATCCTCCACGACGATGAGCATCCGCACCGGGACGCTCTCGTCGACCGCGATCTCGGCGATCTCCTTCGCCAGCTCCTTCGCGTCCTCCGGCGTCACGGCGCTCCGCGTCCAGTCGACGTAACCCTTGAGCTGTGCGCGGCGTCCGCCGAAGTGGAAGAGCTTGACCTCGGGGTCGAGGCGACGCATCGACGCGATGATCCCCTTGAGCGCGGTCGTCTTGCCCGACAGTGGCGGCCCGGCCACCACGAACGTGCCGACGGGATCGAACTCCCGGGGCGCCAGCGTGTCTTCCGCGACACCGAGCACCGGGAACTCCCCGATGCGGTCGGGGAGGTCGCGCGCCGACAACCGCGTCGGCAGGGCGCCGATCTCGGCGACCTCCCGCGCACCGCCGGCGCGCAGCTGCTCCGCGAGTCGGTCGAGGAGCTTCGTCTGTTCGGCCACGTTGGGCGTGCCGCCCAGCGTCGCGATCTGCGTCTCAAGGCCGTCGACGATCGCGCGACCGGGGGCCGAACGCTCATCGAGCACGTCCTTGGGGGCGTTCAGCATCGCGTAGCCCGACTCGTCGGCGAGACGCAGGACGACGCGGCGCGAGACGTTCGCGCTGACCGCGGTGGGCACCGAACCCGAACGGTCGGCGCTGGCGACGACGTGCACGCCGAGCGGGCGTCCTTCGCCGAGGATGCGCATGAACGTCTGGTAGAACGGCATCCGCGCGGTGGTGGACTCCCACTCGCCGCGGAACTGCGGGAACCCGTCGATCAGCAGCAGGATGCGCGACTCGGCCTTCCCCGTGATCTCCCGATACTCGGTGAGGCTCGACGCGTTCGCCGCGCTGAAGCGCTTTCCGCGGTCGTCGAGCACGCGGGCGAGGGAGCGCAGGATGCGCTGCACGCGCTCCGCATCGTCGCCGGAGATGATCGACCCGACGTGCGGGAGGACCTCGAGGCTCTTGAGCGAACCGGAGCCGAAGTCGAGCCCGTACACCTCGACGTTCGACCGGGCCCCGTCGAAGCCCGCCGCGATCGCCAGGGTGCGCAGCACCGTGGACTTGCCCGAACCGCTCGTGCCGTACACGAGCAGCGAGCCGTCCTTGTCGGGGTGGAAGTACGCCGGCTCCTGCAGCTGACGCTCGGGGACGTCCATCTTGCCGAGGAGGATGCGTCCGTCGCCGTGGATCGGGAGATCGCGGATGTCGACGGCGCGCTCCAGATCGTCGAGCCACGGCCGACGAGGTGCGGGGATGGCGGCCTGGGCGGCGGCGGAGACCAGCGTGGCGACGATGCGCTTCTGGTCGTTCGGGCCGAGATCCTCGTCGTGCGAGTCCGACTCCGGTGCCTGCTCTGCCTCCCAGGTCTGGATCGATCCGAACCGCAGCTCCGCCACGCGCACCTCGGCGACCTGGGCCTCGTCGCTCGTCCACCCACCGGCGTACGCCGACTGGAAGGGCACGAGTCGGCCGGGGCCGGTCTTCGCGATGCCGCGTCCGGGGAGGGAGGGCGGGAACGACGCCGCCACGGGGTCGTCGACGACGTCTTTCGAGTCCGACTCATCGGCCATCCGCAGAGCCACTCGGAGGTTGGTGTTGGCACGCAGGTTGTCTTTGATGACACCGGCGGGGCGCTGCGTGGCCATGATGAGGTGGATACCGAGGGAGCGGCCTCGCTGTGCGATGTCGACGACACCGTCGACGAACTCCGGGACCTCTCCGGCGAGCGCGGCGAACTCGTCGATCACGAGGACCAGGGCCGGCGGCGTCTCGGGGTCGCGGCGCTTCTCGAGCTCGAGCAGGTCCTTGGCCTTCTTCCGGTTGAAGAGGTGCTCGCGGTGGTGCAGCTCGGCGCGCAGGCTCGTCAGGGCTCGCCGCACCAGGTGCGGGCTCAGGTCGGTGACCAGACCCACGGTGTGCGGCAGGTCGACGCAGTCCGCGAACGCGGAGCCGCCCTTGTAGTCGACGAACAGGAACGTCACGCGGTCAGGGCTGTGCGCAGCGGCCATGCCCAGCACCCACGCCTGCAGGAACTCGCTCTTGCCCGCGCCCGTGGTCCCGCCGACGAGGGCGTGGGGGCCCTGGGTGCGCAGGTCGAGCGTCATGGCGTCGGTCTGCGACTGTCCGATGATGGCGCGCAGGTTCCCGGCCTTCTTGAGCCGCGACTGCGGGCTGCCGGAGCGGTCGATGATCGTGTTGTTCTGACGCCAGCGGTCGATCACCGCGTTCGGGTCCTCGGCGACCTCGGATCCGACCAGCGAGAGGAAGCCCACCGAGTTCGGGATGTCTGACGAGTCTTCGATGACCGTGCTGGAGTCCACGACCGGCGCCAGGCGCTTGGCGAGCATCGTCATGTACGCGTGCGACACGCCTTCGACCTGCACGTCGCGGTAGCCCACGCCGCTGCGGACGGTGCCGACGACGGCGTGGTCGAGCCCGGCAGTCACATCGACGAACGTGCGGCAGGCTGCGGGCAGCGCGGCGACGACCGGGGCGACGAACAGCCCGTAGACGCCCACGTCGGCGCCGCGCTCGAGGATCTGCGTGAGCCGGGCACGGTCGACAGGCGCATCGTTCGTGACGATCACGAGGATCGCGGTCTGCCCGGGGAACGTCGCATCCTCGGCCGCACGCTTCACATCGGTGCCGAACAGCATCGGGTCCCAGTCGTCGCCGTACGGCGGGCGCTGTGACTTCGCCTCACGCGACCGCCTCAGCACGATCTCCTCGAGACCGCTCAGGAGGGCGGCGCCCGTCGACGCGGAATCGGCGAGCGACACGTCCTGAACGGGCTGCGCTCGCTGGAAGTGTGCGGGAGCCACTTGAGCCAGTCGAGCTCGTTCGCCCACCCCGGCTCGGTGAGCGCGACGGTGACGAGCTCATTCGGCGAGTGCATCCCGAAGAGCTGCACCGCGATCCCGCGCAGGGCATCGCTCGCGAGCGAGGTGGGTCCGGCCACGCCGATCGACCCGACGCTCTGCAGGGACTCGAGGATCGGCACATCCGCGATCATCTTGTAGCGCTCTTCGAGGCGGTCGACGCGCTCCACGTACTCGACGAGCGCCTCCGGGGTCTCGGTGCGTTTGATCCTCGTGCGCGACTCGTCCTCGCACACGCCGAGGCGCAACGCGAGGAAGTTCCAGTGCTCCGGCCGTCGCGTCCACAGCAGCGGGCCGAGTCGCATCGCCTCGTCGAACACCACGGCGACGGCCGGCACCTCGTTGTGGCGCACCTCCCGCTCCTGAGGGTGCGCGTGATAGAGCTTCTCCTCCAGCCGCTCGAACTGCTCCTCGAACGACTCCTCCTCTTTGCGCAGCCGCTGGCCGAGGTTGGTCTTCTGCGAGATGAAGTTGCCGAACATCATCAGCGGCGACATGAAGATGATGAGCAGCGACCGCGGGTTGCCGCTCATCGCGAAGATCGCGAGTCCGAGCAGGATCGGCGCCACGAGCATCGGCCAGGGGAAGAGGCGCTGGACCTGGTCCCTCGGATACCGCGGCTCGTCGAGCTCCTGCCCGCTGAAGCGCTCCTCGACGCGTGGGCTGCGGTTGAACATCAGCGCACCGCCGCGCTCGAGCACGGGGTCGCCGCTGGCCGAGCCGTCGAAGTCGCTCACCATGTGCACGACGAACTCGCAGTCGCCGAGCGCGAAGCTCTGCCCGGGGATCACGCGGAGGCGCTGCACGAGGCCGCCGTCGACGAGGATGCCGTTCGCGGAGTTCAGATCGACGAGCTCGACGAAGGTCGCGGCGACCTCGATCCGCGCGTGGCGCTTGGACACCAGCGGATCGGCGATCGTGATGTCGTTCGCCGCATCGCGCCCGATCAGGAAATGGCCGACCGGCAGCGGGAACTCCTGGCCCATCGCGGGGCCGGACACGACGCGGAGGACCGCGGCAGGACGCGCGCCCACGGTGCCCGTCGATGCCCTGTTCGGTCCGACGTTGATCACCTCGGCGAGGAAGCCGGACCCGATCGGGGCGTCCCCGACGAGGAGGTCGGGGTTGAGCATCGTGAGCTGCTCGCTGGTCGGCGGGGCCACGGAGAGCGTGAGCACATCGTCCGGACCCGCGGCGATGCTGCGGGTGGGGTCGGTCGTGGCGATCTGCCGCGCGACATCGGCGACGGTCGCCGTCGAGTCCGCCGTCACGACGACGTCGGTCAGGGGGCTACGGGTCGACGCAGGGTCAGCTTGACTCTCATCGCTCGTCCTCACCGCGCCGGTGGCGCATCACACTGATCGGGGTCATACCCATTCCACCTTCAGGGAGCGGTCGCCGAAGCGCACCGTGTCGCCGATCTGCAACTCTGCGGGATGCCCGGCGGGCAGCGCCGTCTCGGATCCGCCTCGCACGATCGCGCTGCCGTTGGTCGATGCGCGATCGACCACGAGCACTCCGCGCCGCGTGGGCATCACCGCGATGTGCGTCTTGGACACCGAGCGGGTGTCGTCGACGACCGGCACCAGGTGCGCGGCGCCTTCGCCGGCGGCGGCACTCGGCGATCGCCCGAGCAGCGTGGTCCCGCGCACCTCGATGCGCTCGCCCGTGTCGAGGACGAGGATCGCGCGTACGCCTGCCGGGGCGGCAAGGAGTGCCTCGCTCTGCGGATCGACGGGCGCCGGAGCGGGATCCTGAGCCGCAGGAGCCGCAGACGACGCCGGAACCGCGGGGGCCGGAGTCGCGGGAGCGGGAGCGGGAGCCGGGGCCGCGGGAGCCTGAACGGGAGCCGGGGCCGCGGGAGCCTGAACGGGAGCGGGGGCCGCGGGAGCCTGAACGGGAGCGGGAATCGGAGCGGGAGCCGGGGACGGGACCGCGGGAGCCGGCGGCGCGAAGGATGCGGGCGCCGGGGCTCCTGTGGCCAGTGACGGCGGCACGGAAGAGACCATCGAGCCCGGCGCCGGGGTCTCCGGCTGCTCGGTCGCGGGTCCTGACGTGGCGCGGTGCGCGCCGATCACACCACCGGAGAAGCGTGCACTGGGGACGTACTCTGCCGGGGCGTCGCGGTGCACCGGGGTGGCCAGCGACGGCAGCGGCGCCTTCTCCTCGTGCTCCGGGGTCTTCACACGCTTGCGCGCGATGCGCATGCGCTTCGAGTCGTACGGGTTGAGTCCGCCGCGCACGTCGACGAACCAGGTCGCAGCCGCGAGGTCGAGCCATCCGCGCCCGCGCCGCTCGATGTCGAAGAGGGGCGAGAGCATGATCACCAGCACCGGGCCGATGACCGGAACGATCAGCGAGGCGTAGGCGACGAGGTACCGCACCACCGCCCCGCGCCAGAATCCTGGCCGCTCCAGGGTACGGACGTTGACCGACCGGATGCCGCAGACCGCCTTGCCGAGCGTGACGCCCTTGCGCCCGTGCAGCACGAGCTGGACCACGACGTACGCGATCATCAGGCCCTGCGAGGCCGCGACCGCGACGATGATCCACACGAGGTCGCCGCGCGCGAAGAACTCCGCGGGGTCGAACCGCCCCGACGCCACCTGCGCGAGCACCGGGGTCAGCGCGATGATCGCCGGCAGCGCGATGAGCACGGCCACCGTCCACTCCAGCAGCGCCGCGAGAACGCGTGCACCGCGACCCGCCGGTCGCAGTCCGAGCGCCGCCGCATAGGCGGGATCAGGGCGTCCCTGCGCGTCGAGGCCTTCGATCTCGGGAGCGCCGTCGTCGATCTCCCAGATCACTCCTGCTCTCCCTCGACATCGTCGACGGAGTGCGGGGTGTCGAGCAGCGGCAGGTCGTTCTTGCCGACGAGGCGCGAGGCGATGACATGCTCGACCAGGCGTGCGCGGCGGTTCGTCGCGAAGCTGCGCTGCCCGCCGCGCATACCGGGCACGCCGATCCGGTCGAACTTGTCGCAGACGTTGTCGAGCTTGCGGTTGAAGCGGGTGACCGTCCATCCCAGCCGCTCCGCCGCCTTCGCCGAGGTCGGGATCTCGCTCATGCCCGTGCCGTCCCTGCGCAGCTGCGGCTCGGCGAGCGCGAGGATGAGCAGCTTCTGGCTGAGCGTGAGGGGGACGTCGCCGATCGTGGATGCGCCCCCGTCATCGTGCTCGCGTCTCGTGGCCCGGAACGTGGGCTCGGCCGCGTGCAGCGTGAGCTCATAGGTCGTCGGCCCCGCGCTGAACACGATCGTGGTCTTCTCGAACACCAGGGGCAGCCGAGCTCCCGGTGCGAGCCAGGCCTGCACACCGCCGGCCGAGTCGGTCACGGTCGCGGTGAGCCGGGTGCCCACGTTCGACAGCCACCACAGGCCGTCGGCGTCGGTGATCTCGAGGAAGTGCCGGTGCAGGAACAGGTTGTCGTCGAGCTCGAGGTCGCCCTCCCGCCCCACGATGAACCGGCCGCCTCGACGCACGGGGAAGTACTCCCCGGCGAACTCGACGGTCACCCCACCCGCACCACCGGCATCGCTCACTCCACGCACCCCGTACGGTCTCGGACGCCCGACCGTCGTCGCGGCGCAGCATCACGTCGATGCAGACGGTCCCGGTAGCCGCGGGGACCGTCGCGGTCGTCTCCGGCGTCTGCTGCGGATCGATCTCGCCCGACACCTTGACCTCGGTCCAGATGAAGGAGTCCCCCTCGAGCGGACTCGGATTCGTCCACGTGAAGACGACGCGGTCCCCCTGGCGGGTACCGGAGAGCTCGGTGACCTTCGGCACGACATCCGTGCCGACATCCTTCGGATCGACCGCCTGGGCCGTCTCCTCCGGTTCGGGCTCGACTCCGGCCACCAGCAGGTTCATCCCGATGATCCCGCCGACCACCAGCACGACCGCTGCCGCGGCGAGCGTGATCCACAGGCCCCTGCGGCTGCGCGGCTCGCGCGGGGGCTCCGGTGCCGCGGGGGCTCCGGCGGGCGCGAGCGCCGGCGCCGCCGCATCGGGTGCGACGACCATCGGCGCGCGCGCGATCGTCCGATCGTCGGCACTCGGCGGAAGGACGGGCGCCGGCACGGGCGCTGGTGCCCGCAGCTGCGTCTGCTCGACGGTCGACTCGTCGGGCACCGGCGCATCGAAGCGCGGCACTCCCGAGAGCGGCGCTGGCGCCTCCTTCCGCTGCGTCGTCGCCGACGGCCGGGTGAAGGATGCCACATCAGGGTCGATGCTGACGATCTCCCGCACCCGGGTGAGACCGTCGCCGTCGTCCTCCAGGTCTTCTGCCGGTGGATGATCGTCGACGATGTCGATCGGCGTGACCGAGTGCGAGAGCTCGATCTGCACCTTCTGCAGAGCGCGCGCGAAGGCCACGGCGCTCGGGAAGCGATCGTCGGGGTTCTTCGCCATCGACCGTTCGAGCAGGCGCTGCAGGCTCTCGGGGAATCCGGCCGCTTCAGCGACGGCAGCGCGGCGCGCTCGATGCGTTCGATGAGATCGGCGCTCGAGTTCCGCTCGCCCTGCCGCTCGAACGGGGAGCGACCGGCCAGCAGCGTGTAGAGCGTGGCTCCGAGCGCCCAGACGTCGGTGCGAGGACCGCTCTGCGGCGGCTCGGCGAACGACTCTTCGGGCGGGGACCACGGGATCGACATCCCGGAGGCCTCGCCCGTCGCCCCCGTCGTCGAGGCGATCCCGAAGTCTGTGAGCGCCGGCCGGTTGTACTCCGTGACGAGGATGTTCGCCGGCTTGATGTCGCGGTGCAGCACCCCGGCGCGGTGGGCGGTCTCGACCGCACCGGCGACCTGGATGCCGACGCGCAGGGCCTCGGCCACCGAGAAGGGCTCCTTGCGGGAGCGGATCTGGAGGTTCGGGCGCGGGCAGTACTCCATGACGAGGTACGGGCGGCCATCGCCCGCGACGCCCGCCTGGTAGATCGTGACGATCGCCGGGTGCGTCGACAGCATCGCCATGACGTTGGCCTCGTCGGCGAACTCCTGCGCCGCGCTGCTGGAGATGCGGTCGGCGAGGAGCACCTTCACCGCGACCCTTCGGCGGGGCATCTCCTGCTCGTACAGGAAGACGTCGGCGAAGCCACCGGTCCCCAGCGGCTCCACGTACGTGAAGCCGGGCAGATCGGGCGGCGGTGAGGGGCGACGACTCACGGCAGGTCCTCGAACGCGACGGTCACTCCGTCGCCGAGGTCCACCACATCGCCGGAGAGGACGAGCGTCTGCTCGCCGGGGTGCAGCCGGACCGGGTCGGCGCCGGGGCGGAGCAGGGTGGACCCGTTCGTCGTGTGCAGGTCGATGACCACGACGGTGTCGCCCCGGGCCTGACCTCGAGGTGACTGCGCGAGATGTCCTGCTGCGGGCTCTCGACCGCGATCAGGTGCGGCAGGTTCGCTCCGCTCGCGCGTGTCGAACGCGGGCGGCGTCCGATGATCACCGTGCGGTCGAGCGCCGCCACCTGACCGGTGGAGAGGCGGATGCGTCCCACCGATGCCGCGGTCGGCGGCGTCACGTCGAGCACGGCGGTCGCGACATCGTCGGCGGACGGGGGCTGCTGGCGCAGCGCACGGAGTTCGGCCGCCGAGACCGTCGCCCCGTCGTGGTCGCCCTCGGTGGTGAGAGGAACCACCGGAACGGGCGGAGCAGCCGGTGCGGCAGCGGCACCGGCGGAATGCACGGTCGCGCCCCACAGCTGATCGAAGTCTTCGTCGACGGGAGGAGCGAGCGTCACCTCGGTCGGGGGCAGGAACGCGTCTTCGATCACCGGCGTCGGCTCGGGCTGCGGCTCGGGTTCAGGCTCCGGCTCCGGCTCGGGTTCCGGCTCGGGCTCGGGCTCCGGCTGCGGCTCGGGTTCCGGCTGCGGCTCGGGTTGTGCGTCGGCGGTGGCGGTGGCGGGCACGGACGCGGCGTCCGCCGCCCCCACGACAGGTGCCGGGCCCAGGGCGGCGGTGAGCGGCTCCGCGTCGCTCGGCTCGAGCTCGGCACTCACAGCGGCCGCCCGCACGATGCCGCTCTGCACCGGGAGCGCGTCGGCGGCGGTGACCGTCTCGACCACGATCTCGATCGTCGACGCATCGCTCAGGAAGCGCTCGTTCCACGTCGTGACCTCGGCGCCCGAGAGCTCGAGCGCCTCCGCGGCACACGTCACGTGCGCGGTGACCTGCCCGCGCAGGGCGATCCGCACGTCGGCGCCTTCGGCCACCGCGGCGACGAACGACGGCAGCGACGTGAACGAGCCGCCGGCGTGCGTGGTGAGCACGTCGACGACCGTCGCGAGGGTCTTCTCCGCCGGCATCCGCTCCCACAGGCGTGCCACGACCTCACCGGGGACATCCGGCGGCAGGGCGACGAGCGCACCGGGGATGACGATCAGGTACCAGTCACCCGGTCGGTAGTTGGTCTGCATCAGCGAACCCCTCCTGCTGCGGCTTCCCGTGGACGCGTGTCCAGGTCGATGTCGGCGTCGTCGGTCGCCAGCAGAGTGCCGGGACGCGAGGCCACCGAGACGGCATCGACGACGATCACGGTGATGTTGTCCCTGCCCCCTGCGGCGACGGCATCCGCCGTCAGTGCGTCGACCACGAGCTGCGGATCGGGCTCGGTCGCCAGCACCTCGCGGATGCGGGCGTCGGGCACCTCCGATGTGAGGCCGTCCGAGCACACGAGGATCCGGTCGCCGAGCTCGGCGGGGAACATCCAGTAGTCGGCGTCTCCGGTGCTGCTCGCCCCGATCGCTCGGGTGATGATGTTGCGGCGGCGATCGGAGACCGCCTCCTCGGGGGTGAGCTCACCCGACTCGATGAGCTCCTGGACGACCGAGTGATCGACGCTGATCTGCTCCAGCTCGCCGTCGGCGAACCGATACGTGCGGGAGTCGCCGATGTTGACCGTGAGCCAGTAGCCCATCCCGTCGACCGAGGCGATGACGACACCGCTGAGCGTCGTGCCGGCGCGGCCGTTCCCGGATGTGGACAGCTCCTCGACGCTCGCCCTGGCGAGGGTCAGCGCATGGCGGACGTCGTCGAGCTCGAGCGCGGGGCGACCGATGTACCGTGCGAACTCGGTGATCACCGCGGCGCTCGCGCGCTCGCCGGCCTCGTGCCCGCCCATCCCGTCGGCGACGAGGAACACCGGCGCAGAGGCGAGATGCGCGTCTTCGTTCAGCGCGCGCCGGAGGCCCGGATGCGTCGCCGCCGCGGTGGTCACCACCAGCCCGGCCCTCACGCGTAGCCGCCGATCGTCACGATGCGGTCGCCGATCTCGATCGCATCACCGAGACGGATCGGCACGCGTTGACCGGCCGGGCACGCGATGCGTTGTCCGTCGCGCACGATGGTCATGCCGTTCGTGGAGTGACGATCCCGTACCCACCCGCCGGAGGTCTCTGCTGCGGCCTCGAAGTGCGTCTTGGAGAGCGAGAGCGTCTCGTCACGCACGGGCACGAGCGTCGCTCCCTCCTCTGGCGCGGGGTTGCGGCCGAAGATCGTGCGGCGAGACACCGAGACGCGTGTCCCGTCGTCCCAGGTGAACACCAGCCGGTGTCCGGGAACGCTGATCCGCGTGTCCTCCAGATCGTCCTCCTCGACGGAGACGAACGCGACGGGCGCCGGCGCTGCTGCGGGTGCGGGTGCGGGTGCCGACGCTGCGGCGGGGGCCGGAGGTGCGGGAGGTTCCGCCGCTGCGGGAGCGGGTGCGGCCGGTGCCGCCGCGGGCTCGGGCACGGACGGTGCCGGCGGTGCCGCGACGGCGGGCTCCGGCCGCTGCTGCACGGTCGCATCGAGTTCCGGCTCCACGACCGGTGCGGGGCGCGCAGGCGCGTCCTGGGTGACCCCGGGGACGAAGGCGATCAGCGAACCGGCGTCGGCCACCGGGGCTGCGGGTGCCGCAGGCCGCGGCGGAACGTACGCCGGCACCGCGGCGGAAGGAGCAGCGGGGGCCGCGGCGGTCGGCGGAAGACCGGGGATCGCCGGGGCCGGAGATGCCGCCGGAGCCGGATGACCGGCGCCCGGGGCGAGGGGTGCGGCGGGGATCGAC
The DNA here is from genome assembly GCF_014171575.1 of Microbacterium sp. Se63.02b. Taxonomy (GTDB): domain Bacteria; phylum Actinomycetota; class Actinomycetes; order Actinomycetales; family Microbacteriaceae; genus Microbacterium. The sequence goes on along the minus strand of NZ_CP050453.1, from coordinate 621,175 downwards.
GTCGTGGGGGCGGGCGGGATCGCCGCCGCAGCGGCGGATGCCGGCGCGGCGGACGCCGACACCCGTGCATCGAGCATCAGCGAACCGGCGACCTTGTCGTGCCACCCCTGGAAGCGGCCGGAACCGTCGAAGAGCGGGCTGAAGTAGCCGACGACCACCGCGGCGGCGAGGCCGAAGATGATGTTCCGCAGCAGAGCCCGCCCGAATCCGAGCGGCTTCCCCTCCGCCGCGGAGACGAGCCGCAGACCTTGCGCCCGCATCCCGATCGAGCCGCTGCCCGCCTGCATGATCGTGTAGACGACGAACCAGCCGAGGAGCACGAGGCTCACCACCGGGCCGCCGATCAGGAGGATCCCGAGCATCTTCTCGGCGCTGCCGGAGAGGGAGGCGGCGACCAGCAGTCCGCCGCCGAGCACGATCGCGAGGCCCCCGGCGATCAGGGCATCGATGATGTACGCGACCGCGCGACGGGAGATCGGCGCGATCTGATCGAGCGCGGGCTGCGTCATGGGGTCTCACTCTCGGAGGACGGGGGCGTCGTGCTGCTCTTGATGGTGCCAGGTTCGCGCCGCACGCGCGCGGTCGCGGCATCCTTCAGGTTCTGCAGACCGTGCGAGATGGCGGTTCCGCCGATCAGGGAACGAAGGCTCAGCCGTGCCTTGACGCGCTTCCAGAAGCCGGCCTCCTTGCCGAGGCCGCCCACGATCTCGTCGACCTCGTGCCAGAACGACTCCACGTCCTGCGGGGTCGGTTCGGCCGGTCCGAACACCTCGGCGTCGGCACGGTCGGCGAGCGCCGTGACCTGCGGCACCGTCAGCGCGGAGGCCACGACAGCCGCTTCCTCCGTGCGCGTGCCACCCGGCGCGAGGCGTGCGCCGTAGTCGATCGCACGGTCGGTCAACTCGTCCCAGCCGCCGCTGATGCGGTCGGAGGCGCGCGCAGCCGCACGGCGCGAACGCCGCTTCGCCGCCTTCCATGCGCCGATCACGATGAACGGCGAGGCGAGCACGGCGATCACGGCGAGCGTGATGCCGCCGATCAGGAGGATCGCCCCGATGATGCCGGCGAGATTCAGGCTCTCATCCTCGGACTCGCGGTCGTCGGGGAGCGTGGGCGGCAGGTCGACGGGCTCCTGCGGCGGGGCGGCGGCTGCAGGACCTGCGGCTTCGGGTCGACGCGCGGCTTCGTGTTCTGGTCGTTGGGCACCTGGTCCTCGGGCGGGGTCGGATTGAAGGTCACCCATCCGACGCCCTCGAAGTTGACCTCGACCCACGCGTGCACGTTGTCGCCGGTGGCGGCGAACACCGCCTCACCCGCCTGCTCCTCGTCGGGGTAGTAGCCCATGACCACCCGCGCGGGGATGTCGAGCTGCCCCGCCAGCAGAGCCATCGCCACGGCGTACTGCTCGTCGTCGCCGATCATCTGCTCGGCGCCGACGAGCGTCGAGATGCGCTCGGCGGTGTGCCCCGCACGCGACAGCACCTCGCCCTCGAGGCCGTGACTGAAGAAGCCGCCCTCCGAGAGGAGGTTCTCCAGCGCCCTGACCTGCTCGATCGGGGTCTCGGCATCGGTCACGGTCTCGGCCGCGAGCGAGGTGAGCTCTTCCGGCACGTTGCTCGGCTTCGGCATCGTGACCTTGCCGAACGGCACCTCGGCGAGCTGTTCGTCATCGGGGACGGCGGGCATCACGGCATCGACCACGTACTCGTCGCCGGCACCCAGCTTCGGCGTGGCGACCGCCGTGCCCGTCACGGTGTTCACGAACGTCCCGCGGCGCAGGTCTTCGGCGCGGTCGCCCTCGAAGTGGATCTCCGACAGCTCTCCGGCCGTCGGCATCCACACGCCGCGATACCCGTCGATCGCGAACTTCAGCGTCACGGGGACACCTTCGGCCTCCGGCGCCATGTTCGAGCGCAACGGGGCGAACGCGCTCGACGACGTGGGACCGCCGTCGGTGACGTTGTAGACCATCCCGTCGAACTGGTCCATCACGGCCGTCCGGATGCGGGCGTCCTTGGGCAGGCCCTGCACCGTGAACAGCGTCTTGTCGGCCTCGTCGCGCACGTTCTTGCGGAACGCCTGCAGGGGACTCGGATAGTCGCGGATGTCGAACGGCGGGATGATCACGTCGCGGAACACGTGCCGCGGTTGCGCCGGGGTCGCGATCGCACTGGCGGCGACACCGGTGCCTGCCGCGACGGCGAGCACCGCGACGCCCGCGAGCAGACGGCGCGTGCGCATGTGGGCCCCACGGGAGGGGTCGACCTCGCTGACCGACACGGCCATGTTCTGCGGCGCCCAGAGCTGGCGCAGCGCGAGCCACGACATGCTCACCACAGCGAACACGAGGCCCTGGACCAGCGGGAAAGCGGGCTCGGGGTGCCGAGCGCGATGACGAGCATGAGCAGCACGCCGGCGGGGAGCAGCGCCCATGCGACCTGCGGCAGGCGCAGCGCGAGCGACGCGGTGAGCACGGATGCCACGAGCGCCAGCAGGAACGGGACGACGAGGTGTCCGTCGGCGGCCGCGACCGGCGCGACCGTGGTGAGCATCTGCTTCCAGGCGGTCACGGTGCCGACCGCGAGCTTCTGCAGGGTGTCCAGCGTCGGGATGACCCCGAGGATCGTCGTCTGCGGCAGGGCCAGCGCCCCGCCGAACACGAAGTAGGCGGCGACCGTGAGCCCGGCGATGATCAGGATGCCCCACCGGCGCCATGCGGCGACGGCCGCGATCGCGAGTCCGAGCACGAGGCCGCCGATCACGGCCGGGAGGAACGACCCACCGGCGAACGTCGGCCAGAACCCCACGAGCGCGGTGACGACCAGGAGGGCGGACGCTCCCAGATCGAGGATCCAGCGGCGGAGCGGCAGAACGCCGGATGCGGTGGCGGACCCGGTCATGCGAGCACCTTCTGCAGAGCGAGGGGGATCTGTTCGAGAGCGCCGACCGTGACGACATCGGCGTCGCCGATCCGCCGGAGCGCCGGGGCTTTCGCCGACGTGTCGGCGACGACGGCGAGGACCTTGGCGCCGAAGGGGAGCCGGGAGCAGGCGAGACGGAGATCGTCCGAGGGCACGCGGGATCCGCAGACGAGCACGACGACGCTCGCGAGCGGCATCGTGGCCGAGACGATGCCGGCGAGGTCGGCGATGCCGCCCTCCCTCGCCTTGCTGTTCTCCACGGCCGAGAGCGAGTCGAGGAGCTGCTTGCCCGTGCCGGCCGGCAGCTCGCGCCCCTGCACGCGCACGTCGACGCGCTGGGAGTCGCGGAGCGCGCGGAGACCGATCGACCCGGCGGCCGAGATCCCGAGCTCGAAGTCGTCGGCGGTGGCGTAGTCGGCGACCGAGCGCGAGAGGCCGATCACGAAGTGCGACCGGCGGGTCTCCTCGTATTGACGGACCATCATCGTGCCGGTGCGCGCCGTCGAACGCCAGTGCACATGACGCAGGTCGTCACCGGGCTGGTACTCGAGCAGGGCGTGGAAGGACACGTCGTCGCGGGACAGATCCGCCGCCGGCAGCCCTTCCAGGTCGCGCAGGTAACCGAGCGACTGTCCGTCGAACAGCACGGTGCGCGGGTGCACGAACAGGTCGACAGGATCGTCACGCCGGTGCGCCCGTTCGAAGAGCCCGAGCGGGTCTCCGCGCACCACGCTCACCGGACCCACCTTGACCACACCGCGCTTCTGCGTGGGAATGGCGAAGAGCTCCTCCGCCTCCTCCCCCGGTGCGAGCCGCTGGATCCCGAACTCTCCTCGGCCCGAGCCGACCGGGAGCACCACACGAGACGGCAGGATCGCCCTGCTGCCGCGGTTGGCGAGGGTGAGCGCACCGACCGCGCGCTCGCCGACGACCACCCGGGTGCGGGCGAGGTCGAGCGAGACGTCGTACGCGGTGCGCCCGATCAGGAACAGCGCGCACACCGCGACCGCGACCGCGATCACGACGGCCGCGACCGTGAACTCCGACCATCCGGCGATCTGCCCGAGCACCCAGAACCCGATCGCGAGAGCCATCAGCACCCACGCGAGCGGACGGATCGCCGCGGTGATCTTGCGGAGGCGCACCAGGGCACGCGCACCGAGGACGGCCGCGACATCACGCCAGCCGGCGTCGCGTTCCGTCTGCGGCGGCGACGCCGGAAGGGCCTCCGCGGTCATCAGGCCGCCGCTCGGGCCTGCGGAGCGGCGACGCCGTCGAGCACGCGGGCGATCACGGTGTCGCTGGTCGTGCCGGCGAACTCCGCCTCGGCGTCGAGCAGCAGACGGTGCTGCCACACCGGACGGGCGAGGGCCTTGATGTCGTCGGGGAGCACGAAGTGACGCCCCTGCGCCGCGGCCCACACCTTGGCGATGCGGATCATCGCGATCGCCCCACGCACCGAGACACCGAGTCGGATCGCCGAGTCCTCACGCGTCGCCTCGGCGAGTTCGGCGACGTAGCGGAGCACGGCGGGCTCCACGTGGACGGACGCGGCGAGGTCGGCCATATCGGCGACGGCGCTCGTCGTGATGATCGCCGAGAGACCGGCGGACGGGTTGCGGTCGGACGCACCGGCCAGGATGCTCTCGGTCACCGCGAGGTCGGGGTAGCCGATCGAGGTCTTGATCAGGAAGCGGTCGAGCTGGGCTTCGGGGAGCTTGTAGGTACCGGCCTGCTCGATGGGGTTCTGCGTCGCGATCACGAGGAACGGACGCCCGGCCTCGTGCGTGACGCCGTCGACGGTCACGCGCGACTCCTCCATGACCTCCAGCAGCGCCGACTGGGTCTTGGGCGATGCGCGGTTGATCTCGTCGGCCAGCACGATAGACGCGAAGATCGGGCCCTTGTGGAACTCGAACCGGTGCGACTGCTGGTCGTAGATCGTCACACCGGTGACGTCGGACGGGAGCAGGTCGGGGGTGAACTGGATGCGCGCGCTGGTGCCCTGGACGGTCGCCGCGAGCGCCTTGGCGAGGCTCGTCTTCCCCGTGCCTGGTGCATCCTCCAGGAGCACATGGCCCTCGGCGAGCATCGACGCCAGCACGAGGCCGACGATCTCCTGCTTGCCCTGCACGGCCTTGTCGACGTTCTCGACCAGTCGCTGGAAGGTGCCCTGGAACCAGGCCGCCTGCTCGGGGGTCATTGTCATGAGTGTGTCGTTCCTTCGTGTGGGAGTTCAGGGGCGGCCGGTGACCATCACGGCCAGGAGGTGGCCTCGGACCAGCCGACGCCCTGGATGTCGGCCTGCAGCGTGCGGTTCATGCCACCGTGCCAGCAGGAGAGCCGGATGGTGCCGTTGGCCGGGACGTTGTACGTGTTGTAGTTCGAGGTCTGACCCGACGCGGAGCGGTAGGGAGTGCCGTTCTCGAGGCAGCGGATCCGGTACTGCCCCGCCGGCACGTTCGACGTGTTCAGGTTCAGGTAGTAGCACGTGTCAGGGCTGCAGTTCCCGGAGTCCGTCCCCTGCGACGCCCACCACCGCGGCTGCGGCTTGTCCTTCGCGGTCGCGCCCGCTGACGGGCTCACGTCCGACCAGACGCCCGTGGAGTCCTTCGCCCTGGCGCGGATGGTGTGGTGCTCGCTGTAGGTGCCGACGTTCACCGACCCGGTCGCGGCGACACCCTGCCAGCCGCCGCCGTCGATGCTGATGTGCACCTCGGTGATGTTGCGCCCGTTGGCGGAGCCGTTGGCGTTCCAGTTCAGCCGCACCTGACTCTCGAGCGACTCCGCGCTCACCGCCGGCGGGCTCGGGACGCCGTACGGGTTGCCCGTCGCCGAGTTGGAGACGGCGCCGGGGTATGTCGATCCGCTGACGTTCGCGACCGCTCGCACCTCGACCCGGTAGTCCTTGCCGTTGGTGAGGCCGCCGATGACCCTGTTGCCCGGCACGGTGTTCCAGCTGCCGCCGTTGAGGCGGTACTGGTTGGTGATCTCCCCGGCGGTCGCGCCGCCGCGGGAGCCCTCGTTGAACGAGATCGTGAGCGCGCGGTCGCCTTCCTTCGTGACCTTGAGGCTCGTCGGCGCACCGGGCGGCACCACACCGCGTCGCGGGGCGGACTCGGCGCTCAGATCGCCCCATCCGGCCTTGTTGTTCGCCTGGATCCGGTACGTGTACGCGGTCTCCGACGGGTCGACGACCACGGTCTGGCTCAGCGCCTCCGGGCCAGGGGTGAGCGTGTCGATCACCTGGCCGCCGCGCAGCACCTCGAGGCGGTAGCCGCGGATCGCGTCGCCGTTCTTATCGGGCGTGGTCCAGCTCACCTGCATCTGCGCGCGACCGTCGACCGGCGAGAGCTCACTCGTGGTGGGCGCCGCGGGCGGGAGCGGCGGACCCGCCGGGATCTCGGACGCCGACCAGCCGCTCCAGCTCGAGGGGTCGGGCGCCCTGTTGTGTGCCTGCACCCTGACCTGGTAGTCCGATCCGTTCTCGAGCCCCTCCCACGTGGTGGAGTTGCCCGTGACCTCCTTCTGCGTGATGCCGGAGGGGGGTGCGGGCGAGATCTCGAGCGTGTACCGCTCGACCGGCGAACCAGGGGTCGACGGGGTCACCCAGGCCACCTTGAGCGACTTGTCGCCGAAGGCCAGGGTCGGCGGGTTCGGCGTGTCAGGACGCGCGTCGGGGCGGGCGGGCGCCGACAGGCCGGACGGCTCCGGACTCGCCGACGCGGTTGGTCGCCGTCGCCTGGAACGTGTACTCGACGTTGTTGGTGAGGCCGTCGAGCGTGCAGGTCGTGGACTGGCACTCCTTGGTGTACGGGCTGCCGCCGACCGATCTCACGGTGTATTTCGTGATCTCCGCGCCGTTGTTCGACGGCGCCGAGAACGACACGACCACCGTGCGGTCCTGAACGCTGGCGATCGTCGGAACCCCTGGCGCATCCGGCACGTCCTGCACGGTCACGACGATCTGGCCGTTGACCTCGCGGTCGGCGTCTTCGGTCGCATCCTGGATGCGGTAGCGGACCACGAGGGTCCCGACGAAGGACTTCGCCGGCGTCACGGTGACCTGATCCTCGGTGAACTCGACGTCGCCGACACCCGATTCGGTCACGGCCGAGACGATCTTCAACGGCGTCTCGGGGAACGGGTTGTAGTCGTTCGCGAGCGCGGGCACCGTGATGGTCTTGCCCGCATCGGCCTCGGCGATCGTGTCGGTGTTCGCCGCAGGCATCGATCGGGTCGACGCCGTGACCATCACGGCGACCGTGCCCTCGACCGGCTCGGTGGTGCCGTCCGAGATGCGCAGCTTCAGCGTGACCGCGGTGCCCTTCTTGGCGTTCGACGCCGCCTCGACGACGAGTTTGTCGCCGCCGTCGATGCGCGCGGAGACGCCCTTCTCCTCCCCGCCGATGAGCGCGTAGTCGTGCTTGCCCTTGTCTTCGGGGTCGGGGTCGTCGGTCAGTGCCGCGAGGTCGAGCGAGGTCGCCGGCTCGCCCGGGGCGACGTTGACCTGGCCCTGGATGAACTTCGGCTGCTGGTTCTCCGGCGGCAGCACGTTGATCGGGATGCTCAGCGTCGCCTTGCGCCCCTCGGGGTCGTCGGGTCCGTCGCCGTCGGTGACCTCGAAGGTGAGCGCGTCGGGCCCGAAGTACCCCTGCGCCGACGTGTAGACGAGCGTCTTCTCGTCGACGAGCAGGTCGGCGCCGTCGGCGTGGTTCGCGCTGATCCGCTCCTTCTCGGTGATGATGACATCGCCGCCGCCCGCCACGGTGACGTACTTCGAGAGCGGCAGCGTCTCGGTCTCGCCGCTGACCACCTCGAGCGGCTTCGTCGACGTGAGCGTCGGACGCAGGTCGGACCTCGAGGGCACGAAGATGAACGCCGACGCCTTCAGGTCGTCGCGGTCGGTGAGGGTGTAGCGGATCAGCTGGAGCTCGTCGGTGACGGTGACGCGCACCTTGCCGTTCTCGAGCCGGGTGCCGCCTTCGCCGACGTCGACCGTGAGCCGGTCTGTCGTGCCGTCGGGATCCTCGTCGTTCGCGAGGATGTCGAGGTCGGCCGTCAGACCGCCGTCCTGAGGTCGGTCGGCAGCAGCCGATCGTCGCGGGCGACCGGCGCCTGCAGCGGGACGTCTTCGTCGACGGTGATCTGCAGGGTCGCGGTGGCCGTCGCCCCGCGCGCATCCGCCGCGGTGTACTGCAGTGAGGTCTCGGTGGGTCCGTTCGGCGCCTGCACGATCACCCGGTCCCCGGAGACGCGCGCCTCCAGGCCGTCGGGCAGCTCGAGACCGTCCTTGACGAGCGAGACCTTGTCGCCCTCGGGATCGGAGTCGTTCTCGAGCACGGGTACAGCGATCTCCCTGCCCGGTCGCACGACGACCGCGTCCTTGACCGCGTACGGCGGCTGGTTGATCTCCTCCGCGGGCGCGATGCCCACCCGCACCGTGGCGATGCCCTCCTTGCCGAGCCTGTCGCGCACCCGGTACTTGAACACGTCGACGCCGGATGCGCCGTCTGCCGCCTCGTAGGTGAAGTAGTTCGGACCGTTCGTGACGCGCCCCTTCGAGGGGCTCGACTCGATGCCGACGAGCTCGACCGAGTCGCCGTCGGTGTCGATGCCGTCGAGCGGGACGGCGATGTTCACCTCGGTGCCGGCCAGGGCACGGGCGACGAGATCCTGCGGACGCGGGGCCGCGTTGGTCTCCTCGTCGATCGGCATGATCTGGATCGTGACGTAGCCCGCCGCCTTCTGCTGACGGGAGTCCGACACCTCGTAGGTGAGGTAGACCGTCTTCGCCTCGGGGCCCGCCTTGAAGCGCACGGTGTCCTGCGACACGAACGCCTCGCCGTCCTCGGGATCCACGAACGGTTCGATGAGCTCGGGCTCGACGTGCATCACGTCGTCGCTCGGGTGGGTGTCGTTGTCGAGGACCGGGATGGTCACGACGTCTCCGACGCGCACGGTCGCGGTGTCGGGGTTCGCGACAGGTTGACGGAGCTCATCCGGCGCGGGGATCGGGATCACCACGACCTCGCCCTCCGCCGACTTGGAGCCGTTCGAGATGCGGTACTTGACGCGCACCTGCTCTTCGAGTGCGCCCTGATCGGTGATCCGGAGGGTCTCGTGGTTGAGCACCGAGACCGAGATGCCGCTGTTCGGCTCGAGCGACACCGACTGGACGACGAGGATGCCGCCGGCGGGATCGGTGTCATTGTTGAGCACGCCGAGGAGCACGTCGCCGCCCGTGGGCAGCAGCGCGACGTCGCGCACGGCGACCGGCGGCAGATCGGTCTCCGACTCGGGCATCACGTCGACGCGCACGAGCCCCTCGCCGTTCTTCGGGCCCGTGGTGACCTGGTACTGCACGTAGTAGACGCCGGGAGCCTCCGCCATGAAGGTGAAGGTCTTGTTGGCGGTGTTCGGGACGATCGTCGCGCCCAGGGTGTCGAGGACCCTGCTCAGACGCAGCGGCTCGCGCGAGGTGCTCGTGTCGTTCGCGGTCGGCGCGATCGTGACCTGCTCGCCGACCTTCGTGATCACGTGGTCGGCGTTGGTCTTCGGGTTCGTCGACCCCTGGGGGCGGACGTCGAGGGAGAGGGTCGAGGTGCCGAGCTTGCCGAACGCGTCGGCGACGGTGACCTGCACGTCCTTGCGCCCCTGCAGGCTGGCGGTCGCCTTGTAGGTGATCTGGCCGTCCTTGCTGAAGTCGACCTCGTCTCCCGGCGCCGCGATCACCTCCTTGAGGTAGATGTCGTCGCCGTCCGGATCGATCCAGTCCGGGAGGATGTTGTACGAGATCGTGCCGCCGGTCTCGACCGCGAGCGATGTCTTCCGCTTCGGTCCGGGGGCGGCGTTGTCGTTCCAGTCGTGCACCTCGAGCGTGACGACCGCGGTGTCCTTGCCCTTGCGACCGTCGTCGACCTCGTAGGTGAAGCTCGCGGTGCCCGAGGCCTTCTCGTCGACCGCGATCTGCAGGGAGCCGCCGTTGTTGATCGGCTGCACGGTGCCGATGGAGGGCTGCGCCTCGGCCAGAGCCGCCACGAGCACGTCGCCGTCGGGGTCGTTGTCGTTGTCGAGAACGGGCAGCAGTGTCGTCGCACCCGGGCGCACGCCGTAGGAATCGTCTTCGGCGATCGGGGGCGTGTTCTCCTCGCTGCGCTCCGGCAGCGTGGTCTCGACCGTCTCCTCGGTCGAGTCCTCCTGGTTCTCGGTCTCGCCCTCGGGCGGCGTGAGGTCGTTCCAGTTGTCGACGCGCTGCAGGCTCTCGTTCGCCATCCACGCGGCGCCGCCGACGGCGTCGTTCAGGATGATCACGTCGCGGTTCACGCGGAAGGTCAGGCTCGCAGACTCCTCGGCGCCCTCGATCGGCGCGTTCACGTCGTTCGAGTCACCCGGGCATTCGCGGATGAACGTCGCGGATCCGGCCCAGGCGCCGTAGGTGCACCCCCGCAGCCACACGGGTGCCGCCGCGGTGCCGGCGCTGCCGGCGGAGGTCTCCTCCGGCTCGCTGCCGTCGGGGGACGCGCACCAGTGCGGAGGGCGTGGCGATGGCGACGGCGTCGGTCTCGGCAGAGGCCTGCTGCAGCACCGCGTCCTTCGCGCCCGCGACCTCGGTGCGGAAACCGCCCGGCGTCGTGACGACCCCTGCGGCCTCGTCGAACACGACCGGTGTGCGACCGACGGCGGTGATGGTGGGCCGTTCGGACAGATCGAGTTCTCCGACCGACGCCGCAGACGAATCGCCGGGAACACCTTCGTGGTCGACCGGCACGGTCACGACCTCGCCCTTCTCCGCCGACAGGGCGAAGACGGTGCCGTCGTCGGCCACCGTGACATCGGAGTTCTCGCCCAGCTCGGCGATGGGTTCCGTCGCCTCGATCTCGAAGGAAGCGATCCCCTTCACGGGGACGACCCACAGGTCGCCGGACTTCTCATCGAGGATCGCGGCCGTCTCGGCCCCGAGGGCGACCTTGGCCGATGAGGGGATGACGGTGGAGTCTCCGAGCGAGACGCGCGCGGGGTCGACCGCCGTCACGGTCGAGGCGCTCTGGTCCACGACGAGCACGTTGGCCGCTGCCTGCAGGATGTCGTAGTTCTCGCTCGTGGTGCGCAGACCGCCGTCGAGGATGGTCGACTCGTTGTTGAAGTGGCCCACGAGCAGGCTCGAGGACTTCGTGATCCACACGCCGCCGTCGTTCAGATCGACCTTGGTGGTCGGGAACCCCTCATAGGTGAAGGCCATCGTGGTGATCGCGATGACACCGACCGTGACGCCGGCGGCCGACGCCAACGTCTTGGGTCGCGCGCGCATCCATGACAACGCCTTCATTCCCGGTTCCCCCCCAGGGTGACACTCCGATTGCTTCATGCACGGGCTCGACGAGCCGGTGCAGCACCCGTACATCCTAACCGGGTCGCGGAATACCGCTCGATGGGGAGATATCCCCACCCGGTGTCAGGCGCGCCAGCACCCCGCGATGTGGTCGTCGACCATCCCGGCGGACTGCATCAGCGCGTACATCGTGGTCGGACCCACGAAGCGGAACCCGCGCCGTCGGAGCTCCGTGCTCAAGGCCGTCGACTCCGCGGTGACCGCCGGGACGTCGGCGAACGCGGCGGGACGCGTGTCGGATGCCGGCGGCGCGAACGACCACATCAGCTCGTCGAGCTCGCCGCCTGCCATGTCGCGGACGATGCGGGCGTTGCCGATCGTGGCCTCGATCTTGGCGCGGTTGCGGATGATGCCGGCGTCGGCCATCAGCCGCTCGACGTCGTCTTCCCCGAACGCGGACACGGCGGCGGGTTCGAAGCCCGCGAACACCTCGCGGAACCGGGGACGCTTGCGCAGGATGGTGATCCAGGAGATCCCGGCCTGGAACCCTCGAGCGCCATCTTCTCGAACAGCGCCCGGTCGCCGTGCAGCGGCGTCCCCACTCCTCGTCGTGATAGCGGCGGTACTCGGCGTCGTCGCCCACCCAGGCGCAGCGGTCGCGGGCGTCGGGGCCCGTGAGGAAAGAGGTCATCTCCCCAACGTATCCGCCACCGCCGACGTCACTCCGCGAAGGTCGACGCGTCGATGACGAACCGGTAGCGCACGTCGGACGCGAGCACCCGCTCGTATGCCGTGTTGATCTCCGTGGCCCTGATGACCTCGATCTCGGCGACGATGCCGTTCTCGGCGCAGAAGTCGAGCATCTCCTGCGTCTCGCGGATGCCGCCGATGTTGGAGCCCGCGATGGAGCGGCGTCCGCCGATGAGGGACCCGACCGTGAGAGCGAGAGGCTCCGCCGGCGCTCCGATGCACACGATCGTCCCGTCGACGTCGAGCAGGCCGAGGTACGAGCGCAGATCGACCGGGGCGCTGACCGTGTTGAGGATCACGTCGAACGATGAGCGCAGCTCGCGGAAGGTGGTCGGGTCGCTCGTCGCACGATACTGATCGGCGCCGAGCCGCAGCCCGTCGTCCTTCTTGCTCAGGGTCTGCGAGAGCACGGTCACCTCGGCGCCGAGCGCATGCGCGATCTGCACTCCCATGTGTCCGAGTCCGCCGAGGCCGACCACCGCGACCCTCGTGCCGGGCCCGACCCGCCAGTGCCTCAGCGGCGAGTACGTCGTGATGCCGGCGCACAGGAGCGGAGCGGCGGCATCGAGCGGCAGCGCATCCGGGATGCGCAGCACGAAGGCCTCGGTCACCACGACCTGTTCGGAGTATCCGCCCTGCGTGATGCTGCCGTCGCGATCCACGGCGCCGTACGTGCCGACGGCGCCCTGACGGCAGAACTGCTCCTGCCCGCGCAGGCACTCCCGGCACTCGCCGCAGGAGTTCACCAGACACCCGACCCCCACCCGGTCGCCCACGGCATGACGTGTGACCGCGGAGCCGACCGCGGCGACCGTGCCCGTGATCTCGTGCCCCGGCGCGAGCGGGTACTGCTGCGGACCCCAGTCGCCGCGCACCGTGTGGATGTCGGAATGGCAGATGCCGGCGAACGCGATGTCGATCAGCACATCGTGGGGGCCGAGCTCGCGTCTGTCGATGACGGTCTTCTCGAGCGGTGCGGCTTCGCGCGGTGCGGCATAGGCGGTGACGGTGGACATCTCGCGCTCCTCAGATCGGGTACGTGCCGAGACTACTCAGCCGCACCCATGAATCGCACGAGAGAGCGTCGTCAGCGCCGCTGCTTCTTGAGGGTCTTCTCCTGGATCGGTGCATGCCCGGTGGCGGCGAGATCGGCGTAGTACGCCCGCGCCTCGTCCTGACGCTGCTTCTCGATGCCGCTCGCGATCGGCGCGCGCACGTGCTCCGGCTCGTACCCGAACGCGTTCACGAGGTCGAGGGCGTATGGCCGCAGGCGGGTGCACAGTCGGTCGATGTAGCTCGACACGGCCGCGGCGCGCTGCGTCGACAGGCGTCCGTTGATGAGGTGCCAGGCGAGGTGCTTCTCGATGAGCTGAAGTCCGAACAGGTCGCGCAGCCAGGTGAGGACCTTCTTGGTGTCGGCGTCCTCGATCTGGTGCACGGCGTCGGTGAACGCCTCCCATTGCAGCAGTTCGCCGTGTGCACGAGCGGCCTCGATGAGCTCGGCCTGGTTCTCGTTGAAGAGCCGGGCGCCGAGCAGCTTGTCCTTCGCGCCGGGGCGCAGGCGACCGGCGATGTCGGCGACCATCTGCTGCACACGACCCGCGAGCAGAGATCATGCTGCTGCTCCTCGCGCAGCCCGCGCTCGACCGAACGGCTGACCTGACCGAAGTCGGAGACGGCCTGGCCGAGCTGGCGGAGTCCTGCGCCGTGGAACACCTTGCCCGCGGTCATGCCGACCGCGAACTTCGCGAGCGCCGCCGCGTCCTTGCCCTGGAACTGCTTGGCGTAGTCGGTGAGCAGACGCTTGCCGACCAGCTGGAGCAGGACGTTGTTGTCGCCTTCGAATGTGACGTAGATGTCGAGGTCCTGACGGAGTCCGACGAGGCGGTTCTCGAACATGAAGCCGGCGCCGCCGGTGGCCTCACGGGCCTCCTGCAGGGTGTCGAGCGCGTGCCAGGTCGACAGCGGCTTGAGGGCGGCGGCCAGGGTCTCGAGGTCTTCGCGGTCGGCCGGGGTGTCGGTGCGACCCGAGAAGACGCCGTCGAACTTCTGCAGGAACTCGTCGTGCGCGAAGATCTGCGCGTAGGTGGTCGCCAGGCGCGGCAGCAGGCGGCGCTGGTGCTTGCCGTAGTCCATGAGCACGACCTCCTGCCCGTCCGCACCATCGAACTGGCGACGCTGGGTCGCGTAGGTGATCGCGATGTGCAGGCCGAGCGCGGAGGCCCAGGATGCCGCACCGTCGAGGGAGACGCGCCCCTGCACGAGGGTGCCGAGCATCGTGAAGAAGCGGCGGCCGGGGCTGTCGATCGCACTGGAGTAGGTGCCGTCGGCGGCGACGTCGCCGTAACGGTTGAGCAGGTTCGTGCGCGGGATGCGTACGTGGTCGAACGAGAGGCGCCCGTTGTCGATGCCGTTGAGCCCGCCCTTGAGACCGTCGTCCTCGCGGCCGATGCCCGGAAGGTCGACGCCGTCCTCTCCGCGCAGCGGCACGTAGAAGCAGTGCACGCCGTGGTTGACGCCGTTGGTGATGAGCTGTGCGAACACGGTCGCCGCGACGCCGTGCAGGGCCGCGTTGCCGAGATACTCCTTCGTCGCCCCGCGGAACGGGGTGTTGATGACGAACTCCTCGGACTCCGGGTCGTAGGTGGCCGTGGTGCCGACCGCGGCGACGTCGGAGCCGTGACCGATCTCGGTCATCGCGAAGGCCCCGGGGATCGAGAGGTCCATCACTCCGGGCAGCCACTTCTCGTGGTGCTCCTTCGAACCCAGCTGCAGGATCGCCGAGCCGAAGAGCCCCCACTGCACACCCGACTTGATCTGCAGGCTGGGGTCGGCCACCACGAGCTCCTCGAAGCCCGCGATGTTCGCGCCGTTGTTCTCCTCGCCGCCGAGGGACTTGGGGAAAGCGCGGTGCACCGCCTTGTTCTCGACCAGCAGGTGCAGTTGGCTGAGCACGCGCTCGCGGTGCTCGTCCTTGCCGAGCTCGTCCTTGCGCCAGAACGCCGAGTCCTTGATCATCTCGCGCGCCTGACGACGCACATCGCCCCACGTGCCCATCAGGGCCTCGTTCACACGTGCGATGTCGATCGGCGGAGCGACCGCGATCTCGGGCGATTCATCGGGTGTCGTCGAAGAGCGGACGGCAGCGTCGACCATGGCATTCCTCCAGGGGAGTAGGGGTGCTTTCATGGTAGGTCTGCGACAAACCCACAGGAACTCCGCTGTGAGCATCCTCCAACTCCGCAGGCGGACGCCCCTACTCCCCGTTGTCGCCTCGCAACAGGTCGACCCCGATCAGGTCAACGAGAGCCCGTGGCCGAAGCGGAACAGCGGGTCGGCGGTGTCGAACGGCACGTCGGGCCGCGAGGCCTCGACCGCGGCCATCGACCGGGGAAGGTCGAAGGAAGCGCACCCCTCGCCGCGACGGCACCGCTGAGAACGTCGAGCAGCGCTTCGCCCGAGGCTCCCCAGTTCACCGTCACCGCGGCGGCGACCTCGACGATCGGCGTCAGGATGGGCGGCCGATCGGCGAGCACGTCGACGACGGTCGGAACCGCGGCGGCGACCTCGCGGACGTGGGCGACGACCTCGCCCGCGAACTCCAGGGACCCGGCGTGGAAGAAGTTCTCGAACATCGTCTCGCGCTCCTCGAACGGCGCCTGCAGGCGGAGGATCGCGAGCTCTGCGTCGGCCGGATCGTCGACGATCACCCCGAAGGCCGCAGCCACGGCGGGGTCGATGCCCTCGACGTACAGGCGCAGTCCCCGCGCGAAGGGCAGCGCACCGTCGTTCGAGAGCACGGTGATCGACGCCCGCTGCGCCTCCTCCCCGCCGCACGGAAGTCGGCGCGTCCGACGACGGCGTCCGCGGCGTCCTCGTCCACGAACGGGTTCTCGAACAGACCGAGTTCGAACTTCTCCCGCAGGATGCGGCGGGCCGAGACGTCGAGCCGCTCCTCCGAGATCACCCCGTCGGCGACGAGTTCGAGCAGCAGCTCGGGGTTCGCCTCTCCGCCGAACTGATCGACACCCGCGTCCAGCACCTTCGCCATGCGCTCGCGCGGAGTCAGGTGTTCCACACCCCAGGCGCGCGCAGGGAACGGCTGCCCGAAGATCTCGGAGTCGCTGATCAGGCCCCAGTCGGTGCAGACGAGGCCGTCGAAGCCGTACCGTTCGCGCAGCAGCCCGGTGATGACCGACTTGTTGAAGCCGAACCCGACCTCTTCGTACGCGGTGCCCACCGGCATCCCGTAGTAGGGCATCATCTGCCGCGTCCCGGCGGCGAGAGCGTCTTCGAAGGGCTTCAGGTGCAGCTCGAATCCCCCACCCGGATAGACCTGCTCGCGGCCGTACGGGAAGTGCGGGTCCTCGCCGTCCTTCTGCGGTCCGCCACCGGGGAAGTGCTTCGTCATGGTCGACACGGATCCCGGCCCGAACGACACGCCCTGGAATCCGCGGATGTACGCGGCGCCGAGTCGTCCGGAGAGCTCGGCATCCTCCCCGAACGTCGCGGTCTGGCGTGCCCAGCGCGGCTCGGTCGCGAGGTCGACCTGCGGGTGCAGGGCCACCCGCAGACCGACCGCCGTGTACTCCTGGCGGGCGATGTCGGCGAACCGCTCCACGAGCTCCTCGTCACGGGTGGCCGCGAGACCGAGCGTCTCCGGCCACTGCGAGAACGGACCGGCGAGGATCGACGCGCCGGGATTCTCGCTGAACGAATGCCGCGGGTCGGTCGACAGGGTGACGGGGATGCCGAGGCGCGTGGACGCGGCGAGCCGCTGCAGCGCGTTGTGCCAGGCCGCGATCTCGCGTCCCGTCGGCGCCGCACCGAGCAGATTGAAATGCGTCATCCGCTTGCTCTCGAGGAATTCGCGAGCGGAGGGCGTCGCGAACGTGGGATCCGGCGCCTCCAGATCCCCGATCGCGATCATGGTGTGGAAGAAGAGTCCTGCCTTCTCCTCGATCGTCATCTCGTCCAGCAGCAGCTGGACCCGTTCGTCGACGGGAAGATCGGCGTCGAGCCAGGGGCGGGCGACGGTGGTCTCTGTCATGGTCACTTGACTCCCTTGATGCGGTAGACGAGCACGGCGCCGGCGAGGGCGACGAGCGCCCCGAACAGGTACCAGGTGGTGTAGCCGCCGAGCGGCGTGGCCGCGCCGAGCGCGATGATCCCCGGTGCGATGGCCGGAGCGATCGACTGCGGCAGGGCGTTGGCGATGTTCAGCACACCGAGGTCCTTGGCGACGTCGTCGGGGTTGGGGAGCACTTCGGTGGCGAGCGCGAGGTCGACCGAGAGGAACGAACCGGCGCCGAGCCCGATGATCGCCTGCGCGACGATGACCGTCGTGACGTCGGGGGCGATCGCGAGGATCACGAGGCCGACCACCATGATCACGCCGGCGATGGCGACGAACGGCCGGCGCTTGCCGATCTTGTCCGAGAGGAAGCCGCCGAGGGGCGAGGAGATCGCCATGGCCGCCATCGAGGCGAGGTTGGCGATGAGGATGGTGCCGACGGCACCCTGCTCGTCGAGCTCGAACTTGGTCACCAGGTACAGCGGCAGGAACGTGGCGATGCCGGCGTACCCGAACATCACGAAGAACTTCGTCAGCCAGGTCCAGCCGAAGTCGGGGTGCTTGCGCGGATTGAAGACGAACGAGCCGAAGAACGTCCCGATGGTGAACCTCTCCGAGGGCTTCTCGGTCAGGCGGCGGTCCTTGAGGGTGAGGACGAACACGATCACGAGGATCAGCGCGATCACGCCGGGGACGACGAAGCGTTCGAAGTCGCCGGGGAGGAAGTTGACGATGAAGCTGCCGGCGAGGATGCCGATGGGCGTGGTGATGCCGATGATGCCGGAGACCTTGCCGCGGCTGGTGACCGGCACCTGGTCGGGCAGCGTGGCGTTGGCGGCGGCGAGCACCGCGTTCATGGCGGTCTGCACGAGGCACCAGGCGAGCAGGATCATCCAGACGGAGGTCGCCGCGCCGATGAGCACGAACCCGCCGAGTCCGACGATCGCGCCGCCGAGGATCCACGGGCGACGCATCCCCCAGCGAGGTGGTGCGGTCGGAGAGCCGACCGACGAGAGGGTTGGCGATGAGGGCGAAGATCGCGCCGACACCCATCACGAGCCCGAGGCTGCCCTCGGTGTTCACCGGGTCGACGTGCTGCACCTTGAACGCCATCGACACCATGACGGGGGTGAGCAGGGCGAGGTAGACGCCGAAGTTGACGGCGGCGAGACCCGGCGTGTAGCCGCGCGGGGTCTTGGGCGGCGTGGTACCAGGGGCCTTGAAGCCCGTCGTGCCGACCGCGGCCGCAGCTGCGGCGGATGACAGCTCTGTCATGACAGTCCTTTCGATTCACCGCACATCTTCGGGCGATGCGGTTCTGGGAAGACCATACACGAAACTCGACCGTCTGGTAAGTGAAAGCAGACCATTTGGTAATGAGCGAGGATAGGGTGAGGAAGGAGGATGCGATGACGACGACGACACCGATGGGCACACGACACGCCCGCGCCGCCGCCACGCGAGAGCGCATCCTCTCGGCCGCCCACGAACTCTTCGTCGCCAACGGGTACCGCTCCACGTCGCTGCGCGACATCGCCGCGGCCGCATCCGTCAGCCACCCTGGGCTCCTCGGACACTTCTCCTCCAAGGACGATCTGCTCGCCGAGGTCGTCGCCGAACTCGAGTCCGAGAACGAGGCGGTCTTCAGTGCGATCGCGGCCGCCTCCGAACCGGGTGACCTGGTGTTCGCCGCTCTCGCCGAACGCAACGCGCGCACCGAGGGCTATCTCGAACTCTTCGCCGCCCTCACCGGCGAGGCATCAGCGCCCGGCCACCCCGCGCACGAGCGCATGCGCGAACGCTACTGCCGGCTGCGCTCCCTGAGCAGCGACGTGCTCGAAGATGCGAAGTACCACGGCGTGATCGCCGCCGACCGCGATGTCGACGGTGAGACCGTGCGACACACGGCGGGGTGGGACGGATTGCAACTGCTCTCGCAGTACCTCCCCGACCGGGTCGACGTCGTGGCGATGCTCGAAGAACGCGAGAGCCTGTGGGCGTCGCCGCTCGGGTGGCGCGACCCCGAAGACGACCAGGCTGCCGGCTCGGCCGGTGCGGCCGGTCCGCTTCCCGAGCTGCCGATCGCCGCGGCGCCGGAGATCGATCCGGGGTATGCCGTCGGTCGTCGCCGCCGGACGCAGATCGTCGCCGATGCGATGCACCTGTTCGCGCGCGACGGCTACGGCGACACCAGCCTGCAGGACATCGCGACCGCCGTCGGCGTATCGAAGTCGACGCTGCTGCACCATTACTCCTCCAAGGAGCTTCTGCTCAGCGCCGTCCTCGCCGAGCGCGACAGCGCCATCAACGAGAACCAGGCGATCACGGGTGCCGCTTCAGCCGGCGAGCTGCTCCGTGGGATCCCGGACGGGGCGGCGCTCAATGGGCGGGAAGAACCCGGACTGATCGAGGTGTACGCCGTGCTCTCCTGTGAGGCGGTGCCGGCGGCGCATCCCGCGCACGCCTACTTCGAGAACCGGTTCGCGAACACGATCGACTACTTCACCGCCCTCTTCCGCCTCGCGCAGATCGACGGCGACCTGCCGGCGCACCGCGACCCCGCGCACGAAGCCGTCTGGCTCGTCGCGATGTGGGACGGCCTCCAGTACCAGTGGCTGTACGACCGCGACGCCGTCGACATCGCCGCGCACCTGCGCGCCCACCTCGACGATGTGCTGCCTCGCGACGACCGGGAGCCCACACTCAGGCGGCCGCGATGACCGCCAGCACGCCTTCGCCGTAGGCCTCGCGCTTCTTCGCGCCGACGCCGGTGATGCCGTCGAGGTCGGCGAGCGATGCCGGACGATGCTCGGCCAGAGCGCGTAGCGTCGCGTCGCCGAACACGATGTACGCGGGAACGCCCTGCTCGCGCGCGGTCTCGGCCCGCCAGGCGCGCAGCGCCTCGAACAGCCCACGGTCCCCCGCATCCAGGGCGTCGGCCGCACTGGCCTTGCGCGCGCGCCCCGAGGAGGTCGGCCGCCCGATGGTGTCTTTGCGCAGCGGCACCGCCATCTCGCCGCGCAGCACTCCGGCCGCCTGCTCACCGGGAGCGAGGGTGCCGTAGTCGCCCTGCGCGACGAGGATTCCACGGGCGAGGAGCTGCCGGACCACACTGCGCCAGTCCTGGTCGGAGAGGTCGTTGCCGATGCCGTACGTCGCGAGCTTGTCGTGACCCTGCTGGCGGATGCGCTCGGTCGAGGCCCCGCGCAGGATGTCGATCAGGTGCCCCGCCCCGAACGCCTGATTGCGCTCGCGCTTGAGCCGCACGATCGTCGAGAGCAGCTTCTGCGCGGGCACGAGCCCGTCGAAGGTCTCGGTGTCGTCGAGGCACGTGTCGCAGTTGCCGCAGGGCTCCGAGTCCTGGCCGAAGTAGGCGAGGAGGTTCTGCCTGCGGCACTCGACCGTCTCGCACAGCGCGAGCATCGCGTCGAGGTGCTGCCCCATCCGCATCTTGAACGTGCGGTCGCCGGGGCTCTGGTCGATCAGGCGTCGCTGCTGGACGACGTCGCCGAGGCCGTACGCCATCCACGCCACCGACGGCTCGCCGTCGCGACCGGCACGACCGGTCTCCTGGTAGTACCCCTCGACGGACTTCGGCAGATCGATGTGGGCGACGAAGCGCACATCCGGTTTGTCGATGCCCATGCCGAACGCGATGGTCGCGACCATGACGACGCCGTCTTCGCGGAGGAAGCGGGCCTGGTTCGTCGCGCGCACCTCGGCGGGGAGGCCCGCATGGTACGGCAGCGCATCGAGGCCCTGAGCGGCGAGGTAGGTCGCGGTCTGCTCGACCGACTTGCGGCTGAGCGCGTACACGATGCCCGCGGGCTGCGTGCCGTCGTCGCTCGCCGGGGTCTGCGCCTTGATGAAGGCGACCAGCTGCTTGCGCGGGTCGACCTTGGGCACGATCCGGTACTGGATGTTCGGGCGGTCGAAGCTCGCGACGAAGTGCTTTGCACCGTCGAGACGCAGCCGCTCGGTGATCTCCTTATGGGTCGCGGCGGTGGCGGTCGCCGTGAGCGCCATGCGCGGCACCCCGGGGAACCGCTCGCCCAGGTCGCCGAGCGCGAGGTAGTCGGGGCGGAAGTCATGACCCCACTGCGACACGCAGTGCGCCTCATCGATCGCGATCACACTGAGGGTTCCGCGCTGGAGCAGGGCCGTGGTCTGTGCGCTGGAGAGACGCTCCGGGGCGACGTAGATGAGGTCGAGCTCACCCGCGACATACGCCCGTTCGACCTCGCGACGCTCGTCGATCCCCTGCGTCGAGTTCAGGTATGCGGCGTTGACGCCGTTCGCCCGCAGAGCGTCGACCTGGTCGTGCATGAGCGCGATGAGCGGGCTGATCACGAGCCCGGTGCCCTCGCGCACGAGCGCAGGCACCTGATAGGTGATGCTCTTGCCGCCACCGGTCGGCATCAGGACGACGGCGTCTCCGCCGGCGATGACCTGCTCGACGATGTCGGCCTGATCGCCGCGGAAGTCGTCGTACCCGAAGACGGTGTGCAGCGCCTCTCGGGCGGTCGGATAGCGGCTCGGGGTCGCACGGCGCATGACGGGAGCGGTTGCCTGCGCCACCGGAGTGACCGGGCCCTGTCCCCAGTCGAGCGGCGGCTCGAAGCCCGCACCCTGCGGCTCCCAGTCCATCGGCTCGGGCGGAGCGTTCGACTCCCACCCGTCGTCGTAGGGCTCGTCGGCGTACGGCAGATCCGCGTACGGGTCACGGGGAGTCTGCGGCATCCCTCCAGCGTAACGACCCCCGCCGACGCGGGCGGCGTGTCATCCACAGCTCGCTGCGCCGGAGACCGTCCCCCACCCGGCACGCGGGGCGTAGGTTGGAGGCACGCGCAGAAGGAGTATCCGATGACCGACATCACCGTGACCCGCGACGACGACGCGTCGCGCTACGAGATCCGCTCGGGCGACGTGCTCGCGGGCTTCGCGGCCTTCGACCTCCGCCCCGGATCGATCCGCTTCCTGCACACCGAGATCGACCCGGCGTTCCAGGGACAGGGGCTGGCGGGGAAGCTCGCCGAGACCGCGCTGGCGGATGCGGTCGAGCGCGGTGAGGCGATCGTCCCGCTGTGCCCGTACATCGCGAAGTACCTCGAGACGCACGAGGTCCCCGGCGCCGAGATCCGCTGGCCCGCCCACGCTCCCGAACAGGGCGGCTCGGTGCACGACGATCCGACGGGCCGCGCGGAATGATCGGGCAGCGACGCCTCATCCTCGAGCCGCGCGATGTGCCGCTGGGCGGGGTGCGCGGCATGAACGTGCTGCGGGCGCTGCCCCACCGCAACCTGCCGACGATCGGCGCCTGGTGCTTCCTCGACCGGTTCGGGCCCGCCGACACGAAGATGCGGGTCGAGCCGCATCCGCACATCGGGCTGCAGACGGTGACCTGGCCGCTCGTCGGCGAGATCCGCCACCGCGACTCGCTCGGCAGCGACGCCGATCTGCGACGCGGCCAGCTCAACCTGATGACGGCAGGCGACGGCATCTCGCACTCCGAGTACTCGATCGGAGACGATCCGATCCCCCTCGACGCCCTGCAGTTCTGGGTCGTGCTGCCGGAGGCCACCCGGCACGGCGCAGCCGGTTTCGAGCGGCACACGGAGCTCCCGGCGCTCACCGTCACGGCGGAGGAGGGAGCGGATGCCGAAGCCACCGTCGTGCTGGGCGCGTTCGCGGGCGTGCACTCCCCGGCGACCGTGCACACCCCGATCGTGGGCGCCGAGATCGTCGTCGCCCCCGGGTCGCGCGTGCGGCTGCCGCTGCGCTCCGACTGGGAGCACGCCCTGATGCTCGTCGAAGGCGACGCCGTGGTGGCCGAGCACCCTCTCGACCGCAACGGGCTGCTCTACCTTGGCGACTCCCGAGACGAGGTCGAGGTGGCGAGCGACGACGGCGCCCTGCTGTTCCTGATCGGCGGCGAGCCGTTCGAGGACGACATCGTGATGTGGTGGAACTTCGCCGGACGAACGCACGAGGAGATCGTCGCGGCGCGGGCGGAGTGGGAGTCGGAGTCCGCGACGGGTGCGGCAGCCCCCGCTTCGGCACGGTGGACGGTCACGACGTGCGCATCCCCGCCCCGCCGCTCCCCGACGTGCGACTCATGCCGCGCAGCAGGAAGCTCTGACGCCGATGCCGACGTCGGATCTCTTCCCCGAGACGCTCGCGCCCATGCCCGACGCCATGGCGTCCGCCATGCTGATCTGGCCGAGCCCCGAGCCGGTCCCCCTCCGCGATTCGTGGAGGGCTTCGAGCTCTTCGAGGCCTTCGCGCGCGATGCCGGAGCCGACCCTGCCGCCCTCGCCGCCGACCTCGGCGCCCTGTGGGACTTCGTGGCCGCGCACGCCGACCTCCTCGACGATCCCGAGCTGGCGGAGGCGGCGGCGCGTTTCCTCGGGAACACGATCGCGGTGGCGCACCCGGCGGCGCGGTGGCGGATGATGGGCGAAGCGGAGGTGGGCACCTCGACGATGTCGATCCCCGTCACCGGCTTGCTGCGGGGGATCGTGGAGCAGCCGCACCAGCGCGAAGCGTTCCGGGAGATGCTCGCCTCCTGGCCCCAGGCCGACCGCGACGCGGACGAACTCGAGGCGCTCACCCACGATGACGTCGATGTCGAACTCGTCGTCGCCCCGGTGCCGTTCACGCGTCCCGCCCTGGAGATCCCGGAGTTCGTCGACGAGAGCGGCCGCGTCATCGAATACGGATCCCGGTGGGCCGGCGGTTCACCACCGGAGGACGCCTATTCGCGGGTGTCGCATCCCGAGCGTTTCGCGCCCATGCTGCCCGCCGTCGACGCCCTGGTCGACTATCTCGTGACCTGGTACGACGTCGAAGTCGATCGCTCCGTCGACGAGTCGGACGCCCGCGTGCTTCAGCTGCGGCCGACGATCGGTGCGCCGATCACCCTCACCATGACGGCGGAGTCCGTCGCGATCGAGGCGGGCGCCCTGTTCCGGGAGATCGCGCCGACGTGCACCTGCGACGCCTGCGATGAGACCGCCGAGACCGTGGCCGTCCAGGTCGAGGAGACCGTGCTCGCGATCGCGGCCGGAGGGTTCAGGGAGGTGTTCCCCATCGGGGAGCGGCGCTGGCTGCACACGCGGATCCACATCTCCGACGGCACCGGCCGAGCGAGCGGCGGCGAGCCCGATCCCTCCCTTCCGGCGCAGCGGCTCGACGATGCCGCGGACCTCCTCGCCCGTCTCCCCGACGGCTGGTGGCCGGCCTGGTCACTGCGTTCCGCCTCGGCCTGAATCCGCCGGGGCCCCGTCCGCTGGTCGTCCGCCGTCCACGGGCCGTTCGATGCGCCGGGTCAGCCACGCTCCGGGGTGTGGACTCGTGCGAGGAAGCGCTCCGCCCTCGGCGACGGACCCCGCGGATCGAGCAGCGACACCACCACCGTCACCGCGGCGGCGAGCGGGATCGTCCAGGCCGCCGGCTGGGCGAGGTAGGGCGCGGCGACCCCGACCCCGTCGACCGCCGCGTGCACGAGCAGGGCGAGCCCCGTCGCCACGCCGCCCGAGACCATGCCGGCCACCGCGCCGCGGGCCGTGAGCCCGCGCCACCACACCCCGAGCAGCACGACGGGCGAGAGGGTGGATGCCGCGACGACGAACACCACGCCGACACTCGACCCGAGTCCCGCCGGCGCGGTGAGCAGTGCCACGCCGAGGGGGACGAGCGCGCACAGCACGGCGGACACCCGGAACGAGCGCACCGACCCTGAGAACACGTCCTGGCTGACGACGCCCGCGAGCGACACGACGAGGCCGGCCGAGGTCGCCAGGAACGCGGCGAACGCCCCCGCGACGATCAGTGCCGTCAACAGCTCGCCGAGCACACCGGGGAACACGCGCGACGGCAGCAGCAGCACCACGGTGTCGGCGATACCGGGCACCGCGAGGTCGGGTGCGGCGATGCGCGCCAGCAGCCCCATCGTGCTCGACACCGCATAGAAGGCACTGACCATGCCGATCACGATGACCGTAGTCCGTCGCGCCGACACCCCGGTCGGGCTCGTGTAGAAGCGCACCAGCACATGCGGCAGCCCCATCGTCCCCAGCAGCAGTGCGAGCAGCAGGGATGCCGTCTCGTACGCGTCGAACCCCGACGGCCCGGCCTCGACCGGGAAGACGAGCGCCGGATCGAAGTCGTGCGGGCCGCCGCTGAGCGCGAACGCGAGGAAGACGACCGGCACGAGCAGTGCCGTGAGCTTGAGCCAGTACTGGAACGCCTGCACGTAGGTGATCGCGCGCATGCCGCCGGCGGCGACCGCGGCCGCGACGAGCACCGCGACCGTCACGGCCCCCACCCACTCCGGCAGGCCCGCCACCACGGACAGGGTGATCCCCGCGCCGTGCAGCTGCGGCACGATGTACAACCACCCGATGACGAGCACCGCGATGCTGGTCACCCTGCGCGCCGAGGTCGACTCCAGTCGGGCTTCCATGAAGTCGGGGATCGTGTACGCCCCGCTGCGACGCAGCGGCGCCGCGACGAAGGCGAGCACGAGGAGATAGCCCGCGGCATACCCGATGGGGAACCAGAAGCCGCGGGCGCCGTCGAGCAGCACGAGACCGGACAGCCCGAGGAAGGTCCCCGCCGACAGGTACTCCCCGCTGATCGCGGACGCGTTCCACACCGGGCGCACCGTGCGCGAGGCGACGAAGAAGTCTCCCGTCGTACGCGAGATGCGCAGACCGTAGACGCCGATGAGCAGCGTCGCGACGATGACGAACGCGACTCCGACGAGGTCCATGACGGCGTTCATTCGCGGTCCCGGAGCGCCCGGTATCGCCGCTCGTTGCGCGTGGCCGTGCGGACGTAGAGCACGCCGAAGACGAGGATGATCGGATAGAAGGCGTACGCCTGGAGCAGCCACGACAGCGGCAGGCCCCACACCAGCACCTCACCGATCTCGGGGATCAGCGCGATCGCGAGCGTGAGCGCGATCACCACGACGACGAACCCCGCGACCGTCCCGAGCGCCAGACGGAGCTGACTGCGCATGAGGGCTCTGGCATACACGGCATCCGCTTCGTCGACCGGGGATCCGGGCAGCGCGATGCCGCGCGTGAAGGTCGCGGGCCGCCGATCAGGGAGGTCGGCCGTCACACGGACGCGCTTCGGCTTCTCGTTCATCCCGCGCCTTCTCCGCGCAGGAGCGCCTCCCGCACCGCGGGCACGAGCCGACGGCTGACCGGCAGCGAGACCTGCCCGATCGACACCGCCGGCTCCGACCCCGACAACCGGGCGGCCGTCACCGCCGACGTACGCACGAGGGACGAGCGATGGATGCGCAGGAACCCGGCCTCCGCCCACCGCGCCTCGAGCTCGGAGATCGGCGTGCGCACCAGGTGCCCTGCACCCTCCCCCGTGTGCAGACGGGAGTAGTCTCCCTGGGCCTGCACCCACCGCACCTCGCTGCGGCGCACGAACCGCACCACGGACCCGACCGTGACAGGGAGCATCTCGTCGTCACCCGGCGCCGCGACATCGCCGAGCTCGATCACGCGGTCGACCGCCTGCCGCAGCCGTTGCACCCGCACGGGCTTGAGCAGGTAGTCGGCGGCGCGGAGCTCGAAGGCTTCGACGGCCTTGGCCTCGTCCGCCGTGACGAACACGACCGCGGGCGGCTCGGCGAGGCGCAGCAGTGCTCGCGCGAGTTCCGTCCCGGCGAGTCCCGGCATGTGGATGTCGAGGAACGCGATCCGCACCCGGCGCTCCGACAGGCGGCGCAGCGCCTCCGCTCCCGACGATGCCGTGAGGATCTCGCCGATGCGGGCATCCGAGCGCAGCAGATGCACCAGCTCGTCGAGCGCCGGTTGCTCGTCGTCGGCGACCAGGACGTCGATCATGCACCCACCCCGTTCGTCGTCATCCTCGTCCCTCTGCGCTCGGATCGTGCTGCGGTTGCGACTTCGGCACCCGCAGGCGCACCAGCGTCCCCGCGTCGGTGTTCGTCTCGACCACCAGACCGCCCTCCGCGCCGTACAGCTGGCGCAGGCGGGTGTCGACGTTGCGCAGCCCCACGTGCAGACCGTCGTCGCCTGCGGTGAGTGTGGCTCGCAGCCCCTCGGGGTCCATGCCGACCCCGTCGTCTTCGACCGTGATCTCGGTGTGGGTGCCGTCGTCTCTCGAGGCGATGCGGATCTCGCCGCCGCCCTCCCCTGGTTCGAGTCCGTGCCGCACCGCGTTCTCGACGAGCGGCTGCACCGACAGGAACGGGATCACGGTCGCGAGCGTCTCGGGAGCGATCTGCAGCGTCACCCGCAGCCGATCCCCGAAGCGCGCCCTCTCCAGCTCGAGGTACGAGTGGATGCTGCCCAGCTCCTCGGCGAGCGTGGTGAACTCCCCCTGGCGACGGAACGAGTACCGCGTGAAATCGGCGAACTCGAGGATCAGCTCCCTCGCGCGGGCCGGATCGGTGAGCACGAACGAGGCGATCGCCGTGAGGGCGTTGTAGATGAAGTGCGGCGAGATCTGCGCCCGCAGCGACCGCAGCTCCGCCTCGGCGAGCTGGGTCCGCGAGGCATCGAGTCCCCCGAGCTCGACCTGCGCGGCGCACCAGTCGGCGACCTCTTCGGCCGCGCGCACGAGTGCGGCCCTGACGGGAGCAGCGAACGCCACGACCACACCGGCCACCCGGCCGTCGACGAGGATCGGAGCTCCGACGGCCTCCAGGTCGTCGTCCCTTCCTGGAGCGGGGAAGACCTGCCTCCGGCCGGAGGCGCCGACCTGTGTGGCGATGCGGCGTGCCGCGGATTCCAGTCCGTCGGAGGTTCCGTCGAAGGACACAGCGCCCTCGGCGCTCACGATCGCGACCGCCGCGCTGCCGAGGAGGACCCGCAGATGCCGCGCGGCCTTGACGACATCCGGCGCGGAGAGCCCAGCGCGCAGGTGCGGTGCCGCCAGGCTCGCCTGATGCAGTGCCGTGAGCGCAGCCTGTTCGGCGTCGCTTCCCAGGTCGGTCGCCCCGCGCGCGAGTCGGCGTGCGAGCAGCAGGAGCACCGACAAGACGATGCCGCCGAGCACGCCGAGGATCGCTGCGAGAACGACGTCGGTCATGCCCTCAGCCTAGGCACCGAGCGGCGTGATCCTCAGCAGCAGCGGGCACCGGGGTTGCGATCCTGGTCGTCCATCCTCTGCCGCCAGAACTGCCGCTCGCTCATCGGCTCCTCGTGCGGATGCACCCGCCGCTGATGGGCGACATACGTGGCGTACGCGGTGTCTCCCATGAGCGTCGTCATGTACCAGCGGATGCCGCGGCCGATCCGCCCCGCGGCGCTGAGCAGCGTCCGCAGGAGGGTGGTCGCGGCATCCGTCCGATTCATGGTGTCGGCCATCTCAGTGTGTCGTCGTCCGACGCTCGTCGGCGAGGAGCGGCTCCCACTGCTTCTCGAGCTCGCGCTCGTCGGCGCTGGGGAGGAAGCCCGCCGGGGCGAAGCGGCGAGAGGCCACGGGCGCATCCTCGGTGTTGTCGCCACCGCCGTTGCGGATCGCCCGGACCGTGACGATCACGGCGGCGATCATGACGATGATCGCGAGGGTCACGAAGATGATCGACAGCGTGCCCTGCACCGCGGTGTTGCGGATGACCGCCTGCAGCACTTCGGGTTCGCCGAGCGCCGTGTCGCCGGTGTTGAGGGCCTCGAGGTAGCGGAAGTGGTTCGCCCAGTATCCGATCGCCGGCACGGGCGAGAAGATCTTGTACAACGACGCGGTCACCGTCACGACGGCCGTGAACGCGAGCGGCAGCGCGATGATCCACAGCCACTTGACGTACGACCGGCCGCGCTTGGCGACGATCGCGAGCACCACGGCGAGCGCGATCGCGGCGAGCAGCTGGTTCGCGATGCCGAACAGCGGGAAGAAGGTGTTGATGCCGCCGAGCGGGTCGGTCACGCCGAGGATGAGGATCGCTCCCCAGCCGGCGACCATGATCGCGGTGCAGATCCACACACCCGGACGCCACGAGACGTCACGGAACTTCGGGAACCAGGCGCCGATCGAGTCCTGCAGCATGAAGCGGGCGACACGCGTTCCGGCGTCCACGGCCGTGAGGATGAACAGGGCCTCGAACATGATCGCGAAGTGGTACCAGAACGCCATGAGCGCCTGCCCGCCGAGGGCCTGCTGCATGATGTGCGCGAGCCCGAGAGCGAGCGTCGGTGCTCCACCGGTGCGGGAGACGATCGATTCCTCTCCGACCATCGTGGCGGTGCCGGTGAGCATCTCCGGGGTGAGGTTCACCCCCGTCAGACCCAACGAGTTCACGAAGGCGACGGCTCCCTCGACGGTGCCGCCCGTGGCAGCGGTCGGCGCGTTCATGGCGAAGTAGATGCCCTGATCGATCGAGATCGCGGCGACGAGGGCCATGATCGCGACGAACGACTCCATGAGCATGCCGCCGTAGCCGATGAAGCGCGTCTGACGCTCCTTCTCGATCAGCTTCGGCGTCGTCCCCGAGGCGATCAGCGCGTGGAAGCCCGACAACGCACCACAGGCGATCGTCACGAACAGGAACGGGAAGAGCGGACCGGCGAACACCGGGCCCATGCCGTTCTCGCCGAAGATGCTGATCGCGGGAACGGTGATCTCGGGGCGGACCAGGACGATCGCGCCGGCGAGCATGACGATGACGCCGATCTTCATGAACGTCGACAGGTAGTCGCGCGGGGCGAGCAGCAGCCAGACCGGGAGCACGGCGGCGACGAAGCCGTAGATGATGATGCCCCACGCGATCGTGGTGCGGTCGAGGTGGAAGATCGCCTGACCCCACTCGGTGCCGGCGACCCAGCCGCCGCCGATGATCGCGGCCATCAGGAGAACGAAGCCGATGATCGACACCTCGGTGACCTTGCCAGGACGCAGGAACCGCAGGTAGACGCCCATGAACAGCGCGATCGGAATCGTCATCGCGACCGAGAACACGCCCCACGGGCTCTCGCCGAGAGCGTTGACCACCACGAGAGCAAGGATGGCGACGATGATCAGCATGATCAGCAGCGAGGCGATGATCGCGGCAGTGCCTCCGATCTTGCCGAGTTCCTGTCGAGCCATCTGACCGATGGTCCGACCGCCGCGGCGCATCGAGAAGAAGAGCACCGTGTAGTCCTGCACCGCACCCGCGAGCACGACGCCGACGATGATCCAGATGGTGCCGGGGAGGTAGCCCATCTGTGCGGCGAGCACCGGTCCGACGAGGGGTCCGGCGCCCGCGATGGCCGCGAAGTGGTGGCCGTAGAGCACCCGGCGGTCGGTGGGGACGTAGTCCTTGCCGTCCTGCTTGACCTCTGCCGGAGTGGCACGGCGGTCGTCGGGCCGGGTGATGTACTTCTCGATCACCTTCGAGTAGAAGCGGTAACCGATCAGGTAGGTGCACACGGCGGCGAACACGAACCAGATCGCGTTCACGGTCTCGCCGCGGACGATCGCGAGCATGGTCCAGGCGACCGCTCCGAGCAGGGCGATCGCCGCCCAGAGGATGATCTTGGGCAGGGTCCAGCGGTTCGACTTCTCGTGGTGCTCTTCGCTGAGGGCGACGGGCGGGAGTGTCGGGTCGGTGACGATGGTCGGGTCGGCGTCGACCAGTCCGGCGCCGTCGCGGCGGCGCGACGAAGGTGCGGTCATGGGGGTCTCCTCGGGGTACGCGACGTTGCGTTCTCCCACGCTAGGAACACGACCTCCACCGGGCACGGCCCCCGACCGGATGCTGCGACGAGCGGCAGGGATCGCGCGATGAACGGCCGCCGCGTCCCCTCTTCTGCCGAATTCGTCGTGCAGGTGTTCCCGGAACGCGCAGGTGTCCTGTCGTGCATGCGAGTCGGGCACGCACACAGCGCCCCGCGGAAGGGAGACCGCGGGGCGCTGCGCTGTGGGGGACCTACCCTCGGGGAGCCTCAGGCGCCGGGGTACCCGTCGGCGGGGCGTCCGTCTCCGGGGCATCCGTCGGCGGGGCGTCCGTCTCCGGCGCGTCCGTCTCCGGGGCATCCGTCTCCGGGGCTTCCGTCTCCGGGGCATCCGTCGACGGGGCATCCGTCTCCGGAGCCTTCGCCTCGGGCGCTGCTGCCGGCACGTCGACCGTCAACACGGTACGGACCTCGGAGTCGCCGTACTGCACCAGCCCGAGGTAGCGGGCCCCCGCGGTGAGCCCTGTCCAGCCGAGCTCGTACGAGGTCCGCTGTCCGCGCACCGCGGCGATCGGGTTCGGCGTCGCGGTGAGCTCACCCTCGCCGTCCGGCAGCACGTTGGCGTAGGTCATGTCCCACGTCATCGGCCCCGTCGTCGAGTAGATGTTCGCCACCACGAGGTAGGTCCCCGCCGTCGGCTCCGGGATCGTGACCTGTTCGTCGGCCGAACCTGTCGCCGACTGCCAGCGCTGGTAGTACTGCAGGTCGTCCGCGCTCACCACGCGGTACACGGTGAGGTCGAGGTCGCTGCCCTTGTCGTCCGACGAATCGAGGTCGAACCGCGAGAGGGTCGTCCCCTCCGGCACGTCCACGATCCACGCCACGTCCTTGTTCGCGTCGCCCGAGCTCTCGTCGCCCGAGTGCCCGTCGACCGGGTTGTCCGGGTCGGCGAGCAACTGGAACGGGGTGAGGCCCGAGAGCGTCAGCGCCAGGTCGCCCGTGAGCCCGGGGATGATCTCCACGGGAGCAGTGCCGTCGGCACCGCTGCCGGTGACCTCGGCCGGAGCATCGGCCGTGACCGGGAACAGCGCGATCGGCGAGCGCACCGAGTTCTTCGCGCTCGTCCAGGTCAGCGAGCCGGTGGCCCACTGCTCCACGGGCGCGCTGGCGTTGTCGAACGTGACCGTGAAGGTCTTCGTCTGACCCGCCCGGTCGAACTTCAGCTGCTGCGGCGTGACCTTGACGTTCACTCCCGGCACGGAGGCCTTCGCGGTGAATGTCCCCTTCTCGGTCGAGGTGACCGTGCGGGTCACCGTCTGCGCGCTGGTGAGCGAGCCGATCGAGATCGAGGCCTGGTTCAGATCGCTGCCGTCGATGGGGTCGATGCCGGGGAAGTCCGACAGCCCCTTCCCGTCGAGGAACGCCGCCCAGTCCTTCACCCCGTTGAGGTACAGCAGACCCGGGTTCAGGTACCGCTTCGGGTCGACCTGCCCCGCGCCCTGCTCGAACGGGTTCGTGTTCTTCGATCCGTCGGGCAGCACCGTGTCGTAGGCGGTCGTCATCATCGCCGACCGGATCTCGGCCGGCGTCGCCTTCGGGTGCTCGCCGAGGTACAGCGCACCGAGACCCGCGACGTGCGGCGAAGCCATCGACGTGCCGGACAGGATGCCGAAGGTCGGATCCTCACCGGGGGCGTTGTTCGTCGCCGCGAGGATCGCGACGCCGGGGGCGGCGACATCCGGCTTGAGCACATCGCTGCCGTCGGCCAGCATCGGTCCGCGGCTCGAGAAGCCCGCGATCTGCGGCGTCGGGGTCGTGACACCCGTGGTGTTCTCACCCACGAGGGTGATCGGCCGGTCGACGCCACCCTGCACGTAGGCGAGCACGGCGGCGCGGTGCACCGCGTTCAGGTGCACGGTGGGCACGGCGTGGAAGTCGTTGTCGAGCGAGTCGGCCCCACCGGGCACGTTCACGAGGACCATGCCGATGCCACCGGCATCCTTCACGACCTGCGACTTCTCGGCGCGGGCATTGCCCCCGCGATCGCACACCACGATGTGTCCGGCGACCTTCGCCGGGTCGAGGGTGTCCGGCAGGCAGAGCTGCGCATCCGTGGCGGCTGCCCCGGCGGCTGCGGCATCCCCGGCGTAGATCGACGGGCCGGTGACGCTCTCGCCGAACGGCACGCTCACCGACGCTCCGGCCTGCTCGAACCCGTCGAACTGCACCGTGCCCTCCCAGGTCGGGATGGTGGATGCGGCGACCGTCGTGTACCAGGGCGATGCGTGGTCGGCGGTGACCGGGTCGGGGCCGTCGTTGCCCGCGCTCGTGGCGACGAACACACCGGCGGCCGCCGCGTTGAAGAACGCGATGTCCTCCGGAGCGAGGACCGTGCTGGCCGCTCCTCCGCCGATCGAGTAGTTGATCACGTCGACACCGTCGGCGACGGCCTGGTCGATCGCGGCGACGAGGTCGCTCAGCGCGCAGATGTCGTCGTCGGTGACGGTGACGTCGGGGCCCACGTAGCACGCCTTGTACGCGGCGACCTTGGCGCCGGGCGCGACGCCGGAGATCGTGCCGAAGTCCACACCCTCGACCTCGGCCTTCACCTTGAAGTTCCCGGCCGCCGTGCTGGCGGTGTGCGAGCCGTGTCCGTCGCCGTCACGCGGAGACAGGTAGTCGTACTGGAAGTCGAAGCCCGCGGCCTCCGCCCCGGCGAAGAAGTACTGTCCGCCGATGAGCTTGGAGGAGTAGTCGCTGTGATCCCAGTCCTGGCCCTCGACCATCGCGGCCTGGAACTGACCGCCGTCCGACTTGTCGAAGTACACGTGGGTGCCGTCGGTGTAGGGCTGGTTCCCCTTGTGGCGGCTCTGCTGCTTCTTCTGCTTCTTGATCTTCTTGCCCTCGAACGACGGGTGCTCCGGCGCGATGCCGGTGTCGATCACTCCCACGACGACACCTTCACCGGCTTTCTCCACGCCGCCGGTCTGC
Organism: Microbacterium sp. Se63.02b; assembly: GCF_014171575.1. Taxonomy (GTDB): domain Bacteria; phylum Actinomycetota; class Actinomycetes; order Actinomycetales; family Microbacteriaceae; genus Microbacterium. The sequence continues at coordinate 587,461 of NZ_CP050453.1, read as the reverse complement.
TGCCAGACACCGCCCTTGCCCTTGCGGTCGTCGCCGAGTCCGAGGAAGTCGGTCGAGGTCTGCGCATCGGGGTGACGGATCTCGTCGGGGTACACGCCGAAGACATCCTTGGACGCCCGGAGCGCATCGACCTGCTCGCCGCTGAGGTCGGCGCTGAACCCGTTCAGCACGACCTGGTACGTCGTGTCTGGCGTGACGCCCAGATCGCCGACGAGGTCGGTCTGCTCGGCCTGGAGGTGCTCGACATAGCGCTGCGCGTCCTGCGACTGCGTCTCGAGCTGCTCGCCCTCGGCGGGCTTCGTCGCCTTCAGACCCTTGACGTCGCCCTCATAGCTGGCGAGCGGGTCGGCCATCATGACCACGATGTAGTGACCGGGGGTGCCGGCGACCGGGACGGGGTGCGTCACCTCCTCGGTCGCCGCGTAACCGGTGGTTGCCGTCGATGCGATGAACAGCGTCGCCAGGGTGGTGGCTGCTGCCATCCGGAGGGGTGTTCGACCCATGTGGTGCTCCCGATGATCGGGGTACGGCCTCGATGCCGCACCGCGGCTCAACATAGTCCTGCACTCGGCGATCGATACGAGATGTGGCCGATCGGTCAACCCGCCCTCGCCGATCGGCCAGGGTTTTCCACGGCCGCCCTCCCGATAGGTCGACAGTAAGCTGGAGAGGTGGCCCGCACCCCCGTCCTGTCGACTCGAGTACTGCTCGTCTGCGCGGCGATCGGAGTGGCCACCGGCATCCTCGCGGGCATCGCCGGATGGGTGACACCCGTCCTGCTGGCGAGCCCGCTGCTGTTCCTCTACGGTCTCGTGCTCGGCTCGCACGTGCTGCCGGGGATCATCGCGCAGGAGGTGCTGCGGCTCCCGCTCGTGGCCCTGATCACGCACGTCTTCGCCGCGCTGATCGCGAGCGCCTTCAACCCGGCATGGGCCCTGCGCTTCATCGGCACCGCCCTGCTGTTCGGTCTGATCCAAGAAGGGGTCGCCGCCCTCACCCGCTATCGCGCCTGGGGACCATGGCGTTTCTTCCTCTCGGCGGGGATCATCGGCGTGATCGTCGCGGTGGTCGTGTTCTTCGCCGCGCACCTCGCGGTGATGCCGCTGTGGGCGCAGATCCTCTATCTCGCGATCTCCGTCCTCGGGCCGGTGGCGTGGACGGCCGTGGGACTCGCGATCGGCTCCGCGCTGCGCACGGCCGGAGTCGCGCGGCGCTGACGCCTCTCCGAGCTGCGAGGGCCGTCGGACTCGATGGCAAATCAGGTAAGGCTCAGCTAAGTTAGAAGGGTTCGATCCGCCGACCCGGGACTCCGCCGTGCGCCCATCCGCGCCCCTGCTCCGCGTGCGTGAGCTCTCACTCACCCACGCCGATGCGCCGCACCCCTCACCGGGCGACGTCACTTTCGACATCCACGCGGGCGAGGTCGTGCTGCTGCTCGGGCCCTCCGGATCCGGAAAGTCGACGCTGACCCTGGCGCTCAACGGGCTGATCCCGCACGCCCTGTCGGCGAGCATGGTCGGTACCGTGCATGCCGGGGGCGTCGACACGGCGACCGCGACGACGGCCGCGCTGAGCACCAGGGTCGCGATGGTCTTCCAGGATCCGGATGCCCAGATCGTCACGGGCAGCGTGTACGACGAGGTGGCCTTCGGGCCGGAGAACCTGCTGCTTCCTCTCGACGTCGTGCGCGGGCGCGTCGAGGAGGCGCTGCGTCGGGTCGGACTCTGGGATCGCCGCGGAGAGAACCCTGATCACCTGTCCGGCGGCGGGCGGCAACGACTCGCGATCGCGTGCGCTCTCGCGATGGGGTCCCCGCTGATCGTGCTCGATGAGCCGACCGCCAACCTCGACCCGCAGGGCATCGACGACGTGTATGCGGCGTTGGCCGATGTGGTCGCCGCCGGCGATCGCGCGATCCTCCTCGTCGAGCACAACCTCGACGCCGCGATGGATTTCGTGACCCGAACGATCGTGCTCGACCACGAGGGCCGGGTCGCGTTCGACGGCCCCGCCGCCGACGTCATCCGCCGACATGCCGCTGAGCTGGTGGCCATGGGCGTGTGGCTCCCCGGCGCCACACTGGCGGCGCTCCGCCTCGGCGAGAGGGGCCTCGCCCTCGATCCGCTGCCGGTGACGCCGACCGAGCTGGCCGTCGCGCTCGCTTCGCGCGACGCCGGTGGGCACGGTGCACGACCGCTGACGGAGGGCGACGCGGGGTCGACGACCGTCCCACCGACACCCGGCGCAGACCGCGGCGTCGAGACAGACCGCGGCATCGAGGCAGACCGCGGAGACGGCGCAGACCGCGCAGACGAGGCAGACCGCGGAGACGCCCCGATCATCCGGACCCGCGGCCTGACCGTGCGGCGGCGGCGCACCGAGATCCTGCAGGGGATCGACCTCGAGTTCGCCCCCGGGAGCCTCACCGCCATCGTCGGCGCGAACGGGGCCGGCAAGACCACCCTGATCCAGGCGCTCGCCGGGGTGGTCCCGCCTCCCCGCGGGCAGGTGTCGGTGGACGGGATCGACCCAGGCACGGCCTCGCCCCGCGAGCTCGCCGAGCGCATCGGGTTCGTGTTCCAGAACCCTGAGCACCAGTTCCTCGCGCACACGGTGTTCGACGAGCTGGCCCACGGGCTGCGGCTGCGGCAGGTGCCGGATGCCGAGATCGCCGCCAGGGTCGACGAGATGCTCGCCCGATTCGGCCTCGCACACAAGCGTGACGTGCATCCGTTCCTGCTGTCGGGCGGCGAGAAGCGGCGCCTGTCGGTGGGGACCGCGTTGATCACCCGACCGCGTGTGCTCGCCCTGGACGAACCCACATTCGGACAGGACCGTGCCAGAGCGTCGGAGCTGCTCGACCTGCTGCAGTCCTTGCGCGCCGAGGGGACGACGATCGTGATCGTGACGCACGACCTCCAGCTCGTCGCCGAGCACACCACGCATGTCGTGGTGCTCGCCGACGGACGCCTGCGGGCGACCGGGCGCACCGCCGACGTGTTCCAGGATGAGAAGGTGTTCACCGACGCGGGGCTCCGCATGCCCGCCCTGCAGCGGGTGCTCGCTTCGGCCGGTCTCGGGGTGACCTCGTGAGCGCGGATGCCGCAGGCGGCGGACACACCACTCACGGCGCACCTCGCGCCTTCGACCCGTATGCGCGGATGACGGCCACATCGCCTCGGCAGTTCCTCTATGCGCTCAATCCGCTCGCCAAGGTGGCCGGCTTCGCTCCGGCGATGCTGCTGCTCGTCTTCGTGCGCGACCTCGCGACCCCCGCGGCGTTCCTCGTCCTCGCGTATGCCCTGATCCTGATCGGCGCACGCCTGACCGGTCGCCTCCTCGCCCTTCTGCTGCTCGGCGTTCCGGCGGGCATGCTGCTGGTGGGCGTCGGCTTCTCGTTGTGGGTCGATACCGCACTCGTCGCGGACACTCCGACGCTCGTGCGGATCGGCGACTGGACGCTGCACAGCGGCGCCCTGCTGATCGGCTTCGCGACGGCTCTGCGTCTCGGCTCCATCGTCGCCCTCGCGCTCGTCGGCGGACTCACGACCAGTGGGCCCGACCTCGTGCGGGCGAGCGTCCAGCAGCTGCGGGTGCCGTACCGGATCGGCTACACGGCTCTCGCGGCCTTCCGCTTCGTGCCGCGCTTCGGCCACGAGCTCGCCGTGATCCGGGCCGCACACCGCGTGCGGGGATACCACGGGGGACGCGGTCCGTTCGCGCGCATCGCCCGCGGTTGGGGCTACATCGTCCCTCTCCTGGCGGGGGCGATCCGGCATGCCGAGCGGGTGGCCCTGGCCATGGACTCGCGGGCGTTCGGCGCGCATCCCACGCGCACCGAGCGGCACCTCGTGCCGTTCCGCACGCGCGACATCCTGTTCACCGTCGCGATGCTGCTGGCCTCCGCCGCCATCTTCATCGCATTCTTCCCCTGGCAGCTTCCCTGAAAGGCGCACTATGGCGTTCAGCAAGATGGTCAAGCCCGACTCCAGCGAACTCATCCACCTCACCGTGCTGCGCACGGAGCGTCTCTCTCCGCACTGGATCCGCGTGACGCTCGGCGGCGGCGAGATCGAGAAGTTCCGGCCGATGGGCTTCGATCAGTGGTTCCGGCTGTTCCTGCCGATCGGCGGCGATGCGGGACTCGACCGGGTGCCGGCGAAGGCCAACAAGATGTTCGGGTACCTGAAGTTCCTCCGCATCCCCGACGGGGAGCGCCCGGTGATGCGCAACTACAGTGTCCGCGCGTATCGCGCCGCGACGATGCAGGCCGGTGCCGAGATCGATGTGGACTTCGTGCTGCACGGATCGGCCGCCGACGGGACCGCCGGCCCCGCGTCGCGCTGGGCGGAGACGTGTCAGCCGGGAGAGCACGTGCTGATCATCGACGAGGGCCTCACCTTCAACCCGCAGCGCGGCACCGATCGGGTCGTCCTGGTCGGCGATGAGACCGCGTTGCCGGCGATCGCATCGATCTGCGCTTCGCTGCCGGACGAGGCCGCCGGCACGGCGATCATCGAGGTGCCGAGCGAGGCGGATGCGCTGGACTTCGCACGCCCCTCGGGGGTCGAGCTCGTGTGGATCGTACGGCCTCATGACGCTGCTCCCGGAGCGCAGGCCCTCGAGACGCTGGAACGCACGGCACTGCCGGATGCGCCGTTCCACGCGTATGCGGCGGGAGAGCAGGCTCTCGCGTCGGGCGTCCGAAAGCATCTGGTCGGCGTGCGTGGTGTGGACAAGAACGCGGTCAGCTTCTGCGGGTACTGGAAGATCGGCGCGGCCTCCCCCGCGTCGAAGACCGCTCGCGAGGCTGCCGCGGAGCCGCTCGCATGAGCGGGGCGGACGCAGCGGGCGAAGCCGCTCGCGCGGACGGGGCGGTTCCCCGTCGCAGGCGGGGCGGACGATTCCGCTTTCCCACCGCGATCCTGCTCACCTGCGCTGCCCTCGGCGTTGCCGGCGGTCTGCTGCTCGCGCCGGCGAACTGGCTGTCGACGGTCCTGTTCCCCGGTCTTCCCTTCGTCAGCGTCGGGCTCGCCGGCCTCTGGCTGCTGCCCTCGGTCATCGCCCTCCGCCTGCTGCGTCGGCCGCTGGTCGGACTTCTCGTCGGCCTGCTGGCGGGATTGGTGATCGTGCCGTTCTCGGGCTATGGCTTCGGCAGCGTCGCGACGAATCTGTGGTGGGCGGCCTTCACCGAGCTGCCGTTCCTCTTCGTGCTGTGGCGGTACTGGGGCACCTGGCTGCACTACGCGGGGGCGGTGATCGTCGGTGTCGTCTATCCGGCTCTCGCCTGGGCTTCTTTCGATCTCGGTTCCTTTCCGCTCGGCATCCAGGTGCTGTTCTTCGCGATCACTCTGGCCAGCTGCGTCGGCGCCACCGCACTCGGCATCCTCATCGCCGACCGGCTCCGTAAGGCAGGCGTCGGCCGCCGCTGAGTCCCGCGACCGTCAGACGACGGGTCAGTCCTGTCTCCAGCGAGGTTCTCCATCGAGGCTCTGCGGCGAGGTTCGACGGCGGCGCAGTTCTGCAGCCTTGCGGTCAGACAGCCGTGCGGTCAGGCCGCCGCACGGCCAGACGGCCTTGCGGTCAGACGGCCATGCGGTCAGGCCGCGATGTGGCCATGCGGTCAGGCCGCGATGTCGAAGCGTGCGCGTCCGCCGAGCCGTGGTCGTCGCGCGGGATCGACGTAGCCCGGGGGAATGAACCACACCCGCGGCCCTTCGATGCGGATCTGCCATCCGTTGTCGTGGATGCGATGGTGACAGGTCTCGCACAGCAGCACGCCGTTCGACAGGTCGGTCGGCCCGCGGTCGCGCTTCCACCACCGGATGTGATGCGCCTTCGTCATCTCCGGCGGCAACCCGCACATCGCGCACCCGCCATCCCGCTCGACCAGTGCGAGGCGTTGCGCGCGGGTGAACAGTCGTCTCTCCCGGCCCCAGTCGAGGATCTCGCTCGCCCCGTCCAACACGCACGGGATGACTCCCCCACCCGCGGCCATCCGCCGCGCGGCTCCGATACTGACCGGATGGTCCAGACCGTCGAGGGCTGCCGACCCCGACCCGGACTCGAGGTCTTCGAGGCTCATCCGCACCACGACGGTCGCCCCGGCGAGCGGGACCTTCCGGTCGCAGTCGAGCACATGGGCGCAGAACACGGAGAGCGCGTCGACCTGGATCATCGGCACCGTGCGCCGATCGGCATCCGGGGCCGCACTGTCGGGCGCATCCTGCCGTGCGGCGAACACGGCGGTCACGTACCCGCGGATCGCGGTCACCACGGGAGCCGCGGTCTCGACATCGAGGACGGCGTTCAGATGCACCATCCCGTCTCGCTCGAACACCGTCAACGACCGCTTCGCGCGCCGCTCCTCCTCTTTCGGCTCGACGCCGTCGGGGTCGAGCCATGCCTCAGCCCGCACCGCGAGCCTGCGCACCTCATCGAGCGCCAGCCCCCGCGCTTTCTCGACCAGCATCCGCTCCGCCTCGGCCACCCTGACGGCCCCCGCGACCACCCGACACCGATCCAGCACGGCGATGACCACACTCGCGACCTGGGCGCTCAACACACCGGAGGTCAACGCGTCGCGCACGACCGGATACCTCGCGGGCAGCCGCTCTCCCCGCAGGTCGGTGCGTGGGGCGGTCGCCTCCCCCACCTTCACCAACCGCACCGCATCCCCGGTCGAGACCCCCGTCGTCGCGGCGATCAGTCTCGCCGGGGACCGGAAGCCCTGCTGCTTCGCCAGGCTGTCCGCCCCCAGTTCCGGACGCGACTCCCGCGAGATCCCCGCGGCCACATCGGTATGCACCGCATCCAGCCGCCGCTGCAGCACCCCGAGCGCCGCGCCGACCTCGATCAACTGCGGGCGGGACAGATCGCCCGCGCCCGCAGCATCTGCCCACGCCGCGTCGAGATGAGCCATCGCCTCGTGCAACCCGGTCAGTGTGGACATGCTCTCACTCTACCGAGATGACATGTTACATTCGAATTTCTGTACTAATGGATGCCAGAATTCCGCGAGATGATGCCGCGGGCCCGCGGCCACCCATCCTCCACAAAGCGTCGAGATTCGAATATATCCACCGCTCCCGAACGGGTAGATGAGACCTCCGCGCGCTCTCGGCGACCCCTACTTCACGCTCCCCTGCGTCAGCCCACCCACCAACCACCTCTGGAGGAAGAGCGCCAGCAGGTAGATCGGGATCAGTCCCGAGAGGCTTGCGGCGGCCATCTGCCCGAACATGACCTCGCGACCGCCCTGCATGAGGGCGATGCCCACCGGGAGCGTCTGCGAGTCGATGCTCTGCGTCAGCAGCAACGGGATCAGGAAGTCGTTGTACGCGAGGATGAAGACGATGATCGAGACGGCGACGATGCCGGGCGCTGTGAGCGGCAGGATCACCGACCAGAGCGTGCGCAGCGGTCCGCATCCGTCGATCTGAGCCGCCTCATCGACCTCGAACGGGATCGCGCGGAAGAAGCCGTCCAGCAGCCAGACGGCCACCGGAGTGAGCAGCAGTCCCTCGACGATCCCGAGCCCCATCACCGAGTCCATGAGACCCGCCGATCTGACCAGCACGAACAGCGGGATGATCGCCACGACCGGCGGCGCGACATAGGCCGAGACGATCAACCCGAGGATCTGCTTGCCGCCGGCACGGAGTCGAGCCATGGCGTAGTTTGCGGGGATCGACACCAGCAGCGCGACGAGCACGGCCACGATGGCGGCTCCGAACGAGTTGCGGAGATAGGTGAGGATCGGCCAGTTGTCGAACGCGGCCACCCAGTTCTCGAAGGCGAGACGCGAGGGGAGGATCCTCGTCGACAGGATGTCGTCGGGGCTCTTGAACGACATCCCGACCATGTACAGCACGGGCAGCAGGGCGAGCGTGATCGCGACGACGATCACGACCCATTTCACGGCGGTCACGACCGCGGACGGACGCCCAGGGCGCGAGGTGCTGGACGTGCGGACCTTGGAGCGGCGCCGACGACGCGCGGCAGGCACGACGAGGGTCTCGGTCGCCCTCTCCTCGGTGCGATGATCGGATGCGCGGAGCGTGAGCGACATGATCAGCCCTCCTTGTGCAGACGTTGCCGCACGGCGTTGAGCGGCAGGATGACGATGGTGACCAGCACGAGGAAGGCGATAGTCTGCGCGGCCGCGGCCCCCACGTCGAAGGTCTGCAGGCCGGTGCGGTAGATCTCGTAGCTGCTGACCGTGGTGTCGAAGCCCGGTCCTCCGCTGGTCATGATGAAGACGAGGTCGAACACCTTGAACGAGACGACGAGCTTCAGCAGCAGCACCGTGATCAGGCTCGGCATCACCAGCGGGAACGTGATCCGCCAGAACGTCTGCCAGACACCGGCGCCGTCGACCTGCGAGGCCTCGTACACCTCGGTCGGGAGCGTCTGCAGCGCCGCGAACACGAGCAGGACGCAGAACGGGGTCCACTGCCACGCGTCCACCACGATGACCGAGATCATCGCGGCAGGACTCGATCCGAGGAAGAGGAACGGCTCGGATCCCGGCGCGAACGACTGACCGATGTTGTTGAGCAGACCCCCGGTCGGGGCCAGCATGAGCTTCCAGATGACGCCCGCCATGACCGGCGGGGTCATCAGCGGCAGCAGGAGCAGCACCCGGATGATGCGCCCGCCCTTGACCGCCGCATCGAGCGAGAGGGCGACGGCGAGCCCGGCGACCAGCGCGATGAGTGCCGACGGGATGGCGAACAGGAGCGACCTGCCGAGGGACGGGAGGGTGATCCCGTCCCCCAGCATGGCCGCGAAGTTGTCGAACCCGACCCATTCGGAGAAGGGCCGCCCCAGCGACGACTCCGAGAAGGAGGCGGCGATGATGTACGCGAGCGGATAGATCGCGATGATGACGATCGCGATGACGGCGGGCGCGAGCAGGGCTCGGCCTGTCCACGACGCGCGTCGGGCGACGCGCCGGGTGGCGACGTGCTGCGACATGAGCGGTCCTTTCGGGTTCGACGCGGGTCAGCCGGCCAGGGACTGCCAGGAGTCCCAGGTCTGCTGCATCGCCTGTTCGGCGCTGAGGCTGCCCTGCAGCATGAGCGCGAGGTTGTCGCTCAGCGACTGGATCATCTCCGGCGCCTGCGGCGAGGTCGGCCAGGACTGCGCATTCGGCAGCACCTGGGCGGCGACGGCCGACACCTCGGGGGCGAACTCGATGTACTCCGGGCTCTCGAGCGTCGAGGTGCGGGTCGGATCGACGCCGGAACCGGTCGTGGTGATGAGCTTCTCGTTGGTCTCCTTCGAGGAGGCGAACGCCACGAACTGCTTCGCGAGGTCCTCGTCGCTCGCGTTGGGGCTGATGCCCATCGCCCATCCGGCGTTCAGCGCTCCGGAGACCTTGCCCTCAGGACCCACCGGGAGTGGGGCCACACCCCAGCCGTCGACGATCTTCGACTGCGCGGGGTCCTGGGCGAAGACGCCGAGGTCCGTCCAGAACTCGATCATGCCGACGGAGCCGGAGAGGAACTGCGGGAGCGCCTGCTCGAAGCCGATCTCCAGCGGACTCGGCAGCGCCGACGGTGCGGCGTCGAGCATCGACTGCGCAGCCGCGACCGCGTACTCCGTGTCGAGCTGCGGCATCTGCGGGTCGATCGGATCGGGCGACATCGTGGCCAGCCGGTTGAAGAAGGTCGAGCCGATGTTGAACGCGCTCTTCGAGCCGAGGAGCGCGTTGCCGTACACGCCGTCCGCCTTCTCGGCGTCGGTGATCTTCTTCGACACGTCGACGTACTCGTCCCACGTGGTCGGCACCTCGACGCCGTTCCGCTCGAAGATCGCCTTGTTGTAGAAGAGGACGTGCGTGTCGCCGTCGATCGGCAACCCGTAGGTCGCTCCCTCGTACTGGGTGTACGGGCCGAAGATCGCCTCGATGAAGTCGGACGAGTCGATGTCTTCGTCGGACTCCACCCAGTCGGTGATGTCGGCGAGCGCCCCCGCGTCGGCGAGCGCGCCGACCGAGGTGTACCAGTACTGGATCACGTCGTAGTTGTTGGTGCCGGACTGCGCATCCAGGATCGCCTTGGTCTGGATCTGGTCGTACGGCACGACCTCGACCTCGATCTCGACACCGGTCTCGGCTTCGAAGTCGGCTTCGAGGATCTCGCCGGCGCCCTCCTGGGGGGCGGCGATGAGGACCTTGAGGGTCTTGTCACCGCCGTCGCCGGAGGAGCCGCCGGCATCGCCGGCACATCCGGCGAGCACGAGACCCACCGTGGATGCCAGGGCGATGACGGGCAGGGTGCGGCGCGCGAAGCGCGCGGGGGATGAGGAGCGTCGTTGCACACTCATGGTGCTGTCCTTTCGATGTTCTTCGGGTGGGGTGGTGGTTCGGTCTATGCGGGGGCGCCCGGCGTCCATGGTCGATCGACCTTGTCGCCGTCGACCCAGGGCGTCTTGACGAAGACGGCGCGGAACGTCGCGTCGAACGGGTTGCGCACGAAGTGCTCCTCGTGCGGTTCGGCGCGCAGCACGTCGCCGGCCGAGACGACGCGACGCGTGTCGCGGTCGAGCCAGATCTCGGCGCGTCCTTCCAAGACGACGAACGACTCGGTGTGGTGCTCGTGGAGGTGGTTGGCGAACTCGTCGCCGGGGCGCAGCACCACGACGCCGAACGCGGCATCCTCACCCTGCGCCAGGTAGCCGGGACCCCAGTCGCCGAACCGGAGTTCGGCATCCGCCGCGCGCAGCACCTCGGAACTCATGCGAGCACCCGCGTCTCGGTGGCGTCGCGGAACAGTTCGTACGCGTCAGCCGGGTCGACGTCGTCGTGCACGACCGCACGCACGGCGCGCATCATGGCGGCGGGGTCGGCGCTCTGGAAGATGTTGCGCCCCATGTCGACACCGGCGGCTCCCGCGCGCACCGCGTTGGAGGCCATGGTGAGTGCCTCCTGCTCGGGGAGCTTCTTGCCGCCGGCCATGATCACCGGAACCGGGCAGCCGGCGACGACGTCTTCGAAGCCCTCGTCGCAGTAGTAGGTCTTGACCAGCTGGGCGCCGAGCTCCGCGATCATGCGGGTCGCGAGGCCGAGGTAGCGGGCATCGCGCACGAGCTCTTTGCCCACCGCGGTCACCCCGAGCACCGGGACGCCGGCGGCGTACCCCTCGTCGACGAGGGTCGTGAGGTTGCGGATGCTGCGGCTCTCGTGCTCGCCCCCGACGAAGACCTGCACGGCCACGGCGTCGGCGTTGATGCGCACGGCATCCTCCATCGCCATCGCCGTGTACTCGTCGGAGAGGTCCTTGAGGATCGAGGGCCCGCCCGATGCCCGCAGGACGAGGCCGGCCCTGGTCGCCGGCGGCACCGAGGTGCGCAGCGCGCCACGGGTGCACATGAGGGCGTCGGCGTACTCGGCGAGCGGCGCGATGTTCAGGTCGATGCGCTCGAGGCCGGATGTCGGCCCCTGGAAGTAGCCGTGGTCGAAGGCCAGCATGACGGTCCGACCGGTCTGGGGGTCGAGGATGCGCGAGAGGCGGTTCTGCATGCCCCAATCGAGGTTCGCGGCTCCCCGGATGTTCTGCGAGAAGCGGACGGCCGGGGTGTCGGCGCGGAACTTCTTCGCGGAGATGTTGCCTTCGAGATCTGCCATGTTCTCTTCCTTCTGGTGTATGTCAGCGGCCATGGCCGACGGGCGTGAGCCGGGTGGGGGAATGGTCGTGGGGGCCGCGAGCGGCGCCGGGGGCGTGAAGAGCGGGGGCAGGTCGGGTCCGGAGATCGAGAGCACGTCGCGATACACGCGGTGCCAGCGCTCGGTCACCGCCCGGTACTGCTCGTGCTCGTTCCGGTCGACGCGCTCGACCCGGTCGGGATCGCCCATCGGGGGCAGGGCGGCGCCCACGCCGCGCGCCGCCAGTCGGGCGGCGCCGTAGGAGGTCGCCTCCGGCGCCGGGGTCACGCGCGTGTCGAGGCCGGTGACGCCGGCGATCACGCGCGGCCAGAGCGCGCCGGCACTCGAACCGCCGGTGAAGGTCACTGTCCCTTCGGAGACCGCTCGTCCCTCCGTGAGCGCGGCGAGGATGTCGAGGTGCGCACTCGCCACGATGGCGGCCGACTCCTCGATCGCGCGGACGAATGCTCCCCGCGAAGAGCGTGCGGCATCGTTGATGTCGAAGCCCACGAAGGCCGGCGCGGCGTGATGCCACGCGTCGGCCTGCATGACGTTCGCCATGGTGGCGACGACGCCGTTCGCGCCGACGGGCACCTCGGCCGCCCACTCCTCCATCACGGCGAACGCCGACCTCCCGGTCGCACGGCCCAGGGCGGCGGCATCCGGGCACATCGCGTCGCGGAACCAGCGCATCGCGAGTCCCGACAGGAACCCGATGCCCTCGACCATCCAGCTGCCGCGGTCGACGTGGCACAGCGTGCGCAGCCGCCGCTCCGGGTCGATGAGCGGCTCCGAGGTCACGGCCGTCGTCTGCCAGAAGGTGCCTGCCACGATCGTCGGCACGCCTTCTCTCGCGGCGATGCCGTGCAGGGCGAGCTGCGTGTCGGCTCCTCCGGTGACGACCGGGGTTCCGACGGGCAGCCCGGTCGCGGCGGCGGCAGCGGGCGTGACCGCCCCGACGACCTCTCCGCATTCGACGACCGGGGAGGATGCTCCGGTCGACGCCCACGAGCCTCGCCAGGTCGTCCGACCAGTCGCGTGCCCTGAGGTCGAACAGCGCCGAGCTCGACCCGCTGGTCGGCTCCGTGACGAAGACACCCGTGAGCCGCGTCGTGACCCAGTCGCTGAGCATCCCGAGATGGCGGGCGCGTGCGAGGAGGCCGGGCTCATGACGCGCGATCCACCGCAACCGGGCCGGTGCCGTGATCGACACCCAGTCCCCCGCCGTGCGGTACACCTCGTCGGCGACCCCTTCGGCGACCAGTTCGTCGGCTTCCGCGCGGGCTCGTCCGTCGGTGTTCGGGCAGGCCCAGAGCTCGTGCCCTTCGGCGTCGTACAGGACGAAGCCCTCGCGCATGCTCGACGCCGCGACGGCTGCCACCCGTCGATCACCGAGCCGCGCGACCACCTCGGCGACGGCGGCCGCGATGGCACGCCATCCGCCCTCGGTGTCGAAGACCGTGCCACCGGGGTGACCGGCGACCGCATCGTGCGTCCACTCGCGTGCGGCCTGGGTCACGAGCCGCCCTTCGATGTCGAAGGCGAGTGCGCGCGCCGATCCGGTGCCGGCGTCGATCGCGAGGAAGACCTCGGTCATCGCTCCCATCGGAGGCTCCCGTCTGCCAGGAAGCTCTCGACCTCGGCGGCGAGCATGTCGGCACCGCGGACGAGGGTCTCTTCGGTCGCCCCGGCGAGGTGGGGCGTGAGGATGAGGTTCGGTTCGGCGACCAGCTCGCGCCACGGTCCGTCCGGCTCGTTCACGTCGAGTGCGACCCCCGCGAGCCTGCCGCTGCGCAGCGCGTCGAGGAGGGCCTGCTCGTCGACGAGCGATTCCCGCGCCGTGTTGATGAGGAACGCTCCCTCCGGCATGCGCGCGATCTGCTCGGCACCGATCATGTGCCGGTTCTCTGCGGTCGCGCGTGCGTGGACGCTGACGACGTCGCTGGCGGCGAGCAGCGCGTCGAGATCGGAGACGATGGTGGCGTCGGGCACGGACGCCGGGTCGACGAACGGGTCGTAGACGGTGATCATGGCTCCGAGCGCGCGCGCACGAGCGGCGACCAGTCGGGCGACGTTGCCGTAGCCGATGAGACCGAGCCGGAGACCCTTGACCTCGCGGCCGAACCACCGCGCGCCTTCGAAGGTCGACTCGGCCAGCGGGCGACCGTCCGCGACCCGCTCGTCGACGTCTCGGAGGGAGGCGGGCACGTTGCGGATCAGGGAGATCAGGAAGCCGATGGTCAGGTCGGCGACCGCGTCGGCGTTCTTGCCCGGCGTGGTCGTGACCCGCACGCCGCGCTCATGTGCGGCGTCGAGGTCGACGTTCACCGGGCCGCCGCGGGCGCATCCGACCAGTCGCAGATCGGGCAGGGCGGCGAGCACGTCGGCGGTCACCGGCGCCGCATGGAACGCGATGACGTCGTACCCCCGAGCGACCAGGGCGACCTCCGCGGGGTCGCCCTCGTACTCCCGGATCGAGGAGGTGTCCCACGTCGGCGTCGTGATCGTCATCGTGGCCGCGTCGGCCGCGATCCCGCGCTGGGCGAACGCGCGGACGAAGATCTCGGCGTTCATGTAGCTGTCGCCGATGACGAGGATGCGGTGGTCGGTCATGTGCAGGGCTCCCAGAGAGTCGGTGAGTGGAAGGCGGGTCAGCGCAGCGCGGTCGGGTAGCGGCCGGAGGCGGTCTCGGTCGAGATGCCGGCGGCGTCGAACCCGGTGTCGACGCTGACGCGCAGGCGGTCGGTGCGCACTGACGCGCGCGAGAAGTCGATGGGCTGGCCGGCCTGGTCGTAGGCGACGGCTTCGACGACGACGATCGGATGCCCGGGCTCGACCTCGAGCAACGCGGCGAGCACGCGGTCGGCGGCGACCGCCTCGATCGTGCGGTGCATGCGGGCGATGCGGACTCCCGCGACGTTCCGGATCGCGGCGTAGAGGCTCGCCCGCGGATCGCGGAGGTCGGGAGCACCCCGGCGAAGCGCGACGGCAGGTAGTTGATGACGTGCACGGCGGTGCGGGAGCCGACGGCGCGCACGCGCTCCAGCACGAAACCCGTGCCGTCGGGTGATTCGCGTCCGACGACCGCGGCCGCCCACGACGGGAGCGGCTCGATGCCGGCGCGGAGGATCTCGGAGCTCAGGGCGCTGCGGCCGTCTTCGCTGTATTCGCCGAGAAGGCTGGGCGCGGAGGGGAGCGTCCACGCCGAAGGCCCCTGTGCGCGTTCGACGAAGGCGCCCTTGCCCTGTTGGCGCGAGATGATCCCGGCGCTCTCGAGACGAGACAGCGCGTCGCGGATCGAGGTGCGCGACGCCGAGAAGTGCGCGCGCAGCTCGCTCTCGCTCGGCAACCGGTCGCCGGGAGCCCAGGTGCCCTGGGCGATCTCGGCCTCGATGGCGCGCATGATCTGGAACCAGATCGGTGCTGTCGACGTGCGGTCGAGCAGCGGCATGGTGAGAGTGGACATTCCGGCCTCTTCGATGAGCGGGTGTGGGGACTCCGTCGTTCCCCTGGTCGGACATCTCGTATCCGACATGTATCGATCATCGTGCAGGACATGTATCCCCTGAAGAGACAAGTCACGAAAGTCTCGACGATCGCTGCCGGGGTCGATGAATCGTCGTGTGAACAGGGGTTTCACGGTGCTATTCCCCACGAGGGCGCGAACCTCATGCTCTCGCGGACGGCGCGGAGGCCACGACGTCCGATACAAGTGGCGGCGTGACGGCACCTCAGAGCGACAGATGCAGTCGCAGCGCCTCGTCGATCGCGGCCATCAGTTCGGCCGGGACCCATCCGACCGGCCGGACGATCCGCGCGACCGAGATCGTGCGCACCTGCTCGGCCTGAGCCTTGGAGTCACGGTCGATCCCGGTTGCGGCAGCCGGGAGCAGCACCTGGAATGGCAGCACGCGCTGGACGTTCGACGTGACGGGCACGACGGTCACGGTCGCCTGCGATCGCCGTGCTGCGACCGCATTCGCCGTGTTGTTGCTCACCAGCACGGCCGGTCGTGTCTTGCGCACCTCGGAGCCGACCGCGGGGTCGAACGGTGGCACCACCGGTGCCACCGAACCGCGGCGGAGACGCGAAGAGGCCCCGATGCGACATCCGGGGCCTCTTCGATGCGGTCGCGTCAGCGCTTGCCGGCGATCTGCCGTCCGACGAGGTCGCGCATGATCTCGTTCGTGCCCCCGTAGATGCGGTGCACTCGGGCGTCGGTGAACGCGCGGGCGATCGGGTACTCCATGATGTAGCCGTAGCCGCCGTGCAGCTGCACACCCATGTCGAGCACCTCCCACTCGCGCTCGGTCGCCCAGAACTTCACCTTCGCGGCGTCCTCGGCGGTGAGCGTGCTGTTCTTGTAGGCGAGCAGCGCGCGGTCGATGTACGCCCACATCGCATCGGTGGTCGCCGACATGTCGGCGAGGCGGAAGCGGGTGTTCTGGAAGTCGGCGATGCGCTCGCCGAACGCCTCGCGGTCCTTCGTGTAGGCGACGGTCCAGTCGAGAGCGGCCTGCGCGGCGGCCGCAGCGGCGACGCCGATGGAGAGACGCTCGAGCGGCAGGTTCAGCATCAGCTGGATGAAGCCCTGACCCTCTTTGCCGCTGATCAGGTTCTCGTCGGGGATGAACACGTCGGTGAAGCTGAGCTCGGCCGTGTCCCAGCCGTGGAAGCCCATCTTGCTGAGCTTCTTGCCCTGGTCGAAGCCCTCCATGCCCTTCTCGACGAGCAGCAGGCTGAATGCGTCAGGACGGTTGCCCTCGCCGGTCTTGACGAAGGTCACAACGACGTCGGCCGTCGTGCCGGAGGAGATGAACGTCTTCGCGCCGTTGAGGATGTAACCGCCGTCGACCTTCTTGGCGTTGGTCTTGATGCCGCGCAGATCCGAGCCCGCACCGGGGTCGGTCATCGCGAGCGCGCCGAGCACCTCGCCCGTGGCCATGCGGGGCAGCCACTTCTCCTTCTGCTCCTGCGTTCCCATGTGCACGAGGTAGGGCACGGCCAGGTCGTCCTGGATGCCGAAGGCACCCGCGAGCGAACCGGCGCCGGAGGCGATGACCTCCTCCATGACGATCGTGCGGAAGCGGTAGTCCTGCAGCATCCCGGCCCCGCCGAACTCCTCGGGGACCGACAGTCCGATCAGACCTGCCTCGCCGGCTGCCAGCATGGTCGCCCGGTCGATCTCACCGGCGGCGTCCCACTTCTCGATCGCCTCGTTCGTCACGTGGCGCTTGACGAAATCCTTGACGAGGTCGCGGAAAGCCTCGTGATCCTCTTCGTAGATGTCGCGTTCCATGCCGTCCTCCTGAACGTCTCATGCATCGTTGCTCCGGTGATTCTACGTGTCAGGAAGCGGCCGGGACAGGACGTTGTGAGAATGCATCCCATAAACGGTGACACTCGGTACCGCGGTTGTCGGATGCCGCAACCAGGAGGTCCGCGCCCGATTCAGTGGGCGTAATCGGGGGCGGCGGGGAGCCCGAAGAACTCCTCGAGCGTGTGATATCCGCCGTCGTGATAGGCCGTGGCGAGGTCGACGCCGACGTAGCGGAGGTGCCACGGCTCCGGCGCGTAGCCCGTGACGGGCGTGCCGACCTGCTCGTAGCGGACGATGAACCCGTACTCCCACGCGTGTGCGGCGACCCAGTCGCTCTGCGCGGTCCCGCCGAAACCGTCGAGTCCGCCGCAGCCCGACCCGCAGGCGACGACGTCGAGGGCCAGCCCGGTCTGGTGCTCGCTGTGCCCCGGCCGCGCGGAACCGGCATCCGCATCCTGCTGCCCCTGCGAGCGGACGTGCGCGGCGTAGGTCGTCACCTGCAGCCCATAGGAGCGGTAGCCGTTGTTCGCGCCGAGCCGCCCGACGCCTGCGGCCGACGCCGCATCGGCCATCCGCCCGACGGCGGCCGCGACGTCGGAGCGCACGCGACCGGACAGCGTGGTCATCTGCAGCGGAACGGCGTCGAGGTCGGCGGGTTCGTACTCCGGCGGGTCCAGCGGGCGGCTCTTGTTGACCACGACCCAGAGGCGTGCAGGATCGCTGAGCGAGACGCACGGAGCATTGCCGGCGACCACCGCCTCACGGAAGGCCGCCCCACCTCCGAAACCCGCGATCGCCGCGGCATCGTCACCGTTCGAGAGAGCCTGCTGCACGGCGGTGTCGGCGCAGGGATCGGCTGCGGTCGTCGCCCCCACCTGCACGGTCGGAACCTGCATCACCACGACCGGCTCCGGCATGGGCTCCGCGTCCGACGAGGCGATGGGAGCGGAGCCCAGGGAGAACAGGATCCCGATCGCGGTCAGAGCGACACCGAGCGGCAGGGCGGGTCCACGGAGCGGGGAGCGCGGAGCCGCATGCTGTGCGTGCGGCGAAAGGGGCATTGGTCCATCTTCGCATTCGAAGATATCTCTGAGAGTCGCTTGCGTCATCATCGTTCTTCTGTTCGAATGGAGGAATGCGGTGGCAGGGACAGAAACTCGGAGAGACCGACGCGGCGGCGCTGCCGGGACTCGAAGACCGCTCGAGCGTGCTGCGATCGCTCACCACTCCCGAGTTCGCGGGGATGACGTTCCACGAGGTGCTGTCGAAGTCCGCCTTGAACCACGTCCCCGGCGCGTCACGTATGCCCTTCGCGTGGACGATCAACCCCTACCGCGGATGCAGCCACGCGTGCGTCTACTGCTTCGCCCGAGGGACGCACGAGTACCTCGACCTCGACGGCGGCTCCGACTTCGACTCGCAGATCGTGGTCAAGGTCAACGTCGTCGAGGTGCTCGAGCGCGAGCTGCGCAAAGGCAGCTGGCAGCACGAGACCGTGGCCCTCGGAACCAACACCGACCCGTACCAGCGGGCCGAGGGTCGCTACACGCTCATGCCCGGCATCATCGAGGCACTGGCGGCCTCCGGGACCCCGATGTCGATCCTCACCAAGGGCACGTTGATCCGCCGAGACATCCCGCTGCTCGTGAAAGCCGCACAGCGGGTGCCCGTCGACGTGCAGATGTCGATCGCGATGTACGACGACGAGCTGCAGAAGGCGATCGAACCAGGAGCCCCGACGACCCAGGCCCGCCTCGACACGGTGCGCGCCCTATCGGACGCGGGCTTCCCCGTGACCGTGTTCCTGATGCCGATCATGCCCCACATGACCGACTCTCTGGCCGCGATCGACAGCGCCCTTCTGCGCATCAAGGAGGCAGGGGCCCGCAGCGTCATCTACGGCGCCCTGCACCTGCGCCCCGGCGTCAAGCCGTGGTTCTTCGAATGGCTCGAGGCTCATCGACCTGACCTCGTCTCCTCGTATCGGGGCCTCTATCCTGGCGCTTCGGCCGAGGCGCCGAAGGGCTATCGGCAGTGGCTCTCGAAGCGGGCTCGCCCGCTCATCCGCATGCACGGTCTCGACGGCCGCCACGAAGACGACTACCCCGGCGCGGACTCCGACCAGGACAGGGGCACGTGCAGACGGGTGCATCGTCCCCCGGGCCGGTGGTCTTCACCCCCAGCGGGCGCGCGGCGGCCGCACCCGCGCAGCCGATGCTGTTCTGACACCGCGGTCGGGCGCGGGTCTCACGTCCGCGTAGGCTCGGGAGCATGGCGATCGGTTCGACAGTCCACACGTTCGAGGTGCAGCTTGCCGACACCGATCGCGGCGTCTACGAGGACTACTCCCTCCGCGTGGCACGGCATCCCTCCGAGACCGACGCGTACATGCTCACCCGTGTGCTGGCCTACGGCCTCGAGTTCGGTGAGGGCATCGCGTTCGGCGGCAGCATCTCCTCGACAGAGGAGCCGGCCGTCCTGGTGCGCGACCTCACCGGGCTGATCACGACCTGGGTCGAGATCGGGGCGCCCGACGCCGAACGGCTGCACTACGGCAGTCGCCTCGCCGCGCGCACGGTCGTCTACACGCACCGCGACCCCGCCAAGGTGATCGCACCGTGGGCCGACAAGCGCATCCATCGCCGCGAGGACATCCGCGTCCACAGCTTCGACCCCGGGTTCATCGACACCGCGGCCGCACTGATCGAGCGGCGCAACACCATGACCCTCACCGTGACCGAGGGCGTCATCTACCTCGACCTCAACGGCACGAACCTGACCTCCACCGTGCACGTGCACGAACTCCCCGCGTAGCCCCGCCCCCCGCCCCGCCTCCGTTCCGCCGAGCGCGCGGGATGCTGCCGAGCGCACGGCTTCTTCGCGCGAGGATCCCGTGCACTCGGCGCGATGCCGCACTCGGGCCGCACGGCGGGACGGGATTCGAGAGGGGACGACAGAGGCCCCGGCCCGCGGGAGCGGGACGGGGCCTCGTGCGGAGGAGGTCAGCTCGTGAGCGGCCGCGGTCGGCATGCGGCCGGCGATCTCCTCGATGATGTCGTCGTCCAGACGCGCGTTCTCGAACGGCGCGTCGATCTCGGCACGGTCGAGCAGCTCGGTCATGCGACGCTGACGCTGACGCGTGATGAGCGTGACGACGCGACCCGAGCGACCCGCACGGCCGGTACGACCGGAGCGGTGCAGGTACGTCTTGTACTCGTCCGGAGCGTCGGCCTGGACGACCAGGTCGATGTCGTCGACGTGGATGCCGCGGGCGGCGACGTCCGTGGCGACGAGGACGTTCACGCGACCAGAGGTCAGACGCTCGAGGTTGCGCGTGCGCTTGGCCTGATTCAGGTCGCCGTGCAGCGAGACGGCGGGAATGCCCGCATCGTCGAACTGCTCCGCGAGCATGTCGGCGTAGGCGCGGGTGCGGGCGAAGACCAGCGTCTTGCCCTCGCGGTCGACGAGCGAGGTGAGGATGTCGGCCTTGTCACGGTGCTCGATCACGAGCACGCGGTGCTCGATCGTGCTGGACTCCTGGTCTTCCCCCGCGACCTCGTACACGGCAGGGTCGACGAGGAACTCGTCGACGAGCGCGGCGACCTCACGGTCGAGCGTCGCCGAGAAGAGGAGCTTCTGGCTGCCGTCCGCGGTGTGACGCAGGATCCGCTGCACAGGTTCGACGAATCCGAGCTCGCACATGTGGTCGGCCTCGTCGAGCACCGCGATGCGGCAGTCAGAGAGGTCGAGCTTGCCCTGGTTGATGAGGTCTTCGACACGGCCGGGGGTGCCGATCACGATGTCGACGCCCTTCTTGAGCGCGCCCACCTGGCGGCCCTGCGGCACACCACCGTAGATCTGCGTGGTGAACAGACCCACGCTGCGGGCGATCGGCTGGATGGTGCGGTCGATCTGCAGCGCGAGCTCGCGCGTCGGAGCGAGGATGATCGCACGCGGTGACCGTCCGAACTCCCGGCGCTTGCCGGCCTGCGACTGCAGCACGCGCTCGACGAGCGGGGCACCGAACGCGATGGTCTTGCCGGATCCGGTGCGACCGCGGGCGAGCACATCGCGTCCGCCGAGGACGGCGGGGATGCTGGCGGCCTGGATCGGGAACGGCGTCGCCGCGCCCATGCCGACGAGGGTCTCGACGATGTTGGAGCCGAGACCGAGGTCACCGAAGCTCACACCGTCGACCTCGACGGCGGCGACGGACTTCGCCTCGAGGCGCTCGTGCACGACGTCGTCGGTCGGCTCGAACTTGGCTCCGGTCGATGCCGGGCGGCTGGTGGCGTTCCAGTCGTTGCGGCTCGGGCGGTCGTTGCGGGCCGGACGACCGCGCGTGTCCGACGTCAGCGGACGCGGGCGCTCGCTGCGGTAGGCACCGCCGGTCGACGGACGCTCGCGTCCCCCTCGAAGGAGCGCTGCGTGCGGTCGCGGTCGAAGGCGCGACGGGCGCGGTCGGCATCGTACGAACGCTCGGTCCCGCGGTCGTTCGAGCGGGTGCGGTCACCGGCACGGTCGTCGCGCCGGGGCGCTCGTCGCGGTCGAACCGCGGACGGTCGTTGCCGCGGTCGTTGAACCGGGGCGCTCGGCACCACGGTCGTTGAACCGGGGACGTCCGCCGTCGCGGTGGTCGTTGTCGCGGAAGCCCTGTCGCTGACTGCCGGCACCGCGGTCGTCACGGCGCGGACGCTCGTCGCGGTCGTAGCGGGGGCGGTCTCCGCCACGGTCGTCACGGTAGGTACCGGGACCGGTCGGGCGCTGTCCGCCGCGGTCGTCGCGACGGGGACGGTCGTCGAAGCGACCGGCGCCGGAGCGGTCGTTGTACCGGGGGCGCTCTGAGCGCTCGTCGTTGCGGTGGTGCGGGGCTTCGCGGCGACCCGACTCGGCACGGTTGCGGATGCCGCGGGCCTCATCGCGGCCGGCACGCTCCGACGCGTTCCAGCGCTGCTTGGGCGCACCCGACTCCGCCTCGGCCGGGCGGTAGCCACGGTGGCCGGCACTCCGGCTGCCGGGGCGGCGGTCATAGCCGCCCGCGGCGGAAGCGGAGCGGCGGTCGCCGGCATCCGCCCGTCCACCGCGCTCGTCGCGCGCACCGTCACGGGCGGGAGCTGCGTGATGACGGTCGTGGAAGGAGGTCTTCTTGGCTCCGTAGCGGGGCTCGAAGTTGGCGGACGGACGCCCTCCGCGGGGCTTCTTGTTCTTCGGCATTGCGATGTCTTCCTGTGTTCTCGCACGAGAACAGCGCAGCGCGCACGCGCATGCACCCAGCGCATGGTCGAACTCGACCAGCGGGGTTCCGGACTGTCAGCGGCCGGGGCCATTCATGTGATGGTTGATTAGCGTCGAGCGACGCTCACCATCGGCCCCTGGACTCACACTTCACACACATAAAACGTCCGCGCCAACGCGCAGATGTCCGAAGCCGACCGTTCGATACTACCTGGTCCCCCTGGGAGAGTGCCGACCCGGGGCTGGCCGTACGATGACGAGGTGAGTACCGCTTCCCCCACCGGCGCCCAGATCACCCTCCACCGCGGCGATGTCACGGCGCAGATCGCCCAGGTCGGCGCATCGCTTCGTGCGCTGCGCGTCGGCGGCGTCGACGTCGTGCCGCCGTATCCCCTCGACCAGCCCACCCCGGCGTGCTCCGGGGTGGTCCTCACCCCGTGGCCGAACCGGGTGCGCGACGGGAAATGGGACGACGGCGGTACCTCGCGCACGCTGGCGATCACCGAACCGAAGCTCCACAACGCGAGTCACGGCCTGCTGCGGTTCACGGCCTACGAGGTCTCGCACACCGATGCCGAAGCCGTGCTGCGGGCGACGATCGTGCCGCAGACCGGCTACCCCTATCTGATCGAGACGTCGGCGACGTACACCCTCACGCCGGACGGCATCGAGGTGACGCACACGCTCACCAATCGTTCGGTATCCTCCGCGCCGGTCGCCCTGGGCACACATCCGTTCGTGACCATCGGCGACGTCGACCCGCACGACCTCGTGCTGCGGGTTCCCGCCGAGACGGCGTTCGTGACCGACGAGCGGATGCTCCCCACCGGCACGCGCCCGGTCGACTCCGCTCTTCGAGACGGTGTCCGCCTCGGGAGGTGACGCTCGACACCGGATTCACGGATCTCGGCCGCGACGCCGACGGGCGCGTCCGCCACTCGCTGACCGCGCCCGATGGTCGCCGCGTGACCCTCTGGCAGGGCGAGGGCTTCGACTACGTGCAGGTCTACACGACGCCCGCGTACCCGGGTCAGCGCCTCGCGGTGGCGATCGAGCCGATGACCGCTCCGGCCGACGCGCTCAACAGCGGCCTCGGGATCCGCCGCCTCTCGACCGACGAGTCGTGGACGCTGCACTGGGGCATCGCCTTCTCCTGAACCTCTTCCTCTCGTGGTTGCTTAGGTAAGCCTTACCTAAATATAGTGGGACCGATCGATTCCCGGTCATATCTCCCCACACCCCGAGGAGCATTCCCATGCCCTATCGACGACGGCGTCACCTCGCCGCCGCGCTCGCTGGACTGTCACTGCTGGCCGGCATCCTGATCCCCCATCCGGCGGCTGCCGCCGAGGAGAGCGACGCCTACTCCGACGTCCGCCTGGAATGGGGTGTGAACGCCCTCCATCAGGTGGCGAACCCCGCGGGCGACGGCTGCTGGTTCTTCTCCGCCGGCACGCAGCTCGACTTCGCCGCCGCACAGGGCGATGTCCGCATCGTCAAACGGCTCGCCGACGGCTCCGCGGTTCCAGTGACGCGTCAGAACGTGTGCCTGGGCGCCCGCGGAACGGAACTCGGTCAGCGCATGCAGTTCAACGCCGGACGCGGCACGATCGATGCGGCCAGCGGTTCCGGCATGCTGCAATGGACGGGCGCGGCACAGGCGAACGGTTACGGCGGCATGGTGCCGTGGTGGATCAGGACCCGAAGCTCACCTTCCCCGGCGACGGCACCGCGACGCTCACCGCCACGGTCGGAGGGTGGGCGTCTTCGATGTCGGATCCCACGACGAAGTCTCCGGTGCCGGCTCGCACGGCCACCGTCGCGACCTTCTCGGATGTCGTCATCTCCGGCGAGACGCTCACCCTGACGCCCGACTTCACCGGTGTCGACTACGCGCCCCTCGCCGTTGCGGGCGACGCGGACTCGGGCCGGCGCCCGTCGGCTGTCGCGAAGAGCTCCCCGGATGGGGTGCCTGGCCCGAGAGCTTCGTCGACTTCCACTACGAGACGAAGCTCGAGAGCTACTGGCACACCTCGGGCGGCCCGAGCGACCGCGAGAAGGCCGGCTCGCCGATCGTGATCACGCTCGGCGAGAAGGACGAACCGGCGCAGATACCGCTGGTGCGCACGCACGTCGGCATCGACCGCGACCGCCCGCTCGTCGAAGGCCACCCCGTCACGTTCACGGCGCAGATCGACGGCGCCGACTCCTATCAGTGGGAGACGGCTCCCGAACCGGGCGGCCCCTACACCCCGGTCACCGGTCAGAACTCCCCGACCTGGCGCGTGGACTCCGTGGACCGGGCGACCCTGCACGACCGGTTCATCCGGCTCACCGGGACGAATGCCGTCGGCACGGTGGTGACCGGTCACTTCTACGTACGCACGACGACCTACCGTGCGCTCGAACTCACCGGGCAGCCGCTTCCGGTGCATGCGATCGAGGGCACGCGACCGACGTTCGCCTTCACCTCCGACGGCATGCCGGTCGCGAAGCAGTTCGCCGTGGAGCGCAGCACGGACGACGGACGCACGTGGACGACGGTTCCCGGCACCGAATACCGACGCCTGCAACTGGGGGCCAAAGACAGTTTCACGCTGCCGGCGGCGACCCTCGGCGATCACGACACGCTGCTGCGGGGCGTCGCGACGACCCAGGCGGGCATCAGCGTCCGCACCGACGCGGTCGCCTACACCGTGGTCGCCGCCACGGGCCGACCGCAGCTCAGCGCGCGACCGCTGGCCGGTTTCACACCGGAAGGCGGTGGTTCGATCTGGGTGACCGGCGCAGGGTTCGAGATGCCCCAGGACGAAGAGGGTCACAGCTACTCCCTCGACGTCGGGCTCTTCGCCGCCGGGAGCTGGGCTCCCGGAGAGGAAGGCCACCGCGAATGGATCGCCACGAGCGGAGAGACGCGGTACGGGCAGCTCTATCGGGAGAGCATGCGCTACACCGACAACTCGTTCGGCGTGACGATCCGCGTCCCGGCGGGGGTCCTCACGGACGACGGCGAGTACGGCATCGGCGCCTTCCTGCGGCGCACTCTCGACGGTGGCGGACCCTCGACGTTCCATAACCGCACTGCAGACGCATGGACGTCGCTGCGGGAGCCGATCGTGGTGCCGCTCCCCACGCCCGGTACCACGCCCGATGGCGGCACCGATCCCGGCGACGGCACCCACCCCGGCGGCGGCACGACCGCCGTCGTGTCCGACGCAGCGGACGGACGTGGTCTGGCGACGACCGGATCGGAGGCACCGCTCGCCGCCGCGGGGGTCGCCGCGCTGCTCCTCCTCATCGGCGGCGGCCTCATCGGCGTCCGCCGACGCGCACGCTGAGCCGGGATCGGGTTCTCCGCCAAGGCGGGACGGTGTCCGCATGACAAAGGGCCGGCGAGTCGATGGTCGACTCGCCGGCCCTCGCGCTGCGGTCTGTGCCTTCGCACGAGACCGCAGCGTGGTTCGCCCTACTCCCCGCGCTCGCGCAGTTCGCGCCGGGTGATCTGCGGTGCGAGCGGCAGGCCCGAGGCGTCGATCAGCACCGGTCCGGATGCGGCAGCGGCGCCGGGCACCTCGGGTCCGGTCGGAGCGTGCGGCGCCGGGGTCCCTCCCGCATCCGAGCCACCGGCACGGCGCGCGGCCCGCCGCTCTTTCGCCCCTTCGACGAGGTTGTAGAGCGTCGGCAGCACGATCAGCGTGAGCACGGTCGACGAGATCAGGCCGCCGATGACGACGATGGCGAGGGGCTGCGAGATGAAGCCGCCGTGCCCGGTGATGCCGAGCGCCATCGGGGTCAGTGCGAAGATCGTGGCGAGCGCGGTCATGAGGATGGGCCGCAGACGCTTCTCGCCACCGGCCTTCACCGCTTCGATGGTCGACAGACCCTTCTCCCGATACTGGTTCACGAGGTCGACGAGCACGATCGCGTTCGTCACCACGATGCCGATGAGCATCAGCACACCGATCAGCGAGGCGACCCCGAGCGGCACGCCCGTGACGATCTGCAGCAGGATCGCACCGGTCGCCGCGAACGGCACCGACACGAGCAGCAGCAGCGGCTGGCGCAGCGACTTGAACGTCGCGACCATGACCACGTAGACGATCAGGATCGCCGCGAGCATCGCCAAGCCCAACTGCGAGAACGAGTCGGCCTGCTGCGAGGCGACACCGCCGACCTCGGCCGAGGCGCCGTCCGGCAGATCGACCGCGGCGAGCGCCTCGTTCACCGACTGCGTCGCGGTGGCGAGGTTGTCCGACGCCGGCGGCACCGTGATGGTCGAGGTGCGACGCCCCTGCTCGGTCGTGATCGAGGTGGGCCCGTTGCGCTGTTCGACGGTCGCGATGTCCTGCAACTGCACGACGCCGAGCGGGGTCGGGATCGCGAGCGTCCTGAGCGCGTCGACCGTGGTGGGCGGGTTCGGCGTGACGATGTAGACGGTCAGGGCGGTGTCGTCGATCTCGACCGACCCCGCCTGCTGCGGTCGCATCGTGTTCGACACGATCGAGCCGACGGCGACCTCGGAGAGCCCGCGCTGGGCGGCGGCTTCCCTGTCGACGACGACCGCGATGTACGGCAGCGACGCGGCGAGGTTGTCGGTCACCTGTCCGACACCCGCACGTCCGTCGAGCTCCTCGACGAGCGCGGTCGTCGCGGTCTGCAGGTCGTCGCCGTTCGGAGCCGAAACCGTGATCTCGATGTCGCTCGACCCGAAGCCGGCCGATGCCGCGACCGACACCTCGCCCACGTCGTCGCCGAGTCCGTCGATCGCGTCCTGGACGTCGGCCCGCAGCTTCTCCTGGTCGGCATCGCCGTCGGTCAGGACCGAGTAGGTGACGCCGGCGCCGCCGGAGAAGGCGTCGCTGAGCGCGGAGCCGCTCGTGCCGATCGACGCCTGCACGTGCTCGATGCCGTCGATGTCGAGCAGGGCGTCCTCGACCTCGACCGCGGCATCGGACTTCGTCTGCAGGCTCGCTGTCGGGCCCAGATCCTGCGTCACGGTCATGGTGTTCTGGCCCGAGTCGCTGAGGAAGTTGATCTTCATCAGCGGCGCGGCCGCGAGCGTGGCGCCGAGCACCACGACGGCGAGGATCACCGTGACGCCGGAGTGCTTGAGCGTCCAGCCGAGGATCGGGCGGTACACCCGCTGCAACTGCGTCGGCGGCGCATCGGGGTGCTCTGGGTCGATGGGGTTCCCGTGCTCGTCGAGCAGCGGCTTGCCGGGCTTGAGGAACCAGTAGGCGAGCACCGGGACGATCGTCAAGGCGACCAGGAGCGAGGCGACCATGGCGATGGTCACGGTCATGGCGAAGGGACGGAACAGCTCGCCCACCATGTCGCCGACGAACACGATCGGCAGGAACACCGCGACCGTCGTGATGGTCGATGCCGTGATCGCCATCGCGACCTCGCGCACGGCGAGGCGGATCGCATCGCCCTTGTCGGCGTCGCCCACATAGTGGCGTTTGATGTTCTCGATCACCACGATCGAGTCGTCGACCACACGACCGATCGCGATCGTGAGGGCGCCGAGGGTCAGCACGTTGAGCGAGTAGCCGAACGCCTGCAGCCCGATGAACGTGATGAGCACGCTGGTCGGGATCGAGATCGCGGTGACGAGCGTCGAGCGGATCGAGAGCAGGAACACCAGGATCACGATCACCGCGAACACCAGGCCGAGCAGGCCTTCGGTCGCCAGCGTCTCGATCGACTGCACGATGAACGGGGCCTGGTCGAAGATGATCGTGAACTCGGCGTCGGGGAAGGCCTCGCCGATCTCGTCGAGGGCGGCGATCACGCCGTTCGACACCTCGACCGTGTTGGCGGCCGGCAGCTTCGTGATCGAGATCGACAGGGCGTCCTCACCGTCGACGCGCGAGATCGATGTGACGGGATCGGACTCCTGCACGACGGTCGCCACATCGCCGATGGTCAGAGCCGTCCCGACGAGCGGGAGGGCGGCGATCTCGTCGACGGAGGTGATCTTCGCCCCGGTCTGGACCGTGAGCGTCTGGCCGCTCTCGGTGATGTCGCCACCGGGGAAGAGCGTGCCGTTCTGCTGCAGCGCGTTGCTGATCGCCTGTGTGCTCTGCCCTTCCGCCGCGAGCTTCGCGACATCCGGAGTGATGCTGATGCGCTGACCGACGCCGCCCACGATCTCGGCGGCATTGACCCCGTCGACGTCTTCGAGGTCGGGGATCGCGACGGACTCCAGTTCGGCCTGCGCGTTGTCGGCGTCCTCGAATCCGGTGACGGCGACCTGGATCACCGGGAAGTCGTCGATGGACACCGAGAGCACCTGCGGGGTCACGTCTTCGGGCAGCTGCGACGAGATCCGGTTGATCGCCTGCTGGATCTTCTGCTCCGCCGTCGCGAGGTTCGTGCCGTAGGCGAACATCGCCTGCACGATCGAGGCGTTGGTCGTGCTGGTCGCGGTGGTCGACTCGAGCCCCGGCACCCCCTGGATGGCCGACTCGACCGGCGTCGACACATCGTTCTCGACGACCTCGGGTGATGCCCCGGGGTAGGTCGTCATGACGACGAGCGCCGGGAGCTCGAGCGAGGGGATGAGCTCCTGCTTGAGGTTCGTGAGCGCGAGTCCGCCGAACACCGCCGCAACGATGGTGATGAGGGCGATGAGCGCGCGGTTCTTCAGGCTCAGGATGGCGAGTTTCGACAAGGCGGTGTCCTCGGTGTCAGGGTGTGGCTGTCGCGGCGGAGGGGGTGGAGACGGAATCTCCGAGGATCCGCGCCAGTGCGGTCTCGATGAAGGACTGTTCGAGAGGGGTGTCGCGGATCTGCATGCTCCACATCACGCCGTCGATGAAGATCATCGCCGCTCTGGCACGATCTTCGCCATAGGAGGGCTCGAGCAGTTCGACGAGGCGGTCCGAGAGGTGGCGCGCGAGTTCGCGCAGCCGGGGGTCGTGCACGGCGGCGGTGACCACGGCACGATCGGCCTGGAGCGCATGGTGGTCATCGAGGCTCTCGAACACGAGGGCGGCGATCACCTCGGGACTGTCGCCCCGTTCGGCGAGCGTCTGCCTGACCCCGTCGAGGCGCGCATCGACCTCATCGGCGAGCGCGCGGAAGGCCGCGCCACGGAGGTCGTCGAGGGTGTCGAAGTACTGGGTCGTCGCGCCGAGCGGCACGCCTGCGCGCGCGGCGACCTTGCGGTGCGTGACCGCCTCGGCGCCCACCTCGACGATGAGCTCGGATGCGGCGGCGACGATCTCCCGACGTCGCGCCTCGGGGTTCCGTCTGCGGCGTGTGGCCTGCTTCATCCCGCCCCCTCGAACATCCGTACATGTACGTTTGTACATTTCCGGTTTGTGAGGATGCTGGGAGCGTCGGGCTCCTCGACTACAGGACGGCGCCGAGAGCCAGGCCGAGGCCCGCGGCCACCAGGCCGGACAGCAGCATGCCGAGGGCGTTGAACGCCGATGCCGGCCGCTCCCCGTCACGCCACAGGGCCACCGTGTCGAGCATGGCCGTGCTGAAGGTCGTGTATCCGCCGAGGAGGCCCGCTCCCAGCAGGACCACCGCATCGGGCAGCGCCGTGGTGACGAGGCCGAGGACGAACGAGCCGGAGACGTTGACCACGAGGGTGCCCCACGGGAAGCGGCGTCCGGCGAGCCGAGCCATGCCGCGGTCGACGACGTACCGCAGCGCCGCACCGATGCCTCCGGCGAGCGCGGCGCCGAGGAACAGAAGCGGGCTCACGTCGCAGCCCCCGTCCGCGGCCTGCCGACGCGGAGCCCGAGCGTCGCAGCGCCGAGTCCGAGCACGAGGCTGCCCACGGCGTAGGCGAAGGCGAGCAGGGGCTCGTGCACCCACAGCGACAGGGTGCCCGTCGTGAAGGCGCTGTACGTCGTGAAACCGCCGAGCACCCCGGTGCCCAGCAGCAGCCGCAGGTCTGCCGTCGCCGGCAGCCGTGCCGCCAGCACCCCGATCAGGAAGGACCCGACCACGTTGGCGACGAGCACCGCGGCCGGGAAGCCGCCGTCGGGGAGCACGAGTCCGAGACCGAGCCGCGCCGCCGTTCCGACCGTGCCGCCGATGGCGACGAGGAAGAGGCGACGGAGGTTCACGTTCGCCACTGTAGTAGCGCCTGTCAGCGGGCCGGCGCGATGTCAAGGGCGTGGAGTCCGTCCCCTCTCCGACGTTGACTGCTGCCATGAGGCCCCTGTGGAAGCTCGACCAGACCCTGCCAGCCGGATCCCCGTTCGACGCGGGCGCACGTCACGACGTCGTCATCGTCGGCGCCGGACTCACCGGTCTCTCGACAGCCGTGATGCTCGCCAGGGCCGGCCTGGACGTCGCGGTGGTCGAGGCCGGGCAGGTCGCGGAGCTCGCCTCGGGCGGCAACACGGGCAAGCTCTCGCTCCTGCAGGGCACACAGCTCGCCACGATCCGTCGCCATCACCCCGCGTCGCTCGTGCGGGCATACGTCGACGCCAACCGTGCGGGCATGGACTGGCTCCTCGGATTCGCCGACACCGCGGGCATCACCTACACCCGCAGGACCGACCACACGTATGCGCAGAGCGCCCAGGGCATGCGCGCCGTGAGCGATCAGCACGCCGCTGCCCGCGAGGCCGGCCTGGATGCCCGTCTGCTCCGACAGCATGAACTCTCGACCACCTTCCCGGCTGCAGGTGCCGTGGCACTCGACGCTCAGGTGGCGATCGACCCCGTGGCGGTGGCGCATGCGCTGGCGACGGAGTTCCTGGCGGGCGGAGGACGCTGCACACGGGCGTCCGCGTGACCGGCGCGCACGCCCTCCCGACGGTCGGATCGAGACGGCGGCCGGGCCCCTGTTCGGTGAGCACATCGTGCTCGCCACCGGAACGCCGATCCTCGACCGCGGACTCTACTTCTCCAAGGTGCAGGGGCTGCGCTCCTCGTGCGTCTCCTTCCGTGTCCCGGGTGGGGTCCCCGATGGCACGTTCATCTCCGCCGACGGCCCGACGCGGTCGATCCGGCCGGTCTCTCCCTGCCGATGGCCCCGGGGAGACGGCCCAGCTCGTCGTGGGCGGGAACGGCCATCCGTCGGCCGCTCGGACGGTGAGGCGGCGGCGATCGAAGACCTCGTCTCGTGGACGCGCCTGCACTTCCCCGACGCTGAGGAGACCCACCGCTGGTCTGCGCAGGACTACCAGTCGCACAACCTGATCCCGTTCGTCGGCGCTCTGCCTCGCGGCCTCGGGCGCATCCGCTTCGCGACGGGATACGCCAAAGTGGGGGCTGTCGAACGCCCCGGCCGCCGCGCTGCGCCTCACCGAGGAGATCATCGGCACGCGACGAAGCGATCGCCCGTCGTGGATGATCCGCCTCGGCACGCGGCTGACCGTCCCCGCCGACCTCGCACGCGGTGCCGTCGAGGGCGGGAAGGTCGCGGCGGCGGCGACCACGGGCTGGGTCGAGGCCGAGGGACGCCGTGTTCCGGTGCCCCGCCCTGGCGAAGGCGAGGGTGTCGTGGCGAATCGCGGCGGTCGTCCGGTCGGCATCTCCACGGTCGACGGCGTGACGCGCGCCGTGAGCGCCGTGTGCACGCACCTCGGCGGGGTGCTCGACTGGAACGACGCCGAATGCACGTGGGACTGTCCCCTGCACGCGTCGCGCTTCGCCGCGGACGGTACGAGGATCGAGGGCCCGGCTCTGCGCGACCTGCCGGAGGTGCCCCAGACGTCCGACCGCTGACGCGACGAAGGCGGCGCCTCAGCGCAGCGGCTCGTCCCACCCCTGCTGAGGGGTGTCGCAGTCCTCGCGGAACACGTACTGCGAGACCAGCTTGCGCTGACTGCTCGACCAGTCGATCGCGGGACGACGCTGCTCCGGAGGCAGGTATCCGAGGCGGTAGACGGCCATGAGCTCGAGGTCGTCCGGCACGTGGAGCAGTCGCACGATCTCGTCCCAGCGACCGGGCACCTCCATGGGGAACGAGATGAACTGGATGCCCATGCCCAGCGCGCCCGTGGTGAGCCAGACGTTCTCCATCGCAGCTCCCATGCTGAACACGGAGTAGAACGACGACAGCTGTCCGGGGCGGTACTCGCTCCGATCGAGCATGACCCCGAGCAGCAGTGGGGACCCAGCGACGAGTCTCCGGTTCTCGGCACCGAGCGTCTTGGGCACCCCGAACGTGTTCATCAGCGTCTGCCCCCGCTTGGTGAACACCTGGTTCGTGAACGGCCGCAGCGCCGCGGGGAGCTTGTCGAACAGCATCCCGCTGCGCTTCTGCTCCATCTCGGCCTCGCTGAACCGGAAGTACGGCTTGTAGCGCTCGAAGAACGTGCCGTTCGACATCGCCTCGGTCATGCTCTCGCCGGAGATGCGGGCGATCTGCTCGATCGTGTCGCGGTTCTCGATCACCACGAACCGCCACGGCTGACTGTTCAACTGCGACGGCGCGCGGCCGGCCGCCTCCAGGAGGATGCGCTGATGCTCCTCGGAGACCGGGTCGGGGAGGAACGGCCCGTTCGTGGTCTTACGGCGGCGGATGGCGTCGAGCAGTTCCATGCGGTCACTTCCGGTCGGCGGGACGATGCGCGAGGATCAGCCCCGCGACGAGGAAAGGGGCCGCGGCGAGCGCGGTGAGAGGATGCCGGCGGCCGTGGCTTCCGAGAGAGGGGATCGCGGCGAGGGGGCCGCCGCGGGAAGCAGGGCGACCGCGGCTCGTCGACCAGAGGAACGGGGTCCTGCCGACCAGCCCACCGCGACGGCCGCGGCGACGGCCGTGCACGTGACGATGTAGAGCGCGTGGTGCAGCCAGCGGAAGCGGCTGGTGTCGATCAGGCGCGCGGCGACCGATGCCCCGAGCGTGCAGTTGGCGCCGTAGGCCACTGCCGCCGCCGTGAACAGCGATGACGCGACAGCGCTGTCTCTCGTGCTCCCCGTCATGGTCCCCGACCCTACGCCGCATCCCTCCCCGCGACGCACCCCTTGCGCACGAGCGGCGCCTTTGTGTACGAGCGGCCGGGCGCAGGAATGGCCGGGATGCACGAGGGCCCCGTGCACACGACCGCGCCCGAGGGGGTCGTGTGCACGAGGGCCTTCGACGCTAGAGCGTGCGCTCCGCGTAGATGCGGAGGGCGTCGCGGACGAACTCCGCACCCTCCGTCCCGCCGGACGACGTCGCATAGTTCGCGCCGAAGCGCGGATCCGCGACGTACATCTCGCCGAGACCGATCACGTACGCCTTGACGTCGCCGCCTGGCGCGGCCGCGGGCGTGCCGGGAATGCCCGTGAGCCACTCGACGTGACGTCGCGCGACATCCTGAGCCTCGGCGGATGCGGGGTCGATGCCGCTCTCCGCGGCGGCGATCCAGTCGCGCCCGAGGTCGGACACGCGCTGCTGCCAGTCGGCACGCTCGGCGTCGGTCATCCCGCGCCACCAGCGGTCGCTGTCGGCGTAGGCCTTCTTGCCCCAACGATCCTCGACCTCCTCCTTGTGCCGGGTGTGGTCGAAGCCGTCGAACATGTTCTCTGCCATGAGGTTCTCACCTCCTCTCAATGCCGTGATGGTGGATTCGACCGACGCGATCTGCCGCGCCAGCCGTGCCTGCTCCTCGCGCAGCAGCGCGAGGTGGGTCTCGAGAGCGGATGCCTCGGTCCGGGCGGAGCCGTGACCGGCTGCGGCGCCGAGCACCTCGGCGATCTGGGGCAGCCCGAGGCCGAGGTCTCGCAGCAGCAGGATGCGCTGCAGGCGCACGAGCGCCTGGCTGTCGTAGTGCCGGTAGCCGTTGGCGGCCACGCGTGTCGGCGGCAGTAGCCCGATGTCGTCGTAATGGCGCAGCGTGCGGCTCGTGGTGCCCGCCAACCGCGCGATCTCCTGGATCGACCAGTCGTCTCTCTCCATGTCCCTTCCCCCTCTCCGTTGTCACCCCGACTCTAGAAGTTGACGCAACGTCAATGTCAACACCTCTTCTCCCCCTTTCGAGCCTCCGAGTGCACGGCTTGTTGTCGAGCGCACGGGCTGTTCACGACGACAAGCCGTGCGCTCGGCGCTTCCCCGTGCACTCGCGACCATCGCGGAGGGTGGGGCGGGCGGGGCGGGGGCTGGGAGTTTCGTGGATGCCCCTTGACACCATCGAGATATATCGTGTTATGGTGGCCAGACACGATATATCGTGATCCCAACACAGGAGAAGCACACATGACCGAGAAGTGGCTCATCGCCCCGGGCGAGGAACGCGTCATCGACATCGAATCCGTCACGCGGCTCAAGGTGGGCCTGGTCGGAGGGCAGGTCGACATCATCGCCCACGACGAACCGGGCATCCGCATCGAGGTGCACGGCGTCACCACCAAAGACCTGCGCATCGAGTCCCATGACGGCGAGGTCGAGATCGACCACCCGCAGCTGGGCTGGGACAACTTCCTCGAAGTGTTCCGCAACTTCGGCTCCGGTGGCCCCCGCGCCGAGGTGAGCGTCGCCGTCCCCCGCGCGATCGCCCTGAACCTCGGCGTCGTCAGCGCCGGCGCCCTGGTGTCGGGCCTGCGCAACGACGCCCGCCTCAACACCGTGTCGGGTGACATCATCGTCGACACCCTGATCGGCGACCTCACGGTCAACTCGGTCTCGGGTGACGTGCAGGTGCGTGGTCTCACCGGCTCGATCAGCGCGAACAGCGTGTCCGGAGACGTGGCGGTCACCGGTGCCGTGCGTCGCGCCACGGTCGACATCGTCTCGGGCTCGACCCTCGTGGATGCTGCCGGCGACGTGAACACCATCAACATCAACTCGGTCTCCGGCGGCACCACGGTGCGACTGGACGAGTCGCTCGCCGCGAACTACGTCATCCGGTCGCTCAGCGGACGCCTGCTGATCGACGGCGTCGAGCGCAGCTCCTCCGGCCCCAGCAACTACACGGGGACGACCGGTGAGCTCGCAGGACGCTTCGTCGATCTGCGCGCGAACTCGGTCTCCGGCGGCGTCACCGTGCTGCGCCGGACCCCGGCGTCGATCACCGAAGACGCGGAGTGGGAAGCATGAGCCCCGCCGTCTTCTCCCACGGCGACCTGCGCCTGTACCTGCTGTCGCTCCTCGCCGAGGCGCCACAGCACGGGTACGGCATCATCCAGTCGCTCACCGACCGCACCGGCGGCACGTACACGCCGAGCGCCGGGACGATCTATCCCCGACTCGCGAAGCTCGAGGAGGAGGGCCTGGTCACCAAGACCGTCGACGGCCGCACCACGATCTACGCGATCACCGACGCCGGACGCACCGAGCTCGCCTCACGCGAGGGCGACCTCGCGGGCATCGAGGCCGGAATCACCGACTCGGTACGACTGATCGCGAGCGAGGTGCGCCAGAGCGTGCAGGATGCGATGAAGAGCCTCCGCGCCGATCTGGCCGCGGCGGAGAAGGGCGATCGGTCAGCCGCGAAGAGCCGTCCGCGGTCGGCCACCGACGACTCCCGACTCGTCAGCCGCGAGGAGATGCATCGGGCCGACGCGATCATCAACGCGTTCCGCGCGCGGGTGCGCACCGATCTGCGCACGCACATCGCCAAGGGCGGCACGCTGCCGTCGTCCGTCGTGACCGACCTGGAGTCGGCACTCGACACCGCGGCGCGCGGCGTGACGGTCGCTCTGAGCACCACCGGGTCGTGACCGGTCCGGCGGGTGGCGCCGACTCGCATCCGCGACCTCAGGAGGAGATCCGCCACGATGCGGTCTCGCGGCAGGAGCGAGGCGCCATCGCTCCCGCAGGTCGCGTCCACCGCGCGCCACGGCATCATCATCCGATGGGGGTGACGGCGCAGACGAGGCCCCGCCGACGATTCGTCGGCGGGGCCTCTCGTCTGTACGGAGCGCCACCCTTAGTCCGGCCAGATCTCCTTCTGCTCGTCCGGCACCGACTCGCCGAGCGGCACCACGAGGATCGAACGATGCTGCCGATGCGCGAGCCGCGCCGCGACAGAGCCCGTGAAGAACTCCTGATCGACTCGCCGATGCCACGCTTGCGCGTGCCGACGACGATCAGCTGAGCGTCGAGCCGGTGGGCGAGCTGCTTGATCGCCAGGGCCGGGTCGCCGACGAGCTGACGCGCGGTCCAGGTGACATCCGTGCCCTGGAGCTGCTTCGCCGCGGCCGCCTCGACGGCCTCGAACTCCGCAGCACCGGCGTCGAAGTTGATGTCGATCGGAGCCGAGTGGACGTAGCCATCCGGATCCTCGTAGGTCACGAAACGCGTCACGTCGACGTGGGCGACCACGAGCGGCGCGCCGAGCAGCCGCGCGTAGCGGACGGCTTCGGCGAGGACGTGCGGGTCCTGATCCAGCTGCATGCCGACGATGACGGCCTTCTGCAGTGCCGCGTTCTGTGCGGCTTCATCGGACGGAGTGGAGGTGCTGTCGGTCATGAAGATCGTTCCCTTCACCAGCCTGGCCTCAGCCAGAGCGTCTTCCCCGCGTGCTATTCTGAATGCTACTCTTACCGGCTTCGCGCCGGTGTCGTGAAATGCCTCGGGCCTTACAGCCCGCAGCTTAACTCGTGAGGGGGTCTCGCGCATGGGCCGTGGCCGTCAGAAGGCGAAACACACCAAGATCGCCCGCGAACTCAAGGCGTACAGTCCGTCGGTGAACTACTCCGCGCTCGAGCGCGAGCTGGCTCACCCGACCGACGAAGACGCATATGTCGACAAGTGGGCCGATGAGTATGAAGACGAAGACGAGGACGAGCTAGAGAAGGCCTGACCGCCTCTCTGTTCGACCGGAACACCCGCACGACGTGCGGGTGTTTCGTCGTGTCCGGATGCGGTCCTGCTCTGCGCCTTGCACGGATGCATGCAGTGCGTGCG
Organism: Microbacterium sp. Se63.02b; assembly: GCF_014171575.1. GTDB lineage: Bacteria > Actinomycetota > Actinomycetes > Actinomycetales > Microbacteriaceae > Microbacterium. Next base: position 550,450 of record NZ_CP050453.1, on the reverse strand, counting down.
ATGACTTATCCGTCGTACGCGTCGACGACATCGCGCCCTCGGCTCCTGCGCGCTCACAACCGTGCCCCAGCCCAGTCCTCCGACCATCTGCACGCGCTTGTCCTCCGAAGAGGGGACAGACTTGGGGCGCGAACCCAGCAAGGCTTGTGGAGGCGGGACTCATAAGCCGGAGGTTATTGTGAAGATCAAGGCCAAGGTATGGCTCGCCGCGGTATTGGTGTCTTTGAGCGTGGTAGGCGCAGGGTCCCCTGCCCTCGCCCGTGCAACAGACGGTGGAACACACGCGAGAGAGAACGCGCCTGCTGAGAACGACTACCTGCTGGATGTCGGCGGACAGCAGGTGGCTCTCAGCGACGGGGAATCAGCAACGTTCCCCATGCTCGAGGGGCCGATTCCTGAAGCGGGAACAGTTGCACCTAGAGTGACCTATTCGTCGAATTGCGGCACCCTGACCGTCACGGCCTCGGCCGGCACCTACAGCTGGGGCATCAACATGACCTGCCCTGCCACAGGCTTCATCGGCCAGTTCCACATCACCGACCTGTCCAGCGGACTCGGCGGCGGCTTTACCCCCGTATTTGCGTTCTCTGGTACGGCTCCCACGAGCAAACTCCATAACCATCGATACTCAGGGACGCTGACCGGAACAGCGGACCTGGCCGGCGTGATCGTGGCGCACGTCGTACCGAATGCCACGCTTTACACCTACCCCTGACTCGGATCCCGCATGTCCTCGAACAGCATCAACATCCTCGGCGAGTTTCGTCGTCTCATCGCGGAAGGCGCTATCACGGCCCTGGCGATCGAGACGATCACAGGTATCGAGCAATCAAGACTCCAGTCGCTCTTGGCGGCGCACGGCGAGGTAAGTACCGTGAGAGCAGCGCATCCGGCCCTCACTGCAGGGGAGACTGCGCGTCTTTCCACGCTCGCAGTGCATCTCACAAGTGGACTGACGATCGGGGACGACGACCGTCTAAGGACCATCGTCGAGTCACTCACCGCGGAACTGCACCTCAGCCCTCAGAACATCTCGCAGCTGACCGGCCTTCGCATGGAAGACCTGAAGAGAGTCTTGAACGACGACCGATCGGTCTCGATCGAGGAGAAGTACGCAATGGCGATCAGGTGTTCGTACCTGATCGCCACGACGAACCTCGTCCGCGCTCGCTGAAGACGCATATGTCGACAAGTGGGCCGATGAGTATGAAGACGAAGACGAGGACGAGCTAGAGAAGGCCTGACCGCCTCTCTGTTCGACCGGAACACCCGCACGACGTGCGGGTGTTTCGTCGTGTCCGGATGCGGGCGCATGCTCCGAGAACTCAGAGCGCGGTGGCGGCGACGATGACGACTGCTGGATCGCGTTCACCAGCGGCCGTGGCGGCGCTCCCACTCGTCTTCGACGGTGCGTCGGCGACCGGCCACGATGCCCGCGGGGATCGACGCGACGAGCACCCCGATCACCACGAGCAGCGGCACCTGCCAGCCGTCGGTCGTCTCGTGGAGGAGCCCCACCAGCAGCGGGAAGATCGCGGCGATCCCGTACCCGATGCTCTGGACGAATCCACTCAACGCGACAGCGCTCTCGGGGGTGCGGGCACGGATGCTGAGCAGCACGAGGCTCAGCGGGAACATGATGGCGGTGAGCCCGAACACCGCGACCCACAACGGCAGCGCCACGGTCGGCACCAGCAGCAGGCCGAGCAGGCCGACGAGTCCAGCGCCCACGGCGACGAAGAACAGCGGCCGCGTGGCCTGGAAACGCACGACGAGCACAGGGACCAGCATCGAGCACGGCAGACCGACGAGCGCGAACAGCGACAAAGGAAGCCCGCCGTCGCCGGCGTGACGCCGCCGATGTCGATGAGCATCGTCGGCAGCCAGGCGAACGCGACGTACGCCATGGTCGAAGAGGTGCCGAAGACGAATGCGAGCGACCAGGCCAGCGGAAGGCGCCGCAGCCGGCCGAACACCCGGGCGCTGGCCGGCTGCGTCGTGATGGGTCCCGTCGCGGCGGCGACCGCGTCGCGCAGGTCGTCCACACCGTCGGTCGGATCCGGCATCAGCAGCTCGGTTGTCATGGGCTGCGCGGCAGGCGCGGTGCGCGAGCGCACCAGCAGCGTCATCCACGGCACGAGCGCGAGCGCAGCGACGACGCCCCACATCCCCAGCGACACCCGCCACCCGAGCGAGTCCGCGACGGGCACGGCGACCAGAGGCGGCAGGAAGGTGGAGAAGGCGAGCGTCGACGAGTAGACGGTCATCATGACGCCGAGGCGGTCGGCGAAGTACTTCTTCACCAGAGGCGGCAGGAGCACGTTGCCCGACCCGACGCCCGCGAACACCAGGGCGGTCGCGCCGAGGAGCGTCCAGGATTCCGGCGCACATGCACGCAGGAGCATGCCAGCCGTCATCAGGACGATCGCGGCCACGGCCATCCGCTCCAGACCGAAGCGGCGCTCGAACAGCGGGGTGAGCAGACCGAAGATCGCGAAGCACACGGGCGGAGCAGCGCCGATCAGACCGACAGCGACCGGAGAGACCGGGAATTCGGCCGCGACGTGGTCGATCACGGGTGAGAGCGAGGCGACCGCCGATCGCAGCGAGAACGCCACCAGGACGATCCCCACGAGTGCGAGAGCCCGACCCTGCCACAGCGGTCGCGCGCTCGGCATCGTCATGAGGTCTGTGACCCCTCCACCCAGGCCAGGTACTCATCGGTGACGGTGCCGGTGACGTAGCGGCCGTCGAAGCAGCTCATGTCGAGGTCTTCCAGGACGGACCCCTCGGTGATCGCGGCCTTGAGATCGTCGACCTCCTGATACACGAGGTGGTCGCAGCCCAGCTCCTCTGCGATCTCGGGGATCGTCCGTCCGTGGGCGATGAGCTCGTGGCGCGACGGCATGTTGATCCCGTAGACATGCGGATGCCGCACGGGCGGAGCAGCGGAGGCGAAGGTCACCGAGGCGGCTCCGGCATCCCTGGCCATCTGGATGATCTCCTTGGAGGTCGTCCCCCGCACGATGGAGTCGTCGATCAGGAGCACGTTCTTGCCCTGGAACTCGGTCGACATCGCGTTGAGCTTCTGGCGCACGCTCTTCTTGCGCACCGCCTGCCCCGGCATGATGAAGGTCCGACCGACGTAGCGGTTCTTGTAGAAGCCCTCGCGGTACTCGATGCCGAGCTTGCGGGCGACCTCCATCGCCGCGGGGCGCGACGAGTCGGGAATGGGCATGACCACATCGATCTTGTCCATCGGCACATGCTTCGCGATCGTGTCGGCGAGCTTGTCCCCCATGCGCAGACGCGACTCATACACCGAGATGCCGTTCATCACGGAGTCGGGGCGGGCGAGGTAGACGTACTCGAATGCGCACGGAGCCAGGTAGGTCTCGGCCGCGCACTGCTTGGTGAACAGCTCGCCGTCGTTCGTGATGAAGACGGCCTCGCCGGGCTCGACCTCGCGGACGACCTCGTAGTCGCCGTTCTCGAGCACGAGCGACTCGCTCGCGACGACCCACTCGTCGCGGCCTTCCGCACCGGGGACCGTCGAAGGACGGCGACCGAGGATCAGGGGCCGGATGCCGAACGGGTCACGGAACGCGAGCAGACCGTACCCGGCGATCACCGCGATGACGGCGTATGCGCCCTCGATGCGCTCGTGCGTTCGGGCCACTGCTTCGAAGATGCGCTCGGGGTCGAGGTCGACGGTCGAGGTCGTGTTCTGCAGCTCACCGGCGAGCACGTTCAGCAGCAGCTCGGTGTCGCTCGAAGAGTTGAGGTGACGGCGGTCGCGCTTGGCCATGTCGGCCGTGAGCTCACGCGTGTTGGTGAGGTTGCCGTTGTGGATGAGGATGATGCCGTAGGGCGCGTTCACGTAGAACGGCTGCATCTCCTCTTCGTTCGACGCCGTGCCCTTGGTCGCGTAACGCACGTGACCGAGGCCGACGTTGCCGAGCAGGGCCCGCATGTCCCGCGTGCGGAACGCCTCGCGGACCATGCCCTGCGCCTTGGCGTTGTGCATCACACCGTTCACCTCGGCGGTGGCGATGCCCGTCGCATCCTGGCCGCGGTGCTGCAGCAGCAGGAGTGCGTCGTAGATGTCCTGATTGACCGGGGCAGAGCCCACCATTCCGACGATGCCGCACATGGGCTCTTACTTTGCTCCGTCCGCGTAGGCGCCGACCAGGCGCACCGCTCCACCGTCGACGCCCTTGGCGCCCTGTTCGAATTCGCCGGTCGGGCGCGGGCCGAAGCCGACGGTCCCGACCTGCCACGAGGGCATGCCCTCCGCGTTCAGCGCCGCGATCGCGGCATCCTTCTTCTCCGCCGCGACCACGGCGAGGAAGCCGATCCCCAGGTTCCAGGTACCCTCGGCCGATTCCAACGTGGAGCCGGCGATGTCGCTCAGCACGCGGAACACGGGGCTCGGCGACCAGCTGCTGCGGTCGACCTCCGCCCAGCTGCCCTGGGGAGCACGCGCGCGAGGTTCGCCGCGATACCTCCGCCCGTGACGTGGCTGAGTGCGTGCACACCGCCTGACAGCTCCTCGATCAGACGGAGCAGCGGGAGCGTGTACAGACGCGTCGGCTCGAGCAGGGCCTCACCCCAGGTGGTGCCGAAATCGGCGGCGTTGTCGCCGTAGCCGATACCCGCGCGGGTCACGATGTGACGCACGAGGGAGTAGCCGTTGGAGTGCAGGCCGCTGGATGCCACGGCGATCACGGCGTCGCCGTCGTTCACGCGCTCCGCGCCGAGGATGGCATCCGCTTCGACCACTCCGGTCGCCGCTCCTGCCACGTCGTAGTCACGCGGACCGAGAAGGCCGGGGTGTTCAGCAGTCTCGCCCCCGACGAGCGCCGTGCCGGTGGCCGCGCATGCCTGGGCGATGCCGCGGACGATGTCGGCGATGCGCTGCGGGAAGACCTTCCCGCAGGCGATGTAGTCGGTCATGAAGAGCGGCTTCGCACCCACCACGACGATGTCGTCGACGACCATGCCGACCAGATCCTGGCCGATCGTGTCGTGCTTGTCGATCGCCTGCGCGATCGCGACCTTCGTGCCGACGCCGTCGGTGCTGGTCGCGAGCAGCGGGCGACGGAAGTCGCGCAGCGCGCTGGCATCGAACAGTCCGGCGAATCCGCCGACACCGCCGAGCACTTCGGGGCCGTGCGTCGCGCGCACGGACGACTTCATCAGCTCGACGGCGAGATCACCTGCAGCGGTGTCGACGCCGGCTTCGGAATAGGGGTTGGTGGGGGAGGCAGCCACGCTCCCAGCCTACCGCCCGTGGACGGCTCGACTCTCCGCGAAGACGGACCTCCGATCCGGGGCTCATCCCCGCCTACGATGGGGCCATGGCCGACAAGCCGCAGTGGCTCATCCGCGAAGACGCGAGCGTACCCGTGCTCCTCGCGCTCGCACTGCGGCAGCGGCTGGGGATCCGCGTGCCCGAGGACCTTCCGCCCTCCGCGACCTCGCCGTGCGTGCGCCGGATGCCGAAGACGCCTCCGCCGCGGTCGAGGCCCAGTGGCGCGAGTACTGGGACATGACGGTCGAGCCCCGAGCACACCCGTCCGAGGTGCCGCTCGAGCTCGTCGACGGGTTCGACACCCTGGTCGCGCTTCCCGCCATGGGAGCGGAAGAGCTCACCGCCGCGATCGCCCCTCACGCGGGATCGGCTCTTCTGTATGCGCGCGCCGCCCATGACCGATACGTGAGCTCGATGAAGAGTCACACCGGCGGCGACGCCTATCGTGCGTACGCGAGTGCGATCGCCGAGTTCGAGCGCGAGGTCGGACGACGCGCCCATTCGTTCGAGTTGAACGTGCAGGTGCTGCCGTTCACTCAGCGCGGGATCTGGTGGATCGGCTCCCTCACGGTGGCGGTGACCGACGGTCTCCGGCGCGACGTGGTGGCCTTCGACGCCGCGATCCGCCCGGTGATCGCCGAGCTGGCATAGCTTCCCGCGCCCGGGCGGGAAGTTCGCGAGCGCACGGGAAGTTCACGAGTGCACGGGAAGTTCGCGCGACGAAGCCGTGCACTCGACACGAAGCCGTGCACTCGGCGGGGCGGGGGTCAGTCGGTGACGGTCTCGCGGTCGACCTGCACCACGCGGTCGTGACGGCGGGCGATGCGCTCCATCACGAGGCCGGCCACACCACCGAGGGCGATGCCGATCGGCACGGTCCACAGCAGGAGGAACCCGAAGACCTGACCGGGAGGGTAGACGACGTCGAGGGCCTGCGACTCGTCGAAGCTGCCGGTCCAGGTGAGGATGCCCGCGGCGATGATGCCGAGCACCACACCGATGCCCATGAGCACGCCGTACCGCGGCACACGGCGCACGGTCGCTTCGACGGTCTGGTGGGAATCGGTGGGGGCCATGCCTCCATTGTCCCACCGTCGAGGGATGCCGTGCACCGACTCAGCCGCGGAAAGGCAGGAGGGGCACGCCCGCGACGCCCGGTCTCGCAACGAACAGCGCACCTGCGTCCTGGTCCGGCTCCGCGAGATCCTGCTGCGAAGTGGTGATGTACAGCTCGCTCAGCGAGCGCCCACCGAACGCGCAAGCGCTCACGTGTGGCGTCGGCAACGCGATGCGTGTGCTCACTTCTCCGTCCGGATCGATCCGGATGACCTCGCCGGAACCCCACAGGGCGACCCAGACGCCACCATCGGCGTCCGCCGCGATTCCGTCGGGCAGCCCGGGCTCGGCACCGAGGTCGGCGAAGGGGACGCGCTCTCTGAGGATGCCGTCGACCAGGCGCAGGCGGTCGATGCGCCGAGTGGCGGAGTCGACGTAGAACATCCCGTCTCCGCGCGGGTCAGCGGCTAGGCCGTTCGAGATCGTGATGCCGTCCGCCACGACCGAGACGTGCAGGTCGGGATCGAGCCGATACAACGATGCCGCACCATTCGCACCGGCCGTCCCGCACAGGAAAGCGCCGTCTGGGGCGCAGCCGCCGTCGTTCATGCGCAACCCCGCTTCGTGGACGACCGGTATGCGCCGTTCCACGACGAACGCATCGTCGGTGAGGACGAACTCGGCGTCGGTGGCGACGACCCATCCACCGCTCGAGCGCGGCCGGAGTGCCGCAGCCCACGCACCGATGCGGGTCACACCGTGCGAGCCCGGCGACTCCGGGTCGAGGTGATGCACCTCGCCTGCGACCATGTCGACCCAGTGGACGAGCCCGCTCCGCGCATCCCAGATCGGGCCTTCACCGTGCGCCGCGACCGGCGCCCCGAGACGCTCGACCGGTATCAATAGCTTGCCCGTCCGCCGCTGATGTCGTACACGGCGCCGGTCGAGAAGCTGCACTTGTCCGAGGCCAGCCAGGCGACCAGTTCGGCGACCTCCTCCGCGCGACCGAGGCGACGCATGGGGATCTTCTCGATCAGCGTGGCGAGCACGTCGGGCCGCGTCGTGGCGTTCATGGGCGTCTCGATCACGGCGGGAGCAATGGCGTTCACGAGCACTCCCGAGAGGGCGAGCTCCTTGCCGAGCGCCTTGGTGAGTCCGATCACCGCGGCCTTCGAGGCCGAGTACGCCGTGAGGCGAGGATTCCCCTCCATTCCGGCGATGCTCGCGATGTTGACGATCCTGCCCCAGCCGTTCGCGATCATGCCGGGGACGACCGCTTGACTCATATGGAAGGTCCCGGTGAGGTTCACGGCGAGCGTGCGCTCCCAATCGGCAGCATCGACGTCGGCGAAGTCGGCGTTGGGGCCGACGATCCCCGCACTGTTGATCAGGACGTCGAACGGACCGTGTTCCCTGACGAAGGCATCGATCTCGCCCCGCTCGGTCACATCGACGACCGCGTCGGCGCCGCCCGCGCGATCGACGGTCGTCACGGTGAAGCCATCGTCACGCAACCGGGCAGCGCACGCCTGGCCGAGTCCGCTTGCTCCGCCGGTCACCAGCGCTCTGCGCATGTCATTCCTCCTTCCCCGCGATACCGGCCCCCACGGGGGAGGATGGGCATGATCGCGGAAAGCAACATTCAGATAAATGGAATTGCTGTCTGATAATCTGAACACTACCAGGGAGAGTGATGACGGAGACAGAACAGGGACCGGTCGGGGCCGAGCGGGTGCTCAAGGTGCTCATGGAGCTGGCGAAGGAACCCGAGGGACTCACGCTCGACGAGACCACTCGACGCATGCACGCGAGCAAGCCCACCGTGCACCGCGCGCTCGCCTCCCTCGCGCGCGTGGGGCTGGCGAAGCGGGTCGAACGCGGTCGATACGTCCTCGGGGACGAGTTCCTCCGCCTCGCCTTCCAACACCAGGACCGCCGAACGGACAGCGCTCGACTCGAACCGTTGCTCGATGCCCTCACCGCCGAGTTCGGCGAGACGACGCACTACGCCGTGCTCGACGGCGACGACGTCGTCTACCGCGCCAAGCGCGACCCGCTGGAAGGCGCCGTGCGGCTGACCTCCACGGTCGGCGGGCGCAATCCCGCCTATCGCACCGGAGTCGGAAAGCTCCTGCTCGCCTGGAGCCTCGGCACGTCCGCCGCCGCGCTGGAGTGGGCGCAGAACCGGGAGCTGCCGGCTCGCACGCCGACCACGATCACCGATCCTGCAGCGTTCGCCCGCGCCCTGGAACGCATCCGGGCCGACGGGTATGCGGTGGACGACCAGGAGAACGAACCGGGCGTGAACTGCATCGCCGTCCCGGTCTTCCTCGAGTCGGCCTCGATGCCATCCGGAGCACTGTCGATCAGCGCCCTGTCGTTCCGCACCCCGCTCGCCGAGCTCACCTCGGCCGTCGAGCGCATCCACGCCATCGCCGCGGCGCACGACGTGCCGACGCGACCGCAACCCGTCGGACCATAGGGGTCCGATACAGCCAGGAGAGAGACGAACCAGCATGCGATTCATCAGAGTGGGAGAAGCAGGAAGCGAACGTCCGGGCGTCGACGTCGGCGACGGACGTTTCGTCGACATCTCCGACATCGTCACCGACATCGACGGCGACTTCCTCTCCTCCGGACGGATCGACGAGGTCCGTGCGGTCGTCGCGGATCGGGTCGCGGCCGGATCCGTCGAGCTCCTGGGCGACCGCAGGCTCGGAGCGCCCTTCGCACGTCCGCATCAGATCCTCTGCATCGGCCTCAACTACCGCGACCACGCCGAGGAGACAGGGCAGGCCGTCCCGGCCGAGCCGATCCTCTTCACGAAGGCGCCGAACACCCTGATCGGTCCGAACGACGACGTGCAGATCCCGCGCACCTCGACGAAGACCGACTGGGAGGTCGAGCTCGGCGTCGTCATCGGTCAGCGGGCGAGCTACCTGGAGAGCGACGAGGAGGCCGAGGCCTGCATCGCCGGCTACGTCACCGTCAACGACGTGAGCGAACGCGCCTTCCAGATCGAGCGCGGCGGTCAGTGGTCGAAGGGGAAGTCCTGCCCCACGTTCAACCCCGCCGGGCCCTTCCTGGTCACCCCGGACGAGGTCGGCGACGTGCTCGACCTCGGCCTGTGGCTCGACGTCGACGGCGAGCGCAAGCAGGACAGCTCGACCGCGCAGATGGTCTTCAGCCCCGCGTTCATCGTGCGGTACCTGAGCCAGTTCCTCGCCCTCGAGCCGGGGGATCTGATCAACACCGGCACCCCGCCCGGGGTGGGCATGGGCTTCACCCCGCCGCAGTACCTGCGCGGCGGCGAGGAGATCCGCCTGGGGATCACCCGTCTCGGGGAACAGCGTCAGCACGTCCTGGCCTGATCCGTCGCAGAGGAGGTCGCGCGGGTCGCGACCTCCTCCATGATGCGCGACTCAGGTGTGGACAAACCCGGTGACGCCCGGCCCCGTCCACACGATGTCGCGGGGCGTCGCGGAGTACTCGTGCACCGTCAGCGCGCTCAGCGTGACCGACTGCGAGTTGCGGGTGCCGAACATGGCCGTGGGTGCACCGGTGCGGGGATTGGTCGCCGTGGAGGCGATGATGTTGCCGCTAACCGTGATGTTCTGCGCGCCACCGACGAAGACTCCGAAGCGCGGCGGCTCCTCGATGTAGTTGTCCTTCACCACGTGACCGTTGTGCGGCTTGCTCGCGCCGCCCTCGTAGTCGTCGCGCAGGTTCTCGATCATGATCCCGGCGGCGGCGGACGGCCACCCGAGCAGCGTGCGATCGAGGCACGGGCGCACGACCGAGTTCCGTTCGATCGTCGAGCCGACGCTGCCGACCGGACCCTCGTGGTAGCCAGGGTCGTTGCCGACCCAGATGCCCCAGTTCGCGAGGTCGAACATCTCGTTGGCATGCACGTATGCACCGCTCGTGCGCAGCCGCACACCGAGGCCGCGGAGCTCGCGGAAGGTGTTGTACTGCACGTCGGCGCCCGGCGCACTGAACGACCTGTTGAACATCTGATCCCCGGCGACCGTACCCGCGGGCAGCGCGACGAGGGTCGCGCTGACGGGGGCGCCGGACAGGCTGTCGCCGCTCACCGACGCCACGGTCGTCTCCCCGCGCACGGTCCCCGTCGCGGTGTCGACCAGCTGCACCACGTCGCCCGGCGCAAGCTGCATGGCTCCGCCGCCCAGCGCGACCGTCGCTGCGGACACCGCCGTCGCCGTGCGCGACGAGCTGTAGATGTTGATGCCGTCGTCGTGCAGGGCCTCGAACACGTTGCCGAAGATGCGCGGACCGACACGGCCGCCGTGGTTGTGCACTCCGTCGGCGTTGGCGCTGATCCAGCGATTCGACCCCGGCTTGCGGGTCACCACGCAGTCCCGGATGACCGTGCCGTCCGAGTCGCTCGGGATGAAGGCCGCGCCCGGCGAGGCATACAGGGTGAGCGACGCGAGGGTCACGTCCGTGCAACGGTATATCGCGACACCGTGCCAGTTGCCGCGGAACCCCGTGACGAACCCGTCGCCGATGGCGAGGTCGCCCATGCGCCCGCGGTGCTCGGCCGCGATGGCGAGCCGCCATGTCGATGCGCCGGCGGTGGCGGCGATGCCCGTGAACAGGAACGTGATCTGGCCACCGCGCTTCATCAGTCCCGTCGTGGCGTTGCGGATCGTGCCGTAGCCGGATCCGGGGAAAAGCGCCGTGTCGCCCAGGCTTGGGTAGCCGCCGAGCAGCTGCACGTCGATCGTCCCGGCGGTCGAGTTCACGGCCGTGATCGTCCCCTGCGCGAACGGCACCGTGGCGTAGTCGATCGTGAGCCCGTCGACGCGCACGGCGCTGGAGCGCGAGATGCTCAGCGCGCCGGCATACGGCGTCGTAACGAGCAGGGTCGTCGATGCGCCGTACAGCGCGACGCGAACGATCCCGTCGAGTTCCAGCGCGTACCAGGACGCAGTGGACGCACGATCGATGCGGTAGGTGGCCGAGGAGAACACGACCGAGGCGGTGCGCGTCGACGCGGAGGCGCTCCATGCCGCTGCCGCCGCGATCGCGAGTCGGATGGCCGGGGCGCTGTCCGCCGCGCCTCCCGGAGCGGCACCGTAGTCGTCGACCGCGAAGATGTGATGGGTGGTCGACGGCGGGGGACGGCGGCGTTCGCCACCGTCGGCAAGGCCCCCCGCCGCCGCTCCGGCCAGCACTCCGGCCGTGCCGACCAGGAATGCACGACGATTGATCTCGGACATGTCCGCTCCTCCACGCTGAGGTGGTCTTGGCACTCCGCCACGACCACGGACAGTGCATCACATGGGTCAACGGTTGCGCAACAGAAGAGAACAAGATGGCCACGCGTCCCCCTCCGCACTTGACACGGGGATGTCGCGTGGTTGAAGGTAAGTGAACAACCGGTTGATCAACCGGTGAACCCGACAGGAGCTTCAACGATGAAATCCAGACGACTTCTGGTGTCCGCCCTCGCCGGCACCACCGTCCTCGGACTCGCCCTCGCCGGATGTGGGACCGCCGCCGAGCCCGAGCAGTCCGGCCCCGTCACGATCAGCATCGGCGACGTCCCCGGAGCAGACCAGCCCGAACTGCGCGCCCTCGTCGAGGACCAGGTCGCCGCCTTCGAGAAGGAGAACCCCGACATCACCATCGAGCTCAGCGAGAGCAAGTGGGATGCGACGGGTTTCCAGGCGATGGTGGCCGGCGGCACGATGCCGACCCTCCTCGGCGTCCCCTTCACGGAACCCGCCACCCTGATGCGCAACGGCCAGATCGCCGACATCACCGACGCGCTCGACTCCGTCGGTTTCGCGGACACCCTCAACCCGACGGTGATGGAGGTCGTGACCGACGGCGATGATCGTCTCTACGGCGTGCCGCTGGACGTCTACTCGGTGGGACTCGCCTACAACCGCGCCCTCTTCGAGGCGGCGGGTCTCGATCCCGACCAGGGCCCCACCACCTGGGACGAGGTCCGTGAGTACGCGAAGAAGATCTCCGACGCCTCGGGGGTCGCCGGATACTCGACCTACTCGATCGAGCACGTCGGCGGATGGATGACGACCGCCGGCGCCTACAGCTTCGGCGCGACCCTCGCGAACGACGACGGCACCGAGGCGACCCTGGACGACCCCGGCATGGTGGACTACCTCGACCTCGTGAACGACATGCGCTGGGAAGACCAGTCGATGGGAAGCAAGTTCCTCTACGGCTTCAACGACCTCATCCAGGACTTCGCGGCGGGCAAGGTCGGCATGTTCCTCAGTGTCTCGCAGCACTTCCCCGCCGCCGTGCAGCAGTTCGGCATGAACCCCGACGACTACGGCTTCACGGCCATCCCAGAGCACGACGGCACCCAGCGCACGCTGCTGGGCGGTGCGGTCGAGGTCTTCAACCCGCGCGCCACCACAGCCGAGATCGAGGCGGGTCTGCGCTGGATCGAATTCAACAACTTCCGCGCCTACACCGACGAGGAGGTGGCCGTGGAGACCGTCAAGAAGAACGTCGAGGCCGGCAGTCTGATCGGCGTACCCGGCCTCTCGCCGCTCGACCCGGCGATCCGCGCGGAGTACGACGCCTGGGTGAGCGAGTACTACAACGTCCCCGTCGAGCAGTTCCGCGGATACAGCGAGGTCATGGACGACCAGGAGCTTGTACCGGAGCCGACCAGCCAGCCCCAGCAGGTGTACGGCGAGCTCGACACGGTGCTGCAGAAGGTGCTGAACGAGCCGGACCAGGACATCCCTGCGCTGCTCGTCGCGGCCCAGGACGCGGTCAACGCCAAGCTCGCCCGATAAGCGGTCCCGGTCGGCGGCGCCCAACCCCCGCGCCACCCACCTCTACGGAAGAAGCAGTCATGTCCCCCACGTCGAGTTCCACCCTCGCACCGGACGCCCCGGCCTCGAGCGCCCCGGCACCCGCACCGCGAGGCGCTCTTCCACGCCGACGCCCATCGGTGGTGCGCTGGTATCGCCGCGGCGGGCTCGTGCCCGTGCTGTTCGCCGTGCCCGGCATCCTCGCCTTCGCCTACTTCTCGTGGGGACCGATCGTCTCCGGCGCGATCATGGGGTTCCAGCGCACGAACCTCATCGACGACGCCACCTGGGTGGGGCTGACCAACTTCACCTACGTGCTCAGCGATCCGGTGCTGCCGCAGGCCGTGGCCAACACCGTCTACTTCGCCGTGCTGGGAATGGTGTTCGGCTTCCCCGCACCGCTCGTCCTCGCGGTGTACATGGCCGAGCTCCGCCGCAGCAGGGCACTGTTCAACACACTCGCCTACCTCCCCGTCGTCATACCGCCGATCGTGGCGATCCTGCTCTGGAAGTACTTCTACGACCCCTCACCGTCCGGCCTGTTCAACGAGATCCTCGGCGCGGTGGGCCTCGGCCCCTTCCCCTGGCTCAACTCCAGCGCGACGGCCATGCCGTCGATCGTGCTCGAAGTGATCTGGGCCACCGCCGGGGGCACGGCCATCATCTATCTCGCCGCGATCACGTCCGTGAAGCCGGAGCTCTACGAGGCCGTCGAGATCGACGGCGGCGGCATCTGGCGACGGATCTGGCACGTCACCCTCCCGCAGCTGCGCGGCGTGATCCTGGCCCTCGTCCTGCTCCAGTTGATCGGCACACTGCAGGTGTTCACCGAGCCGTACGTCTTCACCGGCGGCGGACCGGACAACGCCACCGTGACCGTGCTGATGCTGATCTACAGCTACGCCTTCCAATACGGCGACTACGGCGCGGCCACCGCCCTGTCGTTCCTCCTCGCCCTCGCACTCGCGGTCGTCTCCGTCTGCTACCTGCTCGCGACCCGGAAGTGGAGCAAGTCATGACCGACACCCGACTCGTCACCGTCACTCCCCCGCGACGGCGCCGCGACCAGGAGGCCGCGGAGCGCTCAGCGATCTCCGACGCGGACCGTCGCAGGCCCAGCGTCCGCGCCACGATGACGACCCTCCAGATCGCATTCTTCGCGTTCTTGGCCATCGCGGGCGTCGGCCCGATCCTCTGGCTCGCCAAAGCAGCACTGTCGACGACGCAGGACACGATCAGCCAACCGTTCGCCTGGTTCCCGAGCGGCGTGCAGTGGGGCAACCTCGCCGCCGCGTGGGAGCAGATCCAGGTCGGCCGCTACCTGACCAACACCGCCGTCATGGCGCTCGGCTCCACCGTGGCGACCGTGCTGGTCACCGCGTCCCTCGCCTACGTCATCAGCATCCTGCGTCCGCGGTGGGCACCGATCCTCTCCGGCGCGATCCTCGTGACGCTGTTCGTGCCCGGCGTGATCTCGCTGGTGCCGTTGTACCTCACCGTCGTCGACCTTCCGATCGTCGGCGGGTCCATCGTCGACACCTACTGGGCGGTGTGGCTGCCGGCCGCAGCGAACGCGTTCGCCGTGCTGGTGGTCACGCGCTTCTTCGACGAGATCCCTCGCGAGATCATCGAGGCCGCGCGCGTCGACGGCGTCGGCCCGTTCCGCATGTTCTTCGTCATCGTGCTGCCGTTCTCGAAGTCGATCCTCGGCGTGATCGCCGTGCTCACGATCCTCAACTCGTGGAAGGACTTCCTCTGGCCGATGCTCGTGCTGCCCAGCAGCGAGCTGCAGCCGATCTCCGTCGCCCTCGCCCGGATCGCCGGCAAGACGGACCTCAGTCTGCAGATGTCCGCGATGCTGCTCGGCCTGCTCATCCCGATCGCCGTGTTCCTCGTCTTCCAGCGGCAGATCCTGAAAGGTGTCAGCATGTCTGGTGGAATCAAGGGATGACGACGACGGAAGGCCGACATGGGTAAGAAGGGCGTGACCCTCAAAGACGTGGCCGCCGTGGCCGGGGTGTCGACGTCGATCGTCTCCCGAGTGCTGAACGGCGGAGGCCGCGTCTCACCGTCGACGAGGGAGGCGATCCTCGAGGCGGCACAGCGGCTGGACTTCCGACCGAACGCGCTCGCCCAGTACTTCGCCCTCGGACGCAGCTTCACTGTCGGACTGCTGACCGAGAACTCCACCGGCATCTTCTCCATGCCCGTGATCGCCGGCATCGCCAGCGAGCTGAGCCGGCACGACGTGGCCGCCATGACATACGACGACGGGCGCGAGGGCGCGGCCAGAGCGGAGAACATCCGCAAGCTCCCGCGCGCCACGTCGACGGCGTCATCGTCGTCGGCGACGGGAACGAGGTGCCGCTGCGATCGGTCACAGCCGATTTCGACGTCCCCGTCGTCTACGCGCACGGGATCACCGACACCGAGACCGACGAGGTCGTCGTCCCGGACGATCGGATGGCCGGACGCCTCGCCGCCGAGCACCTGCTCGCGCAGGGGCGCCGCCGGATCGGGTACATCACCGCGCACCGCGCCTCGGATGCGGTGGCGAACCGTATGGCCGGTGCCGACGCCGTGCTCTCCGAGGCGGGTGTCCCCGTGACCGACGCGCTGCGGGAGTTCGGCGACTGGTCCGGAGCGTGGGGGTACCGAGCCGCAGAGCGGCTGCATCGCGCCGATCCGTCCATCGACGGCATCGTGTGCGGCAACGACCTCATCGCCCTCGGTGCCGCACGGTACTTCGTCGCGCAGGGGTGCGCGTGCCCGAGGACGTGGCCCTCGTCGGGCACGACAACTGGGTGAAGTACTCCGACTCGGAGGCGCGCTACCTCACCACCGTCGACCCGCGCCTCGTCGACGTGGGCGTCGCGGCGAGCGACCTGCTGGTGCGCATGATCAACGAGCAGCCGACAGAGGAGAATGTGCGTCACGTGCCGTGCGAACTCGTCCTGGGGTACTCGTCCGGGGCACGCAATGCTCCGGACGGTCAGCAGCTCCCCTTCGTCTAGTCCCTCAGCGGATGTCGCCACTGATCCCGGTGACGCGCAGGTCGGCGCCGCGCGTCGCGAGCCACGACACCCCCGCCCGCTCCTGAACGCGCAGGTCGTCGATCACGACGTCGGACGCCCCTCCCACGAAGACGGCCGACCGCGCCGTCTGCTGGATGTCATTGTCGCGGAGCACGATGCGCTCGTGAGCCCGCGCCGCGGCGGGTCCGTCGTCACCCGAGAACAGCTCGATCATGACGGTGGCAGCGGAGTGCGGCCAGGCCTGCAGCGACGTGTCGCCGGGGGTCCCGACGAAGCGGTTGCCGACGACCTCGACGTCGCGCGATCCAAGCGGGCCCTCCGACCAGCCGGGGTCGTTGGCGATCCAGAGTCCGCAGCCGGAGAGCCCTTCGAAGCGGCTGTCCGCGATGATGCCCGCGCTGGCCTTGAGGCGCACGCCGATGCCGCGGAAGTCGTGGAACCGGCAGGAGTCGATGCGGAAGCCGGGCAGGGCGTTGGAGCGGTTGTAGACGGCTGTGCCGGCCGTGACGGCATCTGGGAGCTCCTCGGCCACCTGCACCGCGCGCTGGGCGCCTTCGCCGACCGCTTCGACTTTCGTCTCGGCGAGCACGGCGCCGGAGTCCGCATCGACGAACTGCAGCACGTCGCCGGTCTCGATCGGGGCTGCGCCGTCCACCACGATCGTCCGGGAGTCGCGGGGCTCGACGACCCGCATCGCGTGGACGTAGAGGTTGATGCCGTCGTCGTGCATGCCCTCGAACCGGCAGCCGACGATCTGCGGGCCGCGCCGCCCGCCCTGACAGTGCACGGCGTCGGCGTTGGTGCTGATCCAGCGCGACGACCCCGGCCGCCGTGCGACCGTCAGGCGCTCGAGGAGCAGGGCGGACGACTCGTGCGCCAACACGGCGGCGCAGGGAGCGGCGTGCACGGTCACCTCGCGGAGGGTGACGCCGTCGCACTCGTCGATGCGGATGCCGTGCCGGTCGCCGCGGTGGCCGACGACGAAACCGTCCCCCCTCCTCGATGTCGGTCATCCACGCCCGGTCGCTCGGCTCGACCGTGATGAGGAAGGAGCCGTCGGCGCCAGGACTGGTCTCGTAGGAGATCATGAACGTCTGTCGGACACCGGTCTTGAGCGCTCCGTCGCGGGCGTCACGCAGCGTGCCGTAGCCGGAGCCGGTGAACAGCACGCGGTCGGTGAAGTCGGGGTAACCGTGCTCGGGCATGAAGCGGAAGGAGCCGGCGTGGTAGTCCACGGCGCGGATCGAGCCCTGCGTGAAGGACGGCTCCGCGTAGTCGACCGTGAATCCCCGCAACGTGACCGCGCGGGAGCGTCGCACGTCGAAGCCGCCGCGATGCGGGTCGAGGAACAGCAGCTCGGACCCGCGTCCGTCGATGCTCACGCGTTCGGCGTCGGCGATGACCAGGGTCGCGTCCTCCGCGGTGGGATCGGCGGGGGCGATGCGGTGCACCCCGGCGCGAGCACGACGCGGGCCGACCGTTCCGCGCCTGCCGCGGTCCACGCGATCGCCTCGTCGATCGCGGACCGCAGCGCGGCACCGCCGTCGTCCGATACCGGTACCGTCAGCTCCCGCGCCGCCTGCTCCTCGATGCTGCTCACCATTCGACGTAGCTCCCGTCCCGCGGATCACTCCACCACAGTCCGACGGACGGTGCGACCTCCGTCGCTCGCGCCCGCACCAGCTCCTCGTCGATCTCGAGCCCGAGTCCCGGTCCTGTCGGCACGCGGAGATAACCGTCCACCGGCATCCAGTCGCCGCGGTTGAAGACGTAGGCGTGCTCGTCGTCGTCGAGGAGCCCGGCGAAGTCGATCATCGACTCCTGCACGGCGGTGTTGGGCAGTGCGGCGTCCACCTGCACGCAGGCGGCGAAGGCGACGAGCCCGAGCGGGCAGTGCGGTGCGAGCTGCACGTCGTGCACCTCCGCCGTCGCACCGATGCGCAGCACCTCGGAGATGCCGCCGGCGTGCGAGACGTCGGGTTGCGCGATGGCGATGCCGGCGCGGAACACGGGCTCGAACTCCGCGCGCGAGTACAGGCGCTCCCCGGTGGCGATGGGGGTCGAAGTGCTGCGAACGAGGTCGCCGATCAGGGCGGAGTGCTCCGGACGGAGAGGCTCTTCGACGAAGGCGAGTCCGAGATGCTCCGTCCTATCGAGGAATCGTCGCGACTGCGGCACCGAGAACCGGCCGTGCAGGTCGACGGCGATGTCCACGGCGTCGCCGACCGCCGCGCGTAGTTCCTCGAGCTCGGCGACGAGGCGCCGCATGGTCTGCTCGCTGTCGATGAAGCGCACCGGTTCCGTCGGCGCCACCTTCACCATCGTGTATCCGTCATCGGCGAGTGCGCGGGCGGCGACGGGTCGCCGATGCGCCCGTCCACGTTCGCATGCCGATAGAGCCGTACGTGCGTGCGCACAGCGCCGCCGACGAGCTCGTGCACGGGGACGCCGAACCGCTTGCCGGCCAGATCCCACAGGGCCTGGTCGATGCCGGAGACGGCCGACGCCATAACGGGACCGCCGCGATAGAAGCCGCCGCGGGACAGCACCTGCCAGTGCGCGGTGATGCGGCGCGGGTCCTCCCCGACGAGGTAGTCCGCCATCTGGCGCACGACCGCGGCGACCGGTCCGACCCAGGTCTCGAGGGTCGCCTCGCCCCAGCCGACGAGGTCTGAATCGGTGCCGATGCGCACCAACAGACGCCGATCGCCGAGCACGAAGGTCTCGACCGACGTGATCCGCACCGCTCAGCCCGCCGTCTCGGAGACGGGAACCGGATCGATCTCGTGCGCCGCCACGAAGCCCAGCAGGTGCTCGGCGCGTTCGGTGCTCACCGGCACCGTGCGCCCGGGGAAGCGGCGTTCCCGCGGAACGCCGGGTGCGAACCGGTCGAGCAGCTCCTCGGTGTCGAAGGGAACGAGCGTCCGAGGCGCGGCCAACTGCACGACGAGAGCGCCGTCGACGTCGGCCTCCAGGCTGCGCGAGACGGCGACGGCGGCATCCCGCACGTCGAGGTAGGACCAGCCGAGCTTGACGCCCTGAACCGGATCGCGCGTCCACTCCTCCCCGACGACGCGCAGGGCGTCCGCCTCGTCCGTCCAGGGGAAGCGCAGCGCCACGATCGACATGCCCCAGTGGCTGGCGACCATGCGCGCGGTCAGCTCGTCGGAGTACTTCGACAGCGAGTACCACTCGTCGTGCACGGTCGGGAGCGATTCGTCGATCGGGTAGTAGGCGGGCAGCACATCGTGGTGGTTGCCCGGCACCCCCGATGCCTGGATGCTGCTGGCGATCACCGCGCGGCGGATGCCCTGCTGCGCGGCCTGCACGAGGACCGTGAACGTCGACACCACGTTGGTGGTGTACACCTCACGCGGTGTGCCGTGATCCCAGTGCGGAACGGCGGCGAGGTGAACGACCGCATCCACGCCCTCGAGAGCCGCGGCGACGTCTGCCTCGCTCGTGGCGTCGCCCACGCGCAGCTCCGCATCGGCGGCGGTCAGGGTGCGGAAACGCGGAGCCAGCGCGACCACGCGCCAGCCCTCCTCGCGCAACCGCGCCACGGTGGCGCGGCCGATCCGTCCGTCCGCGCCCGTGACCAGCACGCTCCGGGGGTGTTCGTCATCTTCGACCTCTGTCCTCCGGTATGGTTCACCGGTTGCTCATCACCGTAGCAAACAAAACGCGAGCGCTCCAAGGATCATGAGCAAACGATGACTCAGCGGCGTGTCGGCAGCAGCGGCGCGAGGGAGACGGACCACTCCGCGCGCTCGCGCGCGGCCAGACGCAGCACCTGTCCATTCCGCTCGGCGCGTTCCAGGGAGTCGTACCAACCGGTCGCCGGTTCGAAGGCGACGACGTCCTCCGTCGCATAACCGGCCCGGTCGATCCAGATCCCCAGGGTCCGGATCGCCGCCCCTCCCACGACACGTGCAGACCACCGCCGTCCGGTCGCTCGAGCCGCGCCCAGCGCGGGCGCTCGGCCGGATCCGTGTAGTACTTGGCCGACTCCCCCGTTCCCCGATCCGCGTGGAGTGAGACGTCTGCGTCGCACTGCTCCCGCCCGCGCCCTCCGCGGACACGGCCCATAACGGCGTCGTCGCATCGACCACGAGGCGATCCTGCGGACCGATGCGCAGCAGCGGGTGCGCAGCCCACAGCACCGCCGCACCGTCGGGCCCGGCCGTGACCCGGTACGTCAGAGTGACCACACCCCCGTCCGAGACCGCCACCGCGCGCTCGAACACGACGTCCACCGATGGCACGTCGACCACAAGGCGATCGGGCGCAGCCTCCCGCCACGGCCGATTCCACACGTCGCCGTGATCAGCGGCCACCCTCCGCGCGACGTCGTCGACGCGTCGATCGTCGGCACGCACTCGTCCCACCCGCACATCTCCGCACTGTCGAAGGGGTGTCGGGGTCCTCCGGCGGCCGTCCGTCCCCCTGCGTCAACCACTCCCGACCGGAGTCGTCACGGATCGACGCGATCTTGCCGCCGCGCTCCGGGACGACGACGACCTCGGCACCGCCGGCCGCATACCGCAGCGCGCGCAGCCCTCGCCAGGCGATCTCCTCGCGTCTCACGACCCGCTCGACCGCGGCCACCGGTCCAGCGCGACCAGCCGCGCACGGATCGCGTCCGCCACCACCGCATCGCCCTCGGGACTCAGATGCACATCGTCCGACCGCAGTCGTGCAACGGGAACGCCGTCCGCGGACGGCGCAGCCGCGAGGAGGGTGGCCTGCACGTCGACGAAGCGTTCGCGGTGGCGACGGGCGAGCTCCGCGTTCAGTGCCGTGATCACCTCGCTCGCCGGGGATCCGGTCGGCTCGTCGGCGGCAGCCGTCACGCCGAGCACCAGGACGCACGAGGCGGACGCGGCACCGGCGACGATCGCATCGATGTCCTCCGCGACCTCCGGCCCAGGGTTGTTGCGACCGCACCACACGACCGCGACGGCGCCGGGCGGGATCGGCAGCGGATCGGCGCGGAAGCGTCGGCGGACGCCTGGCGCGGGGTCGGCGGGGGAGTCCGGCCGGAAGGTCCACCCGTCCGCCGCTGCGGCGCTCACCGGGTGCACGAGCAGGCCGGCCCGTCCGTCGAGCGCGCCCCGCATCCGGATGTCGTCCATGTCCGCCTGGACGTGCTCGCGCACCGGCCCGGGCAGCGGATCGGGCCGGACCGAGATCGTCCCACTCGCCGAGGTCTCCCCTCGACGAGGTCCATCGCCCTGGCGCCCACACGCAACGCGACCTCGGTGGAGGTCTGGCCCGACCGCCCGGCGTTGTGCAGCGACCATCCCGCCTGTGCGCACAGTGCCTCCGGCCACGTGCCGTTCTCCGTCAGCGAGTCGCCGATCGCGACGAGAATCGTCCCGTCCGCGCTCATGCGTCCGCCCGGGCCTCGAGCATGCCCTCCAGCGCGCGGGCGACTACCCCGCCCGTCAACCGGTGACCACGGTCGTCCGGGTGGTTGATGCCGTTGGCGAGCAGCGTCCAATACGGCAGACCCTCGTCGCGCAGCCGCTCCCAGCGCGCCGACACATCGATCAGCGGGAGACCGGCGCGCTGGGCGTGGTCGCGGAGGAAGTGGACGTACGGCCGTCCGTCGTCCCGCTCCGCCGAACCGTTCATGGCGGCGCGCATCGCGAAGGTGGGCGTGAGGAGCACGACCTCGCTGCCCAGCGACGTCAGCCGCGACACCAACTCGTCGTAGGCGGGCGCCCAGTCCGCGGGATCGAGGTAGGCGTCGTTGAAGAACTCCACCACCGTCACGTGCGGGGCCGCCGCTTCCACCCTCCTCCAATCGCAGGTCGGGTCGTCGGCGCCGAGCCACTGCACCGAGCGCGATCCCCGGTCGCCGCCACGTGCACCTCGATGCCAGGGTGACGTGTGCGCAGGAGGCGTGCGGCGACCGCGCGGAACGCGTCCTCGTCGGTAGAGGCGTCCCCGCCCTCGGTGATCGAGTCGCCGAGGAACAGCACGCGCAGGTGTTCGCCGCTGGCGAGGCGTCGCGCGGCCTCCGGAAGCCGCCCGCGGAAGACCGCGTCGTCGGTGGTCGCGTCACCCCTCCGCGGGTAGATCGCCGGCTCCTCCGCGCGGTCGTCGACCAGGACGTGCGCCTCGACCACCTCACCGGCAGCTGCCAGCGGCGGGTGCGGGTTCGTCAGGTGCGAGACGCCGCGTCGCAGGTGCCGCTCGCCCGTGACGGCATCGACCACGACGCTGTCCAGGCGCAGCAGTGTGTAGCGGTAGTCGAGGGTCACCCGCAGTGGCGACGCCTCACCCTCCAGCAGGCAGAGTGTGCCGTAGACGGCGTCGACCACGTAATCCGTCCCCTCGCGCAACAGCGCGCCGCCGCGACGCACGACCAGCGAGGCCGTGTCGAGCGCATACGGCGCCGGCGTGCCGACCTGCCCCCGGAACGGCACCAGGATTCCGCGCGGGACGTATCGCCCCGACCACACGTCGGCGGATAAGGGGAGGCAGCTCGGCGGGCTCGCCCACGACGAACCTCACCTCGGCCGGATCGGGTGCAGGGAGGGCGGAAGGCAGTGTGGTCATGGGATCCTTTCCACGTTCAGTCTCGCATATTCGAATTATTGGTGCTACGTTCCGGTTATTTGAATTTGCAAGGAGGCAATTCATGTCCGATCCGCACCCCACGATCACGCGTCGCACCCTGCTCGTCGGCACCGCCGTCGGAGCCGGAGGCGCCGCCCTCGCCGCACCGGCCACGGCAGCCGTGGCAGGATCAGCCGGAGCCGTCGGTCCCGTCGCCGCCGCCGGCGGCGCACCGTTCCGCAAGGACTTCCCCGTGTCAAGCCGCGGCGCCGTTCCCGGCCAGCCGGACAGCGGTCCGGCGATCCGGCAGACGATCGCCGATGCCGCGGCATGGACGGCCGCTGCAGCCAAGAACACCGCGCGCGTGCTGTTCGCTCCAGGGACCTATCGGGTCGGTGACGACGGCACGCCGTCCTGGTACGCCATCGAGCTCACCGAGACCGCGCGCATCGCCCTCGTCGGGGACCGCACCGAGATCCTTCTGCTCGACCCGCACAAGGGCGGCATCGCGATCACTCGTTCCACGAGGGTCTCCGTCAGCGGCATCACCCTCGACTACGAGACGCCGCCGTTCACACAGGGTGTCATCCGTGCGGTCGACCCCGACACGGCCACCTTCCAGCTCGAGCTCCTCCCCGGCTTCCCCTCGCTCGCCGATCGCGCCCTGTTCGGCGGCGCGGGCTACGGCACGCTCCACGATGCGGCGACCGGGCTGTTCAAACGCGGCGTGCAGTCCACCTTCGCCGTCTCGTACCCCGCCGCGCCGGATGCGGACGGCCGGTGGACGTTCACGGTAGACCCGGCCCACCGTGGCCGCCTCGCCGACATCGCGGTCGGAGACGGCTTCGCCACCGGTTACCGCGGCGACCGCAACGGCATCGCCCTGCACCAGTCGGTCGACACGACCCTCGAGGACCTCGTGATCCACGCGGCGCCCGGTGCCGCCGTGATCTCGAACAACTCCGAAGCGACCGTACTGCGCCGCTCGACGGTGGACGTGCGTGCCGGGTCCGACCGGTGGATCAGCACGAACGCGGACGGATACCACCACCACGGCGGACGCCGCGGTCCTACCGTGACGGGCAACCGCTTCGCCCGGCTTCACGACGACGGCATGAACGTGTACTCGCAGCTGCGCGCACTCGATGCGCTGAGCGCAGGGGGCACCGCACTGCACCTGGCCGGGGGCTCAGCGGAGGTCGCCGTCGGCGATACGCTGCAGATCGTGCGGTCGTCGGACGGCACCGTACGCGGCACCGCGACCGTCACGGCCGTGCAGGGCGACCCGCGTGCGGCGACGCCGCTGGTGGTCACCGTGGCGAGCGTCGTGCCCGGCGCCGCCGTCGGCGATCACGTCTTCAACCGCTCCTACTCCGCATCCGGCTTCACCATCACCGACAACACGATCGAGGAGACGCGCGGCCTCGGCGTGCGCATGAAGGCCAGCAACGGCGTGATCTCGGGCAACCGGCTCAGCGACCTGACGAACTGGGGCATCTGGATCGCGAATGACACGGCCTACGGAGAAGGTCCGATCGGTTCGGAGAACCTCGTCGTGACGGGGAACGTGATCCGCCGGATCTGCCTCGACCAGACCCTCGTCCCATGGCCTTCTTCGTCGGCCGCCATCATGCTCCAGCACTTCACCGCCTCGTACACGCCGGGAGTCTCGCGAGTGCACCGCAACATCGCCATCAGCGACAACACCATCGAAGACGCACCGCGGTTCGGTGTGTACCTCGGTGCCGCCACCAACGCGACGGCAGCGAAGACCGCGATCACCGTCACCGCCGCCAACCCGCGCTCGGATCAGCCGAGCGCCCACTTCGGACTCGAAAACCTCAAGAACGGCCTCGTCATACGCGCCACGATCGCGGATCACCAGTCGCCGCCTCGCGCTGCCGTATGGCGCGGACCGAACCTGCAGAACACGACCGTCCTGCACGTGCCCGGCGCCTGACCCCCGCGACGCCCGGAACGAAGGACCGCCCTCCCCCTGTTCGCGAGGGAGAGGGCGGTTCGGTCATTCGCGGGACTCAGACCTCGGTCGTCGTCTCGGCCGTCTCGGCGCTGCGGTTGCGGCGGGCGATCAGGATCCCTCCGGTCGCCGCCAGCGCCACGACCACGAGGCCACCCACGATCCACGGCCACACCGGCGCCTCCTCGGTCGCGGCAGGCTCGGTCGCCGTGGTCACCGCCGCCGTGGCGTCGGAATCGGCTTCCGGCTCCTCCTCCACCGCGACACCGCACTCGGTGTCCACCGGGATCACAGCCGTGACCGGGTCGAGCGACTCTCCCGCGGCGTAGGTGCCGAACGCGGCTGCCCCCGCCTCGGTCAACGTCGAAGGGATCGCGTCGAGCGACAGCACCCCGTCGACGACCGCGGCGTCCCCGAGGGCGAACTCCGCGAGACGGACGCCCTTCTGGTCGACGCTCTCGCCACCCTGCGTGGTGCCGGTCACGTCGAAGACGAGGTACCCCGTGTCTCCGGCGAGCTCGAGCCGTGCGTTCGCGAGCGTCGTGTTCAGTGCGCCGTCATGGCCTGTGAATGTGATGCTGCCGCCATAGGTGACTGCGCCGGTCATGGTCTCGTCGTCGAACGCCCCGGTGCCGCTCGCCCACACGTAGTCGGGGTACTGGTACTCGACATCGGTCAGCGTCCAGCCGCCCTTCGCGATGCCCTCGATGTACGTGCGGAACGACTCCTTGTACCCCCACTTGAGGGTGGCGCCCTCGACCGTGCACGCCCCGATCACGCTCTTCGCACGAGCGAGTGTGAACGCCAGCCCCCGGTCGACCGAGCCCTGCAGGGTGAGCGTGTGCGCGCCGTCCTCGAGGCTGGCGGGCAGGGTGCCCGACCAGGTGGCGACGCCTGCGGCATCCGCGCTCACGGTGTCGAGGAGCACGGGCGTCGAGTAGACGACCACCTTGATGCCCTCTTCGTTCGGCTGGAATCCGGACGCCGTGATGGTCGCCGGCTTCCCCGACTCGAGAGCTGCGAGGTTCTCCTCGTCGACGAGGATCCCGTCCGACGTCGGCGGCGTGGCGGGCAGGGTCGTCTTCGCCTTCACGGCGGCCGCAGCCACGGTGCCCGTCGTCCCGGAGGGTGCAGCCGCGACGGAGCCGATCGTGAACGTGACCGGGTTGAGGTCGGTCGAGTACCCGGAGAGGATCCGATCCCGTCCGGCAGCCGTCAGCGCCGCGGGGGCCGCCGTGTAGGTCACGGCGCCGCCTGCCGCGATGCGCGCCGCCCGCGAGAGGTCGAGCGTCGCGAAGGCCACCTGCGTGCCGCCGCTCGTCACATACAGCGTCGCCGCGGTGGACGAGGTGATGCGGACCTGCGGGTTCGACACGGTGACGTCGAGCACTCCGTGGTGCCCGGTGAAGCGCACCGATCCGCGGTAGTTGACGCTGCCAAGTCCGCTCTTCCGATCGAAGTCGCCGCCCACGGTCTGGCCGAACTGGAACTGCCCACCCGAGCGCGTCGCGCCGTCCGAGACCGCGATGGACCCCTGGGCGATGCCGCCCGTGACGTAGCTGGTGAAATCCGAGGAGATCGCCCAGCGGAGAGAACCGCC
The DNA here is from genome assembly GCF_014171575.1 of Microbacterium sp. Se63.02b. Lineage (GTDB taxonomy): Bacteria > Actinomycetota > Actinomycetes > Actinomycetales > Microbacteriaceae > Microbacterium. The sequence continues at coordinate 524,082 of NZ_CP050453.1, read as the reverse complement.
CGGAACGCTCGCCGGCGGGGTCGTCGGCTTTGTGGGCGTCGTGGGCTTCTCCGGCTCCTTCACGTCGAGCAGAGCATCCCACTGCGCCGGCGTGATCGTCACGGTCGAGCGCGCGTAGATCGTGTCGGCGGTGGGCATGGTGTGCTGCTTCCACACGATCACCTCGTAAGACGTCGTGCGGTCGAGGTTCTTCGCCGCGGTCGTGAGGTCGACCGCGAGGGTGCCGAACGTGATGCCGGTGGCGTACTTCATGTCGAGGAAGCCGCCTCCCGCGGTCACGTCCGCCTCGGTGCCGGCCTCGATCAGCGCGACGTACGCGCCCGTGATCGCGCCGAGGTCGGTCGCCGCCGCGGTCACGGTCAGACCGTCCTTCGCCGTGGCCGTCTTCACGGTCGTGGTGAGCGCAGCGCCGACGCCGTAATTCAGGGTGACGCTCTGCTCCTGGTCCGCGTTGGTCACGCCACCGGCGCCGTACGTGTACACACCGTAGGAGCCGGGCGTGGCCGCGGTGTCCTTCAGTGTCAGAGTCGCCTCGAACGTGCCGTCCTCGGCGATGTCGACCCACTGCGCACGGATCGCGCCCTGATACTGCGCGGGCACCTGATCCAGCACGCCCTCCGCGAGCGCCCATGCCTGTGCACCGACCGAACGAGCCGACGATGCCGCCCCTGCCGAGGGCTGCCACACCGACGCGAAGTTGCCGAACACCACATACGTGCCCTGCGGAAGGTCCTTCGGGATCGGCACCCCGCGACCTCCGACATTCGCCGCCGGGTCATATCCCGACCCCTTCACGACGACATTGTCGCCCGCTCTGAGGGCCGTCGTCCCCGCAGGAGTCACACCGTCGGCCAGGAACACCTCGATCGCCGGCGAGAACGACGGGGGCGTCAGCGCCGCCCAGTCGGCGTCGCTGATCGCGACGGCCCCGCGGGCATGGATGGTGTCGGCGTTCGGCATCGTGTGCTGCTTCCACACGATCACCTCGTACGACTTCGTGCGGTCGAGCTTGTCGGCCGCGGCGGTGAGGTCGACCGTGAACGCGCCATCCTCGATCCCGCGCACGTACTGCATCGCGAGGAATCCGCCGCCGGCGGTGACCTCCGCCTCGGTTCCGGCCTCGATGAGTGCGGCGTAGACGCCGGTCGCCGAGCCGAAGTTCGCACCCGTCACGGTCGCAGTGATGCCCGCGGGGGCGGCCGAAAGCGCCGAGGCGACAGTGATCTTCGGTGCGGCCGTGTAATCGAGGGCGACGCTCTTCTCCTGGGCGGCGTTGGATACTCCGCCTGCCCCGTAGGTGTAGACGCCGTAGGAACCGGGGGTCGCCGCCGTGTCCTTCACCGTCAGGGTCGCCCGGAAGGTGCCGTCAGCGGCGATGTCGACCCACTGCGCGCGGATCGCACCCTGGTACTGCGCGGGCACCTGGTCCAACACTCCCTCGGACAGTGCCCAGACCTGCGCTCCGACCGACCGGGTCGACGAGGCCGCACCGGCGGACGGCTGCCACGTCGAGGCGAAGTTGCCGAACACCACGTACGTACCCTGGGGCAGATCCTTCGGGATCGGGACGCCACGGCCTCCGACGTTGGCCGCGGGGTCATAGCCGGAGCCCTTCACGACGATCTCGTCGCCGGCGACGAGCGCCTTGCCCTTCGCGGGGGTCGTGCCGTCGGCCAGGAAGACCTCGATCGCCGGGGAGTACGGCGTCTCGCCGGGGTCTGTTCCCGGGTCGGTACCGGGATCCGTACCCGGGTCCGTTCCGGGATCCGTACCCGGGTCGGTGCCGGGGTCCGTACCCGGGTCCGTTCCGGGATCCGTACCCGGGTCGGTGCCGGGGTCCGTGGGCACGGGTCCGAACACGGCGTCCCACTGCGCAGCCGAGACGGCGACGTCCCCACGGCCGTAGATCGTGGTCTCGGTCGGGTTGGAGTGCTTCTGCCACACGAGCACCTCGTACGACTTCGTGCGATCCAGCGACCCGGCCGGAGCGTCGAGCGTGAACGTGCTCGCTCCGCCGGCGACCGTCGGCATCACGAATGCGGCGTATCCCCGCTCCCGCTGAGACCGCTCTCGGTCCCCTTCACGATCAGCGCCGCATATGCGCCCTCGACCTCGGGAAGACCGTCGGCCTGCACCTGCACACTGATGCCGGAGGAGCCGGCCGACGCGATCGCAGCCGTGACGGAAGCGGCGGCAGCGTGTGCGGGCGGCACGATCACCGCACCGGCGGCGACCAGAAGGAACGAGACGAAGGCAGCGAGCAGCACGCGTATGCGGGTGCTCCCTGAGGATGCTGTGGCTGTGGCGTTCACGATTCTCCACGGCTCCGGGCACGCAGAAGAGACGCGTGCCGACGGTGCCGCACTGCGGTCGGGCGACAAGGGAATGTTGGTTAGGCTTGGCTAAGCAAGCCGCCATCCTGAGCGTAGGGGGGTGGATCGGCGCGAGTCAAGTTTTAGGATAGCCTTGCCTAATGCGCCGCGTTCTTGCCGTCTTCCTCGCTGCCGCTGTCGCCGTCGGACTCACCGCGTGCGCGGGGCCGGGACCGACCGCCGCGCCTCTCGCCGTCGCGGAGGACACCTGCCCGCAGGCGACCACGCCCCTCGCCTCGCTCGATCTGATCGACGACATCCGGGGACACGAGGGCCCCTCGACCGCGTGCCTCCCAAGCCCCGCGATCGTCGCGGTCGACGATGACACCCCTCCCGCCCTGCCCGTCTCGGTGACCGACAGCGAGGGCCGCGACATCGAGATCACCGCCGTCGACCGCATCCTCCCCATCGACATCTCCGGCACGATCGCGTCGACCGTGTTCGCCCTCGGCCTCGGTGACCGGGTCGTCGGCCGCGACTCCTCGACGAGCTTCCCCGGCACCGAGGACCTTCCCGTCGTCACCAAGACCGGGCACACGCTCAACGCCGAGGCGATCCTCGAGCTGGCGCCCAGCGTGATCCTGACCGACACCACGATCGGCCCCAAAGAGGTGCGCCAGCAGCTCCGCGACGCCGGCATCGCGGTCGTCGTGATCTCCAGCGACCGCCGCCTCGACACCACGGACGAGCTGGTGACCGAGATCGCGGCCGCCCTCGGCGTGCCCAGCCGCGGAGAAGCACTCATCGCACGGCTCGACACCGCGGTCGAGGAGACCCTCGCCGAGATCGCCGAGGTCGTGCCCGCAGACACCGACGACCGTGCACGGATGCTCCTCCTCTACGTGCGCGGCAGCGCCAACGTGTACTACATCTTCGGAGAGGACTCCGGGGCGGACTCCCTGATCGACGCGGTCGGCGGGGTCGACGTCGCCGCCGAGATCGGCTGGGAGGGCATGAAGCCGATGACCGCGGAAGCACTGGTCGCCGCGCAGCCGGACGTGCTCGTGATGATGACCGATGGGCTCGAATCCGTCGGCGGCATCGAGGGCCTCATCGAGCGGATCCCCGCGGTCGCCCAGACGCCGGCCGGCGCGAACCGTCGCGTGATCGACATGGCCGACAGCGAGATCCTCAGCTTCGGGCCGCGCACCGCCGACGTGATCGGCGCCCTGGCCCCCGCGCCCTCTACGCCCCCGAGCCCGCGACGTGACCGGGGAGGTCATCACTCCGACGCCGACGAAACACCGCGGCGCACGGTTCGCCGTCGTGACGGGCGGCCTGGTCGTCGCGCTCGTGCTCACGTGCGTCGTCTCGATCACCAGCGGGCAGTACGACCTGTCGCCCACCTCGCTGATCGGCGTGCTGCTGCGCGGCATCGGGATCGACACGGCGTGGGCCCCGGCGGCATCCACCGATTACGGCGTGATCTTCAGCCTGCGGATGCCGCGGATCGTGCTCGGACTCCTCGTCGGCGCCGCTCTCGCCGTCTCGGGCGTGCTCATGCAGGCGATCTTCGGCAACCCGCTCGCGGATGCGGGCGTCGTCGGGGTCTCTTCCGGCGCGGCCCTCGGCGCGGCGGCGAGCATCACGTTCGGACTCGCGACCTTCGGCATGTGGACCACACCGGCCTTCGCGTTCCTCGGTGGGCTGGTGGCGGTGTTCTCGGTGTACTTCATCAGCCGCTCGGGCGGCCGCACCGAGGTCGTGACCCTGCTGCTCACCGGCATCGCGATCAATGCGATCGCCGGCGCAGGCATGGCGTTCTTCACGTTCCTCGGCACCACGTCGACCCGCGAGCAGATCGTGTTCTGGCAGCTCGGATCGCTCAACGGCGCCCTGTGGTCGAACATCCAGCTGGTCGCGCCTCTCGTCCTGATCGGTGTCGTGGTCGCCCTGATCGTCGCCCCCGGCCTCGACCTCTTCGCACTCGGCGAGCGCACCGCCCGTCATCTCGGGCTCAACGTCGAGCTGTTGCGGATGGTGGTCATCGTGACGGTCGCGCTGCTGGTGTGCGCGGCGGTCGCGTTCGCCGGGATCATCGGCTTCGCGGGTCTCGTGGTGCCGCACCTGATGCGCATGATGATCGGGCCGGCGCATCTGCCGCTCGTGATCTCCTCCGCGCTCGGCGGTGCACTGCTCATCGCCGTGGCCGACCTCGTCGCCCGCACGGCCGTGCCGCTGGCCGATCTGCCGATCGGGATGATCACCTCGCTCGTCGGTGGCCCGTTCTTCCTCTGGCTGCTGGTGCGCACCCGCCGCCGCTCGGGAGGATGGGCGTGACCGTCCGGCTCCGGGGGACGGGGCTCACCGTGCGGGTCGGGGAAGGGCGGACGATCCTCGACGACGCGTCGATCGAGATCCATGCGGGAGAGGTCCACGCGCTGGTGGGTCCGAACGGCGCAGGCAAGTCGACCCTGTTCGGGGTGCTCGCCGGCGACGTCAATTCGCACGCCGGGACGGTCGTCCTCGACGAGCGGCCGATCGACAGCATCCGGCCCCGTCTGCTCGCCCGCGAGCGCGCTGTGCTCCTGCAGGAGAACACCGTCACGTTCCCGTTCACGGCCGAGCAGGTCGTGCGCATGGGGCGCACGCCCTGGGCACGCACTCCGGCCGCGGACTACGACGACGTGCGGGTGGCGTCCGCGATGGCGCAGACCGAGGTCACGCCGCTCGAGGCTCGCGCCGTCCCCTCCCTGTCCGGCGGAGAGCGCGCCCGTGTCACCCTTGCCCGCGTGATCGCCCAGAGCACCGGCATCCTGCTGCTGGACGAACCCACAGCGGCACTCGACCTCAAGCACCACGAAGACGTCATGCGGCTGATCCGCGGGCGGGCGGACGCCGGGGTCGCAGTGGCCATCGTGCTGCACGACCTCAACGCCGCGCTCGCCCACGCCGACCGGGTCACGCTGCTCGCCGACGGCCGCGTGGCTGCCACGGGCACCGCAGCCGAGGTGCTCACGGCCGCGCGGATCGAGCAGGTCTACGGCCAGGCGGTCGACGTGTTCCCCACCCGGCAACCGGAGTACCGCTGGTGGTCGCCCGCCGCTGACGACGGGCGACCGACGGGGACCTCCTACTTCAGGCCCGAGCGCACGAACGCGTCGACCACGTACCGCTGCAGGAAGATGTAGATCAGCAGCACCGGGATGCAGGCGAGTCCCGCCGCGGCCATCGTCGCACCCCAGTTGTCGCCCTCGGCCGTCAGGAAGCTGCGCACGCCCACCTGGATCAGGGCGTCGCCCTGCCGCATGATGAGCGATGGCCAGAGGTACTCGTTCCAGGCCGAGATGAACGCCATGATGCCGAGCGCCGCGAGCGCCGGCTTCATGTTGGGGATGACGACCGCCCACAGCGTCGCCCAGCTCGAACGACCGTCCAACTGCGACGCCTCGAGCAGTTCCCGGGGGAAGGCCCGCATGTGCTGCACCATCAGGAGCACGGCGAAGGCGCCGGCCAGCTGCGGCACCACGACACCGCCGATCGTGCCGAGGAGCCCGAGCTGCGAGACCAGCACGTAGTTCGGGATCATCGTCACCTGGAAGGGCACGAGCCACGAGCCGATGAAGAGGAACATCAGCACCTTCTTGCCCGCGAAGTCCCACACGGCGAAGCCGTAGGCCGCGAGCACCGCGATGAGCAGCTGCGCGACCGCGAGCACGAGCGACATCCCGAACGTGTTCAGCAGCATCCCGCCGATCGGGATCGTGTCCCACACGTAGGCGAAGTTCTCGAAGCTCAACGGCCACGGCAGGAGCGTCTGGTCGAGCGCGTTCTCCGGGGCACGCAGCGCGGTCGCGAACATCCAGTACACCGGGAAGATGCTGAAGAGCGCGAGCAGCACCAGGATGACGTGGCCGACGATCACGCCGCCGCGGCGACGGGACCCGACGGCGAGATCCTCGGTCGTGGACTGCACACGATTGGCGCCGCCCGCGAGGGATGCCGGTGGTGCGACGGTGACGAATGCCATGTCAGACCTCTCAGTTGTCGTAGAAGCTCAGGCGATCCTGCAGCTCGAGGAAGAGCAGCGCGATCAGGCCGAAGCCGAGGAAGAAGATCACTCCGGCTGCCGACGAGATGCCGGCGTCGAAGTTCTGGAACCCGAACTGGTACAGCAGGTAGTAGATGTTGGTCGTCGAGTTCGACGGCCCGCCCTGCGTGAGCAGATCGATGATGGGGTAGGTCCACTGCGCGGCCAGCAGGATCGTCATGAGCGCCAGGAAGACGATCGTCGGGCTCAGCAGCGGCATCGTGATCTTGCGGGTGATCCGCGCGAACCCGGCGCCGTCGAGCGATGCGGCCTGGGCGTAGTCGGGGCTGATCCCCGCGAAGCCCGCCGCCACCACGAGAACGCCGAAGCCGAGCATCTGCCAGCCCACGATCACGATGACCGCCCAGATGGCGATCGACGGATCACGGAACACGTTCGGCATGTCGATGCCGAGGTGCGCGAGGACCGTGGGGATGGCCCCTGCTCGGCGAACAGCCAGCGCCACACCGCGCTGGTCGCGACCGGCGTGATGAGGAACGGCACGAAGATCAGCGCCTGGTAGATCGTGCGCGCCCTGCCCTGCACCTGCCGCGACACCAGCGCGATGACGATCGGCAGCACCAGCGAGAACACCAGGAACGCGGCGATGTAGACGACCGTGTTGACGATCGCGGTCTGCAACTCCGGGAGCTGGACGACCTCGGCGTAGTTGTCGATCCCGACGAAGGTCTTCGGGCTCGTCGGCAGCAGGTTCCAGTCGTAGAACGACAGCGAGAACGTCTGCACCAGAGGGCTGTAGGTCCACATCACCAGGAAGAACACGCCCGGCAGGATGTACAGGTACGGCACGAGGGCCCCTGGGCGGATGCGGCGCCGCGTGCGCGGGGCCGCATCCACCTCCGCTGTCGGGGTCTCGGGAACGCTGACGGCGACGAACACGGTCAGCTCTGCATCGACGCGGATGCCGCTTCGAGACGCTCTTCGGCGCTCATCTTCATGAACCCCTCGAGCATCTCCGTCGTCATCTCGTACACGGTCGGGTACTGCCCGATCGGGACGGTGGAGTGCAGCACCCGGTCGCCGTAGACGTGCACGAGGTTGTACGACTGCGCGCCGTCCTGTCCGCGCGCCGCCGGGTACACCACGTTGAGGTCCTGCGTGTAGCAGGTGGCCGATGCCACCGACACCGGGACGCCGGCGAAGGTGCTGTGGGTCGAGTAGTGCAGGTGGCCGCCCAGCACGCCGCGCACATCCGTTCCGCGGATCACCTCGGCGAGACGCTCCTGGTTCTTGAGCTCGACGAGGGCGATGAGTCCGAGCGGGCTCGGCACCGGCGGGTGGTGCAGCGCGATCAGCGTCCCATCCGGCGCCGGCACGGCGAGGACATCGGACAGCCACGCCAGCTGCTCCTCGGTGATCTCCCCGTGGTGGTGTCCCGGGACGGTGGAGTCCAGCGCGATGATGCGCAGGCCGTTGATGTCGAACACCCGGTCGACCGGCTCGCTCTCGTCTGCGGTCTCGTCGAGGAGACCCTGCCGGAACGCGACACGCTCGTCGTGGTTGCCCATCACCCAGATCACCTGCGCGCCCAGGCGCTCGGCGGCGGGCTCGACCAACTCACGCAGCCGGCGATAGGCGTCGGGGCGACCCGTGTCGGCGAGGTCGCCCGTGAACACGATCGCCTCGGGGCGGGTGTTCGACTTGGCGAAGCCGTCGAACAGCTCCGCCAGGTTCTTGTCGGAGTCGATGCGGTCGTGCAGCAGGTCGCCGTCGCCGACGAAGTGCGTGTCGGAGACGTGCAGGATGAAGTGCTCGGGGGCGGGGAACTGCCCGTCGAAGTCGTTCATGTGTGGTCCTTTCAGGGGTTTCGTCTCAATGGACCAGGACCGCGGCGAGGCGGTCGAGATCCGGGGCGGACAGGCCGTTCGCCCCGAGGTAGCTGCGTACGGAGCCGTGTTCCTTCTCGATGCGGGCGAGCAGCACGTCGAGCACCTCGGCCGGACTCGCCGTGACGAGTTCGACGATCTCCGGCGTGAGCTCGCCGCCGCTCGCGCGGAATCCCGCGAGCATCCGCTCCGCCCATTCGCCACGCAGGTTGTCGGCGGTCTGGGCATAGTCGGCCACGACCTCGTCGCGATCGACGCCGGCCGCGCTGAGCGCGAAGGCGATCACGAGCCCGGTCCGATCCTTCCCGGCGGTGCAGTGCACGAGCACGGCCTCGTCGTCGTCGGCCGCGGCGATCACCCGCACCGCATCCGCCAGCTGGGCGCCGCGCCGGTCGACCATGTGGTCGTAGATCGGCGCGAGGCCCAGGCGCATGTCGGCCTGGGAGGCAGGCGCGGCATCGTCGAACACCGGCAGGTGATGGACCTGCACCGCGACCCCGTCCAGAGCGCTGGGCGCGGTGCGCAGCTCGTCGGCACCGCGCAGGTCGATCACGTGCGCGATCCCCAGCTCGGCGATCAGCGACCTCCCGGACGCGTCCAGCAGGTGCAGCGCGTCGGAGCGGAAGAGCTTGCCCCACCGGGAGGTGCCTCCCGCGGCGCGGTACCCGCCGGTGTCGCGCAGGTTGTAGACGCCGGGTGTCGAGTGGCGACGGACGGGGGTTCCTTCGGCGATGCTCATTCGATCAGTCCCTGGGCGCGCTTCGCGGCGTCCTGCATCGAGGTGTCGACGTCGGCGCCGTAGAAGATCGACTCCTCGATCGCCGTGGCGAGCACGGTGTCGACCTGTGCGTAGCTGTCGCCCGGGTAGGAGACCCAGGGCTCGAGAGCGTCGAGCTGCTCGAGGTTGGGCTTGACGAGGGGGTTCGCCTCGACCCACTCGTAGAGCGGGCCGCCCTCTTCGGTCATGGTGTTGCGCAGCGGCAGGTAGCCGATCTCGGTGGAGATGATCTCGTAGGCGTGCTCACTCGTCATCCACTGGATGAGCTCCCACGCGGCCGCCTGCTTCTTCGGGTCGGTCGAGAACATCGCCAGGAACGATCCGGAGTTGGTCGGCACGACGGCGGAGTCGCCGAACGCGGGCAGCGTGCGGGCGTCGAGCGTCCAGCCGCCGGATGCGGCGCCGCCCATGAACGCGGCCTGCAGCGCAGACGTGTTCACGTGGATCGCGGTCTTGCCCTGGGCGAAGGCCTCGTACATCGACACCGAGTCCTGGTTGGCGAGGACCCCGGCGTCGAACATGTCACGGAAGGTCTGCACGGTGTCGACCGCGGCATCGGAGCCGAACTCGATCGTCGAGCGGTCGTCGCTGAGCACCTGGGCGCCGTCCGACAGGAACAGGCCCTGCATGCACCAGCTGCCGCCCGTGACGGTGCAGGTGACGCTGACGGATGGCTGACCGGTCGCCGCGGTGATCTTCTCGCCCGCGGCCTGGACGGCATCCCACGTCGACAGATCCGCCGTCTCGGGGTCGAGTCCGGCCTGCGCGAAGAGGTCCTCGTTGATCCAGAGCACCGGGGTCGAGAACACGTACGGGATCCCGTAGGTCGCGCCGTCCCAGTCCGCCAGCGCGCGTGCCCGCTCGTGGTACGGGTGGTCTCCGCCGAATTCCTCGTCGAGTCCCTCCTCGCCGACGACGGCGCTGAGGTTCTGCGCGCCGAGCGTGGTCGCGGCGAAGTCCAGTTCGTTGAACGTGAGCTGGGCCACGTCGGGCGCTCCGCCGGCGAGGACCTGCTGCTGCACGCTGCCCGCGGTGGATGCCGAGCTCGAGGGCTGCGCCTCGACCGTGATGTTCGGGTGCTCGGCCATGAATTCGTCGATCAGGTTCGTGATCGTGTCCGACCAGATGCCGGCGTTGGACAGGTTGTACGACTCGAAGGTGATGGTCACCTCGTCGTCGGCGGACAGGGTCGCCATGCTCCCTGCGGCGTTCTCCGTGGAGGCGGCCGACGTGGCACAGCCGGCGAGGGCGGCGACCGTGAGGGCGGCGAAGCCCGCGAAGGCGGCGCGGCGGATGCGAGTGTTCATCATTTTCTCTCTGGGGTGCGTGGAGGGTCAGGGGACGAGGATGCGTTCGGCGGAGGGAGTGCTGTCGGCGCTGTCGACCGCGTCGGGCACCCACTCCAGGCGGCGACCGGTGGAGCGGTCGAACAGGTGGACGTGCTCGGAGGCGACGTGCAGTGTCAGCTCGTCGCCACCCGCGACCCGCACGTCGCGGGAGGTGCGCATGTGGACGCGGCCGGCGCCGGTGAGGCAGGTGAGGATCTGCTCGCCGCCGAGGTTCTCGACGATGTCGACCGTGACGGCGACGCTCACGCCCGGTGCCGCCGCGCTCGCCGCGTCGACGATCTGCAGATGCTCTGGACGGAATCCCAGGACGACGTCGAGCGGGGTGCTGTCGCCCGCCCACAGGTCGCCGGCCACACCCTCGGCGCTCACCGTGATGCGTCCGGCGTCGGCCGTCACGCGTGCGTCGAGCAGGTTCATGGCCGGGCTGCCGAGGAAGCCAGCGACGAAGACCGACTCCGGACGGTCGTACACCTGCTCGGGCGTGCCGTACTGCTCGACGCGTCCGGCGTTCAGCACGGCGATCTTCGTCGCCATCGTCATCGCCTCGACCTGGTCGTGGGTGACGTAGACGAAGGTCGCGCCCAGGCGACGATGCAGGGCCGTGAGCTCCTGCCGGGTCTGGGTGCGCAGCTTCGCGTCCAGGTTCGACAGCGGCTCGTCCATGAGGAACGCCTTCGGGTTGCGCACGAGCGCGCGCCCCACCGCGACGCGCTGCCGCTGGCCGCCGGAGAGCTCTTTCGGCTTGCGGTCGAGGTACTGATCGATCTCGAGCGACACGGCGACCTCGCGCACCCGGCGCTCGACCTCGTCCTTGGCGAGCTTCTGCACCCGCAGCGGGAACGCCAGGTTCTTGCGGACACTGAGGTGGGGGTAGAGGGCGTAGCTCTGGAAGACCATCGCGAGGTCGCGCTTCTTCGACGCGAGCTCGGTGATGTCGTCGCCGTCGAGCAGGATCCGCCCCGCGGTCGGTTCGAGGAGTCCGGCGATCATGCGCAGGAGCGTGGTCTTGCCGCATCCGGACGGGCCGAGGAGGACGAGGAAGTCGCCGTCGTCGACGGTGAGCGTGATGTCGCGGACCGCTGCGGTGCTCTTGAAGCTGCGGCCGATCCCGCGGAGCTGGATGGTGCCCATGGGTCGCCTCCTGCAAGCGACCTAACGCGCGGGACCCTCCCGTGGAATTCGCTTACATAGAGAGTCTGAGCAGTGAAAGTGAATTGTCGGATAACGAGAGGTCAACGCCGTACGGTGCGACGGGGAACGTTATGACACGTCCCCGCCCGCTTCGGCCTCATCGACGTCGGCGCCGTCGGTCGACTCGGCGACCAGCGCCCCGAGCTCGTCGCGGATCGCCCAGTGGACGCGCTCGGTGTCGTCGTCGCCGTCCATGCGGTCCGTCACGGCGAGCTGGAGCACCGAGAGCAGGAGGTACTGCACGAGCCCCGCACCCACGGCGCCCTGATCCCAGCTCTGGAACCGTGCTCCGGCGACCAGGAGGATGTCGGCGTACTTGGCCAGCTCGGAGGGAGAAGCTCGTCACACCGACCACCGTGGCTCCCGCCTCCCGCGCAGCCGCAGCAGCAGCCAGGGTGACCATGTTCGCGCCGCTCGAGCTGACCACGACGCAGACGTCGCCGGGCCGGAGGACCCTGGCGGTCAGCTGCTGGGAGACGCCGTCGGCCGGCGCCTCGCAGGGCCTGCCGTTGATCGTGAGCTTCAGCGCGATGCCCTGCGCCGCGGGGCCGGACGCCCCGGTGCCGACCAGTAGCACCCGGGGAGCGGCGACGATCGCGTCGGCCGCCGATTCGAAAGCCGCCGTATCGACCGACGCCAGAGACGTGCGCAGGATCTCGCCCGCGCCGTCGGCGATCCCCTGCAGCCACCCCGCCGTCCCCGCCTCGCGGGAGCGTGACGCCCTGGCCGCCGCCCCGAGGTCGCGCACCAGGAGCATCCGCAGGTGCTGGAAGCCCTGGAACCCGAGCGCCTGACAGGTGCGACTCACGGTCGGCGGCGAGGTCTCCGCCGCAGCGGCGAGGTCGGCGCCCGACATCTCCACGACGTCTTCCGGACGCTCGGCGCAGATGCGCGCCACCCGCTGCGCACTGGGGATGAGCGAGGGCAGCACGGAGAGGATGTGATCGATGGTCCCGCCGATCGGCGGCTCGGCGATGCGAACGTTCATGGGTTTCGGTCTATCACGTGTCGGTGCCCGCATCGCGACGCCGAGGTGAACGACGGCACGATGCGGGCGGCGGATGGCGGAGGGGTCAGAGCGTCACGCCCATCGCGTCGAGAGCGATGCGCGCCGGCTCGACCTCGAGGAACTCGGGCTCGACGATGTCGAGCGGGGCACGGAACGAGGGCAGCACCCGCTCCCCCAGCTCGTACTCGACCACGCCGAGCTGCGCGAGACCGGGGCCCACGATGTCGGCCGACACAGCCCCTCGGTGCACGAACGCAGTCGAGGGCGCCGATACGACCGCGGCGCCCTCCCGCTCGGTGAGGGCGTAGTGGTGCAGGTGTCCACTGCCGAATGCGCGCACGTCGAGCTGGGCGAGCACCGCCTCGAGGCGCGGGAGCGAGTCAGGACCGACCGTGAGGTGCGTGTTCTGGTACTCGGGCGCATACGCCCACACGGGCTTGTGGGTGAAGACCACGACAGGGCGCGGGCCGACCTGCCCCGGAAGCGACTCGAGCCACGTCCACTGCTCCGCCTCCTCCGGCAGGCCGGAGTCGAAGAGCTCGCTGTTGAAGCCGACCACCGCCCAGCCGTCGACGACCTCGACGAACCGGTCGATGCCGAAGTGCGCGCGGAATGCGGCGATCCGGTCGCTCGTCACCGGACGGTCGCCGAAGGGGTCGTCACCCGGCTCCCCCACGTCGTGGTTGCCCGGCAGGACCAGCAGCGGCGCACTGATCCCGGCCAGGATCTCCTTCGCGGCGACGCGGTCGCGGTCCTCGTCCGGGTCGAGGATCGTCACGTCGCCGGTGTGGACGACGAGGTCGGGCTCCATGTCGTTGATGAATGCCACGAAGCGCTCGGCGTTCGACGACGGGCTGCCGCCCAGGTGGCTGATGTGGGTATCGGTGATCTGGACGAGCTTCATGGCCTGCTCCGCATCTGTGAGGGATGCCGCGGGTGCGACGCCGCCAGGCTAGGCGGCGTCGGTGACGGCAGCTCCAACATCAGGTGAACGCTTCATCCACCTGTGATCAGAATCGTGAAAGCGACTTACCACCCCGTGCGAGGCGTCAGGGACGCACCGGAAGCACGTCCTCGAGGTCGGCGCGGGTGCCCGAGGCGTGGATGCGTCCGGACTCGGCGGCATCCGCCCAGCGCTCCGCGCCGGTGGCGACGCCGATCCACGTCACCGCGTCCATCTCGACCACGTTCGGTGGAGTGCCCCGCGTGTGACGAGGGCCCTGGATGACCTGCACCGCACCGAACGGGGGCACGCGCACCTCGACGCTGTTGCCCGGTGCCTTCTCGTCGAGCAGCTGGAGCAGGTACCGCACGGCGGTGGCGAGGTCGGTGCGCTGCGGCTTCACGCCTCCGGCGGCCGCTGTCCGCACGGCGTCGAGCGCGGCACGCCCATCGGCGACGTCGATCTTCCTGGCCATTCCTCCAGCCTAGGACCGGGAGTCCGTGCCGAGTCATAAGCTCGGACGCATGAGCATGCATCCCCAGGGCGCCCGCGCCGAGCTGCTCGCCGCGGTGGCCGATCACTCGTGGGGCGTTCGCGTCCCTCAGCTCGCCGATCCGCACAGCGCCAACGATGCCGCCGTCCTCATCCTGTTCGGCGTGCTCGATCGCATCCCCGCACCCACCGCCGACGCTGCGGTCGCCCGCGACCTCGACGTCCTGCTGCAGCGTCGCGCGCCCACTCTGTCGTCGCACCCCGGCCAGGTCTCGTTCCCCGGCGGACGCGTGGAGACGGACGACGCGGATGTCGTCGCCACGGCGCTGCGCGAGGCCGAGGAGGAGACCGGACTCGATCCCCGCGGTGTCGAGATCCTCGCGACGCTGCCCGCCATCCCGCTCGCCGCGAGCAACCACCTGGTCACCCCGGTGCTGGCGTGGTGGCAGTCGCCGTCGCGGGTCGTCGCGGTCGACCACGCCGAGACGGTCGAGGTCTTCCGGGTCCCCGTCGCACAGCTGCTCGACCCCGCGACCCGATTCACGTCGACCCTGTCCCGGATGGGCCACACCTTCCGCGGACCGGCATTCGACGTCGACGGCACGATCGTCTGGGGCTTCACCGCGATGGTCCTCGACGCCCTCTTCGACGCGGCCGGGTGGACGGTGCCGTGGGACGCGGCGGTGGAGCGTCCGATCGAGCTCTGACCCGCCCCTCCGGCTCGGGCCGAAACCCGGACCGCGACCCTCGGTAGTCTGGACGGGTGAAGATCCTCGTCCTCGGTTCCGGTGCCCGTGAGCACGCGATCATCCTCGCCCTGCGGGCAGAGCAGACGGAGCACGAGATCTTCGTCGCTCCCGGCAACGCGGGAATCGCGCAGGACGCGACCCCCGTCGCGCTCGATCCTCTCGACGGCGCGGCGGTCACCGCGTTCTCCCACGAGCACGCCATCGACCTCGTCGTCGTGGGCCCCGAGGCCCCGCTCGTCGCCGGAGTCGCCGACGCTCTGCGCGTGCGCGGCATCCCCGTCTTCGGCCCCGGCAAGGCGGCCGCGCAGCTCGAAGGCTCGAAGTCGTTCGCGAAGCGGGTCATGGACGCGGCGGGTGTGCCGACCGGTCGCGCGCTCCGCGCCGCCAGCACGGCAGAGGTCGAGGCCGCGTTCGACGACCTGGGCGCACCCTATGTCGTCAAAGCCGACGGTCTCGCCGCGGGCAAGGGCGTCATCGTCACCTCCGACCGCGTCGAGGCGCTGGCCCACGCCGAGCAGTACCTCCCCGCCGGCCCGGTCCTGATCGAGGAGTTCCTCTCCGGGCCCGAGGTCTCGCTGTTCTTCCTGAGCGACGGCGACACGGTGCGCGCCCTCAGCCCCGCGCAGGACTTCAAGCGCGCGCTCGACGGCGACGCCGGACCCAACACCGGCGGCATGGGCGCCTACTCTCCGCTGCCCTGGCTGGCCGAGCAGTTCGGCAGCGAGAAGGCGTTCGTCGAAGAGGTCACCCGTGACGTGGCACTCCGGTGGTGTGGCAGCTCGACGCCGAGGGCACGCCGTTCATCGGACTGCTCTACGCCGGGCTCATCCTCACCCCCGCGGGTGTGCGCGTGATCGAGTTCAACGCCCGCTTCGGCGACCCCGAGACGCAGATCGTGCTGCCCCGCCTGGTGACCCCGCTGTCGGAGCTGCTGTTCGCCGCGGCATCCGGCACCCTCGAAGACCAGCCCGAGCCCGTTTTCAGTGACGATGTGGCGATCACGGTCGTGCTCGCCAGCGAGGGCTACCCCGAGGCGCCGCAGACCGGTCGACCGATCGAGGGCCTCGCGGATGCCGCCGCCGTCGAGGGCGTCCGCCTCGTGCATGCCGCGACCGCGAGCCCCGATGCCCCCGGCGGCAACCTCATCGCGACGGGCGGCCGCGTGCTGAACGTGGTGGCGGTGGCCGCGGACTTCCGCACCGCGCGTGACCGCGCCTACGAGGCGATCTCCCACATCCGCCTCGAGGGATCGCAGTACCGCACCGACATCGCCGCCCGCGTCGCCGAGTAGCCCCCGGGTCCGCACCCGCACCCACCCCTCGGGTGCGTCCGCGGATTTCGGCCGAATGCCGACAGGAATCCTGCCAACGTGAAGCGCTGCGGTTGACATCTCGAGCTTTCTTCAAGAAAGTGGGCGGATGCCGCTCCGCTCCGACTGGTCGTCCGCGACCTGCCCGATCGCCCGCTCCGCCGACGTGCTCGCCGATCCCTGGGTGCTTCTGATCCTCCGCGAGCTGTTCTCCGGCCGCACGCGTTTCGACCAGCTGCGTGACACGACGGGCGCCGCAGACTCCGTGCTCTCCCGTCGCCTGAACGCCATGACGGAAGCCGGGCTCCTGGCCCGAGAGCACCCCGGCGACACGCGCAGCGGCTATCGACTGACCGATGCCGGACGCGAGACCCTTCCGATCCTGCACGCCTATGCGCGTTTCACCCGCCGCACCGATCCGGAGGGTCCTTGGGGACTCACAGTCGGCTGCGGACGTTGCGGCACCCCCGCCGAGTCGGCCGACTGGTGTGCGGTCTGCGCCGCCCCGCTCGATGCCGACAGCACCCGCTGGAGCCGGCGCAGCATGGGCGCGGAGCCTTCGCCCTCTTCACCGGACGCACAGCATGACCGCCGAGTCCGTCGAGGACCCGTCCGACGCCGCGGGTCCGACCGACCACGCCGCGCCCCGCACCCGCCGCGTCCACCCCGCCTGGACCGTCGCGCTCGTCGCGTTGATCGCCCTGATCGGCGCGGCCGGTTTCCGCGCCGCACCCGGAGTCCTGATGGTGCCGCTGCAGGACGAGTTCGGCTGGACCACCGCCGAGCTCTCGCTCGCCGTGACCGTCAACCTGCTGCTGTTCGGGCTCACGGCCCCGTTCGCGGCGGCGCTCATGCAGCGCTTCGGCATCCGTGCGGTGACGGTCGTCGCGCTGTTCGTGATCGGCGCAGGCTCGGCCCTCAGCGTCTTCGTCGCCACTCCTGGGCAACTCATCCTCACCTGGGGCGTGCTGATCGGCCTCGGCACCGGATCCATGGCCCTCGTGTTCGCTGCCACCATCACCGACACGTGGTTCGCCACTCGGCGAGGGCTGGTCTCCGGGGTGCTCACCGCGGGCAGCGCCACCGGGCAGCTCATCTTCCTCCCCGTGATCGCGACCGCCGCCGAAGACATCGGATGGCGCGGCGCCTCCCTCATCATCGCGGGCGGCGCCCTCGCGGTGATGCCGCTCGTGTGGATCTTCCTGCGCAATCGTCCGAGCGACCTCGGCGTCGCGCGCTACGGCGATACCGCACCCGTCGCGGCTCCCGTGGACACTCCCGAGGCTCGGCGTGGGGCGCAGCTCGACTGGCACTGACCACACTGCGGGATGCCGCCAGGACGAAGACCTTCTGGGCCTTGGCGATCGGTTTCGCGATCTGCGGCGCGACGACCAACGGCCTCATCGGCACGCACTTCATCCCCAGCGCGCACGACCACGGGATGGCGACCACGACCGCCGCGGGCTGCTCGCGGTGGTCGGCGTCTTCGACATCGTGGGGACCGTGTTCTCTGGCTGGCTCACCGACCGCGTGAATCCGCGCATCCTGCTCGCCGCGTACTACGCGCTGCGCGGAGTGAGCCTGCTGTTCCTGCCCAGCCTGCTCTCGGCCGAGGTGCAGCCCAGCATCATCGTCTTCATCGTGATCTACGGGCTCGACTGGGTGGCTACCGTGCCCCCGACGATCGCCCTGTGCCGCGAGGTGTTCGGCGACAGGGGTCCGCTCGTCTTCGGCTGGGTGTTCGCGGCGCACCAGGTCGGCGCCGGGATCGCCTCGGTGCTCGCCGGACTCGTCCGCGACCATACCGGGCACTATACGTTCGCGTGGTTCGCCGCCGCGGGCCTCTGCGCCGTCGCCGCTCTCGTCAGCGCGACGATCCGTCGCCACCCCGCCCCGGCGCGCCGTTAGCACCGCCCCGCCGCGGCCGAGTGCACGGGAACCTGTCGAGTGCACGGCTTCGCGACGCGAACATCCCGTGCGCTCGACGAGAACCCGTGCACTCGGGAACACCCGCGCACTCGGCGCGCCGCGCTACAGCACCTTCGAGAGGAAGTCCTGCAGACGTTCGTTCTTGGGGGATCCGAAGAGCTCGGCGGGCGCGGCCTCTTCGACGACGACGCCGCCGTCCATGAAGACCGTGCGGTCGGACACCTCACGGGCGAAGCCCATCTCGTGCGTCACCAGGACCATGGTCATACCGCCATCGGCCAGATCACGGATGACCTGCAGCACCTCGCCGACCATCTCGGGGTCGAGGGCGCTCGTGGCCTCGTCGAAGAGCATGATCTCGGGGTCCATCGCAAGGGCACGGGCGATCGCGACGCGCTGCTTCTGCCCTCCGGAGAGGGATGCCGGCTTGGCATCGGCCTTCTCGGACAGCCCGACCCGCTCGAGGAGCGACAGGGCCCGCTCGCGCGCCTCGGCCTTCGAGAGCTTCCCGCACTCGACCGGCGCCAGCGTGATGTTCTCCAGCACGGTCATGTGCGGGAACAGGTTGAAGTGCTGGAACACCATGCCGATGCGCTGGCGCACCTCGTCGAGCTTGACGCTCTTGTCGGTGAGGTCGACACCGTCGATGATGACGTGCCCGGATGTGGGCTCCTCGAGCTTGTTGAGGCATCGCAGCAGAGTCGACTTGCCCGAACCGGACGGGCCGATCACCGCGACGACCTCGCCGTCCTCCACCGCGAGGTCGATGCCCTTGAGCACCTGGTTGTCCCCGAAGGACTTGTGCAGATCCTTGACCTCGATCTTGCTCATGCGTTGAACGTCCTCTCCAGGCGGTTCGCGAGCAGCGTCAGCAGCGTGATCACGACGAAGTAGATGATGGCGACGATCGTCAGGACCTGGGCCGACAGGTACGTCGACGCGATGATCTGACGGGAAACGAAGGTGAGCTCGGCGAGGCCGATGACGCTGATGAGCGAGGTGTCCTTGAGGGTGATGATCCCCTGGTTCACGAACGACGGGATCATGATGCGGAACGCCTGCGGCAGCACGACCTTCTGCATGGTCTTCCAGCGTGAGAGTCCCAGCGAGCGCGATGCCTCGGCCTGACCGGGGTCGACTGCCTGGATGCCGCCGCGGATGATCTCGGTCATGTACGCACCGGTGTTCAGCGACAGCGTGATCGCTCCGGCGACGAACGGATCGAACTTGAGATCGGGGATCAGCTGCGGGATCGCGAAGAACACGAAGAACGCCTGGATCAGGATCGGCGTCCCGCGGAAGACGTAGACGTAGGCCGTCGCGATCCAGCGGAACGGCGCGAACTTCGAGATGCGCCCGAACCCGAAGACGATGCCGAGGATGAAGGCGGCGACCACCGCGACGATCGTGGCGAGGATGGTGAGCCAGAGGCCCTGCATGAGAGCGGGCCAGTACTTCACCGCGACCGAGATGATGTCGGTGGGCTGCGCCGCCTGCGCTTCGTCGCCGGACGCGAGGTACGTGTCGACGATCTCGTCGTATTCGCCCGAGTCCTGGAGGTTGGCGAGTCCGGTGTTGAACATCTCCAGGAGCTCGGTGTTCTGCCCCTTGTTGACCGCGAACCCGTATTCGCCGCCCAGCTCCGGTTCGCCCACAAGACGGAAGCCGGACCCCTGCTGGATGCCGTACGCCAGCACCGGGAAGTCTTCGAAGTAGCCGACCGCCTGGCCCGCCTTGACGGCATCGACCATGTCGGTGGTGTCCTGATACGGCGTGACCCGGAAGCCGAACTCGTCTTTGTTCTCGTCGGCGAAGGTCTGTCCCTGGGTGCCCGTCTTGACGGCGACGGTCTTGCCGTCGAGGTCGTCGAGGGACTGGATGTCGCTCGCCTCGAGCACACCGAGCTGGATGCCGCTCGTGAAGTACGGCTCGCTGAAGTCGAAGGTCTTCTGCCGCTCCTCCGTGATCGACATGCCGGCCATGACCGCGTCGACCTGGTTCGACTGCAGGGCCTGCACGGCGGCGTCGAACCCGAGCTGGCGGATCTCGACCTCGAACCCCTGGTCCTTCGCGATCGCGCGGAGCAGGTCCATGTCGATGCCGACCAGCTCGCCGTCGGCGTTCGTGAACTCGAACGGCGCGAACGTGGTGTCGGTGCCGATGACGTACTTCTCGCCGTCGTTCGCGGCGGTGGCGGGGGCGGCTCCGGCGAGGAGCGCCCCGACGGCGACGAACGCGACGAGGGCGGCGGCGCCCACGGTGCGTGCGGCCCCACGCAGGCGGCCGGGCACGGCGGATGGATTTCGGATCACGACGTGTGCTCCTCGAGTCGACAGCAGCGACCGGACGACCGCCGGGAATCCACCTAACCCTGCCCGGGCGGACCACCAGAATTCCGGTGCGGCCGCCGCGGGGCTCAGCCGACGGGAAGCCGCACCCCGTCGTCCGATCGAAGCAGTGCAGCCGCGCGCCGCGGTGGTCGATCATCACGGCGTCGCCGACGTCGTACGATCCGAAGCCCGGCACGCGCACCAGGAACTCGAGATCGCCGACCGCGACGTGCACATCCGACACGTTGCCCAGCGGCTCCACGGCGACGACGTGGCCGTGCGGATCCTCTCCGGGGAGAGGCGCACGCACGTCGCACTCCTCCGGGCGCAGACCCGCGCGGATCTCGTCCTGCCCGACGGCGCCGATGTCGAGCGCGAACGCGGTGCCGGGAAGGACGTAGCGCCCTTCCTCCTGCCTCTGCACCGTGAACAGGTTCATGCGCGGCTTGCCGACGAACGAGGCGACGAACTCGGTCGCGGGCTCGTGGTAGACCTCGTAGGGGCTGCCGTACTGCTCGAGCCGCCCCCTGCTCATCACGGCGATCCGGTCGGAGAGCGTCATCGCCTCCTCCTGGTCGTGCGTGACGTACACGCTCGTCGCGTTGAGCTCGCGGTGCAGTACCTTCAACTCGCTGCGCGTCTGATCGCGCAGCAGGGCGTCCAGGTTCGACAGCGGCTCGTCGAACAGGAACACCGCCGGACGCCGCGCGATGGCCCTGGCCAGAGCCACGCGCTGACGCTGCCCTCCGGAGAGGCTCTTGGGCTTGACGTCGAGCACGTGGTCGATGTCGAGCCTGCGCGCCGCATCCACGACCCGCCGATCGATCTCGTTCTTGGGCACCTTGCGCATGCGCAGGCCGAACGCGATGTTCTCGTACACGCTCATGTGCGGATACAGCGCATAGTCCTGGAAGACGAAGGCGAGGTCGCGCTTGTCGGGGTCGAGGTCGTCGACCCGGCGCCCGTCGATGAGGATCTCG
Organism: Microbacterium sp. Se63.02b; assembly: GCF_014171575.1. Lineage (GTDB taxonomy): Bacteria > Actinomycetota > Actinomycetes > Actinomycetales > Microbacteriaceae > Microbacterium. The sequence continues at coordinate 502,774 of NZ_CP050453.1, read as the reverse complement.
CCGCCGGAGATGTCCTCGAGCCCCGCGATCATGTTGAGCGTGGTCGTCTTGCCGCACCCCGACGGGCCGAGCAGCGAGACGAAGTGCCCGTCCTCGATCACGTAACTGAGGTCGGAGACCGCTTTGCGCGCCTCGTGTCCCCGCTTCGGACGTCCGTAGGTCTTCTCGACGTCCACCAATTCGATCTGAGCCATGATCAGCCTTTCACCGCACCCTCGGTCATGCCGCGGATGATCCACTTCTGTGCCACGAGCGTCAGGATCAGGACCGGGATGGCCGTGATCACGCCTGCTGTCGCGGCGGACGTGTAGTCCATCGCGAACAGCCCTTGGAATGCCGCCGTCTTCACCGGCAGCGTCACCGCGTTGTTCGACGTCAGGACCTTCGCGAGGAAGAAGTCGCTCCAACTGGTGATGAACGCCAGGATCGCGGTCGCCGCCATGCCGGGCGCCGCCAACGGGAAGGCGATCCGGTACATGATCTGAAGCCGGTTGCAGCCGTCGATCCGCGCCGCGCGCTCCAGGCTCGGCGGGATGTCCTCGAAGAATCCGACGAGCATCCAGATCACGAGCGGGAGGATGAACGCCGTGTACGTCGCGATCAAGCCGAGGATCTGGTCGTACAGGCCCACCGAGCGCAGCAGGATGAACAGCGGAACGGCCAGCACGATCACCGGGATCGCCTGCACCGTCATCATGCTGAGCAGCAGCGGCTGGCGCCCGCGGAACCGGAAGCGCGCGATCGCGTAGGCGCAGGCCGCGCCGACGGTCATGCAGATGATCGTGGTGGACAGCCCCACGATCGCCGAGTTCGCCATGGGGATGAGGAACGTGCCGTCTGACAGCAGCTGGATGTACGACTGCACCGTCAGGTTCGACGGCGACAGATCCGGTGTGCGTCCCTGCAGGGCGCTCGACGGATAGACGCTGAAGACGAACATCCACAGGAACGGGGCGAGGAAGAACGCCATCACCCCGATCAGCAGGATGCCGCACACGACGGCCGTGAGCCGTCTGCGCCCGCGTCGGGACACCCTCCTGGCGCGGGGGCGCTGCGCCGTCACCAGCGCGGTGGTGGTCAGGTCAGGCATGCGATTCCCTCCTCTTCCTGCGGAAACCGCCGAACAGCAGGATCCAGAACACGGCGACCACGAGCACGAGGATCATGATCCCCACGGCCATCGCGGAACCGTAGCCGCGGTCGAGATTGCTGAAGTTGACCAGATACGCGAGGAAGTTGATGGTCGTCGTCCCCTCGGCCGGCCCACCGGAACCGCCGGTGAGCACATAGATGGTGTCGAACACCTTGAGCGACCACATCGACTGCACGATGAGCGCGAACATCAGCGCACCGCGCATGTTGGGCAGGGTGATGCGCCAGAACGCCCGCCAGGGGCCCGCCCCGTCGATCGCCGCCGCACGATAGAGGTTCGACGGGATGCCCTGCAGCGCCGCGAGCATCAGCAGGCACAGGAACGGCAGCAGCTTCCACATCTCGGCGAACACCAGGATGTTCATCGCCAAGGCGGGGTCGCTGAGCCACTGCACGTTCTCGTCGATGAGACCGAGGCTGCGCAGGACCGTGTTGGCGATGCCGGTGCTGCCGTCGAAGATCAGCTTCCACATGATGCCGTTCACCACCGGCGGCACCGCCCACGGCACGAGCAGCAGGACGCGGGCGAGCGTGCGCCCGCGGAACTCCCGGTTCAACAGCACCGCGATCGCGACCGCCAGCGCGACACCCCCGATCACGGTGATCACCGAGAAGTACGCCGTGCGCTCCATCGCCCGGTGCACAGCCGGGTCCGTCATCAGCTGCCCGTAGTTCTGCAGACCGATGAACGGATGCTCCATCCCGAGCTTGTCGTTCCATTCGTGGAGCGACATGAACACGGCGTACCCCATCGGGTACCCCAGCAGCATCACGATGATGAGCACCGCCGGGGCGATCAGCATCATACCGAAGCGCAGATCGCGCCGACGACTCCTCTCCGCGAGGTTCACGCCCATGTGCCCGCCCCTACTTCAGGTACTTCTTCACGAGGTCCTCCGCGGTCTTCTGCGCCGAGGCGAGGGCCTCCTTCGGCGACGTCTTGCCGTTCATCGCGTTGATGAGCTGCACGGAGAGCGCCTGGTCGAGCTCGTTGGACCATGGGGTCCCGTAGCGCTTGGTGACGTAGTCCGTCGACTCCTCATAGGTCGAGAGGATGGGCAGCGCCTCGCGTGCGGCCGGGTCGGCGAGCACGGTCTGCGACACGGGGAACCAGCCCTCCTTCTCGACGATGTCGGTCTGCACGTCGCCGGTCGTGACGAACTGCAGCCACGCCAGCGCCGCCTCCTTGTTCTTCGAGAACTTGCTGATCGCGAAGCCCTCGGAGCCGTCGATCGATGCCGAGCGCACGGAGATGCCGGGGAGCAGGCCGTTGCCGACCGAGGCCGCGGTCGCGGCGCCGTCGGCCGTGGCCACCGCGTACTGGAACGGCCAGTTGAACACCATGCCGGTGTTGCCGCGGGCGAAGAGGTCGGCGAGGTCGGAGGCGTTGGTGATCTGCAGCGACGACGGGTCCATGACCTTGTGCACCTGCAGCAGCTCGACGAGCTTGGTGAGGGCTTCGACGCCTTCTTCTCCCGCGAAGGTCGGCCGGTAGTCGGCGTCGTAGAACTCGCCCCCGTTCAGCAGGAGCATGCGCAGGAAGTTCTGGTACGCCCCGGCCGGGTTGCCCATGTCGCAGGCGTAGCCGTAGCGGTCGCCGGTGGTCAGGGCCTTCGCGGCGGCGACGAACTCGTCCCAGTTCGCGGGGCCGACTTCGGGGTCGAGGCCCGCCGAGCCGTACAGGTCCTTGTTCCAGAACATGGTCTGTGCACTGACGAACTTCGGCAGGCCGTAGACCTTGCCGCGCCAGGAGACGGCGTCGAGGGCCGGCTGGATGAGGTCCTTGGGGATCGCCGAGGAGTCGAGCTCTTCGAGCCAACCCGCCTGCCCGAACTCGGCCGACCATCCCGCCCAGGTCATCACGACGTCGAACGACGAGTCCTGCGCGGCGAACATCGTCGCCATCTTGTCGTGCAGGTCGTTGAAGTTGCCCTGCTGGTAGGTGACCACCTTGATACCGGTCTTCTTCTCGAACGCGGCGATGGCCTGATCCTTGAAGACGCTGTTGGTGTTGTCGTCGAGGATGCTGATCTGTCCGGACGGCGTGCCGCCGCCGGAGAGCGGTGCACCGCTCTGCTGCTCTCCTGGCGCGCACCCGGCGAGGGCGATCGCGCCAACGGCCAGTCCGCCGAGCTGGAAGACCTGACGCCGGGAGAATCCCCGGCTCATCGACGATGATGCATTCATTTCCTTGCTCCTTCGTGAAGTTCGTGACGATGGGGGTGACGCGTGGATCGGGTGACGCGGTGGTGCAGGTTCATGCGGTGGTGCAGGTTCATGCGGTGGTGCAGGTTCATGCGGTGGTGCAGGTTCATGCGGTGGTGCGGGGTGATGCGGGGGGTCAGACCGAGATGTCGACGACTTGTCCGGACTCGAGTGCGGTGTGCACGGCCACGATCGCCGCCGTGATGAGCAGCCCGTCGTGCGCGTCCGGCACCTCGACCTCTTCGCCGCGCACGAGGCGGACGAAGTCGGAGACCATGTCGATCGGCACGCCGTGGATGCGGCCGGCACGCTCGTACACCGCCGACTGCACGAGCTGTCCGCGGTCGGCACCGTAGTCGATCACTCCATCGTCGGCGCCGTCGATGTGCACGACGTGCGCGGCGGACTGGATCTCGTAGCGGAAGTCGAAGACCGAGGGCATGGACTCGGGCAGCACCCACGAGGAGTTGAGCGCCACGTGCGAGCCGTCCGCCATGGTGAAGATGGCGTTGACGCGGTCCCAGGTGTCGATGCCGGAGTCCGAGAGCCGGTCGCGTGCGCCGACGGCATACACGGACACGGGAGTGGTGCGGCCGATCCAGCACGCCAGGTCGAGGGAGTGCGGCATGAGGAACCATGCCGGCGAGCTCTTCGCCGACCAGGAGAGCATCTCGGTCGGCACGAACACGGTGTCGTTGAGGTGGATGATCTGGGCGCTGATGCGGGGGTCGCCGTCGACGCCGAGCCGGTCGCGCACGGCGGAGTACCGCACGTTCCACCGGTTCTCGAAGCCCACCATGACACGGACGCCCGCCGCCGCGGCCTCGTCGAGGATGGCCCGAGCGTCGTCGACCTCGGTCGCCAGCGGCTTCTCGATCATGAGGTGGAGTCCGGCGCGGGCACTGAGCACGGCGGCCTCGCGATGCGCGAAGTCGGGGGTGGCGATCACCACGGCGTCGAGCTCGGGGTGGGCCGACAGCAGGTCCTCGGTGCTCGCATGACCCGGAACTCCGAGCTGGTCGACCATCGCCGCGAGCACGGCGGGGCTGCGGTCGCAGATCGCGACGAGTTCCGCATCGGGGTTCTCCTGGAGCGCGCGGGCGAACATCCCGCCTCGGATCCCTCCGCCGATGACTCCGACTCGTGCTGACCTGCTCAGATTCACTGCCTACCCCACTTCGTCATGGATCGTCCCGCGCGCCGCGAGGTATGTATGACACTAAACCATACATTCTTCCTTGTAAACTGATCCGTAGACGGAGCATCGCCGCCACCCGTCGCGACCGGAAAGGCAGGTGCCATGGCACCGTCCCGCAAATCTCAGCCCGACCTGGTGTTCTCCGACCAGTCCGCGCGTCGGCCCCTGATCACCACGAGTGCGATCGGAGCAGCCAACCGCCGTCGGGTCCTCGAGACCCTGCACCGCCTCGGCCCGTCCAGCCGCGCTCAGCTGGCGAGGTCGCTGGGCGTGAACCGGGCCACGATCGCGACGATCCTGCAGCCGCTTCTCGACTCGTCCACCCTCGTCGAGGGCGACCCCGTCGCGCCGTCCGAGGCCGGAGGCAAGCCCGCCCGTCCGCTCTGGTTCCGCGACGACGGACCATGGCTCGGAGCCGTGCATCTCTCCCCGACTTCGTCGTGGCTGCGCGGATCGCCTTCGACGGCACGATCCACGAGATGAACCGCGCCGAGTACAGCCGTGACGCCTCCGCCGAAGAGATCATCGAGCGGCTGCACGACGTGACCGACGCCTGCTTCGCGGGAGTGCAGCTGGTCGGCATCGGCGTCGCCGCGGCCGGCATGGTCGACACCAGCACGGGGAGCGTCATCTCGATGCATCTGACCCCGGGCCTCAACGGGCTCCCCGTCGTCGCGCTCCTCCAGAAGCGCTTCGGCGCGACCACGCTCGTGGACCATCACCCGCGCGTGCAGGCGCTCGGCGACCGCTGGTTCGGACTCGGCCGCGAGGTGCAGGACTTCGCCTCCGTGTACACCGGGGAGGCGCTGGGCTTCGGCATCGTGCACGGCGGCGAGGTGCTGCGCGGGGAGAACGGCGCCGGCGGAGAGTCCGGCCACACGATCGTGCAGCTGGACGGCGCCCTGTGCCGATGCGGCCGCCGCGGATGCTGGGAGACGGTCGCGACCCTCGGTTGGCTCCGCGATCGGGCAGCGGCAGCCGGACTCCGCGGTGCGGAGACCCTCGACTCCCGCGCCCTCGCCGCGTTGGCGGAGGACGGGTCGGAGGGCGCGTCCTCCCTGCTCGACCTCTACGCCAGGAACCTGGCGATCGGCATCGCGAACAACGAGCAGATCCTGGCTCCCGGCCACTACATCATGCACGGCGACGCCTGCACGGGCGGCGAGGCGATGCGGGTCGCGCTCCGGAACTGGGTCACCCGACTCGCTCCGGAGCGCGGCCGCCCCCCGACGGTCATGTTCGCCGACGACCCCGACCAGATCACTCTCCTGGGCGGGGCCGGGCTCGTGCTCTCGTCGGTCTTCAGCACGCAGGCGTGACCTGCGGCGCCGACCGCGTCAGTCCTGCGGGATCGCGATCCAGTACTGCCGCACGCGGGGAGCCCCGGCCTGCGAGGGGTCGATCACGCCTTCGAGCTCGCCCCCGGCGCCTTCGATCGTGCGGATCGAGCCGGAGTTGTCGTCGTCGCAGGTGAGCATCACCCGGTCGTAGCCTTCGGCCCTGGCGCGCCCGGAGCAGCAGGCGCAGAGCCTCACGGACGATGCCTTCACGGCGACGCGTCGGGATGACCGAGTAGCCGATGTGCCCGCCGAACCTCCGCAGGTAGTCGTTGAGCTCGCGCCGGAAGGCGATGAAGCCGACGACCTGGTCTCCCTCCGTGATCCAGAAGTGATCGCACGGGACGCGGTCGTCCGGCAGCGCGGCACCCGGGGTCGCGTACAGCTCCGCCATCGCGATGAAGGCCTCGCACGCGGCCCGATCGGGCACGACCCCCTGCTCCAGGCCCGCACCGTCGATGTGTCCTCCGTCGAACTCGGCCACGGCGGCGGCCCAGGAGTCGAAGAGGTCGATGGTCGGTCGGGTGAGGGCGATCGTCATCACCTCAGCAGACCAGATCCGGTCCCCGTGCGCAAACCGCCGGTCGCCGGACGCTACTCCGGACGCGCGGGCTCGGAGGCAGCCGCATCCGCCTTGTCGTAGCGCCCGAGGAAGAGGGATGCGATCAGGGCCACCACGATCACGGACGCGGGCAGCAGGATCGACTGCGACATGCCAGCGGCGAAACCCTCCGCGACCTGCGGGGGCAGCGCACCTCCGCCGATGCCGGCCGGGGCGTCGGAGAGACCGGGAAGGTTCGCCTCGAGCCGGGACTGCATGAAGGCGGCGATGGATGCGGAGCCGATGACCGAACCGATCGTGCGTGTGGTGTTGTAGATGCCGGCGCCCGCGCCCGCCTGACGCGGCGGCAGCTTGCGCGTGGCCGTGGTGGCGAGCGGTCCCCACATGCCGGCGTTGCCGATACCCATGAGCGCCGAAGGGAGCAGGAACATCCAGATCTCCGTCTCCATGTTGATCAGGGCCGCGTACCAGACCAGCGCACCGGCGACGCAGAGGAGGCCGGGGATGAGGATGATCCGGGGGTCGACCCGGTCCAGGATCTTTCCGGCGACCGGAGCCAGCGCGCCGGAGAGCACGGCCATCGGAATCAGGAGCAGTGCCGCCTCGGTGGGCGTGAGGCCGCGTGCGCTCTGGAGGAAGAACATCATCGGCAGCGACATGCTCGTCACGGTGAAGCCGACCGCGGCGATGGCGACGTTGGCCCCGGAGAAGTTGCGGTCGCGGAACAGCGCGAGCGGCACGAGGGGCTCGCTGCGCGTGCGGGCCTGCTGCACGATGAACAGGGCGAGCACCACGAGCCCCGTGATGATCAGACTCCACACGGAGATGGGCCCCCAGATCACGCCCCAGTCGAACTTCTCGCCCTCCTGGAGTCCGAACACGATCAGGAACAGGGCCACGGCGCTCAGCACGACGCCGACGATGTCGAAGCGGTGCGGATGGGTCGCGAGCTTCGGGACCAGTCGCCATGCGAGCACGAACGCGACGATGCCGACGGGGATGTTCACGAAGAAGATCCACTCCCAGCCGAACCCGTCCACCAGCAGACCACCCACGAGGGGCCCGACCAGGGTGGCGACACCGGCGGTCGCACCCCACAGGCCCATCGCGGCGCCTCGGCGCTCGGGCGGGAAGGTGCGGGTGATCACGGCCATCGTCTGCGGGGTCATGAACGCTGCACCGAGCCCCTGCACCGCACGGGCGGCGATGAGCATCTCGAGCGACTCCGACAGGCCGCACCACAGCGAGGCGAGCGTGAACACCGCGAGCCCGATGAGGTAGATGTTCTTCGGGCCGAAGCGGTCGCCGAGTCGACCGGTGATCAACAACGGCACCGCATACGCGAGCAGGTATGCGCTCGTGACCCACACCACGTTGTCGAGGTTGTTCGTGTTCGGGTCGAGCGCGGCCTTGATGGCCGGGTTCGCGACCGAGACGATCGTGGTGTCGACGAGGATCATGAAGAAGCCGATGACCAACGCCCACAGGGCCGGCCACGGGCTCGCGGGCCTGTGACCGGCGGAGTACGTGCCGGTCGTGGTGGGGACGGAGGCCGTGGAGCCGCCGTCGCGCGCCGATTCTGTCATTGTCGTGCTGCCTTTCTTTGAGCGCGGTAGCGCTCGGAGTTCGAGAAAGCGGAGGGACCCCAGGGGATGGCGTCGGACTCGAGACGGGAGAGCAGCGAGTCGAGCCAGCGCAGTTCGGCGTCGAGCATCGCTTCCTGTCGTTCGATCTCGACGAGCACCTGCGGGGGGACGCCCTTCGCCACGGCCGTGGAGAAGCCGTCGCGGTGCAGGACGTGCGATTCGGCGAGAGCGTGACGGCGTTCACGCAGGAGCGGGATCACCTCGTCGCGTTCGAGGTTGTGCGCCCGGCGAGCGCGATGCGGGCATCGGTGTCGCGGTCGATGCGAGGCAGCGCACGGCGCACCCAGGCGACGACCGCCTCCCGTCCGGCGGCCGTGAGCGTGTAGGTCGTGCGTTCGGGGCGGTTCCCCTCCCGATCGACGCCGACCTCTTCCAGCAGTCCGGCTTTCTGGAGCCGCGCGACCGTGTGGTACAGCGTGCCGTTCGTGACGGCGAGCAGACGGTCGTCGTGGCGCGCGCGGAGCAGCCGCACCATCTCATAGGGGTGCATGTCGCCCTCGCGCAGCAGCGCGAGCACCATCACCCCCAGCGGGGTGAGCGTGTCGACGGCGTCCTTCTTCATGATCCCTCTCAAATAGTCCACATGGACTATACAGCCATCGGGCGGGATCGCGCACAGGACTCCGGGATAATGGGCGGGTGAGCACCCCTTCAGAAGGCACGGCACAGAGCATCCCCGGTTGGCGGCACATCTACTCGGGCAAGGTCCGCGACCTGTACGCCTCGGAAGACCCGGAGGACACGCGCATCCTCGTCGTGGCATCCGACCGGGTCAGCGCGTTCGACTTCGTGCTCTCCCCCGGCATCACCGACAAGGGTGCGCTGCTGACGCGATTGAGTCGCTGGTGGTTCGCACAGCTCTCCGACTTCCCCGACCACATCGCCGAGGGTGAGCTTCCCGAGGCCGTCGCCGACCGCGCGATGCTCGCGCAGTCGCTCGAGATGCTGCCGATCGAATGCGTCGTGCGCGGCTACATCACGGGGTCCGGCTGGGCCGAGTATCAGGAGAGCGGCACGGTGTGCGGCATCCCGCTGCCCGCCGGTCTGCACAACGGCGACCGACTGCCCGAGCCGCTGTTCACCCCGGCGTACAAGGCGCCGATGGGCGAGCACGACGAGAACATCACGTTCGAGCGCGTCGTCGAGCTGGTCGGTGCGGACCGCGCGGCCGAGCTTCGCGACACCTCACTCGCGATCTACGCCCGGGCCGCCGCGATCGCCGAGGAGAAGGGCCTGATCCTCGCCGACACCAAGTTCGAGTTCGGGACGGATGCCGACGGCACGCTGCGACTGGCCGACGAGGTGCTCACGAGCGACTCCTCCCGGTACTGGGACGCCCAAGCCTGGCGCACCGGCACCACCCCGAGCGAGCGCATGGCGAGCTTCGACAAGCAGATCGTGCGCGACTGGCTCGCCGCGAACTGGGACAAGCAGGGCGAGCCGCCCGCACTTCCCGACGAGGTGGTCGAGCGCACCGCCGACCGCTACCGCGAGCTGATCGACCGCCTGGGGGCCTGAGCCGTCAGGCGGACTCCATCCGTCGCACGTCGGTGTGCACGAAATCGTCGCCCTTGAACAGCAGCGGCTCGTCGCGCGTGATCGCGAGCGCATACGAGAAACAGTCGCCGTAGTTCAGGCGAGCGGGGCTCCCCGATCCGCGGCCGTAACGCGCATAGGCGTTTCCCGCCAGGCGCGCCTGTGCCTCGTCGACCGGAAGCACCGCCACGGCAGCGGAGCGCAGCAAGACATCGAGTTCACGCACCATCCCCTCTCCGGCCTTGCCATGGAGGACGATCATGCACTCGGTGAGCGACGCTGCCGAGATCATGGGATCTTCCGTCGCGAGGCGGAAGGAGAACTCCGCTGCCTCCGCCTCCTCCATCAAGATCGCGACCAGAGCCGACGAATCGACGATCACCGGGGCATCCCCGCCTCGTCGTAGAGCTCATCCATGATCTCTTCTGTGGTGCGGCCCGTCCGCGGAATGAGTCGGGCTCGCGCGACCACGGCGTCGATCGCCGCCCGCTTGCGCTCGATCTCCTCCTCTCGGCTCTGCTCCAACTCGGCGAGCCGGCGACGAACCGCATCCTCGACCGCACCCGTCTGACTCTGCCCCGTGAGGGCCGCCAACCGACGGACGAGCTCATGCGTCGTCTCGTTCTTGATGTTCAGGCTCATGTCTACCATTCTACCGCGCCTTCTACCATGGGAGACGGCGCTCAGGGAAAACTCAGGAATCGGTAGTGTTGCTCCAGCACTCCTGCCATCCCCCGAACCCTGAGGAGCCCGCATGGCCCTGTGGAAGCTGCATGGAAACGGTCGCACGGTCGAGCCCGGCGCCGTCGTCCGCCCCGATGAGCGACTGAACTGGCCGGCGACGATCGCGATCGGCCTCCAGCACGTGGTCGCCATGTTCGGCGCGACCTTCCTCGTCCCGATCATCACCGGATTCCCGGTCGCCACGACGCTGCTCTTCAGCGGTGTCGGCACGATCCTGTTCCTGCTCGTCACGCGCAACAAGCTGCCCAGCTACCTGGGCTCGTCGTTCGCGTTCATCGCGCCCGTCACGGCCGCGACCGCCTCCGCGAACATGGGCACCGCCCTCGCCGGCATCGTCGCGGTCGGTGTGCTGCTGGCGATCATCGGCGTCGTGGTGCACACGGTCGGGGTCAAGTGGGTCGACCGCTTCCTGCCGCCGGTGCTCGCCGGCACGATCGTCGCCCTCATCGGGTTCAACCTCGCAGGGGCCGCGCACAACAACTACGCCGCAGCCCCCGTGACCGCGACGTTCACCCTCGCGATCACTATCCTCTTCGCGGTCGTGTTCCGCGGCTTCCTCGGCCGCATCTCGATCTTCCTCGGCGTGATCGCGGGCTACATCTTCGCGGCCTTCCGCGGCGAACTGAACTTCGAGGCCGTCGAGAAGGCCGACTGGGTCGGCCTGCCCACCTTCCACCTCCCGAACTTCACCGAGCCGGGCACGCTGACGGCTCTCGCGATGTTCCTCCCGGTGGTGCTGGTGCTGATCGCGGAGAACGTGGGCCACGTCCGCGGCGTCGCGACCATGACGGGTGACGCGACCGTGAACGAGCAGACCGGCAAGGCGCTGATCGCCGACGGCGTGTCGACGACCCTGGCCGGTTTCTTCGGCGGGTCGGGCACCACGACCTACGGCGAGAACATCGGTGTGATGGCTTCCACGCGCGTCTACTCCACCGCCGCATACTGGGTCGCCGGTGCGGCCGCGATCCTGCTCAGCCTGTCGCCCAAGTTCGGCGAGGTCATCAACTCGGTGCCCGCCGGCGTGCTCGGCGGCGTGACGACCGCCCTGTACGGCCTGATCGGCGTCATCGGCATCAAGATCTGGGTCGACAACCGCGTCGACTTCTCGCGCCCGGTCAACCAGTACACGGCAGCCGTGGCCCTGATCATGGCCGTCGGCGGGTTCATGATCAAGGACGAGGCATCCGGCTTCGAGCTCGGCGGCATCGTCATCGCCACGGTCGCGGCGATCCTCATCTACCACCTGGGCAACCTCATCGCCCGGCTGCGCAAGACCGGCGCCGACGACCCGAAGCCCCTCGAGGCCGTCGGCCCGCTCGGCGGCGACCCCGCGTAGGCAGGACAGCGCACGCACGAGACCCCGGCCGCCTCTCACGAGGCAACCGGGGTCTTCGCGTTTCGCGGCAGCGTCTCAGGAGATGACCGCGAGCACCCCGTCCGCGGCGACCATCGCCGAGAGTTCGGCACGCTGCGACAGGGTGCCTCCGCGGTGCGCGGGCACCGTGGTCTCCATCTTCATCGCGTCGAGGACGGCGACCGGGTCGCCCTCCGCCACCTCGGCGCCGTCGTCGACGAGCCACCGCACGAGCGTTCCCGGCACCGGCGAGCGCAGTTCCGTCGGATCGGCGACGGATGCCACCGCCGCGGAATCCGCCGGACGCCCGAGACCGGCGAGGAGAGCCGAGGGCAGACCGAGCATCACGCGTCGCCCGTCGATCTCGACGGGGAACCGCTGCAACCCGGCATCCGCCACGGCTGCCGACCGCGGCTGCATCTCGAGCTTCGGCAGCAGGGCGCTCTCGATCCACTGCGTGTGCACCGCGAAGGTCTCGGTGGCGAACGCCGGGTCGTCGAGCGCCCGCAGGTCGAACGGGATGACGGTCGCCGGGCCCTCCACCACGAGTTCCCGCAGCGCGCGTCTCGCACGCACCAGGGCGGCGTCACGCGTCTCCGCGAGCACGATCAGTTTGGCCATCATCGAGTCGAAGGCCGGCTCGACGACGTCTCCCTCATCGATGCCGCTGTCCCAGCGCACACCGGGACCCCCGGGTATCCGGAGCTTCTCGACTCGACCGGGGCTGGGCAGGAAACCGCGGCCGGGGTCCTCGGCGTTGATGCGGAACTCGAAGGCGTGCCCCTGCGGTTCGGGCGTCTCGGTGAAAGACGGTCCCTCGCCGAATGCGATCCGGAACTGCTCGCGCACCAGATCCGCCCCTGTCACCGCCTCGGTCACCGGATGCTCGACCTGGAGCCGCGTGTTCACCTCGAGGAACGAGATCGTGCCGTCCGCCGCGAGCAGGAACTCCACCGTCCCCGCACCCCGATACTCGACCGCGCCGCAGATCGACCGTGCCGCCTCGTGGAACCGTGCCCGCTGCTCGGGTGAGAGTCCAGGGGCTGGGGCCTCCTCGATGAGCTTCTGGTTGCGCCGCTGCATCGAACAGTCACGGTCGCCGACGACCACGACACCGCCGCGACCGTCGCCGAGCACCTGCACCTCGATATGCCGTGGGCTCTCGAGGAAGCGCTCGACGAAGCACTCCCCGCGGCCGAACGCCGCGATGGCCTCACGCGTCGCGGCATCGAAGGCCTCGGCGACCTCCGACAGCTCGCGTACGACCTTCAACCCGCGGCCGCCCCCGCCGAACGCGGCCTTGATCGCGATCGGGAGTCCGTGCTGCTCGGCGAAGGCGACGGCTTCCTCCGGGCCGGCGAGCGGCTCGTCGGTCCCCGCGGCGAGCGGAGCCCCGACCTGCTGCGCGATGCGTCGCGCCGTCATCTTGTCGCCGAGCGCGTCGATGCTGTCGGGCGTCGGTCCGATCCAGACCAGTCCAGCGCCCTCCACCGCCCGCGCGAACGCCGCACTCTCGGAGAGGAACCCGTACCCCGGGTGCACGGCGTCTGCTCCGGACTCGCGCGCGGCGGCGAGCAGCGCGTCGATCGACAGGTACGTCGTCGCCGCGGTATCGCCGCCGAGACCCACGGCCTCGTCGGCCAGACGCACGTGCAGGGCATCGACATCCTGGTCCGCGTACACCGCGACCGAGGTGTACCCGGCCTCGGCACAGGCGCGGACGACGCGCACGGCGATCTCTCCGCGGTTCGCGATCAGCACCTTTGTCATGAGGTCTCCTTGACGATGAAGCGGACGCGCACGCCCGGTGCCAGCTGGCCCGCGAGATCGAGGCTGCTGTCGGTGAGGGCGCCGATGATCGGATAGCCGCCGGTGAGAGGGTGGTCGGGCAGGAACAGCACGGGCTGCCCGTCGGGCGGCACCTGGATCGCACCGGTGACCGCGCCCTCGCTGGGCAGCTCGCCCCCGGTGGAGCGCTCGAGGGGCACCTCTCTTCGAGGCGGATTCCGACGCGATCGGAGCGGGGTGTGACGGTCCAGTCCTGACCGGTGAGAGTCGCCAGCGCCGCCGGTGTGAACCAGTCGTCGCGCGGGCCGAGGGTGATCTCCAGGTCGACGACGTCGCCGGGTTCCGGGAGCTCTCGCCCCGGGGCATCGAGCTCGACCGGGTGTGCGGCGGCATCGCCGATCGGGACCAGGTCGCCCGCCGCCAGGGGCATCGGCCCGAGTCCTGCAAGCGTGTCCGCGGCGCGGCTGCCGAGCGCCGGCGTCGTATCGACCCCGCCGCGGACCGCGATGACATAGCGCAGCCCGCGTTCAGGGTGGCCGAGGGTCAGCTCGTCACCGTCGACCGTGGCGAACGGCTCTCCGTGCGTGACGTCGCGCACGGCGCCATCAGCTTCGGTCAGTGTGATCGTGCCGAGTGCCCCGGCGACAGCGGCGACACCGGGGCCGTGGAACCGCAGCACCGCTCCCCCGACGCTCTCCAACACGGCGGCCTCGGTCGTGTTGCCCACGGCACGGTTGGCGTCGCGCATCGCGCGGCGGTCGGCGGCCCCGGACGCCGAGACTCCGAGCGCCGCATAACCGGGGCGCCCGGCATCCTGCACCAGCAGCTGCAGCGAGGGGCGGACGATCTCGACGGCGGGGTTCGCGCCAAGGCCGCGAACATCCGCATCGGCAGGTCGCGCGGCCGCACGCAGTGCCTCGTCGCTGCCTCCGTCTCCGCCGAGTCGAGCGCTCGCCCTGACGTGTTCGAACCGCACGGTCGTCCCGGGTGACAGCAACGCGGGAGGAGTGCGGTCGATGTCCCACATCACGGCGTCCGTGCGGCCGATGAGCTGCCAGCCACCCGGACTCTCCCGCGGGTACACCCCGGTGAACTGCCCTGCCAGCGCGACCGAGCCGGCGGGCACACGGGTGCGCGGCGATGCTCGGCGCGGCACGTCGAAGAGCGGGTCGCTGCTCACCACGTAGCCGAACCCGGGGGCGAAGCCCGAGAACGCGACCCTCCAGTCGGCGGCGAGGTGGCGGTGCACCAGCTCCCCGTCGAGACGCCGAGCAGAGAAGCCGCCTCGTCGAGGTCTTCCCCGTCGTAGCTCACGGGCACAGTGGCCTCTCCGGTCTCCGGCAGGTGATCCGCGTCGACCCGTGTCGATGACAGCACCGCCGCGAGCTCTCGCGCCGACACGCGCAGGGGATCGAAGCGCACCAGTACCGTCCTGGCTCCGGGGATGCGCTCGACGATGCCAGGCACGTCCTCCCAGGCGAGGTTCAGCCGCATGGCCTCGTCGAGGTCTGACGCCTCGACGAGCAGGGCCCGATCGGATGCCGTGAGGATGCGCATCAGACGATGTACTCCGCATCCGGGACGTCGGTGATGAACATGTACCCCGGGGCGTGTGTGATGGCGAACGGCGGCTTCGAGGCCATGATCGCGGCCTGGGGCGTGACACCGCACGCCCAGAACACCGGCACCTCGCCCTCGCGCACCTCGGGGGCGTCTCCGAAGTCGGGGTGCGCCAGGTCGACGATGCCGAGCGACGCGGGGTCGCCGATGTGGACGGGAGCGCCGTGCACCGCGGGAGTGCGTCCCGAGATCTGCACGGCATCGGCCACCCGATCCGCGGCGATCGGACGCATCGACACGACCATCTCACCGCTCAGGCGCCCCGCCGGGACGCACGCGACCGCCGTGCGGTACATCGGCACGTTCCGTTCGAGCTCCTGGTGGCGGATCGGGATCCCCGCCTGAACGAGACCCGATTCGAACGTGAAGCTGCATCCGATGAGGAACGCGACGAGGTCGGGGTGCTCTGCCCAGACCTCCGTCGCATCGTCGACCTCCTCCGCCAGCTCGCCGTCGCGCCAGATGCGGTACCGGCCGATGTCGGTGCGGATGTCGCTGCCCGGCGCGAGCCGAGACTCCACATCGCCCTGCTCGATGACCTCGAGAACGGGGCACGGCTTGGGGTTCCGTTGCGTGAACAGCAGAGTCTCGAAGGCCCAGTCGGCCGGCACGGCGATGAGGTTCGCCTGGGTCAGCCCCACGGCGACTCCGCTGGTCGGCTCGGCGCGCCCCGCCCTGATGGCGGCACGGGCGGCGCGGGCGTCGGCGAGTTGCTCGGCGGTGGCGAGAACGGTCATCGCGCGCCCGCGAACGGCGCGATGGTGATGCCCGCATCCTGCAGCATCCGCCTGGTCTCCGCAGCCATGGCGACCGAACCAGGGCTGTCGCCGTGCACGCAGATCGACTGCGCGACCACGGGCACGTCGGAGCCGTCGATCGCCCGGATCACGCCGTCGGACGCGAGACGCACCATGCGCTCCGCGACCTCGGAGGGGTCGTGCAGCACGGAGCCGGCCTCGGTGCGCGAGACGAGCTGACCATCCGGCTGATATGCCCGATCCGCGAAGGCCTCTGCCGCGATGGCGAGACCGGCACGCTCGGCGACGTCGAGCACGACGCCGCCCGCGAGGCCGAGCAGGACCAGACTCGGGTCGATCGCGCGGATCGCCGCCACGACGTCCTTCGACTGCCGCTCGTCGCGGGCGATCGTGTTGTACAGCGCGCCGTGCGGCTTGACGTACGAGACCCGTCCGCCGACCGCGGAGGCGAGGCCCAGCAGAGCGCCGAGCTGATACTCGACATGCGCTTGAAGGGTGGCCGAGTCGATGTCGACCTTCGTGCGCCCGAAGTTCTCGTAGTCGCGGTAGCCCGGGTGCGCGCCGATCACGACGCCGCCCTGCACGGCCGCCGCGAGCGTCTCGCGGATGCCCTCGGGGCTGCCCGCATGGAACCCGCACGACACGTTCGCACTCGTGACGATGCGCAGCATGCTCTCATCGTCGCTGACGATCCGATCGGCGACGTTCTCGCCGAGGTCCGAGTTCAGGTCGATGGATGTCATGCGATCACGCTCCGATTCCGAGGAAGGCGAAGATGGGGCCGACCGAGACGATACCCATGTACCAGGTGAGCAGCGTCACGAGCGTACCCGCCACGAGCAGCCACATCGGGTACTTCTTCGTGCCGAGCAGGTCGCGGCGGAACCAGCCGATGTACATGAACACCGTGAGACCGATCGGCAGGATGAGTCCGTTGAAACCGCCGACGAAGACGAGGATGGCGGCCGGCGCCGTGCCGATGGAGAGGTACACGATGAGCGAGACGACGATGAAGGCGACGGTCGCCAGCTGCAGCGCCCAGCCTCCCTTGAGCTTCGCGGTGAAGGTCGAGAGGAACGTGGCCGAGGTGTACGCCGCACCGATGACCGAGCTGATCGCCGCGGCCCAGAAGATGGCGCCGAAGATGCGCAATCCGGCGTCGCCGAGCACCGCGCCGAACGCCTGACCAGCGGGGTTCGCCGCCTGGCTCGACAGGTCGAGCGCGACCCCGGAGGCGACGACGCCGAGGATGGCGAGGAACAGCACGTAACGCATGATTCCGGTGACGAGGATGCCGTTGGCGGCGGCGCGCATCACGGGACCGGCGTGCGCGGGGCCGGTGTGGCCGGAGTCGAGGTAGCGGTGTGCGCCGGAGTAGGTGATGTACCCGCCGACGGTGCCGCCGACGATCGTGGTGATCGTGGCGAAGTTCAGCTCGTCGGGCAGGAAGGTCTGCCGCAGCGCCTCGCCGATCGGGGGCTGGGAGACGAAGGCGACGATCAGGGTCATCACGATCATCCCGATGCCCAGGACGATGAGGACGATGTCCATCACCCGGCCGGCCTTCTTGATCAGGAAGATGATGATCGCGAGGCCGGCGGTGAGGACGCCACCGACCTTGGGGTCGATGCCGAGCAGGGCGTTGAGCCCCAGCCCGCCTCCGGCGATGTTGCCGATGTTGAAGGCGAGACCGCCGATCACGACGAGGACGGCGATCACGTGCCCGGAGAAGGGGATGGCGCTGTTGGCGAGCTCGCCCGCACGCTTTCCCGAGGAGGTGATCATGCGCCACACGTTCAGCTGCACCGCGATGTCGATCAGGATCGAGACGAGGATGGCGAACGCGAACGCGGCGCCCATCTGCGCGGTGAAGGTGGCGGTCTGCGTGATGAAGCCGGGGCCGATGGCGCTGGTGGCCATGAGGAAGATCGCGCCGATGACGGCGCTGCGGCCCGCGCGCTTCTTCGCGGTGGCAAGGCGGGTCTCGTCTTCGGGGGACAAGGATGCGGGGGACTGATCGGACATGTGCGGGGGATTCCCATCGTCGTTGGTGGGTGTCGATAGACACTCAGTGTAGAACGTATTAGAGAGGATTGTTCAACAATCATGTTTCGATCGTGCTACGGCGTGGTTGCGTTTCTGTGATCCTCGCCGCCCCGGGCACCTACGATGAAGGCATGAACCAGCAGGGCATGCTCGCCGACGTGCTCCGTCAGCGCATCATCGACGGCGACTTCGCCCCGGGCTCCCGCCTGTCGGAGTCGACTCTCGCCGAGCAGTTCGACGTGTCGCGCAACACGCTCCGCGAAGCGTTCCGCGTCCTCGCCGAGCAGGGGCTGGTCGAGCACATCCCCCACCGAGGAGTCTCGGTGGCGTCTCCGGCCATCGCCGACGTGATCGACATCTACCGGGCGCGCCGGGTGATCGAATGCACGGCCCTTCGCGAGTCGGAGCCCGAGCACCCCGCGGTCCAGCGGATGAAGGATGCCGTGGACGCCGCCGAGGCCGCCGGCACCGGGGCAGGCCACGACGACGCGTCCGCCTGGCGCGCGGTCGGCAGCGCCAACATGGCTTTCCACGTCGCGCTCGTCGACCTGGCGGACAGCCCCCGCCTCGCGCGCACCTACCGCGACGTCGCGGCGGAGCTGCGACTGGCCTTCCTGAAGATCGACGATCCTCGCTCGCTCCACGAGCCCTTCGTCCGCAAGAACCGGGCCGTGCTCGACACCTTCCTCAACCGGGGTCCGCACGCGGGAGCCACCGAGCTCGAGAGGTATCTCGTGCAGTCCGAGCGCGTGGTCCTCGGCGCCTTCGCCCGCATGAACCTGACCTGAGGCGCCGCGACCCTCAGTCGCCCTGGCTCCGCTGCTCCGGAGACAGCGCCGCGGTCGCGCGCGGGCGCGGCTCACCGTCACGCAGCGGGACCGGAGGCACGATGGGCGTCGTCGGATCGGGCAGACCGTAGCGGCGATGCATCCACCGCCTGGCCTCTTCCAACGGATAGGTCTCGCCGAAGACCGCAGCCTTCACGAAAACGCCCTCGAGTGTGCTGCGGAGCATGACCTCCTCGAGGGAGGGGTCGTCCGCGCCGCGCGCGCGGAACAGGTCGCGCACGGCATCCTCGGCCGCGGTCGCCGCCTCTTCATGCCGCGCCTCCGACTCGGCGAAGAGCCGGTGCGTCGAGGGCTGCTGCTGCATCGCCAGCACCGCGCGCTGCAGCGGGATCGCATAGGCGGTCGCGGTGAGCGCCCCGTCGATGACCGCGGCCAGCATCTCGTCTGGCGTGCCCTCGACACGGGCGAAGCTGAGCACGGTCTCGAACCACCGGTCGATGACGGCGCCGACGAGCTGGTCCTTCGCGCCGAAGTGGTAGTTCACGAGCCCCTGGGCGACGCCTGCCCTGGAGGTGATCTCGGCGATGCTCGCGCCCGACACGCCGCGCTCGCTGAACACCTCGATCGCGGCCTGCAGGATGTTCTCCCGCGCGCGTTCTCTGGCCAGGCGATTCTGCGCGTCGGTGCGTGCCATGCGGCGTCCACCTCCTGAGATCCGTCGGCTGCGGTGTTTCCGAATCGGTCCCCTGACGTATAGATTACTCACTGAATGTACGTTCAATCTAATAGCGGACGCGCCACCCCACTTCCAGGAGCACCATGCACTCTTTCGCGAGCGTCGACTTCAACAGCATCACGTCGATCTTCGAATGGCTCATCAGCCAGTGGTGGGTCTGGGCCGTCGTCGGCGCCGTGGTGCTGTTCTTCCTCGTGGTCTGGATCCTGCCCGACGCGAAGGTCAAGGCCGCACCGGAGTTCACGACGACCGACACCGAGGCCGACGAGATCGCGCTCGGCTTCCTGCAGATCGTGAACCTCCCGTCCGGCCTCTGGAACGACCCGAAGGCGTCGCTCCTCGGCGATCGCGAGAAGAAGGTGCTCGTCGAGCAGTGGGGAGTGCACACCCGTGGCGACTGGCTGGCCAACATCGAGCGGCTCACGGGCGCCCGTCGTCGGCGCGAGGTGTGGATGCTGTACCTCGCGGTGCGCGCGGAACTCGCCGAGCGCCTCGGGCGCACTCCGAAGGCGAAGGAATGGCTGGCCGCGATCGTGCAGGAGGGCGGGGACAAGCGCGACGCCCGCACCTTCGTGACCTCGATCGAGTACTCCGAGGCGCAGGTGCGCAAGCGCGTCGGCAAGGACGTCGTCACCCCCGACCTCTTCGTGCGGACGCTCGACGGCTACGCGCTCGGACAGGCCGTCGCGATGACGACCTGGGGCGTCGCGTTGGGTCACGGCGACGTGACGGAGGCCCGAGGGATCATCCACCGCATCAACGAGGAGGGTCGTCCCGCGTTCACGTCCTGGGCCGACTTCGGGCTGAGCTACCTCGTCGGTCGGGTCATGCACTGGTCGGACGGAAACGTCGACGAGAAGTCGTTCGAGAAGTTCGGTGATGGATGGTCCGACTTCAAGGCCGCGATGTCCGAGAAGCGCAACGGCCCCTGGGCGACGCTGCCATGGAGCCTGTAGCCGTAGACCTGGAACCGCTGCGACGGGGCGCGGGTCTCCGCGACATCCTCGCGTACGAAAGGCTCTGCGGAATCCCTCCGCATCGCCGGTTCTTGGTCATCCTCACCGCGGTGCTGCTGTTCGCCGCCGCGATGCTGACCGGCCTGTGGTTCCTCGGACGCGGCGACATCCTCACGGTCGCGCCGATCCTCGGCGTCGTCGTCGTGGGGTACACGCTCCTCGCCGCGGGCGGATTCCTCTGGTACGCCGTGGGGGTGGGCCGCCGGGTGAAGATCGCCGCGTTCGCCTGGCAGAACGGATGGGCGTACGCCGACGCGCTCGAGCGCACGCGTCGCCCCGGTGCCGCCTTCGCGCGGGTCGCGCACGGTCGGGAACGCGGGATCGTCGCGTGCGACGACGAACGGATGCCGTTCGAGCTCGGCATGCATCACTCGGTGTCGCGCGGACAGCAGCGTGCCACGATCCAGCGGCCGTTCGCCTTCGTCGAGCTGCCGCTGCCGTCGTCGGTGCCGCACATAGTGCTGGCCAACCGCACCCGCAGCATCATCCCGACGCTGGGCCTCGGGCGCGGTGCCGCACGACTGGACCTCGAAGGAGACTTCGCGAAGACGTTCCGCCTGATCGTGCCGGACGGCTACCAGCAGGACGCGCTCTACATCTTCACGCCCGACCTGATGGCGCGCGTGCTCGACCTCGGCTCCGGCGCCGAGATCGAGCTCGTGTCCGATCGGCTGTACGTGTATCTTCCGGCGAGCACCCGCTTCGACCGCGCCGAGACCATGGCCGCCACGGTCGTGCTCGCCGAGGAGTTCCATCGCCGGTTCGCCGCACGCACGGAGTTGTACCGCGACGACGCGGCCGGAGCGATCGCCGCGAAGGCCGGTGTCGCCGTCGGACTGCGTGGGCAGCGGCTCGGCGGCCGCGGGATCTCCCTCCTCGCCGTCGCCGGAACGGCCGCGGCGCTGCTGGTCACCGCCGGCATCACCGCCTTCACCCTGTTCGGCGGTGATCTGCGGGCATCGATCTTCGGCTGAGACGCTCAGCCGAACCAGACGCACGGGTGCGTCCCTGGCCCGGAGGGGGCGCCAGGGGCGTGCCCGTGTCCATACCGGTCGCGGGATCGACGTCAGGCCGAGGCGCGGACCACGAGCTCCGTCGGCAGGATCGTCGTCTGCGGCGGATCCTCGCCGGCGAGACGGGAGAGCAGGATCCGGGCCATGGCCTCGCCCTGCGCGTACATCGGCTGCCGCATGGTCGTGAGCTGCGGATCGGTCGTCACGGCGACGGACGAGTCGTCGAAGCCGACCAGAGCGATGTCCTCCGGCACGCGCACACCCGCGGCGCGCAGCACCGTCAGCGCGCCCCTCGCCATGAGATCGCTGGCGACGAAGAGCGCATCGGGGCGGCCGACGTCGAGGATGCGTCGCATCGCGTCCGCTCCGCTGGCCTCGCTGTAGTCGCCCTCCTCCTCCGCGAACGGCGTGAGCCCGGCATCCGCGAGCGCGGCGCGGAAGCCCTGGATGCGATCACCCGAGGAGACCATCGTCACGGGGCCGGAGATCGTCGCGATCCGTTTCCGTCCGATGTCGATCAGCCGCCGCGTCGCCTCGCGGGCGCCTGCCACGTTGTCGACATCGACGACGTAATCGCCTTCATGTCGGCGCACCGGCCGCCCGCCGTAGACGACCGGCACCGCGTCGGCCACCCTGTCGATGAAGGCGTCGCTCGTGTGATGTGACACGATCAGGGCGCCGTCCACCCCGCCGTTGCGCACGAACCCGGTCATCTTGTCGCCGGGGTCGTCACTGGCGATGAGCAGGTTCAGCAGGTAGTCGGAGCCACCGAGCGCCCCCGTGATCCCCGCGACGATCGCGGCGAAGAACGGGTCTCCGAAGAAACGGTTCGTGTCTTCGGGGACGATCAGCGCGATCGCATGGGTCTGTCGCGACGCGAGGGAGCGGGCGGCCCTGTTGGGCACGTAGTTCAGCTCGTCGATCGCCGCGCGCACGGCGGCGAGCGCCTCCGGACTCACCGCCGTCGACCCGTTCACGACCCGCGACACGGTCGACCGGGAGACACCGGCGGCGGATGCCACCTCTTCGATGGTCGCTCGGGGCGACATCAGCGTACGCACTCTTCCATCGCCCTATTCTCACCGGTCGGGTGGGCATCTCGTGTCGAATCGCGCAAACGGCGCCATCTGCCCCCGCCGCCGCTCACTCGGTCCGAGACTCGGCGTCGCCCCTTAGAGCGCCCTGGTGGAGATGATGCGCGCGTACTCGCGGCCCGAATCCTTCACGCTCCGCTCCTGGGTGTCGTAGTCGACCCGCACGATGCCGAACCGCTTGTCGTAGCCCCAGGCCCACTCGAAGTTGTCGAACAGCGACCAGTAGAAGTAGCCGCGCACGTCGACACCCGCCTCGGCGGCGTCGAGCACCGCTCCGAGGTGCAGTCGCAGGAACTCGGTGCGCTCGGCGTCGTGCACCCGCGTCTCGCCCTCCTCGACCACCACGACGTCGTCATACGCCGCACCGTTCTCGGTCATGTAGAGCACGGTGCCCGCGGGTTCGGCGTACTCGGTCCAGACGCGCTGCAGCAGGCGGGTGAGGCCCTCGGGCTGCACCTCCCAGTTCTGCGCCGTGCGCGGGAGTCCTCGCTCGACCGCATGGATGCCGGTGCTCGACGGATAGGGGCTGCGGACCGGGCGTGCAGTCGCAGGTCCGCCCGCGGCCGGAGCCTCCGCCGGGGCCGTGCCGGACACGAGGTCGCCGTGGTAGTAGTTCACGCCCTGGGTGTCGATGTGCTGCGAGATCGTCTCCAGGTCGCCCTCGTGCACGGCGGCCTCGAACTGCGCGACCGCGTCGGCATCCACCGCACGGATGTCTTCCACGATGTCGGCAGGGTAGCTGCCGCGGTAGATCGGGTCGAGGAACCACCGGTTGAACTGCCCGTCCACGCGACGGGCGGCGTCGACGTCGGCAGGGTTCTGCGGGTCGGCCGGATCGGCCACCGTGTGGTTCAGGGTGATGCCGAGGTTGAGGGAGGCATCACGTCCACGCAGCTCCTGCACGGTCTTCCCGTGTGCGAGCAGCAGGTGATGCGCGGCGAGCAGTCCCTCGGCGACGCTGGTGTGCCCCGGGGCGTGCTCACCGCCCGTATAGGAGAGGAACGACGAGCACCACGGCTCGTTCAGCGTGGTCCACACGTTCACGCGATCGCCGAGCGCATCGTGCATCGTGCCGGCGTATTCGAGGAACCGGTCGACCGTGTCGCGGTTCGTCCAACCACCGGCATGCTGCAGCGCCTGCGGCATGTCCCAGTGATACAGGGTGAGCCAGGGCAGGATGTCGGCGGCGAGGAGTTCGTCGACCAGCCGCTCGTAGAAGTCGACACCGGCCGGGTTGACCGCTCCGCCGTCCGGTCGCACGCGCGACCATGAGGTCGAGAAGCGGTATGTCTCCAGCCCGAGATCCTTCATGAGCGCGACATCCTGCGGGTACCGGTGATAGTGGTCGCAGGCGACATCGCCGTCGTCCCCGCCGATCACGGCGCCCGGCACCCGGCAGAACGCGTCCCAGATCGACGCCGTACGGCCGTCTTCGAACGCCGCACCCTCGATCTGATAGGCGGCCGTCGCGGCGCCGAAGAGGAAGTTCTCGGGGAAGGAGCGGGTCATAGGGGTCATCCTTTCACCGCGCCCGCCATGATGCCACTGACCAGCTGCCGGCCCGCGACCACGAAGAGCACGAGCAGCGGGAGGGTCGCGAGCACCGCTCCGGCGAGCACGATCGAGTAGTCGATGTAGTACCCGGACTGGAGCTGGCTGAGGGCCGTCTGCAGGGTCGGGTTCTGGGGAGAGAGCACGATCAGCGGCCACAGGTAGTCGGTCCACGCGGTCATGAACGTGAACAGCCCGAGGATCGCCATGGCCGGCCGCGCGGCGGGGAGCCCGACCGTGAGGAAGGTGCGGAACTGGTTCGCCCCGTCCATGCGCGCCGCCTCGATCAGCTCGTCCGGGATCACGTCGACCAGATACTGCCGCATGAAGAAGACGCCGAACGCCGTGACGAGTGTCGGCACGATGACGGCGCCGATCGAGCCGGTCCAGCCGAGCTCGCGCATCAGCATGAACAGGGGGATGATGCCCAGCTGCGTCGGGATGGCCATGGTCGCGATCACGAAGACCATGAGCCCGTCGCGTCCCTTGAACCGCAGCTTGGCGAACGCGTAGCCCGCGAGCGTCGAGAACGTGACCACCGAGATCGTGATGATGCCCGAGATCAGGAAGGAGTTGCCGAGGGCGAGCCAGAAGGGGATCGCATCGAACACCTGGGCCGCGTTGGTGAAGAAGTTCCCGCCGGGGATCAGCGGGAGCGTCTCGCCGCGGGTGGCGTTCGTGCCGCTGGCGACCACGACCGACCACCACAGCGGATACACGCTGCCGATGATGAACGCGGCAAGGAGTCCGTAGGTGAGGAACCCGGGGCGGCTGCCGATGCCCGCGGTCCCGGACGACGTTCCGCGTCTACGGCGGATCTTCTCGGGGACGCTCAGCGCCTGCGTGGCGGTCATCGCGCGTTCTCCTCGGTCGTGGTGGCGATCGTCGTGCCGGCGGCAGCGGTGGCGGCCGCGTTGTCGGCGGTGCGCGCGCGGCGGCGAGCCGCGCGGTTCTTGGGAGCGTCCCCGGTGGAGATGCGCCGGGAGATGAGGAAGTTGATCACGCCGATCCCCACGATCAGCAGGAACAGCAGGATCGCGACGGCGGATGCCTCTCCGAGGTCTCGCCGGAAGAAGGCCAGCTCCCACAGGAACAGCACCGTGGTCTGGAACTGACGGTCGCTGCCTCCGATGCCGCCGGCGGTCGACACGTCGAACAGGCGCGGCTCGGCGAAGATCTGCAGACCGCCGATGGTCGCGGTGATGATCACGAAGATCAAGGTCGGCCGGATCGTCGGGATCGTGATGGAGAAGAAGCGGCGCGCGGACCCTGCCCCGTCAAGGGCGGCGGACTCGTACAGGTCGCGCGGGACGGCCTGCATCGCGGCCAGCAGGATGAGGGCGTTGTAGCCGGTCCAGCGGAAGTTGACCATGACCGCGATCGCGATGTGCGACAGGGCGGTGTTGTGCTTCCACTCCTGGTCGGCGATGCCGATGAGGTTGAGCAGGTTGTTGGCGAGGCCGTCCGCCTCGTTGAAGATGCTCGAGAAGATGATGGCGACCGCGACCGGGGTGACCACGAACGGGATCAGCACGCTCATGCGCCAGAAGGTCGGGGCACGCAGACCGCGGTCGAGGAGGTAGGCGATCACGAGCGCGACGGCGAGCTGCGGGATCGCGGAGAGGAGGAAGATGCTCAGGGTGTTGCCGATGGAGTTCCAGAACATCGCATCGCCCAGGATCTCGGCGAAGTTGCCGAATCCGACGAAGTCGCCCTCACCCTTGAGCAGGTCCCACTCGTGCACGGCGACCCACACGGTGTAGAGCAGCGGGAACAGGCCGACGAGTCCGAACAACAGGAAGAACGGCGAGATGTAGAAGTACGGCGACGCGTTCTGGTCGAACCGCGAGACGCGGTGGCGCCAGGAGCGCCTCGGCGGAGCATCCTCGGTCGCGGATGCCGCGGCATGCTGCTGCGCAGGCGGGGCGGTGAGAGTCATGGGTGTGTCCTTATCCCGGGTATCCGAGGGTTCCCGTCGCAGTTTCTGCCGTCATCCGCTCGGAGGCGACAGAAACTGCGACGGGAGGAGGGGAATCAGCCGACGAGATCGTTCAGCAGGCCGATGGCCTGATCCCAGGCGCCCTCGGTGTCGGTCTCGCCGCGGTCGAGGCTGCTGAGAGCCGGGCCGAAGACGTTCTCCTGGATCACCGAGTCATCCGCACCCTTGAACTGCGCGACGACGCCCTTGGCCCGCTCGGCGAGGATCGCACCGGTCGGCGCGTCGTTGAAGAACTCGTTGGGCGTGGCCTCCTCGGCCAGGGACTCCTGCGCCTTGATGGTCGAGGGGAAGTTGCCCGCTGCGGCGGACTGCTTCACCTGCTGCTCGGGCTGCGTCAGCCAGTCGGCGAGCTCCGCCGCGGCCTCCTTGTGCTCCGAGGACTCGGGGATCGAGAGGAACGCGCCACCCCAGTTGGCCGCGCCTCCGGGGAACACATCCGCGAAGTCCCATCCGGTCGACGCGTCGCCGCCGCCGGCCTCGACCTGACCCTGCACGACACCGAGCATCCAGCCGGGGCAGACGAAGGTCGCGAAGGTGCCGTCGACGAACGACTTGCCGCCGTTCCAGTCCCACGCGGTCTGCGCGGCGGACTGGCCGCCCTCTGTCGCGGCGCCCAGCAGCTCGAAGCGCTCCTGGAGCTCGTCGTTGCCCTCGACGTTCAGTTCGCCGTCGGCGGTGTAGTAGCCCTCGTCGAGCTGGTTGACCATGGCGTTCCACACGAAGCCGGAGTGGTCGTACCAGGCCTTGCCGGTCTTGGCCGTGTAGTCGGCGCCGACCTTGAAGTAGTTCTCCCAATCGCCGTTGAGCAGCTCGGCGACGGACTCGCGGTCGCTCGGGAGGCCGGCGGCCTCGAACGCGGCACCGTTGTAGCAGATGCCGCTCGGACCGATGTCGGTGCCGTAGCCGATGACGCGGCCTTCGGCGTCGGTGGCCTGGCCGTACTTCCAGTCGACCCAGTCGTCCTTGCGGTCTTCGATGCCGTAGTCGCGCAGGTCGACGAAGGTGTCGGAGACGTCCATGATCGCCCCGAGCCAGCCCTCCTCGATCGCGACGACGTCGCTGAGACCGGAGCCGGCGGCGATCTTGGTGAAGGCATCGGTGCGGGCGTTGCCACCCGTGTCGATGTTGGTCGCCTCGATCTTCACATTCGGGTGCGCCTTCTCGTATTCCTTGTAGAGGTCTTCGTAGCCGAAGGTGCCGAAGGTGGTGACGGTCAGTGTGACCTCTTCGTCGGCGCTTCCTCCGTCGGCGTCGCCGGTGTTTCCGGAACAGCCGGCGAGGGCGAGGGCGGAGACGGATGCCACGGCGGCGATCGCGAGGATCCGGTGGCGGGCACGTGTGTTCACAGTTCACTCCTTTGTGGTGGTCGTGCGGTGTTGCTGCATCGGGACGTCGTGGGAGCGCTCCCACGAACTGAGTAGCCACTGTATGGGAGCGCTCCCATGGTGTCAAGCCAGCCCCGTCGGCGACGGATCGCCGATGCCCCGAGGGCTGTGCCGGCAACGATCCGCCGAGGGGATGACGATCCGCCGAGGTTCTCCTTCCGAAAGGTCGGCGGATCGTCACGGCATCCGCGAATCATCAAGGCCAGGTCGGCGAATCGTCACCGTCGCGTCGACCGGCGTACCCTTGTCCGGTGCCCGAAGCCACGCTCTCCCCTGCCCTCGTCCGCGCCGAAGCCCTGATCCGCAACGTGCCGGACTATCCGCAGCCGGGCATCATCTTCCGCGACATCACGCCCCTGCTCGCCGACGCCGAGGCCCTGCGCGTGACCACCGAGGCGATCATCGAGCCCTTCGCCGGCCAGTTCGACGTCATCGCCGGCATCGAGGCGCGCGGGTTCATCCTCGCCAGCGCCGCTGCGATCGCCGCGGGCGTCGGCCTCATCCCGATCCGCAAGGCGGGCAAGCTGCCGCGCCCCGCGGCATCCGTCGACTACGCCCTCGAGTACGGCACCGCCACGATCGAGATGCACGACGACCTGCCGGTCGGCTCGCGTGTGCTGCTGATCGACGACGTCCTCGCGACCGGCGGCACGCTCGCCGCGGGACGGGAGTTGGTCGAGCGTCTGGGCAGCCACGTCGTCGGCATCTCGGTGCTGTTCGAGATCGACGGCCTCGGCGGCCGCGAGGCGGTCGGCGACCTCCACACCGTCTTCCACTCCGCCTGACCCCTCACCTCCCCCACCCCCTGACGCCGAGTGCACGGCATCCCGCCGAGTGCACGGCATCCCCGCCAACAGGCGGTGCATTCGCCACGAAGCCGTGCACCCGGCGAACCGAACGCGGGACGCGGGAGGAACGGGAAGAGGGTAGGGCGGGGGCGGTAGACTGAAGGCGCCCGTCCGCCCGCGACTCTTGGAGCCGTCATGCCCACCATCGTCGTCGACGTCATGCCCAAGCCCGAACTGCTCGACCCGCAGGGGAAGGCCGTCTCCGGCGCCTTCGCACGCCTGGGCGTCGACGGCTTCAGCGACGTCCGCATCGGCAAGCGCTTCGAGCTCACCGTCGAGGGCGAGGTCACCGACGAGGTTCTCGCCGAGGCCAAGCGCATCGCCGACGAGGTGCTCTCGAACTCCGTGATCGAAGACGTCGTCGGTATCGAGGTCGCGGAGTGACCGTCCGCATCGGCGTCATCACCTTCCCCGGTTCGCTCGACGACCGCGACGCGCAGCGCGCCGTCCGCATCGCCGGCGCCGAGCCGGTCGAACTGTGGCATGGGTCGCATGACCTCGAGGGCGTCGACGCACTGGTCCTCCCGGGTGGTTTCAGCTACGGCGACTACCTCCGCGCCGGCGCGATCGCCGCGCTCTCGCCGATCATGAGCGAGGTCAAGGATGCTGCAGCCAAGGGCATGCCCGTGCTCGGCATCTGCAACGGCTTCCAGATGCTGGTCGAGGCGCACCTGCTTCCCGGCGGACTGATCCGCAACAACCACCAGCACTTCGTCCGGCGCGACCAGAAGCTCACGGTCGAGAACTCCGACACCGCCTGGACCAACGCGTTCCGCACCGGCCAGGAGATCGTGATCCCGCTGAAGAACGCCGACGGCGGCTACATCGCCGACGAGCAGACCCTCGACCGCATCGAGGGCGAGGGCCTCGTGGCCTTCCGCTATGCCGGGGTCAACCCGAACGGCTCGCTCCGCGACATCGCCGGCCTCACGAACGAGGCGGGCAACGTCGTCGGCCTCATGCCGCACCCGGAGCACGCCACGGAGCCCGGCTTCGGCCCCGACACCTCGGCCGCCATGCGCAGCGGTGTCGACGGACTCGACTTCTTCACGAGCGCGATCGCCGCCGTCGCCCGCGTCGCCGCATAGCCCCGCTCAGCCTGCAGGAAGCGTGAACGGGTTCGCCCCCGACGCCGCCAGCAGGTACCACGCGGTCGCGCCGGTGTGCAGGCTCGCGTAGTACAGGTCGCCGAAGCCGGAGTCGAGGCCGTCGTTCGAGGTCGCGACGATGCCCTTGCCGTCGCCGTTGGGAGCGTCGCGCTGCGCCAGGCGGATGCTGCGCAGCAGGGACTCGACCTGGCCGTCGTCGCCGGCTCCGCCGCGGAGGGTCAGCGCCAGAGCCAGGTGTCCGCTGCCCTCGAACCATGCCTTCGAGACGTCGACCTCGCTGATCGACGGCCCCGTGTACGGGCCATCCGTCGCGATCAGGTGCGCGAGCGTCCAGTCGAGTGCCGCGCCGTACCGCGGGTCTCCCGTCGCGAGCGCACTCCACGTCTGGCCGTCCAGCGGGATGGGGCGGGTGTTGATCGTCGAGCCGTCGAGGCCCGTCCCGGTGTTCACGTGGCCGTCCGCGCTCTGCATGGCGGCGACGAACCCCGCAGCGACCGCCGCACGCTCCGCCCACACCGCATCGCCGGTGAGCTGCGCCAGCTGGGTGAAGAATCCCGTGATGTCGGCGTTGTGCTCGGTGGACTTCCACGTGAGCGAGGTGCCGTCCTCGAGCTGACCACCCGTGTAGCCGAAGGGCGCTCTGTCCATGTCGGCGGTGTTGTCCTGGATCCACTGACCGACGCGGACGGCGCCGTCGAGATACCGAGGGTCACCGGTCGCGTGCGCGAGCCGAGCGAGGGCCAAGCCGACCCACGCCTGGTTGCCGGTGAACGTGCCGGGTCCGGTGATCTCCACACGCCCCTGACGGATGCCGTGCGGCTCGTACGATGCACGCGTGCGCCCATCGCCGATCGGGTCGTTCTGCTGCACGAAGAGGAGCGTGTCGCCGATCGCCCGCGCGCGACGGAGGTCGTCTGGGCGACCGCGGGCGGTATAGGCGATGACGACCAGGGCGTCGTCGTAGACGAACGAGGGAGTGAAGTCCCAGCTCGGAGTCGTGAAGAACCCGCCCTGGTAGCTGCGCGGCAGGCAGCGACCGGCACCGTCGCAGAACTCGTCCACGCGCGCGTCGAGGAATTCGTACGCCAGCGCGACGGACTGCGCGGGATCCAGCGGAGTCATCCCCGACGTCGGCTCGTCCGCCGGCCGTGCGGCCCCGAGCGCGGCGGGGGCGGCCCCCACCAGAACGGCGGCGGCGACGAGCGCGGCGGCGACCGCCCATGGCGCCGATCGGCGCGAAGAACCGGACATCGGGATCCCTCGGTCAGAACCGCGCGAGTCGATGACGCGCGGGCGACCAGGAGGTCACGAGACGAGCGTGGCAGCTCCGCCGGATCGACAGAAGCGGCAAAGGTCTACGATCGCCTTTCCGATCGGCGAACCCTCGCTCGTCGGCCCGCGAGGGAGTCCTGTCTGCGCGCTACCCGAGCGCCGGCGGCCAGACGCCGATGATCAGCGCCATGATCACGACCGTCACCAGCTCGTGCGCGATGTTGAGGGTCGTCAGCCTGGTCGACCGACCTTCGAACGCGTCGTGCGTGATGAAACGCGCGGCCGTGAACCCCGCCCACAGCGTGACGGCGGTGACGACGGCGCCCCAGAAGAACGACCCACCATAGAAGTGCCAGGAGATGGCGGACGCCCCCGCGAGCACCCATGCGGTGATGAAGCTCACGATGACCGTGGTGACGATGGGCCACACCGCGGTCGCCGCCGGACGATCCATGTCGACGTTCGCCAGCTTCGACCATCGCGTGCCGAACACCTTCGGCGCGTACCAGACCGAGCCGACGAGCATGCTCGAGGCGGTGGCCAGGAGGACCGCCCAATAGTTGATCTCGGGAACCATGACAGCCTCCACTCGTCGGATGCCGCCACCCTACTCCCGCATGGCGACGCGGCGGGAGGAGACGCGGCACGATCACCTCACCGCACACGGGCGGAGGCCGGTCGCCGAACCGATTCGATGCCTTCCCTGGCGGGAGTGTAAGCGTTTGCAGTAGCCTGTTCGCATGGCACAGCTTGAGCAGAACGCAGCCCCCGGTTCCGAGTGGTGGCGCAGCGCCGTCATCTACCAGATCTACCCCCGTTCCTTCGCGGACGCCTCCGGCGACGGCATCGGCGACCTCCCGGGCATCACCAGCCGTCTGGACGCGCTGCAGGATCTCGGCGTCGACGCGATCTGGCTGAGCCCGTTCATGACCAGCCCGCAGCGCGACGCCGGCTACGACGTGGCCGACTACCGTGACGTGGACCCGCTGTTCGGCACGCTCGCCGACTTCGACGAGATGCTCGCGCAGGCCCACGCCCGCGACATCCGTGTGATCGTCGACCTGGTCCCGAACCACTCCTCCGACCAGCACGTCTGGTTCCAGGAGGCGCTCAAGGCCGCGCCCGGCAGCCCGGAGCGCGCGCGCTACATCTTCCGCGACGGCAAGGGCGAGAACGGCGAGCTGCCTCCGAACAACTGGGAGTCGGTGTTCGGCGGCGGCATGTGGCAGCGCGTGACCGAGGCGGACGGCACCCCCGGCCAGTGGTACCTGCACATCTTCGATGCGACGCAGCCCGACTTCGACTGGAACAACGAGGAGGTGCAGGAGGAGTTCCGCTCGATCCTGCGCTTCTGGCTCGACCGCGGTGTCGACGGGTTCCGGGTCGACGTGGCCCACGGCATGATCAAGACCGAGGGTCTGCCCGACTACACCCCGCCGACGGATGCCGACTCGATGGGCGGCGGCGAGTCGAACGTGCCGTACTGGGGTCAGGACGGCGTGCACGACATCTACCGCGACTGGCACAAGGTGCTGGCGGAGTACGACGGCGACCGCGCCCTGTGCGGCGAGGCCT
Organism: Microbacterium sp. Se63.02b; assembly: GCF_014171575.1. Lineage (GTDB taxonomy): Bacteria > Actinomycetota > Actinomycetes > Actinomycetales > Microbacteriaceae > Microbacterium. The sequence goes on along the minus strand of NZ_CP050453.1, from coordinate 470,439 downwards.
GGATGCCGACGCTGCAGCAGACCGCTCTCTGGGTGCGGCCGGACGAGATGCACCAGACGTTCAACTTCCCGTACCTGATGACGCCGTGGGACGCTCAGCGTCTCGGCGACGTCATCCGCGAGTCGCTCGACGAGTTCGGCGCGGTGGGCGCACCCAGCACGTGGGTGCTGTCGAACCACGACGTCGTGCGCCATGCATCGCGCCTCGCGCTCACGGCCGACAACCCGCAGGGCGAGGGCATCGGCCCGAACACCCCGCACAAGCCCGACACCGCGACCGGCCTGGCCCGTGCGCGCGCCGCCACGACCCTGATGCTGGCGCTCCCCGGATCGTCGTACCTCTACCAGGGCGAGGAACTCGGTCTCCCGGAGGCCATGGAGATCCCGGACGAGTTCCGTCAGGACCCGACGTGGTACCGCACGAACGGCGAGCGCTACGGCCGTGACGGCTGCCGCGTCCCGCTGCCCTGGGAGGCGGATGCTCCGGCCTTCGGCTTCAACGAGACGGGACTCTCGTGGCTCCCGCAGCCGACCGAGTGGGCGACATACGCTCGCGATGTCGAAGAGGTCGACCCCGCGTCGACGCTCGCGCTGTACAAGCGACTGCTCGCCGCCCGTCGCGAGCACGGCTTCGGCACCGGCTCGCTGATCTGGGAGGATGCCGGCGCTGACGCGGTGGCCTTCCGCCGCGGCGAGGTGCACGTGATCGCGAACCTCGGCACCGAGCCGATCGAGCTGCCGGCCGACGCGACGGTCATCCTGCAGAGCCAGCCCTTCGACGGCGCGGCCATCCCGGTCGACACCGCTGTCTGGTACACCACGCCCACGCAGGTCTGACCCGCGCCCGTCCCGTCGCACTCTCAGCCGCACGGCTCGACAGAGAGTGCGACGGGAGCGGATCACACAGAGGAACACATGGCCAGCATCGATGAGGTCGCCCGGCTCGCCGGGGTCTCCACCGCGACCGTCTCCCGCGCGCTCAGCGGCCGCGGACACGTGTCCGAGTCCGCCAGGAGCGGGTGCAGGCAGCGGCGCAGTCGCTCGGCTACGTCGTGTCGTCCCGCGCATCGAGTCTCGCTTCGGGTCGGACGCGCAACATCGGCGTCGTCGTGCCGTTCCTCGACCGGTGGTTCTTCAGCACGGTGCTCTCCGGCGTCTCGGCGGCGCTCATGCGCGCCGGCTACGACATCACGCTGTACAACATCACCGCCGACAAAGACGTGCGCCGGCACGTGTTCGACACGTTCCTGCGGCGTCAGCGGGTGGACGCCGTGATCGCGGTGTCGATCGAGCTCGACGAGGACGAGACGCAGCACCTGCTCGATCTCGGACTTCCGGTGATCGCGATCGGCGGCCCGAACCCGAAGCTCGACACCCTCACCGTCGACGACGTGGCCGTCGCCCAGCTCGCCACAGAGCACCTCATCGGGCTCGGTCACACCGACATCGCGCACATCGGCGCGAACCCCGAGTTCGACATCGACTTCCACATCCCCACGAACCGCCGCCTCGGCTTCGAGAAGGCGTTGCTGACGGCGGGCATCCCCCTGAACCACGCGTTCCTCGAACCCGCGGACTTCACGGTCGAGGGCGGGTATCGGGCGGCGAAGCAGCTGCTCGGACGCCCTGGCCCCCGCCCGACCGCGGTGTTCGCCGCATCCGACGAGATGGCGATCGGAGCCCTGCTCGCCGCGCGCGACCTCGGCTTCAGCGTGCCGGAGGAGCTGTCGATCGTCGGCATCGACGGACACGAGCTCGGGGAGTTCTTCCGCCTGACCACGGTGGACCAGTTCCCGCTCGGCCAGGGCGAACGGGCCGCGGATGCCGTGCTGGCGAAGCTCGCCACCCCGGACGAGGTGCACATCCCCTCCGAGCTGCCGTACGAGCTCAACGTGCGCGGCACCACGGCACGGCTCGTCTGACCGGAGCCCCGCCTACTCCTCGCGCTGATACACATCGGGAACGCCGTCGCCGTCGGCGTCGACGGACTCCTGCGCGGCGATCGCCCGATACCGGCGGTTGCGCGCGCCCAGCAGGATCGAAGCGGCGACCGCGGCGAGCACCGAGGCGATCAGGATGGCGACCTTCGCGGCATCGTGCTCGAGTCCTGCGGGGAAGCTCAGCTCGGCGACCAGCAGCGACACCGTGAATCCGATACCCGCGAGGATGCCGACGCCGATCAGGTCGACCCACCGGAGTCCCCCACCCAACTCGGCACGCGTCGCCTTCGTCGCGATCCACGTGGCGATCACGATCCCGATCGGCTTGCCGAGCACCAGACCGCAGACGATCGCGATGGCCACGGGATGGGTGACCGTCTGCACGAAGCCGTCGCCGACGACTGCGACGCCGGCGGCGAAGAACGCGAAGACGGGGACCGCGAAACCGGCCGACAGCGGACGGAACCGATGTTCGAACTCCTCCGCGAGGCCGGGGCGCTCGACCCCATCGGCATCCGTCTCCCCGGAACGGACCGGGATCATGAAGCCCAGGGCGACGCCCGCGATGGTCGCGTGGATCCCCGAGGCGTGGACGAAGGCCCACACGACCACGCCGATCGGGAGCAGGATCAGCCAGGCCGCGAAGCGGTTGCGGGCGAAGAACCCCTGCCGCATCTGGGCGAGCGCCGCGTACAGGGCGAGGCCCAGGATCGCGGCGGGCAGCGGCATCGGGTTCAGGTCGTCGGTGTAGAAGATCGCGATGATGCCGATCGCGATGAGGTCGTCCACGACGGCGAGTGTCAGGAGGAACAGGCGCAGTCGCGCGGGCAGATGCGAGCCGATGATCGCGAGCACGGCCACGGCGAAGGCGATGTCGGTCGCCGTCGGAACCGCCCATCCGCGCAGCAGTTCGGGATCGGGCCCGATGACGAGCACGTAGATCAGGGCGGGGACACGACGACGCCGCCGACGGCAGCAGCCACCGGGACGACGGCGGTGCGGAGATCGCGGAGATCGCCGATCACGAACTCCCGCTTCAGCTCCAGACCGACGAGGAAGAAGAAGATCGCCAGCAGTCCGTCCGCGGCCCAGGCTCCGAGGCTGAGGCGCAGGTGCCACGGCTCGTAGCCGATCTCGAAGTCGCGGAGCGCGAAGTAGCTCTCCGCGAGCGGGGAGTTCGCCCACACGAGGGCGATCGCTGCCATCACCACGAGGAGTATGCCGCCGACGCTCTCCTTTCGCAGGAGGGTGCCGATGCGGCGGACCTCGCGGTAGCTGCCGCGGGCGGGGAAGGAACGACGGGCGTCTGTCATGGGAGCTCCGAGGTGTCGACGAACGATGATGTCGACCAGGCTTCCCGACGCTCCTCCCTCCACCCTAGACGGTCACGCGAGTGCGTGCCTGGGCGGACGCAGGGCGCCCCGCGGGATCAGGATCCGACGATCAGACCCTGTGTCGCGGTGCGGGCGGTCTCGAAGCGGCGCTGCACGTCGGGCCAGTTCACGAGGTTCCAGAAGGCCTTGACGTAGTCGGCGCGCACGTTGAGGTAGTCGAGGTAGTAGGCGTGCTCCCAGACGTCGAGCTGCAGCAGCGGGGTGACGCCGAGCGGCGCGTTCCCCTGCTGGTCGAAGAGCTGGAAGATCACAGGACGGGCGCCCACGCTGTCCCACGCCAGCACGGCCCAGCCCGACCCCTGCACACCGAGCGCGGTCGCGGTGAAGTGCGCGCGGAAGGCGTCGATCGACCCGAATGCGTCCTCGAGCGCTGCCGCCAGCTCGCCCTCGGGAGCGCCGCCGCCCTCGGGCGACATGTTCTGCCAGAACACCGAGTGGTTGATGTGGCCGCCGAGGTTGAAGGCGAGGTCCTTCTCGAGCTTGTTCACGTTGGCGAGGTCCCCGGCGCTGCGGGCGGTGGCGAGCTGCTCGAGCGCGGTGTTCGCGCCGGTGACGTACGCCTGGTGGTGCTTGGAGTGGTGCAGCTCCATGATCTTGCCGGAGATGTGCGGCTCGAGCGCCGCGTAGTCGTAGGGCAGCTCGGGGAGTGTGTAGAGCGCGGACATGGTGTTCCTTTCGTGGTGCGGGATCAGAGGGCGGTGTCGTGCGGGAGGGCATGGAAACGGCGGTCGAGGTAGACCAGTGGACGGGCGGCGCGCCCCGGCAGCACCTCGAGCACCTCGGCGATCACGACCGTGGAGGAGCCGACGGGGACGTTCTGGATCGAACGGCACCGCAGCGCCGCACGCGCCTCGGGGAGGTGCGGCTCTCCCGTGGGTAGTGTCGTCCAGCCCTGAGCCGGTGTGAAGCGCTCGGAGCCGCTGATCGCGAAGCTCTGCGCCAGCGCGGAGTGCTCGTCGTCGATCAGGTGCACGAGGAAGGTCTCGGCGCCGAGGATCGCCCCCGCGCTCCCGGTGGCTCGGGTGACGGAGAACACGATCGCGGCGGGATCCACTGCCACGGATGACACGCTCGACGCGGTGAGGCCGACCGGACCGTCCGGAGTCTGCGCCGTGATGATGGCCACGCCGGCGGGGTGGGTGCGGAACGCGGACTTGAGCCCTTCGCCGACGGGAGTGGGGACCGGCGCTGCCGGGTGCGGCGCTGGATCGGGGGCATGGGCGGTCATCGGACGGTCTCCTTCGCGGGCGCGGGTTGCGCGTGGTCGAGCGTGACGCCGATGATCACGAGGCGCGGGCTCATGCGTGCGCCTCCTGCGGGGGGAGTGCGGCGACGAGCGGATGGTCGAACGTGAGCATCCCCGTCTTGGCCGCCCCTCCGGGCGAGCCGATCTCGTCGAAGAACTCCACGTTCGCCTTGTAGTAGTCCCGCCACTCGTCGGGCAGGTCGTCTTCGTAGAAGATCGCCTCCACGGGGCACACGGGTTCGCAGGCGCCGCAGTCCACGCACTCGTCGGGGTGGATGTACAGCGAGCGCTCCCCCTCGTAGATGCAGTCGACCGGGCATTCGTCGATGCAGGCCTTGTCCTTCAGATCGACGCAGGGGAGGGCGATCACATACGTCATCGGTCGGTCTTCGTTCGGGTCACGGTTCCACCGTAAAACCTAAAGTACACTTGAGGTCAAATCGAGGAGGCCACGGATGAGCCCGCACGCACCCGACGAGCCGCTGACGATCGGCGAGATGACCAGGCGCACCGGCGTAGCAGCCTCAGCACTGCACTTCTACGAGTCCCTCGGACTCATCGCCTCGACCCGCACGTCGGGGAACCAGCGCCGCTACGCACGGCACATGCTGCGCCGCGTCTCGCTCATCACGGTGGCCAAGCGCCTCGGCATCCCGCTCTCCGACGTGCAGACGGCCTTCGCCGACGTGCCGCTGACCGAGACCCCGAGCCACGCCGACTGGCAACGCGCCTCTCGACGGTGGAAGCGCGAGCTCGAGAAACGACGCGAGGGCATCGAACGCCTCGAACGCGAACTCACCGGATGCATCGGCTGCGGCTGCTTGTCGATGAAGGCGTGCGGCCTGCTCAACCCCGACGATGCTCTCGGCACCCAGGGTGTCGGCCCCCAGCGCCTTCAGGACTGAACCCACCGATCTGCAGAACGATAGGGCGCTACAGCTTCAAGGGACGTAGACTTGTTTCAGCCCGCCCCCGCTGGGGGTAGGGAAGTAGAAGCCGGGACCCCCGCCCCTCTGGACGGGACCCGGCTTTCGCGCATCAGAGCGGGATCTGCTGGATGGTCGTGACCGGACTCACTGCATCGAACCACTCGCTCCGACCGCCGGCCAGCTTCTCTCCCAGCGCTCCAAGCACCTGGTCGGCGATCCACACCATCGGCTCCTCGCTGGGTTGCGCATGATCGATCCGAAGCCCCTCAGGGAGTGCCAGCTTGCCGCGCAGCGCGTCGACAGTCCGGAGATCCCGTCGCATCAACTGGGGTGGACGCGCTTCGAGGGTGAGTAGTCGCACGCCCTGTGCGTCGAGCTGCCACGCGAGTCTCTCCAGACACAGCGCGCGAGCGCGTTCCTGCCGACGGGGATCGACCGGCGCTGCGATGACGATGACGTGGTAGGCATCGAAACCCGAGATCGCTGCGATCGATGCATCCCTGGCGCGTCTGTCCTGATCTCGCCAATGGAGTTTCGGCCCGCGTCGAGGAAGACGCTGGAGCTCCGCACGCATGTCTTCACAGTGTGAGACATCGGCGACCGCAGCGCCCAGGAGGTAGGAAGGCCGCTCCACACCCGCCGTTCGAAAAGACTCGTCTCCCCAGGCCTGCAGCACGAGCGAATCCATCACCCAAGGCTAGGAGCGACGTCACGCGCTCGGACTGCATATCGGAACGCGATCTGCACCGCAGAGCGAGAACGGCGCATACGCAGCGACGGTCAGGTCACCTCGAACTCGGCGGAGAGGAGCACCTCGTCGCGTGAGCTCGGACCGACCAGGAGTTCGAACATGCCGTGCTCGACCAGGCGTGCACCCGCCGCATCCACGATCGTGCACTCCGCGACCGGAAGCTCGACCCGCACCCGCACGGTCTCCCCCGGCGCGAGATCGACCTGGCGGAACGTCTTGAGCTCCTTGTCGGTCCAGCTCACGCTCGTCACGGCATCGCGCACGTACACCTGCACGGTCTCGCGCACCGACCGCGCACCCGTGTTCGACACGGTGATGTGTCCGACGATCGTGTCGGACACCCCGAGTGCCGTCTTCTCGAGCGACAGGTCCGCGTACTCCACGGTCGTGTACGACAGTCCCTCGCCGAACGCCCAGGCGGGTGACTGCGTGAGGTCGGCATACCGGTCGCCGTGCTGGCCGCGGATCTGGTTGTAGTACGTCGGCTGCTGCCCCACGTGACGGGCGAACGAGATCGGCAGGCGTCCCGAGGGCTCGGCCGCTCCGGAGACGATGTCGGCCAATGCCCGGCCGCCCTGCATCCCGGGGTTGGCCGCCCAGATCACGGCGGCCGCCTTCGATGCGGAGGCCGGGAGCACGAGGGGCTTCGAGGCGAGCAGCACGATCACGACGGGCTTCCCGGTCGCGATGAGCGCGTCGATCAGGGCGTTCTGCCCGCCGATGAGCTCGAGCGTCGCGGTGGATCGCCCCTCGCCGACGAGTTCGATCCGGTCGCCCACGACCGCCACGACCACGTCCGATTCCGATGCGGCAGCCACGGCCTCCGCGATCAGCGCCGCATCCGGCTCGCACGGCTTCACGACCGGCGGGCGCGGCTGGTGATCGGGGAAGAACCGTCCGCGCGGATCCTCCTCGAGCGTGAGGATGTCGGCACCCCTGGTGTGCGTCACCGTCCAGCCGTCGATCGCCTGCAGCCCGTCGAGCACCGTCGTGATCATGTCGCGTGGCTGACCGTCGAGCCACCCCGCCTGACCGGAGCCGCCCGCCCAGTCGCCGAGCTGCGTCTGCGCGTCGTCGGCGAGGGGCCCGGCGACGAGCACCCTGAGCGGCGCCGTCGGGTCGAGCGGCAGCACGCCGTCGTTCTCGAGCAGCACGAGCGAACGGCGCGCGACCTCGAGGTTCAGCTCCGCGTGCGCGGTGCTGCCCACCACCGCGTCGAGCTCGGTGCCGGGCAGCCGGGGCTCTCGAACAGCCCCAGCTCGAACTTGAGCGTCAGGATGCGGGCGGCGGCGGCATCGAACGCGTCTTCGTCGAGCATGCCCGCCGCGACCGCGTCGAGCGCGCCCTCGAAGAAGCTCGGCGTGGTCATGATCATGTCGTTGCCAGCGCGCACCGCCGCCGCGGCCGCGTGGGCGATGTCGGGCTGGATCCGCTGCTCCCACACCATGCGTCCGACGTTGTCCCAGTCGGTGATGAGCGTGCCGGTGTAGCCCCACTCGCCCCGAAGCACATCGCTGAGCAGCCAGTCGTTCGTGGTGATCGGCACGCCGTCGGTGGTCTGGTAGCCGAGCATGAACGTGCGGCATCCCTCACGGGCGACGCGCTCGAACGGCGGAAGGAACCAGGAGCGCAGTTTGCGGCGCGAGATGTCGGCCTCGCTCGCGTCGCGCCCACCCTGCGTCTCGGAGTATCCGGCGAAGTGCTTCGCGGTCGCCAGGATCGCGGTCGGGTCGTCGAGGCCGTCGCCCTGGTAGCCACGCACCATCGCCGAGGCCAGCTCGCCGATCAGGAACGGGTCTTCGCCGAACGTCTCGTCGATGCGGCCCCAGCGCAGGTCGCGGGCGATGCACAGCACGGGCGAGAACGTCCAGTGGATGCCGGTCACCGCGACCTCCTCCGCCGTCGCGCGGGCGACGCGTTCGACGAGCCCCGCATCCCACGAAGCGGCCATGCCCAGCTGCGTCGGATAGATCGTGGCTCCTGGCCAGAACGAGTGTCCGTGGATGCAGTCCTCCCCACGAGCAGCGGGATGCGGAGGCGGGTCTGCGCCGTGAGCTCGTTCGCACGCAGGATGCGCTCGGGGGGAGGTGTGCAGGATCGACCCCGCGTGACGGCGGGCGATGTGGTCGTCGAGGTCGTCACGGGCGTCGAGCTGGAGCATCTGCCCGACCTTCTCCTCCAGCGTCATGCGCCCGAGGAGGTCGGCGACGCGCTCAGGGATCGAGAGCGCGGGGTCCTGGTACGGGAGCTGCGTGGTGAGGGTCTGAGAGGTCATCACTTCGTGTTCTGGTTCGTGTTCGCGGGCGAGGAGGTCGAGGAGTCGGGCGAGGTCGCCGACGATACGGGATCGGGGGTCGGCGCGGGCAGGGGCACGCTGCGCACCGCCGTGACGGCGTCGTTGACGTTCAGCCCCTTCTTCTTCATGGCTCTGGCCCGCTCGCCCGCCGAGCGCAGGCGCGGGTTGACGTATTCGTCGATGCCGAAGTTGATGAGCGAGAGCGCGACGCCGATGATCGCGATGCAGAGCCCGGCGGGCACGTACCACCACCACAGCCGCGGGAACGCGCCGTTCTGCTGCGCCCAGAACAGGATCGTGCCCCAGTTCAGGTTGCTGACCGGGATCACCCCGATGAACGCGAGCGTCGTGAGTCCGAGGATCGCGGCGGTCACGGTGCCGACGAAGCTCGACGCGATGAGAGCCATGAGGTTCGGCAGCATCTCGACCGTGATGATGCGGCGCAGCGGCTCGCCGTTCGCACGCGCAGCCTGGATGAAGTCGCGGTTGCGCAGCGACATCGTCTGCGCGCGCAGCACTCTGGCCCCCACGCCCAGCCCGTGAGGCCGAGGACGGCGGCGATAACGATGAGCGGCGGGTTGTCGAACTGCGAGGCGATGATGATGATGAGCGGGATGCCGGGGATCACCAGGAACACGTTGGTCAGCGCCGACAGCGACTCGCTCTTCCACCCGCGCACATAGCCGGCGATCACGCCGATCGTGATCGCGATGATGGTGGCGATGAAGGCGGCGAGGAAGCCGACGACGATCACGCCGCGGGTGCCGAAGATGATCTGGCTCAGCACGTCCTCCCCCATGTGCGTGGTGCCGAGCCAGTGTTCCCAGGAGGGCGGCTGGCGCAGCGCTGTCCTGTCCTTCTCGGTCGGGCCGTACGGCGCGATCCGGGGGGCGAGGATCGCGATGAGCACGAAGACCCCGAGGATGATGAGCCCGGCGATCGACTTGGGGTTGCGGAACATCGCGAACGCCTGGGCGAGCTGCGACCAGAAGGTCTTGCGCGGCGGGGCTCCGGTCGGGGCGGTGCGCAGAGTCGCGGTCTCGGGCATGCCCGAGACGACGGCCGACCCGTCGGGGGCGGTGCTCGCTGCGGTGGTGGGAACGGTCATGTCAGGACTCCATCTGGCGCGTGCGCGGGTCGAGGTAGGCGTAGACGACGTCCGCGAGGATGTTGGCCACGAGCACCGACAGCGTGATCACGAGGAACACACCCTGCATGAGGGCGAAGTCCTTGGCGTTGGTGGCATCGAGCAGGAGTTTGCCGACACCCGGATAGCTGAAGACCATCTCCATCACGATCGTGCCGCCGACGATGAAGCCGATCGACAGCGCGAAGCTCTGGATCTGCGGCAGCACCGCGTTGCGGGCGGCGTAGCCCCAGAGCACCCGCTTGTTGGGCATGCCCTTCGCCTGGGCGACCGTGATGTAGTCGTCGTCGAGCACGGTCAGCATCATGTTGCGCATGCCGAGCACCCACCCGCCGAGCGAGGCGACCACGATGGTGAGCGCCGGGAGCGTCCCGTGCATGATCACCTGGCCGATGAAGTCGAGACTCCATTCCGGGGACTGCCCCTTGTCGTAGGCGTGCGATGACGGGAACCACTTGAGCGTCGAGGAGAAGACAGCGATCGCGATGAGTCCGAGCCAGAAGTACGGGATGGTGTTGAAGAACGTCGTCACCGGGATGATCGCGTCGAGCTTGCTGCCGCGCTTCCATCCCACGATGGCTCCCGCGACCGTGCCGATCGCGAACGAGATGATGGTCGCGATGCCGACCAGACCCAGCGTCCAGGGCAAGGCGGCCGCGAGCACCTCGGCCACCGGGCGGAGGCCATGCAGGGTCGAGATGCCGAGGTCGCCGCGCAGCAGCATCGCCCAGTACTCGAGGTACTGCTGCCAGATGGACTTGTCGGTGTCGATGCCGAGCAGGATGCGCAGCGCCTCCTCGGCCTCGGGGCTCACGCTGCGGTTGCGGGCGAGGTACGAGCTGACCGCGTCGCCCTTCATGAGCCGCGGCAGGAAGAAGTTGATCGTGATGGCCGCCCACAGCGTGAACAGGTAGAAGCCCGCGCGCCCGGCGAAGAACCGCCACGGCACGCGCCGTCGCCCGCGCTCGGCTGTGGTCGCGGTGGTGCCGACTTCGAGGGCATCGCGGGCCAGGAGGTCGTTGTCGTCGAGTTGGGGGTATGCCGTGCTCACAGCGCGCCTCCGTTCGATGCCGCCGAGGCGAAGTGCTTCTCCGGGTCGGGAGACGCGGCGCGCAGCTCGCGGGTGTACGGGTCCTGCGGGTTCAGGATCACGTCGTCGGCCGTGCCGTACTCGACGACTCGGCCCTGGTTGAGCACCATGATCTCGTCGCTGAAGTGGCGGGCGGTCGCCAGGTCATGGGTGATGTAGAGCACGCCGAGTCCCTCCTCGCGCTGCAGGTCGGCGAGCAGGTTCAGCACGCCGAGACGGATCGAGACGTCGAGCATCGAGACGGGCTCGTCGGCGACCAGGAGCGAGGGCCGGGAGGCGAGGGCGCGGGCGATGGCCACCCGCTGCCTCTGCCCGCCGGAGAGCTCGTGCGGACGGCGGTCGATCACGGCGTCCGCGTCGAGTCGCACGCGCTCGAGGAGTCGGCGGACCTCGTCTTCCGTCTCCTTCTTGGGCACGACGTCGTCGAGCCGGATCGGTCGCTCCAGGTGGTAGCGGATCGAGTGGTACGGGTTGAGCGATGCGAACGGGTCCTGGAACACCATGCGCAGCTGCTGCCGCCGGTAGGTCCGCAGCCCCTTGCCGCGACGCGGGATGGGCGTGCCGTCGAGCAGCACCTCACCACTGGTCGGCGTCTCCAGCTGCGTCAGGATCTTCGCGATCGTGGACTTGCCGCTGCCGGACTGGCCGACCAGGCCGATCGTGCGGCCGGAGGTCAGGGTGAAGCTCACGTCGTCGAGGGCCTTGATCTGGCCGGCGCCGCGGACGTTGTAGGCCTTCGTGACATGGCGGAACTCGAGCGTGGTCATCGCACCAGCACCCCTCTCTCCCCGGTCAGGCGGGGGAACGACGACAGCAGTGTCTTCGTGTATTCGTGCTCGGGCTGTCTCCAGATCCGTTCGGCTGTCGCGAGCTCGATGATCTCGCCCTCGCGCATGATCGCGATCCGGTCGCTGATCTCGAGCAGGAGGGGAAGGTCGTGGGTGATGAAGATCACCGAGAAGCCGAACTCGTGACGCAGCTGCGAGATCTGCGAGAGGATCTCGCGCTGCACCAGCACATCGAGCGCCGTGGTCGGCTCGTCCATCACCATCAGCTGCGGACGCAGCGCCAGGGCCATCGCGATCATCACGCGCTGCCGCATGCCTCCGGAGAGCTCGTGCGGGAAGGAGCGGATGCGCTGGCGTCCGACCTTCACGATCTCGAGCAGCTCCTCGGCCTCGGCGCGCCGCTGCTTGCGGTTCATGTCGGGGCGGTGGATCTCGAAGACGTCCTCGAGCTGCGAGCCGACCGTCGCGACCGGGTTGAGGGCGTTCATGGCGCCCTGGAACACCATCGACACCTTGTCCCAGCGGAATCGCTGCATCGCTTCGGCATCGAGGGCGTTGATGTCGACGTCGACGCCGGTGACGTCGTGGAACGTCACGCTGCCGCCCGTGATGACGGCCGGGGCACGGAGCAGGCGCTGCACCCCGTAGGCGAGCGTGGTCTTGCCGCAGCCGCTCTCACCGGCGAGACCGAGGATCTCGCCGCGCTGCAGTTCGAGGGTCACGTTCTTCACCGCCTCGACGGGCGGATCGACGTCGTACACGACCGAGAAGTCGCGCACACTGAGCAGAGGGTCTGGCATGGGGTGTCCTTCGTCGACCTGGCCGGGGGAGCCCGCGCCGCTGCGGGCACGGTCTCCCCCGACAGGAGGGTGCTTACTCGGCGGGTGTCAGCTTCGTGAGGATCTGCACGATGTTCTGCTGCGTCGGGTCGGCGGATGCGTACGGGTCCTCCTCCGACGGCCAGCCCACGTAGTTGCGGGTGTTGAACTCGCCCAGCAGCGGGTGGGCACCGAGCGGGATGGCCGGCACCTGCTCGGAGAAGATCGTCTGCAGCGTGTCGAGTGCCGCCGTGCGCTCCTCATCGGACGAGGCGTTCGCGTAGGTGTTCAGCGCTGCCGTCGCCGCGGGGTCCTCGAAGCGACCGAAGTTGAAGCCGGCCTTGCCGTCCGAGATCCACCGAGGGTCCATGGTCGACGTGTAGAGACCGTAGGCCGTGCCGCTGTCCTCCAGCCAGTGGATGATGGCCGAGAAGGTGCCGTTGTCGCGCGGGTCGGCCCATCCGCCCCAGTCGGGCATGTCGATCTTGACCTCGGCGCCGATGGCATCGGTCACGTCTTCGGCGATCAGCTCCTGGGCGGTGTTCCAGTCGCTCCATCCGGAGGGGACCGAGAGCGTGAACGAGACGGGTGCGCCGTCGGGGTCGATCAGCGCGTCGTCCTTCCAGGTGTACCCGGCGGTCTCGAGCAGGTCGCGGGCCTTCTCGGCGTCGACCGAGTAGTCCACATCCTTGAACTCGGGCTGGATCTCGTCCTCGAGGATCGACGAGAGTCCGGTGACCGACCAGACGGCCTCGCTGGCGCCTTCACGCGCGATGTCGACGTAGGCATCGCGGTCGATCACCCACGCGAGCGCCTGACGGAAGGCCGGGTCGTCGAAGGGCTTCTGCTGCAGGTTCATGAACAGCGTCGCCGAGCCGGTGGTCGGAGCGGCCCAGAACTTGTTGTGCTCGGGGTCGGCGTCGAGGAACTGCTCCTGGATCTGCGGGATGAACGCCTGTGCCCAGTCGGCTTCGCCCTGCGCGAGCGCCGTGGTCAGGGCGGTGTTGTCGCCGTAGGAGACGTAGTGCAGCTCGGGGACCGCGAGATCGCCGCCCCAGTAGTCGTCTCGGGCTTCGAGGGTGACCGATTCGGTCGACCAGTTCGACAGGACGTAGGGGCCGGTGCCGACGAGGTCGTCGCCCTTGACGGGGTCGGTGGCCGGGTCGTCGAGGTTCTCCCAGATGTGCTTCGGGACGATGGGCACGTGCAGGGCGCGGGCCAGGTTGACGAACTTCGACGCGGCGAACGTCAGCACGACGCTGTCGCCATCGACCACGGCGCTGTCGAGCTGGAGGCCGGCCGTGTCGAGGGCGGGCGTGGAGGCGAGCTCGTACGAGTAGACGATGTCGTCGGCGGTGAACGGCTCGCCGTCGCTCCAGGTGACGTCCGCGCGCGGGACGACCGTGAGGACGGTGTAGTCGTCGTTCCACTCGAGGCTCTCGGCGAGCCAGGGGGTGACGCCGCGATCGCCGGTCTGGTTCACGAGGGCGAGGGTCTCGAAGATCACCTTGCCGTACCCGTACTTCGAGGCGGACGAGTCGCCGACGTACGGGTTGTTGGACTCGGTGGTGATCGCCCCGTCGGGCTTCGCGATGGTGAGGGAGGCGCCTCCGGCGGCACTGCCCGAGTCGTCACCTCCTCCTCCTGCGGAGCATCCGGCGAGGGCCGAGATGCCGAGTGCGGTGATCGCGGTCACGGCGATCAGAGACTTCCTGAGCTTCATTGCTTCTCCTTGGCACGGGTCTTTGTGCTGCGTCGTCGGTGGACGGGAGCCCTCCGACGGTCGTGATTAGCTTACTGTCGAGAAAGTAAGCTCCCGTGAGGTTACCGAGGAGTAAGTTGGATCGCAAGCACAGCTCGACGAGGGAGAGGAAGCCGCAGTGGCAGACAGCGACCAGACGGTACGCGTGCGCCCGGCGACACGCGCGAAACGCGAGCAGATCCTCAAGGCGGCGATCGAGATCTTCGGCAACAAGGGCTCGACGAACGGCACGCTCGCAGACGTCGCGGAACAGGTCGGCATCACCCACGCCGGCGTGCTGCATCACTTCGGCTCGAAGCAGAATCTGCTGCTCGAGGTGCTCGCGTACCGCGATCAGGACGACGTCGCCGGCCTGGCCCAGAAGCACATCCCCGGCGGCCCTGAGCTGTTCCTGCACCTCGTGCGCACGGCCTTCACCAACCAGAAGCGTCCCGGCATCGTGCAGGCGTACACCGTGCTCTCGGCCGAGTCCGTCACCGACGAGCATCCGTCGCGGCCGTTCTTCGCCGAGCGGTACACGACGCTCCGCCGCGAGGTGACGGCGGCGTTCCATGAGCTGTGCGCGCAGGAGGGCGTGTCCGATCCCGACACCATCGCGTCGGCCGCAGCGGCGATCCTCGCCGTCATGGACGGACTGCAGCTGCAGTGGCTCCTGCACCCCGACGAGATCGACCTCGGTGAGACCAGTGCGTTCGCGATCCAGGCCATCGTCAACGCCGTGCTGCACCCGGGCCCCGCCCTGCAGACGTACGTGCGCACCTGACCCTTCTCGCCCGGGCGGTGTCGTGACCGCGCCCACTAGGCTCGGGCCATGACGATCGATCTCGAAGCGCTGTACATCGACCTGCATCAGCATCCTGAGCTCTCGTTCCAGGAGACGCGCACCGCCGGCATCGCCGCCCAGCATCTGCGCGACCTCGGACTCGAGGTCGAGGAAGGCGTCGGCGTCACGGGCGTCGTGGGCGTGCTGCGCAACGGCGAAGGACCCGTCGTCTGGGTGCGCGCCGACATGGACGCACTCCCGGTCGAGGAGCAGACCGGGCTGGCGTACGCGAGCACCGCGAAGGGCGTCGACCCCGCAGGCACGACCGTTCCCGTCATGCACGCGTGCGGCCACGACATGCATGTCACGGCCATGATCGGCGCGGTCGAGAAGCTCGTCGCCGAGCGCGCCGAGTGGGCGGGCACCCTCGTCGTGCTGATCCAGCCCGCCGAGGAGTACGGCGCCGGCGCACGCGCGATGCTCGACGACGGCATCCTCGACCGCTACCCGAAGCCCGACGTCGTGCTCGGCCAGCACGTCACCCCGCTCCCCGCCGGCATCATCGGAGTGCGCAGCGGCACCCAGATGGCGGCATCGGACGGACTCACCGTGACCCTGCACGGGCGCGGTGGTCACGGCTCGCGCCCGCACGCCACGATCGACCCGGTCGTGATGGCCGCGGCGACCGTGATGCGCCTGCAGACCATCACCTCGCGCGAGATCGACCCGCAGAGCGTCGCCGTCGTCACGGTCGGCTCGATCCACGCAGGGCTCAAGAACAACATCATCCCCGCCGAGGCGAAGCTGGAGCTCAGCCTGCGCTACCCGAACGACGAGATGCGCGAGAAGGTACTCACGAGCGTCGAGCGCATCGTCCGAGCCGAGGCCACGGCATCGGGGGCGGAGCGCGAGCCCGAGATCCGCACCGACCACACCCTGCCGGCCACGATCAACGACGAGGACGCCACGACCAGGGTGACCGCAGCCCTGCAGCGCGCGCTCGGCGAGACATCCGTCATCGACCCCGGCATGTTCACCGGCAGCGAGGACGTGTCGTGGTTCGCCCGCGACGCCGGTGCTCCGCTGGTGTTCTGGTTCTGGGGCGGACACGACCCTGCGAAGTTCGCCGAGGCCGTCGCCGCCGGCCGCCAGGAGGTCGACGTGCCCACGAACCACTCGCCGTTCTTCGCGCCGGAGATCCATCCCACGATCGAGGTCGGCGTCACGGCGATGTCGGCGGCCGCGAAGGAATTCCTCGGTTCGTAGGCCCGCGGGTTCGAGGGCCTACGCGGGTCGCACTGCCGGGAGACGTCCGGCGGCAGCGCGGATGTCCCCCGAACGGCCGATAGCGCGGGGGCCGGATGTCCGCGATGATGACCACATGGTTCCTCGGAAGGGCGCTGCCTCGACGTCGGAGCGGACTTTCATCGGAGGTACCTCGTGCTCATGTCGGACACGCTCGGCGACGGGCTCTCTCGTTGACCGCCCCCGATCAGCCCACGGACGATCTCTCCGACTTCGCGGCGTTGATGACGCGCGAGCAGGAGTTCCCCTCCCGTCGTGATCGCATCGATCCGGACGTCCGCCGAGCACGCAGACGCCGGGGACTCCTCATCACCGCCGTCTGCGTCGTGCTGCTGCTGGCCGCGAGCGGTGGATACATCGCGTGGGCTCTCACCGCCCCGGTGAATCCGCCGGCGGTGACGACCCGGATGCCGCCGGTCCCGGTCGGCGACGCGGCGGCCATCGCTGCGGTCCCCGCGTCCGCCTCGGCGATCAGCATCTCCGGCGCGGACGCCTACCTGGGCGAAGGGGCGAGCGGCACCTGGTCGTCGAGCGGGACCGGCGACCCTCTCCCCATCGCGAGCATCACCAAACTCATCACCGCGCTGGTCATCCTGGATGCCGTCCCGCTCGCCTCCGCCGACGACCCCGGACCCACGATCACCTTCAGCAAGGCCGACCACGACCTCTACGACAGGTATTACGTGCAGGGCGCGACCATCGCCCCCATGCCCACCGGCACCGCGATGTCACTGCATGATGCCCTCGCGACCATGCTGATCCCGTCGGCGAGCAATTACGCCGAAGCCCTGTCCTCCCGGATCTTCGGATCGCAGAACGCGTTCCTCGGCGCGACGCGGGACTGGCTCTCCGCCCACGGCTTGACGGGCACCACGATCACCGAGCCCACCGGCATCAGCCCGCGCAATACGAGCACGACTGCCGACCTCCTGGCCATCGGGAAGCTGGCCGCGGCGAATCCGACGATCGCGCAGATCGTCGCGACCCCGTCGATCTCGCTCCCCGGCGCCGGCCAGTTGTACAACACCAACGGCCTGCTCGGCACGAGCGGGATCACGGGGTTGAAGACCGGCACGCTGGGCCACGGCACGTACAGCCTGCTCTACACCGCGACGCTCGTCGTGGGCACCGCCGATCCGCTCGCCGTGACCGGCGTCGTCCTCGGCGGTCCGACGCGTGAGTCCGTGAACGACAGCGTGATCGCCACCCTGAGCGGCATCCGTGCCGGCTTCCGCGAGATGCCCGTCGCGACATCCGGACAGGAGGTCGGCACGATAACCACGCCCTGGGGATCCACCGCCCAGCTGGTCATCGGCGAGGATGCGACGATCTTCACCTGGTCGGACACTCCGATCGTCGCGACGATGGACATCGAGACTCCGCCGACCTATCGGGATGGCTCGGTCGTGGGGAGCATCACCTGGACCGCCGGACCGCACACCGTGACCGCACCGGTCGAGATCACGGGGAGTATCGACCCGCCGTCCGAGTGGTGGCGGCTCACCCACCCGTCCGAGCTCGGTTCGACGACGGCGGACTGAGGCGCAGACCTCCTCGGGCGACAGCGACTGCCCGGCGCTGAGGCGCGATCGATCCCAGGGATTTCAGATGACCGCGGAGAGGAATCCAGTCGACGAGCGCTTCCTAGGCGCGCGATTTGAAGAGGACGAAGAGTCGATCCTCGCGCGTGAGGATGACGGGGATGACTGCGCCGATGACGGCGGCACCTGTGGCGATGACCAAGGTCATGGCCAACGATGTCTCGTAGCCGGCCAATGCCTCGCGGAGGAGGAACCTCGCGGTGAGCCTGGCGAGGACGAACGTGGCGATCGCTGTCGCAACTGCCCAGATGACGGTTTCGATGGCGATCCCCGCGAGGACATGGCGACGGCGTGCTCCCGCATGCAGATTGCCTGCCACCTCCATCCGTCTGCGAGCGGTGAAGCTGAACGCCAGCACCCCGAAGAGGACAACCACGCCGGCGGCAGCAAGCGCCGTGGCCCGAGTGGTGTACTCGCGTGTGAAGTCGAACCGCTGTCCGACCGCCGGATTCAGTGGCGCGATCTGGGGGGCAGAACCTTCTGGCCCGGACGAGGTGATGGTTCCGTACGCGTACTGGTCGGCAACGTTCGACGGCGGCCAGACACTGAACCAGCATTCGGAGGCCCGTTCGGAGTCTTCGCCTATGACGACGATGGCGTTGGCGAGGCGTGGGTCTCGACCGTCGTCCTCTGAGTACCTGTAGACGCCATCGACCACCATGACGCCGTCAGAGGTCTCGAGCCGACTTCCTTCGCGGGCGTGCCAACGTTCGGCGAGGGACTCGGGGATGTAGGTCCCCCCGGGTCGGATGCGGGGGAAGTCCAGCATCCGGGCGGCTCCGGTACTGAGTTCGAAGACGGGCACTTCGACCAGGGGCAAGGCGAGGAGCTGTAGCGAATCGAGCGGCCAGATCGGGCCGGCATCGGCGATGCTCTTGAGTTCGGCAAGGCTCGCGCACGCGGTGGGATCGATCGCGTGGTCGGCGACGAGGACACGGATCGCTCCCGCTTGTGAACGGACCTGACCGGCTCGCTCCTGCAGCGCTCCGATCGTGGCCGCATCGACGGCGAGGAGCGCCGTCGATGTGAGGACGAGGATCAGCGCAATGATGCCGGCACGACTGGATCCTGATCTGATGTTACGGATCGCCTCTCCTACGCTGTCGAAGATTCGCATCAGCTCACCGCTCCCAGATCTATCGACGTCTTGCAGGCGCATATCGTGTCGGCATCGTGGGAAGCCACAAGCACAATCGAGCCGGCGTCGGCAAGCCCGGCAAGGACATCGTTCACTGTTCGCGCAGCGGCACGGTCGAGCTGTGCGGTGGGCTCGTCGACGAGAAGGAGGTCGGGGCGTGTCGCGGCGGCGCGCGCAAGCATCAGCCGTTGGGCCTCACCCCCGGAGAGGTTCGCGAAAGGCAGATCGCCTCGGCCTTCGAGGCCGAACCTGCCCAGGAGCACCTCCGCCTCCGCATCCGCGGCGGTTCGCTTCAGGCCGCGGGCGAGAAAGGGATAGGAGACGTGATCGAGGGTCTTGCGGCGAGGTTGCCCATAGGGATTCTGGAAAACCCAATGAGTCCGACTGATCCCGATCCGTTCCACCTTCCCCAAGGTCGGCGCGAGCCACCCGGCGATGATCGATAGCAATGTCGATTTTCCCGACCCGGAGGGACCCGTGATCGCCGTGACGTCACCGGGCCGAAGCGTCGCACTCACGCCGTCGAAGAGCGGAGGCCCAGCGCCCCATCCGTGCCCGACCTCCTGGAGCATGAGGACCGGCCCCTCATGGAGCACGGCACGTCTCCGCGTCCGGCCGGAGCAGAATCTTCGAGGGAGAGTCACCGTCGAAGGTGACCTGAGACATTCCGAGTTTCGCACCGACCACCGTGACCGGATACGACTCGCTCTCCGAGGCGACGCATCCCTGACTGCCACGAACATCGAAGACACTCGCGGCGGGAACGGGCGCCACACGGAGAGGGGTGACCAGTTGACTGGTGCCGGAGATCGGCGCCGCCTCCTCGTCGCCGTTCCCCCGAAGCTCACCCTTCCCCTCAGGGGCAGCGGCGATCCGGGCGAGAGCCTCCGGATCTGACAGCACACCGCTCTCAGGCATGACGGCGTCTACGCCGAAGACCTGGAGCCTCCGATCCCCGGGGACCACCTGTTCGGCTTCGTCGCTCACCAACGACAGCGCTGTCAGGATGCTCGACGTCGTGGCGAAGGTGGATTCGGGCATGTAGCGTTGTCCGACCTTCGCCTCGCAGATAGCGACTGCCGCAGCTCCGGCAGGCACCCAGAGGAAGTCCGTGAGATGGAATCCTCCGTCGTCGAAGGCCAGGCCGTCCGAATCCTGAATCGCGGACAGGGCCTCGAAGACGTCCCTGCTGAACCCGCCGGATGCATCGACCGAGTACCCCAGCACCGCGAGGGCCCGGCGGAGAGAGTCCACATCGGGACCGGTGTCACCCCAGCGAAGATCCCGGTAGAACGGCACGTCCGTGGACAACGCGACAACGGGGTTCCCATCGACGGCGAACGCCGCTTTGCCCGAGACCAGGGCGTGGCCCGGAACGCAGGCGCTCGACGTCACTGTTCCTGATGCTGCTGCTCGTAGCTCCGAGCCCTCCGAGAATGTCGGAGCCAACGGCAGCGTCCGTTCGTCGACGAAATCCACGAACCTCACCGGGTAGGTCCTGTCTTCCGGGGTGGGGGCCAGATCACCGCCCGGAGCCGGTAGGAGGTCGTACGCGACCGCCGCACCCACGACGACGCCACAGCTCAGGACGAACGCGACGGTCAGGGTGAACGCGCGCTTCACTCACTCAGCAATCTTCACGGAGTACCCCAGCGAGTACAGGCATGTCTGAGCCTCTGGGGACATCACGTCGAACGGATACTCGGCCGGCCCCGCTCCAGAACCAGACGCCTTCTCGAAATCAGCTTTGGTGAACTCGTCATCCACCACTCCAGCCTTCTTGAGACAGTTCACCGCGGCCTGAGGGAAGTCGGCCAAGAGGTCAGGATTCGCCTGCTGCAGGGTGAAGATCTCTTGGGTGACGGCATTCACCGAACACTCGTACTGCGCCTTCGCCTGCGCATCGATCTCGGCTTCGGAATAGTGCCCGGGCGGCGGCTGGAACTCGATGACGCCGTTCAGGAGGACCGTCCGGTCGAACTCGATCCCCGCCGATTTCAGGCATGCATCGAACAGATCCATCCCTTCGACGTAGTCTGCCTGCGAGATCTTGCCCTCGGCACTCGCCTTCTCCAGAGCTGCCCTGTCCCACTCCGACAGATCGTTTCGCCCCAGCGCCTGTTCGATGAGGGCATGCAACGACGGGGCAAGGTGCCCTGCACCTTCATCGGGTGCGGGCGTACATGCCGACGCCGTCAATGCCGACATCGCTGCCGCCACCAAGAAGAGTCCGCGTCTTTTCATCAATCCTCCTCCCTGCGGTGCAGGGCGTCGGCCCCCACCGCGACACCCTTAGTCTTCACCCTTGGGCTCGCGCCCAGATGATGCCGTCGCGGTAGAGGACGGCGTTGTGCGTGAGGTTGTAGCCGTTCACCTCTGCCTTCGTGTTGTACTGCGACTTCACCCCCCAGGAATGGGTGTTCCCCAGGTAGGCGTGGGCTTGAAAGACCCCGTTTCCGCCCGTCGAGGTGAGGGCTGCGACCGCCTGGAACCAACTGGAGTACACGTCCCAGAACCCGACGGTCGCCTGCGCCGGTGCAGCAGCACCCACCGCAAGACCGACGGCCATCGCACTCCCGACCGCGGTCATGGCGATCCGATTTCTCAACCCGACCTTCGTCGATTTCTTTCTCGATGGCATGAACATCACTTCTCCCTTGAAGTCGTCGTCACTGTATTGGGTAAAACTTTAGATGATACCTGCGGGATATTCAACTATTGCAGCAGGATCTCAAGTGCGCGCCCCGAATCGGCCTGGCATTGACACGACCCGGACTTGTTTCTATAGTTCATTTAGTCCTAAACAAAGGGGTTCCTGTGACTCAGTCCTCGGCACGGTCCGACATCATGCGCTCCGCCGTCCTCGCCCAGGTCGGCGCGCTCGGGCCCACGTCCCGAGCGAGCCTCGCGCGACTGCTGAGCGTGTCGCCCGCCCTGGTCACGCAGGTCACGAAGCAGCTGATCGCCGACGGCCTGCTGGTCGAACTCGACCACAGCCCCTCCCAGGGCGGACGCCCCGCCCGCCTGCTCGGTCTCGTCGCCGATGCCGGCCGCGTCATCGGGGTCAAGGTCGTCGCCGACCACATCACCGTCGTCGAGGTCGGCATCGACGGCACGGTCGTGCGCTCGGCGACGGAACCCTTCGACGCCGCATCCGCGACGGCGATCCCGACCCTCGCGAGCCTGCTGCGCACCTTCATCGCCGGCGGCAGCGACCGGCCCCTCCTCGGCGTCGGGGTGGGCGTGCCGGGGACGTCGATGACCAGAGCCTCGGCAACGTCGACTCGACCCAGCTCGGGTGGAGCCACGTGCCCCTCGGCGACGTGCTGCGGCGCGAACTGGCCCTCCCCGTGCTCGTCGAGAACAACGTCAACGCCCTCGCGATGGCGGAACTCCTTCACGGCCAGGCCCGCGGCCACGACAACGTGCTGGTCGTCACTATCGGCACGGGCATCGGCGCCGGCATCATCGCCGACGGCTCCGTGCTGCGCGGGCACGGCGGCGGTGCGGGCGAGATCGGCCACCTCCCCACTCAGGAGGACGGCCCCGGTGCAGCTGCGGGGCGGACGGATGCCTGGAATCGCTGATCGGCGAAGGCGCCCTGGTGTCGGCGGCCCGCACCCGCGGGATCATCGGCGAGGCCGCGGGCATGTCCACGCTCCGTGGACGCGCCGACGCGGGCGACACCGCCGCACAGGAGCTGTTCTCACACGCCGGCCACCTGCTCGGCCGCGCGCTCGCGGGCGTCGCGAACGCGATCGACCCCGAGATCCTGATCATCCTCGGCGAAGGCGTCGAGGCCTGGAACCACTGGTCCTACGGTTTCGAGCCGGCGCTGCGCTCCGGACTCATGCCCCGCAAGCGCGGCATCCCCGTCGCGGTCGAGACCTGGCAGGACGACCGCTGGGCGCAGGGAGCCGCGAGCCTCGTGCTCGCGACGCCGTTCGACGCCGCAGGGCGCACCGGCGAGCAGGGCCGTCTGGTCCGCGAGCGCCTGACCGAGCCCTCCCTCCGCGACGGAGCACAGGAGTCCCGTTGATGACCGCGCTCGACTCCCGCCCGACCGTGGAGGCCCCGCCCCCCACGCGCACTCCCGCACGCGCCCGTCGCTCCCGCCGTGCGCGGTATGCGATCACCGTGCTGATCTTCCTGCTCCCCAGCGCGCTCCCGCTCGTGATGTTCACGCTGTACCCGATGGTCGGTGCGCTGTGGACGAGCCTGCACAGCTGGAACCTCCTGTCTCCGATGCAGTGGGTCGGCTTCGACAACTACATCCACCTGCTGCAGGACCCGGCGACGCACCGCGCCTTCCTCAACACGCTCTACTACCTCGTCGGGTACCTGCCCCTCGTCTACGTCGGGGGACTCGCCCTCGCACTGGCCCTCAACAGCGCGATCCCCGCCCGCAACTTCCTGCGCGGCGTGTACTTCCTCCCCGTGGTGACCAGCTGGATCGTCGTCGCACTCGTCTGGCGCTGGCTGCTCAACCCCGACATCGGCATCGTGAACGCGGTGCTGGGACTGGTCGGCATCGACGGTCCAGGATGGTGGACGGATCCCGCGTGGGCGATGCCCTCGATCATCATCGCGTCGGCGTGGAAGGACCTCGGCTTCGTGATGATCATCCTGCTGGCCGGCCTCCAGGCCATCCCGGCCGACCTCTACGAGGCCGCCCGCGTCGACGGTGCAGGGCCGTGGCGTCGACTGGTGAGCGTGACCATGCCGATGCTCTCGCCGTCGACGTTCTTCGTCATCGTCATCTCGCTCATCAACGGGTTCCAGGTGTTCGACCAGGTGTATGCGATGACCGGCGGCGGTCCGGCCGGTGCGAGCACGGTCGTCGTGCAGCAGATCTACGACCTCACCTTCCGCTACGGGCGGGCCGGCGAGGCATCCGCCCTCTCGTGGATGCTCTTCCTCGTCGTGCTCCTCATCACCGTCATCCAGATCCGCGGCCAGAAGAAGTGGGTGAACTATGCGTAAGCGTCTCGGCACCGTCGCCCTGACCACCGTGGTCATCCTCGGGGCGCTGGTCATGTTCTTCCCGTTCCTGTGGACGATCGTGACCTCGATCTCGCCCGGCGCCGGACTCTCCTCCACGCCGCCGTTGATCCCGGAGAACCCCTCGTTCTCGGCATACGCCGAGCTGTTCGCGAATACGCCGTTCGCCAGGGTCGTGCTCAACTCGCTCGTCCTCGCCGTGGTCGTCACACTGCTGCAGCTGCTCACGAGCTCGATGGCCGCGTACGTCTTCAGCCGCATGCCCTTCCCCGGTCGCGACGCCGTGTTCGCGGTGTACCTCGCGACGATGATGATCCCGATCCAGGTGCTGATCGTGCCGCTGTTCGTGCAGATGCGCGACCTCAAGCTCGTCGACACCTACCTCGGTGTGCTGCTGCCGAGCGTCGCGAGTGCCTTCGGGGTGTTCCTGCTCCGGCAGGCGATGAACTCGGTGCCGCGGGAACTCGACGAGGCCGCGACCCTCGACGGGGCGGGGCACTTCCGCATCTTCGGGACGATCGTGCTCCCCCTGGTCGGTCCGACCATCGCCACGCTCACGGTCTTCGCGTTCATGAGCAGTTGGAACAGCTTCCTGTGGCCGCTGATCATCCTGCGCTCCGCCGAGCTGCAGACGCTTCCGCTCGCGCTCGCCGGCCTGCAGGGGCAGTACACCACGCAGTGGGACGTGATGATGGCGGGCTCCGTCGTCTCGATCCTGCCGATGCTCGCCATCTACGTCTTCGCCCAGCGCTACGTCATCCAGGGCGTCGCCAGCTCCGGGATCAAATGACCTCGGAGCATCCGCACCGACTGCACCACCCGATCACGCACCACCCGATGAGAAGGAGAACCCCCACCATGTCACGCACAGCATGGACCCCGGTCGGCACCGTCGCCGTCCTCGCCGTCGTCGGCCTGACGGTCGCCGGCTGCTCGTCCGGAGGCACGGATGCCTCCGGCGATGGCGACCAGGTCACCATCACCTACTCGAACTTCATCTCGAACGGCGGCAACGAGGAGAACCTCGCCACCATCGTCGAGGCCTTCGAGAAGGAGAACCCCGATGTGAAGGTCGACGTCACGACACTTCCGTACGCCGACTACTTCACCGCCCTGCAGACCGACCTGGCAGGCGGCACGGTGTCGGATGTGTTCGACATCGAGTTCGCCAACTACGCCGCCTACCAGGCCAACGGCGTGCTCGCACCGCTCGAAGGCGTCGACACCGACGTGTACCAGACCTCCCTCGCCGAGGCCTACGCCACCGACGGCACCCAGTACGCCCTGCCGAGCTCGTTCTCGAACGTCGTGCTCTTCTACAACGCCGACCTGTTCGACGCCGCCGGACTCGAGTACCCGACCGCCGACTGGACCTGGGCAGACGAGCAGGCCGCGGCCGAGAAGCTCACCGATGCCGCCGCAGGCGTCTGGGGCGACTACCAGCCGATCAGCTACCACGAGTACTACAAGGCGGTCGCACAGGCGGGCGGCGACTTCCTGAACGACGACGGCTCGGCGGTCGCGTTCAACTCCCCCGAGGGTCTCGCCGCAGCGGAGTGGCTGGTCGGCAAGAGCGGCACCACGATGCCGACGGCCGAGCAGGGAGCGGGAACGCCCGACTTCGACAGCGGCCTCTTCGCCGAGGGCAAGCTCGCCATGTGGCACACCGGCATCTGGATGTTCGGCGGCCTCGCCGATGCCGGCTTCGCCTGGGACATCGCCGTCGAACCGGGCGACACGACCCCCGCGAGCGCGCTGTTCTCGAACGGCGTCGCCGTCTCGGCCGGCACGAAGAACGCGGACGCCGCCCAGCGGTTCGCCGAATTCCTCACCAGCTCGAAGACCATGGTCGACGTGCGCCTGGACAGCGGATGGGAGCTGCCGCCGATCGCCGACGAGAGCCAGCTCGACGTGTACCTCGACAAGGGCGACCCCGCCAACCGTCAGGCCGTGTTCGACTCGCTCGAGCAGGTCGCTCTCGCCCCGTCGATCGGCGAGGGCCAGACCGAGATGCAGGACATCGTGAGCGAAGAGCTCACCGAGGCCGCGGCCGGGCGCAAGAGCGTGCAGGAAGCCCTCGACTCGGCTGAAGAGCGCGTCAACGCGCTGCTCGGCTGACGCCACCCCACCCCGGGGCGGGCCGACCGGCCCGCCCCCTCCGACCCCAGGAGTCCCCACGATGACGTCCCCGTGCACACCGACCTCGGTGCGCTCCTCGCGCACTCGCGATCCGTGATCACCTCCCTGCAGGAGCCGAACGGCGCCTACCCCGCCAGCCCCGACTTCTCCGCCTACCGCGGATACTGCTGGTTCCGTGACGGGTCGTTCATCGCCGACGGCGTCTCGGCCGCCGGCGCCGTGGACTCCGCGACCCGATTCTTCGACTGGTGCTCCGACGTGCTGCTGCGGCATGCCGGCTCGATCGAGGAGATCGTCGCCGCCGCGCGGGCGGGGCAGCCGGTGCCGGACGATCGGATGCTCCCCGCACGCTTCACCTTCGCGGGCGACCTCGGCCACGACGACTGGTGGGACTTCCAGCTCGACGGCTACGGCACGTGGCTGTGGGCCGCGGTCGCGCACGCCGAACGGCACGGACTCGACGTGCAGCGCTGGCGCAGGGCGGCGGAGCTCACGGTCGACTACCTCGTCAGCTCGTGGCAGCGACCCTGCTTCGACTGGTGGGAGGAGCACTCCGAACAGGTGCACATCTCGACGCTGGGCTGCATCGCGGCCGGGCTCTCGGCCGCCGCATCGTCGGGCCTGATCGAGGGACCTCGCCTCGAAGCCGCGCTCGACGCCCGGTCCGCGATCGACGATCTGCTGCACGGCGACGGCACGGCAGACGGACACCTGGTGAAGTGGATCGGCGACGACGCGGTCGACGGCAGCCTCAGTGCTCTGATCTCGCCGCTCGGAGTCATCCCCGCGGCCGACCCGTTGGCCGCGGGCACGATCACGGCCGTTCGCCGCGACCTCTCGGTCGACGGCGGCGTGCACCGCTTCCGCGCCGACACCTTCTTCGGGGGTGGTCAATGGCCGCTGCTGACCTGCTTCCTCGGACTCGCGCAGGCGGCCGTCGGCGACCGCGACAGCGCCCGCCGGGCACTCGAATGGGCAGCGAACACCGCCACCGTCGACCTGATGCTGCCGGAGCAGGTCGACGATCACCTGCTCGACCCGTCGTTCCGTCAGGAGTGGATCGACCGGTGGGGCACCGTGGCTACCCCGCTGCTGTGGAGCCATGCGATGCTGCTGCGACTCGCGGTCGAGCTCGGGGAGGTCGTCGAATGATCCGCCATCGTCCGGCCGGTTCGGGCCACCCGTACTCCGACGACACCGAGCAGCGCTCGCCCGTGCATCCCGTCGCCGGCGAACCGCTGCGGCTCGGCGTGCGCACCTCTGCCGATGCGGATGCCGTCGACGTCGAACTGGAATGGCGGGACGCGGCCGGCATCTCGCCTGGAAGGGCATGCCCTCTCCCCGTCGCCCGTTCGTCCCGCGGACAGGCAGTCGACGGTGGACACCTCGCCTCGGCGCAGGCCCGCCAGAACAGGGCCGCCGGCGGGTGGAGCTGACCTTGCCGAGCGTCCCCTCCGGCGCGGAGCTGCGCTACCGTTTCACCGCGCAGCGCCGGGACGGTGCCGCCGAGAGCACCCGCTGGTTCTCGTGCCGGGTCGCTGCCTGGCGTCCGGGAGCCGCCGACACCGTGCGTGTGGACGCCGCATCATCCGTGCCTGCGCGCCCGAGCGAGGTCGAGGTGCTCGACGACGGCGAGCGCGTCCTTCGGGTGCGCTTCGCGCTGCCGCTGACCACCGGGGAGCATGTGACCGGATTCGGGGAGCGCTTCGACGCCCTCGATCACCGCGGGCAGCGGCTCGATTCCATGGTGTTCGAGCAGTACAAGAGCCAGGGCGCTCACCGGCGCACGTACCTGCCCATGCCCTTCGCGCACGTCGTCGGAGGCGCGGGGTGGGGCTTCCATGTGCGCACCTCCCGGCGCGTGTGGTTCGACATCGGCGCCTCCGATGCGTCACGTCTGGTCGTCGAGGCCGAGACGGATGCTGTCGCCGAGGCCGCCGCGATCGAGCTCGCCCTCTACACCGGCGCACCAACGGAGGTGCTCGACGCCTTCCTCGCCGAGGTCGGGCGTCCGACCGAGCTGCCCGACTGGGTGTTCCGACTGTGGGCCAGCGGCAACGAGTGGAACACGCAGGCCGAGGTCGAGCGGCAGATGGCGCTGCACCGCGAGCACGACATCCCCGTCGGCTCCGTGGTGATCGAAGCCTGGAGCGACGAGAGCACCTTCACGGCGTTCCGTGACGCCCGGTACGAGGTGCGCGCCGACGGCGGTCCGTTGCGGTTGGACGACTTCGACTTCCCCTCCGAAGGCGCATGGCCCGACCCCAAGGGCATGGTCGACGCGCTGCACGAGAGCGATGTACGGGTGCACCTGTGGCAGATCCCGCTCATGAAGATGCGCCCGCATCCGCAGGGGCAGGCGCGCGCCGACGCGGATGCCGCGATCCGTGAGGGCGTGCTGATCAGGAGGTCGCCCCGACGGGTCGCTTCGGCCCTACCGCAACCGCGGCTGGTGGTTCCCGCTGGGACTCATGCCCGATCTGACCGACGAGCGCGCTGCACGGTGGTGGACCGAGAAGCGCCGCTACCTCGTGGAGGAGGTCGGCATCGACGGGTTCAAGACCGACGGGGGCGAGCACGCGTGGGGCGCGGACCTGCGCTATCTCGACGGCAGCCACGGCGACGTGTCGAACAACCTGTTCCCCGTGGCCTACGCCGCGGCATACGGACGACTGCTCGCGTCGGCGGGCAAGGCGCCGGTGACGTTCAGCCGTGCGGGCTTCACGGGCTCGCAGGCGCACGGTGCGTTCTGGGCGGGCGACGAGAACTCCACGTGGGAGGCCTTCCGGTGGTCGATGCTCGCCGGGCTCTCGGCCGCAGCCAGCGGCGTCCTCTACTGGGGATGGGACATCGCCGGGTTCTCGGGCGACATCCGGACCCCGAGCTCTACGTACGGGCGATGGCCGCGAGCGTGTTCGTGCCGATCATGCAGTATCACTCGGAGTTCAACCACCACCGGCTGCCCTCGCGCGACCGCACGCCGTGGAACATCGCCGAGCGCACGGGGACGACGCCGTGATCGCCGAGGTGCGGGAGCTCGTGCACCTGCGCGAGCGTCTGGTGCCGTATCTCGCCGCGCAGGCCCGGGAGTCGATCCGCACGAGCCGTCCGCTGATGCGACCTCTGTACTTCGACCACCCGGGCGACGAGGAGGTGTGGGCGCATCCGATCCAGTGGATGCTGGGCGATGACCTGCTCGTGGCCCCGGTGCTCGAGCCAGGGGTCTCCGCGTCGACCGTGTACCTGCCGCCCGGAGACTGGGTCGATGTGTGGACCGGGAGCGCTGCGCGCGGTGGAGCGGTGGTGACCGCTGCGACGACGCGCGACCGCGTCCCGGTGTTCGCCCGTGCCGAGTCCTGGCCCGCACTCGCCTCGGTGTTCGGGGACTGAGGGCTCCGATCAGACGCCGACGACTCGAGGGTTTTCGGGGCCGCGGGCGACGTGCGGGGGGCGGGCGGGGGCGGCGGGGCGAGCTGGCGCTGCGGCACGCCGTGGGCTTCGCGGTGCAGCCGCTCCATGCGGCTGTCGAGCTCGGCGGCGGCGTCTGCGGCATCCGACAGACTGTCGACGAGGTGCGAGGGGACCTGGTTCGAGAACTTGTAGTAGATCTTGTGCTCGAGGCTGGCCCAGAAGTCCATCGCGATCGTGCGGAACTGCACCTCGACCGGCACCGACAGCGCGCCGGTGGAGAGGAAAACGGGCACCTCGATGATCGCGTGAAGACTCTTGTAGCCATTCGGCTTCGGGTGCGCGATGTAGTCCTTGACCGTGCGCACCGTGATGTCGTCCTGCGCCGTGAGCAGGTCGAACAGCCGGTAGACGTCGGCAACGAAGCTGCACGTCACACGGACGCCGGCGATGTCGGTGATGTCGGCACGGATGCGGTCGAAGTCGGGTTCGTCGATGCCTTTGCGGGCGAGCTTCTCGACGATGCTGTCCGGCGACTTCAGCCGGCTCTTCACGTGCTCGATCGGGTTGTACGCGTGATCGTGCGTGAACTCGTCACGGAGGATCGAGATCTTCGTCTCGACCTCGCGCATCCCGAACTCGTACTCGCGCAGGAACCGCTGCAGCTCGTCGCGCAGCTCGCGGGCCTGGTTGATCGTGTCCTCGGTGACGTGAACGGTCGTCATGCCCTCGACGTTACGCGTTCGTGATCGGAAACCGCTGTGGATCCCCGATGTCCCTACGATTCCCGAACGGGTTGACGCGGCGTCCGCAGCGGCTTAGAACGGAGCACATGACGACAGCAGGCGAGGACTGGACGAGGGCTTACATCGACGCGTGGCGATCGAACGATCCCGAGCGGATCGGGACGCTCTTCACGCACGACGCCCGATACCTCACGAGCCCCGACTCGGAACCGCGGGTCGGACGCGACGCGATCGTGGCCGGCTGGCTGGAGGATAGCGACGAACCGGGCACGTGGACTTTCGAATGGGAGGTCCTCCACGAGGTCGGTGGATTCGTGGTCGTCCGGGGCCGGACCGAATACCCGGCGGAGCGCGACTACCTCAACCTCTGGATCATCCGGCTCGCACCCGACGGGCGCGCCACGGAGTTCACGGAGTGGTACATGCCGCGAGCCCACGCGGAGGGTTGACCGCAGGGCGCCGTCGGCCTCCCCACCCGTCACGCATCATGCGAAGCGGCCGCGGGACCTTCCGCGCCGGATACTCGGACCACCCCGCCCGCCCTGGCATCGGAGAGCTGCTGGCCGGACAGGAGTCCGGGCAGCCCTCGTCCGAGCCGCGTGGTGAAGAGCAGCACGACGGCGACGAAGATCAGCACAGAGGACGCGGGATCGAACAATCCGCCGAGCAGCGGAAGCGCGCCGAGTCCGCCGATGCCACCCACCCAGCGCAGGAATCGCGCGACGGGGCGGGCATCCTGGAACCCGTGTAACGCAGCTGCACGGCGAGATCGCCGACGGAGCGGCCGCCGGCGAGGATCAGCACCAACCACAACGCCGACGCGGTGATCGTGCCCGCGGCGTTCGCGACACCGCCGTCGAGGACCGCCGCCCGGTCGCCCACGACGAACTGCAACCAGAACTGCACCGCGACGCTGACCCCCGCCCCCACGAAGAAGTAGGCGAGACCGTCGCACAGCATCGCGAGTGCGCGGCGACCGCGGGTCACGGGGCGTGCCCGGTCGGCGTCTGCGCGCGCCTCACTGCCGCGCAGCGACCGAGGGACGACGAGCGCCAGCGTGCATCCGACGACCGCGCCGAGCGTGTTGGTCATGAGGTCGCCGACGTCGAAGAAGCGGTACGCGCAGGGGTAGAGGCCCCAGACACCCGTCAGCTGCGTCGTCTCGACCAGGAGCGACAGACCGAAGCCCGCGGCGAGCGCGACCGCGATGCCGCGCCCGGCGAGCACACGCACGAACACCCCGAGCGGAACGAACAGCAGCACATTGAATGCGAGCTGCAGAAGCGCCGGGTGTCGCAGCGGGTTCCCCGGTGCGGCGAGCGCGGTCTGCACGTCGCGGACGACGGACATCGGATCGGTGATCGCCCCGACGCAGCGGATCGCGTCGGGGTCGGGCAGGGGGAGGAGCGTGTAGGTCCAGATGGCCCAGAAGTAGATCAGTGCGGAGAGCCAGAGCAGAGTGCGGCCGAGCCCCAGGCCACCCCGTCGGCGATAGCTGATCGCCACGAAGGGGACGAAGAGCACGACGCCGAAGGCCATGCCGATCCCGATCGCGATGAACCCGAGCAGCATCTGATCTCCCACAACGTGTCAGTGTAGGCGTCGCCCTGACCCCCGGATGACGGCCGTAAGGATTCCGTGAGGAGAGGGGAGCCGCCCGTAGGGATTCCGTGAGGATCACGTGAGGATGGCGCATGTGGGCGTAGTGTCGCGGGACGTGTCAGACGAAAACAGGGAGAGCGCGGACGCGCCGCCACGCGCGAAGCGCATCCTCATCGGGGAACCGCTGACGAGTCAGCAGGTCGACGATCAACTGCTGCCGAAGCGGATGGCTCTGCCGATCTTCGCCTCGGACGCATTGAGCTCGGTGGCATACGCCCCGCAGGAGCTCGTGATGATCCTCCTGATCGGCGGATTGACGTTCCTGTCGTTCACGCCCCTCGTCGCCGTCGCGGTGGTGGTGCTGCTGCTCGTGGTCGTCCTCAGCTACCGGCAGCTCATCAAGGCCTACCCCTCGGGCGGCGGAGACTACGAGGTCGCCTCGAAGAACCTCGGCGAGATCCCCGGTGTGGTCGTCGCCGCGGCGCTGCTCGTCGACTACGTGCTGACCGTGGCCGTGTCGGTGGCCTCGGGCGTCGACAACATCATCTCCGCGGTGCCGGGGCTCGATCCGTTCCGCGTCGAGCTGGCGGTCGGCTTCGTGATCCTGATCATCATCGTGAACCTCCGTGGCGTGCGCGAAGCCTCGCTCGTGTTCGCGATCCCGACGTACGTGTTCATCGGCTCGGTGGGGGTCATGATCGTGACCGGCCTGATCCGGACCTTCCTCGGTGACGCCCCCGTGGCCTCGAGCGCCGAGTTCTCGGTGCAGGCCGAGAGCCTGAGTCAGGCCGCCGTGATCCTGCTGATCCTGCGGGCGTTCTCGAGCGGCTGCTCCGCTCTCACCGGTGTCGAAGCCGTGTCGAACGGCGTGCCCGCCTTCCGCGCCCCGAAGGTGCGCAACGCGCAGTCGACCCTGGTGCTGATGGGGACGATCGCGATCTGCCTGTTCTCTGGTCTGACCGCACTGGCGTTGATCACCGGTGTGCACTATGCCGAGAACCCCTGCGACCTGATCGGCTTCGACTGCACCAATCCGCAACCGAGCCTGATGGCGCAGATCGCCTCGGCGACGTTCGGCGGGGGGAGCATCGCCTTCTTCATCGTGCAGGCGGCGACCGCGTGCGTGCTGCTGCTCGCCGCGAACACCGCGTTCAACGGCTTCCCCCTGCTGGGCGCCGTGCTCGCCCGTGACGGCTACGCCCCCAAGTCGCTGAACACCCGCGGCGACCGCCTCGTGTTCTCGAACGGCATGATCCTTCTCGGCATCGCCGCGATCGCGGTGCTCGTCGTGTTCCAGGCGAGGCTGACGACGCTGATCCAGCTCTACATCATCGGCGTCTTCGTCTCGTTCTCCCTCGGGCAGATCGGCATGGTCCGGCACTGGCGGCGCGTGCTGCGCGGACCCGTGGAGGGCGCGGCGGGGTCCGGTATCGACGGGGCTTCGGCATCGGACCGACGCTCGGCCAAGGTGGGACTCCTCATCAACTCCGCGGGAGCGACCCTGACCGTGCTCGTCCTGGTGATCGTGACGATCACCAAGTTCACTCACGGCGCCTACCTCGTCTTCTTCGCCATCCCGGTTCTCGCCTTCCTGATGATGGGCGTGAAGCGGTACTACCGCGATGTCGAGCACGAGATCGCGATCGACGACACCACGAAGTTCGGCGCGACCGGCGACCTCGCCATCGTCCTCGTCAACCGCCTGCAGAAGCCGGTGGTCAAGGCGATCGACTATGCGATCGCGGCGAAGCACGGCAAGACCCTGGCCGTGCACGTCGCCGTGGCCTCCGACGATGCGACGGCGCTGCAGCAGGAATGGGCCGACCATCTCGTGCCGATCCCTCTCGTGATCGTGGAATCGCCGTATCGATCCTTCGCCCAGCCGATCACGCAGTTCATCAAGCAGTATCGCGAGAAGCACGGCTCCTCGGTCGTGACCGTGTACCTGCCGCAATACATCGTGGGGCACTGGTGGGAGTCGTTCCTGCACAACCGCCGCGCCCGCCGCCTCGCCAACCAGCTCATGCTCGTGCACGGGGTGTCGATCACCCTCGTGCCGTGGCTGCTCGACTCGTCGGAGCTCATCTACGGCCGCCGCTCCCGCCCCCTGCCCGGCCAGGAACGTGCAGGGCGCCCGGTGGTCGTGAACGGTCGCCGTGCTCATCGGCCGGCCGGCCCGCCGCAGGAGTAGTCCGTCACCCGCTCCCTTCGCGAGCGAACGGGAATCAGGTGGCCAGCACCTCGCCCAGGATGCCCGCAGCCTCGGGGAATCGGGCCGGATCGGCGTTGGCGTAGTTGAGGCGCACGAAGGCACCGGAGGGCTCGGCGGGGAACCACTCCGACCCTGGCGCGATGATCAGGCCCCGCACCTCGCAGTCGCGTACGACCTGAGCGACATCCGTCCCCTCAGGCAGCCGTACCCACAGGTTGAGGCCACCGACGGGCACGTGCTCCACCTTCGCGCGCGGCACCGAGGCAGCCAGACTCGACACCAGCAGATCGCGACGCGCGCGCAGGTGCTCACGGAACCCGCGCTGGTGGGTCCGCCAGGCGGGCTGCGTGACCACGTCGAGCGCGGCGGCCTGCAGCAGGCCGCTCACGTACATCGACTCGGCGGCACGGTCGGCGAGGATCCGATCCCGCGCGGGTCCCCTGGCGATCACCGCTGCCACGCGCAGTGCGGGTGAGACGCTCTTGGTAAGCGAGCGCAGGTACACGACATGGCCGTCGTCGTCGGATGCGGCGATCGGTCGTGGCTCGGCGTCGATTCCGAGGTCGTGCGCCCAGTCGTCTTCGATCAGGAAGGCGCCGTGGCGTCGGACCGCCTCCAGGACGGCGGCTCCGGTGGCTGTCGGCCACTGTGCGCCGGTCGGATTGGCGAAGGTCGGCTGTGCGTAGAACGCCCGAGCGCCGGTCAGCGCGAACGCGCGCTCGACCTCGTCCGGGTCGGGACCCTGGGGTCCGGAAGGGACCGGCACCAGCACCACCCCCGCCTGTGCCGCCGCGAGCAGCGCACCCCAGTAGGTCGGCGACTCGATCAACAGCGGCTGTCCGACGCCGACGACCGCACGGAAGATCGAGCTCAGCCCGCTCTGACTGCCCGAGATGATCAACGCGTCGCGCCCCGACGCCGGCGTCGCCCCCGCCGGGGCCGAGGCGGCGAGCTCGCCGGCGAACCAGGCCTGCAAGTCGGGATTCCCGGCCGCCGGAGAGCGCGTCAGCGCCGCCTCGGATCGCGCGGCCCGCACGATCGCCTGCCGGACGAGCCGCTCCGGCAGCAGGTCTGCCGCCGGGTATCCGGAGTGCAGTCCGATGGCGTCTGGGGCGACGGTGCGCTGGGTCGACGAGAGCCCGGCGAGTCCGGCCGGCGCTGCGCCGAGAGCGGCGGTCTGCCAGCCGTAGTCGGCTGCGCGCACGGTGGGCGTCGCCCGCACGAAGGTGCCAGCGCCGGGGCGCGACTCGACCAGCCCGAGCCGGACGAGCTGCCGCATCGCCTTCTGCACCGTCACCGGGCTCGCCCCGTATTCGGCCATCAACGCCCGGTTCGAGGGCACCCTGGCACCCGCAGACGCGGACGCGATCCAGGTACGGACTCCCGCGACGATCCGGTCACTGCTATCCTGACTCATGAAAATAGAGAGTAGCGTTATCGCTCCGCGCGAGCCAGTGCTATCGACTCGCGCCGGACTGTGGTGGGGACTCCTCGGCGTCACCGCCTTCTCCTTCACCCTCCCGTTCACGCGTGTCGCGACCGGCGGACTATCGCCCCTGTTCACCGGATCGGGTCGCGCCGTCGTCGCCGCGCTCCTCGCGGGCATCGCCCTTGCCGCCACCCGTCAGCCGCGCCCCACGATGAGGCAGGTGGCGCGACTCGCGATCGTCGCCGGCGGCGTCGTGGCCGGGTTCCCGCTGCTCACGTCGTTCGCGATGACCACGACTCCGGCCAGTCACGGTGCGGTCGTGATCGGTCTGCTGCCCGCCGCCACCGCGGTCGCCGTAGTCCTCCGCACGGGCGAACGCCCCGCTCGGTCGTTCTGGGTCTTCGCGATCCTGGGCGCCGCCGCCACTGTCGTCTTCGCCGCACTGCAGAACGGCGGGATCGGTGCGCTCACCGGAGCCGACCTGCTGCTGTTCGGGGCCGTGCTCGCCGCCGCGGTCGGCTACGCGGAGGGCGGCCTTCTCGCCCGGGAGCTCGGGCCATGGCAGACGGTGTCGTGGGCGCTGATCGTCGCCGCTCCTCTCATGGCCGCGCTGACCGTGACGTCGGCGATCACGCAGCCGCCATCCGCAACGCCGGTGCAGTGGCTCGCCTTCGCCTACCTCGCCGCCGTGAGCATGTTCCTCGGCTTCTTCGCCTGGTACCGCGGCCTCGCGATCGGGCCGATGGCGCAGGTGAGTCAGATCCAGCTCGTGCAGCCGGTGATGGGCATCGCCTGGGCCGCGATCCTGCTCCACGAGCCGATCGCCTGGGCCACCGCCGTTGGTGGACTCGCCGTCATCGCCTGTGCCGCCCTGGCCGTGCGCACCCGTCTGATCACCCGCCCCCGCACCGAGGAGTCCTGATGCGACACACACCCCGCTACCTGATGACCGACCCCGACGAGGTCAAGCGCCTGATCCGCGGCAACCCGTGGGCGACGTTCGTCTCTCCGACGAGCACGGGCCTGATCGCCTCGCATTACCCGGCCCTGCTGCTCGAGGATGAAGACGAGATCGTGATCGCGAGCCACTTCGGACGTCCGGACGAGCAGCTGCATGAGCTCGGCCGACACGAGGTGCTGGTGATCATCCAGGGTCCCCACGACTACGTGTCGTCGAGCCTCTATGCGCCGGGCGACCTGGTCCCGACGTGGAACCACGTCACCGCGCACCTGTACGGCACCCCCGAGATCCTCGGCGAGGAGGAGAACTACGCGATGCTCACGCGTCTGACCGACCACTTCGAGAGTCGCCAGGAGCACGGTCGGCATCTGTCGGAGGACGAGCAGGGAACGCGCCGGGCGGCGAAGGGCACGGTGGGTCTGCGGATGCGCGTCGACCGCTTCGACGCGCGCGCCAAGCTCAGTCAGAACAAGCCGCCCGAGGTGCGAGACACCATCACGGCACGGCTGGCGGAGACGAACCAGGCACTCGCGGCGGAGATGCGGCGGGTGAGCGAAGGGCGGACATGACCGTCTTAGAAGTCACCGCCGGGATAGGTGCGCCCCCGCGGGCGCTCGTCGGGATCGTCATCCGCATGGCTTTCGAGCGACGGCAACGGCCCGGATGACTGCGCCGGCACGTCACTCCTGGCTTGACCATCCTCCACAAAAGTGACGCGCAACGGACTTCCGCGCTCGACGATCGCTCCCGCCTGAGGATCTTGGCTCGTCACCCAGAAGAGCCCAGGCCAGGTACGTGCGCGGATACCCGGGCCGTCGAGATCTCCGCTCGACAGAATCAACCCGATTGCGGCTGCGGTTTCGCCGGCGATGTCCACCGGTTGGCCGACCACATCAGGAACAATCACCATCGGGCGTTCAGCCATCTCTGGTTCCTCCGATCAGCTGGGTGAGCAGAGCGTGCGCGGGCTCAACTCATGGCGCGTTGAACTGCGAGCAGGCGGGGGCTGACCCGAGAGGTCAACCCCCAGTGCCCTCATTCAGCAGTGAATGCCACCGCACCACCTCCTGTCCACCCCACGCTCAGAAGTCACCGCCGGGATAGGTACCCTCCGGGAGCGTGAAGCACACCGACCAGGAGTCGATCACGATAGTTCCTTCGTCGCCTTGCCCGAGAAGAACAGCCTCTCCCGTCGTCTTCGACTGCGCCGTCAGCGCGTAATCGCCGAAGATGTCGCTTCGATGCGAAACGGTGAACTCGCCTCTGTGATGCAGCGCATCTGCGATCTGGCCCTCCAACGTTTTCAAGAGCGACTCGATGTCGACGCCGGGGACAAGAGTGAGTGTGGTGATCCCCGTCCATCGATGCCGTGTTTCATCACAACTGAACAGGCCTCCCTTCTCGTTCTGATCGACGCGAACGACATCCTTGTCCGGCACGAGGGCAGCGACCTCCCGTTCCATCGCCTGCGTTGAAGCCTTCACCTCCTCCCAGCTCCGGTCCGGGTTCCGTTCTGGTGGCACTTTCGCTCCAGAGCACCCGCATAGCCCCATCATGATTGCCACCGCCGCTACCGACGCCTGGCCACTACCTCTCGTTCGCCCCATGCTCAGAAGCTCCCGCCGGGATACATACCCTCCGGGAGCGTGAAGCACACCGACCAGGAGTCGATCGAGATCGTTCCCGGTTCATCCTCGCCGAAAAGGTACCCTTCGCCTGTCATCGGTGAGTCCACTGTCGCTACGTACTCGTCTGTGATTCCGCGATAATTCGCCACCTCGAATTCGTCGGAGAACAGATCCGCTACGCGCGCTTCTACTTTTCTCGTGGTCGCCTCGGCGTCAGCCCCCGGGACCAGCGTCACGTACGTGATCCCGGTCCACCGGTGCCGTCTGTCGTCGCAACTGAACAACGTCCCGGTCTCGTGCTGGTCTACAGCGACGACGTCCCCAGCCGGTATGAGTGCGACGATCTCCAACGTCTTCGCTTGCGCTGCTGCCTTCGCATCCTGCCAGGTCACACTCGACTCCTTGTCATGCGTTCGCGCTTCCGGTTGCGCGCACGCGGTTAACGCCACCAGAACTCCAGCCAGGCCCACGATCGGGACCCGGAACTTCTTCATTTCTTCACCAGCCTTTGCATATCGCGTAGGGCGCGTCTGTTGTCGGGATCATCGGTCGCGATCAGGCTGTGGTTCTCCGTCAACACCCGTATGTACTCGGGCGAGACATTGACCGTCGGGCCAACAAGGCTGCTCGCCTCCTCCTGATCGAGCACCGCGTCGTCCGGGCCGAGGTAGTAGCCGCCGTGCTCGAAAGCCGGGTGAGAGCGCGGGTTGTTGCCGTCCCAGACGAGTCCCATGTGCTGTCCCTCCTGAAGAAGATCTCGATAGGAGAGGTCGGCGTACGCTGTGTCGGGATCCGGGGACCACTCCGGCGGCATCCCGGCTCCGGAGAGCGAGATCACCTTGTCGAACTCGGCACCGGCGACCTCCGCGCTCGTCACGTTCGCAAGCCCCCAGCTGTGCCCCAACGCATCCTGCTCCGCTGCACCGGTCGCCGGATCTGCCCGCATCCCCGCCTCGAACCGCGCCAACTGCCGCCCCGCCTCGACGGCACGATCATGGTCGTTCGCCTCCCCGATCCGCATCGGGTTCACTCCACCCGCCTCGGAGTCCTCGCCAGGGAACTCACCGTCCTTGTACACGAACGCGAGGGTTCCAGGCACTTTGTCGACCAGTGATGTCGCGACCTGCTGCACGTCGCCGCTGTAGAAGCTCGCGAGGCTCGTGAACGTACCGGGCACATACGTGAGCACGTGCGTCGGCGCGACGCGGAGATCCCCGACGACCTCGACGATGCGCGAGAAGTCGCGGTCGTACAGATACAGCTGCACCCCGCCGTGCTCCACCTTCCGGAGGTAGGCGATCTCCTTCGCGAGAAACGCCGCTCGCTCCGATCCGTCCGGTTCACGCTCGCGCTCCGTCAGGGCCTCCTCGATCCACGCGGCAGCGCTCCGCTGATTCGCATGCACCCGCACAGCCGCGGGGAGGCCATCCAGAGCACCCAAGGCCGCAGGGTCCGCATCGATGAGTTCCTCCTGCAACTCGGGGTGCAGGAGCCACAGGGCGAGAACCTCCTGCGGCGAATCCGCCGCGAGCAGATCCTGCAGGAGGTCCCGCGACTCGTGCGAGAGGTTCACGCCCGCGCTCTCCCCGAGCGCGCGCACCGCTGTGTCGTAGGCCTCGTCCCAGGCTCCGAAATGGAACTCGTAGCGGGTCCAGAGGTCGTCGAGCTCCTCCTCCGCCCTTCGGCGATCCCTGATCAGGTCGGTCGCCAGCTCCTCCGCCGCCTGCGCGACGACCGGATCGTCGCCCTCTGCGGCAGCCAGAGCACCCCGAC
Source organism: Microbacterium sp. Se63.02b (assembly GCF_014171575.1). Classification (GTDB taxonomy): domain Bacteria; phylum Actinomycetota; class Actinomycetes; order Actinomycetales; family Microbacteriaceae; genus Microbacterium. The sequence continues at coordinate 430,573 of NZ_CP050453.1, read as the reverse complement.
CCGCCTCATCCGACGCCGCGTTCAGTGTCAGCCACGCCGCGTGCGCCGACTCGATCTGCTCGATCAGGTCGTTCGCCCTGTGCGCGTGCTCGTCATAGGCCCTCGCATACCTCGACAGGGCCGCCGAGAGCCTCTGAGCGACCGCTACGTGCGGGCCGATCGTCGACAGGATCTCCCGCGCGTCGGTGCGCGCGGCGGTGACCGCCCTGCCCCGCCCCGGCAGAGCTGCGGCGCGTCCTGACGCGCCGCGCAGCGTGCGAAGGTGCGCTGCCACGATCTCGACCTGATCGACCGATCGGGACATCGTACCGACGTCCCCGGCGATCCGCTCCAGGGGGTATCCCCGCCGTGGCGACGACAGGTTCACGGCGCGCCCTCCCCGTCAGCTCCTCATCGAGGTCGGAGTAGGTCGCCGCGATCGCGAAGAGCGAGGCGGCGAGCGTCGATCCGGCATCGCCATGCGTGGCGGCGGCGTCGTGCAGCTCGACCATCCGGGAGTGCACCTCGACCTGCAGCCCATGGCGGCCGACCGGTGCCTCCACCCCGAAGTCACCCCCGCCGATGCGAGACATATCGAACAGGAGTCCCCTCGACGCGTCTTCGCACTCGCGAGCGGCCTCGTCCAGATCGCCGTAGAACAACTCCACCGTCGTCACGCAGGCAACCTCCTTCGCATGGTCGTCATATGACGACATAATAATCACATCCGTAGACATGAAGAACCACCAGCGTCGGTCCGCTCTGAGCGCGATCTCCGATCCGTGCCGCGACCGACGTCCGGAAAACCGCGGCTGCTGTGAGCAACGCGCATGCATCGGCGCCGGGGGCGTAGGGGAAGCGTGAGGATCGCCGTTCGCACGCTGCCGCGGGAGTTGTATCGGATCCGTGCTCGACATCATCTACATCGCGCTGACTCTCGCGCTGTTCGCCCTCGTATCCCTGGTCGCCAAGGCGGTGGACCGCGCATGATCGTCTTCGAGATCCTCGCGGCCGTGCTCGGCGTCGCCGCCATCGTCTACCTCGTGGTGGCACTCGTCGCCCCGGAGCGGTTCTGATGGACGCGACGATCTGGTTCGGCATCCTGCAGGTCACGGCCGTCGTGGTCGTGCTCGTGCTCCTCTACCGCCCGCTCGGCGACTACATCGCGCACGTCTACACCTCGGCGCGCGACCTGCGAGCGGAGCGCGGCATCTACCGGATGATCGGGGTCGACTCGTCGTCCGAGCAGACCTGGCGCGCGTATGCCCGCAGCGTGCTGGTGTTCTCGGTGGTCGGAGTGCTCCTCGTCTACGGGCTGCAGCGCCTCCAGGCGTTCCTGCCGCAGTCGCTCGGACTCCCCGCGGTGCCGGAGGGGCTCGCCTTCAACACGGCAGCCTCGTTCGTGGCGAACACGAATTGGCAGTCGTATTCGCCGGAGCAGACGATGGGCTACACCGTGCAGCTCGCGGGCCTCACGGTGCAGAACTTCGTGTCGGCAGCCGTCGGCCTCGCGATCGCGATCGCACTGATCCGCGGCCTCGCCCGCCGAGGCTCGACGACCATCGGCAACTTCTGGGTCGACCTGATCCGCGGCCTCGGGCGCATCCTGCTTCCGATCGCCCTGATCGGCGCGGTCGCGCTGCTCGCGGGCGGCGTCATCCAGAACTTCGCCGGGTTCACCGATGTCACCACGGTGTCCGGCGCGCCCCAGAGCATCCCGGGTGGGCCTGTCGCCTCGCAGGAGGCGATCAAGCTGCTCGGCACGAACGGCGGCGGGTTCTTCAACGCCAACTCCGCGCACCCGTTCGAGAACCCGACCGGATTCACGAACCTGCTCGAGGTGCTGCTGATCCTCGTGATCCCGTTCTCCCTCCCGCGCACGTTCGGCCGCATGGTCGGCGACCACCGTCAGGGCTACGCGATCGCGGCCGTCATGGGCGCGATCTTCCTCGTGTCGACCTTCGCCCTCTCGGCGCTCGAACTCGCCGGGCGCGGCAGCGCACCCGAGCTCGCCGGGGGCGCGATGGAAGGCAAGGAGGTGCGCTTCGGCATCCTCGGGTCCACCCTGTTCGGCAGCGCGAGCACGCTCACCTCCACCGGCGCGGTCAACTCGATGCACGACTCGTACACAGCACTCGGCGGCATGATGCCGATGCTGAACATGATGCTCGGCGAGGTCGCCCCCGGTGGCGTCGGCTCCGGCCTCTACGGCATGCTCGTGCTCGCGATCATCGCGGTGTTCGTGGGCGGACTGCTCGTCGGGCGCACGCCGGAGTACCTCGGCAAGCGGATCGGACCGCGGGAGATCACCCTCGCGAGCCTCTACATCCTCGTGGTGCCCGCGCTCGTCCTCGGCGGCACCGCCCTGAGCTTCGCGATTCCCGGCATCCGGGAAGACGTGGAGTCGACCAGCATCCTCAACCCCGGCGTGCACGGCATGAGCGAGGTGCTCTACGCCTTCACCTCGGCCGCGAACAACAACGGTTCCGCCTTCGCCGGACTCACCGCGAACACCCCGTGGTTCAACACCGCGCTCGGCATCGCGATGCTGCTGGGGCGCTTCCTGCCGATCGTGCTCGTGCTCGCCCTCGCGGGTTCGTTCGCCGCGCAGGAGCGGGTGCCCGCCACCTCGGGAACCCTGCCGACGCATCGCCCGCAGTTCGTCGGGCTGCTCCTCACCGTGACGGTCGTCGTGACCGCTCTCACCTACTTCCCCGTGCTCGCACTGGGACCCCTCGCCGAAGGACTCGTCTGACCATGACTCTCACCACCACCCCCTCCGAACGGCAGGATGCTCCGGCACCGGCCGCCGTGCAGCCGTCGCGCTCCTTCGGCTGGACGCAGCTCCTGCAGGCTCTCCCCGGCGCGCTCCGCAAGCTCAACCCCGCAGCGCTCGTCCGCAACCCGGTCATGCTCCTGGTGTGGGTCGGCGCCGCGTTCACCACCGTGCTCGCGATCGCCGAGCCCTTCCTCGGCGGCCCCGCCGACTCCGGCGGCACCCCGGTGCCGGCACCGTTCACGGTGGGCATCGCCGTGTGGCTCTGGCTCACGGTGCTGTTCGCGAACGTGGCCGAGTCGGTCGCCGAGGGACGCGGCAAGGCCCAGGCGGCGAGCCTGCGCAAGACCCGCACGAGCACCATGGCCCGCCGCGTCGTCGGCTACGACCCCTCGTCGGATGCCGCCGCAGAGCACGCCGCGACCGCGCAGGTGTCGTCGGCCGAGCTGCAGCGCGACGATGTCGTGCTCGTCACCGCGGGCGAGCTGATCCCCGGCGACGGCGACATCATCGCCGGGATCGCGACCGTCGACGAGTCGGCGATCACGGGCGAGAGCGCTCCGGTGATCCGCGAGTCGGGCGGCGACCGCAGCGCCGTGACCGGCGGCACCCGCGTGCTGTCTGACCGCATCGTGGTGCGCATCACCTCGAAGCCGGGCGAGACCTTCGTCGACCGGATGATCGCCCTGGTCGAAGGTGCGAGCCGCCAGCGCACCCCCAACGAGATCGCCCTGAACATCCTGCTCGCCAGCCTGTCGATCATCTTCCTGGTGGTGGTGCTCGCCCTCAACCCGATCGCGTCGTACGCCGCGTCGCCGGTCAGCATCCCGGTGCTCATCGCCCTGCTCGTGTGCCTGATCCCGACCACCATCGGCGCCCTCCTCTCGGCGATCGGCATCGCGGGGATGGACCGGCTCGTGCAGCGCAACGTGCTGGCGATGTCGGGGCGCGCGGTCGAGGCGGCGGGAGACGTCACCACGCTGCTCCTCGACAAGACGGGCACCATCACGCACGGCAACCGCCGCGCGCACGAGGTGCTGCCCCTCTCGGGCGTCGACGAGGAAGAGCTGCTCCGGGTCGCTGCCCTGTCGTCGCTCGCCGATCCCACGCCAGAGGGCGCCTCGATCGTCGAACTCGCCGAGGCGCGCGGCATCCGGGTGACGGCACCCGCCGACGCCGTGGTCGTCCCCTTCACGGCGCAGACCCGCATGTCGGGGCTCGACCTGGCCGACGGCACGCAGATCCGCAAGGGTGCAGGCTCGGCGGTGCGGGCGTGGCTCGGACTCGACAGCGACGACGAGCTCACCGCCTCGACCGACGGTGTCGCAGCGAGCGGCGGGACACCCTCGTCGTCGCAGTGCGCGCATCCGCTGTCGATGCCACGCGGATCCTCGGCGTCGTGCACCTCAAGGACATCGTGAAGGACGGACTGCGCGAGCGGTTCGACGAGCTGCGCAGCATGGGCATCCGCACGGTCATGATCACGGGCGACAACCCCTGACCGCAAAGGCCATCGCCGCGGAGGCCGGCGTCGACGACTTCCTCGCCGAAGCCACACCGGAGGACAAGCTCGAGCTCATCCGCCGCGAACAGCAGGGCGGCCGCCTGGTCGCGATGACCGGCGACGGCACGAACGACGCCCCGCGCTCGCTCAGGCGGACGTCGGTGTCGCGATGAACACCGGCACCTCGGCGGCGAAGGAGGCCGGCAACATGGTCGACCTCGACTCGGACCCGACCAAGCTGATCGACATCGTGCGCATCGGCAAGCAGCTGCTCATCACGCGCGGAGCGCTCACCACGTTCTCGCTCGCGAACGACATCGCGAAGTACTTCGCCATCATCCCGGCGATGTTCATGGGGGTCTTCCCCGGCCTCGCGGCCCTCAACATCATGCAGCTGCACTCTCCGGCCTCCGCCGTCACCAGCGCGATCATCTTCAACGCGATCGTGATCGTGTTCCTGATCCCCCTGGCCCTGCGCGGGGTGAAGTACCGTCCGGCGAGCGCCTCCCAGATCCTGCAGCGCAACCTGCTGGTCTACGGCCTCGGCGGCATCATCGCGCCGTTCCTCGGCATCAAGCTCATCGACCTCGTGGTCAGCCTCATCCCCGGCTTCTGACCCGGCTCCGACCACGCACCTCAGGAAAGGCACCTCATGTCCTCCACCCGCACCGCCCTCCGCACCACCGGGGTCGCCGTCCGCGCGATGATCGTCCTCACCCTCGTGCTCGGGGTCGGTTACACGCTCCTGGTCACCGGGATCGGCCAGGTGCTGCTCCCGGGGCAGGCGAACGGCTCGCTGCTCCCCGACGACAAGGGCAGCGCGCTCATCGGCCAGTCCTTCACGGATGCCGATGGCGAGGCCCTGCCGCAGTACTTCCAGTCGCGCCCATCGGCGGCCGGCGACGGCTACGACGGAACCTCGTCCGGCGGCAGCAACCTCGGGCCGGAGAACCCCGACCTGGTTGCCGCCATCGAGGAGCGCAAGGCGGCGATCGCGGAGCGCGAAGGCGTCGACCCGTCGCAGGTGCCGGCCGATGCGGTGACGGCTTCCGGCTCGGGGCTCGACCCGCACATCGGCGTCGAGTACGCGCTGCTGCAGGTCCCGCGCGTCGCCGAGTCCCGCGGGCTCCCGACGCAGGAGGTGCGGGAGCTCGTGGAGTCTAGGATTCAAGGGCGGGATCTGGGATTCCTCGGTGCGGAGCGCCTCAACGTGGCCGAACTCAATCTCGCGCTCGACGACCGGGAGGGCGAATGACCGGAGAACCGCTCCGTCGAACCCCTGCGCGCCGCGGTCGGCTCCGGGTGCTGCTCGGGGCCGCGCCTGGCGTCGGCAAGACGTACGAGATGCTCGCGGAGGGGCGGCGCATGCTCGACGAGGGCCACGACGTGGTGATCGCGATCGTCGAGACCCATGAGCGCGCGGCGACCAGGGCCCAGACCATCGGCATCCCCGAGGTGCCGCGCCGCGTCGATCTCCACCGCGGGATCACCCTGACCGAGCTCGACATCGACGCCGTGCTCGACCGTGCGCCCGAGATCGCCCTCGTCGACGAGCTCGCGCACACGAACGCCCCCGGCTCGCGCAACGCGAAGCGCTGGCAGGACGTCGACGAGCTGCTCGACGCCGGCATCGACGTGGTCACGACGGTCAATGTGCAGCACATCGAGTCGCTGAACGCGGTGGTGGAGAAGATCACGGGCGTCGCGCAGCAGGAGACGATCCCGGATGCCGTCGTCCGGGCTGCCGACGAGATCGAAGTCGTCGACCTGGCCCCGCAGACGCTGCGGGACCGGCTGTCCGCGGGACTCGTGTACCCGGCGGAGCGCATCGACGCCGCGCTGTCGAACTACTTCCGCCTCGGCAACCTCACCGCCCTGCGCGAGCTCGCCCTCCTGTGGCTCGCCGACGAGGTCGACAGCGCGCTGCGCAGCTACCGCGCCGAGCAGGGCATCGAGGGTGCGTGGCAGGCCAGGGAGCGCGTGGTCGTCGCCCTGACCGGCGGCCCTGAGGGGAGACGCTGATCCGTCGCGGCGCTCGGATCGCCGCCCGTTCGGCCGGCGGCGAGCTGCTCGCGGTGCACATCACGGCGCAGGACGGCCTGCGCGACGAGACACCCGGAGCCCTCGCAGCGCAGCGCACGCTCGTGGAGTCGCTCGGCGGCTCGTACCATCAGGTCGTCGGGGACGACATCCCCGGCACGCTCGTCGAGTTCGCCCAGGGCGCCGATGCCACGCAGCTCGTGATCGGCGTCAGCAGGCGCGGTCGTCTCACGGCCGCGCTCACCGGTCCGGGCATCGGGTCGGAGGTCATCCGGCGCTCCGGCGACATCGACGTGCACATCGTCACGCATGCGGCGGCGGGCGGACGCATCGCCCTGCCGCGCATCACGGGTGGGGCTCTCGGCTGGCGGCGACAGGCTCTCGGCTTCGGAGTGGCCCTGGCGATCGGTCCCCTGCTCTCGTGGATCATGTTCACGTTCCGCAGCCCCGAGTCGATCACGGCCGAGGTGCTCGCGTATCAGCTGCTCGTGGTCGTCGTCGCCCTCATCGGCGGCATCCGTCCGGCGGTGTTCGCCGCTGTGCTCTCGGGCGTCACGCTCGACTTCCTGTTCGTCGCACCGCTGTTCACCATCACGATCGCGCATCCGCTGCACGTGCTCGCCCTCGCGCTCTACGTCGTGATCGCGATCCTCGTGAGCCTGATCGTCGACCAGGCGGCTCGACGCGCCCGCACGGCGCAACGTGCCGCCGCGGAAGCCGAGCTGCTCGCCGCCGTCGCCGGCAACGTGCTGCGCGGCGACAACGCCGTGCTGGCCCTCGTCAGTCGCACCCGCGAGGCGTTCGGACTGAGCGGAGTGCGTCTGCTCTCGCCCGACGGTGACGTGCTCGCGAGCGATGGGAGCCCGTGGCCGACGGGCGCGCGACGACGATCCCGGTCGGCATCCGGCCCGGCGGCGGCCCCCGCGCGGTGCTCGAACTCAATGGCGACCCGCTGGCCGGACCCGAGCGGCGTCTGCTCGACGCGATCGTGGCGCAGTTGTCGGCCGCGATCGAGCACACCGACCTCCGGGCGACCGCGCGTGAGGCCGAGTCCCTCGCCGAGACCGACCAGGTGCGAAGCGCACTGCTCTCCGCCGTCAGCCACGACCTCCGTCGCCCGCTCGCATCGGCTGTCGCGGCGATCGGCGGTCTCCGCGGCGCGCACCGGCTGTCGGCCGCCGACCGCGACGAGCTGCTGGCCACCGCCGACGAAAGCCTCGCGACGCTGTCGACGCTCGTGACCGATCTGCTCGATGTGAGCCGCGTGCAGGCGGGCGTGCTCGCCGTCTCGGCCTCCCGGATGGATGCCGCAGGCACGGTGCTCGCTGCCGTCGACGAACTGGGCCTCGGACCGGCCGATGTCGAGCTCGCGCTCGACCCCGACCTGCCTCCCGTGTTCGCCGACCCCGTGCTGCTCCAGCGCGTGATCGTCAATGTGCTCGCGAACGCCCACCGCCATGCCCCGGACGGCACCAGAGTCATCGTCTCGACGAGTGCGCTCCTCGATCGCGCCGAGATCCGCATCATCGACCGGGGGACGGCGTCTCCCCGGAGCGACGCGACCGCATCTTCCAGCCGTTCCAGCGCTTCGGCGACACCGACAACACGACCGGCCTCGGTCTCGGGCTCGCCCTGTCGCGCGGGTTCACCGAGGGCATGGGCGGTACCCTGACACCCGAGGACACCCCGGCGGGGGCCTCACCATGGTCATCTCCCTGCCTCTGGCCGCAGGACCCCGCGACACGGAAGGCTCGGAGTGAAGCTCCTCATCGCCGACGACGACCCGCAGATGGTGCGAGCGTTGAGGATCACGCTCTCCGCGCATGGCTACGACGTGGTCGTCGCACCGGATGGCGCGGCCGCGATCGCGGCTGCCGCGCAGACCCACCCCGACCTCATCATGCTCGATCTGGGGATGCCCCGGCTCGACGGCATCGAGGTCATCCAGGCTCTGCGCGGCTGGACGAACGTGCCGATCATCGTGGTGTCGGGTCGCACCGGGTCGGCCGACAAGGTGGAGGCGCTCGATGCGGGCGCGGACGACTTCGTGACCAAGCCGTTCCAGGTCGATGAACTCCTCGCCCGCCTGCGGGCTCTGTCGCGGCGTTCGGCCCCGGTGGGTGGCGAGTCGACCGTGTCGTTCGGCGATGTCGTGGTTGACCTCGTCACCAAGACCGTGACCAGGGCGGGCGCACGCGTGCACCTGACCCCGACGGAGTGGCGGATGCTGGAGCACCTGTCCCGGCACCCCGGAGCCCTCGTCACCCGACAGGATCTGCTCAAGGAGATCTGGGGCAGCGAGCAGGTCTCCGATTCCGGCTACCTGCGGCTGTACATGTCGCAGCTGCGGAAGAAGCTCGAACACGAGCCCGGTGCCCCGGTGCATCTGCTCACCGAGGCGGGGATGGGCTACCGCCTGGTGCTCTAGCGTCCGAGCGGCGCCGTGCGTGCTGCGGGGGCTTCGCGCCGACGACGGAGCACGGCGACGATTCCCACGACGACGAGCAGGACGGCGACGATGATCGCCGTCACCGCGGTCGGCGTGCTCTCGGGCTCCCCCGTGAGCCGCCCGACCGCGAGCCAGCTCAGACCCCACGCGGTCGCGAGGGCCGGGGCGATGCGTCTTGTGAACCAGGCCGCTGCCGCGCCGATCACGAGCACCACGACCAGGACGGCCACGGCCCACGCGTCGGCCGCCTCGGCCCAGTCCTCTGGCGCGATCTGCGTGAGCCACGCGGCGGTGTTGGCCACGGTCGCGATCGTCACCCAGCCGAAATGCAGGCCGTTGGCACCGTCGGTGAGCACACGGTCGGCGAGGTTGCGGGCGGGGAATCGGCCGAGGATCACGATGATCCGCGCGAGCACCGCCAGGAGCGCCGCGATCACGAGCACCGTCAGCCACAGGGTCAGATACCGCGCCGTGACCAGCCACAGTCCGTTGAGCACCATGGAGGCGGCGATCCATCCGCCCACCGCCTGCTGGCGATCGTCCTGCCGCTGTGCGGGAAGCGCCTGCCACACGGTGTACGCGATCAGCCCGAGGTAGATCAGCGACCAGATCGAGAACGCCGGCCCTGCCGGTGCCAGGTACGAGCCCTGAGCCGAGAGCGCGCCATCCTGCAGGTCGTCGACGGATGCTCCGCCGAAGGCGCCCGCGCCCACCGCTGCCGCGATCAGCATGAACGACGCCGCGGCGATGGTCAGCGACTGGCGGACGATGCCTCTGGTGCGTGATTCCATGCCCCGACCGTAGGCATCCTCACCCTCGGACGCACCCGCCTTGACAGCGCTCCACGATTTCGCTAACCAGGTTAGCCACTCTTCACGGGCTGACCCGGCATCAGGTGCGGGCGAACGCCGCGTCGATCAGGACCTCGGCGGCTTGGCGCGCCTGCACGGCGACCGCAGGATCGGCCGAGATCGCCGCGGTGCTCTGGGCGCCCTCCGCAAGGATGGAGAGCTGGGCCGCGAGCGCCGCCGGGGCCCCGGTCGCGGCGACGAGTCCTGCCATGTACTCCTGGAACGACGCCTTGTGCGCGCGGACGATCCCGGCGACCTCGGGGTTCGTGCCGCCGAGTTCACCGAACGCGTTGATGAAGGCGCAGCCCCGGAAGTCGTCGGCGCAGAACCAGTCCTCGAGGTAGCCGTAGACGGCGAGCAGACGCGTCCGCGGGTCGTCGCCCGCATCGGTCACCGCTCCTGCGAGCCCGGACTCCCATTCGACGTGCTTGCGCGCGAGGACGGCGGCGACGATGTCGGACTTGGCCGGGAACAGTGCGTACAGACGGCGCAACGACACGCCGGCCGCCGAGCGCAGCTCGTCCATGCCCACGGCCGCGTACCCCTTGCGGTAGTAGAGCTCCTCCGCGGCGGAGAGGATGCGCTCGCGTGCCTCGTCTTCGGTCATACCCAGAAGTTTACTTGACATGAGAACGCACGTTCTCTATGTTGGTCATATCGAGCGAGAACGATCGTTCTCACCGGAACCGAAAGGACCATGATCATGGGTTACATCACCGTCGGAAACGAGAACAGCACCCCGATCGAGCTCTACTACGAAGACCAGGGAGCCGGCCAGCCCGTCGTCCTGATCCACGGCTATCCGCTCGACGGTCACAGCTGGGAGCGTCAGACCCGCGAGCTCCTCGCCCAGGGCTACCGCGTCATCACGTACGACCGCCGCGGTTTCGGGCAGTCGTCCAAGGTCGCCTCCGGCTACGACTACGACACGTTCGCGGCCGACCTGAACACCGTGCTCGAGACCCTCGACCTGCGCGACGTCGTGCTGGTCGGCTTCTCGATGGGCACCGGGGAACTGGCCCGCTACGTCGCCCGCTACGGACACGACCGCGTGGCCAAGCTCGCCTTCCTCGCCTCGCTCGAGCCCTTCCTCGTGCAGCGCGACGACAACCCCGAGGGCGTGCCGCAGGAGGTCTTCGACGGGATCGAGGCCGCCGCGAAGGGCGACCGCTTCGCGTGGTTCACCGACTTCTACAAGAACTTCTACAACCTCGACGAGACCCTGGGCTCGCGCATCAGCGAAGAGGCCGTGAGGGGCAGTTGGAACGTCGCGGTCGGCAGCGCTCCGGTCGCCGCCTACGCCGTGGTCCCTTCCTGGATCGAGGACTTCCGCGGCGATGTCGAGGCCGTCCGCACCGCCGGCAAGCCCACCCTGATCCTGCACGGCACGAAGGACAACATCCTGCCGATCGACGCCACCGCGCGCCGCTTCCACCAGGCCGTCCCCGACGCCGAGTACGTCGAGGTCGAGGGCGCCCCGCACGGGCTGCTGTGGACCCACGCCGACGAGGTCAACGCGGCACTGAAGTCCTTCCTCGCGAAGTGACCCCTCCGGGCATACGCCCGTTTCTAGACACATGTCCAGAAACGGGCGTATGCTCGTTCCATGCCTCGCGATGCAGCGACGGCGGACATCTCCGCCATCCGTGACACGATCCGGTCCTCCTCCGACCCCCGCGTGCTCGCGACCCGTTCCCGCCTGTACGAGGCCGTCCGCGCGCTGGCGGACTCCGGCGCGGAGATCACCGTCCGCAGCGTCACCGTCTCCGCAGGAGTCAGCCGGGCCACGTTCTACACGCACTTCTCGGGCGTGGAGGATCTCGCCCTCCACCTGCAGGAGCAGGCGTTCCATGACATCGCGGGCTCGGCCCGCAGCACCGACTCCGTGACCTCGTTCGACGAGACCGCGATGGCACGGTCGCAGCGCGCGCTCATCGCGCACTACGCCGCCTACCGTTCGCTGATATGCCGGCGCCTTCGCCGTCGCGACGCCCCGGGAGCCGAATCCCGCGTCGCCGCCTTGATGCGGACCGAGATCCTGGCGCATATCCGTGACATCGCCCCTCCGCCTCCCGGCGTGGACCCGGAGATCGCGGCGACGTACATCGCACACGCCGCGACCGGCCTCATCGCCTCGTGGGTGCTGGGCGAGACCGAAGCGACGGAGGACGAGCTCGCGCAGCATCTGACGCAGCTCATGCCCCGCTGGATGCACACCGGCATCCCGTCGTCCGCCGGAGATCCCGACGGGCTCTGAAGAAAGAAGAATCAGGAATGAAGGCAACACTCGTCCGCGAGATCGGCGCGGGATTCGTCAGCGCAGACATCGACATCGCCGAGCCGATCGGCCGCGAGGTCCTGGTCGATGTCAAGGCTTCCGGCCTCTGTCACACCGACCTCACGATGTCGCGGTTCGAAATGGGCAACCCGCTGCCCGGCGTCTTCGGGCACGAACTGGCCGGGATCGTCACGCAGGTGGGCCCTGACGTCACCGACATCGCCGTGGGCGACCATGTCGTGGGATGCCTCGTGCAGTATTGCGGGGCGTGCGAGAAGTGTCTCTCGGGCAAGGTGTTCCAGTGCCTGCACCCGGAGAAGACGCTCCGCGCAGAAGGCAGCGCTCCCCGTCTCAGCGAGAACGGCGCACCGGTGGGCCAGGCGTTCGGCCTCGGGGGCTTCGCCCAGCAGGCTCTGGTCCACGAGAACCAGCTCGTGAAGGTGCCGGACGAGGTGCCTTTCGCGCAGGCGGCGCTCCTCGGCTGCGGCGTCGTCACCGGTGCCGGCTCCGTCCTGAACACCGCGAACGTGCAGGCTGGGGACTCCATCGTCGTGATCGGCGCCGGCGGCGTGGGGCTGAATGCGATCAACGGCGCCCTGATCGCGGGGGCGACCACGATCATCGCGATCGACATCGCCGACGACAAGCTCGCCAAGGCGCGCGAGTTCGGGGCAACGCACGTCGTGAACTCGAAGAGCAGCGACCCCGTCGCGGCCGTCCACGAGATCACGGGCAACGGCGCGGACGCCGTGTTCGACTTCGTCGGCACCAAGACGGTCGCGGAGCAGGGCCTCGAGATGGCAGCGCCCGGCGGCGGGCTCTACCTGATCGGGGTGATCGACCCGACGTCCCACATCGACGTGCACCAGGTGGGACTGATCGGATCGCAGAAGCGCATCCAGGGCGTGTACATGGGCTCGACCACCGCCAAGCACGACATCCCCATGTACGCGAAGCTCTACCTCGAGGGCCGCTTCGAGCTCGACTCGCTGCTGTCGAAGGAGATCGCGCTCGACGAGGTGAACGAGGGGTACGAGTCGCTCAAGGACCCGAACATCACCCGCGTGGTCATCACCTCGCTCTGAGCTCGGCGTTCCCCGAGCAGGTGCCTCCACGGCATCCGCTCGGGGAGGGCGGGTCAGCCGCGCATGGCGACGCCGCGGCGCCAGTAGCCCATGAAGGCCACCTGCCCGCGGTCGATGCCGAGGTCCTTGACGAGGTGCCGGCGCAGGGTGGTGACCACACCGCTCTCTCCCGCGATCCAGAAGTACCGCTCGGCCGGGGCCTCCCGCGTGGCGATGTCCTCCCCGAGGCCGGAGTAGTCCGGTGTCTCCCACAGCAGGTCTTCGCCGTCGATGTCCTTCACGCTGATGGCATCGGTCGCATCGGCGTCGCCGAGGTATCCGAGCACCGCGGGGATCAACCGCAGACCGTGCGGCTCTCCCGCATCGCGTGGCAGCCAGTGCACCTCCACCCCGACGGGCGCGTCGATGCGCAGGACGTCGGCCGGAGACGGCACCTCGATGAACGCGACACCGCGGACGTCCGCGGCGCGTCCTCCAGAATCCGCGCGATCGCCGGAGCGGCCGTCTCGTCCCCGGCCAGCACGACCGAATCGGCGGCACCCGGGGCGTACTCCGCTCCGCCGTGCGCATCGACGTCGACGCCACGACGCGGCCCCACGACATACAGCTCCTGCCCGACGGCGGCCTGGCTCGCCCAGAGCGACGCGGGTCCGGTCAGGCCCGGTTCGAGGTGCAGGACGAAGTCGACGTCGACCTCGGTCCCGCCGTCCGTGTCGACCCGCAGCTCGCGCACCGAGTACGTGCGCATCGACCCGCGCTCGGCCTCCGGCACGGCGAGGAACGCCTGCCACCAGTTGTCCGAGCTCCGATCGAGATCGGGAAGGATTCCGGATGCTGGGGGGAAGACCAGCTTGATGCGGCTGTCGAACACCTCGCCGGGCGTGCCGAACTCGAACAGCTCATCGCCGCCGAACGTCACCCGCACGAACGACGGCGAGACACGTTCGACGGCCCGCACCTCGGCGCGGGTGAGGATGTAGGTCGGGCGCTCGGTCGTGGTGGTCTCAGCGGACATGGTGCCTCCCGATGGGTGTGACCATCGGCTTGCCGGAGACCGGATCGATGGTGATCTGATTGGCGAGGCCGAAGACCTCTTCGACGAGTTCGGCGGTGACGACGTCTTGCGGAGCGCCCGTCGCGTGCACCCGACCGTCCTTCATAGCCACGAGTTCGTCGGCGTAGCGCGCCGCGAGGTTGAGGTCGTGCAGCACCATGACGATGGTCGTGCCGCGCGAGACGCTCAGGTCGGTGAGCAGGTCGAGCACCTCGACCTGGTGCGCGACGTCGAGGAAAGTCGTCGGCTCGTCGAGCAGCAGGATGTCGGTCTCCTGCGCGAGGGCCATCGCGATCCAGACGCGCTGGCGCTGTCCGCCGGAGAGCTCGTCGACGCTCCGATCGGCGAGGTCGGTGATGCCGGTCGCGTCGAGGGCGTCGGCGACCACTTCGTAGTCGTGGGTGCTCCACCGCGCGAGCATCTTCTGGTGCGGGTGCCTGCCCCGGCCGACCAGGTCGGCCACGGCGATGCCCTCCGGGGCGACGGGCGACTGCGGAAGCAGTCCGAGCACCCGCGCGACCTCCTTGGTGGGCCGCGCGTGCACGGACTTGCCGTCGAGCACGATCTGCCCCGCGGACGGAGACAGCAGGCGGGCGAGCGAGCGGAGCAGGGTCGACTTGCCGCATCCGTTCGCTCCGACGATGGTCGTGATCCTGCCGGGTGCGATCTGCAGGTCGAGGCCGTCGATCACGGTGCGGTCGCCGTAGGCGAGAGTCACCCCGTCGGCAGAGAGGCTGTGCGACACGGTCATAGCGAACCCCCGGAACGGTTGGTGCGGATGAGCAGGTAGATCAGGTACGGCGCGCCGACCACGCCCGTGATGACGCCGACGGGATAGCGGGTGCCGAAGACGAACTGGCCGATCAGATCGCCGCCGAGCACGAGGACGGCTCCGACGAACGCCGACGGCAGCAGGAGGTTCGCCCCCGGCCCGGTGATGCGCGCGGCGATGGGCCCGGCCATGAATGCGACGAACGCGATGGGACCGGTCGCCGCGGTCGCGAAGGCGAGCAGGGCCACCGCGCCGAGGATGAGCAGCAGCCGCGTGGCATTGACGCGGATCCCGAGCCCTGCGGCGGAGTCGTCGCCGAGCTGGAGAGCACCGAGGGCGCGCCCCTGCGACAGCATCACGGGTACGATGACGGCCGCGGCGATCGCCATCGGCAGCACTCGCTCCCACGACGCGTTGTTGAGGCTTCCGGTCAGCCATTGCATCGCGGTCTGGATGTCCCAGTTCGCGGCCCGCGACAGCAGATACGAGATCACGCTCTGCAGCATGGCCGCGACGCCGATGCCGATCAGGATGAGACGGGTGCCCGCGAATCCGCCCTTGATCGAGAGCAGATAGATCGCGAGGGCCGTGACGATGGCGCCGGCGAGGGCGAACAGCGAGACGAGCGGACCGTTGAGCGAGAGCACCACGATGCCGAACACCGCTGCGGCGCCGGCGCCGTTGGAGATGCCGATGATGTCGGGGGATGCGAGCGGGTTGCGCAGCATCGTCTGGAAGCACACGCCGGCCATGCCGAACCCGATCCCGGTCAGGACGGCGAGGACAGCCCTCGGCAGCCGCAGCTCGCCCACCGTGAACGAGGCGCCGGGCACGGTCTCGCCCAGGATCACCCGGATCACCTCGTCGGGCGTGTAGAACGTGTTGCCCACCATGAGTGCCACGGCGAAGAGCACGAACAGCACGGCGCCGAGGATGATCGTGGCGACCGCGTGCCGACGGTGTCGCGCACGCCTGCCCGTCACGATGCGGGCGACCCGTGCCGAGGCGGACTCCTCCGCGCGCGCCAGCGTGTGCTCGGTGTGCTCTGTCGTGGTCACAGCTCACGCACCTTCTGCCGACGGACGATCCAGATGAAGAACGGGGCGCCGATGACGGCGGTGATGATGCCGACCTGGATCTCCTCCGAGGAAGGAGCGATCACCCGGCCGACGATGTCGCTCGCAACCAGCAGGGCCGCGCCGGCGATGGCCGAGAACGGCAGCAGCCAGCGGTGGTCGGTGCCGACGAGCATCCGGCACACGTGCGGGATGATCAGTCCGACGAACCCGATGGGTCCGGCGATCGCGGTCGCAGCGCCCGCGAGGATCACCGCGCCGAGCGCCGAGATCAGTCGTGTGCGGAACACGTTCTCGCCGAGCCCCTTCGCCATCTCGTCTCCCAAGGCGAGCGAGTTCATGCCCCGGGCGCACAGGAAGCAGATGAGGGCGCCGAGAGCGAGGACCGGTGCGGTGAGGGCGATGCGCGGCCACTCCGCCCCGCCCACGCCGCCGATCTGCCACGACTGGAACGTCTGCAGCAGATCGACCCGCGGCAGCATGACCGCGCTGATCAGCGAGGCGAAGGCGGCCGACGTGGCTGCTCCAGCCAGAGCGAGCTTGAGCGGGGTCGCGCCACCGCGACCGAGCGAGCCGACCGCGTACACGAAGACGGCGGCGATGCCGGCGCCGGCGATCGCGAAGGCCATCTGCCCGTAGGGGTCGGCGAGGCCGAAGAACGCGATGCCGAGGACGACGGCGAGCGAGGCGCCGTTCGAGACACCGAGGATGCCGGGGTCGGCGATCGGATTGCGGGTCACGGCCTGCATGGTCGCACCGGCCAGCGCGAGCGCCGCCCCGACGAGGAGCGCGAGCACGGTACGAGGGATGCGCTTGACGATCGCGGCCTGGGCGATCGTGTCGGTGTGGCCGCCGAGGGCCGCGACGATGTCGTCGAAGGAGACCGCCCGCACGCCGAAGGAGATCGACAGGACGCTCAGGACCACGAGGATCACGACCCCGGCGACGAGCCAGAGGGTGCGCCGCAACACCGGGCGCCGCAGGTCTGCGGCGCCCGGTGCGAGGACGGTTGCTGAGGTCACAGGAAAGTCACTCCGCGGATGCGGACCGAACGACTACGACGCGAGCGGTGCGGCCAGGATCGCGAGGTAGTCGGTGAGACCCCACGGGATGGACAGCGGCGACGGGTTGGCCGAGGCCGCGATCGGGCTGGCGTCGGGGAGCACGGCGATGCGCCCATCGGCGATGGCGGGGATCTTCGACAGGAGCGGGTCGGCCTGCAGGAGCGGGATGATCGAGTCGTCGCCATAGGTGATGAACAGGTCGACGTCGTCGAACTTCTGCGCCTCCTCGGCGCTGACCGTCAGGTAGAACTGGTCGCTGTCCTTGTTCTCCTCGACGATCGACGGGAACGGCAGTCCCAGGTCGTGCAGGTATCCGGGGCGCGTGTCGATCGCGGTGTAGTAGCCGACCTGGCTGAGGTCGGTGGGGTCGATGTACGAGAAGAGGACCTTCTTGTCCTTCAACACGCTGTTGGCCTCGAGTGCCGTGTCGGCGTCGGCGTGCAGCTGCTCGATCAGCGCCTCGCCTTCCTTCTCGAGCCCGAGCGCCTTCGCGTCGAGCGCGATCATGTCGTCGACCGACGTGCCCCAGGCGACCTCGGGGTAGGCCACGACGGGGGCGATCTTGGAGAGGGTGTCGTACTCCTCCTGCGTCAGACCGGAGTACGCGGCGAGGATCACATCGGGCTCCGTGTCGGCGACCGCCTCGTAGTCGATGCCGTCGGTCTCGTCGAAGAGCACCGGCGTCTCGGCG
This sequence comes from Microbacterium sp. Se63.02b, assembly GCF_014171575.1. Lineage (GTDB taxonomy): Bacteria > Actinomycetota > Actinomycetes > Actinomycetales > Microbacteriaceae > Microbacterium. Next base: position 412,954 of record NZ_CP050453.1, on the reverse strand, counting down.
CCGAGCTCGTCGAGCTTCTCCTCGACCCAGGGCAGCACGCCGTTGTCGTCGTCGTCGCCCCACGTCGCCTTGCTCATGCCGACGGGAACGATGCCGAGGGCCAGCGGCACCTCGTGGTTCGCCCACGCGATCGTCGCGACGCGCTCGGGCTTCGCCGAGATGGTCGTCTCGCCGTAGACGTGCTCGACCGTGACGGGGAACGCGTCGTCCGAGGCCGGGTTGCCACCGGTCTCCGCCGTCGACTGCGGTGCGGAGGAGGCACAGGCGGAGAGGCCGACGGCGAGCGCGGCGGCCGCGCCGATGGCGAGGATTCGAGAGATGCGCACAGGCGTTCCCTTCGGGTTTCGGGGTGGGGTTCGGCGCGAGAGCCGCGCCCAGCCTTTGGTAAGCCTGGCCTAATCTAACACGGAGGTTAGGTCCGCCTCACTTCGAGTCGTTCTCGCAGGGTACGAAAAAGCCGGCCGGATCCGTGAGGATCCGGCCGGCTTCAGGAAGTCAGCGCGCGCTCAGAGAGCGCGGATGTTCGCCGCCTGCATGCCCTTGGGGCCACGCTCAGCGTCGAATTCGACCTTCTGGTTCTCGCGGAGCTCCTTGAAACCGGAGCCGGCGATAGCCGAGTAGTGGGCGAAGAGGTCGTCCGAGCCGTCATCGGGAGCGATGAAGCCGAAGCCCTTTTCCGCGTTGAACCATTTCACAGTGCCAGTGGCCATGTGTTTTCTACTTTCTGTTGACTTAGCCGTTTGCACGGCCTACGCCGAGTCGGAACATCCGACACGCGCGCTCTGTCACGCTACCACGGCAGGCTGACCAGGAGCACCGAACGTCGGATTCCTCTGCAGGAGCGCGGCTTCGGTGCGCGTGCTCACCCCGAGTTTTCTCAGCACCGCCGAGACGTGCACGCTCACGGTCTTGACGCTGATGAACAGTCGCTCGCCGATCTGCCGATTGCTCAGACCTTCGGCGATGAGCTCGAGCACCTGCTGCTCGCGGGCCGTGAGGGCCTCGCCGCCCTGCGCGGATTCCGCAGTCGCCCGCGGGGCCAGTCCCGCGACGGCGGCGAATCGGGTGACGGCGGTCTGCAACTGCGCGTGCCCCAGCGCCTCGGCGATGTCGGCGGCGATGGCGAGCTCCATCGACGCCGTCGACCGGTCGCCGTCCCGCACCAGCAGCCGTGCACGTTCGAGCCGCAGGACGACCCGGAGTGTGACCGGCACATCGTCTCCGTCGGCCCGGCTCATCGCGGCATCGACCGCATCATGACGCGGGTAGAGCAGCGCATCGAGGATCGTCGACCAGGCATCGTCCTGCAGTTGCGGAGGCTGCGAGAGCCAGGCCCCGCGGATGGCGGCCGACGCCTCCTCGACGTCGACGCCCTCTGCGCGCAGCTCGGCGACGATCGCGGCACCCTCCAGCAGAAGTCGACGCTGATGCAGCAGCGCGGGTCGGTCGTCGTGCAACATCTCGAGGATCGTGGCGAGTGCGCCGCGGAGGTCTCCCCTCGCTCTCGGCGACCGCGACCGTCATCATGACCCGGTCGTACCAGATCTGCCGCTCCGAGACACCCGTCTCCTCGAACGCCGGAAGCCAGTCCCGCAGCATCTCGGCCGCTTCTGCCGACCGGCCGCGCCAGGCCAGCACCCGCACTCGCGTCATGCTCATGTACATGCGGAACACGCGCAGAGTCCCCTGCACGAAGTCGCGGGACAGCATCTCCTCCACGCGCTCGATCTCGCCGAGCTCGAGCAGCGGCACGACCATGTTCTGCGCCATGATCGAACCCGAGGTGCGCTCGACCCGGAGCTCGCGTGCACGCCGAAGCCCCTCTTCTGCGACCTCAACCGCCTCGCGGTAGCGGCCGAGGAGCGTGAGCAGGTCGGAATAGTTCACGCGGTAACGCATCTCGGCATTCGACCCCGTCGCGAGCTCTCTGGCACGTTCGTATTCACGCACGCCCGCTTCGACCTCGCCCAGGTGCGCCAGCGAGCCGCCGCGCACGTTCGCCGCGATCGAGAGCTGATCGGCGGACCCCGCGCCCGCGGCCCCACGCTCGGCCTCATCGGCGAGCCGGATCGCCTCCTCGCGGTCGCCCGCGATCATGCGGCGGCTGGCGAGCTGATTGAGCAGCTCGGCGTGAAAGGCCTCGTCATCGATGTGCTCCTCGGCGATCGCCAGCGCCTGTTGCAGTAGCGGATGGCACCGAGCCGACCGAGGTTGACCAGGTAGAGCGCCTTGTTGCGCAACAGTCGCGCATGCAGACGAGGATCGACCGTCGCGGGATCGACCTCGGCGAGGGCCACGTTCGCCACGGCCAGTGCACGTTCGCCGTCGCCGGCGTTGCGCAGGACCGACCCCAGCACGAGGAGCAGGTCGAGGCGCTCGACTCGGGCGGCCACCGCCGCATCGGGCACCAGTGGCCACAGCTCCAGCACGAGCTCACCGAAGCGGGCGGCACTGGCGAACGCGTACTGCGCCTTGGCGTGGCGCATGGCGTCTGCCGCGGCCACGAGCGCCTTCCGGTCGTCTTGCGCGAGCTGCCAGTGATACGCGAGCGCCGCGGCATCACCGTTCTCGGAGCCCGCGCCGTGCGCCTCGAGGGTCTCGGCATATGAACGATGCAGTCGCGCCCGCTCCCCGGAAGCAGGTCGTCGTGCACGGCCTCGCGCAGGAGGGCGTGCCGGAAGCGGTAGTCGTCGTCGACCACGACCAGGATGCCGCTGCGCGTCGCCTCCCTGATCGCCTCGTCGAGCCGCTGCTCCGGGAGGTCGACCAGGCGCGTGATCAGAGGATGAGACAGCGGGCGCTCCGCTCCCGACACGACCTGCACGACGTGGCGGGCGTCATCGCCGAGCCGGTCGAACCGGGCGAGCAGCAGATCGCGAAGGCCATCGGGCAACGGGCCGTTCGAGCACCCGGCGATCTCCTCGATGAAGAAGGGCACCCCCTCGGCGCGCTCCTGCATGCGCCCCAACGCCGCCTCGCTGAGCGGGCGGCCCGTGATCTGCTCGGCCAGCTCCCGCACGGCGACCTCGTCCAATCGGCGCAGGGTCAGCCGTTCGAGCAGCCGCGCCCTGGTGGACTCGCCGATGAAGCGGCTCACCGCGTCTCCTCGGCGCACGTCGTCGGTGCGGCAGGTGATGAGCAGCAGGATGCGCCCGCGCCCGAGCGCCCGCAGCAGGAAGGAGAGGATGGCGAGAGTCGACTCATCCGCCCAGTGCAGGTCTTCGACGACGAGCACCTGGGGGCGCGCTCGGCCGCTGCCTCGATGAGCGAGGCGATCGCGTCGCGGAGTCGCTCCGGGCTCGTGCGGTCACGGTCGGCGGGGGCGTCGACCAGTTCGGGCAGCAGCATCCCGAGAGCCTCGGCGCCGACGCCGACCGACTCGTGCACCCGATCCACCCCCATGCGGGCCACGATCGAACGGAGGATGCCCGTGAGCGGACCGTACGGTGTGCGGGCGGCTCCGAGGTCGAGGCACCACCCGGCGTGCACGTCGGCGGTCTGCTCTATGCCCGCCGCGAACTCGCGCAGCAGCCGCGACTTGCCGATCCCGGCCTCGCCTTCGACCAGGAGCGCCGCCGGCATGCCGTCGCGCACGCCGGCGAACAACCGGCGCACCTCGGCGAGCTCGGCCGCGCGGCCGACCATCTCGGCGCTCGGAGCGGAAGGGGGCATGGATTCATCGTCCCACTCCCGACCGACATTCGGGCCGGGCCGCCGGCCGGGTTCCGCGACGACACCGCTCACCGCGCTGGCGCCGCCGTTTCGCAGACCTTCGTCGAACGTGCGGTCGCCGTGCGGGAGCGGTCGACGCCGAGCACGCGGTCGAGCATCCGACGCACCGCTCCCGCCGGACGCGGCACGATCTGGTCGGCATGCTCGATGAGGAAACGCCGCTGCGCGGCCGCGCGCTCCATCTGCTCTTGCTCGAACTGGGTGATCTGATGGGTGAGGTAGGGGTGCTCGTACATGGGTTCTCCTCGACGGTTCGCTGTATCCCTACACTCCGCTCTGAGGTACCCCGTCGGCATCGGACGGTTTCCCTATCTTCTTGGTGCGGTCGGCTAGGGATGCCGCGCGCGCGCGCCGGCGGTGCCTGGCGCAGGAGAGTCGGACGCGCCGATGGCCGGGACTGCGCCGGCGTCAGGATCGCCAGGACCCGCACCATGGTCAGCATCCACAGCAGTCCGAGTCCGACGATCACGGCTTCGACGGCCGTGACCGAGTACAGCCCGAACGGGATCCACAGAGCGAGGGCGACCACGACGAGCACCGCGACGCCGATCGAGGTGATCAGCAGAGCGCGGGGTCTGCCGGGGATCGCGACCACGGTGGCAGCGGCCGCAGCGGCGAAGAGCACCAGTGTCGCGAAAGCGGCGATGTCGTGCGGCACGGGCACCCTGTGCAGCGGCAGCAACCCGACGGCGGCCAGGGCGACCCCGCAGGCGGCCCAGAGGGCGACGATACCGGCGATGCGCCCGACCGCGGGATCACCCAGCATCCGATGCAGGTCGCGTCCGATGTACGACCCGACGGTCGCGACCAGCAGACCGGCCACGACGAGCGTGCCGTTGAAGGCCCACGACCCGCCCAGCTGCGAGAAGTTCTGCTCCCACCAGAGCGGATCGGCCGCCGTGACCATGGCGAAGAGCGTGCCGATCGCGAGGAAGCCGAACAGGAGCGCGGCGAGATCGGTCGTGCGCAGATCGATGCCCGCCCCGAATGCCGACCGCCCGCCGACCGCCGCGGCGACGCCCGTGAGCAGTCCCCCGCCGATCGCTCCGAGCCGCAGCCCCTGGAGCCCTGCCGCGAGCACCTCGGCGGTGAGCAGCACCCCCATCATCGTGACGGCCCCGAAGGCGATCGTGAGCGCGAGTGACGACAGGTCCGACACCACCGCCTGCCAGCGCGGCATCGACGCCGTCTCGCCACGACGGTGCATCAGGGTGCTCGTGAGGAATGCGGCAGCAGCGACGGCCGCGGCGATCGCCGCGGCCGGCATCGCCAGCGACCCCTCTCCGGTGAGCGGCCGCGGGTCGCCCCGCAGGAGCAGGACGCCCGCGGTCACACCGACGACGAAGCAGAACGCCGTCGCCCACACGGCCCTGGTCTCGCCGCGCAACCGCTCGTCCCGCTCCATGTGCTCATGCAAGCACGGGCAGCGGACACCCGAAAGCCCGGGCGTCAGGCGTCGACGTCACCGCGCCACGCGCCGGTCTCGACCCCGCGTCCCTCGATGAACTCCTTGAAGTTCTGCAGGTCCTTCTTCACGGCATGCGAACCCGCGCCCACCAGTGAGCCGAGCTTCTCGAGCAGACCCTCGGGCTCCCAGTCGAGCTGCACCGTGACCCGGGTGTTCGTGTCGTCGAGGGTGTGGAAGGTCACCACTCCGGCATGCTCCGTCTCGCCGCCAACACTGTTCCACGCGACCCGCTCGTCGGGGTGCTGCTCGGTGATCTCGGCGTCGAACTCGCGCGTCGCCCCGCCGACCTTCACCTTCCAGTGCGTGTGCGTGTCGTCGATCTGCGTGATCGACTCGACCTCGTCGAGGAACTTCGGGAAGCTCTCGAACTGCGTCCACTGGTTGTACGCCGTGCGGACGGGAACGTGGACGTCGATGGTCTCGATGATCTGCACCATGGGATGCTCCTCACTGTTCGTCGTTCGTGTGTTCCCATTCAGCCGGTGATCGCGAGGATCGGCGACGGGGTTGACATCCGCCGCCGATCCCGCGACCCTCGTCGGCTGCCCGACATCCGAGCGAACATCACGTCGATGTCGGCGGCCGTCGCACGACTAGCGTTGAGGTCATGCGCATCCCCGCCGCGATCCGCGCCTCAAGCGCTCCCCGCTGCTGCAGGTCGTGAAGTCGGCCGCAGCGACGATCGCGGCGTGGCTGATCGCCGGATGGGTGTTTCCTGCGCAGCTGCCCGTCTTCGCCGCGATCGCCGCCCTGCTCGTGGTGCAGCCCAGCGTCAACCAGTCGCTGTCGAAGGCGCTCGAGCGCAGCATCGGGGTGATCGCGGGCGTCATGATCGCCGTCGCGCTGGGGCTGCTGCTCGGCTCGCCCAGCTGGATCGTGCTGCTCGCGATCGTGGTGGCCATGCTCGTGGCCTGGATCTTCCGCGCCTCCCCGGCACCGGCAACCAGGTCGCGATCTCGGCGATGCTCGTGCTGGCGCTGGGCTCCTCCAGCCCGGAGTACGCGTTCGCGCGCATCGTGGAGACGTTGATCGGCGTGGTGATCGGCATCGTGGTGAACGCGCTCATCGTCCCACCGGTGCTGGTCGCGCCCGCGCGCCGCGACGTCGGCCTGCTCGGTCGGGAACTCGCGGCGAGCCTCGACCGGTTGGCGGTCGCACTGCCCGAGCCGCAGACGCCGGCGAAGCTGCAGGAGCTGATGCTGGAGGTGCGCCTGCTGCGCCCGATGAAGGACGCCGCTGACGCGTCCATCGCGGCGGGGAGGAATCGCTCACCCTGAACCCGCGGCGCTCGACACACCGCGCGGAACTGCGTGAGCTGCGGGCCCTGCTCGAGCGTCTCTCGCCCATCGTCACGCAGACGATCGGCATGACGAGGGCGTACTTCGACCACTACGACGACACCCTCGGCGACGAGCCCGTCGTATCGGCCATCGCCGAGCAGCTGCGCAGGGCCGGCCACGACGTGCGGCTGGCCGTGCAGGTCGCGGAGGCCTCCCCGAGCCCGACACGCTGACATCGACCATCCCCGCGCTCACGGCGCCGCTCGTGGTGCGGCCGCCCTCGTCGCAGCACTGGATCCTGATCGGCTCGCTCCTGGAAGACCTCCGTCGCATCCGCGGCGAGCTGCTGGACGAGGACTGAGCCCGCGTACCCTGAGAGCATGTCCGAGATGACCGTGCCCGAGGCTCTGGGCGAGCTCGCGGCCCTGGAAGATCCGAAGGTGCGCGCCGCAAACGAGAAGCGCGGCGATGACCACGGCATCAACCTCAGCCGGATGCGCGCGCTCGCGAAACGCATCAAGACCGACCAGCCGCTGGCACGCGAGCTCTGGGCGACCGGGGAGACACCGGCGCGACTGCTGGCCCTGTTGATCTGCCGCCCGCGCGACTTCACCGCCGACGAGCTCGACGCCATGCTGCGAGAGACCCGCCCGCCGAAGGTGAACGACTGGTTCGTGAACTACGTCGTCAAGAAGTCGCCGCTCGCCGAGGAACTCCGGCTGCGGTGGTTCGACGACTCCGACCCAACGGTGGCCGCCGCCGCCTGGTCGCTGACCACGGTGCGGGTGATGAAAGACGCGGATGGCCTCGACCTGCCGCACCTCCTCGACCTGATCGAGCGCGATATGAAGGACGCTCCGAGTCGTCTGCAGTGGGCGATGAACGAGACCCTCGCGAACATCGGCATCTTCCACCCGGAGCACCGTGCGAGGGCGTTGGAGATCGGCGACCGGCTGCAGGTCCTCGCCGACTACCCGACCGCCCCCGGCTGCACCTCGCCCTTCGCGCCGCTGTGGATCGGCGAGATCGTCCGACGCCGCGAGGGCTGAACCGCGCCTCCCGCGGGTCCGGGTCGCGCTACGGAGGAGATCCTCGGTTCGGAGGGCCATATCCGCAATTCCCACCTCCGAACTGCGGATCTCCTCCGCACCACGCGCATCGACGAACTCCCCGATAGAGCACCTACGCTGAGGACATGAGCACGCACATCGCCGCAGAGCCGGGCCAGATCGCCCCCATCGTCCTGTTCCCCGGGGATCCGCTGCGCGCGAAGTGGATCGCCGAGACGTTCCTCGACGACGCCGAGCTGTACTCGCAGACGCGCGGGATGCTCGGATTCACCGGCACGTGGGAAGGGCACCGCATCTCGGTGCAGGGCTCGGGCATGGGGCAGCCGTCGATGGCGATCTATGCCAACGAGCTCTTCGACTCCTACGGCGTGCAGACGATCGTCCGGGTGGGGTCGTGCGGTGCGCTGACCGAGCGCGTGAAGGTGCGCGACATCATCATCGCCAGCGGCGCGTCGACCGATTCCGGCATCAACCGCGTGCGCTTCCACGGACTCGACTATGCGCCCGTGGCCGACTTCGGACTGCTGCGCGCGGCGGTCGAGGCGAGCGAGGACGCCGAGCTCGAGTCGATCGTGCACGTGGGGCAGCTGTTCTCGAGCGATCAGTTCTACAGCACCCGCCCCGAGCTCATGGAGCCCTTCGTGCAACACGGCATCCTGGGGGTCGAGATGGAAGCGGCCGGCCTGTACACGCTCGCGGCGTTCCATGGTCGGCGCGCCCTCGCGATCTGCACGGTGAGCGACCACATCGTCACCGGCGAGGAGACCACGGCGCAGGAACGCGAGCAGACCTTCGGCGACATGATCCGGATCGCGCTGCGCGCCGCGACCGCCGCCTGATCAGCCTCGCAGGTCGGCATCCCCGCCGGATGGGATGATCGGAAGACCATGACTTCCTCCCCGCGGCTCGATCCCGCCATCGTCCAGGACGCCGCGGACCCGGACGCCGTCTACCTCGCCTTCGTCGAATGGGCGGAGAGCACGGGCATCAGCCTCTACCCCGCGCAGGACGAGGCGACCATCGAGATCGTCTCGGGCAACAACCTGATCCTGTCGACCCCGACCGGCACCGGCAAGTCGCTCGTCGCGGTCGGCGCGCACTTCAGCGCTCTCGCGGCGGGGCGCCGCAGCTACTACACGGCACCGATCAAGGCCCTCGTGAGCGAGAAGTTCTTCGCGCTGGTCGACGTCTTCGGCGCCGAGAACGTCGGCATGGTCACAGGCGACTCCTCGGTCAACGCCGACGCCCCGATCATCTGCTGCACGGCGGAGATCCTCGCGAACCTCTCCCTGCGTCAGGGCACGGATGCCGACGTCGGGCAGGTCGTGATGGACGAGTTCCACTTCTACGCCGACCCCGACCGCGGATGGGCCTGGCAGGTGCCGCTGCTCGAGCTCCCGCAGGCGCAGTTCATCCTGATGTCGGCGACCCTCGGCGACGTGACCGAACTCGCGGCCGACCTCACCCGTCGCACGGGCCGCGAGACGGCGACGGTCACCGGGGTCGAGCGCCCCGTCCCCCTGCACTTCTTCTACGAGACGACGCCCATCCACGAGACGATCGACGACCTGCTGAACACCGGGCAGGCGCCGATCTACGTCGTGCACTTCTCGCAGGCCGCAGCGATGGAGCGTGCGCAGGCGCTGTCGAGCACGAAGGTCGCCACCCGCGAGCAGCGCGACGAGATCGCCGCGCTGATCGCCGAGTTCCGCTTCACGACCGCGTTCGGCAAGACGCTCTCGCGCTTCCTGCGTGCGGGGATCGGCGTGCATCACGCCGGAATGCTGCCGAAGTATCGGCGCCTGGTCGAGCAGCTCGCGCAGCGCGGGTTGCTGCGCGTGATCTGCGGCACCGACACGCTCGGCGTCGGCATCAACGTCCCGATCCGCACGGTGCTGCTCACCGCGCTCACGAAGTTCGACGGCACCCGGATGCGGCAGCTGAACGCCCGCGAGTTCCACCAGATCGCGGGGCGTGCCGGTCGCGCCGGGTATGACACCGCCGGCACGGTCGTCGCGCAGGCTCCCGAGCACGAGAGCGAGAATGTCGCTGCGGTCAAGAAGGCCGGCGACGACCCGAAGAAGAAGCGCAAGATCGTCCGCAAGAAGGCGCCGGACGGCTTCGTGTCGTGGGGCGAGCCGTCGTTCCGCAAGCTCATCGACGCGGTCCCCGAGACCCTGACCTCCCACATGCAGATCACGAGCGCCATGATGTTGAACGTGATCGCCCGCGGCGGCGACGTCTTCGCGAATATGCGCGCGCTCGTATACGACAACCACGAGCCTCGGAAACGGCAGCGCGAACTCGCACTCCGCGCCATCGGGATCTACCGCACGCTCCGCGAATCCGGCATCGTCGAGAAGACGCCGGAGGGCGATATCCGACTGACAGTCGATCTGCAGCCGAACTTCGCACTCAACCAGCCGCTGTCGCCGTTCGCTCTCGCCGCGTTCGAGCTGCTCGACCCCGATCCCACCGCCGGCACGGGGACGGGCTCCTACGCGCTGGACATGATCTCGATCGTGGAATCGACGCTCGACGACCCACGCGCCGTGCTGAGCCAGCAGGAGTTCCTCGCCCGGGGCGAAGCGGTCGCCGCGATGAAGTCGGAGGGCATCGAGTACGACGAGCGGATGGAGCTGCTCGAGCAGATCACGTATCCGAAGCCGCTCGACGAGCTTCTGACAGCCGCATTCGAGACCTTCAGCGCCGCCCAGCCGTGGATCCGCGACTTCGAACTGCACCCGAAGTCCGTCGTCCGCGACATGTACGAGCGGGCCATGTCGTTCGGGGAATATGTCGCCTACTACAAGATCGCGCGCTCCGAGGGCGTGGTGCTGCGCTACCTCTCCGACGCCTACCGCGCGGCCTCGCAGACCGTTCCGGAGGAGTTCAAGGACGAGGATCTGCGTGACCTGATCGAGTGGCTCGGCGAGCTCGTCCGGCAGGTCGACTCCAGCCTGCTCGACGAGTGGGAGGAGTTGATCGCCGGCGTCGACAACGGACGCTTCGACCCGCACGCGCCCGACGAGCCGATCGTGCCGCCCGCTCCGAAGCGGCTCACGAGCAACATCCGCGCCTTCCGCATCCTCGTGCGCAACGAGCTGTTCCGACGGGTGCAGCTGGCGGCGCGGGAAGATCTCGACGGCCTCGCTGAGCTCGACCCCGGTTTCGGCGCCGATGCATGGTCGGACGCCCTGGACGGATACTTCGCCGAGCACGACGAACTCCTCACGGGCGCGGATGCCCGCAGCTCGAAGCTGCTGATCCTCGATGAGGGCGCGACGGCGTGGACGGCACGGCAGATCCTCGACGACCCCGCCGGCGACCACGACTGGGCCATCACCGCGACGATCGACCTCGCCGCCTCCGACGAGGCAGGACAGGCCGTCGTGACCGTGACCGCGGTGGACCGGCTGTAGCGCCCCTCGACGTCAGGCCTGCATGACCGCGAGCACGTTGCCCGCCGGGTCGCGGAACCACGCGATGTCCGGGCCCTGACCGTTGCCGCGCACGATGCCGCGCGAATCCGAGGGGAACTCGTCGTCGCTGTAGATCTTCGTCTGCACGCCCCGTTCGATGAGCTCGTCCACCGCGGCGTCGACGTCCGCCACCGGGAAGTTCAGGATCGTGAAGCTCGCCGGGGTGTGGTTCGGCTTCGCGTACACGAGGATCGACCCGCCGCTGGGCAGCCGCAGGTCGAGGAACCCCATCGCGTTGACCTCGACGTCGAGGCCGAGGGTCGTGCCGTAGAACTCTTTCGCCGCGTCGATGTCGTCGACGCTGAATCCGCTGAACGCGTTGTCCGTTGTGAAGGCCGCCATGCTTCCATGGTCCGCCGTCGCCCGGCGGTTGTCGAGGGGGTCATCGACGGACGCGGGCCGTGAGACCGTCCGTCACCCGCAGCGGGTCGAACAGGGCCGCGAGCCCGCAGCGCACCAGGAGCGCGTGAGCCGCCACACAGATCGCGATCACCACCGCCGTCAGCGCGATCGGACCGACCGCCTCGAGCACCGGTGTCGTCCGCCACCCGGCAGCGCGCACCCCCGCGTCGATCAGCGCGAGAGGGATCATGTGCAGCACGTAGATCGGCAGGGTCCGCCGGCCGAACCAGCGCAGCGGTCGCGCGACGACGTCGACATGCCGGTCGAGGAGCACGCTGAGCGACACCCCGAAGGCCACCGCGACCAGGCACAGCAGCGGCCACGTTCCGGGCACGAGGCGGATGCCGAGCACGGAGACGACCGCGAGTGCTCCCGCATACACCGCGGCGAGCGCGAGCGCGACGCCCGGGCCGCTGACCCTGGCGAAGCGCTCGATCAGTCCGCGCAGCCGCAGCCCGACGAGGAAGAAGAACAGGTTCTGCACCAGCTGCCACAGGTTGCCGAGATCCGGAAGGAGACCCGCACCGGCGACCGCCGCGACGACGAACGCGACAGGCAGCACCCCGGCGGTCGGGAGGCCGCGCGTCGCCCGCCCGACCACCAGGTACATGGCGAGAGCGAGCAGATACCAGAGGTTCGTGGGGCTGATGGTGAGCTGCGCGAGCAGCTCCCACCCGTCGGTCGCCCGAGCCGTGTCGAACTCCGGCGCCAGCGCGAGCACGACCGTCTGGATGAGCACCCACACGAGGTAGAGCAGCGCGAGCCGCGCGGCCCGTCGTCGCCAGGAGCCGCCGCTCGCCGCGGAGACCGCCCGTGCGGCGAACATTCCGGACACGAGGAAGAACAGCGGGATGCGCAGCGGCAGCAGCTGGGCGTTGAGCATCACCCAGGCATCCGTCACCGGACCCGCGCCGGGGATGCCGACCGCGACCTTCGTGACCACGTGCCAGAGCACGACGAGCAGGATGCAGATGCCCTTCGCGACATCCGGCCAGCCCAGACGCGGCGCACGGACCTCTGTCACGACGCCGCACGCACGAGCCGCGCCACCAGGTCGACGTACGGCACCCCGACGGCGGCGAACATCCGCGGCACCTGTGATGCGGCGGTCAGCCCCGGCATCGTGTTGACCTCGTTCAGCACCGGCCCCCGCTCGGTGAGGAAGAAGTCCATGCGCGCGACCCCGTCGCACCCGAGAGCATCGAACACGGCGATCGCGGCCCGCTTGAGGGCGGCCGTCTCCGCCGCGTCGAGCACGGCCGGGACCGTGAACCGCGCACTGCCGTCGTACTTCGCAGCCGTGTCGAACAACCCGGTCGCGTGGATCTCCAGCGGGGGCGCCGCCCACCGCACACCGCCCTTCTCGCGCAGCACCGCGACGTCGATCTCCCGCCCCCGCACCACCTCCTCGACGAGGATCCGCCGATCGAATCGCGCCGCCTCCCGCAGAGCCGCGAGCAGCTGCCCCTCCTCTGTCACCAGGCTCACGCCGTGGCTCGATCCTGCCGACACGGGCTTGACCACGACCTCTCCCTCGAACTCGACGTCGCCGATGTCCTCCGCCGCGACCAGCCGTCCGCGCGCGGTACCGAGGCCCACGGCGTCCGCCACCAGCTTGGTCGTCCACTTGTCCATGCCGATGGCCCCGGCCCGCAGCCCCGACCCCACCACGGGCACTCCGGCGAGCGCGCACAGCGCCGCGAGGGCACCGTCCTCCCCGAGCGCGCCGTGCACCGCAGGGAACACCACGTCGGTGCGGGTGAGGAGCGGCAGAGCGAGGGCGAGCGACTCTGCCGGAGTCGCGCCGTTCGGACGCCCGTCCACTCGCCAGATCCCGCCGCGATCGATCGTCACGCTGGTGACCTCATGATCGCCCATCCGCAGCGCGGCCGCGACAGCGGCTGCCGAGGCCAGCGAGACCTCGTGCTCGGAGTTCTGCCCTCCGCCGATGACCAGCACGTTCGTCGTCATGCCACGCTCCTCTGCACCCGTGTGCCGATGCCGGTGACGACCGTGTGCGGGATGCTCCCTGCCCATCGCGCCCAATCCTGCACGGCGGGCACCGCTCCCCCGTCGGGTCCGAACACGGTCGCGACGGTGCCGCGGGGAACAGCACCGCGCCGGTGTCGACGACGATCTGGTCCATCGACACCCTCCCCACGATCGGGTGCCGCATCCCCCGATCTCGACGCCCGCATCCGGCGCCAGCTCCCGAGGGATGCCGTCGGCGTACCCCACCCCACGACGCTGAGGTGCGTCTCCCGGTCGGTGACGTGCGCGCCGCCGTAGCCGACGGCGGTGCCCGGGGAGGCGAGGACGCTGTGCACGACCGGCGCCGTCCAGCGGGACGCCCCGGCGAGCACGGTCCTCTCCGACGGGTCGATGCCCACGAGGCCGGCGCCGATCCGCACCATGCCGAAGTGCGTCGCCGGATCGGTCAGCGCACCGGAGGTCGCGGCGAGGTGCACGAGCACCGGTCCGAAGCCGGCCCGCAGCACGGCGTCGCGCCCCTGCCGCATGCGCAGCACCGCAGCCGCGTTCGCCGCCGGGTCCCCCTCGTCCGCGCGGGGCAGATGGCCCATCACCCCCACCACCTCGACCCTGCCCCGACCGGAGCGGGCGAGGCGGAGCAGTTCCGGCCACTCGTCGAGCGGACTCCCGCCTCTGGCCATGCCGGTGTCGAGGTGCAGGTGCACACGCACCGGACGCCCGGCATCGGCGATCAGCTGGCGCAGCTCCTCCGCGGAGCCGACCGCGATGTCGACCCGCTGCGTCGCGGCTTCCTCGGCATCCACGCCCGACGGATTCAGCCACGACAGGATCGGCACCGAGAGTCCCGACTCCCGGAGCGCGCGCGCCTCGCCGACATCTGTCACCCCGAGCCATCCCGCCCCCGCGGCGACCGCGGCCGTCGCGACCGCGACCGCCCCGTGCCCGTAGCCGTCGGCCTTCACGACGGCCATGATGCGGGCGGTCGTGGCCGCCCGCACGCGATGCACGTTCTCGGCGACGGCCGTCGGCAGCGTACACAGCGTGGGGGCATGCAGCCGCGAGAAGGTGGCACGCTGCGGTGCGAGAACAGTGGTCATCGGGTCATCCTCGGGTCGGCGGTCGGATCGGCGAGCATCTCCGGGCACCCGTCGTCGACGGCGTCTGAACGCAGTTCGTAATGCCACGGTTCGTTGGCGTAGATCTGGCACAGCCCGTAGCGCGATCCGCGTTGCGCGAGCCAGTCCAGCGCGGGCCACGGCCCCAGGTCGACCGCATCGCCCGTCACGTGCTCCGAGGTCTCCGGCGTCGCCACCCAGCGGCGGGCCTCGTCCTCCGACCCGTACTGCACGATCGCGTCCTGCAGCATCCGCTCCTGCAGCGCGGGAGAGCGCCATCCGCTGTTGACCCGGAACGTGATGCCGTCCGCGTCGGCGTCGGATGCGGCGCGCTGCAACGCCTCCCGCAGCGCGGGATCGAGGTTGCCGATCGCGACCCGGTCCACATCGAACACGGTCGGCTTGTCGTCGTCGCGGATCACGCCGTCGGCCTCGCTCGGTGCGATGACCGAGCCGGTGACGTCTCCGCTGTCGTACTCCGGAGTGGGTGAGGGCGCCGGTCCGGTGCGGGTCGCGTCGGCGAAGGCGACCGACAGCGACTGCTGAAGGCCGAACGCGAGGACGACCACGGCGACCGCAGTGGCCAGGGTGACGACGACCCGACGGCGACGGCGCGCTCGTGGGGGATGGGAGGTGGTGCGGGTGTTCATGCTCCCAGTGAAGAAGGGGCGCGGTTGCCGGGGCGTATGCGCTTTTCCATATGCTCCCGATATGCCGCACTGCGTAGGATCGCAGCCATGCGTGTGCTGATCGTCGAGGACGAGCCCTACCTCGCCGAGGCGGTGCGCGACGGCCTGCGCCTGGAGGCGATCGCGGCCGACATCGCCGGCGACGGCGACACCGCGCTGGAGCTGCTGAGCATCAACGCCTACGACATCGCCGTGCTCGACCGCGACGTGCCCGGTCCCTCCGGCGACGACATCGCCCGATGGATCGTGGCCTCGGGCAGCGGCATCCCGATCCTGATGCTGACCGCCGCCGACCGCCTCGACGACAAGGCGACGGGTTTCGAGATCGGAGCCGACGACTACCTCACCAAACCGTTCGAGCTGCGGGAGCTCGTGCTGCGCCTGCGTGCCCTCGATCGACGACGCCAGCGCAGCCGTCCGCCTGTGCTGGAGGTCGCCGGGCTGCGTCTGGATCCGTTCCGCCGCGAGGTGTACCGCGACGACCGTTACGTCGCCCTCACCCGCAAGCAGTTCGCCGTGCTCGAGGTGCTCGTCGACGCGGGCGGCGGGGTCGTCAGCGCCGAAGAGCTGCTCGAACGCGCCTGGGACGAGAACGCCGACCCGTTCACGAATGCCGTGCGCATCACGGTCTCGTCGCTGCGCAAGCGCCTGGGGGAGCCGTGGCTGATCCTCACCGTGCCGGGTGTCGGGTATCGGATCGGGACGGATGCGGATGCCTAGGCGCCGCGGGATGAGCGCCCGCCTCAAGCTCACGCTCAGCTATGCGGGGATCGTCGTGGTGTCGGGGCTGCTGCTGCTCGCCGCGGTGGCCCTGTACCTGCTGCGCTACGTCCCTGACGTGCAGATCCCGGTGCTCACCGACCTCCGCGTACCGAACCGGTCCGACCTGATCCGCGCCTTCGTGCCGGTCGCCGCGACGGTCATGGTCGTGCTGCTCGCGCTCGGCCTCGGCGGGGGATGGCTGCTCGCCGGACGGATGCTGGCGCCGCTCGAGCGCATCGGCGACGCGGCTCGGCTCGCGGCGCAGGGATCGCTGTCGCACCGGGTGAGCCTTCCGGGACGCCGTGACGAGTTCCGCGACCTCGCCGACGTGTTCGATGCGATGCTCGAGCAGCTCGAGGCGCATGTGGCTGAGCAGCAGCGCTTCGCCGCCAACGCCTCGCACGAGCTGAGGACGCCCCTCGCGATCTCGCAGACCCTGCTCGAGGTCGCGCGCGACGATCCGGATCGCGATGTGGATGCGCTGATCTCCCGCCTCCGAGAGGTCAACACACGCGCGATCGATCTGACCGAGGCCCTGCTGCTGCTCAGTCGCGCGGATCGTCGGACGTTCACCCGCGAGATCGTCGACCTCTCGCTTCTCGCGGAGGAGGCGGTGGAGGCACTGGTCCCGCTCGCGGATCGCCGAGGCGTCGCGGTGGAGGTGGGTGGCGCTCCCGCCCCGGTGCTCGGATCGGCGGCCCTGCTGCCGCAGCTTGTCACGAACCTCGTGCTCAATGCGATCGTGCACAACCTGTCGTTCGGCGGCTCGGTCGCGGTGCGCACGCATACGATGCCGCACGCGGTCGCGCTCGTGGTCGAGAACACGGGCGAGGTGCTGCCGGCCCACCGCGTGGCGACGCTGGTGGAACCGTTCCAGCGCGGTGCCGAGCGCACCCGCAGCGACGATCATGCCGGCGCGGGTCTCGGCCTCGCGATCGTCGACCGCATCACGCAGGCGCACGGCGGCACGCTGGTGCTCACCCCGCGCAGGGAGGGGGCCTGATCGTGACGGTCTGGCTGCCGCACCCCTACCCCGCACCCCTCGGCTGACCCGTCCGCTCCGCCCCGGTATCCTCCCGCGAGTGCACGGATGTCGGAGGGATTCACGGATGTCGGACCGGAACGCGGTCTCCGGTCCGACATCCGTCCGCTCGCCCGACAGGTGGACGGAGTCGGGGTTCAGGCCACGCGAGGATCGCGCGTCGCGGCCAGCTCGCGGCCGAAGGTGCGGGCGTCGGCCTCGGCGTTCTCCTTGAGCTCGCGGGCGGTGTCGGCGAACGCATCGAGCGCCGGGTTCACCCCGACCAGCGTGAACGGACGCTGCACCACGCGGAGGTCGAGGCCCCACACGTCTTCGAGCACGCGGCGCAGCCAGCCGGTCGAGTGGTCCCAGCCCTCCTTGGGCGAGCCCTCCGCGTAGTTGCCGCCGAGCACTGTGACGAGCGTCGCGGGCTTGCCGTTGAGCGCCGTGCCTGTCGGGTCGATGCGCGAGTCGGTGTAGGCCAGGTCGAACCAGGTCTTGAAGTGCTGCGAGACCCCGTAGTTGTACAGCGGCACGGCGATGAGCAGCGCGTCGGCGCTGATCAGCTCGTCGGCGAACGACGTCGCGAGCGCGCGGGCCTCGTTCTGTGCGGGGGTGCGCTGCGCCTCGTCGACGAAGCCGCCTGTGACGGCATCCGCCCACGCGGTCGCCGGCACCGGGTCGCTGGCCAGGTCGCGGCGGAGCACGGTCGAGTCGGGGTGGGACGCGGTCCACTCGGCCTCGACGATGTCGGCGAGCGCGCGGCTGGCGGACGACGCGGGAAGGATGCTGGCATCCAGGCGGAACAGGGACATGGGCCTACCTCTCGTTTTCGTAGTCACTAGCTTTTTATGAGCGACATTGGTTAACGTAGCACGGGTAGGATGTGGGCATGGCCGAGGTCGAGGAAGAGCGTCAGGTGTGCGACGCCGCCGTCACACTGGCCTTCAGCGTGCTCGGAAAACGGTGGAACGGCATGATCGTGTCGTCGCTCGGAGGCGGGCCCTCGACCTTCGTCGTCCTTCGCCGCGCCGTCGCCGGCATCAGCGACACCGTGCTGTCCGACCGACTGGCGGAACTCGCCGATGCCGGGCTCGTGGCCCGCACGGTCGACCCCGGCCCGCCGGTCACCGTGTCGTATGCGCTCACCCCGAGCGGGACCGGCCTGTTGCCGATCCTCGATCAGCTGGGGCAGTGGGCCTCGGCGAACCTCGCCGAACGCGCCCACTGACGCGCACTCGCCGTCACCAGGGGCTGGGCTCGTAGTCCTTCAGGAACACGCCGTGGATGTCTTCGCCGGCCTCGCCGCGCACGATCGGGTCGTACACGCGGGCGGCGCCGTCGACGAGGTCGAGCGGGGCGTGGAAGCCTTCTTCGGCCAGGCGCACCTTCGTGTAGTGCGGACGCTCGTCGGTGATCCAGCCGGTGTCGACCGCGGTCATCAGGATGCCGTCCTTCTCGAGCATCTCGCCCGCACTGGTGCGGGTCAGCATGTTCAGAGCCGCCTTGGCCATGTTCGTGTGCGGGTGCCCAGGACCCTTGTAGCGGCGGGAGAACTGCCCCTCCATCGCCGAGACGTTCACGACGTACTTCCGGTGCGACGACGACGCGGCCATCGACGCCCGAAGACGACTGATCAGCAGGAAGGGCGCGGTGGTGTTCGCGAGCTGCACCTCGAGCATCTCGAGCGGATCGACCTGCTCGATCGACTGCACCCAGCTGTTGACGCGGTTCACATCGGGCACGAGTCCTCCCGCGTCGATGGCCGTGCCGTCGGCGTGCTTCTCGAGCGACGAGGAGCCGGGAGCCATGGCGAGCCTGGCGAGGTCTTCGGCCGTGAGGGCCTGCCCGCCCTGCTCGGCGACCGTGCCGCCGAGGGCTGCGACCGAGAGCAGCGGATGCGCATCGACGGAGGCCTGCAGCGCCTGCGGATGCGGGTCGGCGGTGTGCCCGAACGTCTCCATCTCGGGCAGCGGTCCGTCGGGCAGGGGCTGCAGCTCGGCATCCGCGAGCAGCGAGTACGCACCGGGCGAGCGGCGAACGGTCTGGGCCGCGTTGTTGATGAGGATGTCGAGCGGACCTTGAGCCGCGACCGAGTCGGCGAGGCCGATCACCTGGGCGGGGTCGCGCAGGTCGATGCCGACGACGCGCAGTCGGTGCAGCCAGTCGGCCGAGTCGGGCAGGGCCGAGAAGCGGCGCACGGCATCGCGAGGGAAGCGAGTGGTGATCGTGGTGTGCGCGCCGTCGCGGAGCAGCCGCAGCGCGATGTGCATGCCGATCTTGGCGCGGCCGCCCGTGAGCAGGGCGCGCTTGCCGGTGAGGTCGGTGCGGGCGTTGCGCTTGCCGTGGCTGAAGCGCGCGCAGTCGGGGCAGAGCTGGTGGTAGAAGGCGTCGACCTGCGTGTACGGCTGCTTGCAGATGTAGCAGTTGCGCGCTTGAGCAGCTCGCCGGCGATCGGGGCGTCCACGACACTGGTCGCGAGGTCGTTGCCGCGGGTCTCGTCGTCGATGCGGTCGGGTGCTCCCGTGGCGGTGCGGGCGACCACGGCCTTGTCGGCTTCGGCGATCGCGTCGCGGATCTCCTTGCGGCGCACGCGCTTGACGGCCTTGAACATCGCGGCGGTCGCGTGGCGCACGGCGACGAAGTCCGGATGCTCGTTGTCGATCTGGTGCAGCTCGGAGAGGACGCGAAGAGTCGTGGCGAGATCGTCGGGGTCGACGCCCGGTCCGAGGTCGGGTGCAGCGTCGGAGGGGGCGTCGGTCATTGTGCCGATTTTACGCGAGTGTCCTGGGCATATGCCCCTCCTCTCCTCTCCCCTCCCGAGCATCCGTCCTGCCGCCGAGTGCACGGCTTGTCGTCGAGTGCACGGCGTACCGACGCACGGAAGCCGTGCACTCGGCAAGAGGCCGTGCACTCAGCGACACCGCGTATCCCTTGATATGCAAGTCTCCACTTGCCTATCATGAACGGATGACCGATCTGTTCCACGCACTCGATGACGAGACGAGGCGCCTCATCCTCGACGAGCTGTCGGTGCACGACGGACAGACCCTGTTCGAGATCTGCACCACCCTGACCATGCGCCACGGTGTGACGCTGACTCGACAGGCCGTCTCGCAGCACCTCGCCGTGCTCGAGTCCGCGGAACTGATCTCCACGGAACGACGCGGACGATCCAAGTTCCACTATTTCCACCCGGAGCCTCTCGCCCGCATCGCCGAGCGGTGGCCGTACACACGGAGCACCCCATGAGAATCGAACTGACAAGCATCTTCGTCGACGACCAGCGCACGGCTCTGGCGTTCTACACCGACGTGCTCGGCTTCACGAAGCACCACGACATCCCCCTCGGCGATGCCGCATGGCTCACGGTGCGGTCGCCCGAAGCGCCCGACGGACCGGAGCTCCTGCTGGAGCCCTCCGGGCACCCGGCGGTCAAGCCGTATCGCGATGCTCTCGTCGAAGACGGCATCCCGCTCGCTCAGTTCGCCGTCGACGACCTCGCCGCCGAGCATGCGCGCCTGACCGGACTCGGCGTCGTCTTCACCCAGCCGCCGACCGATATCGGCACGGCATGGGTCGCGGTGCTCGACGACACCTGCGGCAACCTCATCCAGCTGATCCAGATGAAGGCCGCCTGACCCGCCCCCGCCCCTGCCGCGGAGTCAGACCAGGGCGTGCTGGCGACGGAGCGCCGTGAGCACCGTGCCGTTCACGCCCGCCCACTCCCCGAGCGTCGCGGGCACGATGGGCGGAACCCGGTGGAACGAGGCGCGCGCGCTCACATACCGCGCCGCGAGCGTCACGAGCTCGTGCGGCGCCTGGGCGAGTCCGCCGCCGATGACGATGCACCCCGGGTCCACGAGGGCGCAGAGGGTGAGGATCGCCTCGGCGAGCGCCGACGATGCGCGCTCGACGATCGCCGTGGCCGCGGCATCCCCGGCGTTGCTGGCCGCGAGCAGCTTCTCCGGACCTCCCGCACCCCGGCCTTCGCCCAGGCTCTGCGCAGAGCGGGGGCGCCGATGATGGTCTCGAGGCAGCCGCGCCGTCCGCAGGAGCAGAGGTGGCCGTCGGGCTCGATCGTGATGTGGCCGAGCTCCCCAGCGGAGCCGTGCGCCCCGGGCACGACGCGTCCGTGCGCGACGTGCGCCCCCGCGATCCCGGTGCCGAGTGCGAGCACGAACACATCGTCGATGCCGGCGCCCGCACCCCACGAGGCCTCCGCGACAGCCGCAGCGTGGCCGTCGTTGATCACATCGACGGGGACGCCGAGTGCGCCGCTGAGCTGGGCACCGAGCGGACGGCCGTCGAGCGAGGGGATGTTGGTCGAGCGCACGACGACGCCCTCCGCCTCGTCCACGAGCCCCGGGATCGACAGCACCACGCGCTCCAGGTCGGCGTCGCCGCGGAGGGAGTCCACGATGGCGGACAGCCCCTCGACGGGCGCGGCCTTGGGCGTCGAGTGTCGGCCGCGGGCGAGCGGTGTCGGAGGAGCGTCCATCGATGCCAGGGCGGGGGCGAGCAGGTGCTTCACGCTCGATCCGCCGACGTCGAGCCCCAGGACGACAGGTCCCACGTGGCTCACACCCCTGCTCGTTCGGCTCGGTCCTCCCGCGGTCACTGCGTCATCACCAGGGCGGCCGCTCGGGCCTCCCCGCCGCAGCGCCTGCTTGTCGGGGTCGGGCACGGGGACCGACGCCAGCAGGCGTCGACTGTAGGGGTGCTGCGGGGCGAGGAGCACGTCATCCGCGGAACCGGTCTCGACGATCTCGCCCTTCAGCATCACGGCGACCCGGTCGGAGATCTCGTGCACGACCGCCAGGTCGTGGCTGATGAACAGGCAGGCGAAATGCATCTTCTCCTGCAGGGTGCGCAGCACGTCGAGCACGGCCGCCTGCACCGACACGTCGAGAGCCGAGGTCGGCTCGTCGGCGATGATCAGCTCGGGCTCCAGCGCGATCGCCCTGGCGAGGCCAATGCGCTGGCGCTGGCCTCCCGAGAGCTCGTGCGGGTAGCGGGAGGCGTAGTTCGTCGGCAGTTCCACGGCGTCCAGCAGCTCGGCCACCCTGGTCCGACGCCCGGCCGCGGTGGTCGAGACGCGTCGACGCTGCACGAGCAGCGGCTCGGCGATCGCCTCCCCACGGTCATGCGGGGGTCGAGGCTGGAGCCGGGGTCCTGGAAGATCGCTCCGACACGTCCGCGCAGCGCGCGCTCGCGACGCCCGGAGACTCCTCCGCGTCCGACTTTCTCGCCGAACAGGGTGATCGAACCGCTCGACAGCGGCAGCAGACCGAGCGCCGCACGCCCGAGAGTCGACTTGCCGGAGCCGGATTCCCCGACCAGCCCGACGATCTCGCCCGGTGCGATCGCGAGGCTCACCCCGTCGAGCGCGAGGAACGGACGCCCACCGCGGCGGTACGTCACACTCGCGGCATCGAGCTCGAGCACGGCGGCCGGCACCTCGGTCTCGGGCTCCCGTTCGATCACGGTCGCGATGTCGGGCAGCGAGGGCACGGCGCTGAGCAGCTTCTTGGTGTAGGCCTCGCGGGGTGCGGTGAGCACGGTGCGCGTGTCGCCCACCTCGACCATCGTGCCGCGGAACATCACGGCGACCCGGTCGGCGATGTCGGCGACCACGCCCATGTTGTGCGTCACCAGCAGGAACGCGGTGCCCGACTCCGCGGCGAGCCGCCGGATGAGGTCGAGGATCTCGGCCTGCACCGTGACGTCGAGCGCGGTGGTCGGCTCGTCGGCGATGATCAGCTGCGGCTCGCACGCGAGGGCGATCGCGATGACCACGCGCTGGCGCTGCCCGCCGGACAGCTCGTGCGGGTAGCTCTTCGCCCGACGCGCAGGGTCGGGGATACCCACGCGCTGGAGCATCTCGACCGCGCGCTTCCAGGCCTCCGCCTTCGAGATGTCGCGGTGGTTGAGGATGGCCTCGGTGATCTGGTCGCCGATCCGCATGCTCGGGTTGAGCGCGGTCATCGGCTCCTGGAACACCATGGAGATCTCGGCGCCGCGCACGGCGTTCATCTCGGCTTCCGCGAGCGGGAGGAGTTCGCGTCCGGCGAGGGAGATCGACCCGGTGACCGTCGCCGTCCGCGGCAGCAGCTTGAGGATGGCCATGGCCGTGACCGACTTGCCGGAGCCTGACTCGCCGACGAGCGCCAGCACCTCTCCCGGACGCACCTCGAGGTCGATGCCCTTCACGGCCTCGACGGATCCGTCCTCGGTGCGGAACGTGACCTTCAGGTCGGAGACCGACAGCAGTGCGTCGCTCATGCGGCACGCCCCTTCACGTCGAAGAAGTCGCGGAGTCCGTCGCCGATGCTGTTGAAGGCGCAGACCGTCAGCACGATGCAGAATCCGGCGGGGAAGATGAGCCACCAGGCGCCCGCGTACGTGTAGGTGATGCCGCTGGTGAGCATGGCGCCCCAGTCGGTGGCCGGCTTCTGCAGCCCCATGCCGAGGAACGAGATGTAGGCGACGAGCAGGATCGCGTCGGCGACCTGGAAGGTGGCGTTCACGACGATCGTGCCCACGGTGTTCGGGACGATGTGCTTGAGCACGGCCCGCGAGTGGGTGCCGCCCATCGCTCGCAGCGCCAGCACGTACTCGCGCGACTTGAGCGAGATCGACTCGGCCCGCACGAGACGGGCCGGGACGAGCCAGGAGACGAGGCCGATCACGCAGATCATGAGCGGGACGCTCGGGCGCAGGATCGCGGAGAGGATCAGCAGCAGGAAGGTCGCCGGGATCGCGATGCCGGCGTCGACGACGCGCATCATCACGGTGTCGACGGCGCCGCCGACGTAACCGGCGATCGCGCCCCAGAGGGTGCCGATGACGGTGGCGAGGATGCCGGCGGCGAGCCCGATCAGGATCGAGATCTGGCCGCCGACCATGAGCCGTCCGAGCACGTCGTACCCGACGTCGTCGGTGCCCAGCGGGTGGCCGGGGCTCCCCGGCGGCAGCATGGTGCTGCGGAGGTCGGTGTGGATCTGATCCGTCGGATGGATCAGCGGGCCCAGGAAGCAGAAGAGCAGGAACAGGACGATGGTCACGATGCCGAAGACCGCGAGCTTGTTCTGCAGGAAGCGGCGCATGCCGCGCTGACGCGGGGTCAACGTGCGCATCACGATGGTGGTCGTGCTCACGAGAGCTCCTCTCGGGTGCGCGGATCGAGCAGCGCCTGGATGATGTCGGCGAGGAGCGATCCGATGACCGTCGCGAGCGCGATCACGAGGATGCAGCCGATCAGCACGGGGTAGTCGGAGGTCTGGGCGGAGGTCCAGAACAGCAGCCCCATGCCGGGGTAGTTGAAGAGCGACTCGACGACGATCATGCCGCCGAACATGACCGGCAGGTAGTAGCCGAGCATGGCGATCACGGGCGTGAGCGAGTTGCGCACCACGTGACGGGTGATCACGACGGGCACCGAGGTGCCCTTGGCCCTGGCGGTGCGGACGTAGTCCTCGGACAGGTTGTCGATCGTCGCCGACCGCATGTACCGCGAGAAGGTCGCGATGATGCCGAGCGCGGCGGTGAGCACGGGGAGCACGAGGCCGGCGGGGTTCGCGAGCACGTCGCCGACGGTCTCGCCCTGCGGCGCCTGGGCGGGCACGAGCCGCAGCCACTGCGCGAACACGATCACGAGGATGAGCCCGAGGAAGAACGACGGCGTGGAGTAGACGATGAAGTTCACCGTCGTCAGTGCGTAGTCGGCGGCCTTGCCGCGGCGCACGGCCTGGAAGATGCCCATCGGGATCGCGATGATCAGCGCGAACAGCATCGAGATCAGGGCGAGGATCAGCGTCTTCGGAAGCCGCTGCCCGATCGCGTCGGCCACCGGCCTGTTCAGCTTGAAGGAGTCCCCGAGGTCGCCCTGGACGAGTTGGGCGAGGAAGTGGAAGTACTGCTGCCACAGGGGCAGATCGAAGCCGTTCTCCTTGTTGAAGGCGTCGATCTGCGCCTGCGAGGCCTGCATGCCGAGGATGCCGGCGGCCGGCCCCTGCGGCATCGCGAGGTGGAGCAGCGCGAACACGATCAGCGTCACGATGAGGATGACGATCCCGCCCTGGCCGACCCGTCGCAACAGGTACCACCAGAACCGGGGGCCGCCGGCCCTCTCCTTCTTCTGCTGCTGCGCGTTCTGCGCTGCTTCCACCACGCTCATGTCACCTGCTCGTTACTTGGTCCAGGACCAACGCTGCGGAAGGAACGACGCGCCCGGGTCCTGGGTGGCGATGTCGAGTCCGTCACGGACGACCGAGACCTGGTACACCGGGTTCGGCATCCACATGACCGGGAGGTCGGTGGCGAGGTACTCGGAGTACTTCTTCGCGATCTCGGGGTCGGTCGAGAAGGCCATCGCCTGGACGAGCTCCTCGGCCTCGGGGTTGTCGTACTGTCCGGCGTTCCACTTGGTGTCCTTCGCGAAGACGCGCTCACCGGTGGCGTAGGGCGGGAAGTACCAGCTGCCCGCGGTGCCGAAGAAGACGAGCTCCCACGTGCACGCGCTGCCGGTCTTGCACTCCTGCGCCTGCGTGAGGACGGTGTCCAGCGGCTTGGAGTCGATCGTCATCTTGACGCCGATCTTGCCCAGCGACGACTGGATCTCGGCCATCATGTTGTCGGTCTCCTGCGAGCCGTTCTGCGTGGTGACGACGATCTCCGCCTTGTCACCCGCGGCGATGCCCTCGCCGCACTGACCTGCGCCCGCGCCGGCTTCGGCGCACTCGAGCGTGCCGTCGGATCCCTTGACCCAGCCGTTGTCGGTGAACAGCTTCTCGGCCTTCTTCAGGTCGAACGGGTAGGGGTTGTCCTTCTGCACGTCGGACAGGCCGTTGGAATCCGCGGTCTGCGGGATCGGGCCGTAGTCGGGCGTCGCCGCACCGTGCCAGACGACCTCGGAGATGGTCTCCTGGTCGACCGCGTGCTGCAGGGCCTGACGCACGTAGAGCTGCTTGTAGAAGGAGCCCTTCTCGGGGTTGGCGAAGTTGTACGGCATGTACGTGATCGACCAGCCGGCCCACGGCTCGATGCTGTAGCCGAGGTCGGTGAACTGCTTCTCGTTCGTGAGCTGCGAGCTGGTGACGTAGCCGTAGTCGACGTCACCCGAGCGCACGACGTTCATCTCGGCGTCGGCCGAGGTGAAGGGCAGGAACTCGACGTTCTCGATGCTGGGCTTGTCCTCGCCGGTGTACTCCTTGTTGGCGGTGAGCTCCACCAGGCCCGAGTCCGACCAGCTCTTGACCGTGTAGGGACCGGCGACGGTCTTCCACAGGTCGTTGGTGGCGTAGGTCTTCATGTCCTCGGCCTCGGAGAAGAGGTAGTCGAGGACCGCGGTCGCCCCGGCCTGGTCACGGTCGTGGTCGCCGATCTCGCCGTCGGCGCTGGTCTTGTCCCACACGTGCTGCGGCATCGGGTAGATCAGGCTGAGCTGGTTGCCGAGGAGGAACTCCTCGTTGTAGACCTTGTCCATCGTCAGCGAGAACGTCTTGTCGTCGATGGTCGTGAACTCGGTGATGTTGTCCGGCATGAGGCCGGCGGAGTAGCCACCGGTCTTCTCGCCGTTGAAGCGCACCAGGTTGTACCAGAACTCCACGTCGCGCGAGGTGACGGGCTCGCCGTCCGACCAGTCGAGGTCGTTCAGCGTGATCGTGATGGTCTTGCGGTCGTCGGAGAACTCGTAGGACTTCGCGGCGGAGGCCAGCTCGTCCCAGCCCATCTCGCCGTCGACGCCGTTGTACTCGAACAGGCGCGGCCACATCGTCGCCTTGATGGCGCTGTTGTGCGTCGCCATCTTGTCGGGCGACGAGATCGGCAGGATCCAGTTGGGTCCGGTGCCCACCTGAAGGGCGAAGCTGACCGTGTCCTTCTCGCCTGCCTCGCTGTCTCCCGAGGTGCCGGCCTGGCACGCGGTGAGGGCGAGCGTCGCGACGGCGAGCGCACCCAGGGGGGCGAGCAACCGGCGGCGCAGCGACTGAGATCGCATGTAAACCTCCTTGTTCAACGCCCCGTCACCCGAAGCGTTCGTCCAATTTGTGACGTACTTTGCATCATGCCCGAATAAAGTCAGCCGCAAAAGTCAGGCTTGTTACGTTTAAGTAACTAACTTCATTCGATAGCGGGGGAAAGCTGGGGCAGCTCTCAGCCGACCATCTCTGCCGAGAGGTCGGGGGTCCCCGCGAAGGCGTCGAACGGATGCATGGGCCGCTGGATGCGGTGGTGCCCGAGGCGCTCGAGGTCCTGATCCACGCCTCCGGGGGTGAGGGCGAGCGTCCACCCGCGCATGATCGCGTACAGCTCCGGCTCGAGGTAACCGATCTTGGTGACGACGATCTGCGCCGCGACGGGGTCGAGTCCGATCGAGGTGAAGTCGGAGACGTCGTGGTAGGCCTTGCGGAACTCCGTGACGATCACGTGCAGGCCGCCGACGCGGATGACCGCGATGCCGCCCGCATCCACATCGCCCTCGTGCAGGCTGTGCAGCACGCCTTCGACGAGGACCGGTCCGTGCGGTCCGCTGTCGATCCGGGCTCCGACCTCGACCGACACCCTGTCGCCGACGGTGTGCGCGCGCAGGACCTCGAGGGCGCCCTTGTCGAACACCGACGCGCACAGCGTGACGGGCGCGCCGTCGGAGGTGAGCTCGGGCTTGCGCAGCAGCTGCGCGAGCGTCCAGGTGACGTCACCCGTGCCGCCGGCACCGGGGTTGTCACCCGAGTCGCTGATGAAGTACGGGGTGTCGGTCGCAGCGAGTCCTGCGGCGATCCCCTCGTCGAGGGTGCCGGGAGGGCCGACGAACTCGAAGTCGTCGCGCACGTCCCAGAATGCGCGGCCCAGTTCCTCCGCGGCTGCGGCCGTCGCCGCGTCATCGGTACCGGTCACGACGACCGTCGCGTGGCAGCGCGGCTCATCCGCCCACGCGTAGCCGATCCAGATCGCGGCGTCGGTGATGCCCGGTCGCGCCTCGATCTCGGGGATCCGCGCATACAGGCTCTTGGCCGGCTCCACCCTGGTGCTGGTCTTCTCGCCGGGGAGCAGGATCGGCACGCGCACCCATGCGCGGCGCGGGGTGACGCCGCTCTCGAGCGCCTCGACGAGGTTGCGGATCGCGCGGTCGCGCGTCTCCCACGTGTCTTCGTGCGGGGCCAGCCGGTAGCACGTGATGATGTCGACGTTCTCGATCAGGGTGCGCGAGACGTTGCCGTGCAGGTCCATCGACGCGGACACCACGACGTCGGCGCCGATCACCTCGCGGATGGCGGTGATCAGGTCGCCCTCGGCGTCGTCCAGGCCGTCGACACTCATCGCGCCGTGGATGTCGAAGAAGAGCCCGTCCAGCTTCTGCCCGTCGGCGACCAGGGCGCGCAGCCCGTCGCAGATGCGCGCCTTGATGCTCTCGTAGACCTCGCGCAGCACCGCACCGCCGGGGATCGAGCGGGCGTAGTAGACCGGGAGCCACTCGGCTCGATCCGTGAGCTCGCCGTCGCGCAGCAGCGTCGTAGCGCGTCACGAGCTCGTCGCCCTCCACGCGCAGGAAGTCCCGCTCGCCCGCACGGTGGGGCGAGAAGGTGCTGGACTCGATGGCCATGCCGGCGATGGCGATGCGCGGAAGCAGGGAGGTCGCGGTCATGCTTCGAGTCTAGATCGCAGCTCGAAGAAAACCCGACGTCTTATTCCGAATGAGTAGGAACTTGAGTCGATTTTCGAAGCTACGATGAGGTCAGGCCGCCGCGGTGCGCAGCTCCTCATCGATCCGGGCGGGGTCGAGCATCCGCTCCAGCAACTCCCATGCCACTCCGCGTGCGCCGGCGAGCGCGCCCGCTCGGCTGACGCCGATCTCCAGGGCATCGGTCGACATGGGCAGGCAGAGCGTGAACAGCGCCTGCCGCACGCCGGCGACGAACGCATCCGCCGTGGCCAGGCGTCCCCCGAGCGCGAGCGCCTGCGGGTTGAAGAAGTTGATGATCGTGGCGAGCACCTCCCCGTACGCGCGCCGGCCTCGCGCAGCGCGGAGGTGGCCTTGGGGTGAGCATCCTGCGCGAGGGCGAGCACGTCGTCGAGGGTCTCGACCGCGACTCCCGCCTCCTTGAGCGCGTCGACGATCGCTGCGCCACTGGCGACCACGTCGAGGCAGCCGACCCGACCGCACGAGCAGATGATCGGCGGCGCGTTGTGCAGGGCGACGTGGCTGATGTCGCCGGCGACGCCCCGGAACCCGCGGTAGACCGCGCCCTCCAGGATGATGCCGCAGCCGATGCCGCTGCCCGCCTTCACGAAGACCAGCTGCTCCTGCTCGCCGCCGCGCTCGATGAACTCCCCGACGGCCATCGCGTTCGCGTCGTTGTCGATCAGGAACGGCAGCCCCGTGACGGAGCCGAGCACCTCGCCGACGTCGACGCCGTTCCATCCCGGCATCCGCATCGGCCAGGAGCCGGGAGGTGCGCGAGTCCACCGGTCCCGGCAGGCTCATCGCGATGCCCTCGAGGGTCAGCCCGCCGTTGGCCTTCGCGAGCTCCCGTGCCGACTCCCACACCTGGCCGACGACGCTCTCGACGCCGTCCAGGAGCGAGACCTGAGCGACGGTCGACACGACGACCTCGGCGCGGCGATCGAACAGCGCCACGGTCGCATGCTGCTCTCCGAGCTCCACACCGGCGACGACGCTGCCACCGGCCCTCACCGTGAGCACACGGGGCCGACGACCACCACGCGACTCCCCTCGCCGTTCTCCTCGATGTAGCCGTGGGCGATCAGCTCTTCCACCCGAAGTGCCACGGTCGAGGGGGAGAGGCCGGTCAGGCGGGCCAGGTCGGCGCGTGACTGGGCCGCTCCGGTGCGCACCAGCCGGAAGATCTCACCCTCGGAATGTACGGTCTGGGTCGCCGGCGCCACGGTGTCCTCGAATCATCTTGCTTCGGTAGTCAAACAAAGATAGCCCCCGGACTGGAGAAGCGCCATCCCTGCGGGTCGGCCGGAGGGCGCAGACTGGCATCATGACAGAATCCGATCCGCACCTGCTCGGCCCCGGACTCCTGCCCACGCCGTTCACGGCCGCCGAGATCCGCGACGCCACGGGGCAGGGCAAGACCATCCACCTGCTGCTGGAGGGGCCGGACGGACCCCTCGGCGAGCACGTCAACCGCTTCCACGACGTCGACGACGAGGGGGCGACGCTCGACCGCTGGGCGGTCGCAGACCCGAAGGCGGTCGTGTCGAGCCGTGTGACGTGGGCCGAGCTGCAGGGGCACGCGGCGTTCGACGCCGGCACCACGAGCGTGTCGACCGTGACCCTCCCCTCCCCCCTGGGCGAATTGACCTGCCGGCGGTACGACACCGAGGACGGCGTCTTCTGGTTCTCGGTGTCGCACCCCGGGATGCCGGTGCAGTACGAGTCGGACGGGATGCGCACGACCGTCCTGAGCATCGAACCGGACTGACGCCGACACGCTCGGCCTGAGGGCATACGATTCGCCGACGGGACGACGAATCACCGAGGTTCCGGCACCGAACCGTCGGCTCATCGTCATCTCGTCGGCGGATCGTCACGCCGAACGGATCCGGGTCAGTGCCCGGCGGCGCCGACCACCACGAACTCGTTCGGCACCACGTCGAGGGTGGCTTCGGCCGACACCTCTCCCGTGTGCAGGTCGACCGCGAGGATGCGGCTCTTCGACGGCTCGGTCACGTAGGCGATGTCGCCCACCACGCGCAACCCCGGGTGCGGCTGCTGCCACTCGGTCGGGCTCTCCCACGCGTCGATGACCGGCCACGACTCCTGCAGCGCTCCGTCTTCGTCGAGCACGGAGAGGGTGCCGTCGGCTCCGAGCACGATGACATCGTCATGCCCGCTGCGGCCGACACCACGCCACGTGTACCGGAGGTCACCGGGAAGATCGACCACCGAGATCTCCCCGGCATCGGTGTCGACGCGCACGAGCTGTGACAGCAGGTAGCCCTCGGCATCCGGATCGGTCTTGTAGTCGCCGAACGCGATCGAGCTGGTCTCCGTCACGTAGGCGTTGCCCGTGCGGCCGAAGTCGTCCGGCGCATCGAGCTTGGTGAACGCGCCCGCGTCGAACACCAGCACGCCGTCCTC
The DNA here is from genome assembly GCF_014171575.1 of Microbacterium sp. Se63.02b. GTDB lineage: Bacteria > Actinomycetota > Actinomycetes > Actinomycetales > Microbacteriaceae > Microbacterium. Next base: position 381,831 of record NZ_CP050453.1, on the reverse strand, counting down.
GCAGCCGAAGATCACGACCTCGTCCTTCAGCGCCCCCTCGCCGTGCACGCCGGGGCACTGCTCGTCGCGCGCGAGCTCGGTGCCGTCCGCCGCGAGGTGCCGCACGCCGCTGCGCGTCTCGGAGGTGCCGATGGTCGACAGGGTCGTGCCGTCGGCGAGTTCGATCGCGACGCCGTGGTGGGCGGTGTCCGAGGTGAGGGTGTCGGTCGGCGGGAGCGTGCCAGAGCCCACGGCATCCGTGTCGAAGATCTGCACCTCGCCGGTGCCGTCGTCGAACAGCGCCGTCCGTCCTGCGTGCGGGGTGGCATGGCCGGGCGCGACGGCATCGGAACACCTCCCGGTGAACGTCACCGTGCCCGATGCGAGACCGGAGTCGAGCACGTGGAAGCCGTCATCCGCGGAGACGAAGACGTGTCCGTCATGGTCGCCGGCGTCGTTGACACGGAGGAAGCCGCCGAGTTCGGCCTGCCCGACGACGTCGAGTGTCTCGCCGTCGAGCACGAGCACACCGCCGTCGTAGGTAACGGCGATGCGGGTGTCGCCCTCGTGGTGCTCCTCGGCGGCAGGGGCATCGGAGTTCTCGGCACCGGGCGCGGTCGTCGCGCATCCGGCGAGCGCCACGGCGGCGATCAGGCCGAGGGCGCCGTTCGCGAGGCGGCTGCGGGGTCGGGACATGGATCGTCTCTCTTTCTTCTGGGTGGGTGCGCGGGATGCGCGACGACGACGGAGTCGTCGAGGATCAGCCGACCTGCTGGACGAACCAGGGGTCCAGGTCGGTGAAGGTGCGGGCGACGCGGCCGTCGCGGTGATCGATCTCGTGCACCGCCCCGTCGGCCGGGTCGGTGAGGTACGCATGGCGCGCGTCGACGACAAGCTGCACGCGATCGCGCAAAGCGGGAGCGGCGACGGATGCCGCCAACAGCGGTTCGGTCCGGACGAGCACCTCCCCGTCCGGGGCGAGCACCCGCACCCGACCGTCGATGTCGAGGACGACCGTGCGGCTGCCATCGTCGCCGAGCGCGACCGCCCGGATCAACGGGACCTCCGAGCGGAGCAGCGTCCACCGCCGCTCGCGCACATCGAGCAGCCACGCTCCGATCTCACCCGCGACGCCGGCGAGGTCGGGCCGATCCGCGCGTCCGGACAGAGTCGTCGGCGGCGGGGCCTCGACAGGGAAGGGGATCGGCTCAGCGGCGAGCGCGCCGCCGACCTCTCGTGTGAAGAGCACAGCCCCGGCGTCGCAGGTGAACACGGCGCCGACCCGCGTGGTATCCGCATCGGATGCGCCGGTGCACGCGGCACTCTCTCCGGGTGCGGGGTCGCCCGAGAGGTCGATGATCTCGATCGAGCTGCCGGCGGTGGGGACGAGCAGCCGGTCCGCGAAGGGCATGACCGGCCCTGACGCGTCGACGACGAGGCGGGGTGTCGCATCGACGGTCTCGCCGAGGTCGTCGTGCGCGAGGAGGACGATTTCCCCGCTCTCGAAGGCGACGGTGGTCTGCTGACCGCTCGTCGTCGCGCGCACCTCCCCTGCCCCTCGATGCGACCGAGACTCCGCGGCTCTCCGCGGAAGGAATGGGTGTGGTCGCCGTGCGGCATCGTCCAGCGCGCGGAGTCGATGACCTCGACGGAGGATGCTTCGCCTTCGTCGTGCTCGCGGAAGACGAGTCGACCGTCGCCGAAGACGCCTGTCACGCTGTGCGCCGCGGGGGCGAGCGTCGAGCGTTCCTCGGAGGAGAGGTCGAGGAGCGTGACCTCGCCGTCCCGGTCGGCGATAACGAGGGCCAGCGCAGGGGTCGAGACCTCGGCCGCGGCGCCGGCGTCGATGCCGTGCGCATCGGGTGTCGACGGCGCCGAGGGTGCGGTCGACTTCTCCGTCGGCGCCGAGGAGGGGTGCAGGCGGTGGCCGCGAGGAGCAGGGCCAGGGCGGACGGGAGGAGCGCCGCGCGGCGCAGAGTGGAGAGCTTCATGACTCTGCCACCTTATTGAGAACGATTCTCAATCTCAAGTCGAGGATCATGCCGGCGACAGCGAGTACTGCGCGCCGGGAGGGTCCCGACGTCGGCGCCCCGGCGTAGGGTCTCAGCATGAGCAGCACAGCACCCGCACGACGTCATGGAGTGGTCCCGTCCTACCTGCTCGCGCGTCTGGCCGAGTCGGGCCGCTTCCCCGAGCGGCCGCAGCGGCGCGTCAGACGCTGACCGCCGGCCGACCGCCGTTCCGCGCGCGCATCGACCTGTCGATCGACGAGAACGGCGACCTCGTGGCGCAGCTGTCCGACGCGCCGAACCGCACGATCAGCGACGCGGCCAACACGCAGCAGCTGCCGGGAGTCGTGGTGCGCACCGAAGACGACGCCCCTGTGGCGGACGACGCGGCGAACCAGGCCTTCGACGGGCTCGGCGCGACGTTCGAGATGCTGCTGGCCGCGTTCGCGCGCAACTCCCTCGACGACGCGGGCGCGCCCCTCGATGCCACCGTGCACTACGGCGTCGACTACGACAACGCGTTCTGGGACGGAGAGCGCATGGTGTTCGGCGACGGCGACGGCGAGGTGTTCCAGGGCTTCACCGGCTCGCTCACGGTCATCGGTCACGAGCTCGCCCACGGTGTCGTGCAGCACACCGCCAACCTCGAGTACCAAGGTCAGCCGGGGGCTCTGAACGAGTCGATCGCCGACGTGTTCGGGGCGCTGACCGAGCAGTACGCACTCGGGCAGTCCGCCGACGAGGCGACCTGGCTCATCGGCGCCGAGATCTTCACCGAAGCGGTCGAGGGTGCAGCGCTGCGGTCGATGATCGCTCCCGGCACGGCGTACGACGACGACGAGCTCGGCCGAGACCCCAGCCCGACCATATGAGCGGGTTCGTCCGCACGACCGAAGACAACGGCGGGGTGCACATCAACTCCGGCATCCCCAACCGCGCGTTCGCCCTCTTCGCGATCGACCTCGGCGGCAAGGCCTGGGAGCGCGCAGGCACCACCTGGTATCGGGCGCTCACCGGCGGGTTGTCGAGCACCGCGACGTTCACCGAGTTCGCCGATGCGACAGTCGCCGCTGCCACGGCGATCGACGATGCCACGGCTGCCGCCGCTCGACGCGCCTGGGCGCGCGTGGGAGTCTATGAGGATGAGCGAGTCCCCTCCACCGACTGACGCCCAGGTCGTCATCGCGGTCGTGCGCTCGGGCGGCATCGCCGGCATCCGCCGTCAGTGGCGCGTGGAGGCGGAGTCCGACGACGCCGTGGAGTGGATCGACCTCATCGACAGCTGCCCGTGGGATCAGGAGACCGAGGCCGACAGCGGCGCCGACCGGTTCGTCTGGAGCATCCGCGCTCGCACACCCTCGGAACGGCGCGAGCGCGAGCTGCCCGACTCGGCGCTCGACGGCCCCTGGCGCGCACTGGTCGAAGCCGTACGCGCAGCCTCCGCCTGACGGTTCGTCGTCGGCGCGTCATCCGATCAATCCCGTGTGAATCCGGTGCTCCCGGCCGAGCACGGGGTCACAATGGAACCCATGGGACTGTTCCAGCACAAGCCTGAAGAAGAAGAGAACCAGTGGATTCTGCCGTCTGAGCCGCTCGAGCGCTCCGAATCGGAGATCCTCGACACGGCACCCGTCGTCGATCCGCTCTCGATCGGCCTCGGCGCGGAGGCCAGCGGCGACCTGAGCTCCGTGCTGTTCCCGGTCGCACCCCCGGCCCCTGACGCCGTCTCGATCGAGAGCCGCGAGCCCGAGCCCGAGCCCGGGCCCGGGAAGGACTGATCCTCGGTTGCCGTCGCAGATGCAGCCTCGCGGCGCAGGATTCCCGCGTATCCGTGCGACCTCGACGTGATTCCGCGTCGGCGCCCACCGTTACGGTTGAGGGATGACGATCACCGCCGCCGCAGACGGCTCCGCCCTGGGCAACCCCGGCCCCAACGGGTGGGCCTGGTACATCGACGACGCGAACTGGGCGGCAGGCGGGTCCCCGCACGGCACGAACAACCAGGGCGAGCTGCGCGCCGTGCTCGAGCTGCTGCGCGCGACCGCCGGCACCGACGAGAAGCTGCTGATCGAGTGCGACAGCCGATACGTGATCGACTCCGTGACCAAGTGGATGCCGGGGTGGAAGCGCAAGGGCTGGCGCAAGTCCGACGGCGGGCCCGTGCTCAACCGCGACCTCCTGGAGGGTATCGACGAGGCGATCCGCGGCCGTGACGTCGAATTCTCCTGGGTCAAAGGCCACGCCGGCCACCCACTGAACGAAGCCGCCGACGAACGTGCGAACGCCGCGGCGAAGGCGTATCAGCAGAAGCAGGAACCGCGTCGAGGACCGGGCTTCACCCGCGGAACGGATGCCGGAGCCGCGGTCGCCGCGTCGGCACCGGTCGCCGCGAACGCGCCATCCACCGCGCCGGCGCCGGCGTCCGGGGCCACATCCGCTTCGCCGACACGGCCGTCTTCCGCTGCCGCGTCGACCTCGGTCGCGGAGCCGTTGTGGGCCGAACCCTCCGACCTGCTCGACGGCCTCGACGCCCCCGAGGACGACCCGATCGAGCTGCGCATCCCGCTCTCCTCCGACGAGCACGCGCGGCTGCGTGACCGTGCCGAGGCCCAGGGCATCTCGCTCGAAGAGGCGCTCCGACGCCTGATCTGAGCGCAGAAGCCGAGGCGTACACTCGCACCATGTCGACTCCTGCCCGCACCATCGGCCGCGTGTTCCTCGGCGCCTCCCTCGTCTTCGCCGGCGTCTCCCACCTCACGGTGGCCCGTGAGGAGTTCCAGGCGCAGGTACCCGAATCGCTGCCCCTCGATCCGGATACGACGGTGCTCGCCTCCGGCGTGGCCGAGGTCGCGCTCGGCTCCACCCTCCTCCTGGCGCGCAAGCGCCGGCGCACGGTCGGCGTGATCGCCGCACTGTTCTTCGTCGCGGTGTTCCCCGGCAACGTGGCGCAGTGGATGCACCATCGCGACGGCTTCGGCCTCGACACCGACATGAAGCGCTTCGTTCGCCTGTTCTTCCAGCCGGTGCTCGTCGCGCTCGCCCTGTGGTCGACCCGCGCACGCCGCCGCTGACCCTTCTCCTCCCCTGGCGAGGCCGGGGACATCGGCCGGCCTCGATGAGGCTTCGCGCAGCACCCCTCCGTAGACTCGGCGGATGAGGAGACGGCGGGTGACGCAGCGGTGAAGGCCCGCACCGTCTTCGGCCTGCTCCGCCTCGGCGCCGCCGCCGTCTGCCTCGTGGCGCTCATCCACCGGCTCGCGTGGGGCCTGGCGTCGAACACGATCGCGAGCCAGAACTTCTTCGCCTACCTGACCAACCAGTCGAACATCGCCTTCGTCGTGCTGCTGAGCATCGCCGGCGTCATCGCCCTCCGCCGCGCGAGGGATCCGCGGTGGCTCACCGTCGCGCTCGCGCTCGTGCTGACCTGGACGATCACCGCGGGTCTCGTGTTCGCGATCCTGGTGTGGCAGGCCGGTCTCCGCGGCATCCGCATCGACGTGCCGTGGTCGGATCAGGTGCTGCACTTCTGGCTCCCCGCCGTCACGGTGGCCGCCTGGGCGCTCGCGCCGGGGCATCGCTCCGTGCCCTGGCGGGTGGTGCCGGTGGCTCTCGCGTACCCGGTGCTGTGGGGCATCGCGACGATGATCCGCGGACCGTTGATCGGCTGGTACCCGTACTACTTCCTCGACCCGCGCCAGGTGAGCGGGCCCGTGGAGTTCCTGGTCTCCGCCGCGATCGCCCTCGGCACCTTCGCCGCCGTCGCGACGGTGCTCGTGCTGATCAGCAGGATGCCGCTGCCGCGACGGCTGCGCAGCGAGGCGGAGCACAGCGCGCGGAGATCGACGAAGGAGCAGGTGCCGATCGACGAGCGCGTCGGTCAGACGTAGAGCGAGAGCGAGGCGAGGGCGGCTTCGATGGCCTCGTCCTCATCGAGCTGCGCGAGCTCCGCCGCAGCCGCCCCTCCGACGATCCCCACGAGCACGTTCTCACCCGTCGCGGGTCGCAGATTGATCCAGGTCGCAATCGCCACGTCGGCGCCGACCGCGTGCCAGATCGTCTCCTCGCTGTCCCAGAACGCCTCTTCCCAGCGCAGCCAGACCGTCTCGATCGCGCCCATGCCGAGTGCCGCGATCGCGCCGCGGTTGGAGAAGGGCAGCGGCGGTTCGAACTCGATGCTCCGATCCTGCAGCACCCCGAGCGGCACGGTGACGACGACGCGGTCGAACGACAGCGCCTCCCCGGTGCCGAGGCGGATGCTCACGCCCGAATCGTCGTACGCGACTCTTGCGACGGGCGAGTTGAGGCCGACGGTGACGCCGTCGAGCGCCTGTTCGATGAACGGCGTGAGGTCGCCCGTCGCGGCCTTCGGCTCACCCGCGGGGAGCGGCGGGGCGAACCAGCTCGAGAGTTCGTCGGCGCCGGCTCCCGTGCGGGTCGCGAGGATCCCGAGCAGTGCGGCGGTCGCGGGGTCTGCGGGGTCGATGCCCGCGGCGGTCAGCGCATCGGCGACGGACGTGTCCTCGGGAGCAGCCTGCGCCGTCGCGATCGCGGCGTCGAACGGCTGCGGGTCGACCGGCTCCGTGTCGCCGTCCGGGGTCCGCCATCGTGCGCCGGTGAGGTCGACGATGCCGATGTCACCGCTGCTCAGGCGGTCGAGCACGTCGCCGTCATCTTCGCCGAAGAGCCAGGCGCCGAGCTGCACCGGCATCGGCCACGAGTCGTCGGTACGGGAGTACACCCGTCCGCCGACACGGTCCCTCGCCTCGACGACCGTCACCTGCAGCCCGTTCTCGGCGAGCAGCGCCGCGGCCGTTGCACCGGCGAGTCCGGCGCCGACCACCGCGATGCGCTCGCCCGACGTCGCCGGGACCAAGACCTCTTCGGCGGCGCGCGTCCCCGACGCGATCGCACCGCGCACGGTGCCGGGGGCTTCGGTGTCGGTCGCCTCTCCCGCGAAGAAGAGGCGCTTGTCGACCGGCGTCGCCAGCGCGGAGCGGGTGTCCGACAGCACGCCGACGGGTGTGAAGCTGGCCGCACCCAGGGCGAACGGGTCTGTCGTCCAGCCGCTGCGGATGCTGCCGGCGGGGGCGGGGACCCCGGGGGCGGCTCCGGCTCACGGGTGCGGGTGGGCGTCGGGGTGGGCGCGGGCTCCGGGGTGCACGAGGCGAGAAGCACCGAAGCGACACCGGCTCCGGCGCCGAGGAGCAGTGTACGGCGCGTGATCCTCATCGTGTCGCCACCCTATCCCGAACACCGCCGTGGCGGTGCGGCGCGCTCGGTCCCGCCGAGCAGTCCGGACCTCCCCGGATGCGACACAGAACGACGGCGCGGGTAACCCGGGGTAACCGCCGGTAACGCCCCGACTCCCCCGTCGGCCGGTACTCGCACCTCACATAGCGTTTCACCACCAAGACCCCCCACCGCAAGGAGCGGCCATGACGACTTCCCGGAATCGGTTGCTCGGAGCGATCGCGGCGACTGTGCTCACCATCACGCTCGCCGCCTGCTCGACGAGCACCGGCGGCTCCGCCGGACCCACCGACAGTGGCGAGCCCGAAGCGGGAGGAACACTCAAGCTCGCTCTCAACGCGTGGGCACCGACCAACCTCGACCCCCACCAGCAGGGGAACTCGAATGACCCGCTCATCTTCCGTGCGATCTTCGACACGCTGTTCTGGCAGAAGGAGGACGGCACCTTCGAGGGCCTGCTGGCCGAGTCGTACGATCTCTCCGACGACGGCCGCGTGTACACGATCCACCTGCGCCCCGACATCACGTTCCAGGACGACTCGCCGCTCACCGCCGCGGTCGTGCAGCAGAACATCGAGCACATCTTCGACCCCGCGACGGCGGCGCCGCTGCAGGCGTCGTACCTCGGGCCGTACGAGAGCTCGAAGGCCATCGACGACCTGACCCTGGAGATCACCCTCTCCGAACCGTACTCCGCGCTCATCAACGTGCTGTCGCAGGCTTACCTGAGCATCATCTCGGGAAAGCAGCTCACCGAGGCGCCCGAGACGATCGTCGATCACCCGATCGGCACCGGACCGTTCGAGGTCGTCGACTGGCGGGCGGACGAGTCCCTCACTCTCGAGCGCAACGACGACTACGGCTGGGCGCCGGAGTCGGATGCCGGAAGGACGGGCGCCGCCTACCTCGACGGCATCGAGATCAGCTTCGTCGCCGAAGACAGCGTGCGCTACAACGGCCTGGTGGCCGGCGACTTCGATGTCATCGACTGGACTCCGCCGCAGAGCGTGGAATCGGTGCAGAGCAACGACAGCCTCGAGTTCACCAGGTTCGACCGTCCCGGCCATCCGTATTCGCTGTGGCTCAACGAGAACAATGCTCCTCTCGATGACCAGGCGGTGCGGCAGGCGATCTTCGCCGGCCTCGACCGCAAGGCGATCATCGACGCGGTCTCGTTCGGGCAGTGGACGGTGGCGGACGGCTTCCTCGTGCCTTCGACGCCGAACTACGCCGAGAACAGCACCGCCACATTCACCCATGACGTCGATCAGGCCAATGAGATCCTCGACGACGCCGGCTGGTCCGAGGTGGACTCCGAGGGGTTCCGCACGAAGGACGGCCAGCGCCTGTCGCTCTACTTCCCCACGACGGGTGACGTGACGCAGGCCAACCAGATCCTCGAGATCGTGCAGGACCAGCTCAAGGACATCGGGGTCGAGGTGCAGATCGATCTGCTCTCGTCAGAAGATCAGCAGGCCCGCGTCGCCGCAGGCGAGCAGGACATCAGCGCCGGCATCTGGACCACGAACACCGCCGACGTCCTGTTCATCAAGTACAGCTCGACAGAGGTCACGACACCTGAGCGCCGCGGGACCAATCAGACCAACACCGCGGATGCGGAACTCGATGAACTCGTCGCGACCGCGCGGGCATCGACCGACGCCGACGAGATCGCGGATCTGTATGCGCAGGCGCAGGAGCGCCTGACCGAGATCGTCCCCTCGATCCCGCTGTACTACCGGCCCTCGCTGGTCTCGTCGCAGGACAGCGTGCACGGTCTGGCATTCGACCGCGCCTACGGCAACCTCTGGTTCTACAACACCTGGAAGGAGGGCGCGGGTTCGTGACCTTCCGCCGGCGACCATCCCCCGGAGCCCCATGACCTCGACACGAACCGCCCACCAGGTGACGGGGTATCTGCGCCATGCGGCGCTGCGCGCCCTCAGCGGCATCGGAGTGCTCTTCGGCGCCATCAGCCTCGCCTTCGTGGCCCTCTACGTCCTCCCCGGAGACCGGGTGTACGCCGTCGTCGGCGGCGCCGAGGTCAGCCTCACCGCCGATCAAGAAGCGGCGATCCGCGAGCAATACGGTTTCGATCAGCCGCTCTGGGCGCAGTACGGCACCTACCTCGGACGACTTCTCACCGGAGACCTCGGCACCTCGTATCAGCGCGACCTTCCGGTAGTCGACATCATCGGGGAGCAGCTCGGCCCGACGCTGCAGCTCGCCGGCGCAGCAGCGCTCGTCACGATCGTCCTCACCGTCGCCGTCGCGCTGCTCACCGCGAAGCGTCCGATCCCGCACCGTGTGTCGTCGGTCGTCGAGATCTTCTTCCTGTCGGCACCGGGATTCTGGATCGGCATCGTGCTGCTGACGATCTTCTCCTACTCCCTGCACCTGCTGCCGTCCGTCGGCAGCGACGGCCCAGCGACCCTCGTCCTCCCGGCGCTGATGATCGGTCTGAGCACTGCTCCCGCTCTCATCCAGGTCTTCCGCGGGGCACTGGAGGACGCCCTCGACGAGCCGTTCATCATCACCGCGCGTACACGCGGCGTGAGCGAGGTGACCGTGCGGCTCCGTCACGCGCTGCGACATGCGCTGATCCCCCTCAGCACGCTCTCCGGCTTCCTGATCGGCGGCCTGCTCGGGGGTGCGGTGATCGCGGAGACGCTCTTCAGCAGGCAGGGTATCGGCCGCGTCCTGGTGACGGCCGCGAACGCGAGCGATGTCCCGCTCGTTCTCGGGCTCGTGCTCCTCGCTGCGACCGCCTACGTCGGCGTCAACTTCATCGTCGACCTGCTCTACCCGCTCATCGATCCGCGCATCCGAACGGAGGCACACGCATGAGCGTGACAGAATTCGCCCCACCTGGTCTCGTCCTCGCGCAGACGCCGACCGATCCCGTTGACGAACACCGCACACGGCGGCGGCGCACCCTTCGCGGATACCCGGTCGGTTTCTGGATCGCGGTCGCCTTCTTCGCCGTCGTCGTGCTCGCGGCCATCGCCCCTGCCGCCCTCGCCCCGTTCGATCCCCTGTCGACCGACACGTCGAACGTCCTCGCTCCGCCGAGCATCGCTCATCTGCTCGGTACCGACGAAGCCGGACGCGACGTGCTCAGCCGCATCATCTACGGCGCCCAGCCGGCGCTGTTCCTCGGCATCGGCGCGACGATCATCGCGCTGGGGATCGGAAGTCTGATCGGGCTCGCCGCCGGACTCGGCAATCGGTTCCTGGATGCCCTGCTGATGCGCGTGACCGATGTGTCGCTCGCGTTCCCCGAGCTGCTGCTCGCTCTGCTCATCATCTCGATCTTCGGTGGAGGGCTGCTCAACACTCTGCTCGCGATCGGCATCGCGGGAATCCCCAGCTACGCGCGACTCGTCCGCGGCCAGACCCTCGCCATCCGCAACGCGGGCTATGTCGAGGCGGCGCGCGGCATCGGTCTCAGCCCCACGCGGATCGCCCTGCACCATGTCCTGCCCAATGCGATCCGTCCGGTGCTCGTGCTCGCGACGATCGGCGTCGGCACGGCGACCCTCGCCGGAGCTGCGCTCACGTTCCTCGGTCTCGGCGTCGCGCCGCCCACCCCGGAGTGGGGATCGATGCTGTCGATCTCACGCAACTTCCTCGAGCGCGCCTGGTGGTACGGCATCTTCCCCGGGCTGACGATCACCGCTCTGGTGGTCTCCACGACCACGATCGGCCGAACACTGCAGCGCCGTCTGGAGGGAAAGCGATGAGCCGACCCCTTCTCGACGTCGCGGGCCTGCGCATCTCGTTCGGTCGCCACGCGGATCGTCTCGACGTCGTCCACGGGATCTCGTTCTCGGTCGAGGCCGGCGAGACCGTCGCGATCGTCGGCGAATCCGGGTCGGGCAAGAGCGTCACGGCACGCACGCTCGTCGGGCTCACCGGTCCGGACAGCGGCGTGAGCGCGAACGCGCTGCGCTTCGGCGACCACGATCTCCGGACGGCCTCGAAGCGCGCCTGGCGCGGCATCCGCGGAGGCGAGATCGGATTCGTCCTCCAAGACGCGCTCGTCTCGCTCGACCCCTCCGGACGATCGGCCGCGAGATCGAAGAACCGCTGCGCGAGCACTTCGCCTGGGACGCCTCGCGTCGGCGGGACGAGGTGCACGCGCTGCTCCGAGACGTCGGAGTGCCCGAGCCGGAGCTGAGACGCCACCAGCGCCCCCACGAGCTCTCCGGCGGCCTGCGCCAGCGTGCCCTGATCGCCAGTGCCATCGCGGCACGGCCGCCGTTCCTCATCCTCGACGAAGCGACGACGGCGCTGGATGTGACCGTGCAGGCGCAGATCCTCCGCCTGCTCGAGCTGTTCAAGGAACAGGGGCGCACGCTCCTGCTGATCACCCACGATCTCGCCGTCGTCTCGCAGATCGCCGACCGAGTGATCGTGATGAAGGACGGAAGGATCGTCGAGACCGGCACGACCGCCGACGTGTTCGCCGCGCCCGAACACTCCTACACCCGCCGGCTCATCGCCTCGATCCCCTCGCACCGCCCACGGCGGGCCGCGACCGTCGTGGATCGTGCCGCGCTCGAAGACGGGCCTGTTCCCTCGGCCGGTGTCACCGTGGCGGAGGTGGACCACATCAGCCGGACGTTCCGCCTTCCGGGCGGGTCCGCGCTGCGGGCGCTCGACGATGTCTCGTTCACCCTGCACCCGGGTCGCACGCTGGGGCTCGTCGGAGAGTCCGGATCGGGCAAGACCACGGCGGGCCGCATCCTGTTGGGCCAGGAGAGAGCGGATACCGGAGAGGTCCGAGTCGTCGGCACCCGCTGGACGGATGTCGAACGACGCGAGCGATCCGCTCTCCGTCAGCGCATCCAGGCCGTGTACCAGGACCCGCTGAGCTCATTCGATCCGCGGCACTCGATCGATCGGATCCTGACCGAGGCGGTCGGGGTGCTCGGCCGCCACGATCGCACCGGCCGTCGACTGCGCGTCCGTGAGCTCCTCGACCACGTCGAGCTGAGCGCGCTGCTGCTCGACCGGCGACCGCTGCAGCTGTCCGGCGGACAGCGCCAGCGCGTCGCGATCGCCCGGGCTCTCGCTCTGGAACCGACGATCATCGTCGGCGACGAGCCGGTGTCGGCACTAGACGTGTCGATCCAGGCGCAGATCCTCGATCTCCTCGTCCGCATCCAGCAGGAGACGCAGGTCGCCCTTCTGCTGATCTCGCATGATCTCGGCGTCGTGAACGCGATCAGCCATGAAGTGCTCGTGTTGAAGAACGGCAAGGTCGTCGAGCACGACTCGGTGTCGAACGTGTTCGACCGCCCGCAGGCCGACTACACGAAGGAGCTCCTCGCCGCGATCCCGCGCATCCACGGCGCCCCCCAGCCCATCTCCCCCACGATTGGAAGCATCATATGACCGCCCCCACATCGACCCCACCGGTCAGCACCTACCAGCGCCTCGCCGAGCGATTCCGTCCGGTGTTCGCCGAGATCGCCTCCGGTGCGACGGACCGGGAGAGCAACCGCACGCTCCCGTTCGAACAGATCCGGCTGCTGCGGGATGCCGGATTCGGGGCCGTACGCGTGCCCGAGGAGTACGGCGGCGATGGGGCATCCGCGGTGGACCTCTTCCGCCTCCTCATCGAACTCGCCAGAGCCGACTCCAACGTCGCCCACATCTGGCGCGGGCACTTCGCCTTCCTCGAGGTGCGGCTCACGCATGAGGATCCGGAGTATCGCCGGCATTGGGGGGAGCAGGCCGTCGCCGGCGTGGTGGTCGGCAATGCACAGAGCGAGCCGGGAAGCGGGGCGCCGACGGAGAGCAACACCGTCATCACCGAGAAGGATGACGGCACCCTCGTGCTCGACGGTGAGAAGTACTACAGCACGGGCACGATCTTCTCGGACTGGGCGAACGTCACCGCGCGATACCGGGACCGTCACGCCACCATCGCGGTTCCGCTCGATGCCCCAGGAGTCACGGTCCACGACGACTGGGTCGGGTTCGGCCAGCGCCTGACCGGAACCGGGACGACCGCCTTCTCGGAGGTCGTGGTCGATTCCGCACATCTCACGGTGTACTCGCCCGGAGCGCGCGACCGCAGCTACATCTCCGGCTTCTACCAGCTCTTCCTCCTCGCCGTGGTGGCCGGTATCGGGCACGCGGCCGTCGACGACGCCGCGGACTACGTACGCTCGCGCACGAGACCGCTGCTCAGCGGGGCGGCGGCGCAGGACGACCCGTTGTCGCAGGCCGTGCTCGGCAGAGCTGCGGGGTCCGCCTTCGCGGCCGAGGCGGCCGTGCTGCACGCTGCGCAGCGGATCGACGATGCGCACCGCGCTGCGCTGGACGGCGTCTCGGAGAGAGAACCGTACGAGGCGGCCGACGTTGCCGCGTACTCGGCGCAGATCGCCGTGATACCCCTGGTGCTGTCGGTGACCACGGATGTCTTCGACGTCGGCGGATCGTCATCCGTCGCGCAGAGCCGAGCACTCGACAGGCACTGGCGCAACGCCAGGACGATCGGCGTGCACAACCCGATCGCCGCGCGACAGCGCGCGGTCGGGCACCGGGTGCTCTTCGGTGCACTGCCCGATCCGTTCGCGGAGCGTGAGGCACGGGAGAGCGGAACGGATGCCGTGCAGGATTCTGCGTCCGATGAAGCCGCCGCCGGTGCCGCCGACGAAAGCGCGACCGTCTCGGAGAGCGAGGGCACCGCGTGAGCGAGCGCGATCGGCCTCTCGTGCTGAGCCTCTTCGAGATGGCATCCCCCGTGCACCTGTCGCACGGGCTGTGGACGCACCCGCTGGATCAGCGTCACCGTGTCGCCGACATCGGGTTCTGGCGAGAGCTCGGCTCGCTGCTCGAGTACGGGACGTTCGACGAGCTGTTCCTCGCCGATGTGCTCGGCGCATACGACGTGTTCGACGACGGACTCGGCACCGCCGTGCGCGAAGGTTTCCAGATCCCGGCGCTCGATCCCCTCATCGTGCTGGGGGCGCTCGCGGACGCCACCGACCACCTCGGGCTGGTCGCGACGTTCTCGACGACCTACGAGCCTCCCTTCACGTTCGCGCGACGGCTCGCCACGCTCGATCACCTGTCGAAGGGGCGCATCGGCTGGAACATCGTCACCTCGTACCTCACGAACGCGGCGAGGAACTTCGGCCTCGCAGATCAGATCGAGCACGACGCCCGGTATGAGATCGCCGACGAGTTCCTCGACGTCGTGTACCGCCTGCTGCTGGAGTCGTGGGACGACGACGCGATCACCGCCGACCGTGACAGGCGCGTCTACGCCGAGCCGGACGCCGTGCGCTACATCGACCATGTCGGCTCTCGGTTCCGAGTGGCCGGTCCCAGCCTGACCGCACCCAGCGCCCAGCGCGTGCCCGTGCTCTTCCAGGCAGGCAGTTCGCTTCGGGGCTTTCGTTCGCGGCGAAGCACGCGGAGGTCGTGTTCGTCGGCGGATCGACCCTCGACGACATCCGTGCGAACGTCGACGCGATCCGTGTGCAGGCGGCGGAGTTCGGCCGTGATCCCGACACCATCTCCTTCCTCGCCGGCGCGCACGTCGTCGTCGCGGAGACCGAGCAGGCGGCGCGCGAGAAGGCGGCGGACTACGCCCGATATCGCACGCCCGGGAGGCTCTCACACAGCCTGCCCGCACTCCCGACCTGACCCGCTACGACCCGACAGAGCTCGTCGAAGACATCATCCGGCGCGAAGATCACGGGTACCGGCTGCTGATCCGGGAGTGGCGTCCTGGGCAGACGGTCGGCGACCTCGTCGCGAAGGCGCCGAGCTCGCGGAAGGGGATCGGAGGCGACTGGTCGATCGTCGGCGACCCGGTGCAGGTCGCCACTCGGCTCGAGGAGATCGCCGACTACGCCCACCTCGACGGTTTCAACCTGAGCCAGGATGTGAGCTTCGAGTCGGCGCGCGACTTCATCGAACTCGCCGTGCCGGAGCTGCGGCGACGCGGTCTCGCCCGATCGAGCTATCGCGACGGGGAGACGCTGCGGGAGCGTCTGTCGCGCGACCGGTCCGGAGCCCGCCCGCACCCGACCCACCCCGCGTGGCAGGTGTCGTCACCCGTGCGGTGAGCACTCCAGGAACACTCTCAGCCGGAACCCGAAGACCGGCCGGTCCTGGGCGGACCGGCCGGTCTTCCTGAGTTGTGGACGCGGCGCCGCGCTCAGACGGTGAGCAGCTCCCGCTCCAGGCGGGCGAACGACGCCTCCATCCCGTCGGCCATGCCAGTGGCGAGGATCATGTCGCGCGTCTCCTTGTCGGGGTATTCGACGAGCAGCGTGACGAGGGTCGCGCCGTCCTCCTCATAGAGGTTGAGATCGTTCAGAGTCTCGGTCGGCAGGCCCTGCATCCGCTCGGTGGTGACCGCGCGACGGGGGCGTCGATCAGGAGCGCCTCGCCCTCGAACCCGAACGGCTCGCCCTCGGTGTCGCCGACCGGCGCCCAGGAGTTGCGGTACGACTGACCGACCTCGGTGGCGGCGACGCACTCCGTCATCTCCCAGCCGTCGGGGCCGAGCATCCACTTGCGGATCAGCTCGGGCTCGAAGTGCGCGCGCCACACGAGCTCGCGCGGGCCCTCGACCAGACGCGTGATGCGCACGTGCGTGTCGTCGAGCAGCTCGACCCTCGTGCCCTTGCCCTGCGCGTACTCGCGGAGGTCCTGCAGCACGGCGTCGAGCTGACTCATGGCCATCTTGATGCCCTCGACCTGGCCCATCTCGACGACCTGTTCGAGAGCGTCGACCGAGTCGAAGTGGCTCGTCGTGACCATGCGGGTGCCGGCGGCGGTCGGCTCGAACGCGAACGACATCCGCTGTGCAGGGAAGCCGTCGAGCGGGTTGCCGTCCTCGTCGACGAACGAGTCGATGACCTCGAAGCTGCGGGGCGCATCGATCGACACGAACTCCCATGCCCCGGACGACTTCTCGCCCCGTGGACCGTTCATGGAGTAGACCGCGCGACCGCCGACCGTGTGGTCCCACGAGGTGAAGGTCGCCGGCCATCCGGGAGGACCCCAGAAGCGTTCGAGCTGGCGCGGGTCGCTGTAGGCGCTCCAGACCCGCTCGACCGGGGCGGCGAAGTCCGCGACCACGGTCATGGTGAGGTTGTCGGCATCGGTGGTGACGTCGGTGACAGGCATTTCAGTCTCCTTGTTCGTTCTCGTTGGTGTCGCTGTTGTCGGATGCGCCGGATCGAGGTGTCTCGGCCAGCAGGTCGTCGAGTCGGGCGATGCGCGACCGCCACAGCTCTTCGTATCGGGCGAGGAGCGCCCTGGCGCGGGCGATCATCTCGGGGTTCGCGCGGACGAGCCGCTCGCGTCCCTCGGCGCGCTTGACGATGAGGTTCGCGGCCTCGAGCACGGCGACGTGCTTCTGCACCGCGGCGAATGACATCTCGTAGTCGGCGGCGAGGGTCGAGACGGACTGCTCCCGCTCGATCGTCCGGCGCAGGATGTCGCGCCGGGTCGACGTCGCCAGTGCGTGGAAGACACGGTCGACCTCCGCTTCGCTCAGTTCTCTTTGTGCAACCATTTGGTTGTACGTTATGCCTGAGCGCGGCGGATGTCAAGGGCCGACTTGTGACTTGCGGCTTTAGATCGGACTAGATGCTTTACATCGGACTACCCGAGGCTGAGCCGGACTGAGTCCGATCTAAAGCAGAGTGCTGGGGGCCGCCTCCCTTCGGAGTGGCAATGAAGCCAGCTGCGGTCGCGAGGAAAGTCAGATCGTCAGGCCGACTCATGCAGGACGACGGTCAAAACGCGCGCACATCCAGACCCCGAATACGGATGGTTGGCGGTCGGCAGAACCTGCGCCGAAACCCATACACCACCCGTTTCGGCGCCCTAACGTTTCGGCAGGGGGTTACGGCGGGGCGACGTGTGGACATTGTCGCTTTTTGGCGGTGTTTTGTGATCGCTTAGTGACGGGTGTGGCTGGCCGGCAACTGACGGAAAGCAGAGGTAGTCGGCTCTGTGTGTTAGTTGGTCAGAGTAGGGAGCCGAGGTCGGAGCCGAGGGAGGGGTAGGTGGCGGTGGTGGATTTGAGTTGCCGGGTGGTGAGACCCAGTTTGATGGCGATGCCGAAGGTGTTGATCAGTTCGGAGTAGCCGGGGCCGAGCAGGTGCGCGCCAAGGATCTGATCGGTGTCGGTATCGATGATGATCTTCGCGGCGGCGGTGGTTTCGGCGACCCGGTAGGTGGAGTACCAGTTGCTGGTGTCAGTGAAGCGAACGGCGGTGTTGTGGCTTGTGGCGGCTTCTTCTTCGAGGAGGCCGACCCGGTTCAGCTCCGGGATGGTGAACACGGTCGTGGGGACCCCGGTGTAGTCGGGTGCTGTGGTGGTTCCTTTGAGCATGTTCGACGCGGCGACTTTCCCCTCAAACACGGCCACCGGAGTCAGGGGACGTCCCGCGGTGTCGGCGGCGTCTCCTGCGGCATAGACGGCGGGGTTGGTGGTGCTTTGCAGGTGCCCGGCGACGGTGACTCCACGTAGGCTGCCGGCAATACCGGCAGCGTCCAAATGGAGGCCATCGAGGGCGGGGACGCGACCTGCTCCATGAACGACGAGGTCCGCGTCAAGACGGGTGGTCGTGCCGTGGGTGTTGATGCTGATCTGGAACCCGGCGGGGGTGGCCTCGATGGCGGTGACGTTGGTGTTTCGGTAGACGTGGATGCCGGCTTGCTCGGTGCGGGAGGTCAGCAACTCCACCAGGTCGGGGTCGAACTCGCGCAGGGGTCGCGGGCCGTGGTCGATGATCGTGCACTGCGCGCCGGCGCGGGCGGCGATGTGCGCGAACTCGAACGAGATGAAGCCGCCGCCGATGAACACGATCCGCTGCGGTAGAGCATCGAGGTCGAGGAATTGGGTGCTGTCGATGAGGTGTGCCGCACCGGGGAACGTCAACGGCCTCGGGGTGGCCCCGGTGGCGATGAGGAAGCGGTCGGCGTGGTGGGTAGTGCCATCGATGGTGAGGGTGTTCGGGCCAGTGAACTCGGCGTGGCCGTGAAAAGTGGTGGCACCGTTGCCGGTGAGTTCGTCTTCCATGCCTTTCGGGACACCGTCGGTGAAGCCGCGCTTGCGCCGCATCAGGGCCGGCCAGTCGACACGGAGGCCGCCTTCTGTGATGCCGGTGTCGTTCATCAGCCGGGCGGCATCGACGATTTCGGCGCCGCGGCGGAGGATCTTTTTCGGGTCGCATCCCCGGAGCGCGCAGGTACCGCCGTAGGGTAACGCGTCGACAATCCCGACCCGCCAGCCCTGCGCCGCACACTTGTTCGCAGCGGACGTGCCCGCCATGCCTGCACCGATGACCAGCAGATCGAACGCGTCACTCACCGGATACCCGCTTCGACGGTCCTGATGGCGTCCCGGATCTGCTCTGTCGTGGGCGACCCGGCAAGACCTGCCGGTGTCAAATACACCCGGCACGACAGGCCGGGCGGAGCTTCTGGCGCGGGAAACAGCGGCACACCGTCGGCCAGGAGAGTCGGGGACCCGCGGAAGTCGAGAGCTTCCGCTTCCTCCTGCGTCTCGATGAGCTGCCGGCTCACCGTGACGTCGGATCGTTCCGCGGCGATCACCGCGAGGCGATCCGCGGCCGTCTCCCAGTTCGGGCACCCATCGAAGTACTGCAACGTGATCTGCATGCATCGACCGTAAACGTTGCAGCCCGGTACAAGGTCAAGTGGTGAAATGGGGGTATGCGCATTGGAGACCTCGCCGCCACCACGGGAGTCAGCACCCAGACCCTTCGTTTCTACGAACGCGAAGGGCTACTTTCTGCACCGAGTCGACAAAGCAATGGATACCGGGTCTATGACGATGAGGTCGCTTCCCGCGTCGGATTCATTCGCGCCGCTCAATCTGCCGGATTGACGCTGGCCGACATCGCCGGAGTCCTCACTCTCCGGGAAGACGGGCAGGCGCCCTGCTCGCACGTGCACTCGCTGCTCGATGGCAAACTCAATGAAGTCAGGGTCCGTCAACAAGAACTCGCCCGTCTCGAAACAGAACTCGTCGACATGCTCACCACCAGTTCGGCCGTCGACCCAGCGACGTGCTCGGAGCGCAGCATCTGCAACGTCATCCCGCGGCCGCTACCGTAAACCCGTCGTTGTACGCACCAGCAGGGCATCTCGAAAAGCTACAGCTTTTCGAGACATCGGCCGGATCCCGGCTGTGTGATCGCTGATCCGTGTGATCCTCGGTCAGCGTCTGTCTCAACAATGCGTCTCACCGGAAAGTGTCTCAGCGCGATGACGCGGCGGGGTTTGTGAGGCACAATGGCCGAGTGAGACTTCTTGGATACACCCGCGTGAGCACATCGAGCCAGGATGCGCAGCTGCAGCTCGACGCACTCGTCGCCGCTGGTGTTCAGAAGCGCGACGTGTTCGCCGATGTCACCTCCGGGAGCAAGACCGCGATCGAGCGTCGTGGGATGAAAAAACTCCTCGAGCACGCAGAAGCCGGTGACACCGTCGTCGTCTGGCGCGTGGACCGCCTCGGCCGCTCCCTCATCGACGTGCTGAACACCGTAAACCTGCTGCGCGAGCGGGGCATCCATGTGCGTTCTGTCTCGGATGGGATAGATCCAGCGACATCGACGGGCCGGTTGATGCTGAACATGCTCGCCACGCTCGCGGAGTACGAGCGTGAACTGATTGTCGAGCGGGTAAATGCTGGGATCGCCGCCGCCAGGCAGAGCGGCACTCGCTTCGGTCGTCCACTCTCGGACCCAGCGGTAATCGCCGACAAGCTCGCGATCGCCGCCGACGCCCGAGCGAAAGGTCGCACCGCCGAAGATGCAGCACGGCTCGTCGGGTGGAGTCGCGCCACGCTCTACCGCCACCAGCAAGCCCTCGCCAGCCGCGAGAGCATCACCATCTAGCGATGTGATGAGCGGCGGGGAGCGGTGGCGAATTCTTCGACTACACGTCGAGGACCAGATACCTCTCACCGCTCTCTCCCGAGAAACCGGGATTGGCCTGCGCACGCTCCAACGCTGGCACCAGCTCTACCGAGACCACGGCATCACTGCACTCGACCCTCAACCGAGAGCCGACGCCGGCATTCGTCGCACGGGGGGCGAATTGGTCAGATTCATCGAGCACCTCGCGTTGACCAGGCCGAGGCCAGCGATCGCGACGCTGCACCGCCTTGCGAGTACCGAAGCGGAGCGGCAAGGCCTGGCGGTGCCCAGCTACGCCACTGTCAGAGATATCGTGCAGTCCCTCGACCCGGCACTGGTAACGCTCGCGTTGGATGGACCCATTGCGTATCGCGATCGATACGAGCTCGTATACCGGCGCCGAGCCGACGGGCCCAACCAGATCTGGCAGGCCGATCACACCGAACTCGACATCCTCATCACCAGTGCCGTAGGCGGCAAATCTGATCGACCCTGGCTCACGATCGTGATCGACGACCACTCACGCGCGATCTGCGGATACACCGTCTTCACCGGTGCACCATCAGCGATGAACACGGCCCTCGCGCTCAGGCAGGCGATCTGGCGCAAGACCGACCCCGCGTGGGCCATGTGTGGAATACCCGACGTGCTCCACGTCGACCACGGCTCCGACTTTACCAGCCATCACCTCGAACGCACCGCCATCGAGCTGCGCATCCGGATCATCCACTCCACCGTGGCTCGGCCCCAAGGCCGCGGCAAGATCGAACGCTTCTTCCGCACCATCAACACAGAGCTTCTCTCCACTCTCCCCGGGCACCTCAGACCAGGCGACAGGAATCCTCACCCCGCTCTAGATCTGGCCGCCCTCGACCAGGCGATCGGCGGGTTCATCGGGATGTACAACGCACGCCCGCACCGGGAGCTCGGAGTATCGCCTCGGGACGCGTGGGTCGCGGACGGCTGGCTTCCGCGAATGCCCGACAGTCTGGAACAACTCGACGGCCTCCTGCTCACGGTCCCCAAGAACCGGGTCGTGCAGCGCGACGGCATTCACTTCCAGGGCCAGCGCTACCTCGCTCCGACACTCGCCCCCTTCGTCGGGCACACGATCACAATCCGCTACGACCCGCGCGACATCTCCGAGATCCGCGTGTACGACCGCGACACATTCGTCTGCATCGCCGTCGACGAAGCCCACCCCAATCTCCGCCTCAGCCTCCGCGACATCGAAACCGCCCGCCGAGCCCGCCGCCGCGCACTCCGACACACCATCAACGACCGCATCCTCACCGCCGTCACCCGCGACGAGCCACGCGACGTCGCGGCACCTCCGCATCGCCGCCGGCTACGCACCTACGAAGAGGACGAGTGATGAACCAGCCATTCATCGTCACCAAAGAGCACCGACGCTTCACCGAATTCGCGAACGCCGTCCGCAAAGAGAAAACCATCGGCATCTGCCACGGCGACGCCGGCGTCGGCAAGACCAACTCCGCCCGCCGCTACGCAAACTGGGACGCTCTGGAGCCCTACATCAACAAGTGGGGACCTCGCGGCGAGCACGACGCCAAGCACTACGCCCTCGCCAACCGATCCCGGACTGTCTTCTACACACCCGAGGTCCTCTGCAGACCCAAAGATCTCATGCACGACATCGACCGCTGGCAGGCAAAGGTCGAGATCTGCGCCGACGAACACCTCCGCTCGCGTGAGACCGAACCGACCACCACGCCGATCGGCATGTCTCACCTCGTGGATCTGCTCATCATCGACGAAGCCGAAAGGCTCACACCGACTGCGCTCGAGCTGCTCCGCGACCGCCACGACCGTGAACACCTCTCTATGATCCTCATTGGCATGCCCGGCATCGACCAACGGTTCCGCCACTACCCACAGCTCTACAGCCGACTCGGCTTCTCCCACCACTACCGAACCCTCGGCCGAGAAGAACTCCTCTTCGTCCTCGACCGCCACTGGAAACACCTAGGACAGCAACTCGACCCAGAGGACTTCACCGACGCGCAGGCGATAGCTGCGATCGAACGCATCACCCGTGGCAACTTTCGTCTCCTTGAACGGCTCTTCCCTCAGATCGCCCGAGTGCTGAAGATCAACGGGCTTGAGACCATCACCGACGACGTCATCGAAGCCGCAGCTAGCATCCTCGTCATCGGCAACTAACGCCGCCAAGCGATCACAGAACACCGCCACCGAGCGATCAACTCCACAGGGGCGACGCTCGGCGTGTCGCACTTCCCCAGCACCACCACGGGTGCCCGGCCGCAAACGATCGTTTTCGGTGGTAGCCCGGGCACGACATCAACAGCGAAGTCGAGGATGATTGAGTCGTGGAGATTGAGCTGCTTTATATCGCCGGTTGCCCCAGCTGGGTTGAGGCTGGCCGTCGTGTTTCTGAGGCGCTACGAGAAACAGGCCACGACGAATCGGAGGTTCACTACCGACTCATCCGGACGGAGGAGGACGCGGGCGCAGTCTCGTTCGCGGGCTCCCCCACGATCACCCTGGATGGCAACGATCTCTTTCCGGGGTCGGGGCGAAGCAATGACCTCGCCTGCCGTATTTACAGCACCCCTGCTGGGCTGGCCGGGATGCCAACGGTTGAACAGATTCGAGAGGCGCTCTCCGCTCATGGCGACTGACGAGGACGTTGCGTGCACGTGCTGCGGGCGACATCTGCCACGCAAGAAGCTGCACGCACTCGGAGACGATCGCGCTTTCATCTGTCGACGATGCGGCTGGTGGGTGGCTCTGCGCCTACATCGCGACCGCCCGCCTGCCTAAGCGTGAACTCACTCAACGGCTGCCCACGGCGATCGCGCCGATGTAGAGGGCGAGTTGATGGGTGTCCCACCACCGCACAACGGATCTCACTCGGTGCTCTCATCCCCGGCGCGGATCATGAAAACTGCTCCGGTGATCGCTGCGGCGAAGATTACGATGTCGGCGATGTTGCCGATGAACCAGTTTCCGTAGGCGAGGAAGTCCACGACGTGACCACGGGCGAATCCGGGGTCCCGGAAAAGGCGGTCGCCTGCGTGTGAGGCGGAAGCGCCGCCGAGCGCGCCGATGACGATCGCCCATCTCACGCGTTGCACTCGGAACGCGAACACGATCGCTGTGACCGTGGCGGCGACAGCGAGCAGCGCGAACACCCAGGTGAAGCCTTCCCCGAAGGAGAATGCCGCTCCGGGGTTATAGGCGAGCTGCAAACCCAGCAGGTCACCGATCAGCGGGATGCGCTCACGGTCGGTGAGGGTCGCTTCGGCCCACACCTTGGTTCCCTGATCGATCAGCACGACGACCACGGCGATCAAGAGCGCTCCACCAGTGAGCTGCCGCCGCCGGGTCGACGACAGCTTGCGCGCAGCGGGCGGATGAGCCTCTGACTGGGAGGAGGTCATGCGAGCACCTCGATCAGACGGACGATGACCCCAGATTCGATCAGGATGAACAGGCCCAGGCCGATGAACACGGCCGGTACGAGCCAGTGCTCGACGCGCTCCAGCCCCTCGGTAACAGCCTTGTTGGTGCCGATCAGCCGGCCGGCCGCGCACCAGACCGCGACGAGGATCAGGAATACGACGATCATGATCGCGACGTCGCTGGGGGCGCTGGTGCGGAAGATCGGCGTGTAGAGGGAGATGTTGTCGGCCCCGTTGGCGATCGTGATCCCTGCGACGCCCCATAGTCCGACCGCGGTGATCTTGGAGTCGTCATCATCGTCATCGCTGTTACGGCGCAGGCCGCGAATGAGCGTCCAGATGCCGATGCCGAGCGGGATCAGACCCAGGAAACCGACCCATTCGTCCGGAACGATGGTGAGACCGAGAGCGGCGATCACGCTGATCACGACGAGGGTGATGAACCCGAGATACTGGCCCGCGACGATCTGCCACGGCCGGGGCTTCCCTCGACTGGAAGCCAGGAACAGCACGGTGAGCACGACAATGTCGTCGATGTTGGTTGCCGCGAACAGGCCGATCGCTGAACCGATAGTTGCGAGCATCAGCTTTCCAGTCGTGGCGTGCGGGTGCGTGCGGCGCGCAGACCGTTGAGGATCACGATGACCTCCGCGACCTCGTGGACCAGGACGACGGCCGCGAGCCCCAGGACGCCGAAGAGCGCGAGCGGGAGCAGTGCAGTGATGATCAGCAGCGACAGGATGATGTTCTGGTTGATGATCCGTCGACCGCGGCGGGCGTGATCGAACGCTCGCGGGATGAGGCGCAGATCATGGCCGGTGAAGGCCACGTCGGCGGATTCGATTGCCGCGTCGGAGCCGGTGGCGCCCATCGCGATACCGATGTCTGCGCCAGCGAGGGCCGGTGCGTCGTTGATTCCGTCGCCGATCATCGCGACCGGCCCCGCCTTTGACAGCTCGCCGATCGCGGTTGCCTTATCCTCGGGACGCAGTTCCGCGCGCACGTTGCTGATCCCGGCCTGCGCGGCCAGTGCACGAGCGGTGCGGGCGTTGTCTCCGGTGAGCATCGTCACGCCGACGCCTTGGTTGGTGAGCGTCCGGACTACCTCGGGGACTTCAGGGCGCAGTTCGTCGCGGACGCCGATCGCGGCGACGGGGGTTCCGTCGCGGTGGACGATCACGACGGTCATGCCCTGCTCCTCCAACTCCGCGACCTGCTTCCCGAGGTCGCCCGCGTCCAGCCAGCGAGGACTGCCGACGGTGATTCTCGATCCGCCGACAGTGCCGTCGATGCCGTGCCCGGCCTGCTCGGTCACATCTGCAGCTGCCGGTGTGCCCGGGGCCGCGGCGGTGATCGCAGAGGCAAGGGGATGCGTGCTGTGCTGCTCCAGTGCGGCCGCCCAGGCCAGCGCCTGTGTCTCGGTCACGCCGTTCGCAGTGAGCACCGCGGTGACCGCAGGTTCGTTGCGGGTGAGGGTGCCGGTCTTGTCGACCGCGACGTGGCGGACCGTGCCGAAGCGCTCGAAGACGGCGCCGGACTTGATGATCACGCCGAACTTGCTTGCTGCGCCGATCGCGGCGACGACCGTCAGCGGCACCGAGATCGCCAGCGCACACGGAGAAGCGGCGACCAGCACGACAAGCGCGCGGGTGATCCACACCTCTGGATCGCCCAGCAGCGACCCGATGATCGCGACGAGCGCTGCGAGGATCAGAACGCCGGGTACGAGCGGGCGGGCGATCCTGTCCGCGAGACGTGCACGCTCGCCCTTCTCGGTCTGCGCCTTCTCGACCAGCTCCACGATCGTGGTGAGCGAGTTGTCGGTGCCCGCAGCGGTCGTTTCGACCTCCAGCGCGCCGGCGCTGTTGATCGCACCGGCCGACACCGCATCGCCGGGCTCGACCTCGACGGGGATCGACTCCCCGGTGATCGCCGAGGTGTCCAGGCTGGAGCGGCCAGAACGGACGATCCCGTCGGTTGCGATCCGCTCGCCGGGACGGACCACCATGACCTGGCCGACCGTCAGCTCTCTCGCGGGCACCTGCGCAGAGACGCCGTTCTGCAGCACGGTCGCTGTCTCCGGCACGAGCTTCAGCAGCGCCCTCAGCCCGCCCCGGGCACGGTCCATCGCCTTGTCCTCGAGCGCCTCAGCAATCGAGTACAAGAACGCCAGAGCCGCAGCCTCCTCCACGTAGCCGAGGATGACCGCGCCGATCGCGCTGATCGTCATCAGCAGCCCGATACCGAGCTTGCCCTTGAACAGTTTCCGGATCGCGCCGGGCGTGAACGTCGACGCACCGAGGAGCAGACCGGCCCAGAACAACACCAGCGCCGGGATCTCGAGGCCGGACCATTCAAGGATCAGACCGGCCAGGAATGCGACACCGGAGAAGACCGGCACCATGATCCCACGGTCCCTCCACCAGGGCCGCACAACCTCTTCGGTCTCATCCTCCGCCGCAGTGGCAGGCTGGGCAGGCTCGTGCTCGCAGCCACACGCCGCGCTCACGCGTCCGCCCCCGTCCCACAGCAGCCAGCCACCGTGCACGCAGAGTCCACGCACGGCGCGTGCTCATCGACCGCCAGCGTCACGTCCACGAGCGCGACGAGCGCAGCCGTAAGATGCGGGTCGGCGATCTCGTAACGAGTCTGGCGACCCTCCGGCTCGGCAACGACAATCCCGCAGTCACGCAGGCAGGTGAGATGGTTCGACACGTTCGAACGCGTCAGCTCCAGCTCACGAGAGAGCACAGCCGGGTAGCTCGGTCCACCGAGCAGAGACATTAGGATTCGGGAACGCGTGGGATCGGCCATGGCCCGGCCGAGCCGGTTCATGACATCGAGGCGTGAGGAAATAGTCAGCACACACTGAACTATACAGTGATTGATGACCTATTGGAACGGCTTCACCCCAGGCGACATCTCTGGGGCCTGGGTGTAAGTACATCCGGCTCACACCCCACCGAATACGCCTACCGAAACCCGCTTACGGCGCACGTTTCTGGCATTCGATCTGGTGTGCCTTCACTCACCGCGCCGCAAACGATCGTTTTCGGCAGCTCTCGCGTAAGGCTGAGGCGTAAGGTTGCCTGGTCGACCCGGACCCTGTCGACGGCGGTGATCCGGTCCGCTCGTCATGAGCGCGGTAGCCGGTCCACTCGTCGCAAGGGTGGTGCCGACGCCCCACTAATCGTCGAGACGGTCGAGAATCTCATTCATCTGGTCGATCTCTTCCTGCTGTGACGAGATGATCTGCTCACAGAGATCTTGGATCTCCGGGTCGCTGATGTCTGATTGCTCACACACCAGAATCGCTCGAGAGTGATGCGGGATCATGGAACGGAGGAACTGGTCGTTACCGACGAACGCTTCCGAGCGTCCCATGAAGAAGGCGACAAGGAAAAGCGCGGCGAAACCTACGAGCAAGCTGATGTTCGCGGCCTTGTTCGGGAACATCTTCCACATGACGATGACCATGATGATGCCCATGGGGAAGACCATCATCAGTGCCATGTAGAGGTTGCTGATGTTGAGGAAGAGATCGTCCAGGACGTTGATCATCGCAAACGTGAGGAAGTACATCACAACGAAGCTGAGCGATAGCGAGACGGCGAGCTTAAGGTAGCTCGACATCCCGCCCTGATTCTTCCCCTGGGAGTGGCCGGCCGGCGGGCGTGAACCGTTGTCGGCGTGCTGGCTTGTCATAGCGACTCCAGCAGTGCAACGCACGCCTGTTCGCAGCGTCGGCATGCCTCAGCGCAGATCGTGCAGTGTTCGTGCATGGTGTGCTGTTCACACTCGTTAGCACAGCTCAGGCACGCCGCTCGGCAAGCTTCGAGCGCGGCACGGGTGACGCTGGCGTCGTGCCCGGTGCGACGGGAGAGGATCCGGGTGGTGGTTACGCAAAGGTCTGCACAGTCCTGGTTCGCGCGAATGCACTTGATTAGGTCAGCAACCATGTCCTCGCTGAGGCAAGCGTCGGCACATGCGGTGCAGGCTTGCGCGCACGCGAGACACGCGTCGATGCAGTCGACGAGCTTCTTCTGATCAATTCCGCCCAGATCTTTCGGATACGTGCTGAGCATTTCTTCGGTGACGGTCATGAGAGAACTCCTTTCGTGAGCCACGAAAGTACGCTCGCATCGCCCGCGCACTGAGGCCCTTGAATACCCCGCTGGGGTCTGGTAACCCGGTATTGATAAGCCGCCGCGCTGCGCAGATCAGCCTGTGAGCTGAACAGAGTCGGCGACCACGTTCGCCTAGCGGGAATAGAAGCGAAAACATTGAGTTAGATACCCCCAGGGGGTATGCTCGAGGCATGAACGGGTACGACGGAAGCAAGGACGACCTGCGCAAGCGGTTGAATCGCGTCGAAGGCCAGGTGCGGGGGATCTCCCGGATGGTTGATGAGGACAAGTACTGCATCGACATCCTTACGCAGGTCTCTGCGGCGACGAAGGCCCTGGAGACGGTGGCGTTGTCGTTGCTGAGCGATCATCTGAGTCACTGCGTCGCTCAGGCAAGTGCTGAGGGTGGCGACTTCGCAGCGGAGAAGGTTCGTGAGGCCAACGAAGCCATCGCCCGCCTGGTTCGTTCATGACCACACGTCTGTTTAGTAAAGGAGAACACCATGACTGATCGCATCGAGCTGGGACTGACGGATGCGAACGCTGGTTGCGCATGCTGCGCTGCCCCATCGAACACAGAGACAGCCGTCCACGACGATTCTGCGGTCACATCGGAGGTGCTCGTCGACGGGATGACATGCTCGCATTGCGCATCGAGCGTCAGTGAGGAGCTGGGCGCTGTCGACGGTGTCGAGTCCGTCACCGTGGATCTCAACGCGGGTGGCACCTCCCGGGTGACCATCCGCAGCACCGCCCCGGTTGACCCCGCCGCTGTGAAGGCTGCGGTGGAGGAGGCCGGCTACGCTCTCGCGACCAGCCAGCCCTGAGTTGCATCTGTCGGCGTCCGGCTTACCCCGGGCGCACCTGAGCAAGGAGTCTCCGATGAGCCAGCACGACGAACACACCGATCACACCGCGCACCGCAACCACACGGCGGCGGCAACGACGGAGCACGACCATGGGGCGATGAGCCACGATCACGCTGCACCGCACGAAGACACCGGGCACGGCGGCCACGAAGATCACGCCGGTCACGGCGGGCATGGCGGCCACGGGGATCATGTGGGGCAGTTCCGGCGCCTGTTCTGGATCATGCTGCTCCTCGCCGTGCCGGTGGTCGGATTCTCGACGATGTTCTCGATGATCCTGGGGTACCCGCTGCCGGACGCGGCGTGGGTCGCGTGGGTGTCACCGGCTCTCGGAACGGTGATGTACGTGTGGGGCGGTGCCCCGTTCCTGACCGGTGCGGTCGGTGAACTTCGTGCCCGCAAACCGGGGATGATGCTGCTGATCGCCCTCGCGATCACCGTGGCGTTCCTCGCCTCCTGGGGGGCGAGCATCGGGCTGCTGCACCACGAGCTGGATTTCTGGTGGGAGCTGGCGCTGCTGATCGTGATCATGCTGCTCGGCCACTGGATCGAGATGCGTTCCCTCGCCCAGACGACGTCGGCGTTGGATTCCCTCGCCGCATTGCTGCCCGACGAGGCGGAGAAGGTCGATGGAGACACCACTGTCACCGTCGCACCGGCTGATCTGCAGGTCGGAGACGTGGTGGTGGTGCGTCCGGGCGGGCGGGTCCCCGCGGATGGGCGGATCGTGCAGGGTTCGGCCAGCATGGACGAGTCGATGATCACCGGAGAGTCTCGGCCGGTGCGCCGCAGCGATGGTGACCCGGTAATCGCTGGAACCGTAGCCACCGATTCCGGGGTGCGGGTAGAGATCACCGCCATTGGTGAAGACACCGCACTCGCGGGCATCCAGAAACTGGTCACGGAGGCGCAGAGTTCATCGTCGCGGGCGCAACGACTCGCGGATAAGGCAGCGGGGTGGCTGTTCTGGTTCGCGCTCGGCGCTGCCGCGATCACCGCGATTGTGTGGACTCTCGTCGGCCAGCCCGAGGCAGCCGTGATCCGCACCATCACCGTGCTGGTCATCGCCTGCCCGCACGCGCTGGGTCTCGCGATCCCACTGGTCGTGTCGATAGCGACCGAACGCGCCGCCCGTGGAGGTGTGCTGATCAAGGATCGTCTCGCCCTGGAGAGCATGCGCACCGTCGACACGATCCTGTTCGACAAGACCGGCACGCTCACCACGGGCACCCCCGCCGTGACCGCGATCGATCCCGTCACAGGGGCCGACGCCGATCAGCTGCTCGCGTGGGCGGCGGCCGCGGAAGCGGACTCCGAGCACCCCCTCGCCCGTGCGATCGTCAACGCAGCGAAAGAGAAGAACCTCACCGTTCCGCGATCGACCGATTTTGAATCCTCCCCCGCCGTGGGGGTGCGTGCCCGTGTCGACGGACACGTCGTGCAGGTCGGCGGCCCGTACATGCTCGAGCAAGAACACGCCGCCGAGCTGCCGGTTGCCGACGAGTGGCGCGGTGAGGGTGCGATCATCCTCCACGTGCTCGTCGACGGTCAGGTGACGGGCGCGCTGCGCCTCGCGGATGAAATCCGCTCCGAGTCGCGTCACGCGGTCGTTGCGCTTCACGAGCGCGGCGTGCAGGTGGTCATGATCACCGGTGACGCTGACGCGGTCGCCGCGTCCGTCGCCGGCGAGCTGGGTATCGACCGGTACTTCGCCGGGGTCCGTCCGGAGGACAAAGCCTCCAAGGTGAAAGAACTGCAAAACGAAGGCCGCAAGGTCGGGATGGTCGGTGACGGCGTGAACGACGCCCCCGCCCTCGCCCAGGCAGACGTAGGGATTGCGATCGGTGCAGGAACGGACGTTGCGATCGCCTCCGCAGGTGTCATCCTCGCCAGCGACGACCCCCGATCGGTGATCTCCGTGATTGAGCTGTCGCGGGCCAGTTACCGGAAGATGAAACAGAACCTCTGGTGGGCCGCCGGGTACAACCTTCTCTCGGTGCCGTTGGCTGCCGGTGCGCTCGCCCCCGTCGGGTTCGTGTTGCCGATGTCGGTCGGTGCAGTGTTGATGTCACTATCCACGATCGTTGTCGCGCTGAATGCGCAGTTGCTGCGACGGCTGAACCTCAGCCCGGACGCCGTCGTCGACAAGTAGGCGCACGGGCGGCGGCGACGTACCCTGGAAGAAAGGGAGGTGGGACAGTGTTGACGACGATCGCACGGCGCGTGCGAGACCAGCGCACCCTCACCCGCACCCTCCTGACCGTCGTCGCCGTCGCCTTTTCCGTGATCTTCGGGCTTCTGGCGATGCACTCGATGAACACGCACACCATGCCCTCCGGGCACAGCGAAACCATCGCGGTCGCACCCGCGCATGCCGACGCTCACCCCGCACACGCCTCAGGCGAAGCTGCAGCGATGGATGAGACGGGCTGTGCGACGTGCTCTGACGATCACGGCATGTCGTGGATGGCCTGCGTTCTCGCGCTCCTCATCGCCGTAGTGCTGGTCACCCGGCCGCCCGCCTGGTGGCGCTCACTCACCGAAACCCCTGGTCCGCTCCTTTCACGTTTTGCGCTTCGCGGCGCGCTGTACCCGCTGCGGCCGCCGTCTCTCACCGTTCTCTGCATCAGTCGCACCTGATGGCTGGCATGCCCGTTCTATGGGCAACGCCCCCTCGCCCAGCCTGTCTCGCTGGGCACCATCATCGACTCTTGGAGAGAACCATCATGAAGACCCGTTTTGCGGCGACCGCCGCACTCACTCTCACTGCTGTGCTCGCCCTTGCCGGCTGCGCTGGAAACACCTCCGGCGGAGGCGATATGCCCGGCATGAATCACGAGAGCAGCAGCTCCGCCCCGGCGTCGGCGGACGCCAATGACGCCGACATCATGTTCGCCAGCATGATGAAGGAGCACCACGCTCAGGCCATCGAGATGTCTGACATGCTCCTCAGCAAGGACGGCGTCAACGAGCGCGTCGCCGCCCTCGCGGAAGAGATCAAGGCAGCGCAGGGCCCCGAAATCCAGAAGATGGAGCAGTGGCTCGAAGAGTGGGGCGCTGATACCTCCAACATGGAAGGCATGGACCACGGCGGCGGCATGATGTCCGACGACGACATGCAGGCCCTCGAAGATGCCACCGGGGCGGACGCCAGCCGTCTGTTCCTCGAGCAGATGATCGAGCACCACCAGGGTGCCGTCGAAATGGCCCAAGACGAAGTCGACAACGGCCAGAACAGTGACGCGGTCGCCCTGGCCGAGACGATCATCGAGGCACAGACCACGGAGATCGCCACGATGAAAGACCTCCTCGACACACTCTGATCTACCTTCGGGGGTGCGGCGCTCGCCCGCACCCCCGAACTGGCCTTCTCGCAGTAACCCACGCCACCGCGCTGGTGCCATGTCGCGACTCTCATTCGCGTACCGCTCGCGCACCTGCATGCATTTCTTCACGTCGGAGTCTCATGAACCGCCACTCGCCCCTACCCGCTTTCGCGATCGCTCTCGCAGCCGTCGCCCTCACCGGCTGCGCCGTGCCGCAGGCCTCCGGCACCAACGCGGTCCCCCCCGTTATCCAACACATTCACGGTGTTGCCGCTGACCCCCGCGGTGAGGACCTCTTCATAGCCACCCACGGAGGACTCTTCACCCTCAATCCTGAAGGTGCGATCGCCGGTCCCATCGGAGGCCACGATTTCGATGCGATGGGCTTTACCGTCCTCGACGACGCCCTCTTCGCATCCGGTCACCCGGGCACACAGACACCCGCAGAGCTCGGCTCCCCGAACCTAGGTGTCATTCGTAGTGACGACTTCGGCGAATCGTGGTCACCGATCGCCCTCACTGGCAGTACGGACTTCCATGTCCTCACCGCCGGACCAGACGGCACTCTCTACGGGATCGCCTCCGATGGCGTCGATCTGCTCATCAGCACTGACGACGGTCTCGAATGGACCCGCGGCGCAACACTTGCCGCGGCAGACCTCGCCGCCACCGGCGACGGTCTCTACGCCGCCGCGGAAGAAGGACTGCTCCTCAGCACCGACAACGGCGCCACCTTCACCCCCGTCGCCGACGCCCCGCTGCTCTACACACTCGACGCCAAACCCAATGGCTCGCTCGCAGGAGTCGGAACCGACGGTGCCCTCTGGTCACAGAACACCGAAGGAACATGGCAACGCCTCGACGCGCTTCAAGGGGCCGCTCAGGCCTTCACCGCGATCGATGACGAACGCTTCATCGTTGTCGACGACCGCGGCATCGTCCAGATCACAGCCGACGACACAACCATCCTCGCCCCCGCCCGGTAGAGAACGCCACCACCAGAACGGCCACCCATGGTCCCCCGCCGCAATCCCTTCCGACGCATATCCGTCTTCATCGCGTGCGCCACAGTCCTCGCCCTGCTTCTCGCCCTTGCGAGCTTCTACCTCATCGGAGCCATATTCAGATGACCCGCCACCTGCACCCAGCTCGGCACCGTCCACGAGCACACGTTCCCACGCGCACCAGCCACATGTCCCCACAGCGGCGTCACGATCGCCTCGTACGTATCGGGGCCTTCCTTCTCCTGGCCGCCGTCGCACTGATCGCAACTCATCTCCTCATCGACACAACCGTTCCAGACCAACGGTCACTCTGGGCATACACGCTCGGAAGCTACGAAACAGCGTTCATCCTCGCGATCGTCGGACTGGCGCTCGTGCTGCGTGAACCCCCGGGAGGCGCGGATGAATCTCAATGACTACTGGACCAACGCCTTTTGGTCCGTCATCCCCACGATCGCCGTCGTCGCAGCATTCTGGTTCGTCCTGCGGTCCATCATCAGAGCCGACCGCAACGAACGAAAAGCACACGCCAAGATCGAGCAACAACTCCGCGCGGAACGAAACCATCCTCGCCAACTCGCATCGGCGGACGACGAGCGAGACCCGCTACCTGAACGCCGGAAACGTCTGCCGAAAGCAGATACCGGCGAACGTTAACGGCGGGCGCACGATGACGGGCGACGCGAACTCGCCGGAAACGATCGTTTTCGGCGGGTCGTCTGCTGCACGCTCCCTCCTGCTGTGCTCACTCGCGTCTTCAGCGGGAGATTTTGGAAAGCGGAGATGGGTCCGAGGCCTCGCTTGCGGCACCACCAGTAGAACCGAATGCGAAACCACGCCGCAAACGATCGTGTACGGCGGGCGGCACCGAACCGTGAGGTTGCTCAACATTTTCTTGCGAGAGGCGAGGGGAAGTCTGCAATGTCGGACATATGAGGGATCGTGGTGACTATGAGCTGACCAGGATCGTGAGGGAACGCTATGACCGGTAACGACGAGCCCGAAGGGCATTCGTCCCCCGATGGCGTTCCTACTCTCATCGCGTGGGCAACGGATCAGGCCTGGCTGGCCGAGGCAGACCGCGATCGCGCCGAGGAACGTTTCGACCGGCTCGCTGGAGACCGCGAACTCGCGACCGCACTCCAGGCCAGCGGATACCGTGGCCGGAACTACGATCTGTTCGCGAATGAGATCGCGAAGTACGGGTGGGCTGTCATCCGCGGGTGGATCTACAAAGGGCAGATTCGTGGCGAGGTGAAGCGAAAAGGCTTCGGCGCACTGGAGCCTGAGCCCCGCCCGGGCTCGATGATCGAAGAGGCCGAGAGCCTGGCGGATGAGACGATCGTGCTCGCCCTCACCGCGTTCCGAGACAAGGTGCTCGTCCCGGGCAAGTGGGACCCCGCCAAGGGAGCTTCCCTGCGCACGTTCTTCGTGGGCCAGTGCCTTCTGCAGTTCAGCAACGTCTACAAGCGTTGGCGTCGAGAAGAGCTGCGTTCATATGCGGAGCCGCAGGCTCCGCCGCCCGCAGCGGCCTGGGCCGACGACTTCGAGGAGGGTCCGTCGACGTCGGCTGCTCCCGACGCGAGCGAGGCGGCGCACATCAAGGACGAGCTGCGTCGTGCATTCGGGAGCATCAAGGACGAGCGTGTCCGCTCAGCCTTTTATCTGAACGTGACGCATGGCTTCACGCACGCGGAGATCGGCGAGAAGCTTGGCATGACCGCGAAAGCGGTGGAGTCGGCGATCGCGCGCGCACGTCAGCAAGTACGACA
The DNA here is from genome assembly GCF_014171575.1 of Microbacterium sp. Se63.02b. GTDB lineage: Bacteria > Actinomycetota > Actinomycetes > Actinomycetales > Microbacteriaceae > Microbacterium. Next base: position 347,120 of record NZ_CP050453.1, on the reverse strand, counting down.
GAACCGGGAGTCCGCATGAGCAGTGAATTTCGAGGCAAGATCGAGCGCTCGTCCTTCGGGACCCAGAACGCGAAGGCGGCACGCCGAACCGTTTCCGCCAACAAAGCGCAGTCGCTCGTCTCGCGATCGATGACGGGCAAGACTCAATCGAAGCAGTTGAGAGGCCGCGAGGGGAAGTGACCAGCGGCGGACATATACCGAGATGTCGGGATCACAACGGAAAAGAGCCGCCCCGCGGTAACGGGACGGCTCACAAGCCCTGAGAAGGTCAGGTCTCATCCAGAGCACTGACTGTACCGGAGTTGGCAGCCGCAGACTAGCGGCGCTCCATCTCATGGCACCCCGGCACCAATCAGTGAAGGAGTTCCCATGGGAACCGTTCGTCGCTCTGCATCCACCGGTCGTTTCGTCTCCAAGGCCGCTGCGGCCCGCTGGCCCGGAAAGACCACCACCGAACGTGTCGGTTCCGGCACGAGCAACTCGACCACGGTGCACCGCTCCGCGTCGTCGGGCCGGTTCGTCACCGAATCGACCGCCAACCGCAACCCGGGCGGCACGATCAGCCAGCGCGTCTAATCGAACCTGAGGGCCTGCACGTGCACACGTGCAGGCCCTCGTTGTGTAAGTCGAGGGCCTCCAGAACCCCGTCGGTGGCGGTCAGTAGTTCACCTTGTCGATGACGAGGTTCCCGTCGAGCATCTCGTGCGGGACGGGTCCTGCACTGGGGGAGCGGGATGGTCAGTCTCACGAGGTCGGGGTCCGCAACGGTCTCCGCGGACGCCAAGGCGTGAGCGCCCGGGACGGCAACGCCGACCGGCATCTCAATGTCTGCCGCAGCGCCGGAGCCGGCAATGTTCACCGGAAGCCGGCGGCGAGTACTGTTCACCCGAAGGCTAGTGGGGGAGCTTTCCCCTCGTTCGTTCAAGTCTGGCCTTGCGTTGCCTAGACCTTGCGACGGAAGCCGGTGGAGTCCCGAGTGACATCGGGCGACCAACGATGCGGTTCTCGCTTCACGTCGGGCCACTCGAGATCAGATCGAACGATATCCGGTCCGCGCCGGTGTGTCGGAAGCCCGTCGAAGCCGACCGGGCTGATCCTGGGCGCAGGCGACGAAGATGTGCCTACCGGCACTCCGCCTCCCTCCGGGAGTGATGATGAAGCCAGCTGAGATCGCACGGATGATCGCTCGTCGACGGTTCTCGAAAGAGTCGGAGCTGCACTGGGTGCCGCGTGATCATCGTTCGGAGACTGGCTATGCGAACAACACCTCGTTCGCACCGGTCGACCGAAGTCTCGGCCGTTTGGATTGGTCTGTCATCGACCCCATGAAGGTTCGAGTATCGAAGGGCGCCAGCCACTTCTTCACAGGATCTGAGTACTTCTGGAGTCGCACCCGCAGCCACGTGTGGTGTGAGTCTCAGTTCGAGCGCGACGAGTTGATGTGGCTCGATTTTGCCGGACAGGTCGAAAGGGTGTGGTCGCAGCCGTTTGGCGTGGTGTTCGGCGTCCGCTCACCGATGGCCGGTCATTGGCACGTGCCGGATTTCTTGTTGCAGATGTCGGACGGCTCCTACGCCGTCCGAGATGTGAAGCCGAAGGAACGCATCGACGAGTCCGTGCAACTGCAGTTCGATGAAACCGCACGGCTGTCGGCAACGCTCGGCTGGCACTACGAGGTGCTCGCCGGTCACAGCGTCCATGCGACTCGCGTGGTCGAATGGTTGTCGGCGTCGCGTCATGACCGTTGCAGGCCGTCGGCGGACATCGAGGACAAGATCCTCGACGCAGCTACTCAGGGCAAAACACGCCGGGAGTTGTGTGAGCTGGCGTCTCCAGATTGCCCGCTTCTAGCGTGCGCATGGGTTGACAACCTCGCCTGGCGCAGACTTCTCGCGCTCGACTTGTCGTCCGTATTCAATAGCAACACGCTACTGACTACCGCACATCGGGAGAGAACGGACGCGATCAGTGTCCGATGAACGCAAACTGAAGCTCGGAGACTCTTTCGAGATTGACGGCGAGAGCTGGGTCTGGGTCCACATCATTCCTGGCCTGGAGGTGAAGCTCCGCTCTGAACACGCGCCCGATCGACACCTGATCATGTCCGTAGACGAGTTCCTGCTCCAGGCCGGAACAGCCCAACGGGATCGCAGCGTATCTCTTCGACCGGACGGGGATGCATGGCCGACCGACGTATGCGATATGGAAGCCCATCTCCTTGAGGCGTTCACGGGCAGGCCGATGGATCCGTTGGCCTCCGCTTCTCGGGCACAATACGACCCTGCGCTGACAACTCAGAACGCACGCGTTGACGCGAAGCTGCTCGAGCTAAAAGGCACGTCACTTGGGCGAGCGCGCAGCACCTTTCACCTCCTGTGGAAGACGTACCAGCAAGACGGTGCAGCCGGGCTGAATGCCCGCATGCATCGCAAGGGCGAGCAGCGACTCTCCATCAGCCGGGCAGATGCACGGCTGGTGACGATCATCGATCGATTCCTCGATCGCCAAACGGACAAGTCGACGAGCAGCAAACGCCGGTGCGCTGTCTTGGTGAGGCGAGAGCTCGAGACCACTTACCCGGGCGATCCTCTATGCGAGATCAAGGCTCGCACCCTCCAGGGTTACATCAACGAGCGGGCGGCCGGCCGTTACAGCTTCGACAAAGCGACCACCCGGCGAAACACCGATAACAGCCCCAAGCGTCAGTACTACTCCGGGGCTGCCTATCAACTTGGGGAGCGATGCGAGATCGATTCAACGAAACTCGACGTTCTCGTCTGGGATGAGAACAGTGAGTTCCGGCCGACGCTCACCGTGCTTCTCGATGTCGCAAGCCGGGTACCGCTCGCTTGGGCGATTCACGCGGACAGCCCTGGCGGATTCGACCATGCACTCCTGCTCGCCCGGGCTGTCATCGGGCGCAAAGCCGTACCTGGTTCGGGAGCAGCCACCCTCGCGGGATCAGCCACGTTGCCTTCTGACCTGATGAAGCAGGTGAACCCCTACCTCACCGACGATTCTCTGGCCCTCCCGTGGATCTTCCCGCGATCGATCACTATCGACGGCGGAGCAGATTTTCGGTCCCGCACGTTCAGAGATGCCTGCAGTGCGTACGGAATCCACAGGGAACTTGCCCCCTCCAGAACGCCGACGGTAAAGCCACACGTAGAGCGCAACTTCGGCACCCTCTCGACAGACTTCGCCGCATGGCTGGCCGGTTTCGTGGGGAACTCCGTCGCCCATCGGGCCGCCAAAGACGACCCCACCCTCACCCTGGATTCGCTTCGCCTCATCCTCGACAGCTGGATAACGAACATCTACCTGAACAGGCCTCACCGTGGCTTGAAGTCGACGAGCTCCCCAGGGCGCATCTTCACCCCGAATCAGATGTACACCGAACTGTTCGCTGTAGGACCCGGCGTCCCGGTGCCTTTCGGAGTTGAGGAGTACCTCGCGCTCTTGCCCACGGAACGGCGCATGATCGGTCGTGCAGGGATCGAACTCCACAATCGCCGCTACGACTCACCCCACCTGGAAGATCTCCGCAATCGCTCCCTCACGGGCGCTGAACCGGGATCCGCGAAAGCCAGGAAATTCCCAGTGAGCTTCGACCCCTACAACGCCAATGCCGTCTGGGTGCGTCACCCAGAAACCGGTGTGTGGATCGAGTGCTGGGACATCGCTCTGCGGGAGAAGACAGCACCGATGGTCGCCGAGATCGACATGAAACTCCTTGCCCGATACCCCGACGCCGCAATCGACGATCCCGACCGCCGCCGCGAGTGGATCGACCACGTCGAAAGTCGCGAACGAGGAGACAAACGGAAACGTACCCAGCACAAACGAGAGCAACAGCGCCTCAAGGTCGAAGCGCAACGTGAACCAGGCCCCTCGACAACGACACCGATCCCACTACGGCAATGGGCCAAACCCGTCGACATCACCAGCATCGATTGGACATCCCCCGACATACATCTCGCGCAAGCAGAGGAGCTTGATTCATGAAGATCACCCCGCTCGTCCTCCGCCATGACCGCAAGACCAGCCTTGCAGGGCTTCGAGAAGCATTCGACGCCGAGCCCGCATCCCCGCCGAAGATCACCTTCCGGCAGTACACAAATCTGGACAGTGAAGCACGAGAACTATACGACCAAGCTCGCGAAGACTTTCTCCGACTGACACTGAGGGTGAAGACACGCGAGCAAGCGGTCTGCGCTCGCATTCTGGAGGACCTCATCCGGATCAACCCTCGGCTAAAGAACTCGCGGCGCGGGCTGATGATATCCGCGCCGATGTTCTCCGGCAAGACAGAGCTCGCTCTCCTGTTGGCTCGATCCGTAGAACGCAGACACGCAGCCCAACACCCCGACTACCTCAGAGACGGAGACGCACCGGTCGTCTGGGTGGAGATGACCGAACACTCGACCGGGAAAGCTCTCCTTGCCCAGATCGTGGAGTTTCTCGCCCCCACCATCGTTCTCCCCAAACAAATCGCCACCGACAGGCTGCGGAAGCTTGCCGTCGAAGCCCTCCACCGTCACGGCACGAAGCTGCTCTTGATCGACGAAGCGCACAAGCTCGGCGGGACTGAACCCTCCAGTGTCATCAAAGCCCTCCAGAACGAGTCCTGTGCGACCGTCGTCCTGGTTGGAATCAGTCTCGACCAAGCATTCAAGACGGGCGACGGCCTGCAAGTCAGCGCACGCTGCGACTTCGTCACACTCGACAAGATCGACCCGGACGTCAAAGAGGACTTCGAACAATGGATCAAATGGGTCGCCACCTTCGACAGCTTCCTACCACTATGCGGGCACTCCCACGGCCTTCTCACCCGCAACGCCGGCACGCTAGTCCACGCCGCCGACGGGCAGCTCGCCGTACTCGCGATGATTGTGGACCGCCTCGTCGCGTCCATCTTGCGAGACGAATCGCGCACCTCTGAGACCGTAACCCGCCAGCGACTCTTCGGGGTTCTCGATACTCTCCGGCGCACCACGCTCAACAAACACAACGTCACCCTGGACGACTTGGTTGACGCCGCATGATCAGCACGCAGGCGTGGGCGAAACGACCCAAGTGGCATCATCTTGAGACGCCACGCTCCTACGCGCAGCGGCAATGCCGCGCCGCAGGAGTGCCGTTCGACTTCGCCGAGAGGGCACTGACCAACCGAGCGCAACCGAACATCCACCGCGTCTGGATCGACGACGAAGCGGCCGCTCGGACGGTCGAGGCGACGGCGGGGCGCCCAGCCGGTCATTACCTCCGCATGAAACGTCTAGCGCAACCGGACTCCACACGGGCCTACCCGCAGCGCTTCCTGTGCCGCCTATGCAGTGCCGGGGAGACGATCGAGCAGATTCCCCACGATCGGGAGAACTTCTGTCTCCGACACCCGGGGCAGATGGTGTGGTTCGGTCCCGGAACCGAAACCGATACCCAGGTGATCGTTCCCTTCGATCCCTCTCTTCGGAACGCGGAACTCTCCTTCCGTCGACTCGTCGCTACTGGTCAGGTCACCACGCAAATGCACGGTCAGGTGTGGGCCATGGTGCGCGACAACGACACGCTCTCCGCCCAGAACGCAGAGACCGGGCAGAGTCCGTCTTTGATGAGCGCGGTACGCGAGATCGATCGCCGCGCACATCTGTACCGCGCGACGGTGCGCGTTCTGCAGATCTTGTCCAATCATTCGCACTGCGCACGATGGCGCACTCAGTCGGCGGCAGATCTACGGCTCGACATCAAGGCAACGTTGGGCTTCACCAACAGCGACGTCCTCGTCGAACGGGTGATTCTCTGGCTCCGCCCCCTCCGCCGCCACACCATCCCCACGAAGTTCCGCCCCCTGGAAGCTGCCCTCGACACTGTCGACGTCCCCCGCATCCTCGACACCACCGCCAACTACCCGCTGTGGATCCTCCGCCACCCGAAAGCCATCTCCGAATGGGACTGGGATCGCAACCCGCCCACCCGCGACCCCTGGTCGGGAGTAGATGTCTCCCACAAAGCCTGGTGGTTGTGCGAGGAGGGGCACTCCTGGGAAGCAAGCCCCCACGTGCGAGGCTTTGCCGAGACAAACTGCTCGTACTGCATCGGCATGGACTTCTGGCCTGGACACACCGACCTTGGCACCCTGCGGCCAGACATCGCCGCGGAATGGGACACCACCTCAGGAGCCAACCGCGGGGACCCCCATCACGTCAGCGTCACCTCTGCCCGGAGAATCAACTGGAGGTGTACTGCTCGAGAGCACACCTGGCCCGCCCAGGTGCGTTCCCGCACCACGCAAGAAACCAGCTGCCCCTACTGCAGCGGTAGCCGGGCGATACCGGGTGAAACAGACTTAGCCACACTTCACCCGGGCCTTGCAGCAGAGTGGGATTGCGAACGCAACGACAGCTCCATCACTCCGGAGACAGTCACCCCCGGATCGGACCGTGTCGTCTGGTGGCGCGGCCCCTGCGACCACAGCTGGGACGCGGCCGTCGGCGACCGTTGCTCGGGATACGGGTGCCCGTACTGTTCAAATCAACGCACCCTCGCCGGTTTCAATGACCTGGCCACCACCCACCCTCGACTCGCCGGCCAGTGGGACCCCTCGAACTCCAAGACTCCGCGAGAGGTCACCGCGGGTTCGGATTACCCTGCGGTATGGCGTTGCGCGCTGAGCCACACGTGGGAGCTTCCCGTCTGGGGTCGCACGACGGACAAGACGGGATGCCCCGTGTGCGCGAATCGGGTCGTCCTCGCGGGATTCAACGACTTGGGAACCCTCGACCCTCGTCTGGCTTCGGAGTGGGACCATGAAGCGGGGGCGAACGACCGAACACCCTCCGAAGTGACCGTTAGTAGCTCCTATGAAGCCCAGTGGCGCTGCGCTGAGAATCACACGTGGCCAGCGACAGTCGCCAACCGACACGCAGGCTCCGGGTGCCCCTCATGCTCCGGACGGGTCGCCATCCCGGGAGCCACTGACCTCGCGACACGCCGACCGGATATCGCCGCACAATGGGACCCCAGCAACGACTGCTCACCGAATCAGGTCACAGTCTCCTCCCACGTGAAAGTGTCATGGATCTGCCACCGCAACCACTCGTGGCCGGCGACAGTCAAGAATCGGACGTGCGGCCACGGCTGCCCCTACTGCGCAGGAAAGCTGCCCATCCCTGGCGAGAACGACCTTGCGACTCTGCGCCCCGACCTCGCCAAGCAATGGGACCCAGCGAACGCCCTCTCTCCTACCGAGGTCACCGTCGGGTCGGGTCGAAAAGTCATGTGGATCTGTGCGTGCGGATATTCGTGGCCGTCCAAGATTCAGACCAGAACCCGCAGACCTCACGCCCACTGCCCCGAATGTCGCAAGTAGTAACAGGACCCGATGCGAACCTCGTCTGGGGTTTTACTCGTGGCGCTGAGTCCTCCTCGCATCCAGCGCTAGCTCTCTGTTTGGCGCTGACGCTGACACGAGCGAATCGGGAGTGATCGAGAGACTCGAGCTCCCGATTCGATCACTGACGAAAGCATCCCGGATCGGCGAGCACATTCCCCTCGTTAGACGAGTTCGCTCACCAGCTGCTCGATTCGCGCCTTGATGTCGTCACGGATGGGACGCACGGCGTCGATGCCCTGGCCGGCCGGGTCGTCGAGCTTCCAGTCCTCGTAGCGCTTGCCGGGGAAGAACGGGCAGGCGTCACCGCATCCCATCGTGATGACGACATCGGATGCCTGCACGGCCTCGGTCGTCAGGATCTTGGGCTGCTCGGCGGTGATGTCGATCCCGAGTTCATTCATCGCTTCGACGGCAGTCGAGTTGATCTGGTCGGCGGGCATGGAGCCGGCGGAGCGGACCTCAATGCGGTCGCCGGCGATGTCGCGGAGGAATCCGGCGGCCATCTGCGAGCGTCCGGCGTTGTGGACGCAGACGAAGAGAACGGAGGGCTTGGTGGTCGTGTCAGTCATGGTTGCTCCTGGTGCGAGGGGTTGGTCAAGGGAGAAGGTCTTCGACGAGCGCGCGCACGCGGCCGGCGATGTCGTCACGGATGGCTTCGACACCGTCACGCGATGCGAGAGCAGGATCGCCGACTGCCCAGTCGTCGTAACGGACGCCGGGGATGATCGGGCAGACATCTCCGCAGCCCATCGTGATGACGACGTCCGCCGCACGGACGGCATCATCGGTGAGCGGCTTCGGAAAGCGCTCGACGGCAGCGTCACCTTCGATCTCGGCGAGAATCGACCGGACGTGAGGATGGATGACGTCGGCAGGAGCCGATCCTGCCGAGCGAGCCACGACCTTGCCGCCCGCCATCTTGTTGACGAGCGCGGCGGCGAGCTGCGAACGCCCCGCGTTGGCGACACAGACGAAGAGCACCTGGGGCACAGCAGAGTCGCGGTCCCGTGTGAGGTCGGCGAGTCGCTGACGTGCGAAGCGTTCGGTCAGTGGCACGAGTGCTGAGGTGACTCGCGCGGTGCGGGCGAGGGCGGTGTAGGACTCGCGGACGATGGTGAGCACGACATTGGGGTCGAGCTCGGGGACTTCTGCTGCGAGTTCATCTGCGAGATGGGTCACCCGCGCGTCGAAGTCGGGCCGCGGCTCATCGCGGCCGTCAGAGACACTCCACGGTGCGAGCGTCGCGGGCGCGAAGGATTCCAGCAGGGCCGTGACGGCGCTGCGCAGGTTCGGGTTGATCCGATACCAGACCCAGGTTCCACGCCGCTCCGAGGTGAGGACATCGACGTCCTTGAGCACCTTCAGATGATGAGAGACCGTCGGCTGGGAAACCTCGGCGAGCTCGGCGAGATCGCAGACGCACGACTCCCCTCGAGGGTCGGATGCGATGGCAGACAGCATTCGAAGACGGAGCGGATCCGACAGCGCCTTCAGAGTAGAGGCGACCGAGGTGGCCGCATCGACGCCTATGGCGTGGCTGGCGACAGGACTGCAGGTGTCGCCCTGGGTGGTCAGCACGGCGTTCATGTCTACATCCTTTCAGCGGTGAATGGATCGGTGTGGAACCAGCGTCGGGCTGCCCAGAGAGAGACATAGACCAGTCCGACGAGAACAGGGACTTCGATGAGCGGGCCGACGACTCCGGCGAGGGCCTGGCCGGATGTCGCGCCGAATGTGCCGATGGCGACGGCGATGGCGAGCTCGAAGTTGTTGCCCGCTGCGGTGAATGCCAGCGTCGACGAGCGTGCGTATCCGAGACCCAGTGCCTTGCCGGTGAAGAGGCCGATAAACCACATGATCCCGAAGTACGCCAGCAGTGGGAGGGCGATCCGAGCGACGTCCCAGGGGCGGCTCGTGACCTGTTCGCCCTGGAGCGCGAACAACAGCACGATGGTGAAGAGGAGACCGTAGAGGGCCCAGGGGCCGATCTTCGGGAGGTAGCGGTCTTCGTACCAGTCGCGTCCCTTCGTGCGCTCCCCGATGAAGCGGGAGGCGAATCCGGCGACGAGGGGTATGCCGAGGAAGATCAGCACGTTGAGCGCGATCTGCCAGACCGAGATCTCCAGGCCTTGGGAGTCGAGGCCGAGCCAGCCGGGCAGAACCGTCAGGTAGAACCAGCCGAGCAGCGAGAAGGCGAAGACCTGGAACACCGAATTGATGGCGACGAGCACTGCCGCAGCCTCGCGGTCGCCACAGGCGAGGTCATTCCAGATGACGACCATGGCGATGCAGCGGGCAAGACCGACGATGATGAGCCCGGTTCGATACTCAGGCAGGTCCGGGAGGAGGGCCCACGCAAGAACGAACATGAGCGCCGGTCCGACGAGCCAGTTGAGCACCAGGGAGGAGATGAGCAGCTTCTTGTCTCCGGTGACCGCGGCGACCTTGTCGTAACGGACCTTAGCGAGAACCGGGTACATCATCACCAGCAAGCCGAGGGCGATGGGAATCGAGATTCCACCGACCTCAAGATCGGCCAGGAGACCGGAGACGCCGGGGATGAAGCGGCCGATGACGATGCCGCCGACCATGGCGAGACCGATCCAGAGCGGCAACCACCGGTCGAGGGTCGACAGACGGCGCGTGGTGGTCGGGACGGTGGTAGGTGCGGTGGCGGTGCTCATGCGAGGAGAGCCTCCATCTTCGTGGCGATGATGGGCTTCGGGTGGGCGCCGATGAGTGTGTCGACGCGCGCGCCTCCCGTGTAGAACCCGAGGGTGGGAATGGACGTGACACCGACTGCGGTCACCGTCTCAGGGTTCTGGTCGGCGTCGAGCTTGACGATCTTCACACGGCCGTCGTACTCGGCGGCGAGCTGATCCAAGAGGGGTGCGACCTGCTTGCACGGCCCGCACCAGGTGGCCCAGATGTCGACGACGACGGGGATCTCGGAGTCGATGACCTCGGCCTGGAAGGTGGCATCGGTGACGGTGATGGGCGCGCTCATGCGAAGACCTCCTCGGTCTCGGTCGGTACCGATGCGGTCTCGTCCAGCGCCGCGAGGTAGTGCTGGGCGTCTTGTGCTGCGGCGCATCCGGTGCCTGCGGCGGTGATCGCCTGACGGTAGGTGTGGTCGACCAGGTCGCCCGCGGCGAAGACTCCCGCGAGGTTCGTGCGGGTGGAGGGGTGCTCGACGAGCACATAGCCGTCAGCATCCGTGTCTACGAGGCCGGTGACGATCTCGGAGCGCGGGTCATGGCCGATGGCGACGAAGACTCCCGTGGCCGAGATCGTCCGCTCGGCACCTGTGACGGTATCGCGGAGCGTTACGGCTTCGACCTTCTCGGCGCCCACGAGGCCGGCGACCTCGCTGTTCCAGGCGACCTCGATCTTGGGATGGTCGAGCACGCGCTGCGCCATGATCTTCGAGGCCCGGAACTCGTCGCGGCGGTGCACGACGGTGACCTTCGACGCGAAGCGGGTGAGGAACAGTGCTTCTTCCATCGCGGAGTCTCCGCCGCCGACGACGACGATCTCCTGCTCACGGAAGAAGAAGCCGTCACAGGTGGCGCACCAGGAGACGCCGTGACCGGTGAGTCGATCCTCGTCCGGCAAGCCGAGTTTGCGATAGGCAGAGCCCATTGTGAGGATGACGGCACGGGCGAGGAAGGTCTCCCCTGCTCCGGTCTCGACCGTTTTGATGGTCCCGTCGAGGTCGACGCGGACGGCGTCGTCAAGGAGGATTCGGGCACCGAAGCGCTCAGCCTGAGCGCGCATCGACTCCATCAGGTCGGGCCCCTGCACGCCGTCGACGAAACCGGGGAAGTTCTCGACCTCGGTCGTGGTCATCAGCGCGCCGCCCGCCGTCACAGAACCGGCGAGGACCACAGGAGCAAGGCCTGCACGCGCGGCGTAGACCGCGGCGGTGTAGCCCGCAGGCCCGGACCCGATGATGACCAGCTCAACCTCTTGAATCGACATGTGTCTATATTGACATCTGTCGATACCGAATGCAACTGTTATTGCCGGAGTTCACTTGCTCTTCACCTGGCGAACAGATCATGCAGGTGGAGCATTCGAGACAGTCAAGAGATCAGAGGACCACAGATGACCCACCCCAAGACGGTTCTGTTCATATGCAAGCACAATGCGGGGCGCTCCCAACTGGGCGCTCATCTTCTCGGACACATCGGCGATGGGCGACTTGTCGCGACGAGTGCGGGAATCACTCCAGCCGAGACGATCAACCCGGCCGTCGCCGCATCGCTGCACGAGCTCGGAATCGACACGTCAGCGGCGAGGCCTCGGGCCGTGACAGTGGATGATCTCAACGCGTCCGATGTCGTGGTCTTGATGAAACCGGGCCTCCCGCTGCCGGGCGCGGTGCGCGGAGAGCTGGTCGAGTGGTCATTTCCGGATCCCTCGAACTGGGAGGCCGACGGCGTCCGCGAACTCCGCGACGCCATCGACGCGAAGGTGCGTGGTTTGGCGGCTCGGCTCGTCAGCTAAGTGCTGAGAGGTGGGGCTCGGTTCGGGAGCCCCACCCCTCATGAGTTGCAATCAGCCGACAGTGACAGGCCGCGCGCCGATCTGCAGGGTCTGGGGAGCTGCGCAGCAGCTACCTACATTGTCATCGAAGGCACCGGATCCACCGCACACACCAGTGTCAGGGAGAGAGAGTTCGTTGCGTGCGGCCGCCTCGTGGTCGCCAGCGAGGTGAGCTGCGACACTACGGACCTGCTCGAAGCCAGTCAACGCGAGGAACGTTGGGGCTCGCCCGTAGGACTTCACTCCGACGATGAAGAACCCTTGCTCCGGCTGCGCCAGTTCTCTCGCTCCCGTCGCCGACACCGACCCGCAGGAGTGGATGTTCGGGTCAATCTCGGAGGCAATGCCTGCGACCGCCTCGAGAGTGGGATCGAGGTCGATCCTGAGCTCTCGCAGCATCCCGGTGTCAGGGCGGAAGCCCGTGAGTGCGAATACGCGCCCGACATTCGTCACCTCGCGCCCATCTTCGGCGACGAGTGTCAGACCATCGCCTCCGTGCTGGAACTCGGCGACGCGGAAGCCTGTCACGAGGTCGACGACCCCCTCGTCGATCACCTTGCGGGCGCGGGAACCAAGCGCGGCACGCTCCGGCAGCTCGTCCCCGATTCCGCCGCCGAAGACGTTGGCGGCGCTCCTCGGCGTAGCAGCCACGTCACGCGCGTTCCCGGCGACCGGCGGGCCAACTCACTCAGACGCAGCACGGCATGCGTGGCTGAGTGCCCCGCACCGACCACTACGACGTGCGAACCGGCGAGGTCCGACACATCGGAAGGGATGCGGTACGAAATCAGATCGGACGCGGCGGCTTCGCCGAGGGCCGGGAACCCATCCGCCCCAGCGGGATTCGGGAGGCCCCAGGTGCCGCTGGCATCGATGACCGCGCGGGCGAGGAGGCGGGATTCGTTGCCCGCGGCATCGACGGTGTGGACGACGAACGGCTGGCTCCGGCGGCCTGCGTCGACGACTTTGTCGCGGCCCTGGCGGGCGACTCCGGTGACGGTCGTCGCGTAGCGGATCCGGTCGCCCAGGACATCCGCGAGTGGCGTCAGGTAGTCGCTGACCCACTGCGCGCCGGTCGGATACCCCGAGGCGGGTGCGCTCCACCCCGTGGGCTCGAGCAGGCGGCGCGCCGCGGCGTCCGTAAGTTCTGGCCACGCCGAGAACAAGCGCACGTGTCCCCACTCGGAGACTGCAGCTGCAGGGCCGTGCCCGCGCTCGACGACGAGGACATTCTCGTCGCGCTCGACCAAATGCGCCGCTGCGGCGAGGCCCTGCGGCCCTGCTCCGATGACGACGACAGGAAGCTCAGACATCACATCTCCTCAAATCGAAAAACTTCAATATGAAGACTGTCGTCTATCTATCGAAGATTGTCAATACGTGCCAGACTAGTCCGGTGAGCTTGCCAACGACAATCGAATCGACCAGCTGCTGCGTCCCGCCAATCACCCCCTCCATGACCGTCGCGGATGCCGAGCGGGTTGCACGCGTGTTCAAGGCGCTTGGCGATCCAACGCGGGTGAGGCTGCTGTCTCTCATCGCCGCCGGGGCTGGCGGTGAGGCGTGCATTTGCGATCTGACCGAGCCCGTGGGGCTTTCGCAGGGCACGGTGTCGCACCACATGAAGCTCCTCGCCGACGCCGGCCTCGTCACGCGTGAACAGCGCGGCAAGTGGGCGTACTTCGCTCTCAACAGCGACGCGATGGATGCCGCTGCCGACTCTCTCCGCGCGGTGTGACCTCAGCGAGTGCCCCTCCGCCACACCTGGGCGGCCGGCTAGCCGCGCTGTCGGCGGGGCAGGTCATCAGTTGGGGAATCCTGTTCTATGCACTGATCGTCGCCTCTCCCGCGGTCGCGGATGACACCGGGTGGCCGGTGGCCCTGGTCACGCTGTCGTTCTCGTCGGGCCTGGTCGCCTCCGCCGTCGCCGGCGTATTCGTCGGAAAGTGGCTCGACGAGCGGGGGCCGCGCCTCATCATGACTGTTGGCAGCGTCGTCGGCCCGCTCGGCGTCGTGCTCGTCGCTCTCGCACCGAACCTTGCAGTCTTCACCGTGGGGTGGGTCATCGCGGGACTCGCACAATCGGCAGTGCTCTACCAAGCGGCGTTCACTGTCATCGCTCGCCGGTACGGCGCTCGACGCCGCGGGGCGATGACGATCTTGACCTTGGCCGGCGGGCTCGCATCGACGATCTTCGCCCCGATTGTCGCCGGACTCCTGGGGATAACCGACTGGCGGACCATGTTCCTGATACTCGCCGGCTTCCTGCTTCTCACCACCGCGCCGCTGCACTGGTTCAGCCTGGAGCGCACCTGGTCACCCGTTCGCCACGACGACGCCGCAGAGGTTCACACGGTGAGCACGGTCGTGCGCACCCGACGATTCTGGATGCTCGAGCTTTCCATGTTCGCCCTCGCCGCTGCGCTCTTCAGCGTGACCCTCGCGCTCATCCCGCTCTTCACCGAGAAGGGCATGAGCTATGAACTCGCCGCGTGGGCCCTCGGACTCCTCGGCGCCGGTCAGGTGATCGGGCGACTCCTCTACGTCGCCGTCCCGCACACTGCCCCACCATGGGTTCCCCTCACGGTGACCGCCGGCCTCAGCGTCATCTCTCTCACCTTGCTGTCCCTGATTCCCGGGCCTCCGTGGCTCCTGATCTCCATAGGTATCGCTGCGGGTGCCGTGCGAGGCGCTCAGACACTTGTCCAGGGTTCCGCCGTCGCGGATCGCTGGGGCACCCAGAACTACGGCGCCATCAACGGGATCTTCGCTGCTCCGATCACGCTCGTCGGGGCGTTCGGCCCGGCACTCGGTCCGCTTCTCGCAGTAGCCACCGGTTCGTACTCCGCCATGGCCCTCATCGCCGTCGGGCTCGCGGCGATCTCGCTCGCCTTCGCTCGGTTCTCCTAGGCGGTCAACCGAGCGATTGCCTGCGACCCGCGGGAGTTCTTCCGAGTCCGTTAACCTCACGTTCACATAGATGACCTTCTATCAATACGTCGAATAGATCACCATCTATTCGAGGCGGTCTATCGGCCGCCTGTCACGAGTCTGAGATGAAGGAAGCAATCGTGCGAAAGACCACAGCAAAGATCTTCGCCTCCACAGCATTGGTCATCGGCGTTCTTGCGCTGAGCGCCTGTGGTGGGCAGCCGAGCGCAGGCGAATCCGCCGGCTCCGGTGAAGGATCGGGCGGACTGACCGGTTCGGTGAACACCGATGGGTCGTCGACAGTCGCCCCTCTCACGGAAGCCGCAGCCGACTTGTTCCGCGATGAGGAGTCCGGAGTGAACGTCTCCGTCGCCACCTCGGGCACCGGTGGCGGCTTCAAGACCTTCTGCGCGGGCGAGACGGACATCTCCAACGCCTCCCGCGCCATCAAGGACGAAGAAGCCGCCGAGTGCGAGGCCGCCGGCATCGAGTACACCGAGATCATCGCGGCCAACGACGGCCTGTCCGTCGTCGTCAATCCCGAGAACGACTGGGCTGAAGACCTCACGGTCGAGCAGCTGAACAAGATCTGGGGTCCCGAGGCCGAGGGCGAGATCACGAACTGGAACCAGGTGGACTCGAGCTTCCCCGACCAGGCGATCACGCTGTTCGGTGCAGGCACCGACTCGGGAACGTTCGACTACTTCACCGACGCCATCAACGGTGAGGAGGGCGCGATTCGCACCGACTACAGCCCTTCGGAAGACGACAACATCACCATCCAGGGGGTCGCAGGTGACGTCGGTGCCATCGGGTTCCTCGGGCTCAGCTACGTCGAAGAGAACGAGGGCGTCATCAAGGCTGTCGCGGTCGACGGCGTCATGCCGAGCACCGAGACCGTCCAGGACGGCACCTACACTCCGCTCGGGCGCCCCCTGTTCATCTACGTGAACAACGCCTCGTACGTCGACAAGGAGCCGGTGAAGGCGTTCGTCGACTTCTACGTTGCCAACTCGCTCGACATCGCCGAGCGCGCCCTGTTCGTGCCGCTCACCGAGGAGCAGGTCACCACTGCCTCGGACGAGCTCGCGTCCCTCGGCTGAACCCGTCGCTCAGGACGCCACCCATGACCACCGTCACTGAGCGGCCCGGGGGCCCGGCTACCGGCCGGGCCCCCGCCCCCTCCTCCTCTTTCGCAGGCCGCCGCCGGCCCGGTGAGTTCCTCATCAAACTCTGCCTGCGCCTTGCCGCAGCCATCACGGTCATCACGACCGTGGGCATCGTCATCGCGCTCCTGGTCCCGTCCCTGAGCTTCTTCGCAGAGGTCTCACCGTTCGAGTTCCTCTTCGGGACACGCTGGGCCCCACGATTCGCGGACGCCTCCTTCGGCGTCCTCCCCCTGGTCACCGCCACCCTGTGGACCACGGTCATCGCGCTCCTCGTTGCCGTTCCTTTCGGCCTCGGTGCGGCGATCCTCCTCGCGGAGTATGCGAAACCGCGAGTGCGGAAGGTACTTAAGCCCCTGCTGGAGATCCTCGCGGGTATCCCGACTGTGGTCTACGGGTTCTTCGCGCTCCAGTTCGTTCAGGGCACCGTCCTCCGCGATTGGCTGCAGCTCCCCACCGGGGCGTTCAGCGTTCTCGCCGCCGGCCTCGTCATGGGAGTCATGATCATCCCGACCATCGCATCCATCGCCGAGGACGCGATGTCTGCTGTCCCCAGCGCGCTCCGTCAGGGAAGTGCCGCTCTTGGCGCAAACCGGATGCAGACCACTCTCCGCGTGGTCTTTCCGGCCGCGCTGTCTGGCATCGTCGCCGCCGTCGTTCTCGGAATCTCCCGAGCAGTCGGAGAAACGATGATTGTCGCAATCGCTGCGGGTAGTCAGGCGCAGCTCGTGAGCAATCCGCTGCAGCAGGGGCAGACGATGACCGGCTTCATCGCGAACGCCGCTCTCGGGGACTCCCGCGTCGGAAGCCTCGAGTACAACACTCTCTTCGCTGTCGGATTGCTGTTGTTCCTCATCACGCTGCTCATCAACTTCATCAGCATCCGCTTCGTTCGCCGATTCCGGGAGGCCTACTGATGTCCGCGCCCGCCATTCCCGAGTCCCGTGTGCTTAACGCGACCCGGCCGCTGAATACCGGCCGAAACGGCGAACTGCGTCCCACTGCGCTGATCTTCCTCGTACTTCTGTGGCTGTCGCTCTTCGTCGCGTTCGCTGTGCTCGTCACTCTGCTGATCACGATCTTCATCACCGGGCAGAACAAGCTCACCTGGAACCTGGTGACGAACTTCCCCTCCGCAGACCCGGAGGAAGCCGGAGCTCGTCCAGCCATCCTCGGATCGGTCTGGGCAATTGGTGCCACCGCCGTGATGACCCTCCCCCTCGGAATCGCCGCTGCCGTGCACCTCGAGGAGTTCGCCGACCGGAAGCGCTGGTTCAACCGGTTCGTCGAGCTCAACGTCCAGAACCTTGCCGCTGTCCCCTCAATCGTCTACGGTCTCCTCGCTCTCGCCTTCCTGTCGATGCTCGGAGTCACCAACAAGAACATCGTCATCGGTGGAGCATTCGCGCTGACGCTCCTCATCCTCCCGGTCATCATCATCGCCACCAGGGAGGCGCTGCGCGCCGTACCCCGGGAGATCCGCGACGGCTCGCTCGCGCTGGGGGCCACCCAATGGCAGACGACGTGGAGGCAGGTGCTTCCCGCGTCGGTCCCCGGTATCGCGACAGGCTCGATCCTCGCGCTGTCCCGAGCTCTCGGCGAAGCAGCCCCACTGCTCGTCCTCGGTGCACTCGTCTACATCACGTTCGATCCGAACGGTCTGCTCAGCGGCTACACCACGCTCCCCATCCAGATTTTCAACTGGACCGGGCGCCCGCAGGAGGGATTCCACGAGCTCGCCGGCGCCACAAGCCTCCTCCTGCTCGCCGTTCTCATCCTGATGAACGCCCTCGCCATCTTCATCCGCAACAAGTTCCAGAAACGGTGGTAAACCCATGAGCACCTCCACGAGCACCTCGACGAGCGCAGCGGCGCCGACGGCGGCACACACCCACTTCCAGGCCGCAGACTCACGGCGGGTTGCCGAAACCCCCAGCGGACTCATCCGTTGCGAAGACGTCAATGTGTACTACGGGGACTTCCGGGCCGTCACAGGCGTCAACCTCGAGTTCGGACGCAACGAGATCACCGCGCTCATCGGCCCCTCCGGTTGCGGCAAATCCACGCTCCTGCGCTCCCTGAACCGCATGAACGACCTCGTCGACGGTGCCCGCGTCGAAGGAAACGTCATCTTTCAAGAGGAAGACATCTACGCGAAGGGCGTCGACCCCATCGAGGTCCGACGACGCATCGGGATGGTCTTCCAAAAGCCGAACCCGTTCCCGAAGTCGATCTACGACAACATCGCCTACGGCCCTCGCGTCACAGGGATGAAGGTCGACAACATGGACGACCTCGTCGAGGAGGCACTCACACGCTCAGCACTCTGGGGCGAGGTGAAAGACAAGCTCAAGCAGTCCGCGTTCGGACTCTCCGGCGGCCAGCAGCAGCGCCTATGCATCGCGCGCACCATCGCGGTGCAGCCCGACGTGATCCTGATGGATGAGCCGTGCTCGGCCCTCGATCCCATCGCCACCTCGCGGATCGAAGACCTCATGCACGAGCTGCGCCAGGACTACACAATCATCATCGTCACCCACAACATGCAGCAGGCTGCACGAGTCGCCGACCGCACGGCATTCTTCACCGCCCTGGCCGACGAGACCACCGGAGACCGCACAGGAGTCCTGGTGGAATACGACCTCACCAAGAACATCTTCGAGCAGCCGCAGGACCAGCGCACGGAGGACTACATCAGCGGACGATTCGGATGACCTCCCTGTCTGGTGGTGATCCGCGGTTCGTTCTGCACGGGCGCAGTTCGGAGATCCTTCGTGGGAGCTTCGCCGAGTTCAGACATGCAGGCGTCCCGATAACGGTGCACGCTGAGATCGTCGATGCGCTGGCAGACTTGGCCCACGACTACGAGGCCTCGCTCGTCCTCGCCGGCGGGGAGTCGGTCGACCGGCTCGCGGCCATCGTGCAGATCGCCGAGCCGGTGTGCGGAGGACCGATCTTCTTCGGGGTGAGCGAAGACACGGAGACGTCGATGATCGAAGCTGCGATGCGAGCAGGAATGCGTGGCACCATCCGCCTCCCCATCACCCCCGACCGATTGCGTGAATTGGCGCGCCTCCACCCACGGACAGGCCCGCTTGACCGCACCCTCCGATTCGGGGAACTGACCCTCGACATCACGCACCGCAGCCTCCGCTGGCAGAAGCATGCGCTGTTGCTTCCCCCGCGCGAATTCGAACTTCTGCATCAGATCATGCGCGCGTACCCGGAGAGCGTGAGCATTGACACACTCGCCCTCGCGTTCGGCTCCGATCTCGAGGATCCGCACGCTTCTGTTCGCGTCGCCATGACAAAACTGCGGGCCCGGCTGGCGACTTTTGCCCCCGCACAAGCCCTCATCGAGACGGTGCGAGTGGCCGGCTACCGACTCGCGTCCTGAGGCTCCACTTTGAGCTCGACCAGGAGCTGAAGCACCCGGGCGCGAATGTCGTCTCTAACGCCACGAAGACCGTCTTCATCGAGTTCCAACGGATCCGGCAGATCCCACTCCATGTAACGGCGCCCAGGGAAGACGGGGCACGCATCCCCACACCCCATCGTGATGACGTAGTCGGCGGCACGCACCACTTCGTCGGTCAGCGGTTTCGGGAACTCGCCCCAGAGCTCCACGCCCACTTCCTCCAGTGCCGCGGCAACACGAGGGTGTGCGCCCTCCGCCGGTGAGGATCCAGCCGTGCGCACGTGCACCCGGCCGCCAGACAGATGGCGGAGTAAGGCTCCAGCCATCTGCGACCTCCCCGCATTCTGCACGCACACAAACAGGACCTCAGGAGTATCACGCAAAACCAAACCCTGACTCGTTGCCAGCGCATCCAGGCGGTCGGCCGCGTACCGGGCGGTCATAGTCAACAGGTGCTCGCGCACTCGCGTCCGCTGGCTCAGAAGGAGGTAACTCTGAGCGACATAACCCGCCACTGTCTCGCGGCTGAACGTCGAGCTGAATCGGTACGAGAGGTCGTCAACGATGGTGGACACAGCGCGCGGCAGAGCCGTGACGGAAGCCTCGGGGGTTGTCGGCTCAATCGACTCACTCGACAGCAATCTCCCGAACCGGACCCAGGCGTCGGCTGTCGGCACCCAGACATCGCCATCGCTACGGATGAGATCAACGAGCTCCAGCGAGTGAATTGCCTGCTCGACGACCGATAGATCGGCGTTCAGAACAACAGCTATCTCCGTGGCCTTGATTCCGGAGGCAAGCGCACTGAGAACCCGGAGCGTATCGGGGTTGCCGAGAACTGACACTTGACCGGCCCGTTCCCGGGCAGCCTGCTCCCCGAGGGGGCTCCCCACTCGGTGCGGCGGCTCCTCGTTCATCGGAGGAAGTCCTCGACGGCGCTACGGCGCGTCGGGTGCACGGAGAGCCAGCCGAGCTTGCCGTCCTGCTCGCGTGCCAGGAATCCGTCGTCCAACAGAATGCGGACGTGATGGGTCACTGTCGGCTGACGCAACCCCAACGCCTCCGCTAGTTGGCCAACTGTCGCTCGCTCGTCAGCCGAACCCAGAATGATGCTCAAGATCTGCAACCGAGTCGGATCAGCGACCGCCCTCAACGTCCGCGCCAGCTCCTCAGCAGCACCACGATTGAGCGCAGCTCCGACCCGAGGCTTCGGTGCGGGCTGAGCGGTCATGCGAGGATTCTAGTTGCCGAACCTTGCGAGCCCCTCAGACGTGCCGGTGCTCGAAACGTGCGGGACTGGGGCGTGACTACTTCGCAAACATGTCGCCGCGAAGCTTCGATGCGGCGTGCAAACGGAGGAGCTCTATGCTGAGAGCCGCGCTTGCCGGGCTGCTTTGAGACAAGCTCTTCGCGGCAACTGCGAGGGCGGGACGAGCGGCGTTTCGGTCGAGAGCGATCAGCATGTCGACCGAGACTCCGAGGGAACGTCCTCGCCAGACAGCACCAGGTGTCTGCAGTTGCTCCACAAGGAGTAGGACCTCCGCCGCCGGGCTGGAGGCCCGGGCTAGTGCATGTGCGAGGATCGCCGCGTCGGCGTGAATCGGTCCGGGTTCGGGCCTTATGTATTTCCGTCCCTCGGTCAACGTCGTTCGTGCCTGCTTAGCAAGATGAGACATACCCGCGCTATTGTCGCTCAATGCGCGGGTGGCGAGATTCGATTGATTCTCGCGGCTGAGCTCGTGCAGTGCCTCAAGAACGAGGGCTTGCTCGCGACCGCCTTGCTCCAAACCAGTGGCCAGAAGACTGGCAACGTTGGCCGGCATGCCATCGGCGAGATCTGCGAACTGGCTCACAGCAGCGCTGAGGAGTTTGCGTCGTGTCGCCGGGAACTCGATCCCGAAGTTGTCGAGGTAGAGGTCGCCGGCGAGGCTCGCGCCGAGGGCGGTAATCGGTGACTCGGCACATTGGGTGTCGTACTGAACGACGATGTCGATGAGGTCATCGATGAGGTGCTCGCGACGCTTCAGCAGACGGCCCGCCGCGAGCAGCCACGTGTTGCGCCAGTGACTCGATGGCACGAGTTCGCGTAGGTTCTGCAAGACAACCTGTTCGTCGCCATCGGTGATCGCGCGTGCCGCCATGTACTCCTGCAACGATCGAACTTCGAACTCGTACTTCGATGCCTTCGGAGAGACGAGCATGACCAGTCGCTCCGTCGAAAGCTTCAGAAGGGTCGTCGCGATCGACTCCGATTCGCTCTCCTCAAATCCAGCCGAGCTGAGCCGACGGCGAAGGATGCGGGAGATCTCGGACTTCGTGAGGATGGCATCCGAGTTCCCTGGTCTCTCAGTACGCGCCTGCAACTTGAGCCCAGCCTGCTCGTGAAGATGATCGATGTGCGGACGCAGCGACTTGAGCTCCGTGAACGCTTCACTTTTCGCCAGTTCCCGGTCGTAGACGACGCGATAGTACCGATCGAACAACTCGAATCGATCGGTCGGCAGATCGACTGCTTCTTCGGCGAGAGCAGTCATGATCGTCACCTGCAAGGGAGTTGTCATCAGTCGTTGCGTGACTCGTTCGTGGACCGCCGTGATGAGCCTTTGTGCAACCTGCTCGGCGAGGTCCGGATCGTCGACTGCCCGCAACGCGGTGAGTGCTTCCGAGTAGCTGATCGCTTCCGTTTCGGTGAGTTCCGACAGGGCGATCTGCGTGCAGGGAAACGCATCGTCGAACTCCCGTCGATATCCCTGTGGACGTGTTGTGGCGACGAAGAGCACGTCCGCCTTTTCAGAGCTGAGCTCGCTCACCAGCGCTGTGACCGCCTCGATTAGCCGGCTGCGGATCTTCGCGTCAGGCACCTCATCAAGGCCGTCGAGCACGAGGCATGACGGCCAGGTGCGAAACCAATCCAGCAGCGCACCTGGGTCTGACTTTTTCCCCCGAATCAGGATGGAGTCTGCGATGTAGGTCAGCAACGAAAACGTCGACGGGGAGGATGCGATCGCGGCCCCCGCCTTCGCCAGCTCGATCACAAACGGCCATCGACGTTTCTGCGGGTTCGGGATACCAGCCTTTCTGAGCCGTGAGTTGAGGCCATCGAAGGCGGATTGTGCTCTCTCGCCGTAAGCCCCGATATTCGTGTCGGCGAGGAAGGCGACACGATACGTGTGGGCGATCACCTGGGCGATCGTGCTCTTGCCCTGGCCTGGGCCCCCGACGATGACCACTCCACGGGGTCCCCGCCCGGCGACGGTCGACAAGGGGAGGTCACCGATCTGCACCGTCTCTGCCGCAGTCATCATCCGCCGCTGGCCCTCCCCGCCCGCGGTCGCCCCGGCAGTGAACGGCAGATCAATAGCGATGTCCGCGAGCCGCACCTTCGACGCATCGTTGTACCCCGCATCGCCCGTTCGAACCCATTGCCTGTTGATCAGCTCGGCAACTGCGTGCCCAGCAAGGCGATCTACCTCCAGCGCCGTCTTCTCGGGGAGCAGCTCGGCGACTTGCGCAAGAAAGTCTCCGGTAACGATCTGCTCCAAGTACCGCTGCCGAATAGAGGTATGGGTGTCGAGCAGTACGCGAATCTCGTCGTAGTCCCAGACGTACCAGCCACGCAGACCCAAGTCTTCTGCGTTGGCCGCGAGGAGCTCATCAAACTGATCACGACCGCCAACGCCTTTGGTCCCGGTCAGCACGACGTTCGTGGCGAACAACAGGTACTCCGGGGTCTTCTCACCGACTCTCCTTTTTACGAGCCAGCCACGCAACTCTGAGCGAACCTCATCAAGAAACCACCGCCAGTCAGCTGTCGTCGAGACCGGCTTTTCGTTGTACTTCATTTGAATGACGCCGTAACCGTCCCACTTCGCGCCCGCGCCAATCGGGAAGTCGACTCGGCCGTCGAAGGTTGCGTCGCGCTGTGCGTCGCGACCTGATCCAAACGGTCTGACGCCATTCCCCAGCTCAGCCTTCGCGAGCGCCTGGAGCATGTGCTCGAACTGCTGCCAGCCCATTCGGTTGAGGTTGTAGTGGCCCATAGAGTCCCTCCGGGTCAACGTCGACGCCTATGAGGCGCATTAGAGACATTCTGTACCAGTGCTGCTGCCTATCCGGCTGAACCGGCGAGCGAACGCGTTCGACCGTACGGGGTTCTCCCGGCGACGAGAAACGATCCCAATCCGATCACCAGCGCGCACATTTGAGCCGAGTAGGGCGAGGCCTGAGCTCCGCCCGCCTGCCATTGAACCGATCGGATCCTCGACGTCAATGCCCAGGGAAACCTCCCCTTCCGGTGAAGGCTCATCTACGCTGTCGCACATGGATGAAACCGATGGCCAGCCACGGCCCCGCCCTTGGCAAGCACAGCCATCCACCGATGTGATCGCGGCGTTCACTGACGCCGTCGCTCGATTGAACGCCGACGGGGACTTCATCGTTCGAGCGCTGACTGACCAGCTGCTCGCAGAGCGACCGATCGCGGACCAAGAAGAGCTGACGCCGCAGGAGATCAGCTATCTCACCCGGTCCAAGGCCTTCACGCCCGAGTCGTTCGAGAAGACATCGACTCGGGTTGCTCGCGGCGGTCTTCTGGCGAGCGAAGCGAGCACCCTTCTGACGGGCGTGCTTCAAACCATGTCCGCGTCCGCAGCCGCTGCCTTCTTGAGTATGGACGAGGACTCGCTCTTCGCCGCCGCCGATCGTGGCGAGTTGTACGCCGTCGATGTTGCCCACTCCAGACGGTTTCCGTCGTGGCAGTTCAGTCTCTCGTCGCCAGGAAAAATCCTGCCGCACCTGACCGAGATCATCGACATTGTGAAAGACAAAGGATGGGTGTCGGTATCGGCTCTCATGGCGACGCCCCAGTCGATCATGGTCACCGACGGGCAGCAGAGCCCTGTGGAATGGTTCAGGCGCGGCGGCGACGCGGAGACCCTGGCTCGGATCATCGAGGCCCAGAAGTGGCGATAGAGCTCCTGCTGGGGACGCGAATTCATGCGCGCCGCCGCTCTCGCATGTCGCCTACGGCGTTTGGCCTCGAGCTGCGAGAAACTCCGTCGCCGTCTCAACCCGATACCGCTCGTCGACGTAGTTTGCCGGAGTGAGATTTCGGGTTACGAAGAGCGTGCTCAGGCGAAACTGCTCGCCTTCAGGCGGGTCCCCGAGTCCGAGGCGCGTCGCAATGCTCGCGACGTGGAGCGCTAGTTCGCTCTCCTTGCGGGCTAGCTGCGTGGCGTAGCAGGGCTTGGTCCCGCGGTCTCCTACCTGGTCCCGGAAGAAGGCGCGCAGTTGGCGCGCCGTCTCGGCGAATCCGTGAACCGATGCGGGGTCTTTCGCCTCAATCAGCCACACGGTGCTATCGCCAGGGCGTCCGCACACGAGGTCAACTTCGGTTGTGAGAGTCGGCACCCCGAGTCGCGCTTGGTCGTTGGGTTTCACGCGGGCGACCGTGGTGTATCCGAGTTCCTCTAGCCGATCTTGAAGG
The DNA here is from genome assembly GCF_014171575.1 of Microbacterium sp. Se63.02b. Lineage (GTDB taxonomy): Bacteria > Actinomycetota > Actinomycetes > Actinomycetales > Microbacteriaceae > Microbacterium. The sequence goes on along the minus strand of NZ_CP050453.1, from coordinate 322,179 downwards.
AACCTTTCGAACCGAATGTTGCGGCGCGCACGGCGGCCCGCAAGCGCGTTGCTGACAGGCTGAGGAACGTCCCCCGCCCAGGGAAGAACTCCTTGGAGGAGGTGGCGGTAGTAGACCTGAAAGGACGTCAGTAGATACTGGGGGCTGACAATAAGTCGTCCGTCCGAGTCTTGCACCAGCGGTTGCACGAGGAGCCGGTGACGCCGTGTGCGCGTTTGCCAGGGCTTCCACTCCACGGCTTGTATCTGGACGGGCGTGCTGGTGAGCATCCGGATAGCGGCTTCGACACGCGTTCTCTGCGACTCATCCGCGCCCTGGCCCAGCGCATCACAGACCCATGCTGTTGCCTCGGCCACGGTGACGTGCGCGGTCGTCCTGCCCGGCTCGAAGGTCTCCCACTTTGCGAGTGCGGCGAGGGTGGAGAGCATGTCCTGCGACGTCGCTCCCCATGCCTGCTGGAACGCGCCCTCGACGTCGTCTCCTTCGTTCGCCTGTTGCAGCGAGTCGTCATCTTGAGTGCCATGCAGCCGAACGCTTGCAGCCGCGCGGCTCAGTTCGTCGTTTCGCAGGCCCCACGCCGATGCGTCGGGATGCGGATCTTCGTCGACGGCGAGCTCGTACATTGGGCTGAGGCTGATGACTGCGGGCGCGACTTGGTGATACATCCGCTCGCTCAGTGTGGTCGCGGTGAGGTACGCATCTGCGGCGGCAAGAAGACCGCTCCACGCCTGAGGAGTGATCGGCTTCGCTTCCGTCGGCTTGTCCAGGATGCGTAAGGCAGCTTCCACCACGATCTCGTTACATTGACGAAGCTGAAGTGTCTCCGCCGAGAGCTCGGCGGTGCGGGTGAGCGGGTCCCATTCGGTAGAGAAGTTCGCGGCGACTCGGGACAGATCGTCTTGCTGATGAATAGCGCTGTCCATCACTCTCGCCAGCTGCTCCATCCCCGTCAACACCACCTCGCTCACGTCGTGTCTCTTGATTCCTTCCATCAGAGTTTCGAGAGCAACCGGCGCAAGATGCTCGCGGATAAGTCGATTCGCGTCGTCCGCTCGGTACTCTCCCGGTTCGACGCCGGCACCGTGGAGTCGTCGCCCCAAAGCCGCAACCATGCGGCTCTCGTCAGAGGGTCGTAGACGCCACGGATCAGGCAGGTGATTGAGAGTGGTCCGCGCCTGCTTCATCTCCAAGATGAGAAAGGGCTTCGCTGTGCGCCACTGGTCGCGGAGCGCCGCCGCCGCTTCGACATCCACGCCTCCCGCGCGGAGCAGATCGAACACTGCGTCCCCTGTTAGGAGATTCGCCGCGTACGGATCTCCATTCGCCGAATCTGCGAATCCCTCGACATCGATGCGCCACAAAAAGTTGACTGGTTCATCGACGGCACGCGCGTGCGGGTCGAGATACGGCGTGACCACGCCGGATGATTCACCCGAGACCGCTTCCGATGTGTGGAGATAGAGGACGTATCCGGGCACATCGATCGCCTGGTGCGCGGAACGCCATCGATCACCAAGCGCAGCAAAGCCGTAGATCAGCCCGCCGCACAAGTCAAAGACGAACCGTCGGTAGTCGGCGGACAGGTCCTCCGAGCTCGCCCGTGCCACAGCGACGGGGGGTTCGGTAAGCGCGAGGGACCAACCGACGACATCCGGCGCGGTATTGACGCCGCGGTCGACGTCGTAGGTGGCGTCACCTTCGAGCGCCGCGACATTGGCGACCGGCCCCGGAGCAACCTCCGCTGCTCGCAGGTCACGAAGCGGAGGGAGCCCGACTCTGAGGAGCGACGCTTCGAGATCCGATAGCTCTACCGCGCGATCCCACTCGGCCTCGCCCGCGTGGGCTTCAAAGTAGATGGCGGTGGGTACCATGCCACCCTTGAAGAACGACTTGCCATTGGCCTTCCATGGCTCCCAGTAGTTGATCGCCTCCCACCCGAAACTCTCGGGGAAATCGGGAGCGCTCAGATCCCGCGCGAATGCGTAGAGATCATCGCGGGACGTGGCCGTTTCTGAGATCCAAGTCAGGTCTTCGAGCGCGAGGTTTGCTTCGCCGAAAGCTTGCGGCACAGCGATGTGACCGGCCGCGGCGAAAACCGTCAGCGGAATGACCTCCGCGCCCGGCCTGATGGTTCCTTGTCGTCCGCCCGCCATGCGCACCGACAGTGGACCGGCGTGCGACCTCATCTGTTTCGCCAGCTCCACTGAGCCGATGCGCGGCGGTGGGGTGGACCCCAGGTCGGGAACATAAATGACCGAGACAGCTATGCATGTGGATGGGTTCACCGGCACCAGCCACTGAACGTCGATCCCTCGAAGCGGGGAATCGACACTTTCGCTGCTGGGAGGGGATTCGATCAAGCTGTTGGAAAAGCGCCATAGGGCCCGGCGGATCTGGTTCAGACAAGAAACCCTGAGGGCTCGTCGCGCATGCCCGTCTCGATCGAGCGCGGATGCCAGTTCTTGTACGGCATGAGCCATGATCTCTGGGATGAAGAGTGGCGGCACCCATCGGAATCCGCCCGCTGAGTCAGCAAAGCGAAGGAACCTCCCGAACGGACTGGACGGACTCTCAGCATCGAATGCGGCCTCACTTGCGGAGATCGTCATCCATTCCAACGCTCGCTTGTCAGCCTCACCGAGTTCGATGTGGTCGAGAGGGCCCAGATTGAGGAAGGCCCGCGTCGCTTCGAACTCAACGTCCGGCAATGAAACCTCATCGTTGAGCTCGAGATCCGGGGCTGGCACCCACGCGTCCGCAAGGTGGCGGACGCAGTAGTCGCCGTACCTCATCGCCACGTTCACCACGTTCGCAATACCGAATCGAAATCGCCTGCGGAGCCGACCGTCTACCGCTTCCGCCATTCTGAGCGCACGCGTGAGGTCGGCTACCGGCCGTTCGGTGAGGCCAGGAACTGCACGCAGCGACTCCGAGCCGACTGCGAGGAAGGCTGTTCGGGTCGGGTCGGTCGGGATGAAGTCCTCACGCGCCGGGCCGATCCCATAGGTGGTAGCCGCTAGATCGGACAGTGCTTGGATCGACGGCAACGGGTGGTAATCGTCTGATGCCGGAGCGGCGGAGGCTCGTAGTGCTGCCGCGAAGCTGCTTCCCAAAGTCACCGATCGATGCCTGTTGCCCGGGGAAGTGGCGGCGGCGAATATCAACGTCCAGAGCTCGTCCGGCTCGTACGCTGAAAAGGCCTGTTCGAGTGCGTCTGGCTCCCGTTGCGTGGCGCTCACCGCGCGCGGTTGAGATCGAGGCCGCTTGTTTCTACGAGAATTTTTGCTCTTCCCCACGCAAGCATTCAAGCGTAGGCCAACGACATCCTCGCTGATTGCTGCGCGTTGAAGACGTTGCCCGCAGGGGAGGAAGGTGGCCAACGGGTGGGGTGCCGCCTTGAATGCGCGGACGATATGCCTCCTTCAGCGCCACCGCTCCCGCGCCAGGGAGCGCTTGACCGTCCGCACCTTGACACCTTCCTCGGATGCATACACGCAAAAGCGCGCGTAAGATAATGCGTGTACGCGCTAACCAGATGACGACGCGAGGAGGCCAGATGGCCGTGAAGAAAAGTCGCACCCGTGCCGCCTCGGCTCGCGTCGCCGGTCACGAGATCGCTGTGAGCCGCGGCACTGTGACAGGTCGATTCCTCGACGGGAAACCAAAGCTCGTCGGGGCGACCAAGGCCCCAGCAAAGACCGACGTACAAGCCGGTGTCGAGCGCCTTGCGCAGGTGGCGAAGACGTCAAACGTCGACGTGTCCGTGTTCAACGCACTCATCGACGAGCTCGCCGATGCGATGACCGACCGTCAATCGACCGAACTGGGCCTCACAGAGCAGGAAGCCAACTTCCTGATCGAGTCCGGCGATTTCACTCCGGAGGAGCTCGCCGAGGCAGCCGCATTCGTCACCAGCGGTGGGCTCGCCAAGCTCGAGCGCGAGACCCACGTGCGAGCCCTAACCAACACGTACACTGCATCCGAAGTCGCAGCGCTACTCGGCATCGATGCCTCCAGTGTGCGTCACCGCCAGAGCAAGAACACCCTGTACAGCTTCCGGGCCGGAAGGATCCGCCTCTACCCTCGATGGCAGTTCATTCCCGGCGCCAAAGTCTCGACGATCCCCCACCTCCCCCTGCTCGTCCGAGCGATCCCATCCGACTGGGATCCGGCCGACGTCGAAGGCTTCATGACGACACCTCAAGACGACTTGCGGTCGACCGATGAGTCTGTCGACCCCAAGGAATGGATGACGCCGATCGAGTGGCTGGCTGCCGCGAAGGACCCTGCACTCGTAGTGGACATCCTCGAAGACGCCGACATCACGTGAGCCCGTCGAACGCGAAGGTCCCCGCAACGCCCCCGGCGTCGCTCACATTCGACGCCGGCGAGCACCTGAGACCCTACGATGGGCTGCTCTGGCGGGTCTTCGCTACAAGGGGTGCTCACCCACAGGCGTGGAATGAGTTGCGGCACTTCGGGCCGATCAGAACCATGCGCTTTGACCCGCATCCCGAGCCGCAGCAGCATCATCCCGACTGTGGCGTGATGTACGCAGCTGCTGGATCTGCAACAGCTCTCGGCGAGGTGTTTCAGAAGGGCCGGCTAATCAATCGGCGCGCTCGCGGAAACACCCTCGCGGCCTGGCGTCCGACGCGGGAGCTTCAGTTGCTGGACCTCACCAGCAACTGGCCTGTGATCAACGGCACGACCTCTTCGATTCAGATGGGGCCCAAGCGATACACCCGGAACTGGGCGAATGCGATTCATGACCAGCTTGGGTCGAGCATCGACGGGCTCTACCATGTGTCGTCGATCGACTTCGGCCCGATGGTGACACTGTTCTCGCCCGCCGAGGACTCGTTCCCGCAGCTGCCGTCGGTGCACACCCGCCTGGACTCATCCAGTGCGAACGTTTACCTAGCGAAAGCCGTGAAGAAACTCGGCTACCGCGTCGAGAAGTAGGCGCCAACCGTCGGTCTCGAGGGGGCGCCGTCCCCGGCGACTGTCGGACCCTATCCGTATGATCTCTTCAGCGGAAGTTCTCGAATGCAGAGAAGTCGCGAACCCGCTTTACACCGGACTTAGTCCGATTTCATCGCGATTCTGACACGACTATCTTCTGCCGGGGACCCGGCAACGCTGAGGCGATCCGCGGGCGATGAGCCAGTCCGCCGCGTCTCGGCTACTTCCCGATCGAGGCGAGAAGGATCCGCACGAGCGTGTCGTGCGCGTCGGCCTCGTCGATGCGCGAGGCGAGCACTGCGCCCGCGAGCACGTCTGCCGAGGCGAACGCCGCCTCCAGGGCGATCGGATCGATGTTCTCGGCGCCGACGACGCGGGCGAGCGCGGCGCGACAGCGCTCCACATACGACGCCACCGACTCGTGACGCATCCGCGCGAGCACCGGCGTGCCCTGGAGAGCGGCGACAACGCCCGCCATCTCCACGCCTTCCGCGCGGGCGCAGGCGATATAGCTCGCCGCGATGACGTCGACGACCCCCTCGGCGTCGGGCCGGGCACTCGCCAGTGCGGTCTCGAGGGACGCATCCTGGCGCTCGTCGAACTGACGGTACAACGCGGCGAAGAGCCCCGGTCGGTCACCGAAGTGCTCGTAGGCGACGGGTTTCGTGATCCCGGCCCGGTCGGCGAGCGCGCCGAGGGTCAGTGCGTCTGCCCCCTCCGCGCGGATCATCTCGCGCGCGACGCTCAGCAGCTGCGCGCGACGGTCGGCCTTCGACAGTCGCGGTCGCGCGCCCTCTCTCGCCTTCGTCATCTCACCCCTTGCGACCCAAAGCTACCATCAGTAAGTTACGGTTGGTAGGTTCCAATACTATCCCGAGCACTACCGCTGCATCCACGATCCGAGGAGAGACATGACCGCCGACCTCCGGCCCACCGCGCACTGGATCTACGCGCATCCGCAGTCGGGATCCCTGAACCGACACCTCTTCGACGCCGGGATCGAGGCGCTCACGCCGCGCTACGACGTGCAGACCTCGGATCTGTATGCCCAGGGCTTCGACCCGGTGCTGGCGCAGCACGACGTCGGCGGACGCGAGGGGAGCATCGTCGACCTGATGGGCGAGGTCCACGAGAAGGGGCTCGCTCCGCACGACGTGCGCAGCGAACAGCGAAAGCTGGAGGCCGCCGAACTGCTCGTGTTCCAGTTCCCCCTCTGGTGGTACGGCGCACCCGCCATCCTCAAGGGCTGGTTCGACCGGGTGTTCACCAACGGCTTCGCCTACGGCGGGGTCGACACGGAAACAGGACTGCCGCTCCGCTACGGCGACGGCGGCCTGAAGGGCAAGCGCGCGCTCCTGGTCGTGACGGCGGGCGAGGATGCGCGGAGCATCGGCGCACGGGGCGTCAGCGGAGACCTCGATTCACTGCTGTTCCCGATCACGCACGGCACGCTCTGGTACACCGGGATCGAATCCCTCGACCTCCACGTCATCCACGATGCCGACGCCCTCGATGCCGCAGCCGTCGCTTCGGAGCGCGACCGGCTCACCACGAGGCTCGCGGGCATTCACGAGGAGGCGCCGTCTCAGCCGTACCGCGCTCTGCGCGACGGCGAGTACCGGGGCACACGGGCCCTACGTGCCGACATCCTTCCCGGACGAACCGATCTCGACATCCACCGCATCGGTATCGTGAACGGCTCCCGCTAGTTGGTGGTGGACGTACCGCCGCTCACCTCCCGGGTCTTGACGGGAGGATTCACCCGAATCGCGCGGCGAGCGAGCTCTCCAACTCGGTCGCCGCGGAACGGACCGCTTCGGTGATCTCCGCCCGATGCTCCTCCGACAGTCGATACGCGGGTGCGACCACCGTGATCGCTCCGATCACCGAGCCCTCGGAGTGGATGCCGGCGGCACTGGCCCACACGCCCTGATCGACCTCGCCGGCACTCTCGGCGTACCCCGACGCGCGGATCTCGTCGAGCTCGTGCTCCAAGCGCTGCCGCACCGGCTTGGTCAGCGTGGAACCGACACGCTGCAGATACTGATTGAGCTTCGCGGGCGGGAGCGAACTGAGCAGCAGCTTTGCAGCGGCACCGCTGTGCAGGGGCATGAGGTGCCCGGGCTGGAATGAGATCGAGATCGGGTGGTCGGACTCGGCGATCGCGAGGCACACCGCGGAGTCGTTGACGCGCCGCAGGTACAACGCCGTCTCCCCGGTGGTCGCGGCCAGCCGGTTCAGGATCGGCTGCGCCTGAGCCCGATAGTCGAAGGTCGCCTCAGCCGCGCGCGCGAGTCGCAGGACCTGCGGCGAAAGCACGAACCGCCCTTTCTCGCGTTCCTCGATCAAGTCCATCTCGCGCAGGAGCGAGATGTAGCGATAGGCGCTCGGCACGGAGATGTCGTGATCCTCGAGCAGGTTCTCGAGCGTCAGCTCAGGCGCGGACTCCGTGAACTGCAGCAGGATCTGCAGTGCACGGCGGGCGCTGTCGACGCCCTTCGTGCGCTGCGGGTGCGCGTCAGCGGGCTTCTCGCCGCCCGCTCGCTCCGCAGGTCCCTGTGCCTCATTCACCATCGGAAGCCTTTCCGTCGCTCTCGTCACGGCTGATGATCATCATCGCCGCATGTCAGACCCGGCGTGCGCTCAACACGGCGAGTGCGGCATCCATGCCGTCTCCGATGTCCACCGGAACCCCGAGATCCGCGAGCGTCCGGCCCAGCGCGGCCAGTCCGATGAGGGAGTGGAGACCTCCCGCCGTGGGTCCCATGTGGGAGAGACGCACGAGGTTGCCCGCCCCCTGGCCGTGCGACAACATCACACCATACACGTCCCGCGCGTGGTCGCGGACGACCGCGTTGTCGATCGAATCGGGCAGTCGGATCGAGGTGACGCACGCCGACATGATCTCCTCGCGGACGGCCCAGAACTCGAGGCCCATCGCCCGCGCACCCGCCCGCGTGACCTGGGCTGCAGCTTCGTGGCGGCCGACCACCGCGTCGATCCCCTCCTCCAGCGCCTGGTCGAGCGCGGACTCGAGTCCGTACATGTCACTCACCGATGGCGTATAGGGGAATCGGCCGTCTCCAAGCCACTTCTCCTTCCAGTCGATCAGCGACAGGTAGGAATCGCGCGGAGCCGCGGGGTTGGCGTAGATGCTCTCCCACGCCCGCGCGCTCACCGAGACGAGGGCGACTCCTGCGGGTCCGCCCAGGCACTTCTGCCCGCCGGCCACACAGATGTCCAACCCCCATGCGTCCGTCTCCCACGGCATCCCCAGCACACCGGAGACCGTGTCGATGTAGGTGAGGATGCCGCGGTCCCGGCACATCGGTCCGATCGCCGCGACGTCGGTGACGGTCCCCGACGGCGTCTCGGAGGCGACGAGGCAGACCATCTGGATCTCGGGATGCGCATCCAGGTACTCCTCGACGCGGGCAGGGTCGACGGCGTCGTCATAACCCACCTGGATCTCGTGGAGAACGGCGCCGAAGCCGGTGATCCAATAGCCGGTCCCCTTGCCGAACACTCCCTGCACCAGATTCAGCACGTGCATCCCGGGCGTGATGAGCGAACGCAGGGCCCCTTCGAGGGCGACGATCGCCTCGCCCTGCATCAGGATGATGTCGTTGCGGGTGCGGAAGATCTCGCCGACCTTCTGCTCCGTCCGGCGGAAGCCCGCCTGGAACTCGGGGTCGTAGTGGTACAGGATCGGGCGGCCGAGCGCCGCCTGGGTCCGCGGGGTGACCGTGACCGGCCCTGCGGAGAGCGTGAAATCGGGAAGTGCCATGGAAGGGTTCCTCTCGGAGTGGACGACGCGCGTCAGCGCGCGCCGCGTGTGTAGGCGGCGCCCAGCGCAGGGGGGACGACCGAGCTGCGGGCGAAGACGATCAGTGTGATCATGACGACCACGAACGGGAGCATCTTGATGAAGTCCGCGGGGACGTTGAACCCGATGACCTGCAGCGCGGGACCGATCGCGACGGCGAGACCGTAGATCAACGAGGTGATGATCACGAGCGACATCCGGCCCCGCGAGAGCATCGTGATCACGATCGCGATGAAGCCCAGGCCGTTCGTGATCATGGGGGTGAAGGTCGAGGTGGTGAGGATCGCGAGATAGGCGCCGCCTAGGCCGACGAACACCCCGTTGAGGATCACCGCCTGCGACCGGGTCTTCATGACGCTGCCGCCCGCGGCGTCGAGAGAGGAGGGTTTCTGGCCCGCCGCCCGCGTCGACAGACCCCAGTTCGTGCGCGTGAGCAGGAAGCCCATCGCGATCACCAGGAGCAGCATGATCCAGAAGACCTCCGACTGCCGGAACACCGCAGGACCGATCACCGGGATCTCCGACAGTCCCGGGATCGCGAGAGCCGGGGGCTTGCCCAGACCCGTCGTGGTCTTGGCGTAGTTCTGGAGATAGAGCACGCTCGTGAGGCCCTCGCCCACCAGCGTCACCGCGAGGCCGATCACGATCTGATTGAGCCCGAGCCAGACGTTCAGGATCAGCATCGCCAGGTTCGCGACGACTCCGCCCACTGCGCCGGCGAGCATACCGAGCCAGAAGTTGCCTGTGACGAGGGTCGCCACGAATCCGGCGTATGCCCCGATCAGCATCACTCCCTCGATACCGAGGTTGAGCACGCCCGCCTGCTCGCCGATGGTCTCACCGGTGGCGGCGAGGATCAGAGGCATCGCCTGAGCGAGGACGGTGACGAGGAACACCGTCACGAACGTCGCAGAGACCAGGTCGGTCATGAGGTCGTCCTTCCGTCGCGGGCGAAGGGGCGCGTGAGGGTGCGGCGCAACCCGGCCGGCAGGTAGCTCTGACCGAGACGGCGTCGGTCGCCGATGTACTCGGTGATGGTCATGAAGATCAGGATGAGTCCGACGATCACGAGCAGGAAGTCGACGTTGAGTCCGGCCTGCTGGGTCGCCAGCGTGCCACCCGTCGCGAGGACCGCATAGAACGCCACCAGCGGAATCGACCCCACCGGACTCAGACGAGCGAGGAACACGAACGGGAGGATCGCGGCGCCGTAGGCCGGGTTCCAGTTCGCGCGCTGATAGCTGTACTGCCCCAGGATGTCGATGGCCCCGGCGAAGGCGATGATGCCGCTCGAGAGCGCGAAGATGAGGATGACCATCCACGTGGAGTTGATGCCCACGTGGCGGGCCGCCTTGGGGCTGGCGCCGAAGACATCGAGGCGCAGCCCGAACGACGTGCGGCTCAGGACGAACTGAGCCAGCACGGCCAGCAGCAGAGCGATGATGAACCCGACATGTATCTCGGTTCCCGGGATGTACGGAAGCAGTTGATCATCCGGGATCACCCGGGTCTGCGGCATCGGGGTATTCGGATCCTTGAGCGGGCCCTTGATCGCCAGGTTGACGACGCCGATCGCGATGAACGACATCACGAGCGAGGTGATGATCTCGTTCGTCCCATAACGCGCCTTCAGGATCGCGGGGATCAGCGACCACACCGCTCCCAGCGCGACGGCGGCGACGAAGATGATGAGCGTCGCGAGCCATGCGGGCATGACGGCGAACAGCACGGGGCCGCTGCCCGAGGCGACCAGGGCTCCGAGGAGGTACTGCCCGTTGTAGCCGAGGTTCCACAGCTGCCCGCGGAAGGCGACGATCAGACCGAGCGCGACGATGAGCAGCGGCGCCATCAGCACGAGGCTGCGTTGCCAGTTGTCGCCCGTGATGCCATAGGTCCACACCCCGACGAAGAAGTCGACGGGGCTGGTGCCCATGGCGAGCATGATCAACCCCGACGTGAGGAGGGCGAGCACCACCGGCAGCACGGAGCGGGCGAGGTCTCCTCCGATGCGTCGCGCACGGCTCGGAGGCACGACCGCCATCGTGGCTGTGGTCGTCGGTCCGGGAGCAGTGGTCGTCATGCGCTCACTCCCTCGATCGCACCGGTCATGTACTGACCCACTTTCTCGGCTGTGCCTGGTCCGTCGTTGGCGACGCTGCCGACGAGACGGCCGCGCGAGATCACTTCGATGCGGTGGGAGAGTTCGACGAGTTCGTCGAGATCCGTGGAGAGGAGCAGCACCGATCCCCCGTTCGCGGCGAAGTCGATCAGGAGCTCGCGCACGAGTCGCACGGTCTTGAGATCGAGTCCGTACGTGGGCTTGTTCACGATCACGAGCCGCGCGCCGTGCGTGAGTTCGCGGGCGAGCAGGATCTTCTGGATGTTGCCGCCCGAGAGCGTGCCGGCGCGCGTGGACGGCGAGGGGGTGCGGATGCCGTACTCCTCGATCAGGCGCTCCGCCTCGGCTTCCACGACCTTGTCCTGGATCTGCCCCCACTTCCAGAACGGACGCTGTCCGATGCGCTTGATCACGAGGTTGAGCGAGACCGCCATCGAACCGACCGTCCCCTCGTGCAGTCGATCGTCCGTCACGTAGCGAAGGCCCAGCTGCTGGCGCCCGCGCACGCCGAGTCGTGTGACGTCCTGGCCGTCGAAGACCACGGTGCCCTGCGAGGCGGGACGCTGCCCGGCGACGACCTCGGCGAGCGCTCCCTGCCCGTGCCCGTCGATTCCCGCGATGCCGAGGATCTCGCCCTCATGCACCTGAAGCGCGGCATCCTCGACTTCGACGTCGCGGCCGATGCCGTGGCTGGACACGCCGACGAGCGACAGGCGCACCGGGCTCTCGCGCCGATCGATCCGAGCGGTCTCCCTGGTGGTCTCGGTCGCCCCGGCGAGCTCGGCCGCGTCGTCCACCTTCGCGAGGTCGTCGCCGAACATCGCATGCAGGATCGCGTCCTGCGCCTGGGTCTCGGAGAAGACGGCGAGTTCGTCGACCGAGATGTGTCCGACGTTGCGTCCCCCGCGCAGAACAGTGACGCAGTCTCCCATCGCGTACGCCTCTCGCAGCTTGTGAGTGATGAAGACGACCGCCAGCCCCTGCGCCTTGACCCGCTCGATGCTCTCCCCGAGGTGCTCGATCGCCTGCGGCGTGAGCATCGACGTCGGTTCGTCGAGGATGAGCAGGCGGCTGCCCTTCCACATCGCCTTCGCGATCTCGACCTGCTGCTGCTGCCCGAGTCCGAGATCGGCGGCGAGCGCGTGCGGCTCGATGCGCGCGCCGAGCAGTTCGGACAGCTCCTCCAGGCGCTGGAGCGCGGACGCCCGGTCGAGGAGGAAGCCGTTCTCGCCCAGCATCAGGTTCTCCAGCACCGTGAACGCCGGCACCAACGTCGAGTGCTGGTGCACGACCCCGATCCCGTGTTCGACCGCCGCCCGCGGCGAGTTGATCGGCGTGAGCGCGCCGTCGATCGAGATCGTTCCGGAGTCCGGCTGCTGCATTCCCGCCAGGATGCTGATGAGCGTGGACTTGCCTGCGCCGTTCTCGCCGAGAAGGCAATGGACCTGACCACTCACGATGTCGAGCGAGATCCGGTCGTTCGCCACGACCCCGGGGAAGGCCTTGGTGATCTCGTGGAGCGAGATCACGCTCGGCTCTGTGGGTGATGTCACGTGCGTCTCCTTGCGGTGGGTGTGTACGCCGGGGCATCGGTGCCGGAACCCGCGCCCCGGCACCGATGGTTGCAACGCGAGGTCAGTCGCCCTTGGCGGCGATGACCTCGTTCACCTGAGCGGCGTTCTCCGCCGCAGTGGGAACGATCGATCCGTCGGCGATGCCCGCCTTCGCGGTCTCGATGGCCGCCTGGATCTCCGCCGTCAGGTTGTCGGTCTCCTGCAGCGAGAGTCCGCCGTTGTCGACGGTGAGGGCGTATCCCTGCTCTCCGAAGGTTCCGGCCTCGACGTCTTCGATGGCCTGCTCGTACGTGGATGCGTAGTTCCACAGCACCGAGGTGAGCAGAACGTCGGTGTTGCTCAGGCCGGCGGTCACGTCGCCGATGTCGGCGATGTACTTGACGCCGTCCGCCGCCTCGACGGCCTGAAGGTAGCCGTGCGTCGCCCCGTCTCCCATTCCGAAGATGACGTCCGCACCAGAGGCGATCAGCTGCTCGGCGGCGGTCTTCCCTCCGGCGGCATCCGCGTATGCCGCCGGGCCGACGGAGGTGTACAGCACGGAGATCGTCGGGTCGACGCTGTACACGCCCTGGGCGAATCCGGATGACATCTTGAACCAGTTGAGGTCGTCGGCCGAGACGACGATGCCGACGGTCTTGCTGGTCGTCGACATGGCGGCGGCGATGCCCGCGAGGTAGCCGCCTTCCTGGGCCTCGGTCTTGGTGACGGCGATCTTGCCCGGGATGTTCTCACCGGCGTCCTGGATCAGGATCGGCACGTCCTTGGCCTGGGCGACGCTGGTGGCGGCGACTCCGTAACCGGAAGCATGGGCGATGATGAACTGCGCTCCGCTGTCGGCCACCTGCCCGAGAACGGTCTCGGTGTTGTCCCAGCCGGCGTCGGGGACGAGCGTGACCTCGATGCCGAGCGACTCCGAGGCGGCGGTCGCGCCGTCGAGACCCGCTTGGTTCCATCCGAAGTCCGACTCGTTCTCGGGGGCGACGAGCGCGAACTGCTCGACGGTCGCTCCCGCTTCGCCGCTCGGTTCGCTCGTGGATGCGTCTCCTCCTCGGCCGCCCGAGCAGGCGGCGAGACCGAGCGCGATGATCGCGATCGTCGCGGCGGTGGCTGTACGTGCACTACGGCGCTGTGGGCCGCTCAGGGTATAAGGCATTGCCGAAGATCCTCTCAGTCGGAAAGTCCCGATCCTCGTCACCGTGCCAGGGCAATCTTTCTCACAATGTGTCGGGATAGCGATACAGTATGAGAAACGCAGCGGCGCGTCAACGGTGAGATCCAGGATTTACACCGCAGAAACACGAACCCTCGATGATGAGGGTGGAGGTTACCCCCATGACCAGGAAGACCCCGAGCGCGTGCATCGCGCTGGCTTTCATTCTCGCGTTGTCCGGCTGTGCAGCACAGCCCGCGCTCTCCGAGCGCGACGCCGCCGCCCTCGCGCAACTGGATGCGATCGCAGGACCCACTTCGGGCGTAGCCGCCGAGGTGACCACCGGCACCGAGTGCTGGCTTCCTTCCGCGCACGCCCTGGAGGAGGGCGTCGACTCCGACACCGCCTGGCGGGTGCTCTGCCGTGTGCATTACACGTCACCGACGGGCGATCGCTACCAGGACACCACCTGCATCGGGGACTTCGCGAGCGACCCCATGCTCGACCATTGCTATCGCTGGACCCACTACGACTTCGCCGAGGTCTTCGAAGACCACCCGGGGGTGAGCACCGGCTGAACGACGAGAGCGCACCGGTGTTTCGACCGTGTGAATCTCGCTCGGAACCTCTTGACACCCTTCCATTGTTCTCATAACTTGAACGTCAATTACCGCAATATGAGAATCTATGGAAGGTGAGGTCAGCGATGACGGACCCGAAGGTCTATCTCCTCGACGGGGGAACCCTCGTCATCGACGAGTCGGACGTGCACTGGCACATCAATGCGGGCAACCCCGTGCGCTTTCCGGTCTACAGCGTGCTCATCGAGCACTCCGACGCCCTCATCCTCTATGACACCGGCTTCGATCTCGACCATGTCAACCGCGTCCTCCCCTTCGAACTGCCGGAGCAGACCGCGGAGCAGACCATCCCGGCGCAGCTCGCGAAGATCGGATACGCGCCGGAAGACGTGGACATCGTCGTCAACTCCCACTTCCACTTCGACCACGTCGGCGGGAACCGATTCCTGACGGAGGCGACGACACTCGTGCACAAGGAGGAGCTCCGCCACGCCAAAGTCCCCGAACCGTTCGAGCGCCTCGGCTACTCCGACCTCTCATTCGACCACGAGACCGTGACATACAAGCCCATCTCTGGTGACTACGAAGTGGTGCCGGGAGTCTGGCTGTTCGAGACGCCCGGTCACACGATCGGGCACTACTCCCTGCTCGTGGAGCTCCAGAACGAGAAGAGCATGCTGTTCTGCGGCGACGCGGCCTACACACGCACGACGCTCGAGAAGGAGTGGATCGCCGGCTTCCACCTCGATCCCACCAAGTCCGTCGAAGCGATCCGCCGCCTGAACTATCTCGCACGCACGAAGAACGCCGATGTGTACCCGTCGCATGAGCTCGAACCATTTTCGACCTGGAAGCTCGCGCCCGAGTACTACGGCGGCAACTGACCTCGAACCCGCGGCCGACCGGCCGCCCCGACTCACCCGACAGCAGGAACAGAAGGAGCAAAACGACATGGCCGAGAAAGAGCAGCGCGTCGCGATCGTCACCGGAGCCGCACAGGGCATCGGCGCGGCGATCGCCGAAGAACTCGCCGCGGACGGCGTGAAGGTCGTCGTCACCGACATCAATGCGGCAGGCGCTGAAGCGGTCGCCGACCGGATCGGAGGGCTGGCGAAAGCCCTCGATGTGAGCGACCCCGAGGCTGTGGCCGCCGTGGTCGCGGAAGTCGCCGACGAACTCGGTCGCATCGACATCCTCGTCAACAACGCCGCACTCGTGCCGCTCACCGCGTGGGAGGACATCACGTTCGAGGAATGGCGCCGCGTCATGTCGGTGAACCTCGACGGCGTGTACCTCATCACCCATGCCGTCACCGAGGTCATGGGACGCGCAGGCTACGGCCGCATCGTCAACATCGCCTCGAACACCTTCGTCGCCGGCACCCCGAACTGCGCGCACTACGTCGCCACGAAGGGCGCCTCGATCGGCCTGGTGCGCGGGTTGGCCGGCGAACTCGGCAAGAACGGGATCACCATCAACGCGGTGGCTCCCGGCATCATCGCGAGCGAGGGCGTGCTCGCCGGACCGCATGTGAACGGATTCGACTTCGTCGTTCCGATGCAGGCGTTCGACCGTCGAGGGCTTCCCCAGGACGTCGCACCGGCCGTCGCGTTCCTGGCGTCCGAGAAAGCGGGCTGGATCACGGGCCAGACGCTCGTGGTCGATGCCGGACACACGCGCAACTGATCCCATGCACGCCGACATCCTCATCATCGGAGCCGGCTCGGCGGGCAGTGTTCTGGCGAACCGCCTGAGCGCCGACCCGTCGCGCCAGGTCGTCGTTCTGGAGGCCGGCGGGCGGGTCGACGATCCCGACATGCGCCGACCCGAGCTGTGGCCGTTCATCCACGGACGCGCGTACGACTGGGGCTACCGGACGACGCCCCAGCCGGGTCTCGGCGGCCGCCGCCTCGACTGGGCGCGGGGCAAGGGCCTCGGCGGATCGAGCCTCGTGCACGCGATGGCCCACATGCGAGGGTGCCGTGCGGACTACGACCGGTGGGTCGAGGCGACCGGCGACGATCGGTGGTCGTGGGACTCGCTCCTTCCCTTCTTCCGCCGGATGGAGACCTTCTCCGGTGGCGCGGACGATATGCACGGCGACACCGGCCCCCTGCCCGTCCTCCTCCCCGGCCCCGAGCTCTCCAGCCCTCTCGTGACGGACTACCTCTCGGCATGGGAGGCACTCGGCGTTCCGCGCATCGCCGACCACAACCGCGGCGAGATGCTCGGCGCCACCCCGAACTCCTCACCGTCCGCGACGGCGAACGCGTCACGGTCTCGGATGTCTACCTCGACCCGGTCCGCGAGCGCCCGAACCTGCACGTCCTCGTGGGAACGACCGTGCACCGACTCGTGATCGATCACGGTCGGGTCACCGGTGCACAGGTGACCCGCGACGGGCACGACGAGGTGATCGAGGCCGACGAGGTCATACTCGCCGGAGGTTCCATCGGCGACCCGCTGCTGCTCATGCGCTCCGGCGTCGGCGACCCCGACGTGCTCGCGGCGGCCGGAGTCGACACCGCGATCGAGTCCCGCGGAGTGGGGTCGAACCTGCACGACCACCTGCTCGGGGCGGGCAACGTCTATCGGTCGCGACGTGCCGTGCCGCCGACGCGCCTGCAGCTCTCGGAATCGATGACCTACTTGTCGCTGGCGGGGCTGTCTCAGACCGAGGGTGCCGCTGACATCGTCGTTGGGTGCGTGGTCGGACCGAGCATCTCGGACGCGTTCCCCCCATCGGAACGCGCGCGTGCCGTGCCCGGCGAGGCCTACACGCTCCTGTTCGGGGTGACGAACCCCAGCAGTCGCGGTTCTCTGCGCATCTCCGGCCCGGACATCGACGACGCACCCGTGATCGACCCCCGGTACCTCGACACCGCGCATGACAGAGCCGCTTTCCGTGCAGCGCTCGCGCACGCCCGGCTCGTCGGCGCGTCCGCCGAGCTTGACGGATGGCGTGACGAGGAATTGCTTCCGGGGGGCGACGCGATGAGCGACACGGAGGCAGATGCCTTCATCGCACGGGCAGCGATCACCCACCATCACCCCGTCGGCACCCTCCGCATGGGTTCGGAAGACCACGCTCCCGTCACTCCCGACCTGCGTCTGCGCGGACTGGAGGGCGTGCACGTCGTCGACGCCTCCGTGATCCCCTCGATCACCGCCGGGCCTGTGCACGCGGCCGTGCTGGCGATCGCAGAGTCGTTCGCCGACACCTACCCGGCATAGCCGGACGCGACGAGAGAGCCCGGACGCGACCAGATGGTCGCTTCCGGGCTCTCTCCTCTCGGATGCCGTTCAGACGTCGACACCGAGGAACAGGCGTTGTGCCGTCCGGTGCATGACGTCTTCGAGGTCGTCGGCGTCGAGACCCGCGAGCTGCACCTTCAGCTGCTCGACCTTCGGCTCATGCCACGGACCGTCGGAACCGTACATGACCCTGTCGGACCCGACCTTCTGCACGGCTTCGAGGATCTTGACGCTCATCGGCATCCCACTGGTCTCGAGCCAGACGTTCGGATGCCTCTGGGCGACGCCGATCGACGCGTCGATGTAGATGATGTTGCCGTGACCCATGTGACCGAGGATGATCTTCGCGTCCTCGTAACGGGCGATGAGTTCCTCGATGCTCCAGGGCAACGAGAAGATCGGGTGGCCGCAGTGGATCAGCGCCGGCAGGTCGCGCTCGATCAGCAGTTCGATGATCGGCCAGACCATGGGGTCGTCCGGATGGAAGCCGTCCATCAAGGGGTGCAGCTTCACGCCGCGGAACTTCGGATCGTCGAGGTAGTCCTTGAGCTCGGGGATCGGGTCCCCCAGCTTGGGGTTGGCCCAGTAGAGGCCGTACGCGCCGGGGATGTCCTGGATGACCCGGCGCACCATCGCGTTGTCCTGGTGGAACACCAGCCCCGTGTCGATGTCGTTCTTCGCCAGATACTCGGCGAGGTGGTCCTCGTCGAGCTTCACGCCGAACGTCGGGAAGTCCCCGACGTGCATGTGGGCGTCGGTGATCGGCATGACCGGATCCTCAGTCGCGGGAGAATGTGCCGACGTAACGGGCCTGCTCGATGATCGAGTCGGCGTACGAGTCGAGGAACTCCTCGCGCGTCGGCGTGCCCTCGACCCTCGTGCTCAGCGCATAGACCCAGAAGTAGTAGTGATGCACGCCGTGGCCGACGGGCGGCTGCGGCCCCGACCACGCGCTCTGCGTCGTGCTGTTGGGCGCTTCACGTACACCGTCGGCAGCGAGGTCGAGCGTCGCGGCGTCGGCGGGGATGCCGTAGACCACCCAGTGAGTGAATCCCTGTGCGAGCGGTGCATCGGGGTCGTGCACGATCACAGCCAGTTCGACGGTCCCCTCGGGCGCTCCGGAGAGCGTCAGCGTCGGCAGTTCGTTGCCTGCGTCGGCGGTGAGCCGGTCGGGGATCCGAGCGAGGCTGTCGAAGTCCGGACTGGAGATGGCGAGCTTGTCGATGAAGAGAGGCATGGCTTCCTTTCGGTCAGAAACCGAGAACGCGGGCGATCTCGGCGGCGACGAGGAGCGGATGCTCCTCGGGGATGTAGTGGTCTGCATCGTCGACGACGACCCAGCGGTCATCCGGACGGTCGGCGATCGCGCGACGCCACGCGGCCTCGCTCACGATGCTGCTGTCGACACCGCGCAGGTGCGTCATGGTCGTCGGCACCGCACGGAATTCGGCGTCCCACGGGGTGCGGAACCCCTCGATGAGCTGCCTCATGGCCCGCTCGTCCGCGCGGGGGATCCAGCGGCCATCGGCCGCTCGCAGGTATCCCCACCGCGCGCGACGTTCGATCGCGCCCGGCAGTATCGCGGGGTATCGCCCACGGAGGTAGTCCTCGATCTCGAGGACGCCGTCGAACGAGCGGAAGCCGGCCGCGACGCGGATGTCGAGCTCGTCGAGGACCGCGGCCTCGACGTAGGGCGTGTAGTCGACCACGACGGCTCCCGACACCCGATCCGGATGCCGGGCAGCGGTGACCCACGCGTTGCGCCCGCCGAGGGAGTGTCCGGCGATCACGGCATCCGCGACGCCCAGGGCATCCAGCACCGTGATCACGTCGTCCGCGAAGTCGAGGGCGGCGTAGCCGGCGACCGGCTTGTCGCTGCGTCCGTGCCCGCGCTGATCGAGGGCGATCACCGTAGCCCGGTCGGCGAGGGCGTCGCCGACCGGTTCCCACACGGCGTGGTTCGCCGATGTGCCGTGCAGGAGCACGACGGCGGGCCCCTCCCCCCGCACGCGGAACGCGATATCGACATCGGCGCCCCGTGTGCGGAAGAGTCCGTCCTCGATGCGCTCGACGGCTGCCGTGGCTGTCATCACACCTCAGGGATGGACGACAGCGTCTTGCGCGCCGCGATGAGGCCCGTGATGATCTCCTTGCGCTTGGCGTCGACGTCGCCGGGGCCGTACTCGTACATCCCGCTGCCGGACTTGAAGCCGAGCTTCCCTTCGGCGATCTTGTCGAGGATCAGCTTCGGCGTCTCGGTGCTCGCATCGAGCTCCTTGTTGAGGTAGCCGGAGACCGCCTGGTAGATGTCGAGTCCTGCCATGTCGAGCAGGCGGGTGGGGCCGACGACCGACAGCTTGTAGCCGATGCCCCACTTGACGCACGCGTCCAGCCCCTCGGGAGTCACGACGCCTTCGTCCAACAGCGCCATGCATTCGCGGAGGATCGCGTACAGGACGCGGTTCTCGACGAATCCGGGGATCTCCTTCTCGAGGACGGGCACGTAGTCGAACGCCTTGACGATCCCGATGAGTTCGTCGACGAGTGCGGGATCGGTGTCCTCGCCGGGAATGACCTCGATCATCGGGATCAGGTGCGGCGGGTTCGACCAGTGCATTCCGATCAGTCGCCCAGGACGGGTCATGGTCTTGCCCATCGTGGTGATCGGGATGCCGGAGGTGTTGGTGGCGATGATGACGTCGTCGCCGATGCGCGCCTCGAGGTCGGCGAGGACCTTCTGCTTGAGATCGAGGCGCTCGGGTACGGCCTCGATGATCAGCTCCGTCCCTTCGAGCGCCACGTCGAGGTCGGTACCGAACGCGACGGATCCGCCGGGCGCGGATGGGGAGTCGACGGCCGCGAGAACGCCCTGCACGACGCCGTAGGCCGCTTCGGCCCGCTCGATGGCCTCGGTGGAGATGTCATACAGGCGCACGGTCACGCCCGCACGGGCGAGAGTGGCGGCGATGCCGGGACCCATGGTTCCGGAACCCACGACGGTGGCGATGCGGGGAAGGCTGCTCATGATCGTTGCTCTCTTTCGGTTGGTGCGGGTCAGATGGCGGGCGGGAGGGCGATGGGGGAGATTCCGATGCCGTAGGCGGCTTCGACCCGCTCGAGGCGGCGATTGAAATAGGTCCAGAAGTTGTGCTGGGCCTTCGCGGGGTAGATCCGGTCGAACTTCTCCTTCGTCTCTTCCGGAGTGGGCTCGATCGGGGTGAAGCCGGCTGCGCCGAGGTCGACCTGGAAGCGCGCCGCCTTCTCGAGGAAGATCCCCGTGAGCGTGACCTCGGCGACCGTCGATCCGACGAACGCGATGCCGTGGTTGGCGAGGAGCAGCGCCTGGGCGTCACCGAGCGCTGCGGCGGCTGCCACGCCGAGCGGGACCGTGGTGATGATGTGGCTCGTCTCGGCGAAGCGCGGTACGCCTTCGTACGCGAACCACACGCCGTGGTTGTTGTAGGGCTTGAGCTGCTCCTGCGAGGCGCCGAGCAGGGTGGAGAAGTGGGCATGAGAGTGCCCCACGAAGTTGACGTCGGGTCGCGCCTTCATGATCTCCGCATGCAACGGCCATTCCAGGTGCCGCAGGCCGGTCCCCTCGAGCACCGCACCGTCGAAGTCGATCAGGATGAAGTCGTCTCCCTCGACCTCGCTCAACGCGAGATTGCCGCGCTTGAGCCACAGTCCTCGCCCGAACGGGTCTCGAAACGAGAGGTGTCCCATCGACATGTCGCCGTGGCCCTCCAGCTCGAGGATGCGGTGGGCGCGCGCGACATCCGCGAGCACGCTGGCGATGGACTGGTCCTCGTAGTACTGCGAATGCGTGTACGTCACGCTGTCTCCTCGGGGGTAGGGGTGCCCGTGCGGGCGCTGTTCTCAGTGTCGGGCAAGGACTTCGGCGGCGGTGATACCTCCGACGCGGGCGTTCGGGCGCCCTCCGGTTGCGACCGCCGCGATGATGACGAGCTCATCGGGACGGGGCGCATCGGGGAGCGTCAGCGTGATCGCGTCGTAGTGCGACCGCACATAGACCTCATCCTTGTACGCGAGGGGGATGTCGATCGAGCTTCCTGCCGCAGCCGACTTGGTGGCGGAGGAGATCCAGGCCTCTCCCCCTCCAATCGCATCTCGGAACGCGTTCCCGAACACGGTGGTGACGCACGCCACGACGTGCTCCTGCTCGCCGTCGAGTCCCGCGATCCCGCCCTTGCCGTAGCTCTCGGCGGGTCGGCCGCCGAGGAGGGCGAGCGCACGTGCCCCCAGTTCGGTGCCGAGGCTCGCACTGTGATCGATGAGCGGGGTGAGATCTTCGACCCACCGTCCGGCATACGGGTTCTTGATGACGACGGCGACCGCGGCCTTGACGAGCGGCTGCGCGGGTGCCGGTCCGACATCGTGCAGCGTCTCCTGCACGAAGGAGTGGAAGGCGCGGACCTGGTAGTGCGGATCGATGCTCATGCGGGGACCTCGTGTCGGTGCGGATCGGTGGGGTTGTACAGGGCGGTGGTCACGGAGTCGCCCTGGAACTGATTGCCCTTGGCCATCTCACGGGTGTCGGCGTACCACTGGGAGCGGTCCTGGGCGAGGTCCGTCAGTGGACGTTCGAGCCGCTCCCACTCCTGCAGCGCCTCGGGAATCGATGCTCCGTCGGTCGCTGCGACGGCCAGTGTCCAGGCGTTCTGCATCGCGCATCCGGCGCCCTGCGCGAGCGCGGGGCACATGGCGTGTGCGGCGTCGCCGATCAGTGCGACCTTGCCCTCGGTCCAATGATCCAGGCGTGTGGTCTGGTACCCGTAGTAGCGCCCGGGGATCTTCGCCGCGTCCGCGAGCACGGGTGCCAGCTGCGGAAACACCGACGTCCACAGATCGAGATCGATCGGCACACGCGAGCCCTGCGAGTCTGCGGCGGGGGCCATGAGGGCGATGTAGAGCTCCCGGTCGTTCGCGGGCGTGTAGAGGACCCGCAGCACCCGGGGTTCGAGATTCCAGAAGTCGATGACGTTGTCCCACTCCGTATCGGGCTCGAGCGCCTGCAGTTCTTCTTTGCGGCGCGGGACGAGGAACCGCGTGATCCCGTCGCGCGACCGTTCGCGTTTGAGAGGGATGCCGAGCGAGTCGCGAACGGCCGAGCCCACACCATCGGCTCCGACGATGAGGTCGGCCTCGGCCGTCTCGCCGTTCGCGAAAGAGATCGTGCCGTCCGCGGTGGCCCCGGTCACCTCGGATCCGGCCAGTATCTCTACTCCGGCCTCACGGGCGGCGAACAGGAGCGTCTGGTG
Source organism: Microbacterium sp. Se63.02b (assembly GCF_014171575.1). Classification (GTDB taxonomy): domain Bacteria; phylum Actinomycetota; class Actinomycetes; order Actinomycetales; family Microbacteriaceae; genus Microbacterium. Next base: position 299,430 of record NZ_CP050453.1, on the reverse strand, counting down.
AAGGTGCGGACGGGTGAGCGTGCGCCAACGGATGCCGGGGAGTTCTTCCTGCGACTGGATGACGTTGTTCATGCGCGTCTCGTACGCCGGCGGCGTCATGGAGTTCGACATCAGGTCGGGCCCGGCTTTGATCTTGTCGAGCACCTGAAGACTGTTGTTCCACAGCACGATCCCCGCGCCCTCCGAGCTCAGCTCAGGGCGACGCTCGTGCAGTCGCACACTCCACCCCATCTGTGCGAGGGCGGTGGCTGCGGTGAGACCCGCGAAGCCGCCGCCCGAAACCTCGGCGTGGCGTGGGCGTTCGGTCATGTCGATCTCTCTTCCTGTCGGTCGCGCGTCGGCGCCGTGACAGCGGATCACCGACCGCAGAATTATTACATTCTGAACGGTGATTCTCGCAATGGTAGAGATTCTGCCCTGTGAATCCTCTTTCGCGCAAGAGCGCCCTCCGGAGGAGCCGAACGTTTTACGCAGCCGTAACGCGGCGACCGACGCGTCGACGCACGATATCCATTCACATGAATCCATCGCCTCGAATCGGGCGTAGGGTGGAAGGAAGGACGGACCGTCCGAGAAGATCTCCCGGCACCGCGCCCGCCCGGAAGTGGAGTCTCTCGTGGCTCAGTACGACGTCTCGAACCGCTCGGCGATCGTGACGGGAGCGGGCAGCGGGATCGGACGATCGACCGCCCTCCTGCTGGCGAAGAACGGTGCATCGGTCGTGGTCAACGACCTGAACGCCGAGCATGCGAATGCGGTCGTCGAGGAGATCCGCGCCGCCGGCGGCACCGCCGAAGCGTCGGTCGGCGATGCGACGGACGCCGCATGGATCGCGTCGTCGGTCGAGCTCGCCAACACGCTCGCGCCGCTGCGCATCGGCGTCAACAACGCCGGCATCGGCGGCGCCACCGCGCCGACGGCGGAGTACGAGGACGACGCATGGGACAAGGTCATCGCGATCAACCTCAACGCGGTGTTCCGCAACATGAAGGCGCAGATCCCGTCGATCCTCGCGAACGGGGGCGGCTCGGTGGTCAACATCGCATCGATCCTGGGCAGCGTCGGCTTCGCCGGCTCCCCCGCGTATGTCACCGCCAAGCACGGCGTCGTCGGCATGACGAAGTCGGCCGCTCTCGAGTACTCGGCGCAGGGCGTCCGGGTCAACTCGGTCGGCCCCGGCTTCATCGACACCCCGCTGCTGGCGAGCATGGACGCCGCGGCCAAGGACTTCCTCGTGTCGAAGCACCCGATCGGACGCCTGGGTCAGGCCGACGAGGTCGCGAACCTCGTCGCGTTCCTCGCCAGCGATGCGGCCAGCTTCATCACCGGCAGCTACCACCTGGTCGACGGCGGCTACACGGCGCTCTGATCCAGGAGCATCCGGAGCTCACAGGCATCCGGTTTTCACAGACATCCGGCCAGCGGGAACCCGAATCCCGGTGGCCGGATGTCGTGTGCGGTGACGCGATCACCCCCCGGCTGCGTCACCTCTCGCCTCGCCGCACGGTCGCACTGCTTTGCCCGAGAGCACGACCGACGGAGGGGCGGGTCTTCAGGCGACCGCGGGCATCCGCGGCGCCATGATCGACGGAGCGAGCTCCATGTCGGTGAGATCGAGGCCGTTCGACGAACTCGCCGCGGCCATCATCTTGACCAGCAGCGGACGCTTGAGCTCGATGTCGTCGCGGACCTCGAAGCGGATCGGGATCGAGGCGTGGATCCACAGCGTCTCGGATGTCGCGCCGTCCGTCGGAACGGTGAGCGGGAACGACTCCCCCCGGCGCAGCTTCGTGACGGTGACCAATCGGAGATGCGCGAGCACCTCGTCGTCGAGTTCGAACCGCTGCGCCTCACCTGCGTAGCTGAGCTTTCCCATGACCCCTCCTCGTGAAAGAGATGTTATGGAAGATAGATTACTAGTTTAGCTAGCTAAATGGAAGTCGGCTCATCCGGCGTCGGCGAGCTCTTCGGTCAGGCGCCGAAGGAACCGGGAGATGACCCGCACCTGCTCCGGCGAGAACTCGCTCTCGAGTCGTTCGATGCGCCGGGAGATGTCATCCGCCGGAGAGTGCAGGTCACGCAGCGACGGTCGCACGACCTTGGATCGCGCATCGCCGGGATGCGGGGCGACGACGATCATCCCGCGGTCGGCCAGGCGGCGGATGACAGAGGTGACAGCCGCCGTGCTCACACCCAGGTGGGTCGCGAGATCGCCGGGAGTGACCGGTTGATCCGTGGGTGCGGCCGCGATGCAGCGCATGGCGGCGCGATCGGTCTCATTCGGCTGCCGCTGCGCCACGAGACGTCGCGTCAGCTGCGCGTCGATGCGACGCAGTTCATCCACACTCCGCACGAGCTCCGACGTCGCGGTCTCCAGGGTCCTCCCCATGTCACCTCTCCCCATACCCGCCGCGCCCATGGTACCTCGCTCAACTGGTTACTGGGCTGTCTAGCAAAATACCGAGAGATCAGGCCGTCTGCGGGATGAGAGGATGGGAATCCGCGGCGAAAGGAAGCCATGTTCGAGCGAGTCAACCTCGAAGACGCGAGGTACATCGACTACTCCGAGCTGCTCGACCATCTCCACGAACAGTTCCCCGCGGTTCCCCGGCATCGGATCGAGAGCATCATCGTCGCGGAGAACGACGCGATCACGGGCGGGTTCCTCCGCATCGTCCCGGCGGAGGTCGCCACCGGAGCGGTGGAGATGCTGGAGCGGGAGCCGATGGCCGCGAGCGAAGACGGCGAGGTGGCATGATGTCCGAGTCCCAGGACTACGCACGCTCGGGCTATTGGTACCCCGATGGCGAGAGCATCAGCACGGTCGACGTGCTCAACATGCTGCGGCGCTATCGATCCGCCGAGACGGCCATGCGGGCGCGCACCCGCGCCTCCATGGGGATGAACGAGACCGACCTCATGGCCCTGCGCTTCCTGCTCCGCGAGCAGCGGGCGGGACGGATCGTCCGCCCCATCGACATCGCCCGGATGCTCGACATCTCCACGGCATCGACGACGACGCTCATCGACCGCCTCGAGAAGGGCGGCCATGTACGCCGCGAAGCACACCCGACGGACCGACGCGCCGGCGTGATCGTGCCGAGCGTCAGCAGCGACGAGGAGGTGCGCGCCACCCTGGGGGCGATGCACCGCAGGATGCTCACCCTCGTCGACGAGCTGTCCGACCAGGAGCGCGCCGTCGTGACGCGCTTCCTCGCGGGGATGACGGCGGCGATCGAAGAGGCCTCCGACCTCGACCAGGAGCTGCGCGACGTGATCCGCGACCACGAAGGCCCCGAGACGTCGGAGTGACCCCCGGACCTCAGAGTCCTTCGGCGATCTCCTTGATCGCAGCGAGACGACGGTCCCACTCGCGGCCGATCGCATCGAGCTTCTGCGCGGTGGCCGAAAGCTCCGCCCCCACGACACGGAAGCGCAGCTCGCGGCCGGCCCGCACGGGCTCGACGAGTCCGACCTCCTGCAGCACGGCGAGGTGCTTCGCGATCGCCTGCCTGCTCACCGGAAGGCGCCCGGCGAGGGCGGACGCCGAGGCATCCCCCTCGCCGAGAGCCGCCAGGATGCTCCAGCGCGTCTCGTCAGCGAGTGCCGCGAACATGGGCGTCAGGGTTCCTGCGGTCATGCTTCGCCTTCCACCAGTGCGACCATCTTGTCGAGCTCCAGGTCCCAGCCGGTGCGGTGCGACTCGAGGTTGGCTCGGGGCTCGGACGTGCGCTCGAATCCGCTCTCCACGACCGTGAGGCGCGTGCCGCCGTCGACCTCTTCGAGCGTGAAGGTGAAGACGGTCGAGGTCGACTCGTCGATGCTGTCGGGGAGCTTCCCGAGGGCGTCGTCGTTGTTCCACCGATACGTGATGCGGCGGGGCTCGTCGTACTCCTCGACGCGGAGCGGGATCACGTCGTAGTCGGGGAAGGTCATCGTCCCGGTGGCGCCGACGCCCGCGCCGTCGAGCACGGTGCGCCCGAACCAGCGCGAGATGTGCTCGGGCTCGGCCACGGCGCGCCAGACCTTGTCGACGGGCGCCGCGATCTGGATGCTGCGTCGCACCGAGAAGGTCTCCTCGTCGACGACGGATGCCTGGTTGCGGGTCATGTTCACCATGATGGGTCCTTTCGGGGTTTCCTGCACTTCTCGTCGATCGGTCGATCAACTGCAACTTCAGGGTTGCACTTGCCCCCTCGTAATGCAACCCCCAAGTTGCAGAGCCTGCGGCGAAGGTCCCGGCAGCGGCTCACGTGTCGGACGGATGCCGGCTAGTCGCGCGTGCGGCGTTTCTCGAGGAACCCGGCGAGGAGCACCGCGACGAGGGCGGCGGCGGGAGCGACGAAGAGCCCGGCTCGCAAGCTCTCGTTCTCGGCGATGTAGCCGACGAACGGCGGCGAGAGGAGGAAGCCGAGGCGCAGCAGCCACGACACGATCGTGAGCCCGACTCCTGCCCGCAGACCCGGCAGCTCGTCGGCGGCGTGCATGGCCGCGGGGATCAGCGTCGCGATGCCGAAACCGACCGCGGCGAACCCGAGGATCGTCCCTGGCACGCTGGGGAACGCCAGGGCGAGCGTCATGCCGACGGCCGCGATGATGCCGCCGACCCGCGCCACCCACCGCTGCCCGAAGCGATCGGTGAGGGGATCGCCGATCATGCGGCCGACGAACTGCGCCCCGACCAGGGCGATGAAGCCGAGCGGCGCGACGGCGGCCGCGGCCCCGAGCGAGTCGGCGAGGTACAGGGTCGCCCAGGAGTTCCCGGCGTCTTCGGCGACGGCGCCCGCCATCGCGATGAGCGTCAGGGCGATGATCGCGATCACGGTCCGAGGCGTCACTCCGCGGCGCACGGTGTCGGCGAGATCGGCCGGTTCGGCCGCGGCATCCGCCTCGGTCTCGTCGTCGCGGCCGGGGAGGCAGAACCGGAGGGCGACGAGGGCGACCGTCGCGAAGACGGCCGTCGAGATGCCCAGGTGCACGCCCAGGGGCAGCTGCAGCGCGATCGCGACAGCGGCCATCGCGCCGCCGAGCACGGCGCCGATCGACCAGATCGCGTGGAATCCGTTGATGATCGAGCGACCGAACCGGCGCTGCACGCGAAGCCCGTGCGCGTTCTGCGCGACGTCGGTGATGGCGTCCGAGGCGCCGCCGAGGAACAGCGCGACGGCGAAGAGCACGCCCGTCGGCGCGAGCGCGGCCGACAGCAGTCCGATGCTCGTGAGCACGGTGCCGATCACCGCGATGCGCGCCGACCCGAACCGGCGGATCAGCACCGCGGCGAGGAGTCCCGCGGCGATGGCGCCGGCAGGGGAAGGCGGCGATCGCGATGCCGTAGCCGAGATTGTCGAGTCCGAGCCCCGCCTTGATCTCCGGGTACCGCGGCAGGATGTTCGCGAACAGGGCGCCGTTGGTCAGGAAGAGAGCGGAGACAGCGATGCGGGCGCGTCGCGAAGCCTGATCCGGAAGGGATCGAATCGATTCGATGGAGGGCATGCGTTCGATCGTACCGGGCGGCGAGCGGGTGCGTCGACCGTGCCGGGCGCTACTCAACGAGGCGGATCTCTGCAACCCCGTTCCTCGCCTCATCCGCCCGGCTTACGCTCAGGGCATGCCCGAACTCACCCAGCCCACCGGCCGCGAACAGGCCCTGCGTGCCCGCCCCCGCGACGACGGCTCCGAGCCCCGCGCGCTCGTGCTCGGGGCGACCGGCTACATCGGGGGCGCCTGACCCCGCGACTGCTGAACGCCGGTTACCGGGTGCGCGTGCTGGCGCGGGATGCGGCGCGCGCGGCGTCGTTCCCGTGGGGAGACGACTGCGAGATCGTCGAGGGCTCGGCCGACGATGCGGCTGCCGTGGCCGCGGCCATGGACGACGTCGACGTGGTCTACTACCTGATCCACTCCATGTCCGCTGGGAAAGGGTTCGAGGAGAGCGACGAGCGTGCGGCGACCACTGTGGCGGAGGCCGCGTCCGCGGCGGGCGTGCGGCGCATCGTCTACCTCGGCGGCCTGCATCCCGACGATGTCGCGCTGTCACCGCACCTGCGCTCACGGGTACGCGTGGGCGAGATCTTCCTGCACTCGGGGGTGCCTGCGCTGGTGCTGCAGGCCGGGGTGGTGATCGGGTCGGGGTCGGCGTCGTTCGAGATGATCCGGCATCTCACGGATGTGCTGCCCTACATGCCCGCGCCGAAGTGGGTGCGCAACCGCATCCAGCCGATCGCCGTGCGCGACGTGCTGCACTATCTGCTCGGCGCCGCCCGGGTCGACGCCGACGTGAACCGCGCGGTCGACATCGGCGGCCCCGACGTCCTCCGCTACGGCCAGATGATGAACGGCTACGCGGTCGAGGCGGGGCTGCCGCAGCGCGCGATCGCCGCCCTGCCCGTGCTCACGCCGGGACTCGCCTCGCACTGGGTCAACCTCGTGACGCCCGTGCCGCGGTCGATCGCCCGCCCGCTCGTGGCGTCGCTGCAGAACGAGTGCATCATGAAGGATCATGCGGTCGACGAGCTCATCCCCCGACCGGAAAGCGGCCTGACCCCGTACCGCCGCGCCGTGGACCTCGCCCTCGGCCGGGTCGACGCGGATGCCGTCGAGACGAGCTGGCAGGACTCCGAGGTCTCCGGGGCGCCCAGCGATCCGCTGCCGAGCGACCCCGACTGGGCGGGCCGCACCGTCTTCACCGACGCGCGCACCCTCGCCACGTCGGCATCCGTCGATCGGCTGTGGCCGGTGATCCTGGGCATCGGCGGGACGAACGGCTGGTACTCCTCCCGGTTCCTGTGGGCGGTGCGGGGACTGATGGATCGCGTGATGGGCGGGGTGGGCCTGCGCCGCGGCCGCCGCAGCCGGACGGTCGCCCGGGTGGGCGACGCGATCGACTTCTGGCGCGTCGAGACGGTCGAGGAGCCGGGTGCTGCGACGGGGTCGTCGGCGGCGAGCGGGGGCTGCTGCGCCTGCGCGCCGAGATGAAGGTGCCCGGCGAGGCCTGGCTCGAGCTGCGCGCCGTGCCCGACGACAGGGGCGCCCGCTACGAGCAGCGGGCGATCTTCTTCCCTCGCGGACTGACCGGCCGCCTGTACTGGCTCGCCGTGCTGCCCTTCCACGGCGCGATCTTCGCCGGCATGGCTGCCCGCATCACCGCGGCTGCCGAGCACCACGACGACGCAGCCTCCCTGGACGACGCCGCCTCCCCAGTATCCGCGAGCCCGCTATGACGCCGCGTCAGTCCGCGCGGGGTCGCTCCGCCGGGCCGTCGTCGAGCGCCGCGTCGACCACCGCATCCACGTCGGCCGGAGGGATGATGTCGATCGCCTCGGTCGCAGCCTCGTACACCTCGGCGAGGCTGTCATCGACGGTCGACTCGTCGATCCAGGCGAGGTCGTCCTCCGAATGGTCGTACTCGACCGGCACGAGCGCGAAGTCGTCGCCGTACTCCTCGAGCCCCGACATGACGCTGTGCCGGACGGCGGCTCGCGCGTAGCGGTCGCGCAGGATCATCGGGTCGCGCCGCAGGTCCTTCATGAACGCGATCATCATGAACGCCATGATCACGGCGAACGGCAGCGCGGCGATGATCGTCACGTTCTGCAGCGACTTCAGCCCGCTCCCCTCTTCGCCGGAAACGAGGAGCACGGCTGCGATCACACCGACGAGCGAACCCCAGACGATCGTCACCCAGCGCGTCGGCTCCGGGCGCCCCTGCTGCGACAGGGTGCCCATGACGAGCGACGACGAGTCGGCGCCCGTGATGAAGAAGATCGAGATCAGCAGGATGAGCAGGATGCTGGTGATGAGCGGGAACGGCAGGTTCTCGAGCACCCCGAACAGAACCTCCTCCGGCGGATCGACGATGAGGCCGGCGCCGTCCATCTGCTGCTGGATCGCCGTCGAGCCGAAGATCGCGAACCAGACGAGGGAGATGGCCGAGGGGACGAGGATCACGACCGACACGAACTGACGGAGCGTGCGGCCCCGCGAGATCTTCGCGATGAACATCCCCACGAACGGCGACCACGAGATCCACCACGCCCAGTAGAAGATCGTCCAGCCGGACAGGAAGGCCTGGGCCTCGTCGCCCTGCGAGGCGGAGCGCGCGACCATCTGCGGCAGATCACCCACGAACTGCACCGCAACGGACGGGATCACGTTGAGGATGAGCATCGTCGGCCCGACGAAAAACACGAAGAACGCGAGCACCAGGGCCATGACGGCGTTGATGTTCGACAGCGCGCGGATGCCCTTCGAGACGCCGGACACCGCGGAGGCGATGAAGCACGCGGTGAGGACGGCGATCACCGCGATCAAGACCCCGTTGCCGAGTTCGCCGATACCGCTGACGAGCTCGACGCCGTGCCCGATCTGCAGGGCACCCAGCCCCAGCGAGGCGGCCGTGCCGAAGAGGGTGACGATGATCGCGAAGACGTCGATCGTGCGGCCGAGCGGCCCTGCGGTGCGACCCTCGCCGAGCAGGGGAGCGAAGATCGAGGAGATCAACGGGGTGCGCCCTCGGCGGAAGGCGCCGTAGGCGATGGCACCGCCGACCAGCGCGTAGAACGACCACGCCTGCGGACCCCAGTGGTAGAGCACCTGCGCCTGAGCGGTGTGCATGGCCTCGAGGGTGTTCGCCTCGACCGTGCCGGGCGGCGGGGTCTCGAAGAACGTCAGCGGCTCGGCGGCGCCCCAGAACACGAGGCCGATACCCATCCCGGCGGCGAAGAGCATCGAGATCCACGAGAACATCGAGAACTGCGGCTCTTCGTCGTCGCGACCGAGGGGGATGCGCCCATACCGGCTGAAGCCGACGAACAGCATGAACACCAGGACGATCGTGGCGATCGTCGTGAAGAAGAACCCGAAGTACTCGACCACCCAGCCGAGGACGGCAGACGTGGTGCCCGAGAGGTTGTCGCCGGCGAGGACTCCCCACGCGATGAAGGCCACGACGAGTGTGAGCGCGATCCCGAACACGAGCGGGTCGGTGCGGTACGTGCGGCCGGTCTCTTCGACCGAGACGCCGGGCACGAGCGCCGGATGCACGCTGCGCGGGGGGACGGCCGCGATGTCGCGGACGATCTTCTTCGCGGCCTCGGTGGCTTTGGCCGGAAGGCGGTTCACGCCTGTTCGCGCGTCGGTCCCCACGGCATCCGTGCGGGGGCGCGGAGGGTTCTTTCCTGCGGAGCGTGCGTCGGGCTTCTCGTCAGGGGTCTCCATGGGAGACCATCCTGTCACGCGATATGCCGCAGCGTGCCGTGACTAGCGCGGGCGGCGGCCGACCCCCGCGAACAGCGAGTGCAGCAGGGGGAGCACCGACACGCAGATCAGGGTGATGCCCAGCGGCGGCAGGGAGGGGACGAGCAGCGCCCCGCCGATGAGCATCGCGGCGAACAGCACCCCCGAGGCGATGCGGCGGGCGATGCCCTCGAGCCGGTCGAGGCGGCGCTCCAGACGCGAGGTGTCGAACGAGACGTTCCCGTCGTCGATGCGCGTGATGATGTCGTCGATGCGGCCGGGCAGGCGCCAGGTCGTGTTCATGGTGCCCATCGCCTGACGGGTGAACGCCTGCACGATGGTGCCGCCCTCGTCGCGCAGCAGACGGCCGGCGTACGGCTCCGCGGCATCCCACACGTTGAACGTGGGGTCGAGTCCGCTGCACATCCCCGACGTCAACGACACCGCCCGGATGAGCAGCAGCATGTTCTCGGGCAGCTGCAGCGGGAGCGAGCGCACCATGTCGCCGAACTCCTCCGCGAAGTCGCGGAACTCGCGGGGGTCGACCTTGCTGAGCTCGGCGAAGCCCATGCCGCCGAACCGGGCGAAGAGCGTCGTCAGGGCGCGTTCGAGCTCGGCAGTGTCGGCGGAGGGCAGCAGCACACCGATCTCCTGCGCGGCCGCGACGAGGCCTCGGCTGTCGCGGCCGGCCACCGCGATCAGGAGTGTGCGCAGGCCGCCGCGCAGGCTGTCGGGGATCTCGGCCATCATGCCGAAGTCGATGAACGTGAGGCGGAAGTTCCGTCCTCCCCTGTCCGCGGGCGAGGGCGCCGGGGTCACGAAGATGTTCCCGGGATGCGGGTCGGCGTGCACGAAGCTGTGCGTGAACACCTGGTCGAACATGACCTCGGCGAACACCGCGGCGACCTCGGACGGATCGATGCCCGCCGCCCGCAACGCCTCGGTGTCGTTGATCTTGATGGCCGTGACGTCCGACAGGGTGAGCACCCGGCGGGTCGAGCGCTCCCACACGATCTCCGGGGTGTCCACGCGAGGGTCGTCGGCGAAGTTCTCGCGGAACCGCTCCGCGCTCGCGGCCTCGTGCAGGTAGTCGATCTCCTCGAGGCTGGTCGCGGCGAACTCCTCGACGAGCGCAGGAGCATCCACGCGGTCGGCCACGATCCGCACGCGGGTCAGCCACCGGGCGACACGGCGCAGCGCAGCGAGGTCGACCGCCACGATCTCGTCGATCCCCGGACGCTGCACCTTCACCACGACCTCGTCCAAGCCGGTGTCTGCGGCGTCGAGCGCGGAGAGCCTGGCCCGGTGCACCTGCCCGAGGGAGGCGGCCGCGACCGGAGTGTCGTCGAACCAGGCGTAGGCGCGTTCGAGCGGGATGCCGAGTTCGGCTTCGGCGAGCGCGCGGATCGCCGGGGTCGGCACGGCGGGGACCTCGTCCTGAAGCCCCCCTCGAGTTCCTTCGTGATCTCGGGCGGCAGCACGTCGAGGCGCGACGACATGAACTGTCCGACCTTGATCATGAGACCGCCGAGCTCGACGGCGAGGAGGTGGAAGCGACGCGCGAACCTCTGCATCCGCGGCCCGCGGGTGCGCTCGGAGATCCCGCTCATCCCGAAGCGCGGGAGGACGAGTTCGAACCACCAGATCTTGACGAACTCACGCCCCGCGAACGACAGGATGCGGCGGTACCTGGCGCGGTGCACGCCCTGTGCCGCAGCATCCGTCATCGCGTGGTCCTCTCGCAGACCCCCATCCGATGCCGCACTGCGCGGTCAGTCCTGCGCGAGGATCGAGTACAGCCTACGGCGGGCCTCGTCGAGGATCTCGATGGTCTGCTGCACCTGCTCGGGCGAACCGCTCCGACCGACCTGGGCCGCTGCCGCTGCGAGGTCGACGCCGGCCTTGGGGAGGGCGCTGAAGCGGGCGTTGTCACGGTTGCCGTCCTTGCCGGACGACTCCCAGGGCGCCGGCGCCTCGGTGGTCTCGTCGGCGACCGCGCGGCCGGCCTCGGTGAGCGAGTAGGTCTTGCGGCCGTTCTGCTCCTCGGCCTCGATGAGCCCTTCGTCGGCGAGCAGCTGCAGCGTCGGGTACACGGAGCCGGCGCTCGGCTTCCAGGTGCCGCCGCTGCGCTCGGCGATCTCGTTGATGATCTGGTAGCCGTGCATCGGCTTCTCGGCGAGCAGCGACAGCACGGCCGTGCGGACATCGCCGCGGGCCATGCGGGAGCCGCCGGAGGGGCGCGATTCGAACGACTTGCGCAGCTGGTCCATGGCCTCGAAGATCGCGGATGCCGGACCGCCGGGGCCTGTGCCGAACCCGGATCCGCCGAAGAGGCCGCCGGGGCCGCCGTTGCTCCCGGAGCCGCTGTTGCCGCCGAACGGGTTGGAGGGGAATGCGTTGTTCATGATGACCTCCCAGTCGCGAACGATACTCAACGATATATCGTTAACCCTGAGGGTGGGGTGGGAGTTTCACACGCCCGGGCGCAGCGCAAGCCCGATGGCACCCACAGGAAACAGTGTTTAGCTCGAGCGATGTCAGCTTCGGGGGAGAACAATGCGCTGCCGGCAGACGGCTTGCGAGTGAGCGTGGTCGTCCCGGTCTTCCGGCCCGGTCCGTCTTTCGATGCGTTGATCGCGTCGCTCGATCGTCAGAGCCTTGCACCCGCCGCGTTCGAGGTGCTGCTGTGCGATGACGGGTCGGGCGAGCCGACGGGCGCGCGTCTGGCAGAGGTCGCCCGCACGCGCCCGAACGTGCGGGTGCTGTCGCTTCCGCATTCCGGGTGGCCAGGGATGCCCCGCAACCACGGGGTCGACGCCGCCCGGGGGACGTACGTGCAGTTCGTCGACCAGGACGACTATCTGTTCGACACCGCGCTCGAGGCGCTGTGCGACTACGCGGATGCGAACGCGTCCGACGTCGTCGTCGGCAAGGAGGTCGGGATCGGTCGCCCCCTTCCGAGCCGCATCTTCCGCCACGACATCCCCGACGCGAAGCTCGGCACCGATCCGCTGCTCGAGATGCTCACGCCGCACAAGCTGTTCCGCACAGCCTTCCTCCGCGAGAACGGCATCCGCTTCCCTGAGGGACGAGTGCGGCTGGAGGATCACCTGTTCGTCATGCAGGCGTATTTCGCGGCGTCGACGATCTCGGTTCTCGCGAGCGTGCCCTGCTACGCGTGGGTCAAGGAGCCGGGCAGCGCGAGCTCTGCGCGCATCGACCCCGAGACGTACTTCCCGCACCTCGAGACGGTGCTCGATGTCGTCGAGGCGCACACGGAGCCTGGCCGGCTGCGCGACCGACTGCTCCGACACTGGTTCCGCGGGAAGATCTTGAAGCGGGTCGCGGGTCGGCGGATGGTGAAGTATCCCGACGACTATCGCGAACGGCTGCTCGACGTGGTCACACCGCTGGTGCAGAGGCGCTTCGGGCCCGGGGTCGACAGCGGTCTCGGTTTCCCGAACCGGATCCGTGCCGCGCTGCTCCGCGCGGATCGTCGAGCGGATCTCGTGGCCCTGGCGGGGTTCGAGGCGGGGCTGACCTGTCGGGCCGTGGTGACGGCGGCGCGCTGGTCGCGGGGCGGAGGCCTGTATCTGACACTGCGGGTCGACATCACGCACGACGGTCGGGAGGCCCTGGTGCTCGAGACGGTCGTCACCGACGCGTCGGGTACCGCTTCGAGCGCGAGCGGGCAGAAGAAGTCGACCCGCCTCACGTCGCTGCCGCTGTCGTCGGTCGACGGTCTGCCCGCAGACCTCCTGGTCGTCGATCGCGAGCTTCGCAACGATCGGGTGGACGTGTTCCTCCGGGAGGAGACCGGCGATGATCGCCACCTCGCCGGTCGTCGACCCCGCGACCTCGCCGCGGTGGCCGTATCGATCGACCCGCTGAAGGTGTTCGACGCGCAGGACGACTCCCGCGGCGGTCGCCTCATCGTGAAAGTGCGTCGTGCGGGCTGGACGTTCGAGGTTCCGCTCCACGCCGAACCCGCGACTCTCGCACGTCTCGGTCGCTCTCCGATGCTGGCCGGGCGCCCGTGCGCGCTCGTGGCGGCGGACGATGGCGTCGTGGAACTGCGCCGGGAGTGGCCGAGTGGTCGGATGAAGGATGCTGCCGGCCGTGCCATCCGTCGACTGCGCAAGGCCGTCCGCCGACGCTGACCGCGGCGCCTCCTCGGCACTCCAGCGGCGCCTCCCCGGCACTTCGGCGGCACTCCAGCGGCACTCCAGCGGCATTTCGGCGGCATTTCGGCGGCGTCGAGATCGCGTGTCCTCCGCTTGCCTGATCGAACGATTAACGATAGATTCCTGCTGTTCTTCGACGAAAGGCGGGGTCATGAGCAGAGTGACGATCGTGGTGCTGCGGATCGTGATCGCGGTCGCGCTGCTGGGGTCGCTGGTGGTGCAGGCGCTCATCGTGCCGCTGCTGTGGCTGGATCTCGCTCAGGAGGAGCTGTGGGGCCGGATCGCGCTGGTGTCGATCGTCGTGCTCGGGGTCGGCACGCTGCAGGTGTTCGGGGTCTGTGTGTGGCTGCTGCTGACGAAGGTGCGGCGGGGATCGATCTTCTCCGAGTCGTCGTTCCGGTACGTCGATGTGATCATCGGGGCGATCCTCGTGGCGGCGGCACTCACCTGGATCCTCGCGGCACTGCTCGCTCCGGGTTCGGCCGCGCCGGGTCTCGTCGCATTGATCGGCGGCGCGGGGGTCGTGCTCGCCGGGGTGGCGCTGCTCGTCGTCGTGATGAAGGCCCTGCTGCGTCAGGCGATCGACCGCGATGCCGAGGCGCGGTCGCTTCGCTCCGAGCTCGACGATGAGGTGATCTGATGCCGGTCGTGGTCGACATCGACGTGATGATGGCGCGGAGGAAGATGAGCGTCGGCGAGCTGGCCGACCGGATCGGCATCACGCCGACCAATCTCGCCGTCTTGAAGAACGGCCGAGCGAAGGCGGTGCGGTTCACGACTCTCGACGCGCTGTGCGCCGTGCTGGAGTGTCAACCGGGTGATCTGTTGCGGTGGGAGCCCGACGCCTGAGGCTCGGCCGCACGGAGCGCCGAGCATCACCCACCGACCCCCGACAGCGGTCGTCAGGCCGCGATGTCGAAGCGTGCGCGACCACCGAGCCGTGGCTTCTGCGCGGGGTCGACGTATCGGGGCGGCACGAACCACACCCGCGGCCCTTCGATCCGGATGTCCCACCCGTTGTCGTGGATCCGGTGATGACAGGTCTCGCAGAGAAGCACTCCGTTCGAGAGATCGGTCGGCCCGTGATCTCGTCTCCACCAGCGGACGTGATGCGCTTTCGTCATCTCGGGCGGTAGACCGCACATGGCGCAGCCACCGTCTCTCTCGACCAGAGCGAGGCGTTGAGCTCGCGTGAAGAGCCGCTTCTCCCGACCCCAGTCGAGGATCTCGCTCGCCCCTCCGAGTACGCACGGGATCACTCCGCCCCCGGCTGCCATCCGTCGTGCCGCTCCCACGCTCACCGGCTGGTCGAGGCCGTCGACCGTGGCCGACCCGTGGCCTGACTCCAGTTCCTCCATCCGGATCCGCACGACCACCGTGGCGCCCGCCAGAGGAACGCGCTGCTCGCAGCCGAGCACGTGTCCGCAGAAGACGGCCAGAGCATCCGCCTGGATCATGGGCACGGAGCGCCGGTCGGCATCGGGTGATGCACCGTCGGGGGCGTCCTGGCGCGCGGCGAAGGCTGCCGTGACGTATCCGCGAATCGCGGTCACGATCGGAGCCGCGGTCTCCGCGTCGAGCTGTGCGTTCAGGTGCACCATCCCGTCGCGTTCGAAGAGCGTGAGGGAACGGCGTGCGCGCTGCTCTTCCGATCTCGGCTCGACACCGTCGGGGTCGAGCCACGCCTCGGCGCGGACGATGAGTTTGCGGACGTCGTCGAGCGCCAATCCTTCCGCGGCCTCGGTGAGCATCCGCTCCCCCGCGGCGATGCGCTCGGCTCCGGCCGCGATGCGACACCTCTCGAGCAGAGCGATGATGAGGGCCGCCGCCTGTGCACTGAGCACACCCGCGCCGAGCGCCTCTCGAACGACGGGGTAGCGCGCAGGGAGGCGTGATCCGATCAGGTCGGTGCGCGGCGCCGTGGCCTCGCCCACCTTCACCAACCGGAGAGCGTCGCCGGTCGACACTCCGGTCGTCGCGGCGATGAGCTTGGCAGGGGTGCGGAACCCCTGCTGCTTGGCCAGGCTCTCCGGGCCGAGCTCGGGGCGCGATTCATGGGTGATGCCCGCAGCCACGTCGACGTGCACCGCATCGAGCCGACGCTGCAGCGCGCCGATCGCATCGTTGACGGCGATCAGCTGCTCACGAGAGAGATCGGTCGCCTCATCGGCGCCGGCCCAGGCCGCGTCGAGGTGAGCCATCGCCTCGTGCAACCCGGTCAGTGTGGACATGCTTCATGGTATCGCGGCGGCACCTCAGTATAGAAACTTTCTTCGAATCAAATACCGAGATTCCGCACGAATAGGCCTGGCGTGCTCGGAAAGCTCCCTGCACAATTTCACACAGATTCGAAGTTATCAACGACTCTGGGAGTCGCCGACAGCCAACAGCTCCCGCAGCCGGTCGGACTCCCCTGCCGCCATCGCATAGCCGTGCTCAGGAGCCGGGTACACACCCTCACGGACCTCGGTCGCATATGCCTCGACGCCCGCGACC
The DNA here is from genome assembly GCF_014171575.1 of Microbacterium sp. Se63.02b. GTDB lineage: Bacteria > Actinomycetota > Actinomycetes > Actinomycetales > Microbacteriaceae > Microbacterium. The sequence continues at coordinate 283,516 of NZ_CP050453.1, read as the reverse complement.
GCTGCCGCGCGCAGTTCGGCGTAGCGCTTCACGAACTTGGCCGCTCCCCGTCGTAGAGCCCGAGCAGGTCGTGGAACACGAGCACCTGCCCGTCGGCATCCGCTCCGGCGCCGATGCCGATCACCGGGATGTCGAGGCGCGACACCAGGACCTCCGTCACTTCGGAGGGGATCGCCTCGACGACGAGCATCGAGCACCCGGCCTCCTGCAGGGCGACGGCGTCGTCGATCACGGCGAGCGCGGCGTCAGCGGTGCGGCCCTGCGCCCGGTAGCCGCCGAGCGCCGTGGCCGTCTGCGGGGTGAGGCCCACGTGTCCGACCACGGGGATGCCGGCCTGCACCAGGGCCCGCGCCCGGTCGACGGTCGTGCCGCCGCGCTCGATCTTCACGAGATCGCAGCCCGCCTCCTTGACGAAGCGCTGCGCCGTCGCGATGGCCAGCTCGTCCGACGCCTCGTACGATCCGAACGGCAGGTCGCCGACGAGCAGCGGCCTCGTCAGCCCACGCCGCACCGCCCTGGTGAGCATGAGCATCTCGTCGATCGTTACCGGCACGGTGCTCTCATACCCCAGCACGGTCATGGCGGCCGAGTCGCCCACCAGCACGACGTCGACGCCAGCCGCCTCGACGATCTGCGCGCCGGGGTGATCGTACGCGGTGACCATGACGATGGGCTCGCCGGCGTCTTTCTTCGCGGCGAGCGCGGCGAGTGTCACGCGCTTCGCCGTGGTGGCATGGGCGCTCATGCGCGGGCCTCCGTCAACAGGCGATCGACGGCGTCGTCGACCTGGATGATCGCGTTGCCGCGGTCCACGTGCACGACGACAGGCTCGTAGCTCGCGAGGTCGTCGCGCGAGTAGTCGGCGTACGAGATGACGATGATCGTGTCTCCGGTGTGGACGAGGCGTGCGGCGGCGCCGTTGACCTGGACGACACCGGAGCCCCGCTCGCCGACGAGCGTGTACGTCTCGAAGCGGGCGCCGTTGTCGACGTCGACGACGTGCACCTGCTCGTGCGGGAGGATGTCGGCGGCCTCGAGCAGGATGGGGTCGATCGTGATCGAGCCGACGTAGTTCAGGTCGCTGTCGGTGATGGTCGCGCGGTGGATCTTCGACTTGAGCATGGTGCGTCGCATCAGGCATCGCCCTCCGGGTCGGTGGCTCTCGGGTCGGTGGCTCTCGGGTCGGTGGCTCTCGGGTCGGTGGCGCTCGGGTCGGTGGCTCTCGGGCTTGCGATGTCACTCGGCTCGGAGGTGGACGCTGTGTCGACAGGGGAGAGGAGGTGGTTGTCGATCAGGCGCGCAGCTCCGACGTGCGCCGCGACGGCGAGCAGTGCATCACTGTCGACACGGGCGAGCGGCCGCAGCGTCTCGGCATCCCGCAGCTCGAGGTACTCGGGGTCGATCCCCGCCTCCCCCAGCACCCGGCGGGCGGCCGAGAGGATGCTGCCGGCATCCCGCGCGCCTGCCGCGAACACGTCGGTGGCGGCGTCGAGGGCGCGGTTGAGAGCCGTGGCCTGCGCGCGCGTCCTGGTCGAGGTAGACGTTCCGCGAACTCATGGCGAGCCCGTCGGTCTCGCGCACGATCGGGCAGGCGACGATCCGCACGTCGAGGTCGAGGTCGCGCACGGCGCGGCGGACCACGAGCACCTGCTGCGCATCCTTCTGCCCGAAGTACGCCGCATCCGGACGGACGATCCCCAACAGCTTCGTGACGACCGTGGCGACCCCGTCGAAGTGGTGCGCGCCGCGGCTCGCACCGTCGAGCACGTCGGTCAGCCCCGCGACGTGGATGGTGGTGGCGAACCCGTCGGGGTACATCTCGGATGCCGTGGGCGCGAAGAGGATGTCGACACCCGCGGCCGCGGCGAGCCTGGCGTCGCGGTCTTCATCACGCGGGTAGGAGCCGAGGTCCTCGTTCGCACCGAACTGGGTCGGGTTGACGAAGAGCGAGACGACCACGAGGTCGGATGCGGCGCGCGCCTCGCGCATCAGGGAGAGGTGCCCGTCGTGGAACGCGCCCATCGTGGGGACGAGGCCGACGGCCGCGCCCTCACGCCGGGCGTGACCGACGGCCGCTCGCATCTCGGGGATCGTGCGGAGGATTCTCATGCCGGGGACTCCTTCGACTCCGCGGTCGTCGTGTCGGGAGAAGGGACGGATGTCGGTTCGAACGGAGGGGTTTCTCCCGGCATCCGCGCGTCCTCCCGACGTCCGTGCCCGGTCTTCGGCGTGCGGGAGGCGATCGTCCGTGTGGTGGCGGCGAGGGCGTCGAACGGGTCCTGCAGCCCGAGTTCTGCGGCGGCCGACCTCTGGCGGGCGACCGTCTGCGCGTCGCCGCGGGCGATCGGCCCGGTCAGAGCCTGCTGAGCGCCGAGGCTCGTCCAGTTCTCGACGGTGCGACCGACGAGCGGGGCGAGAATATCGCGAGCCTCGCCCTCGGGGATGCCGGCGGCCGAAGCGAGCTGCTCGGCCGCATCGAGCACCGTGAGGACGAAGTTCGACGCGAACGACGCGGCCGCGTGATAGCGCGCGCGGTGCTCGTCGTCGACCGCGAACGGACGTGCCCCGAGCGCCCGGGCGAGGGCGTCGGCGACGTCGAACGCCTCGTCGGTGCGGCCGGCGATCGCGGCTCCGATGCCCTGGAACACGTCAGGCGTCTCCGAACCGGTGAAGGTCTGCAGCGGGTGGAGGCTGAAGTCGACGTCGGTCAGCGGGGTCGCACCGGAGACGTGTCCGACGAGGCGCGCGTGCGGTCGGGCGACGAAGGCCACGGCCGGGATCGCCGCGTCGGGGACGCAGAGGAGCGCGATGTCGGCCGTCGGCATCGGCTGCTCGCGTCGAACCGGGCCGAGAACAGCGAACCCCGCGGCACGCAGGGCCCTGGCGAGCACGCGTCCGAGTCGCCCCGCGCCCACGAGAGCGATGGTCGTCTCTGGCGCGAGCGAAGAGGATGTCTGCATGTCGATTCCGGGCCGATCATGGGCGAGCGATGGGGGCGGTGCGGATGCCAGAAGTATCCGCCCCGTGCCGCTTCCGCTCCAAATCTGGGAGCAATCAGGCAAGGCAGAGATCTAGGTAGCTTGGCATAAAGGTATGTTCAGCGCACACGGGGCGCGCATTTCGATCCCCAGCGATTCCGGCGGCCGTGGCCCGGCAACTCCGTGCGCCGACCTCGAACGAGCTGATCGATGGGTGCGCGCCTCACGACGCACACCCACCGATCCCCGTCTCTCAGTCGCGACGCCACACGGCCACGATCGCCGCTCCGAGCAGCGCGAGGCCGGCGGCTCCGATGAAGAGCCATGAGAAGCCGCCGGTCAGCGCTTCAGCGGCCGGGGCGCCGCCTGCGGTGAGGGCCGCCGTGCGCAGTCCTGCGACGGTGCCGAGCACGGCGAGACCGACCGCTCCGCCGATCTGCTGACTCGTGTTGATGAGGCCGCCAGCGAGGCCGGCCTCTGCGCCTTCGACGCCGTCGACCGCGAGCTGGGTGGTCGCCACCACGGCACCTCCGAGTCCGATGCCGATCAGCAACGTGGGGCCGAGGAGGTGCACGGCGAACACGGCGTCGGAGGGCGCGGCGGCGAGCCAGAGGAGTCCTCCCGTCAGCACCAGCAGCGCACCGATCAGCACGGGCCGGGTGCCGAGTCGGGCGATGAGCGCAGGGGCTCCGCCGGCGACGAGCACGAGCACGCCGGCGAGGGGCAGCTGCGTGAGGCCCGCCGTGAGCGCGTCGTATCCGAGCACCGCCTGCATGTACACCGACAGGGCGAAGAAGAGCGCGACCATGGCGGCGCCGCCGAGCAGCATCACGGTGTTTCCCAGGGCGAGGTTGCGGTTGCGGAACACCGACAGCGGCACGAGGGGCTCGGCGCTGCGACGTTCGATCGCGATGAACGCGACGCCGAGCAGCAGGGCGGCGGCGAGCAGCACGAGGGGCAGCGGGTGCACGAAGCCGACCTGCTCGACCGCGCTGAGAGCGCCGACGAGAGCGACGAGCGCGCCGGTGACGGTCACGGCTCCCGCGGCATCCAGACGACCGGGCGTGCGGATGCCGTCACGCGTGACGAGCAGAGGGATCGCGATGAGCACGAGGGCGCCGACGGGCACGTTCACGAAGAACACCGCCTGCCAGCCGAGGGTGGCGGTGAGGACCCCGCCGAGCAGCACCCCGGCGGCGGATCCGATGCCGGCGACCGCACCCCAGACGCCGAGGGCCTTGGTCCGTTCGGAGTCGTCAGGGAACAGATGGGTCAGCAGCGCGAGGGCGGCGGGGGCGAGGAGCGCCGCCGACACACCCTGCAGAGCGCGGGCTCCGAGCAGCATCTCGCTCGAGACCGACAGCCCGGCGAGGGCGGAGGCCGCGACGAACCCGGCCGTCCCGATGAGGAACACCCGGCGGTGACCGTAACGGTCGGCCAGGCGTCCACCGAGCAGGAGCAGCCCGCCGAACGCGAGCACGTACGCGGTGATGACCCAGGCCAGGGCGGCGGTGTCCATGCCGAGCTGCCGGCCGAGGACGGGGAGGGCGATGTTCACGATCGAGGCATCCAGCACGACCAGGAACTGTGCGAGTGCCAGGACGCTCAGGGCGAGCCAGCGGTGCGTGCTGCGCGGTGCGGTGACCGGGAGAGAGGTGAGGGTGGTCATGAGCTGCTCCATTCGTGGTGTTCGTTGTGGTGGTGGATGAGTGATTACTCACTCACTCTTCAGGACAGAAGGAAGGGCGATGATCCCGCCGCGAGATCAGTCGGGGTGCGTGATGCCCTTGGTCAGCAGAGCGACCCAGTCCCCCGGGCGCCCGTCGAGCTGCGTCGTGACGATCAGGTGGCACAGCTGCCCGTAGGCGATGAAGCGCTGCACGTCGTCGTCGCTCGCGCGCGAACGGGTCTTCGCGAACGTCGTGACACGTTCGAGCCCCGTCCGCAGCGCCTCGCCGACAGCCGGGATCTCGGCGACCGACTGCGCGTGCACCTGCAGCATGAGCAGCTTCCGGTCGGAGATGAGCTGCGCGTACGCGTCGCCCATCGCGTCGAGGGTGCCTTCGGGCGAGGTGTCGCCCGCGGCATCCGCGCCTTCTTCGAGGGCAGCGAGGATCGCGTCGAAGCAGGCCTCGAGCGCGACGACGAACAGCGCCTCCTTGCCCGCGTACAGCTTGAAGACGTAGGCCGGGGAGATCTTGGCTTCGCGGGCGACGTCGGCGACGGTCGTGCCGTGATACCCGCCGCGTGCGAACGCGGCCACGGCCGCCGAGGCGACGAGCGGCCTGCGGGCGTCTGCCGTGGAGAGGATGGAGCTGCGGGTCGAGGACATATGAGTGACTGTACACTCACTCTTCGCGATCGACAAGAGCACGCGGCCATCGCGGGCGTTCAGCCGCGCAGCACCGAGTCGAGCAGTCCAGGGAAGAGCTCATCGAGGTCGTCGCGCCGCAGCGTCAGCATCCGACGCCGTCCATTGGGCTCGTTGCGGATGACGCCGGCTTCGCGCAGCACCTTCATGAAGTGCGACTTGGTCGACTTCGGCAGGTTGGGGTCGGTGGCGTGACAGGAGGCCATGTCGAGCGGACCGTCGGCGAGCTGGCGCGTGATCGCGAGGCGCTCGGGGTCGCTCAGCGCGAAGAGCACGTCCGTGAGCTGGATCTCGGAGCGCTCCGGGTGCGGAAGATCGCCAGGCATGGTTCGATAATAGTTGAACAATGGCCGGATGGCGAGTACGCTCCGATAGTTCGATGATTCTCGAACCTTATGAGGAGGCGCCATGACCACCACCGAGCCGATCGTCCGTCCGGCCCTTCGCCCCACGCCGGCGGCTGAGGGTGGGCAGCGCATCGAAACTCGACCACGCCTGGGCTTCGGACTCGCGGTCGCGGCGCAGATCCTGATGGCGGTCGGGGCGAGCGCGCCGTCGCCGTTCTATCCGGTGCTCGCGCACGAGATCGGCTTCGACGCGATCGTCATCAGCGCGGTGTTCGCGGTCTACGCCGGGTCGCTGCTGCTGACGCTCCTCACCACCGGGTCGCTGTCCGATCACATCGGGCGTCGTCCGGTCGTGGTCGCCGGGTTCGTATTGCTCGCGGGGAGCATGCTCCTGTTCTGGCATGCGGATGCCGTGGCGGTACTGTTCCTCGCACGTATCCTGCAGGGCGTCGCGAGCGGCCTGCTCCTCTCCGCGCTCTCGGCGACGGCACTCGACTTCGCGCCGGGCGGCCGCGCGGGAGTCGCGGCCCTGTGGAACGCCCTCAGCCCGGGAATCGGCCTCGCCCTCGGTGCCCTCGTCTCGGGCGTGATGCTCGACCTCAGCGGCGAAGCCCTGCTCGACGTGTTCGCGCCTCTGAGCGCGGTGTACCTCCTGATCGCGGTGCTGTTCTTCCTCGTGCCGGAGACGGCACCGCGGAGGCCCGGGGTGTGGGCGTCGCTGAGCTTCCGGCTGACGATCCCCTCCGCGATCCGGTCCGACTTCTGGCGCGGGGCTCCGGCCGTGATCGCGGGGTGGGCCACCGGTGGGCTGTTCCTGTCTCTTGGGGCCACGATCGTGCGGGGCGAACTCGGCGGCGAGGCTCACTTCTGGCAGGGGCTCGGCGTCGTGCTGCTCGCCGGCGTCGGAGCCGTGACCGCGTTCACGCTGCGGAACATCGCCGCGCGGTCGATGGTGCTGTTCGGGACGTCGGCACTCGCGGTCGGCACCCTGCTGTCGCTGATCGCGTTGGGGGTCGGATCCCTGCCGTTCTACCTCGTCGCGGCGGCCGTCACCGGCATGGGCTTCGGGACGGCCTTCTCGGGAGTCGTGGCGTCCCTCGCGCCGAGGATCCCCCGACCGAGCGCGCCGACACCTTCGCCGCGATCTACCTCGTCTCGTACCTGGCGTTCGGGGTACCCGCCGTCGTCGCCGGAGCACTGGTCGGGGTGGTCGGACTCGAGGCCGTGTGCGTCGGGTATGGGGTCGTGGTGATCGCGCTCGCGGGTGTCGCTTTCGGCCTGCGGATGCGCGCCGGGCGATAGGCGGCCGGGGGCCGGGGCCTCACGAGCAGAAGTCGTCCGCGAACCGCTGGAACTCCTCGGGACTCACAACGGGGTCATCCGATGAATCGTAGATATCGGACGCGAACATCCCGATCGGCGTGAGCACCTCGCCGGGTCTCACCGCTGCCAGTTCGCTGGCTGCGAAGTGGCCGGATACGGCGTTCTCGCCGTTCTCGCCGAACGCCGTCACGCTGAAGAGCACGTCCTTCCCGAGTGTCTGTTCGCGGAACGGCATCGCCACGTCGCCCGCCCCGATGATTGGCTCCGACAGGGCGAACTCCTTCGCCTTGACGTTCCGCCACCCTTCGGAATCGCCGTCCTGATTCGGAGGGAAGGAGTTGATGGCGCGAAGCTCGAGGCTATCCACCGACCCGTGGCAGAGGCGCACGAGAACCTCGAGTGAACCGTCCCGCTGTCTGAGCAAGCCCAGGGTTCCGGTCACGGCAGGCGTGCACGCCGTCATCGCCAGCATCGGCGCCAAGACCAGGATCGCGACGCCGCGCCAACGTTTCATGACGGAACGCTAACCCGAGGCGCGCATCCGGGGTGTGAACGTATCGGAATCGTGATGGCGGGGCGTCGCCACCCGGCATCCGCTCTACGCGGGAACGTCCGCCTCGTCGCCGAGGCGCCGTGATCGCGGGGTCTGCGAGGGATCCGGGTTCCATGCGATCACGGTACGAACCGCGGCCGGTGGCGGATCGGCGACAGGCGCGAGTCGCCGTGCGGCATTCCGGTGTGCTCGTCCGCGGTGAGGGTCGTAGTCAGTAGGGCTGCACCCGTGGGTCAGGACACGGTCATGGGGGTGACATCGACGTCGATCACCCCGAACGGGAACGGGCTGAAGACCGACCAGGACTCGGAGTTGAACTGCTCGAGCGGGATCATCATCATCCACGCGTGCGAGACGACGATCGCGACGAGCGCGAACAGGCCGACCGCTCGCAGAGCCCATTCCAGGGTGCGCAGCGCCGCACGTTCGTCGGTCGCCTTCATCACGCGACCGATCGCGAGCAGGACGATCAGAGCGATGCCGATGTAGACCAGCGGGCTGGGGCCGAGGGTGAGCTGAACGCACATCGGAGCCTCGTCCACCGAACGGCCCGATGCGTCGATGAACCCGCCGTCGGCATCGACACCGCCTGGGCAGATTCCTTTGCTGCCGTTCATGAAGGCGGGGTAGAGGAACGCGATGATCAGGGACCAGATCAGAACGCGGCGGATTCCCCTGATCACCACGACGCCGGCCAACCCGGGGGCGGCCGAGGTCTCCGACGGGGTCTGCGCGAGCGACATGGCGGTCTCCTTCGAGGTCGGTCGCTTTCATCCTGTCGCACGGTGCGTCCGAGAGGAAGGATGCAGACGTGCCGGCGGCGCTGTATATCGGCCGTACCCTGGAACGTCTGCCTCTTCCTCCGAGGCGCCTTCCCCTGGAGCATCCATGTCTGCAACGACGGTCGACGATCGTTCCCGCTACCGGGCCAACCCCTCGGTGCTCACTGCGCTGAAGAACCCGCGGATGCTGACCCGCGAGGTCCTGGCCGGCCTCGTCGTGGGGCTGGCGCTGATCCCGGAGGCGATCGCGTTCTCGGTGATCGCGGGCGTCGACCCGAAGGTGGGGTTGTTCTCGTCGTTCATCATGGCGGTGTCGATCGCGTTCCTCGGTGGACGTCCGGCGATGGTGACCGCGGCGACCGGAGCCGTGGCGCTCGTGATCGCACCGGTCGCGCCGACGTATGGGCTGGACTATCTGATCGCGACCATCATCCTCGCCGGCATCTTCCAGGTGATCCTCGGGGTGATCGGAGTCGCGAAGCTCATGCGGTTCATCCCCCGCAGCGTCATGGTCGGGTTCGTGAACGCGCTGGCGATCTTCGTGTTCAGCTCGCAGTTCCCGCAGCTGATCGACGTGCCGTGGTTGGTGTATCCGCTGGTGGCGCTCGGCATCGTCGTGATGCTCGTGATGCCGAAGATCACCAAGATCGTGCCGGCGCCTCTCGTGTCGGTGATCATCGTGACCGGGGTCGTGCTCGCCTTCGGGATCACCGTGCCGACCGTCGGCGATCAGGGCGAGCTGCCGCGGAGTCTGCCGGAGCTGTTCATCCCGAACGTTCCGCTCACGTGGGAGACGTTCACGATCATCGCGCCGTTCGCGCTCGGGGTCGCGCTCGTCGGGCTGATGGAGTCGCTGCTCACCGCGAAGCTCGTCGACGAGATCACCGACACTCACTCGAACAAGAGCCGCGAGTCGTGGGGGCAGGGCGTCGCGAACGTGCTGTCGGGCATGTTCGGCGGCATGGGCGGCTGCGCCGTGATCGGTCAGACCATGATCAACGTGAAGGCCTCGGGTGCGCGGACCCGCATCTCGACCTTCTGCGCCGGGATCTTCCTGTTCCTGCTGGTGGTCGTGTTCGGCGACTTCGTCGGGACGATCCCGATGGCCGCGCTGGTGGCCGTGATGATCATGGTCGCGATCGGAGCGTTCGACTGGCACAGCATCCGTCCGTCGACGTTGAAGCGGATGCCGAAGAGCGAGACGTTCGTGATGGTGGCGACGGTGGCGTTGGTGCTGGTGACGCACAACCTGGCGGTCGGGGTCGTGGGTGGGGTGCTGGTCGCGTCGGTGCTGTTCGTGCGACGGGTGGCGCACTTCGTGACGGTTCGTCGGGTTGTGGCTGAGGCGGGCGACGTTGTGACGTACGTCGTGGAGGGGGAGTTGTTCTTCGCGTCGAGCAACGATCTGACGACGTTGTTCTCTTATACGGGGGATCCGTCTCGGGTCGTTGTGGATCTGTCGGGGTCGCATGTGTGGGATGCGTCGACCGTTGCGGCGTTGGATGCGATTGAGACGAAGTATGCGACGTTGGGGAAGACGGTGGAGATCGTCGGGATGAATGAGAGCAGTTCCCGGATCCGCGGGCGGTTGACGGGTGGGTTCGAGTAGAGGTGCAATGACGGACACACCCCGGGCTGGTGACCACATGGTTGTTTCGTGCCATCAGTGTCGTTCGCCTCGCTGGTACCTTCGCATCATGCCGTCGCCGCAGACTCTCGCCGCCCTTCGCGCCTTCGTAGCCGAACGGGACTGGGACCAGTTCCACTCGCCGGAGAACCTCGCGAAGAGCATCTCAATCGAGGCCGGCGAGCTTCTCGAGTGCTTCCAGTGGTCCCCGAAGTTCGACCAAGAACAGGTCGAAGCGGAGCTCGCGGATGTCGTCACGTACTGCATCCATCTCGCGAACAAGATCGGCGTCGACCTCGACGAGATCGTCATGAAGAAGTTGGAGTCGACGAAGGCGAAGTATCCCGTCGAACTGGCCAAGGGCCGTATGACGAAGTACACGAAGCTCTCCGAGGCGCCGGAGTGACCGACTTCAGCATCCAGCGCCTTCCTTTCCGCCGTGACGCTGTTGATACCTGGGCGCATGACGACAGCCGGCACACCAACTGGCCAGTCGTCTATGTGCTCGAAGGAGACGCCCAACGCAGTTCGCCCGGGCTCTACGTCGGTGAAACCGTGAGCGCGGCCACCCGTATGCGTCAGCACCTCGCCGGTTCGAAGAAGAACGAGTCCCTTGAATCGATCCGCGTCGTCGTGGATCACACGTTCAACAAGTCAGTCTGTCTCGACCTTGAATCGCATCTCATTCGCTGGTTCTCGGGCGACGGTCGATACCGCATCCTCAATGGCAACGACGGCCTGACAGATGCGCAGTACTACGACCGCGACCTCTATCGTGAGTCGTTCCGTAACGTGTTCGAGGCGATGCGAGCAGAGGGACTCTTCTCGCGGAGCATCCCGCAAATCGAGAATTCTGACCTGTTCAAGCTCTCGCCCTTCAAAGCTCTGACCGACGACCAGGGCGTCGCGATCATGGACATCCTGGAGGGGTTGCTCGAAGATCTTCAGGACCCTGGCGCTCGATCAACGCTCGTGGTCCAGGGCAACCCGGGAACAGGGAAGACGATCATCGCGATCTTCCTGATGAAGTTGCTGGCCGACATCCGCGACTACGACGGCGTCGAGCCTGACTCGATGTTCTCGGAGTTCTTTGTCCCCGAGAATCGCAAGCTGCTCAAGACCCTTCGTATGGCGCTAGTCATCCCGCAGCAGTCTCTGCGGATGTCGGTGAGGAAGGTCTTCAAGAAGACGCCCAAGCTCGATGCTGCGATGGTGATGTCGCCATTCCAGCTCGGCGAATCCGACGAGGCTTACGACCTCGTTCTCGTCGACGAGACCCACCGCCTCGGGCAGAGAGCCAATCAGGCGTCGGGGGTGCAGAACAAGAAGTTCCGCGAGATCAACGAGGCTCTGTTCGGAAGCGACGACCCTCGTTACACCCAGCTCGACTGGATCAAGGCTCGCAGCAAACATCAGCTCCTGCTCGTCGATGGGGAGCAGAGCGTACGGCCGCATGACCTTTCTCCGGCGGCGCTCCATGCAGAGGTCAGTGAGGCGAAGGATGCGCATCGATTTTTCCGGCTGACGACCCAGATGCGCGTACAGGCGGGCGCAGACTACGTCGAATTCGTCCGCGCCCTTCTGCGGGATGAAGAGCCATCCCTCCCCAGCCTCGGTGAATATGAACTTCGCCTCTTCGACGACCTCCGAGAGATGCGCGATGCCATCCGGCAGAAGGATGCTGAGGTCGGCCTTTCCCGCCTCGTCGCAGGGTACGCGTGGGAATGGGCGTCGAAGAAAAACCCAGACGCATTCGACATCGAGATTGACGGTGAGCGCATGCGGTGGAACGGCACAGATAAAGACTGGATCAACTCGAAAGGGTCGCTCGAAGAGGTCGGCTCGATCCACACCGTTCAGGGGTATGACCTGAACTACGCAGGCGTCATCATCGGGCCCGACCTCCACCTCGACCCGACATCCGGTCGGATCGTCGCTGATCGCGAGAGCTATCGGGACAAGAAGGGCAAGGAGAACACCGGGCACCTGAAGGATGCGTTCGGAGACGATGACCTATTGACGTTCATCCGAAACATCTATGGGGTGCTGCTAACACGCGGGATGCGTGGAACGTACGTCTACGTGTGTGATCCGGCCCTGAGAGAGCGTCTGGCCGCGGCGCTCATGCGCTAGCTCCGCCCCCACCAAACCTCTCCCCCGAGCTCACCTGCTGCGCCACCCGTCGCAGCGCCAACAGCAGCGGCTCCACCAGCACCGACCCCAGCACCACGTACCGCACCGCCGCTTCCGCAGACTCCCCGGCACCCCCGCGATCTCCGCATCCGCGATCCGCCGCGCGCTCGCGAGGTACTCCGCCATCGCCGCATCCGGCACGGTGAAGCCGACACGCTCCAGCCCCTCCAGCGCGCGAGCCACCGCGTGCAGCACGGCCTCGTCGCACATCCCCGGCTTCCACCCGAGTCCGGCCACAAGAGCCTCGGCGTCGGTCAAGTCCAACGAGTCGTCCACCGGCGGAGTGATCGCCGCATGCGCCTCACCCAGCAACTCATGCGCATTCTCCGGCGGATCATCCAAAGCGCCCAGCACGCGCCGCGTCTCGGCGATGCTCACTCCCGCATCGAGCAGCGCCCGGATCACCCGCAGCCGCTCCACGTGCTTCTCGCCGTACGCGGCCTGAGTCGCAGACGACCGCTCGCCCTCGGGAAGCAGCCCCTCGCGCAGGTAGTACTTGATCGTCGTCACGGTCACGCCGGTCTGGGCTGACAGTTCGGAAATTCTCATGGCCACCTCTTGACTTCGATAGTAGCGCTATCCATTATGGATAGTGAAACTATCTAACCAAGGAGTCCTCATGTCGAAAGTCATCACGGGCCGCATGACCCACCGCCACGAGGGCGAGCTCGTCGTGTTCCACATCGGGATGCAGATCAACCGCTGGTGGCGCCCCGACCTGTGGATGCCGGCCTTCTTCGCCATGCCCGGGATGCTGCGCGAACTCAGCACCGATCCCGACTCGGGCATGCTCGGCTACCACCTGCTCTTCGGATCGGGCGGACCCTACGTGGTGCAGTACTGGTCATCCGTCGACAAGCTCTACGCATACGCGTCCAGCCCGGACCAGCAGCACCGCCCCGCGTGGACCGCCTTCAACCGCGCGGCCCGCAAAGCTCCGGGCGCTGTGGGGGTGTGGCACGAGACGTTCCGCGTCGACACCGCCGAGAGCGTGTACGTCTCGACGAAGCCGATGGGCCTGCCGAAGGCCACGGAGCTCGTCGAGGTCGGGAAACGTCAGGACCGGGCGCAGGCGCGGTTCGCGGCGGGGCGGACGGAGGCGAGGGACGAGGCGACGACGACCTGAGCAGTCGCGACGCCCGGATCACCGACGATCGAGGAAGACTCGTTTGCGTCGTCAAATATATTGATAACGTCCTCATACGTGTGTTTCCATGGTGATGGTCGACGATGAGGTCGATCGCGGAGCAGCAGACGAGAGCACAGACCAGAGGCGGGCTGCCCAGGGCTTCGCCATCGGGACGTGACATGAATGCAGCAGGGCGGGCGGCAGTGGCCGCGATCGTACTCAGCGCGATCGCGGCCACTGCCACGTCCTGCACGCCCGACTTCGACAAGAGCACATCCCCGGACTTCGCTCTCACGTCCGCCGAGGTCGTCTTCGCCGCCGGTCACCCCTACCCCGTCAACTTCATCTTCGTCGCGCCGGAGAGCGATGCCATCTGGACCGACTTGACCGGTGTCGAACTACCGGGCGATGCGTCGGTCGGCCCCGGCGAGTTCGATGTCATCCGAGGTGCGGTGGTGGACGGATACCAGCTGGGGAACATCACCTTCGAGATCACCATCCCCGCGGATGGCATCGCTTTCGAGTCGATCGGGCTGGTCTACGCGCACTCGACGGAGCCGGAGTACGTGGACGTCGGGTCATGGACCCTCACCGAGGCACGACCCGAAGAGTTCGCCACGGCAGACGCCAGGGCTGAAGTCACCGCCATGTCGGAGTGCACCCGCGCCGAGCTCCCGGTCCCGCACCCACTGGCCTCGGTCGGCAAGTTCAGAACGGGATCCTCCGCTGTGTCCGCGGAGGATGTGGCTCTCGCGCCAGACCGCGGGGCGATCGACATTGCCCTGTCCTGCACCGACGACGCGGACTTCTACGTCATCAGTCCGACGCTCGACTACACCGACACCGAGGGCACGGAGAAGAGCACTCGCCTCGCTCCCATCGCCATCGGCTACCAAGACATCGACGACGCCGACTTCCGCCGCATACGACAGCGGTGAGGAGGCTGAGCGCTTCGGCCGCGAGGGGCAGACACACTGACTCCGACAGAGTAACATTTTACTTCCGACACACTGATCAAGGAGCAGGGATGCATAGCGACGACGAGCACGTGACTACCGGGAAGCCCCGTGGCACCGCACGTGAGCGCGCATGCATTGCGGCGATGGTCCTCCTCGGAGGCATGCTTCCGGTCGTCGCGAAGCTGCCCCTGTTCCAAGACGCTGTGTGGGTGTTCTGGCTCGCGGCCCTCGCGCTCATGCTCGGCGCGCTCGCACTGGTCGTGCGCGTCACCTGGCGCGAGCGACGCTCCAGCGGACACTAGCCGCGAATCCTCGACTTGCTGCGTCGGGGTGGTCCGCGGTCGGGAGGAGTCCGCGATACGGAGGAGAGAATCGGGAGAAGTGACCTCCGAACGGCGGAACTCCTCCGAAACGAGGAGCGCGTCGCGCGGGGAGCACCGCAGTCGGGAGGAGATCCGCGATACGGAGGAGGGATTCGGGAAGAGAGACCTCCGAACGGCGGAACTCCTCCGAAATGGGCAGGGCTGCCGCGCGAGGGTTCCCACGAGGAGGGGTGCCCAGAGGAGAGGGTCCCGTGCGGACCAGGCCCGCCCGAGGCTTACCCCGCGATGCCCCGGAGCAACCGCACCACGGTGTCTTCCACGCGGTCGGCACTCAGCGGCTGCCCGATCAGCGCGGAGTACGACGCGATCGCGATGAACTCGTCCGCGACGGCGGCAGCATCCACGTCGGCCCGCACATCGCCCGCATCCCGTCCGCGTGACACGCGCTCCGCGACCCACTCCCGGATCGGCGCCGCCAGCCTCTCGTTCAACACCAACCCCAACTCCGGATCAGCCGCCGTCACCTCGATCAGCGCGCGCGCCAGCGACACCCCCTCGGGTCGAGCCAGCCCCGCGGACACGGCCGTGAACCACGCCCGCAGGTCCGCCCCGAGATCCGACGTCATCGGCACCCTCGCGTCGGCGCCCGGCACCGAGCCCTCGAGCAGCGCCTCGCCGAGGATCGCGGCCTTCGACGGCCACCACCGGTAGATGGTCTGCTTCGACACCTCGGCCGCCTCGGCGAGACCCTCGATCGTCACGGACTCGTACCCGTCTGCGGCGAGCGCACGCCGCATCGCCTCCAGCACGGACTGGCGGGCTTTCTCACTGCGAGGACGAGGCACCATTCCACCGTACAGAGGCGTACACTGGAACATAAGTAGACGCACCGTTGCGAAACCCGAGCAAGGAGAAAGAGCATGGCCCTCACCGCACACTCCACCATCGGCGACTGGATGAACGACCCGACCGGCGGCCCGCTCATCCGTGGACTCTTCGAGCAGACGGGCGCCGACCCCGAGCTTCTCACCCCCGTACTCGGCCTGCCCCTGCAGCAGCTCGTCGCCATGAGCCAGGGCCAGCTGCCCCAGTCGGTCGTCGACGACCTCGTGCGCGCCGCGAACAACGGCGAGATCCCCGAGGACGACGCCTCCGAGGGTTGGGCCGAGAAGCCCACCTCCGGCCGCTTCGCCGGCAAGACCGTGATCGTCACGGGCGCCGCTTCCGGCATCGGCAAGGCCACCGCCTCGCGCATCGCCCGCGAAGGCGGACGTGTGATCGCGAGCGACATCGCCGCCGAGAAGCTCGATGCCCTCAAGGCGGAGCTGCCGGATGCCGACATCGTCACGGTCGCGGGCGACCTCACCAAGCAGGACGCGATCGACGCGGTCCTCGCCGCTGCGGGCGACCGCATCGACGGCCTCGCGAACGTCGCCGGCATCAACGACGACTTCTCCCCGCTGGCGAGACCCCGGACGCCGTCTGGGACCGCGTCATCGCGATCAACCTGACCGCTCCGTTCAAGCTCATGCGCGCGGTCATCCCTGTCATGGAGAAGGCCGGTCGGGGTGCGATCCTCAACGTGTCGAGCGAAGCGGGCCTCCGCGGCAACGCCTCGGGCAACGCCTACACGGCCAGCAAGCACGGCATCATCGGCGTCACGAAGTCGGCCGCCTTCATGTACGGACCGAAGGGCATCCGCGTGAACTCCGTCGCCCCGGGCGGCGTGGCCACCGGCATCCCGATGCCCCCGAACATGTCGGAGTACGGCTCCGGCCGCCTCGCCCCGTTCCAGCAGGCGATCCCGACCGTCGCCACAGCCGAGCACCTGGCCGCGTCGATCACGTTCCTGCTGTCGGACGACGCCGTGAACATCAACGGCGCCATCCTCGCCTCGGACGGCGGATGGTCGGTGCAGTAAGCGCCTCATCCCGCGAGACCGACGCCCCCGCCGACCCGAACGGTGGGGCGTTTCGCGTTTCCACCCTGTTCCGTGCCGGGATCCCGGCACGCGCAGCGTCACGCGCTTCGGGGGCGTCAGCGCTTCGTCGTGAGGACGACCGTTGTGAGGGCTGCCGCCGTCAGACCCAGCGCACCGACTCCGAGCAGCACCAGGCCCGCGGGCCAGACGGCCAGCAGGACGACGTCGTACATGTCATCGCCTGCCGGCATCGATTGGTGGATCGTCCCCGTATTCGTGAGGGCGATCCCCGCGATCAGCGCGATGAACGGAAGCCCCCAGGCGAGCATCCACGACAGACGCCGGATGGTCGTGCGCTGAGTCTCATCGTGCGTCGCCGCGTCCGCAGCATCCTGAGTCGCGTCCATGCCTGCACCCTATCGGGGAGATCGCAGCGCGCCCGGATTCTCTCCGCTCCCGGCCGGATGCAGACGCGGCCAGAGGGCCCGCATCCGCCCGACCGCTGCACGCACCAGCGCCGCGTTGCCGGGGGCTGTCGAGCCGTCCGGCAACAGGAGCGTGTCTTCGAGTCCGATGCGCGAGTCCCGCCCGAGCTCCACCGCGAGGTCGAACGCCGGCCACGCGGATCCTTCCTCACCGTGCAGCAGGATCGGAAGGTCGGGCTCCTCGAGCGCGACGTGCGCGATCATCGCCTCGGCATGGTCGCGCACCACCTCCGCGGGTTCATCGGGGAGCTCGATCAGCACACGCAGACACCCGCTGCGCAGCGGTGAGCGCTTCCACACCTCGAGCCCCGCCGCGTCCCACAACCCGGCCTCGACCGCGACCCCGCGACCCACGAGCAGCGCGGCCACCTCTTCGGCGCCCGCCTCGTGCCAGTTGACGGACGCGTGGTCTGGCAGCTCCGTCCAGGCCTCGATCGACGCGAGCCGCCGCCCGACATCGGGTTCCGCCCATGCACCGGTCGTCACGCCGACGGGAACACCGGGCGTCGCGGCCCGCACCGCCCGCACCCAACGGGCGACATCTTCCGCGTCGAGGCTGTCGCGACCGGCGGCGTCCTTCGGGTGCACATGCACCTCTCCCGCTCCGGCCGCGACGGCGCGCGCCGCATCCCCGCGACCACGGTCTCGTCGGCGCTCAGCCACGGATGCTCCGCGACATCGCGTGCACCGTTGATACATGCCTGCAGCAGCATCATCCGATCAGTTCGCGCGGGTGGAGGCCGTAGACGCTCGCCATCTTGGACGGCCCCTCTTCGGCGCGCACGGTATGGGCGACCTGACGCGCGACCGCCGCACTGCGACCGACTTTCACAGCCTCGGCCTCGTCTTCGAAGCTGCTGCCCAACGTCTGCGATTCACCCTCGATGCGGTTGAACCAGATGCCGTTGCGGTGGAACGTCTCGATGTCGCCGGTGGCCATGGGAATCCTCTCTGTCGGGATCCTTTCTACGCCGGACCACCGACGCGAGGGGAGCCCCTTGACACCCTCGCCGCCGACGTCCGAGATGCAGCTCAGCGGTGGCGGGAGTGCTCTCGCACGGCGGCTCCCATCGCAGCGAAGGCCTCTTCCAGGATCGGGCGAGGCGTCGCGAACACCACCCGCACGAACTTCTCGGCACCCCTCCCCAGCAGCCGCCCCTCCGTGAGCACGACCCCGGCATGGTCCCGGAAGAACGCGGCGGGCGGGTCGGGGATTCCCAGGGCGGCGGTGTCGATCCACCCGATGTACGTCGCCTCCGGCACGCGGTACACGGCACCGGGCAGGTGCTCGTCGACCAGAGTCGCGAGATCGTGTCGAGACCCGTCGAGATACTCGATCACGTCCGACAACCACGGCCTAGCGTGGCGATACGCCGCGGTCGATGCGACGACGCCGAGGGTGGCCGCGCCGTGCTGCACCGCGAACCCGAACCGCTTGTACAGCTTCTGATCCGCCTCGTTCGAGGTGATCAACTGCGCGGTCTTGAGGCCGGGGATGTTCCACGCCTTCGAGGCACTCGTCCCGGTCACGGTGTGCGCCGCCGTGGCCTCCGACACCGAGGCGTAGGGGACGAACGGCGCTCCGCCGTAACGCAGCGGGGCATGGATCTCGTCCGCGAACACCCGCCCGCCATGCCGCTCCACGACCTCGGCGATCGCCTCCAGTTCCGCGCGCCCGGCGATCGTCCCTGTGGGGTTGTGCGGGTTGCAGAGCACGAGCGTCCGGGCGCCGGCGGCGAAGGCCTCGTCGATCCGCTGCAGGTCGTGCTGCCATCGTCCGTCGACTTCGAAACCAGGGACCTCGATCACCGGATGCCCGACCGTCGGCAGATATGTCAGAAACGGCATATATGCCGGAGTCGGCACGATCACGGGTGAGCCGGCCGGCGCATACTCCTGCACCGCCACCCCGAGAGCCGCCATGACATCCGACACCGGATGCACGCGCTCGGGGTCGACGGCCCAGCCGTACTCATCGCGCATCCACTCCGCCGTCGCCACACCCAGATCCGCCGCCTGCGGAGGAGAGAGGTACCCGAGGTTCTCGTCGTCGATCGCGCGGTGCAGCGCGTCCGCGATCTCCGGAGCGACGCCGAAGTCCATCTCCGCAACCCACGCCCCGATGCGCCCAGGATGCAGACTCCACTTGCGGCTCTGCGGGCGGTCGAGGAAGAGGCGCGTGCGGGCATCGAAGGGATGCGTGGAGTGGTCCACGGTCATGATCGGGGTCCCGTCAGCTCAGCCGACGGCGCCGGTACAGGTCGGGCGCGGGGCGCGGATCTCGGACACGGGGAACTCCATTCGCAGCGGGTCCGACCAATCTACGGATGCCTCCTCGCCCTCGCATTCCACGTTTCCATCCATGACGGTCAGGCGCTCCCGCGCGACGTCGGTCACGCGTTCAGGATCCGTATAATGTTACGTGTCATCCTCGATGGGCGTCCGCGGCTCTCTGCACGGTCGTGGCGCTGGGGGCCTGAACTGGAGGAGATGAGATGACTGAGGAAGAGCGCGGCGCGTCGGACGCGGTTCTGATCCTGGAGGCCGTGGCGCGACTCCTGCGCGCATCGCCGAACCACGAGATGAGTGCGGACTGGGTCGCCATGCACGCCGAGCACCTCGAGCACGCGGCGCGGATCACCGCCGAGGAAGCAGGCGTCCCTCCCGAGAACCTGCGGGTCCCCCGCCTCTTCGCGTCGGCGGAATGGGAGCGCGCGCTCGCGCCGATCCTCTTCGCCCCGCGCGAGCTCGAGACCGTGTATCAGAACCTCGGGTACCCTCCGGGGACCGCGACCGCGCCCTCCGAAGGGGCCCGCCGGTCCCGACTGGTGCACGCCCGCCGATCGGGGCGCTCCTGACTCGTCGGCGTCAGGGCATGGCCCCGGCTCCTTTTCGAAGGCACCCGCTGGTAACGTTCCCTTGACCGTCGGCACCACATCTCGGAGGGCAGTGATGAGTGAACGAGCGCGCCGCCCGACCGTCAAGGAGGTCGCGAGCCGAGCCGGTGTGAGCCCCATGACGGTCTCGCGCACGCTCTCGGGTGGCGTGAACGTCAAGCCCGACGTGCAGCAGCGCGTCATGGAAGCGGTCGCCGAGCTCGGCTATCACCGCAACGAGAACGCCCGCAGCATCCGCCCCGGTCAGTCGAGCGGACTGATCGGCGTCGCGATCACGAACATCGCCAACCCGTACTACAGCACCTTCGCGCTCGGCGTCGAGGAGGAGGCCGCCCTCACCGGCCGCCGCATCCTGCTCGGCAACACGTCGGAGGATGCCGCGCGCGAGGCCGACCTCGTCGGGGACTTCCTCGGCCGCCGCGTCGACGGCCTCATCGTCGTCCCCGCCGGCACGAGCTCCGCACATCTCGCGCACTCGCAGGCGCAAGGCGTGCCCGTGGTCCTCGCCTCGCGCCGCATCGACGGACTCGCCGCCGACAGCGTCGTGCTCGCCGACGACGACGGCGCCTACCGCGGCACGACCGCCCTCCTCGACCACGGCCACACCCGCATCGGCTATCTCGGCAACGCGCTGTCGATCTTCACGGGAGAGCGCCGTTACGCCGGGTTCGTGCGCGCCCTGCACGACCGAGGCCTCGCCCCGGACGCCGGTCTCGTCGCCACGAACCAGCAGACCGTCGACCAGGCCCGTACGGCCACGCGCGCTCTCCTCGACGCCGCGCATCCGCCCACGGCGATCTTCTGCGCGAACAACCGCAACGCGATCGGCGCCCTCAAGGAGATCAGCGCCCAGCTCGGCTCCGGCTCGCGACCGGCGAGCACCTTCCCCGAGATCGTGAGCTTCGACGACTTCGAGCTGGCGGAGCTCTCCCCGTGCCGATCAGCGTGATCGACCACGACCCGCGGGAACTCGGCCGCACCGCCGCACGACTCCTCCTCGACCGCCTCGACCGCGGCGAGCGCGACGCCGCACCGCGTGCCGTGGAGCTCCCGGTCTCTCTCCGCGGGGTGCGCTGACTCGGCATCCACATCTCGGCCGGACGATTCTCCGAGTCACGGACACTACCGGACGAAGTCGTGGGGGAACGTCGGGGGATCGTCCACTGTTCGGCGGATCGTCACGGGCTCCCGGTCGGACGATTCCCGGAGACCCGAACGACTCCGGGACCCAGGAGGACGATTCACCGAGACACGGACACTTTCCGGACGAAGTCGTGGGGGAACGTCGGGGGATCGTCCACTGTTCGGCGGATCGTCATGCCGACCGCGGGCGAGAAGCCGTGCGCTCGGCAGTCTCCTGACATCCGGGCCTGACATCCGGGCCTGACATCCGGGCAGGTGTTGACACCCTCACCTCTCATTGATAACGTTACCAACCATCGACGAGGACGTCGGATGAGTCGACGAGGAGGCCGGATGGAGCTGTGCATCGATTTCGGGGGCACCGAGATCAAGCTCGCCCTGATCGACGGCAGCCGCGTCATCGCCTCGGGCCACATCGCCGTGCAGGGCAGCCCCGCCGACCTCACCGCCGCGGCTCTCGAGGCGCGACGACTCCTCACCGAAGCCGATCGGTCCGCCGACGCCGTGGGCATCGCGGTGCCCGGGGTCGTCGAGCCCCGCACCGGACGGATGCTCCACGCCAACGCGAAGTACGACTTCCTCCGAGACCTCGACCTGAAAGCCTGGTCCCTGACCGCGGTCGGCGTCGCAGCGACGGTCGAGAACGACGCCCGTGCCGCCCTGATCGGCGAGGTGTCATCCGGCAGTGCCGCCGGCGAGCGCGACGCGGTGCTCGTCACCCTCGGCACCGGCATCGGCACCGCGGCCCTGATCGACGGCACACCCCTGCGCGGGCGCACCGGCCACGCAGGGATCCTCGGCGGCCACCTCACGGTCGACCTCGATGGACCCGAGTGCCCATGCGGCAATGTCGGATGCGGAGAGGCCATCGCGAGCACGTGGGCTCTCCCCCCGGGCGTCACCATGACCGAGGTCTTCACCACCGACGCCCACCCCGACATCAACGAGCGGTACCTGCACGTGTGGGGCGCCGTCGTCACCTCACTCGTGCACTCCTACGACCCCGCGGTCGTCATCCTCTCGGGCGGCATCCTGCGTGCGGGCGACGCCGTCCGTGCACCCATCGAGGAGTACGTCCGCGCCCACCTGTGGCCTTCGCTCACGCCACCGCTCTTCGTCGTGCCCCCGAACCAGAACTCTCCGTCGCCCGCGGACTCAGCGTCCTCGCCCGCACCGCGACCACCCCCACCGCCACACCGCAGGAGGAACAGTGACCACCCCGATCAGCGACATGCACGAAGGGCACACCACCCGAGGTCGCTACGACACCCAGCCGACCGTGGCCCTGCCGGAGGGGAGCGCATCCTCCGCGGCGCCGAGGGCTGGACCGCGGCCGCCGAGCTCGCCGAGGCCTGCGCCCGCGTGACCGGCACCACGCCCGTGCTGCTGGTCGACGCCTATCCCGGCGTCGACGTGCCCGCTCTCACCGCCCAGGTGCGCGCGGCCCTGCCGGACTGGACGCTCCTCGACGTGGAGACCGCCGCCCTGCCGGTGGCCGAGGTCGAGCAGCTGATCGCCCCGAACCTCACCGACGACCGCGTGTTCGGCGTCATGAGCCACTTCGCGCTGACCGACTTCTACGATGCCGTGAAGCTCGACGCCGTCGCCGACAGCATCGCCGGAAGCCCGACCGTGGTGATCGGCTGGGGTGCGGCGCTCCTCTCTCCGCGGCTCCCCGGCCCTGCGGCCACGGTGCTCGTAGACATGGCCCGCTGGGAGATCCAGCTGCGTCAGCGGAAGGGAGCCACGAACTGGCGCGCCGACAACCCCGGCGAAGACAATCTGCGCAAGTACAAGCGCGGCTTCTTCGTCGAGTGGCGCACCGCCGACCGGCACAAGCGCTCCCTGTTCGACACGGTCGACTTCGTGCTCGACGGCAACGCGATCGCCCCGGCGGAACAGCACCCCGACGCGCCGGATGCCGGCATGATCACGGGCGCCGCATTCCGTCAGGCCCTGCAGGACGCCGCGCACCGGCCCTTCCGCGTCGTGCCGTTCTTCGACCCCGGCGTGTGGGGCGGACAGTGGATGAAGAACCTGATCGGTCTCGACCCCTCGAAGGACAACTACGCGTGGTGCTTCGACTGCGTGCCGGAGGAGAACTCTCTCCTGCTGGAGGGCGAAGGCGGCGTGATCGAGATCCCCGCGCTCGACCTCGTCTTCAGCCGTCCTGTCGACCTGCTCGGCGCGAAGACCTTCTCGCGGTTCGGGGCCGAGTTCCCCATCCGCTTCGACTTCCTCGACACCATGGACGGCGGCAACCTGAGCCTTCAGGTGCACCCCCTGACCGACTACATCCAGAACACCTTCGGCATGCACTACACGCAGGACGAGAGCTACTACATGCTCGACGCCGGCGACGACGCCGTGGTGTACCTCGGCACCAAGGAGGGCATCGACCGCGCGGAGATGCTGCAGGACCTGGCGACGGCCCAGGACGGCGAGTATCCGTTCCCCGCCGAGAAGTACATCAACTCCTTCCCGGCCCGCAAGCACGACCACTTCGCGATCCCCGCCGGCACCGTGCACTGCTCCGGCGCGAACTCGATGGTGCTGGAGATCTCGGCGACGCCGTTCATCTTCACATTCAAGCTCTGGGACTGGGGCCGCGTCGGCCTCGACGGCATCCCCCGCCCCGTGCACCTCGATCACGGGACGCGCAACATCCAGTGGGACCGCGACACCGCCTGGGTCGGCGACCAGCTGCTCGACCAGGTCGAGACGATCCGCGCGGACGGCGATGTGATCGAGGAGAGCACGGGCCTGCACGAACTCGAGTTCATCGAGGTGCGCCGGCACTGGTTCGCTCAGGGCGCCGACCACGACACGGAGGGCACCGTCAACGTGCTCAACCTGGTCGAGGGGGATGAGGTGCGAGTGGTCAGCCCGACCGGCGCCTTCGCACCCTTCGTGATCCACTACGCCGAGACGTTCATCGTCCCTGCCGCCGTCGGCGCGTATCGGATCGAACGCACCGAGAACTCGCAGAGCGCCCGCTTCGCGACCGTCAAGGCGTACGTGCGCGGCTCGCGCACGAGCGACAACTGAACACACGCAGGACCCGAATCACAGCAATGACGCACCATCGCGAGGATCCCGACCGGGAATCCCTTGCACCGCACTCATCACCTTGGTAGCGTGAAACCAGATTTCTGGTAACGATACCAAACGAACAAGGGAGTTCTGAATGATTACGCGACGCACGATCGCCGCCGCCGCGGCCGGTCTCCTCCTCGGCACCCTGGCTCTGGCCGGGTGCGCCGGCGACTCCGACTCAGGAGACTCCGGAGAGGTGACCGGCACGCTCGACTTCTACACCGACAAGGCGGCGTGGAAGCCCGACTTCGAGTCGCTCAACGAGGTCAGCGGCGACGCCGTCGACATCACGCTCAAGACCACCGGCTACTCGGACGCGAACCAGTACGACGCCTTCATCAAGCAGTCGTTCCGCACCGACAAGTCGCCCGGCCTGTTCACCTGGCACACCGGCGACTCGCTCAAGCAGCTGGTCGACGAGGGCCTGGTCGCCGAGACCACCGACATCTGGAGCAAGGCCGTCGACGAGGGCTGGGTCAGCGAAGACCTGCGCGACAGCTACACCTTCGACGGCAAGCAGTACTGCGTGCCGATGAACATCGCCTACTGGATCATGTTCTACAACAAGGCCGCCTTCGCCGACAACGGCGTCGAAGTGCCCACCACCTGGGACGAGCTGAACACCGCCGCCGAGACGCTGAAGGATGCCGGGGTCACCCCGTACTACCAGACCAGCGTGCTCTTCACGTTCCAGTGGTTCCAGCACCTGGTCGCCTCGACCGACCCCGACCTGTACGAGGGACTCACCACGGGCGAGGTCAAGTACACCGACCCCGAGATCGTCGACGTCATGAACGTCTGGCTCGAGGAGCAGGAGAACGGCTGGTTCAGCGACGCGGGCAGCACCACCGATCCCGCGGTCGGCCTCAAGCAGGGCGACTACGCCATGATCAACTTCGGCACCTTCTTCGCCGGCAACCTCGAGGGTGCGGGCATGACCTCCGACGACTACGGGATGTTCGCGATCCCGGCGGTGAACGACAGCCTCGACACCACCCCGGTGGCCGTCGAGTCCGGCCCGATCTGCACGGCCGAGAACTCGAAGCAGCGTGACCTCGGGCTCGCCTACGCCGAGTGGTGGATGTCCCCTGACGCGCAGACCGCCTGGAACGACGCGCATGGCGACGTGGCGTTCAACCCGAAGGCCGAGGTCTCCGACCCCGCGCTGGCCGAACTCGGCGAGCAGATCGCCGGCGACGACTACTCGCTGTACGACCGGTTCTTCGAGGCCATGCCGACCGAGATCGTGACCACAGCGATCGAGCAGTTCGGCGCCTTCAACGCCAACCCCGGCGACCCGATGCCGTTCCTGGAGAAGATCCAGGCCACGGCTGACAAGTACTGGGCAGAGCAGGAGTAAGCGGGCGGATGGCGCACCAGAAGACGCCGTACCAGTGGTCCGCCCGGGGCTTCATCGCCCCGGGCGTGATCCTGGTCGCGGTCCTGCTCTACCTCCCCCTGCTGTGGACGGTGTTCCTCAGCTTCACGAAGTACAACGGCCTCGGCAGCCCCGACTGGATCGGACTCGACAACTACGTCGAGATGTTCACCGACGGCGACTTCGTGGGCTCCGCGATGAACACCGTGCTCTGGGTGATCGGCACCCTGATCATCCCGGTCGGCATCGGCCTGGCGATCGCTCTGCTGACCTGGAACCTCGGCGGTGGCATCTGGCTGCGCCTCCCCTTCCTCATCCCCTACGCTCTCTCCGGCATCGGCGTCGGCGTGGTGTGGTCGTTCATCCTCTCCTCCGGCGGTGCACTCGACCAGGCCCTCGCGGCCTTCGGCATCACCGACCCGCCGCGGTGGCTGCTGGATGCCCCGCTCAACACGATCGTCATGATCATCGCCTCGTCGTGGCAGGGCGTCGGCGTGAACGCCCTGCTGTTCACGATCGGCCTGCAGGCCATCCCGAAGGAGCCGCTCGAGGCCGCGCGTATCGACGGCGCCGGCGGCGTGCGCCTGTTCACCAGCATCCTGTGGCCGATGCTCCGCCCGCTCACCGCCGTGGTCGTCGGACTCTCGATCGTCGCGAGCCTGAAGACCTTCGACATCGTCTGGGGCATGACCAAGGGCGGACCCGGCACGGTGTCGGAGACCCTGGCGCTGACCATGTACAAGGAGACGTTCGTGAACAGCGACTACGGACTCGGCTCGGCGATCGCGGTGTTCCTCACCGTCATCACCCTGGTCGCGTCGGTGCTGTACCTGCGTCAGCAGCTCTCCCCGAAGAAGGAGATGTGATGTCGAAGATCATCCGCACCGCCGTCCTCGTCATCCTCGGGATCGTGTGGCTGCTGCCCGCGTACCTGCTCGTCGTCAACGCGATGAAGGACCCGATGACCTTCACCTCGAAGGAGTCCTGGATCCCGACCGACTTCCACCTGTTCGAGAACTTCGCCGACGCGTTCGAGCTCTCCGGCCTCGGCGACAGCATCCTCAGCACCCTCATCTACTCGATCGTGTCGCCCACCATCGCGGTGCTCGTGGGGGCTGCCGCCGGATTCGCGATCGTGGCGCTGCGGCTCAAGCGCGGTTTCCTGTGGTTCGTGGTGATCTTCGGCGGCACGGTGTTCCCGCTGCAGATGGTCCTGCTGCCGCTGTTCGACGCGTACTCGCGCATCGGACTGTTCGACACCCGCGTGGGCATGGTCATCATCTACACCGTCATCTCGATCCCGTTCTCGGCGTTCGTGATGCGCAACTTCTTCACGGGCGTCGCGCACAACGTGTTCGAGGCCGCGGTGCTCGACGGCGCCACCACCTGGCGCATCTTCGTGCGCCTGTACCTGCCGATGGCATCGAGCGCCCTGGTCGCGATCTTCATCCTCCAGGCCACGTTCGTGTGGAACGACCTGCTGCTCGGCCTCACGCTCAGCCAGTCCGACGACATCCGCCCGATCATCACCACCCTGTCCGGCATGCAGAGCACCTACGGCGGCGCGCAGATGTCGGTCGTGCTCGCGGCGGCCGTGCTCGTGTCGCTGCCCACCGTGATCCTGTTCCTGTGCACCCAGCGGTTCTTCGCCAAGGGCCTCGCACTCGGGCAGTACTGACCCGCATCCACCGCCGCCACTCCGCCGCGAAAGGCATCATGCATCCGCTCATCCCCACCGTCGAGGATCTGTCCGCCGATGCGGTCACCCACCACTACGACGACATGATCGCGCCGTCGGGCCTGACGAACATGCTCGGCACCGTGCGGGTCGACCACGACCTCGCGGCCCTCAGCGCCGTGCAGTTCCCACCCGTGTCGCAAGGACTCACCCAGACCGGGGTGCTCTTCATCGACGGCCGGCTGTTCGCGTCGTACGCAGCGCCCGTCACCCACGAGTGGCGGCCGGACCGGGTGGTGCGACGGGCGACCGTGGGAGAGCTCGAGATCGAGACCACGACCGTGTGCGTGCCGGGGAAGACCGCCGTGACGATCGACATCGCGGTGCGGAACACCGGTGCGCGGGAGAGGGAGGTGCGGATCGGCCTGTCGGCCGCGGCCCGCGTCACCCGCTCGGCGGACGCCTGGCTCGACGCGGAGTCGCCGTCGGAGCGCGACACCGTGACGGTCGACGGCGAGCGCCTCGTGTTCGCCTCGGCGGACGAGGCGGCCTGGAGTGTGCAGGGACTCGTCGGAGGCGAAGCGGCCCTGAGCGGAGTCGCCGAACTGCCCGACGCGTTCGACACCGGCATCGGGGGCAACGGTCGCGGCGGAGAGCTCTCGACCACCCTCACCGTGCCGGCCGGCGGGACAGCGCACACCGCGTACGTGCAGGCGGTCGGCATCTCCCGACGCGACGCCTCGCGCACCTACGACCAGGTCACGGCGGAGGTTCCCGCTGCGGTCCGCGCGGCGGAGGAGTTCTGGAACCGCCAGCTGCGCGCCGCGTTCGACCCCGACGACGGCGAGTTCTCGGGCGCGCTGCCGGTGCTCGAGACGGCATCCGCCCCGCTGCGACGCCTCTACTGGTGGGCCGTGCTGGGCGTGATCTGGTTCCGCCGCGACTTCGCCGGCAACGTGCTCGGGCGGTCGTACGACACTCTGATGCCGAACTACTGGGGCACGACCACGTTCATCTGGGACTACAGCCTCAGCTCCCTCAGCCATGCGCTCCTCGACCCCGCCGAGATGCGGAATCAGGTGCGGCACTGGATCTCACTCGACATCCACTCGCACTTCGGCACCTCCTCGCTCACCGGCGGACCCGTCGGGCGCTGGTACTCGGTGAACGACTACGCCATGACGCGACTCGTGCACGACTACGTGCGCTTCACCGGAGACGTCGCCTTCCTCGACGAGATCGTCGGCGATCACACCGTCGCCGCCGCCGTGCGGGAGTGGGCGATGGCGTGGAAGGACTTACGCCGAGACTCGCCCCTCGCCGACTACGGCGAGATCGACAACCTCCTCGAATGCGTGAGCTCGTACACCCATGAGGTCGCCGGTCTCAACGCCGCGAACGTGTGGAGCATGCGCACGGCCGCCGCTCTGGTCGAGCTCCAGGGCGACGAGACGGCATCCGCCGCGCTGCGCGCCGAAGCCGACGCGCTGCTCCCGGCCGTGATCGAGCGCTACCTTCCGGGCACCGGGGTCTTCGCCGCCGGTCAGCCCGACGGCACACGACTGCCGGTGCGGCACTGCTACGACTTCAGCGTGGTCGGCACCACGATCGCGGACGATCTGGCGCCGGGCATCCGCGACGAGATGGTCGGCTTCTTCCAGCGCGAGCTGCAGACCGAGAACTGGATGCGCGCCCTCTCACCGTGGGATCCGGATGCCAGCTACAGCGTGCGCCCCGACCACCAGTGGAACGGCGCCTACCCCGCGTGGCCCGCCGACGCCGGACGTGCGCTCGCCGCCCTCGGCGCTCCCGGCGTGCTGACCGACTGGATCGAAGGGCTGTCGCGCACGGCGAACCAGGGCCCGATGGGGCAGGCGCACTTCGTGGAGGAGGCCGTGTCGGGGATCGGCGGCGGCGCGCGGAAGGCCCCGCCGCAGCTGCCCTACATCATCGACTGGTCGTGCTCGTCGTCCGGCGCCTGGGTCGAGCTCGTGATCGAGGCGCTCTTCGGAGTCTCCGTCGCCGCCGACGGCGCGGTGCGCGCGGCCGGCTGCGTCGCGGCACTCGATCCGCACGCCGTGCTGCGAGGCCTTCGCGTCGGCACCCGCACCTACGACATCGACGCGTCGGGCGGGATCACCGCGACCCCCGGCCGATGACGCACCCCAGACGGCGAAGGACCGCACGACCACGCAACACCCCAACGAACACGAAGGAGTGATCGACATGAGAAGACGCATGATCGCGGCCGGTCTGGCCGCCGCATCCCTCTGCGCAGGCGCACTGTTCGCCGCACCGGCGAGCGCGGCGGTTCCCGCCGGAGGAGGGCACGGCGGCGGACACGGTCACGGCCAGTGCTCGCTGGTCGACAAGACGCTCACGGCGACCTCGACCGTGGATCAGGACCTGACCGCGCAGTTCACCACCTACGGGAACACCGGGGGCGAATGGACCGGCGGCGACAGCACCTACTCCCTGCCGCTCGGCAAGGGGAAGACGGGCTGGTTCTTCTCGGACACTTTCCTCGGCACGGTGAACCCCGACGGCTCGCGTCCGACCGACTCCCCGTTCGTGAACAACTCCGTCGTGGTGCAGGACCGTCGCGGCACCCTGACCACCATCACCGGCGGCACCCCCGAGAACCCTGCCGGCATCATCCCCCCGGAGCCGGACGGCAAGTGGTACTGGATCGGCGACCCCACACCCGGGCGTCACGGCACCGTGCAGGTCCCGCTGCTGCAGTTCGCCCGCACCGGCACCGGGCAGTGGGACTTCGCCTGGACCGCGAACCGGCTCGCGACGCTCGACGGCGAGACGCTGCAGCTCGAGGGCATCGTCGACCTCCCTCGGCGACCGGGATCAACTGGGGATCCTGGACGCTCGAGGAGCGCGGCATCACGTACATCTACGGCATCGCCGACCCGGGTGGCGTCCGGTCGGCCTACGTCGCCAGGGCGCAGGGCGCAGACGGCCTCAAGGGCGCCTGGACGTACTGGAACGGCACGGGGTGGTCGGCCGCCGAGACCGACGCCGTGCCCGTCGTGCCTTATGTCGCGAACGAGTTCAGCGTCGCGCCCTTCCGTGACGGCTACCTGTTGGTGACGCAGGACACGTCGGAGCTGTTCAGCACCCGGATCGTCGCCCGCACCTCCTGCTCGCCGACGGGACCGTTCACCGACCCGGTCGAGTTGTACCGCACACCCGAGACCGGGGCACTGGGCAGCTACGGAGACCCCGATGTGTTCACGTACAACGCGCACGAGCACCCGAACCTGCGTCAGGGCAACCGCCTCATCGTGTCATACAACGTCAACACCTTCGACAACGTGGGCGACGTGTACGACGACGCCTCGATCTACCGTCCGCGGTTCATCGACGTGCAGCTGAAGGTCACCGGATGACGGACGACCGTGCGGCGCTCCGGGGGCTCCTCGCCTCCGGTGCGCCGCTCACCTGGGTGTTCACGGGCGACTCGATCACGCACGGCCTCATCCACACCCGCGGCGCGCGCAACTACGTCGACCACCTCCACGAGCTGATCCGGGGCGATGCCGGACGCGTACAGGATGCCGTGATCAACACCGCGATCACGGGCTGGCGTGCCGACCTGATCCTGGGCGACTTCGACCGCCGCGTCGCGCACTGGCGGCCCGACGTGGTGACGCTCATGATCGGCACGAACGACTGCACCACCGAGTGGCTCGACCCCGTGATCGAGGTGTCGGCGTTCGCGGAGTCGATCGCGGAACTCGTCCGGCGGGTGCGGGCGGTCGGCGCCATTCCCGTGCTGCAGACCCCGCCGACCGTCGATCTGCTGCATGCCCCTGATCGTGCACGGATCGGCGAGTTCGCACAGACGATTCGGGACGTGGCCGCGCACGAGGGGTGCTGCTCGTGGACCAGCACGCCGCGTTCGCTGAGTTCTCCGCGGGGACCGGTCCCGGCAACGAGGGCACTCCGTGGGGGCTGCTCGACGACGCGTTCCACCCGAGCGCCGCGGGGCATGCCCTGCTCGCGCTCGGGCTCGCCGAGATGCTCGGCTTCGACACCCCCGGCTCCCCGTGCTCACGGACCTTGCGGCCCGCGTGGCCCTGGCCCGGCATCCGCAGTGGCCGCCCGCCTGAGTCCGTCGAGGTGCGGATCCCGGGGTCAGGGCTGCACGTCGAGGACCCAGGTCACGCCGAAGCGGTCGGTGAGCATCCCGAAGCCGGCAGACCACGCCGAAGCCGCCAGGGGCTCGATCACCGTCGCCCCCTCGGCGAGGCCGTCCCAGTAGCCTCGGAGTTCATCGAGGGAGTCCGACCGCAGCGACTGGAAGAACGTGCGGTCGGTGACCGTCGCGCCGTTCTGACGCACGGTCGTCCCCGAGGTCGCCGCGGGGTCGGGGTCGTCCTGCCCCGGGATGTCATAGGCCATCAGGCGCATGCCGCCCGGAGCCTCCAGCTGCCCGAACACCAACTTGTCGAAGCCGGGCGTACCCTCCGGCAGGCCGAACTGCCCGTAGGTGGCGGCGGTGACCGTGCCGCCGAACACCGACCGGTAGAAGTCGAGGGCGTCGCGAGCCGTGCCGCGGAAGTTGAGGTGCGTGGTCGTGGTGAGGGTCATGATCGTCTCCTTGTGCTGCGGTCCGCCGTTCGGGCCGTCGTGAGACAACGATCTCGACAGTAGAGGTCGGTTTCTGTCCTCTCCCTCGGGCACACTGAGGAACATGACCGGAAGCTCGTCACGGATGCTCGTGCTGCTGTCGCTGTTGCAGACGCCGCGGGACTGGCCGGGACGCGTCCTGGCCGAGCGGCTCGAGGTCACCCCGCGCACCGTGCGCCGCGACATCGATCGGCTGCGCGAGCTGGGGTATCGGATCGGCGCGACCAAGGGGCCGGACGGCGGATACCGCCTCGCCGCCGGGTCGGAGCTGCCTCCGCTGCTGTTCGACGACGACCAGGCCGTCGCGATCGCCGTCGCGTTGCAGACCGTCTCATCGAGCGGAGTCGACATCGAGGAGGGCGCGGCGCGGGCACTCGCCACCGTGCGCCAGGTGATGCCCTCGCGGCTGCGGCATCGCGTCGACGGCATCCGCTTCACCGGCGCGTCCGCGGATATCCGCGTCGATCCCTCGACCCTCGAGGCGGCGAGCGCCGCCGTCCGCGACCGGCAGGTGCTGCGCTTCGACTACGGGGACGATCACGATCGTCCCACGCGGCGCACCGAGCCGCACGCGGTCGTCGCCCGCGAGGGGCGCTGGTACCTCCTCGCGTGGGATCTCGAGTCGGACGAGTGGCGCACGTTCCGGCTCGATCGGATGCATCCGCGCATCCCGACCGGGCCCTCGTTCCCCCGCGTCCGCTGCCGGCGGCGGATGCCGCGACGTATCTGGCGGCGCGGGCGAAGGGCTCGACCACCGAGGATCGCTGGCCCTGCGTCGGCACAGTCTTGCTCGCCCTTCCCGCCCGCGAGG
Organism: Microbacterium sp. Se63.02b; assembly: GCF_014171575.1. Classification (GTDB taxonomy): domain Bacteria; phylum Actinomycetota; class Actinomycetes; order Actinomycetales; family Microbacteriaceae; genus Microbacterium. The sequence continues at coordinate 250,878 of NZ_CP050453.1, read as the reverse complement.
TCGCACCGTGGGTCGAGGACGGGACGCTCGAAGAACTCCCCGACGGCTCGTGCCGCGTGACGGTCGGCTCCTGGTCGTGGATCGGTGTGCTCGCGGCGATCGCCCGGTTCGATGCGCCGTTCACGGTCACGGGGCCGGAGGAGCTGCGCGAGGCCGCCGGAGTGTTGGCGACGCGGTTTGCGGCCGCGGGCGCGGCGGACTCTTCCTCCTGATCCAGGATTCCTTGCGACCTTTCCCCCTTCTCTGTGACTGCGCCGCCACGGGGCAAACGTATGGCCGGCTTTGAGGTTCACTGGTGCGATGACAAACTTTGCCATCGGCATTAGCGTGGAGGCATGGCCACGATGAACATCTCGCTTCCTGACGCACTGAAGGACTTCGTCGAAACGCAGGTGGCCGAACGCGGCTACAGCAACAGCAGCGAGTTCATGCGCGAGCTGATCCGCCACGAGCAGGCTCGCGAGCAGCTGCGGTCGTTGGTCATCGACGGGATGACATCTGGACCAGGTTCCGACGTAGACGAGGCGTACTTCGATCGACTCCGAGACCGCGTCCACGCAGACGCCGCCGACGCGTGACCGCAGGGCGGGTCGTCACCACCAGGCGGGCCGATGAGGACATCGACGAAGCGGTCGCCCGCTACCTCGATGAAGCAGGGCCACCGGTCGCGATCGCGTTCATCGACGACCTCCAGCACGCGATGAGCCAGCTCGCTGCGTATCCGGCGTTGGGATCGGCCCGCTTCGAGCTGGTGACGGAGATTCCCGACATCCGCGCCTTCCCTCTTCGAGGCCATCCATACCTCGTCATCTACACCGATGATCCGGACACCGTGCGAGTCCACCGCGTGCTCCACACGAGGAGAGACATCGCTGCAGCCCTTGCGGCCAGACCCAGCGCTCGCGGGAGAGGCGCACCGACCGCGCCGGTAGACTGAAGCTGCCCCGCCGGCCCCTTCCTTTGGAGTGCGCGTGACCACCGCCCCTGCACCTTCCCCCCAGCACGTCCCCGACTCCGTCGAGAACGCGATCGCGACGCCCGAGAAGGAGCAGCCCTACGGCGCCCTCGGACTCAAGCCCGACGAGTACGAGCGCATCAAGGAGATCCTGGGTCGCCGCCCCACCTCGGGCGAGCTGGCCATGTACTCCGTCATGTGGTCGGAGCACTGCTCCTACAAGTCGTCGAAGAACTACCTGCGCCGCTTCGGCCAGAAGGTCTCCGACGAGATGAAGGAACGCCTCATGGTGGGCATGGGGCAGAACGCGGGCGTCGTCGACATCGGCGAGGGCTGGGCCGTCACCTTCAAGGCCGAATCGCACAACCACCCCTCGTTCATCGAGCCCTTCCAGGGCGCGGCCACCGGTGTCGGAGGGATCGTCCGCGACATCATCTCGATGGGCGCTCGTCCCGTCGCGGTCATGGACGCCCTCCGCTTCGGCGCGGTCGACCACCCCGACACCGCCCGCGTCGTGCACGGCGTGACCAGCGGCATCAGCTTCTACGGCAACTGCCTCGGCCTGCCGAACATCGGCGGCGAGACCGTCTTCGACGCGGTGTACCAGGCCAATCCCCTCGTGAACGCGCTCGCCGCCGGCGTGCTCCGTCACGAAGACATCAAGCTCGCGAACGCGACCGGCGTCGGCAACAAGGTCGTGCTCTTCGGCGCCCGCACCGGTGGCGACGGCATCGGCGGCGCCAGCATCCTCGCCTCGGACTCGTTCGATTCCACGGGCCCGACCAAGCGCCCGGCCGTGCAGGTAGGCGACCCGTTCGCCGAGAAGGTGCTCATCGAGTGCTGCCTCGAGCTGTACCGCGACGAGCTCGTCGAGGCGATCCAGGATCTGGGCGCCGCCGGCATCTCGTGCGCGACGAGTGAGCTCGCGGCCAACGGCAACAGCGGCATGAAGGTCTCGCTCGACAACGTGCTGCTGCGCGACCCGTCGCTCACGGCCGAGGAGATCCTCATGTCGGAGTCGCAGGAGCGCATGATGGCGATCGTCGCCCCCGAGAAGCTCGACGCGTTCATGGCCGTCGTCGACAAGTGGGAGGTCGAGACCTCGGTGCTCGGCGAGGTCACCGGCGACGGCCGACTCATCATCGATTGGCAGGGGCAGCGGATCGTCGATGTCGACCCCTCGACGGTCGCGGTCGACGGACCCGTCTACGACCGCCCCGTCGCGTACCCGACGTGGATCGATGCACTGCAGGCGGATGCCGCCGAGAACCTCCCCCGCTCCTCCGACCCTGAGGTGCTGCGCGAGCAGTTCCTGTCTCTCGTCGCCTCACCGAACCTGGCCGACACGAGCTGGATCACCAACCAGTACGACTATTACGTGCTCGGCAACACCGCCCTGAGCTTCCCCGACGACGCCGGCATGATCCGCGTCGACGAGGAGTCCGGCCTCGGCTTCTCCATCGCCACCGACGCCAACGGCCGCTACTGCCAGCTCGACCCGTACGCAGGAGCACAGCTGGCCCTCGCCGAGGCGTACCGCAACGTCGCCGTCACGGGTGCGACCCCGACGGCGATCACCGACTGCCTCAACTTCGGCTCTCCCGAGAACCCCGAGGTCATGTGGCAGTTCGGCCGGACGGTCGACGGCCTGGCTGACGGATGCTACGAACTGGGCACCCCGGTGACGGGTGGCAACGTCTCGTTCTACAACCAGACCGGCGACGTGCCGATCCACCCGACCCCGCTCGTCGGCGTGCTCGGCATCATCGACGACGTCTCGCGGCGCATCCCCTCGATGGCAGGACGAGGGCCAGAACATCTACCTGCTCGGCACCACCGCGACCGAGCTGTCGGGTTCCGCGTGGGCCGACGTGGTGCACCAGCACCTCGGCGGACGCCCGCCGAAGGTCGACCTCGCCGGGGAGAAGCGCCTCGCCGGCCTGCTCGCGGCGGCCCGCGACGAATGGCTCATCTCCTCGGCGCACGACCTGTCGGAGGGCGGCCTGGCCCAGACGCTCGCCGAGGGCGTCATGCGCTTCGGCGTCGGCGCCCGCGTCTGGTTGAACGAGATCATCGAGCGCGACGGTGTGGATGCCGCATCTGCCCTGTTCTCCGAGTCGACCGGCCGCGTGCTCGTGACCGTGCCGCGCGAGGACGACGTCAAGTTCCGCGGCCTCTGCGAGGGACGCGGCTACCCGGTGATGCGCATCGGCGTGACCGACACCGAGGGCGCGAAGCTCGAGGTTCAGGGCGTCTTCACCGTGTCGATCGCCGAACTGCGTGAGCGCTCGCAGGCCACCCTCCCCTCGTACTTCGGCCCGACCGTCACCGAGCCGGTGGCCTGATGAGCGGCGACGGCCTCAGCGAGGACTACGGCGATCTCGGCGAGAAGCGCAACCGGCGCATCCGCATCATCGCGTGGACCGTCATCGTCGCGCTCATCCTCGGCGGCGGCGGCGCGACCGTGCTGACCCTGCTCCTCGGCTGAGCCCCCGCACGCGGGAGCGCGAGCCGCGAGGGGTCGCGATTCGCCGCATCCGTACCTCCGCACGCGGCGTGTCCTGACCCCTCGCGCGAGGAACGAGTGCGAGGGCGAGCGGGGTCAGCGCGCGAAGAGATACCGCATCAGCGTGATGATCCCCTCAGGACCGCTCGTCTCACGCCCCAGGGACTCCACGATGATCGCCCCGAGGATGGCCCGGCCGATCTGTGCGACCGGTGCGTCGTCGGGCAGCTGACCGTCGCGGATCCCTCCGCGCAACCGCTCCGAGAGATGCTGCTCCACGCCGAGACTCGCCCCGAGGTGTGCACCGACCGCGGCGTCTTCGGCCGCGGCCGCGACGAGCGACTGCAGCAGTGCCTGCCCCTGCGCCGTCGCGAGGATCGCGAACACCGACTGCACCCACGTCTCGACGTCGGCGAACAGGTCTCCCGTATCCGGCACGACGAAGTCGACCGGGATGAGGCGTCCGTCCACCAGACAGTCGGCGATGAGGGCTCCGCGCGACGACCACCATCGGTAGATCGTCTGCTTGCCGACGCCGGCTTCCTTCGCGATGCCCTCGATCGTGAGCCGGTCGTACCCCTGCGCGTGGAAGAGACGGGATGTCGCATCGAGGATCGCCTCGCGGGCCGCCGTGCTGCGCACAGGCCCGCTCCGATGCTCGTTCACCATGCGTTCAGGATAGCCACAGATCCCTAGACGAGACGTACCGTATGCTCTTTGAGTCTGAAGGAGACCACTGTGGCATCACTGCTGTACCGTCTGGGTTCATTCGCCGCGCGCAAGGCGTGGACGGTGATCGTGTCGTGGGTGCTCATCCTCGGCCTCGGTGTCGGCGCCTTCCTCACCCTCGGCGGCACGCTGAGCAACAGCTTCGACATCCCCGGCACCGCCTCGGGCGAAGTGACCGACGCACTTGCCGACAAGCTGCCGGACACGGCCGGCGGCACGGGCACGGTCGTGTACCGCACGGAAGACGGCGAACCCTTCACGGATGCGCAGAAGGAGGAGATCTCCGCCCTCGCGGCGAGCGCGGAGGATCTCGACGGCGTCGCCGGTGTGATCGATCCGTTCGATGCGCAGCAGCAGCAGGCGGATCAGGCGCAGCAGCTCGCCGACGGTCAGACCCAGATCGCCGAGGGCCGTACCCAGGTGGATGCCGCACAGGCGCAGATCGATGCCGGCAGGGCACAGCTCGAGTCAGGGCTCACCCAGCTCACGGCCGCCCGCACCCAGGCCGAGCAGGCCGGCGCGGGCCCCGAGCAGCTCGCCGAGCTCGACGCGCAGCTGGCGGCGTTGAACGCCCAGTCGGCCGACCTCGAGGCGCAGAACGCGAAGCTCGACCAGTCCCGCATCACCCTCGACGACAACGCCGACCAGGTGGCGCTGGGCTCGACGCTGCTCGAGCTCGCCGACGGCATCGGCGTGGTCTCGGAAGACGGATCCACCGCGATCGTCAACATCTCGTTCACCGACCCGCGCCTCGAGCTCTCGGAAGAGGTCAAGCAGGGCGCGATCGAGCACTTCGAATCCGCTCCGATCGACGGCGTCGAGGTCGACTTCGGCACCGACATCGCTCAGGGCGTTCCCGAGATCTTCGGCGTCGGCGAAGCGGTGGGACTCGCTTTCGCCGCGATCGTCCTCATCGTGATGCTCGGCTCCCTCATCGCCGCCGCTCTCCCGATCGTGACCGCGATCGTCGGGGTCGGCGTCGGCGTCACGGCGTCCCTCGCCTTCTCGGGCGTCGTCGACATGGCCTCGGTGACCCCGGTGCTGGGCGTCATGCTCGGCCTCGCGGTGGGTATCGACTACTCGCTGTTCATCGTGAACCGGCATCGCAAGCAACTGCTCGCCGGGGTCCCTGTGCGCGAATCGATCGGCCTCGCCACCGGCACCTCCGGCACGGCCGTGGTGTTCGCCGGCACGACCGTGATCGTGGCGCTGCTCGCCCTCAACGTGACCGGTGTGCCGTTCCTCGGACTCATGGGCACGGTCGGCGCGGTGTGCGTCGCGGTGGCCGTGCTCGTCGCGATCACCCTCGCCCCGGCCATCCTCGGGCTCGTCGGTCCCCGCCTGCTCAGCCGCCGCGCGCGCGACGATCGGTCAGGAGCATGCCGCCGGAAAGCCCGTGAAGCGGATGTCGACCCTGCGTGCGGTCGTCACCGCGGTCGTGAGCGTCGTCGCGCTGCTGATCATCGCGATCCCGGCGATGTCGATGCGCCTCGGACTGCCCGACGGCTCGAGCGAGCCGAGCGACTCCACCAGCTACCGCGCGTTCCAGACCGTCGACGAGCAGTTCGGCGAGGGCGCGAACGGTCTGCTGCTCGTCACGGCGACCCTCGACGACGCGGTGAGCGACGACGACCTGCTGTCGACGCAGGTCACGATCGCGCAGGCCATCGCCGACCAGGACGACGTCGTGGCGGTCGCGCCGATCGCGGCATCCGACGACAACACCCTCCTCGCATTCCAGGTGGTCCCGAAGGAGGGGCCCAACAGCGCCTCCACCGAGAAGCTCGTGCAGGACCTGCGCTCGATGCCCGACATCGCCGACGGGATCACGCTCGGGGTCGCGGGCCAGGCGGCCATCAACATCGACATCTCCGAGGCGCTGGCCGGGGTGCTGCCGCTGTACCTCGTGGTCGTGGTCGGACTCTCGCTGCTGATCATGATCGTCGTGTTCCGCTCCCTGCTCGTGCCGATCATCGCGACCGGCGGGTTCGTGCTCTCGCTGTTCGCGACGTACGGCCTGATCGTGGCCGTGTTCCAGTTCGGCTGGGGTGCCGAGATCATCGGGCTGCACAGCACGGGGCCGATCCTGAGCTTCCTGCCCGTGATCCTCGTCGGCATCCTGTTCGGGCTCGCGATGGACTACCAGCTGTTCCTCGCCTCCGGCATGCGCGAGGCCTACGTGCACGGCGCTTCGGCGCGGGATGCCGTGGCGCAGGGCTTCCGCGCCGGGCGCTCGGTCGTCATCGCCGCGGCGCTGATCATGGTGTCGGTGTTCGGCGGGTTCATCTTCTCGGAGTCGACGATCATCCGGTCGATCGGCTTCGGCCTCGCGTTCGGTGTGCTGCTCGACGCCTTCGTGGTGCGGATGCTGCTGATGCCCGCGCTCATGCACCTCCTCGGGCGTTCGGCCTGGTGGCTGCCGCGCTGGCTCGACCGCATCCTGCCGAACGTCGACATGGAGGGCGCCGCCCTCGAGCGCGACCACCCCGGGATGAAGGCCGTGGCCGTTCCGACCACGACCGACTCGGTCCCGACCTCCCGCGGCTGAGGCGGCCGCGGCGGCGCAGATCCGCAGCCGGGTCGCAGTGTTCCTGCGACCCGGCGCGAATCTGCGACCTCACCGCGTGAGGGAATCCGCTCCGTGGTGGGGACGGGGGGGCAGTTGTCTCAGTTCAGAGAAGCTGGAAGCTGTTCCAGACGGTAGCACCAACCACGAGCACAAGAGCCAGTGCTGCGAGGAGCCCCCACCCGACAATGAGCATTGCTCGGCGTCTCGAGTTCGTCTTTGGCACGCCGACATACGCGGTCAGGAGCCCGAGCACGATACATACGAAACTCACCACCGGGATCCAGATGAACACGACGCCCGCACCGAGTAACACCCATACCGTCCCGGGAATCCAACTGGTGGTGCTTGTTTCTACGGTCTTCTCCATGTCCCGCCTCCTTTCTCATATGTGAATGCTCTATTCAGGGCTAGATATTCTGGAGGCTCCGTGAGACCACGCCCGGTCCATTGACGACCAGACTCTGAATCTTGTCAATCTGGATTCCGGAGCCTTTGTAGGCGATGTAGCCCCTCCAGACGATGTCGCACTCGGCCATTCCGCCGGCGAGCATGTAATGGCTCACTGAGCTACTCAGCACGACGGTGAAGTTGTAATTCAACGCTGCAGCAGTGCAACTTGACGTTCTGAGAACGACACCGCTCCCCGTCACGTACTTGAAAGTCTGGGACAGCTTCGTAATGAGCACGCCCAGGATGCGCTGTTCCACGACGTAGCTCGCGGTCACGTTGTATTCGATGCTGGCCGTAGATTGCGCACTCAGCCCACTACCCGCGGAGGCCCCCGTATTAGTCGGTGTGCTCACGGTGTTCACGTCGAAGCTCGTCTTCACATCTCCGTTCTCGACGCTCACGCTCTCGCCGGTCTGCGCGGTGTGCTCGAAAGCAGCGCTCACCTCAGGATCCATGAGATAGTCCATCAACTTCTGCTGGTCGGAGGGGGATAACTCTTCGAACTTCCTCAGATCGGTTGCCGCCTCAGACGATGATGCTGCTTCGGCTTCGAGTCGATCGTGAAAAGATTCCACGGTGATAGGTGGGTCATCGGCCACCGCATTAGACGGCGCGGTTCCGAACGTGACCATGAGCGCAACGACTGCGCCCACAGCGCCCAGGCCCTGTGACTTGTGAGTGTACATAGAAGGTACTCATTTCCCCCCGCCCCCATGGAGCCAGCGAATGCTGCCTTCGGGAGGAGGCTAGGCGTCAAAGCACCGCCTGTCTGTCCCCATTTTGGAGGACATGAAGCCACCTCTCAGACCCTGTCAGACGTGGATTCCTCCGGGTTTGCGGGAGAATTCGCGAAAGGCGAGTCGACGTGCCGGCACCGCGCCTGGGCGATCGTGTTCCGGAATTCTGCAACTGCGACCGTGAACTGAGGTCCACGCCCTCAACTCGAGCGGTTTCGAGGCTTACCAGAGAAGCGGAACCAGGATCGCGGTAGAGCCCGTGTCCTCGGTCGTGCATAGAGTGGGGCGCATGAGTTCCGACCTGCGCGCACTGCTGGAGCAGCGGCGCGCGCAGGCCGAGGAACGTGTGCGCACGACGGCCGCGACCCTCGGACAGCTCATGCACGACCGCGAGGGCTCGAACGACGACGACGAGCACGACCCCGAAGGCGTCACCCTCTCGTCGGAGTGGTCGCGCCTGACCGGGCTCGCCGACGCCGCGGCCGCCGAACTCCGGCAGGTCGACGAGGCGCTGGCGCGGATGGATGCCGGCACCTACGGGTTCTGCGCGAACTGCGGCCGCCCGATCCCCGTCGGCCGCTTGGAGGTGCGACCGTTCGCGGAGTACTGCGTCGACTGCGCGGAGAAGCTCGGACGGTGACCCCTGACGCGAGCGGCGATCGCGAGTAGCATCCCCCCATGCCCATCGCACTCGAGAACGTCGGAATCGCCGTCCGCGACCTGGAAGCCACCATCGCCTTCTTCACCGACCTGGGCCTCACCGTGCTCGGCCGCGACGAGGTGAGTGGGGACTGGGCGTCGACGGCGGTCGGACTCGACGGCAACCACGCGAAGATCGCGGTGCTGCAGACGCCCGACGGACGCGGCCAGATCGAGCTGTTCGAATACATCCATCCGGACGCGATCGAGACGGAGCCGACACTGCCGAACGAGATCGGGATGCACCGCATCGCCTTCTCGGTCGACGACATCGATGAGTCCCTCGCGATCGCCGCCCGTCACGGCTACCACCCGTTGCGCGGCGTCGCGAACTACCAGGACGTGTACAAGCTCACCTACCTGCGCGGCCCGAGCGGCATCCTCGTGATGTTCGCCCAGGACCTCACGAAGAACTGAGCCGGGCAGGACGCGTCAGAGATCGCCGTACACGTCCCGGCGGTGCGCGACCCGGAAGACGGTCACCAGCACGACGTCGTCGACGACCTCGTACAACACGCGATGATCGCCGATACGGACGCGCCAGGCGTTGTCGAACCCGGTCAGCTTCCGGACTCCGTTCGGACGCGGCTCCTTCTCCAGCGCCCTGGACGCCGAAAGCGGGGCAGCCCCGAAGAGGACTGCCCCGCCACGAGAGCGACCTAGGGCAGCGCCGGCCCCCCGGGTCCTGCACCCGGGACCGGGTAGTACACGGGCGGGGTGTCGTCCCACGCCGAGGGCAGCATCAACAGGTCGTCGTAGTGGTGCATGGCGATGCCGCCGAACGAGGCGTCGTCCTGGAACGCGGTGTAGGTCTTGTCGAGTTCGCCCTCCAGGTAGGTGCGCCCCTCCTCCCAGAAGGTCACCGTCTCAGGGTCGCCCGTTCCGGAGAGATCTTTGGTCTCGATGCCGACCACGACCGAGTTCGGCTTGCCGATCTGGTTCGCGTAGTCGATCTCGTGCTGTGCCTGCGCGATGATGCCGGCGCTGCCGTCTGCCGTGTCGCGGTAGTCCATGATCGCGATGTAGTCGGTCATGTCCTGGATGTGGTCGCTGAGCGGCTTGGTCTGCCCGTTCCACGTGATCGCGGTGCAGCATGTCGAGGAGTCCAGCCACCGCGGGATCGCCGGCCCGACGAGTGTCGGGAGTCCGGACGCGTCGCGGCGGTCGATGAGGGTGTCGAGTATCTCCAGCCAGCGGTTCGGCAGCCCGCCGTTGCCCGGTTCCTTCCATTCGCTGAGGATGTACGGTTCGATGTCGACGTTGATGCCGTCGAAGCGCGCAGACGCGGGCACGCTCAGGTTGTAGTCGAGGACCTTCTCGAACTCGTCGATCGCGAAATGCTCGAACTGCTCGAGCGCCCCCAGGTACGGCGGACGTGTACCGCCGGCAACCGTCGCCTGCACGTGGTAGCCGCGGGCCCGCGCCCACTCCACGAATGCCGCGACCTCGGCGCGCGAGTCGCGCAGCATGTCGGTCGTGCCGTACCTGTCGACGCCGAGGTAGATCGTTCGGATCGGGTCGGATCCGAAGGTCGTGGTGTCGTCCATCACGTCGCCGAGCCGGTCTCGCGCATCCCCGTCGAACACGGCTTCATAAGAGGCGCGCTCCCAGATCCACATCGCGCGATCCTGGTCGTAGACGACGGGCGTCTCGGCGGTGGCCCCGCCGAGCGCGACGTAGGTGGTCGGTGCGTCGGCGCTCAGGCCCTTGACGTCGGTCGCGCGTGCCTCGATGCTCGCGAACTCGGCCCCGGAGACGGGGAAAGATGCCGCGTACGCGCCCCCGCCCTGGGCGACGGCAGCCTGCCAGGCGCCTCCGTTCACACGGACCTCCACGGCCGACAGGGCTCGGTGAGCGTCCACATCGACCACCACGTCCAGCGACGATCCTGCATAGGCGCCTTCCGCGGGGAGACGATCGTGACCACCGGGCGCGCCGCAGCGGGGCGGTGCACGTTCACGGCGAGGAACTCCGACCAGGTCGTGTAGAGCGTGGTGAGGTCGCGTCCCCGGACGGCGAGGTCGAGGCGGCCGTCGATGTCCGAGACATCGAGGTCGACGCTCCACGTCCCCGCGGTTCCGGTCACGGGGATGGGCACGAATTCCTGCGCTCCGACGACGAGAACGAGTTCGGAGGCGTTCGCGAACGTCCCCTCGACCGTGAGCGTCGAACCGCTCACGGTGTCGCCGTCACTCGGCGAGGTGATCGTGAGGTCGGTCGTGACGGTCTGCGCGGATGCGGCACCGCCGGCGGCGACCATCCCTCCCGCGACAAGGGTGGCGGCGACCAGCGCCGACAGCCAGCGTGTGCGTCTCATCGGTGTCTCCTTCCGCTCCGCCGGGCGCGGAGTCGTCGTGTCTGCCACGGTGGCGGGTGCCGACTCCGACGGTCAACGGAAGGGCGGAGAAGGGGAATGAGTGGAGGAAGGAATCGGGCGCTCACGAGTCCCGGACACCGGGTCTCGCCTATCGCCCCCTCTTGTTCCCACGGCACGGAATGAATACGGTTGCACGAACGATCATCGAGCCGAGGAGGGCGTGATGGGAGCGTTCCCGAACACGCAGCCGCTCTTTGTGAGCCTCGCGCAGCAGCTCCGCGAGCGGATCGATTCCGGCGAGTGGGCAGCCGGCGAGCGCCTGCCCACCGAGGCCGCCCTGGCGTCGGCGTATGCGGTCGGGATCAACACCGTGCGGCGGGCGGTCGGGCGCCCGTCGACGAGGGGGTCGTGGTGCGCCGTCAGGGCTCAGGAACGTATGTGTCGGTGCGGGCGTCCCGGCGCGCGAGCCCCTGATCGGCGTGATCGTCCCCTCACGCACCTACTACTTCCCCACTGTCGTCGAGGGGATCGCGGAGGTGGCCGGGGCGGCGGGCGCGACGCTGCGCATCGCCTCGAGCGAGTACGACGACGCCCTCGAGATCCGCCGCATCCGGGAGCTCCTCGCCGCCGGGTGCGCCGGCCTCCTGATCACGCCCACCCTGCACCTGGCCGACCCCACGGCGCGCCTCGACCTGCTGCGCGCCCTGCCGACGCCGGTGGTGCTGATGGAACGGATGCCGACGGATTCGCCGCCGGATGACGGGCTCTCGGCGGTATGCACCGATGTCGTCGCCGGCGGGTACGCGGCCGTGCGGCACCTGGCACGACGGGGCCGTCGGCGCCTCGGATTCCTCGGGCGCCGTGACACCGCGACGGCCGACGCCGCACTGCGTGGTTACCGTCGCGCGATCGACGACCTGACCCTCGTCGACCTCCCTGGCGCGGTGGCGCGTCGGGACTCGTGGGACGACGTGGCGCTCGCGGACTACGCGCACCGGGCGCACTCTGCGGGGCTCGACGGCGTCGTCTGCCTCGGCGACCGTGAGGCGACGGCACTCCTGCCTCACCTGGCAGGGGCGGGGTTCTCCCTTCCCGACGACCTCGCCCTCGTCGCCTTCGACGATGAGGAGGCCGCGAATGCCCCGCTCCCGCTCACGGCCGTGTCACCGCCGAAGCGCGAGATCGGACGCCTCGCGGCGACCACGCTGCTGCGGATGCTGGGGCGCGGGGGCGACCGCGCGCCGGTACGGATGCTGCTGCAGCCCGTCGTGCGGGAGCGGGCGTCGACGACAACGCGTCTGCTGCGCGCGAGGATGAGTTAACGAAAGAAAGTGGAGAACGGCCCTCAGGCGGTTCTCCACTTTTAGTCTTTCGGCGTTGAACGCCTGCCTGTAGTTTACGACATCATCGGAGCATGAGCAACGCCGCAGCCGCCCCGGGCACAAGCACAACTCCGGCCCAGGAGTCCTTCGGTTCATCGACATACGCAGACCTCGTCGGCGCTCGTCTCCTCGACTTCTTCCAGGCGACATCGCCATGGCAACGCCGCCTGTGGGATGTCGGGACATGCCTCGTGTTGGACGAGGTGATCGAAGCTGCGCAATGGCGTAGCCGAAAGGTCCTCAGCGACGGCGCAGTGGCCTGGCTCGCGAAAGACGCGGAACGTATCGCTGGGCGGGATCCCGCTCTCGGCGAGGCCGCGCTGCGCAAGCACCTCACCGAGACGCTTCGCAGTCCTCTCCAGGATGGTAGCCGTCATGTGCGTCGCCTCCGCGAGCTCTCAGAGATGGCAGCCGATGGTTATATCGATCGCTGGCTCGAGCTGTTGCGCGGCGGAAGAAGGCCCTCGATTGAGCGCTTCGCTCGCGCCGTCGGATCGCACCTTCTCGACTTGGGATACAGCCTGCCGTACCTGCGGCGATGGGCGCAGGAACACATCCGGGCTCAGTCGACTCTTGAAGAGTTGCTTGTTTCCGCGGGAATCCTCGCCACCAAGCCCGAGGCGGACTACAGCGTCATCGTTCCGTTCCGTTCCGTTCCGAGGGCGACGACGTCGCAGACCAGCATGGAACCGACCTGGCGTTCCGGGGCGCTCGTGCGGCAATGGCTCCTGGGCAACGGCAGCAGCACCTCCGGGGTTCGCCAGGTGGGCGGATTCGAATACCACGTGCGTGCACGCGATCCGCTGGGCGCCGCGCTTCTCGCCACCGAGCGTGTTGACCGCCTGATATCGCGCGCGACGCTCGCCCGTGGGCGGGGAGAAGCTCCCGAGCCGCAAGGGTCCATCTGGGTGTCGGGATCGACACGCCCATTCAAGCTCGAGCGGACGAGCCGTGGAGCGTTCGTCCTTTCTCTCGTCGCCGAATCTCGGCTCTATGACGTGAGTGACCGGACCGACCTCGATGACGCTCTTGAGCTCGCCTCTGTGCTCAACCTGGGTTCTCCCGGCCCTGCGATCGCGTCTGGATGGGCTGCGGTCGAGGCGCTCCTCGTGTCGTCGCAAGACCCGGAGGATTCGAAACTCGGACGCGGAGCGGTCGCAGCCGACCGGATGGCGTCACTCGTTGCGTGCTCCTGGCCCCGCGCCGATCTCACCGCACTGTCGTATCAGCACTCCCCCGCTGTGCCGGATGCCATCAGCATCCGCCTGGCCGCAGCGTCGTCCAATCAGGAGCGAAGCGCGATCGTCGCCTCCGCCCTGGCGAGCGGGCAGTCGCTAAGGCTCCGAGCATCCTCCGATCGGGCAGCGGAATCTCGCATGACTCGTCTGATGACAGCCAAGCGCCACACCCTTCACGATGTGGAGGCACACGTGCGTGGTGCTATGCGACGGCTCTACCGGCAACGCAACATCGTGATGCACGGCGGTTCGACTGACACGCTCGCCCGCGATGCGACGCTGAGAACCTGCGCGCCCCTCGTCGGCGCAGGGCTTGACCGGATCACGCACGCGCGCATCGCGCATTCAGAGAGCGCGCTCCAGCTCGCCGAGCGCGCTCAGCTGAGTCTTGCCCTGGTCGGAGCGCCCGGAGGCCCTGAGGTCGCCAACCTCCTCGAGTAAGAAAGGGCGCCGCCCTGCTCGCGACGGCTGATTCGCCGACCCCAGCAGTGCAACCGCTTGCATGATGGTTGTCCGCATCATAGGTTGAATGCAGGCCCTCCGCCGGGTCGACGATCCAGCCGAGGAGCCCCGTGCACGACAGTCCCCACCGCACCGCCCCTCGCGCGCCCGTCCGCATCGTGCACCTCGGACTCGGCGCCTTCCACCGCGCCCACCAGGCCTGGTACACCGCACACGCGGACGCCCGGCGGGAGTGGGGCATCGCCGCGTTCACCGGGCGCTCACCCGAAGCGGCCCAGACCCTCGAGCGGCAGGACGACGTCTACACGCTGCTCACCCGCGGCCCGGACGGCGATCGGCTCGAGACCGTCGAGAGCATCGTCGCCGCGCACGACGGCGGCGACACAGACGCGCTGCGCGACTACCTCACGCGCCCGGAGGTCGCGGTCGTGACGCTCACGGTCACCGAGAAGGGCTATCGCCGCCGGACGGACGGCCGCCTCGACATCGCCGACCCCGACGTCACGGCCGACATCTGCGCACTGGCGGGAGCCCTCGCCGATCACCACGACGACGTGCCGGGAGCCGTCGAGAACGGCGTCCTGCGGTCCATGCCCGCTCGGCTGCTCTGGGCGCTCGACGCCCGACGGCGCGCTCTCCCCGACAGCACGATCACCCTGATCCCGTGCGACAACCTCGACGACAACGGCACCGCGCTGCGGACGGCCCTCGCCGACCTCGCCTCGCTGACGTCACCGCTGCTCGGCGCCTGGATCGACGCGCACGTCGACGTCGTGACCACCTCGGTCGACCGCATCACGCCCCGCACCGCCCCCGCCGACGTCGACGCCATCGCGACGCGCACCGGCGTCCACGACGAGGCGCTGGTGGTCACCGAGCCCTTCCACAGCTGGATCCTGAGCGGACGCATCCGCGCCGAACGCCCGCGCTGGGAGGATGCCGGGGCCTCGTTCGTGTCGGACATCGAGCCCTTCGAACAGCGCAAGCTCTGGATGCTCAACGGCGCGCACTCGCTCCTCGCCTACGACGGTGCCCTGCGCGGACACGAGACCGTGGCCGAGGCCATCGCCGACCCCGAATGCGCCGCTCTCGTGAACGACCTGTGGGATCTCGCCCAGCGGCGCCTCGAGCCGTCCGCGCACCGGACCGGCGTCGACCTCGCCCTCCCCCGACTACCGCGAGGCCCTGCTCACCCGCTTCGCGAACCCGCGCATCGCACACCACCTGCGCCAGATCGCCGCAGACGGCAGTCTGAAGCTGCGAGCCCGCATCGTCGAACCGGTCCGCCGCGCGCGCGCCGAGGGCGAGACGGGAGAGGCGGGCATCGTCGCGATCGCCGCCTGGACGCAGTTCGTCGTCGCCGAGGTCGTCGCCGGACGCCCGCTCGACGACGCGGCCGCGACCGACCTGGCGACGCGGGCATCCTGCGACGACCCGCACCACGCGCTGCTCGACCTGCTGGCCCCCGACCTCGCCGCCGACCCCGAGGTGCGCCGGATGCTCGACGACCACGTCGACTGATCGCGCCGCACGCGAGAGCGCCGGCCCCGCAGGACCGGCGCTCTTCCCCCTCCGGCGTCAGCCTTTCACAGCACCGGCCATCATGCCTGCGCCGAGGCGACCCTGCACGAACAGGAACAGGATGACGACCGGTACCGAGATCAGCGTGGCGCCCGCCATGATGCCCGCCCAGTCCGTGGCCGACAGCTCGCTGCTGAAGGTCTGCAGCCAGAGCGGCAGAGTGGCATTGCCCGGCTTCGTCATCACGACGAGGGCGAGCGTGTATTCGTTCCACGCCTGGAGGAACGCGAAGACGGATGCCGTCACGATTCCGGGTCCGAGAAGGGGCAGGGTCACCCGCATGAACGCCCCGAACCGACTGCACCCGTCGACCATCGCGGCCTCTTCGAGCTCGGCGGGGATGCCGTGGATGAACCCGCGCAGCAGCCACACCGTGAACGGGACGACCGTGCCGATGTAGAGCAGCGACAGGCCGCCCACCGTGTTGAGCAGGTGCCACCCGTCGAGCATGCGGAACTGCGAGATGAACAGTGCCTCGGTGGGGATCATCTGCACGATCAGCACGAGCAGGATGATGAGTCCGCCGCCCTTGAAGCGGAACCGGCTCACGGCGATGGCCGCGAAGAATCCGAACAGCACCGCGACGATGACCACGACCACGGTGACCGCGGCGCTCATGCCGAGCGCCGACCAGAAGCCGCTGTCAGCGAGGATCCCCGCGAAGCTGTCGAAGCTGAGCGGGAACGGGAAGAACCGCGGCGTGCGCGAGAAGAGCTCCTCGTTGTCGGAGAGGGCGGTGTTCACCATCCAGTAGATGGGGAACACCAGGAGGAACGCGGCGGCGACCGCGACGCCGTTCCAGGTGCGCCGCCGCACGTCGTTGCGGCTGCCGATGGTGCGGCGTGAGCGCGGGGGCACGACCGCGGGGATGTCGGTCGTACGGGTCATGATCGGGACGCTCATTCCGCGGCCTCCTTCTGCTGGGCGAACATCTTCGCGATGTACTTCCAGGTGAGCAGCAGGGTCAGGATCAGCACGATCGTCGCCAGTGCCGACGCATCGCCGTACTCGCCCTGGCCGATGCCGATCCGGTAGATGTAGGTGCCGAGGAGGTTGGTCTCCTCGATCGAGACGCCCGCCTGCTGCAGCACGTAGATCTGCGTGAACACGCGCAGGTCCCACACGATCTGCAGGAGTCCGACGATCATGACCGCCGGTGTGATGAGCGGCATCGTGACGTGCCGGAAGCGCGTCCACGGCCCCGCGCCGTCGAGTTCGGCGGCCTCCAGCACCTCGGTGGGCACCTGGGTCAACGCGGAGTAGATCATGAAGACGATCAACGGCAGGCTGCCCCAGATCACGGTGATCGCGGCGATCGTGAACACACCCATCGGTGTCGAGGTCCACGGGAACCCGGCCATGTCGGGGAAGCCGATGCGCGCGAGGATCCAGTTCACCAGCCCGTAGCGGGCGTCGAACAGCCACTGCCAGATGACCATGGTCACGAGCGCGGGTGTGGCCCACACGAGCAGCAGCGTCACCTGCAGGGCGATGCGCGCCCAGCTGCTCACCTTGGTCAGCAGCAGCGCGATCAGCATCCCGATCACCATCGACAGCGAGGCGCACACGGCGCAGAAGAGCACGGAGCGGAAGAACACGACCCACATGTTCGGGTCGGTCAGGATCTTGCCGTAGTTGGCGAGTCCGACCCATTCCGGCTCCGCACCGAACTGCTGCGCGAGCCCGAACTTCTGCAGCGACATCAGGAACTGCTGCAGCAGCGGCCAGCCGAGAGCGATCAGCACCGCCACGAGGAGCGGGGTGATCAGCAGGTACGGGAGCAGTGCCCCCCGCACGCGACGCGGGCGCGTGCGGGGAGCGGGCTGCTGCGGGGTCGCCTCGGGGGCGGCCTCGACATCGATCACGGGAGTGGACATCATCAGTCGGCGTTGAGGGTCTCTTCGATCTTCGCGCCGATGCGCGTGACCACGTCGTCGATGTCCTCGCCCTTGGCGATCGCCGAGTAGAGATCGACCGGGATGTTGTTGCCTTCGACGATCGCCCAGTTCGGGGCGGCAGGGGTGAGGGCGCTCGTGTCGGCGATCTGCTGCTGCAGCTCGGCGTCGACGATGCCGTCGGGGATGGCGGACGCGTACTGCGTGTTGCCCGGTACCCATCCGGAGTCCTCGGCGAGCTGACTCATGAAGTCTTCGCTGAGGATGAGCTTCATGGCCTTCTTCGCGAGTTCCTGCTTCGAGGAGTTCGCCGCGATGCCCACGTTGGACCCGCCGAGGAACTGGTGGCTCTCCCCGCCCGCTTCGACGGGAGGCAGCGCCATCACGCCGGTGACCCCAGCGAGATCTTCCGAGATGCTGTCCTGCGCGAACACGCGGTACGAGAACATCGCGACCTCGCCGTTGTTGTACGGCACCCAGGGGTTGCCAGCGGTCTCCTTGGCGTCGAGCGCACCGAGCGCCGAGTTCTGCCAGAGCGTCTGCATCTGCTCGAGCGCGGACTTGGCCTCCGGGGTGTCGAGGCCGCTGACCCAGGCGCCGTCCTTCTCCTCGGCGTAGTTCGCACCGTGCGAGAACAGCCAGCCCTCCAGACCGTGCACATCGACGACCGGGAAGTAGATGCCCTTGAAGCCCTCGACGCCGTCGGGGTTCGCCTGCTGCACCGTCGCGGCTGCCGCGACGAGATCGTCGAGCGTCTCGGGTGCGGCGATGCCCGCCTTCTCGAGGAGGTCGGTGCGGTAGAACACGACGCTGGTTCCGGCATACAGCGGGTAGGCGTAGGTCTTGCCGTCGAGTGTCGCCTGGTCGACGAAGCTCGGGATCAGGTCGTCGCCGCCGACCTCGTCGTACAGGTCGGAGATGTCGGCGAGCGCCCCGACGTTCGCGAAGGTCGCGGTCTTCGTGTTGCCGATCTCGACGATGTCCGGCGTCTCGGACTTGCTGGCGAGCGAGGTCTGGAGCCGGGAGACGATGTCGTCCCATGGCTGCATCTCGACGGTCAGCGTGGAGCCGGGGTTCTGGGCGGCGAACTCGTCTTCGAGCCACGCGACCGCATCGTCGGACACGGAATCCTGCATGAGCCACACGCGGAGGTCTCCGCTCTCGGCGTCGCCTTCTCCGTCGTTCCCGGCGCCGGAGCTGCAGCCGGTGACGGCCAGCACCGCGGCCAGTGAAGCGGCCGCCGCGATCAAGGTGCGTCTTGCCATTCTCGTTCCTCCATGGTCTTCCTCGACGGGCCCCGAAAGGCGCCCGATGAACGGGTGTTTCAACCGATTCTCACGCTAACGTGCAAACGGTTGCATTACAATAGCTTCTTCATTGAAGAGGGTGTAACGGTTGTGTTTCTGTTTGATTACCAGGGCTAAATCGGGGAGTGTGAGACGCCTGGTGCCGGGATCCGCTGCCACAAGAGCGCGTTCGCTGCACCGCGTTGCACGGCTCAGACGGCGACTGCTGCGCCCTCGCGCGCCACCGTCTCGAGGACCGCGATCGGAGCGAGCAGCTGGGCGGTCGGGATCGGTGCGGCGCCGGTCGCGAGCATCCGCGCGAACGCATCGACCCCGGGTTGCACGTAGTCGGCGCCGAGCACGATGTCACGGCTGACGACCCCGTGACCGCCGACCGCGGTCGCACGGAAGGGAACCTGGCCGTCGCCGTCCGGGCGGATGAACTCGAGCGTCACGAGCACGCCGCCCACCCGGTAGCGGGCCACGACTCCGCTGGGGAGACGCTGCAGGTCGATGGCTTCGGGGTCGCCGGGCACCAGCCGCTGCGCGACGTCGGCGACGTGGATGCCGTAGAAGAAGATGCCGCTGTACGGACTCGCCGCATCCGCCGGACCTGTCACGGTGACGGCCTGCAGCTCGCCGATCGACGTCAGCCCCTCGGCGATCGCGTCGGTGTCGGCCACCCAGCGCAGAGCCGACGACGAGGTGAGCACCGTGCCGCCCCGCTCGGCCGCGGCGACGATCGCCTGCGCATCCGCGACACTCGCGGCGAGCGGCTTGTCGACCCAGACGGGCGTACCCGCCTCGAGGAACGGCACGGCGTGCGCGCGGTGGAGGGCGCCGTCGCGCGAGGTGACGATCAGCGCGTCGACGCTGCCGAGCAGGTCACTCGACTCCGCGACGATCCGCTCGATGCCGCCGAGCTCCGCGAGCTCACGCGTGCGGTCCGGTTCTCCGGCGACGAGCGCCACGACACGCACCGGCACCCCGGCCGGACGCTCGACATTGAGGTAGCGGATGATCTCCTCGGCGTGGCTGTTCTCGATGCCGACGATCGCGACGTTCTTCGTTTCCATGTCTCTCATCCTCTTTCACTCGTGGAGGTCGACCGGACGACCGATGCGGGCCGACTCGTACACGGCGAGCACGACCTGCAGTGCCCGGCGTCCGTCGTCGGTGGTGATCGCGGGCCGGCCGCCCGAGCGGATCGCCCCCACCACGTCGACGTACTGCCGACGATGCGCCACGTCGACGTCGAGCCAGCCTTCCGGCACATCGCGCTCGAGCAGCGAATCGGGCTCGGGCTGCGGCGCGGAGGCCGAGGCGAAGAAGGCCAGCCCCCCTCGTTCTCCATGACGGCCGTCCCGTGCGAGCCGTGCACCGCCAGGCGCACCGGGAGCCCGGGGTATGCGGCGGTGCTCGCGAGCAGCAGGCCGATCGCGCCGCTCTCGAACTCGATCGTGGCCCCGGCGACGTCTTCCACCTCGATGCCCTCGTGGGCGAGACGACCCGTCTTGGCGCTGACCGACACCGGCCTGCCGAGCATCCACAGCAGCAGATCCAGGGCGTGGATGCCCTGATTCATGAGGGCGCCGCCGCCGTCGATGGCAGCCGTCCCGCGCCAGTCGCCCGACTCGTAGTACTCCTGAGCGCGGAAGAACGCGGACTCGACGACGCCGGACGTCACACGCCCGAGCGCACCCTCGTCGATCGAGCGACGGATGAACGAGGCCACGGGCTGGAAGCGGCGCTGGCTGATGACCGACACCGTACGGCCGGTGGCCCGCTCGGCGGCCTGCACACGGTCGGCGGCATCGAGCGTCACGTCGATCGGCTTCTCGACGATCACGTGCACGCCCGCTTCGAGGGCCTCGATCACCGCCGCCGCGTGGAACGCACTGGGAAGGCAGATCGCCGCGATGTCGATCTTCTCGGTGCGGTACGCCTCCGCCGCGGAGACATGGAACGGCACGCCGTACTGTTCGGCGAGCGCACGACCGCGGGACTCCTCCACGTCGACGACCGCGGCGAGCACGCCGTCTTCGCCGAGGGTCGCGACCAGTCGTGCATGCACAGCGCCGATCACACCCGCTCCGACGATCGCGATGCGCAGCGGTTCGGTCATGGTGTCTCCTGTCGTGGGGGGTGAGTGCCGGAAGTGTCGGCTAGTCGGCGTCGCGCGACCAGGCGAGGGCCTCGCCGCCACGGTCGGCCGATGCCTGGGCGAGCAGGGCCAGCCTGGTCACCGCGACCGACTCGCGGGTGCCGACCTCGGGAGTGCGTCCGGCGGCGAAGGCGTCGAGCGCTTCTTCGGCAGGGCGCCGGCCTTCCGGCAGATCGAGGACACGCATCGGCCGGTCGCTTGTCGTCACCTCGACGCGTCCGCGCGCCCAGAAGATCTCGGCGGTACCGCACGTGCCGACCAGGCGCAGACGGTAGTCGCCGTGCACATCGGATGCCTGGGGGTGAGCCAGCTCACCTCGCTCGAGACCACCGCGGTCGGCGTGGTGAGCGTGGCGACGCCGTAGCGCGCGAACCCCGGCGTCGCATCGAGCGGTGCGGACACGGCGCCGCGGATGACCCCTCGTCGGCCGGCGCGAACAGCAGCGCGGCATCGAGGTCATGCACCGCCAAGTCTGTCAGGATGCCGCCGTACTGCGCGGGGTCGAAGAACCATGCGGGGCGCTGAGCGCGGTTGAGCTTGTGCGGCCCTGACGAGGTGATGCCGACGATGTCGCCGAGCTCCCCCGCCTCGACCACGGCGAGCGCGGCGAGGGTCTCGGGGTAGCCGCGCTTCTCGAGCAGCAGGCTCACCGTGCGGTCGGCCTCCGCCGCGGCGGCCTCGATCTCGTCGAGCTCGGCCTGGGAGGTGCACAGCGGCTTGTCGGCGAGCACGTGGGCTCCCGCATGCAGCGCGGCGACGACGTCGGAGCCTCGCGCTCCGTAGACCCCGGCGATCACCGCGATGTCGATGTCCTCGGCCAGGAGGTCGTCGGCGCGGCCGAACGCCGGCACACCGAAGCGCGCGGCGTGTTGCTCGGCGACCGCAGGGTCGGGGTCGTGCACCCCGACGAGCACGAACCCGTCGCGGTCGGAGCGCGTCAGCTCGTCTGGCACATAGTCCACGTGCGGATGGGCGGCGCCGATGATCGCGATCCGAAGCATGGGCGACAGTGAATCATGCGACCGGTTGCACTGTCAACCGCCGGTCAGGCTCCCGACGTGCGGGCGGCCTCTGTCGTGGCCCGGATCACCAGGTGCGTGGCGATCGTCACACGGGCGTCTGAGCGCTCGCCGCTGGAGAGGATGCCGAGCAGGAGTTCCGCCGCCGCATCGCCCGCCGCCGCGGATGCCGCGGAGATCGTCGTGAGCGCCGGATGCGTGCCGGAGGCGAGCGTGTCGTCGCATCCGATCACGCTGATGTCGTGCGGGACGTCGATCCCCCGCAGCGCCAGCCCTGCCATCACGCCCTGGGCGACCACGTCGTCGAAGGCGATCACGGCGGTGGCCCCTGAGGCGAGGATGCCACCGACGGCGTCGCGCCCGCCGGCCGAGCTGGGGCGGCCGAGCTCCTGCACGATGACGTCGAGCCCCGCCCGCTCGGCAGCCCTGGCCAGCGCCGCCCTGCGCTGCTGATCCGACCACGACTCCCGCGGTCCCGAGAGGTACACCACGCGCGTGTGGCCGAGGCGGTGCAGATGCGCGACCGCCTCGTCGAGCCCGCCGCTCGGATCTATCAGCACCCGGGCGAGGCCGTCGATGTCGCGGTTCACGAGCACGACCGGCCGAGCCGCATCGAGCTCGCGGATGCGCTCCTCGTCGAGTCGAGGAGAGGCCAGCACGAAGCCCTCGACCTGAGCGCTGAGGCGCGAGGTGAGGTTGGCCTCGCGGTCGGCGATCTCGTCGGAGTCGCCGAGGAACACGGCGTACCCCGCCGCGTCCGCCAGCGTCTGCACCCGTCGCACGAGCGGAGGGAAGAACGGGTTGGCGATGTCGGGCACGACGACGGCGACGTTGCCGAAGCGCCCGGTCGACAGCGCCCTGGCCGCATGGTTCACGACATACCCGAGTTCGTCGGCTGCGACCTTGACCCGTCGCACGGTCTCGGGATTGAGCAGTTCCGGTCGGCTGAACGCGCGAGACACCGTCGATCGCGAGACCCCGGCCACGCGCGCGATGTCGCCGATCGTCACCGACGTCGACGTCGTCTTCCTGTTGTTGCCTGTCACGTCACACACACTAAGCCCGCGCACCGTGGCTGCGCGCGACCGGGGCGCGTGCGCACACCCGACGCCCCGCCGGCACCCGGCGGGTGAATCCGGATCGGAGGCTTGACTTTGCAAGCGGTTGCATTACTCTTGCGAATCATGAGCACGACGACGTTCGCCCTGCACGCCCATCCCGACCGCACCGCGATGGGCGCCGCCGCCGCGCGATCGGCGGCGCGAACGCTGCGCGAAGCCGTGGCCGCCCGCGGCTCCGCACGGATGATCGCGGCAGCCGCCCCGAGCCAGCTCGACGTGTACCGCGCCCTCGCCGCGGAACCGGATGTGCCCTGGGACCGCGTCACGATCCTGCACATGGACGAGTACCTCGATCT
The DNA here is from genome assembly GCF_014171575.1 of Microbacterium sp. Se63.02b. Taxonomy (GTDB): domain Bacteria; phylum Actinomycetota; class Actinomycetes; order Actinomycetales; family Microbacteriaceae; genus Microbacterium. The sequence goes on along the minus strand of NZ_CP050453.1, from coordinate 227,472 downwards.
GGACCCCGCGGCGCCGCAGCGCTTCGGCACCTGGCTCCGCACGCACCTGGTCGACATCGTGCACCCCGCCGCCTTCCACCCCATCCGCACCGAGCTCGGCACGCGGGCCGCGACCGACGAGTACACCGCCCTGCTCGAAGAAGGACCCATCGACCTCGTGAGCCTCGGTATCGGCGTCAACGGCCACATCGCATTCAACGACCCGCCCGATGCCGACCTGAGCGACCCGTGCCCGGTGCGCACGGTGCAGCTCGACCTCGCCAGCCGTGTGCAGCAGGTCGACGACGAGTGCTTCGATACGCTCGACGCCGTGCCCACCCACGCGCTGACGCTGACGATCCCGGCACTCATGAGCGGAGCCCACCTCGTGTGCGCCGTTCCGGATGCCCGAAAGGCCGAGGCGGTACGGGCGCTGGTCGAAGAGCCGATCAGTTCGCACTGGCCGTGCACCGTGCTGCGGCGTCACCCGCGTTGCGAGGTGCACGTCGACCGCGACGCGGCATCGCTGCTGCATCCGCTCCCGCGCGACCGCGCAGGCGGCGCGATGACGGCCCAGACGCTGCAGGGGCGGAACGCGCTCGGCGCCGGAGGGCTGGAGGTCGTCGTCGAGCACGGCCGGATCAGCGCGCTCACGGCGATCCCCGATCCCGGTGACGGGTCGCCGTGGATCGGCCCTGGACTCGTGGATCTGCAGGTCAACGGACACCTCGACGGCGACGCCAACGCCGCGGATCCTTCGCCCGAGCACGTCGCCGCGATGGCGCGCTCGCTCGCAGAGCACGGCGTCACCCGGTTCCTCCCGACCGTGATCACCGCATCTCCCGCCGACATGATCGCGCGAATCCGGGCGATCGACGAGGCCGTGCGGGCGTCGACCGCGACCTCACGAGCCGTCGCCGGCATCCACGTCGAAGGGCCGAGCCTGTCGGACCAGGACGGGCCTCGCGGCGTGCACCCGCTCGCGCACATCCGCCCACCGGAGATCGCCGAGCTGCAGTCCTGGCTCGACGCCGCACCGGGGCTCCTGCGCGTGGTGACCCTCTCCCCACCACCCCGGCTCCGCCGAGGCCACACGCTTCCTCGTCGCGCACGGCGTACGGGTCGCGGTCGGACACGCACGCGACGGATGCCGAGATCGCCGCGGTGGTCGACGCCGGCGCCACGCTCTCCACGCACCTCGGCAACGGCGCGCACGCCGTGCTCCCCGGCACCCGAACTATCTCTGGGCGCAGCTCGCGGAGCCCCGGCTCGCGGCCGGGGTCATCGCCGACGGCCATCATCTGCCCGACAGCACGCTCGCGACCATGATCGCCGCGAAGCGCGACCACGGCATCTTCCTCGTCAGCGACGCCGTCGCCACTCCTGCGGCCCTGACCGAGGGCGGGCTGTCGACGGTCGGCGGAGGCGTGCACCTCGCCGACGACGGCGCACTGCGTCACGTGTCCACCGGATTCCTCGCCGGCTCCGTCCAGACGCTCGATGTCGGTGTCGCCACCGTCGCGCGTCTCACCGGATCTCTCGCGACCGCGGTGCGGCTCGCGAGCACGGCCCCCCGCCGCCGTCCTCGACGACGGCCCGCACTGGACCCCGGGAGCGCGCGCCGACGTGCTGGTGTTCGACTGGGCCCCCGGCGACCCCGCGATCACTCCGCGCGAGGTCCTCATCGCCGGAGACACCGCGACCGACCTGACCGCCGCCGACACGACCGCCGCCGCAGGAGGCCGCCGATGACCATCGACAAGGCCGAGGTGATCGTCACCAGCCCCGACCGGAACTTCGTCACCCTGAAGATCACGACCGCCGACGGCGTGACGGGGTTGGGTGATGCCACTCTCAACGGACGTGAGCTCGCCGTGGTGGCGTATCTGACGGAGCACGTGGTGCCGCTGCTGATCGGCGCCGACGAGTCCCGCATCGAGGACACGTGGCAGTTCCTGTATCGCGGCGCGTACTGGCGTCGCGGGCCCGTGACGATGGCGGCGATCGCCGCGGTCGACATGGCGCTGTGGGACATCAAGGGCAAGGTCGCGGGGATGCCGGTGTACCAGCTGCTCGGCGGCGCGAGCCGGAACGGACTGATGGCCTACGGGCACGCCTCGGGCAAGGAGCTGCCCGAGCTGTTCGACTCGATCCGCGCGCACCAGGAACAGGGGTACAAGGCGATCCGGGTGCAGACCGGTGTGCCGACGCTCAAGGCCATCTACGGCATCGCCGCCCAGGGCGCGGATGTCGGCGACGCGAACGTGCGCTACGACCACGAACCCGCCCGCCGCGGCGCGAAGCCGGTCGAAGAGGATTGGGACACCCGTGCCTATCTCACGCACCTGCCCGGGGTGTTCGAGGCGGTGCGCAACGAGTTCGGCCCCGACATCCCGCTCCTGCACGACGGCCACCACCGGATGACGCCGATCCAGGCCGCGCGGCTGGGCAAGGACCTCGAGCCGTACGACCTGTTCTGGCTCGAGGACTGCACCCCGGCCGAGAACCAGGAAGCCCTGCGGCTCGTACGCCAGCACACCACCACCCCGCTCGCCATCGGGGAGATCTTCAACACGGTGTGGGACTTCAAGGACATCATCCGCGACCAGCTCATCGACTACGTGCGCGGCGCCGTCACCCACATGGGCGGCATCAGCGCGTTGAAGAAGACACTCGACTACGCGGCGCTGTACCAGATCAAGTCGGGCATGCACGGGCCGACCGACATCTCCCCGGTCGGCATGGCCGCCGCGATGCACCTGGGTCTGTCGATCCACAACTTCGGCATCCAGGAGTACATGAAGCACGGGTCACGCACCGACCAGGTCTTCCAGCAGTCGTTCACCTGGACCGACGGCTACCTGCACCCCGGTGACAGGCCCGGTCTCGGAGTGGAGCTCGACGTCGACGAGGCAGGGAAGTACCCGTACGAGCAGGCGTACCTCCCGTACAACCGCCTCCTCGACGGCACCGTCCACGACTGGTGAGAGCGGGATCGACGGAGGGTTGGACTCCCCTCGGGAGCGCGGTGCCCGCGCAGTAGGCTGAACCCATCATGGACGAGTTCATCCGGGGCCTCGGCACCTTCGCGCAGAACTACTGGTGGCTCATCTTCCCCGTCATGGGGATGGCCGGCGGTGCGGCGAAGGCATGGGAGCGCAGTTCCAAGCGCCGTCACGAGCGCCGCCTGGAGACCCTTCGCATGAAAGCGCAACTGAAGACCGCCGAGATCGAGGCGCGCGCACTCACCCAGCAGTCCAAGCGGCGCGGCCCCTCGGTCGTCGACACCACGGCATCCGTCGTCCCGAACGACCTCGTCGCACGACTCTTCGCCGAGCACGACGAGATCACCGCCCGCTGGCTCGACTACGAGCTCGACGTCGCGAAACTGATCGCCTTCCCCGCCATGAGCGACGGACGCCAGCCGTTGACCGCCGCGTTCCTGCGCGCCAAGAAGACCGCAGACGCCCTGCGCCCGGCATCCGCGGACGCGAAGGTGTCGGAGCAGCAGATCACCGAGTACCTGCAGGCCGTGGGCGACTACGCGGTCGCGTTCGAGATCGCGGAGAAGGACGCCAGGCGCCTGCGCGACTCGACCTTCACGGGCCCCGAGCGCAAACGACTCGAACGGGCGCAGCAGCTGCTCAAGGTCGCGGTCGACGAGTCGGCGACACAGGCGGAGCGCAACGTCGCCTACAAGAGGGTGCGCGAAGAACTCGACGGGCTCATCCTGCTCTCCGATGCCGCCGTCACCGTGCTCGAGAAGCAGGTCGCGCGGGAGCTGCCGGCGCAGGGCACCGCGACTCCCGCAGCCGACGCCGAGCCCGCTCCTGCCGCGGAGACCGCTCCCGCCCCCGAGCCCGAGCCGATGCCGATCGTCCACCCGCTGCGCCCCGCACCGCCGCGCATGCAGCCCCGCGAAGAAGCATGACGCCGGACAACGTCACCGGTCCGGTCGCGCATCACGCCGAAGGACCCGTGTGGTGGCCGGGGTGGGGTGGACTCCGCTGGGTCGACGGCGAGGCCGGAGACCTGCTCGCGCTGCGCCCCGACGGCGTGACCAGGCAGCACATCGACGACGAGTACCTGGCTTTCGCCCGGCCCCGCACCGGCGGCGGCCTCGTGGCTGTCGGCGCGCGCACCGTGTATCTGGCCGACGACGTCGACGGCGAGACCCATGCCGTCGCGACGCTGTTCGAGGACCCCCTGGTGCGCATGAACGACGGATGCTGCGACCCTCGCGGCCGCCTCCTCGCGGGATCGATGGCCTACGACGCGACTCCGGATGCGGGGAGCGTGCTGCGGATGGGTCCCGAACTGGAGGTCTCGACCGTGCTGCCGCGGGCGACCGTGTCGAACGGGATCGGCTTCGCTCCCGACGGCCGACGCGCCTATTACGTCGACACCATGACCCACCGCGTCGACGTGTTCGACGTCGTGGAGGGCGACCTCCGCGGCCGCCGGTCGTTCGCCGTGATCCCGGAAGAGCAGGGACTCCCGGACGGCCTCACCGTCGCCGCCGACGGCAGCGTCTGGGTCGCACTGTGGGGTGGCGGCGCCGTGCACGGATACGACGCATCGGGTCGGCAGATCGCGGCCATCGAGCTCCCGGTACCCCAGGTGTCGGCGTGCACGTTCGGCGACGACGACCTCGGCACGCTCTACATCACCACCTCGGCACAGGGTCTGCCCGCCGACCACGGCACGGAGGCCGGATCGGTGTTCGCCGTGCGGCCAGGAGCACGCGGCCTCCCGGTCACCCCGTTCGCCGGCTGACGCTACCGGGTCTTCGCGCCGCACGACTCACGGCCGGAACAGGCGATCGCGCCAGAACAGGCCGTTTCGCAGCGATGTTGCCTGATCTCGCAGGAATGCCTGAGCCGGCGCGCCACGAGCCCCGACGGCCTCTGCCCGGGACACGGTGCACTCAGCACAAGGAACCGTGCCCCGGACACAGGCCGCCGGGTGGAAGCGGTCAGCGCGCCGCGGCGAACGCGGGGTTGACGATCGGCACCGACTCGCCGGCGAGGTAGCGGATGATGTTGTCGGCCGCGTGCACCGGCAGATCCGCCAGCGCTTCGGGCGAGTACCAGGCGGCATGGGGCGTGAGGAGCACCTGGTCGAGGTCGCGCAGCGGGGAATCGGCGGCGAGCGGCTCCCCGCGAACACGTCGAGGGCGGCAGCACCCACGTGTCCGGCATGCAGCGACGCGGCGAGAGCGTCCTCGTCGATCAGCGGCCCACGGCAGGTGTTCACGACGACGGCGCCCTGCTTCATGGTCGCGAGCGCCTCGGCGTCGATGAGGTGCCTGGTGGCGTCGGTGAGCGGAACGTGGAGCGTCAGGATGTCGGCGCGCGCCACGGCATCCGCGATCTCGACGGGCTCGCATCCTGCCGCACGCACGGCGTCGGGGAGGCGTACGGGTCGGCGACGACGACGCGGAAGCCCAGGGCGCGACAGCCACGGGCCACGATCGAGCCGATGCGGCCGAACCCGAGCACCGAGACGGTGGTCGTCGAGGGGCGCACCGCCATCGGGCGCGCATCGACGGCCTTCCACGTGCCTCCGCGCACCGCACGGTCGTAGGCGGGGAGGCCGCGGGCCTGGGTCATGATCATGGCGATCGTGTGGGCGGCGACCTCTTCGATGCAGTAGCTCGGGGTGTTCGCGACGGCGATGCCGCGAGCGGTCGCCGCCTCGACGTCGACCATGTCGTAGCCGATGCCGACGCGGCTGATGATGCGGAGATTCGGCATCCGATCCATCACCTCGCCGGTGATCTGCGCCCACTGGACGACGAGCCCCTGGGCGTCGGCTCCGCGGGCGGCGATGTCGTCCACGCTGCCGGATGCCGCGCGCTCGGCGCGGAGTCCCGCCTGTCGGAGGGTGTCTTCGATGACGGTTCCTGGCAGGTCGCAGTCGCTGACGAGGATGAAGGGCTCGGTCATGAGAGCGATGCTATAGCATCTAGCAAATGCGTGTACAGCACGGGAATCTTGCTATAGCATCGAGCACATGACTCGCCGCGCACTGATCACGGGTGCCAGTTCCGGTATAGGAACCGCCGCCGCCCTCGACCTCGCCCGCGAGGGCGTCTCCCTCTGGATCACGTACACGGGGCGCGAGGCCGAAGCCGCCCGCGTCGCCGAGGAGTGCCGCGAAGCCAGGTCGCCCGAGGTGCACGTCTCCCGCCTCGATCTGCGCGAGCGCGCGTCGATCGACGCCCTGATCGGCGAGATCACGGCCACCTGGGGTTCGCTGCACGTGCTGGTCAACAACGGCGGCGTGTGCCCGTACACCCCGTACGACGACATCGATTTCGACGAGTGGGACATGGTCCTCGAGACCAACGCCCGTGGCACCTTCTTCCTCACCCGGGGCGCACTCCCCCTGCTTCGGGCCGCCGACGGCGATCGCTCCGTGATCAACATCGCCTCGATCGCCGGTCAGGTCGGCGCGCTGCAGACCGGCATCCACTACGCCGCGAGCAAGGGGGCGATCCTCGCGATCACGCGCAGCTTCGCACGCCACCTCGCCGCGGAGGGCATCCGCGTCAACGCCGTCACCCCCGGTCCGGTCGCGAGTGCCATCACCGACCAGCTGCAGGGCGAGGGTCGCGCGAAGCTCGAGGCCGGGATCCCGCTCGGGGCGTTCGGCCAACCGGCGGACGTCGCCTGGATCATCGCATCGCTCGCCTCGGAGCGCGCGCGCTTCATCACCGGAGCGACGTACGACGTCAACGGAGGAGTTCGCATTGACTGACCGCACCGTCCTCCACCGCACCGCTCTCGAGACCGTGCAGGCGCAGCTCGACGCCTTCAACGAGCACGACCTCGACGCCTTCGTCGCGACCTACGCGGACGATGCCGTGATCACCGGCGTCGCACCCGAGCCCGTGGTCGGGTCGGCCGCGATCCGCGCGTTCTACGAGCCGCGGCTGCAGAACCCCGAGTTGTCGTGCGTCATCGAGACGAGTGTGCTCTTCGGCGCACGGTGGGTCGTCGCGCAGGAGCAGGTCATCAACGCGGGTGTCGCCACCGAGACCATCGCGACATTCGACGTCGTGGACGGCCTGATCGCGCGCGCCTCCATGCTCAAGGCCTGAGCCGAGATCGGGAAGCCCCCCACTTCGGAGCCCCGCACTTCGGAGGAGATCCGCGCTTCGGAGGCGGCTCCGGCGCGATACAACCTCCCTACGGCGAATCTCCTCCGCAAACACGCGGCGGCCGCCCCGCGAAGCACCCACACCTCACCGCCGCACCCACACCACGCCCAGACCCCGAGTGGCACACCCCCGCACTTCGGAGGAGATCCGCGCTTCGGAGGATCCCCTGGCGGGAAAACACCCTCCCTACGGCAGATCTCCTCCGCAACGCGGCAGCCCCTGAAGCTCACTCGTGCTCGGGAAGGAGAGGCGACGACCACCCGGGGTCGCGCCCGAGCTGAGCCGCACGCGACACGGAGGTCGCGCCGTAGCGGTCGCGCAGGGTGTCGAGGACGGTGTCGAGGCGCGCCTCATCACCCCAGTCGATCGGCAATTCGGGCTGCACGTTCCCGACGCGGTCGAGCTGCGTCAGTGAGAAGCCGATCAGAGTGATGCCGCGCGCGGCGATTTCGGGCTGCGCGGCGTCGAGCAGGCCACGCGCCACGGTGAGCACGACGGCGGTGCGGTCGGTCGGCGCTCGAAGCGTGCGCGAGCGGGTGGCCTTCGTGAAGTCGCCGAAACGCAGACGCAGCACGACCGTGCGGCAGACGCGACCACCGTCGCGGAGACGTCGAGCGAGCCGGTCGACGATCTGCGTGAGGATGAGGTCGAGTTCCTCTGCCGAGCGGATACGGCTGCCGAGCGCGCGCTGCGAGCCGATGGATCCGCGTCGCCGGGTGGTGTCGACCGGCCGCGGATCCCGCAGCCGGGCAAGGGCGTGCACGTGGGCGCCCGTCGCCTTGCCCAGCATCCGCTCGGCGGTCGCGGCCTCGAGCTCGGCGAGTTCCCCACTGTGCGGATGCCGTAGCGATGCAGCTTCTCGGCCGTCACCGCGCCCACGCCCCAGAGCCGTTCGACGGGGAGGGGAAGGAGGAACTGCTCCTCACGGTCGGGCTCGACGACCAGGAGTCCGTCGGGTTTGCTCACCGCGCTGGCGACCTTGGCGAGGAACTTGGTGCGAGCGACCCCGACCGAGATGGCCAGCCCGGCCTCCGCCCGCACGCGCTCGCGCAGTCGCACCGCGATCTCTTCCGGGGTTCCGGCGATCCGCCGCAGACCTCCGACCTCGAGGAAGGCCTCGTCGATCGAGAGCCCTTCGACGAGTGGCGTCGTGTCGCGGAAGATCGCGAACACGTCTTTGCTTGCGGCCGAGTAGGCCTCCATCCGCGGCGGGACGACGATCGCATCGGGGCACAGCTCCCGCGCCTGTCGACCGCCCATCGCCGTGCGGACTCCGCGCGCCTTCGCCTCGTAGCTCGCGGCGAGCACGACGCCACCGCCCACGATGACCGGTCGACCGCGCAGCTCGGGAGCGTCACGCTGCTCGACCGACGCGTAGAACGCATCGAGGTCGGCGTGCAGCACCGTGGCCTCCCCACGCATCCGTTCTCCCGTCGACGTGCGGATCGTCGCACGGACCGGGGACATCGACATCCGCCGAGCTACGGGGCGACGCGGTGTCCGTGACCGCAGGTATGGTCGGCGCGTGCCGGAACCGGTGATGCAGTGGTGGGCGCGACGGCAGTTCTCCCACGGTCGCGCCGTTCCGTATGACGTGGGCACGTATCGTGCGGGCTGGGCGGCGTACCCGGAGCTGATCCGCCAATACCACCCGGAGCTGAACCACGGGATCGCTCTGTCGCAGGTCCCGCTCGCGGCCGACGTCCTGCTGTGCTGGGAGTGCCCGCTCGGGCACCGATTCGCCGCCACCCCCACGGAGCAGCGCGAACGCCCTGGTCAGGTGCGCCGCCGCTCGGCGTGGTGTCCGGACTGCTCCGCGCTCGCCCGCCCCCAACCGGTCGTGCTCGGCGAAGCACGCGCGCTCCCGCGCAAGCCCCGTCGCCCTGCGCCGGAGCTGTGCACCAAGACCCCCGCCCTGCCCACCGGGACCGCGTTCGTGAGCGCGTGCGCGCCGCGCCCCGCCTCAGCGGCGGAAGGCCGACTCCGGGCCGCCCTCGCGACGCGGATCGAGTTCGACCCGGCCGTGAACGCGGTGAAGGTGTCTCGACCGTTCTTCCGCCACACCGAGGTGTGGCCCGACATCGTGTTTCCGGAGCTCAGGGTGGCTCTCGAGTACGACACGGTCGGCCGCCATGGCCTGGAGCACGTCGGCAAGCGGCAGGACGCGGATCTGCGAAAGGACCGCGCGCTCCGCGCCGCCGGGTGGGAGGTCATCCGCGTCCGCACAGGGAAGCTCGAACCTCTCGGTCCTCACGACCTGGTGCTCTCCTCGACCGGCGCAGCGAGCATCACGCGCATCATCGAGGAGCTGCGCACCATCCGCGGCGCCCTCCTCGTCGACGCGTATCTGCGGTGAGACCTGCTCCGGAGTGAGCCGCGTTCGGGAGGGGAACCTCGTTCGGGAGGACGTATTCGGGCCAGGCATCCTCCGCAACGAGGATCTCCTCCCGAGCGAGCACTTCCTCCCGGGTAACGCCCCCGCGGTGAGCCGTGTTCGGGAGGAGAACCGCGTTCGGGAGGACGTATTCGGGCCAGGCATCCTCCGCACCGAGGATCTCCTCCCGAGCGAAACCTCCTCCCGAGCGAGACCTCCTCCCGAGTGAGACCTCCTCCCGAGGACCTCCTCCCGAGGGCTCCCGAGAGCCGCGGCAGGTCTCAGTCGGGCTTCTTCGCGAGGGGCACGCCGTAGTCGACCATGAACCCGCCGTCGACGTAGAGCGTCTGGCCGTTCATGTAGCGCGACTGGTCGGAGACGAGGAAGCTCACGGCGGCGGCGATCTCACTCGCCTCGGCCAGGCGCTTCGCGGGGATGCGGGAGAGGATCGTGTCGAGGCTGAGGGTTCCGGCCTCGACACCCTGGCGGAAGACGCCCGTATCGACGTAGCCGGGTGCGACCGCATTGACGCGCACGCCGCGGGACGCCCACTCCGCACCTGCCGTCGAGGTCAGTCCGATCACGGCGGCCTTGGTCGTGGCATACGGTGCCCGCCCCGCGGAGCCGCGGGAGGAGATGGAGGAGATGTTCACGATGCGGCCCTCGCCGCGCTCCAGCATCCGCTTGCCCGCCGCCTGCAGCGCTGCGAACACCCCGTGCAGGTTCACATCGACGACGGCCGACCACTCGTCCCACGTGAGGTCTTCGATGCCGCGGTGGCGCTGGATGCCGGCGTTGTTGACGAGCACCTCGATCGGGCCGAGCTCCGCCTCGATCTCGCCGAACACCCGGTCGACGCCGGCATGGTCGGTCACGTCGAGCTCGCGCCACAGGATGCCGGCGGAGTTGTCACCCACGGTGAGTCCCGGCACGCGGTCGGCGGCGACGACGAGGTAGCCGTCGGCGGCGAGACGCTGACCGATCTCCCAGCCGATGCCGGCCGATCCTCCGGTGACGATGGCGACGGGGCGCTGCACGGTCATGTCTCTCCTCATTTGCGGTGATTTGCTATAGCAAGTGTACCGGTCGAGTTCAGCCGGCGAGCAGGGCGGACACCAGCGACACCGCATGCTCCTCGAGCAGCTCCAGCGCACCGGGCGCGAGCGGGGTCTGCCACGCCTGATACGCGCCGCGGTCGAAGGCGTCGCGCGTGGGCAGGTAGACGAACCCGGGGCCGTTCGTCAGGTTCATCACCACGATCGGCGTCTCGGGGAACCGCGCTCGGAGCGTGGTCTGCAGGCGGGAGTATGCCTCGCCGGGGTGACCGACGATCACCGCGTCGCCGAGCCGCCAGGCCCACACGGGGTGCTGCACGGTCGGACCGTCGATGTATCCGTCGCGGAGGTTGCGGGCGCGGCCGAGGCGCTCTTCCCGGGAGCGGGGGTCGATGTCCTTCCACTCCTCGGCGAGTTCATCGAGCGTCGGCAGGTCGCGCAGCGGCAGGTCCACGGATGACACCGATCCTCCGGCGCCCTCCCCACCCGAGGCGGCATGTCCGGCCCAGATCGCGAGCGGAGCGCCCGATTCCACGACACCCTCCAACGTCAGCTCCGCACCGGGTACGGGCAGGGCGTCGAGCGCGGCGAGCACCGCGTGACCGAGCGAGCGTCCGTGGCGATCGGCCACCTCGACGTCGCCGGTGTACTGCTCGCGCGGGGCCAGTTCGCCCGAGGCCCCCTGCACGAACAGGCACGGCGACCCGGTGGCGGCTTCGACGATCTCGCGCATCGCCCCGACGTAGTCCGGCGACACCTCGCGACTCTGCCAAGCGAGCGTGGTCGGGTGGCACGCGTAGTTGACGAGCGTTCCCCGCACAGCGCCGTCGACGCTGAGACGGCCGATCGTGACGGTGTCGTCCGCCGTCGCTGCGGGGTTGTACCCCACCAGCGCCCGTCCGTCGACGTCGAGCTCACGGTCGGCGGCGAGCGTGCAGGTGCCCGTCGTCCATTCGATGAGTCCGGGCACCGCACCGTCGAGCGCCTCGCGGCCCGCGGCGACACCTGCGGCGGCCAGGGCCTCGAGGTATCCGGGGATGAGCTCCCCGCCCGGCAGGTGCGCGTCGGCCGCGCAGAGCACGGCACCCGCGTGCGTGTGTGAGCGAGAGCATCAGCTGGTCGGGTTCGAGCCCGAGCCCTGACAGGATCGCTCCGCGCACACCCTGCTCATCGGCGACACGACGCCACCACGTGCCGTCGACCGCGAGGAGCACGCGCGGCCGGTCGTCGGACGCGATCACGGCGAGGGCGGTGAGCTCGAACGGACGGTGCGCGCCCTCCGACCGCTCCCAGTCCGCCGGTCCCCAGTTCTTCGCACGGATGCCGGTCGGCGGGGTGATGTCGCGTCGGGCCACGCCGATGCGCGCGCGAGTGCGCGGGACGCGGATGCGGTCTCCGATGCGCGTCGCCGATGCCGTGTCGTTCAAACCGGGTCCTCCATGTTCTCCATGATGCCGCCGCTCAGGCGCTCGTGAGCACGTCGGCGACCAGCACGCGTTCTCCGGGCTCGGGGAGATCCCCCTCGACCCCGCGCTCGACGCAGTCGCTGTAGAGCAGGGTGGACGGCTCCGCGAACCCCTCGGTCATCCGCAGCCGTCCTCCGACGAACTGGCTCCCGGTGACCCGCGCATGGTTCACGCCCACACCGATGTCGATATGGGCCGCACCCTTCGCCACCGTGGAGGTCACCCCGCTCACCCGCCACGAGACCACCCCGGAACCGGCTGCCCTGGTCAGCAAGGGCGCCCTCCGTGCGCTCCGTGCCGAGCTCGACGCCATCCAGCGTCACGAACTGGTCGCGCACGGCGGTCGCACTCAGCACGACATCGCGCACCGAGCCGCCGCGGATCGTCACCCGGGACGCGCCGAGCTCCGCCGGGGCGCCCGTCGCCGGACCGCTCAGGCGGCAGTCGACGAACTCGACGGGTCCGGACCCTCGGGCCTTCACCCCGTCGATCCCCGTGATCGTGCACCGCACGAAGCTCACCGGAGCGGTCACCGGTGTCTGGACGAGCACCTGATCCTTGGGGAGGGCGAAGGTGCAGTCCTCGATGACGGTCGGTCGCGACGATCGAGTCGATCGCTGCCCGATGGCCAACAGCCCGGCGGTGCATCCCCGCAGCTGGGCGCCGTCGGCGTTGATGGTCATCGTCGCCTGCGGATCGAAGGTGGAGCGCGCGATCACTCGCACGTTCTCCAGCGTCAGGTCGCTGATCTTCGTGCCGGCGACGAACCACGAGCAGACGTGGTCGCGCACCGTGATGCGCTTGGCGGAGGTGCCCCACTGCGCTCCGGAGTTGGCGATGTCCATCAGCCCCGAGTTGCCGATGAAGGTGAGGTCGTGCTCGTACTGACCGTGCGTGGTGAACGGGTTGCCACCCTGGTCGTCGCCGTCGCCGTGACAGTTCTCGACGATGCAGTACGCACTGGCGGTCAGATCGTTGAGGTGCCGCGCGTTCGAGGATGTGCAGTCGCTCACCCGTCCGTACAGGCTGTAGATCTGCTGCGTGAGATAGCCCGCGCCGCCGTACATCACCGTCGGCGGGTTCTCGACCGAGCAGCGTTCGGTCGTGAAGTGCGTGTTCCAGCGCCGCATGATCACGGGCCACCAGGTGCGGCTGGCGTGCACATCCGCGACATCGCAGTGGATCGCGTACTCGAACGCGATGGGGTGGGATCCGGTGAGTTCTCTGGGGTCGGGGAAGGAGCCGTCGGTCGGTCCGTCGAACGGACCGGCGCCGAGGAAGCGCATGTTCGAGATGCGGACCCCGGAGACGGGCTCCATCTGCCGCCAGGTGAGCTTCCGGCCCTTCTCCAGCGGCCAGCCGTTGAGGTAGTCGATCCGGATGTGCCGTCCGTCGATCTGCTGCGTCACCTGCACGAACCGCTGGAGCTCGCGCTCATCCGCCCCGCCCCCGGCGACCGGATCGCACTGCACCGCCCACCAGGAGTCGACGGGGAACTTCGACGCGTCGGGCACGGCGACCGCGTCGGTCAGTTCGGGCCAGGCCTCCGCCAGCGCATGTTCGACGACGACGTCCTTCGACACCCCGGTGAAGAACATCACGGCGCCGAACGGGTTGTCGTGGGTGTTCGCCTCGATCCCGTCAGTGGTGAGGAGGTGGCCGCCGAAGTCGATCTCGAGGTGGGAGCGCGTGAAGCGATGCCGTCGCCGGAACAGCAGATCCGTGCTCCCTTCGATCCGTCGGATGCGGGGATCGTTCACCATGGCGGCGAGCGCGTCGTCGGCGGGCGTCTCCGGCCCGGTGATGCCGAAGACCCGGAAGTCGACCGTGCCGTCGTGCTGCAGCAGCCAGCGGGTGTCGCGCTGTCCGGCGATCACCGTGCCGCCGTTGGCCTCGACCTTCGCGTCTTCGGATCCGACGTACACGAGCAGCCCCGCGTCGCCGGGCTTCCGGTACCCGGCGACGATCGCGACTTCACCGTCGCGCGCACGGATCTTCGCCAGCTCGGCGACGGACTCCGCCCGCGTGATGTCCTTCGCACCCATGACGACCGGAGCCGCCTGCGCGGATGCCGCACCCGCGAGGGAGCCGGCCGTGCCGAGCGCGACCGCACCGAGCCCGGCCATGAGGGCGCGCCGACTCGTGGAGCGCGCACCGCCCTCCGGTGACACCGTCTCTGCGTGCGGATCCGCCACCGCGTTCGATCTGTCGGTCATGACAACTCCTTCGTCATCGGGTGGTTCCGGCCGGAACGGCGCCCGTGACTGCTCCCTGCGCCTGCCAGAGCACCGCAGCCTCGGCACGACGCCGTCGCTCCAGCACCGGGTCGGCCACCGGGATCGCTGCCATGAGCCCGCGCGTGTACTCGTGCTGCGGATTCGCGAACAACGCGTCGCGCGCGCCGATCTCGACGATCCGTCCTTGCTGCATCACGGCCACCGTCGACGACATGTATCGGATCACGGCGAGGTCGTGGCTGATGAAGAGGTACGTGAGTCCGAGCTCTGCCTGCAGCTCGCGCAGCAGGTTGAGCACCTGCGCCTGGATCGACACGTCCAGCGCCGACACCGACTCGTCGAGCACCAGGAACTCGGGCTCGAGCACGAGCGACCGTGCGATGGACACGCGCTGGCACTGACCACCCGACATCGACCGGGGCAGCCGGTGCGCGAACTCCTCGTCCAACCGCACGCGGTGCATGGCCTCGCGCACCTTCTCTGCACGGGTCGCCCTGGTGCCGATGCCGTGGGCGAGCAGGGGCGCCTCGATGATCTGCGACACGGTCTGGCGCCGGTTGAGCGCCGAGAACGGGTCTTGGAACACCATCTGCATCCGCCGTCGCAGATGACGCAGCTCCTCGCCGCGCATCTCGTGCGGTCGATGTCCGTCGAAGACGACGGCTCCGGCATCGATGCCGCCGAGAGCGAGCACCGCCTTCGACACGGTCGACTTGCCCGATCCCGACTCGCCCACGAGCCCCACGGTCTCCCCACGGCGGATCTGGAACGACACGTCGTCGACCGCGGTCACCCGTCGTCCGGAGCCGAGCGTGAACACCTTCGACACGCCCTGCACGTCGACCAGCACGTCGCCCGATTCCCTGGCGCGGTCGACCGCGCTGATGGAGCCGGCCTCGACGAGCGGCTCGGTCCCGCGTTCGAGCACTTCGGCGGAGGTGCGGATCGGCTGATGCACGTCGATCGTGAGGTCGACCACGGCTCCGAGCAGCGCCTTCGTGTACGGGTGTTCCGGGAGGAGTACAGCGCGTCGACCGGCTGTTCCTCGATGATCGCCCCGTGCCGCATCACGTGGATGCGTTCGCAGAAGCCGGCCGCGACGCCGAGGTCGTGCGTGATGAGCACGACCGCGGTGCCGTGCTCGTCGGCCAGCCGGTCGAGCAGGTCGATGATGCGCGACTGGGTGGTGACGTCGAGCGCCGTGGTGGGCTCGTCGGCGATGAGCACGGCTGGCCGCGACGACATGGCCATCGCGATCATGACGCGCTGCCGCATGCCGCCCGAGAACTCATGCGGGTACTGCGCGAGGCGCTCCTCGGGCAGCGGCACACCGACCTCGGTCAGCAGCTCGACGGCTCTGGTGCGTGCCGCAGCCTTCGACACCCTGTCGTGCAGGCGGATCGCCTCCACGAGCTGATGCCCGATCGTGCGCACGGGATTCAGCGACGACATCGGGTCCTGGTAGACCATCGCGATCTCGCCGCCGCGCACCTTCGTCATCTCGCGCGTGCTCAGGGTGAGCAGCTCGCGATCGCGCAGACGGATGCTGCCGCCGAGCGTCGCTCCGTCGTTGAGACGCATGATCGACAGCGCCGTGAGCGACTTGCCGGAGCCGGATTCGCCGACCAGGCCGATCCGCTCGCCGGGGCGCACCGAGAACGAGATGCCCTTGACCGGCATCGCGTCGCCGTAGGAGACGGTGAGGTCCTGCACCTGCAGGACGGGAGCGGTGTCCGTCATCGGCCCTTCCCCTTCCGATCGCCGCCGAACTGATCGGCGAGCACGTTGAGCAGCCAGATGGTGACGAAGATGAACAGCGCGGGGAACAGCACGTACCCGATCGACTGGTACATCTTCTGGTAGCCCTGCTGCACGAGGGTGCCCCAGGTCGCTTCGGGCGGGGCGATGCCGAGGCCGACGAAGCTCATCGACGCCTCGAGCAGGATCGCGTTGGCCGCGTTGATGGCCGCCTGCACCACGATCGGACCTCGGGCGTTCGGCAGCATCTCGGCGAACAGCAGCCTGCTGCGCTTCGAGCCGAAGGCGACGGCGGCTGTGAAGTAGTCCTCCTGCAGCTCGCTGAGCACCGAGGAGCGCACGAGCCGCGCGGTCGTCGGGGTGAGCAGGATGCCGATGATCACGGCCAGCTTGACGGGGTCGGCGCCGAACGCCGAGATAAACACCAGCGCGAAGAGGATCTGCGGGATCGCCATGACCGTGTCGGCCAGGCGCATCAGGATCTCGTCGAGGATGCCGCGGGCGAAGGCCGCCGCCATCCCCCAGGCGATCCCCAGGACCATGGCGACCAGGGTGGCACCGCCCGCGATGAAGATCGTCAACTGCCCGCCGTAGAGCACACGGCTGAACAGGTCGCGGCCGAGTTCGTCGGTGCCGAACAGGTGCACGGCCGACGGTCCGGCGAACCGGTCGGGCGACTGTGCGGAGGGGTCGAACGGCGCGATGACGGGCGCGAGCACGCACGCCAGCACGATCACCGCGAGGAGCGCGAGCGGGATCCACGAGGCGAGCGCGAGCCTCCGCCGCGGACGGGCGGAGCGCAGGGCGAGGGTGAGGGTGTCAGCCACGGGTGCTCCTTGCACGAAGACGCGGGTCGAGCACGCCGTAGAGGAGGTCGACGATGAGCGTGGTGAGGATGAACATCGCGGAGATCAGCAGCACGACCGACTGCAGCACCGCGTAGTCGCGCTTGAACACCGCGTCGATCGCGAGCGAGCCGAGGCCCGGCACGCCGAACACGTACTCCACGATCACGACGCCGCCGAGCGTGTAGCCGACGATGAGGCCGAGCATCGTGAGTCCGGGGATCAGTGCGTTGCGCAGCGCGTGCCCGATCACGACGCCGCTCGCCGACTGCCCCTGCCGCGGGCCGTGCGGATGTACGGGGCGTCGAGCACCTCGACCATCGAGGCGCGGAGGAACCGCATGAGCAGGGTGCGGCGGCGAACGCGAGCGTGAGTGCCGGCAGGATCATGCGCACGAGGTTGTCACCGGGATCCTCGCTGAACGGCGTGTAGCCGCGGGCGGGCAGCACCTTGAGCTGCACCGCGAACACCACGATCAGCACGATGCCGATAAGGAACTGCGGCAGTGCCATGCCCGCGGTCGAGATCGCCGTGAGGATGCGATCGACCACACCGAGCGGACGCAGCGAGGCGATCACGGCGGCCGGTGTCGCGATGAGCACGGCGAGGAGGATGCCGATCAGGGTGAGCTCGAGCGTGGCGGGGAGCCGCTGTGCGATGAGCTCGGACACCGAGTACTGGTTGAAGTACGACTGCCCGAAGTCGCCGGTGAAGACGCCGCCGATCCACCGCAGGTACTGCTCGATGATCGGCGCATCGAGGCCGGCCTCCTCTCGGAGGCGCTGCAGCATCTCGGCATCCACGCCCGGCGTCGAGCCGAGGCGCGTGATGACGGGGTCGCCCGGCAGCAGCCGGAGCACGACGAACACGAGCGAGGTGGCGATCAGCATCGCGATGCTGATCGCCACCCGCCGAAGGATGGACAGCGCCACGTCAGCCCTTGAGCTGTGCGCCCTCGAGGTGCAGCTGTCCGCCGCCCTCGACCCACACGCCGTCGACCTTCGTGCTGGTCGCGGTGACGACCGTGGACTGCAGCGGCACGATCAGCGGCACCTGCTGGTTGATGATCGTCTGCACCGTGCCCCACTTCTCGGCGCGTGCGGCCTCGTCGGGCTCGGCGACGGCGTCGGCGAACGCGGTCTGGAAGTCGGGGTCGACCCAGTTGCACTCGCAGCGGCCCTCGAGGTAGAAGTTCAGCGAGTACGCGGGCTCCGGAGGCGTGGACTGGAAGTTCGGCACGATGTAGCCGGGGAAGCTCTTGCCCGCCGGGTAGAACGAGTCGACCCAGGTGCCGATGTCGTTGTTGTCGATCTTGAGCGTGATCCCGATCTCCTTCAGGCTCGCCTGCAGGATCTCACCGCTCGTGTTCCATTCGGGGTACTGCCCCGCGACGCCCCACCACGTGAGCGTGCTGCCCTCGGTGACACCGGCTTCGGCGAACAGCTCCTTGGCCTTGTCGAGGTCGTACGAGTAGTCGGTCAGGTCGCCGCCGAACCACGGGTTGACCTCGCCGAGCGCGTTGTTCGTCGGCGAGACGGTGCCCTGCCCGTAGTACGCGGCGTCGAGGATGGCCTCGCGGTCGGTCGCGTAGGCGAGAGCCTGGCGGGCACGCACGTCGTCGAACGGCGCCGACTGCGTGTCGACCTCCCACGAGGGCCACTGGCTCGGGTTCTCGGGCTTGACGAGCGCGATGTCCCCGCCGCCCTCGAGCCCGGCGACGTCGCCTTGGGGAACCGACCACAGCACGTCGATGTCGCCGGAGCGCAAGCCGGTGACGGCTGCCGTCGACTCTGCGGCCTTGACGAGCGTGATCTCGTCGAGCGCCGGGGCCTCGCCGAAGTACTCGGGGTTCGGCACGAGGGTCAGGCTGTCGTCCGGAGTGAAGGTGTCGACGATGTACGGCCCGGTGCCGATCGGCTCCTTGTCGATGGTGTCGAGCGCGTCGACGTCGAGCATCTTGACCCACACGATGCCGGCGGCGAAGGTGGCGATCGGCTCGGACAGGGTGATGACGACGGTCTTCTCGTCGGATGCCGTGACATCCGTGACCATGTCGATCTTGTTCTTCTCCTGGGTCGCCGTCTCAGGGTCGAGGTAGTACTCGAACGACGCCACGGCATCCTCGGCCGTGAAGGGGTCGCCGTTCGAGAACGTCACGCCGTCGCGCAGGGTGAAGGTCCAGGTCTTCTGATCCTCTGAGGCCTCCCACTTCTCGGCGAGGTCGCCGACGATCTCACCGGACTCGTCGGTCTTGGTGAGGCCGTTCCACAGCAGGGGGAACAGCACCTCCTCCCAGGCGAACGTGCGGATGGCCGGGTTGAGCTGCGGGATGCCTTGAGCTGCGGCGACGGTCAGGGTGCCGCCTTCCTGCGCGGGGCCATCGGTGTTCGTGGGGGTGCTGCTGCAACCAGCGGTGATGAGCACGGCGGTGAGCAGCGCTGCTCCGCCGAGCAATACACGACGACGCGACATGGGTGCCTCCAAGGGTCGGGTGATGCGTTCGGGTGACAAGGTGTTTCGCTATAGCATGTAGCAAATGTGCAGCCGCGTCTAGTGCGGATGAGGGGATTGCGGTTACGTTCTCGTTACGCCCCTCGGGCGGTCATCCCGCCACTCCGACGGATTTGCCATAGCATCGGTCGATGCAGGAACTCGCCCGAGAGCCGCTCGCGGGTTCCGGCACGGACAGGAGAGCCACGGTGCGCAGCGTCTCGGATCAGAACATCGCCGAACAGGTCACGGACGAGCTGCGCGCGGCCATCCACTCCGGAGAGCTCGCCCCCGGCGAGCGCCTCGTCGAGCGCAAGCTCGCCGACCGGCTCGGCGTGAGCCACATCCCGGTGCGCGAGGCGCTGACCCGTCTCGCCGAGGAGCGCCTGATCACGCGCGAGCCCCGTCGTGGCGCGCGCGTCGCACAGCTCAGCGCACAGGACCTCGAGGAGATCTCGAGTCTGCGGATCGTGCTCGAGCAGTTCATGGCCATCCGGGTGCAGGAACGATGGAACGAGGAGTCGGCCGCCCGGCTCGGCGCCATCATCCAGGCCATGTCGGACGCCGCGCCCGGTGACATCGCCGAGGTCCTTCGTCAGGACCGCCTCTTCCACGAGACGCTCGCCGACCTCGCCGAACACCGCTTCCTCGACGAGCTCAGCGGTCAGCTGCGCGGGCGCATCACCGGTTTCATCCAGGCCGCCAACTCCGCGCTCGACCCGACCGAGCAGGAAGAGCACGTGCGCAGTCACCAGCAGATCGTCGACGCCATCGCCAGCGGCGACCCGGAACAGGCGCGCGCCGTGATCGCCGAACATGTCACGCGCGCCGTCCGACGCATCACTCCCTCCGTCCCCGCCGAGTGAGCGCACGACCATGAAGACCATCGTCCTCACCGGAGCATCCGACGGCATCGGCGCGGCGGCCGCCCGTCAGCTCTCCTCACCGTCGAACCGCCTCATCCTCGTGGGCAGATCGGCCGAGAAGACCAGCGCCGTCGCCGAGGAGACCGGCGCCACCTGGTTCACGGCCGATTTCGCCCGCCTCGACGACGTGCGAGCCCTCGCCGCGCAGATCACGGATGCCGTGGGCGACGGCGGTATCGATGTGCTCGCGAACAACGCCGGCGGCATCTTCGGGGATCCGACACCGACCGTCGACGGGTTCGAGAAGACCATGCAGGTCAATCACCTGGCACCGTTCCTGCTCACCCGCCTGCTGCTGCCCGCACTGCTGCGCTCTCGCGGGGCGGTCGTCAACACCTCCAGCATCGCCCATCGCCTCTTCGGACACCTCGACGTCGACGACCTCGA
This sequence comes from Microbacterium sp. Se63.02b, assembly GCF_014171575.1. Classification (GTDB taxonomy): domain Bacteria; phylum Actinomycetota; class Actinomycetes; order Actinomycetales; family Microbacteriaceae; genus Microbacterium. The sequence continues at coordinate 206,790 of NZ_CP050453.1, read as the reverse complement.
CAACGCTCGACGCTTCAGCCCGAACAAGGCCTATGGCGACGCCAAGCTCGCCAACGTGCTGTTCGCCAAGAGTCTGCACACGAAGTTCCACGCCGACGGACTCAGCGCGGTGGCATTCCACCCCGGGACCGTGCAGACCAACTTCGCCTCCGACTCCTCGAGCATCATGCGGCTGCTGTACCGCACGCCGCTCAAGCACCTCATGCTCATCGGCGCCGACAAGGGCGGGGCCACGCTGCGGTGGTTCATCGAGGGCACACCGGACGAGACCTGGTTCTCCGGCGCGTACTACGACGAGCGCGTGCTCACCACGAAGGTGAACCCGCAGGTGGACGACGCCGCGCTCGCCGAGGCGCTCTGGCAGCGCAGCGCCGCCCTCGTCGGCGTCCACCCGTAGCCGCCGCGTCCACTCCCCTCCCCGCCGCCCTACTCCCGCGTCTGGCCCGCGAGCGCACGGCCTCGTGGCGAGCGCACGGCTTCGTGACGCGGAGAACCCGTGCTCTCGCGAGCACACCGTGCACTCGCCAGATGGAAGAGCCCTCGGACGTCGTGACGTGTAACATGTCACTGTCACGAGGAAGGGCGATGAGACCACGAATGAATGCAGCGAAGCAGAACCGTTCCGTGTGGAGACGCAAGCCACTCGACGAGATGACGGAGGATGCCGCGCACAGCGGCCTCTTCAAGTCGCTCGGGCTGTGGCAGTTGACGGCCATCGGGGTCGGAGGCATCGTCGGCGTCGGGATCTTCTCGCTCGCGGGCCTCGTCGCGCACGGCGACGCCGACAACCCCGGGGTCGGGCCGGCTGTGCTGCTGTCCTTCCTCATCGCAGGGCTCGCGTCCGCTGCGGCCGCGCTCTCGTATGCCGAGTTCGCCGGGATGATCCCTCGCGCGGGCTCCGCCTACAGCTACGGCTACGTCGCCCTCGGCGAGCTCGCCGGATGGTTCATCGGCTGGGATCTGCTCCTCGAATACGTCGCGATCGTCGCGGTCGTGGGGATCGGGATCTCGGGGTACCTCGACGCGTTCCTGTCCGGGTTCGGCATCCATCTTCCGACCGCGCTCACCGAGACCTTCGATCAAGCAGGCGGGGTGGTCAACGTCCCGGCCATCGTGGTCTGCCTGTTCGTGACGTTCCTGCTCAGCCGCGGCACGAAGACGTTCGGGCGCTTCGAGCTGGTCGCGGTCGCCGTCAAGATCGTGCTGATCCTGGCGATCGTCGGACTCGGCGTGTTCCACATCGACGCCGCCAACTACGACCCGTTCCTGCCGAGCGGCTTCGGCCCGGTGTTCACGGGTGCGGCGACGGTGTTCTTCGCGGTGTTCGGCTACGACGCCATGAGCACAGCCGCCGAAGAGGCGAAGGACGGCCGGAAGCACATGCCGAAGGCGATCATCCTCTCGCTCGTCATCGCGATGCTGCTCTACGTCGCGGCGACCCTGGTGCTCACCGGCATGCAGAACTATCAGGACATCGACCCGAAGGCGGGGTTCGCCTCGGCGTTCTCCAGTGTGGGACTCCCCGTGATCGCGTCGATCATCTCGGTGTTCGCGGTGCTGTCGATCCTCACCGTCATGCTCACCTTCCTGCTCGGCGCGACGCGGGTGTGGTTCAGCATGAGCCGCGACGGCCTGCTGCCGGGGTGGTTCGCCGCGGTCGACCGGCGCGGCGTGCCCCAGCGGGTCACCTGGATCGCGGGTCTCGGCTCGGCGTTCTTCGCGGGGGTCTTCCCGATCAGGGTCGTCGCCGACCTGACGAACATCGGCATCCTGGCGGCCTTCGTCGTCGTCTGCGTGGCTGTGATCGTGTTCCGCTACACGAAGCCCGACGCCCCGCGCACGTTCCGACTGCCGTTCATGCCGCTCGTGCCGGTCGTCGGCGTCGCGTTCTCGCTCTTCCTCATCTCGCAGCTGCACTGGGAGACCTGGGTGCGCTTCGGCGTGTGGCTCATCATCGGGCTGATCGTGTACTTCGAGTACGGCCGTCACCACTCGCTCATGAATCCCGACAGCCCCCGGCACCCGCGCTGACCCTCACTCCCGCGCCCGTCCCCCTCGCCGAGTGCACGGCTTCGTGCCGAGTGCACGGCTTCCTCGCGTCGAGAAGCCGTGCACTCACGAACAACCCGTGCACTCGGCCACGGGGGCGGGGGCGGGGCGGAGGCGCGGGGCGGTGGTCAGACCACGAGGTTGGCGGTGTCGACCACGCGGTCGCCCTCGGCGGGGAATGCCGTGCGGGTGACGCCGGACTCCACGTTTCCGGTGTGCAGCAGTGTGGACGAGGTGCCGAACGCGGCATCCGTCAGCTCGAGCGCGCCGCCCTCGAAGCGGTTCCCGGTCGCACGGTAGTGGGTCGCGCCCTTCGTGACAGAGACGTGCGTGGCCGAACCCTCCGCACGGAAGGTGCTGTCGCTCAGCGTGAGGTGCAGCTCGCCGTCGCCCGTCCGCGCCACGCCGGTGCCGCCCTTCAGAGCCACATCCGAGCCGGCGATCTCGATCGCCTGACGCTCGCTCCGTGCCGCGGCGAGACGGGCGTTCCGGAGCGTCGAGCCCTCGATGCGCAACCGCTCCGACGACGTCGCGATGGGCGCCGCGTCGTCCGCAGCGGACAACGTCGACCCACGGAAGGTCACCGCACCCGAGCCCGCGATCTTCATGCCGCCCACCCGATCGAGCACGGTGTCGACGAACGTGACCGGGGTCTTCACGGTGGCGTTCGTGAGCTCGCCAGGGGCGACGAACGTGAAGTGCGAGTCGGCGATCACGGTCGGCCGCGCCGAGTTGTCCGACGCCTGCGTGATGATGAGCGTGTCCGACGCCGTGCACCCCCGCAGCTGCGCGCCGTCGGCGTTGATCCACAGCATCCCCGAGCCCGCGAGAGAGGGCTTGCCGATCACCTGCACGTCTTCGAGCGTGAGGTCGGTGATGCGCACACGCGCGACGAACCACGAGCACACGTGCTTGCGGACGGTGATGCGCTTGGCCGCAGAGCCCCACGCCGCGCCCGAGTTGGCGAAGGTCATCAGCCCCGAGTTACCGGTGTAGGTGAGGTCGTGCTCGTACTGTCCGTGGGTGACGAACGGACCCTGGTCGTCGCCGTCGCCGTGGCAGTTCTCCACCAGGCAGTAGGCGCTCGCGGTGAAGTCGTTGAGGTGCCGGGAGTTCGCGGTATGGCAGTTGGCCACATATCCGTACAGGCAGTAGATCTGCTGCGTGAGGTATCCCGCCCCGCCCCAGGTGACCGAGGTCGGGTTCTTCAGCGTGCAGCTCACGGTCGAGTAGTACGTGTTCCACCGTCGCTGGATGAGCGGCCAGAACGTGCCGGTCCCGTCGATGTGGTCGACGTCGCAGCGCACCGCATACTCGAACGCCAGCGGGTGCGAGCCCGTGTACTCGTCGGTGCCGGTGCCGAGGAACTTGAGGTTCGACACCGTGACGTCCTGCACCGGCTTCACGTGACGCCATGTCATCGTGCGGTCCTTGCCGAGCGGCCAGCCGTTCTTGTAGTTGATGCGGATGTGCGTGCCGTCGACGATCTGCGTCACCTGGACGAGGCGCTGCAGCTCCCGCTCCCACCGGCCCGACAGCGCGTTCACCTCGGCCGCGTACCAGGAGCCGACGGCGAAGAACGACGAGTCGGCCACGGGGAAGATGTCGCCGAGATCGGGGACGACCTCGTTCAGCCGCGCCTCGTGCACGGCATCGGTGACCTCGCCGCGGAAGAACATGACCGCGGCGAACGGGTCGTCCTTGCCCGCGTTCTCGATCCCGACGGTGGTCATCAGGTGCCCGCCGAAGTCGAAGGCGATGTTCGACCGCGTGAAGGTGTGGCGGCGCACGAAGTTCAGGTCGCTGTGCGCCTCGACCCGGTGGATGCGCGCATCCTTCACCATCGCGTCGAGTGCATCGTCGGCGTTCACGGTCGCATCCATGACCCCGAACATCCGGAAGTCGACCACGCCGTCGTGCACCAGTACCCATGTGCCACCCTTGGGTGCCGCGAGCACGGTGCCGCCGTTGGCCGCGGGGGCATCCTTCTTCACGAAGCGATAGAGCCCGTCGCCGCTGTCGCCCGCCGCGGCGTACCCGGTCGTACGCACCAGGTCGCCGTCCTTGCCCTTGCGCGTGGCGAGCTCGGTCGCGGTGCCGCCGTTCGCGACGTTCGCCGAGCCCGACGAGCTCAGCGGCGCCACAGGGCCTGCCGCCTGCGCGGGGTCTGCGAACCGACCGCGACCACGCCGCCGAGCGCCGCCGCGCCGAAGCCGGCGAGCAGCATGCGGCGGCTGCGCAGCGCCGCGGTGTCGGTCTCGATGTTGTCCAGCTGGGTCATGCTCTTCCTCCTTGCGGCGTCCTCGCCGCGGTCAGGCGTCCGGCCCGGTGGCCGGACCGCGTTCTCCGATCCGTTCCCCATCCCCAGCTCTCCGAGCTGCTGCTCAGAAGTAGTCGCCCGCCGTGAAGTGGCGGATGCCGTGCAGTCGGGCCTCGCGTCGCAGCGGGCGCACCATCCCGGTGCGGTCTTCCTGTCGCACGGCGTGCGGCGCGACGTCGTGGATCACCCGTTCCTCCTCGGGCAGCGCGGGAACGGCGAGTTCGCACGCGCCCACCGCGGCCGCTGCCCAGTCCGCGGCGACGGCACTGTACAGCTCGCGGTACACGGCTGCAGATCCGTCGGACTCGGGGAGCACGGCACACTCGAGGAGCCTGCCGAGACCGCCATCGGTGTCGGCGATCGCGTAGCCCCGCACCGCAGAGCCCTCGACCCAGCGGTACAGACGGGCCCCGCGCATCCGCACCTCGGCCATCGTCCAGTCCCGGTCGTCGCGCACCGGCGCGAGCACGACGCGATCCGCGCGCGAGCGCTCGTAGACCTCGCCCAGAGCACCGAGACTCCCCAGGCCGACGGTCTCGCGCTCGACACGGCCCGCGACCGCCGCGAACGCGGGAGCCGTCCAGGGACCACGCAGGGTCCGCGGCATCGAGAACGACGCGAACCCGCTGGAGCGGTACACGTCCGGCGTACCCGTGAACAGCAGGGCCCAGTCGGCCTCGCGCGCTGTCTCCAACGTCGCGGCGACGAGCCGGCGGGCAAGGCCCTTCCCCGGGCGCGCTCGGCGACCGCGACGCTCCCGATCGCATGCACCTCAGCGACCCCTCCGTCGGATTCGCGCAGCCGCTTGGGCAGGCCGTAGATCGACCCGCACACGCCGTCGTCGTCCTCCGCCACGAACGTGTGCGCGAGGCGCTGTTCGTCGACGAGCCACTGATCCGGCGCCAGCGCGGGTGTGAACGCGGTCGCCCACAGCGCCGTGAGCCCCGGCTGATCCTCGACACGGGCCGGACGGATCGTGGCCCCGCTCATCGGCTCGAGGCTCATGCCATCGACGACAGCTGGGCGCGGTCGACCGCGTGGACGAGCGGGCGTCCCTCGACGAAGGCCTCGACCTCATCCGCGACGATCCTCCCCTGCCGCAGTCGTCCCTCACGGGTGCCGGCCGCACGGTGCGGGGTGACCAGCACACCGGGGAGTGCACGGAAGGGGCTGTCCGCGGCGAGCGGCTCTTCGTCGAACACGTCGATCGCGGCACCGAGCCGACCGCGCTGCAGTTCCTCGATCAGGGCGGTCTCGTCGACGAGCCAGGAGCGCGCCGTGTTGACGAGCCCCGCACCGTCGCGCATCAGTGCGAGTTCGCGCCGACCGATCAGGTGGTGGGTCTCCGGCAGTGTGGGGGCGTGCACGGCGACGATCTGCGCACGGCGGAGGGCGTCGTCGAGGGGGAGGAGTTCGGCTCCGAGCGCGGCGGCAGCGGCGGCGTCGATCGTGGGGTCGACCAGCAGCGGCTCGGCCCCGAGGGCACGGATCAGCTCCAGGTAGGCCCGTCCGGTGCGCGAGGCCCCGATCACGGCGATCGGTGCACCGAGGATCTCGTGCTGCACCCCACCGCAGCGGCGTCGTGCCAGCCGTCGCCCGCACGCAGCGCATCGTGCATCTCGGGAACACGGTGCAGCAGCGCGAGCGTGAAGGTCAGCGACACCTCTGCCACCGACCGAGCCATCCCCGCTCCGGCCTGAGTGACCAGGACGCCGCGGTCGAACAGCTCGTCGGTCGCGAAGGGCTTGATGGTCGCGCCGGTGTGCGCGATCAGCGCGAGCTCGGGCAGTGATGCGAGCACGGCCGCGTCGAAGGGTCCGACACCCCAGCTCGTGAGGACGATGCGCGCCGCGCCGAGCTCGGCGTCGGAGAGCCGGTCGACCCGCACGAACCCGCCGCCGAGGCGCTCGGCCGCAGCACGGAGCCGCTCGGCGTCCGCGGCAGAGAAGAACTCCGCGAAGAGCCCTTCCGAGACGACCGCGACCACGGCCGGTGCGCTCGCCGCCGCGGTCATCGCAGCCAGTCCTCGAGGTTCTCGGCGATGAAGGCGTCGTCGTTGAGGGCGGGGTAGGCGTGGCGCACCCGCTCGATCTCCTCGGCCTGTCCTGCCGAGAGTCCCTCCGCCGGGTCGAGGCACCAGATGCCGTCGAGCAGCCCCTGTTGCCGCAGCATCTCGTGCACCCCGGCGATCACCCCGTGGAAGTCGTTGCCCGGATCGAACACCGCCTGGTTGACGTCGACCATGTCGGAGGCGAGGAGTCCGAGTTCACGGTAGGCCTCGGCGTCGCCGCCCATCGCCTGACGGACGCGGTCCAGCAGCGCGACCGCAGCTCGGGTGCCGACAGCCCACTGGCCCAGCAGCCCACCCACGAAGCGCAGGGTGCGGGGGGACCGTCCGGCGCGTCCACATGGAACGCGGAGAGCAGATCTGCGACGATCGCGTCGTCGTTGCCGGTGTAGAGCGCGATCTCGTCCGCCCGACCGGACGCGGCGACGCCGCGCACGAGTTCGAGGGTGCGGTAGCGGTCGAAGGGTGCGGCCTTGACGGCGACGACCGACGGTATCGCGGCGAACTCCCGCCAGAAGTCGCGGTCGAGCACCGGCCCGCCGATCGCCGTCTGGAGGTAGAAGCCGACCAGCGGCAGCACCTCGCCCACGGCGCGGGCGCGTTCGAGCAGGGCACGCTCGTCGGCGCCCGCGACGCGAGGACTCACGAGCACCGCGTCGTAGCCGAGCGAGCGGGCGAGCTCGGCCTCGGCCACGGCCTGTGCGGTGTCTCCGGCGACGCCCGCGATGCGCACGAGACTCGCGTCGCCGCGGGCATCCATCTCCTCTGCGGCCAGCGCGAGCACCGGCTCGAAGAGGGCGTGCTCGGGGTCGCGGATCTCGAACTGGGTCGTGTGGACGCCGACCGCGAGGCCGCCGGCTCCCGCGTCGAGGTAGTAGCGCGAGAGGGCGCGCTGGCGACGCTCATCGAGTGCGCGCTCGGCGGTGAGGGCGAGCGGATGCGCGGGGATCACGGCGCCACGGGCCAGGGTCGCGGCGGCCTCGGGGCGCAGCGAGGGCACGGTCGCGGTGCGCGCTGTGGAGCCCGCCATCAGAACTTCCCGTCCCGCACGGCCCACTTGGTCGGCTTCGCGATCATCGGAAGCGCGGCGGCGATCCACTCGGCCTGCATGCCGATCAGGGTCTCGGCCGAGACCGCGGGGTAGCCGAACAGGGCCATGCACCGGCGGGCATCGCTGAGCAGAGCGGTCGGCTGCGGCTCGTCGACGATCGTGACCTCGCGGTCGAACAGTGCTCCGAAGCGACGGGCGATCGACTCGACGCTCAGCAGCTCAGGACCGGTCAGGTTGATCGTGAAGGGCGCCGTCGAGGCGTGCACGAGGCTGCGCAGCACGACCTCGTTCGCGTAGCCCTGCCAGATCACGTTCACGTTGGCCGTGGCGACCGAGACGGGCTGCCCGGCGTGCACGGCGCTGCCGATGTCGGCCAGCACGCCGTAGCGCAGATCGACGGCGTAGTTCAGACGGATGATCGCGACCTTCGTGCCGCGCTCCTGCGCGCCGAACTCGAACACCCGCTCGCGGCCGAGGCACGACTGGGCGTACTCGCCGATCGGTGCGGGCTGGACCTCTTCGGATGCCCCGCCGGACGAGGCCGGCAGGAACGGATACACGTTGCCGGTCGAGAGCACCGAGATCGCACTGTCCCGGTAGCGGCGGGCGACACGATCGGGCAGTGCAGCGTTGACCTCCCATGCCCAGGAGGCGTTCGTCGCGGCGCCGAACTTCGCGCCGACCATGAACACCACGTTGGGCGCGTCCGGCAGGGATGCGAAGTCGTCGTTCTCGATCAGGTCGAACGAGACGACCTTCACGCCTGCGGCTTCCAGGCGCTCGCGGATCGCGGCGTCGCCGAAGCGCGAGACCGCGTAGACCGCGTCATCGGTGCGGCCGGCGGCGTCCATCCCGCGGCGCGCGAGCATGGCCAGGGTCGGGCCCATCTTGCCGCCCGCTCCGAGGATCACGAGGTCGCCCGCCCCGCGGGAGAGGTCGGCGATCAGGCCGGCGCTCGGTGTCGCGAGCGCCTCCTCGAGCTCCGCCTCGGATGTGAATCGGCGCTGCGTCGTGAACTGGTGCTGAGTCACGTGGTGCTTTCCCTTCTTCTCAGCCCTTGATGCCCGTACCGGCCACGCCCTCCTGCACGTACCGCTGAGCGATGAGGTACGCGAGGAAGATGGGCAGCAGCGCGACGACGGACCCGGCGAGCATGGTGCTCAGCGGGACGTTCTGCTGCTGCAGCGACGAGATGCCGACGGTGAGTGTGAACATCGAGTTGGATTTCGCGATGATGAGCGGCCACAGGAAGTCGTTCCAGTGCCACAGGAAGACGAAGATGCCGAGCGTCGCCAGGATCGGCTTGCACAGCGGCAGCACGATGCGCAGGAAGATGCGGAACTCCCCGGCGCCGTCGATGCGCGCGGCCTCGAACAGCTCGTCCGGCAGCCCCGAGATGAACTGCCGCATCAGGAACACGGCCTGCGCGTTCGCGAGCGAGGGCAGGATCAGGCCCCAGTAGGTGTCGACGCCACCGAGGTTCGCCATCAGGATGAAGGTCGGGATCAGGGTGACGTGGAACGGCACCATCACCATCGCGAGGAACGACCAGAACATCACCTCCTTGCCACGGAAGCGCTTCTTGGCGAAGGCGTAACCCGCGAGCGCCGAGAAGAACAGCACGGCGACGACCGAGACGAGCGAGTAGATGAGCGTGTTGCCGAGCCACCCGAGGATGTTCTGTCCCGCGAGCACCTGCTCGTAGGCGTCGAAGGAGATGTCGGTCCAGGGCAGCAGCGAACCGGGCAGTTCGACGACCATCCCCGGCTTCAGGCTCAACACGACCATGGCGTAGAAGGGGAAGAAGCTGAGGATGCCGGCGAGGCTCAGCCAGATCCACCGCCCGACGATGCCCCATCCGGTCGGCTGAAGGGCACGGTAGGCGCGGCGCTGCTTCGACGACGTCTTCGGCGGCTTCGGCGTCTCGGTCGACGTCGGCGGCTGCATCAGAGCGGTCATTTCTGCTTTCCGATCACCAGGCGCTGGATGAGCGCGACGACGAGGGTCATGATGAACAGGGCCACGCCGATCGCGGCCGCATAGCCGTAGTCGAAGTAGCGGAAGCCCTGGTCGTAGAGCATGTAGACGAGCGAGTAGCTGGCGTTGGCCGGCCCACCCTGGGTCATCACGTAGATGACGTCGAAGACCTGGAACGCGGCGGTCGTCTCGATCACCGCGAGGAAGAAGAAGGTCGGGCGCAGCACGGGGAGGATGACGTAGCGGAAGCGCTGCCAGGAGTTGGCGCCGTCCATCAGGGCGGCCTCCTCGAGTTCGCGCGGCACGTCCTGCAGCGCGGCGATGAGGATCATCATCCCGTAGCCGAACCGGGACCAGACGCCAACGACCACGATCGCCGGGATGACGAGCACCGTGCTGCCGAGCCAGGATCCGCCGAGACCGAGCGGGGTCATCAGCGCCGACCATGGGCCGTTCGCCGAGAAGATCCAGACGAAGATCGAGCCGGCGAGCACGAGCGAGGTGATCACCGGGAGGAAGAAGATCGAGCGGAAGAAGCGTGCGCCGCGGAAGGCCCGACGCACGCCGAGGGCCATCACGGTGGAGAGCACGAGCGCGATCGGCACCGCGAACACCGTGTAGATGAGCGTGGTGCCCATCGCGCGCCAGAACAGCGGATCGGCGATCATGCGCTGGAAGTGGTCGAGTCCACGCCAGGCGATCTCGCCGGTGATGTCGTAGTCGAAGAAGCTCAGCGCGACACCGACGATGCTCGGGCCGAAGCGGAAGGCGATGAAGAGGAGGAACGCGGGGAGCACGAACAGGAACGCGATGCGCGCCTCACGCCGTGCCAGGATCCGCGTGACCCGCCCTGCGGGCCTCTTCGCCGTGGTTGCCGTCGTCATCAGTGGTACCTCACGTGGGGGAGTGAAGGGGGTGCCGGGGGCGTGCGCGGACGTGCGCACGCCCCCGATCCTGCTACTTCTTGATCAGCGGTGCCGCGGCGGCCGCAGCATCCTTGAGCGCGTCCTCCGGCGACTTCTGCCCGAGGAGGGCGGCCTGGATCTCCGGCGCGAGCACGCCCATCAGCGCACGGGACGAGGCGTCGAGCTCGCCCACCGTGGTGTCGGGGACGTACTTCTCGACCTCGCCGAGCAGCGGGTCGTCCGCGTACAGCGGCTCGGTGGTGCTGAGCGCCGAGAAGAAGCCGGCTGCCTTCAGGTACGGCTCGACCACGTCGGCGCCGGTCGCGTACTCGGCGAACTTCGCCGCGGCGTCCTGCGCCTTGGAGCCCTTGAGCACCGACAGCGAGCCGACCGTGCCGTACGCTACCGACTCCTTCTCGGTCAGCGGCGCGAGGACCTTGACGTTCTCCTCGCCCCAGAAGGGCAGGACCTCGGGGACGGCGTTGTTCCACGTGCAGGCGACCTTGCCCTGGGCGACCGCGGTCTGCTCGAGCGGGACGTTGGTGGTGAGGGCCTCGGGGTCGAGCGCTCCTGCCTCGGCCAGGTCGGTGAGGAAGGTGAGCGCCTTCTCGCCTTCCTTGCTGTCGAAGCCGACGTCGCCGTCCTTCGTGTAGACCTCGCCGCCCGCCTGCCACAGCAGCGGGTAGTACGTGAGGTTGAGGGTGTTCTCAGCCGACGCCGGGTAGTTCAGGGCGTACATGCCCTTCTCGGTGAACTTCGGTGCCATCTCGGCGATGTCGTCCCAGGTCTCCGGGTACTCGGTGACACCGGCCGCCTCGAACGCCGCGGCGTTGCAGAGGAGCGGCTGGGCGCTGGTGAGGATCGGCGCGCCGAGGATGTCGCCGTCGAGCGTGACCGACTCCTTGACGTTCGGCAGCAGCTCGCCCTGGCGCTCCTCGCTCAGCAGGTCGTTGAGCGGTGCGATCGACTTCTGGTACGCCGCGAGCTGGTCGGGGATCAGGTAGACGACGTCGGGTCCCTTGCCTGCCGCGATCGCGGTCTGGAGGGCCTCGTCGCGGTTCGCCCACGGGAAGATCTCGTAGTCGACGTTGATGTTCTCGTTCTTCTTCTCGAAGTCGGCGATCGTCAAGTCCCAGAAGTCCTTGTGCACCGCCTCGTCGGCGATGACCGGGTAGAGCCAGACCGTGATGTCCTGCTCACCCTCTGCGGTGTTGCCTCCGCCGGCCGAACATCCGGCCAACAGGGTGGCGGCCGCGACTCCCGCGACGACGCCGGTGATCTTGCTGACGCGCATGGTGCTCCTTTGCTTATACCGTGCTGAGTACGGTTCATTATGACACTGCGATGGGATAATTCGTCAAGTACAAGTTCTCAGGCGGTTGTTTCCAGCGTGTTTCCTGCGGATCAACATCAAAGCTTGATCTGAGAATTCGGTGTGCTAATTTGATCGCACCCGACGACGGAGATGAGGAAGGGACCGCACATGGCCGTGACAAGTCCGCTCTCGATCGTCGCGCGCTCCGCACTCCACCTGCGCGACGCGGGTCCCGCGACGGTCAACGACCTCTCACGATCCCTCGAGATCTCGCGCACCTCGGTCGAGAACGCGGTGACCGCGCTCGGCGACTCCGGATTGATCGTCGACGCACCGGCGCAGAACGGCGGCGGCGCAGGGCGTCCCGCCCGCCGATACTCCTTCCATGCCGCCGCGGGCACCGTGGTCGGCGTCGACATCGGCGTCGCGAGCGTGCGCGTCGTCCTCGCCGACCTGGCGGGACTCGTCATCGCACAGCGCAGCTACTCGGGCGTCGCCGCGCAGCCCGACGGCGCCTCGAAGCTCGCCGCCGTCATCGATGACGTGCGCCGCACCCTCGCCGCGGTCTCGATACCTCCCTCGAAGGTCCGGGCCGTCGGCGTCTCGCTCCCTGGCATCGTCGACGACGCGGGGCGCGTGACCACCTCGGTCGTGATCCCCGAGTGGTCGGGGATCGACATCGGGTCGCAGCTCCGCCAGGCGTTCGGCTGCCCGGTCGCGGTCGACAACGGTGTTCGGCTCGCGGCCGTCGCCGAGCACCACCTCGGCGTCGCTCAACTCGTCGACGACGTCATCTACCTCTCGGTCGGCAACCGCATCGCGATGGGCCTGATCCTCGGCGGTCGTCCTCGTCGCGGCATCCACAACGCCGCCGGGGACATCGGCCGCCTCGCATTCCGCGGGTTGAACACCGAGACCGGTCAGATCTCGTGGCAGACCGCCCCGACCGCCGCCGAGGTCTTCGCGAAGGCACGCGGTGGCGACCCGGCCGCCCAGCAGGGCTCGACGCCTTCATCGATGAGCTCGCCCACGGCATCGCGACCCTGACGATGACGGTCGACCCGGCCATGATCGTGATCGGGGGCGGGCTCTCCGCCGCGCACGAACAGCTGCTCGATCCGCTCCGCGCCGCCCTGCCCGGTCACCTCGGACTGCCGTTCCAGGTGCCGATCGCCGAGGCCCGCCTGGGGGCCGAGGCCGCGGCGCACGGAGCCGTGGTCCACGCGTTCCAGCGCCACTCCGGCGAGATCTACGGGATCGCGGACATGCCGGCCCCGCCCATCACCCCCTGCCACTGGAGTCGGCCGGAGCCGACGACGAAGACACCGAGGAGAAGCAGTGAGCACGTTGAAGGTCGGACTCATCGGCGCCGGAGGCATCTCCCGCGTGCACGCCGATGCCTGGCGCGCGCTGGGCGCCGAAGGGTACGTCACGTCCCTCGCAGGCGCAGAGGAGATCGCCGAGGAATACGGCTTCCACCTCGTCTCCGACGTCGACGCGCTCATCGAGCTGGTCGACCTCGTCGACATCGTGACCCCCAGCAGCACGCACGCCGACTTCGCCCTGCGCGCCATCGCCAAGGGGCGCGACGTGATCTGCGAGAAGCCCCTCGCCGCCACCGCCGAGGCCGCGACCGCCGTCGCCCGCGCCGCGCAGGATGCCGGTGTCCGCCTGTTCCCCGCCCACGTGGTGCGCTACATGGGCGAATACGCGCAGATCAAGGCCGGCATCGACGCCGGTCGCATCGGCACGCTCGCGGTGCAGCGGTTCAGCCGCGCCGGCTCCGCACCCCAGACGCCCTGGTTCTTCCGGGAGAGCACGGGCGGCGGTGTCATCCGCGATCTGATGATCCACGACATCGACCAGGCGGTCTGGTTCGCCGGGCCCGTGGCCACGGTCTACGCCGTGCAGAACCCGCCGACCGTCGACGACCGTGTGCCCGCACCCGTCACCGCGCACGTCGTGCTGACCCACCGCAACGGGGTGATCAGCCATCTGCACGCCAGCTGGGTCGCTCCCGGCATGCCCTTCCGCACCAGTGTCGAGGTGTCGGGCACCGAGGGCCGGCTGCGCTACGACAGCGCCGAGGACCACTCTCTCCGCACGGATGCCGTGCTCGACGCGGGCGCCACCGACTACCTCCCGCCCATGTCGCCCGAAGAGAGTCCGTACTTCGCGGAGATCTCCGACTTCGTCGCCGCCCTCCGCGAGGGGCGCGAGGCGAAGGTCGGCCCTGACGACGGGATCGAGGCCGTCGCCGTCGCCGAGGCCGCGTACACGTCGATCGCCTCCGGCGCCCCGGTCGCACTCTCCGCAGCCGACAGGTCCGCCGCCGATGCCGATGCCTCCGCCGATGCCGACGCCGATGCCGAGGAGGCCTCCCGATGACCGCTCCTGCCCCGCTGCGCATCGCCGTGCTGTCGTTCGCGCACACGCACGCCCTCAGCTACGTGCACGCGTTGAAGGGGATGCCGGGGATCGAGCTGATCGCCGCCGACCCCGACGGCGCGACGGCGCCGGACGACGCCCCACGCGGTGCGGCGCTGGCCGCCGAGCTGGGTGTCGCGTGCGTCGAGACCTACGACGAGGCGTTCGCCTGGAAGCCGGATGCCGTCGTCATCGCCGCCGAGAACTCCCGCCATCGCGGCCTCGTCGAGCGTGCGGCCGCCGCCGGGTGCACGTGCTCTGCGAGAAGCCCCTGGCCACGACGGTCGACGACGCGATCGCGATGCGCGAGGCGTGCGAGCGCGCCGGTGTGATCCTGATGGTCGCCTACCCCGTGCGCTTCGCACCGGGCGTGCGCGACGCGGTGGCGGAGGTGCGCAGCGGTCGGCTGGGGCGGATCCTCGGCGTCACCGGGATCAACAACGGCACGCTCCCCCAGGACCGCGCGTGGTTCACCGACCCGGAGCTGGCCGGGGGCGGCGCACTGGTCGACCACGTCGTGCACTGCGCCGACATCCTCGACGAACTCCTCGGCGAGCGCGCCGGGTCCGTGCGTGCGGTGTCGAACAGCATCCTGTATGGGCAGCGCGACCTCGAGGTCGAGACCGGCGGCCTGGTGACGATCCAGTACCCCAGCGGCGTCGTCGCGACGATCGACTGCTCGTGGAGCTGGCCGACGAGTTCGCCGACCTGGGGCGGTCTCACGCTGCAGATCGTCGCCGAGCGCGGCACCGTCACGGTCAGCCCCTTCGCCAAGGGCGTCGCCGGGCACGATGCGCACGGCGAGACCTGGAGTCCGGTGGGAGCCGATCTCGACGGACTGCTGCTCGCCGAGTTCGTCCGCGCCGTGCGCGAGGGGCGGCAGCCGCAGCCCGACGCCGGCGTCGGCATCCGCACGGTCGAGATCGCCACGGCCGCACTGGCGTCGGCCGCTCGTGGCGGCGAGGTCGTCGCGCTCTCCTAGATCGCCCCCGAAGACGCCAACGGCAGAGAGGCCCGCATGCACACTCCCCGGCGAGCACCGGATGGCGCGAGCGCGCCCTGGCCGTGATGCCGGTGGGGTCGAGCACGAACTCCAAGGCGCCGACCCTGCTTCCGGAGGAGCCGGAGGTCATCGTCCGCGGGAGGGTTGCCGCGTCTGGGACGACCGCGGGCGCGAGCTCATCGACTACCGGTGCGCGCTCGGCCCCGTGACACTCGGATACGCGGATCCGACCGTCGATGCGGCGATCCGCACCCAGCTCGACGACGGGATCCTCTTCGGCCATCCGCACCCACTCGAGACCACGACGGCCGAGCTCTTCTGCGCGCTCGTACCAGGTGCCGAGGCGGCGCGATTCCTCAAGACGGGCGGCGAGGCGCTGGCCGCCGTGATCCGCATCGCCCGCGCGCACACGGGCAGGGACCGGGTCGTGCAGATCGGCTACAACGGTTGGCTCAACTCGCTCGCAGCCGGCGCACGCGTGCTCCCCGGCGCGACCTCGGATGCCGTGCCGGGCGTGCCGGCGGCTCTCGCGGCGCTGCATCACGCGGTCGACTGGGAGGATCGGAGCGCTCTCGACCGCCTGTTCCTCACGCGCGGATCCGAGATCGCGGTCATCCTGGTCGCCGCCGACTACCCGTCGATCCCCGAGGCGGCGGACTTCTACCGGTACCTGCGCGACCTCGCCGACCGGCACGGCACCCTGCTGGCCTACGACGAGATGGTCACCGGGTTCCGCGTGGCGATCGGTGGAATGGCCGAGGCCACGGGAGTGCTTCCCGACCTCGCGGTGTTCGGCAAGGGGATCGCGAACGGGATGCCTCTCTCCGTCTACTCCGGTCGCCGCGAGGTGCTGGGCGTCCTCGACAGGGGAGACGTCGTCGTCACCTCGACCTACGGCGGAGAGACCCTGTCGCTCGCCGCGGCCACCGCCACCATGACGGCGATCCGCGACCGCGATGTGATCGCCCGGCTGCACACCACGGGCACGCGACTGCAGATCGGGATGAACGAGCTCTTCGCGCGCGGCGGCTCGGGGCTCCGACTGGTCGGCCACCCGGCGTGTCCGCAGTTCGTCGGATCCGATGCCGAGATACGGACATTCCTGCGGGCATCCTTCCGGCAGGGGCTCTCGTTCTACCGCGTGGTCTACGTCAACGCCGCGCACGCCGCTGCCGACATCGACGAGACGCTGCGCCGGGTCGAGCGCGTCGTGCAGGAGACCGCGGCGTGATCGGCATCGACGCCCACACCCACCTCGACGACGGCCGGTTCGATCCCGAGGTGTTCGTGGCCGGCGACCGGCTCGGCATCGACCTGTTCCTGTGCAGCAATCTCGGCGACTTCCGACCGCACCCGAGCCTCGACGACGTGCGGGACATGAACACGGTGCTGGCCGGCGAGCTGCGGAAGCACCCTGATCGGCTGCGCGGCTACTGCTACGTCAACCCCCGTTTCGGACGCGACAGCCTCGACGATCTGCGGCGCAACGTCGAGGACCGCGGGATGGTCGGCATCAAGCTCTGGATCGCGACGCTCGCCGACGACCCGGTCACCGACCCGATCCTCGAGTATGCGGCCGAGCACCGCCTCATCGTGCTCGCGCATGCGTGGCGCAAGACCGTCGGCCGCTTCCCCTACGAATCCACGGCCGACCACATCGCGGCCGCCGCCCGCCGCCACCCCGATGCGCGCTTCCTCATGGCGCACCTGGGCGGGCAACCGGAGTCGGCGGTGAACACGGTGAGGTCCTGCCCGAACGTCGCGGTCGACACCTCGGGCACGATCATCGGCGCGGGCGAGGTCGCTCTCGCCGTGCAGCGCCTCGGCTCCGACCGGGTGGTCTTCGGCTCCGACCTGCACCACATCGACCTCGCGGCCAACGTGGGCAAGGTCCTCGGCGCCGGGCTCGACGCCGACACCGAGGAGCGCGTCTTCGGGGGCACCGTGGCCGGCTGGCTCGGCGAGGTCGCCGCATGACCGGGCAGGCGCGGCGGATGCTCGGTGCGTTCGCCGACCTCGGTGCGATCGACACCACCTGCTTCGTGGGGCAGTGGCCGTACCGGCTGGGGGCCGCCGCGGATGCGGATGACCTGCGCGCGCACGCCGAGCGATTCGGGCTGCGCACCGTCTGGGTCTCGCACCTCGCCTCGCTGTTCGGCTTCGATACGCGCACGGGGAACGAGGCCGTGCTCGCCGCGTGTGCCGACGACCCGCTCTTCCGCGTGTTCGTGACGATCGATCCGCGGGATGCGGACTGGACCGCACAGCTCGACGAGGCGATCGGCTCCGGGGCGCGCGGAGTGCGCGTCGCCCCGGGATTCCACCGCTACGACGTCGCCGGCGTGCGACCGGTGCTCGAAGTCTGCGGGGAACACGGCATCCCGCTGCAGCTGATCGCCCGGCTCGACGATGCCAGGGTGCGGCATCCGCTCTCGCCCGCGGTCGACATCGAGGTGCACCGGATCGCCGACCTCGTGCGCGAGGCCGCCACGCTGCCGATGCTGCTCAGCGGGCTGAACCGTGCGGACTGGATCGAGCTGAACCGGCACCTCGGCGATGCCGCGCCGGAGAGGGTGCGGCTCGACCTGTGGCATGTGAACGGCCCGACCCACGTCGCCGACCGTCTGACCGACGACCCGCAGCGGTGGGTGTTCGGCAGCGGATTCCCCGTGCAGACCCCCGAGGCGACGGCCCTTCAGCTCGCATCCTCCGCCCTCCCGGCCGAGACGCTGCGCGCGATCGCATCCGGCAACGCCGCCGCACTGCTCCCCTGAGGTCCATCCGACCCTCGGGCATGAAAACTCCCCCGCTACCGTTGCATCAGCAGGCAGCATCCGTCACGGAGGGAACACCATGCGCATCGATCTGTCCGGCAGGACCGCACTCGTCACCGGCTCGACGCAGGGCATCGGACGGGCGATCGCGACGACACTGGCCGATGCCGGTGCGCGCGTCGCGGTGAACGGTCGACGCGGCGACGCCGTCGAGACCGTGATCGCCGAGCTGCGGGCCGAGAACCCGGATCGCGACCTGATCGCCGCCGCCGGAGACGTCACGACGCCGGCGGGGACGGATACGGTGCTGGCAGCGACAGGCGACGTCGACATCCTCGTCAACAACCTCGGCATCTTCGGCGCAACCCCCGCCATGGACATCACCGACGACGAATGGCGCCGCTACTTCGACGTGAACGTGCTCGCGGCGGTCCGGCTCATCCGCGCGACGCTGCCCGGCATGACACAGCGCGGCTGGGGCCGGGTGCTCGACATCGCGAGCGATTCGGCGGTCGTGATCCCCGCCGAGATGATCCACTACGGCATGTCGAAGACCGCCCTCCTCGCGGTGTCGCGCGGCTTCGCGAAGGAGGCGGCCGGCACGGGCGTGACCGTGAACTCGGTGCTCGCCGGTCCGACGCACACCGGTGGCGTCGAGGACTTCGTGTACTCCCTGGTCGATCAGGACCTCCCGTGGGACGAGGCGCAGCGCGAGTTCATGCGCGTGCACCGCCCGCAGTCGCTGCTGCAGCGGTTGATCGAGCCGGAGGAGATCGCGAACATGGTCGCCTACCTGGCGTCGCCCCTCGCCTCCGCGACGACCGGGGCCGCTGTCCGCGTCGACGGCGGGTACATCGACTCGATCGTCCCTGAGACGGCGGCGCACACCCACCCGGTGCGCACCTCCTTCCGCTCCTTCCCCCGCTCCGTCACGGCTGTGCGGATGTCGGGAGAGCGGACAGCTGTCGGGCCACACGCCGCTCGTCGGGCCTGCACGCGTGCATCCCTCCGACAGGTGCTCCGCCCCGAACTCGCCGCGGGCGCCTCCTCCCAGGCGACGGGGGTACACTTGCGCGTTGGGTCGCTCGACCCGAATGAGTCCCGGAAGGCGGTGATGGCGATGTCCGACGATAGTAACGACGCCGCCACCGCTGCGTCGCGACTCCCTGCGCTCTCGCGTTGACCCCCGGTCCGCGATCCGCACGTCCTTCTCCGCAGCCGTCGGCGGCGTCATCCGCCCCCTGACGAATCCGCGCACGGAGCTCTCTGCTGCCGTGCACCTGCGAGAACGGAGCCGCATCATGGCGCTCATCGACAACGGCGTGTACGTCCACGGACGTCGCGTGGAGACCCCCAAGAACCTGGACGAGACCTACCGGATGCTGGATGCCGCCGGCGGCATCGCCTGGATCGGCCTGTATCGGCCCAGCCCCGAAGAGGTGGCGTCCGTCGCTCGCGAATTCGACCTGCACCCGCTCGCGGTCGAGGATGCACTGTCCGGGCACCAGCGCTCGAAGGTGGAGCGCTACGGCGACACGCTGTTCGCCGTCCTGCGCCCTGCGCGGTACCGCGACAAGGAGGAGTCGATCGAGTTCGGTGAGCTGCACCTCTTCGTCGGCCCCGACTTCGTGGTGACCATCCGGCACGCCGAGTCACCGAACCTCGCCGCCGTGCGCGCCCGCATGGAGGCCCACCCCGAGCTGCTCGCGATGGGACCGGAGGCGGTGCTGTACGCGATCCTCGATGAGGTCGTCGACGGCTACGAGCCGATCGTCGCCGGGCTGTTGAACGACATCGACGAGATCGAGGACCAGCTCTTCGGGGACGGCGCCGACGACAGCGCTCTCTCCCGCCGCATCTATGAGCTCTCGCGCGAGGTCATCAACTTCCAGCGCGCCGTGCACCCTCTGACCGGGATGCTCGAGTGGCTGCGTCGGGGATCAGCGAAGTACCGCATCGACGAGGAACTCCAGCGGTCGCTGCGCGACGTGCTCGACCACACGATCCGCGTCAACGAGAAGATCGACTCCTTCCGGGCGATCCTCGAGAACGCGCTGACCGTGCACTCCGCACTCGTCGCCCGCCGTCAGACCGAGGCCGGGCTGGCGCAGAACGACGAGATCAAGAAGATCTCCTCCTGGGCGGCGATCATCTTCGCCCCGACGCTGGTCGGCACGGTGTACGGCATGAACTTCGACGTGATGCCCGAGCTGCACTGGGCCTTCGGATACCCGATGGCCATCGGCGCGATGGCCGCCTTCGCGGTCGGCCTCTACGGGGTGTTCAGGTACAAGAAGTGGCTGTGACGCGTCGCGGTGCGCCGGGGAAGACCAGTGTGGCGAGCACGGCCGGAATGAACCCGAGTACCAGGGTCGTGCTTCCCCAGCCGAGCTGCAGCGCCAGCGCACCGGCCGCCGCCTGGGGAACGAACGCACCGAGCGACGTGGCTGCGTTGTTGAGTCCGAGTGCCGTACCCGCTTGGCCGGGGCCCGCGAGGGTGGCGATGTGGGCGAAATGAGCGCCCTGCCACGCGCAGCTGGCGATGCCGGCGATCACGAGAGCGGTGAACGACACCGAAGCGGGCAATCGGCTTCCTAGGGCGACGATGACGAGGCAGACGGCTTGCACGATGGCCGACGCCCGGACAACCGCAGCGCGGCTCATCCAACGAATGACGTCGGTGCCGACTCCCGCAGCAACACGGAGCGCGCCACCGACGAGCTGCATCATGGCGGCGGCTGTCACACCCGCGAGCGGCGGATACCCGTGCTCCTCGGCGAGGAGCGCCGCCGCGAACGTCAGGACGAAGAACTGGGATACGTCGAGGAGCAGCCCGCTCGCGGCGACCCGCCAGACCCCGCTCCTGCGAAGCGCAGACCGCGCAGGATTCCGCGCGACGACGGCGGTCGGTTCCGCACGTTTCGGCGGGTCGAACACGATGACCCAGATGAGAAGGGCACACGATACGCACGCGACCGCGAAAACACCGAACGTCGCCGCAGGTCCCCACCCAGTGAGCAACCAGGAATAGGCGAGCGTGCCGAGCGCGCCGCCGACGGGGACTGCGGCGACCCGCAACGACAGAAGTGTGCCGTGACGTCGAGTCCCGAACCATCCGAGAACGGCACTACCGCTGGGGCCCGTAACGGCACCGCCCATACCGGCGCCGATGAACAGCAGGCTCGCGAGCATCCATACCGCTGGTCGCGCGCTCGAGGAGACGGCGGCGAGAGCGGCGAGAGCGAGGGCCGCGCCGACGACGCCGATGAGGAGAACTCGACGTTCGCCCACGCGATCGGTAGCCAGCCCCCACGGGAACTCGGTGAGCACCACCGCGATACTGCCCCCACCCAGCACCGCAGCGAGCTCCACCGCGGAGAGATCGAGGGAACTTCGAAGGAGGATCGACGAAGCAGGCAAGCCGAGGAACGTCGCGCTGAACACCATCTGCGAGAACAAGCCGACACCGAACATGGCCCAGCGGTTCTTCCTCCGGCCCCGCACGCGTCACCGACCATCCGACGAGCGTGCGGGTGGCGACATCGACTGCACCGCCGCGTCATGACGTCGCAGCGCGTCGTCGACCGCCTCGGGAATGGTCCGGAGGATGCTGTCGAGCGCGTTCACGTAGTATCGAGCGCCTTGCGCCAGGCTGCCGATGGCGTACAACGACACGCGCGCTCCGCTCGCACCGACTACTTGCCAGCTTCCGTAATTCACACGCAGGCCGCCGAAGTCGTCGCACATTGCGAGCCCACCTTCGATCAAGCTCCGCATCAACGGGCTGTTCATGTCCGCAACCGATTCGTCTGCTCCGAGCCGTGCGGAAATGAGAAAGTCGACTTCTTCTCGTTCAGCGTTGTCGAACACGAGTGCGCCGTCGTCCACGCGTCGGAATCTCGACCGAACCTGGATTTGACCCGACTCCCATGCGTGTTCGATCATCGCGGCGGTCGTTGGAGGCATCGGGTTGCACCACGCCTGGAAGTACGGATGCAGCCACCTGCGGAAAACTCTTCGACTGAGGTTGTCGAGAAGGTGCCACGCGTCCGCCATGGCCTCGTCGCACAGCGAAACGAGCAGTGCACGCCAGCGATCTTCCGCCCCGCCCCCCGTTCTGAGCGAGCCCTCTGGGCTCGTCTCGTGCCGCAACAGTCGTATCGGAACCTCAAGGCTGATGCCGTGTTCCTGCGCCTCACGCTCAACCAGCTGGAGGAGTTGGCGCAGATCAAGGGACTTCATCTGCGCGAGCAGCGCACGGGTCAGGACCACCGGGGCGATCGGCTCCGTGACTCGCGGGCCGGGAAGCACTCCTCGGCGCGACGCAATTGTGATTCGTCCGCGATAGCCGTGGGAGAGAAGACCTCGAGCAACGTCGATCGCCGTCAGGCCGGTGCCTATGACGCCGACATGAGACGCAGCCATCGCGTGAAGGATCGTATCCGCCAGGGGATATGCAGGAACCCCGTCACCGACGGTCTCGTCTTGGCAGCCCCATCCGACGCAGAGGAAGACGACATCGAACTGGTCGAATCGTGCGGTCTCGGTGCTCAACGAATAGAGGTCGCGCTCATTTCGAGTCACAGAGATCACGCGTGAAGGAACGCAATGCAACGTCCCTGCACGACCCACCCACCGACGCTTGAGCATTTCGAAACACTCAGCCAGGTAGTCTCCGAACACGGAGCGAGGAACGTACGGACCCGGATGAATGCTGCTGTGTCGAACCCATCGCGAGAAGTCGCTTGCGTCCTCCACTCGGATAGACATCATCGTCGCGGGCGCATTGAGGAGTGGTTCGATGTGATCCTCTGTGTATGCCAGCCCTCGCGCTGAAAGCTCTGGGTCCCTGAAGGAGGGATCGAACAGGGTGAGGTCTAGGGTGTCTGGACTTCGATCTGTCAGCGTCAGTGCTGTCGCCAAGCCCGCGGCACCGACACCGATGACAGCGACACGAATGGCATTCGGAGAACTCACCCTGTCATATGTAACATTTCACGATGTAGTTTTCAATTCAGTCCGCGGTCGGCCTCTACGGGGTGTTCAGGTACAAGAAGTGGCTGTGACGCGTCGCGGTGCGCCGGGGAAGACCAGGGTCAGCCGCGACTGACCGGATCCTCGCCGAGTTCGACCAGACGGGACTCGAGAGCACGCGCCTCGTCTTCCAGCCGGGTCTGTTGATCGTGGAAGGCGAGACCGCCTCCGACACTCAGTCCGCTCAACCAGGCCTCGTGATGCCGTCGTCGCACCTCGTCGAGTCGACGTCGCAGATCCTGGATCTCTTCGCGCTCGTCGCCGGCCATGCGCACAGCGTACGCGGCGACTGGGGATGGCTCGCTGGTAGCAGCAGACAGCACTTACGCTATCCACAACGCGTACGCGCAGAATGCGAACTCGGTCGCCGGCTGGATCCAGTACACGCTGACCTCGCAGGACTAGGCCCAGGAGCATGATGAACGACCAGCGCAGCGCACCACCACGGATCGGCGGCAACCTGGCGTGGGTGAGTCTCTTCGTGGCGGTCGTCTCTGCTCTGTTCGTTCTGGCGCGGACCCTCGAGATCGCGGGCTGCTCCGGTCAATGCGAGTACCCGACACTCGAGACCGTAACCCGCGGATTCTGGATGACTGACCTGATCGTCTTCGCCCTGACCACGGTCGCGTACCTCTTCACAAGATCTCGACTCCGTTCGGCGTGGATCCTCCCGGCAGCCGGTATCACCATCACACTGATCGCACTTTTCATCACGAATCTCGTGATGAACGGCGCGCTGAATCGCGGTTAGGCACACCGGCCGTCGAGAGCACGCAGTCTTCGCGCGGCGCGACAGCCTGATCCGCCTCGAGGATCAGTTTCCGTTGACCCGACTGCGCGGGGTGTTCACACGGATGAAGGGGTGGGAGGCGCGGGATAGGATCGCCGCGTGGACGAGGACCGAGAGAATCTGCTGATGCGCAAAAAGATCATCGACGGGTACATCGCGGCGCTCGAGAACCCCAGGAGCTCCTTCGCGTCTGCGCGCGCGGCTCGGGGGACTCCGACGAGTTGAGAGCGGCTGTCGGCCTGGCGTTCGGTGTCAGCGAGATCGCAGCGGACGCGATCCTCAGCCTGCAGGTGAGGCGTTTCACGCCGCGCGTCCTCGCGCAGTTCACAGACGAGAGCGCGGACTACGAGCGCCGCCTTCTCGACATCGACGAGAAGTAAGCCAACTGCGGCAACGGCGCATCGCTTTCGCGTCGCGTGACCGGAGTCTGACGAGCGAGTCATGCTGACCGCGCCCTTCGCTCGCGTGGGTGGGACGCCCAATGGACTCGATCGAAGCGGCCCAGAGTTCGCGCGATGATGGGATAGGCAATTATTGGACTGAGTCCATGAATTGGATTAGGCTTGCGAGCGGGTAGCTAATCGGATCGATGTCTGGAGCGTCGCATTGAAATCGAGGAACATCGTTGGGTGGGCCGTAGTGGCAGCGCTGGTTGCGTCGACAGGAGTTACAGCGGCCGACGCGAATGAGCAAGCGGACCCCGTGGCCGTGATCGAACGCATCGAACCAAGTGTCCTTGACAATCTGGTGAAGCAGAGCCATGAAATGACAGACGGCCACCTTGTCACAGAGCAGGCTGATGTACGTTTCGCCCTAGATAGCTCAGCTCCGAAGGGAATCTCTATGACGACGATGGACGGCATCATCGAGATTGGCCTTCCGGGAGCGCGCGTCGCGCCGGAAGCTGAGCTTCATCCTGGCGGAGCAGTGATTTACGACAATGTCGACGGAACGACAACAGTGGCGACCGTCCGCCAATCGGGCAGCGTTCAAGTCACAACAGTGATCGACGACGCCACCGCGCCTACGGAGTACGCCTACCCGATCACACTCCCCGAGGCAGCCGAATTGTCGCGACACGAAGATGGAAGTGTCTCCGTTCTCGACGGGGAGGGTGAACTCATCGCCATTGTCGATGTCCCGTGGGCAAAGGATGCCACGGGGGCCACGGTTCCGACAGACTTCGTCGTCAAAGGGAATACGCTTACGCAAATCGTCCACCACCACGGCGCGGTGTACCCCGTCATCGCGGATCCGTGGTGGATTCCCGCTTTGTTCGTTATGGCGCGTCTGTCTGCACACGCAGCAAAGCAGATCGCGGCTCGAGGCATCTCCCAGAACCTTGTGCGAATTGCGCTGCAGGAAGGCAAGCGAACACGTGGAAACGAAAAGGGAACGTCGGTATTCACCGCGAACAATATCCGGGTGATCGTGAATGATAAGACTGGGAACATCATCACCGTCACACGGGCCGGCGGTGGTGGAGCGAGTGGAGGACGCTGATGACGATCCGATACGACCCTGAGGTCGACGCCGCCTACATCCCCATCGGACGAGCGGTCCGCGCAGGGGAGGCGACCGCGCAGGTGCCCGAGATTCGGAGTCCCCACGGCGAGGGCGAGATCATCCTCGACTTCGACGAAGCAGGGCACCTCATCGGGATCGAACTCCTCCGCGCCTCGACGCTGCTCCGTCCCGAAGACCTCGACACCGCCGAACACCTCCGCCCCTGATCGCTCAGACGCGAGGGCTGTCCTGACGACGGCGGGCAGGGCGACCAGCGAACGGAGACGGGCTCGACGAGTCGTCCTGCGTGATCGACGACAGCGAGAATCCGAACCGACCGGCGAGGGATCGAGAAGGCATGCCGTGCAGTCGGTCGGGCGCTCGGCGCGCTCAGTCCTCGTCGCGGCTGATGTCGTCGAGCAGGTCGTCCAGGGTGTCGAACTCGACGGTCTCGACCCCGTCGAGTTCGCGCACCTCGACGCCGTCGACCTCGAGCTCCTCGTCGAGCTGCACGAGGATCCGCGACTCGGGGAACTGCTTCGGGGCGAGGAAAGCCAGCAGCACCGCATCCGCGAACACCACCACCGACGTCGCCTCCAGATCGTCACGCAGGTCGACCTGTTCGATCACGGGCTCATCATCCACGGCGTCGTCGATCTCGGTCGCGACCTCATCGATCACCGCGCGCCAGCGGGATTCGCCGACCGATAGGACGCGCGACAGCGCCGCGATCAGCGCATCGTGATCGACATCCTCACCCGCCTCGTCGTCGTCGTCGAGTTCCGGATCGACGTTCACGTTCACCACGGTGCCGGCCGCGTCGATGCTGGCGCGGCCGTACACGAGGCCGTTCTCGGCGATCGGGTCTTCGAGCAACCCGCTCTCGGCGATGCGGGCGAGGAGGCTGTCGAGCACAGGCGAAGTCATACGTCCAGTCTTTCGCATCCGGCGACGACACGGGCGATCACCCCAGCCGCAGCAGCGGCGTGAGCAGCGCGGCCACCGCCGTGAGGATCGCCGAGACCAACAGCACACCGAGCGCGCCGACACTCGAATACGCGACTCCAGCGACCGCGGGTCCGGCGACGGCACCCAGGTTCAACGCCGCCGTGGCATAGGCCCCACTGAGCACGGGCGCACCCGTGGCCTGGCCGACGATGCGCGCGATCAATGCGGAGCCGACGGCGAACGACACCATCCCGCCGACGAACGCGCCGACGAAGACAGCCGGAACAGAACCAGCCCCCAGGGCGCACAGCACCCACGACGGTCGCGGCCGCGGCGCCGACGGACACCCAGGCGCGGTCGACGCGCGCGGCCCACCGCCCTGTCGCGGCGACGCCGAGGAAGGCTCCGATCCCGAACACGGCGAGGAGCAGAGGGATCCACGCGTCCGCCATCCCGGCATCCGTTCCGATCACCGCCAGGAAGGTGAACGCGCCGAAGGTCGCGGCGTTCACGAGGACGGCGAGCACCACGGCCAGGAGCACCGGGGGACGACGCAGTTCGGCGACCTCCGTCCGCAGCCGGATCTTCGGCGGATGAGGCGTCGCCCCGAGCGTCCGATCCAGGAGCAGCGCGATCACCGCAGGGAGGCACAGCAGCGCGACCGCCCAGAACGTCGACCGCCACCCGAAGGCGTTCGCCAGCGCGGCGCCGGCGGGGACGCCGACGATCGTGGCGAGCGTCGTCCCTGCGAGGAGCACCGCGACCGCGCGCGTGACACGTTCCGGAGCCACGATGCCACGCACGGTCGCCAGTGCGATCGCGAGAAAGCCGGCGTTCGCGAGCGCCGCGAGCACACGGCTGAGCAGGAGCAGCCAGAACGACGATGCGAGCGCCCCCACCACATGGGCGGCGATGAAGACGAGGAGCAGCAAGACCAGCGCCCGGCGCGGGCGCCACCGGCTGGCGAACAGCGCCATGACCGGTGCGCCGACCACCATTCCGACGGCGAACGCCGAGGTCAGCAGTGCGGCGACGGACGGCTCGACGCCGAGGTCGACCGCGAGGGGGAGGAGAAGACCGGCGAGCATGAACTCGCTGGTGCCCTGGGCGAAGATCGCCAGAGCGAGGACGGGGATGAGCAGAGGCATGAGGCATCCAGACGAAGAGACGCCGTCGACGACGCCTGAGCGTGCGGACGGCGAGCGAGCGGAAGGGTCGACGAGGATGCGGGGAGCACGCGACGCGCGCTCGACCCGCGATCTACGGTCTGTCCGACTCAGGGCTCACGCGTCAACCGTATCCCACGGCGTGCGACCGATAGGCTCGGAGCCGTGCCGAACGCCGACTCCTCCGCCTCCGCATCCGCCGCCTCCGACCGCCGCCGGATCGCGGCCGCGCTCACCGCTCCCGAGCCGCTGAACTGGGTCATCACCGGCGACTCCATCACGCACGGACTCGTGCACACGCAGGGCGGTCGCAGCTACCCGGAGCACCTGCACGAGCTCATCCGCGGCGAGCTGGAGCGCGTGCGCGACGTCGTGCTCAACACGGCGATCAGCGGCAACCGGATCGTCGACCTCCTCGACGACTGGGACCGCCGCGTCGCCTCATGGCAACCCGATGTGGTCACCCTCATGATCGGCACGAACGACGCCTCGGACGGCGGGCCGCGCGAAGTCATCTCCGCGGCGGACTATGCCGCTTCGCTGCGCGAGTTCGTCGCCCGTGTGCGCGCGCTCGGCGCGGTCCCGGTGCTGCAGACGCCGCCCGCGATCGATGTCCGAAACGCTCCCGAGCGTGCGCGGATCGGCGAGTTCGCCGATGCGGTGCGACAGGTCGCTGCGAGCGAGGACGTGATCCTCGTCGACCAGTACGCGCGCTTCGCCGAGCTCGGCGCCGGTGGGGTCCCGTGGGGACTCATGAACGACCCGTTCCACCCGAACGCCACCGGCCACGCCGCCCTCGCGCTCGAACTCGCCACCGCCCTCGGCGTGCAGCCGCAGGCACCGCGCTCGCGCACGCTGCCACTGCTCGAAGGACTCATCGTCGGCGGGCGCCTGAACGGCTGAGCTGCCGAACGACTGCACCGCCGAACGACTGCACCTCTGTACGACTGCACCTCTGTACGACGGTCTTCATGTGCGTCGGCATGGGGGCGCGCGGCAACGCGTCCCCATGCCGAAAGCGGGGCCTTCCCCTCAGGCCCACTGCACGCCCTCCCCAGAGGCACACCCTCCCCAGAAGGGTGTTCTTCTCAGCGCAGGCGACCGAGGCGGAGGGGGAGAGACCACGGCCGCCTGCGCCGCCCCACGTCACCATCGAGCGAATCGATACCGACGAGCGGAGTGTCCACGCCCAGCGAACCGGACGAACCAACAGACAACTAACATGTTACATCATGAGATGTGAGATTGCTGTGAGAGCGGTCTCCCTCCCCCGCAGAACCGGTGGACGCCGGGCATGACGAGCCAGTATGTTGAGCGCATCTGCCGTGGTCGAGGGGGGTAGTCGATGTCGCACGTCGTCGCAACAGGGGCCGGAAAGGCCATGATGGAGCGTCGGAACGATCCGACGCACGAGTACATCCTCGGGCTCACCGGCAGAGAACGACCGCGGGTCCTCTTCGTCGGAACGGCGACCGGCGACGATGCCGCGTACATCGTGAGCTTCTACTCGACCTATGACTCGGACAGGTGCGCGCCCCACCACCTCCCGCTGTTCCACCGTGCTGTGGACGACCTCGCCGGATTCGTGAAGGGCTTCGATGTGATCCACGTCGGCGGCGGCAACACGGCGAACATGCTCGACGTGTGGAAGCGACAGGGACTCGACGAGATCATGCGCGAGATGTGGGAGGACCCGAACTCGAACGTCGTGTTCACCGGGGGCAGCGCCGGCGGCATCTGCTGGTTCGAGGGCGGCACCACCGACAGCTACGGCCCGACCCTGCAGGTGCTGCCCGAAGGGCTCGGCTTCCTGCACGGCAGCTTCTGTCCGCACTACGACGCCGAAGACCAGCGTCGTCCGCTGTTCCACGCCTCGCTTCTCAGCGGGGAACTCTCGACCGGCTACGCCGTCGGCAACCTGCAGTCGCTGCACTTCGAGAACTCCGAGTTCGTCACCGCGGTGAGTCCGGTCGAGGATGCCCTCGCGCTCAAGGTCGAGGCCATCGACGGGAAGATCGTCGAGACCGCACTGTCGACCACCGTGCTCACCGGTTCCGCTCCGATCGTGAAGGGGCCGTCGTCATGAACGACAACGTGTGGATCCTCGTCGCCCAGCTGATCGTCGTCATCGGGGCGATCTACATGGGCACCCGCACGAGCGGGATCGGCCTCGGCGTCTGGGGTCTGGTCGGCGTCGCCGTCCTGGTGTTCCTGTTCGGCGAGGCACCGGGCAACGCCCCCGTCGACGCGGTCTTCATCGTCATCACCGTGATCACCGCCGCGTCCACCATGCAGGCGGCAGGCGGCATCGACTGGATGGTGTCCGTCGCCGCGAAGGTCATCAGGCGCAGGCCCAAGTCCGTGGTCTTCCTCGCGCCGGCCATGTCGTTCCTGTTCACGGTCGGCGCCGGAACGGGAAACATCTTCTACCCGCTGCTGCCCGTCATCTACGACGTGTCGTATCAGCAGAAGATCCGTCCGGAACGCGCCCTGTCGGTCTCGGCCGTCGCCTCTCAGGTCGGCATCCTCTGCTCCCCCGTCTCTGCGGCGACCGCGTCGATGGTGGTGCTGCTCGCCCCGCAGGGTGTCGACCTCGGCGGCCTGCTGCTCATCATGTGGCCGGCGTCGATCGCCGGACTCTTCGTGGCCGCTCTCGTCATGATGCGGCACGGGAAGGACCTCGACGACGACCCGGAGTTCCAGCGTCGACTGGCCGAGGGGCAGATCAAGCCGCCGGTCACCGACGCGCACGAGAACAAGCTGTCTCCGACCGCAGTCCTCTCGGCCTCGTTGTTCCTCGCCGGCGTCGGGGTCATCGTGCTGTTCGGCCTGTTCGAGAACCTGCGTCCGATCATCGGCACTGATGACGGCGGCGACCCGGTACGCCTCAGCGTCACGGTCATCATCGAGGTCACGATGGGCATCATCGCCGCCCTGATCTTCGTGTTCTGCAAGGTGAAGGCCGCAGACGTCCCCAAGCAGCCCACATTCCCCGCCGGCATCGTCGGAGCCATCGCCCTCTTCGGAATCGCCTGGCTCGCCAACACGTTCGTCGCGGCGAACCAGACCCTGATCGTCGACGGCCTCGGCTCGGTCGTCTCCGGCTCGTCGGCCTTCCTCGGCGCGCTGCTCTTCGCCCTGGCCCTGTTCGCCGTCGCGATGCTCACGACGAGCCAGTCCAGCGCCACGAACGCCATCGTCCCCATCGGCATCACGATCGGCCTGCCCGCCTCGCTGCTGGTCGGACTCTGGCCGGCGGCGATGGGCATCTACACGCTGCCCGCCAACGGCAGCCAGGTCGCCACGGTCGCGTTCGACCAGACGGGCACGACCAAGATGGGCAAGTTCGTGTTCGACCACTCGTTCCAGCTGCCGAACCTGATCTACGTGGCCGTCGCGATCCTCGTCGGAGTCCCGCTCTCGTTCCTGTTCACCTGACCTGACCGCTGTCCCCCATGACAGACGGCATCGATCGCTCCGCGCTCCGACAGTTCCTCCTCGGGCTCGCCCAGGGGATGAACGCCTCCGCCGAGTCGGTGGACCGGATCCGCGACACGCTCTCCGAGGTCGCGGTCGCGAACGGCGGCGACGACACGGACTTCGTCGTGCTGCCGACGATCATCCTCGTCGAGACGGGAGAGAGCGACGAGTCGCGGGTCGCGATACGGTCAGCGACCAACGCCTCGTTCCGGTTCGACCAGATCGCGGCGCTGTACGAGCTGATCAGCCAGGCCAAGACCGGGTCGGTACCGCCGCTGGACGGCATCCGCCGCCTGAACGAGATCGGCGCCATGCGGCCGAGACTCGGCTGGGTCACCCGGACGTTCGGGCATGCGATCCTCACGACCGGCCTCGCCCTCCTGCTCGCCCCGACCTGGCAGGGCGTGATCGTCGCGTTCGTGCTCGGCTTCGGGATCGGTCTGCTCAAACTCGTCCGTTCCCCCACGCTGCAGCTCATCCTGCCCATAGCCGCGGCGTTCGTGTGCGCGACCGCGGTGTTCCTGCTCGCGGAGAGCATCGAGATCGGCGACCCGATCCGCCTCCTGATCGCACCGCTGGTCACCTTCCTGCCCGGCGGTGTGCTGACCACGGCGACTGTCGAGCTCGCCGCAGGGCAGATGATCTCGGGGGCCGCGCGGCTGGTGTACGGCTTCGTCCAACTCGCGCTCCTCGCGTTCGGGATCCTGGCCGCCGGAGCCGTCGTCGGTGTGGAGTCGCGCTCGTACGAGGCCCTCGACGCCTCCGCCTTCCTCCCGTGGTGGGTCGCACCCCTCGGCATCCTCGTGTTCGCCCTCGGCAACTACCTCCACTTCTCAGCGCCGGCCTCGACCTTCGGCTGGGTGCTGCTCGCCCTGGTCGTCGCCTACGTCGGACAGTGGGCGGGCACCGAGTTCATCGACCCGACGGTCGGCGGCTTCGTCGGCGCGGTCGCCGTGACGCCCGTCGTGTTCTGGATCGCGGGACTCCGACACGGCGCCCCCTCGCAACTCACCTTCCTCCCCGCGTTCTGGCTGCTCGTGCCCGGCGCCGCAGGACTCGTGGGCCTCACCGAAGCGGTCGCGACCGACAACGGTCTCGCCGACTTCGCCGCCGCACTCATCTCGGTCATGTCGATCGCCCTCGGAGTCCTCATCGGCACCGCTCTCTACCGCGTCGTGCATCACGGCGCCGAGGAGTTCGTGCAGTTCGCCGTCGCCGCGCCCGAGACCCCGGACGCCGAGGAGCGGCCGGGGCTGTGGGCACGACTCACCGGGCCGTGGCGTCGACGGACGCGGGGCTCCTGACCCGCGGGCTCTACTAGCGCGATCCGATCTCGTCGATCGGACGCGTCCGCATCGTCGCGTTCGTTCCGATCCACAGCGCCACGAGGGCCAGCGCGCCCATCGCTCCGATGATCGCCAGGGAGCCGAGCACCGGCAACGCGGGCAGCGGTTGCCCCGAGATGCCCATGCTCACACCGATGAGCGGAGGGATCGCCACGACCACGCCGAACACCATGCCGATCACGGCCACCAGCACCGCTTCGATCCGCATCATCGAGCGCACCTGCCCGCGGGACGAGCCGATCAGCCGCATCAGCGCGAACTCCCTCGAGCGCTCCCCTGTCGCCATCACGAGGGTGTTGATCACGGCGATCGCGATGTAGCCGAGGATCACCAGCAGCGCGATGAGGTTCACCCATCCCTGCTGCGACTGCGCACCCGCACCCGCCGCCTCCTGGCCCGATCCGTCACTCACGACGAAGCCGCGTTCGGCCAGGGCCGCACGGACCTCGTCGAGGGCGTCCGCTTCGACCGAAGCGAGCGCGAACGCATCGAGACCCGCCGTGGTGTGCGCCCTGACCGCGTCGGCGGCCATGGTCAGGTCACCGAATCCGAGACCGCGCTCATACACCGCGACCACGG
Source organism: Microbacterium sp. Se63.02b (assembly GCF_014171575.1). Classification (GTDB taxonomy): domain Bacteria; phylum Actinomycetota; class Actinomycetes; order Actinomycetales; family Microbacteriaceae; genus Microbacterium. The sequence goes on along the minus strand of NZ_CP050453.1, from coordinate 174,052 downwards.
TCGCCCCCACGGCGAGCCGTCGCCGAGGTGGCCGGTGACCGTGCCGCCGATGTCGACCCCGAGGCTCTGGGCGGCATCCGTGCTCACGGCCACCGCTGTGACGCCGTCGAGGTCGGCGAGCGACCCCTCCCGCACACGCAGGTCGAGGCTCTTCGCGGTCCGCTCGGGATCGATGCCCTGCAGCACGTGCTCTTCGCGCTGGAGCTTCCCCTCGAAGTCGTGGGAGTCGACCACCGCCGCGCTGAGTGCGATGCCCGACGCCTCGGTCACGCCAGGGGTCTCGCGGATCGCCTCGACCGCCGCGGGGAGACCCCGGTCGGCGCCGTCACCCGCAGGTCGGCGATGACACCGGCGCTGGCCTGCGTCGCGGCCTCGGCGGCGATGATCGACGGGGCTCCGATCTGCACGAGTCCCAGCCCGATGCCGAGCGCGATCGGCAGGATCGCCGAGGCGAGCCGTCGGCTGTTCGCCGTGGCGTTCGCCGACGCGAGGAAACCCGCCGACGACATCCGGCGCAGCACGCTTCCGATCAGGCGGACGCTCAGCGACACGAGCCACGGACCGAGCACGGCGAGCGCGATGATGAGCAGCATGGCGGCCCCGGCCGCGGCGCCGGCCGCGATCTGACCGCGCACCACGAGCGGCACCGTCGACACCGAGATGCCGGCGGCGGCGAGCACGATGCCCGTGATGATGCGCGGCAGCCCGATCGCCGGAGCGCCCGTGGCCGACTCTCGGAGCGCTTCGACCGGGTCGAGCTTCGCGACCCGCGAAGCCGCGATGCGTGCCGCACCCCAGGCGGAGGCGAGCACGAGCAGCACCGCGCCGACCGCGGGAAGCGGGCTGACGGCGAGGGCGAAGTCGCCCGGGATCACGCCACCGGTGACGAACGCCGTCTGCAGAACGGTCGAAAGGAGGTACCCGGGCGCGATGCCCAGTACCGCGGCGACCGCAGCCACCCACAGCACCTCGCGGGCCACGAGTGAATGCACCTGAGACGGACTCGCGCCCACCGCGCGCAGGAGTGCGTAGTCCCGGCGGCGCGACTGCACCGACAGCGACAGCGTGCCCGCCACGATGAACATCGCCACGAGGATGCATGTGCCGACGAAGGCGCTGCCGATCGCGACGAGGATCGAACGTGCCGCCCCCGAGTCGAGGAACTCGACGTCGCCGCGGGCATCTCCCGTGCGGGCGACCAGGTCGGGGAAGGCCTCCCGGATCGAGGCGGCCGTCTGCTCGGGATCAGTCCCCGAGACGAAGACGCCGAGCGTCTGGGTGGCACCGCCATGGGGGTCGAGCTGGCCGATGCGCTGCTCGCTGAGGAACACATGCGTTCCGCGCTCCGGTGCGATCGGGGCTGACACCTCACCGACCACGCGGTACTCCGACGGCACGCCGCCGTGGGCCAGCGCGACCGTGTCGCCCACGGCCCGATCGCTGCCGACGGAGACGACGACCTCATCGGCGGCCGATGGCTCTCGCCCCTCGCGCAGCTCGAAGCCGGTCAGCGCCGTGGCCTCCCACGGATGCGCCTCGACGACGGCACCGGCACCCGCACCCGCGCCCTGCTGCACGAGCGGAACCGTGACGTCGGCCACGACGCGCTCGACCCCGGGAAGCCCGACGATGCCCTGCGCCGCGTCGACCGGCAGCGGCGCTCGCTCCCGCAGGGCCACCGGGAGATCCTCCGGCACGTCCACCTGCTGCGGGGCGCCGACCACCACGTCGGCCGCGACGTAGCGCTCCGGCGCGAGCCCGCCGCGCATCCCGGATTCGACGAGCACGCCGAGGCCCGTCACCAGTGCGCTCGCGACGAAGACCGCGATGGCCACACCGACGAAACTGCCGCGATGCTGACGCAGATCCGCACGGACGATCCGCCCGAGCCCGAGTGCCGTCGCCATCACCATTCCCCCAATGCGCTCATGCGCTCGTTGATCCGAGCAGGGTCTGCGCCGTCCAGGTGTCCCGCGAACGCGCCGTCGGCCAGGAAGATCACCCGGTCGGCGTGCGATGCCACCACCGGGTCGTGGGTCACGACCACAACCGTCTGATCCAGCTCCCTCGCCGTGTGGGCGAGCAGATCGAGAACCTGCGTGCCGGCACGGGAGTCGAGAGCGCCGGTGGGCTCATCGCCGAACACGACATGCGGCCGGGTGATGAGCGCCCGCGCGATGGCGACCCGCTGCTGCTGACCTCCGGAGAGTTCAGAGGGACGACGGTGACGGAACTCGGCGAGGCCCACGGCGTCGAGCAGGAAGTCGAGCCATGAGCCGTCGAGCGCGCGACCGCCCAGACGCAGGGGCAGGGTGATGTTGTCCTCGACGTTCAGAGCGGGCAGCAGGTTGTAGGCCTGGAACACGAAGCCGACGTGGTCGCGGCGGAATGCCGTGAGCTTCTTCGACTTCAGGCCCGAGATCTCGGTGCCGCCGAGGTGCACGGTGCCGCTGCTCGGTCGGTCGAGTCCGGCGGCGCTGTGCAGCAGAGTGCTCTTGCCCGACCCCGAGGGGCCCATGATCGCGGTGAACGAGCCCTTCGCGATGGTGAGGTTGACGCCGCGGAGGGCGGAGACGCGGTTGGCGCCCGACCCGTAGGTCTTGACGACGGAGTGCAGCCGCAGGGCTTCGGAGGGCCCAGCATCGGCACCGGGGACGAGTGGTGTGGAGGTCATGACTCGACGCTAGGGACGCCTGTCGCGCCGCCCCATCCCGCCCGCTGCTCCATCGATGGTGGTGCTGGCTATACCGTGCCGCTGCGACCGCTCGGGCAGACTGTGAGAGTGAAGGACGGACGGATGCGACGCTGGCTGCGCGCGTGGGGATATCTGGCCGTCGAAGCCGGCGTCTCGATCGCCTCCGTGGTGTTCCTCTGCCTCGGACTCGTCCTCCTCCCCCTCATGATCATCAGCGGCGGGGTGCTGCTGATGCCTGAGGCCGTGCGCGGCCTGCACGGGTGGACGGATGCGAGCCGCCGACGTGTCGGCGCCTACCGGGGTGAGGAGCTTCCGCCGATCGGTCGCGTGCTCCCGCCAGGGTCGACCCTCGACGAACGGCTGCGCTTCGCGTTCTCGCGTGCGACGGGTCGCGACTGCCTGTGGCTGGCGGTCCAGGCGCTTCCGGTGCTGTTCGTGTCGTTGGTGACGATCTCGCTCCCCGTGGCGGCGGTCAACAGCCTCGCGGTCACCTACTACTGGCAGTTCGCCCCGGCCGACGACCCCGTCGGTTCGCCCTATCCCGTGACGTCGTGGGAGCTCGCCGCGACGATGCCTCTGGTCGCGGTGGCCTACGCGATCCTGTCGATCTTCCTCATCCCCCTCGTCGCTCGCCTGGTGTCCTTCGTGTCGGCGACGCTGCTCGCGACACCGGAGAAGTCCCGCCTCGAGGCGAGGGTCGACGCCCTCACTCTCAGCCGCGCGGCCGCGCTCGACGCCCATGCCGCGGAGCTGCGACGCATCGAACGCGACCTGCACGACGGCGCGCAGAACCGCCTGGTGAACGTGGTGATGATGCTCGGCATCGCGGAGCGCGCGCAGGAGACCGGGGTGACGTGCTCGAGCCGCTGCGGCGAGCGCACGATGCGGCCACGGACGCCCTGGCCGGACTCCGCCGCACCGTGCACGACATCTACCCGCCCATCCTCGACGAGCTCGGGCTGGAGGGGCGCTGGCCTCGTTGGCGGGGCGGAGCGTGGTTCCGTGCACGGTCGAGACGACGCGCGTCGGGCGTGTGCCGGCCGCCGTGGAGTCCGCGAGCTACTTCGTCGTCGCCGAAGCCCTCACGAACGTCAACAAGTACAGCGAGGGGACACGGGCGACGGTCCGCGTGTCCCGCGACGGCGAGGTGCTGCTCATCGAGGTGCAGGACGATGGGGTGGGGGCGCTGTCGAGCGGCCGGGGGCGGGCTCGCCGGCATCCGTCGTCGCATCGAGGCGTTCGAGGGCACGCTGTCGCTGACGAGTCCTGTCGGCGGCCCCACCACCCTGAGAGCGGAGCTGCCATGCGGGTCGTGATCGCCGAAGACGACACCCTGCTGCGAGAGGGATTGGCGCTGTTGCTGCGCAGCGAGGGGTTCGACGTGGTGGCCGCTGTCGACAACGCAGACGACTTCCTCGCCCGGCTCGACGAGGCGGATGCCGCGGTGGTCGACGTGCGGATGCCGCCCACCTTCACGAGCGAGGGGTTGAAGGCGGCTGCCGAGGCGCGCGCTCGTCGTCCGGGGTTCCCGGTGCTCGTGCTGTCGGCATACGTCGAGGACCGCTACGCGGGCGAGCTGCTGGCTGCGGGAGCCGACGGCCTCGGCTACCTGCTCAAGGAGCGGGTCGGCAAGGTCGCTGCGTTCATCGACGCCCTGAACCGCGTGGCCGCCGGGGGCACGGTGATGGACCCCGAGGTGATCTCGCAGCTGATGAGCCGTCGCCGCGCGGACGACCCGGTGCAGACGCTGACTCCGCGCGAGCGGGAGGTCCTCGGTTTGATGGCGGAGGGCCTCGACAACGGCACCATCGCCGGACGGCTGTTCGTGACCGAGACGGCGGTGAGCAAGCACATCGGCAACATCTTCGGCAAGCTCGGCCTCGCCTCGAGCGACAGCGGCCACCGCCGCGTTCTCGCCGTGCTCGCATATCTGCGCACCTGACCGGCATCCGCGCTGGCGCTCCGACCCGCTTCGATGCCATGCTGGCCGGGATGAAACGCTCTGCCAAGATCACCACCGCCGTCGTCGCCGTCGCCGTCGCCGGCCTTGTCGCCGCTGCCGCTCCTGCCGTGGTCGGCGCCGCGCCCGCGGTGTTCGATGTCGCCTCCTGGGCATCGGAGCGTTTCGCCGCAGAACCCTCCACGGCCCCCACGTCGATCGTCGCCGATACCGAGAACGTGGTCGGGAACGAACTCGTCGACCTGGGTGACGGCATCAGCGTTCCCGCCGGCGGGCCGGGCGACTGCACCACCAGCGCGCGTATCAACATCCAGAGCGACGACGGCTCCCCCATGTACGCGAAGCTCCTGGGCGAGCTCGTCGACATGGGCGGGTCGGAACTGGCGAGCGGTCCTGTCACCCTGGATGCCGACGGGGAGATCTTCTCGTACGAGGTGCAGCCGGGCGACAGTCTGATCGCGATCGGCGAGCGCTTCTGCGTCGACTACGTCACCGTCGGCGGCTACAACCATGTGCGTGGCTTCGAGCCGATCGCACCAGGGGACGTCCTCTACCTGCGGCCGGATCCGACGCTCCCGTTCGTCGACATCTACTCGCCGTACAACGCCGAACCCGGATCTTCGACCATCCCGTACTACGACGGCGTGGCGGCGTTCTCGACCGCCGTCGCCACCGCCGATCTGGGTGCCGCGCGGTGGCTGTGGCAGCGTCTGGAGAAGGACATGCCTCCGGAGACCGCCGCCCTGATCACCCAGGCGCTGAGCGACGACGACCTGTCGCTGCTGCGCCGCATGTTCCCGTAGCAGCGACCCTCTCACCGCCGATCGGTCGGCGGTCCTTTCCGCGCGCCCGCAGACCCGCCGATGATCTCCTCCGAGATTTCTCGGTATTCGGTGTTGCTAAGTACCGGTACTCAGTGTTACTTTGTACCGGTACCCAGCAACACTGAGTACCACCGAATCGAAAGGAGTACCTGATGGGCAAGCAGATGACCGAGATGCTCAAGGGCACTCTGGAGGGCATCGTCCTGGCCCTCCTCGCCGAGCAGCCGGCATACGGGTACGAGATCACCACACGCATCCGAGACCACGGATTCACCGACATCGCCGAAGGCACGATCTACGCACTCCTCGTGCGCATCGAGCAGAAGAACCTCGTCGACGTCGAGAAGGTCCCGAGCGAGAAGGGTCCGCCCCGCAAGGTGTACACCCTGAACGCGCAGGGCCGGCAGGAGCTCGAGGAGTTCTGGAAGACATGGGACTTCCTCGCGCAGCACATCGCACAGCTGAACCCCGACAACGACAACAGCACGAACAAGGAGAACTGACCATGGCCGCGAAGTGGATCGAAGCGATCACCGGATCACTCGAAGAGAAGAAGCTCTACAAGCAGGCGCAGGCCCGCATCAACGCGCTCCCCGAGCCGTACCGCGAGATGGCGAAGGCTCAGCAGCGCTACAACATGTACTACGGCGGGGTCACCGACGGAGACACCATCGTGAAGATGTTCCTCGACATCGCCGACCTGTGGGAGCGCGCCGCACTCGACGGCACCCCGGTCAGCGCGATCGTCGGAGACGACCCGGTCGAGTTCGCCGAGAACTACGCCGCCGCGTACGGCGGACGCCAGTGGATCGACAAGGAGCGCGCGCGCCTCATCAAGGCGTTCGACGACGCGAAGAAGAAGGAGGAGTCATGAAGAATGCAGCCATCTCGGTGCGCGGCATCGAGAAGTCGTACAAGGATCTGCACGTGCTGCGCGGCGTCGACTTCGAGGTCGAGAAGGGCAGCATCTTCGCCCTCCTCGGCTCGAACGGCGCCGGAAAGACCACGATGGTGCGCATCCTCTCCACCCTGCTGAAGTCCGACTCGGGCACAGCAACCGTGCAGGGCATCGACGTCGCGACGAACCCGGTCGGCGTCCGCGAGCGAATCAGTCTCACCGGACAGTTCGCCGCCGTCGACGAGGTCCTCACCGGACGTGAGAACCTGGTGCTGGTCGCGAAGCTGCGCCACCTCCCCGACGCCGGGAAGGTGGCCGACGACCTGCTGACGACCTTCCGCCTGACGGATGCCGGCTCCCGCAAGGTCGGCACCTACTCCGGCGGCATGCGTCGCCGGCTCGACATCGCGATGAGCCTGGTCGGCGACCCCGAGGTCATCTACCTCGACGAGCCGACCACCGGCCTCGATCCCGAAGCCCGCCTCGAGGTGTGGGGCGTGGTCAAGGAGCTCGCGAACAGCGGGACCACGGTGCTCCTCACGACGCAGTACCTCGACGAGGCGGAGCAGCTGGCCGATCGCATCGCGATCCTGCACGAGGGCCGCATCATCGCCAACGACACCCTCGCCGGCCTGAAGCGCCTGCTTCCGGCCGCCAAGGTCGAGTACGTCGAGAAGCAGCCCACCCTGGAGGAGATCTTCCTCACCCTCATCGGCCCCCAGGCCACGACCACGAAGGAGGACGCAGCATGAGCACGCACTTCGCCGCCGACACGGCGACCCTCACCGGCCGCTCCATGCGGCACATCTTCCGCAGTCCCGACACGATCATCACCACGGCGGTCACCCCGATCGCGCTGATGCTCCTGTTCGTGTACGTCTTCGGCGGAGCTCTTCAGCAGAGCACCGGCGCCGAGAACTACGTGAACTACCTGCTGCCCGGCATCCTGCTCATCGCGATCGCGTCGGGCATCGCCTACACGGCGTTCCGGCTGTTCACCGACATGCAGAGCGGCATCTTCGAGCGGTTCCACTCCATGCCGATCGCCCGATCGAGCGTGCTGTGGGCCCACGTGCTCACATCCCTGACGGCGAACGCCATCACGCTGGCGATCATCTTCGGGGTCGGATTCCTGATGGGCTTCCGCACCGGGGCGAGCGTCGGGGCCTGGCTGGCGGTGATCGGCATCCTGATGCTGTTCACCCTGGCACTCACCTGGCTGGCCATCATCGCGGGGCTGAACGCCAAGACGGTCGACGGCGCGAGCGCGTTCTCGTACCCGCTGATCTTCCTGCCGTTCATCAGCTCGGCCTTCGTGCCGACCGACACGATGCCGGCTCCGGTGCAGTGGTTCGCCGACAACCAGCCGGTCACCTCGATCGTCAACACCATCCAGGCGCTGTTCGCCGAGCAGCCGGTTGGCGACGACATCTGGATCGCCCTCGCCTGGTGCGTCGGCATCCTCGTGGTCGCCTACGTGTTCGCGATCATCTCGTACCGGAAGAAGGTCAGCTGATCGACGTCAAGCGAGACGGAACGCTCCGACCGGGGACTCTCCCCGGCCGGGGCGTTTCGCCGCGCTCGGCGCAGTGGCCCCTCAGCGTGGGCATCAGGAGGGGACCGGGTACGCGGAGACCATGAGCAGATAGGCGACGGTGATCGCACCGAGACTCAGACCGATCGCCACGCCGCCAATCACGTGCGGTGATGTTCTCTTGATGAGTGCCATGACGAGCAGGGCAAAGTGAGCGACGACGATTACGATGAGCGCCACTCTCAGACCGTCGATCGCCACGTTAGCGAGATCGTCCCTGCACGAAGATGCGCATCCATCCATCCGCATTGCAGCGAGATAGACGAGAAGTACGCCTCCACAGGCAACCGCGATCTGCGCGAACGCCCAGAGGCCCGCAGCGACGTAGGGTCGTCGCGGTATGCGCTGGATCGGTCCCCAACTGCTCGTCCGTGTCATGAGAAGTCAGTCATCATGTATCGGACAAACGATCGCGGATCGGACATGTAGCTCTTATAGGAGCTATGGATTTGATTGTCAATCGGAGACCCTGCCTGGCAAGCCCAGTCTTTCGCGTAACAGTAGGAACGGATCTTCGGCACCCACTGCGGATTGGTACTCGTACTTCCTTGCGGCCACCCCCAGGACCGGTACTCAGATGAGAGATAGTCCAAGCTGGCCTGCCCTCGGGCCAGGATCCCCTGTCCGGTCTTCACAGAGTCAGGCGAGTTCCAGACCTGACCAGCTTTCCAGGTCGGGTCTCCCCAGACCACTACTGCGCGGACCATCGAACGCGCTTTAGCAGACAAGGTCGGGTAGAAGCCACCGCCGAACTTGATTTCTGACCCCGGGGCGAGCGCGGTGAGGATGACCTGTGCCCCCTGAGAATGCCCGGCCAGCACCACAGCGGGCGGGCTGGCGCAGTGAGAGGCCATCCATTCGAGCTCCGACTGCAACGCTTGCACCCCCGCGGTGATGCTCTGCGCGTAGCCGCCAGCGTCGGAAGCCGGATAGTTGAGGCTTTCAACATAGAGGCCGTACTCGTTCCACGGATCGCTGGGAAGTAGATAGGTGGCCGTGAACTGGCCGACGACATCGCCCATTCCGCCGCTCGTCCAGCCATGACCCGCTTGAGTACTTCCCGCGCCGCCAGGCGCCGAGGTCCCACGGACTCCGATCATCACGGCCCATGCACATTGATTCGTGGTGTTGGTGGCATTTGCGCTCGACCCGCCACTGAGCACAGTTGCAATCACCAAGGCTCCGACGACCACACCAGACTTCAACTTTCGCGCGACCCTGCGCATCATGCTGTCGATAGTCACAATCACTCCGTCTTTCTTCAATGGGATTGAATAATCCACCCACCGTCCCGTAAAGGGGGCATCGGCAGCAATGAAAGACGGTCCGCGTACATCAGCATTCCAGAACGAAACACCTGTTCGCCGAGCAGCCGGTCGGCGACGACATCTGGATCGCCCTCGCCTGGTGCGTCGGCATCCTCGTGGTCGCCTACGTGTTCGCGATCATCTCGTACCGGAAGAAGGTCAGCTGATCGACGTCAAGCGAGACGGAACGCTCCGACCGGAGACTCTCCCCCGGCCGGGGCGTTTCGCCGCGCTCGGCGCAGTGAAGGCGGTCAGGCCTGGGGCAGAGCGGCGACCACGTCGATCTCGACGAGGATGTTCGCGAGCTGCGAGCCCACGGTCGTGCGCACGGGGAACGGCGCGGAGAAGAACTCCTCGTACGCCTCGTTGAACTCCGCGAAGTCGGAGAGGTCCTGCAGGTGCACGGTCGACTTCACGACGTCGTCCATGGTCAGGCCGTGCACGGCGAGCACCTTCTGGATGTTCCGGAGCACCTGTCGGGTCTGGTCGCCGACGCTGGCGGGCACGGCGTGGTCGTTCGCCGCGTCCTGCGGGCCGAACCCCGCGGTGTACAGGAATCCGTTCGCGACCACTCCGTGGCTGTAGGGACCTGCGGGCGTGGGCGCCCCGTCTGCGTAGAATCCGGTCTTCGGCATTTCTCTTTCCTTTCGTTGACGATTCAGGTCTGCAGTGAGCGGCGCAGTCCCCGGCCGGGAAGCGCGCCGGTGAGCTCACCGTCGGCGAGGACGCGGCTGCCGGCGACGAACACATCGTCGATGCCGACCCCGCGTCCGCGCGGATTCTCGTACGTGGCGGTGTCGGCGACGGTCGCCGGATCGACCACGATGAGGTCGGCCACGGCGCCGGCCTCCACCACTCCGCGACGTCCGAGGCCGAAGCGTCGAGCCGGCAGCGTCGAGAGATGGTGCACGGCGTCGGCCCACGTCCAGGTCGACCGCTCCCGCACGTGTTCGCGCAGGAACAACGAGAACGAGCCGGCGGCACGGGGGTGCGGATGCGCGCCGATGAAGATGCCGTCGGAGCCGCCCATGTGAGCGGGGTGCGCGAATATGCGGGCCAGCTCGGCGCCGGAGCGCGGGCTGCGGACGGCCATGACGGCGCTGCACTCGAGGCGAGACGCGGCGAGCGCATCGAGCGCGAAGTCGATCGGGGAGACGCCGATGCGCGTGGCGGCCTCGCGAAGCGTGAGGCCGTGCGCCCACGACAGCTCCGGCGCGGCGAGGTGGGCGAGCGTGATCATGTCGGGCCACTCGGGGCCGAGACTCGCGCTCGTCGCTGCTCGGAGGGTGCACTTCTCACGCAGGGCGACGCGTTGCGACAGATCCGCGATCACCGCGACCGCCTCGGCCACCGGCAGCGCCGCGACCTCCGGGGCAGCAGCGGCATGCCCAGCAGGGTGCACCCCGGGTGTACGGGTATGCGTCGAAGGTCGCATCGACCCCCGCGGCCTCCAGCGCGTCGAGCTGATCGAGCACGATGTCGGCATCGGCGTGGAAGTGTGAGATGTGCACGGGAAGCTCGGCGCCCGCTTCGGCCGCGGCGAAGCGCGAGATCTGGGCGATCTCCGACGTGCCGGCCGCGGTGTTCGCCTCATATCCTCCGCGCATGTGCGTCACGTACACGCCTCCGGCTTCGGCCACTGGCGCGCACAGAGCGGCGATCTCGGCGGCGTCCTGGAAGATGCCCGGCGTGTAGTCCAGCCCGGTCGACAGGCCGAGGGCGCCGTCGCTCATGCCCTGAGCGACCAGGGCCTGCATGTGTCGGCGCTGATCCTCGGTCGCCGGCCGATCCTCCCGTCCGCACACCTCGAAGCGCACGGTGCCCGCCGGCACGAGGTATCCCGCGTTCACCGCCGAGGTTCCGTCGACGGATGCCAGGTACGCATCCACACCGCCTCCCCGGTAGGTGGGGTGCGGCCCGTTGATCGCGGCGAAGTACTCGGAGGCGTACTCACCAGCGCCCGGGGCGTACGACACGCCGTCCTGCCCGGCGATCACGCAGGTCACACCCTGGCGCAGGAGGGACAGCGTCACATCGGCGTCGCTCAGCAGGCCATCGGCGTGGGAGTGCGCGTCGATGAATCCCGGGAGGATGAGACGATCCGAGACGTCGACCACCTCGTCACCGGGGCGCGCCTCGATGTGACCGACGTCCGTGACGCGCTCTCCCTCGATCGCGACGTCGGCACGCACGAGGCCCGTCGCGTCGACGACGGAACCACCGCGCAGGATCACCCGGCTCATCACTGCACCCTCAGAAGTACGTGCGGACGAGGCCCGTGACCACGTCGGAGTCGGCGGATTCGACGACCGGCAGCACCCGCCACTTGTCGAAGGCGGTGCAGGGGTGCGACAGGCCGAGACGCACGACGGAGCCGATCGCCAGCGCCTGCTCCGTGCGCACGTAGGAATGCTGATCGTTCATCGCCGAGACCTCTGCCTGCAGCGGTTGCCAGGGGCCGGTCACGCCGGGAGCCGAGGCGCGCGGGATCGGCAGCCCCTCGTCGTAGGGCAGATCCCGCTTGCCGGCGTCGACGAGGGCCAAGCCGGGCTCCGGCGCCGACACGACCCGCGCGATTCCGTGCATCGCGTTCACGAAACGCGGGGAGGCCTCCGTGTGCTCTGCTCCCTCGTCGAAGGGCGAGATGCCGCGATAGAAGCCATCGTCGTGCACGATGTAGGCGCCGGAGCGGAGGGTGAAGTGCGTACGATCATCGCGCGCCGCCGTCGCCCAGACATCGGCGACGACATCGAAGTACGCGCTACCCCCGGCGGTCACGAACAACTCGCCGTCGTCATAGAGCGGCGTGATCGCGGCGTGCAGTTCGAGCTGCGATTCCAGGTACGCGCGCACGGCCGCGAGGGACGCGGGTGTGCGATCGTGCGCGAGGCTCCCCTCGTAGCCGGCCACCCCGGCGAGGCGCAGCACCGCGGAGGCGGCGATGCGCTCGGCGACACGAAACGCCTCTTCGATGGACCGCGCGCCGGTGCGACCGCCCGCGCCACCGAGCTCGACGCAGACATCGACCGGACGCGGCGTCCCGGTGGAGAACAGAGCCTCCTCCATCGCCTCGACCGTCGCGATCGAGTCGACCCAGCTCACGAACCGGAACCCCGGATCCGCCAGCTCCTGCGCCAGCCACGCCAGCGCAGGTCGATCGACGGCAGCATTCGCGAGCATCACCGACTCCACGCCCAGATCGCGGGCGGTACGCACCTGACCCATGGTCGCGAACGTGATCCCGAGCGCCCCGGCATCCGTCTGACGGTTCCACAGCGCCGGCGCCATCGTGGTCTTGCCATGCGGCATGAGGTCGAGCCCTCGGTCTGCGCACCACTGCGCCATCGTCGCCACGTTCGCCCGCATCGCCGCGTCGTCGAGCACGATCAGCGGCGTCCAGAACTCGTCGAGGCGAGGCTCGGTGGCGAGGAACTCCGCAGCCGTGAGACCCGCCGCCCGCTGGGGAAGACCCTTGTCGCGTGCGGTGAGGACGTCGGCATCACCGTGCGTCATTGCGAGGCACCCGTCTTGACCGAGGCGGTCGGAACCTCGTGCAGTCGCCCGGCACCTTCGACATCGGGCTGGATCGATGCGACCAGCGTGGCGATCACACCGACCACCGCGATCACCGCCGCGTAGACGACGACCGGCCAGAAGGCACCCCCCGCGGCCGCGACCAGCGCGGTGCAGATGAGCGGAGCGAGGCCGCCACCGAAGGTGTTGGAGAACTGGTACCCGATGTTGACGCCGGTGGTGCGCGCCTCCGGGTCGAACATCTCGACCAGCATCGTCGAGAGCGTCGCCTGCATCGCCACGCCGAACACGACGAAGCCGAGGATCTGGCCGAGCCAGATCAGCCACATGTTCCCCGTGTCGAACAGCATGAAGGCCGGGTAGACCATGGCCGCAAAGCCGAGGCAGCCGATGATGTAGACGGTGCGGCGGCCGATGCGGTCGGAGATCGCACCCCACAGCGGGGCGACGACGATCTGCAGCAGTCCCACGAGCATGGTGCCGGCAAAGCCGAACCACACCGGGATGTCCTTGTCGGTCAGCATGTACGCGAGACCGTAGGTGAGCACGACGTATCCGGCGATCGACTGCGGCAGGCCGATGAGGATGCCCATGATCGCGTTCTTCGGGTGCCGGAACGCCTCGACGAGCGGGTTGGGCTTCTTGCCGGTGGTGGCGAGGAGCAGCGTCTGGGTCTCGGTGAAGGCGTCGGACTCCTCGAGCTGACGACGAAGGATGATCGCGGCGATCGCGAGCACGATCGAGAAGACGAACGGGATGCGCCAGCCCCACTGGAGGAACCAGGATTCGGGAGCGAGGCCGAGACCGGCCATCAGACCACCCGACACCACGTTGGCGATGCCCGCTCCACTGATGAGGAACGCACCGTAGAGTCCGCGCTTGCCGGTCGGCGCTGCTTCGACGACCATCGTGGCCGCTCCGCCCATCTCGCCGCCGACGAAGAACCCTTGGAAGAGTCGGCACAGCACGAGCAGCAACGGTGCGGCGATGCCGATCACCTGGTCGGACGGGATGAGGCCGATGCCCGTCGTCGCGAGCCCCATGCCGATGACGGTGCTCATCAGCACGACCTTGCGGCCCTTGCGGTCACCGACGATCCCCCAGATGATCCCTCCGACCGGACGGAGGAAGAACCCGACGGCGAACGTCGCGAACGAGTTGAGCTCGGCGATGAGCGGATCGTTCGAGGAGAAGAACACCGCGGGAAAGACGACAGCGGCTGCGAGGCCGTAGAGGTAGTAGTCGTAGTACTCGATCAGCGTGCCGATCGCGCCTCCGGCGATCGTCTTGCGCTGCTTCGGGGTCAAGCCAGATGAAGCGACAGTGGCCATCCGGGGCTCCTTGCTCGGTTGATGCGCGCCCGCATCCGTTGCGGTCGGCCTCGACGGATCGTCTCGGGCGTGGCTAAACTAACAGCGAAATAGACATTCTGTCTATCTCCCGAATTTTTTGTACGCCTGTATCGTTGCTCTCGATTGGAGTCACCATGCCGACATCGACGACAACGGAGAACGCGGTCGCAGCCCTCGCCGACGACCTCGCGCGGGAGACCTACGAGAGCGCCGAGGAGGTGCTCCGCCTCTATCGGCCGGTGCTGCGAGCGCTCGCCACCGCCGCTGGCCCCACGGTCGAGGTCGTGCTCCACAACCTCGACGGCACCGACGTCGACCTCGGCCACACGATCATGGCCATCGAGAACGGACACGTCACGGGTCGCGCCGTCGGCGGCCCGTCCACCTCGCTCGGCCTGGATGTGCTCAAGGACCGGCGCGGGAACCACGACGCGTTCGGTTACACGGGTTACACGAGCGACGGACGGGAGCTCCGGTGCTCCTCGGTGTACTTCCACAACCGCGCCGGTGACATCATCGCTTCGCTGTGCGTCAACGTCGACCTCAGCCCGCTGCTGCTCGCCCGCACGACGCTCGATGCACTGCTGCCCTCTCCCGTGCCGGCCGATGCCCCGAAGGAGCACTTCGGAGCCGACCTCGTGTCGGTCATGGATTCGATGATCACCGAGGCCATCCGCGAGATCGGCCGCCCGGTCGAGAGCATGTCGCGCGACGACAAGATCACGGTGCTGGAGCGACTCGACCAGCGCGGTGCGACGCAGATGCGCAAGTCCGTCGAGGCGATCGCGAAGCGGCTCGGCATCTCGCGCGTGACCGCCTACTCCTACCTGGAAGAGGCCAGGACGCGATGACGAGGAAAGGCATGACCATGGACAACTCCGGCTTCGAGGAGCTCTTCGACGGCGCACCGCTGATGGCGATCCTCCGCGGCATGGGCGTCGAACGCAGTCTCGCCGTGTCGACCACCGCGTGGGACCTCGGGATCGACGTCGTCGAACTGCCCATCCAGACCGCGGAAGACCTGGAGGCGCTGCGTGTCGTCGCTGCAGCCGGACGCGAGCGCGGCAAGGCCGTCGGTGCGGGCACCGTGGTGTCGGTCGAGCACGTCGCCCAGGCCGCATCCGCCGGAGCGGTGTTCACCGTCAGCCCCGGACTCGACCTCGAGGTCGTCCGCGCCTCCCACGACGCGGGGCTCA
The DNA here is from genome assembly GCF_014171575.1 of Microbacterium sp. Se63.02b. Lineage (GTDB taxonomy): Bacteria > Actinomycetota > Actinomycetes > Actinomycetales > Microbacteriaceae > Microbacterium. Next base: position 158,692 of record NZ_CP050453.1, on the reverse strand, counting down.
TCAGCATGCCGGGTGTCGCCACGGCGAGCGAGGTGCAGTCGGCCCTCGGAGCGGGACTCACCTGGGTGAAGGCCTTCCCCGCGTCGGTGCTGGGCCCGCAGTGGCTCACCGCGATGCGCGGTCCTTTCCCGCAGGCGCGCTTCGTGACGACGGGCGGCATGCACGCCGGCAACGCCGACGAGTACCTCCGCGCGGGCGCCAGTGTCGTCGCCGTCGGGTCGGCGCTCGAAGACCCCGCTCAGCTGCCGCAGCTCGCTGCACTCCTCGGCACCGCGGCCCGCGCATGACCGATCTCGGTGCGCGGCTCGCCCACGTCGATGCGCGCCTCGCGTATGAGATCGACGTGGTCGCAGCGCGCGAGGCGGTCGAGGCAGGGGAGGCGGTGCTGGTCGACACGCGACGCCTCGAGTCGTGGCGCCACGGCCACATCGCCGGAGCCCTGCACCTGCCCAAGACCGAGATCGCATCCGGGATCGAGTCGCTGCCCCGCGACCGCACGATCGTCGTCTACGGCTGGGGTCCCGGATGCAACGGCGGCACCTCGACCGCACGGACGCTGCTCGCCGCCGGCCTCGACGTCAGGGAACTGCTCGGAGGATACGAGTACTGGGTGCGCAACGGCTTCGACACCGAGTCGCACGGCGTCGTGTCCCACCAGTCGCCCGATCCTCTGGTCACAGCCGAGAGCTGACCAGGGCACGAGGTCGCAGCGAAGGTCAAGAACCACGACCCCCGCACGGGATGGTCCCGACGATCGCCCAGTGATCCGACCCCCTGACCGATCGATCCACGAGATAGGTCGCATCAGCGGCGCGATACCCGTCGCCGAGCATGAAGCGGTCGATCGCGATGCCGAACAGCGGAGGCAACAGGGTCGGCCACGTCGCGGCCGCGCCCGCACCATGCGCTGACGCGACGTCGGCGCAGGTTCCGACCCCCGCGGACCCGAGGCTGTTCACTGTCGAATTGAAGTCCCCGATCACGCCGATATACCTCTCCTCGGCGCACATCGCACGTATCCACCTCAGATGCATCTTCCACGTGTCGACGCTCGCAACAGCCGGCTGCTGAACGTGGACGCCGACGATCACAGGGTTCGCCGCTGCGGCGTTGTCGGGGCGGACGACGGTGCCGGCCCACGGCGGCGCCGAGTCATCGAGCGAGTATCCACCCGACTCGGCCAGACTCGCACTCAGGATGACCGTCGTGGTCGATGACTCCGGCGCGAACGCCACATTCGCGAACCCTCTTCGTGCGAGTTCTTCAGCGACGCTCGCCCCCGCGAGCCACCCTGTCTCCGGCAGAACCACCACGGCTGCGTCTGCGCGCTCGATCCTGGGGATGAGCTGCTCGGCGATGGTGCCGGCGTCGGCATCGCCGGCATTCCATGACACGAATGCGATCCCGTCACCCGGTACCGGCGCCGACCCGTCTGATAGGCCCTGTGTGAGGCAGCGGGCGCCGAACAGCACGCCAACCAGGCCTGAGGCGACGGCGAGGATCAACCAGCCGCGGCGCCCGTGACGCACGCTGAAAAGTGCTACGACGATCGCCACAACGATCCCGAGGGTCGCCATCTCCGCGTCAACTGCGACCAGTGACGACAGAATCGGCAACTCGCGCATCGGAGTGTAAGGGACGGCCCACAGCGCCACGCCGACACCGACGATTCCGACGCCAGCGACGATTCTCCCGCGCATCAGCACCTAGAAACGGAGCCATTTGATTCCGCCTCGTAACTATGATAAGTAACATGTTACACAATATTGATCGAGGGGGATCGGATGAAGTCCCACCAAAACCGCTTCTCGAAGGTCGCCACGGCGCTGGGTGTGAGCACGGCATTGGTCTCCTACTGCCCACAGCCGCATACGCCGAGGGGACATGGGAGAGCTATATCGCTCAAGCGCAGCCGGGCTTCACAAGCCGACAGTGGCCCGATAAGAATCTCGACGGCACCTCCACTTCGGTAACGCTCTCCAGCTGTAAGGCGAATTACGGAGGCAGTGCAGCCGGCACCTTGGGAATTACGTCCATCAAACTTGGGCTGTACACAGGCATCGGCTGCGTCTCGTGGTGGTACATCAGCGCCGTCAGGTCGCGCCATTCACGTCCGCCACGGACCTTGATCATGCCCGCGCCGAACTCCAACCGGAACACCAGCCACCAGAACAGCACGATCACGACCGTCGGCGGCGGCTGGTCGTTCGAACCGAGGAACGCCGCGAGGAACCCGGCCTCCAGAAGCAGCATCTCCCAGCCGAAGGAGTAGAAGGTCTGTCCGATGCTGACGATCGACATGTACCCGAGCCACAGCGCGAGGAAGCACAGCATCGGCACCCAGGGAGGACCCCACTGCGGGATGCCGATGAGGAGGACCGCCGAGACCGCGATGCCCCCCGCGCACAGGACGACGAGGCGCTGGTCGGTGTAGCGGATGCGCGAGAAGAGGGTCGGGTGCAGCATCCGCCGCCGCTCCGGCTTCTGCCCGACCCATTCGAGGAGGGCGGGCGCGGGCAGAAGGCCTCGCTCTCCGAGGAGCGGCCGGAACTGGTTCAAGGTCGAGACGAACGCGACGAGGTACAGCGCCGCGATGCCCCGCTGCAGCACCTCGCGCGCGAATCCGAAGTCGACTGCGGCGAAACCGTCCACGCGCTCAGGCTACGCCCCGACGCGAAAGCTCCCGTCGCATTCTCTGTCGGAAGCGACGAGGAGTGCGACGGGAGCGAACCCGTGAAGCGCTGGTCAGATGTACGAGCCGTCGGGTTGCGGGAAGAAGCCGATGTGGCTGTAGAACACGGTGAGCGACAGCAGGATCCACAGCAGTCCGAGGCACCACGCGAACACGGCGAAGATGCGCGCGACCCACACGCTTTCTCGGACGAACGGAGCGAGGACGGCGGTCACGCCGGTACAGATGTAGAGCACCATCATCAGAAGCGGCTCCAGCAGACTGCCGGCCATGAGGCGTGCGAGCGGCTCGATGTCGGGCGGCCGCCACATGCATACGAACGGAAGCGTTTGATTTCGCCGCGTCATCGTGATAGGTAACATGTTACATAACTACGATCCAGGGGAATCGGATGAAGCCGCGGGATCAAACTACCGAAATGTCAGAAACGGGGGTGACTATTCATGACCGTTGCAAATGCAGAAATCAACGACCTGATCGCTGAGATCGAGTCGATCGACATCAGCGCTCCGTCCGCGGACTGGAAGCCTGCCAGCTGGTGAGTAGTGGCGCCTACCCCTCATCCACGAGGGGTAGGCGCTCCCCATGTCAGGAATCGGCTAAGAGGTAGAGAGTGCTGTTCATAGCTGCCGGCGGTCCTGGAGACCTGGTCGCCGCGGGCATTCTTGCCCGACAGCGGATAACGGAGTCGACATTCGCGACGTTCCTCTGGGAACGATCCGCGAGAGCAGCCGGCCCCATCCGCATCACATCCGTCTACGGGCTCGACCGCGACCGGCTCGGAATGCGTGCGACTCCACAGACGCAGATTGCAGGCAGTCGAACTCAGCTCAGTGACATCGCGCAGCTGCTGTCGGGGGAAACGTACGTGCTGGACGCGGACAACCTCGAAGGGGCACAGACGAGCCTCTCGAGGTTGCTCGCTTCAGACGATGACGGTCGGATAGCGGTTGTTGATGCGGGCGGCGATGTACTCGGCCAACGAGACCACGATGGGCTTCGGAGCCCACTCCTCGAAGCCACGACGCTGAGCATTCTCTCGGACATGGGTGCGCTTCCGGTCAGCGAGGTCGTTGTCGTCGGACCGGGCCTCGACAACGAGCTCACGGTCACTGAGATCGATTCGAGACGTCCGCATTGACCCCAGGAGCCGATTGGGAATGCAACGGGCGCGGAGACGCAGAGGATCTGCTTCATGCTTTCGCCGGTATCGACTCAGAGACGTCACGGCTGTGGTTGCATGCCCTGTTGGGTCTCCGCGGCCGCGTATGGTGCGACAGCACCGGCAGCCCCCTGATGATGACCGCGAGATCAGCCGAGGTCATCTCGGTCTCTGCGCGTGAAGTGCACGCGACGGGGCCGGCCGCACTGGTCCCATCAGGAGCGGGATCGATCCGCGATGTGAACGCCGCGCTGACGTCTGCCGGATACGTTGACGAACTCTTCGAGACCAGCGTCAGACCCGTCTTCCCGCCCGAAAGACAGCGAGAGCAACTTCGGAGCCGAATCCGTCCAGGTGATCATGTGACTGAGCGATTCGCGAGCCGTTTCGGCGTAGACGAATGGGCCGTCCTTCGGCCCATCGGGTCACCTGTCCTGAGAGTGGAGGGCGTGCGCCATGGCTGAAGACATCATTCTGGATGACCTCACATTCGACGCGATTCAAGACGTCGCTGATCACTCGCGCGGGAGGCCGCAGACACGGATCCGGCTGTCGTGTTCGACGCAGACTCAGAACACTGACCCACCGGCTGCGTGGCAGCACGAGTTTGAGATTGCGCCGGGCGTCCTGGTCCTCTCAGGTCACGGCGATGGCATGCACATGTTGCTGGGTGAAAAGGCACTGTGCGGCGCGGCGGCGGATGCAAAGAACCAGCCGGGCGGTTGTGCCCAGGGACAGCGGTGCCGAAAGGCGCGAGCGGTGCAGGATGTGGTCTACGCCGCAGAGCTGCGCGGGGATGTCGCGTTCCTACTCTCGTGCAACAGCCTGAACGTGGCCGGTCAGCTCGGCTCACCGGACGTCAGCATCGCGCGAGCCTTGATTAACGCGGGGTTCAATCACGTCATCGGCTCAGCGCGTCAAGTTGCATTCGAAGAGTCGCACGTACGGCTCGTCCAGCATCTATGGAACGAAGACACCCCTCTCGCGGATGTTGTCGCTGCGCTCAATTCCTTGGAGGGCGTCGAGAACGGATACGTCATCCTCGCGCTCGATGAGGATCCAACAGCAATCACCGAACCGACAGAATTACCTGCCCCCGAGCGCGGTCACGAGACGCCGCCTATTCCTTCAGCACTTCCCCACAGCGAGTACGCAGAGGTGGAGTACACGTTCAGCACGATCCTTGCAGCGAAACGGGTCGCCGCGATCCACGCAAAACCCCTCGAAGAGGTCCTGACGCGCCAGCTGAAGCTCATCGACGCGATGCGTGGGATCCTCGTTCGCCAACATATGTCGGGCACAGGGGCATTCCAGGATGTCGCCACACGCATCCGCATCGCCCTCAATGGCGGTTGGGATGATGCGGTGTCGGCGGGACTCCTCGGTGGTGTGGGGTCGTCATTCGGGGACCTGCTTCAAGGCGCACTGCTGCAGGGCAACGCCCCCAACCCGCAGTCGTCTGAATCAACCCGTCAAACATGTTCGGCGTGCGGGGGGCGAGTACGGCTCAATCGCGCTGCTTTGGTGAGTGGGCACGGGATCGAGACCGAATGGTGCACCGGCTGCGGGGTACGGCGAGTGTCCACAGCAGGGCGAGAGATCGAGCCAACACTCAACTTTCCGCGCACTGTCCGGGCAGGGGAGAGCGTCACCGCACTTGCGAGCGGTCTGAGCGAGAACACCCTGTTGCACTTGCAGCTGCGAGACAAGTCACGGAATGCGCCTGTCATCGAGACACGCGACGTCGTGAACGATCTCGAGTATTCGCGTTCGTTCGCTTTGCCGATCGACGCAGGTCCCGATATCGGCTCCATCCGTGCCGTGGTGTTCCAGGGATCTCGCGTCACATATTTGCGGCGCGTTTTCATCGTCGAAAGAGGGGGATCGAGTGATCACTGAGGAATCGATTTCGGGATTGCGACGAGACTCGCGAACGAACTCGCGGCTGAGGTTCGGTGTCCCGAACCAAGGGCGGTTGTTGAACCAGGTTCGGGCCGCTCTGGCGTTCTCCGAATGGACTCAGGACACCCGGTGCCTGAACTTCGCGGCAGGGGACGTGGAAGCGGTTCTTGCGCGCTCGACTGATTTGCCGCGCCTTGTTGCCGCCGGCGTGCTCGACGGTTGTATCACCGGCCGCGACTATGTCGTCGAGGCGGGCGTTGAGGAGCGCCTCGAGGAGGTGCTGGACCTCGATTTCCAGGCAACCAACATCTGCGTCGTGGCGCGCAGCTCGGAACCTGCACCGCTCGCGCGGGATCGATTGACCGTGGTCAGCCAGTACCCCGCTATCGCGCGGAGGTGGCTGGATGAAAGATCGCAGCAGGGACTGATCGATAACGCGACGTTCGTCGCCATTGACGGCGCAGCTGAGATGTACGTTCGCAGTGGCCTCGCAGATCTCGCGATCGATGCCGTCATGACGGGCCGTTCGCTCAGGGACAACGACATGGTGGTCGTCGAAACACTGTTCGCAAGCACAGGCCGTGTGTACTCGCGTGGCGAACGCCTCCTTGGCGCGAAGAAGCATGGGCTTCTCTCTGCCCTTGCGTCAACCCTCGCGGATGGCACGTCGTGAAGGTCATCGTCCTCGCGGGAGGGCAGGGGCGGAGGTTGACGACGGCGCTACCTGGGCACAAGGCTCTCGCGCAACTCGCAGGGCGGCCTCTGATCTCGCACGTGCTCGATGAAGTTGGGGAGAGCGCCGATATGGAGTCCTACGTCGTCGTCCCCGTTGGGCTTCGAGCCGAGTTCGTTGCGTCCGGCGCAGTGCAAGGGGCTCACGTCGTCGAGACCTCGGCAACAACTCCCACCGGCGCGATAGTTCCCCTCATCGAGCATGGCGATCTGGTCGTCCTCGTGCACGCTGACGAGATCTGCGTTGGCAGTCCGGCCGTGGTCTACGCGCACGCTGTCGGGCGTGCTGGTGCTCCCGTGGTCGGAGTGACGGCAGGGAAGGTCGACCGCGAGACCAGACTGACAGTACGGTCGACCGCGTCGGTGGAGGTCGCAGAAGACGGCCGGCTCGATGATGGGTTCACGAGCAAGCCTCGCTACATCGGACGGTTCGCTGTCCAGGTGGACGACGCCCTACTCGACGCCCTTCCTCGATACCCCAGCATCCTTCAAGCTCTGCTGTCGGGTCGTGAGAGCATCGCCGAGCTCACGCTCCCGAAGCGATACTTCGACTGCGGCAGTGATGCTCTGCTCGATGCGTCGCAGAGCCGATTCGAAGGAGCGCTATGAGTGGCGCGATGAAGGATCTCTTCGCGAGCAATCGGAGCTTCCGGCACGTCTGGTTCAGTCAGCTGTCCGGAATGCTCGGCGCATCGATCATGACGGTGTCGGCTGGAATCGCAGTCCTCGCGTACGGCGGATCCGCTGCGGTCATCGCAACAATTCTCGCGGGCAGGTCGATCGGGCTGTTCATCGGCTATTTGACTCTCGGCGGGCTGACAGCATTCTTCTCGTCGAAGCGACTGATGATCCTCACCGATGTCGTGCGAGTCGTCAGCACGGCCACCGTGGCTTTCGGGATCGTCACCGGCGCGTTCTGGATCTCGGCTCTGGCGGTCATTCTGACGGGCCTGTGCGAGTCGGTGTTCACACCGGCATCACGTGCGCTTCTTCCGCTCGTCGTCGGAAAGGCGGACCTGTTGACCGCCAATGGCATGAGCGCCGTCACCCGTAACGCGATGGCTGTCGCGGGCCCGGCAGTAGCCGGGGGCATGCTGCTCCTCGTGGATCCGATTCTCGGAGTGCTTATCAACTGCGTGTGCTTCGCATTGAGCGCACTTGCACTCGTCGGAGTCCCAGATCTGACGCGCGACGGCGGTCGCCTGCCGTTGACACCACGAGGCTACTGGAGCAGCCTCAAGGACGGCGCTCATGCGGTTAGGTCCACGCCCTGGGTGTGGATGTTCACCCTCGCCGGCGGACTACAGATGTTCCTTGTCGTCGGAGCCTGGAGCGTGCTGTTGCCGGTGGCCTCGGTGCAGACTGGCTGGGGCGACAGTGCATACGGTGTGGTCCTCGCCGTGTACGCGGCCGGCGGACTCATCGGGGGGCTGGTGGCCGTACGCATCCGCCGCCATGCTGCCGTGGCGGGCGCAGTATCGATCGCGCTCTTCAGCCTCGCGCCTCTCGGTCTCGTCCAGGATTCGTTCGCGATCTGTCTCATCCTCGTCTTTGCCGGAGGTGCAGCTCTCCAAGTGGGCAACGTGCTTTACGACACCCTGTTCCAACAGCACGTATCCCCAGAGATGATCGGCAGGGTGAGCGCCCTGATGATGCTTCCATCGACCGCAGTTCTTCCCCTGTCGTACCTGATCGTGGGAGTCGCAGCTGATCTCGTCGGCGCGGACTCGGTCCTGCTCATCGGCGGCGTCAGCGCCGCCTTCGTGATGGCCGGGTTCGCCCTCCTCTCGCCCATTCGCAGATTGGAGCTCGTCAAAGATGAGCAGAATGTTTGACTCCAGCACGATCTCCGGGGACGGCGGGATCGTTCTCGAACCGATCGGTCCTATTCACGCGCAGGGATGTTCGAAGCCTGTCAGGACGAAGAGATTCATAGGTGGCTTCCTCTTCCGCGCCCGTACACGCGAGAGTTGGCGGAGGAGTGGTGCCAGAGCGGCGCAGAGATGTACCGACGGGGCGGACAAGGCATCCACTACGCGATACTCGACTCCGGAGTATTCGCGGGTTCCATCTCTGTGAGGAACGTCCGTTGGCGAGAAGGGATTCTGGAACTTGGCTACTGGGTAGCACCGCAGGCTCGCGGAACAGGAGTTGCATCGCGCGCAGTACGGGCGCTGTCACTCGGCGCTTTCGCGAACGGATTCGAGCGGGTAGAGCTTCGGATCGCCCCCTTGAACGAGCGCTCCATCTCCGTTGCCGAACGGACCGGATTCACTCTCGAGGGTCAGCTTCGATCGGCCGGTATCACTCACCATGGCAGGGTTGATCTTCTGGTGTTCTCGCTTCTCATGACCGACGTCTTCCATTAGGGACCTCCGATGACCAGCCTCACCGACCGCACGCGCGCCATGTTCTCGATCGAGATCGACCTCGGAGACCACTTCGAATCCGCAACAACTCGGGTCCTCCACGAAGGTCACGCCGTGAAGGTGTACGAGCGCTCGAGTCCGAGATCCTTGCTTGCAGACAGCATTCGCTTCATGATCGCGGAACGAGTGATGCAACTCGAGGTACGTTTCAGAGGGGCCACGTATCTCTGGCTGCCGGGTGCATACCAACTGACGTTGGACGCCTTCAGATTCCTTGCGTGCCTCGAGCAGGAGAACCTCAGCGTGACGTCAGCGCTCGACGCTGGCTGCGGCTGCGGGGTTATCGGTGTCGGGCTCGCTCACCTCGCCGCACCACGACGGTTGCAACTGCTCGATGTGAATATGGAAGTGCTCGCAAACGCCGAAGCTAACACTGCACAGATCGGCGATGAGACGGCGGTCGAGCTGAGGCACGCAGAGTTCTCGCCCTCAGCCCTCGAAGAGCGCTTCGACGTCATCGTCAGCAATCCTCCGTACTTCCCGAGCGGGGCAATCGCAGTGCCTGCCGGACGAGTGACGATGACGGATGAGTTCAACCTGACTGAAGCGTTGATCCGCGGATTCGAAGCGCGGACCAACCTTCTCTACTTCACGTTCTCCGAAGTCTTGGGGACCGAGATCCGTGAAGCGGTCGATGCCGCAGGTTTCTCGGACTATTTCGAAGTGGTCGACAGTTGGGAAGCACCGATACCTCGGAGCATCGTGTCGGATCTACTCGAGGACAGATTCGATGTGATATTAGGTAACCAGGACGAACTGCGCCATCGCGTTTCCGTGGGAAGGCTGCGTCAATAGCCCTGTCTAGAGCTACGCTTCGCGGACACAGAAGCTCCCGCCGCACTCTCGGTCGGAAGCGACGAGGAGTGCGACGGGAGCGAACCCGTGAGGCGCGGGTCAGAGGTACGAGCCGTCGGGCTGAGGGAAGAAGCCGATGTGGCTGTAGAACACGCTGAACGACAACAGGATCCACAACAGACCGAGGCACCACGCGAACACGGCGAAGATCCGCGCGACCCACCTGCTCTCGAGAAGGAACGGTGCGAGTACCGCGGTCACGCCGGTACCGATGTAGAGCACCATCATCAGAAGCGGCTCGAGCAGGCTGCCGGCCATGAGGCGTGCGAGCGGCTCGATGTCGGGTGGCCGCCACATGCCGAAGTGCATCCCGCCGATGCCGATGAGCACGAGACCGAAACCCCCGATCGCGCCCACGAAGAGCAGCGGTCGGAGCGCCGCGAACATGGCATCAGGGCCCACGTCGACGCCGTTCTTGTCGGCATGCGCCTTCGTGCGGAGAACGATCAGGCCGGCGATGAACGTGAGGAGGCCGTAGAGCGCGGCAGGTTCACCGAAAGTGAAGTTGTCGACCTTGCAGCAGAACGCACCGTCGACCTGGGCGAGCGGCCACGTGAGCATCATGAAGAAGCCAGTGACACCGAGGAAGAAGCCCGCAGCGATGAACGTGTATCCCCATCCCACCATCGATGCGTGATCGGCGCGCTGCACAGCGCGCATGAACAGGGGTATGAGGAGAATGATCGCGCCGGCGACCAGCGCCATGGTGGTGTTGAACGTGATTCCCTGAAGCAACATGGCTACTCCGCACCGCCCTTGAGGAGCTCACGCAGCGACATCGCGGCGATCACGATCGTGAAGCCGACGCACAGGGTCGCGATCGAGAGATCCTGCCCGACGCTCCCTGTCGCTGTGACCCAGAACACGACGGCGATGATGACGGCCAATGCCAAGACGCCGAGCGCGACCCTGGGCAGCGACGCCACCCATCGATCCGCTCGTGTGCGGACGGCAGCGTCCTGTTCTTGCAGTGTTACATCCAAAATAATACCTACCTTCATGACAGAGTGTAGCCTGCCCACGCGCAGGCGCGCCTGAAGGTGGTTCTGCGGAGCTCGGGGTCAGTTCTGCATCGCGATCTGCTGCCCGGTGACGAGGGGGTACGCGACGAGGTCGGCGGCATCGAGGTCTTCCCGGTGCATGTCCACCCCGGTGATCTGACTGTTCTCGTACGTCGTGTAGTAGTAGATGCCCTTGTCGGTGTTGCAGCACGAGGAGTAGATCGTGATCTCGTACTTCTCCTCGTCGCCGACCTGCACGCACCCGCGCTGCTGGGCGACGGAGCCGAGGATCTGGAAGAACTGGCTGATCGACTCCGACTCCGAGGTGCCGCACACGGAGTTCATGCGCGTGAACACGGCCTTCACGAAGCGCGACGACGACGAGAGGTCCCCTGGCAGCCCGATCCCGCCCATGCCGCGACTGTAGAGGTCGAGGGGAACCTCGGGCGCGAACGTGTTCTCCGGCTGCCGGTTCGACAGGTGCGAGAAGTCGTTCAGCCGGAAGCTCTGGATGTCGAACGTGGGGTTGTTCGTGAGCACGCCCCACGGGTTGTCGTACACCTTGAGTCCTCCGCGCACGCTCTCCACCGTGATCGACGCGGTCTTGTCGGCGATGATCCAGTGCAGCGGAGACAGGGGGAACTCGGCGCTGAAGTCGATGTCGACCAGGCTCACCGAACGCAGCGCGTCTTTCACCTGCGCGACGGTCTCGAACTGCCCGAGCACCCACGGGATGAACTCGAACGGAGTGATCTCGGTTCCCCCCGAACCCTCCGGCGGGTAGTACGCGTTCTCCGGGAAGTTGAGTCCGGCCATGCCGAGGCCTCGCTCGTTCGCCGCGTCGTAATACAGCGGATAGCCGTCCGCGATCGTCGCGATGCCGATGATCGCGTGATGCGTCGTCAGCGACGGGAGGCGCCGGAACGGGAACACGAAGTTCCTCGGGGTGACGGTGACCGTCTCGTGATACGAGAACTCCAGATCGAGATTCCTCCCGAAATAATGGTCGGCGGTGGTGAAGCTCAGTCCTGTGCACATGGTTCTCTCCCGTTCCGGGGCCCGGTCAGGTCCGCGAGTGGGGGCCATGCTTCCATGTTCCCCTTCGGAGCAGAAGGGGGTGGGAACGACGAAGGAGGGCCCCGGTGCGGGAGACCCCTCCTGTTAGGCTGATTATCTAGCTTTATTCAGTCTTCATAAAGCATGGTAAGAAACCTAAGGACCACACATGGACAGCGTGCTCAACCCTTACACACCGAACGCCGGCGCATCGCCCGACATCGTCGTCGGTCGAGATGAGCAGACGCAAGCATTCACCACCCTTCTGCGGCGGCTCGCGCGGGGGAGGACGCACCAGTCCATGATCATCACCGGCCTTCGAGGAGTCGGGAAGACCGTTCTCCTCAACGAATTCGGAGACATCGCCCGAGGCGAGCATTGGGAGGTTCTCGAGATCGAGGCGAGCAAGCATGATGACACTCGTTTCCGCCAATCGATGGCCTCGTTGCTCAAGGCCGCGCTTCTGCGTCTCTCGCCCCGCGTGAAGTGGACTGATCGAGCGCGACGTGCTGCAGCCGTCGTTTCGTCGTTCGCGCTGTCCGTCGATCAGCAGGGCGCGTGGTCGCTGTCATGGGACATCGAACCCGAAGAGGGCCTGGCCGACCACGGTGACCTGGCCATGGACCTAACCGATGTGCTGGTCGCCATCGGCGAGATTGCTCAGGAGCGCGAACGGGGCATCGCCATACTGATCGACGAGGTCCAGTTCCTCAGCCCGAAGCAGCTCGAAGCTCTCATTCAGGCCGTCCACAAGACAGTGCAACGAAAATTGCCCATCACCTTCGTGGGCGCGGGCCTACCCCAGATCGCAGAGCTCGCGGGCGACGCGAAATCGTACGCCGAGCGGCTGTTCCAGTTCCCCAAGATCGACTCTCTGGAGGACGAGGACGCGCGCCAGGCGCTCATCGAACCAGCTCGAGCCGAAGGGGTGGACTTTGAGAGCGACGCCGTGGCGCTCGCGCTCGAGATTTCCCAGGGGTACCCGTACTTCATCCAGGAGCTCGGGTTCCAGGTGTGGGAGATCGCGGAACAGTCACCGATCACGCGGTTGGACGTAGAGACTGCTCAGGAAGGCTACGAAGCAAAGCTCGACAGCTCCTTTTTCCGAGTCAGGCTCGACCGCGCGACTCCCCTGCAGACCGCCTACATGCGGGCCATGGCGGAACTCGGACCCGAGCCTCAGAAGGCTTCCGAAGTGGCGAGGGTTATGGGCCGAGAATCCACCCAACTCGGGCCAACGAGGGCCGAATTGATCGACATGGGTCTCCTCTACACACCAGAGCATGGATACGCTGCATTCACCGTCCCGGACTTTGACAAGTTCATGAAGCGAGCCGTGCCCACGCTGGTCGTTCCTGAACTGCAGAAAAGAAACCGCAAGGCGACGACGGACGGATGAACGACGAAGGAGGGCCCCCGGTGCGGGAGACCCTCCTTCGTGAAGGTGGAGCGGTGTCAGCTGGTGACGGTCCAGTCGAACTGGTCACCGTACTGCTTCAGCCACTCGTCGACGGCATCCGCTTCCTTGCCCTCGCCGAATTCGTTGACCACGAGGTCCTCGAGCGCGCCGTACTGCTCGTCGTCGAGCTTGATCTGCTCGATCAGCTCGGCCGCCTCGGGGAACTCCTCCGCGAAACCCTTGTGACCGAGGAAGTGCGGGCCCTCGGCCTCGCCCATCGCGCCCTTCGGGTCTTCGAGGTCCTTCACGGGGAAGGCGTCGTTGGCCCAGAACGGACGCCACAGCGTGACGACGACGTCATCGTCGATCCGGAATCTCAGACGTTAGCGGTGGAGGACATTGACGTCAGCATCCAAATGCCTGGCGAAATTACAGAATCGGTTGTGGACGTATCCCAAGTCCCGGAGGTCTTGCTCTCTGCGACCGGCCCCGCCCTGCTGAGCACAAATCACGATTCAACACTCATCAGCAGCTACGCAACAGACGACGGGGTGCAGACCCTCATCCAGATTCCGGACGCATCCGCCCCGAGTGAGTATCGCTTCCCCCTCAATCTGCCCGTGGGCGGACAAGCCGCTCTCTTTGACGACGGATCCGTGGTCATCTCCGATGGCGCTGGAGTCGCCACCGGCGGGTTTCGGGCACCGTGGGCTGTCGACGCAAACGGTGATTCCATCCCGACATCGTTCCGCATAGAAGGCACAACCCTTATCCAAACGGTCGCCATCGATGCGGACACTGTTTTTCCCGTAACTGCTGACCCTGATCTCGGTACAGAGTGGTGGGGATACTACGTACAACTCACGCGTGCCGAGACAAAGAAGGCAGCCTCCGTGATCGCGAACAATCAGGGGGCAGGAGTACTCGCCGGCGTGGCCTGTGGAGCGCTTCCCGGGCCCGCTGCGCTGGGATGTGGTGCGGCGATCGCCCTGGCTTATTTCGCACTCATCGACCCGATCAACCGGGCGAACACCGCGGGAAAGTGTGTGGTGATCAACTACCCTTGGCTTGCGTTGTCCAACCCGCCCATCGGGTGGACATCGATCAACGCGACGACCGTGAATTGCAGGCGATGATGGAATCCTTTGCGAGCAGGCTCGTGATCAACTCGCTGATCGCGTTGTTCATCCTTGTGGTCCCCCTGTTCTCTGGGAACCCCATCACGTGGTGGAACATCGGGGGAGCTGTCGCGGTCATCGTCGTGACGTTCATCACCCGCACGTGGTACCCCGACAAGAACAAGCGGCGGGGCGATCCCCCACAGTAACTCGTCCTAGGGCGGGAACACGCCGATGGGCGGAGGCTCCGTAAGGAACACTCCGCCCATCGGGGAGACGTCCGCCCGTCAGCTGGTGACGGTCCAGTCGAACTGGTCACCGTACTGCTTCAGCCACTCGTCGACGGCATCCGCTTCCTTGCCCTCGCCGAATTCGTTGACCACGAGGTCCTCGAGCGCGCCGTACTGCTCGTCGTCGAGCTTGATCTGCTCGATCAGCTCGGCCGCCTCGGGGAACTCCTCCGCGAAACCCTTGTGACCGAGGAAGTGCAGGCCCTCGGCCTCGCCCATCGCGCCCTTCGGGTCTTCGAGGTCCTTCACGGGGAAGGCGTCGTTGGCCCAGAACGGACGCCACAGCGTGACGACGATGTCCTCCTGCTTGTCGGTCGCGGTCTTCAGCTCGGTGAGCATAGCCGCGGTCGACGAGGTGACGAGTTCGTACTCGCTGTCGAGCCCGTACTCCGGCATCATCTTCTGCGTCTGAGCCGTGAGACCCGCGCCCGGCTCGATGCCGTAGATCTTGCCGTCGAAGTCGGCGCCCTTGCCCACGAGATCCTCGATCGAGGTCAGGTCGGAGTACTCCGGCACCGCGAGCGTCAGCTTGGCGTTCTCGTAGTATGCGCCGAGGTCTTCGATGTCGTCGCCGTACGTCTTCATGTACTCGGCGTGGGTGAGCTCGGGCCAGGCCGAGGGGTACATGTCGACATCACCCTGCGCGAGACCGGTGTACAGCGGGCCCGCCTCGGTGAGCGTCTTCATCTCGACCGTGTAGCCGATCTTCTCGAGCTGGTCCTGCAGCAGGTACGCCGTGCTCAGGCCGTCGGTCCACGAGGGCAGGAAGCCCAGGGTGATCGTGCCCTTGTCTTCGGCGCTGCTGTCGCCGCCGCCCGTGCCACCGGCGCCGTCGCTGCTGCAACCGGCGAGGGTGAGCGCTGCTGCGGCGCCGAGTGCGGTGAGTGCCAGGATCTTCTTCTTCATGTGATTTCTCTCTCTCGGTTCCGTATGGGTGTTGTTCCGTAGGGGTGAAGCTCTCAGTGCACGCCGCCGCCGATGGGTGCGCGACGCGGCGAGGCCTTGACCCGCTCCGCTTCGCTCGCGGCATCCTGCTGCTCGATGACCTCGGGGTGGGGGCGGATGCTGCTCCACCACCACCGCCGCGCGGCGTGCGGCGACGCTCGATCATGCCGAGCAGCGACGAGCGGTTCTCGCCCGGCGCTCCCAGTGCCGCGGTGACGCGGTCGAGGAAGACGGCGATCAGCACGACGCCGAGGCCGGCCTCGACGCCCTTGGGGATGTTGATCGTCGAGATCGCCTCGACCACCATCTTCCCGAGGCCGTCTGCACCCGCCATCGGCGATGACCGCCATGGACAGCGCGAGCATGATGACCTGGTTGACACCGGCCATGATGGTCGGCATCGCGAGCGGCAGCTGGATGCCGCGCAGGATCTGTCCCGGCTTGGCGCCGAACGCCTGTCCGGCCTCGACCGTCTCGGAGTCGACGCCACGGATGCCGAGCTCGGTCAGTCGCACCCCGGAGGCAGCGCGAAGATCACGGTGGCGACGAGTCCGGGCACCACGCCGATGCCGAAGAACACGATCGCGGGGATCAGGTACACGAAGGCCGGCATCGTCTGCATGAAGTCGAGCACCGGCTTCAGCACCGCGCGCACGGTCGCGTTGCGCGCCGACCAGATGCCCAGCGGCACGGCGATCAGCACCGCGATGATGGCGGCGACGAGCACGAGCGCCAGGGTCTGCATCGCGGGGACCCACAGGTCCATCCCGACGATCAGCCCGAACGACACGACCGTTCCGATCGCGAGCTGCCACGAGCGCACGAGCCAGGCGATGAGCGCGGCGATCACGATGATGACCGCGAAGCTCGGCGCCAGCAGGAGGGATGTGAGTCCGTCGACGAGGAAGCTCATCACGAACGAGATCACGTCGAGCAGACCGTCGAGGTTGTCCTTGACCCAGTCGACGACAGACTCGATCCAGGTTCCGACGGGGATGCGGAAGCCGTCCATCAGCGCACCTCCTCCGTGGTCGAGGCGTCGGCCGGGTCGGCCGTCCACCCGTCATCCAGCACCGCATCGATCTCGGCCTGCGGCATCGGCATGAGCGGCAGCGTGATCTCCTCGGTCGCACCGGGACCGGGGCCCAGGGCGGCCAGCAGCGTCACGCGCGGGATCACGCCCACCAGGCGACCGTCGGCATCCGTGACAGCGAGCGGAAGCGGCGACTCGACGGCGGGGACGAACAGGTTCATCAGCACCTCGTCCTCACGCACGCTCTGCAGCACGGGCTTGAGGATCGAGTCGAGGGTGGTCGCGCCGTTGCGCACGAGCTTGACCGCGTCGCGGTCGGTCACCACGCCCACGAGCTGGCGGTCGCGCCCGACCACGTAGGTGGCCGACATGTACGCGTCGCGCATCTGGCGGAGGGCCGTGCGGGGACCTGCGGTGTGCGGCACGACGGGGCGCGGGCGCTCCATCACGTTCGCCGCGGTGAGCACGCGGGCGCGGTCGACGTCCTGCACGAACTGCTCGACGTAGTCGTTGGCCGGATCCATCAGGATGTCCTCCGGCGTGCCGATCTGCACGATACGGCCGTCGCGCATCACGGCGATGCGGTCACCGAGGAACATGGCTTCGTTGAGGTCGTGCGTGATGAACACGATCGTCTTCTGGAGCTTCTGCTGCAGTTCGAGCAGCTGCTCCTGCATCTCCCGACGGATCAGGGGGTCGAGTGCGCTGAACGCCTCGTCCATCAGCAGGATGTCGCTGTCGGCCGCGAGCGCACGGGCGATGCCGACGCGCTGCTGCATGCCGCCGGAGAGCTCGGAGGGGAGCTTGTCGCCCTGCCCCTCGAGGCCGACCAGTGCGAGGATCTCCTCCGCCTTCGCCAGACGCTCCGCCTTGGGCGTGCCCTTGAGCTCGAGCGGATAGGCGACGTTCGCGGCGACAGAGCGGTGCGGCAGCAGCGCGAAGTGCTGGAACACCATCGAGATGCGGTCGCGACGGATCTCGCGGAGCCGCGACGACGGGATGCCGGTGATGGGGTCGCCGTTCACGGTGACGGTGCCCGAGGTGACCTCGTGCAGCCCGTTGAGCATGCGGATGATGGTGGACTTGCCCGATCCGGACAACCCCATGATGACGAAGATCTCCCCGCGGTTCACGGTGAAGCTGGCGTCGATGACCGCGGCGGTACCGGCATCCGCGACGGCGGCTCGGCTCTCACCGGCCTTCAATCGGCGGACGGCGGTGCTCGGGTTCTTGCCGAACACCTTGTACAGATTGCGCGCTTCGAGAGCGATTTCGGACACGTTTCCCCTGCGGCTCGCCTTCGGGTGGCTGAGCCTGCTTCGGTCACGTCCGGGTGACGCTCTCGAGGCCGTTCGACATGTCTGCTGTGGCGGCACGGACGGCGGATTTCGGATCCACCGCGATAGAGCATCGACCGTACGTCCACGCCTCTTCGCAGCACAGCTCATCGAAAGAAGGACGTGGTCGCGGACTGGTCTTCGGGCCGTCAGGCCCACGTTCCAACGTAACGAAATGGCCGATCAGGGGCAAATCCTGGCCGTCGAACATACTCGAGTTTCCGCGGCTGACCGGGGAATTGGTCTCCTTCCCCTCGCCTCGCTCTCGCCCCCTCACGCACCCACCAGGCAAGGGGTCAAGACACGCCGCGCGCGAGCGCGCACATGCGGCGTTTCCTGACCCCCCGAGAGGGAGCGTCAGTGCCGGGTGCTCCGCGACACCGTGAACTTCGGGGTGCGGTGCAGCTGTTCGGTCGGACCGATCAGGCGGGTCAGTTCCGGGCGGTAAGCGAGCGACGAGTTGTAGACCGTGAAGAGCTCTCCACCGGGGCGGAGAACACGCGCGGCAGCCTCGAACAGGCGCGTCGCGGCTCCCGTGTGCACACTCGTGCCGAGGTGGAACGGCGGATTCAGGAGCACGACGTCCACGCTCGCGTCCGGGATCTCGGATGCCGCATCGTCGTGTGTGACCGAGACGCGGTCGGCGACCCCGTTGGCTTCCGCCGTCGCCCGGGTGGAGGCCACCGCAGCCGCCGAGCGATCGGTCGCGGTGACCTGCGCCTCGGGGTGCGCGAGCGCGTATGAGACGGCGAGCGCACCGGTGCCGCAGCCGAGGTCGAGCACGCGGCTCGCCTGGTCGCCGTTCACAACTCCGGAAGAACCGCCGTTCTCCGGCCCGTTCTCGAGGAGTTGTGAACCACCGAGACCGAGCACCTCGAGCAGCACCCGCGTGCCGATGTCGAGACGGACGCCGGCGAAGGCGCCCCCGTGCGCGACCAGAGTCAGCCCATCGTGCCGTGCGGTCACCGGAAACGGCGGCTCGGCGGGCGCCGGGCGCGGGTCGGAGGCGACGATCAACCGCGACTTCCGCTCAGCGCGCTGTGCCTGGACATTCGCGAAGCTGCGCCCGAGCACGTCATTCTGTGCGAGGGTCATGTGCTTCACCCGCCCTCCCGCGACGAGCACCACGTCGGGAGCTGCCCAGCGGCTCACGGCATCGGCGATCTCCTCGAGTTCCGCGAGCGACTTCGGCAACTGCAGCAGCACGAGGCGCGCCGCGGAGAGCAGGTCCGCGTCGAGCTCATGGGAGTGAAAGCCGGACAGTCCGAGCTCGTCGGCGTTGCGCGCGAGAGCACGACGCCCTGTCGCGAGGTCCTGATGCACACGGATACCGCTTCGCTCCGCGGCCGTGAGCGCCAGAGTGATCGCGCCGTACTCGTCGCCGATCACCACGGTCTCGGCGCCTGCGACGTCGAACGCGAGCGCCCGTTCGACGAGCAGCAGATCGGTGGCGTCATACGCCTGGAGATTCTCCGCCTCGACGTCGGGCCAGCGGCGCAGGCGGCTGTAGGGGAACTCCGGCACCAGCCCACTGTACGCGGGCGCCGTAAGGATTTCGCATGCGTTGTTTTTTCCCGATTCACAACTTTGTGAATCGGGCGTACGCTCCCGCGCATGACCACCGTCATCTCCACCCAGGATCTCACCAAGCACTACGGGCATGTCCACGCCCTCGACGGGCTCGACCTCATCGTCGAGCCCGGTCAGGTCCACGGTTTCCTCGGCCCGAACGGCGCGGGCAAGTCGACCACGATCCGCATCCTCCTCGGTCTCGCACGCCGCACCTCGGGCGAGGCGACCGTCTTCGGCGAAGACCCCTGGAGCCATGCCGTCGACCTGCACCGACGCATCGCCTACGTCCCCGGCGACGTCAGCGTCTGGCCGAACCTGTCCGGAGGTGAGGCCGTCGACCTGCTCGCCCGGCTGCGCGGCGCTCGCACGAAAGACGCCACCTACCAGCACGAGAAGAAGCGACTGATGGACGCGTTCCAGTTCGATCCGCGCAAGAAGGGCCGCGCGTACTCGAAGGGCAACCGGCAGAAGGTCGCCCTGATCGCGGCGTTCGCCGTTCCCGCCGACCTCTACATCCTCGACGAGCCCACCAGCGGCCTCGATCCCCTGATGGCGGTCATCTTCCAGCGCGAAGTGGCCCGTGCACACGCGAACGGCGCGACCGTGCTGCTGTCGAGCCACATCATGAGCGAGGTCGAGCAGTTGTGCGACCGGGTGTCGATCATCCGCGCCGGCCGCATCGTCGAATCCGGCACGCTCACGGAGCTGCGACACCTCACGCGCAGCGACGTGTCGTTCACCCCCGCCGGAGCCACCCTCGAGCAGGTCGCCCGCATCGCCGACGTGCACGACCCCGAGCAGCAGGGCGACCGCATCCGCCTCGCCGTCGACAGCGACCGCACTGCCACAGTGCTCCCCGCGCTCGCCGCCCTCGGCATCACCGACCTGCGCGTCGCCCCACCCTCGCTCGAAGAACTCTTCCTGCGCCACTACGGCGACGACCTCGCGACACTCGAAGCCGCGGAAGACGGCGGGACGGATGACGCGGAACCCGCCACCCGCCGCGAGCGTCGCGCCCTGAAGGGTCGCGCGTGATGACCGCATTCGGCATCCTCCTGCGGCAGAGACTGCGGCGAGACCGACTGCAGCTGATGCTGTGGGTCGTCGGCACCGCACTGATGGCCTTCGCCGGGTACGCCGGGGTCACCCAGTCGTACTCCACGCTCGCCGACCGGCAGAACATCCTCGCCGCGGCCCTGGCGAACCCCGTGATCCTGATGTTCCGCGGACTGCCATCCGGCACCTCGGAGGGCGCGTTCCTGGCGTTCGAGGTGCTGCCGTGGCTGGCGCTGCTCGCCGCACTCATGAGCACCTTCCTCGCCGTGCGCCACACCCGCGGAGACGAGGAGGCGGGTCGTGCCGAACTCGTGTGGGCCACCCCCGCCGGTCGCCGACTGCCGACCGTCGCGACCCTCGTGCACGGCCTCGTCGCGAACGTCGTCCTCGCCGCGCTCACCGCTCTCGCCCTGCTCGCAACCGGCCTTCCGGCGGCAGGGTCGCTCCTCTCCGGCGCCGCAGCGGGTGCGTGCGGTATCGCCTTCCTGGGGATCGGGCTGCTCGCGGCACAGCTCATGCGCACCTCGCGCGGGGCGAACTCCCTCACGGTATGGGTGCTCGTCGCGACGTTCCTGATCCGCGGTATCGGCAATGCGGCAGGGACCCCGAGCGACGACCTCACGAGCATGGTGAGCGCGTGGCCGGCGTGGCTCTCGCCATTCGGATGGGCCGAGCAGACGCGCCCCTACGACGCCGACCTCGCCTGGCCGATGCTGCTCGGGCTGGCGTTCGGGCTCGTGCTCGCCGCGGCGTCCATCGCCCTGCAGTCGCTGCGTGACATCGACGCGAGTTTCGTGGCGGAGCGCCGCGGGCGGGTGTCGGCACGACCCGCTCTGGCTTCGCCGCACGCCCTGGTGTGGCGTCTCACGTCGGGCTCGATCATCGGCTGGGCGGTCGGCGGTGCGATCACCGGCATCCTCGCCACGACCCTGGGCGGTCTGGTCGACCAGATCTCGGGAGAGAACCCGGCCGTGGCCGAGATCCTGACCAAGATCGGCGGTGCGACGGGTGGCCTCGACGAGGTCGTGGTGACGGTCTTCTTCACGCTGCTCGGCATCCTCGCCGCATGCTGTGCCGTGCAGACCGTCGTCCGGGCACGGCAGGAAGAGGCGCACGGAACCGCCGAGGCCGTGCTCGCGGCCCCGGTCGGACGCGTGCGCTGGCTCGCAGACTTCGTGGTCGTGGGTGTCGTCGCAGTGCTGATCGTCGTCGGCGCGGCGGTGCTGGCGGGGTGGATCGGCGTGTGGTCGAACGACGGCGACGAGTCGCTGTACCGCATCGTCGCGGTCGCGGGACTCGGGCAGGCGGTCGCGGCGGCCGTGTTCGCGGTGCTGACGGCTCTGGTGTTCGTACTGATCCCCCGTGCGACGACGGCGGTCGCCTGGAGTCTCGTACTGCTCGCCGCCATGTTCGGGATGTTCGGGCCGCTGTTCGGCCTGCCGGAATGGAGCGCGAATCTCTCTCCGTTCGCGGTCACTCCGGTAGTGGATGGGAGTGGTGTCGACGTGCGCGGGCTGTGGTGGCTGGTGCTGGCGCTCGCCTCGGGAGGTGCCGCCGCCCTCACCTTGATGCGACGGCGTGAGCTGGCGTCCGGCGCCTGAGGACGAGAAGATGCGAGACGACAGCAGCGACCGCGACGTGATCGACGCCGCAGACGACCTCGACTCGTCGTCCGACCACCGCGGGGTGGAGCCCGCCGAACAGGCCGCCGCCATGATGACCGCCGCGGGGATGGCGCGGATGCCGGCGCGGGTGATGATGGCCCTGGTCGCCGCGCCAGAGGGCGGGTACACGGCCGCTCAGCTCGGCGAACGGCTCGGCGTCTCTGCCGCGGCCGTCTCCGGTGCGGTGCGGTACCTGCAGCAGCTGCACTTCATCCAGCGGCGCTCCCGTCCTGGCGACCGTCGTGACCGCTACGAGTTCGTGCACGATCCGTTCTACGCGTCCATCGTGGGGAACATGCCGGTGTACTCGCGGTTGTCCGAGTACATCGACGCCATCGCCGCCGAGCAGTCCGAAGACGACGGCGCCCGCGAACGCGCAGAGGAGCTCGCGGAGTTCTTCCGCTTCCTCTCGGTGCGGATGCTGCAGATCGTCGAGGACTGGCGCGACCTCCGCCGCGACGCCTGACCCCTCCCCCTCGGCCCCGTCCCGCCCCCGGTTCGTGCTCTCGCGGGTCACCTGTCGGGCGATCGCACGGATGTCGGGCCGTTCGGCTCGTTTCCTCTCGCCGTCCGTTCGCCCTCCCGACACCCGGCCCGCTGACGACCGGGGGAGATCAGGGGTTGACACGCGTCCGGGTTCCATGGTTACTTAGTCGAGTAAGTAACCCACTAACCAACCGGAGGACTCGTGATCGAAGAAGGCAAGCCGCTCTTCCTCCAGATCGCCGAGCAGATCGAGGACTCGATCCTCGACCGCTCGCTCGCGGAGGAGACCCAGGCTCCTTCCACAAACGAACTGGCCGCGTTCTACCGGATCAATCCCGCCACCGCAGCGAAGGGAGTCGCCATGCTCACCGACAAGGGAGTGCTGTACAAGCGCCGGGGCATCGGCATGTTCGTCGCCGAGGGTGCGAGGGAGGTGCTCCTCGGCGAGCGCCGCGCACTGTTCGCCGACCGGTACATCGATCCGCTCCTCGCCGAGGCCCGCACACTCGGGCTCGGCGCCGACGACCTCGCGGCGCTGCTCAGGCAGCGCGCCGCACAGACCATCGACACAGAAGGGAAGACCCCCGCATGACCGCTGTCATCGAGGTGCAGAACCTCAGCAAGCGCTACAAGGAGAAGCGAGCGCTCGACAACGTGTCCCTCGCCATCGAAGGAGGCGCGATCTACGGCCTCCTCGGCCGCAACGGCGCCGGCAAGACGACACTCATGTCGATCCTCACGGCCCAGAACTTCGAGTCCTCCGGCACCATCAAGGTGTTCGGGGAGCACCCATACGAGAACGCGCACGTCCTCAGCCGGATCTGCTTCGTCCGAGAGAGCCAGAAGTACCCGGACGACGCGTACCCCAAGCACGCGTTCAAGGCCGCGAGCCTGTTCTTCCCGAACTGGGACCAGGCACTCGCCGACGACCTCATCGACGAGTTCCAGCTGCCGATGAAGCAGACGATCAAGAAGCTCTCGCGCGGTCAGCTCTCCGCCGTCGGAGTGATCATCGGGCTCGCCTCACGCGCCGAGATCACCTTCTTCGACGAGCCCTACCTCGGCCTCGACGCGGTCGCCCGCCAGATCTTCTACGACCGCCTCGTCGAGGACTACGCCGAGCACCCGCGCACGGTCATCCTCTCGTCGCACCTGATCGACGAGGTGTCGAACCTCATCGAGAAGGTCATCGTGATCGACAACGGCCAAATCCTCCTGAACGAAGACACGGATGCCGTCCGCGACCGTGCCGTCACGGTCGTCGGAGACGCCGCCAAGGTCGACGCCTGGGTCGAGGGCCGCGAGGTGCTGCACCGCGAGGCGCTCGGACGGGTGGCATCGGTCACGGTCCTCGGCACGGTGTCGGCGGAAGAGCGCGCGGAGATCACGGCATCCGGTCTCGATCTGGCGCCCGTGTCGCTCCAACAGCTCGTCGTCCGACTCACGCAGAAGACCGACGCGCACGCCACCAGAGACGCCGCGACGAAAGAGGAGGCCCGCTGATGCGACGCACATTCAACGTCATCCGCCTGCAGCTGATCAACAAGGGCACGTTCGTCTGGTATCCGTTGATCATCCTCGCCGCAGCCGTCGTCATCTCGGTCATCATCTACGCGATGATCCCGGTCGACACCCCCAAATACGGCGGAGGCGGTCAGGCTCCGCTGTGGTACTTCTTCGCGGTCGGCATGTCGGCGATGACGCTCACCTTCCCGTTCTCGCAGGCCATGAGCATCACCCGCAGGGAGTTCTTCTTCGGGACGCTGCTGACGGCGATCCTCGGCAGCGCGCTCATGGGCATCCTGTTCCTGATCGGCGGCGGCATCGAGGTCGCCACGAACGGCTACGGCGTGAACGGCTACGTGTTCTACCTGCCGTGGCTGTGGGATGCCGGACCCTTCGGTGCCTTCGTGGTGTACTTCACCCTCGCCCTGTTCTTCTTCGTGCTCGGCTTCACCGGCGCGACGATCTACAAGAGCTGGGGCCAGCTCGTGCTCATGATCGTGAGCATCGGACTCTCGCTGGTGCTGATCGGACTCGTGTTCCTGGCGACGCGCCTCGACCTGTGGAATCACGTCGGCGCGGCGATCATGGACCTGGGTGCTCTCGGGCTCGCCCTCTGGGGCCTTCTGCTCACGGCGATCTTCACGGGCGTCTCGTTCCTCGCGTTCCGTCGGACGATCCCCTGACCCCCACCGCATCACCCGCCGATGCCGCGGCCGCACCCCCGTGCGGCCGCGGCATCCGTCGTTCCGAGCCGGCCGCGCCCGTGCTCTCTAGCGGTCGGGTTCGGCGCAGGCAACCCGGTTTCCGCCGAATGCGACCGCGACTACGCTCGGTGCGCGTGAAGGTCTCTCCCCGCCTCGAGGCTCGCCGTTCAGGTGTCGCCCGCGCCCTGCACGAGGCCGTCCTCCCGGCGCGGCTGCTGCTGGTGGCGAAGACGATGCTCGCCGTCGGGCTGGCCTGGGCGATCGCCCCGCACATGCCGGGCGTCACCGACGACTACCCCTATTACGCTCCGCTCGGCGCCCTCGTGAGCATGTATCCCACGCTGATGGGCTCGGCGAAGTCGAGCCTGCAGACGCTGCTCGGCCTCGCAGCCGGGATCGGTCTCGCCACGCTGATCGTGCTCACCGTCGGTCCGACGTGGTGGTCGATCCCCCTGGTCGTGGGGCTGGGCGTTCTCGTCTCGGGAACGGGCTGGTTCGGCGTCGGACGAGAATACGTGCCGATGGCTGCGCTGTTCGTGCTGATCATCGGCGGCCAGAACGCCGACGACTATTCGCTGGGCTACCTCACGCAGATGGCGGTCGGGGTCGTCGTCGGACTCGTGGTGAACCTGCTGATCGCCCCCGCCCCGCTGACCGCCGTCGCGGCCGCGAGGATCGAGGCGTTCCGGGCGCGACTGAGCGCGCACCTGCACGACATCGGCGACGCGGTGTCGGAGTCATGGCCGCCCGAGCACGAGCAGTGGGTGGACGATGCGGCCTCATTGGCCGAGACGACCATGTCGCTGCGGACGGCTCTCACCGACGCGGACGAGCAGGCGCGGCAATCCGCGTGCGGGGGCGCCGTGCCGAGACCGGCCACATCCACGACGAGCTTGCGAGCCTCGACCGGATCGCCCACCTCATCAGAGACATCTCGGACGCCACGGCCGACACCATCTGGGACCGACCGGGCGCGCTGGCCCTCGACCCTGCCCTGCCGGAACCGCTGTCCGCAGCCTGCCACGCGGTCGCCGAGGTGATCGCCGACGACGACCCCTCCTCGCCGGCGGGGCACCGGCGACGAGGCGAGGCGGCACGTGCCATCCGGCTGCTCGTCGAACGTGTCGACGACCGTACGATCGATGCACGGCGATCCCTGGGTCCTGGCGTGCTGATCGCGATGCACCTGCGCCGCATCCTCATCCTCAGCTCACCGCCGTCGACCCCGGCAGGCGAAGACGAGTAGTCGGGTCAGATGGTGTCGTCGCCGGCGACGAGGTCCATCTGCCAATAGCGGCCGGTGGGATCCGCGTCGTCGTGGGCGTCGTCGGCGGCGCTCAGCACGTCGTTGATCCGCACCATCACCTCGTCGAATTCGGCCTCGGTCAGTCGGATCGTGCGCTGCGTGAAGGCGGCGTGCACCTCGGCCGTGCGCCCGGCCACGTACTCCGGCGTCCACGCCAGCACGCGGCGGAGCAGTTCCTGATGGTCTTCGACCAGCGCTGCGACCACCGCGACTCCGAGCGCTTCATCGGCGACCGGGCTCTCCGGTCCGCCGACGTTGAGCGCCCCTTGCGACCGGTCCACACGCGGTCACGACGGTCACGCGCCTTGTCGGCCGCCTCTTCGATGAGCCCCGCGTCCGCGAGGGCGCGCAGGTGGAAGCTGGCGCTGTTGGCCGGCACTCCGAGCTCCGTGGCGATGTCGGCGGCGCGGAGGAACTCCCGTCGGGAGAACAGTCGGAGCATCTGGCGCCGGAGCGGATGCGAGTAGGCCTTGAGCATGGCCGAGGTCATCCATACCGGGTCGTCGCTCGTGCCCTTCCGGCCGTCCTCCGTCATGTGCCGATCCTACCCGCAGGAAGAATTGCGCAACTCCACTTGCGCAATTGTTCTTGCGCATCTAGTCTCGTCGCATGACCACCGTGACGGAGCCCCATCGCCTGTGGCGCAACACCCGATACCTCACCTGGCTCGTGAGCGACACCAGCAAGGGGCTCGCGTCGGCGCTCTTCGGTTTCGCGATCCCGCTCCTCGCCCTCATCGTCACGAACGATCCGGCTCAGGCCGGCATCATCGGCGGCGCGGGCATGGTCGTACGCCTGCTCACCACGTTGGCGGGGGGCATCCTCGCCGACCGGCATCGACGCATCGCCCTGATGCTCCTCGGCTCGCTCATCGGCATCGTGCTCGCCGGGGCTTCACCCTGCTCGCCCTCGGCGATGCCATGACCTTCGCCTCGCTGCTGGTGATCGACGTCCTCCTCGCCGCGCGGAGCGGACTCTTCGACGTCGCCGGCGAGAGCGCGATCAAAGAGCTCGTCCCCGACGATGCGATGGGACGCGCGCAGGCGGCGAACCAGGGACGCGACGCCGCACTCCAGCTCGCCGGCGGTCCGCTCGGCGGACTCCTGCTGGGCGTCGGCGGGTGGCTCGTGGGCGTCGCGATGACGGCCTGCCATCTGATCGCCGCCGTGACGGCATGGATGCTGGGGCGCCAGGCGCGACGCGCGGGAGTCGTCGACACCGGTGCGGTCGAGGACGAGGACGAACACGTGGCCGACATCCCGGCGGCCGTCGCGCCCGACGCGTGGCGTGAGCTCCGGGAGGGGTTCCGTTGGCTGCTCGGTCGCCGCGATCTCGGCGGCGTGATGCTCATCATCACCATCATCAACCTCGGCTTCAACGCCGCGATCACCACGGTCATCTACGCCCTGCAGCAGGACGGACACTCCGAGCTCCTGATCGGCACGCTCAGCGCGGTGCTCGGCGCGGTGATGCTCGTCGGCGCCCTGTTCGCACCGCTCCTGGTGCCGCGGATCAGGGCCGGCATCCTGGCGATCCTCGGCCTGTCGGTGGTCTCGATCGGAGCGGTGGTGCTGTCGGTGGTCTCAGAGCCCTGGGCGATCGGGGTGGTGCTCGGAGGGTCGGTGCTGCTGCTTCCGGCACTCAACGCCGGCATGATGGGCTACTTCATGGTCGCGACGCCGTCGCACCTGCTCGGTCGCGCCAACAGCGCCATGGGCGTCCTGGGTATGGGGGCGATGCCCCTGGCTCCGCTCATCGCGGGGTTCGGACTCACCTGGATCGGACGCGAAGGGACCCTTCTGCTCTGCGCGGCCCTCTGCATCCTCGCCGCCGTGCTCGCCATCTGCAACCGCGCGCTGCGCGCTCTTCCGGTCGAATCGCGCTGGGCGGAGCACGCGAAGCAGTTCGAGAACGACTGACTCCCTCACGTCGGATCCGACCGACCGCGAGCACCCGCGGAATTCTTGGATCCGGACATGTATCAGGATGCTCTTGCCGTGCTCCTGGTAGGTGTGATCACAATGGGCTTCATGATCGACGGCGCACCCGGCGCCGCTCTCGGTCCTGCCTCGGACGACGGGCGCGCACGCTGGGAGCGCGCCGCCGATCTGTTCGGCGCATGGCACGAGGGCGACAGCCGCGCGATGGACGAGCTCGTACGACTGATGACGCCCGTGCTGTGGCACGTGGTGCGCGCGTACGGGCTCGAACGCACGCTCGCAGAAGACGTCGTGCAGACGACGTGGCTTCAGCTCGTGCGCGGACACGGGTCGATCAGCGATCGGCGGGCCGTGTCGGCCTGGCTCACCACGACCGCCCGCCGCGAGGCCTGGAAGATCGCCAAGGCGCACGGACGGGTCGACACCGCCGAGTCGGACGACCTCGACATGCTGCTCCCCGAGCAGGCATCCGCCGAGGAGCACGCGACCCTCGGGGACGACAACAGACGCCTGTGGGCGGCGGTCCGCCGCTTGAACGAGCGCTGCCAGCGGCTCCTGCGCGTCATCGCGTTCGAGGACCGCCCCGACTACGCCCGGCTGGCCGCCGATCTCGCGATGCCGGTCGGGAGCATCGGACCGACCCGCAACCGGTGCCTGTCCAAGCTTCGCGCACTCCTCGACGCACCCCCTTCGGCGCCGGCAGGAGGATGGGCATGAGCACCCAGGACGACGCCGAGATGTTCGCACGCCTCCGGACGGTCTGGAGCGAGGTCGATCCCGTGCCGGCTGCACTCATCGACCGCATGGTCGCCGCCGTCGCCGCCGACGGCCTGAATCGGGAGTATGCGCTCCTGACGCTCGTCGAGGGGCAGCTGGGGTCCGTGCGCGGCGACGCCGATGCGCTCACCCTCCAGTTCAGCGACGGCTCGACCAGCATCCTCCTGCACGTGACGCGGACCTCATCGGGACGCCGTCGCGTCGACGGCTGGGTCGACACCGCTGCCGCCGAGATCGTCCTGACGCAGGGCGAGACGACCAGGAGCACCTCACCGGAGGAGACCGGGCGCTTCGTCTTCGACGAGGTGCCGCCGGGCCTCACCCGCGTGCGACTCACGACCAAGATCGGGGACGAGCCGCGTACGCTCGCGACCCCGCAGTTCGAGCTGTGACAACGGGCCCCGCCCGTCGATGACGCCGTGAGGCGACCGCACCGAGAGGATGACCGATGGAGCAGCCCAAGGGATGGACCTGGCAGGACCGCGCGGAAGGATCGATCCGTCGAGGCACGGCCCTCGATCCGAGCACGGAACCGGTCGACGGCATCCGCGCCTTCCCCACCGCGTACCTGCCGGAGCGCCTGCTGATCACGCGCAATCTCGGCGACCAGGAGGCGTTCGACCGTGAGTCCGGACCCTGCGCGATGCGGCGGACACGTTCGGGTGGCAGCTCGAGGTCGAGGACAGCGCGGTGGCGGCCCCGGACGGCGAACTGGTGCCCGGAGTCCCCGGCTTCCTCCGCGCGCGGCTGCGGACCCCGACGAGCCGGTGCGCGGAGAGTCCCCGTCGCGCCGGATGCGTGGCGCGTGCTCCAGCGCGCGCGACGCATGTCGCGGTCGACCATGCCCCGCACCAGCCTCGACCATGTGCTGTCGATCGACCCGGTCGGGCTCAACCCCTTCACGCGCACGAACCCGTTCACACGCACCAATCCGTTCACGCGCACGAACCCGGTGCGCGGTGCGGGTGCGGGCGGAAGCGACGACTACCTCGAACCGGGCCGTGGCGCCAGGCAACCGGTGACCTGGCTGGGTCCCGCGCCGGCGCGAGGCCCCGCTCCGAAACGCGGCCGACGCCCGGTCGTCGCCGTGCTCGACACGGGATGCGGCGAGCACGCGTGGCTGCCCGCCGACATCGTGACCCGCAGCATCGACCTCGACGGGGTGCCGGTGGGGCTCACCGACGATGCCGACCCCGAGCGCTACCCTGATCTGTACGGACAGCTGGACGGCGAGATCGATGCCGTGGCCGGGCACGGCACCTTCATCGCTGGACTGATCCGGCAGGCCGCCCCGGATGCCGACATCCTCTCGATCCGCGTCGCCGGGGCACTCGGGGTGGTCGACGAGAGCACCTTGCTCGAGACCGTCGCCCAGGTCGTCACCCTGCTGACCCGCCACCGCGACGACCCGTCGACCGGCTTCCCGATCGACGTCCTCAACCTCTCGCTGAGCTACTACCACGAGACGCCGACCGACGGACTCTTCAGCCTCACCCTGCATCGACTGCTCGCCAAGGCGCGGGAACTCGGCTGCGTGGTCGTGTGCTCCGCCGGGAACGACGCGATCGACCGCCCCTCGTTCCCGGCGTCGCTGTGGCCGTGGCCGGGCGCCGACAACGGCATCCAGCCGGACCACGACGCACCGCTCGTCTCGGTCGGCGCACTGAACCCGTCGGCGCGGTCGGTCGCGCTCTTCTCGAACGTCGGACCCTGGGTGCAGGCATACGCGCCCGGCGCCGCAGTCGTGAGCTGTTCGCCCGCGTTCGTCGGCGGAACGCAGGCGGCGACGCGGGCGGATGTCGACGGCCTCCGCCGCGAGACGATCGACCCCGACGACTACCGCGGCGGCTTCGCGATCTGGAGCGGCACCTCGTTCGCGGCTCCGTACGTCGCCGGACGCATCGCCGCGCAGCTCGGCATGGTGCCCGTCTCGGGCATCGACCCTGCTGCGGCGGCGAAGGCGGTCGCCGCCGTCGTGAAGTCGCTCCCGACCCCGGTCGATCCCGACTGACGCACCCCGGGACGAGCCGTCCGTACCGATGCGGGCGGCTCGTCCTGGTGCCGGTCCCCACCTGCCGGGACACCTGTCGGATGGTTGCACGGTTGTCGGACGGGAACACGGCCTGTCGCCCGACGAACGTGCTCACTTCCGACAGGTGTCCCGCCGGCCGAGGGTCCGCCCGGCGCGCTCTTCCGCGCAGACCCCGGGCAGGGGCATCCTGGAGCGATGCCCCTGTCCGCGATCGAGCTGCACCGGCGCGGAGTCGAAGCGGCGAACGCGCGTCGGTTCGCACAGGCGCGGCGCGTGCTCGACGCCGCATCCGCCCGCACCGACGATCCCGACCTGCGCGCCCGCATCGACGGAACCACCGCGTACGTCCTGGCCCAGACGGGGCGACCGGCCGCCGCCGAGCAGCTCTGCCGTGCCGCGCTCGGCCGGGCGGGGCTCCGCGCGGAGACGGTGGCCCTGCTGAGCGGTCAGCTCGGCACGCTGCTCATGCACGGCGGCACGCTCGTCGAAGCCGGGAGCATGCTCACGCGCGCGATCGACACGCTCACCGCCCAGGGCGAGGAGACCACGGAGCTGGCCAACTGCCTCATGAACAGGTCGGTGGTGCGGATGCAGCAGCGCGAGCTCGGCCTCTGCGTCGACGACCTGGAGCGCGCGGTCGCCGTGTACGAGGCGAACCACGACGAGCAGCCGCTCGCGGAGGCACGACACAACCTCGGATACGCGGCGCTGCTCGGCGGGGATCTCGTGACCGCACTCACCCTCATGACGCGCTCACGCCCGACGCTCGCCGCGACGAGCGACCTCGCCGCGGCGATCAGCGACCTCGACCGCGCCGAGGTGCTCCGCGACGCCGGCCTCACCACCGAGGCCGAGAACCTGCTCGCGCACGTGGCCAGGCAGTTCGGCGCCCAGCGGATGCGGCAGGCCAGAGCCGAGGCGGAGTTCCACCTGGCACGGTCGCTCGTGCGTCACGACCCGACGGGGGCGGAACGAACGGCGCGGACCGCCGCGCGGCGGTTCCTCGCCCTCGAGAGCCACGGATGGGCGGCCCGCGCGCATGCCGTGCGCCTCGAGGCTCTGCACCGATCGAAACCTCAGCGCCCACGGGACCTCGACGAGTTCACCCGCACCGCGAAGGCTCTCGACAGAGCGGGATTCCACACCGAGGCGACCACGCTCCGCCTCGACGCCCGACGCGACGGCACGGGGCGACTGCCGCGCATCGACGACACCGCCCCGACGCCGCTGCGACTGCGCGCTCACGAGGTTCGGGCCGCACGTGCCGCGGCCTCAGGGAACGACCGTGCGGCCCTGCGCGCGGCCGCCGCCGGGCTCGACCTGCTCACCGCGTGGCAGCAGTCGTTCGGCGCCCTCGACCTCCAGGCGTCGGCGGCCATGCACGGCAGCGACCTGATGTTCACCGGGCTCTCCGCCGCAGCACGACTGCGAGACCCCGCGACGCTGTTCGAGTGGTCGGAGCGGGCGCGGCATCTCAGTCAGCAGGTCGCCCCGGTGCGTCCTCCGCATGACGAATCCCTCGCCGAGGATCTGGCCGAGCTGCGGATGCTGCGGGCCGAGCTGGCCGGTGCCGACTGGACGACGGACGCCAGGGTGCGCGCCGTCCGCGACCGCGTGCGCGAGCGGCAGTGGGCGATGACCGGGTCCGGCCGCACGCTCGAACGGCTCGGCCTCGCTGAGACGATCGCCCTGCTCCCGCCCCGCACCGCGGTGCTCTCCTACGTCTTCACCGGCTCCACTCTGCAGGGGATGGTGGTGACCGCGTCGGGAGCGACGATCGTCGACCTGTCTTGGGTGAAGGTCCGCACGGCGCTCGACGGCCTCCGCGCCGACCTCGACATGGCCGCCATGACCCGTGGCGGACTGATGGGCGCGGTGACGGAGCGGGCCCTCACCGCGCGGCTCGGACTCCTCGACGCCGCGTTGCTCGCACCGCTGCTCCCCGCCGCGTCGTCCGCCGACCACGTGGCTATCACCGTTCCCGGAGCCCTCGGCGGGGTGCCGTGGGCGATGCTGCCAGGATGGCAGGCGTCCCGTTCACTCTCGCGACCTCGGTGTCGCGGTTGCTCAGCGGGCGGGCGCACACCCGGACGCGCCCGTCGACCATCGGATTCGCGGCCGGCCCTCGTGTCGCCCGCGCCGAGGAGGAGGTCGACCGTGCCGCGTCGGCCTGGAACGGCTCGGGTACGACGGTCGTGACGGGCTCGGCCGCGACAGTCGCAGCGGTCACGGAACTCGCGGCCGGATCCGATGTGCTGCACATCGCGGCGCATGGCAGGCATGCGGTGGACAACCCGTTGTTCTCGGGCTTCGAGCTGGCCGACGGCATCCTCTTCGGCTACGACGTCGACCTGATCCCGCGCGTCCCCGACACCGTGATCCTCTCCGCGTGCGAGCTCGGACGCTCGTCGGTGCGCTGGGGCGAAGAGGCGTTGGGCATGACGCAGGTGTGGCTGCACGCGGGCTCGTCGTGCGTGATCGCCGCTCCGGTCGCCGTACCGGATGACGTGGCCGGAGAGCTGCTGAGCGCCGTGCACACCGGCCTCTCCGAGGGGGTGGCACCGGCTGTCGCGCTCGCCAGGGCCACCATCGACACCGGGCTCAGCGCCCCGTTCCAATGCCACGGCGACGGATTCTGACCTTTTTCTCCAATCGGTGTATCAGAACGGATGCCGGACGCTCCTGTTCTTCGGAAGGTGCCATGCGAAGGGCCTCGAAGGGAGAGGCGCGAGGGAGGCGCAGTCGGATCTGGGGAATCGCGCGCGCTGGGGAGCGTGAGTACGACAGGACACCATCTGCTCGGGGATGCTGCGGCGACTGCCGCGATGCCCTCAGGGGGCCTCGACGTTCTGGGGACGTCGAGGCCTTCGGGGTGTCCGGCGTCAGGCGACCAGCACCGCGTATCCCGCGGCACGGAGGGCGGCGAGCCCCGCGGGGTCGGCACCGGCATCGGTGATCACGGTGGGGAACAGGTCGAGTCCCCCCACGGTCGAGAAGGCCTCGACGCCGAGCTTGCTGCCGTCCGTAACCACGACGGCCCGGCGGGCGCGCTCTGCCATCATGCGGTTCACGGCGGCCTCGCGCTCGTCCTGCGTCGTGGCGCCGGCGGCGGCATCCATCCCGTTGACGCCGATGAAGGCGATGTCGAGCCGTACGCCACGCAGCAGCTGCTCGACGAACGGGCCGACGAGCTCGTAGCTGCGTGAGTGGATGACACCTCCGGTGACCACGACCTTGATGTCGGGCCGGGTGGCGAGCTGGGCGGCGATGTTGACGGCGTTCGTGACGACCGTGATGCCGCCGTTGCCCGCGAGGTCGTCGCGCGCAGCGAGGGCAGCCGCGATCGCCGTCGTGGTCGTCCCTCCCGACAGCCCGACGACCATGCCGGGTGCGACCAGCCCGGCGGCCGTCTGCGCGATGCTGGCCTTCTCATGCGTGCGCAGGTGGCTCTTGTAGCGGATCGGCAGTTCGTAGGCGACGGTCTGCGCGACCGCTCCGCCGTGGGTGCGCGTGAGCAGGCGCTGCTCGGCCAGGGAGTCGAGGTCGCGCCGGGTGGTGGCCGACGATGCCCCGAACCGCTCGACGAGGTCGTCCACCGTGACCTCGCCGCTGGCGGCCAGGAGGTCGAGGATCGCGTTGAGCCGCGCCGCCCGTTTCATCGTGCTCCTTCTCCGCCGCCCCCGACGCCCTCTGCGCGCGAGGTCGCAGCCGTCGCCGGGAAGCCTACGACCGGAGTACAGAGCTGCGGCGCGATCATGATGCGAGTGCGAAGAGCCGGAGCATGCGAGCAGCCTCGTCCGCCAGTGCGTCACGCGCAGGGGCGAGGTACTTGCGCGAATCGACCAGACGAGGGTCGGCCTCGAGCTTCTCGCGCACCGCCCGCGTGAAGAACCCGTTCAGGTGGGTCGACACGTTGACCTTGGTCATGCCTGCACGCACGGCGTCGGCGATCACGGCATCCGCGACCCCCGACGACCCGTGCAGCACGAGGGGAACCGACAGCGCCTCATGCAGTCGGGCGATGAGGTCGAGGTCGAGAGATGCGGTTCGGTCTGTCATCGCGTGCGAGGAGCCCACCGCGACGGCGAGGGCATCGACCCCTGTCGCCTCGACGAACGCGCGCGCCTCGTCGGGGTCGGTGCGCACTCGGGGGCATGCGCCCCGTCTTTGCCGCCCACCTCGCCGAGTTCTCCCTCGATGTACACCCCCGCCGCGTGGGCGCGCTCCGCGACCGAGGCCGTCAGCGCGACGTTGTCGTCGTAGGGCAGGGCTCCTCCGTCGAACATGACCGATCCGAAGCCCAGCGCGATGGCCTCGTCGACCAGTTCCGGGCGCTCCGCATGGTCGAGGTGCACCGCCACGGGAGTCTGCGCGCGGCGAGCGACCGCCATCGTGGCCAGCGCGATGGGCTCGAGGCCGCCGTGGTAGTCGGCGCAGTTCTGCGAGATCTGCAGGATGACGGGAAGCTGCGCGAGCGCGGAGGCCCGCACGAGCCCTTCGGCCGTTTCGAGGTGGATCACGTTGAACGCACCGATGCCGGTGCCGGCACGGGAGGCGGCGGAGACGAGGTCGCGAGCGGAGACGAGGGTCACGAGGGGTCCTTCCGGAGCGGAGCGGGGTGGGGGTGGGGTGAGACGTGGAGCTGCTGCTCGAGCGTGGTCCAGCGCGGGAGATGTCGCCCGCGAGCGGGGTGAGCACGGCGGCGGCCGACCAGGCCGTGGCACGGCGGAGGACCCGCTCGGGATCGCGTACCCCCTCGGCGTACAGCACGGCACATGCGGCCACCGCGGCATCGCCGGCACCGGTGGGATTGCCGGCGAGGGGTGCGTCGAGTCGGGCGTGCACGACGTCGGATGCCGTGATCGCGAGCATGCCGTCGGCGCCGAGTGACAGCAGTACGAGCTCGACGCCGCGGGCGAGCAGCGACCGTGCGCCCTCGACCGGGTCGGTGATCCCCGTGGCTTCGACGAGTTCGGCCGCGTTGGGTTTCAGCACGGTGGCGCCGGCATCCGAAGCACGGAGGAGCGCGGGCCCCGAGGTGTCGACGATGACGGGCACACCTGCATCCTTCCCTACCGCGACGAGCATCGGGAGCAGGGAGTCGGGTGCGCCGGGCGGCACACTGCCCGAGATGACGAGGACCTTGGCACCGGGCAGCCGCTCGACCACCTCGGCGAGCAGGGCCGCCCACTCCGGATCGGCCGGGTTCCGTCCGCGCTCGTTGATGATCGTGGTGTCTCCGAGGGCATCGTCGACGATGGCGATGCTGCGACGGGTCTCCGCGGCGACAGGGACGAGGGCGTGCGGAACGCCGCTGGCTCGGAGCTCGGCCGCGAACTCCTCGCCGACGCGTCCGCCCGAGGTGGTGACCGCGAGCGTCTTCGCCCCCTCGGCGTGCGCCACGCGCGACGTTGAGGCCCTTGCCCCCAGCCCGCGCGGCACCGGCGTCCGCACGATGCGAGCCGCCCTCCACGAGCCGGTCGACGTGCCAGGTCAGGTCGAGCGCCGGGTTGGGGGTGACGGTGAGGATCACGTGAGCTCCCGTGCACGCAGGGCGGCGCCGAGGAGCCCGGCGTTGCCCGACAGCTCGGCCGGGACCAGCGCGGGGATGCGGTGGAAGCTCAGCCGTGCGGCGAGTCGCTCGCGCAGCTCGTCGAACAGCGCACCGCCGGCACGGGAGAGGCCGCCGCCGATGACCACGGCCTCCGGCGCGACGACTGCCGTGAGCTGTGCCAACGACATGGTGAGTGCGTCGAGCGCGGAGTTCCAGATCTCCGCGGCCGCCCGGTCGCCTGCGGCTGCCCTGGCGATGACGTCTTTCGCCCCGTCGGGTGCGACGCCGGTCGCGTCGCGGTAGCGGCGGGCGATCGCTCCGGCTGATGCGACCGCTTCGAGACAGCCGCGCGCGCCGCAGGCGCAGATCGGTCCGTCGGCGATCGGGGAGTGTCCGATCTCGCCCGCGTACCCGCCCGCGGTGTACGGGACGCCGCCGACGAGCAGGGCCCCCGCGATCCCCGTGCCGATCACGAGCACGACCGCATCGGCGTAGTCGCGGGCCCCGCCGAGCTGGCGCTCCGCCCAGCTCGCCGCGCGGACGTCGTGGTCGAACGCCACCGGCAGACCCAGGCGCGCGGATGCGAGGTCGCGCAACGGGGAGTCGTGCCAGCCGAGGTTGCTGGCGAACACGCCGAGCCCGGCATCCGCGTCGACGATCCCCGGCACCACGAGGCCGACGGCCTGCGGCACGGTGTCGGGATGCGCGGCGCGCAGTTCGGCGGCGAGCACGGCCAGACGCTCGAGGAGTGCCTGCGTGCGGTCGCCCTCGACGATCGGGGTGGGCGTGCGTCGCAGGCCGAGCGCCGTCCCCTCGGCATCGAACAGCGCCGATTTGATGTCGGTGCCGCCGACGTCGAACGCCAGCACGGGGGCGCCGGCCCCGAGCGTGCGCACGCGGGCGAGCTTCTCACCCGCGGCATCGCGTTCGACGTCGGGAACGGAGGCCGCCGCGTCACCGTCGATCATGATCGGCTCCTGGCGAGGTTGCGTCATGCATCCAGGATGACGGATCGCGTGAGGTTGCGGGGCTGGTCGGGGTCGAGTCCTCGTGCGACCGCACGGTCCAACGCCGTCCGGTGCAGGCGCACGAGGTCGGCGAGAGGGTCGATCTCGCGCTGCTCGAACCGGGCGCCGGTGGCCTCGACCTGGGCGGGAAGCCCCTCCGGCGCTTCTCCGAACTGCCACGTGACGCGTCCGGGAGCCGCGATCGCGATCGGACCGTGGCGGTAGTCCATCGACGGGTAGGCCTCGGTCCACGACTGCGAGGATTCGCGCAGCTTGAGCGCCGCCTCGTGTGCGAGGCCGATGGTCCATCCGCGTCCGAGGAACGTGTACTGCTCGGCATCGCGCAGCTCGTCGTCTCCCGGCTCGGTGAGGACGGCCTCGGCGTCGGCGATGGCCGCGGTGAGGTCTTCGCCGAGCGACGCGCGGAACAGCGCGAGGGCCGTGGTCGCGAAGCGCGTCTGCACCACCGACTTCTCGTCGGCGAACGGGAGCAGGATCGCCTCGTCCACGAGGGACACGAGGGGTGAGATCGGGTCGCCGATCACGCCGACGGTCGGGATCCGCCCCTTGATGCGCTCGACGAGTTCGAGCACCTCGGTCGTCGTGCCGGAGCGGGTCAGCGCGACGACCGCGTCGTAGCCGCGATCGATGAACGCCTCGGACGCCGCGAACGCGTCGGTCTCACCCTGGCCCGAGGACTCGCGGAGGGCGGCGTACGACTGCGCCATGAACCACGACGTGCCGCAGCCGACGACCGCGATGCGGGTCCCGGCGGCCGGGAGCTGGGCCTGCTCGGCGGTGAGGTCGGCGGCGGTCGCCCACGTCTGGGGCTGGGAGAAGAGCTCTTCGCGCATGTGCGCGCCGGGCAGCGATTCCGTCATGAAGGGGGCCTTTCCAGCGATTTGTTGCGTACTTGTGATTGTTTGCGTGCTTATTCGATCATAGTATGTCGTCATTAGATAACAACCAGGCGTTCTGCTTGATTTGTTTGTTGCCTTGACAAATAATCGGAAAAGTTCCACCCCTCGATGTCGA
Organism: Microbacterium sp. Se63.02b; assembly: GCF_014171575.1. Lineage (GTDB taxonomy): Bacteria > Actinomycetota > Actinomycetes > Actinomycetales > Microbacteriaceae > Microbacterium. The sequence continues at coordinate 120,102 of NZ_CP050453.1, read as the reverse complement.
CCTCCCTCGTCGTCGAGCAACCCCGAGCCCCGGCTTGAACGATCGCGGATGCCACCTGGCGAGGCGATCACCACGCACTGTCGCGTGATGTGCTTGCGACTGTGCACCACACCCCGTCCGAAGCGGTCCTGCCGCCCGGAGCGGACACTCACAGTGAGGAATGCAATACACATGAAGAAGTCACTGCGGTACGGCGCCGCCGCCCTTGCGGCCGTCGCCACGCTCTCGCTCGCTTCGTGCGGGTTCGGCGGATCGTCCGGAGACAGCGAAGGCGGAGACGGATCCACCACGCTCGACCTGCTCGTCCCCAGCTACTCGGACGGCACCAAGGCGAACTGGGAGACGGTGATCGAGGGGTTCAAGAAGGACAACCCCGACATCGACGTCAAGCTCGAAGTGCAGTCCTGGGACAACCTCGAGAAAGTCGTCTCCACCAAGATCCAGGCCGGAGAGGCCCCCGACATCTACAACGGCGGTCCCTTCGCCGGCTTCGTCGGCGACGAACTGCTCTACCCGACCGAAGACGTCGTGTCGGAGGAGACCTATGCCGACTTCCAGGAGTCGTTCCTCAAGAACGCCGAGATCGACGGCACCGCCTACGCCCTGCCGATGATCGCGTCGGCGCGCGCCCTGTTCGTCAACAACGCGCTGCTCGAGCAGGCCGGCGTCGAGGCGCCGACCGACTGGGACTCGCTGCTGGATGCCGCGACCAAGGTGTCGGCCCTCGGCGGCGGCGTCGCCGGCTACGGCATGCCGCTCGGCTCCGAAGAGGCGCAGGCCGAGGCGGCCGTGTGGCTGTGGGGCGGCGGCGGATCGTTCGGTGACGCATCCGAGATCACGATCGACACCCCGGAGAACCTGGTGGGAGCCGAGCAGATCAAGAAGATGATCGATGCCGGCGCGACCCAGGCAGACCCGGGCTCGACGCAGCGCTCCCCGCTGATGGACATCTTCGTCCAGGGCAAGATCGGCATGCAGGTCGGACTCCCGCCGACGGTCGGGCAGATCGCCGAGGGCAACCCCGACCTGGACTACTCGATCGTCCCGATCCCCACGAAGGACGGCTCGCCGTTCACGCTCGGCGTCATGGACCAGCTGATGGCGTTCGAGAACGACGGCGACAAGCAGGAAGCCATCACCAAGTTCTTCGACTACTTCTACTCGGCCGATGTGTACGTGCCGTGGGTGCAGGCGGAGGGCTTCCTGCCCGTCACCAAGTCCGGCGCCGAGCAGCTCTCCGGCGAGGAGGCCCTCAAGCCGTTCCTCGACGTGCTGCCCGATGCGCAGTTCTACCCGTCGACGAACCCGAAGTGGTCGGCCGCCGACGGTGCGTTCAAGTCGCTGTTCGGCCAGCTCCAGTCGAAGCCGGCACAGGACGTGCTGACCGAGATCCAGGCGCAGGTCGACGCGGGCTGAGCCCGCTGATCGGAGAGGTTCGGGTACCCGAATGAGCCAGAAGACAGAGTCCTCGAACCTCGCGGGGGCGGCGAAGAGCCGCCCCCGCACCCGGAAGACCCCGGATGCCCATCGCGGCAGGCCGGGCGGAAAGGACCTCCTCCAGGCGCTGCCCTGGATCGCGCCGGCCGTGCTGCTCATCATCGGGGTGGTCTTCTTCCCCGCCGGGGTGATGTTCTTCAACTCGACGCGTGACATCTCGCTGTCGGGCCTCGACAAGGGGTCGGTCGGCTTCGACAACTTCGCCACCGTCTTCACGTTCAGCGAGTTCTGGCCGATCTTCTTCCGCACGATCGTCTGGGTCGTTTCGGTCGTGCTCTTCACGGTCGTCATCTCGCTCGGGCTCGCGCAGATCCTCAACAAGGCCTTCCCCGGACGCCAACTCGTGCGCATGGCCGTCATCGTGCCGTGGGCAGCCTCGGTCGTGATGACCACGATGGTGTTCTACTACAGCCTCGAGCCGTACTTCGGGGTCTTCAACAAGTTCCTCTACGACATCGGTCTCTCCGACGATGCGGTCGGCTACGGCTGGACCAAGAACCCCACGACCGCGTTCATCTGGTCGATCGTCATCGCGATCTTCGTGTCGCTCCCGTTCACGACCTACACGATCCTGGCCGGACTCCAGTCGGTGCCGGCCGATGCGATCGAGGCCGCGAAGATGGACGGTGCCGGTCCCACCCGCACGTACTGGTCGATCATCCTGCCGCAGCTGCGCAGCGCCCTGGCCGTCGCCGTCCTGATCAACATCATCAACGTGTTCAACTCGCTGCCGATCCTCAAGGTGATGACCGGATCGATCCCCGGTTACGGCGCCGACACGATCATGACCCTGATCTTCAAGTACATCGAGCTGCAGAAGAAGGTGGATGTCGCGAGCGCCCTCTCGGTCGTCGCGTTCCTCATCGTCATCGTGATCGTCGCGGCCTACGTGAAGATCGTCAAGCCCATGAAGGAGGTCTGATCATGACCGTGACCGAGACCGCCCTCGTGACCACGGCCGGTCGCGGTGGACGCCGTACCCCGCCGATCCCCGGCCGCAAGCGACGGTACACCGAAGACCAGGTGACGCTGCCCCGCGTGATCCTGCGCACCGTCGCCGGTTTCCTGGTGCTGGCGATCTTCGTCCTCCCGTACCTGATCATGTTCTTCGGCTCCGTGAAGACGAAGCCGCAGATCCGCTCTGTCGACCCGACGTACCTGCCGACGGAGTGGCACTGGGAGAACTACATCACGATGTGGTCGACTCCCGAGACGCCGCTGCCGTACAACCTGATCTCGACCATCGTGATCGCGGTGTTCGCGACGCTGCTCGTGCTGCTGGTGTCCCTGCCTGCCGCGTATTACACGGCCAGGTTCAAGTTCCCCGGGCGCATGGTGTTCCTGTTCCTCGTGATCATCACCCAGATGCTGCAGCCCGCCGTGCTGACCTCGGGCCTGTTCCGGCAGTTCACGGTGCTCGGGCTCGGCGACACCTGGATCGCGATGATCTTCATCAACGCCGCCTTCAACCTGTCGTTCGCGGTGTGGATCATGCACTCCTTCTTCGCCGGCATCCCGAAAGAGGTCGACGAGGCCGCGCAGATCGACGGGGCAGGACGCTTCACGGTCCTATTCAAGATCAACCTGCCGCTCGTGTGGCCCGGCATCGTCACGGCGATCGTGTTCACGTTCGTGGCCTGCTGGAACGAGTTCGCGGCCTCGCTCGTGATCCTGTCGACCGACAAGAATCAGCCGCTGTCGGTCGCGCTGACCAAGTTCGTCGGGCAGTACGAGACCAGCTGGCAGTACGTGTTCGGCGTCTCAATCGTGGCGATCCTCCCGGTGGTCATCCTGTTCATGCTCATCGAGAAGCGGCTCGTCGGAGGTCTGACTGCGGGCAGCGTGAAGTAACCTCCGCGCGCTCGGGAGGAGATCCGCGTTTCGGAGGACGGGTTCGGGGATCCGGCCCTCCGAAGCGCGGATCCCCTGCGAACTGCGATGCGGCCGCGGTCTAGCGGGATGCTGCGCGGAGCTGTTCCGGGTTCCACCGCACGCCGAGCGCCGAGGTGAGGGCGGCCTGCGCGGCACCGGCGGCGAGCGACACCCGCGGGTCGGCGTATCGCACGGGGGACCTGCACCGTGCCCCGAGACGGATACTCGGTCTCGCGGCGGACCCGGTCGAGGAAGCGCGGCCCGAGCTCGGTGGCCGGACCGCCGATCACGACCTCGGTGGGGTCGAGGAGAGCACTGATGAGCTTGACGGCTCTGGCGAGGGCGCGGGCGCCCTCATCGAGGTGCTCCTCATCGGCGGTGGCAGCGAGCGCCCGGATCTCGGGGGCGTCCATGGCGTCGGAGAACTCGTCGCCGAGCATCGCGCCCAGCGCCGCTGCCGACTCCAGGCATCCGCGCCGACCGCACCGGCAGGCACGCGCCTGCTCGCCGAAGACGACCTGCACGTGCCCGATCTCCCCCGCGCGGTCACGGGGTCCCGGGGCGAGCTCGCCGTCGAGCGTGACAGCGGCACCCACCCCTCCGCCGAGATGGATGAAGAGCCGGTATCCGGACGGGGACTCCTCCATGCCCGCTTCGGCGATGGCCTCGGCGTCGACGTCGTTGACGAGCAGCACCGGGGCGTCGAGCATCCTCTCGAAGCGGTCCGCGAGCGGCACGCCTTCCCACTTGAGCTGCACGCTCTCCAGCACGGACCGGCCATCCGTCGTGCCGGGAAGCTGGATGCCTGCGGCGAGCAGCCGCGTGCCGAACTCCGAGGCCACGGCGGACACCGCTTCGTCGAGCATGTGGTCGCGGGTCTCGGCGGTGTAGCTCAGTCGTCGCGCGTCGACCTCCGTCCCGTCGAGCGCCACGAGGGCGATCTGCGCGTGCAGGGGCTGGATCACGAGCACCAGGATCAGGTGGTGACTCGCGTCGACGCTCAGGGTGGTGGCGCGTTTGCCCCCGTGCTCGCCGCCTGCTCCCCCTCGACGACCAGACGGTTCTCGATGAGCTCGGCCACGAGTGACGACGCGGTGGCGGCGGTCAGACCTGTGGCGCGCGCGATGCCGGCGCGCGTCTGCGTCCCCGGGTTCCGGAACACGAGCTGCAACGCCCGACGCAGGTTCGCACGCCGAACCGACGCCTGCGTATCGAGGCCGTCATCCGTGTTAAGCATGCGTTCCCGTTCCGAGGCTCGCCGATCGCGAGCTGTTGACAGATCGCGGCGCGATCCGTAGTCTCTCCCTAAGTTTATTCATTGAACTTAGTTGTTCGATGAAGCTCCAGCTCCGGACGGGCGAGTGCTGCACACACCGTCGCCCGTCCGGCACCTCTCAACGGCTCTCGGCCGCTTCGGTGTGGTGGCGGATGACCTCAGCCACCACGAAGTTGAACCACTTCTCCGCGAACTCGGGGTCCAGATGCGCCTCCTCAGCGAGCGCCCTCAGCCGAGCCACCTGCTGCTCCTCGCGGTTCGGGTCGGACGCCGGCATCTCGTGCTCCGCCTTCAGATGCCCGACCTGTTGAGTCGCGCGGAAGCGCTCCGCCAGCATGAAGATCAGTGCGGCGTCGATGTTGTCGATGGTGGCGCGAAGTCGGAGCAGTTCGGCCTTCGGGTCCTCGGCGGCGGTCATGCCCCTACTCTAGAGCCGCAGAACGCCCGGAATCAGACCCGGTGCACCGCTATCGTGAGCACATGAGCAACGAAGAGACGTCGGCCCCCGCGCCCCTCGACGACGACGCTGCGGAGTCAGGCACCACGGAGACGACCGGGACGACGTCGTCCACTCCCTCGACCGTGGCCGCCGCCGCCACGCACCAGGTCGAGACCGAGCCCGCGACACCGAGCCGCTCCTTCTGGACCCGCATCGACCGTCCCTTCGTGGTCGGCTTCCTCCTGACGCTCGGAGGTCTCGCTGCCATCGTCATCGGCCTCGCGATCTCGAGCCTGTCGACGGTCCTGATCTACATCGCCCTCGCCCTGTTCGGTGCGCTGGGGCTCGACCCCGCCGTGCGGTTTCTGGAGCGCCGCGGCCTCTCCCGCGCGATCGCCGTCGTCATCACGATCCTCGCTCTGATCGTGGTGTTCGCGCTCGTGCTGTGGATGGTCATCCCCATCGTCATCGACCAGATCACCAGCTTCGTGAAGTCGGTTCCCGGCATGATCCAGGACTTCACGCGAACCGACCTCTACGCGGCTCTGGACGATCAGTTCGGCGACCAGTTCCAGGACCTCGTCGGCGAGGTGCAGAAGTTCCTCTCGGACTTCGGCAACCTCGCCACGATCGGCGGCGGCGCCCTCGCCGTCGGCGCCTCGATCGCCACCGGCATCTCCGGCGCGATCGTCGTCCTCGTGCTCACCCTGTACTTCCTGGCGACCCTCCCCGCCATGAAGCAGGGCCTGCTCCGCCTGGCTCCTGCGCGCGACCGGGCTCGCGCCGCCGACATCTCCGAGCAGATCACCGACTCGGTGGGCGGCTACGTGATGGGGATGGTGATCCTGGCGTTCTGCAATGCGACCCTCGCGCTCATCCTGTACACGGTCCTCCGGCTGCCGTTCCCTCCCCTCATGGCGACCATCGCGTTCTGCGTGACCTTGATCCCCCTCGTCGGCTCCGTGCTGTTCTGGATCATCGGCACCGGGCTCGCGCTGTTCACAGACCCGATCGCGGCCCTCATCTTCGCGGCGATCTACCTGGTGTACATGCAGGTCGAGGCGTACGTCCTCACCCCGCGCGTGATGAACCGCGCCGTGGCGGTCCCCGGCTCCCTCGTGGTGATCGGCGCCCTCGCCGGCGGCACTCTGCTCGGCCTCCTCGGCGCGCTCGTGGCCGTGCCCGTCACGGCATCGATCCTCATCATCATCAAGCAGGTGCTCGTCCCGAAGCAGGACGCACGGGTCTGACGCCGCCGACACGATTCCCAGAGACGATGTGCCTGTCTGCCCCATAAATGGGCCGACCGTGAATCACTGGAGGTAATTCTCTTGTCACCGCCCTCCGTGAGCAGATTGATTCCTCTATCCGCCTTGCCAGGGACTCCAGTCCCCGTGCTCGAGGCGCACGACAGAACACCCCTCCGGCGTGCTGCGGGCATCCCTCATCATCCAGCGGAACTCGACGTATTCCCCGAGGCATCACCGGTCTGCCCTCGACGTCGCCTGCGACTATCGAGCAAGTAGCCGCCTCCTGCGAAGAGAACCCAACCGACGATGATCGTGACCGCGGTGGGGAGCGCGGGTGCGTCCGTTAGACCATCCCAGACGTACGGACTCACGAACGCGACGACGATCGACAAAACGAAACCGACCGCGAAGAACATGCGGGAGAGGCTAGCACTTCGATTGCACGCACGGACACTCGATGCGATATTCCGTTGAGTCTTCTTGACCACTCGACACCACCCATCTGAAGCCACTGGCGCCCCGAGGCGGTCCGGCTTCAAGCCCTATCTGGACTAGACGCAACGAACATTGGTGAAGTTGCCGTCGAGTGTGTAGTTGTATCGGATTGACTGATTATGGGCCGCGCACGTGAGCTGTTCCATCTGCGGCCCAATCGCCCCGCCCAAACTGCCGAGGAGGAGAGCGCCGAACGGCCCGAGAAGTAGCCCGAGGGATCCGAGCAGAAGAGTGCTCCCGCCCGTAAGGAACGACCGCTGGTCAGCCGGTGAGAATTGAATGTACTGCCCGTTGTAGTCCGAGCCGACGCTGAGCGCCGCCACCATCAGATCGGAAGCACCGGAGGGGATCGGCGGAGTCTCAATTACCGTCAGGATGGAACCACGACCGAACTCATAGTCTTTCTCCACTCCATTCCCTGTGAGCCGAACGTCGACCGGCGTCACCCGCTCGTCGAGCGCGAGGAGCGCACTGGCGAGGGCCTGTTCGTTGGTCACACTTGCCTTGGGCTCCGCCAGGGCCTCTGGCTCCGCTGCCGCCGCTGCTGCGCCTGTTGCGAAGATGCCGCTCACGCTGAGCGCTCCAATCGCCAAGCTCGTCGTTACCTTCTTGATTCCTAGTGTCATTCGAATGCCCATGATGTCTCTCTGTCTTTTTTCTAACTCCCGCCTACCTTGTTTATCTATTATTTTAGATCTTCGAATCTAGAATTTCTGTCCCCATTTTGGGGGACACTAAGAGAGGGTGGGCTTCCGCTTGCTGCGTCGCGGCTGAACGAACGACTTCGCACCGCTGACGCCGCACCAAGAAGCGCCCGGTCCCTTGAGGGGCCGGGCGCTTCTGTCGAGGTGACGACTCAGAGGTCGTTGTCAGCCAGCCACTGCGTCGCGATGTCGGACGCCGACTTCTGGTCGACCGTGCTCTGCACGTTCAGGGCGACGAGCTCCTCGGCGGTCAGCTTTGCGCTGATCGCGTTGATCACGTCAGCGACCCCGTCGGCCACGTCGTCCGAGACGATCGGCACCACGTTCGAGGCCAGGATGATGTTCTCCGGGTCTTCGAGCGCCACGATGTCCTGCGTCTGGAACGCCGGGTCGGCCGAGTAGATGTCGGCGACCTGGATCTTGCCGGCGAGCAGCGACTCCAGCGTCGTCGGGCCGGTGGCCGAGAACGCCAGATCGACGCCGTAGACCTCCTTGGCCGCGGCAGGACCGTACGGACGCTGCTCGAACTCCGGCGCGGCGCCGATGGTCACGGGGGTGGTGACCTTGGAGAGGTCGCCGATCGACGTGAGACCGTTCTCGTCGGCGAAGCTCTTCAGCACCGTGTAGGTGTCCTGATCCGAAGCGTCGGCGTAGTCGAGCGCGGTGAGACCGTCGGGCAGCGCGTCCTGAAGGGCGGCGTAGACGTCGTCGGGGCTCGTGGCGGTGGCGTCCTTGTCGAGGTACTCGAGCAGGTTGCCCGTGTACTCCGGGAACACGTCGATCGCGCCGGACTCGACATCGGGCATGTACGCGTCGCGCTGTCCGATGTTGAACTGGCGGTCGACGTCGAAGTCGGCCGCCTCGAGCGCCTGAGCGTAGATCTCGGCGATGATCTCGTTCGAGTAGTACGCCTGCGAGCCGATCACGATCGTCTCGCTCTCACCGGAGCCTGCGTCGTCGGTGGGCGCGTCGAGCGGGTTGCTGCTCGCGCAGCCGGCGAGGACGAGCGCCGCGACGAGCGAGACGCCGCCGGCGAGGGCGAGTCGTGACTTACGTGCTGTGAACATGGGACTTCCTCTTCTCTGGGACAACGGTATGGATGCTGTGAGTCGGTGTCAGGCGGGGGCCGCGGCCGTGGCCTTGATGGCGGTGCGCGATCGACGCTTGCGCGGTGCGGCGCGCACACCGGCGGGGACGGCAGCGTGCTGGAGAAGCGCGAAGATCAGGTCGACGGCCAGCGCGAGGACGGCGACGAGGATCGCTCCGCCCAGCACCTGATCGAACTTGCGCAAGGGGATGCCCTGGATGATCGGCTGGCCGAGTCCGCCGAGGTTGACCCATGCGGCGATCGTGACCGTGGCGATCACCTGGAGGAGAGCGGATCGGATACCACCGACGAGCAGCGGCAGACCGAGCGGCACCTCGACCTTCCAGAACACCTGCCATTCGGTCATCCCCATGGATCGCGCCGAGTCGAGCACGCGCCGATCGATGGCCTCGAAGCCGGTGTAGGCGCCGGCGAGGAGCGAGGGGATCGCGAGCAGGACGAAGGTGATGATCGCGGCTTCGGGGATGCGGAGCACGCCGAGCAGCAGCACCAGAAGCACCAGGAGTCCGAACGACGGAATCGCGCGCGCCGCACCGGAGATCGCGACGGCGACCTCGCGCCCGCGCCCGGTGTGGCCGATGAGCCAACCGATCGGAACGGCGATGACCGCGGCGATCAGCACCGAGATCAGCGTGTAGTACATGTGCTGGCCGAACAGGATCGGCAGCGCGTAGGTCCCCTCCCACCGGTCGGGGGAGAAGAGCCAGGCGAGGGCGTCGGCGAACACGTTCATGCGGCCGCCCCCATGCTCACAGCGCGACGAGCGGCCGACGGAGTCTTCGTCGCGCGCGTCCACGGCATCAGTGCGCGACCCAGCAGCAGGAGCAGCAGGTCGATCACCAGTGCGATCACGACGACCGCGACGACACCGGCGAACACCTCGGCGAGGATGCGGCGCTGCAGGCCGTTCTCGAACAGGTAGCCGAGGTTGGTGACGCCCACCAGGATGCCGACGGTGGCGAGCGAGATCGTGCTGACGGCAGCCACACGGAGCCCCGCGAGGACCACGGGGCCGGCGAGCGGGAAGTCGACCGTCCAGAACCTCCGGAATCCGCCGTACCCCATCGCGGTGGCGGACTGTCTGATCGCGGGGTCGACCGAGTCCAGGCCGTCGGAGACCGCGCGCACCAGGATCGCGATCGCATAGATCGTCAGCCCGATGATGAGGTTGATGGGGCTGCGAGCCGGATAGCCCGCGACAGACGGCAGGAGGATCAGCAGCGCGAGCGAGGGGATCGTGTAGAGCAGCCCGGTGAGGACGATGACGGGGCCTTTCACCAGCTGGTAGCGCCAGGCGAGCCATCCGAGCGGCAGGGACAACACGAAGCCGAGCACGATCGCGATCGCGCTCTGCTGCAGGTGGATCGCGGTCAGCTCGAAGATGAGGCCGAGATTGTCGACGACCCAGTTCACGGAGCGCCCTTCGTCGCGCTCTCCTCGCTCAGGAGCGCGTCGGTCACGGCATCCGGCACGTCGATGATCGAACCCTGCGTGCGGCCCTCGGAGTCGACCACCACGGTTCCTCGTGGCGTCTGCTTGAGGTGCAGCGCCCGCTTGCCGCGGTCGGCGCCGATGAACGCGGCCACGAAGTCGTCTGCCGGGTTCTCGATGATCTCGCTCGGGCTCCCCACCTGCACGATGCGCGCGCCCTTGTCGAGGATGACGACCTGGTCGCCGAGCAGGAAGGCCTCGTCGATGTCGTGCGTGACGAACACGACCGTCTTGTCGAGCTCGTGCTGGAGTCGGATGGTCTCCTGCTGCAGGTCGGCCCGGACGATGGGGTCCACCGCGCCGAAAGGCTCGTCCATGAGCAGGATGTTCGGGTCGGCGGCGAGCCCGCGGGCCACGCCCCACGCTGCTGCTGACCTCCGGAGAGTTGGCTCGGGTAGCGCTCGGCGAGCGCCTGGTCGAGGCCGACCGTGTCGAGCAGTTCCCGCGCACGCTTGTGCGCCGCGGCCCTCTTCACACCGGTGAGCCGCAGCACGGTCGCCACGTTGTCGATGACCGTGAAGTGCGGCATGAGCCCGGAGTTCTGCATCACGTAGCCGATACGCCGACGCAAGGTCACCGGGTCGCCGTGCAGCACGCTCTCGCCGTCGATCTCGACGTCGCCGGAGGTCGGCTCGACCATGCGGTTGATCATCCGCAGCAGGGTGGTCTTGCCGCAGCCGGACGAACCGACGAAGACGGTGGTCTTGCGGGACGGCAGCACCAGGCTGAAGTCGTCGACGGCGAGCGCGCCGCCGGGGAACCGCTTCGTGACGTTGCGGAACTCGATCATGGGCTGTTCTCCAGTCGGTCGATCGATGCGAGGGCGGGCGAAGCTTGGCTCTTCAGATGACTACGGGCCGACCTCGACGCGCGGGTCGAAGGCCACGTACCCCGAGAAGTCCTTGCCCACGCGGTCGAAAGCCGAGGGATACGGGTGCGGATACGACCAGGCGTAGTCGGTGTGGAGCTCGCCCTCGGTCTGCACCGAGTAGTACTGAGCGGCGCCCTTCCACGGGCAGGTGTACGGGGTGGGGCTCTCCACGAGCACGCCGGGGGTGACGGATGCGGGTGGGAAGTACCAGTTCCCCTCGATGCGGGCGAGATCGCTCTCGTCGGCCTCGGCGATGACGGTTCCTGCGAGTACAGCCTTCATGGTCCTGCCTCCTCGGATGTGGGTTCGAGCGTATAAGACGGCGGCGACATCGGGCTGGCGGGTTGCGCGCGGGCCGTCAATATGAGAAACAATCCGGGATCTGTTCGGCCTGGTCCCGAAAACGGATTGCCCGCCGGCTCAGGCGGAGTCGCGACCGTAGCCCTCGAGGAGCCTCAGCCAGACCTCGCTCACGGTCGGGTACGACGGCACCGCGTGCCAGAGACGGGCGATGGGGACCTCCCCCACGATCGCGGTGGTCGCGGCGTGCACGAGCTCCGCCACCTCGGGACCGACGAACGTCGCGCCGACCACGACGTCGCGGTCGGTGTCGATCACGAGCCGCGCCTGACCTTCGAATCCGTCTTCGTACAGACTGGCGCCGGCCACCCAGCCCAGGTCGTAGTCGACGACCTTCACGGTCTTGCCCGCCTCGCGCGCCGCGGCCGCGGTGAGACCGACCGAGGCCACCTCGGGGATCGAGAACGTGACCTGCGGGACGGCGGAGGCATCGGCGGTCGCGACATGGCGCCCCCACGGAGCGTCATCGACGTCGTCGCCGTTCGCGCGCGACGATCACGTCGCCGGCGGCGCGGGCCTGGTACTTGCCCTGGTGCGTGAGCAGCACGCGCCCGTTGACGTCGCCGACCGCATACAGCCAGTCGGAGCCGGGCACCCGGAGCGTGTCGTCCACCTCGATCCATCGCCCGGGCTCGAGTCCCGCGATCTCCAGGCCGATGTCGCCGCTGCGCGGGGAGCGGCCGGTCGCGGCGAGCACCTCGGCGGCCGTGATCTCCGCGCCGTCGTCGAGCGTGATCGTGACGCCGTCGTCTCCGCGGCGGACGGCCGTCGTGCCGGTACCCGTGCGCACGTCGACGCCGAGCTCCTTCAGTCCTGCGGCCACGCGCTCGCCCGCGAACCGCTCCATGCCGCCGAGCAGGCCGCTGCGTGCGATCACGGTCACGTGCGAACCCAGGGCTGCATACGCGGTCGCCATCTCGACCGCGACCACGCCGCCGCCGATCACGGCGAGACTCTCCGGCAGCTCCTCTGCGCTGGTCGCCTCGCGGCTCGTCCATGGCGCGGCTTCGCGCAGACCGTCGATCGGCGGGATGACGGCATCCGATCCGGTGCTGACGGCGACCGCGTGACGCGCGCGCAGCACGCGCTCTGCGCCGTCGGCATCCGTCACGGTCACCTCGCGCTCGCCCGTGAGCCGGCCGTGCCCGCGGGCGAGGTCGATGCCGGCCGAGTCGAGCCACTTCACCTGTCCGTCGTCGGACCAGTTGCTGGTGAACGAATCACGGCGGTCGAAGACGGCGCGCACGTCGAGCTTCCCGGTCACCGCCTGCGACGCCCCGCCGACGTGCTGCGCGGCACGGAGCGCCTGCGCGGAGCGGAGCAGCGCCTTCGACGGCATGCACGCCCAATAGGAGCACTCACCGCCGACGAGCTCGCTCTCCACGATGATCGCGGTGAGTCCGCCCTGCACGGCGCGGTCGGCGACGTTCTCGCCGACGGGTCCTCCGCCCAACACGATCAGGTCGTATTCGTCGGTCTTGTCCGCAGCAGTCATGCGTCGCACCTCTCGTCGCCGGAACCGTCGCCGGGCTCCGTCGCCCAGTCTCGCTCAAGAGCAACACCGAGTCACGGGTGAGTTGTTCCCGTCGGCGTGGCGTGCGCGTCGGAGCGACCGGGTGCCGGGCCGATGGTGCCGATGGGACAGACGGGGTCGGCGGGTTCACTTGTCGGACCGGAGCGGAGCGAACGGCGTGGCGAGCGCGTCAGGCGGCGACGGGTTGCCGCACCGGACGGCTGTCGGCGAAGGCGCGCGGGTAGGCGCGACGCAGGGCGACGACGACGAGGGTGGCGGCGGTCACCTTGATCAGGTCTCCGGGGAGGAAGGCCAGGCTCGACAGCGCGGTGAGGTCGAGCGGGACGCCGGTGACGAGCGCCTGCACCGGGATGCCGAACGCGTACACGACGAGCACCCCGCCGACGAGGGCGGCCACGGCGGCACGCCACCAGGTGAAGCGCCCGGTACGCAGGATGAGTCCGATCACCACGACGCCGACGATCCAGCCGATCATGTAGCCAACGGTCGGTCCGACGAAGACGCCCAGGCCGCCGCGGCCACCGGCCAGGACGGGGAGTCCGACCGCGGCGAGCGCCAGCACGACGGCGATCGACCACGGTGCGACGCGCGGCCCGAGCACGAGGCCGGCGAGCATGACACCGAGTGTCTGCCCCGTGATCGGCACCCCGCCCGGAAGCGGGACCACGACCGTGCCGAGCACGATGATGAGGGCGGCGAACACGGCCACCCGGCCGAGAGTAGCGCTGGTGTCACGGGGGGAGTCGGTCATCGCCCATCCTTCCTGAACGGTGTTCACCTGAACATCGTTCATCAGAGTACGGATGCGGTGAGTCCAGCGCAAATCACGGCGTCGCTGTCAGTCGCGCCCGCGGGTTTCTTCGAAGCCGGACGCCGCGACACGGACACGGGGCGCGAGGACGGCGGCGGCGAGGGCGACGACGGCCGCCAGGGCGAACACACCGAGGAACGGATCGGCGGCGGCAAGCGCGGTGAACAGCGTCCCGGTGACCGCGAGGGCCAACGCGCTGCCGAACGAGTCGGCGACGGTCATGGCACCGCTGTTGAACCCCTGATCCTCCGCAGGAGACAGTGCGAGCGTGAGCGCGCTCGTGCGCGGACTCATCAGCCCCATTCCCGCCCCCGCGACCACCCACGCCGCAGCCGCCATCACGGCGCCCCAGCCGAAACCTGCGGTCGCGACCGTGAGCACGATGCCGACCAGCACCAGGACCGTGCCCACCTGCACCGCCGTCACGCTGGAGAGCCGAGCACCCATCCGCCCCTGGATGGTCGCGGCGGCCGACCAGGCGAGCGCGCCACCGGTGAGGGCGAGGCCCGCGAGCGTCGGCGAGAGTTCATAGCGGTCGGTGAGCAGGTACGGCAGGTAGACCTGCGCCCCGAAGAACGCGGCCGCCGTCACGCCGCGGACCAGGATCACGGAGGGAAGACCCCGACGCGCACGGAACGTCCCTCGCGGGACCAAGGGCCGCACGGCGATCAGCGCGACCACGATGGCGAGGAGGGCGAGCACCGGACCGACACCCGGGATGTCGCCGACCAGGTTCAATCCGAGCACGGCGACCGCCGCCAGCACCGACCACCCGAGTCGGCCGAACGCCCACGGCGTCGTCGCGTCACCGTCGTTCGCGAGGCCGCGGAGCGCGGGGATCACCATCAGCAACGCGACGAGCACGAGGATGACCACGCCGAGGAACACCCAGTGCCAGCTCCAAAGCTCGGTCACGGCTCCCGCGACCGTCGGACCGATCAGCGAAGGGATGACCCAGGCCGCAGCGAAGCCCGCGAAGATCGCCGGGTGGAGCTCCTGCGGGTAGACACGGGCGACAACGACGTACAGCGCCACCATGAGTCCGCCGCTGCCGAGGCCCTGAGCGAACCGTCCGGCCACCAGGACCTCCATGTTCGGCGCGAGACCGGCGATGAGCAGACCGACGATGAACAGGGCGACCGCGGTGTACAGCGGCGCGACAGGTCCTCGGCGGTCGGCCCAGTTCCCCGCGATCACCATGCCGATCACGCCGGTCGCCAGAGGTCCGGCGAATGCCAGAGCGTAGAGCCGCTCGCCGCCGAGGTCGGCGCTCACGGTCGGCATCACCGTGGTGACGGCCAGGGACTCGAATGCCCCGAGGAACACGAGGGCGCATGCGCCGATGGTGATCCAGAGGTAGTCGCTGCTCGTGATGCGCGGCGAGGCCGCACCCGGCGTCGACACCTGCTCGGTCTCCGAAGTCATGAAGACGACGCTAGAACCTCAAGTGAGGTTGAGGTCAAGCGCTGTTTCGGGCTGCGCTCAGCGCACGGGCAGGAAGTGGGTCGGCGTCGGGACCTGCGCCTCGTGACGGATGCCGAGGGCGCGCCGGTGCGTTCATCGAGGTCGAGCAGCGTGATCGTGTCGGAGCGCTGCCCCGCGACGAGCATCTTGCCCTCGTGCACCAGGTGGTGACGCGGCCAGTCCACACCGGAGTCGGCGAGCGCCACGGATTCCAGGGCCTCCCCGCCGTCGCGCACGCGCAGTGCCGCGATCGTGTTGCTGCCGCGCAGGGCCGTGTAGAGGAACTGTCCGTCGCGTGTGCGGGCGAGCTCGGCGGGGAAGTCGGTGCCGACCTGGGCGATCGGGCTCGACAGGGTGGACGACACGACACTCCCAGGTGCGATCCGCTGCCTCGGCGAGGGTGAACACCTCGCACGAGTACTCGGTGACCACGTGCAGGTGGCCGCTGGGGTGCAGCACCATGTGGCGCGGCCCGGTGCCGAGGGGAGCACGACCTCGTGGTCGAGCACGAGCCCGCTGCCGCCCTGACGCCAGAAGCGCACGAGGTCGAACCCGAGGTCGGTCGTGGCGATGCGTCCATCGCGCAGGAACACCGCGGCGTGCGCGTGCGAGGCCCGTTCGCCACCCGCCGCATACGGGTCGATCGCGGCGATGCCGTCTCCCGGAGGAGTCGGCGCAGGGGCGTCGGGGTCCACGTCGTCACCGAACAGTGCCGCACGGAGGGCCGCCGCCGCATCCGGCTTCGCGGGCAGGATGCGGCCCTCTGCGTCGAGGTCGAACCGCACGACACGGCCGTCTCCGTAGCAGCTGGCCACGAGGGCGGAGCCGTTCGGGGCGACCGCGATGTGGCAGACGAACTGACCGACCGGGACCGGGGCACCCAGCGGTGCGAGCATCGACTCCCCCGTGCGGACGAACGCCTGCACGGCCGCGTCGCCCTCGAGGGCCGCGTAGACGATGTCGAGGGACGGATGCGGAGCCAACCACGACGGCGACGGCGCCTCGACAGCCGCGCCACGGTAGGCGAGCGTCGTGGCCTCGCGGCCCTCATCTCCCGCGAGCAGACCGATGCCGTCGGCCGAGCCGTCCATGCCGGGGCCGTAGCCGCCGAGCCAGAATCGCGTCATGGAATGCCGCGTCAGTCGAGC
The DNA here is from genome assembly GCF_014171575.1 of Microbacterium sp. Se63.02b. GTDB lineage: Bacteria > Actinomycetota > Actinomycetes > Actinomycetales > Microbacteriaceae > Microbacterium. Next base: position 103,782 of record NZ_CP050453.1, on the reverse strand, counting down.
AGGTCGTGACGGACGATGACCTGGTCGCGCTCTGGCCCGACGCCGATCACCGAGATGCGCGTGTTGCTCATCTTCTCGAGCGCCAGCACGTAGTCCTGCGCGTTCTGCGGCAGATCTTCGAAGGTGCGCGCCACCGAGATGTCTTCGCTCCAGCCGGGGAAGTACTCCAGGATCGGCTTCGCGTGGTGGAAGTCGGTCTGGTTGACGGGCACCTCGTCGAACCGCTCACCGTCGACGTCGTAGGCGACGCACACCGGGATCTGCTCGAGGCCCGTGAGGATGTCGAGCTTCGTGAGCACGAGGTCGGTGATGCCGTTGATGCGTGTGGCGTAGCGCGTGATGGGCGCGTCGTACCAGCCCACCCGGCGCGGACGGCCGGTCGTGGTGCCGAACTCGAAGCCCTGCTTGCGAAGCCACTCGCCCTGCTCGTCGAAGAGCTCGGTCGGGAACGGACCGGAGCCGACGCGCGTCGTGTACGCCTTGACGATGCCGACGATGCGGTCCAGCGCGCCAGGACCGACGCCGGCGCCCGTCGATGCCCCGCCGGCGGTCGCCGACGAGGAGGTCACGAAGGGGTAGGTGCCGTGGTCGATGTCGAGCATCGTGGCCTGGCCGCCCTCGAACACCACGACCTCGCCGCGATCCAGCGCCTGGGCGATCAGGTACCCCGTGTCGGCGACCATCGGCCGCAGCCGCTCGGCGTACGACAGCAGGTCTTCGACGACCTCGTCCGCCGTGATCGCGCGGCGGTTGAAGATCTTCACCAGCAGGTGGTTCTTCTGGTCGAGGGCGCCCTCGACCTTCTGGCGCAGGATGTTCTCGTCGAACAGGTCCTGCACGCGGATGCCGACGCGGTTGATCTTGTCGGCGTATGCCGGGCCGATGCCGCGACCGGTGGTGCCGATCATGCGCTTGCCGAGGAAGCGCTCGGTGACCTTGTCGAGCGTGCGGTGGTACTGCGTGATGATGTGGGCGTTGGCGCTCACCTTGAGCCGCGAGATGTCGATCCCCCGCGCCGCGAGCGCCTCGAGCTCGAAGAAGAGGACCTCGAGGTCGACCACGACACCGTTGCCGATCACGGGCGTCACGCCCGGGGAGAGGATGCCGGAGGGCAGCAGGTGCAGCGCATACTTCTCGTCGCCGACGACCACGGTGTGTCCGGCGTTGTTGCCGCCGTTGAACTTCACCACCCAGTCGGTGCGCTCACCGAGAAGATCGGTGGCCTTGCCCTTTCCTTCGTCGCCCCACTGCACGCCGACGATAACGATTCCTGGCATGGGTAACCCCCTGGCTTTCGCCGGGTTCGCACCGGCCGATGAGCTGGCCCTCTTCGGGCGGTCCCATCCTATCGAAGCTGGTCGCGCACACTTTTCGGGCATCCGGGGTCGTCATCGCCCATTCCATCCGTCGCGCAGAGCAACGTCCGTGCGCGCCTCGGCGGCGGCGCGAACGAAGCGGTCGATGCCCTCCGGATGCGCATCACCGACGTTCAGCAGCACATGGAATGGAATCGGCGCCTGGGCGTAGATCTCGGGGCTGTCTACGCCCTCGGACCAGGATTCACCGGCGGAGTGCAGGTGCGCAGGAACGCTTCGAGGTCGAGCGGGTCGTCGACCAGCACCTCCGTCGAGCGTCATCGATGCCCCTCGGCGGCGCGCTTCCGCGCGTTCGCCTCGATCTCCCGCATCCGCGCATAGTGCGCCTCGATACGCAGGGCCTGCGGCGATCCGGGAGCGGGATAGCGCAGAGACTCCGGCATGACCTCGGCTGCCTTTCCGCAACGCTCGTCGGTGGTGGGGTCGATCACTCCCCGGAAGGCGGCGGGGATCCAGGGGTCTCCGCTCAGCGCGCGCAGCTCATCCACCTCCGCCGGGTGCTTCGTCCAGCGATGCAGAGTCCCCAGTGAGGTGGCCGCCATACGTGTGGGGTCGAGATGCGGGGCGACGAGCTCGGCGTACTCCGGGCCGAACCAGGTCAGCCACTGCGGCTCGGTCGGCAATCCGCTCCACGGGTCGTCGCGCTTGACCGCCATGAAGCGCTGAGCCGTGGCGTATCGGCTCGTGTTCACCTCGGCGAAAGCGAAGAAGGAGCCGGTCCGCTCCGCGAGCGCGACGAAGAACGGTTCGATGGCGTCCAGCGCTTTGAGCTTCACGAGCCGATCGAACTCGAACTTCAGCCTGACCGACTGCGTTCGCTGGCGCAGGTCGTTCGTCCAACCGTCGATGGTGCCATGCTCGATCGGCTTGCCCGCGAGGATGAGGTCGCCGATGAAGCAGTCGTCGCGGTACATCGCATCGAACTTCGCGTCATCGTCGCGGGGGAACCGCCCCTGGAACGGTTCGTACGTGCCGAATCTCGACGGCACTCCCGGTGGGAAGAACTCACGAGCGGTGCGGAGGTAGATCTCGGCGAGATCCTTGTCGTTCACGTCATCGAGCAGACGGAACCAGCGCAGATGCAGGAAGCGGGGCCGCTCCGGCTCGGGTTCCGGCGCGGGGTCGGGCTCTGGCTCCGGCGCGGGCGGTTCGTCGTCCTGAGGGTCGATCACCGTACCGTCGACGCGCTCCGCCAGCCGGGCCGCGAACGCCGTCGCCGCCGCCAGGTTCGGACCGTCGACGCTGAAGGAGAACCCTCCGGCACCCGACTGCACGTCGTACGGCACATGGATGCTGTACAGCACCGTCGCATCCGCGACCTCGGTCCATCCCTCCGGAATATCCTCCGGCTCCAGCTGATCGGGGCCGTCGAGTTCGAACGCGATCGCGCGGCCCCGCTTGTGCATGATCGACGAGATCGTCTGCGACCTGCGATCCACCGTGGCCTTGAGGCCCCGCACCGACGAGACGACCTTCGCCAGTTCCCTCGCCGTCAGCGAGACCTTTCCGTACACCTCGAGGTCATACGACATCGACCACTCCCCCTCCGAATCGTCTGTCCTCATCCTGCCCGACGGAACCGACACGACCGCCGGCCCCTGAGCATGGTGTCCGAAAACGAGCGACGTGTGTCGGGTCGGCGGCTCGCCCGATGTCCGCGGCCCCTGTCAGGATCGAAGGATGGCAGAAGCCGCATCCGGCGATCCCGGGATCCGCACGAGCACCACCGACTCCACCAGCACCGGCGCGCCCAAAGGCAGGGGGCGCTCGTGCTCGTCGCCGCCCTGGTCACGGTGGTGCTGTGGGCCTCCGCGTTCATCGGCATCCGCGGCGCCGGCCCGCACTACGACCCCGGCGCTCTGGCACTGCTGCGCATGGCCGTCGGCACAGTCGTGCTGACGATCATCGCCGTGCGCCACGGCATCCGCATTCCGGAACGCCGCCACTGGCTGCTCATCGCGGTCTGGGGCGTCGGCTGGTTCTGCGTCTACAACCTCGCCCTGAACAGCGCGGAGCTCACGCTCGACGCCGGCACCGCGGCCATGGTCGTGAACCTCGCCCCGCTCATGGTCGTGGTCTTCAGCGGGCTGTTCCTGCGCGAGGGCTTCCCGAAGCCGCTCGTGATCGGTGCGCCCATCGCCTTCCTGGGTGTCGTGCTGATCGGCATGAACTCCTCCACGAGCGCCGGACCCGACATCACCGGCCTGCTGCTCGCGCTCCTCGCCGCCGTCATGTACGCCGGATGCACGCTCGTGCAGAAGCGGCTTCTCACCTCGGGCGTCGACCCGACCACTCTCACCTGGCTGGGTGCGGGTGTCGGCACCGTCGCCCTGCTGCCCTGGATCGGCAACCTCATAGGCGCGCTGCAGACGGCACCGCTGGATGCGACGCTGTGGGTCGTCTACCTCGGCATCTTCCCGACTGCGATCGCCTTCACGACCTGGGCCTACGTCTTGCAGCGCAGCACCGCGGGGCAGACCTCGGCGACCACGTACGTCGTCCCCGCAATCGCGATCCTGATGTCGTGGGCGATCCTCGGCGAGGTGCCGACCCCGCTGATGTTCCTGGGCGGCGCGCTCTGTCTGCTCGGTGTGCTCATCACCCGGCTGCGCTGGGGCGCCGAACCTGACCCCACGGCCCGACGCGCCTGAGCTACAGCTCAACGTCCGGTGATGATGCCCCGCGCGATGCCGAGTTCGGCGAGCCTGCTCGCGGCCAACGTGCGCTTGAGCTCGAGCGACTCCCCGATCTCGGCGGCCAGTCGAGGGCGCGTGCGGATCAAGGTGTCGATCGTGGCCAGCGGCAGCACCACCACGGTGAGGATCTCGCCGGCCACGGTCACCGCCTGCGTGCGCTCCCGGGTGAGGGCGGTCTGCCCGATGAGATCGCCCTTCTCCGCACTCGCGAAGTCGACCCGTCCGTCATGGACGTCGAGCGCGAGCACCGCGCGACCGGACAGCACCACACGTACCTCGTCGGGCACCACGCCGCTGGGCAGCACGATCTCGCCGACGCCGTACCGTTCCAGTCTCGCCGCCGGGAGGATCTCCTCGAAGTCCTCTTCGCGCAGGTGCAGTGTCGGCGCGATCTCGTGCATGGCCTCGACCAGCCGCTGCGGCTCGGCCAGCGGGTCGGTGGAGTCGCCGTCGAGTGCGAAGCCGCGGCGGCGCGCGGCGTACCAGAGCCACGAGAGATACATCGAGAGCGCGCGCGATGCGTCTGCCGGACCCGCCACCGGTATCGACACCGCGTACGCGCCTGCGCCCGAGTAGTCGACACTCGCCCGTTCGCGTTGCAGCCGCATCGGGAGCGAGTCCGCCACCTCGATCAGGAGCGCGATGACCTCGTGCGGCGGGTCGTCGGTCGAGAACTTCACGGCTGTCTCAGCGGAGTACGGCCCCTCGGGTTCGCTCAAGTTCGTGAACGAGGCCCCGGACAGCGAGGAGTTCGGCACGATCTGGATGCCCGCCCCGGTGTCGATGTGCACAGCGCGCCAGTTCACCTCGACGACACGGCCCTTCACTCCGGCGGCATCGAGCCAGTCGCCGATCTTGAACGGTTGCTCGAACAACAGCAGCAGACCCGAGATCACCCCGCCCACCGCGTTCTGCAGAGCGAGGCCGATCACGATCGACCCGACGCCGAGCGCCGTGAAGAGCCCGCCGACGTCGGCGTCCCACACCCACGAGAACAACAGTGCGAGACCGACGCCCACCAGGACGAGCCGTCCGATCTCCACGAAGATCGAGGGGATGCGCTCTCGCCACGAACCCGGCTTCGCGTTGGCGAACAGCGCGACGTTGAAGGCGGAGAGCACGAGCAGGATCACCAGGAACCCGAACACCGTGGCCACGACGCGTGTCCACACCTGATCCGCGGGCGACTGGATCGCGAACACCAGGAGCGCGAACAGGGCCCCCACCGGGATCACCCAGTTGCGCAGCATCCGCAGCGGCTTCGCGACCGGGTTGCCCCGCCGGGTCAGCGCCCCGATCAGCTCGGTGAGCACGACGAGGAGGGCCGGGACGCCGACCGCGAGGCCGATGATCCACCACCCCCATCCGCCCGCGAACACGTCGCCCATGATCAGACCACCTTCCACACGGTCTCGGTCCTGCCCTGGGTCTCCACCGTCCCCGCCTCGACATACGTGACGAGTTCCTGGGTGCGGTCGCGCACGGTCTGACTGACGTAGATTCCTGGCTCACCGGTGACCGAGCGCACCCGGTAGGCGAGGTTCACGGCATCGCCCCAGAGGTCGTAGGCGAGGCTGGTCCGCGCGACGAGTCCGCTCGTGACCGTTCCGGTGTCGACGCCCGCGCGGAGCGAGATCTGCGTGCCGTGCTGGGCGTTGAAGCGCTCGAGGACGCCGAGAAGGTTGCGGGCGAAGTCGACCGCGCGACGGATGTTGTCGACCCTCGGCACGACCAGGCCCGACGAGGCGAGGTACCCACCGCGCAGGGTGCGCACCTTCTCCACGCCGGCTTTCTCGGCCGCCTCGTCGAACCCGCGCATCAGGGTGTTCAGGAGGCTGATCTCCTGCTCCGCACCCATCTCCCGCGCGAGGTCGTCGAAGCCGACCAGCTCGGCGAAGACGACCGACACGTTCTCATGCGCCTCGGTGATGGCCTCATCGCCCTGCTTGTACTTCGTCGCGACGCTCTCGGGCATCAGGGTGTGCAGCAGCTTCTCGTTCTCACGTTGCTGCTCCTCGATCAGGTCCTGCTTGATCCGCAGACTCGAGGCCATGTCGTTGAACGCGCTGCCGAGGTCGCCGAACTCGTCGCGAGAACCCTGCGGCACCTGCACGTCGAGGTCACCCTCGGCCACCCGGTGCACAGCGCCGACGAGGCGGTGGATCGGACGCGTGAACACCTGTGCGAGCAGGAGCGAGAGCAGGGAGACGCCGAGCAGGATGCCCAGCAGCGACAGCAGCACGTTGCGGGTGAAGACGTTGACGGGCTCGAATGCCTCGGCGGTGTCGATGCGCGCGATCACGACCCAGTCGAGGCCTTCGATCTCGAGCGGCGCATAGGCGGTGACGCTCTCTCCGCCGATGAAGTCCCTGCCGACGACGGTGCCGCTGCGTCCGGCCTGCGCCTCCTCGACCGCCTTGGTCGTCACGGGCTGCAGCAGCACGGTTCCCTTGATGGCCGCGATCCGGTCGACGATCGTCGGCGCCATGCCGCCGCTGATGAGCCGCTTCACGTAGTCGTCGGGGTCTTCCACGAGGCGGCGGGCCGTGCTGCGCATCAGGTCGTCTCGGCCGACGAGGTACACCTCACCCGTGTCGCCGAGGCCCTGAGCCTTCCAGCCCTCGTCGCCCGTCATCACGTCGTTGATCGTGTCGATGGAGATCTGGAACGCCATGGCCCCGGTGATGCCGCGGTCGTTGCCGACAGGGGACACGACCCACATTCCCGGCACGTTCAGCGAGGGGATCCAGCGGTCGAAGTCCGTGAGGACGACGGTGTTGACGGAGTTGGTCGCCATCGCCTCGGTGTAGGCCTTCGCGAGCGCGGAATCGCGATACGGACCCGTGAGGAGGTTGGTCCCGAGCTCGACGCCCTTGTACGCCGAGTAGGTGACGTCGCCGTCGGTGTTGAGCAGCAGGGCGTCTTCATACCCGGCTTCCTGCACCAGACGCGTGAAGTAGTCGCCGTAGCGCTCGGTCGCCACGGAGTAGGTCGTGCCGTCTCCGCTGTCGGTGAGCGCGAGCTGTGCGTCGTAGTCGGCGTCGAAGTCCTCGTTGCCCGTCACGAACTGCCGCTGCACATATTGCCCGGCTGTCGATTCGGGGATGAAGGCCGTGTCGCCGTATTCCTCGCCGGAGCGCTGCTCGAGTTCGGGGATGAACACGTCCTTGTAGTACGCCGCCAGCTCGGCGCGTCGGCTCTCGTCGAGCTCCACGTCGGCGAGGTCGGCGAAGCCCGCGTTCACGGCCGCCGACATGCTCTGCGCGCTGAGGTTGCGGCTGTTGAGCGAGGCGTCGCGTCGCACGCTCTCGATCGCCGTCGTGATCTCGGCTGCGCGCATAGAGCGGATGGTGATGAGCTGGTCCACCGCCGAGTCGTGCAGCGACTGCCGTCCGTTGATGAACCCGATGGCGCCGACGATCACCGACGAGACGAGGCTCACCGCCAGCAGCATGATCAGGAGCTTCGACTGGATGCTGAGACCCGCCCGGCCCCGCCAGCTCCTCCTCTTCGTCGTGTGCGCGCTGATCTGCTCTGTTCCGCTGTCGCTCATCTGCCCCTCCGCCATGCGCGTCCTGCGTGCTGGGACCGACGATAGCGATATACCGGTGCCGCGGTCTATGGCGGCGTGACGCTACAGTGTGCGTCGGAGGCGAAATGACGACCTGGTGGCCCTATGCACGACTCGCAGCATCCGTCCTCGCCGTCGCGGCCATCGTCGCGCAGCTGGTCAGGACCCTGGAGATCGCCCTCGTCGCGGAGACGGAGTGGGCAGGCCACCTGCCGACGGTCGTGGCGAACTTCTTCAGCTTCTTCACGATCGAGTCGAACGTGCTGGCAGCGGTGGCCCTCGCCATCGGCGGCATCTGGACGCTCACACACCGCGGCACGACGGCGGAACCACGATGGTTGGCGCTCCTCCTCGTCTGCGCCAGCACGTACATGATCGTCACGGGCATCGTCTACAACACCCTGCTGCGCGGCATCGAGCTGCCCCAGGGGTCGACGGTGGGCTGGTCGAACGAGGTGCTGCACGTCGTGATCCCGATCATCATGCTCGCCGACCTGCTGTTCGCTCCCCGCCGCCGCGCGCTCGGGTGGAGCGCCGTCGCGATCACGGCCGTCTTCCCGATCGTGTGGGTCGTGTACACGCTGATCCGGGCGAACCTCGTGATCGCCCCGTCGACCGGCAACACCTGGTGGTACCCCTACCCGTTCCTGGACCCGCGCCTGAACGGCGGCTACGGGGGCGTCGCCCTCTGGGTGCTTCTCATCGCAGCGATCATCGTCGCGACGGCGGCCTTCGTGGTCTGGGTCGGCCGTCGCCGGGGAGCCGTGGAGTCCGCGCCGACCTCGCCCCTCGAGCCCGCGAGCGAGCGGAGGGGCGAGGCACGCTGACGGCGGTCAGACGGCGGCGAGCGCCTCGCGGTCGTCGTCGCGACGCTGCCCGGCGATGATGCGCTCCGCCTCGACGGCATCCGGATCCACGTCGAGGTAGCGTTCGAGGGAGTCGTCGAGCTCCTCGAGCCACGGCGTGTGGTGCACGACCGCGATGGTCCCCGTCATGACCGATTCGTACACGCGGTCGCGGTACCCCATGATGTCGTCCTTCTTGTCGCGCTTCCACGCGAGGAAGATCTCGACGACACGGTCGATGTCGAACTCGGGATAGTCCGTCAGCTGCAGCAGATCACGGATGTAGTCGGCCTGGAAGCGGATCTCCGCCGCGGCCGAGTCGATCTGCGCGAAGCGTGCACGCCACTCGACGATGGATGCTGCGCGCTCCTGCTCGTCGGGCATCGCGATGCGGCCGAGGATCAGATCGCGCACGAACCAGGCCTGCACGTCGAACATGTTGAACGTGAACCACTGATCCTGCGCGCCGAGGTAGGTCAGGCGCGGATTGCCCTGCCAGACCACACCGCGGTACAGGCCGTCGGGGTACACGTTGTTCGGTGACGAGAGCGCCAGGTCGTCGGGAAGGAACGGGTACTTGTGCAGGTATCCGGTGCACATGATCACCGCATCCACGTGCTTCGAGCTGCCGTCGGCGAAGAAGGCGACGCTCCCCTCGAAACGCTCGACGACCGGGCGCTCCTCGATGCCATCGGGCCAGTCGTAGCCCATCGGCGCCGAGCGGAAACTCGCGGTGACCGAGCGGGCCCCCATCTTGAAAGCCTGGCTGCCGATGTCCTCGGCCGAATAGCTGGCGCCGATCACGAGCACGTCCTTGTCGGCGAACGCCTCGGCGCCGCGGAAGTCGTGGGCATGGCTGATGTAGCCGGGGAAGGTCTCGATGCCGGCGAAGTCCGGCATGTGCGGGAACGAGAAGTGTCCGCTCGCGATGATCACACGGTCGAACTCGTCGGTGGTCGACTCGCCCGTCGGAAGGTGCTCGCTGGTGAGCGTGAACACCTGGCGGTCGGCGTCGAACTCGACCCAGCGCACCACGGTCTGGAAGCGGATCAGAGCCCGCACGTCGGTCTTCTCCAGCCGCCCGGCGATGTAGTCCCACAGCACCGGACGCGGGGGGTAGGAGGAGATGGGGCGGCCGAAGTGCTCGTCGAAGCTGTAGTCGGCGAACTCCAGTGCCTCTTTCGGGCCGTTCGACCACAGGTTGCGGTACATGCTGGAATGCACCGGTTCGCCGAATTCGTCGAGTCCGGTGCGCCAGGTGAAGTTCCACTGTCCGCCCCAGTCGGCCTGCTTCTCGAAGCAGACCAGGTCGGGGATCTCCGCCCCCGTGCGGGCCGCGGACTCGAAGGCCCGCAGTTGGGCCATCCCCGAGGGGCCGGCGCCGATGATCGCTACTCGTTCTCTACTCGTCACGTATCGTCCTCATACTCTTCAGTCATGTATCGGGCGCGGCCGCATCCGAACGAGGAACAGTTCAGTCCCGGCGGGAGCGGAATGCTCGACCTGCCCGAACGCGGCTGCTCTTCGACGTTATCAGTGTCGGCGGTCACCCCCGGGGCCCGTCCCGCCTGCACGATCGATCCCCGGATGCACGACGCGTCGTGGGTGTTGGGTCGCGCATCCGTTCCCGGATCGTGCAAACGTGCCAAGGGACGGGCGGAACGCGGGCCGTGGGCGGCCTCCAGGCGTTGCGATTACGCTGGTCGGCGGAGGGGTGCGCGGGGCAGTCCCCGCGCACGAACGAGGGAGACGCGAAAACGATGAACGAGCCCGACGTGCAGAATCCGCCGACGATCTCCGCGCCCCCGCCCCCCGCCCGCCCCCAGCTCCGCGCCAGTGGCCGCCGCCGCACCGGTACCCGCCCCCGGCGCACCCACGGATGCCGAGATGGCCAGGGCGACCGAGGTCCTGCGGATCATCTCCTCCTCATACTCCGCGAAGATGGTCGGCCAGGAGCGGCTGCGCACCAGCCTGCTCGTCTCGCTCATCGCCGGCGGTCACATCCTGCTCGAGAGCGTCCCCGGCCTGGCCAAGACCACGGCGGCCAGCACCCTCGCCGACACCGTGAAGGCGCAGTTCAAGCGCATCCAGTGCACACCCGACCTGCTCCCGAGCGACATCACGGGAAACCAGATCTACGACGCCGCGACCGGCAGCTTCCGCACGGTGCTCGGCCCTGTGCACGCGAATTTCGTGCTCCTCGATGAGATCAACCGCTCGAGCGCGAAGACCCAGAGCGCCATGCTCGAGGCGATGCAGGAGCACCAGACCACGATCGGCGGCGAGATCCATCACCTGCCGAAGCCCTTCCTCGTGATCGCGACGCAGAACCCCATCGAGCAGGAGGGCACGTACGAACTCCCCGAGGCGCAGATGGACCGTTTCCTGCTGAAGGAGATCGTCGAGTACCCGAGCCCCGCCGAAGAGCTCGAGGTGCTCAGCCGCATCGACTCCGGCGTGCTGGATCCTGACAGGCATGTCGCCAGCGCGGTGAGCCTCGACGACGTGCACCTGCTCCAGGACGTCGCGAGCCGTATCTACGTCGACCCCGCGATCCGCAACTACATCGTGTCGATCGCCTATGTCACCAGGAACCCCGCGCCGTACATCGGCGAGGAGCGGGCGCGTTTCATCAAGTACGGCGCGAGCCCCCGTGCGAGCATCGCCTTCCTGCAGGCTTCGCGGGCGCTGGCACTGCTCAAGGGGCGCGCACACGTGCTCCCGGAAGACATCCGCGAACTCCGTCACCTCGTGCTGCGCCACCGCGTGCTGCTCACGTTCGAGGCCGATGCCGAGGGCATCCGCAGCGAGGAGATCATCGACCAGATCTTCGCGTCGGTCCCCACGCCCTGACGCGTCCATGGCCAGCCTGATCACCCAGGTGAAGAGCAAGCTCTTCATCCACTCGTCGCGCAAGTCGCTGCATGCGCTCGACGGCGCCTACGCGTCGCTGCTGCACGGCAGGAGCCTCGACTTCGAGGATCTGCGCAAGTACGAGTACGGCGATCAGGTGCGCGACATCGACTGGCGCGCGACCGCCCGACTCGGCACTCCGCTGGTCAAGCGCTCGCGGGCGACCCGCATGCACACCGTGATGTTCGTGGTCGACACCGGCCGCTCGATGTCGGCCCTCGCGGCGGACGAGCGTTCGAAGAAGGAGCTGGCGATCCTCGCGGCCGGCGTGCTCGGCGTGCTCACCCTGCGCCACGGCGACGACTTCACCACGGTGTACGGCGATGCCGCGAAAGTGCGGCGTCTCGCGCCCGGCCGTAGCGAAGGAGCGCTCGAACACACGCTGCGCACGATCGACCGCGCCATCGACCAGAGTGCGGCGCCGAGTGACCGTGACGCTCTGCTGTCGTTCGTGACGCGCACGATCTCGCGCCGCATGATCGTGGTCGTGATCACCGATGAGGCACCGGTCACGAGCGAGACCGAACGGATGCTGCGCCGTCTGTGCGTGCAGCACGATGTGCTGTGGCTCACCCTGCGCGACGCCGATCCGGTGCTGGACCACGCGACAGGTCGCCTCCGCGCCGACGTGGACAGTCGGTGGCAGGTGCCGGGCTTCGTGCAGGGCGACCGCGAGATCGTGCGGGAGCTGACAGCGCAGCGCGAAGCCGACGCCGCCCATCTCGCCGAACTCCTCACCCGGATGGAGATCAGCCACTCCTCCCTCGACGGGCAGGAAGACGCCGTCGCGCAGCTGCTGCAGCTGCTGAATCGGAGGTCGAATGCCCGGCTCTGACGAGCTCTACCCCCCGGCGCAGTACGGATGGGGATGGATGCTGCTCGCCATCGGCATCCTCATCCTCCTGGTGCTCGGAGCCTGGCTGCTGATGGTGCTCACCCGGCCACGGCGCACCCTGACCGTCGCGGACCCGGCCGTCGAGCACGCGCCGCTGATCGTCGATGTGCTGTCGCAGCTGCGCACCGAGTACTTCGCACGCATCGAACAGATCGAGACCGAATACCGCGAGCGCCGACTGCCCGCACGACAGGCGAACCTCGAGCTGAGCAAGGTCGTCCGCACCTTCGTGAACGAGTACAGTGGCTTGGAGGCTCCGGTGCTCACGCTCGACGACCTCGTGGCACGGGGCGTGCACCCTGCCCTGATCGACGCGTTGAGCAGGCACTACTACCCCAGCATCTTCCGCCCCGGTCCCTCGATCGACCCCGTCGCCGGGGCCGAGGCGGCGCGAACGGTGGTGCGCACATGGCACTAGCGAACGCGTGGATGCTGATCGCCGCAGTCGCCGTGGTCCTGGTCGCCCTCGCGGTCGGCGTCGTCGTCGGACTCCGCCGCAGCGGCCGCGCGCGCGGTGGCGACACGGCCCGCATCGCCAGAGCCGAGCGGCTGCGCGCACTGCCGACCTTCCGCCGCGCGCTGGCACGGCGGGCACTCGCCCTCTCCGGCATCCTGGCGCTCGGCGCGGTGACCACGATCGTGGCCGGTGTCGTCGCCGCCCGCCCGATGTCTGCGCAGACCATCCACCCGGTCAACACGAGCCGGGACATCATGCTGTGCCTCGACGTGTCCGGCTCCATGACCGAGGTGGACGTCGAGGTGCTCACGGTCTTCGACGAGCTGCTCGACGGTTTCGAAGGCGAGCGGATCGGTTTGACGATCTTCAACAGCTCCCCGGTGCAGATCTTCCCCCTCACCGACGACTACGACTTCATCCGCGAGCACCTGGCGAGCATGACGCAGAGCTTCGACTACGTCGATCAGGTCCCGGAGCATTGGGTGGGCACTCTGAACGGAGACGGTGCCTCCCTGATCGGCGATGGACTCGCCGCCTGCACGATGGGCTTCGATCGCCCCGACGACGAGCGCTCGCGATCGGTCATCTTCGCCACGGACAACGAGGTCAACGGCGCCTCGATCGTGACTCTCGAGGAGGCGGCTGCGTACGCGGCGGCGAAGGACGTGCGCGTCTTCGCGCTGAATCCGGTGCAGGGCAAGGATGCGGATGTCAGCGCCGAGCTCGCCGCCGCCGCCGAGGCGACCGGCGGTGCCGCGTTCGGGCTGCGCGACACGACGACGGTCTCCGACATCGTCGCCCAGGTGCAGGAGCAGGAGGCTACCGCGCTGCGCGGGGAGGCGCAGGTGGTCTGGACGGACACGCCGAACCTCTGGATCGCGCTGCTGTCGGTGGGCGTCCTGGCGTTCGTCGTGGTGCTGTGGAGGGTGCGACTGTGATCTTCCAGCCGGTCCTCAACCCGTTGCTCATCGCGCTGCTGTGCCTACCGGTCGCCGCGCTCGTGATCTGGATCATCGTGCGACCGTCGGCATCGACCGGAATCACGGTGTCCGACTCGCGCACCCGTGCCGGGCACCGTGCGCTGTGGGTGATGCGTCTGGTGCTGGTGCTCGCCTGCGCCACGATGCTGCTGCGACCGGGCATCCCCGGGGGCGCGACGCAGACGCTCGCCACCGACACCGACATCGTGCTCGTCGTCGACACGACCGCGAGCATCGTCGCCGAGGACTGGGCCGACGACGAGCCCCGCCTCGACGGCATCCGCGAGGACGTGCGCGCGCTGGTCGAGGAGTACCCGGGCGCGCGCTTCGCGCTCATCACCTCGGATGCCGCAGCCGAACTGCGGATGCCGTTGACGACCGACACCACCGCGCTGATGGGTTCGCTCGACGTGCTGCGCCCCGAGGTCACCAGCCAGTCCCGTGGCAGCTCGATCGGCGTCGCGGCGCCCCTGCTGTCGGAGACACTCGCGTCGGCGGCGTCCTCGTCGCCCGACCGCTCCCGGATGGTGTTCTACTTCGGCGACGGCGAGCAGACGGTCGAGTCGGAGCCGGAGTCGTTCAGTGCGAGCGCGGAGTACACCGACGCCGGCGCCGTCTTCGGGTACGGCACCGTCGAGGGTGGACCGATGCGCATCACCACCGGCGGACTCTCCGACGACGGTGCCGACTACATCCAGTACGAGGGTTCCGATGCGCTCTCGGTGATCGACGAGACGAACCTCGAAGCGATCGGCGAGCAGCTCGGCGTGGACTATCAGCATCGGACGGCCGATGCCGCACCCGTGCTTCCCGAGGCACCATCGACCACGACGAACTACGCGGAGTCGGGCGAGGTCGGCAACGTCACGGAGCTCTACTGGATCGCGGCACTGGTCGCCCTGCTCATCCTCGGCGTCGAGGTGGCCCGCGCCACGGTGCTGATCGTCCAACTCCGCGGGCTCCGCGCTCCGCGCCATCCGGGACGGTGATCGCACCGGCGTCCGCTGCGAGGAGGGGACCTACTCGAAGCCGGGGTAGTCCTGCAGTTTCGTCTCGAACTCGGCCCGGTCGGCCTCGCTGAGCACACCGCTGGCGATGACCACGAGCTGCAACCCCTCCAGAGGTTCTCCGGTACGAGCGTTCTGCGCCTCGCGTGCGGCGCGGAATCCGCCGTCGGTGTCCTGGGAGAGGTCGTAGATGTTGGCGTAGAACCGCAACGGGTCCGGATAGTTCTCGGTGTAGTACTCCCACGTATGCTGAGTGCGCGGGTCGTCGCTGCCGTAGAGCTTCGCGATCATCCCCTGGTCGATGCCGGAGTTCGTCGGGTCGTTGAAGGAGTACAGCTCCCACAGTCCGCTCTGCACGACGACGTCGTCGATGACGGCCATGACCTCGAGCTTGCGGTCGTAGTCCTGAATCGGCTGCTCGGTCGCCCAGGAGGCAGAGGTGTACTCGACGAGCATGGACTCGCCGCCGTAGCCGTTGCGCTCAGGTCGGAGATCCTCGTCTCCGACCTGTGTCCACGTGTAGCCGAACTCCTCGGTGAGCCGTGCGCGGATGTCGGAGAACAGGCTCTCGGACTGCGCGCGGACCTCGTCCAGCGACTGCTGCGCGAGCGTCTCCTGGGGGTCGGTGCCCTTGATGCCGGGATAGGCCTCGGCATGCTTCTGGGCCGCCGACTTCGTGCCTTCGTAGTTGCCGGATGCGGAGGTCTGCAACGCGCTCATGCCGCCGACGGTGGCGACGTTGAACAGCGCGGCGACGACGAGTGCGATCGCCCCGAGAGTGCGCCCTCGCGCCGAGAACAGCGCGGCCACGATCGTCGCCGCGACCACGAGCTGCACCGTGAGCATCGTGACCCCGTAGAGGATGTCCGTGCCCCCGGCGAACAGTGTGCCGAGCAGGACGAGTGCGAACAGGACGGACGCCGCGAGGGCGATCCACCCGAGAGCGTTCGCGGGCTTCTTCTGGTCTGCCGGGGTCGTGGTCTCGATGGGCGCGGCGACGGGTGCCGCAAGCGGTGACGGGACGGAGGCGGGTGCCGTCCCAGATGCGTGGCGTCGCGCGCCGCGATAACCGCCAGGGGGTGGCACAGGAGGTGCGCCTTCTGTGCCGGCGATGTAGCGCGCGCGCTGCTTCTCGTGGTCCATCACCACGGTCTGTCCGTTCCGGAGCCGCCGGGGTCGTCGCCCTGCTGCTGGTCGCGTTCCTGTGTGCCCTGCTCGAGCTTGTCCTGGAGCCCCTGCAGCTTGTCCTCAGAGGGCTGCTCGTTCTCCTCCGGCTGCGGCTGGGGTTGCTCCTGCTGCTCTTGCTCCTGTTGCTTCTGCTTCAGCCGGTCTTCGGTGCCGTCGAGGGTGTCCGACATGTCGCGCTGCGGATCGGAGGACTGCTGCTGCGCCTGATCGCTGTGGCACTCCTCCGGTGTCTCGACCGTCACGGTCAGCGCCTGTCCGTACAGGTCGGCGGCAGTCGCACCGTCTCCGTCGGCCCGCGCCGCATCCCCCATCCGCTCGAGGACCAGGGCGAGGTTGATCCGGACCCCGCACACCTCGAGCCCGGTCGCCAGGTCGAGCGCCTCTTCCAGTTCCGCCCTGGCTTCGGGCAGCTGCTCCGCGGCTCCGAGTGCGGTGCCGATGTTGAACGGGGCCTTGTACGGCTCGAACCAGTTCAGGAAGTCCTGTCCGCGCGCCGATCCCTCGGCTCCCGCGAAATCGTCGACCACATAGGCGGTGATCGCCTGATGGGCGAACGCGTACATGCTCAGCAGCTTGCCCACGAAGAGCAACGCGGCGAGTGTGAGCGGGAGAGTGCCGATCACGACCCACCGGCGGACAGCGCGACGGCGACGGTTCGATCGGAGCAGCGCGGCCGCGTCCCCTGATCCGTCCTGGGTTTCATGGGCCGGGGCTGCGGGGCGTGTCGAAAGACCTGTCACGCCGCACCCCCTCACCGTTCGTCGACCGCACCGCGGACAAGGAATGTTCCCGGGAGCGGCACGAACGAAGCGGTGAACATCCTATCCGCGCAACCTTCCGGCGACGCACAGCCGGCCCCGGGGGTTTCCTCCCGGGGCCGGCTGAGTCGCATCCCTAGTTGGTCGGGGCCAACGTGAACAGGGAGCGGCTTATCGGTGTGGCAGCGCAGTTGTTCTGCACGAATGCTGCACCGTCAGCGGTGTTCCCGTCTTGCAGCGTGAGGCACTTCCCGGAATGAGACGCGATGAGCTGGTTGTAGCCGTTCAGCGACAGCTTCAGGCTCCAGTAGTGGTTCTGCTGTTCGCTGCAGGTCCATTGGACGACGCGTGCCCCATCGTCGACGCTCGGACCGGACACGGCGAGACAGGCACCGGGCGCGGCGTTCTTCAGCTGGAAGGTACCGTCGCCCTTCGGGACCATCGTCCACTGCTGCGACGGCGAGTCCGCGATGGTCTGCTGAACCGTCGGCGAATCGGTGCCGTTCACGCCGACGGCCTTCCCGCTGTCACTCGCCACGATCCTCACCTTGCCCGCCGGGGCCAACATGAACTGCGAGGAAGTTGCCGGCGTGGCAGAGCAGTCCTTCTGGATGAACGCCGCTCCGTCGGCGGTGATGCACTTCCCGGAGTGCGACGCGATGAGCTGAGCGTACCCACCATCCGCCTGCTTCAGGCTCCACAGGAAGTTGGGGTCGTCGTAACACGTCCACTGGATGACCTTCGCGCCGTCGTCGACGCTCCGATCCGCCACGGCAAGACACGCTCCCGTCGCTGCATTCTTCAGCAGGAACTTGCCGTTCGCCCGCGGCACCATCGTCCAGCGCTGCGACGTGGAATCCGTGACCGTCTGCGGAACCGTCGGAGAGACGGTCCCGTCCACGCCGATCGCCTTGCCGCTGTCTCGTGCCATGAGCGCGAGCTGTCCGGTCGGACTCAGTGTGAACTGCGAACGCGTGGCGGGTGTGGCCGCACAGTCGTTCTGGATGAATGCTGCACCATCGGCCGTGTTGCCGTCTTGAAGGGTGACGCACTTCCCGGACTGAGAGCCGACGAGCTGGCTGTAGCCGCCGTCCACCTGCTTCAGACTCCACAGGAAGTTGGGATCTTCGGTGCAGGTCCACTGAAGGATCCGCGCGCCGTCTGTGAGGCTATGGTCCGAGACCGCAAGACACGCTCCCGTCGCGGCGTTCTTCAGCAGGAACTTCCCGCCTGCCCGCGGCACCATCGTCCACCGTTGCGACGGCGACGACACGCCCGAGATGCTCTGCTGAACCGTCGGCGAATCAGTGCCGTTCACTCCGACGGCTTTCCCGCTGTCACGCGCTACGAGCGCGATCTGCCCCGTCGGGAGGGTGGGAGCGACGATAGCGGCGCTCGTCGCGGCGTTACCGTTGCCGTCCTTTGCAACCACCGTGTAGGTCTGCGGAGTGCCGGCGGGCGCTGCCGGGTCCGCGAGATGAACGATCGGTCGCTTCCACCAGGTCGCGTCCATCTTGGTGGTCGCGACCGGCGCCGCTGTTCCGTTGCGGTAGAGCTCGTATGTCAGAGACATATCGTCGCGATCCCAAGTGGCGGGGATGGAGATGCTCACGCTGTGCGGAGCGTCAGCGGTCCGCACCACATTGCCCTTCCACTTGTCACCCGAGACACGAGGTCCGTCCTTCGGACCACCCGGAGGCGTCGTCGAGAAGCGCACGAGACCTTCGAACTGCCCGTTGTTGACAGACCGGAACTCGCCACCGATGGAGATCATGTTGCCCGTACCGGTGATCGACAGACCGGCCTGACCCAGGCCCGAGGTCACGCCCACGGCGAAGTCGGGTGTCCAGGCGTACGCGGAGGGCGCTGGCATACCCGCCCAATCCGTGTAGTGGGAGAGGTTCGTCTGGGTTCCCAGCGTTCCGCGCGCGTCGGCGGTGTATGCCTCGGCGTAGTGGAACGCACTCGGGCTCTGCTCCGGCTGCAGATTCATCGTGCTGCAGGTGTGAGTGTGGCCGGTCGCGTAGACCACCTTGCCGGTGGAGTAGATGCCGTAGTGATCTCCGAGGCAGTCGGCGAGCCAACGGATCTTGCCCGTGCCGGCATCCAGCGCGAAGGTGCCCTCGACGTTGCCTTCGACGCTGAGGCCGTAGGACCAGCCGGTGCCGTACACGCCGTTGGCGTCGACTGCGAGAGCGAAGATTCCGGTCATCCCGTTGTCGACGCCTCCGTTGACCCCGTTGTGGATCGTCTTGGACGCCTGCCACGCAGTGTCCACCGCACCAGTGGTCTTGTCGACGGCACCGATGCCGTTCTGCCCGGTGTCACCGCTGATCTGCGAGAAGCGTCCGCCGATGATCGTGTCTGTGCCGGCCGGATCCATGACCATCGCGTCGACCTGGAGATCGGTCTGCGGCGCCCACGGCAGCAACGCACCGGTGGACGAGTTGAACGCCGTCAGGTTCTTTCGCGCCGTCCCGTTCGCCTGGGTGAACAGGCCACCCGCGTACACGGTGGATCCGGACGTGGTCAGCGCGTAGACGCCGGATCCGCCGATGGAGGGGGCGAAGCCCGGAACCAGTTCTCCCGTGTTGGCGTCGAGGGCCGCGATATTCCATCGCGCCTGCCCGTTCACGGAGCTGAACGAGCCGCCGATGTAGATCCGGGTCCCGTCGGGCGACGCGGCCACAGCCTTGATCACACCGTTGACCTTGGGGGCGAACGGCAGCAACGCGCCGGTGTTGATGTCATACGCGAGCACGTTCGACCGTGCCGTCAATGCCGTTCCGGGCGCTGCCTTCGGCTCCCGCGCGTTGTCGAACTTTCCGACGGCGTAGACGGTCGATCCGATCGTGGTCTGCGCCCACACGTAGCCGTTGTCGATCTGCACCGTCGGAATCGGATCCGACGTGACGACGTTGGCGTCGCGCTGCAGCAGCGGCGGCATGTCGGGCGACACATCCGCCACCGCCGCTCCTCCGCCGAGTGAGACCAGTCCGGCCACGACCAACATCCCGACGACGGCGCCGATGGCCGTTTTTCGGGCGCGCCGCAGCGCGAGGTTCTTTCCCATGATTTGTATCCCCAGTTATCAGCTGTCGACCTTCGCGCCGACAGGACACCGCCGTGTGATCCGAGCCGCGCCAGCTTCCCCAGAAAGCTCTGCGACGCGGGAGAACACCTCGACGACGTGTGGCTGTGGGCACGATAGCCGACAGCGGGTAACACAATAGCATCGAAAACGTGGAGTGCAACTCAGGTTCGGTTGCCCGTTGAGAGCGGACAGACAAAGCCGGCCCCGGGTCACCCCGGGGCCGGCCATAGTGCTCCTTCTGTGTTCTCAGAGCACGAGGTTGCGCAGGTCTACGGAAGAGTTGGAGTTCGGAGCGTCGCAGGCAGCCTGCACGAACTTCGTCCCGTCTGCGATGTTCCCGTTCTCGAGCGCGAGGCACTTGCCGGAGTGGGCAGCCACGAGTTGGCTGTGGCCGTTACCGAGGTCTCTCACGTTCCAAAGAGTGCTGGACAGGTTGGTGCAGGCGGTGGTGACGATCGGAGCGCCGTCATCGACACTCGCGCCGGACACCCCGAGGCACCCGCCGCGAGTCCCGTAGTACGCGTTCCGCACCTGAACGGTGCCGTTGGCCTGCGGAAGGACCCACCACTGCTGCGTCCGATCCTGCGTGACCGGCTGCGTGACCGGCGGAAGGTCATTGCCCACCGCCCCCATCGCCTTCCCGCTGACCGACGAGACGATCAGGACCTCGCGGGACGTCTGCTGAACCGGGTCGGGGCCCGTGTACGGTGCGGGCCCGTTGATGACCGCGCTCGTCGCCGTGTTGCCGTTGCCATCCTTCGCGACGACCGTGTACGACAGCTGCTGATGGCCGGAGGACGTGGAGTCGACGAGCTGGATGTTCGGCCGGTTCCACCGTGTGGTCGAGGCCGCAGCCGTCGCGACAGGGGTCGTTCCGCCCGCGCGATAGAGCTCGTAGTAGAGCCCCAGGTCGTCGCGGTCCCAGTTGGCAGGAATGGTGACAGTGGTGCTGTCGACGTTCGCATCGGGACGCACTGCGGTGCCGGTCCAATCGGCGCCAGACACGCGGGGGCCTTGCTTCGCCCCTCCAGGAGGTGTCGTCGAGAAGCGCACGAGCCCTTCGAACTGGCCGTTGTTCACCGACCGGAACTCGCCACCGATCGAGATCATGTTCCCAGTGCCGGTGATCGAGAGACCAGCCTGGCCCAACCCGGAGGTCGTGCCGACGGCCCAGTCCGGGGCCCACTGATACGCCGACGGTGCCGGGTTACCAGCCCAGTCCGTGTACCCAGCGACCTGGTTGTGCGAGAGAGTTCCCCGCGCGTCAGCGGTGTATGCCTCCGCGTACTGGTTCACGTGCGGAGTCGTCTCGGTGAACTGCCCCATCGTCGCGCAGGCGTGCATGTGGCTCGTGGTGTACACGACCTTCCCTGTCGAATAGACCCCGTAGTGATCGCCGTGGCAGTCCGCGACCCAACGGATCGCGCCGGTCCCAGGCTCTGCGGCGAACGTCCCCTCGAAGATCGAGTTGCCCCACCCGGTACCGTAGACGCCGGTCGCGTCCGTCGCGAGACTGAAGATGCCGCCGATCCCGGTGGTGAGGTTGATGCCCTTCACGGTCTTGGAGAGCAACCAGGAGGTGTCCAGCGCACCTGTCGACATGTTCACCGCGGCCGACCCGACCACTTCACTGCCGTTCACGTGGGTGAAGCGTCCTCCGACGATGGCGTTCGTGCCTGCCGGGTCGATCACCATCGCGTCGACCTGCTGATCCGGCTGTGGCGCCCAGCTCAGCACCGCCCCCGTTGACGCGTCGAACGCGGCGAGGTTCTTCCGCGCGACGCCGTTCGCCTGCGTGAACAGACCGCCCGCGTACACGGTGGATCCGGCCGTGGTCAGGGCATACACGCCCGAACCACCGATGGAGGGGACGACTCCAGGAACCAGCTCGCCGGTCTGTGCGTTGATGGCCGCGAAGTTGTTGCGCTCCTGCCCGTTCACGGAGTTGAACGAGCCGCCGATGTAGATCCGGGTGCCGTCGGGCGACGCGGCCACAGCCTTGATCACACCGTTGACCTTGGGGGCGAACGGCAGCAACGCGCCGGTGTTGATGTCATACGCGAGCACGTTCGACCGTGCCGTCAATGCCGTTCCGGGCGCTGCCTTCGGCTCCCGCGCGTTGTCGAACTTTCCAACCGCGTACACCGTCGATCCGATCGTCGTCTGCGCCCAGACGTAGCCGTTGTCGATCTGCACCGTCGGAATCGGATCCGCGGAAACGACATTGCTGTCGCGCTGCAGCATCGGCGGGACGTCCGGCGAGACAGCCGCCTCCGCCGCACCACCCAACGAGGCCAGGCCGGCCACTATCAAAGCCCCGACGACGGCACCGACGGCCGCCTTCCGGGCGCGCTTCCGCGCGAAACTCTTACCCATTTCTTACTCCCAGTATTGGCTGCCGACATCGGGCCGGCACGCATCGCTGCCCCCGCCGCGCCGATGCGTCTCCCCTCACACGGCACGACTCTCGGTTTCACGAATCCCCATCGCAGACATATCGACCTGCAACGTGTAACACGCTAGCAGAGTGCGACGAAGGCATCACGAGGTATCGCTCCCGCCAGCGGCGAACTCGTTCCAGCGGCGAGCAGCTCGGCGGGAACACGAAAGCCGGCCCCGGTATCCCCGGGGCCGGCTCCGTGTCGCTCACTCAGCCAGGAGGCCGCAGGTACATACGCGAGTACGAGTTCGCCGCATCACACGAGGCCTGCACGTAGGTCGCGCCCTCCGCCGTGTTCCCGTTCGCCAGGGTGAGGCACTTGCCGGAATGCGCGGCGACGAGCTGCACATCGCCGTTGCCGATGTCCCTCACGTTCCAGACAGTGTTGGACGGATCCGCACACGACGACTGGACGATCTGTGCACCCTCGTCGACGCTCCCCCCGGAAACCCCCAGGCATGTCGCATACAAGGGGCTCCTCAGCTGGAGAGACCCGTCAGCTCGCCAGACCGTCCACCACTGCATCGACCGGTTGAGGGAGATCGTCTGCGCGAAAGGAACGGAGTTGGCGTAGGGTGCTCCGATCGCCTTGCCGCTGAGTCGTGAGACGATCAGCTTCGTCACGAAGGAGTGGTCCACGGGCGTGCCCGGGTCTCCTCCGCCGCCCACACCCGGGGCGGGACCGGTGATCGCGGCACTCGAAGCCGTGTTGCCGTTGCCATCCTTCGCGACGACCGTGTAGGTCTGCTGCTGGCCACCGGAGGGCGTCGAGTCGACGAGCTGGATGTTCGGTCGGTTCCACCAGGTGGTCGAGGCCGCAGCCGTCGCGACAGGGGTCGTTCCGCCCACGCGATAGAGCTCGTAGTAGAGCGCCAGGTCGTCGCGGTCCCAGTTCGCAGGGATGTTGACGGTCACGCTGTCGGCGTTCGCATCAGGACGAGTCGCGGAGCCGGTCCAGCTGGCACCCGAGACGCGGGGGCCCTGCTTCGCCCCTCCGGGAGGAGTGGTCGAGAAGCGCACGAGCCCTTCGAACTGCCCGTTGTTCACCGACCGGAACTCGCCACCGATCGAGATCATGTTCCCAGTGCCCGTGATCGACAGACCGGCCTGCCCCAGGCCCGAGGTCACACCGACTGACCAGTCGGGCGTCCAGACGTATGCCGACGGTGAAGGAGTACCCGCCCAGTTCGCGTAGTCGGGAGTTCTCGGCTGCGTCCCCAGCGTCCCGCGAGCATCGGCGGTGTACGCCTCCGCGTAGGTGTAACGCGTCGGGTTCTGCTCTGAATGCTGACCCATCGTGGGGCACGAGTGCATGTGACTCGTGGTGTAGACCACCTTGCCGGTCGAATACACGCCGTAGTGGTCGCCCAGGCAATCCGCGATCCAACGCACCTGCCCGGTGCCCGCCTCGGCCGCGAACGTCCCCTCCAGGTTGCCCGTCGCGACATTGGCCTGCACCCACCCGGTGCCGTACACGGCGGTGGAGTCGGCGGTGAGGCTGAAGATGCCGGCCTTGCCGGCGTACGTACCCGTCGCCGCACCGTTCTTGACAGTCCTCGGCAACGCCCAGGCGGTATCCAACGCGCCCGTGTTCTTGTCGAGCGCGGCGGAACCGCGCATGGACAGGTCGCCGTTCACCTGCGAGAAGCGCCCACCGGCGATGACATTGTTGCCTGCCGGATCCATCACCATCGCGTCGACCTGCAGGTCGGTCTGCGGCGCCCAGTTCAGCACCGCGCCGCTCGAGGTGTCGAACGCCGCGAGGTTCCGCCGCCCTACTCCGTTCGCCTGCGTGAACAGGCCACCTGCGTAGATGGTCGGTCCCGACGTCGCCAGCGCGAACACGCCCGAACCACCGATCGAGGGCACGACACCCGGAACCAGCTCGCCGGTCTGTGCGTTGATGACCGCGATGTTGTTGCGCTCCTGCCCGTTCACCGAGCTGAACGAGCCGCCGATATAGATGCGGCTCCCGTCCGGCGACGCCGTCACGGCCCTGATCACACCGTTCACCTGCGGAGCGAACGGCAACAGCGCACCCGTGTTGATGTCGTACGCCAGCAGGTTCGAGCGACCTGTCAGCGCGGTTCCGGGCGCTGCGCCGGGCTCTCGGGCGTTGTCGAACCGTCCGCCCGCGTACACCGTCGATCCGATGGTGGTCTGCGCCCAGACGTAGCCGTTGTCGATCTGCACCGTCGGAATCGGATCCGCCGTCGCGACGTTGCCGTCACGCTGCAACATGGGCGGCACGGACGGCGAGACATCCGCCTCCGCCGCCGCACCACCCAACGAGGCCAGTCCGGCCACTATCAAAGCCCCGACGACGGCACCGACGGCCGCCTTCCGGGCGCGCTTCCGCGCGGAGTCTTTACCCATTTCCTACTCCCAGTACTGTGTGCCGACGTCGGGCCGACACGCATCGCAGTGCAGTCCGAGCCGAGAAAGCCCCCCATGACACGCTCGGCGTACAACCACGAATCCCCATCACAAGCCGATTAACCTGCAACACGTAACACGCTAGCAGTGGACTGATCGCCTCGGATGGGGACTTTTGTCTCGACCTGCGTACACTGGGCGCCACACGGAAGGATGCGCGATGATCCGAGTTCTCGATGAGCAGCAGTCCTATGAGATGTTGAGCACGACCACGGTGGGCAGAGTCGGGTTCGTGGCCGACGGGCGGGTGCAGATCTATCCGGTGAACTTCGCCGTCTCCGGGCGCACGCTGCTCTTTCGCACCACCGGCGACGGGCTGCTGGGTTCGCTCGCCCCCGACGCCGTGGATGTCTCGTTCGAAGTCGACTATCACGATCCCCTCGGCGCCACAGCATGGAGCGTGCTGATGCACGGCTCTCTGTCACGCGCCCCCGAAGACCAGGCAGCCGCCGTCAGCGCCAGGGTCAATCCCTGGGCCGGCGGTGATCGCGACGTCGCGCTGATCTTCCAGATCGAGAGCATCGAAGGACGTGTCGTCCGGCGGGACTGATCAGGCCAGCGCGAGACCTGCGGCGAGCGCGAAGCCGAGCACCGTCGCAAGGCCCGTCGACTCCTTGGCTTTCGACTGCGCCTCGGGGACCATCGAGTCGACGAGCATGACGAGGAGCGCGCCGGCCGCGAAACCGCTCGCGGCAGAGCGGAAGTCGTCGCCGGTCACGCTGGCGAGCGCGAACCCGCCGACCGTCGCTGCGGTGCAGACCACGGCGACCGCCGCCCACAGGAGGAGCACGCGCGACTTCGCCATGCCTCCCTCGAGCAGGTCGGCCGCCGAGCCGATGGACTCGGGCAGGTTCGAGACGAGGATGGCCACGACGAGGGCGACGCTCACGGGTTCTCCCGAAGCCAGGCCGATGCCGAGCACCAGCTGCTCGGGAATCCCGTCGAGCAGGGCCCCCACCGCGAGCTGTCCGCCGCCCGCGCTCCGTGTCGTCTTGGCCGCACGGGCATCGAGGATGCGATCGGCGATGTAGTAGCTGATCGCCCCCGCCGCCACTCCGGCCACCAACGGGATCGGGCCGGCGAGATCCAGACCTTCCTCCCACAACTCGAAAGCGATGGATGCCATCAGCGCGCCCGCACCGAATCCCAGCACGATGCCCAGCCATTTCGGCGGCCACTTCCGCACCAGGGCAAGCAGCGCACCGAGGAAGAGCGGCGCCGCAGCCACGGCACCCCATAGGATCGCATCGCCCAAATCGCACCTCCGTGGGCCCTACTCTCCCACCTCGTGCTCTCCTGCGGCCGCGTCGGCGGCGACGACCGCGACGTGTCGCGCTCGGTCGACGTGTCTCGGGCGGCACCCCGCTTCGCCCGCAGCGCTGCTCCGCTTCGGACGGCTTCCCCTGTCGGAGCCGATATGAAGCATCGAGGAGAGATGGCATCCTGCCCTTGGAATGGTAGCGTGATGGCATGAAGGCAACCATGGACAAGGCAGGAAGGATCGTCATCCCCGCGCAGCTCCGCGAGCGCGTAGGCCTGGTCCCCGGGCCGGTCGACCTCATCCTCGACGGCAACGGCATCCGGATCGAGATCGAAGCGCCGGACAACGTCATCGAGAAGGATGGGCGTCTCGTCATCACCGGAGGGCCCGTGCTCACGGTCGACGACGTCCGGGAGTTGCGACTTGCCGACCAGCGCTGATCTCCTCCTCGACACCAGCGCTGCCCTCGCGCTGATCCACGACATGAACCCCGCCCATGAGCAGGTTCGCCTCCGCACGAAGGATCTCCGACTCGGCCTGGCCGGCCACGCGGCCTTCGAGACGTACTCGGTTCTCACTCGCATGCCCGGCGCCGCGCGGGTCACGCCGGCCCGCGCGGTCGAGATCATCGAGAGGGCATTCCCGTCATCGGTTGCACTTTCCTCCGCCGCGGCGTTGAGCGCGGTCGAACCCTCTCGGAGGCCGGGATATCCGGCGGGGCGGTCTACGACGGACTCGTCGGCCTCGCCGCCCGCGAGGCCGACATCCCTCTCGTGACGTGCGACCGCCGAGCGATCGGCACCTACGCAGCACTGCAGGTCGATGCCCACGTGGTGTGAGCCCCGCTCGTCACGCGGCACGGGGCGACACGCCGCCCGCCGATAGACTGGAGAGCATGTCCAAGGTCCTCCAGTCCCTTCCCGTCGGCGAGCGCGTCGGCATCGCCTTCTCCGGAGGACTCGACACCTCCGTCGCCGTCGCGTGGATGCGCGAGAAGGGTGCCGTGCCCTTCACCTACACCGGCGACCTCGGTCAGTACGACGAAGACGACATCGCCTCGATCCCCGGCCGCGCGCTGGAGTACGGTGCCGAGGCCTCCCGCCTGATCGACTGCAAGACCGCCCTGGTCGAAGAGGGCCTCGTCGCCCTCTCCTGCGGCGCCTTCCACATCCGCTCCGGCGGCAAGACCTACTTCAACACGACACCTCTCGGTCGCGCCGTCACCGGCACGCTGCTGGTGCGCGCCATGAAGGAGGACGGCGTCGACATCTGGGGCGACGGCTCCACCTACAAGGGCAACGACATCGAGCGGTTCTACCGCTACGGCCTGCTCGCGAACCCTCGTCTGCGCATCTACAAGCCGTGGCTCGACGCCGACTTCGTCACCGAGCTGGGCGGCCGCAAGGAGATGAGCGACTGGCTCGTCGCCCGCGACTTCCCGTACCGCGACTCGGCAGAGAAGGCATACTCCACCGACGCGAACATCTGGGGCGCGACGCACGAGGCGAAGACGCTCGAACACCTCGACGTCTCCCTCGAAACCGTCGACCCCATCATGGGCGTCAAATTCTGGGACCCCTCCGTGGCCATCGAGACCGAAGACGTCACGGTCACGTTCGAGGCCGGGCGCCCTGTCGCGATCAACGGCGTCGAGTACAGCGACCCGGTCGCGCTCGTGATGGAGGCGAACACGATCGGCGGACGCCACGGCCTCGGCATGAGCGACCAGATCGAGAACCGCATCATCGAGGCGAAGTCGCGCGGCATCTACGAGGCTCCGGCCATGGCGCTGCTCTTCATCGCCTACGAGCGCCTCGTCAACGGCATCCTGAACGAAGACACGCTCGCGACATACCACGAGCAGGGCCGCCGCCTCGGGCGCTTGATGTACGAGGGCCGCTGGCTCGAGCCGCAGTCGCTCATGCTGCGCGAGTCGATCCAGCGCTGGGTCGGCCTCACGATCTCCGGCACCGTGACGATCCGTCTGCGGCGCGGCGACGACTGGACCATCCTCGACACCGTCTCGCCGAACCTCTCATACGGCCCCGAGAAGCTGTCGATGGAGCGCGTCGGCGATGCGGCGTTCGGTCCGGTCGACCGCATCGGCCAGCTCACCATGCGCAACCTCGACATCTCCGACTCGCGTGCACGCCTGGAGCAGTACGCGGGACTCGGTCTGGTCGGCGGCGCGACGGGCGAACTCGTCGGACGCGTGACCGCAGGCGAGTCCGCCGAGATCACCGAGTCGGTCCACGGCTCGGTCTCGGAGGCCGATGAGTCTCTGGCGGACGCCCTCGACACAGCATCCGAGGGCGCCGCCTTCGACTCCGGCACCGACTGACCTCACGGGCAGTCGGCGGACGGGTCAGGCTTCGCGAGCGTAGGCAGGGCGCATGTGCCCCGGCTGCGATTCATCCGAGTTCGTCTGCTCGGCCGCCCGGTCGATGATCGCCGGCAGCACGTCGTCGAAGAGCCTCACGATGGCCGAGCGCGTCACCGCGGCATCGCGCTGCCGGATCGCCTCGCGGACCTCGGCCGTGGCGCGTTCGATGCCCAGCCAGTCGAAGGCGCCGCGCGCCTGCTGCGTGAACCGCCTGATCTGCGGGCCGAGCACCTCGATCGCGCCGACGCGCGTGGAGTTCCCCTCGATGCGCGCGAAGCCGACGACGACTGCACGAAGGGCTCCGCTGAAGGCCGCGACGTCACGCTCGGTGATCGCCGCGGTCATGTCGTCCGTCAGGTCGATGAGATAGGCGACGTCGTCTTCCTGAAGCAGAGGCATCGCGTGACGCACCGAGCCGATCCAGATGTCACCGAACATCGCGACGGCGTCGCGGATGTGATCGATGTCGAGCGGCGCGACCCGCGTGTACCGGTTGCGCTGCATCTCGACGAGCCCCAGTTCGGCGAGGCGCGCCAGAGCGTGACGGACGGGCGTCTTGGACGTTCCCAGATCCTCCGCCAGCTCGTAGTCCCGAATGCGCTGACCCGGCCGCAGCTCGCCGTTCACGATCGCATCTCTCAAACGCCGATAGACGTCTTCGCTCACCGTCGTGCGCTCCAACGCGCCATCGATACCTGACAATTCGCACCCTCCTCGACCACAGCGGTTCCCCACCCTCAGAGACCGACGTTCACGGTCTCCTGTGCGCTCGCGGGAGCGACGCCCCCCATTGCCTTACGTCGCGCAACGCGTAACATAACACAGCTCTCTCAATGGGCACTGAACAATCGATGCTGAGAGAGTGCAGTGTGATCTTGCACAATCATGTGCATGATAATTATCATCGAAGGATGACCACTCGTGCACCCCGCCGCGACGCGGTGGAGAACCGCGCCGGGATCCTCTCCGCCGCGCGCGCGGCCCTCGCCGTCGATCCGCATGCCTCCATCGACGCCATCGCCCGCAATGCCGGCCTCTCGCGTCGCACGCTCTACGGACACTTCGACGACCGTGATGCACTGATCCGCGAACTCATCTCTGCGGGAGCCCAGCGCTTCAACGCGATCGCCGAATCCGTGGACGACGCCGACGCCCGGATCGCCCTCGCCCGTCTCGCCGCACGGCTCTGGCAGGAGGCGGCGCACGTGCAGGTGGCCGCGGCACTCGCACTCGACGAGTCGCATGTGGAGCACACCGCCGCGGCGCTCGCCCCGCTGCGTCGCACGGTCGCCGCGCTCGTGCGACGCGGGCAGGAAGACGGCAGCTTCCGCACCGACCTCGCCGCGCCCACCCTCGCTCGGCTGATCGAGGAGATGGCCCGCACGGTCGTGTCACGGACGGATGCGACGAGCACGGGGCCGCCGACCTCGCCGTCCGCACGGTGCTGAGCATCGCCGGGCTCTCCTGGCGCGAAGCCGACACCCTCCTGGCATCACACCCCGACATCGACACCACCGTCGTCGCGACAGCCGACGCCGACAGGGAGGCCAACGCATGAAGATCGCCCTGCAGGATGTGAGCAAGGGTCGCGGCGGGCAGGCCCTCCCGTCGACGTCGCTCGAGTTCCACACCGGCGCCGTGCGCTTCGCACTCGCCGAGACCGAGCAGCGCCCGACGGTGCTCGGTCTGATCGCGTCCGGCCGGATGCGCCCGGATTCCGGGAGGGTCAGCATCGATGGGACATCGGACGCGAAGGCGCTGCGTCGCCGCGTCGCACTGGTCGACGCGCCGGATGTGAGCGATCCCCACCCCGACATCACCCTCGCGGGCGTCGTGGGCGAGGAGCTCATGTTCGCCGGCGTCGGCGCCACCCCTGCACGCGCGACGCTGGCTCGCACAACTGGGCTTCAGCGAGCTCGCCTCCGCGCCGATCGGCACCATCGATCCGGCGGCACGCGTGCGCATCCTGTGCGAACTCGCCGTGCTGCGCGACGGGGTCGACGGCGTGGTGCTCGTGTCGCCCGATCGACACGGAGGAAGCCCCGACGGCTGGTGGCGCATCGCCGGTGAGTTCGCGGACCGCGGCTACGCGATGCTCGTGATCATCGGCGGGTCCGCCGCCGTCGCCCTCGAGCGGATGCACGAGTTCGAGGCGATCAATGCCTCAGGGCCCGTCGAACCTCTGGTCCTCGGGGAACCCGAAACTGAGGCTGCACCCGAACCGGAGCAGGAGCCCGAGCCCGAGCAGGAACCCGAGCCCGAGCAGGAACCCGGAGCGATTCCGGAACCCGACACCGAGCCGGAGACCGAGCCGGAGACCGAGACGGAGACCGAACCACTACCCGAACCCGAAGCGGAGTCCGACGTCACGACGCAGGAGAACGGAGAGGCGCGATGAAGGTTCCCGCCATGATCGCCGCCGAGCTTCGGCGGCTCACCGCGAGCAGGATGGGCATCCTCGCCCTGGTCGCCCTGATCTGCGTGCCGATCCTGTACGGCGGCCTCTACCTGTGGGCGAACCAGGACCCGTACGCGAAGTTCCCCGAGGTGCCGGTCGCTCTGGTCGTCGATGACGACGGTGCGCCGGCACCGACCACCGGCACGGAACCCGCGACGGGTGACACCGTGAACTACGGGGAGGATGTCGCCGAGAACCTCATCGACGGCAACGCCTTCGACTGGCAGCGGATGACGGCCGACGAGGCGGCCGAGGCGCTGCGCACGGGTACGGTCGACTTCACCGTGACGATCCCGGTCGACTTCTCGGCGGCACTCACCTCTGCCGCCGGCGACGACCCTCATCAGGCGCGCATCGAACTCGAGACCAACGACGCCAACAACTACCTCGCGTCGTCGATGGGGACGCAGGCGGTGGAGAAGATCCGCAGCTCGGTCGCCGAGATGGTCGGCAGCGAGGCCGCAGAGCGACTGCTCACGGGACTCAGCGACGTGCGCGACAGCCTCGTCACCGCGACCGACGGTGCGACCCAGCTCGCCGACGGAGCGGGCACGGCCGCTTCGGGCAGCACGACCCTCGCCGAAGGCACGGCGAAACTGGCCGACGGCACCGCACAGCTGGCATCCGGTGCGCAGACGCTCGCGAACGGGGCGCAGCAGGTCAGCGCGGGCAACAGGCAGCTCGCCGACGTCGCCGACCGTGCAGGAGCGGCGGTGCAAGAGGCCGCGAACGCCCTGCCCCAGGTGCGCACCGACATCGCGGACGCCCTCACCGAGCAGGGCCTCACGCCCGAGGAGGTCGACCAGGTGCTGGCCAGGCTCGACCCTCTCGGCGCACGCCTGCAGGAGGGGAACACGCAGGTGCAGAACGCGGTCGGAAAGGTCGACCAGCTCGCAGCCGGCGCCGCGTCCCTCGCCTCCGGCGCCAGCGACCTCGCCTCCGGCGCCGGTACCGTCGCCACGGGCGCATCCGCGGCGAACGACGGGGCCGCACAACTGCGCGACGGCCTCGCCACGCTCGCCTCAGGAACGACGGAGCTGCGTGACGGGCTGTCCGACGGCGTCGAAGCGATACCCGCCTCCACGCCGGAGCTGCGCACCCTGCAGGCCGACACGATCGCGGATCCGGTCAAGGTCTCGAGCGACAAGGTCGCGTCGGCCGAGGACTACGGTGCAGGTCTCGCGCCATTCTTCGCCGCGCTGTCCGCGTGGATCGGCATCTACGCACTGTTCCTGATCGTGAAGCCGATCTCACGCCGCGCCATCACCGCGCTGCACTCCCCCATACGCATCACGCTGGCCGGCTGGCTGACACCCGCCATGCTCGGCGCCGTGCAGATGCTCGGCCTCATGGGCATCCTGGCGATCACGCTCGGCTTCACTTTCGACCACCCCCTCGGCACCCTCGGGGTGATGGTGTTCGCCTCCGCGACCTTCGCGGCGATCATCCTCGCGCTCAACGTGTGGCTGGGTTCGGTGGGCCAGTTCCTGGGGCTCGTGCTCATGGTGCTGCAGCTCGTCACAGCCGGGGGCACGTTCCCCTGGCAGACCCTCCCGGCGCCGCTCGCCGCACTGCACCATGTCCTGCCACTGGGCTATGTGGTCGATGCGATGCGGCAGCTCATGTACGGCGGAGACTACGCACGCGCCGGCTGGGACCTCGCGGTCCTCGGCGCCTGGCTGCTCGGGGCGCTGCTTCTCGCCATGATCGGCGTGACGCGGATGACCCATCGACGCACGCTCCGCGATCTGCAGCCGAGCCTCATCGGGTGACCGTCCCTGCCCGCCGTGGAACACTCCGCGGCGGGCAGGGGGATATGATGCGAAGGCGCGCCCCTGACACGCGCACTGGGGCTCGGTGGGACTGAGTTCCACCTGTCTACCCGAAAGAGTTCTCGACGATGATGACCGATTCGACGGCGTCTGCCGTACCCTCGCGCCGTTCCCTGGGCGTCCGCATCGGACGCATCGCGTTCCTGGTCGTCGCGGGGATCATCGTGATCGCCGTCGCGGCAGCCTTCTTCGTCACCTGGACGATCCAGCGCTCGTTCCCGCAGACCGCGGGAACGCTGGAGCTCGACGGGCTCCAGGCCGAGGTCACCGTGCAGCGGGACGACCGCGGCATCCCCACGATCACCGCCGACTCCACCGACGACCTGTTCTATGCCGAGGGGTTCGTGCACGCCCAGGACCGGTTCTTCGAGATGGACTTCCGCCGTCACGTCACAGCCGGCCGCGTCGCGGAGATGTTCGGCGAGTCGCAGGCGGCGACGGATGCCTTCCTCCGCACCCTCGGTTGGCGCGCCGTCGCCGAAGCCGAGGTCGAGGCGATGGACGAGACCACCCGCGGGTACTACGAGGCCTACGCCGACGGCGTCAACGCCTACCTCGCCAGCCGTTCCGGTGCAGAGCTCTCGCTGGAATATGCGGTACTCGGCATACAGAATCCGGAGTACGCCCCCGAGCCCTGGGAGCCCGCCGACTCGGTGGCATGGCTGAAGGCGATGGCCTGGGACCTGCGAGGGAACATCGAAGACGAGACCGAGCGATCGCTCCTCGCCGCTGAGCTTGGCGACGGCGACGACGTCGACGTCGACGTCGACACCGCGGCTGTGCTCGCCAAGCTCTACCCCGACTATCCGTTCGACGAGAACCCGGTGATCGTCCCGAAGATCTCGACCGTGCCGGCCCTCGACACCGACGCGGAGCCCGCCGCGTACACCTCCTCGGCGGACGACGGAGAGATCCAGCAGGCGACGACGACCGTGGAATGGACCCAGACCTCTGGCGTCATCGAGGCGGCGAGCGAACTCGTCGGCGACATCGGGGAGGGTATCGGCTCGAACTCCTGGGTGGTCTCCGGGGACCTGACCGAGAGCGGCATGCCGCTGCTCGCGAACGACCCGCACCTCGGCGCCTCGCTGCCCTCGGTCTGGTACCAGGTGCAACTGAAGTGCTCGACCGTGGACGAGGACTGCCCGTTCGACGTCGGCGGGTTCTCGTTCTCCGGGCTCCCCGGCATCGTGATCGGGCACAACCAGCACGTCGCCTGGGGCTTCACGAACCTCACCACCGACGTCACCGACCTGTACGTCGAACGCGTCGTCGGCGACGAGTACTGGCGAGACGGCGCCCTCGTCCCCCTCGAGACGCGCACCGAGACGATCAAGGTCGCAGGCGGCGACGACATCGACCTCACGATCCGCTCGACCGTGCACGGGCCCATCATCTCCGGCCTCACGGACGACTTCACCGCGATCGCCGAGGATCCTGGCCCCGCACTGGAAGAGGCGACCGGGGCTCCCGCGACCCTGCCCGATCCCGACGGCGACGCCGAGACCGCGGTCAGCCTGCGCTGGACGGCGCTCGACCCCGGCACGACAGCCACCGCGATCTTCGCCTTGTCGACGGCACAGGACTTCGAGGACTTCCGCTACGCCGCGTCGCTCTTCGACGTCCCGGCGCAGAACCTCATCTACGCCGACACCGAGGGCAACATCGGCTACCAGACCCCCGGCCGCCTGCCGATCCGCGGAGCCGGCGACGGATGGATGCCGCAGCCGGGGTGGGACAGCAGCTACGACTGGACGGGCTTCATCCCGTTCGAGGAACTCCCCGTGTCGTACAACCCGAGGTCGGGGTACATCGTCACCGCGAACAACGCGATCGTGACCGACGACTACTCCTACTTCCTCTCCCGCGACTGGGACTACGGGTACCGTGCAGCCCGCATCACCGACCTCATCGAACGGCGAGCGGCCGCAGCCCCATTGACCGCGCAGGACATGCGCGACATCCAGATGGACGAGGAGATGTGGATCGGCACCCAGCTCGCCGCCGCCATGGGCGACATCGACGTGTCCGGCGCGGGACCCACGGAGGCCGTCGAACTCCTGCGGTCATGGGATGCGCAGAACTCGGCGAGCTCGCCCGCTGCGGCGTACGCGAACGTGCTGTGGTCCACCCTCGTGCAGAACATCTTCGCCGAGCGCGAGCAGCCTCTGCCGATCGACGGACAGGGACGCCTGTTCACCGTGGTCGGAGCCATGCTCGACGACCCCTCGGACCCGCTGTGGAGCAACCCGACTCTCGAGGTCGACGGCATGGAGGCCATGCTGACGCTGTCGGCGGAGGAAGCCTACGACGAGCTCTCGGCGCTGCAGGGAGACGTGGTCGCGCGGTGGAACTGGGGCGACCTCCACGCCATCACCCTCACGAGTGACACGCTCGGCTCATCCGGCATCGCCCCCATCGAAGCCCTCTTCAACCGCGGCCCGTACCCGGTCGGCGGTGGAGCATCGGTCGTGAATGCCACAGGGTGGGAGCTCGGGGTCTCGTACGCCACGACCACGGTGCCCTCGATGCGCATGGTCATCGACCTGGCAGACTTCGACGCCTCGACGTGGAACCACCTCACCGGCGCGTCCGGCCACGCCTTCCACGAGCACTACACCGACCAGACTGCCGACTGGGCGGCCGGACTCCAGAAGCCCTGGGCATACTCGGAGAAGGCCGTGCAGGCCGCGACCGTCGACACCCTCGTGCTGGCCCCCGGCGACTGACACGAGAAGCGGAGCTTCCTCGGATAACGTGGATGCGTGCCATCCAGCTACCTCGCCCCGAAGGGGACCATCGCCACGCTCCTGGAGTACGAGCACGGCGGGGCGACCCTGATCGCCGAGACCTTCGGTGAAGGCCCGCACACGTATCTGCTGCTGCACGGCATTGGCATGGGTCGCAGCGTCTACCTCGACATCGT
Source organism: Microbacterium sp. Se63.02b (assembly GCF_014171575.1). Classification (GTDB taxonomy): domain Bacteria; phylum Actinomycetota; class Actinomycetes; order Actinomycetales; family Microbacteriaceae; genus Microbacterium. The sequence continues at coordinate 68,266 of NZ_CP050453.1, read as the reverse complement.
GCAACGGCTCGAAGGGCGCGTGATCGCCGTCGATCTGCCCGGCTTCGGCGAAGCGCCTGAGCCGGAGAAGACACTCACGATGGAGCGGCACGCCGACCTCGTCGCGGCCTATCTGAAGCACGTGCATGCAGGGCCGGTCATCGTGATCGGGCACTCGATGGGGAGTCAGATCGCCGCGGAGCTCGCAGCCCGGCACCCGTCTCTCGTCGAAGGGGTCGTGCTGGCGGGCCCGACCGTGAACAAGGCGGCACGGAACATCGGCGCACAGGCGCGGTATCTGCTGACCGACCTGGTCGGAGAGCGGCCTCTGGTGATCTGGCGCGGAGCCAGGGAGTACCTCCGCGGTGGACCGCACCTCATCCGCAAGATGCGCGCGACGATCGTGCACGAGCCCGAGGACGCCTTCGTGCGCATCGACTGCCCGGTACTCGTGCTGCGCGGCGAGAGCGACCCGCTCGCGCCGATGAGCTGGTGTCAGGAGATCCTCGACGCCATCCCTGGCGCTGACCTCGAGGTCATCCCCGACCACGGGCACGGCACGCTCATCAGCGACTCCGAGCCCGCGGCGCGACTGATCCACGAGTTCGCCGCCCGCCTCTGACGCCCGCGGACCCTCCTCACGGACGGCTCGCGGGCGGCTCGCGGGATCAGGCCATCTCGTCGGATCAGCCGGCGGCGGGAGGGGTCTGCTTCGACTCGGCCAGCTCGTCGACCACGAGCCCGCGCTGCTCGATGGTCCCGTTGCGATAGGCCTGCCGCCCGACCATGTGCGCCGAGAGCGGAGCCGTGGCGAACTGCATCAGCACGACAGGGGCGACCAGCACGAATCCGACGAGGATGCCCCCGATCGAGCGCTGCGACAGCGCGATGGCGATGCAGATGAGGAGCAGCCCGAGCACCTGGGGCTTGGTGGCAGCGTGCAGCCGCGAGGGGACGTCGCGGAAGTGCAGCAGGCCGACCGCGGCCGACAGGCACAGCAGCGCGCCGAGCAGGATGAGGATCAGGACCGCCACATCGACGACGGCATCCGGGATCATGAGACCGAACACGTTCATGGTGTCGTGTTGTCCCTTCTCGCGACGAACCGGGCGACGGCGATCGACCCGAACACCCCGATGGCCGCGATGATCAGGAGCACGGGGATGTTCCGGGTGTGACCGTTGATCGCCATCTCGGCTCCGATCACGCACATCACTTCGGTGAGGAGCACGTCGGACGCCACGGCCCGGTCGAGGATCGACGGTCCCCGAACGATGCGTATCAGCGCGAGAACCGCGGCGATGCCGAACACCACCATGATCAGCAGCAGCAGGATGTTCATCGGGCGCCACCCTTCGTCAGTCCGAGGCCGGCGCGCTCGTCGGCTTTGAGAGCACGGTACTGAGCGGGGTCGCCGAGCGCACGCACGACCCGCTGCTCCCAGCGCAAGACTCCTGCGCGTTGCTTCTCCACGTCTTCGAGGTTTCTGACGCCGATCACGTGCAGGTAGAGGATGCGTCGATCCCGGTCGGTCTCGACCACCAGCGAGCCGGGGATGAGCGAGGACACGACGGCGACGTGCGTCATCACGAGGTCATCCGCGTATCGCAGCGGCACCGCGATGATCGCCGTACCGGGCTGACGGCGGAAGTCGAACACCTGCACCGTCACCGAGAGGGCACCGCTGAGCACGGCGAACAGGAACTGCACGACGAAGAGCGCAGCGTACCAGAGGTTGATGCGCCCGGAGAGGGCGACGGTCGGCAGGCGGAAGACGCGGGTGACGAAGATCGCCACGACGAGACCGGTGAGGAACGACAGCACCGTGAACTGCGCCCACAGCAGCATCCAGAGCACCACCAGCCACGCGAGGAACGGCAGCTGCACACGGATGTCGCGCCAGAGGTGACGTCGGGTGTCGCGCGCCATCAGCCCACCTCGTCTTCCAGCTGTACGAGGCTCACGGGCTGCAGAAGACCGGCGCCGATCCGGTCGCAGAGGGCGTACAGGGGGCCGGCGAAGACCGTCAGAGCCAGAGTCACCGCGACCATGCCCCCGGTCGCGAGCGTCATGATCTTCGGAATGCGACGACGTTCCTGCTGCTCGTCGGCGGCGGGAGCGTTGCCCAGGTAGGAGATGCGACCCTCGGTCTCGGAGGAGTCCTCCTCCTCACGCCAGAAGGCGAGGTTCCAGGCGCGCATCAGGGCGTACAGCGTCAGCAGTGACGTGATGATGCCACCGAAGATCAGCACGATCATGATCGGCGTCCCCACCGACGCCGCGGCCTCGAACAGCGCGAACTTGCCGATGAATCCCGAGAAGGGCGGCAGGCCGCCGAGGTTGATCGCCGGGACGAAGTACAGCACGGCGATGACGGGCGCGACCTTCAGCAGCCCCTTGACGCGCAGGATGGAGGTGCTTCCCGCTCGGCGTTCCACGAGCCCGACGGCCAGGAACAGCGTGGTCTGCACGACGATGTGGTGCACGATGTAGTACACCGTGGCGCCGATGGCGGCGGGTGTCGCTATCGCGAGCCCGAAGATCATGTAGCCGACGTGGCTGACGAGCGTGAACGACAGGATTCGTTTGAGCTCTGCCTGCGCCACCGCACCGAGCACGCCGACGATCATGGTCGCGAGCGCGATGATCAGCATCAGCGTGTCGATGCTGTTCGAGGCGAAGAGCTGCGTCTCGGTGCGGATCAGCGCATACACGCCCACCTTCGTCAGCAAGCCGGCGAACACCGCGGTGACCGGGGCCGGAGCTGTCGGGTACGAGTCCGGCAGCCAGAAGGACACCGGGAAGATGGCGGCCTTGATGCCGAAGGCGACCACGAGCATCAGGTGCAGCACCAGCTGCGTCTCCTGCGGGAGCTCGGACATGCGCTCGGCGATCTGAGCCATGTTGACCGTGCCCAGCGCGCCGTAGATCATCGCGATCGAGGCGAGGAACAGGATCGACGACACCAGCGAGACGACGATGTAGACCGCGCCGGTGCGGATGCGTGACTCCGTGCTGCCGAGCGTGATCAGCACGTAGGAGGCGACGAGCAGGATCTCGAACCCGACATAGAGGTTGAAGAGGTCGCCGGCGATGAAGGCGTTGAAGATGCCGGCCGCGAGGATCAGGTACGACGGGTTGAAGATCGAGATGGGGGTCTCGTCCGTACCGTCCGCCGCTCCCTGGCCGATCGAGAAGAGCAGCACCGCCAACAGCACGATGCTGGAGATGAGCACCAGCAGCGCGGCGAGCCTGTCGACGTACAGCACGATGCCGAACGGCACGGGCCAGCCGCCGACCGACACCGCGAGGGGCGCCCCGGAATCGACGACGACCAGGAGCACGGCGGCGATCACCGAGACCGCGGGCGAGTGGCCACGGTGACGACGACCTGGAGCCTGGCGTTGCGCCCGAACACGAGCGTGACCGCCGCGCCGAGCAGCGGCAGTGACGAGGAGGAGGGGACGAGGGCGGTCATGGCCTGCCCTCCTCGTTCTCGTCGCGGTCGTGTGGTTCGTGGGGGTCGACTCCTCGTCGTCCGGCCGCGATGAGGGTTCGGCACCCCACCCGGTCGGTGCGTCGAAGGGCGCGTCGTCGTGGATGGCGGGGTGGTCGCGCATGTGCAGCACGGTGATCGGCGCCGTCTGCACGCCGACGAAGTCGGTGGTCGCCTCGTCGTCGTCGGTCTCGGACTCGTCGTCCATGACGTCTTCGTCGGCGTCGGTGCGCTCGCGGAGCGCGATGTCGGCCTCGTCGTCCTCGACCGTGTCGGCCTGACCGAGCTGCCAGGAGCGGTAGATGAGCGCGAGGAGGAACGCCGACACGGCGAACGTGATCACGATCGCGGTCAGGGTGAGCGCCTGCGGGAGCGGGTCGCTCATCTCGCCCTCCGTGCCGAAGAACGGCGCGTTCCCCGGTACGCCCATGACGATCAGGAGCAGCAGGTTCGTGGCGTTGCCCAGCAGCAGGAAGCCGATCAGCACACGGGTCAGGCTGCGCTCCAGCATCGCGTACACGCCGCACGCGAAGAGGATGGCCATGATGACGATCAGGGTGAGAGAGACATCCATCAGCTGCTCCTCCCGCCCCGTGAGAGGAAGCCTTCCGGCCCCGGGGTCGTGCGCAGAGCGGCCTGTCTGTCGACCTCGGCTCCGAGGCTGCGCAGCACATCGAGCACCAACCCGATCACGACGAGGTACACGCCGATGTCGAAGATGGTCGACGTGACGAACTCCATATGCCCGATGCCGGGGATCTCCCACTCCCAGAACGTGCTCGTGAGCGGTGCGAGGCCGAAGAAGAGCGGGACGACGGCGGTGCCGACGGCGAGGATGAGCCCTGCGCCGAGCAGTCGGCCGGCGTCGGTCGGGGCCGCAGCGCCCAACTCCCAGCGACCGCCCGCGATGTAGCGCATCACGAGTGCCATGCCGGCGACGAGTCCGCCCGCGAAGCCGCCACCGGGAAGGTTGTGGCCCGAGAACAGCAGAAAGATCGACACCACGATGATCGTGTGGAACAGGATGCGGACGATCACCTCGAGCAGGATCGACCTGTTCTCCGGCTTCATCTTCTGTCCGCCGACGAGCCACGCGCGCGGGCTGCTCTCGTTCTCGGTGGTCTGGAACCGGATGCCCTCGGTGGTCTCGACGAGCGGTCTGCTGCGCGCGGCCTTGCGGGTCGCCCGCGGCAGGTTCTTCGTCGCCGCGAGCAGGTCGGCGCGATGCGTCACGAAGACGAGGGAAGCCACGCCGGTCGCTGCGAGCACGAGCACCGAGAGCTCGCCCATCGTGTCCCAGCCACGCAGGTCGACGAGCGCCACGTTGACGACGTTCTTGCCATGACCGATCTCATACGCGAGCTTGGGAACGCCTCCGAGATCGGGTCTGCGACGCGGGACTGGGTCGCGACGACCGCGACGAAGGCCATGGTCACTCCCACGCCGATGGCCAGGAGCGCACGGGGGACCCGCCCGACGGAAGCGTTGTGCTCGCCCATGCGGGCGGGGAGCCGACGAAGGACGAGCGCGAACGTGACCATGGTGACGGTCTCGACCAGGATCTGCGTGAGCGCGAGGTCGGGGGCGCCGCTCGTCGCGAACAGCACCACCATCCCGAGTCCCGTGACCGAGACGAGCACGACCCCCGTGTAGCGCTTCTGCGCACGGACCGCGAAGACACCGGCGATGGCCATGATGGGCGCCACCACGATCTGCGCGGGGGTGTGCCAGGCCGAGAGGTTGTAGCGGTCGATGTCGCTGGCGATCAGAGCCGTGACCTCGGCGGCGACGAACACCACGAAGATCGTGCCGACGTAGACCGGCAGCGAACCTCGCTGGGTCAACGTGGTGCTGAGGACCGAGAGGCGGTCGACGCCGCGCACGACGAAGTAGTACACGTCTGCTGCGGTGAATCGCAGCACGCGCGCCTTACGATCCCATCCGGTCTTGCGGGTGAGGAGGAACAGTCCGATGCCGAGCAGGATCGACAGGATCGAGATGCCGAGGGCCGGCTCGAAGCCGTGCCAGAGCGCGAGGTGCCCCGGCCCTTCGACGGCCTCGCCCGCGCGGTCGAGTCCGGGGTCGCGGTGACCGCGTAGCCCTGGAGCGCGATGTCGAGCGCAGGAGCCCCGATGCCGGCGGCGAGTGTGACCCCGGCGAGGATGATCGGCGCCGAGAGGAAGCCGACCGGGGGTCGGGCCACGCCGTGTCCGGCACTTGCCGGCCCTGCTCGTCCCGCTTCTTCCAGAACGCTCCCCACAGGAATCGCACTCCATATGCCGCAGTGAGCATAGACCCGAGGACGACCCCGATGAGGGCGACGAGGCCCCAGGGCGAGCCACCGAGGGCGTCGTCGAGGAGCGCGGTGAGTGTGGACTCCTTGGCGACGAAACCGATGGTGGGCGCGATACCGACCATCGAGGCGACCGAGATGAATGCCGCCGTCGCCATGACGGGAGCCTGCCGCCCGACACCCGAGAGCTCCGTGATGTCACGCGTGGACAGCTGACGGTCGATCACGCCGACGATGAGGAACAGGGCCGACTTGAACAGCGCGTGACCGATGACCAGCGCGAGTCCTGCGAGGGCGGTCGCCTGGGTGCCGTAGCCGACGACGACGGCGAAGAACCCGAGCTGGCTCACGGTGCCGAACGCCAGCACGCGCTTGAGGTCGGTCTCGCGCAGCGCCTGGATGCCGCCGAGCAGCATCGTGAGGATGCCCAGGGTGATGACGATCGGACGCCAGGTCGCGCTGAACGCGAAGATCGGCGCGAAGCGGGCGATGAGGTAGATGCCGGCCTTCACCATCGCCGCGGCGTGCAGGTAGGCGCTGACCGGCGTGGGGGCCGCCATCGCGCCGGGAAGCCAGAAGTGGAAAGGGAACAACGCCGACTTGCTGATCGCTCCGACGAGGAGCATGACGATCGCGGCATCCACGATCGGACCTGTCGGGGCGATCTCGAGGATCTCGCGGATGCTCGAGGTGCCGGTATCGACCACGAGCAGCACCACGCCGACGAACATCACGAGTCCGCCCAACGTCGTCACCAGCAGCGCCTGCAGGGCCGCGCGTCGGCTGGCGGCTCGACGACGGTAGTGCCCGATCAGGAGGTACGAGAGGATGCTCGTCACCTCCCAGAACATGACGAGCATGACGAGGTCGTCGGTCAGGACGAGCCCATACATCGCACCGGCGAAGCCGAGCAGCACGCCGGCGAACTGGCCGATGCCGACGGTGTCGTCGTGGAAGTACCACCGGCAGTAGAGGAGCACCAGGGCTCCCACGCCGCTGACGATGAGCGTCAGCACCCAGCCGAGGACGTCCATGTTCATGGACAGGTCGAGACCGAGCTGCGGGATCCACTCGACGGATTCGAACGGCACCGGTCCGTCGAGCACCTGCGGTGTCATGACGAGTGCGTGCACGAAGGCCGCTGCAGGGACGAGGGCCGCGATCGCGAACGCCTGGGCTCCGAGCCAGCGCACCAGAACGGGCATCAACAGCGACCCGAGGAGGAACACGGCGAGGAGCATCAGCATATACGCGGCTCCCTCAGGGCTCGTCGGCCATGCGGCACAGGCGGGCGGGTGTCAGGCCAGTTTACCGGGGCGAAGGGCTTCTGAGGTCCACGGCTTGCACGATCGTGCGAGAGTGGGCGCATGGGGCGGGCTGGGGTGCGAGAGCTGGCCGGGTGGTCCGGTGCCCTCGCGGTGTCGCTCATCACCGCGGCACAGGTCGCCTCCTCCGCCCGATCGGAGTTGCTGTTCCGTGACGGAGATTCCCTGATCGTGGCGATGTTCGCGCGCTCTCTGCTCGCCGGAGGACCGGCGGACTGGGCGCTGTCGAGTGTGCTCTTCGTCCCGGAGACGGCGGTGTTCGCTGGTCTCGACGCCCTGCTCCCGCTCGAGGTCGACGGCGTGCTCGCCGTGAACGCGGTGCTCAATCTGCTCGGCCTCTTCGGTGCGCTTCGGCTCGTGGCTGGCCGACGGCGACCGGGTTCAGCGCCCGTCGCGTGGTCTCTTCTCGGCCTCACGGTGTTCTCCGTGATCGCGATGACCGAGACGTCGGCATCGCGGGATGCCTTCGAGCTGGCTTCCCTCTCGTTGACGACCACCTACTATTCCGGCACCGTGATCGCTGCGGTCCTCTCCGTCGGATTCGTGCGGCGGGTCGTCGATCGCCCCGCCGGCGGTGCCATGATGCTGGTTCTTCTGGGGCTCACGGCGGCTGTCTCCACGCTCTCGAACCCGCTGTACGCGGCGTGGGCGACGGCTCCGCTCGCGCTGCTGCTCACCGTGCTGCTCCTCCGCTCGCGGGAACGGCTCCGACCTGCACTGCTCCTCGCCGTGCTCCTGTGCGGCACGGCGATCGGCTTTGTCGGTCGCATTCCGCTTCAGGCATGGATCACGAACAGCGGGGCGGGCTACGTGCAGCCCGAGCGCTGGGCCGAGTCCCTCCGCTACTACTCCGACCTCTTCGCAGACCGCCTGTCCACGCCAGCCGGGGTCGTCGGGGGCGCCATCGTCCTCGCTCTCCTCGCGCTCGCCGTGCATCGCACGGTGCGGGTCACAGACACGGAGCGCGCGTCGTGGCTGCGCTCGCGTGGATCACGCCCCTGCTCGTGGTGGTCGGCGCCGTCGCCCTCGGCACCCACGCGGCGCGCTACCTGCAACCGCTCGCTTTCGCCCCGGTACTCGCTCTCGTCGCCTCCCCGCAGGCGGTGCGAGTCCCTCGGCGGACGCGGAAGTTCGTCATGGCCGCGACCGGGGTGCTGCTGGTGCTCGCGGGCACGCTCAGCATCCCCCGCTTGGCGTCCGCCGCCGGGGCCGCCGACCCCGACCTCACCTGTGTGACCGCGTGGGTCGATGCCTCGGATCGCATCGGGGGCGGTCAGTTCTGGACGGTTCGGCTGCCGAAACTGCACCTCAAGGATCCGGCACGACTGGTGCAGGTCGATCACGAGCTCAACGGATATGCGTGGCTGGTGGACCGTCGCGACTTCGACGCAGGCGAGGTGTCGTTCCTCGTGGAGGATGCGCAGACGGTCCCGTGGCACCTGCCCGTCCCTGCGGTACCCGATGAGGTGGTCGACTGCGGCCGATACCGCATCCTCGATTTCGGCACCGTGACGCTGCCGCTCGGCCCCCTGCGGAGCTGACGGGAGGTCCGGTCAGCGCGGTGCCCGCGCGGTCGTCGTGCCGGCGTGGAACCGGCAGGTGAGGTGCTGCGTGACGCCCGGCTCGCCGCGCAGCATGCGCGCGACCTGCTCCCCCGCCGCGCGCCCCTTCTCCACGGCGGGCTGCACGCTGGTCGTGAGGCTGAGGTCGCCGAGGCCGTCGAGGGCGATCCCGTCGAACCCGGCGACCGAGAGGTCCTCCGGCACGCGCAACCCCAGCTCTTCCGCGGCACGGATCACGCCCACTGCGAGCAGGTCGCTCTGTGCGAGAACGGCTGTGGGCCTCGTGGCGGGATCGGTGAGCAGCATCCTCCCCACCAGCACCCCTCGTCGATGAGACTGCCCGACGCCGAGATCGCCGGTGCGTCGGGGAACACCTCCCGCGTCCCGGCGAGGCGGTGGATGGTCACGTCGACCGTCGCCTCTTCGAGCCTCTCCGGGGTGATGAGAGCACGTTCACGGTCGGTGTCGAGCGGGAGCGTGACGAGCGCGACATCGCGGTGACCGAGATCGTGCACGTGTCGAGCGATGTCGGCGGACGCTGCGGCGTTGTCGAGCGTGATGCGCGGGATCGACTCCCCGCATCGCCTTCGATGACGACGACGGGCAGTCCGCGACCGACGACGACCTCGAGGGATGCCCTGGTACGGCCGGAGCATCCGATCAGCACGAACGCATCGACCGGCGCGCTCGCGATCGCCGCTCCGTCGTCGCCGGGGTCGTCGCGCATCAGCAGGATGCCCGAGCTGAGCTCGGCGAGTCCGTCGGTGAGTCCGTCCATCATCGCCGTCGTCACGGGGTCGAGGAACGCCGCGCGCAGGTGGCCCTCCAGCACGACGGCCACGATGCCGCTGCGCCCGCGCCGCAGCGATGCCGCGCGGGGATCGGGCCCCGCGTAGCCGAGTTCCGCTGCGGCGGCGAGCACGCGCTCCCTGGTCGCGGGGGCGACTTTGGCTTTCCCGCTGAAGACGACGGAGGCCGTGGACGTCGCGACTCCGCCTCGCGGGCGACGTCGGCGATCGTGGCGCGACGCGGCGTCTCCTGACTGCTCATACTTCGAGGATAGCTGTCTTCCACCCCCCTGGGTCGAATCGATTCGATAGGCTATCCGGCATGGATGCAGCCCTCACCCGTTCGCAGTTCGTCCGCTGGCGCGCCGCGATCTTCGCCATCTTCCTGGCGAGCGGCCTGTCGATCGCGACCTGGGCATCGCGCGTTCCGGGGATCAAGCAGGCGCTCGACCTCGACAATGCGCAGGTGGGCCTGATCCTGCTCGGCATGGGCGTCGCCTCGATCCTCGGCATCTCGACAGGCCCCGCCGTGATGGCGCGCACCGGGGCACGACGGGGCATGCTCCTCACGATGCTGACCTTCGCCGCGGGCATCGTCCTCGTCGGGTTGGGGGCTGACGTCTTCAGCTCCGTGCCCGTGGTCCTGATCGGCATGGCCCTGTTCGGCTTCGGCAACGGATCGGTCGACGTCATGATGAACGTCGAGGCGACGGCGATCGAGCAGCAGATGGGTCGCACGATCCTTCCGGTGTTCCACGCGTTCTTCAGCTTCGGAACCGTCATCGGCGCAGGGATCGGTGCGCTCGCGGCGCAGCTGGCCTTCGACGTCGCGACCCACGCCACGGCCATGGGAATGCTCATCGCCGCGATCGCGGTCGCCTGCTACTTCCAGGTACCAGTGCGCGAAGCCGCCCTCGACCCCGAAGGTCACGAGAAGCCGCCGTTCCGGGAGCGCATGCACACCGCACTCGAGGCGTGGCGCGAGCCGCGCACCTACCTGTTGGGGACCGTGATGCTCGGCATGTCATTCGCCGAAGGCGGTGCGAACGACTGGATCGCCCTCGGCACGGAGCAGGGGCACGGATTCACCGAAGGCACCGGCGCCCTGGCGCTGGCGGTGTTCTCGATCGGCATGACCACGGTGCGCCTGTTCGGAGGTCCCCTGGTCGACCGGTTCGGCCGGGTCGCCGTGCTGCGGATCCTCGCCGTGACGGCGGCATCCGGGATCCTGCTCTTCATCCTCGCGCCGACCTTCCCCTCGTGCTCGTCGGAGCGGCGCTGTGGGGCGTCGGCGCCTCGCTCGGCTTCCCCCTGGGCATGTCGGCTGCCGCGGACGACCCCGCCAAGGCCGCGGCTCGCGTGAGCGCCGCAGCCACCATCGGGTACGTTGCGTTCCTCGGCGGGCCCCCGTGCTCGGGATCATCAGCGAGCACATCGGCCTGTTGAACACGCTGTTCATCCTGGTCGCACTCGTCGTCCTCTCCGGACTGTTCTCCGGCGCCGCGCGTCCGCTGCGCGACGACGAGAAGATCGCGGCGAACAGCGCCCGCGAAGGATGATCCTCAGATCTCGCGTCCGCGCACGAGCGCGGCCGCGTGGGATCGGCTGCGCGCGCCGAGCTTCATCAGCACGTTCGACACGTGCGTCTTGACCGTCGGAACCGAGATGCGCAGGCGCGTCGCGAGCTGCGCATTCGACCAGCCTCTCAGGATGCCGTCGAGCACCTCCGCTCCCGCGCCGTCAGGTCGGGCTGCGCGGCACGACTCGGCGGCACCGGGGCGGCACCGCTCGCCGCTGCGGCGAGCGCACGCCGAGTCACGCGAGGGTCCAGCGCTCCGTCGCCCGCGGCCACGGCACGGACGGCCTGCACGAGGGTCGGCGCATCCACCGTCTTCAGGAGGAAGCCGACGGCACCGGCGCGTATCGCCCCCAAGACCAGCTCGTCTTCGTCGAAGCTCGTCAGCACGAGCACGTCGCCGAGCCCGCGGTCGACGATCTCGCGGGTCGCGGAGACGCCGTCCCTGTCGGGCATCCGCAGGTCCATGAGCACGACGTCGGGACGCAGTGCAGCCGCATTGCGTACCGCGACGTCGCCGTCTGCGGCCTCCCCGACCACGGTGATCCCGTGCGCTTCCAGCATGATCCGAAGGCCCGCTCTGATCGCGGAGTGATCGTCGGCGAGCAGCACGGTCGGGGCGCTCACACCCGCACCTCGATCGGGATCCGGCCCTCGACCGACCAGCCTTCGACCACGGGTCCTGCCGTGAACACGCCGCCGAGCGCCACCACGCGTTCCTCCAGCATCTGCAGACCCCAGCCGTCGCCCGCCCGCACGACGGCAGCGCTGGCGACGCCTCCTCGCGATCGCACGATCACCCGCACGTCGTGGTCATCGCGGTCGACCACGATCTCGACGTGCGCACCGCCGGCGTGACGGATGCAGTTGGCCACCGCCTCCCTGACGATGCGGACGACCGCCTGCTCGGGTCCGGTGCCGAGGTCGCGGAGGTCGGCGACGGAGAGGTCGACGACCAGTCCCGCCCTTTCGGCCTCGTGCACGATGCCGTCGATGTCGCCCCAGCGCGGCGGTCGCGCCAGGTTCCCGTCGCCGCGCCGCAGCACCGAGATCATGGATCTCAGGGCGCCATGGGCGTCGAGGCCGGCGTCGCGAACCGCCTGAAGCGCGTCTCTGTCCTTGGTCCTATCCGCCTCGGTCGACAGCGCCGCCTCCGCACGGATCGCCATCGCCATCACGTGCCCGGCCACCACGTCGTGCAGCTCACGTGCCATGGTCTCGCGTTCGCGTCGGACGGCTTCGGCTCGGTCCCGCTCCGCGACGATCGCGGCGTGCTCTGCTCGTTGACGGTGCAGTTCGGCCAGTTCGTGCGCTTGAGAGACCGCGACGGCCCACCAGTAGTCCGTACCGAAGATCGCTCCGAACTGCACGCCGATGAGGAACGCGACGGCGAAGGAGACGTCGGTGAAGAGCCATGCGGCGACGAAGAGGACGAGCGTCGACGCCCCGAGCAGCAGGAGCAGAGCGCGACGCCCTCGTTCCCCGGCGAGGAAGGCAGCCGTCCAGAGCACGTCCAGCAGCACGACGAGAGTTCCGATGCCGCCGACCGTCAGCAGGTCGACCACGAACAGCGCGGACACGAGCGCGAGCACGGTCATCGGCATCCGACGCTTCGCGAGCGCGAGCACAGGCGGGTAGCGCGAGCACCAGTGCCCACCACGGTGAGACGGGAGCGGTGAGGACCGAGAACGGTCCCCAGATTCCGCGGAAGCCGAGACCGGCCATGACCACGGCGAGGATCGCCATCCCGACCGGGTCGGCCCACCAGCGGTGCCGGCGATACCAGGCGCCGATGCCGCCGTGGACCTGCTCGTGCATGTCCTCATGCAACCACGACACGGTCCGCGGCGCATCCGACGAAGGGATGAGACGAGGAGGCGGAGCCCTACTTTCGCCCGATTCGCCGCATCCGTGTTTCGGAGAGCGTGGACGCATGGAACTCTTCGGCGGTCTGCCGCTCCCCCTCTCCCTCGCGCTCCTGGCGCTGATCGACGGCCTCAGCGTCGGCACGCTCCTGATCCCGGTGTTCCTGCTCCTGCATCCCGGCCGGGTGCGGGTCGGACGCATCCTCCTCTATCTCGTCACGATCGCCGCGTTCTATCTGGTCGTCGGCCTCCTGTTCCTCTGGGGACTCGTGAACCTGGTCGACGTCGCCTCCGAGTTCCTCGCATCTCCCGCCGGAATGATCATCCGTCTCGTCGTGGGAGGCGCGCTCCTCCTCACCGCGTTCGTGATGCCCACGGGCGACAAAGCGGCGGCGAAGGTCTCCACCTCGGCGAGCGCTGCACCGACGGCACCTCGCGTCTCGCCGTGGACGGGGATGCCGTCGGCGGCGGACGCCACAGTCGCCGCACCCCTGACACCGCCTGCGGCGACCTCCGACGCCGAGATGGCCCCTCCGTCCGGGCGCATCACGCGCTGGCGGGAGCGTCTGCTCGACCCGCGCACGCGGGGAGCTGCCGTGATGGCCGTGGCGGTCGCCGCCGGCCTCGTCGAGGTCGCCACGATGCTTCCGTACATCGTGGGGATGACCATGCTGGCGGACGCCGGAATCGACACCCCGCTGCGGGTGCTGTCCCTCGTCGGATACTGCGTTCTCATGATCCTGCCCGCGATCGTGCTGCTGATCCTCCGCCTCGTCGCCGCTCCTGTCGTCGAAAGGCCCCTCCAGCGCTTCGCCGCCTGGATGCAGCGCACCGGAGCGGAGAACACCGCCTGGATCATCGGCATCATCGGGTTCCTGATCGCCCGCTCCGCCGCCACCGAGCTCGGCCTCTTCGAGGCTCTCGGCGGCTTCCTCGGCAACTGATCGCCACACTCCGAGGCGGCGAACAATGGGACTCCGACGAAGTAGGCTCGACGGGTGCGTCTCGTCATCGCCCGCTGCTCGGTCGACTACACCGGTCGGCTCAATGCCCATCTCCCGCTCGCCACGCGTCTGCTCGTGCACAAGGGCGACGGGAGTCTGCTCGTGCACTCCGACGGCGGCAGCTACAAGCCGTTGAACTGGATGAGCCCGCCCTGCTCGCTGTCGAGCGAGGAGCCGGGCGAGGAGGAGTCGAGCGCCGGCGTCGTCGAGGTGTGGCGCGTCACGCACAAGAAGACCGGCGATGCGCTGCGGGTGCAGATCTACGAGATCATCCACGACACGTCCCACGAGCTCGGCGTCGACCCCGGACTGCAGAAGGACGGCGTCGAGGCCGATCTGCAGCGGCTGCTCGCCGAGCAGGTGGATCGCATCTCCGAGGGTGCGACCCTCGTGCGCCGCGAATACCCGACCGCGATCGGACCGGTCGACCTGCTCGTGCGCGATGCCGAAGGTGCCGCCATCGCGGTCGAGATCAAGCGCCGCGGCGACATCGACGGCGTCGAGCAGCTGACCCGCTACCTCGAATTGCTCGGGCGCGACCCTCACCTCGCCCCCGTGCAGGGCGTCTTCGCCGCGCAGGAGATCAAGCCGCAGGCACGTGTACTGGCCGAGGACCGCGGCATCCGTTGCCTCGTCCTCGACTACGACGACATGAAGGGGATCGAGTCGGGCATCCCCCGTCTGTTCTGAGCCGCAGTCGTCCTCCCCCGTCGCCTCCCCGGTCCCGAGCGGTCAGCGCACCATCATCAGCCTCGGGGTCGGCCCCTCGAGCCGCGCGACCGCGACCCTCACCCCGGTCATCTCGAGCTCGATGCTGTGGATCCGCTTCTCCAGCCTGTCGAACCTGTCGTCGACGCGGTCGAACCTGTCGTCGACACGGTCGAACCGGTCGTCGATCCTGTCGAAGCGCGCCTCGTACTTCGCGTCCTGCGCAGCGAACCGCGCGTCCATCCGAGTGATCATCCACCCGAAGCCGCTGACGATCGCCACCAGCAGTGTCGCCGCTGTCGCCAGCATCGTGATGACTTCCATCGACACGTACATCCCCCCATTCTCACCCGCTCACCCGCCGTTGTCACGACCTTATATGGGGACACAACGCATTCACGTAAGGTGTGGAGAAGATAGCACCCTGCACACCTGTGCAGGGTGAGTGATCACCCTCCCGCGTGACCCTAGGCTGGAGGCATGCCCCACTCCCCCTTCTCCTGCGTGCTCTGGGACGTCGACGGCACGATCGTCGACGCCTCCGTCGGCATCCTCCGCCGGTTGAACGTCGCGCTCACGCACTTCGGGCACCCGGCACCCACGCGCGAGGAGCTGGTGCACTGGATCGGGCCTCCCATGTTCCAGTCGTTCCAGGACCAGGCGGGGATGACGCCGGAGCAGTCAGCGGAGGCGGTGGCCTTCTACCGCACTCTCGGCAAGGCCGACGGGTACACGACCGATGTCGCGACCTACCCCGGCGTCACCGAGCTCATCCACGATCTGCACGCCGCCGGCGTGCCGCAGGCGACCGCCAGTTCGAAGCCGGAGAACCAGGTCGACGCGCTGGTTGACCACTTCGGCCTCCGCCCCGCCTTCCTCACGACCGTGGGCGCGACGCCCGACGAGTCGACCCTCGCCTCGAAGACCGACATCGTCGCCGAGGCCCTGCGCCGCCTCGGTGAGCTCGGGGCTGACACGGCACGGCCCGTGCTCGTCGGCGACCGCCACCATGACGTCGAGGGCGGCCTGGCGAACGGCGTGCCCGTCATCTTCGTCGACTGGGGCTTCAGCGATCACCACGAAGGAGACGATGCCGCGTTCCGCGTCTCCACGGTCGACGAGCTCCGAGGACTCCTCCTCGACTGATCCGCTGTCCGCCGCCCCCGCACGGGCCGTGTCGAAGCGGTGCTCAGGCCACGCGCGAGGCCTCATCGACCCGCACGAAGCACAGAACTCCCCGCCGGATGTCGCGCGAGAGGCGCGCTCCGGTCGGGGAGTTCCGTGTCTCGCCCGTCTCAGACGGGGCGAATGTTCTCTGCCTGAAGGCCTTTCGGACCCTGTGCCACATCGAACTCGACTCGCTGGTTCTCTTCGAGAGACCGGTAGCCGGATGACTGGATGGCGGAGTAGTGCGCGAAGACGTCAGCGCCTCCGTCGTCGGGGGAGATGAAGCCGAAGCCCTTCTCCGAGTTGAACCACTTGACCGTGCCCTGGGTGCTCATGTACTGCCTGTTCTGCTGGGTAAAAAGCCGACGCAGGGATGCCCCGACATCGCTAACGCTAGTGGAGGAGGCCCCGAGGGGAATAGCGGCGGCGAGAAGGTAATCCAAATGTTGCACGAGCGCTACACGGCCGTCACGTGGCGGAGTCGCGGCGAGGGGGCGGAGTCACCCGGAAAATGGTGTGGCCCTCACCGCGGGGGGAGCGATGAGGGCCGAAGACGACCGGAGGGTGCGTCAGAAACAGCCTAGCTCCTTTTCGGAGGCCTTGTCCCCCTTTTGGGGGACAAATCCGAAAATCGGTGGGAGGATGACGATAGCGGCCCCCTCGAGTAGCCCATTGGGGACTGAACTACTCGAGAGGGCCCAATCGCATGCACGGATCGTCTTGCCCCTGGGGTGGGCCGTCCGTCTCCTGGGGAGAGACGGAGACGATCAATCCCCTTGTGCATGCACCTTCACCATAGGGGAGGACTCGCGCGGCACGCGAGTACCCTGATGCGGTGACGCTGCTCAACAAGGACATGACCCTGTGCATCTCGCTGTCCGCTCGACCGAGCAACAACGGGACACGGTTCCACAACCACCTCTACGAGGCGCTCGGCCTGAACTGGATCTACAAGGCCTTCGCTCCGACCGACCTTCGACTGGCCATCGCCGGCGTGCGCGGACTCGACATCCGCGGCTGCGCGATCTCGATGCCCTACAAGGAAGACGTGATCGCGCTCGTCGATCGGATGGACCCGTCTGCGCAGGCCATCGATTCGGTCAACACGATCGTGAACGACGCCGGCGTTCTCACCGCCTACAACACCGACTACTCCGCGATCGTGCAGCTGATCGAGCGCTCCGGCCTCGACCCCGCCGCGTCCGTGCTGCTGCGCGGCTCCGGCGGCATGGCGAAGGCCACCGCAGCCGCCTTCCGCGACGCCGGGTTCGCGCACGTCACCGTCGTCGCCCGCAACGAGACGAGCGGTCGCGCGCTGGCAGATCTTTACGCATTCGCGTGGCGGCCGGAAGTCGGCGGCGCGACCGCGGACGTCCTGGTCAACGTCACCCCGATCGGGATGGCCGGCGGAGCGGACGAGGCGCGCTGGCTTTCGCGACCGAGACGATCGCCGCGGCTTCGGTGGTCTTCGACGTGGTGGCCCTTCCTGCCGAGACGCCGCTGATCGCCGCTGGTCGCGCCGCAGGAAAGACCGTGATCACCGGCGCAGAGGTGGCGACACTGCAGGCGCTCGAGCAGTTCGTCCTCTACACGGGTATCCGCCCCTCCAGGGAACAGGTGCGTGCCGCCGAGGAGTTCATGCGCGCAGGAACCGCGTGATCACCGGGCCGATACCTGGGTAGCCTAGGCGCATGAGCGCGCCTCGCACCGCACGAAGGACCCTGTACCGGCGAACACCCGCCGCGTTGGCCACAGCAACCATCGCCGCACTGGTTCTGGCGGCCTGCACGGGCGGGGGAGAAGATCCGGAGCCCGAGGCAGGGCAGGGTTCCCCGACGACGGCTGCACCCACATCACGGTGGCGACCTCGTCGGAGAAGGTCAACATGCTCGACGAGCTCGCGACCGCGTTCAAGGATTCTCCCGAGCACGAGGGGCTCGACACGTGCGCGACGGTGCGCCCGACGAACGTCTCCTCCGGCAACGCCGCCCGCTACCTCACCTCCGGCGACGACTGGCCCAGCGACGATCGTGCCCTGTGGCCGACACTGTGGTCGCCCGCATCGACGGTGTGGACCGACCGTGTCGCGGCCGCCGCCTCGGCGAACCTCGTCGGCTAACCCGCCTCGTTCACGCGCACCCCTGTCGTGTTCGGGATGCCCGAGCCGATGGCCAAGGCGCTGGGGTGGCCGGACACCCCCATCAGCATCACCGACCTCGAGGGCCTGTGCCAGAACCCCGAGGGTTGGGGGAGCGTCGGCAAGGACATCTGGGGCGCGTTCAAGATCTCCAAGACGAACCCGAACACCTCGACGACCGGGCTGTCGACCATCCTCATGCAGTCGTACGAGGCCTCGGGCAAGTCGGAGGGACTCACCGGTGACGACGTGGACGCTGCCGAGGACTTCTCCCGGGTGTTCGAGGAGTGCGTGATCCACTACGGCGACACGACCGGCAACGTGCTCTCGACCCTGTATGACGAAACGCAGAACGGCGCCAACGGCTCGGCCTACGTCTCGGCCGTCGCGCTCGAGGAGACGTCGCTGCTCAACTACAACAAGGGGAACCCCGACTCGCACACCGTGCAGCCGGGAGAGACGCTGACACCGCCGAAGACCAAGCTCGTCGCCGTGTATCCCTCCGGCGGCTCGATGTGGTCCGACAACCCGGTCACGGTGCTCGGCGCAGACTGGATCACCCCCGAGCAGCGCACCGCCGGCGAGGCGTTCGCAGCCTTCCTGCAGACCACGCCGGCCCAGCAGATCCTCCCCGAATACGGCTTCCGCCCGCTCGACGAGTCCGTCGCCCTCGGCGACCTCTTCACCGCCAACTTCGGCGTCGACCCTGCGCAGCCCACCGTGACACTGCCCAAGCCCGACGTGGATGTCATCTCGACCGCGATCGACCAGTGGACGCAGGTGCGCAAGCCCTCGTCCGTGCTCGAGCTCATCGACATCTCCGGGTCGATGGATGACCCGATCGGCGACGGACGCTCGCGGCTCGACGGGGCGATCGAGGGAGCACAGACCACACTCGACCACTTCCGGTCGACCGACGAGGTCGGCGTCTGGGCCTTCACGACCGGGGTCGAGTCCGACGAGGGCGACGGCATCCAGGTGCTGCGCGACGTGTCGGCGCTCGGGTCGGACGGCGAGAAGCTCGACTCCTCGCTCGACGATCTGCGGTACGCGCAGCGCAACGGGACTCCGCTGTACGACGCGATCCTCACCGCGTACGAGGCCATGGGCGAGCGCGCCGAACCCGGACGCATCAACGCCATCGTGGTGCTGTCCGACGGGGAGGACACCGACTCGACGACCTCACTCGACTCGCTGATCGCGAAGATCGGCAAGAGCACGAAAGAGGGCGGCACCGATGCCCCGGTCCGCATCTTCCCCATCGCTTACGGCGAGGGCGCCGACACCTCGGCGCTGCAGCGGATCGCGGACGCCACAGGGGGGCAGATGTTCGACGCCTCCGACGCCGAGCGCATCGACCTCGTGTTCGCCTCCGTGATCAACAACTTCTGAGGTGAGGATGATCAGCACCACCGCATCCGACCCGAGCGGGGTGACCGACGCGATCGCGGCGCTTCAGTCCGGCGACGTCTACGTCGCGCCCGGCGT
The DNA here is from genome assembly GCF_014171575.1 of Microbacterium sp. Se63.02b. Lineage (GTDB taxonomy): Bacteria > Actinomycetota > Actinomycetes > Actinomycetales > Microbacteriaceae > Microbacterium. The sequence continues at coordinate 48,878 of NZ_CP050453.1, read as the reverse complement.
GCAGGGGCAGGCAGCGCTGACCGAGGCGCTGACGGCCGCCGTGCCGGGAGACCGGACGATCGCCGTCGTGGTGCTTCCGGAGGATGCCGACCTGGCCGCCGTCTACGACCTCGAACTGCTGGACCGGCTCAGCGAGCGGGTGCCGCAGACGACCGTGGTGCTCGCCGTCGGGGACGATCTGCAAGCGGGCTCCACGGTGATCGACAGCAACGACGTGCTGCGGATCGCCAACGAGAACGAGGCAGCGGCCGGTGGTGACACGCAGTCCGCCCTCGTCGAGACGGTGCAGCAGATCGTCGACGAGGCGCCCTCGTCGCCGGGGAGACCGCGGGGAGCGGGAGATGCGATCCTTCCCGTCGTCATCGGAGGCGTCGTCCTCGCCGCAGCCGCCGGTACCGCCATCGTCCTCTTCCTCCGCCGGCGCCGCACACCGAAGGCGGTCGCCACCGCGGACCCGTTGCCTCCGGCCATCCGCCTGCGTGTGAACCGGCTGCGCGAACTGCGCGTCGACTATGCGACCCTCCAGGGCGACACGGTCGCGGCGGAGACCGCGGCGGCGATCGACATGCTCGCCTCCCACGTCGAGCAGCTCTTCGTGCGGCTCGACGCCAAGGCCGAAGCAGACCAGGTCATGCTCGCCGAAGCCGAGTACGCCGACAAGCTCGCCCGGCTCGTCGCGGCACTCGAACCCGACTACCTGCTCGACCTGCTCACCCGACCCGACCTGTGGGATTCACCGCAGGAGCGTGTCGACGAGGTGCGCGAGGCCCTCGCCGGCCTCACGACGCAGATCGTCGACAACATCAAGCAGGTCAACGCCCGCAAGGGGCTGCTGTTCCAGGTGTCGCTCGACTCGCTGATCGGCCGCTCCGAGCTGCGGGATTGGGAGCGGCAGTTCAAGGACGGCGCGGGGGAGTGACGTCGCGATGAAGACCATCGGAGTGCTCGGCGGCATGAGCTGGGAGTCCTCGCTGGAGTGGTACCGGCTGGCGAACGAGCGCGTGCACGCACAGCTCGGCGGGCATCATTCCGCGCGCATCGTGCTGGACTCGCTCGACTTCGCCGAGATCGAGGCGATGCAGGCTCGCGGCGACTGGGACGCCGCGGGCGGTCTCCTCGCCGACCGCGCCGCAGCGCTTCAGGGCATGGGAGCCGAACTGCTCGTGCTCGCCACCAACACGATGCACCTGGTGGCGGATCGGATCGAGGCCGCCGTGAGCATCCCCTTCCTGCACATCGCGGATCCCGCGGGCGAGGCCATCCGTGCGTCCGGTCTCGCGACGGTCGGGCTGCTCGGCACCGCGTTCACGATGGAGCAGCCGTTCTATGCGGATCGGCTCGCCGCACACGGCATCCACACGATCGTGCCCGACGCGGAGGATCGTGCCATCGTTCACCGGGTGATCTACGAGGAACTCGTGCACGGCATCATCAGCGACGACTCGCGACGGCGGTACGTCGACGTGATGGAGCGTCTCGTGCTGCGGGGTGCCGAGGGTGTGGTGCTCGGATGCACGGAGATCGAGCTTCTCGTCTCGGCGGAGGACGCGCCGGTCCCCGTGTTCCCCACGACCGCCCTGCACGTCGAGGCGGCCGTCGCTCTCGCGCTCAGCGCATGAGGTCGCTGACCCGGACGACCGCTCAGCCGTGGTTCACGACTCCGCGCGCCCCTCGGCGAGGTAGGCGAGTCGATGAAGTGTCTCGGCGTTGCGCCAGCGCAGCATCGGCGCCGTGAACAGTCGCGGGATCAGCGCGGCCGGCCCCTTCACGGGCTCCTCGTCGATGCGGACCTGGCACCCGGCGGAGTCGTCCGTGCCCGCAGTGTGACCTGCGCCTCACCCATCGGCCAGCCACGCGCACGGAGCACGATGCCGCGGGGGATCCCACTCCAGAACCTCGGTCGTGTCGTCGAGCAGCGCCGGCCAGACGCCGACCGAATGGTGCAGCTGCGCGCCGGGTTCCGGCCAGGACTCGTCGACATCGCGCATGCGGGAGGCTCCGACCACCCACGCGGGGTAGAGCCAGCCGTTCGCGAGCACCCGGAACACGTCATCGGTGGTGCACGCCATCTCTCGGGTGTTGCGCGTCATGGTTCCTCCATCCACCGCCATCCTGGACGACACGGTCTCTTCGCAGCAGGTGCTTGACACACGCAGCGTCGATCCGGATACCACATCCGGATCGCGAACGCTCCCCCCTGGAGCACTGTCACAGCTCCTGGCACGGTCGGAGGATGTTCCAGAGACTGACCTCCCGAGTGTCGCGCGCGGTCGACGCGATCGTGCACGACGATGCCCCGACGCTCCTCACCCGCGGCTACGACTTCGGCGAGCGCATCTGGCGGCGAGCGCAGTCCGGAGCGCGGTCGGCTCCGATGCGGCTCCTCGGCGACGACACGGCGTTCGTGCGGGGCGCGGAGGGCGTCGAGCTGTTCTACGACGAGTCCCGTATCGTGCGTCACGGCGCCATGCCGGCCCTCGTGCAGGAGACGCTGTTCGGTCACGGCTCTGTGCACAGCCTGGACGGCGAGGCCCACCGACACCGCAAAGCCACGTTCGTCGAGGTCGCCTACGAAGACGCGCAGGTCGGGCGGCTCACACCGTGGCTCGAGAGGGAGTGGGCGGTCGAGCGCGAAGAGTGGCTTCGCGACGGTACCCGCAGCGCGTACGACGCCGCGATCGGGGCCTTCGGCCGCGCGATCATGGGATGGGCGGGCCTGCCAGGGACCCCGGGAGCGAAGACACGGTGGTCGGCGCGACTCGCGCAGATCGTCGACGGCTTCGGCGTTCCCTACTCGCCGGAGTACCTCGCGGCCGCCCTGAACCGAGTGTGGTCGGACCGGCACGCGCAGCGTCTCATCGAGGCCGTCCGCGCCGGCTCGCTGGATGCCCAGGAGGGGACGGCGCTCGCGCTGTGGTCGGCGCACCGCGCTCCGGACGGCGAACTCCTCCCTTCGCGGGTCGCCGGCATCGAGCTGCAGAACAGCATCCGTCCCATGATCGCTGCGGCCCGGTTCGTGGCGTTCGCCGCCAAGGAGCTGCACGACCGCCCGGAGTGGCGCGCGCGCATCGCCGCGGAGACGGAAGAGCGTGGAGCGCTGGTGGGCGGCACCCTCGCCACGATGTTCGCGCAGGAGGTCCGCCGGACGGCGCTGTTCGTGCCGATGCTCCCCGGGCGCGCGATCGCCGACATCGAGATCGGCGAGGTGCGGGTTCCCGCGGGCGGACGGGTGGTGCTCGACATCCTCGGCACGAACACCGACGAGCAATCCTGGGCACATCCGCACCGGTTCGCCCCCGAGCGGTTCACCGACGTCGACGACTACGAGTCGCTGCGCACGTTCATCCCGCAGGGTGGTGCCGAGGTCGCGACCGGTCATCGATGCCCAGGGGAGAAGCTCGTGATCGCGGGGCTGTCTGCCGCGATCGCCGTGCTGAGCGATCCGCGACTCCGGATCCTCGACGACGGCCTCGACGTGAACCGCCGCCGCCTGCCGACCAAGCCCGCATCCGGCGGACGCGTACGCGCCGCCGGCTCCGGACGAGGCTGCCCGTTCCACTGAGCGGGGGCGCATGCCCGGAGGCACCTGTCAACCGGGTAGGCGGGATCCACATCGGCGACGACCGTGGGGCGGACGACGACACGAGCGGAGGACGCCATGAAGGCACTGACCTGGCAGGGCAAGCGCACGGTGACGGTCGAGGAGGTTCCCGACCCGGTGATCCAGCAGCCCGAGGATGCGATCATCCGCATCACCTCGTCCGCGATCTGCGGCTCGGACCTGCATCTGTACGAACTGCTCGGGCCCTTCCTCGACCGCGGCGACATTCTCGGCCATGAGCCGATGGGCGTCGTCGTGGAGGTCGGCGCGAACGTGACGAGTCTGTCGGTGGGCGACCGCGTCGTGATCCCGTTCAACATCGCGTGCGGCGAATGCTTCCTCTGTCGGCGCGGGTTCCAGTCGCAGTGCGAGACGACGCAGGTGCGGGAATACGGCAGCGGCGCCGCGCTGTTCGGTTACACCAAGCTGTATGGCCAGGTGCCCGGCGGGCAGGCGGAGTACCTGCGCGTACCGCTCGCGGACTACAACCACATCCCGGTCGGCCCCGACCTGCCGGACGAACGGTACCTCTTCCTCAGCGACATCCTCCCCACGGCCTGGCAGGGCGTCGAGTACGCCCAGGTCCCGGAAGGCGGCACGCTCGCGGTGATGGGTCTCGGGCCGGTGGGGCAGTTCGTGTCACGGATCGGGCGACACCGCGGCTATCGGGTGCTCGCGGTCGATCCGGTGCCCGAGCGCCGCGCGATGGCCGAGCGCCACGGGATCGAGACCTTCGACCTCACCGACACGATCGTGGAGGAGCTGCGCGATCTGACCGAGGGGCGTGGCGCGGACTCCGTGGTGGATGCCGTCGGCCTCGAGGCGCACGGCAACTCGGGCGTCGAGTTCGTGCAGAAGGCGGTGGGGCTGCTGCCGGATCCTGCGGCGCGCCAGGTGCTCGACAAGGTCGGCGTCGACCGGCTCGCCGCCGTGTACGCATCGATCGATGTGGTCCGCCGCGGCGGCACCGTGTCGCTGAGCGGCGTGTACGCGGGCGATGCCGACATCATGCCGATGAAGACCCTGTTCGACAAGCAGATCACTCTGCGGATGGGGCAGTGCAACGTGAAGCACTGGGTCGACGACCTGGTGCCGCTCGTCGAGGACATCGCCGATCCGCTCGGAGTGATGGACCTCACGACCCACAACGCACCCCTCGACGATGCCCCCGGGCTCTACCGCACGTTCCAGCAGAAGGAGGACGGCTGCATCAAGGTGGTGCTGCACCCCTCGACAGTGTGAGTCGACCGCGTGAGTCCTCGGCGGGGGTGGCCTCAGGCGTTCGCGCCGGGGTCGCCCACGTCGCGGTTCGCCTCGTCGACGTCGGGACGCCGGGTGCCGATGCCGGGTTCGTCGTTGTGCGTCGACTCGTCGGGCACGGATGATCGCGATCCGCGCTCGACGCCGACGGCCTCCGCCGCACCCGAATCGGCTCCCGCTCCTCCCGCAGGGACCTCCCCCGAGGTCGCGGCCGCGTCACCGCCGCGCTCGGCGAGGTGCTCGGCGATCCGTCCGTGCGCATCGCCGTCAGCGGGGACGACACGTTCTCGGAGTGCTGACCCTGATCGTCGATGCCGCTCATTCTGACCCGTCCCTCAGGTCGGTCGGCGCGTCGCCGCTGTGGCCACCGCCCTCGTCCTCGGGCGCGATATCGCCCTGGCCGTCTTCGCCGAGCTCGGCCTCGACCGGGTCGTCGCCCTGCGTCTCAGGCTGCTCGGCATCGGTCGGGTACACATCGGGATTCGACATCGTGACCTCCTTCTCGTCGGGAGACTCCAGCGTCCGGCGGATGCCGTCGCGACGCAGCACCGTTGACACGCGCACGAAGGGAAGGTAGCTGGGACCGGTGGGTACGCCGGACGCGCACGTCGACGCACCCACCGGGGGAGTTCGCTCAGCCCTTCGCTCCCTTGCGCGGCTTCAGGAACTCGTCTGGTGCGTTCTTCTCGCGCTTCGCGGCCCGCTTCTCCTTGAGCGTGAGCTGCGGCGCCTTCTTGCTGGCCTTACCCTGGATGGACTTCCCGGACATGGTTACTCGCTTCCCCTTGTGCTGGCTGGCGTAACCTCCGACCATAGCCCGCCCCAGAGGGAAGTCAAATTTCCCTCTGACCGGGAAATATTTGCTAGGCTGGAGTATTCGCTGACCACGGAGGACGACCTCCGGCGGGAGATTCAGACCGGGGACGGCCCCGACTCCAGGAGTCCGCCCATGTCCCGCGCAGAAGTGAAGCAGTTGATCGGCGTCAAGGACGTCGCCCGCATCGTTCTCGGATGGGGAGCGTTCGCCGCGCTCCTGATCCTGCACCCGCTGCTGGAGCCGCCCGTGCCCGCTCCGGTCCTCGTCATCGCGCTCGCGGTGATCGTCGCGGTGATACTCGTGTGCGCGTTCGGCGTGGTCACGCAGGCCGAGGCTCTCGCACATCGTCTCGGCGATCCCTACGGCTCGCTCGTCCTGACGCTCTCCATCGTCCTGATCGAGGTCATCCTGATCTCGGCGGTCATGCTCGGACCCGGTGAGCATGCGACGATCGCCCGCGATTCGGTGATGGCCGTCGCGATGATCATCCTGAACCTCGTCATCGGTCTCGCGCTCCTTCTCGGCGGCATGCGTCACCGTGGCATGACGCACAACCGCACCGGCACATCCGCGTACCTGTCGATGCTGGTGGTGCTCGTGGCTCTCGCGTTCGGCCTGCCAGCGCTGATCGGCGTCGACGGCTCATACGCCACCGCGCAGGAGGTCCCGATCGTCATCCTGACGCTCGTGCTCTACGCCTTCTTCCTGTTCCGGCAGATGGGCGCGCAGGCGGGCGACTTCACCGAGGTCGAGCCGCTGTCGCCGCAGCGGTCGCCGCGCGCGCAGGAGGAGGAGCGAACCGGCATCCGGCAGGTGCTGGCCGCACACCGCACCGAGGTGATCGTCCGCCTCGCGCTTCTGGTGGTGACCGTGATCCCGATCGTGCTGCTGTCGCACGACATGGCGGCGCTGCTCGACGACGGCCTCGGTCGCCTCGGCGCTCCGGTCGCCCTCGCGGGAGTCCTCATCGCGGGCATCGTGTTCCTGCCGGAGTCGATCACCGCCGTCCGTGCCGCGCTCGGCGGCGAGGTGCAGCGCGTCGTCAATCTCTGCCACGGCGCCCTGGTGTCGACCGTGGGGCTGACGATCCCCGCCGTGCTGGTGATCGGCATCGCGACGGGCCAGACCGTGGTGCTGGCCGAGTCTCCGGCGAATCTGCTGATGCTGGGCGTCACGCTGCTGCTCTCGGTGACGACGTTCGCCGCGAAACGCGTGACGGCCATGCACGGCGCGGCACACCTGGTGACCTTCGCCATCTACGTCGTCGTGCTGTTCAGCTGACACTCTCGTGCCCCCGCCCCGGCGACCTAGACTTGCCGCTATGAGGGGGAGCCGGCTCGCATCGACGTCGGCCGTGACCTGGGGACGCCTCTACTTCGCCGGTCAGGCACTGGCGGGCGTCGCGTGGTGGATCGCGGTCTTCACGGTGCCTGACGTGCGTACGGCGACGCTCGGCACCCTCGATCCGCGGCTGCTCGCCGTCGCGGACATCCCTCTCTTCGTGGTGGCGTCGGCGCTGGTGGCGCTCGGCGTGCGGCGCGCGGCATGGATCGCCGCCCCCTGGACGCTGCTGGTCGCCATCGGGATGGGTCTGTACGCGACGGTCACGGCGACCGCGGGCTGGGGCGCACTGCTGATGGTGGCTGCGGCAGCGGGCTCGACGGGCGCGGCGATTCTCGTGCTCGTCGGGAGGGTGCCGTCGAACTGGCTGCTGATCGGGCCGTTCCGCTTCCGGTCGGCTCCGCCGATGAACACCCGCGCGCTCGTGTCGAAGGCCACGCTCCAGACTGTGGTGTTCTCGGCGATCTTCCTGCTCGCGCTGCCCGCCGTCATCGTCGTGCTGGAGCTGCGGTGGGGACTGCACGTCGCCTTCCCGCCAGCTCTGCGCATCGGCGGCGCGGCCCTGTTCGCGGCAGCGCTCGCCCTCTCGACCTGGTCGTCTGCCGCGATGTCGGTGCAGGGAGCGGGCACGCCCCTCCCGTCGTCGATGCCGCGTCGACTCGTGATCTCCGGTCCCTACCGGTTCGTCCGGAATCCGATGGCGATCGGGGTCATGGCAGGCTCGTGGCTCGTGGTCGTCTACGCCCTCTGTGGCTCTCTGGTCTGGAACACGGTCGTGCGACCACTCGAAGAGGCAGACCTCGAGGAGCGTTTCGGCTCGGCGTTCCTGGCGTACCGAGACCGCGTCGCCTGCTGGCTGCCACGGCGCCCACTCGCTGCGTCGGAGGGCGCGCACGAGGAGTCGGTCTCGTCCGACGTCTGAGTCGAGGTCAGCAGAAGTCGCCTCCTCAGTTGCCTCAGGCAACTATCGGCGTACACTGGCGGTATGACAGTCGCTGACGGTGTCGCGGGCATCCACGTCGCACTCGTGCGAGTGGTCTCCGAATGGACGGAGAGCGATGTCCAGGCGCAGATCGCCGACGGCGTCGGTGTCGCGCTCGACCCGACGGGCATCCGTGCGGTCTACCTGCTCGGACTCAGCGGGGGTGCGATGGGCTTCACCGCGTTGTCCGAGCGCGCCTCGATGTCGCGCCCGACCACATCCAAGCTCGTCACTCGGCTGGAGACCCAGGGGGTCGTCGAGCGCGTGCGTTCGGGACGCACGGTCGAGGTGCGGCTGACGGATGCCGGAGCCCGGGCGTACGCGCGCCTCGTGGCGGCAGGGCATCGCATGGTCGATGACGCCGTCACGGACTGGACGCCTCAGGAGGTCGAGCAGTTCCGTGCGCAGCTCGTCCGGTTCGTCGCGGCCCTCTCGCGGACGACACACCCGCACGACCCCATGACGACGCCTGATCGGGCGCCCACCCACAAGGAGGAAACATGACACGTACCTACATCGTCACCGGCGCCGCATCCGGCATCGGTGCCGCCACGACGCAGCTGCTCCGCGCGCAGGGCCACACCGTGGTCGGCGTGGACCTCGCCGGCACCGAGGTCGAGGGAGACCTGTCGACCCCGGACGGCCGCACGGCCGCAGCGGAGGCGGCGATCGACGCGGCTGGCGGCAGCATCGACGCCGTGATCGCCTGTGCGGGGATCGCCGCGCCGATCGCGAAGACGATGGCGATCAACTACTTCGGCGTCACCGAGTTCCTGACCGCGCTGCAGCCGACGCTGAGCCTCGCCGATCAGCCGAGGGCTGCGGTGGTGTCGTCCATGGCCTCCCTGCAGCCCGTGTCGGCCGCGCTCGTCGATGCCGCGCTCGACGGCGACGAGGCACGAGCGTTGGAGATCGGCGACCAGCTCGCCGCGACGCCCGAGGCCGGCTTCCTCAACTACTCGTCGAGCAAGCGCGCGGTGTCGCGGTGGGTCCGCCGAGAGTCGGTCACGCCCGCGTGGGCCGGGGCGGGCATCCGCTCAACGCCGTCGCACCCGGCACGGTCACCACGGCCATGACCGCCGGCCTGCTCGCGAGCCCCGAGGGCCTGGCTCAGGTGGATGCCGCCGTGCCGATGCCCCTCAACTACCACCAGCCCGCATCATCGATCGCGGAACTGCTGGTGTGGCTCACGAGTCCGGCGAACACCCACATGGCCGGTCAGACCATCTACTGCGACGGCGGTGCCGACGCCGTGCTCCGCGGCGACGACATCTGGTCGTGGAACGACGCCTCGCAGGGTTGAGACACGCCCCGACGAAGGCCCGGACCGCGGCGGACCGGGCCTTCGTCGTATCCCGCACCCGTTCCTTATTTTGAATGACTCAAAATAACTTGCTAGGGTCGAAGAGACCCCCACAAGAGGAACCACCATGGATGAGACCCGATCCGGCTGGACACCCAGCCCCGTCTTCAGCTCGATGCCGCACGCGATGGGCCGTGGCTCCCGTGAGGACATCGTGTGGGAAGCACTCGAGCGTGTGGACGGCAAGCCGGCGCCGACGATGGGCGCGATGCAGGCGGCCATGGGCAACGAGGCGCAGATCCGACTGGTGACCGACGTGATCCGCCGCTACCTCGACGCGCGCGGGGTGCGCGACCTGGGCGAACTCACCGCCCGCACGTCCTAGTCCCTCCACCCGCATCCGACACGTGTCTCCGTCCTGCTGATGGCCGAGGTCGCCGGAGTCGCGGTCGGCGCCGCCGAGGCTCATGTGCACCCGGGGAGCCCGCGGACGTCGAGATCGCCGTCCGCGAAGACTGCCGGCGTCACGGAGTCGGTCGAGCGTTGCTCGAAGCCGTGCGGTCCGCGCTGCATGGCGCTGCCACGGTCATGCGCGCCGAGACCTCCACCGAAGCCGGAGTCTCGTTCGCCCGATCAGCGGGGCTCGACGTCGGCACCCGCGAGATCCGTCAGATCGTCGAGCTTCCGGTGCCGGAGAGCAGGCTTGCGGAAGGAGCCGGAGCACCCGCAGGTGTCGAGGTGCTCTCCTGGTCCGGTCGGTGTCCTGACGACGCGCTCGACGACTGGGCTCGACTGCGATCACGGATGTCCGCTGAGGTACCGACAGGAGAGCTGACCCGCACCCTGGAGACCGCCGACGTCGAGGCGGTGCGTCGCAACGAGCAGCGCATGTCGGCTCAGGGCTACACGCTCGTGCGGAGTCTGGCGCGCGAACACGGAGACGCGGTCGGATACACCGAGATCCTGCTGTCCAGAGCCGATCCCGAGATCGTGTATCAGGACGACACCTTCGTCGAGGAGCGGGCTCGAGGTCGAGGGATCGGTCGCGCGATGAAGGTCGCCAATCTCCGTCAGCTCATGACCGTGCCGGAGAGCGCCGCCTCGCGGATCCTGCAGACCCACACCGAGCCGGGGAACGCGCCGATGCTCGCGCTCAATCGATCCTTCGGGTTCGACGAGGCCGACGTGCTCACGGTTCTCGAGGGTCCGCTGGGCTGAGTCCCCGCACTACCGACGGTGCACGATGATGAGGCCGTCCCACCCCTTCTCGCCCACCGTCTGCAGCGCCGTCGCATCGAGGTGCGGGTTCGCGGCGATCGCATCGATCACTGCACGCACCCCCTGCACACGCGGGTCGCTGCTGTTCGCATCGGCGACGGCGCCGTCGCGCACCACATTGTCGATGACGATCACCGCACCCGGCGCCGTCAGCTCGAGCGCCGCGGCGAGGTAGATCGGATTGCTCGGCTTGTCGGCATCGATGAAGACCAGATCGAACGGCTCGACCTGCTGGTCGATCAGCCTCTGGGCGGAGTCCGCGGCCGGACCCACCACCACATCCACCCGGTCGGCGACTCCTGCGCGCTCCAGGTTCTCGCGTGCGATGGCGGCGTTCTGCTCTTCGAGTTCGAAAGTGACGACATGGCCGCCGGCGCCGACGGCACGCGCCAACCAGACCGTGGAGTAGCCAGCGAGCGTACCGAACTCGAGCACGCGCTGCGAGCCGGAGATCTGCGCCAGGAGGCCGAGCAGTGCGCCCTGATTCGCGGCGACCTCTGCGTTCGGCATGGTCGTGCGCGCCCCCGACTCGCGTGCCTCCACCAATGCGGCATCCTCGTCCACGAGTGCGGCGGCGAAGTAGGAATCGACAGCGCGCCAGGCCGGAGCGGATGCGTAGCGGTTCTCGGGAGGCTCGTGCTGGTCGCTCATGATGCCATTCTTTCACCCGCGCTCGGACGTGCTGGCGCGTGGCGGGCCTCCCGATTCGGAAGGCCCGCCGCGGGGGTCAGCGGCTCACTTCCGCCCAGGTGCGCGTGCGAAGCGAGTCGTCGATGGCGTCGAGCACTCGCGCCGCAGACACCGCTTCCTCGATGCCGATGCGGCTGGGGAGATCGAACTCGACCATCTGCAGGAAGTAGTCGAACTGCTGCGGCACGACTCCCTCCAGCCGTCCGTCGAGTTCCGGGTCGAGCATCGTGTTGGGGAGCCGGAACTCGTCGAGCGTGTCGAGCGAGATGCCTTCGGCCGTGACATCCACCTTGATGTTCCCGTCGGTGCCGTACAGATCGAACTGCGAGGCGAGGCCGCTCGGAGTGGAATCAGGGAGCACCCAGGAGATCTCGATCGTGCCCACGGCACCGTTCTCGAGCTCGGCGAGGATCAGGGCGACGTCCACGCCCTCCTTGCCGGCCGCGGGGAGGACCTTCGCGGCGGTGGTGGCCGAGACGCGCACGATTGGGCTCCCGGAGATCCACTGCACGAGGTCGATGTCGTGGATGCCCTGATACATGTAGATCGGGGACGCCCCGTTGTTCGCGAACCCGACGCTGCGGGGGACGATCCGCGCCGCGCGGAAGTGGACGGGGTCGCCGACCGTCCCCGCGGCCACGGTCTTCGCCGCCGACCGGAACCGAGGATCGTGGCGCAGCACGTGTCCGACGAGGACTTTGGATGCTGTCGCCTTCGCCGCGGCGTCGTCCGCGATGGTGCGAGCACCTTCGAGCGTGTCGGCGAGGGGTTTCTCGACGAGGACGTGGAGTCCTGCCTCGATGGCCTCCACGGTGACGCCGACGTGCAGCTTGTCGGGGACTGCGATCACCACGCCGTCCAGAGCGACAGCCTCACGGGCGGCGCTGAGCGTGGGGAACCACGGCGCTCCGTACTGCGTGGCGACGCGGCGACCGCTGTCCTCGAACGGGTCGACCACGGCGGCCAGTGTCGCCCTCGGGTTCTCGGCGACGATTCGGCAGTGGACCTGGCCCATGCGGCCGGCGCCGACGACGGCGATGTTGGTGGTCATGCGGATGCTCCCTTCGTGAGCGTGGGTACTGCAGCCAGGTAGCGCTTGGTCAGCGCCATCGGCTCGGTGATGGATGTTCCGACGACGACCGCGAAAGCTCCGGCCTCGAACGCTGCCCGAAGCTCCTCGGGTGATTTGATGCGCCCCTCCGCGATGACCGGGGTCGGGCGGGTGGCGAGTCGGGCGACGAGCTCGATGTCGGGATCGCCGCCGCGGTTCTGCGGCACGCTGGTGTAGCCGGACAGCGTCGTACCGACCAGGTCGGCGCCGAGCTCACCCGCGTGCGCGCCGGCCTCGAAGCTGTCGATGTCCGCCATGACGGCCGCGCCGAGCTCGCGAACAGCCGGAAGGAGGGTGTCGACGCCCGGGTGCTCGCCGCGAGCGCGCAACGTCGCATCGACGGCGATGATGTCGGCGCCGGCGTCGAGGAGGGCCTTGGCCCTGTCGACGGTGGGGGTGATCCACTGGAACCCGTCCGTGACGACCTTCTCCAGACCGATGATGGGGACGGTGACACGTTCGCGGACGGCCGCCACGTGCTCGGCGCTGTTGATGCGTACAGCGCCCGCGCCCGCGAGCACGGCCGCCTCGGCGATCGCGGCGATGATTCCCGGGTCGCGCAACGGCGACCCGTCCGGCGCCTGACAGGACACGATGAGGCGTCCACGAAGCGTCTCGAGGTCGAGCATTCTTACTCCTTCACTGCGATGAGACCGGCGAACGCCGGTCGGATAGATACGTCTTCGGCGATGACGCGCGCACCTTCGAGGGCGGCATCGGCTCGAACGAGGACGTCGTCGATCGGCAGACCGATGAGGCCCAGCGCTGCGCGGACTTCTTCGACGAACAGGGGAGCGCGCACCAGGCCGCCGGTCAACCCGATGGGCCCATCGGAGATCCGGGCGGCGCGGATGGTCTGAGCGAGTTCGGCGGCGGCGGCTCTGACGATGTCGTGCGCGACGGAGTCGCCTTCGGCCGCTGCTCGGATCACGTCAGGGGCGAACTCCGCGACGAACTTCGGGGCGGGACCGAGCCCATGGCCTGGAGATAGATGTCCGCCGGGGTGCCGAGACGCTTGCTGCGGCCGGCGAGCGCTGTGGGTTCTCCGCGCCCTTCGAGAGCATCGAGAGCTGCCTGAAGACCGCGTTGACCGATCCAGAACCCGCTGCCGACGTCGCCGAGCAGGTAACCGCGAGCGTCGATGCGCCGCGGCGAGGCACCGGTGTCGATACCGAGCGCAGCGACCCCGGTTCCACAGATCACGACGGTGCCAGGGCGCGCGCCGACCGTGCCGAGGAGCGCGGTGACGGCGTCTGCCGCGACCACCACGCTGCGGGCGCCGAGCGCTTCCTTCAGATGTGCCGCGAGGGCGTGCGGAGCGTCTGAGCCGTCGACGAAGCCGGACAACCCGACGCCCACGTGCTCGGCCTGCGTGCCCTCCGGGACGTGAGCGGCGATGCGCTGCGCGAGCGAACGGACGTGCTCTTCGCTCGTGAGTGCCGTGACGCCGAGGGAGAAGCCGACGACCTCGCCCTCGTCACCCCGCATGCGGAACCCGGTCTGCCCGACGTCGATGGCGAGGGTGCCGTTCATGCGTCGCCCCCGTCCCGCGCGGGAGGCCGGAGCTGCGAGGCGGCACCCTCGTCGAGGAACCACGTGACGTCCGCGTGGTCGCGGAGGACGCTCGCGGGCATCGCCTCGGTGCGCGGTCCGTCGATCGCCGCAGCGACCGCTGCCGCCTTGTCGACCCCCGAGGCGACGACGACGATTCTGCGCGCATTCAGGATGGTGCGGATTCCCTGGGTCACGCTGCGGTGGGGGACTTCGGCGAGGGAGCCGAAGAAGCGGGCGTTCGCTTCGCGCGTCGACTCGTCGAGGTCGACCACCCGCGTGAGGGAGTCGAACGACGAGCCCGGTTCGTTGAATCCGATGTGACCGTTCCTCCCTACTCCCAGGATCTGCAGGTCGATGCCGCCGTTGGCCGCGATGAGTTCGTCGTAGGCGGCGGGCTCGGCGCCGTCCGGCAGGTGCACACGCGTCGGGGGGACGCGGAGGGGGTGGGCGACCTCCCGTTCGACGACGGTGCGATAGCTCTCCTCGTGACCGTCCGGCAGCCCGATGTACTCATCCAGCGCGAACAGCGTCACCTCCGACAGGTCCAGCTGACGTCGGGCCATCTCTCGATAGACGGGGCCGGGAGATGAGCCCGTCGCGACTCCCAGAGTGCGCAGGCCGCCGGAGTGCAGGAACGCTTCGATGACATCGACCGCTGCCGATGCCGCCGCCGTGGCCGTCCGGTGCGTCGCAGCCACGGACTTCCGCACGGTGATGCCGGTCACTTGACCCCTCCGAACGAGAGGCCGCGGGCCATGTGCTTGCGGACGATGATCGCGAAGATGACGATGGGCAGCGCACCGATGACGCCGGCGGCGGTGAGTCGGGCCCAGTTGGTGCCGAAGAAGCTCAGGAAGCCCGCGATGGTCACGGGAACCGTCTGGCTGTCGCCGCTGGTCAGGACGAGGGCGTACAGGAACTCGTTCCACGACTGGATGAGCGCGAGCACGAACGTCGCGAACGCGGCGCCCCAGACGTTCGGGAGCACGCACCGGAACAGGGTGCGCCACTCGCCCAGGCCGTCGATCATCGCCGCCTCACGGATCTCGCGCGGGAAGGCGACGAGGAACGAGCGGAAGATCAGCACGGCGAGAAGGATCGCGTAGAAGGAGTGCACGATCGTGAGCCCCACCGGGTTGCCGGTCAGCCCGATCCCGAAGAACGCCCGATAGAACGGCGTCAGCGTGAGCACCGGGGGAACCGTCGTCAGCAGGAGGATCGCGAGCGTCACGCGCGCGGACCACGCGGACTCCGGCGGCCACACCTGGGTCGTCAGGTACGCGAGGGGCAACCCGACGACGATGCCGACGACGCTGCTGATGATGGCGACGACGGCGCTGACGACCATGGCCTGCCCCATCCCGCCGTCGACCCAGGCGCTGACGTAGCTGCCGAACTGGGGGACGAAGAACCAGACCGGCTCACGACTGAACGCGTCGACGTCGCTCTTGAGAGACGTGCTGACCAGCCAGACGACCGGAAGGATGCACCAGATGACGAAGACGTAGACCGCGACGACGCGGAGGGTGTGCAGGATGTTGCGGCGCGTTTTCATCGGCGTGCCTTCCAGATTCGCAGGCCCATGAGGCGCGTGGCAGTGGGGAACAGGACGACCAGGACGACCAGGGAGACGAGGGCGCCCACGGTCGTCGCATACCCGATGTCGAAGGTCTCGAAACCGAGGCGGTAGACGTAGTTGCTGATGGCGAGGGTCGATGTGCCTGGTCCGCCCTTCGTCATGGTGTTGACGATGGCGAACGTCTTGACGGCATCGATGACGCGAAGGAGCACGACGATCGACAACACGGGAGCGAGCATCGGCAGGGTGACGTTCCAGAGCAGGCGGAATCCTCCCGCGCCGTCGAGCTGCGCGGCCTCGAACGGAGACGGGTCGAGCGACTCGAGGCCGGCGAGCACGATGATCACGACGAAAGGCGTGTTCTGCCAGACCTCGACGAGGATCACGGCGGCGAGCGCAGTGGCCGGGTCGGCGAGGAACGCATGACCGCCGATGCCGACGGCGTCGAGGAACCAGTTGATGAAGCCCGAAGTGGGGTCCATGAGCAGGCGCCACATGAGCCCGGCGACGACGGGAGTCAGCACCATCGGGATCAGGATGAGGGCGCGGAGCACGCCCTTGCCCGGGATGCGTCCGTGCAGGGCGAGGGCGATGGACACACCGAGGACGAGTTCGATGGCGACGGCCGCGACGACGTAGACGAGGGTGACCCGGATGGAGCCGAGAAGCGTCGGGTCCGACAGCGCCCTGGTGAAGTTGTCCCACCCGACGAAGATCTCCTCGCTGCCGGGGCGGAGGAGGTTCTCGGCGTGGGTGACGAGGTTGGCGCCCTGCATGATGATGATCACCAGCAGAGGGACGATCACGATGAGTGCGGGGAGTGCGAGGCTCGCTTGCGCGAGCCTGGGCCGGAGGGCCTTCCGGCGAGGTGGACGCCGGAACGGAGGGTCGTCGACTCTGGTTTCCGCATCGGGACGTGGGGGCGTCAGGAGCTTGGTCATCGTCTTTCTTCTTCCGTTCCGGCGTCCGTGGTCTCAGCCGAGCTGAGTCTCGAGTGCTTTCTGAGCGGCGGTCAACGCGTCCTTCGCGTCCGCTTCTCCCGCCAGGGTCCGCGACAGCGCCTGGCCGACCTCGGTGATGATGGCGTTGGCGTCGGTGCCTGCGGGGAGGTAGTCGACGTTTCCGGTGGCCAGCTGCCCGAGGAGCGCGTCCTTGAACGGCCCGTACTTCTCGTCGTAGGCGGGGCTCTCCAGGACGGAGTCGAGGGTGACCCCCACGGCCTCGGTGGTCTCGACGGCGTTGTTCTGCACTTCCTCGCTCGTCGCCCAGGTCATGAACTGGTAGGCCGCGTCCTTCTTCTGGGAGAAGGAGCTGAGGTACAGCGCGTGGACGTTGAGGGAGTTGTCGGTGTTGCCGCTGGTGGGCGGGTCGGAGATGGCGTACGGGATCGGTGCGTACCCGACCTTGCCCGCGATGACGCTGGCCTCGGTGTCTTCGTTGAAGGGACCGTTGGCGGTGGCGTCGATGGTCATCGCGGCGGTGCCCTGCGTGAAGGCGATGCGGTTCTGCTCCCAGTCGAAGTTGCCGACACCGGAGGGGCCGTACTCCTTGAGCAGGTCAGCCCAGAACTGGGTCGCTTCGACGGCCTCGGGCGAGTCGACGGCCAGGGTGTCCCCGTCGTAGAAGTCGCCGCCGAAGGCGCGGAGGAACCCCGCCCACGGGTACACGCTCTGGATGCCCGGGGCTCCGCGGAGGGTGATGCCTGCGACCTCGCCGCCCGATCCCTCGCTGATGGTCTTCGCTGCCGCTTCCAGGTCGTCCATGGTGGTGGGCGGCCCGTCGATGCCGTACTCCTCGAAGAGATCGGTGCGGTACATCAGCCAGGTGCTCTCGCCGTAGACGGGAAGGCCGAACGTGGCATCGTCCTTCTGCATGGGGGCGAGGTACGGCTGGTAGAAGTCGTCGAGCGCGACGAAGTCGGATTCGTACTCGGACAGGTCGTCGATGTAGCCGGACTCGAAGTAGCCGGTGCCGTACGTGTTGTCCGTGAAGACGACGTCGTAGTCGCTGGATTTCTGGCTGAAGTTCAGCAGGATCTTGGCGGCCTGGTCGCTGTACGGCACCGTCTCGATGTTGACCTTGATGCCGGTCTGCTCCTCGAAGTCGGGGAGCAGCTCCTTCCAGTTGTCGGTGTAGGAGATGTCTTCGGCGAGGACGTTGATCGTCACGCCGCTGCCGTCGCCGTCTCCGTCCGAGCCGGACGGTGCGCAGGCGGTGATGCTTCCGGTAGCCGTCGCGAGACCGACGAAACCGGCGCCGATGCGGACGGCGAGCCGTGGTGCACGCGAGCGGGCGGGTGTTGCAGCGCTCATGGGATCCTCCGTTGGAAAGTGGTGCATTCGGGTGGGGTCTTGAATACCATAGGGTAGAAGTAGCACCCTAGGGTTACAAGGAAGTTACACCGTCCGTCGAACATCCGCAATCACGCACCGGACCGGATCCGACGGCCGATGCGTGATAGTTATGGTGCTGGCTCTCACGCGAAAGGAGGGGATGTGGCTGCGAAGTACGAGCTCGTGATGAAAGAGCTCTCCGCGGAGATCGCGCAGATGCGCGCAGGCGATCAGCTGCCCACCGAGCAGCAGCTCGCGGCGCGGTTCAACGTCTCCTCGATGACGGTGCGACGGGCGCTCGAGGCGCTCGCCCACGCGAAGAGGATCGTCGGCATCCGGGGCAAGGGCACCTTCGTCGCCGAGCCGGCTCTGACCAAGCGCATGACTCTGGCCTCGTTCACCGATTCCATGCGCGCGGCGGGGCGGACGGCCCGTGCGGAGGTCCTTTCCGCTGGCATCGCCCCGGCTCTCCCGGAGGTCGCCGCGGACTTCGGGCTGGAGGGGACCGCATCGGTCTACACGGTCGAGCGCCTGCGGTTCGGTGATGACACGCCTCTGAGCATCGACCGCTCGCTTCTTCCTGCCGCGCTCTTCCCGAACCTGCTGGGCAACGATCTCACCGGGTCGCTGTACGAGATCCTCCGCCGGCGGTACGACGTGCACCTCACCCGCGCTTCGTCACGGGTGGCCGCTGTGCTGCCGACCGCGCGCGAAGCGGAGCTGCTCGGGATCACGCTCGACCAGCCGTGCCTCCGCGTCGTCGCCCGAGGCAGTCTGGGCGACGGCAGGGTCGCCGAGATCACCCGCTCGATCTACCGTGGCGACCTCTACGAACTCCTGATCGAGCCCGAAGACTCCTGACGAGAAGCCGCGGCAGAGCTCCCCCGGTGATCGCTCCCGCGAGCGCATGACGTCGAGAAAACGGAAGAGCCGGTCAGAAGCATCTTCTGACCGGCACTTTTCCTTGAGGAGCACTCGAGGCTGAAACGAATTCAGCCTTCGTGTGCGCGAGGGGGGACTTGAACCCCCACGTCCTTACGGACACTGGCACCTGAAGCCAGCGCGTCTACCATTCCGCCACTCGCGCGAGTGTCTCGTTCCGAAGAACTCAACTTCCCGAGGATATCACGCGATTTCACCCCCCGTTGCACACCCCCGAACGCCGATCGGCGGCGTTCCCCCAGGTCACCTGACTACGATGTGTCTACCGGTCGGCATGCCAGAGGAGCCCAGTGGGACTACTTGACAGCTTTGAGAAGGGTCTCGAGCGCGCAGTGAACAGCGCGTTCGCGAAGACCTTCCGCAGCGGCATACAGCCGGTGGAGATCGCCTCTGCGCTCCGCCGCGAAGCCGACACGAAGGCCGCGGTCGTGAGCCGCGACCGCATCATCGCGCCCAACAGCTATGTGGTGCGTCTGAGTACCGACGACGCGGAGCGGATGCGCGGCCTCGGCGGCGCTCTCACCGATGAACTGCTCGCTCTCATGACCACCCACGCCAAGGCCCAGGGCTACAGCTTCGCCGGCCCCCTCTCGATCACGCTCGAGGCCGACGAGAAGGTCGCGACGGGAACCGTGCGCGTGAACTCCGGCACGGTGGAAGGTCGCGTCAGCTGGCAGGCCGTCGTCGACGTCGACGGTCGCCGCCACTCGATCACCCGCGCCCGCACCGTGATCGGTCGGGGGACGGATGCCGACATCACGATCGCCGACGCCGGATCGAGCCGCAAGCACGTCGAGATCCTGTGGGACGGCGAGCGCGCCATGATGCGCGACCTCGGATCCACCAACGGCACCAAGGTCAACGGGCAGAAGCTCCGCGAAGCCGCGCTCCCCAGCGACACCACGATCACCATCGGCCGTACCGAGCTGGTGTTCCGCATCGTCCCGGTGGCCGCACCTTCGCGCCCCGCCCCACGTGGCGACGACGCCACCCGCGCGTTCGGAGGCCTCGGTTGAGTGAGCTGATCCTCCTCCTGCTCCGCATCGGGTTCCTCGTCCTGATGTGGTTCTTCGTGTTCGGTGTCGTGTACTCGCTGCGCGCCGACCTCTTCGGTGTGCGCGTGCGCAAGCTTCCGGCCGAGGCCACAGCGGGAGCGCCTGCGCCGGCGCCGACGCCCGCCCCCGCCGCGAAGCCGGCCTCCTCCCGTCCCCTCCACGGGACCCGCGACCGTCGCGACGGCCAAGCGCCTCGTGATCACCTCGGGCCCGAAAGCCGGCCTGGAACTCCCGCTCAGCGCCGATTCGCTCACGATCGGCCGTTCGAGCGAGTCCGCCCTCGTGATCCGCGACGACTACACGTCCAGTCACCACGCGCGCCTGATGCTGCGCGGCGATGCCTGGGCCATCCAGGATCTCGACTCCACGAACGGCACCTTCGTCGCGGGCCAGCGCGTCGGCTCCTCGCCTGTGTCCCTCTCGCTCGGAACCCCCATAAAGGTGGGCGCCACGACCTTCGAGCTGCGAGCCTGACCCCGGCATGGTCTTCGAGGGCTCGAGCGTCGCGATCTCCCATACCGGGAAGGTCCGCTCCAACAACCAGGATTCCGGCTACTCCGGAGCGAACCTGTTCGTCGTCGCCGACGGCATGGGCGGCCACGCCGGCGGAGACGTCGCCTCGAGCATCGCGATCCAGCGGTTGGAGCCCCTCGACCAGGCGTACGCCTCGACCGAAGACGCTCAGGCGTCGTTGCAGGCGGCGGCGACCACCGCTGCGGGCGACCTCATCCGCGCGGCCAAGGATCGCCCGGAGCTCGCCGGCCTCGGCACCACCGTCAGCGCGATCATCATGGTCGACGAGTATGCGGTCATCGGCCATATCGGAGACTCCCGCATCTACCTGTACCGCGACGACGCGCTCACGCAGATCACGGCAGACCACACCTTCGTGCAGCGGCTCGTCGACTCGGGGCGCATCACCCCGGAAGAGGCGAGATACCACCCCCGCCGGTCCGTGCTCATGCGCGTGCTCAGCGATATGGACTCCGACCCCGAGCTCGACATGTTCGTCATGCACACCCAGCCGGGCGACCGGTGGCTGCTGTGCTCCGACGGTCTGTCCGGCGTGGTCGACGAGCCTCACATCCTCAAGGCCATGCAGCTCGGTCTCGCTCCCGGTCGCACGGCAGACAACCTCCTCAAGCAGGCGCTCGACGGGGGCGCCCCCGACAACGTCACGATCGTCCTGGTCGATGTCGGCGGACAGCATCCGATCCACTCCGGCACACCGACCATCGTCGGCTCGGCCTCGAACCCCGACGGCGTGTATGTGCCGCCGGTGCGCCCGCCGCGCGGCAACTGGCTGCACCCGGTGCGTCAGGCTGCGAACGAGCCGAGTCACTTCGAACCAGCGCCCGAATACCTCGAAGAGCTCATCGAAGAAGACCGTCGTCGTGCGAAGCGGCGGCGTCTCGGCTGGATCGCGGGCGCGCTGGTGGTCGTCGCGATGCTGGCGGTCGCCGCCTTCGCCGCCTACAGCTGGACGCAGACGCGCTACTTCATCGGCGCCGACGACGACAGCGTCGTGATCTTCCAGGGCGTGCAGCAGAACATCGGCCCGATCACCCTGTCGACACCGGTCGAAGACACCGACATCCTGCTGGCGAACCTCCCGCCGTATCAGCGTGCGTCGGTCGAGCGCACCATCACCGCACGCTCGCTGTCCGACGCGATGGCGATCGTCGACCGGCTGCGTGCGGGTGCCGATGCGAACGCGATCCCCACCCCGCTTCCGACGCCGCTGCCGACCCCGACCGACACGCCCGCAGGCGGTGAGGGATGAGCACCGACCTCCAGGCGGACACCACCGTCATCAAGGCACTGAAGCGTCTGCGTCTGCCCCAGACGCAGCGCAACCGCGAGTTCTGGCTCCTGCTGTTCGCGTGTGCGATCAGCGGCGCGGCGCTCACCCTCGTGCAGCTGGGTGCGCTCGGAGTCATCGACCCGATGATCCTCGCGATCGGCGGAGGCCTCGCCGCGCTCGCCTTCGCCCTGCACATCGTGCTGCGCTTCGTCGCCGCCGACGCCGATCCGTTCGTGGTGCCGATCGCCACCCTGCTCACCGGCCTCGGTATCGCGATGATCTACCGCATCGACATCGCGTATGAGAACACCGGGTGGGATGCATACTCCACGAAGCAGCTCGCCTGGACGGCGATCTCCCTCGCGGGTGCGATCGCGGTCGTCATCCTGCTCCGCAACTACCGGATCCTCTTCCGCTACACGTACATCTTCGGCCTCGCCGGAATCCTCCTGCTGCTGCTGCCGTTCGTGCCCGGTCTGCGCATCGCAGACGCGAACGCAGCCGTCTGGGTGTCTCTCGGCGGGGTCTTCGCCTTCCAGCCGGGCGAGCTCGCGAAGATCTGCCTCGCGATATTCTTCGCCGGCTACCTGGTGCGCACCCGCGAAAGCCTCACCTCGGTCGGCAAGCGGGTGCTCGGCATCACGTGGCCGCGGATGCGCGAGCTCGGCCCCGTGCTGGTCGTCTGGATCATCTCCCTCGGCATCATCGTGTTCCAGCGCGACCTCGGCACGGGAACCCTGATCTTCGGCATGTTCGTCGCGATGCTGTACGTCGCGACCGGCAAGACGAGCTGGGTGCTGATCGGCTTGACCCTGGTGGTCGCGGGTGTCGCGGTGGCGACGCAGATCCTCAGTTACGTCCATGGCCGTTTCATCAACTGGCTGTTCCTGTTCGACGCGAACCAGGTCGACCCCGACGGCGCCGGTTATCAGCCGATGCAGGGCCTCTTCGGCCTCGCCCGCGGCGGACTCATCGGCACGGGGTGGGGCCAGGGTCGCCCCGAGGTGACCCCGCTCGCCCACAGCGACTACATCATCACCAGTTTGGGAGAAGAGCTCGGCCTCATCGGGCTGTTCGCGATCCTGTGTCTCTACATGGTGTTCGTCAGCCGCGGCATGCGCATCGGTCTCGCGGGGCAGGATGACTTCGGCAAGCTGCTCGCGACCGGGCTCTCGTTCACGATCGCATTGCAGGTGTTCATCATGGTCGGCGGCGTGACCCGTCTGATCCCGCTGACCGGCCTGACGACGCCGTTCCTCGCCGCCGGTGGTTCCTCGCTCGTGGCGAACTGGCTCATCGTGGCGCTGCTGCTGCGCATCTCCGACGGCGTACGCCGCCAGCCGAGGGTGGTGATCGGATGACGAGAGAGCTCCGTCGTCTCAGCATCGTGATGCTGTTCATGTTCGTGGCGCTGTTCGCGGCGACCAGCTGGATCCAGGTCGTCGAGGCCGACAGCCTCGCCCAGAACAGCAACAACACGCGCACCCGGCTCGACAGCTATGAGATCCAGCGCGGGTCGATCATCGTCGACGGCGCCGCCATCGCGAACTCGGTTCCGAGCGACGACCGCTACCAGTTCCAGCGGGTCTACACCGACGCCGCGATGTGGGAGCCGGTCACCGGGTACTTTAACGCGGCACTCGACTCGCGGACCGGCATCGAGCAGGCGATGAACGCCGACCTCTCCGGCACCGGGAGCAACGCGCTGCTCGGCGAGATCGAGCGCATCCTCTCGGGTCAGCCGCAGCGCGGATACAGCGTCGAACTGTCGCTCGACACCGCCGCGCAGCGAGCCGCCTTCGAAGCCCTCGACGGCCTCCAGGGTGCCGTCGTCGCCATGGACCCGAAGACCGGACGCATCCTCGCCATGGTCTCCACGCCGGGGTTCGACACGAACCTGATGGCGACGCACGACGCGGATGCGGCGAACGCCACTCACGATCAGCTCGCCGCCGACCCCGGAAAGCCGCTGTCCAACCGGGCGATCGCCGGAGACCTCAACCCGCCGGGCTCCACCTTCAAGGTCGTCGTCGCGGCCGCAGCATTCGCCAGCGGCAACTGGACACCGAGCTCGACGCTCCCGAACCCCGCCTCGTACACGCTCCCCGGCTCGTCGAACCGCGTGTCCAACGCGTGGGGCAGCGCCTGCGGCCCCGGAGCCACCGTCACGATCGCGGAGGCCATCCGTCTCAGCTGCAACATCCCGATGGCCGAGCTCGCGGTCGAGCTCGGCGACGACGCGATCCGCGAGATGGCGGAGAAGCTGGGATTCAACCAGTCGTTCGACACGCCGTTGACGTCGACGGCCTCGAGCTACCCTCGTGCGCTCGACGATGCGCAGACCGCCCTGACCGGATTCGGGCAGGGGCAGGTCACCGCGACACCGCTGCAGATGGCCATGGTCTCTGCGGGCCTCGCGAACGACGGAGTGGTCATGAACCCGCGGATGGTGGACGCCGTGATCGGCAACGATCTCTCGGTGATCAGGGCCTTCGAGGACAGCGAGTTCGGCCGCGCGATGGAGGCGGATGTGGCGAACGATGTCACCGCGGCCATGGTCGCGAGCGTCGCTACGGGCGCGGCGCAGGGTGCAAGAATAGACGGGATCGACGTGGCCGGTAAGACGGGCACCGCAGAGAACGGAAACAGGCCGCACACGTTGTGGTTCACCGGCTTCGCGCCGGCGGACGACCCCGCGGTCGCAGTAGCGGTCGTCGTCGAAGACGGCGGCGGACAGGGACAATCAGGCAGCGGCGACACCATCGCCGCTCCGATTGCGAAGAAGGTCATAGAGGCGGTGCTGGGCAGATGAGGCCGACGCAGGGTGTGTCGTTCGGTGGTCGTTACGAGCTGCAGTCGCGTATCGCGATCGGTGGCATGGGCGAGGTGTGGGAGGCGACGGATCACGTCATCGGACGTACCGTCGCCATCAAGATCCTCAAGGACGAGTACATGGGGGACCCCGGGTTCCTCGAGCGGTTCCGCGCGGAGGCCCGGCACGCAGCGCTCGTCAACCACGAGGGCATCGCGAGCGTGTTCGACTACGGCGAGGAGAACGGCAGCGCCTACCTCGTCATGGAGCTCGTGCCCGGTGAGGCCCTCTCGACCGTGCTCGAGCGCGACGGCGCGCTGAGCGCCGACAAGACGCTCGACATCGTCGCGCAGACGGCATCCGCCCTGCAGGCTGCACACGCCGCCGGCCTCGTGCACCGCGACATCAAGCCGGGCAACCTCCTCATCACGCCCGACGGCCGCGTGAAGATCACCGACTTCGGCATCGCCCGCATCGCCGACCAGGTGCCGCTCACGGCGACCGGTCAGGTCATGGGAACCGTCCAGTACCTCTCGCCCGAGCAGGCGTCAGGACACCCGGCCTCCCCGCGACCGACACCTACTCGCTCGGCATCGTCGCCTACGAGTGCCTGGCGGGCAAGCGTCCGTTCACGGGCGAGTCGCAGGTCGCGATCGCGATGGCGCAGATCAACGAGCAGCCGCCGCCGTTGCCGCCGACCGTGCCGATCCCGGTCCAGAACCTCGTCATGGCGATGATCGCCAAGAAGCCCGCCGACCGGCCTTCGTCCTCCGCGACCGTGGCGCGTGCCGCACAGGCGCTGCGTCGGGGTGACCTGAACTCCGCGGCGATCGCCGTGCCGGCCATCGCATCCGGCGGCGTCGCGTCCGCCGACGACGCGACGCGGATGCTGACGGCGTCGGGGACGACGGCACCACCCGCATCCTCCCCCCACCACCGCGCAGCTTCCCACCGAAGACGCAGCGGAGGAGCCGAAGAAGAAGCGCAGCCGGTGGACATGGCCGCTGATCGCGCTGATCGCCCTGCTGGTGATCGTGCTCGGCGGAACGTTGTGGGCGATGCTGGCGAACCAGGGCGGCGACGATCCTGATCCGACGAGTCCGCCTCCCAGCTCCCCGTCGCAGTCGCCGACGCCGTCGGACACGCCGACGCCCGAGGTGACCCGCGTCGACGTGACGGCCCTCAACCTGGTCGGGATGGACTGCGGCACCGCGACGTCGACCCTGAAGAGCGCCGGCTTCGACAGCGACATCACCTGCACCGACGGCGACCCCGCCGCCACCGATGACAAGGTCGGCACCGTCTACCGCGTCGCGCCATCGGGGAACGTCGAGACCACGCAGCCGATCGCGCTGACGGTCTACGCACCGCGGGCAGCCCTGCCGACGCCGACCGATGCGCCGACGATCACCGGAGACCCGGTAGCCGGCAGCACTGTGAGCATCGCGTGGGGCACCGGATTCACGTGCCCGAGCGGCACCACGCTCTCGGGTTACGTCGTGTCGCTGCAGAACGGGACGTTCGTCTCCGGAGGACCGAACTTCCAGCCGACGCAGCGCAACACGCAGGTGCAGGTCGCCGACGCGGCGGGTCAGCAGCTCATCGTCACGTACCAGGGCATGTGCTCCGGTGGCGATCAGCGCACCTCCGCCGCCTCGCCGCCGCTGTCGGTGCCGATCGTCGCCGCGCCCGACCCCGGCGAGGGTGACGACGGCGGCGAAACCGCCGGGTAGCCTGTAGTTCCAGCTCAGTCGAAGTCGTTTCCAGGGGGTAGTACGTGTCCACAGAGCCACGAGTCATCGCGGGCCGATACCGCGTCGACGAGCTCATCGGGCATGGCGGCATGGCGAAGGTCTACCGCGGGTACGACCTGACTCTCGGCCGCGAGGTCGCGATCAAGATCCTCGATCCTGAGCTCGCGCGCGACACGGCGTTCCGCACACGGTTCCGGCTGGAAGCCCAGGCGGCCTCGCGCATGTCGCATCCCTCGATCGTGCGCGTGTACGACGCGGGCGACCCTTCGACCAACGACGCCTCCTCCGAAGAGCTTCCGTACATCGTGATGGAGCTGGTCAAGGGAACCCTCCTCAAGAAGATCATCGCCGACGGTCCGGTTCCCGTGGAAGATGCGGTGCGCTACGTCGACGGCATCCTCGAAGCCCTCGACTACTCGCACCGTGCGGGCGTGGTGCACCGCGACATCAAGCCGGGCAACGTCATGGTGACCGACAAGGGCCAGGTCAAGGTGATGGACTTCGGCATCGCACGCGCGGTGTCCGATTCGTCGTCTACCGTCGCCGAGACCACGCAGATCATCGGCACCGCGGCCTACTTCTCGCCGGAGCAGGCCAAGGGCGAGCCGGTCGACGCCCGCGCCGACCTGTACTCCACCGGCGTCGTGCTGTACGAGCTGCTCACCGGCCGTCAGCCCTTCCGTGGTGAGTCTCCGGTCGCCGTCGCATACCAGCACGTGAGCGAGACCCCGATCCCGCCGACCGAGGTGAACGAGAACGCACCGGGCGCACTCGACCCGATCGTGCTGCGGGCACTCGCGAAGGATCCGTACCAGCGGTACCCCGACGCCGCGCACTTCCGCGCCGCCCTCGACTCCGCCGTCGCGGGCAACGCTCCGACGCGCAAGGAACTCGGGTCGCTGACGAGCGAACTGTACGGGCCGAGCCCGCGGCAGGCTCAGGAGACGGCGCGGTCGCTGCGACAGCTCAGCACCGACACCACCATGACCCGCACCCAGTCGGGTCCGCCGGTCGCCTGGATCTGGGCCGGTGTCGCTCTGCTCGCCGTGCTGCTGGCGTCCGTGCTGTTCTGGGTGGTCACGATCAGCATGCGGCCGCCCGAGGTACCCAGCACATCACGCATCGTACCGAACCTCGTGAACGTCTCCTCGGAGCGCGCGCAGGACGATCTCGCCAAGCTCGACCTCACGGCGAAGATCGTGATCGAATCCAGCCCGGACATCGCGGAGGGCAACGTGATCCGCACCGATCCCGAGGCTGGAGTCTCGGTAGAGGAAGGGTCGACCGTCACCGTCCATGTGTCGTCCGGGGTCGAGACGGTCACGGTGCCGAAGATCGAGGGCATGGCCCTCGCCGATGCCACGAAGGCGCTGAAGACCGCGGGGCTCGAGCTCGGCACGGTGATCCAGCGCAACGACAAGGCCCTGGCAGCGGGAACCGTGATGTCCGCCAGCGAGGATGCGGACAGCGAGGTGGCTCCGGGGACCGTCGTGAACGTCGAGGTCGCGAGCGGCAAGGTGACTCTGACCAACCTCGTCGGCTGGACCGTCGATGCCGCCACCACGAATCTCACCGATCTCGGATTGAACCCGGTTCCGGTCGAGGAGACGGATTGCCCCGCGACCGAGCCGACGACCGTGCACTCGATGTCGGTCGCGCCCGGAGACGTCCCGGTCGGATCGTCTGTCGAGCTGCGGTACTGCGCCGGGGGCTGAGTCGTAGAGCGTCGCTGGAGCGACACGGGTCAGCGTGACAGCGGGTGCAGGCTCTCTGCACGGGCCACGGCATCCTGCGCGCCGCACAGCTCGAGCCAATTGGCGAGGAGCCGGTAGCCACCCTCTGTGAGCACACTCTCGGGGTGGAACTGCACTCCCCACAGCGGCAGTTCCCGGTGGGCGAGCGCCATGACCGTTCCGCTCTCGGTCCACGCCGTGGCGACCACACCGGGCGGGAGGTCGGCCTCCGCGAGCGCCAGCGAATGGTAACGGCCGGCCTCGAATGGGGAGGGGATGCCCGAGAATAACGCCGATCCGTCGTGCGACACCGCCGAGACCATCCCGTGCATGAGCTCCGGCGCCTCGTCGACGTGCGCACCGAAGGCTTCGCCGATCGTCTGATGGCCCAGGCAGACGCCGAGAGTCGGCGTGCGCAGGCGTGCCGCGGTCCGCACCGCCGCGACGGATGCGTCGGCGTCGGCAGGACGACCGGGTCCGGGGGAGAGGAGTACGGCATCGTGGGAGGGCATCAGGCGCTCGAGTTCGTCGGCGTCCACGGCGTCCGACTCGACGATCGCGGTCTCCGCTCCGAGTTCGTGGAGGTAGCCGACGAGCGTGTGCACGAAGCTGTCGTGGTTGTCGACCACGAGCACGCGGGTCATTCGACGTCGACCTCGCCGGGGGAGATGATCGGACTCACCCACGGGAAGACGTACCAGAACAGACCGTAGAGGATGGCAGCGACGACGATCACCAGGATCAGCACGCGCAGCCACCACGGACCGGGCAGCAGGCGCCAGAGTGCGGCGTACATCAGTCTTCTCTCTCGTGAACGTCCATGGTCATACCGATGGGGCGGCCGGAGGCGGGGGCGGGTCGGTCAGTGCACTGGGCGGTCCCTCTGCGCGCGGCTGGAAGCTCTCGAAGACCCCGTAGGCGACGATGCGCTCGGCGAGCGAATACAGCGGCGAGCAGGCCGTGAGAGTGATGTACTGCTCACCGGTCTGCTGCTCGGGCATCTGCGGGACATCGGCGAGGACGTCGGTCTGAGTCGGCTTGACATACTCGAGCGTCCGGAACCGGTATGTGTACCACCCGTCGGGCGTCTCGACGACGATCGCATCGCCCAACTGCAGCTTGTCGAGCTGATTGAACGGCTTGCCCCACGTGGTGCGGTGCCCGGCCATCGAGAAGTTGCCGACCTCGCCGGGCATCTTCGAACCCTTGTAGACCCCGATCCCCTTCTGGTCCAGCGTACGAGCGCGGCTCGTGCCGCCATAGATCCCGAAGTTGTAGTCGGCTCCGAAGCGGGGGATGTGCATCTGTGCGAACCACGCTCCATCGGCGGGCGCGGCCGGTACGGGTGGGACGTACGTCGGGGTTCCCTCGTCATCCTCGACCACGGGCGGCAGCTCGGGTGCTTCTGCCTGAGCCAGTTGCTGAGAGATGGCCGCACCCTCGTCGTTCTTCTGAGCGCTGATGATGATGTCGCCGATCCACATCTGCCACGCGACGAACAACAGGACGATCACTCCGGCGGTGAGCAGGAGCTCGCCGAGCACGCTCGCGAAAGTGGCGCGGGAGCGCGGTCGCTCTCGTCGCGGGCGTCGCCCCCCAGGCACGACGGTTGCGGTCATGCCGTGATCATATCCGTCGTCGCTGAACAGTCACCGGATCGGCGCTACGACCGGCGAGGGTCCCGTGCGAGATGCGCCGCACCGGAACTCGAGGGCTCTCGGCGCGGCACAGATGTCTTGGGTACAATGACGGCATGGCACGTGACCACAAGACCGAAGAACCCGCCGTCGAGCGCGCCGAAGGCGAAGCAGCTCCCAACGCCGTCTGGTTCAAGCCGGTGATGATCGGCTTCATGCTCCTCGGTCTCGCCTGGATCCTCGTGTTCTACATCTCGGGCATGCAGTTCCCCATCCCGGGGCTCGACAACTGGAACCTCGCGATCGGTCTCGGCATCGCTCTGATCGGCTTCCTGATGACCACACGCTGGCGCTGACGCCACTCCTTCTTCTCGAAAGGCCCCTCGCATCGCGAGGGGCCTTTCTTCATGCGGGAGCCAGAGTTATCCACAAGACTCTCCACAGCCTGGGGAGAATTACACCGGTGTTATTCACAGGGGTTAACAACCCTGTTAACAACTCCGGATCAGGCCAAAAGGAGCAGGGGCGGAACGAAGGCGACGATCACGAGCAGCAGGACGACCAGTGCTGCGAGCAACACGATCTGCCAGGTGCGCTGATCACGGCGCTTCGTCCGGGTGTAGATGAGGGCGACCAGGGCGCCGACGACCGCGCCGCCCAGGTGGGCCTGCCAGGAGATCCCGCCGACGAACAGGCCGAAGGCGAAGTTGATCCCGAGGATGACGAGGATCCCCGTGACGTTGGCGCCGATGTGGCGTCCGATGATGAGCAACGATGCCAAGAGCCCGAAGATCGCGCCGGATGCGCCGACCGTCCACGACCCTGGAGCGAGGAGCGCGACCATCACCGACCCGCCGAGGCCGCTGATCAGATACATCGCCAGGAAGCGGACACGACCGAGCATCGGTTCGAGGCTCTGCCCGAGCATCCACAGGGCGAGCATGTTCAGCGCGAGATGGATGAAGCCGCCGTGGACGAACAGGACCGTGAGCAGACGCCATGGTTCGAAGGGCAGAGCGAAGAGGTTCGGGTAGAGATAGGGAGCGAAGAAGCCCAGAGCCTGGGTGATCGGCTGATTCATCCCCGGGATCAGCTGCACCAGTCCGATGAACGACGTCACGGCGAGCAACGCGTAGGTGACGACGGGCCTTCCGCTCCGGGCCATCGCCATCGTCCCGGTGCCGCGACCGCCCCAGCGGCGAGCGGCCTTCTTCTGTGCCGGCGTACGGTTCTTGCGCTCGGCGTTCATGCACTGCGGACAGATGACGCCGACGGGCGCCTGTGTCTGACACTCGGGGCAGATGGTGCGCATGCACCGCTGGCAGAGCACGAAGCTCTGCCGATCCGGATGCCGGTAGCAGAAGTTTTCGCGATTGCTCGTGAACTCAGGCGTGGTCATCCGGATCGGCCGCAGCTGTCGTCAGGCCGCGACGATGTCGATCGACTGCAGCACCACGGGCTCGATCGGCTGGTCGCCCGGACCCGTCTGCACGGCGCCGATCTTGTCGACCACAGCCTTGGAGGCGTCGTCGGCGACCTCGCCGAAGATCGTGTGCTTGCCCTGCAGCCACGGCGTCGGGTCGGTGGTGATGAAGAACTGCGAGCCGTTGGTGCCCTCGGGCTTGCCGGTGATGGCGTTGCGACGAAGGCCGGCGTTGGCCATGGCGAGGATGTAGGGCTCGTTGAAGTTGAGCTCCATGTTGATCTCGTCGTCGAAGTTGTAACCGGGACCGCCGACACCCTTACCGAGCGGGTCGCCGCCCTGGATCATGAAGTTCGGGATGATGCGGTGGAAGATGACGTCCTTGTAGAGAGGTCCCTCGCCCGGCTTTCCGGTGGCGGGGTGCGTCCACTCCTGGGTGCCGTCGGCGAGGCCGATGAAGTTCTTGACCGTCTTCGGGGCGTGATCGCCGAAGAGGTTGATGACGATGTCACCGTGGTTGGTGTGCAGGGTTGCGACGTGAGAAGCGTGAGCCATGCCCTCATTCTCGCAGAGCTTTCGGTGAGTTCGCCCGGTGTACCGCGGATCGGACGAAGGCGCAAGGGCCGGGCGATTCCCGCCCGGCATCCAGCCTCTCGTGGCAAGATGGGGAACCCGTACTCCAATGGACAGGAGAGCATCGTGAGCCTCAGCCGCAAGCGGAAGAAGGAACTGCGTCGTCTTCAGAACGACGCGAACCAGCTTTGGGAGAACCAGCAGGTGCTCGTCGGCCACGCCGCTGACGTCGCCCGTGA
This sequence comes from Microbacterium sp. Se63.02b, assembly GCF_014171575.1. GTDB lineage: Bacteria > Actinomycetota > Actinomycetes > Actinomycetales > Microbacteriaceae > Microbacterium. The sequence continues at coordinate 17,057 of NZ_CP050453.1, read as the reverse complement.
GGCCGGTCGTCAGCTCGGCAACATCAATCGCGAGCAGGTCGTGCCCGTGATCCAGGACGCGTACAACCGTCGTGTCGCCCCGACCGTCGACCGCGGTGTGCAGTTCGGCAAGCACGTCGTCGACGACAAGGTCGTCCCGATCGTCGGCGGGGTCGTCGGATCCGCGCTGACCGCGTGGGACGTCGCGAACGCCAAGCGCCACGGGGTCTCGGCCCCCGCGCCTCGTGGCGCATTCGGCAAGAAGCAGAAGTCGGGTCCCGGCCTCGGGTCGGTCATCGCGATCATCCTCGGTGCTGCGGCCGCCGTCGGCGTCCTCTACGCCGCATGGCAGACGCTGCGCGCGGATGACGAGCTCTGGGTCGCCGACGACCCGCTCTCCGCTCCTGACGCGTGAACACCTCTGATCCCGCCTCCGTCGCCTCCGGTGGCGGAGGCGATCAGCATGCACGGGTGCGCGATGCGGCCCGCGCGCGGGGCCTCGAGATCGAGATCCGCGAGCGCCCCGCCGCCGGAAGCCTGTTCGAGGCCGCGGAACTGCTCGGCATCCCCGCCTCCGGCATCGTGAAGACGCTGGTCGTGAAGCGGTCGGATGACACCTTCCTGTTCGCCCTGGTTCCCGGTGGGCGCTCGATATCCTGGCCGAAGCTGCGGGCACTGGTCGGCGTGAACAAGCTGCGGCTCCCTGAGCCGGAGCTCGCGCTCGCGGCGACCGGCTACGAGCGCGGCACCATCGTGCCGATCGGCAGCACGACCGCGTGGCCGGTCTATGCGGACGAGTCGATCGTCGGCCGGCGGATCGCGATGGGAGCGGGCGCCCACGGCTACAGCCTCTTCGTCGAAGCCGACGACCTCATCGCCGCGTACGGGGCCACCGTCGCCGACATCTCCGTGCCCGAGGACCGCTGACTCCCGGGTCGACGATCCGGGTCGGGATCAGATGATCCCCGCCATGCGCATCGCGATGTCGACGAGCTTCACCCGCTGCAGCTGGGCGACGGCCTTCAGGGAGAACCACTCCGCCATGTCGGTCGACCCGCCGGTCTCGAAGCGGAGCTTGCCACCCGTGACCTCGGCTCGATAGACGATGCGAAGGGTGTGCAGGGGGTCTGCAGCTTTCTGGACGCGACGGCCAGCGGGGATCACCCGGGAGTGGATACCGAGGAGCTCCCCCACCTTGACGCTGTAGCCGGTCTCCTCCCGGAGTTCACGACGAACCGCATCCTCAGGGGATTCGCCGGGTTCGAGGCCACCACCGGGCATCGTCCAGGCCACGCGGCGACCTTCCGTCCAGCGCGCCAGCAACAGACGCCCGTCGTCATCGGTGACGACCGCGTACGCCGCGACACGCAGGTCCATGGCTCACACACTATCCGGCGGCGGAAGGTCCCGATGACCGCGTGTCAGACGACGCGGACCCCGAGGATCGATCACGAATCGAGAAGCGCGTCCTGGTCCGGAATCCGTAGTGTGAGTCCCACACCGGCAGCACATCGAGAGGACAGGTCATGGCGGAGAAAGAGAAGAACTTCAGCGCCGAGGAACGCGAGGCCATGCAGGCCGCAGCGAAGGAAGCACGAACTCGGCGTTCTCGGGCGAAGAAGTCTCCGGAGGAGCTGCGAGCTGCAGGAGAGGCCGATCTCAAAGAGGCGATCGAGAAGCTGACGCCGGAGGACAAGTCTCTCGCCGAGAAGCTGCACGCGCTCGTCTCCGAGGTCGCGCCGGAACTCGTTCCCCGCACCTATTACGGCATGCCCGCGTGGGGTCGAGACGGCAAGGTGCTGTGCTTCTTCCAGCCGGCGAGCAAGTTCAAGGTGCGTTACGGGACCTTCGGCTTCGAACCGATCTCCAACCTCGACGACGGCACCGTATGGCCGACCGCTTACGCCGTGACCGACCTGACGAAGAAAGACCTCGAGTTCCTGGCGGAGCGCATCCGCGTCGCGATCAGCTGACGGCGACCGAGAGTCGCGGGGCAACTCCGTCGGAGGATCGGGTGCCCAGTGCGAGGGGTGCACAGTAGCGTGGATGCCGTGAGCACATTGCCCTTCCCCGCCGCCGTGTACGCCGCCCGTCTCGCCCGGGCCTCATCGCTCGCCGCCGAGTCGGGACTCGACGCCATCGTGGTGGGCCCCGGCCCCGATCTGCAGTACCTGCTGGGCGTGGAGGGCGACACCATCGAACGGCTGACCGCCCTCGTGATCGGACCGGCCGTGACGCCGACCGTTGTTGTGCCGCGGATGGAGCTCGCCAAGGTCCGCAGCACGGCTGTCGGGGAACTCGAACTCGAGATCGCCGACTGGGTGGACGGCGAAGACCCGTACGGGCTGGTGACCGCCGCCGTCGGCCATGCTTCTCGAGTAGGAGTCTCCGATGCACTGCCCGCGCTGCATGTGATCCCTCTCGGTGAGCGCCTCGGTGTGCAGCTGGAGCTCGCCACACCCGTGCTCCGGGAAGGGCGCATGATCAAGGATGCCGAGGAGATCACGGAGTTGCGTCGCGCCGGCGAGGCGATCGACGCCGTCCACCGCCGCGTTCCGCAGTGGCTTCGTGCCGGACGCACCGAGAGGGAGGTGGCCACCGACATCGCAGAGGCCATCGTCGCCGAAGGCCACCGAACGGTCGAGTTCGTGATCGTCGGATCGGGTCCGAACGGTGCCGACCCGCATCACGAGGTCTCGGACCGCGTGATCGAGCAGGGCGACGTCGTGGTGGTCGACATCGGCGGCGCCGTGCCCAGCGGGTACAACTCCGACAGCACGAGGACCTACGTCGTCGGCGCACCCGACCCCGCGGCAGCCGAGCGGATCGCCGTTCTCGTACGCGCGCAGCAGGCGGCAGTGGATGCCGTGCGTCCCGGCATCACCGCGGCCGAGGTCGATGCGGCCGCGCGCACCGTGCTCGTCGAGGCGGGCCTGGGTGAGGCGTTCCTGCATCGCACGGGTCATGGGATCGGCGTCTCAGTGCACGAGGAGCCGTACATCGCGCCGGGCAACGACCTCGTGCTGCGTGAGGGCATGGCGTTCAGCATCGAACCCGGTATCTACTTCGCTGGGGAGTGGGGCGCCCGCATCGAAGACATCGTGGTCGTCACGGCTGCGGGGGGCGAGCGGTTGAACGTCGCGCCGCACGAGCTCGTCTCGGTCGGCTCGGACTGACGACGCTCCAGCGCCCGTCGGGGTAGCATCGGCCCATGCGCCGCCGCCGCAAGGTCTCTTCCGCCACCGCGTCTCCGGCGACCCGTGCCCGCTACGCCAAGCGACGTCAGGGGCGACTCGCCCGTGTCGACAATGACTTGACCGATACACAATGGCATGAGCTGATGGAGGCCTGGGGCGGGTGCGCGTACTGCGGGGGAGACGGCGCGGCACTGCAACGCGACTGCATCCAGCCGATCTCCCGTGGCGGTCGATACACGCTCGCTAACGTGGTCCCGGCGTGCGCGTCGTGCAACGCCAGCAAGCACAACGACGAGGTGACCGGATGGCTTCGCCGCAAGAAGCTCGATGAGCGCACCTTCCTCGTGCGTCACGCCACGATCCTGCGGGACCTGCGTCCTGCCGAGTGAGACCTCGCAACGGAAGAAGCCCCCGGCGGCGGCCAGGGGCTTCATCTTCCTGTGGAGCCTAGGAGATTCGAACTCCTGACATCCTGCTTGCAAAGCAGGCGCTCTACCAACTGAGCTAAGGCCCCGTGAGGGTGTTTCTTGAATTGAGGAGTGGGGCTACCAGGACTTGAACCTGGGACCTCTTCATTATCAGTGAAGCGCTCTAACCGCCTGAGCTATAGCCCCGTCAACCTCCAAGACTTTACCGGAGAAAGACGGAAAATCCGAATCGAGGGCGAGGACCACGCAGAGTCCCCACCCCCGACGGGATTCAGCGGCTCGGACGGATGGTCGCCGTGCCCGCGGAGAGCGAGACGTCGATCGTCCTGCGAGCGCTCGAGGCTTCGTCGACCTTCGCGTTCAACGTGCCGGCGCTGATGTCCTGGGTGATCGCATACTCGACATCGGGGACGGTCAGATCCAGCGAGCCCGCGCTCACGTCGATCGTCGTCTGCGTCGGAGGCGTGCCCGTCAATTCGACCGTGAGGTCACCGGCCGACACACCCAGGTCCGCGGAGGAGACACCATCGACGATGATGTCTGCACGGCCGGCGCTCATCTGCACGTCGAGCTCCTCGGCAGACCCCGTGGCATCCAGGGCCCCCGCGCTCACTGTCACGTCGAGCACCCCGAAGTCCCCGTCCACGTCGAGGCTGCCGGCCTCGAGAGTGAGGTCGGCGTCGAGTCCCGCGCCGCGGAGACTCTCGGGCAGGGTGAGCACGGCGATCTCCTCATCGCCGAACCAGTTCCCGAACCACCAGCCGAAGACACCCTGCGGACTCCGCACGATCAGCTCATCGTCGTCACGCTCGAAGGTCCACGCGGTGCCGCGACCGTTGGTCACGGCCAGCTCCGCCTCATCGACGTCGCCGAACTCGACGCGCATGCTGCTGGCGTCCGCGTCGACGTCGAGTCCCTCGATGCCCGCGACATCGACCGTCTGCACCGAGTCTGGGCGACTCGACGAGATGACGGTGCCTGCCGCCGCCGCGGCGGCCGTCCCGCCGGTTCCCAGCAGGGCGATCCCGCCCACGACGGCGGTCACGACCAGAACCGCGGTGGCGCCGGACGAGCGTCCACCCGCGGAGGGTGGTGGCGTACTCGGAGACGGGGGCGCCTGAGGTGCGGACATCTGAGGTCCACCGGGGGGCGGCGGTGAGGCGGGCGGCGGCGTGAACGATGTGTGCTCTGCCGGGGCGTCGTTGTTTTCGGTGGTCATCGTGCCACTCCTGTCTGGCCGGTCGGCGGCGTCGTGCCGCCCGTGTTCTCGATGTGGGCGAGCGCGGCGAGCACGCGGCGGTTACCGGACTCGTCCGGGTCGAAGCCCAGCTTCTGGAAGATGGAGGTGATGTGCTTCTCGACGCTGGCCTCCGAGAGGAACAGCAGTCCGGCGATCGCCTGATTCGACTTCCCCTCGGCGATCAGCGCGAGAACGGTGCGTTCGCGTTCCGTGAGCCGCAGCATCCGATCGTCGCGATTCCGTCGCGTGAGCAACTGGGCGACGACCTCGGGGTCGAGCACGGTCGCGCCCTCCGCGATGCGCTGCACCGAGGCGAGGAACTCCGCGACGTCGGCGACGCGATCCTTGAGCAGGTATCCGAGCGGACCGCCCTGCGCTGCGATGAGATCCGAGGCGTATCGCTCTTCGACGTACTGCGACAGCACCAGGATCGCGAGCGAAGGATCGGTCGACCTCAGTGCCAGCGCCGCGCGGATGCCCTCATCGGTGAACGTCGGGGGAGCCGCACATCCAGGATGCAGAGCTCGGGCGCGGTATCCGCGACGGCGGCCTCGAGGCCTTCGGTGTCGGACAGCGCCGCGACCACCTCATGGCCGGCGTCTTCGAGAAGACGGACGAGGCCCTCTCGCAACAGGACGGAGTCCTCGCAGATCAGGATGCGCATGGGACGGTCACCTCCAGGCTGGTCGGTCCGCCCTGCGGGCTGTCGAGACGGAAGGTTCCGCCGGCGGCGAGGATGCGGTTGGCGATGCCGTCGAGGCCGCCTCCCGGTTGCACCTGCGCGCCGCCGATCCCGTTGTCCTCCACGCGGGCCCAGAGCGTGTTGCCTTCGCGAAGTCGCACGATGACCCGCGCCTCGCTGGCTCGGGAGTGCTTCGCCGCGTTCGTCAGCGACTCGGCGATCGAGAAGTACACCGCCGCTTCGGCCTCGCGGCTGCACCGCCCGTCCATGCGCACGTCGAGGTGCACGGGGATGTGCGAGCGTCCGGCCAGGGCGGAGAGGGCCGCGTCGAGGCCGCGATCGTCGAGCACCGAGGCGTGGATGCCGCGCGCGAGCTGCCGCAGCTCGGTGATGGCTGCCTTCGTCGAGGTGTGCGCCTCGTTGATCAGCTCCTTCGCGGTCTCCGGGTCGCTGTCGATCTTCTGCTGGGCGAGGCCGAGGGTCATGCCGACCGACACGAGCCGAGGCTGGACCCCGTCATGGAGGTCCCGCTCGATGCGGGTGCGCTCCACGTCGGCGGCGCGCACCGCGCCTTCCCGCTGAGCGGAGGAGGTGCGGACCCGCTCGGTGAGCTCCGTCTCCCTGCTCCGAACCACGATCGCCAGCGAGAGGGTCCGGTGCAGCAGGGCGAGACCGATCATCCCGACGATGCAGGCGGCGATTCCGAGGATGCCCACCAGAGGGGCCCATGCCACGGGGATGCCTCCGCCGCCGAAGGGTCCCATCACCGCGTCCGCGGCCGTGAGGGGGGCGAACGAGATGATGATCGACCACACCAGGCCCCAGAACAGACGGAGGACGACAACACCGAGGATGGCCGAGATCGCGAAGTTGGCGACGGCGCGCCACATGCGACCGTCGATCGCCTGGCGCCCGAGAGAGCGGAGCCAGCCGCCGAAGCCGGGACGGTCCCGTCGCTGAACCTGCAAGGGGGCGATGGGCGTGCGGTAGAGGGCTCCGACGCGAGCCACCTCGAACCAGCCGAGGCCGTACAGAGCGTAGACGAGCCCTACGAGGAGCACGAGGCCGACGCCCGCGACGAAGAGGAGGCCGAGGCCGGTACCGAGGAGTCCCGCGAGCATTCCGAAGATGGCGCCGCCGAGCACTCCGAGACCTGCCAGGTGCAGGATCGTGAGGAAGATGCGCGACGGCGGCTTCACCGCGGGTGCGGGTGCCGGGGTCGCAGTCTGAGTGGTCATGTCTCCAAGGTACGGCGGGGCACCCAGAGCCGACACCGAGTCATCCGGACTCTCGTCTTCGGGTTTTCCCTACCCGGGAGACGACGAAGGGCGGATGCCGCAGCATCCGCCCTTCGTCCGGTTCGAGGAACCGTGGGTCAGTTCGACATGAAGCCGACGAGCAGTCCGCCGGTCACCTTGACGGCGAGGTTGTAGATTCCGGCGATCACTGCGCCGAGAACCGTGAAGACGATCAGGTTCAGGATCGCGACCACCGCCGCGAACGCCATGACCTGCGGCAGACCGACGACCTCGGAGAGCACGAACGTGTTGTCGGTGATGCCGAGCAGGAAGCTCTCGGCCGTGCTCATCACATTCGTCGCCTGGAGCACGAGGAAGATGAGGAAGAACGACACCATGGTGACCACCGCGAGAGCGACCGCTCCGAGGAACGAGAGCTTCACAGCCGACCAGAAGTCGACGTAGACCAGACGGAGTCGGACCTGCTTGCCGCCTGTCTTGCGTGTCGACTTCTTCGCCAGCTTGTCGGCCACTGTACTCATGCGTCTGTATCCTCGGGGGTCTCTGTCGTCTCAGGCGCCTGGGGGTCGGCATCCTCCGCATCCGCCTCTTCGTCTGCGAGGCCACGCTCGCCATTACGGGCGATGGCGAGGATGCGATCGGCCTCGGTCGTCCGGGCGAACACCACTCCCATGGTGTCTCGACCCTTGGCGGGGACCTCGGCCACGGCAGAGCGTACCACCTTGCCGCTGGACAGAACCACCAAGACCTCGTCGTCCTCCGAGACGATCAGACCGCCCGCGAGAGTGCCTCGATCGTCGTTCAGTTTCGCGACCTTGATGCCCGTTCCGCCGCGGCCCTGGACGCGATATTCCTCGACCGCCGTGCGCTTCGCGTACCCTCCGTCGGTGACGACGAAGACGAACTTACCTGGTGCGGCGACGGATGCCGAGAGCAGGCAGTCCTCGTCGATCTTGAACTTCATGCCCCGGACACCGGCCGTCGCCCGGCCCATCGGACGCAGGGCCTCATCGGTGGCTTCGAAGCGCACCGACATGCCGCGACGGCTGATCAGGAGGATGTCGTCTTCGGCGTTCACCAGCAGGGCGCTGACCAGCTCGTCCTCGTCGTTGAGACGGATCGCGATGACGCCGCCCTGACGGTTGGTGTCGTAGTTGTCGAGCCGTGTCTTCTTGACCAGGCCCTCGCGCGTCGCCAGCACGAGGTAGTCGGCGACCTTGTAGTCGCGGATGTCGAGCACCTGGGCGATGCTCTCGTCGGGCTGCAGAGCAAGCAGGTTGGCGACGTGCATGCCCTTCGCATCGCGGCCGGCTTCCGGGACCTCATAGGTCTTCGCGCGGTAGACGCGGCCCTTGTCTGTGAAGAACAGCAGCCAGTGGTGCGTCGTCGTCACGAAGAAGTGCTCGACGATGTCGTTCGCACGCAGCTGGGCACCCTTGACGCCCTTGCCACCGCGATGCTGAGAGCGGTAGTTGTCGCTGCGCGTGCGCTTGATGTATCCCTCACGCGTGACGGTGACGACCATCTCCTCCTCGGCGATCAGGTCTTCCATCGACACGTCGCCGTCGAATCCGTGCAGGATGTGCGTGCGCCGCTCGTCGCCGAAGCGCTCGACGATGCCGGTCAGCTCTTCGCGGATGATCGTGCGCTGACGACCCTCGTCGGCGAGGATCGCCTTGTAGTCGGTGATCTGGGCTTCGAGCTCGTTCGCCTGGTCGATGATCTTCTGACGTTCGAGGGCGGCGAGGCGTCGAAGCTGCATCTGCAGGATCGCATCAGCCTGGATCTCATCGATGTCGAGGAGCGTCTGGAGCCCTTCGTTGGCATCTGCCGTGGTCTGCGAACGACGGATGAGCGCGATGACCTCGTCGAGCGCGTCGAGCGCCTTCAGGTATCCGCGCAGGATGTGCATGCGCTTCTCGGCCTCGCGCAGACGGAACTCCGTGCGCCGGACGATCACATCGATCTGGTGGGCGATCCAGTGCGAGATGAAGCCGTCGATGGCGAGCGTGCGCGGAACGCCGTCGACGATCGCGAGCATGTTCGCGCCGAAGTTCTCCTGCAGCTGGGTGTGCTTGTACAGGTTGTTCAGCACGACCTTCGCGACCGCGTCGCGCTTGAGCACGACCACGAGACGCTGACCGGTGCGGTCGGACGACTCGTCGCGGATGTCGGCGATACCCGTGATCTTGCCGTCGCGGGCGAGGTCGCCGATCTTGACCGCGACGTTGTCGGGGTTGACCTGATACGGCAACTCGGTGATGACGAGGCAGGTGCGTCCCTGGATCTCTTCGACGTTGACGACCGCGCGCATCGTGATCGAGCCGCGTCCGGTGCGATACGCCTCGTGGATGCCCTTGGTTCCGAGGATCTGGGCACCGGTCGGGAAGTCCGGCCCCGGCACCCGCTGGATCAGGCCGTCGAGCAGCTCCTCGCGGGGGAGGCCGGGGTTGTCGAGCGCCCAGAGCGCCGCATCCGAGACCTCTCGCAGGTTGTGCGGCGGGATGTTCGTGGCCATGCCGACCGCGATGCCGACCGATCCGTTGACGAGCAGGTTCGGGAAGCGTGCCGGGAGGACCGTCGGTTCCTGCGTCTGACCGTCGTAGTTGTCGGTGAAGTCGACGGTGTCTTCTTCGATGTCGCGCACCATCTCGAGCGCGAGCGGAGCCATCTTGGTCTCGGTGTATCGCGGGGCTGCGGCGCCCATGTTGCCGGGGGAGCCGAAGTTGCCCTGGCCGAGAGCCAGCGGGTAGCGCAACGACCACGGCTGCACCAGGCGGACGAGCGCATCGTAGATCGCAGAGTCGCCATGAGGGTGGTACTGCCCCATGACCTCGCCGACCACGCGAGCGCACTTCGAGAACGACTTGTCCGGTCGGAAGCCGCCGTCGTACATGCCGTAGATGACACGGCGGTGCACCGGCTTGAGTCCGTCGCGCACGTCCGGAAGGGCGCGGCCCACGATGACGGCCATCGCGTAGTCGAGGTAACTGCGCTGCATCTCGAACTGCAGGTCGACCTGGTCGATCTTGCCGTGTTCGTGTTCCGGCTCGGTGCGTTCTTCGTCAGTCATAAGTCAATCTCTCTGTCACACATCTGGTCTGAGCCCGCGGGGCGTCAGATGTCGAGGAAGCGGACGTCCTTGGCGTTGCGCTGGATGAAGCTGCGCCGGGACTCGACGTCCTCACCCATCAGCACGCTGAAGATCTCGTCGGCCGCGGCCGCGTCTTCGATGGTGATCTGCTGGAGGGTGCGCGTGGTGTGATCCATCGTCGTCTCCCACAGCTCCTTGGGGTTCATCTCGCCGAGACCCTTGTAGCGCTGGATGCCTGCATCCTTCGGGATGCGCTTGCCGTTGTCGAGGCCGTGCTTGAGCAGGGCGTCGCGCTCGGCGTCGCTGAACACGTACTCGTGCGCCGAGTTCGACCACTTGAGGCGGTACAGCGGCGGCATCGCGAGGTACACGAAACCGGCCTCGATGAGTCCGCGCATGTAGCGGAAGAGCAGGGTGAGCAGCAGCGTCGTGATGTGCTGGCCGTCGACATCGGCATCGGCCATCAGCACGATCTTGTGATAGCGCGCCTTCTCGATGTCGAACTCTTCGCCGATGCCCGTGCCGAAGGCCTGGATCATCGCCTGGACTTCCTTGTTGCCCAGGGCCTTGTCGAGTCGGGCGCGCTCCACGTTGAGGATCTTGCCTCGCAGCGCCAGGATCGCCTGCGTGTGCGGGTCGCGACCCTGCACCGCGGAGCCGCCGGCGGAGTCACCCTCGACGAGGAAGATCTCGCTGATCGACGGATCCTTGCTCGTGCAGTCCTTGAGCTTGTCGGGCATGGCCGCCGACTCGAAGACGCTCTTGCGGCGGGCGGTCTCGCGAGCCTTGCGGGCGGCGAGACGAGCCGTCGCGGCATCGATCGCCTTGCGGATGACGTTCTTCGCCTGGTTCGGGTTGCGCTCGAACCAGTCTCCGAGCTGGTCACCCACGACCTTCTGCACGAAGGCCTTCGCCTCGGTGTTGCCCAGTTTCGTCTTGGTCTGACCCTCGAACTGCGGTTCACCCAGCTTGATGGAGATGACGGCGGTCAGACCCTCTCGGACGTCGTCGCCAGAGAGGTTGTCATCCTTCTCCTTGAGCAGGTTGTTCGCACGGGCGTACTTGTTGACCAGGGTGGTCAGCGCCGCGCGGAATCCCTCCTCGTGTGTGCCACCTTCGTGGGTGTTGATCGTGTTCGCGTAGGTGAAGACGTTCTCGGTGTACGAGGTCGTCCACTGCATGGCGACCTCGAGCGAGATCTTCCGTCCGGTGTCCTCCGATTCGAAGGCGATGATCTCCTCGTTGACGACCTCGGCGTGACGCACCTTGTTGAGGTATTCGACATAGTCGACGAGTCCGCGCTCGTAGAAGAAGACGTCGCCGGGCTGCTTGGTGACGGTCGCGCCGTCTTCCTCGACCTCGTAAGCGGACGACTCTCGCTCGTCGCGCAGCTCGATGCGCAGTCCCTTGTTCAGGAACGCCATCTGCTGGAATCGGGTGCGCAGCGTGTCGTAGTCGAAGTCGATCGTCTCGGTGAAGATCTCGGCATCCGGCCAGAACGTGATGCTGGTTCCCGTGTCGTCGGTCGCCTCGCCCTTCTCGAGCTTCTGCTGCGGGACCCCGCCGTCGGCGAAGGAGTGGCGCCAGACGAAGCCCTTCTGCTTGACCTCGACGTCGAAGCGGGTGGACAGAGCGTTCACGACGGACGAGCCGACACCGTGCAGACCACCGGAGACGGCATAGGCACCACCGCCGAACTTCCCGCCGGCGTGCAGGATCGTCAGCACCACCTCGACCGTCGACTTGTTGGGATCGGACGAGTGCGGGTCGACCGGGATTCCACGACCGTTGTCGACGACACGGACGCCGCCGTCCGCGAGCATCGTCACCAGGATCGTGTCGGCGTAGCCGGCCAACGCCTCATCGACGGAGTTGTCGACGATCTCGTAGACCAGATGGTGCAGGCCTCGTGGTCCGGTCGAGCCGATGTACATGCCGGGGCGCTTGCGGACGGCTTCGAGACCTTCGAGGATCTGGATCGAATCCGCGCCGTACTCTCCCGGCTGCTTCGCCTTGGGTGCAGTGGTGCCCTCGGTTGCGGGGGTTCCCCCGTTGTTCGATTCCGTCTCGTCAGCAGGGGATTCAGGCGTCATCAGAGGGCATTCTCCACATCGATATCACGAACTCCCATTCTAGCGGGGTTTCGTCGGGAAATGCCGCTCAACGGCCGCGTGTGGCCCTCTGAGCGTTTCAGACCCCTTGCACGGTGCCCTACCCGTAGGTATCGCGCGGGCCCCGTCCTGGAACGGCTCTGGGACCCCATTTCCAAGAGGGGACGTCCGGGCCGATGAAGCGGAGGTTCTCGACGCCCGCGTCGGGATACCGTCGACCGATCTCGGTGAGAATCGTGGCTCGCATGAATTGGAGGTTCTTCGCCCATGCCGTCGAATCGCACTTCACGGTGAGCAATCCACGCTCGAGAGAGACAGGTTCGGAGTGCTTCGCGGTGTCGGCGCCGGCGAGATCGGCCCATTGCCGCACGAGGTCTTCGCGAGCGAGGGTGGTCTGCCATCCGGAGTCGCGGGTCAGCCGATCGAGGATGTCACCGAGCATTCCCGGATCCCGCCCTGGTGTGAACGGCGCGTTGTCATCGTCGACGGCGATACGGCGTTTGCGCTTCCAGCTCGTGGAACTCGGCTTGAGGCCACGCAGGCGCAGGTAGGTGGCGACCGTCTCCGGGACCTCGGCTGCGGGAGCCGGAACCGCGTCACTCATCGTCACCCGCCTCACTCTCGCTGGATCCGTGTGCGTGCCGGACCGCCCGGTCATCGCTGATGGTCCCGGCGCTGATGTGGACCACATGCGCATGCAGCACCGCAGGGATATCCTCCTCCACCGCAGCGGTGACCACCACCTGCTCGTATCCTGCTGTCAAACCCGCGAGCCTCTGACGGCGGTCGGCATCGAGTTCTGCGAACACATCGTCGAGAATGAGCACGGGATCGCCCGCGGGCGACTCGCTCCGCAACAATTCGGCCGAAGCGAGCCGCAGTGCGAGGGCGACGGACCAGGACTCGCCGTGAGATGCGTAGCCCTTCACGGGAAGATCGCGCACCCGCAGCACGAGGTCGTCGCGGTGGGGTCCGGTGAGGGTGAGCCCACGATCGAGTTCGTTCGATCGCTTCGCAGCGAGCGACGCACGGAACATCTCGGCGATCCGGGCCGTGTCTCCGACCGGTGCGGCCTCGGCGTCGTCGACGACACCGTCTTCTTCTTCCGGATCTCCCCCATCGACCGACAGCGCCCATTCGAGTCGAGGCCTATGGTCGGCTCCGGCGATGGCCTCGTAGGCGTCGGCCACCGGCTGCTGCAGATCGGTCGCGAGTCGCTGTCGTGCCGTGATGATCTCGGACCCGAGGGCCACGAGCTTGTCATCCCAGACGTCGAGGGTGCTCAGTCCCTCGCCCCGGACACCGCGCGCCCGTGCGGACTTGAGAAGTGCGTTTCGCTGTTTGAGCACACGGTCGTAGTCGCCGAGCACCGCTGCCATCCGCGGGGTGCGCTGTATCAGCAGCTGGTCACTGAACCTGCGGCGTGCAGACGGGTCGCCCCGCACGATCTGCAGATCCTCCGGGGCGAAGAGAACGACGTGCGCGTAGCGGGGCAGTTCGTTGGGTTTCGAAGGGGCGCCGTTGATTCGTGCTTTGTTCGAACCTTGCCGATTCACCTGCACCTCGGCGAGGACGCGACGTTCGCCATGCGACAGCCGGGCACGGATGACGGCGAACTCCTGGCCATCGCGCACCAGCGGAGCGTCGGACGACACGCGGTGCGAGCCGAGAGTCGCGAGGAAGACGACGGCTTCGGCCAGATTCGTCTTGCCCTGCCCATTGCGCCCGACGAGCACGTTCGGTCCGCGGTGAAGTGAGAGTTCGGCGGTCGCGTAATTGCGGAAATCGACCAGACTCAGGTGCTCCACAATCACGGAGCCAGCCTACCTTCGGGGTCTGACACGGGATTTCTTCTCGGTTTTGGTGCTTGTGGGTCGCAGGTGAAGACGCACCCTTCGCTCGCAGAGCGGGTTCCCTCCCACTTCATGGGGCCCCTCCCGATGCTCGCTCCGGGAGCATCGTCACCTGCGACGGTTCCGTGGATCGTCTTACTGGCTGATCCGGGGACGTTCGGGTATGACGGGGAGTGAGGGATCAGCGAAGGAGGAGGTTGGGCTGAAGCAGGTACTTGAACGAATCCAGACCTGCCTGATCGACAGAGGTCTGGCTCGTGATGAGGACCGGGCTGAGCTTGTTGGCGTTGTCGCTCGAGGTGAACGTCACCCGCACGAACTCGCTCTTCACCGCACCCAGAGCCTCGATCAGGTACTGGGGGTTGAGGCCCAGAGTGACTTCGTCGCCACCGGAGAGGATCGCATCGACCGACTCGGAGGCCCGTGCATGCTCGCTGCCGGAGGCATCCATCGTCACGCTGTCGTTCGAGAAGGTGAAACGCAGCGGAGCAGCGCGGTCGAGCACGAGAGAGACGCGGCGAACCGCTTCGATGAGATCGGCGGTGTTGACGACGGCGTAGTGGTCGGTCTGCTCCGGGAACAGACGCCTCACCGGCGGGAAGTTGCCCTTGATGAGCAGCGACGTCACTGTCTTGTTGCCTGCGGTGAATGCGATGATCTCGCGGTCACCCGCTCCGGAGAACGCGACCTGGATAGTGCCGGCATGACCGAACGTCTTACCGACCTCGAGCAGGGTGCGAGCCGGAACCAGAGCGGTCGCTTCGACCGACTCTCCGTCCCATGGGACGTCTCGGAGCGAGACACGGTACCGGTCGGTGGCGACCAGGCTCAGGTTGTGACCCGAGACCTCGAGCTGGACACCGGTGAGCACAGGCGTGACGTCGTCGCGGGACGCCGCGAATCCGACCTGGGCGATCGCGGTGCCGAAGTCATCGGCCGGGACGACGCCGGATGACCCGGTGACCTCGGGGATCGACGGGTATTCCTCGACCGGCATGGCAGCGAGGGTGAATCGGGCGGAGCCACAGGTCACGGCGATACCGCCGTCTTCCTCGACGGCGATCTCGATCGGCGCATTCGGCAGCCGGCTGGCGATGTCGGAGAGCAGTCGACCGTGCACGAGGATTGTGCCCGGGGTGTCGACGGTGGCTTCGATCGTGGTGCGAGCAGACGCTTCGTAGTCGAAGGCCGAGAGCGTGAGTCCGGAGCCGTCTGCCTCGATCAGGACTCCGGCGAGGATCGGCTGCGGATTGCGCTGGGGCAGAAGCTTGACGACGAACGAGACAGCCTCGCTGAAGACATCGCGGTTGACCTGAAACCTCACGGGTGCTCCCTTGTCGTCGATCTGTGACGCGTTGTCGTCGTTCCTGCCGGTGCAGGGCTTCCCATGCTAGCCCCACACTCCCGCGTATCCCTACGCCGAGCTTCTTGTCGTCCCTCCGACGGTTCTCCCCACCGTCTGGTGATCGGATCGCGCCTTGAATGGGTTAACTCCTTAACAGTGTTAACAGCTGTGGATACTGTGGATAACTCGGTGGATATCAAGAGCGAGTAGGGAACTACACGGCTGTCAGTTGTGGAATCCCTGAGGAAACCGCGGGTTCCACCGTTTTTGGGGCCTGGTGCCGAACCCCGAGTTATCCACAGGTTCCACCGATCGGCCCACATTCGTCCCGATCCGGAGCGCTCTCATCCACAAGTTATCCACATGTGCATAGAGGCATTTATCGGTTGCACCTGAGCGGTGTCAAGTACAAGAAGAGGGGGGCACACCGCTCCTCATCCGGATGCGGTGTGCCCCCTCGGCGGAGACGGTGCGGACTCAGCGACGACCGAGCTGCGTCGTGATCTCGGTGACCTGGTTGTAGATCGAACGCCGCTCCTTCATGAGCTCGCTGATCTTCTTGTACGCGTACATGACCGTCGTGTGGTCGCGATTGCCGAAGAGCTGGCCGATCTTCGGCAACGACAGACTCGTGCGCTCCCGGCACAGGTACATCGCGATCTGTCGGGCGGTCGCGATCTGCTGCGACCGGCTCGAGCCGTACAGGTCGTCGACGGTGAGCTTGAAGTACTGCGCGGTCGCCGTGATGATGTCGGTCGGCGAGATGATGTTGTCTTCCGCCGTGTCGATGATGTCGCGGAGCACGGTCTGGGCGAGCGAGATGTCGAGCGCAGAGCGGTTGAGACTGGCGAACGCCGAGACGCGGATGAGCGCACCCTCGAGTTCACGGATGTTCGACGAGACCACCGTCGCGATGTACTCCAGAACTTCATCCGGGATGTGGAGTGCTTCGCTCTGGGCCTTCTTGCGGAGGATGGCGATGCGGGTCTCGAGGTCGGGTGCCTGAACGTCGGTGATGAGACCCCACTCGAAGCGGCTCCGCATCCGATCCTCGAACCCCGTGAGGTGCTTGGGGGCCACATCGCTCGTGATCACGACCTGCTTGTTGTGATCGTGAAGCGTGTTGAACGTGTGGAAGAAGGCTTCCTGGGTCTCGGCGCGCCCTTGGAGGAATTGGATGTCGTCGATCAGGAGGATGTCGACGTCGCGGTACCTGGCCTGGAACGCCGCGCCGCGGTTGTTCGCGATCGAGTTGATGAAGTCGTTCGTGAACTCCTCACTCGAGACGTAGCGAACCTTGACCCCGGCATAGAGGGACTGCGCGTAGTCGCCGATGGCGTGCAGGAGGTGCGTCTTACCGAGGCCCGAGTCGCCGTAGATGAACAACGGGTTGTATGCCTTGGCCGGTGCCTCGGCGACCGCGACCGCTGCGGCATGCGCGAAGCGGTTGGACTGGCCGATGACGAAGTTGTCGAAGGTGTACTTCGGGTTCAAGCGTGATTCGTGCCGCAGCTGCGTCGGCTGCTCCATCGGCGATTCGATGCGTGTCGGTTCCTGGCGTCCGAAGTCACCGACCGCGATCGGCGCTGTCGGCTGCTCCGCGAGCTCATGGTTCACCACGACCCGGTACGAGGTGACCTCATCGCCGATGTGTGAGAGCGCCTCCATGATCGGAAGACGGAGTCGCTTGTTGATCTGCGCCGCCGTGAGGTCGTTGGGAACCTCGAGATAGAGCGTCGCCGCCATGACGCCCGCCGGCACGGCGAGACTCAGGAACCCCTGAAGCTGCGGGGTGACCCGATCGTCGTCGACCAGAAGATCCTGCACCGTGGTCCAGATCGGGACGTCGGGCTGGGCAGGTGATGACAT